>JADKIO010000013.1 GCA_016721195.1 Candidatus Geothrix skivensis | reverse complement strand
TAACGGGATTTGAACCCGTGTTACCGCCGTGAAAGGGCGGTGTCCTGACCCCTAGACGATAGCCCCATGGGGTGGAACTTTGGTGGGCCCAGCGCGACTCGAACGCGCGACCAACGGCTTAAAAGGCCGCTGCTCTACCGACTGAGCTATGGGCCCTTGCGTTGGATCCGAGCCCGCGAACCCTCGAGCGCGCGGTGCACGCGAGCGTGCGGTGCCCGGATGGGCAGGAGGATCAGTTTGCCCTTGAAGGGGCGCGGAGTCAACCTAGGAGCGGCTCAAGGAAGGTCCCCGGATAGAGGCAGCCTTCGTGACGGTCGGGTCCGGTGCTGAGGTACGAGATGGGAACCTCGACGCTTTCGGCCAGGGAGGCAAGGAAGGCCTGGGCCTGGGCCGGGAGCTGGCGAGGGTCGGTGATGCCGCGGGTGCTGGTCCAGCCCTTGAAGCGCTTCACCTCTGGCTGAAGGTCCAGCCAGTCGGCGGAGCAGCTGGGGAGCCTGGTGGTGAGGGTGCCCTCGCCGGTGCGGTAGCCCACGATGAGGCCCACCTCGTCCATGCCGTCCAGCACGTCGAGCTTCATGATCGCGAGGCCATCCACGCCGTTGGTGCGGCAGGCGTGGGCGGTGATGGGGGCGTCGAACCAGCCGCAGCGGCGGGGGCGCCCGGTGGTGGTGCCGAACTCCCGGCCCACTTCGCGGAGGCGGTCGCCGGTGGCGTCCAGCAGCTCGGCGGGGAAGGGGCCGGCGCCCACGCGGGTGGTGTAGGCCTTGGCGATGCCCAGGATCTTGTCCAGGGCCTTGGGGGGCAGGCCCGTGCCGGTGAAGAGGCCGCCCAGGCTGCAGTTGCTGGACGTGACGAAGGGATAGGTGCCGTGGTCGATGTCGAGGAGGGTGGCCTGGGCCCCTTCGTAGAGGATGCTGTCCCCCCGGCCCCAGGCGGCCAGCAGGTGGCTCTGGGCGTCGCCGATGTAGGAGAGGAAGGGCTCGGCGGTGCGCAGCAGCCCTTCGACGATGGCTTCCAGGGTGGGCAATTCGGTGCCGGTGCCCAGGCGCAGGCGAACCTCCTCGTAGCCGGTGCGGATGCGCTCGGCCAGGACCTCGGGATGGTGGAGGTCCCCCAGCCGCACGCCCATGCGGGCGGCCTTCATTTCGTAGGCGGGGCCGATGCCCCGGCCCGTGGTGCCGATCTTGGCGCCCACCTTGTCGGCCCGGACCTCCCGCCACTGATCCAGGGCGATGTGGTGGGGCAGGATGATGTGGGCCTTCTCGGAGAGCAGCAGGCGGCCTTTCAAGTCGAAGCCGCGGGTTTTGAGTCGGTCCAGCTCCTGCTGAAGCACCTCGAGGTTCAGCACCACGCCATTGCCCACCACCAGGAAACACCCGGGGTGAAGGGCCCCACTGGGCACCTGATGCAGGGCGATGCTCTGACCGTCGACCACCACGGTGTGCCCGGCGTTGTTGCCGCCCTGGAAGCGGACGACCTGCTGGAAGCGGGGGCTGAGCAGGTCCACGACCTTGCCCTTGCCCTCGTCGCCCCATTGGAGGCCGAGGATCGCCAGATTGGTCCTAGCCAGGCTCATGGTGCCCTCCCAGCCTTCCAGGATACCGTCTGCGGGCGGTTCTGTCCCGGCTGGATCAGGACAGGGCCGGGACAAGGCTGGCGGAAGGCGCTACCCTGGTAAACCGTTCCGGAACCATCCTGGTCCCGGCGCCATCCATGACCCGGAAGGGTGTCCCGTGTTCGAAAAATTTACCGAAAAAGCCCGACGTGTGATGTTCTTCGCCCGCTACGAGGCGAGCCAGTTCGGTGCAGAAAGCATCCAGAGCGGCCACCTCCTGCTGGGCCTCCTCCGGGAATCGGAGAAGACCAGCACCCAGCTCCTGGAGCGCATGGGCGTGCAGGTGAGCAGCCTGCGCGAGCGCCTGGTGGCGGCCCTGACGCCCAAGGACAAGAAGATCACCCCCAGCAGCACCAGCATCGACATTCCCATGGAGGAGGAGGTCAAGCGCATCCTCCAGCACGCCACGGCGGAGAGCGCCAAGCTCAACCACAAGCACGTGGGGGCGGAGCACCTGCTCCTGGGCATGCTCCGGGAGGATGGCTGCCTGGCCGGCCGCCTCCTGAAGGAATCCGGCGCGGACCTCATCGCCGCCAAGGAGATCCTGCTGGAGAGCAGCAAGGAAGAGAAGATCGCGAAGAAGAAGAAGGAGCACCCCCTCCTTTCGGAGTTCGCCCGCAACCTTTCGGAAATGGCCGAGCGCGGCATCTTCGACAACCTCATCGGCCGGGACGCGGAAGTCGAACGCATCATCCAGATCCTCAGCCGCCGCCGGAAGAACAACCCGATCCTCCTGGGTGAGGCCGGCGTGGGCAAGACCGCCATCGTGGAGGGCCTGGCCCAGAAGATCCATGAGGGCCTGATTCCACCATCCCTTGCGGACAAGCGCATCTACGCCCTCGACCTCAGCCTCGTGGTGGCCGGCACGAAGATCCAGTGCATCGGCGCGACCACGCACAAGGAGTACGCCAAGTACATCGACAAGGACCGCAGCCTGGTCCGCCGCTTCCAGCCCGTGACCGTGAATCCCCCGGACGAGGTCGAGAGCCTGCGCATCATCGAGGGCATCCGCAGCCGCTACGAGCTGTTCCACCGCGTGCGGTACTCGCCGAAGACCATGGAAGCCTCGGTCTACCTCTCGAACCGCTACATCACCGACCGCTTCCTGCCCGACAAGGCCATCGACCTGCTCGACGAGGCGGGCGCCCGGGTGAAGCTGCGGGTGGGCCCCCGCGGAGCCACCCCCGAGGGCCAGACCCACGAGGAGGAACTGCACCGCGTCATCAACGAGATGAACGAAGCGGTCCTGAGCCGGGATTTCGAAAAGGCCGTGCTGCTGCGCCAGAAGGAGCTGCAGCTTCGCGATGAGATCCAGAAGGACCGCAGTGACCTGACGGAGGAGGACTACGCCCGCTTCCCCGAGGTCCAGGAAAGTGACATCGAGGACGTGGTGGCCAGCTGGACGGGCATTCCCGTGCGGGCCCTCAAGGGCGACGAGAAGGCCAACCTGGCCAACATGGAACCCAAGCTGAATGAGCGCGTCATCGGCCAGCCCGAGGCGGTGAGCGCCGTGGTGCGGGCCGTGCGCAGGGCGCGGACGGGGCTCAAGAACCCCAACCGGCCCATGGGCTCCTTCCTCTTCCTCGGGCCCACGGGCGTGGGCAAGACGGAGCTGGCCAAGACACTGGCCATCCGGCTCTTCGGCGACGTGAAGAAGATGATCCGCTTCGACATGTCCGAGTACATGGAGAAGCACGAAGTCTCCAAGCTGCTCGGGGCCCCTCCGGGGTATGTGGGCTACGAGGAAGGGGGCATGCTGACCGACCGCATCCGGCGGAATCCCTACTGCGTGCTGCTCTTCGATGAGATCGAAAAGGCCCACCCCGACCTGATCAACATCCTGCTGTCGATCTTCGACGACGGCCAGGCTTCGGACGCCTTCGGGAACCTGGTGGACTTCAAGAACACCATCATCATCATGACGTCCAATGTGGGCAGCCGGGAGCTGCTGGTGGAGAAGAACCTCGGCTTCGTCGAGCAGGATGGCCGTCCCGACGCCAAGACCGGAGACGCCATGAAGGTCCTGAAGCGCACCTTCCCGCCGGAGTTCCTCAACCGCATCGACGAGATCGTGGTATTCAACCGGCTGGGCGACGACGAGCTGCGCAAGATCGTCCGTCTGCTGGTGGAGGATCTCAACATCACCCTCCAGAAGCACAAGCTGACGGTCACCCTCACGGACGCCGCCTGCGATTGGCTGGTGAAGACCACGCTGCGGGATCGCGCCTATGGCGCGAGACCCCTCCGCCGGGCCATCCAGAAGCAGGTGGAAGACCCCCTCGCCGAGCTCATGGTCGGGGAGGACACCGTGCCCTCGGGCCTGGTGAACTTCGATCTGGTGGACGAGAAGCTCGTGCCCACCTTGTCTGATACCGGAGACGTGGCCGCCGGCCAGGAAACCCATCTGGTCGGAGCACCTGAATGACGCAGCAGCACACGGTTTGGTACCGGGTCCGGCCCCGGTGGCGCAGGGGCATGCTGCCCTTCGTCCTCGTAGCCCTCGTGGCCGGATTCACCATGCCCCTTGCCGGGCAGGACATCGAACCCATCGTGACCATCGAGGTCATCGGCGCCCAGAAGCAGACGGTGGAGACCGTGATCTTCAAGTCGGGCGTGAAGGTGGGCGATGACCTGCGGGGCCTGGATTTTTCGGCTGTGCTGGAGAAGCTCTGGGCCAGCGGTTCCTTCGATGACATCAAGCTCGAACTGGCCGATGCCCCGGGCGGGAAGAAGCTCATCATCCGCATCAAGGAGCGCCCCCTGATCAAGGAGGTCGACTTCCGCGGGGGCACGGAAGTGGGCCTCACCAACCTCAAGGACAAGGTCAAGGAGAAGAAGCTCACCATCAACCCCGACACGGTGTACGACCCGGAAACCGCCCGCAAGGTCAAGGATCTCATCGTCGAGCAGGCCGGCGAAAAGGGTTTCCGCAACCCCGTGGTGGACATCAACCTCGAGCCCATGGCCGGCGGCGTGGCGAGGCTGGTCTTCGACATCAAGGAGGGCGGCAAGGCCAAGATCTACAAGGTGGCCTTCAAGGGCAACCAGGTATTCAGCGCGGCCCAGCTGCGGAAGGTCATGGAGAAGACCCGGCAGCACTGGATGTTCAGCTGGCTGACCACCCACGATCTGCTGGTGGACAAGAACCTGGAAGAGGACCTTGAGAACCTCAAGAAGGCCTACTGGAAGCAGGGCTACAAGGATGTCTTCGTCGGCAAGCCCATCGTCGAAGTGGAGGATCGCACCACCGCCAAGCAGAAGAAGAAGAACGAAAAGCGGGTGGCGGAGGCGAAGACCCCCAAGTACGACCTCCGGGCCACCTTGACCATTCCCATCCTGGAAGGCGACCGGTTCTTCGAGGGCACCTTCAAGGCCGAAGGGGGCAAGCTCTTCCGCGAGGAGTTCTACGCGACGAAGTACGCCGAGATCAAGCGGGACAACCAGTCCTTCATCCGGAAGTTCTTCAACATCAGGCCCTCCCTGGAGGCGCCCAAGCCCGGCGACAAGCCCGTGCCCTTCGATCTGGACGCGGTGAACCAGACCGTGGACAAGCTCAAAGAGGCCTATTCCAACCAGTCCTACATCCTGTTCCGGGCGGAGAAGAAGTTTGAAGTTCGGGAGGAGGGCGGCGTCAAGAAGGTGGACACCACCCTGAACCTGAACGAGGGCGAGACCTACACCGTGCGCAAGATCGAGTTCGAGGGGAACCTCACGACCAAGGACAAGGTGCTGCGCCGCAGCATGCTCATGCGCGAGGGCGATCCCTTCCAGACGGACCGCTTCAAGGATTCCCTGCTGAGCATCAGCCAGCTGAGCTTCTTCGACGTGAAGGGCTCCGAGCCCAAGGTTGACCTGGTTCCGGACAAGGCCCAGGTGGACGTGGTGATCCGCGGCGAGGAGGCAGGCGTCAACGAAGTGCTCTTCCAGGGCGGGTACGGATCCCTGTTCGGGTTCTCGCTGGGCGTGAGCTTCTCCACCAGGAACCTGGGCGGTGGCGGCGAGACGCTGTCCCTGAGCTATAACGGGGGCAAATTCTCGAAGAGCGCCTCCATCGGCTTCACGGAACCCTTCGTCTTCGACCTCCCCTACTCCTTCTCGGCCAGCCTTTCCAATGGTTCCGCCGACTACGATGCCTCCCGCGTGGGCATCGCCAATGCCTACAAGCAGTTCTCCCGCAGCCTCGGGGTGTCGGTGGGTGCGCGCCTCAGCAACTGGTTGCCGGATCGGCCCTGGGCCTTCTTTACGACCTATGCCTCAGGCTACAGCTTCAGCCTCATCCGCATCGAAGGCGGGCAGAACTTCTACTTCAAGGACACGCCGAACCAGCTCACTTCGACCCTCAGCCAGAGCCTCACCTACAGCACCGTCAACCATCAGTTCAAGCCCACGGAAGGCACCCGCCTCGCTTTCAGCCTGGAGTACGGTGGCTGGCAGTTTGGCGGCGACCGACCCTTCCTGCGGGCCACCTGGGGGGTTTCCAGGTATGCGAACGTGGCCGACCGGCACATCTTCGCCATCAACCTCAGTTATGGGTACCTGCAGAACATGGGCAAGGATGAACTGCCGCTGTACAACCTCTACCGGCCCGGTGGGGAGAACAGCATCCGGGGCTACCGCTATGGCCAGGTGGGGTCGGTGCTGCTCGATCCCAGCACCCAGCGTGCGGTGGTCGTGGGTGGCAACAAGCAGTTCATCGCCAACGCCGAGTACCAGTTCAAGATCGCCGACCAGTTCCGGCTGGTGCTCTTCTACGACGCCGGCAATGCCTGGTCCCCTGGTACGAGGATCTTCAGCCACGATCGGGTGACCTACAGGGATGTAAACAACAATGAATTCTCCTTCACGAACCCCACCCTGGTGAAGTCCGCCGGGATCGAGTTCCGGTTCTTCCTGCCCATCAGCCCCGCGCCGCTCCGGCTGATCTGGTCCAAGAAGCTCAATCCCTATCCCTTCGATACGGAAAGCCAGACGGACTTCCAGTTCTCCATCGGAACCACCTTCTAAATCCTGGCGAAACGCACCCATCTTCCTGGCTACAATAGGGGTTTCGCCCTGGAGATCCCCATGCGCCTCATCGCCCTGCCCCTGGCTGCCCTCAGCTTGTCCGCGGCTCTTGCCGTGCCCGCCGCCGCCCAGGAAGCCCCCCGGTTCGCCGTCTTCAGCATGAACCAGCTGGTGCGCAGCTCGAAGAAGGCCGCCGCCCTCTTTTCCGAGGTCGAGATCACCGGCAAGACCCTCGAGGAGAAGCTCCAGGCCAAGGGCCAGGAACTGCAGACCCTGCAGCAGCAGTTGAACTCCCCCAGCATCGATCCGGACAAGAAGGAAGGCCTCGTCAAGAAGCTCCGGGACGTGGAGTTCGACGCCAAGAAGATGCAGGAGGACAGCCAGACGGAGTTCCAGCGCGTCCAGAAGAAGGTCTACAATTCCATCACCGAAATCGCGGGGCCCATCGTGGAGCAGCTGGCCAAGGAGCAGAAGCTCCAGATGGTCCTGTCCGATCAGGCCCTGCAGATCCTCGCCTGGGCCGACCAGGACTGGATGAAGGCCTTCACTGCCGAAGTGGCCAAGCGCATGGATGCCGCCGCCCCCGCGGGTGCCGCCCCGGCCCCCAAGCCGGCCGCCCCCAAGCCCGCTGCCCCCAAGCCCGCTGCTCCCAAGAAGTAGTCCGGCCCCTGATGGCCCCCTGAGATGACCGCCGCGCGACGGCTGCTCCTGCTGCTCACCGGGATCAACCTGGTGAACTACCTGGATCGGTATGTCGTCGCGGCGGTGATCGAGCCCCTGGGGCGGGATCTGGGCCTGACGGACACCCAGCGGGGCTGGGTGAACGGGGTCTTCCTCCTCGCCTACATGGTGGGCGCGCCCCTGTTCGGCGTGCTGGCGGACCGGTTCCACCGGCCACGGCTGGTGGCCGGGGGCGTGGCCCTCTGGAGTCTGGCCACGGCCGGGGCCTGCCTGGTCCACGGCTTCTGGGGCCTGCTCTTCACCCGGTCCCTGGTGGGCATCGGCGAGGCGGCCTACGCCAGCCTGGGACCCGCCCTGCTGGCGGATCTGTTCCCCGAGGACGAGCGGGCGGCCAAGTTCACCTGGTTCTACCTGGCCATCCCCGTGGGCTCGGCCCTGGGCTATGCCCTGGGGGGCATCGTCGCCCAGCACTGGGGCTGGCGACAGGCCTTCCTGGTAGCCGGCCTGCCGGGCCTCTTCTTTGCCGCGCGCATGGCCACCCTCGCCGATCCCCCCCGGGGCGGCAACGATCTGGGCACCGACGCCACCGCCGGGTTTTCCTATGGGCTGCGGTTGCGCGCGATCCTCACCAACCGCATCTGGTTGGCCTGCACGGGCAGCTACGTGGCCTACACCTTCGCCATGGGCGCGCTGAGCTTCTGGGGCAGCGCCTTCCTGCAGCGTCGCCATGGGGTCAGCGTGGGCTCCGCGGGCGAGGTCTTCGGCATCTTCCTGGTGGTCACGGGCATCCTGGGGACCTTTGCCGGGGGCCTGCTGACCAAGCGCCTGCAGTACCGCTGGCCGGACATCGGGGTGGACCTGAGCGCCGTCTCCCTGCTGATCTCCATCCCGGCGGTGTTCTGGGCGCTGTCCTCAGGCAACCTCCACGCCACCTACCTGGCCTTCTTCATCGCCATGCTCATGCTGTTCGTGAACACCAGCCCGGTGAATGCCCTCACGGTGAGTTGCCTGCCCGCCTCGGTGCGGGCCACGGGCACGGGCATCAACGTGCTGCTGATCCACCTGCTGGGGGACGCCCTGAGCCCGGCCCTGGTGGGCCGGCTCTCCCAGGCCCGGGGGGCAGATGGCCTCGCGCTGGGCAGGGCGATGATGGTGGTGATTCCCGCCATCCTGGTCTCGGCCCTGGCCCTGGTCTGGGCCCGCCGTCGCCCTTTGCAAGCCTGACATGGGGGCCAGCCGCACGGCGCGCGTCATCGGGTGGGTCTGGTTCCGCGCCCTCCGGCAGGAGGGTCCGCCTCTGCCTCCGGGGCCCTGTCTCATCCTGCTGAACCATGGGAACGGCCTGCTGGATCCCCTGGCGGTCGCGGCCCTGCTGGAGCGGCGAGTGGGCTGGCTGGCCAAGGCGACCCTCTGGAAGATCGCGCCCCTGCGGCCCTTCCTGGCGGCCTTCCGGGCCATTCCCGTGACCCGACCCAAGGATGGCGGCGCCACGCCCGAATCCATCCAGCAGAGCTTTCGCAAGGTGCACGAGCGGCTGGCCCAGGGCGGCTCTGTGGCTCTGTTCCCCGAAGGCGTGAGCCACACCGGGGCCGATCTCGCCCCCCTGAAAACAGGGGCCGCCCGCATCGCTCTGTCCAGCCCCGTGCCCTTGTCCATCGTTCCGGCGGGGCTGGTCTACGGCGACCGGGCCACCTTCCGCCACAGCGTGCTCCTGCGGCTCGGCGCCCCCATCCCCTATGCCGATCTCGCGATGGCAGGCCCCGAACCCGGGGCCGTGCTGGAGCTGACGGCCCGCATCCGGGGTGCCATCCAGCCGCTCACCCTGCACGCTGCCGATGTGCGCCGGCTGGCCTTGGCCCAGGACCTGGCCTGGCTGCTGGCCGAAGCGCCGGGCAGCCGGGTGGATCTGGAAGCCCTGCGGGTGCGGGTGCAGGGACTGCTGCCCCCACTGGCGGCCCTTTCCGGGGAAGGCCTGGCGGCCCTGGAATCCCGGGTCGGAGTGGTCCAGGCCTGGCTGCGGACCAAAGGACTCCGTCCCGACCAGGTGGGCCATCCCTATCCCTGGGCCGATGTGCGCCGCTGGCTGCCGGGGGCGGCCCTGCGGCTGGCGGTGGCCCTGGCCCTGCTGCCGGCGGGCCTGCTCTTCTGGCCCCCCTACCGCCTGGCCGGGTGGGTGGCCGGGCGCTTCACGGAGGAAGGCGACCAGATCGCCACCCTGAAGCTGCTGACGGGGGTCCTGGTGTTTCCCCTGTGGACGGCCGCGCTATCCCTCCTGGTGGCGCTGCGCTGGGGCTGGGGCTTCGCCCTGCTGCCGCCGCTGCTGCTGATGGCGATGGGGCTGGTGCTGCCCGTCCTGGAGCGGGCGGGGGAGGACCTGCAGGCCATCCGCGGCTTCCTGCGCCGGCGGGATCCCGCGGTGCCGGAGTTGCTGTCGGCGCGTCGGCAGCTCGTGGAAGCCTTCCCGGAAATGGGGGACTGACGCGAAAAGGCGGGACCGGAGTCCCGCCTTTTCGTACTTCTTAACCCCGCATCAGTCCTTGGTGGGGTAGTGGATCACCAGGCTCTCGGGCCCGAACAGCCCGGGGATCTGCATGGGGGTCAGGACATCCTGCGAGACCAGGGGGTAGCCGTTGGTGGCTGCGCCGTCCGCGACGGTCCCGGCGGCCACCCAGATGGCCATCTGACGCTGGGCGGCAGCAACGTTGGCCGGGGTGGTGGCGTCCTGGAGCAGCAGGCCGTGGGCCGCCGGGGCGGCGGGCGTGCCGTACTGCATCACGCCCTGGGCGGGATTGCCCGAGCCCGCGGCGGTGGCGGCGGCCACGGCGGTCTTGAAGGTGGCCAGGGTGGTTCCATAGACATAGGGAACCGCCGGGGCGGTCTGGCTGGCCCGCAGGATCTGGGTGAACCCGACGCTCACGTCTCCGCCGAGTTGGCCCTGACGGCCGGCGAAGGCATTGACGAAGTACTGGCCGTTGGCGTTGGGAATGACCGTATCACCCACCGCCTCCTGCACCAGCAGGCGGTTCGCCAGGCGGGAGGTGGTCTGCCCGGAGAGGGGCGTGCCCATGGTGGCGGGATCGATGGGATCGGCCACGGCCTGGGCCAGGGCGAAGAACTGGTAGTAGGCGGCACTGCCCGTGGGCACGCCGGCCGCGGCCAGGCCCGCGTTCACGGTGGCCGCGAAGGCCGGACTGTCCTTGAGGATGAAGCCGATGCGGGCGCCGGGGACGCTCAGCAGGCCCTTCATGTTGCTCCCGCCGGTCTGGATGCTGTTGCCCGCCAGGAAGTAGGCGCCGACGATGCTGCCGAGGCTCTGGCCCACGTACTGGGTGGCGCCGCTGGTGGAGAGGGACTTGCCGGCGGTGGTCATGGCCGCCTGCAGGCCGGTGGGATCCCCGGTGGGCTGCTTGAGGATGCGCTCCAGGCGCCAGAGGTTGAAGGCGCTGTTCTGAACGTTGGTGCGGGCGGTGAGGATGGAGGGCAGCATGAAGAAGTTGCTGGCCCATTCGGCGGAGGGGCGGCCATCCGCCAGGCCACCGTGACGGACCTGGTCAATGGCGATCACGACATAGCCCGAGGCGCAGAGCGTGTTGGCCAGGCCCAGCACCTGTTCCTTCTGGCCGCCGATGCCATGCATGAAGATGGCCACCGGGTAGGGGCCGGTGCCGGTGGCGGGGGCGAGGACCAGGAAGGGCACGGTGCGGCTGGTGTGGTAGAAGCCGCGGAGCTTGCCGGTGGCATTGCGGGAGGCCTGGAGGACGCCCGATCCCGGCAGCACGGATGTGCCCGGATTGTAGGTGAGGCCGGTGGCCGCAGTGATGTTGCCGCTGATGCTCACGTTGGCCGGGACGCCGCCCACGGCGTAGGGATCGATCTGGAGGTTGGCGCTTTCGAAGGCGCCCGCGGCGATGAGGCCGATGGCGGCGTTGGGGGCGGTGCCCAGGCCATTGGCGGTGTAGAAGGCCGCGACGGAACCGGGGGTGGCCGTTTCGCTGGCCAGCTGGGTGAAGCCGCTGACAGCGTTGCTCCAGGTGCGGCTTTCGCCGCTGCTGAAGTCCACCGTGTTGGGAATGGGGGCATTGTTGGCCCAGGCCCAGAGGGCCATTTCCACGGGGATGCGCACCGCGGCGAGGGCGGGCGTCGGGTTGGCGGGATCAGTGGGGATGTAGCCCGCGCCGGTGGTGATGAAGCGCCCCAGGAGGGCGATGTCGCCGCGCTGGGTGATGGTGGTGGTGGCGGTGGCTGCGATGAGGTCGCTCATCACCTTGGCGTAGCCCGAGAGCTGGATGTTGGCGGTGCCGCTGACCAGGGCGTTCGCGCGGATGGGCTCCAGCGCCGCGAAGGAACCCGTGAGGGTCGTGGTGGATTTGAGGGCCTCGAAGAAGGGGGCGGCCGAGACCGGCAGTCCAGCCGCGTCCTTCACGCGGTTGGTGACCACGTAGAGGTAGCGCGCGCCGGGCAGGAGGGGCACTTTGGGCAGGGCGTAGACGCCCACCCCGCTGGGGGTGAGGGTGATGGTGCTGAAGGTGAACAGGCCCGAGACGTCCACGAAGCCCAGGGCGTTGTTCTCGGTGCTGGAGGGATTGGTGGGCACATCCGGCAGCAACTGGAAGACCTTGATGTTCGAGCCGTTCACGGTGGCCGTGTCCACGGCGGCGTTGAACCCGATGTAGATCGGCGCATTGAGGCCAGAAACCGCCTGGGTGCCGCCCATCTCCTTGAGGTTCACGAAGGCCAGGGCCTTGTCCGGCGTGAGGGGGAAGCCCGGAGTGATGTTCAGGGTGCCCGGGGCGGGGGTGGTCGTGGCGGTGTAGGTGATGCTGGTGCTGGTGGCGGTCACCAGCACATTGGGCAGGGGCACGGCGCCGGTGGACGGATCGAAGATCGCCGTGGTGGTGCTCGGCATGGAGCCGGGGCCAGTGACGATGGTGGGGGCCTTGGAGTCTCCGCCGCCCGTGCATGCCAGCAGGGTCAGGAGGAGGGTTCCTAGGGCCGCTTCATTTAAGCGTCGATGCATCGCGCACCTCATGGGTGGGGTTAAAGAGGACGGTGGATTGGTTTTAAGACGATAGGCTCGACCGGGGCGAATTGCCATACAAAAGCGAAGGGCCCCAAGTGGGGCCCTCCAACACACTTAGGTTGCCTATTCCGTGACGGCAAAGACGACCTTGTCGTTCTTAAAGCGGCTGGCGTTGATGAGCTCCACCGTGGCGGTCTGCTTGTCCTCGCTGATGGTGAGCTTGTAGTGCTCATCCTTCACGTAGGAACCGGGCACCACGTTGACCTTGCCGATCTTCTTCAGGCCCAGGTCGGCGGCCTTGATGGTGATGGTCTTGGCGGAGCGCAGGTCCAGGCTCTGGGTGAACACATCGTCGCGCCAGTTCTTGCCGGCCCGGTCCTTGGCGAAGACGGGAATCTCGATCACGCCGTCGGCCTTCAGCTTGTCGCGGGTACCAACGACATAGTGCAGGGAGTTGAGCTTCGAGACCTGGGCGGCGTTGTCCGATTGCAGCTTGGCCCGCTCTTCGATGAGGTTGGTGCGCTCGCTGCGGAGGCCGGTGATCTCCTCTTCGATCTTCTTCTTCTGGCTTTCGAGGTCAGAGACCTCTTCCTGGAGCTTATCGTTCTGGGCCACGGCCTCGTCGCGCTCGCCCTCGATCTTCTCCCGCTCCTGGCGCATCAGGTCGTTGGGGCTGATCTTGGCCTTGCCCTGGGAAACCCAGGTGCCGTAGGTGCCGTTGGCGTAGAAATGGTAGACCTCGAAGCCCGGGGCCAGCTTCTCGAGGATGGCCACCCGGCTCACCAGCTTCTTGGCCTCGGAATCGGTCACCCCCTTCCGCTTGAGGAAGCGCATGGCCATGCCGTAGTGGCTGTCGTTGGGCTTGGCCAGGTCGGGCTTGGGCAGGTCGGCCTTGAGCTTGGCGACCTTGGCATTGAGGTCCTTGATCTCCTTGTCCTTGTCGAGCACTTCCTGGAGCAGGGCCTGGTACGAGCTGTTCTTCTCGTTCTTGATGCGCTCTTCCAGGGCCTTCTTCTGCTCGTCGGTGAGCTGGAGGGTTTCGGCATTGGGCCGGATGTCGTTCACGCCAGCCTGGGCCAGCTTCTTCTGCTGCTCCGTGCCGGCCTGGTTCAGCTGCTGCCCGGCCTTGTCGGCCTCGGCGGCCTTCTGGGTCAGTTCCCTGATCTGGGGGTCCTCCCGCTTGCAGGCGGTGGAGACCATCAGGAAGGACGCGGCCAGCAGGGCAAGTGCCAGCGTCGGGCGGCGGAATGGGTTCATGGGTTCCTCCACGGGGGGCGGTGAGGGTGCGCTGCAAAAACGGGGAACACCCCACCTTAGTCCTCCAGGCTAGGCCATGGCAAGGATTCACGCGTCATCCGAAAGATGTAGGCCTCCGTCGCCTGGGCTATACTCATTGATTCTCCCGGACAGGTGTTTGGGAGCCTATCCAGGAGTCCTGCATGGCCACCCAGGGGCAGCACCTGTTCACCTCGGAGAGCGTCACCGAGGGGCATCCTGACAAGATGGCGGACCAGATCTCCGATGCGGTGCTGGATGCGGCCCTCAAGGACGACCCCCGCAGCCGCGTGGCCTGCGAAACCCTGCTGACGACGGGCCTGGTGCTGGTGGCCGGGGAGATCACCACCGAGACCTACATCCCCGTGGCAGCGCTGGTCCGGGACGTGGTCAAGGACATCGGCTACGACCACCACATCAAGGGCTTCGACTACGCCACCTGCGCCGTGATGGTCACCATCGACCAGCAGAGCCCCGATATCGCCATGGGCGTGGATACCGGCGGGGCCGGCGACCAGGGCCTGATGTTCGGCTATGCCTGCAGCGACACTCCGGAATTGATGCCGGCCCCCATCCACTTCAGCCACCTGCTGACCCGGCGGCTTTCCGAGGCCCGCAAGAGCGGCCAGATGCCCTGGCTGCGACCGGACGGGAAGTCCCAGGTCACCGTGGAGTTCGATGGGGACAAGGTCCGGCGCATCCATACGGTGGTCATCTCCACCCAGCATGACGAGCACGTCACCCAGAACACCATCCGGGACAGCATCCTCCAGGACGTGATCAAGGCCGCGCTCCCCGCCGACCTGCTGGACGCCCAGACCATCTACCACGTGAATCCCACCGGACGCTTCGTGGTGGGGGGCCCCATGGGCGACACGGGCCTCACGGGCCGCAAGATCATCGTGGATACCTACGGGGGCACCGGCCATCACGGTGGCGGCGCCTTCTCCGGCAAGGACCCCAGCAAGGTGGATCGCAGCGCCGCCTACATGGGCCGCTACATCGCCAAGAACATCGTGGCCTCGGGGCTGGCCGAGCGCTGCGAGATCCAGCTGGCCTATGCCATCGGCGTGGCGGAGCCCGTTTCCATCGCCGTGGACACCTTCGGCACCGGCAAGGTGTCCGACGAGGCCATCGTCCGGGCCGTCCGGGAGGTCTTCAGCTGCACCCCCAAGGCCATGATCGAGGCCCTGGATTTGCGCAAGCCGATCTACCGGGCCACGGCGGCCTATGGCCACTTCGGCCGCCCCGAGTTCAGCTGGGAGAAGCTAGACAAGGTCGAGGCGCTGCGCCAGGCCGCGAAGTAGGCCGCCTCCGGCCGCTGAGCGCGCGGGCTCCGCCCTGACGCGCACGCGGCGCCTGCTTCCCCGCGATCGGACGCGCCCATGGGCGCGTCCTCCCACTCGGGCGCCAAGGCGCCCTCGCGGAGCGGGTCCCGCCCTATGGCCACTTCGGCCGCCCGGAGTTCAGCTGGGAGAAGACGGACACCATCCGACCGAAGCGGAGCTGAGGGAGGATAGGGCCGCATGGGCGTAGCCCATGGCGGGGGCGAAGCCCCGAGGACCGAAGGTCCGAGCCAGGGTCGAGGCACTGCGCAAGGCGGCGAAGTAGGCTTCCAGCCTACTCCGTGGCTTCCACCCGGTTCCGGCCGCCCTGCTTGGCGCGGTAGAGGGCCTCGTCGGCCAGCTTGAGGAGCTCTTCGGCATGGGGGACGTCGCCCTGGCCGTCCCGGGCGGCGACGCCCATGCTGGCGGTCTTCTTCAGGATGACGCCATCGAGCCTGTGCTCGAAATCGGCGAACCTCTGCCGCAGGCCTTCGGCCACCTGGACCGCGGCCTGGAGGTCCGTGTGGGGCAGCACCAGGGTCAGCTCCTCGCCCCCGAACCGGGCGGCAAGGTCCGTGGTGCGGACATTGTCCTTCAGCAGCGCGCCGATGTTCCGGAGGACCTGGTCACCCATGGCATGACCATGGGTATCGTTCACCTGCTTGAAGTGGTCGATGTCGATCATCACCACCGACAGCGGCGTCTTGTAGCGGCGGGCCCGGGCCACCTCCTCCTCCAGCCGGGTCATGAGGCGGCGGCGGTTGGCCAGTCCCGTGAGCGGATCCGTGACGGAAAGGGCCTCGAGGCGCGCATTGGTCTCCCGCAGCTCGTCCTGGAGGAGCTTCAGCTTGGTGTGGATGCGCACCCGGGCCAGCAGCTCCTTCTCATGGAAGGGCTTGGTGACATAGTCCGAAGCGCCCCGCTCGAGGATCTCGGCCTTCCGGTCCAGGTCATCCTCGGCCGTGAGGATGATGACCGGGATCTGCTCCAGCTCCTTGCGGCTGGCCTTGAGGCCCAGGAACTTGAGCCCATCGAAGCCGGGCATGACCAGGTCGCAGAGCACCAGGTCTGGCGGGTGTTCCATGATGGTCTTGAAGGCGGTCAGGCCATCCGTGGCCTCCATGAAGTGGGAGTAGGCGCCATCCTTCATGAGGACCGCCTTGATCTCGCTGCGGATCATGGCGTTGTCGTCGACGATGAGGATGCGGCCGCTCATGATGCACTCCTGCTGGTGGCCTGGCTCGCCGCGGCCTTGATCCGGGCCAGCCAGTGCTGCCATGCCGCCCTGTCGAAGGGGACGGTGGCCGGAAGATGCCGGCGCATGGACCGGCTGGCCGCCAGGGCCGGGGCCCAGAGGCGCTCCGGTAGGCGGCCGGCAGCCTCGGCGCAGGCGGTCCAGCCCTCGGGTGTCTGGCAGACCAGCAGCCACTGGTGGCCGGCCTCCAGGGAAAGCCGCACCCGGTCGTCCCAGTTCCAGTCCGTGCAGCCGCCCATCTCCAGATCATCCGGCAGAAAGCGTCCCTGGAGGCCCCAGGGGTTCTCCTGCACGGAGCCCCGGTGCAGGCTCGCGGGCAGCGCGCCGCTGGCAGGCGTGCGCAGGTGGGCCACCATCACGAGCCGGTCGGGATGGGCCAGGGGCAGGAAGGCCTCGGCGTTGCGCGTTACGAGCTGGGTGTCCGCCAGGGCGGGCAGGCCCCGGTGGCTGTCCAGGGTGGTCCCGCCCAGCCCGGGGAAGTGCTTGAGGCAGCCCCGGACGCCGGTGGCTTCCAGGCCGTGCAGGAAGGCGCCGGCGGCCCGGGCCGCTTCGGCCGGCAGCTCGCTGGCGGCGCGGTCCCCGATGCCCGCGCCGGGGTGACCATCCCAGAGATCCAGGACCGGTGCGAAATCCACGTTGAAGCCCAGGAGCCGGAGCCCCTCGCCCCAGAGCCGGCCCCAGGCCGCGCAGCCCTCCGGGCCCGAGTCCTTCCAGAGCTGGCGCAGGGGGGGGGTGGGGCCCGTCCAGGGACGCAGGCGGCTCACGGGCCCACCCTCCTGATCCAGGGCCACGGCCAGGGGCAGGTCCGAGCCGAAGCGGGTCTGCAGGGCGTCGATGAGATGACGGCAGCGGGCGGGACCGGCCAATGGATCTGGGTCGAGGTTGCGGGCGAAGAGAATGACCCCGCCGGGCCTGAAGGGCAGGTCCACCTCGGATGGATCGAGACCCCGAAAGCCGGTCCAGAGAAGGTGCTCAGGGCTGCGCATGCCCCCTACCTTACCCGCAGCACGAGTTCCAGGTGGCGGGCGAGCAGCAGGAAGGCCGGGTCCGTTTCCGCGAAGACCGAGCGGTCCTCGTAGCCCAAGTACAGCCACCCGGCGTTCCCCAGGGGGATCAGATGCTCTTCGGCGTACCCGAACCTCGGCGCAGGCAGGGGACCGGGCCCTGGGCGGGAAAGCTGTTGGGGCAGGGGCAGCCGTCCCCGGGCCACCAGCAGGCCGAGGTTTCCGCCTTCACCAGGTCGGAAGCAACCCAGCCCATCCGGAACCCAGCGTCTGGCCACCCGGTCCAGGAAGGGAGCCAGGGCCGCCTCCACCGTCGGTGCGTCCAGGGCCTGGAGGCTCAGGTCACCCAGAGTCAGGGCCTCCTGGTGGGCCTCCTGGAGGTCCCGGGTGCGACTCAGGACCCGGCCTTCCAACTCCTCCTGGTAGGCGCGGACCTTTTGAAGGAGGGCGGCATGCTTCAACGCGCGGTTGAGGACTGCCTCAATCTCCGCCAGGCGGAAGGGCTTCTGGATCAGGTCGTAGGCTCCCCGCTTCAGGGCCTCGATGCTGGTGTCGAGGGTGGCATAGGCGGTGATGAGCACGCAGAGGGTGTCCGGGAACTGGTTCCGGATGGCCCCGATGAGATCCAGCCCAGTCTGGCCACCGGGCATGTGGAGGTCCGTGAGGACCACCGGAAAAGGACGCTCGGCCATGCGGACCAGAGCTTCCTCACCGCTGGCTGCGGCCTCGGCCGTGTACCCATGGTCCCCCAGGGCTTCCAGCAGGGTCGACCGGACCTCTGCCTCGTCATCGACGATGAGGATGGGTTCCTGGATCATGGGGTCGTACCCTGGCTGGCGGTCCGTTCGTAGATCCGGGCCTCGAGGAAGATCTTCAGCACCTCTGCGTCCAGGAGGTTCACCTTGGCCTCCTGCTCAAGGATCTCGAGGCTGCGCTCCACGCTCACGGCGGCCTTGTAGGGGCGGTCCGCGGCGGTGAGGGCGTCGTAGACATCGGCCACGGCCATGAGCTTGCTCTGGACCGGGATGTCCGGCGCCAGGAGCTGGCGGGGATAGCCCTTGCCGTTCAGGCGCTCGTGGTGGGCCCAGGCGATCTCGGGCACGCCCGCGAGCTCCGTGGTCCAGGGGATCTGGCTGAGGAAGCGGTAGGTGTAGGTGACGTGGTTCTGGATCTCGTCGCGCTCGCTCTCCGACAAGCTGCCCTTGGCGATGCGGAGGAGATCCAAATCCTTGGGCTCGATGAGGGTCCGCCGCTCGCCCTTCCAGTGCTGGAAGGTGAGGCCCCCCAGGTGGTCCAATTCCATGGCCACTTCCTGGGGCAGCACCGTGGGTTCGTTGCTGCGGCGGACCAGATCCATGAGCTGCCGGGTCTCCTCATCCTGCTGGTTCAGAAAGCGGCCCATCGTTTCGTGGTCGAAGGTCTGCCCCTTGCTCCAGGCCTCCAGCAGCCGGTCGCGCATGGTTTCCAAGGTCCGCTGGTGCAGGCGCTGGAAGATGCTCTCCAGGCGCTCCCCCTCGATCTTCTTGGCCTTGACCAGGACCTGCTCGCGGACACCCACCTTGCCGAAATCATGGAGCAGGCTGGCGTAGCGGATCTCCCGGATCTGCAGCGGGTTGAACTGGATCATTCCGTAGGGCCCGTTGGGGGTCGTGTTCACGGCTTCGGCCAGGCCCACCGTCAGGTCCGCTACCCGGCTGGAATGGCCCGAAGTGCTGGGATCGCGGGATTCGATGGCCGTCACCGAGGCGTTGACGAAGCCCTCAAAGAGCCGCTCGATATCGTTCTTGAGGCCCAGGATTTCCGCCGTGCGGGCCTCCACCATGCGCTCCAGGTTCCGCTGGTAGTCTTCGTTCTCGCGGAGGAGGCTGTAGTGCTCCAGGGCGCGCTCCAGGCTGGCCTCGATCTCGGCGAGCTTGAAGGGCTTCTGGATGAAGTCGTAGGCGCCGCGCTTGAGGGCCTGGATCGCCGACTCGGTGGTGGCGTACCCGGTCATCAGGATGCCCATGGCCTGGGGATCCTCGTCATGGATGGCCCGCAGCAGCTCCAGGCCCGAGAGGCCCCCGGGCATGTTCAGGTCCGTGAAGATCACCGGGAAGTGCTTCCCCCGGACCAGCGCCAGGGCCTGGGCGCCCCCGTCGGCTCCCTCGGCGGCATAGCCCTGATCCTGGAGGGCTTCCACCAGGAGATCCCGTAGGTCGGCTTCGTCATCCACGATGAGGATGGGGATGGGGTTGGGGAGGGGCACGCAGACTCCGGGTACCGGATCCTCATCGGACTGGGCGGGGGGGGAGGCAAGTTTCGAGCAGGCTGTGGGCAGTAGGCTGTGGGCTGTGGGAAGGGATCCCTGGGGCGGCCCTGCCGGCCGCGACAGTCATGACCCTTGGGCCGCTCGGTTTGGAGCGGCCGTTCATGCTGCCTCGCCCTTCCTACCTACCCCCCACAGCCCATAGCCCACAGCCCTATTGAACCGCCTCGGCCTCGACCATGAGCTGCCCGTCCCGAACGGCCAGTCGCGCCAAGCCGCCGGGTTGGAGCTGGCCCTGGAGGACCAGGCGGGACAGGGGATTGACCACGGCGTGCTGGATGAGGCGCTTGAGGGGGCGGGCGCCGAACTGGGGGTCGAAGCCGCGGGACCCGCTCCGCGAGGCCAAGCGCAGCGCAGGCCGAGTGGGAGGACGCGCCAGTGGCGCGTCCGTTCGCGGGGGAGCAGGCCCGGCCCATGAGCCCAAGCGAAGCGCCGGGCGAAGGGTTGCCGGGCAGGGGCGCCCAATGGGAAGCCCCAACCAGGCGGGGTGCAAAGCCGCGGGACCCGCTCCGCGAGGCCAAGCGCAGCGCAGGCCGAGTGGGAGGACGCGCCAGTGGCGCGTCCGTTCGCGGGGGAGCAGGCCCGGCCCATGAGCCCAAGCGAAGCGCCGGGCGAAGGGTTGCCGGGCAGGGGCGCCCTACTGCACCGCCTCGGCCTCGACCATGAGCTGCCCGTCCCGAACGGCCAGTCGCGCCAAGCCGCCGGGTTGGAGCTGGCCCTGGAGGACCAGGCGGGACAGGGGATTGACCACGGCGTGCTGGATGAGGCGCTTGAGGGGGCGGGCGCCGAACTGGGGGTCGAAGCCCTCGGCCGCCAGCCAGTCCAGGACCGCTTCTGGCGCCTCCAGGCCCAGGCGCTGGGCCTGGAGGAGGCCCTCCACCCGCTTCAGCTGGATGCGGGCCACGGCCTTCATGTCCTCCCGGCTCAGGGACCGGAAGATCACCACTTCGTCCAGTCGGTTCAGGAACTCCGGGCGGAAATGGGCGTGCAAGGCGGCCTGGACCGCCAGTTCCGCCTTGGAGGTGTCGCCCCCGGCGTCGAAGATGGCCTGGCTGCCCAGGTTGGTGGTCATGAGCAGCACGGTGTTGCGGAAATTGACCGTGCGGCCATGGCCATCCGTGAGGCGGCCGTCCTCGAGCACCTGCAAGAAAAGGTCGAAGGTCCGGGGATGGGCCTTCTCCATCTCGTCCAGGAGGATGACCGCGTAGGGGCGCCGTCGGATGGCCTCGGTGAGGCGGCCGCCCTCCTCGTAGCCCACGTAGCCCGGGGCGGCGCCGATGAGGCGGGTGGCGTCGGCCTCGTGGGTGAACTCGCTCATGTCGATGCGGACCAGGGCGTTCTCATCGTCGAAGAGGAACTCCGCCAGGGCCCGGGCCACTTCGGTCTTGCCCACGCCCGTGGGGCCCAGGAACAGGAAGCTGCCGATGGGCCGCTTGGGGTCGCCCAGGCCGGCACGATTCCGCCGCAGGGCATCACTGATGGCCAGCAAAGCCGGGGCCTGACCCACCACGCGCTCCGTGAGGCGGGCCTCCATCTTGAGCAGCTTCTCCACCTCGCCTTCGAGGATGCGGCTCACCGGAACCCCGGTCCACCGGCTTACGATGGCGGCGACGTCGGCCTCGCCGACCTCCAGGCGCAGCATGGCACTTTCCCTGGGAGAGGTGGCGATCAGCTGCTTCTCCAGGGCGGGGATCTCGCCGTACTCCAGCCGGGAGGCCCGCTCGTACTCACCCCTGGTCTTGGCCTGCTCCAGCTCGATGCGGAGATCGTCCAGCTTCTTCTGGATGCCCCGGGTGCCTTCGATGACCTTCTTCTCGTTCTCCCACTGGGCCCGCAGCTGGCCCAGTTCCTCGTTCAGCTCGGCCAGTTCCTTGTCGAGGTCGGCGAGCCGGGCCCGGCTGGCCGCATCCTTCTCCTTCGTGAGGGAATGGCGCTCCAGCTGCAGCTGCATCTCCCGGCGCTCCCGCACATCGATCTCCGTGGGGCGGCTGTCCAGCTGCATGCGCACGGCGCTGGCGGCTTCGTCCATGAGGTCCACGGCCTTGTCCGGCAGGAAGCGGTCGGCGATGTAGCGGTGGCTGAGCAGGGCCGCCGCCACCAGGGCCGCATCCTGGATGCGCACGCCATGGTGCAGCTCATAGCGCTCCTTCAGGCCCCGCAGGATGGAGATGGCGTCCTCCACGCCGGGCTCGTCCACGAAGACGGGCTGGAAGCGTCGCTCCAGGGCGGCGTCCTTCTCGATGTACTTGCGGTACTCGTCCAGGGTGGTGGCGCCGATGCAGCGCAGCTCCCCCCGGGCCAGGGCGGGCTTCAGCAGGTTGGCCGCGTCCATGCCGCCGGACACCGCCCCGGCGCCCACCAGCAGGTGCAGCTCGTCGATGAACAGCACCACTTGGCCTTCGGCCTTTTCCACCTCCTGGATGACGCCCTTCAGGCGTTCCTCGAACTGGCCCCGGTACTGGGTGCCGGCCACCAGGGACCCCATGTCCAGGCCCATGACCCGCAGCCCCTTGAGGCTTTCCGGTACATCCCGCTTCTGGATGCGCTGGGCCAGGCCCTCCACGATGGCGGTCTTGCCCACGCCGGGCTCGCCGATGAGCACGGGGTTGTTCTTGGTGCGCCGGGAGAGCACCTGCAGCACCCGGCGGATCTCCTCGTCCCGACCAATGACCGGATCCAGCTTCCCCGAGGCCGCCAGGGCCGTGTAGTCCTTGGCGTACTTCTCCAGGCTGGCGAACTTCTCCTCGGCCTTTTCGTCTTCCACCTTCGAGCCCTTGCGGCCCTCGCGGATGGCCGCCTCCAGTGCCTTGCGGTCCAGTCCGAAACGCTCCAGCACCTTTTTTGCGTCCGTGTGGGCATTGGCCAGGGCCAGCAGCAGGGCGTCCGTGGCCAGGAAGCGGTCCCCCAGGCCCCGCCCCGTGTCGCTGGCCACCTCCAGGAAATGCCGGAAGGCGGCGCCGACCTGGGGTTCCGAACCGCCCACGGCCCGGGGCAGCTTGGCGATGAGACCCTCCGCGGCCTCAGCCAGGCCCTGGATGGACTCCGGGCTCAAACCCGCCCGTTCCAGCAGGGCCTGCAGCCCAGCCTCCGGGGTCAGCAGGGCCCCGAAGAGATGCTGAGGTACCAGTTCCGGGTGCTGGTCCTGGAGGGCCCGCTCTCGGGCGGCCACAAGGGCGTCATTGGCTTTCTGGGTGAAGGGCAGGAGGGACATGGCACACCTCGATTCAAGCATGAACCAAATATGATAATAAACAACTAAAGTTTTCTTCCAAAAGGCCTAACACCCTCCGTGAAATCCCAACTTCCTTGCTTGGAAGGTCCGCCGTTGCAATGCTCATGACCATGCCCAGGCTCAGGCCCTTCTTCCATCTTCGCGCCAGGATCACCCTTCTGCTGGCCACGGTGCTGGCCCTGGTGCTGGTGGTGACGGGCGTGATGGTGGACCGGAAGGTCGAGCAGGAGACCCGGGAGGCCCTCACCGAGAAACTGGTGCTGCTGTCCCGCGCTGCCGCTGACTCCGAGCTCGTGATCCAGGGGCTCCGGGGTCGGCAGCCCGCCGCTTCCGTACAGGCCCATGCGGAGCGCCTCCGCCAGGATACGCGGGTGGATTACATCACCGTCATGGACATGGGCGGGATCCGCCTCTCCCATCCCAACCCCACCCAGATCGGGGCGCGGTTCGCGGGCGGGGACGAGGCCGAGGTGTTCCAGGGGCGCTCGTACCTTTCTTCGGCCCAGGGCACCCTCGGCCTGTCCCTGCGGGCCTTCACACCGGTGTGGGATCCGGGGACCGGGCGACAGATCGGGGCGGTGGCGGCGGGCATCCTGGTGACCGGCCTGGACCGGACGGTGGTCAGCGTCCGCCGGCGGGTGGCCCTGGGCGTGCTCATCGGCTTCGGCGCGGGCCTTCTCGGGGCCATGTTCGTGGCCGGTCGCATCAAGCGGATCCTGCTGGGCATGGAACCCGTGGAGATCGCCACCCTCCTCCAGCAGCGGAGCGCCCTCCTCCAGTCCGTGCGGGAGGGCATCATCGCCGTGGATCGGAACCTGACCGTCACCCTGGTCAACGAGGAGGGCGCACGGCTCTTCGCGCTGGCGGGGATCCACGGGGACCTGGTGGGCCGCCGGCATGACGAGGTCATCCCCATCACGGGCATGCGGTCCGTGGTGGAGACCGGGCTCCCCCAGTACGACCAGGAGGCGGATATCAACGGGCTCAAGATCCTCACCAGCCGGGTGCCCGTGCTGGTGGATGGGCGCATCGAGGGGGCCGTGGCCACCTTCCGGGACAAGACCGAGGTGAGCCGCCTGGCGGAACAGCTCACGGGTGTGCGCCACTTCGCCGATGCCCTGCGGGCCCAGACCCACGAGTTCATGAACAAGCTGCATGTGATCCTGGGGCTGGTGAAGCTGGGCGAGCACGAGCGCCTGAAGGACTATGTGGCGGCCATCGCCGGGCGGCTGGATGACGAAGCGGGCTACGTCCTGCAGCGCGTCAAGGACCCCGTGGTGGCGGGCTTCCTCCTGGCCCGCTTCGCCGAAGCCCGGGAGCAGGCCATCCAGCTGAAGCTCGACCCGAATACCTCGGTGCCGAGGTGCCCCGGCGAAGCCGAGTCCCAGGATCTCGTCACCATCGTCGGCAACCTGCTGGAGAATGCCGCGGAGGCCATCGGGGAGTCCCCCTCCCGGGAGATCCTCCTGGGCCTCTGGCAGGAGGAGGCCTGGCTTCGCATCCGGGTGGAGGACAGTGGTCCCGGATTGCCAGAGGGTGACCCAGCGCACCTCTTCGAGCGGGGCTTCTCCACCAAGGGGGAGAACCGGGGCTACGGCCTGTGGCGGGCCGCCCGGAGCGTGGAAGCCCGGGGGGGTCGGCTCCGGGCCTGGAACCGGGAGGGCGGGGGGGCGATCTTCGAGGCCTCCCTGTGCCTGTTCCCCGGTGAGGAGCTGCCGTGATCCGCGTGGTGCTGGTGGAAGACGATCCCATGGTGGCGGAGCTCAACCGCATCTACGTGGAGCGCGTGCCTGACTTCAAGGTGGTGGCCTCCGCCCGCAGCGCCGCCGAGGGCCTGGCGGCCCTGCGGGCGCACCCGGCGGACCTGCTGCTGCTGGATATCTTCATGGCCGGCCAGACCGGCATGGACCTGATGGCCGAGATCCGGCGCCTGGCCCTGGCGGTGGATGTCATCTTCGTCACCGCCGCCCGGGACACCCGGACCATCGATCGGGCCCTCAAGCTGGGGGCCGTGGACTACCTCATCAAACCTTTCGAGTTCGAGCGCCTCCAGCAGGCCCTGGAGGGCTACCGCGAGACCCACCGGCTCATGGGTACGGAGCAGTCCCTGAGCCAGCGGGAGCTGGATGCGGCCCTCAGCCGCAGACCCCGCCTGGCTCCGGGCGACCTGGAACTGCCCAAGGGCCTGGACCGGGCCACGCTGGGCCGGATCGGCCAGGCCATCCTCGGGCTGCCGGGGGAGACGCCTTGGTTCACGTCCGAGGAACTGGCCGGGCAGGTGGGGATCAGCCGGGTCTCCGTGCGCAAGTATTTGGAGTACCTCTGCGGGCTGAAGGTGCTGCGGATGGAGCCGGGCTATGGGGGCATGGGCCGGCCCGTGCACCGGTTCCGGCTGCAGCAGGGCATGCTGGAGGAGCTTCTGCGCTTCCATTAGTTCCAGATGTGCGAATCACGTTTCGATATGCACAATTCGACCGCAGGGAAGCACTGGCCACCCTCCCCAAGGTCCCCGAACTGGCCACCGGGATGGAGTGACTGTTCTCCATCCCCTCTGATTCCCCGCCAGCAGGGGTGCCATCCGGCCTTCGTCATTCTCAAATTCCAGGCCGGGATTTGACCCTACAATCCGAATAGACCAGGACCATCCACCCGAACGACGGTCGTTCCCGGAGCCCATCCATGAAGACCTTCAGCCTCAAGACCGACCCCCTCACCGGCGAGACCTACAACGAGGTCTACCTCCGCGGCCGCCAGCTCCTCGCCGATTCCCACTTGAACAAGGCCTCGGCCTTCGCCAAGGAGGAGCGCCTGGCCCTTGGCCTGGATGGCATGCTCCGTTCCGGCGTATCCACCCTGGCTTCCCAGGCGGACCGGGCCTACGAGGCCTACCAGCGCAAGCCCGACGATCTGGAGCGGTACATCTATCTCGCAGGACTCCAGGACCGCAACGAGATCCTCTTCTACCGCCTGCTCCTGGACCACCTGGAGGAGATGGTGCCCATCGTCTACACCCCGACCGTGGGCCAGGCCTGCATGGAGATGAGCCACATCCAGCGGCGCTACCGCGGCCTCTACATCACGCCCAACAACATCGCCAACATCGACCAGATCTTCCAGGGGCTCTCCCAGCCCCAGGTGAACCTCATCGTGGTGACCGATGGGGAGCGGATCCTGGGACTCGGCGATCTGGGTTCCGACGGCATGGGCATCCCGGTGGGCAAGGTGAGCCTCTACGTGGCCGCCGGCGGCGTCCACCCTGCCGTCTGCCTCCCCATCAGCCTCGATGTGGGCACCAACAACCAGCGCCTGCTGGACGACCCGCTCTACCTGGGCATCCGCAGGCCACGCCTGCGGGGGGCGGAATACGAGGAGCTCGTGGAGAAATTCATCCTCGGCGTGAGGCGCAACTTCCCCGGCGCCCTGCTGCAGTGGGAGGACTTCGCCAAGCAGACTGCCTTCAAGAACCTGGACCGGTACCGGGAGCGCATTCTTTCCTTCAACGACGATATCCAGGGCACCGGTGCCACGACCCTGGCGGCCCTGATGACCGCCATGCGCATCAAGCAGAGCCGATTCCAGGATGAGCGCTACGTCATCGTGGGCCTGGGCCAGGCGGGCACCGGCATCGCCATGAACATCCGCGCCATGCTGAAGGAGGAAGGCCTTTCCGACGAGGAGGCGCGGAAGCGCATCTTCGCCGTGGAGATGCAGGGACTGCTCCTTGAAGGCGATCCGCTCATGGAGGGCCCCCAGGAACCCCTGGCCCAGCGGCGCGCCGCCGTGGATGGCTGGCGGCTGGATGATCCCGGCCGCATCGGCCTCGAGGACGTGATCCGCAACGCCCATCCCACGGTGCTCATCGGCGTCACCGCCCAGCCGGGCCTCTTCAGCGAGGCCATCCTGGCCGAGACCGCGAAGCATTCGGCCCGCCCCATCGTGCTGGCCCTCTCCAATCCCACCCACAAGTGCGAGTGCACCCCCGAGGCCGTGTGGCGGGCCACGGACGGCATGGGCCTCGTGGCCACCGGGAGCCCCTTCCAGCCCATGGAATGGAAGGGAAGGACCCTCCAGGCCTCCCAGTGCAACAACATGTACATCTTCCCCGGTCTGGGGCTGGGCGCCCTGGTCTCCCGGGCCTCCCGCATCACGGACGGCATGATCCTGGCCGCAAGTCGGGCCATCAGCGACATGGTGACCCCCGAGCAGGAGGCCCGTGGGCTGCTGCTGCCGGAGATGAAGGATATCCGCCAGGTAAGTGCCAGCGTGGCCTATGCCCTGGGCCGGGAGGCCCGGGACGCGGGCCTGGGGCGCCAGCTGGACGATGAGCGGCTCAGCTCCATCTTCACGCGGGCCCAGTGGGAGCCAGCCTACATGGCCTACCGGCCGGGCTGAGGGACCGCCCCCCCGGGGGGGCTCAGGCGGGAAGGGCCCTGGCACAGCCTTCCCGGCGGTGGTCGCTGACCGCCAGGAGGCCCGCCTCCCGGCGGAACACCCCATGCACGTCCGAGATGAGCTCCTGCTTGTCCTTCAGGTTGTAGCCCTTTTCCGCCAGGGCGAGCAGCAGCCCGGGGCGGTCGAAGCCCGGCTCGTGGTAGAGGACATCGGGCCAGCCCTGGTGGTGCAGGCGGCTGGCGGGGATCAGGGCTTCCGGCGCGACGCCGTGGACCAGGCTGGCCAGGAGAACATGGGCCAAGGTCGTGGGGATGGTGGGGCCCCCGGGGGTGCCCAGGGCCATCTCCACCCGGCCCCCCGCCGTCACGAGCACCGGGGCCATGTTGCTGGCGGGCCGCTTGCCCGGGGCGAAGAGGTTCGGTCGGCTGCCCGGGACGCCGAAGTAGTTCTCCATCCCCTCGACGAAGGAGAAGGAGTCGATGCTGCCGTTCAGCAGGAAGCCGGCCCCGGCCACCGCCCACTTGGAGCCGTAGCGCAGGTTCAGGGTGTAGGAATTGGAGACCGCATTGCCTTCCGCATCGATGATGGCGAAGTGGGTGGTGTGCTTCCCCGGAGGTCCCGGTTCCCGGTACCCGGCGGCCAGTAGCTCCGTGGGGGTATCCCGGACTGGATCGATGAGGTCGAAGCGACGGTCCGTGTGCTCCCGGCTCAGGAACCGCTGATGGGCGGTCCCCGGGGGGACATCGCCCAAGTAGTCCACCCGGTCCAGGAAGGCCAGCTTGGAGGCCTGGGCCAGGAAGTGGTGGTACTCCGCACTGTCGAAGGCGCACTTACGGAAGGCCTCCCGGTCCAGGAGGCCCAGGATCTCCAGCAGCAGGGCACCCCCCCCTTCCGGGGGCACGGTCCAGACCTGCCGGCCCGCCAGTTCCACCTGGATGGGCTCCACCTCCCGCAGGGCGTACTGCGCCAGGTCTTCGGCGGTCAGGAAGCCGCCGTGGGCCTGGAGGTCCGTCACCATCTGCTGGGCGATGGCGCCCCGGTAGAAGGCCCGCTCGCCCTCCCGGGCCAGGGTTCGCAGCGTCCCCGCCAGGGCCGGATTCGGGAGCAGGTCCCCGGCCTGGAAGGGCCGGTCGCGGACATAGATCCGCCGGGCCTCGGGAGAACTGGCAAGACGGGGCCCCAGGCGGTTGAGGCAGTCGCACTCGTACTGGGTGAGGCGGGCACCATCCTCGGCGCGCCGGGCGACGGCCTCCAGCAGGTCGGCGGCCTTCAGCCGGCCATGGCGCCGCTGCAGTTCGCAGAAGGCCTTGACGGTGCCGGGCACGCAGACGGAGGTGGGGCCGAAGGCGGTAAGGTCCGGATCCGGCGTGCCATCCGGCCGCAGAAAGGCCTCCCGGGTGGCCCCCCGGGGGGCCTGCTCGCGGTAGCTGAAGACCTGGGGCCTGGTACCTGGCTCCTGGAAGAGCAGGTAGCCGCCGCCCCCCAGATTCCCGGCCTGGGGGTGGTAGATGGTGAGGGCGAAGGCCGTGGCGAAGGCCGCGTCGAAGGCATTGCCGCCATCCTGGAGCACCTGGATGGCCAGTTCCGAGGCCTGGCGGGACACCGAGGCCACGGCCCCCCGGCCACTCGCCAGAGACACCTGTCCGGGTGCTCCGGCCTTCATGGTGACCCGGAAGCTGTTGTAGTCGTTGGTCACCGGGCAGCCCTTTCGCGTCCTTCAGTGTAGGACAAGCTCTAAAGCAGGCCTCTCACCGCGCCGCCTCCTCCGCCAGGGCCAGACAGGCCGTGAGGCCCGGGGATTCGATGCCCAGCAGGTTCACGAGACTGGGCAGGCCATGGTCGGCTTCGCGCTGGATGAGGAAGTCCGGCGGGATCTCGCCAGGGCCATGCAGCTTGGGGCGGATGCCGGCATAGGCGGGCTGCAGGGCGCCCTCCGGAAGCTGCGGCCAGTACTTGCGGACCTCGGCGTAGAAGCTGTCGGCGCGGTGGGGGTCCACATCGTAGTTCTCGGTGTCGATCCACTCCACGTCCGGGCCAAAGCGCGCCTGGCCGGCCAGATCCAGGGTGAGGTGCACGCCCAGGGCGCCCAGGGGCGGGATGGGGTACACCAGCCGCGAAAAGGGCGCGGCGCCGGTGAGGCTGAAGTAGTTGCCCTTGGCGAAGCGGCGGGGCAGGGGAGGCAGGCTTCCGGGGCGGGCCCCCTCGAAAGCCCGGGCCAGGGGGATGGCGCCCATCCCGGCGGCGTTGTAGACCCGCCGGGCCAGCAGGGACATCGGCTCCCCACCGCCGACCTGCACCTCCAGCCCTTGTGGCGTGGCACGGCCGCCCAGCACGGGACTCTTCAGCACCACCGAGGCGCCTGCGGCTGCCGCCTCCAGCCCCAGGGAGCGCATGAGGCCGTGGCTGTCCACGATGCCCGTGCTGGGGGAGAGCAGGGCCGCCGTGCACTGCAGGCGGGGCTCCAGCGCCAGCGCCTCGTCCCGCTCCAGCCACTGCAGGTCGGTCACGCCGTTGGCGGCCGCCCGCAGGCGCAGCTGGCGCAGGGCCTCCACCTGGGAGTCGTCCGTGGCCACGATGAGCTTGCCGCAGCGCCGGTGGTTCACCTGCCGCGCCTCGCAGTAGGCGTAGAGGGCCCGGTTGCCCGCCACGCAGAGCCGCGCCTTCAGCGATCCCGCCGGGTAGTAGATCCCCGCATGGATGACCTCGCTGTTGCGGGAGCTGATGCCGGTGCCGATGCGGTCCTCGGCTTCGAGCACCACCACCTCGCGGCCTGACTGGGCCAAGTGGCGCGCCAGGGCCAGGCCCACCACACCGGCTCCGATGACGACGCACTCCACCCGTTCCATGGGTCCATCTTCGCGGCAATGGTGGGGGTGTGGGAAGATCGGGGGTTCACCCTGTCTTGACCCCTGTCCCCTCCCTGAACTGACGCCGCCCATGTCCACCCCCATGCTGCAGCAGATCGCCGGCCTCAAGCGGGAGGCGGGTGAGGCCGTGCTGCTGACTCGCATGGGCGACTTCTACGAGATCCTGGGGGAGGACGCGGTGCGGGCCGCGCCGGTGCTGGAGATCGCGCTGACGATGCGGGGCAAGGGCACGGAGGCGGAGACGCCCATGTGCGGGGTGCCCCACTTCGCGCTCGAATCCTACCTGCCCAAGCTGCTGGCGGCGGGGTTCTCCGCGGCCATCGCGGAACCCACCGCCAAGGCCGAGGAGGTGAAGGGCCTGCTGCCCCGGGCCATCAAGCGCATCATCACGCCGGGCACCTGGCTTGATGACGACGCCCGCTGGCTCTGCGCCCTGCATCGGAGCGGCGGGACCTGGGGCCTGGCCCTCCTGCAGCTGGCCTCGGGAGCCATCCGCGTGCTGCCCGGCGAGGGCGCGGAAACCCTCCAGGCCACTCTGGAGCGGCTGAGCCCCCAGGAACTCATCCTGGCCGAGGGCGTCGAGGACCTGCCTGATCTCGAGTCCGCCCGCACGCGGCTGCCCGCCTGGCGCTTCGAGGCCTCCCGGGCCCGGCAGCAGGTGCTGGCTTTCTTTGGCTGGCAGCACCTGGAGGGCGTGGGGCTCGATGCCTACCCGGCGGCCCTGGGGGCCCTGGCGGCCCTGCTCGATCACGTGGAAGCCACCCAGAAGGGCCGCCCCGCCCACCTGCAGGGAGTAAGCCTTGAGCTGGGTGCCTCGGGCCCCCTGCTGGACGCCACCAGCGCCCGGCACCTGGAAGTCCTGGCCAACGGTCTGGATGGGGGCCGCTCCGGATCGCTGCTGGCCCTGCTGGACCAGTGCCGCACCCGAATGGGGTCGCGGCGGTTGAAGGCCTGGCTGGAGCAGCCCCTGCGCGACCGTGCCACGCTGGAACGCCGCTGGTCCCAGGTGGCCTGGCTCACGGAGGATCGCCGCCGCACGCCCATCCAGTCCCTGCTGACCCAGGTGCCGGATCTGGACCGCCTGCTGGGCCGTGTGGCCCTGGGGCTGGCAAACCCGCCGGAGCTGGCTCAGTTACGGGATGGATTGGGCGTGCTCCAGAAGCTGCCCGCGCGCATCCAGGACGAGGGCTGGGCCTCCGAAGTCGCTGAGCTTGGCCTTTGGGCCGCGGATACGCCGCTTTGCCAGGCGCTGCTCACGGAGCTTCAGCGCTCTCTTGCTGAAGCCCCGCCGTTGGACCTGGAGAAGGGCGGCGTCATCCGGGAAGGTGTGGACGCCGAGTTGGACGCCGTCCGCCGCCTGGCCCGGGACGCCAAGCAGGTGATGCTCGAACTCGAAGAGGAGGAGCGCGTCGCCTCGGGCATCAACAGCCTGAAGATCAAGTACAACCGGGTGTTCGGTTACTACTTCGAGATCACGAAGTCGAACCTGGGCGCCGTGCCCCCCCACTTCCTCCGCAAGCAGACCCTGGCCAATGCCGAGCGCTTCACCACCGAGAAGCTGGTGGCCTTCGAGCAGCGGCTGCTGAGTGCCGAAAGCGACCAGGCCCGGCTGGAGGCCATCCAGTTCCAGCGGCTGCTGGCGCTGGTGCTGAAACACCGCGCCGAGCTCACGGCCCTGGCCCGGGCCGTGGCCGCCCTGGATGTGCTGGCGGCCCTGGCGGAGCGGGCCCGGCAGTCGAGCTGGACCCGCCCCGAGCTGGGGGAGGAGCGGGAGCTGATCCTGGCGGCAGCCCGCCACCCCATGCTGGAAGCGCGCCTGGCCCGGGAGTGCATCCCCAACGACCTGCAGTTCAGCGCCGCCCAGCCCATGGCCGTGGTGACGGGCCCCAACATGGGCGGCAAGTCCACCTTCCTGCGCACGGCGGCCCTGCTGGTGGTGCTGGCCCAGACGGGCTCCTTCGTGCCCGCCGAGCTCATGCGCTTCGGCCTGGTGGACCGCATCTTCACCCGCATCGGCGCCTCGGACCAGCTGGCCAAGGGCCAGTCCACCTTCATGGTGGAGATGACGGAGACGGCCCGGATCCTCAACCAGACCACGGCCGCCAGCCTGGTGATCCTGGACGAGATCGGGCGCGGCACCTCCACCCGGGACGGGCTGGCCCTGGCGGAGGCCATCGCGCTGTTCCTGCGGGACCTCAAGGGCGGCGCGCCCCGCACGCTCTTCGCCACCCACTACTTCGAGATGACCAAGCTGGCGGACGATAGCCGCATCCAGAACCTCCATGTGGAAGTGCAGGAGTGGGAGGAGCAGCTGCACTTCCTCCACCGTGTGGCGCCGGGCCCGGCGGACCGCAGCTACGGCATCCAGGTGGCGCGCCTCGCGGGCCTCCCGCAATCCGTCATCCGCCAGGCCCAGCGGCTGCTGGCCCAGGCCCCGGAAGCGCCCCCCCGGGCGCCCATGCCCAGCCAGCCCGCGCTGCCGCTGTTCGAAGTGGAACCGGATGGGCTGCGGGCGGAACTGGAAGCCCTGGATCTGAACCGCATGACGCCCCTGGAAGCCCTGAACTGGATCGCATCGAGGCGACGATGAGCACCCCCAGCCACCCCATGCGCCGACGGGACCGGGAACTAAGCGGGACCGAGACCCTGGGCCTGATCGAGGAGGCCGAGTGGGGCGTGCTCGCCACGGTGGATGAGCAGGGCTGGCCCTACGCCGTGCCTGTGAACCATGCGGTGGTGGAAGGCGCCCTGATCATCCATTGCGCCACCGCGGGCCACAAGCTGGACAACCTGGCCTTCAACCCGCGGGTCTCGTACTGCGCCGTCACCCAGGCGGAAACCCTGCCCCTGGAGCTGGCCACCCGGTACGCGAGCGTCATCGTGTTCGGGGTGGCGGAGCTGGTGCAGGACGAGGGCGAAAAGCGGCGCCTGCTGCGGGCCCTGGGCCTGCGCTTCGCGGCGGAGCACCCGGAGGTGGTGGACCAGGAGATCGACCGGGACCTGTTCCGCACCGCGGTGCTGCGCATCCGCATCGAGCGGGCCACGGGAAAGGCGAGGCGCTGAACCTTTTCCCCCAGAAAGCATAAGCCCCAGACCGGCTTGGCCGGGAGGGGGCGCGGGGGTCTGGGGGTGTGAGCGCAGCGCGACCCTAGATCCTCGCCACGCATGCGTGGCGAGGGGAACCCCCAGAGGACATTAAAACGGCACGCCCATGCGCCGGAGCTGGGCCATGAGCATCACGGGAGTCGTGTAGTCGAGGGTCTGCATGCGGGCGGCCTGGGCCGCATCCAGGCAGGCCGGGTCCCGGTGGATGAGCAGGCAGGTATCGGGAGCCAGGCCCAGCCGCTCCGCCGCCGCCAGGAAGAGCCCCTTGTCCGGCAGCCGCAGCCCGGCCTCGCAGGACAGGGCTTCAGCGGAGAAGTGACCCTCGAGGCCCAGGCTGACCAGACCCTGGGTGCGCAGCCAGGGCGTGGCGTTGCCCACCAGGCCCACGGGCTGATGCTGCTTCAGCTGCGCGGCCAGCCGGAGCATGGCGGTTACCGGGCTAAAGGATGCGGCGTAGGTGGCGGCCAGGGCCGCCAGATCCAGGGGCTGCCCGGCCCAGCGGGCTCCCTCGGCTCCGAACCGCTCCAGGTCCCACTGTCCGGCCTCCAGTTCCCGGAGCAGGCCTGGATCCTCCCAGAGGGCGCCCTGGACTTCGGCTTCGGGCTTCCCGCTGGTGTCGCAGAAAGCCTGGAGGAGGGGCGCGGGATCCAGGGTGCAGACCACGCCCTCCAGCCCGAACAGGACGGCCTCGATGGAAGCCGTGGGCAGGGCCCGCTTCAGGTGGGGCACGTAGTCCTGATCGGATTTGGTGATGTGGTTCAGGTACCAGTCCCGCAGGAAGGCCGAGGTCTCCTCAGCCAGGTGGGGGTCGCCCGGTTCATAGGCGCGGCTGAGCTCCTGCACCCGGGTGACGAAGGCGGCGTGCTCCTGGCGGTGCTGGGCGAGCTTGGGGTAGTCCGCCGCCTGCATGTAGCGTTCCTCGGTGCTGAAGTGGGTCCGGGCGTAGTCCCCGAGGGCGGCGAAGATGTGGGCGACCGAGCCGGGGTGCTTCTGCCCGTCCATCTGGTCGCTCAGCTCGTTGAGCAGGTCCAGCAGGCCGTGATGCTGGGCATCGATCTCCCGGAAGCTGATGTTGTAGCGGTCCTTCCATTGGATCTGGGCCATGGGGCGCTCCGGGGATCAGGGGCTGGTTCGGTAGGTTCGTTCCAAGAAGGGGATTGCGCATCCTTTTGGGAATGGCGTCAGAACTCCACCTTGGCTTGGCGCAGCTGGGCCATCAGGGCCACGGGGGTGGTGTAGGTGATGCCGTGCAGGAGGTGGTCCGTGGCGGCCTGGGCGAAGGCCGCCTGGTCGTCGATGAAGACGCACTCCTCTGCCAGGAGGCCCAGCTTCTGGAGGGCATCCTCGAAGAGCCTGGGATCCGGCTTGCAGGCCCCCACCTCGAAGGAGAGGGTGACGGCATCCAGGAGGGGGAAGACCTCGCTGGTCCGGATGGCGTGCTCGAAATGCCAGGGGCTCGTGTTGGAGATCAGGCCGATGCGGTAGGCGGGCTTGAGCTTCCGGATCAGGTCGAAGGAGGCCTGGATGGGCGTGAAGATATCGGTGTAGATCCGGATGAAATCCGCCTCGGGCAGCTGCATCCCGCAGAGGTCCGAGACGCCGCCAAGAAAGGCCTTCGAGTCGATTCGACCCGCCTCGTAGTCCTGGGTGAGGGTGGAGTCCCGGTAGAGCGCCTCCTTCAGGGTGGCGGCGGGTTTCTCGCAGAAGGAGGACAGGCCTTCCAGGAACCGGGCGTTGTCGAAGCGGCAGAGGACCTGGCCGAAGTCGAACAGGATGCCCCGGATGGGGGCCTGGTTGTAGAAGCGCTTCATGTGGGGCACGTAGTCCAGATCCGACTCGAGGATGTGACGGAGGAACCAGTCCTGGAGGAATCGGCGGGTCTCCTCGAGCAGGGTGGGATCCGTGGGGTTGTAGGTCTGGTCGAAGGTCAGCAACTGCTGGATGAAGACGGCATGCTCGGCCTGCTGGTGCGGCAGCTCCGGGTAGCCCGCGGCCCGCAGGTAGGCCTCCTCGTTGGCGAAGTGGGTGGTGGCGTAGTGGCAGAGCCGCTGGAAGATCCTGGAGATGCCCGCCTGTGGGCCGCCCTGGTCCATGAGGTCGATGAGCTGGTTGAGCAGATCGAGCAGGGCCCGATGCTGGGCATCGATGTCCTTGTATCCGATCCGGTAGTGTTCTTTCCATTCGAGATGGGCCATGGGACCTTTCAGCAGCCGGGAGACAAACCACCTATCGGCCATCCTTCGCCGGGGCGTCAATTCCGGTAGACTGCGGCCATGAATCCCGGTGACGGCGCCCAGCCCCCCCTCAGTCGGACCCGCATTCGCCTGGCCTGGGCCATCGCGCTGGCCGTGGATGCCATTCAGATCCCTGCGACCGCAGCGGGCCCCCTGGGCTGGTTCCTGGGTGCCGGACTGGACCTGCTTACCATGGTGGTGCTGTGGTCCCTGCTGGGCTTCCACTGGGCCTTCCTGCCCTCCTTCCTCACGGAGTGGATTCCCTATCTCAACCTGGCGCCCTTCTGGACCCTGGCCGTGGCCCTGGCCACCCGGGGCCGGGGCGAAGTGGACCTGCCGTTGCCCCCGAAGGTGGTGAATTGAGCAGGGGGTGAAGGGCCCGGGTGATGTCCTCCTCTACGACGAGGACCCCAAGGACCTGTCCCCGAAGCGCTGCAGGCTCCGGGCCTCCAGCTAGCCCGGACGCCCGAAGTGCCTGTCTGGCCAGGTTAGGGCCGGACCTCCCGATTCCGTTCATCCCATTCCATCTGCGTCCGCCAATGCACCGCCTTGTCGCGATCCACCAGGATCTCGACCTTCCTGGGAGAACCATAGGGCTTGAGTCCCCAGTTCGGTTTCTCTTCGAAGGTGATGAGCCATCCCTCCAGGAATTTGCCGTCCTTGCCTTCCGGCCAGCGCGCGGTGAGGGCTGAGTGCCAGCGGACTGGCCCCACGATCTTCACCTTCGTTAGGTTCGTTCCGGGGCCAAGCCTGGATCTGCTGGCCCAGGTCCGGGCATGCTGAAGGGCCTCTTCGGCCGTCGGCTCGGGGCCGATGTCCACTGGCGCCACAGGCGTCTGGGCCTGAGCAGAGCTGGCGACCAAGCCTGCGGCGGCAATAGCGGTCGCGAACCATCGAGAGGTCATGGGATTCTCCTTGGCTGGATGGGTGAATCTGGGGGAAGTCGGTTGCCCAGGTCAACCGAGCCGCGAGGGTTCAGTCCACCGCAGCGCCCTTGAATTCGTCCTGCCTGTGCCGGTCCTGCTCTTCCATGAGCAGCTGGCTCAGCTCCTTCTTCAGGGCGTTGAAGGCGGGGCTGGCCACGTCGCGGGGGCGGGGCAGGTCGATGCTGAGGTCGCGCTTGATGGTGCCGGGCCGGTAGGTCATGACCACCGTGCGGTCCGCCAGGTAGAGGGCCTCCTCGATGCTGTGGGTGACGAAGAGGATGGTCTTCTTCAGCTCGGTCCACAGCCGCAGCAGTTCGTCCTGCAAGTTGCGGCGGGTGAGGGCGTCCAGGGCCCCGAAGGGCTCGTCCATGAGCATGATGGGGGAATCGATGGCCAGCACCCGGGCGATGGCCACCCGCTGGCGCATGCCGCCGCTGAGGTCCTTGGGGTAGCGCTTCCGGAAATCCTCGAGGTGCAGCATGCCCAGCAGGTCATCCACTTTCGACCGGATGGCGGCCTTGTCCATGCGCTTGATCTGGAGGCCGAAGGCGATGTTCTGCTCCACGGTCATCCACGGGAACAGCGCGTACTCCTGGAACACCATGCCCCGATCAGGGCCAGGCTCGGTGATGGGCACCCCCTCCACGGTGATGGCTCCCGAGGTGGGCAGGCTGAAGCCCGCCACGGCGTTCAGCAGGGTGGACTTGCCGCAGCCCGAAGGCCCCAGCAGGCAGACGAACTCGCCCCGGGCGATCTCGAGGTGGATGGCCTGGAGGGCACGGATTTCCTGGCCCCCGCTTTCAAAAACCTTGTGCACGTCCCGGATGGAGATGTGGCTCATCCCTGCTCCAGCCCGCGGTGCCACTTCAGCAGGTGGGTGCTGAGGCCGCTCATGAGGGTATCGATGCCCAGGCCCAGCAGGCCGATGGTGAACATGCCGGCGATGATCTTGTCGGACCAGAGGTACTCCCGGGCTTCGAGGATGCGGTAGCCCAGGCCGTTGTTCACGGCGATCATCTCGGAGACGATGACCACGATGAAGGCCGTGCCCATGCCGATGCGGGCCCCGGTGAAGATGTAGGGCGTGGCGGCGGGCAGGATGATGCGGGTGAACTGGGTGAACCGGGTGGCGCCAAGGTTGCGCCCCACGCGCAGGAAGATGCTGTCCACGTTCTGCACGCCCGCCACGGTGTTCATGAGCACCGGGAAGAAGGCCCCGATGCTGATGAGGAACACGGCCGGGGGATTGCCCAGGCCGAACCAGAGGATCGACAGGGGGATGTAGGCGATGGGCGGGATGGGCCGCAGCACCTGAACGAGGGGGTTGAAGAGGCCGTACATCACGCGGCTGTAGCCCATGGCCAGGCCCAGGGGCAGGGCCAAGCCGCCGCCGATGAAGAAGCCCACCAGCACCCGGTAGAGGCTGCCGAGGGCATCCTGGATCAGCTCGCCCGAGAAACACCATTTCAGGTACGAACCCTGGGCGGGATCGAAGGCCTCCAGGGGCCGCAGGTAGGCCCACCACTTGATGAGCACCTGCAGGGGGGAGGGCAGAATGGTGGCGTTCACCCAGCCCATGGAAGAGAGGAGCTGCCAGAGGGCCAGGGCCACCAGGGGGACGAGGACGCCAGAGGCGGCGTGCCGGTATCGTTTCATCCTCACTTCACCTTCAGCTGCTTCTTGGCTTCGGTGAGAAGGTCCAGCTTCACCCAGTCGGTGGCCTTGGGTGGGTTGACCATCTTGCCCACGCCGTACTTGGCCATGAGGTCCGTGGTGATCTGCACGTGGGGCACGGAGATGTCGTAGCTGAAGGGCGAGTTGCCGATGGCGTCCTGGTAGTCCTCGGTCGTAATCTGGTTCTTGAACATCACCTCGCGGACGAACTTCTCCGCGGTCTTGGGCTCATCGATGAACTTCTTGGTGGCCTCCACGAAGCAGAGCAGGAAGCGCTGGGCCACGTCACGGCGCTCCTTGTATAGCTTCTCGGTGATGACCAGGGCCCGGATGGGCTCGCCGATGGGCGTATCGTAGGGCTTCAGCAGCTCCACGCCGAACTTCTTGTTGATGGCCTGGGAGCTGTAGGGCTCGCTCTGGCACATGGCATCGATGTTCTTGGCCATCAGGGCCTGGTTGAGGTCCGCGAAGGGCAGGTAGAGCACCAGCACGTCCTTGCCGGGCTTGTCCGACCAGGTGAGTCCCACCGAGGCCAATTCCGCCAGCAGGAGCAGTTCCTGGGCGCCGCCCCGGGCCACGCCCACCTTCTTGCCCTTCAGGTCCTTGAGGGAGTTGATGCCCGCGTTGGCGCCCACCACGATGCGGGCACCGCCCCTGGCGAAGCCCGCCACCACGTAGATCGGAACCCCCACGGCCCGGCCCGCGATGGCCGCGTCCAGGGCCGCCGCGCTGGCGTCGATCTCTCCGGCCACGATGGCGGGGTTGATATCGATGCCCTTGGCGAACATGCGCTCATCGATCTTGAGCCGGTACTTCGGGGCCAGCTCCTTCATGTAGGACACGGCGCCGTAGTGGGCGAATTTCAGGTTGCCCAGGCGCACCAGGTCCTGGGCGGACAGGGCCAGGGTCGACAGGACGAGCAGCGGGAGCAGGGCCTTCACGCGCATGGTGGACTCCGGAGGGATGAAGCCATTCTAGGCGAGTCGTTCCCGGCGAGGTCCGGCATTGTCAGGCTGGAATCAGGAATTGTTTTGGAAACAGACCCTAGACTGGGTACCCGTCCTGTCCTCCCCTTTTTGATGGCCACCCCATGATCTATTGGTTCACCCACACCCTTGCGCGCCTCGTGGGCTGCCTCGTGTTCCGGCACCGCACCCTGCACCGGGAGTTCCTGCCCGAAACCGGGGGCGCCATCATCGTGGCCAACCACGTGAGCTTCCTGGATCCATCCATGGTCGGGGTCTGCTTCCGGAACCCCATCTACTACCTGGCCCGGAAGTCCCTCTTCAAGGGCTTCCTGGGCTGGCTGCTGCCCCGCATCCAGGTCCTGCCCGTGGATCTGGGCCGGGGCGACCTGGGTAGCATGAAGCGCATCCTGAGGCTGCTCAAGGAAGGGAACCGCGTGCTCATCTTCCCCGAAGGCACCCGCTCCCCCGATGGGACCCTGCAGGCCGCCGAAGCAGGCATCGGCTTCATCCTGGCCAAGGGCGAGGTGCCCGTGGTGCCCCTGCGTCTCTTCGGCGCCCACGAATGCTGGCCCCGGGACGCCAAGTGGCCCCGCCCCGGGCGGATCACCGTGGTGGCCGGACCCCCCGTGGATGTTTCCAGCCTCCCCCCGGAACTGACGGGCCGGGAACGCTACCAGGCCTGTGCGGATCTGGTCATGAAGGCCCTGGCAGCGATCCAGCTGGAGGGTTGAGACCGGAGCGGGCCCGGCTCAGCGCTTGCGGGCCACCAGCAGGTATTCCCGCCCCGCCCGGCGGGGGTGGCTTTCGGTGGCCGCCGCCAGATGGAGCACCTCGAAGCGGGCCTCGGCCAGCCGCCGCATCTCCGCCATGGGGATGGCATGGGGCGGCCCCCCTTCGCCCTTCACCTGGTGGAAGAGGGCCGCCAGCCAGAAGCCGCCGGGCTGCAGGTGCTCCGCGCAGGCGTCCACGTAGGCGGGCCGCCGGACCGGATCCATGGCCACGAAGCAGGTGTGATCGAAGATGGCCTCCCAGGGGCCGAGCTTCGTGGTGAACCAGTCCCCCTGGGTCCAGGTCACCCTGTCGCCGTAGCGGTGCATGGCGCCGTGGATGGCCAGCGGCGCGAAGTCCAGGCCCGTCACCGCGTAGCCCTGGCCTTCCAGCTCGGCAGCATCGTGGCCGTAGCCGCAACCGGGCACCACCAGCCCGCAGCCGGGCCGCAGGCCCAGGGGCAGGGCCAGCCCCAGCAGCTCCTGCACCAGGGGCGTGGCCCGGTCCATGTCCCAGCCGGGCCGGGTCTCCTCCTGGTAGAGCTGGTTCCAGTAGTCGGGGTGGGTGGTCATGGCTCCAGGATAGAACGCCGGGCCGCCGATGGTCGTTGCCTGAAATACTTTGCTGAACTCAGTGAAATGAAACAAAATTGCGCACAACCTCGAAGCACCTCCGGAGTGGGCCATGAACGGGACTGACCGAAGCCACCGCAGCCGAATGCTGACCCTTGCCGTGCTGGGGCTCCTGGCGCTTCCCGCCCTGGCCCAGACCGCCACCGGCCCCGGAAAGGACGACCCCCGGGCCATCCACCTCCGGCGCATCCACCCGCCCGAGCCCGCCGAGCGCATCGACTGGGCGGGCCGGATCACCGAGCTGCTGAAGGAGGAGCCCGGGGATCTGCACCTCACGGCCGTGGGCGATCTGATCTTCAACCAGCCCATCACCCACCTACAGGAGCCAGAACGGGCGGGCCTCTTCCGGATCCTGCAGGAGGCCGACGTGGCCTACGGGAACATGGAATTCTCCCTGAACGACCGCCCCGAGCTGCAGCGACCCTTCTACAACTTCCGGGCCCCGCGCGACTTCCGCTGGGAGCTGGCCCGCACGGGCATCAACCTGGTGAGCCAGGCCAACAACCACGCCCTGGATTTCGGGCCCGAGGGGCTCAAGGAGTGCCTCCAGGCCCTGGATCAGGCCAACATCACCCACGCCGGCGCCGGCGCCACCCTGGCCGAGGCCCATGCCCTCGGGAAAACGGAACTCGCCGGCCACAGGACCACCGTGGGGCTGCTGGCCTACATGCGCTACTGGACCGCCAAGTACCGCAGCAAGGATCCCAACGCGCCATCGCTCTCCACCATCGACCCCGCCGTGATCCTGGTGGCGAAGGACGGCAAGGTGGAAAAGGTGGAAGGGCCCCTGGAGTCGGACGTGGCCGCCATGGAGGACGACATCCTCCTGGCCCGGCGCAAGACCGACCTGCTGCTGGTGTCCCTGCACAACCACGACGTGACCCACCACCGGGCTTTCGGCATCCAGGACAGGACCCCGCCCAACGAGGAGATCATGTTCCGCCGCGCCATCGAGGCCGGGGCGGACATGGTGCTCGGCACCGGCCCCCACGTGCTGCGGGGCATCGAGATCTACAAGGGGCGGCCCATCTTCTACAGCCTGGGGGACTTCATCTACCAGTACCGGACGCCGGACCGGATCCCCGCGGACCTGCTCCACCAGCGCGATATCGAGATGCCCCGGCCCACGAACGTATCCGTCTGGGACCGCCGGGAATCCCGCGAGGTCCTGGAGACCGTGCTGGTGCGCATGACGCTGAACCAGGGCAGGCTCAAGCGCATCCAGCTGCTGCCCGTCACCATCGACGATGAGGGAGCGCTCTACGGCGTACCCAGACTGGCGAGTACGAAGCGGGGCACCGAGATCATCGCCCGGATCCAGAAGCTATCCGAGCCCTATGGAACCAAGATCGTGAGCAAGGGGTGGTACGCGGAGGTGGTACTTCCCTGATCTGCTTTCCGAATCGAGTGATCATCCACCGATATTGCAGGACTGGCATCAGGCTTTCATCGGTGTTTATCGGGGTTCATCGGTGGCTGAGCTTCATTGGCCGTCGGTGGTTCAAGGAAAAACAACATGAACCACTGATAAACACCGATGCACACCGATGAAGAAAATCTAGAACCAATCAACGGCAGATGGTCGCTCGGATCCAATTGCCCAGTGGCATCAGGCACCCATCGCTTCACCGATCCGCGAGCAACCATGCGGTGGTTAGCACGAGTCGGGCCATGCGCTTCACCTGTTCGGGGTCCAACTGGTCGAGCGTATCCCCGGGCCTGTGGTAGTCGGGGAAGTAGCTGCCGAAGAAGCGGACAAAGGGCAGGTTCAGCCGGGCGAAGGCCCGGTAGTCGCTGCCGCCGTGCTTGCCATCGGTCCAGTCCAGGTGCAGGGACATGCCCGTGCCCCGGCCGGCCTGGGCGAGGATGGGGCCCAGGTCCCGGTGTGCGGAGGACGGCCCCGGCTCTGCGAAGTGGGCCGGGTCGAGCCCCTCCAGGAAGCCCTTGGGCGCCTTCGCCTCCACCACCAGGGCCCGCAGCTCCGCGGGCGTCCAGGGGTGCCCGATCATGTCCAGGTTCAGGTAGGCCTTTGTATCCGCCAGGGGCCACCGGGGGTGGCGGGTGAAGTGGTTCGAGCCGAACTTGCCCTCCTCCTCGCCGGTCCAGAAGGCGAAGAGGAGGGTGCGCCGCGGCCGGTGCGGACGTGCGGCCAGCGAGCGGGCGATCTCCAGCAGGGCCGACACACCGGAAGCGTTGTCGTCCGCACCGGGATGCAGCACTCCGCCGGGCATGCCCAGATGGTCCATGTGGGCCCCGAGGAGGATGGCCTCCTGGCGCAGCTTCGGGTCAGTCCCCTCCAGCCTGCCCAGCACGTTGAAGCCCCGGATGGCACGCACCCGACCTTGGACCGTCAGGGTCCCACGGCCCTCGGCCCGGGTCGTGAGTCGCTCCCGGAGGCCGGCAGCGAGGGCCACCCGTCCGAGGGGGGGCGCGCCCGGAGCGGGTTTGTCTCGGGCCGCCAGGAAGTAGGGCAGAGCGGGTTCCTTGCCCGCTGCGATGCGCCGCTCCAGCCCCTCCTCCAGGGCGATGGCGGCCCTGGCGCCCAGCTTTTCCAGCAGGGCCAGCCGCGCATCGTAGCGATCCGCCCGCCGGGGCGAGTCGTACTTCTCGATCAGGTCGGGCTTCCGCCAGTCCTCGCCGGTCGGGCAGCCCTCCAGGAAGACCACCACCTTCCCTCTCACATCCAGTCCACGGTAGTCGTCGTGACCCAGCGCGGGCTCCTGGATGCCGAAGCCGACGAAGACCAGGGGACCCGCGAGGGTACCGGGGGCGAGGGCGGGCAGGATGGCCTCCCGGCCCGCCCGGAAGGTGAAGGACTCCGAACCGAGGCGAAGCGCGATGGAACCCCCAACCGGTCGGACCTCACGCATCGGCACGGGCTGCCGGTAAGAGGCCCCGAGGGGGGCCAGGCCGGCGGCCTTCAGCTGACCTTCCAGGTACCGCACCGTGGCCTCCAGGCCCCGGGTGCCCAGCCCCCGGCCCTCCCGGCGCGGATCGCTGAGGTAGGCCATGTGCTTCGTGAGGCGGGCCGTTTCCAGGCCGTCCAGGGCCTTGGCCAGGGACGCGGGGAGGGGCTCCGGCCGGTGGGCGCGGATGAAGTCTCCGCCGGCTTCCTGGGCCAGGCCGGAACCCGCTAGGAGCAGCAGCAGCGTCAGCGCAGGCAGGCCCTTCCCCCTCACACCGGGCCCCAGTAGAAGAACAGGGTTGGGGGGATCAGCAGCAGGAAGGCCAGCACCACGAGGATGAGCATGAGGGGCAGGAACCAGCGGGCCCACCGTTCCCAGGGGATTTTTGCCGCGCCCAGGATGCCCATGGTGACGGCGCTGGTGGGCAGGATGGGGTTGATGAGCTCGGAGAGGGCGAAGCTGTAGACGCAGGTCTGGCGCGTGATGCCCACCAGATCCGAAAGGGGCGCCATGACGGGCATGGTGAGGGCCGCCTGGGAGGTGCCCGAGTGGATGAAGAAGTTGATGACGCACTGCACCAGGAACATCACCTGGGCGGTCATGGCATGGGGCAGCACGCGGATGGCGTTGGAACCGTAGAGCAGCAGGGTGTCCATGATCTTCGCGTCGTTGGCGATGACGAGGAGGGCCCGGGCGCAGGCCACGATGAAGACCACGCCCACCATGTCCTTGGCTCCGGCGACGAAGTGCTTCGCGATGGTGCTGGGATCCATGCGGGAGAGCAGGCCGATGAGGATGCCCATGCCCAGGAAGAGGGCCGCGATGGGCTCCAGGTACCAGTGGAACTTCAGCACGCCGTAGACCAGCAGGAGGAGGGCTGCCAGGAAGGTCAGGAGGGCGAGGATGTGGGAGGCGTTCCAGGTTTCGTCGGTGCCGGCGGTGGCGTGGGATTCCCGGGCCAGGTCCAGGTCCCGGACCGGGCTCAGCTCCGGGTTCTTCTTGATCTTGGCGGCGTAGACCATGACATAGGCGATGACCACGCTGGTGGCCACCACCCAGGCCACCACCCGGTAGGCCAGGCCTGAGTAGATGGGCACGCCCGCGATGCCCTGGGCCACCCCCACGGTGAAGGGATTGAAGAAGGCGCAGGCGAAGCCCGCGGCGGCCCCCAGGAAGGGGATGGCGGTGCCCACGATGGAGTCGTAGCCCAGGGACCGGGAGAGGGCGATGAAGATCATCACCAGGGGGATCAGCTCCTCCGCCATGCCGAACACGGCCCCGGCCAGGGAGAAGACGGTCATGAGCACGGGGATGAAGAGCATCTCCAGGAGCGGGTAGCGCCGCACGTGGACCGTGAGCCGCTTGATGCCCTGCTCCACGGCGCCGGTCTCCTGGAAGATGCCGAAGCTGCCGCCGATGATGAGCAGGAACGAGATGAGGCCCGCCCCGTCCAGGAAGCCCTTGATGGGTGCCAGGAAGAGGGTCTGGAGCCCCAGGTAGGTCTTGGGCAGCTGCTGGAAGGTGCCGTCCACGGGCACCTTCAGGCGACTGCCGTCCGGCAGCACCTTTTCGATGCGCTGGAACTCGCCGGAGGGCACCAGCCAGGAGAGCACCAGCACCAGGACGATGAGCGCGCCCACGATCACCAGGGTGTGGGGCATGCGGAAACGGGGGCCGTTTGGGGCCGGGGCGGAAGCAGGGTTCATGGGCGGGCTTTCAAGTGGTGGCTGCAGGATAACGGGAAGCAGGGTGGGCAAGGCTGTTCAGGGCTTGACGCCCTGCATGGCCGCCAGGGCCGCCGAGGCCAGCTCCTCCTGGAGCGCGGTCAGTTCAGCAGAGGTCTTCGGTCCATTCCCAAACGCCTCCACGCGACGGAAGATCCCGTCCTCGGCACTCAGCAGGCGGGGCAGGAAGCCCGTGCCCTCGCGGTTGTCGAGGCCGGCGACGTTCAGGTATTCCTGCTTCTCGGCTTCGGGAAAGGGGCGGACCCGCTGCTTGACCCGCATGGATTCCAGCCAGAGGGGCGCCTCCTTGCCCTTCCAGAAGGCCTCCGGTACCGAGCCCGCTTCCACCCACAGAGGCAGGGCCACTGCGGTGACGGGCTCTCCGGGCAGCACCCAGAAGGTGGCCCGGGAGGCCGGATCCTTCGGGTCCCTTCCTACCAGCACCACCGCACAGGAGGTGTAGGACTTGTTGATGCAGTCCTTGGTAAGGATCCAGCGGGGCTGGGCCGGGAGGGCCTTCAGGTCGGGGAGGGTGGGCGTCCGCAGCAGCACGTGGCCGGTATCCCGGGCCAGGCGGCTGAAAATCTCCCGGGGATTCCGCTGTTCCAGCGGGAGAGCAGCCAGCAGCTCCGTGGCCCGCTCGAAGCGGAGGTACCCCGCGCCCTTGCCCTTGCGGCCCGAGCGGGACCAGTTGGAATTGACGAGGTACTGCCCCGGCGCAGCCGCGGCCTCCAGGAGGCTGTAGCCCCGGTTGTGGACCTCGAAGAGGACGGTCCGCCCCGTGGCGTCGAAGACGCCGAAGTTGGTCTGGCAGCCCAGGCCCGGACCCTGGTTGGCCTTGAGGTAGGCCTCGAAGTCCGCCACGGTGCGGCAGGTCCGCAGGGCATCCGCCATGACGCTGCCCTCCAGATCCTTGAGGTCCCCGCTCTGGGCCCCCGGCAGGTTGTAGGCCACGGTGTTCATGATGGCGAAGCCGGCGGCATTGAGGCCCGCGTAGGCGCGCCGCCCGCTGGCGTCGTCGGCGTCCACGAGGGCCAGGTACGCGTGGGGCTGCTCGCGCACGAGGATCACCTTGTTGGAGAGGGCGTCCGTGTCCCGGTTCTTCCAGAGCAGGGGCCGGCCGCTGGCGCTGGCGGCGGGGCTCAGCAGGGCCGTGGTGCACTGCTCCGCCCCCTGGGCCCGCAGGCCAACGGCAGCGAGGCCCACCAGCAGGGTCAGGCAGATGGTTCTTCCAGGCATGGCAAAGCCTCCGTCCTACTCGAACAACCCCTTGGCCAGCACCTTGCCCGCCTTCATGAGCAGCCGCCCCTTGGCGATGACGGTGCGGACCTCCAAGTCTTTAGGATCCACCAGCACGACATCCGCGTCCAGGCCGGTTGCCAGGCGGCCCTTGGCCTTCAGTTTGAGGATGCGGGCCGGGTTGGAAGTGATCACGCGCAGGGCGGTCTCCAGGGGGATGCCCTCCTCCAGCACCGCTTGGCGCACCGCCGGGAACAGCGAGGTGACCCGGCCCACGGAGACTTCCAGCAGGCGGCCGCTGTCGTCCCAGTCCGGCAGGCTGCCTTGGCCGTCCGAAGTGAAGGTGATGTGGCCCGGATCCACGCCCGCCTCCAGCATGCGGCGCAGGGCCTTGGGGCAGGGGATCTCGCCGTCCTTGAGGTAAGAGGCCAGGGTCGAGGTGGTGAAGTCCACGAAGCCACCGGCCTTCGCGTAGGCGATGCCCTCCTCGAACAGATGCGGGTTGCGGTTGATGTGGGTGGGCAGCATCTGGTGGGCCATGAGCTCAGTCTCGGCGATGACCCGGCGCAGGAAGTCGAGGCCCCGGGGCCCGTCGCCCAGGTGCACGTTCACGACCCCCGCCTTGCCCGAAAGCAGGCCGCCCCGCCGGGCCATGGCCACCACCTGCACGAAGGCCTCGAAGGTGGGCTGGCTGGAGCGGTGGTCGGAGAGCGCCACCTCCCCGGCGCCGATGACCTTGTCGATGAAGAGCAGGTCCTCTTCGAGGCTGGGCAGGAGGGTGCGCAGGGGCAGGCCGTACGAGCCGGAGTACACGAAGGTGCTGATGCCCTCCTCCTCCAGGCCCTTGGCCTTGGCCAGCAGGCCCGCCATGTGCCGGGTGTAGCCGTCGGTGCCCAGGCAGCCCACCACCGTGGTGACGCCGCCCCGGATGGCATCCGTGAGGGGCAGGCCCGGCGTGCGGGTGGCGAAGCCGCCCTCGCCGCCGCCGCCCATGATGTGCACGTGGCCGTCGATGAAGCCGGGCACGGCCACCAGGTTCCGGGCTTCGATCACCTCGCAGTATTTTCGCGGAATCCGGATATCCGGCTCCATCCGGAGGATCTTCCCGCCGCCCAGGAGCAGGTCGCAACGGCCCGCGGCCTCGGGGGCGTAGACATCGGCGTTCTTGATGAGCAGCAGCATGGGAACTCCAGCCGGGCCGGGCCCGGGACGTTCAGAAGAGGCGGGACACGGGCAGATCGGCGCCGGGCCGGGCCAGCTCGCGGAAGCCGGGATAGCCGTAGAGCCCGTAGAGCAGGCAGGGCTCCAGCACCTGGATGGCGCGACGGGCCAAGTCCTGGTCCAGCGTGACCACCAGGGTTCCGGCGGGCAGTTCCACCTCGGCCTGGGGCCGGCGCTCGACGAGCTGCCGGTCCTTGTAGCGCTGGTAGAGCTCATCGTAGGGTTCCTCGATCCGCAGCAGCTTCACGCGCTCGATCCGGGCTTTCCGGGGTGCGGCCAGGGTTTCGAAGGCCAGGCCCTGGGCCTGCAGCACCGGGATGAACCGGGCCGCGGCCGCTGCCTCGATGGCATAGGCCCGGGGCGTGGGCACGCTGCCCTTCACCACCAGGTCGGTCATGGCCATGGCGGTGGGCACCTCGAGCACCCGGCCCGTCGCGACCTCCCGGACCTTCACGGCGCTGACCTTGCCGCCGACATTGGCCCAGAAGGTGTTGGTGGCGATGAAGGGGGGCAGGGGCTCGCGGCGGGCCCGCTCGGCCAGGTTCCGCACGCGGTCCCGCCAGGCCCGGTTGCCCAGCAGGTGGCGGTAGAGAAGGCGGTAGCCATCCACCCGCGCGCCGAGATCGGCCTGGGGCTCGGTGGCACGGTGGCGCACGCCGGACTCGATGATGAGCGAGAGGGCCCCCAGGGTGCCCAGGCCGTTGCGGCCATCGTCCACTTCGGCGGTGGAGGGCCGGAGCTCCTCCTCCGGCGGCGGGCCGCCCACCAGGTAGCGCCGGTAGGCGTGGCCAGCCCTGGCCAGCAGGGGGCCGGCGGAGGTGACAGCCTCCAGGGCGGCGGCCTTCAGGTAGTCGGGGATCAGCGGGTGGTTGCAGGCATCCATGGTGATGAGGGGCCAGGCCTCCCAGCCCTTCCTGGTATAGGCCTCGCCATCCCGGCCGAACTCGTGGCTGTCCACCGCCAGGTGGGGCCGGACCCGGCGGGCCACGCGGTACAGGGCCCGGGTCTCGGGCTGGGCCAGCAGCAGGTGATCGCGGTTGAGGTCGGCGCCCGCCCCGTTGAGGCGGCGGTGGGCCTCGGCGCCATCGGGGTTGAGCATGGGCATGAGGTAGAGGTCCACGTCCTCGGGCAGGAGGCTGGGACGGGCCGCGATATCGCGCACCAAGGTGAGCAGGGCATCCTTGCCCGCCACCTCGTCCCCGTGCTGCTGGGCGTAGTAGAGCACCCGGAAGCGGGCCCTGGACTGAGGGTTGCCGCCGCTCCGGTTCAGGCGCACCAGGAGGACCTTCCGCCCTTCCGTGCTGCGGGCCTCCTCGGTGACGGTGATGAAGCCGGGCTTGGCCACGCCCTCCAGGAAGGCGGTCATCTCGGCGTAGGACACCGTGCGCCGCAGGGCGCGATGATCCGCCGGCAGAGGGGATTCCGCGGCCCCGACGGAAAGGATGAGCAGAAGCGACAGGCCGGCCGATCGGAGGAGCCCGGCGGTGCGGCTCACTGGGAGACCTTGCGGGTGGTCAGGTCGATGGACTGCCCGGCGCGGAGGACGTGGATTCGCAGGTCCCGGAAGGAAGTGCCGTTTAGGATCATGCCTGCGGGATCAAAGACCATCACCGAGCGCTCCCCCAGCACCGTGGCCTTGCCATCCTTCACCACCAGGGCCGTGGCCTCGTCGATGCCCAGGCCCAGGTGATCGGGGCGCTCCATGATGAAGCTGAAGAGGCGGTTCTGACGGCCCCGGCGCAGGAAGTGCTGATCCACCATCAGGCCCGGGGGCAGGAAGCCCATGCCTTCCCGGGTGCGGTAGGCGCCCGGACCGAATTCAGTCAGGGCCTCCTTGCCTTGGCGATCCACGCCCGTGAGCATGACCTTCGACATGATGGCGGCCCCGGCGCTGGTGCCTCCCACGCAGGCGCCTGCGGCGAAGCGGTCCAGGACCACCTGCTGGAGGGGGGTGCCCACGATCTGGTCCCCCACTCGGCCCTGATCCCCCCCCGAGAACCAGAAGCCGGTGCAACGACGGGCCTTTTCGAGCATCTCCGGACGGGAGGCATCTTCGCGGCTGCGGACGTCCAGGGGCACGAAGACCAGGCCGTCCTTTTCGAGATCGGCCTGCCATTCCTTCAGCGCCCGATCCGGTTCGCTGGTGGAGGTGGGGATGATGCCCACCACGCCGCCCCTGCCGCCGGAGGCGCTGAGGAAGGCCTCCATGATGGCCCTTGGCATGCCGCCCCCACCCACGATGACCAGGGTGCCCTTGGGGGGGGCGACTGCGAAAGCCAGGGCCGATGCAACGAACAGGGCGAGGCCAGCGAGAAATCGGTACATGGAAAGACCTTTCGAACAGCAGTTCGCATCACCCACGGGCCGGAGGTCCGGCCCGTGGGGTATCCCAGGTGTGATGCAGACTAGAAGGTGATCCGCACGCCCAGCCTCAGGTTGCGCGGCGTTTCCGCGCTGGTGGGGCTCTTGTAGTCGCTGTAGATGGAGTTGGCGCCAGACGTTGCTGCAGAGTCAGTTCGAACCGCATTCACCCGCGTGTTCCACGCGAGGGCGGAGCCGGAGTTCAGGGCGTTGAAGATATCAAGGAATACCTCGGCGCTGACGCTCTTGTTCTTGACGAGCATCTGGCTGGCCCGGAGATCCAGCAGGCGCCGGGCGGGATACTTCTCGGAACCACGGGGCTGGGCCAGGATGCTCCAGCGAGATGAGTTGTTGTCCCTGAAGGTGCTGATGGTGGGCGTCCAGTGCTCGCCAGAAAGATAGGTGAAGCTGGCGCTCAGGCGGGTCTTCCAGGGGGTCTCGTAGGAGATGCGGGCCTTGACCTCGTCATCGCTGTAATAGGGAAGGCGGCCGTCGAAGTTGATCTGGGAGTTGGGATTCACGAAGGCGTCGTCGTAGCCATTCGAGCGGTTCAGGTTTCCGTGCCGCAGGGCGCGGGTGTAGCTGGTGAAGAGGCTCCAGTGATCGGCGAACTTGCGTTCAGCGCTCAGGCTGAGGGCCTGGTAAGCGCGCTTGGCCTTGGAACTGTTGCTGATGTAATAGTCCTGGGCATCGTCCAGGGCGTTGAAGAGGTGCATGACCTGACCGGTCAGCTGGTTGTAGGCGTCCAGCGAGTTGGCGGGATCGGTATCCTCCCGCAGGGCCCGGTTGGTGCGGACGATGAGGTCCTTGGACTGCCGGTGCACCGCGGTGAAGGTCAGGGACCAGAGGCTGCCCACCTTCTGCTCCAGGGAGAGCGTCGCCTCGTCGATGTAGGGATGCTTGATGTTCGGATCGATCGCCGTCACGTCGCTGATGGTGGTGTAGGGGACCGGGTCGTAGCCGATGGCCTGGGGGTTGTTGAGGTCGGTGATGTAGTCGAAGTTGCCCCAGTAGTGGCGGGTCTCGGGCTTGTAGGCGCCGGGAATGGCCCGATCGAAGTAGAAGGTACCGACGCCATCAAAGTAGCGGCCCCAGCTGGCCTTGAGCAGGCTCCGCTGGTCTTCCGTGAGGGCGAAGGTGAGGCCGAAGCGCGGGGCCAGGGTGCTGGTGTTCCAGACTGAGGACGACGAGCCATAGCCGCGCCCCTTGAACTGCTCGAAGCGAAGGCCGGGCCGCAGGGTGAGGCGGCTGTTGACAGTCCAGGTGTCCTGGACGAAGGCGGCCATGCGGTCCATGCGGGCGCGGATGTTGTAGCCCCCGCCCAACTGGACGAAATCCGTGTAGACGCCGCCGGAGTCGACATCAGCGTTGTAGCTGATGCCGCCGGGGAAGCGTTGCAGCTCTTCGACGCCTGCCTGCTCCCGCTCAAGGCCGAACTTGAAGGCATGGGAATCCGTGGCGCTGAACAGGCCGGTCTTGAAGAGATCCAGGGTGGCCGCAAGGCTGCCCCGGGACTTGTACACGCTGTTGACGGTATAGGTGTTGTTGAAGGTATAGATGAGGCCGTTGGCACTCGCGGGGTCGGTCGGGTTGTAGCCCGAGGCGATGTAGAGCGACGGCGTTTCGCCCTTGTAGGCCATCGCGTCGTCACGGCCACCAAAGGTGGTGGCGCGGACGGTGAGCACGGCGGCGGAGCCGAAGACCTGGGTCCAGGTGAGGCCGTAGCTGTGGTTGGGGGCGTCCTGCTTCCAGGAGGCTTCGATGGAGGTTTCGTTGTCGATGCCCCGGTGTTCGCGGGCCACCTTGTCGTATTCGGCGAAGGCTTCCAGGGTGCCCGTGGGAGTGGCCTGCCAGGTGAGCTTCAGCAGGTAGCGGGGATTGGTCAATTCCACGGGGACGGGGGCGCCGATGGGGGTCTGCTGCTCCACGATGTTTTCGGCAGAGACGAAGTACCAGAGCTTGTCCTTGATGATGGGGCCGCCCACGCTGAGGGACAGATCGGAGCTGTGGGCCGGCTGTATCGTGCGGTCGATGCCTGGCGCGCGGTTGCTGGTCTTGGCCTGCCACTTCGAGGTGCTGTAGTAGCTGTTGAAAACCCCTTCGGTCTTGTTGCCGCCCCGCTTGATGATGGCGTTGATGAAGCCGCCCGTGAAGCCGCCGAACTCCGCCGCGGCCCCAATGCCGCCCACCTGGACCTCCTGGAACCACTCCGGGTTCGAATAGATCCAGGGAGTGCCCCCGCCCGGGTCTCCGATGTTCATGCCGTCCATCAGGTAGGCGTTGGCGTTGCGACGGTCGCCGCCCCAGGCGATGCCCCCGTTCACGCCGGGTGTGAGGTCTGCGATGGAACTGAGGTCCCGTTTGTAGGGCAGGGATTCGAGTTCTTCCAGGGAATAGCTCCTGCCAAGGCCCGCGGGGGTGGGTTCCACGCTGGCGGTCTGCGAGATGACTTCCACGGTGGCCCCGGCCTGGGCCTGCATCTGGATGGGCAAATTGGATGCCGAGCCCAGGCTGAGCTGGATGTTCTGCTTGAGCGTGGAGTAGCCCTTGGCCTCGATGGTGACGACGTAATTGCCCGGGGGCAGCGCAGATAGGCGGAAGCCCCCCTGGGGGCCGGTGACGACCACGCGCGAGCCACCGATGAGGCTGTCGGAAGTGACGCTGATCTTGGCTTCGGCCAGGGCCCGGCCCTGGGGGTCGCGCACGCTGCCGGTCAGTGCGGAGGTGGTGCTGCTTTGCGCCATCAGCGCAATGGGACATGCCACGAGCGCCAGCACGAGCGCACTGAATCTGGAACTGCCAGATGTTCTAGCCATCACGCCTCCGAAGGTTGAAAGATGGTGAATTGATGACCAAAAAGTAGTGCTTATGCCAAAGTCGAGTCAAGTTTTTTTTCAATCTCTCCAAAAATCCCTCGGCCCCTGAGCGGTCGGGAGCTCCAGGGGCTGGATCCTGGGACGGCGTCTCAGGTCTTGGCGAACTTCTTCTGGGCCACCCGCTCCACCTCCCGGAGCTTGCTGAGGGCCTTCTGGGGGGCCTGGCTGGCGATGGAGGTGGCGATGGCGTGGGCCAGGACGCCGAAGGCGGTCACGCTGTGGGAAAAGAGCAGGTTCTCCCCGGGGATGGGCAGGGCCAGGTTGGCGGACTTGGCCAGGGGGGAGTTCAGGCTGTCCGTGAAGGCCAGCACGGGAATCCCTCGTTTCCGGGCGTAGGCGGCGGCGTCAAGGGTTTCCTGGGTGTAGGGAGTGATGCTGATGGCGATGAGGAGGTCTTTGCTATCCAGCATGCCGACCTGGGTGGCGAAATCGGCGGGGTTGCCCTCCATGACCGGCAGGCCCGTGTTGATCAGCAGGTAGGCCAGCTGCCGGGCCATGAGGGCGGATACGCCATCCCCGATGGCCAGGCGCAGTCGGCTGCCTTTCAGCTGCTTCACCACCTTCTGGAGGAGATCTTCGCTGACCGCCTTCACCAGGGTGTCGATGTTGCGCACATCCCGCCGGGCCACCTCCAGGAGGGTGGCGGAAGCCTGCACCGGGGCCTGCAGCAGCTGTTCCCCCCGTCCGTAGTGCTTCTTGGCGGCGCTGACCAGGGCCTTGCGCATCTCCAGGTAACCCGAGTACTCCAGCTTCTTGGCGAAGCGCACCACGGTGGCCACGCAGGTGCTGGATTTGTCCGCCAGCTCCTCCACGCCCCAGAGGGGTGCCTCGTGCATGTTGGCGATGAGGCAATCCGCGATCTGCCGCTGGCTGGGGGACAGCCCCTGGGCGCTGTGCAGGCGGTTGAGCAGGGGGTTCTTCGAGGCGGACATGGGATGCAGGATAACGCGGTCATCAAGGGAGCTGAATGGCGTCGGCCCCCAGGAAGGCGGCCAGCCGCCCCAGGGCCTCGTCCAGCCCCCGTTTCCGGGTCCTGGTGGCCTTGATGCCCGGTTCCCACCAGAGCCCCCTGATCTCCAGCAGGTCGCGGTCGCGGTGCAGCTTGGGATCCAGGCGGCCCACCAGGCGGCCCCCCTCCAGGATGGGCAGGACGAAGTAGCCGTACTGGCGCTTGGGCTCGGGCACGAAGGCTTCGAAGCGGTAGTCGAAGCCGAAGCGGCGGAGGGCCCGGGCCCGGTCCCGGAGGATGGGATCGAAGGGGCAGAGGAGGCGGGTGCGCTCCGGCGGCTCCGGCAGCCTCGCCAGGCGGGCCTCCCAGTCCGCCAGGGCGAAGGCGGAGCGGGTCTCCCCGTCGGCGTCTTCGACCTGCACGGGGACGATGCGTCCCTCCTTTTCGGCGGCGGCGCACCAGGCCCGGGCCTCCGGGGCCTCGATGGCATCGAAGAAATCCGCCAGCTCCTTGGGGGTGAACACCCAGAGGCGCTCGGCGGCGGAGGCGCAGGCCCAGTCCCGGTGTCCGCCAGGGTCGGGGCAGGGCAGGCCGTGGTGCTCGGGCAGCACGCGCTCCGTGAGGTCGTAGACCTTCTGGAAGCCCTCCCGGCGGGGGATCATGAGCTCGCCGCTGCGCCACAGGAAGTCCAGGGCCGCCTTCTGGGGCTTCCAGCCCCACCAGGGCCCGCGCTTTTCGGGGTGTTCGAAGTCCGAGGACTTCAGCGGGCCTTCCTTCGTGATACGGGCCTTCACATCCTTCACAACCTTCGCCCCATCGGTGCCGCGGAAGTGGTGCTGCCACCAGGCGTGGGTGTGGATGCGCTCCCGGTCCCGGGTGAACCGGGGCTTCCAGTGGGCGAACCAGATCGTGGGGATGGCCGAGGCGTCGTGGGTGAAGCCCTCGAACAGGCTCCGCTTTTCCTCCAGCAGCTTCTTCAGATGCGGAGGCCGGTAGCCGTCCAGGCGGCTGAACAGGGTGAGATCGTGGGCCCGGGCCACCACGTTGATGGTGTCCACCTGCACGAAGCCCAGCCGGTCGATGAGGGCCTGGAGCGAGGCTGTGGTGGCTCTCCGCGTCGGGTCGTCCAGCAGGCCCTGGGCCCCCAGGAACAGGCGCTGGGCGGCGGAGGCGGCAACAATGGGAAGTTTCATTCAAGGATTCCAGAAAGAAAATCATCCACAGATTGCACAGATTGCACAGACAAAGCCTGCTTTCCGAATCTGTGTGAATCTGTGAAATCTTTGGACCAGCACTTCAGATCTTCGCCGCCAGCTCGGCCCCCTGGCGGATGGCGCGCTGGGCGTCCAGTTCCGCCGCCAGGTCGGCGCCACCGATGAGGTGCACCATCTTTCCGGCTGCTTTGAGTGGCTCCACGAGGTCCCGCACGGAGACCTGGCCGGCGCAGAGGATGATGCTGTCTACCGCCAGGCACTTGGACCCGGCGTCCTTGCCGTCGCGGAACCAGAGGCCCTGGTCGTCGATGCGCTCGTAGTGGATGCCGCCCTGCATCTTCACCTTCATGGCCTTGAGGGTGGCCCGGTGGATCCAGCCCGTGGTCTTGCCCAGGTCGGCGCCCATGCGGTCGGTCTTGCGCTGCAGCAGGTGGACCTGGCGGGCTGGCTCCGGCGGTCGGGCCGCCGGAAGCACTCCGCCCCGGTGGGCGTGGGCGCCGTCCACACCCCACTCGTCCAGGTAGCGCTGCACCTGCGGCGCATGGTCCGGTTGCACCAGGAACTCCGCCACGTCGAAGCCGATGCCGCCCGCCCCGATGATGGCGACGGTCTTCCCGGCCACCTTCCGTCCCGAGAGCAGCTCCGGGTAGGTGATGACCTTGGGATGGTCGGCGCCGGGGATATCCGGCGTGCGGCCCCGGACCCCCGTGGCGAGGATGATGTCGTCGAAGCCCTCGAGCGCCTCCACCGTGGCCCGCTCACCCAGGCGCAGGACCACCCCGGCGGTGGCCAGGCGCCGGCCGAAGTAGCGCAAGGTCTCAAAGAACTCCTCCTTGCCCGGCACCCGCTTGGCGAGGTTGAGCTGGCCGCCCAGCTCCTGGGCCTCCTCGAAGAGGGTGACCATGTGGCCGCGCTCGGCGGCGTGGCAGGCGAAGCTCAGCCCCGCGGCCCCACCCCCCACCACCGCGAGGCGCTTGGGGGCGATGATCGGCTTGAAGATCAGCTCTGTTTCGTAGCAGGCCCGCGGGTTTACCAGGCAGGTGGCGCGCTTCTGCTGGAAGACGTGATCGAGGCAGGCCTGGTTGCAGGCGATGCAGGTGTTGATGTCCAGGGCGCGGTCCTCGGCGGCTTTCTGCACGAAGGCGGGATCCGCCAGCAGGGGCCGGGCCAGGCTCACCATGTCGGCACAGCCGCCCGCCAGGATCTCCTCGGCCACCTCCGGGGTGTTGATGCGGTTGGTGGTGACCAGGGGAATGGATACCTCGCCCTTCAGCTTCTTCGTCACCCAGGCGTAGGCGCCCCGGGGCACCATGGCCCCGATGGTGGGCACCCGGGCTTCGTGCCAGCCGATGCCCGTGTTGAGGATCGTCGCGCCGGCTGCTTCGACGGCCTTGGCCAGCTGCACCACCTCCTCCCAGGTGCTGCCCTCCGGCACCAGGTCCAGCATCGAAAGCCGGAAGATGATGATGAAGTCCGGCCCCACGGCTTCCCGCACGGCCCTCACCACCTCCACCGGGAAGCGCATGCGGTGCTCGTAGCTGCCACCCCAGGCATCCGTGCGGCGGTTGGTGCGGGCCGCGATGAACTGGTTGATGAGGTAGCCTTCGCTGCCCATGATCTCCACGCCGTCGTAGCCGGCCCGCTGGGCCAGGGCCGCGCAGCGGGCGTAGTCGCGGATCGTGGTCAGCACGCCCCGGGGGCTCAGCTCCCGGGGCTTGAAAGGGGTGATGGGGCTCTTCACGGCGGAGGGGGCCACGCTGAAGGGATGGTAGCTGTAGCGCCCACCATGGAGGATCTGCAGGGCGATCTTGCCCCCGGCGGCGTGGACCGCCTCGGTCACTCTCCGGTGCTTGGCCACCTGCCAGGGCCAGGTGAGCTGCGAGCCGAAGGGGGTGAGGCGGCCCCGCAGGTTCGGCGCGATGCCGCCGGTAACGATGAGGCCCACGCCGCCCCGGGCCCGCTCCGCATAGAAGGCCGCCAGCTTGGCGAAGCCCCCCTTGGCCTCCTCCAGGTTCGTGTGCATGGAGCCCATGAGCACGCGATTCCGAAGGGTCGTGAAGCCGAGCTCCAGTGGTTCGAGCAGGCGGGGATAGGACACGGGAGCTCCGGTGGATGCGGCCAGTGTAGGGCAGACCCGGCCCTACCCCGAGCCCCGCTTGCCGGGGGCTGTGCTCGCGTGGCCCGGAGGAGGCAAGCGAGCCCCTGCCAAGCCCTGACCCCGCAGGAGCAAAGCCTCAGTGCATGCATTTAAAACTGACATAATATATATAATTAACAATAATTATAAATAATGTCTAGACAATATGATCACAATCAGCAGTTTTTATGTCATTGAATATCGGTGAAGTATAAAATCAATTTTATATCTGTATGTAAATTATATAATAAAAGGAATTAAGTTGATAAATATCATCTAAAAAGGAAAGAAATCGTGAAGGGCATGGCTTCTGATTTTGTTTTAAATATTATTATATATATCTTTATCTAATGTGCTCCTCGTCACACCCGGAATGCTGGTAAATCGGAAACATCGAAATGTGACTCCCTGATCTTCAACATTGCATTTTCGGCACCCAACCTGCTGCGCTCGGCCAATCTCCATTGGCCCCTCCAAAGGACTCCCATGGAACTGACCTGGATCTCGATCGCAGCGAGCCTGGCGATGGGGGCCGGGGCGGCCTTCCTGTTCATCTTCGCCGTGAAGCGCGACTGGATGAAGAACATCGAGGATGCGAAATACCAGGTTTTCTGGTCGGACAAGCAGGACGAAGGCAGGGCGAAACCCACTCAGGAGACGGCCGATGGCAGTCAATCTAAAGCGAAGTAGCGGCGAGGATGCCGAGGGGGGCAGGACCTCCCGTCGGAGGATGCTGGGCTGGCTGACCGGCGCCGGACTGTTCGGCTCGGCTGGCCTCAGCGCCGTGTCCAATTTCGTCTTCATCAAGCCCCGGGCCACCTACGGGCAGCCCCAGCGCTTCAGCGTGGGCAAGCCTGAGGACTACCCCTCCGGCACCCGGGCCATCCTGGCCCCCCGTGGCATCTGCATCGTTCGCGAGGACTCGAAGCTGGCCGCCATCTCAATTACGTGCACCCACCTGGGCTGCACCGTGGGCGCCGCCGACACCGGCTTTGCCTGCCCCTGCCACGGCTCGCGCTTCGACCAGGATGGCAATGTGACCGGCGGCCCCGCACCCCGGCCGCTGCCCTGGTTCCAGGTCACCCTCGCCCCCAACGGCGAGATCGAAGTCGACAAGGACATCGAAGTCTCTCCTGGGAGCTACCTGACCCTATGAGCCGCCCCGCTGCCCCCAAAGCCTCCTTCCTCGCCAGCCTGCTGGAGCTCCCGAAGAACGTCTGGAGTTCCATCTTCCGCAATCCGCTCCCGTCCAATGACCTGGAGCGATCGGCCACCAGCTTCACGAACTTCTTCCTGCACATCCATCCGGTGAAGGTGCACAAGCACTCGCTGCGGCCCGCCTACACCTTCGGCCTGGGTCTCATCTCCTTCTTCCTGTTCGTGATCCTGACCGTGTCGGGGATCCTGCTGATGTTCTACTACGTGCCCTCCACCAGCCAGGCCTACGACCGGATGCTGGATCTCCGTGGCTCCGTGGCCTTCGGCACCCTGCTGCGCAACATGCACCGCTGGGCCGCCCACGGCATGGTCGCCGTGGTGTTCCTGCACCTCTGCCGCGTGTTCCTAACGGGCTCCTACAAGAAGCCCCGGGAATTCAACTGGGTGGTGGGCGTCATCCTCTTCCTGCTCACGCTCTTCATGAGCTTCACGGGCTACCTGCTGCCCTGGGACCAGCTGGCCTTCTGGGCCATCACCGTAGGCACGGCCATCGCCGGCTACGCCCCCATCATCGGGAAGGACATCCAGTTCCTGCTCATGGGCGGCACCAGCGTGGGCCAGGAGGCCCTGCTGCGCTTCTACGTGCTGCATGTGGCCGTTCTGCCGGCCATCCTCACGCTCATGATCGCCATCCACTTCTGGCGCATCCGCAAGGACGGCGGCCTCTCCCGCCCCGAGGATGCCGACCCCAAGGTGTCCCTGGTGGCCATGGAGAATGCCGTTGAGGTAAAGGCGTCAGTGCTGGAGCCCAAGAAGGTCTACGGCTTCCAGGGACTGGTGCGCGGGCCCCTCACCAAGGTCGGCGAGATCCCGGACAACACCGTCTACTCCTGGCCCAACCTCTTCCTGGCGGAACTGTTCGTCTTCGTCATCACCCTGTCGGCCATCCTGGTGCTTTCGCTGCTGTTCAACGCGCCACTGGAGGAGCCGGTCAACGCCCTGCACCCGCCTAATCCCGCCAAGGCGCCCTGGTACTTCCTGGGCCTGCAGGAGATGGTCAGCTACTCGGCCTTCTGGGGCGGCATCGGCGTGCCCGGCATCTTCGTGCTGCTCCTCCTGGTGGCCCCCTACCTGGACCGGTCCCCCAAGGGCGTGGGCAAGTGGTTCTCCCGGGACCGCCTGCTGGCGAACACGATCTTCATCACCTTCGTGGTGGCGAACATCATCTTCGTCATCATCGGCACCTTCTTCCGCGGGGCCAACTGGGCCTTCGTGACCCCCTGGTGAGGAGCGCGACATGAGACTGGCACTCGCCATCGGCACCTTCTTCATCCTCGTGATCCACGGGGTGGTGTTCTACAACCAGTTCTTCCACCAGTGGGAGCGGAACCAGACTGCCTACTTCGACCAGGCCCGCGTCCTGGCCAAGACCGACGCGGAACGCGCCGCCCTGGCGGCCCGCAAGCCCCGCATCGAGCAGATCGTCGTCAGCAACTTCGGGGAAACCCGGGTGGATCGCTGCACCACCTGCCACATCGCCAGCGACGATCCCCGCTTCGCCACCTACGCCGAGCCCCTGAAGACCCACCCCTACTCCGCGGCCATGGGTGACACCCAGAAGAACGGGAAGTGGGAACGGCGGCACAAGTTCTCCGAGTTCGGCTGCACGGTCTGCCATGACGGGCAGGGCCGGGGCCTGGATCCCGAATACAGCCACGGCAAGGATGAGTACTGGCCGGACCCGCTGCTGGGCTACACCACCCAGGCGCACTGGCGGAAGGACTTCGCGCCCAAGCTCAAGGGCAAGGAATACATGCAGGCCAACTGCGCCCAGTGCCACACCGATATCGCCTTCCCCGGTACGGCGCTGGTGACCAAGGGGCGCGAACTGTTCTTCTCGTCCAACTGCTACGGCTGCCACCGCATCGAGGGACTCTCGGATGGCACCATCGGCCCGGACCTCTCCGATGTCGGCAAGAAGTGGAAGCTCGACTACCTCTGGGGCCGCATCGCCGATCCCAAGTTCATCCTGGCAACTTCGATCATGCCGAAGTTCAACCTGAAGGAAGAGGACACCAAGGCTCTGGTGGTCTTCCTCAAGAGCCGCAAGGGACGGAACTTCGCCGAGACCGAGATTCAGCGCTTCAAGGTGAAGCTCACGGGGGGCGCCGAGCTGGTGCAGGCCACCATCAAGCCCGTGCAGATCAATCCGGCCGAGATGGTCAGGCAGGGCGAGAAGCTCGTCCTCGACCGCGCCTGCACCGCCTGCCACAAGCTGGGGGATCGGGACGGGGGCATCGCCCCGGACCTCAGCTTCGAAGGGCTGATCAAGGATGGACCCTGGATCTACGAGCACTTCAAGAACCCCAAGTCCCGCATGCCCGATTCGATCATGCCGGCCTTCCGTTTCACCGATGACGAGTTCAAGGCCATGACCGCCTATCTGCTGACCTTGAAGGGCTCTCCAACTCCGGCCGGGGGGGAGGCCATCTACAAGTCGCTCTGCCTGCGCTGCCACGGAGAAAAGGGCGACGGCCACGGTCCCATCGCCGAGCACCTGGATCCCTATCCCCGCGACCTCACCAAGGCAGGCTTCATGAACTCCAAGACTGAGGCCCGCCTGGTGGCTTCCATCCGCAGCGGCGTCGCCGGCACTTCCATGCCCGCCTGGGGCAAGCTCCTCACGGAAGAGCAGGCCAAGAACACGCTGGCCTACATCCAGACCGCCTTCACCAAGGAGCCCCGCCGGGAGCTCAAGGCGCGGAACATTCCCGAAAAGAACCCCGTGGCCATGGGCAAGGACTCCGTGGCACGCGGCGAGGCCCTCTTCGTCAACCGCTGCGCCGGTTGCCATGGCAAGAAGGGGGATGGCAAGGGACCCAATTCCCTGGACATCCTGCCCAAGCCCCGCAACCTCCGGAACGCCTACTTCGTGGACAGCGTGGACGACCGGCGCCTCTTCGAGGCCATCCAGTACGGCGTCCAGGGAACGGCCATGCCGCCCTGGATCGACTACGGCCTGACCAACAACGACGTGGGCGACCTCATCAACTTCATCCGAAGCATCAACCTGAAATCGAAGGGAGGCCAGCATGCAGCCGCAATTCAGTAGGGCCGAAGTGGCAAAGGTGCCTGAAGGGGCCCTCGTCCACGAGGACTCGACCGCCAAGTGGTTCCTGGTGAGCTCGGTGACCTACTTCTTCATCGTGGGCATCATTGCCTTGATCATTGCCGCCAAGTTCGTATGGCCCGACCTCATGGGCACCATGTCCTGGCTGAGCTATGGACGGCTGCGCCCCCTGCACGTCAACGGCATGCTCTTCGGCTGGCTGCTGGCTGCCGACATGGGGCTGGCCTTCTACATCATTCCCCGCCTGTGCGGAGTGCCGCTCTGGAGCGAGAAGCTGGGTCTCGCCACCGCCATCCTCTGGAACATCATCATTCTTGGTGCAGTGGTCACCCTTCTGGCTGGCCTGAACCAGGGCTGGGAGTACGCCGAGCTACCTTGGTACCTCGACATCCTCGTGGTGGTGGCCTGGATCATGTTCGGCGTGAACATCTTCCTCACGGTCGCCCAGCGGAAGCATCAGGCCATGTACGTGACCATCTGGTACACCATGGGCTGCATCCTGTGGACAGCCTTCGTGTACCTGACCGGCAACTTCGCCACCCTGTTCACCACGGGCACCAACCAGGCGAACCTGAACTGGATGTACGTCCACAACGCCGTGGGCCTGATCTTCACGCCCATCGGCCTGGCCATCGCCTACTACTTCATCCCCCGGTCCTCGAATACGCCCCTCCACAGCCACAAGCTGTCCATGGTCGGCTTCTGGTCCCTGGCCTTCGTCTACGTCTGGACCGGCGCCCATCACATGTTGCATGGTCCGATCTCCCAGTGGCTCCAGACCATTGCCATCGCCTTCTCCCTGATGCTGCTCATCCCCGTGTGGGCCGTGGTCTACAACCTCTTCGCCACCATGAAGGGCCAGTGGCACCAGCTGCGGGAGAGCGTGCCCCTCAAGTTCCTCATGTCCGGGGTGGTGTTCTACCTGCTGACCTGCTTCCAGGGCCCCATGCACAGCCTCCGCACGGTGAATGCCATCGTCTCCAAGACCGACTGGATTCCCGGGCACGCGCACATGGCCGTGCTGGGCTGTTTCAGCTTCTTCGCCATCGCCGGCACCTATTTCGTGGTGCCGAAGATCTGGGGCAGGGTCCTGCACTCCGAGTCGCTGGCCAACTGGAGCTACTGGATGTTGATGATCGGCGGCCTGGGCTTCTACACGACCCTATGGCTGGGCGGCTTCTGGCAAGGCTGGCAGTGGAACAACTGGAGCATCCCCTTCATCGATACCGTCATCGCCCTGCGGCCCATCTGGCTGGTGCGGTTCTTCTCAGGCGTCATGATGTTCATCGGCATCGTGATGTTCGCCTACAACATTCTGGCCACCGTCACCGGCGCCAATGAGGAGGCGGCCGCCTAGGCCGCAGAAAGGAGAGCGACCATGTTCAGAAAAGCTGACGACAACGCCCTTTGGGCCATTGGAATCTCCCTCGTGCTGTTCTTCATCGGGGGCATTCTCACCACCGTGGTGCCACCGCTGGTGGATACCACCTGGGCCAAGCCCTTCGAGAACCGCGACCCCGCCAAGGGCATCACCGGCAAGGTCACGTCCCTCACAGATCTGCAAAAAAAGGGCCGGGCGATCTACGTCCGGGAAGGCTGCTGGTACTGCCACACCCAGCAGGTCCGCACCCTTCTGGCCGATACCAAGCGCTACGGCTGGCGCGGAGTCGATGCCCCCATCTCCACACCGGACGAGTTCGTCTTTGACGATCCCCACATGTTTGGAACCAAGCGCACGGGGCCAGACCTGGCCCGCATTGGCGGCAAGTACGACGAGCAGTGGCACCGCACCCACTTCCGCAATCCCCGGGACCTCGTGAAGGGCTCCATCATGCCGCCCTATCCCTGGATCGTGGGTGACCCCGCCGAGTTCAAGGCAGTGGTCGCCTACATGCAAAGCCTGGGCCGCGGCAAGGACTGGCGTCCCGCCAACGACTACGAGAAGTAGGCCCATGGCTCAAACCGACTACACCTACCCCAGCGTCTATTTCGCCTATCTCTTCTTCGCCCTGATGTTCTTTCTGGCCGTCTATTTCTTCCTGCGATCCCGGCGAGACGGCTACTGGGGCGAGAACGGCGAGGAAGCCAAGTTCCAGATGTTCGACGACGATGAAACCCACAGGAGGGCCCCATGAGCGAGCAGGGCAAGAAGGAAGGACAGGAGGAACTCAAGGAATATGCAGACGGCTGGATGACCGAGCGGAAGGGTACCGATGCCCCGGGTTTCTTGAAGCTTGTCATTCCGATCATCGGCCTCGGCTGCACCGCCTATCTGGTGATGCAGATGTACGGTGACGTGAACCATGCCACCCGCGGGCCACTGGTTCAGCAGTTCAACAACGCCACCAAGACCAACCCGGCGCTGATGTACGGCATCGCTGCCCTGGCTCTGATCTACGTGATCATCGTCGCGGTCTTCGCCTTCCGCAAACCCCACGAGGATTGACGCTGTGGACAACGCCAGTTGGCAGTACAGGGTTCCCGACGACTCTCAGTACTGGGTCGAGATGGTCAAGTGCCAGCACGCCTGCCCCGTGCACACGGATGCCTGCGGCTACGTGACGGCCATCGCCGAAGGGCGGTACGAAGCGGCCTATGCCATCGCCCGCGCCACCAACCCCTTCGCCTCCATCTGCGGACGGGTCTGCGGCGCGCCCTGTGAAGCCAACTGCCGCCGGGGCTCCCTGGACGAGCCCGTGGCGATCCGCGCCCTCAAGCGCTTCGTCACCGATCAGTTCGGCCCCGAGACCGGCGACTACGCCAGCTACCGGGCCGGCAACAACCAGCGCATGCTGCCGCCCAACCGGGGCGACTATGAAAAGGTGGCGGTGATCGGAGCCGGCGTCGCCGGCATGACCGTGGCCCACGACCTGGTCCAGGTGGGCTACAAGGTGACGGTCTTCGAAGCCAGCGCCGAGCCCGGAGGCATGCTGACCGCTGGCGTGCCGGTCTTCCGTCTGCCCCGGGAGCTGGTGCGCCACGAGATCAACGCCATCCTCTCCCTGGGGGTGGAGCTCAAGTGCAACATGAAGCTGGGCCGCGATTTCTCCATTGCGGACCTGCGGACCCAGGGCTACAAGGCCATCTTCCTGGGGGTGGGGCTGCCCAACGGGCGCAAGCTCTCCCTGCCCGGGGGCGAGGCCGAGGGTGTCTACGACGGCATGGAGTTCCTCAAGGCCTTCAACGAGGGCAAGCCGCTGCCCCTCGGCCGCCGCGTGGTGGTGGTGGGCGGTGGCAATGTGGCCTACGACGTGGCCCGCTCCGCCCTGCGCCCCTTCGAGGCCCTCAACCAGGAGGAGGCCCTCCAGGAGATGGGCCACGGGGAAAAGATGGCCTACGACGTGGCCCGGTCGGCGCTCCGCATGAGCGGCGACAAGGAGATCCACGTGGTGTGCCTGGAGTCTCTCGAGGAGATGCCCGCCGACAAGGTGGAGATCCACGAGGGCGAGGAGGAGGGCATCCACCTCCACAATCGCGTCGGCCCCAAGGAGATCATCGTCGAGAACGGCCAGTGCAAGGGCCTGCGGGTGGTGAAGTGCCTCTCGGTGTTCGACGAGGAGCGCCGCTTCAACCCCAGGTTCGACGAGGGCGACCTCAGCGACATCCACGCCGACTCGGTGGTCTTCGCCATCGGCCAGACCTCGGACCTCAGCTTCCTCCAGCCCGGGGACGGCGTCGAGACGAATCGCGGCCTCGTCAAGGTGGATCCGGCCACCTACCAGACCACAGCACCAGACATCTTCGCCTGCGGCGACGTGGCCCATGGCGCCCGGCTCTTCATCGACGCCATCGCCTCCGCGCATACCGCCGCCCGCTCCATGCACGACTTCCTCCGGGGCACTCGAACTGACGTCGTTGTCCGCAAGCGCTGGCTGCCCGCGGCGTACACCATGGCCGAGGGCTGGCACCGGGAGGAGCGCCGCAACGCGCCCGTGCTGGACAGCGGGGTCCGCGCCACCTCCGTGGAGATCGTGGAGCTGAGCTATCCCGAGGCCCTGGCCCGGCGCCAGGGCTCCCGCTGCCTGCGCTGCAACGTGAACACCGTCTTCGAGACGGACCACTGCATCGCCTGCAACGGCTGCGTGGACGTGTGCCCCGAGGATCTCATCAAGCTCGTGGGCCTCAGCACCCTGTCGGACTACGATGCCCACGAGCGGCTGGTGCAGGCCGGCGCCGAGCTTCCCCTGGCGGCCTACCAGGCCATGAGCCCCCAGGAGAAGGATGAACTGGGCGGCGTCATGCTCAAGGACGAGAGCACGTGCATCCGCTGCGCCATGTGCGCCTCCCGCTGCCCCACCCACGCCATCCAGATGAAGCGCTTCGACCACAGCCTGGAATGCGTATCGATCCCCTCGCCCAATCCCAAGATCCAGTACAGTAAGTGAATGAGCATTCAGGCTGAGGCCCCCACCAGGCCCAAGGTCGAGCGGTTGCCGCCCCTGCCGCCCCCGGATACCGTCTATCGGCCCATGCGCAAGCGCATCCACCTGGCCTTCTTCCTGGCCTTCGTGGCGGCCCCGTTCACGAACCTCATGCGCTTCGACATCCCCCGGCAGCGGTTCTACTTTGCCGGCTTCGAGCTCTGGATCAGCGAGTTCGCCATCATCTTCTTCGCGCTGATGTTCCTGATGTTCGTCATCGCGGCCTCCGCCATCATCCACGGTCGCATCTACTGCAGCTACGCCTGTCCCCAGATGATCTTCAGCGAGTGGAGCCAGGACGTAGAGCGCTGGGGCAAGCGGGTGGCCCAGAAACTAAGGGCCGCGAGTCCCGCGCTGAAGAAGCGCGTGGCCCAGGCCCTGTTCTACGCGGTGCTGCTGGTGGCCTCGGTGTTCCTGGCCTTCGTCTTCACCTCGTACTTCGTGGAGCCCCGGGACCTGCTGGGGCGCCTCCTGCACTTCGACCTGGTGACGGTGGGTGGCATCACCGGGGCCACCGTCACTCTCATCACCTTCCTGGACTTCACCCTGGTACGGCAGAAGTTCTGCACCTCGGTCTGCCCCTATGGCTACATCCAGGGCATGCTCCAGGACAAGCACACGCTGCTGGTGCGTTACCAGGATGGGGTGGGAGAGGCCAAGGACTGCATCGAGTGCAAGAAGTGCGTCCGCGTCTGCGAGATGGGCATCGATATCCGGGACTCGCCCTTCCAGATCGAGTGCGTCCACTGCGGCGACTGCATCGACGCCTGCGAGGATGTGCTGCGGAAGGTCGGCAAGCCGGGCCTCATCCACTACACCTGGGGCGAGGCGCCGAAGGCCGACGCCAAGGCGGAACCCTGGTACCTGCGCTGGGGCTTCCGGGACGCCAAGCGGGTGGTGGTCCTGCTCATCATGGCCTTCTACCTCACGGGACTGGCCCTGGCCCTGTCCCTGCGGCGGCCGGTACTGGTGGAGATCAATCCTGACCGGTCCACCATGTACACGGTGCTCGACGATGGGCGCATCGCCAACCTCATCCGGCTCAAGCTTGCCAACCGCACGGGCAGGGCCGCGCAGGTGCGGCTGTGGGTCGAGGACCTCCCCGGCGCCGACCTCGCCCTGCCGGCCAATCCGGTGCTCCTCCAGCCCGGCGAGACCTTCGAGCGCACGGTGGAACTCCGGGCTCCCTTCGCGGCGGATGGCCAGGACGTCCATCACATCCGAATCCTGGCCCAGGCGAATGACGCCCGGAAGGCGGATGCCGAGGAAATGACCTTCATCACCCCCCTGAAGAGGAAGTGAGCCATGGCTGAGCACAAGAGGGGCGGGGCTTTCTTCCTCACACTGTTCGGGCTCATCGGCCTGCTCTTCATCGCCATCCTGGCCATGACCTACTACTTCGCCCGGAAGGCCAATCCGGTGATGCTCGACGACCAGGGACGGCCCCGGCAATCACGGCTTTCATGAGCCCCGACCCGAGCCCAGGTCCGGGCCTGGCCCCTGCCTGCGATCTCTGCGGTGCCTCTGCTGCCAGGAATCCCCAGTTCCAGACCTTCAGCGAGGTGCAGAAGCGCTTCTGCTGCATGGGCTGCCTGAACGTCTACGCCATCCTGCTGGAAAGCGGTGCCATCGAGGCCGGGGTGGACCTGCGCACCACCGACCTGTTCCGGGAAAGCCAGCGCCTCGGGCTCCTGGGCGGTAGGGACGAGGCGGCCGCCGCGGCGATCCCGGAAGGGGCCGAGACCAAGGAGGCTCTCTATCAGCTGAGCGGCATGTGGTGTGCCGCCTGCGGCTGGGTGGTGGAGCATGCCCTGCGGAAGGAGTCGGGCATCGTATCGGCGGAAGTGCTGTTCACTTCCGATCTGCTCAGGGTCACCTACTGCCCCCAGATGGTGCCGCCGGGCACGGTGCCGGAACGGGTGAAGTCCCTGGGCTACCGCGCCGCGGAGTTCGGCACGGAGCAGGAGGGGGACCGCCACGAGTGGCAGGACATGCTGCTGCGCCTGGGCATCGCCTTCGGCATGTGGATGAACGTGATGCTCTTCAGCCTCGTCATCTACGCAAGCTACTGGGAAGGCATCTCACCTTGGGCCCAGCGATCCGTGCCCTTCATCCTCATGGCACTGACCCTGCCGGCGGTGCTCTATTCCGCCTGGCCCATCCACCGCATCGCCTGGTTTGGCCTCAAGACGGGGCACCTGCGCATGGAGGCGCTCATCTCCACGGGCGTCCTGGCGGCTTTCAGCTACAGCACCGCCCAGGCCTTCCTGGGGGGGCGGCACTTCTACTTCGATACGGCCTGCGCCATCGTCACCCTGGTGCTCACGGGGAAGGCGCTGGAGCGCAACGCCAAGGACCGCAGCGCCCGGGCCATCGCCCTGCTCCACCGCCTGCTGCCCAAGAAGGCGCGGCTGCGCATCGACGGGCAGGAGCGCTTCGTGGCCATCGAGGCCCTGGAACCGGGCACAATCTTCTTGGTGAAGCCTGGCGAGCGCATCCCCGCCGATGGCATCGTGGTCGAGGGCCAGTCCAGCCTGGATGAATCCGTGGTCACCGGGGAATCGGATCCGCGGGCCAAGGGAAAGGGCGACGCGGTCATCTGCGGCAGCCTCAACACGGCCGGAGTGCTGGAGATCAGGGTCACCCGCTGCGGGGAGGACTCCACCCTGGCCCAGATCGTGAAGTCCGTGCAGTCCGCCCTGGCCAGCAAGAGCCCCCTGGAGCGCCTGGTGGACCGCGTCTCCCGTCTCTTCATCCCGACCGTGCTGGTCCTCGCGGCGCTGACGGTCATCGTGTGCCTGGTCCGGGGCCTGCCCGCCACGGAGGCCCTGCTGCGGGGCATCGCGGTGCTGGTCATCGCCTGTCCCTGCGCCCTGGGCATCGCCACCCCCCTGGCCACCACCGCCGCCATCGGCGCGGCCTCCCGGCAGGGCATCATCATCCGGGACGTGCGGGTGCTGGAGACCTTCCGCAAGGTGGATCTGCTCATCCTGGACAAGACCGGCACGGTCACCGAGGGCGACTTCCGGGTGCGCCACGCGGAACTGGAGGGTCTGGAGCTGGTGGCGGCCCTGGAATCCTATTCCGAGCATCCCCTGGCCCACGCGGTGAATCGGTACGCCCTTGACCAGGGTGTCGCCAGGCTCGATGCCTCCGGCATCGAGATACGAGAAGGCAGGGGATTGGCCGGAATCGTAGCCAACCATCGCATGGTGGTGGGCAACCGCAAATTGATGGCCGAGGAATGCGTGGTGCTCTCACCACGGCTGGAATCCCAGGCCCAGGGCTGGGAGGCCGAAGGGCTCACCGTGGCTTTCGCGGCCGTGGATGGCGTTTGCGCAGGGGCTCTGGCCTTCGGGGACCGGCCCCGGCCCGAGGCCGCCGGGGTGATCGCCGAGCTGCGGGCCCGTGGCGTTCGCACGGTGCTGCTGTCGGGCGACGCCAGGGCCACCACAGAACGCATCGCCAGGACCGTGGGCGTGGACGACTTCCTGGGGGAGGTGTCGCCTTCGGAAAAGGCCGAAGCGGTGCGCCGCTTCCAGGCCCAGGGGCAGGTGGTGGCCATGGTGGGGGATGGCATCAACGACGCGCCCGCCCTGGCCGCCGCCGACCTGGGCATCGCCATGGGCTCCGGTGCCGACCTGGCCATGCATTCCGCGCCCGTGGTGCTCATGGGCAATTCGCTCACCAGCATCACCGGCGTCTTCCGGCTCGCCTCCAGGACCCTGCGGGTGCTCAAGCAGAACCTGTTCTGGGCCTTCTTCTACAACACCGTGGGCATTTCCCTGGCCATGACCGGCGTGCTCAATCCCATCCTGGCCGCCGGCGCCATGGTGCTCTCCAGCCTGTCCGTCATCGGCAACTCCATGCGGCTGGGACGGGACCGGGCGTAGAATACGCGCATCCTTCCAGGAGTCCGCCATGCGTCGGAAAGCGCTTCTAGGCCTGTGGATCACCGTGCCCATGCTGTTGCTGGCCGCCGATGTGCTGGCGGAGGCGGGCTGGGCCAAGGAATCCTTCGAGAATGCCTGCTACCAGTTCATCAGCGCTGACAACCACCTTCCCATCCCGGCGGTGCCCATGCCCTTGAAGGCCCTCGCCGTCGCCCAGCGCAAGGCCACCGTCGAGGCCCTGGGTGCCCGTGCCAAGGCCTACTTTGCCTCCGAAACCTTCAAGCGCCGGTGGATCCAGAATCACGGCGGGCAGTACCAGGATCCCGACGAGGCCGCCCGCAGGGCCCAGAACGAGGAGGCGCGAAAACAGGGTCAGGCACAGGCCGACAAGAGCCTCGCGGACATGGAGAAGATGATCCCCATGATGCCCCCGGAGATGCAGGCCCAGATGCGCGCCAAGCTGGCCAAGGCCAAGGCCGACCAGACCAAGCGGGCTGCCAGGGACAGCGAGAAGAAGGAAAAGCAGGAGGCCAAGGCTGCTTCGGTCGGATCCGGCGTTGTTCCCGAGCCCAGGGAGGCGCTGCGGGCGGCCCTGCAGCGTTTTCTGCGTGCCAGCGAAGGGGTGGATTTCGAGGCCTCCCTCACCCAGCAGGAACGGCGGCTCGTCTTCAGCAACCCAGCCTACGAGGCCAAGCCCGAGTCCTGGAAGGCCTGCTACCGGGCCGGCCGCGCCGCCACCGAGGCCGGCCGAGCCTACGCCAAGGCCTGGCTGGCTGAGCTGAAATAGGCCATCAGCTCAGAGCCTGCAGCCTCAGCAGCATTACCGCCTGCCAGAGGATGTAGCCGCCCATGGCGGCCACCAGCAGGCCGCCCACCCGGAGCAGGATGGCCTTCCAGGCCTGGCTGAGGCGGGTGCTGGCCAGCCCCAGGCCCAGCAGCAGGGGCGCATTGCCCAGGCCGAAGGCGGCCATGCCCGCGGCACCCATCTTCCAGTCGCCACCGTCCAGGGCCCGCAGCAGCATCATGTAGACGAGGCCGCAGGGGATCAGTCCCCACAGCAGGCCCAGGGCGAAGGGCAGGCTTCCCAGGGCCAGGCCCCGCCCCATCAGCTTCTGCAAGGGTGCCGGCAGCTTCATCTCCATGAGGGCGTCAGCCCGGCCGCCTAGGGTCATGGCCAGGCCCATGAGCAGCATGAGGAGGCCCACACCGAGCTTCACCCAGACCTGCCAGGGCCAGGCCTGGGCGGCGATGAGCGCTGCGCCCTCGGGCTTGCAGCAGGCATGCATGTCCTGCATGGTCTGCAGCCGCGCGAAACCGCCCAGGAAGCCGATGAGACCGCCGAGGATGGCGTACGTGGTGATGCGGCCCAGCTGGAACCGGAGGTGCCGGCTCCAGGTGCTGCCCCCGTGCCTGGCCTGGGACATCCCGAAGGCCGCCACGATGGGGCCACACATGCCCGCGCAGTGGCCCAGCGAACCCAGCAGCCCCGCGATCCACATGACCACCAGCCAGGGCGCCGCGTGAGGATGGTTGAGCCAGGATTCAAGCATGGCCCATGGTCGCTTGAAGCCCATGAAAGTCGCAAGCGATGGGGATCACGGGTGGGTGCGACGTCCGGTCGCAGGGGCTCAGGGCTCTTCGGTCTTCTCCACTACGATGACCAGGCGGGTCGCGATGGCCGCCAGGGCGCCCACGGCGGCGTAGACCGGCAGCAGGGCGACGCCCACCAGGCCCAGGGTGAGGGGGATCTCGATGAGTGTCTTGCCCGCCTCGTTCTTCAGGATGATGCGTCGGATGTTGCCCTGGTGAAGCAGTTCCTTGATCTTCTCCAGCACCTTGCCGCCCTCGAGCTTGAATTCCTCGGTACGGGTGCGGTCCTGGGCGGTGTCGGTGGCATCGGTGTCCATGGGACGTCCTCTCTCGGGGTTGAAGGGATCGGGGCTCAGGCCTTCACCAGCAGATGGCCCGCCAGCCAGATCTGGAAACGGCCCAGCAGCATTGCGAGGTGGAACGTGAGCGGGAGGAGCACCAGGCCCGCCAGGCCGCAGAGCAGGGCCGCCGAGTTGGGATGGGCCAGGGCCCAGCCGCCGTAGCTCAGGTCGAGGCTGAAGGTGCCCGTGGTGTGCAGCAGCCGCGCCACCGGCACGGCCAGCAGGCCGAAAGAGGCGGCCAGCAGGCTCACCAGCGTGGTGAAGTAGGCGATGCCCAGGGGCATCAGCAGCAGCAGGTAGAGCAGGCTGGTCCAGGTGCGCCGCTCGCCCAGCAGGGCCCTGAGGCGATCCACCAGCCCCTCGCCCCGGGGCAGCAGGGCCGGGCCCTCGCCATCCTCCTCGTCCACGAGGATCCTCAGCAGATGGGCCTCCGCCACGGAGAGCAGGCGGGCGCCCAGCAGGAATAGCAGGGCCACCGGGAGACCGATGATCAGGATGGCCAGGCCCAGGCTCAGGGCGAGGCCGGTGACCGCGTAGGTGAAGGCGAGGATGCCCGTGGCCATGGACAGCAGCAGGTAGAGCAGGGTGGTGTAGGCCCGGCGGCTGGCCAGGACTTCGAAGAAACCAGGGTGGGGCTGGGCCAGCAGGGACATGGAGCCTCCGGATGCCCCCAGGTTAGGGAAGGGATCCGCAACCTGGCGGAGCAAACCGGCGAATGGCAGGCCCGGATCGGCGAACCCGGTCAGCCCAGGGCCGGCACCCGCCAGAGGGACAGTTCCTCCCCCAGGGCGGGCGTGGGCAGCAGACCGTTCTCCACGGCGCCGTCATCGCTTTCGGGTTCGCAGAGGTAGACGGCGATGGCGCCCAGGGGCTGGTCCGTGGGCACCAGGGACCAGCCCGGTGGCACCGGGCGGGCCTCCTTGTGCCAGGAGACAGACACCTCGCCCACGCTGGCGGCCTCCAGAATGCCCCGGCCCCCCTGGGAACCCAGGCCTTCCGTGGTGGGCACCTCCACCTCGAAGGTGCCCATGGCCTGCTGCAGGCTGAGGCCGTGCAGGCGCAGGTGGGCGGCCAGGCGGGGGGGAACCAGGTAGGCCGCGGGGCGGGTCGCCACGGTGGTGCCCACGAAGCGCCCAAGGTGGGGCAGGGTCACGGTGGTGGGGGCGCCCTCCAGGGTCCGGGGGGTCCGGGTGAGAATCTCCACCGGCGTTTCGAAGCGCTCCAGGCCGTACCGGATGGCGATGCGGTCCCGGGGCACCTGGCTGGCCGCCACGATCTGCACCACTTCGTCCCGGTGGGCGGCCACGTGCTTCAGCGTCTCCAGCATGAAGGCATAGGCGGTGCGGACGCGCTCGGCGAAGCTGATGTAGGAGTAGCACTCCAGCAGCAGGTCCATGCGGCTGGTGAGGCCCCGGTAGTTGCTGCCGAAGCGCGGGTGGTGCGGGTAGGTCATCCAGCCCTCGCGCACGGGGGCGCCGGGCTCGGCGTCGCGGTCTGCGTCCAGGGCTCGCTCGTCCTCCACGAAGTTGCCGTACCAGCCCGCGTCCAGGCCATGGTTGGCCTTCAGGGCCGCGGTGACCGGGGGCAGCAGGCGCTGGCGCATGTACTCGATGGGCTCGCCCCGCCCGCTTTCCACTGTGTGCGGGATGTCGTAGGTCATGGAGAAGCGGTGCACGGAGCCGTTGGTGGCGTGGTTGTCGATGGTGAGATCCGGCGCCCAGGGCTGGCAGACCCGGGTCTGCAGCAGGCGCATCTCCTCGCCCTGCATGCGCAGGTAGTCGCGGTTGAGGTTGATCTTGGCGGCGTTCACCCGGGTGCCCACGCCGCTGTCCGGGCCCAGCTGGCCCGTGAGCTTGGGCAGGTGCAGCCGCCGGTTGCCGGGGTCGATGGCATCGTTGCCATCGGGGTTGAAGAGGGGCACCACCACCAGGGTGAGGTCCGCCAGGATCGCGCCGGCATCGAGGCCCGGCTTGTCCTCCAGCAGATCGCGCACCAGCATCAGGCAGCCCTCCTTGCCTTCCACCTCGCCCGCGTGGATGCCGCTGATCACCAGCACCACGGGGCGCCCCAGGCTGCGGGCCTCCTCGGGGGTCTTCACGCCATGGGCCGACAGGACCAGCAGGGGCAGCTCCCGGCCCTGGGGGCTCATGCCGAAGCTGGTGACGTGCAGGCGCTTGTCGCCCTTGGCCTGGAGCCCGGCCACGAAGGCCATCACGTCCGCATGGCGGCTGGTTTCCTCGTAGCGGGTGGCTTCGGCGCGGGTGAGCAGGCTCATGGGGGCTCCTTGGGGGTCAGTGGATGGCGGGGCTCACAGGCTCCGCTTCAGCACTTCCTGCCCCATGTGGGACACGCGGTAGCGGCCGATGGCCCGCTCCCGGATGAGGTCGTGGCGCTCCAGGTAGGCCAGGTCCGCATCCGTGGCCCCGGCCTTCACCAGGTGATCCCGGGCCACATCCGGGTGCTTGGCCACCACCTGGAGCAGGGTGAGCTGGCGGGCGGTGATGGGTTCGGCCATGGGGGCTCCTGGATTCAATCGCTGACCTTCCGGCCATAGCTGGGGCGGTGGATGTCGGTGATCTGCACCGTCAGGCTGCACCGCCGCTGGGCCAGGGTCTGGGGGAAGGCCCGGGTCAGCACGGGCAGCAGGGCCGCGCTGAGCGTGGCTTTCACGTCGTCGGTGCGGCCCTGGAGGATCTGGACATTCAGGGTCACGAAGGCCTGGTCCGGAGCGCCGTCGCCGATGGCGAAGGTGTCATGGCGCACCAGCCGGCTCTTGATGTCCCCGGCCTGGAAGAACCCCGTCTCCACCAGAGTCCCGTTGATGGCGAGCAGCAGCCCCCGCCAGTCGGGCTGGTCGAGGAGGTTGTCCGAGGTTTCGAGGATGCAGTGGGGCATGGGGGTCCTGTGCCAATAGTCGGATGCTACCGCCGATGGTCCGGCTTGCGCGGGATCCCTTTTCTGGCCCCCTGGTCCCAGTAGCCGGCCTCTTCGGCGAAGCAGATGTTCTCCAGGTCGCTCACCCGCTCCTGGAGGCAGGCCTGGGCATCGCTGATGGCCTGGTTGTAGATGGCGGGGCCCAACTCCTTCAGACAGAAGCGGAGGAAGGTGGACGCCCCCAACTCGCCGAGGCTTTCGCCGTATTCCTCGGCCACGAAGCGCTGGATGGGCCCGTGCAGACGTTTTTCGGTATCGGGGGAGAGCTTGATGTCCATGGGGGCCTCGCGGGATCGACGTAGCTCACCAGTGTGGCTGTGGTTGACAAATCCTGCGCTAAGGTACCCTTCCCGAGGCCCCCATGCGCTACCAGGAGTTCGAGCCCCTCCCCGCGCTGCGCCGGTGGTTCGCGTCGATCTGGGTCTTCGAGGTGCCCCCTGATGTGGAGGCTCTGCCCCATGCCATCCCCCTGACCGGGGGGGTGATCCTGGGCATGAACCTCAAGGGCGGGGTACCTGTCTGTTTCGGACCCCGCCTCCAACCCCTCCGGACCGTGGTGCACGGGGGCGACCAGTATGCTGGCGTCCATCTTTGGCCCGGGGTTCACCGCGCCTGGCTGGGCCGGGCATCACCCCCCCTGCGGGAGGTGGTGCGGCCCCTGGCTGACCTGGTGGATCCCTGCTGGGTGGTCCGGTTCGGCCAAGCCCTCCAGGCTGCTTTTCTGCACGAGTGGACCGCCGAGGGCCTGGCCGAGCTGGGCAGGATCCTGCTCGCGAGAACACCCCCTGGCGCGCCGGATGACGCCGTGATGGCCGCCATGCTGCGCGTCCTGGAGGCCGATGGCCGAGACCCAGTGGGAGGTCTGGCCGCGGCAGTGGGGCTTTCCCCGGCCACCCTGCGGCGACGATTTCGGGCTGAACTCGAACTGAGCCCGAAGGAATTGGCCCGCATCCGGAGGGTGCGGGCCTCCGCGACGGATGCCGTTGCCGGGGGCCACTGGGCGGGCATCGCGGCGGGTCGCGGCTTCTCCGACCAGGCCCACCTCGTCCGGGAGTTTCAGGAACTGCTTGGCCGCTCCCCGGAGTCCTTCCGTGCCCATGGGAACCAGATCCAGCATCGGCTTCTGAAGCGCTGAGTGATTTCTTCAAGACGGCCACCAGAATGGTCCGCATACTCCCTGGCAACGGAGGAATCATGGCTCGCTGCGCCATCCTGGCCCCTGCAATGGCACTCATTGGCCCGCTGCTCCTGGCGCAGGCGCCGCCACCCGTGGCCCCCGTCCCCGAGGCCATGCTCCGGGTGGGCCCCATGGCCGGCCGCTGGGCCGGGGAGGGCTGGATCCGCCGGGGGCCTGGAGAGCCCGAGCGGTTCAAGGGGACCGAAACGGTGGAATCCCGCCTGGGTGGGCATGTCCTGGTGGTGGAGGGCCGGCACCTGGACCCCAAGGATGGCCGACTGGTCCACCACGCCTTTGCCACGATCACCTACGACACTGCCAAAGCCGCTTACCGTTTCCGCAGCCACCTGGCCAATGGCCTGAGCGGGGACCATCCGGCCGAGTGGCGGGAGGGAGCCTTCATCTGGTCCATGGAGCTGCCCCGCGTCGGGACCATGCGCTACACCATCCGCATCAAGGATGGTCTCTGGGATGAAATCGGTGAAATGCAGCGGGAAGGCGTCTGGAACAAGTTCTTCGAGATGCGGATGAAACGGCAGTCCGACTAGGGGGCACGGCGCGGAAAGAGCAGCCTCTGGCTCCTTTCCTACTCTGCCTTCTCGCCCTTGGTCTCGTTTGCCTCACCTTGGGACGGTTCTGGCCTGGCGAAGCGCTGGGCCCGGAGGTGGAAATCGTCGGTGAAGGTGCGCCGGATGGGCGGGGGCGGGGCGGCTTCGGCCTTCTGCCGGGCCTTCCGCAGGCGCCAGAGGGCCCAGGCCGCCGGCAGCAGCAGGAGGATCGGGTACTCCAGCAGGACCCGCAGGGGCGTGAGCCGGTACTGGGTGGGCCGCAGCCCGTCCGCGTACCAGGCGTCCATGATCCAGACATCGTCGAACTCCCGCAGCCCGGAGGCCTCGGCCTTGCTCATGGTGAGCACCCGCGTCTCCTCGCCCTGCCTGGCCGTGACGAAATCCGTGATCTGGCTCTCCGCATTGCGGTCCACGCTCACCACTTCCAGGCGCGAGATCCCGGGCCGCTGCAGATGGCAGAAGGGGTTCAGGGCCAGGAGGAACACCTGCACCAGGGTGATCCACAACACGGCCCCCATCAGGACCCAGACGCCGACGAGGGCGGTCCAGCGGAGGGTGGCATTGGGAAGGGAAGGCATGGGTGAAGTATCGCCGATTCGTGCCTCCTCCGCCCTGGCACCCCCCGGGCTGGCCACCCATGCCCCCGCTGGGCTTGGGCTTCGTGCCGGGGCTGGTCATGCGTGCCAGCCCTTGTCCCCGGGTCCTGGCTACCATGGGGCCCATGTCGCCGGCCCCTCCGCCCACCCGTCTCGGCCCCGATGGCCTGCTGCTCTTCGTGACCCGGGGGCTGCGGATGTTCTCGTACGGCTTCCTTTCGGTGGTGCTGGTGCTCTACCTGGCGGGACTGGGCTTCGGCGAGGGGCGCATCGGCCTGCTGCTGACCCTCACCCTGGTGGGCGATACGCTCATCTCCCTGTGGATCACCCTCCGAGCGGATCGCGTGGGGCGCAAGCTCATGCTGGTGCTGGGCGCGGCGCTCATGCTGCTGGCGGGGGTGCCCTTCGCCCTCAGCGGCGACTTCACGGTGCTGCTGCTGGCGGCCACCTTCGGGGTCATCAGCCCTTCCGGCAACGAGGTGGGCCCCTTCCTGGCCATCGAGCAGGCGGCCCTCTCCCAGGTGGTGCCCGATGATCGCCGCACCGGGGTCTTCGCCTGGTACAACCTGACGGGCTCCTTCGCCACCGCCCTGGGGGCCCTGGCGGGGGGCTGGGGCGCCCAGGCCCTGCAGTCCGCGGGGCAGACTCCCGTGGCCAGCTATCGGGCCCTGGTGTTCGCCTACGCGGCCATGGGGCTGGTCCTTGCGCTGCTCTTCTCCAAGCTGTCCCGGGCCGTGGAGACGCCGCCCTCCACGGCCCCGGCGGGCCGCCTGGGCCTGCATGGGTCGAAGGGCGTGGTGCTGCGGCTAGCGGCCCTGTTCTCCCTGGATGCCTTCGCCGGGGGCTTCGTCATCCAGAGCCTCGTGGCCTACTGGTTCCACGTGAAGTTCGGCGTGGCGCCGGGCACCCTGGGCTCGATCTTCTTCGTGGCCAACGTGCTGGCGGGCCTTTCGGCCCTGTATGCCGTGCGCCTGGCCGGGCGCATCGGCCTCATCCGCACCATGGTCTACACCCACATCCCCTCCAACGTGCTGCTGATCCTGGTGCCCCTCATGCCGAACCTGCCCCTGGCCATCGGCGTGCTGCTGCTTCGCTTCAGCATCTCCCAGATGGACGTGCCCACGCGCCAGGCCTACACCATGCAGGTGGTGGCGCCGGACGAGCGCTCCGCCGCCGCCGGCGTCACGGGCATCGCCCGCACCACCGGTGCGGCCCTCTCCCCGGTGCTGGCGGGGCCCCTGCTGGCCATCCCCGCCCTCGCCGGGCTGCCCTTCTTCATCGCCGGGGGCCTCAAGATCCTCTACGACCTGCTGCTGTACCGGAGCTTCAAGGCCTCAGAGACTCCTGTCGCCACGCCACCTGACTGAGGGAGGGGCAACTGGTCCCCTTCCAGGAAGCGCCTTTTCACCGTGCCCTGGAAGCCCTGCCAGCCCTTCGTATGAGACAGGTGGCCAGCCCGGATGATCGCTGATGGCGCCAGCTCACCGGGGCGATGGATGCCGTTTACACCTTCGTCACACGAAGCGTCCAGCCGCGCCAGCGTTGATTCTGGAGGCATAGGTTGTAGTCCGGATGACCTAGCCGCAAAGGGCATTGGATGGATGCGTTTCAAAACAGATAATTTTTTTATCTTTGCAATCTAGCGCCAACGCTCGTTCTACGGGCACGCCTAGAAATTGGCACCTTGACGATGAAGGTGCCGCGGAGCATGTTTGCGGCTCACCTCCGGATAGGGATGCCCGGGGTTTCACTTCCCGATCGGTACCGGAACTCCCAGTGCGCTCGCCTGATCCTCCCGGGCGGTCGTCGTCAGTCCTGGGATGCGCGGGGTGCACCCTTCCGATTGCCACTCATCATCACCGTTCTGCGGGCGCCCCAGGCCCGTGCGACCCCCTTTTATCTTGCGTGGCCACTCGCGCTGCCCCGAAGCGCACCCAGGGTGGCCGTCCATGAAAGGAACCACCCCATGACATCCAGAACCATCCAGCTCGCCGCGTTGCTGGGGGTCGCGCTGATCGCGCTGCCCTCCTTCAACTGCGGGAAGAGCTCCTCCCAGGCCGCCCAGCCCGCCTCCCCGGGGCAACCGGGAGCCGCGGCTTCCTTCACGTACAACGAAGTCGCCACGGGCCTCTCCAGCCCCAAGGGCATCGCCCTCGGCGGCGCGAGCACGCTGATCGTCTCCCAGCAGCCCGCCGCCCCCCAGGACGCTTCCATCGCCCGGATCAACCTCAGCACCGGTGGCCTCACCCTGCAGGGGGCCGGCCCCGCCGTGCATTCCGGGTTCGCGGCCAATCATTCCGGCCGGCTCTACTGGGTGGATGCCTCCAGCGGTGCCCTCATGACCCAGGCCAGTTCGGATCACTCACCCGCCGTGCTCCATGCGGGTGGCATGCTGCCCGCCACCACCCTTGCCGTGGATGCGGCCGACAAGGTCTACATCGCCGGTTCGGCCCCCTCGCCTGCGGGCATGGCAGCGGTGCTCGTCCTGGGGGGCGGCCTGGCCTCGATTCCCGACTCGGGAGGACCCGAGAAGACGGCCCTCGCGGCGGGCGTCTCTGGAGATCTCTACTGGACCAGCAGCCGGGATGGGCTCATCTACCACCGGACTCCCGATGGCCAGGGCAGCGTGGTCCTCTCGGGCCTGAGCGCACCGCAGGGCCTGTCCCTCGACGCCGCCGAGAACATCCTGTACTTCACCGAGGTGCCGACCCCCGGCACCTCCGGCGCGGCCGGCGGCAGGAACACCGTCAACGCCCTGGACCTGGCCACCGGCACCCGGACGGTGATCCACCGGGGTGACCCCCAGCCCACCGGCGTGGTCGTGGCCCCCAACGGGAACGTGTACTGGACCAGCACCAGCCGCGGTGTGGTGATGGTGGCCGTGCCGGGCGCGGCCCCGGCGGCCACGGCCCAGTTCACAGCCGCCCTCACCGGTGCCGAGGAGGTGCCGCCCGTGGCCACCCAGGCCAAGGGGCAGGCGACCTTCAGCCTTGCCAGCGGCACCACCCGCTCCGACGACTCCGACGACCATGTGTCCACGGGCCCGGCCCTCCGGTATCGGCTCTCCCTCACCGGCATCAACAATGTCCGGCGCATCGAGCTCCGCCAGGGCGCCAAAGGGGCGACCGGCCCCCTGGTGGCCACCCTCTCCCGGGGTGAGGACTTCGGCGAGGGTGATGCCGACGATGATGACCAAGGGTTCGCAGTCTCCGGACGGATTCGTGCCAAGAACCTCAAGGGCCCCTTCGTGAAGGACTGGGCGGGCTTCAACGCGGCCCTGTCGGCTGGAGGCCTCTACCTGAACGTCCTCACCCAGGCCCATCCCACCGGCGAGATCAGGGGCCAGATCCTGCCCGCCTCGGGCACGCCTGCCAACCGCCCCCCCACGGCCGCCATCACAGAGCCTGCCGGAAACGTCACCGTCCAGGCCGGCCAGTCTGTTTCTTTCGCGGGGACCGCCAGCGATCCTGACAACGACCCCGTGACGGTCCTCTGGTCCTTCGGCGATGGCACCACGTCCTCCGCCCTGGTGCCCGGCAGCCACACCTATCCCAATGCCGGAACCTTCACCGTGCGTCTCACCGCCACGGACGCCAAGGGCCTGGCGGATCCGAACCCGCCCACCCGGACCATCACCGTGCAGGGGGTCACCACCAACCTGCCTCCCACTGCCACCATCACCGCCCCCGCGGGCAGCGTGACGATCACCGCAGGCCAGCCCGTGTCCTTCAGTGGCACCGTGTCGGATCCCAACGGCGATGCCGTCACCGTGCTCTGGACCTTCGGCGATGGGGGCACCTCGACCCTGCTGGCGCCCGGGAACCACGTCTACACCACGGCCGGAACCTACACGGCCCGGCTGACGGCCACGGATGCCCAGGGCCTGGCCGATCCGAACCCGCCCACCCGGACGATCACGGTCTCCCCCGCCGCGGTGAACCTGCCGCCGGTGGCGGCCATCACCCTGCCCGCGGCCAACGTCACCATCGCCGCCGGCCAGTCCGTCAGCTTCGCGGGCACCGCCACCGACCCCAACGGGGATCCGGTGACCGTGGCCTGGACCTTCGGGGATGGGGGCACCTCCACCCTGCTGGCGCCAGGCAACCACACCTTCACCACGGTGGGCACCTTCACCGTCACCCTGAACGCCACCGATTCGAAGGGCCTGAGTGATCCCACTCCGGCCACCCGGGTGATCACCGTGAGCGCCGTCAGCACCGCGCCGACCCTCACCCAGCTGCAGACGACGATCTTCACGCCCCTCTGCACCAGCTGCCACTCCGCTGGGGGGGATGCCGGGCTGAACCTGTCCGCGGGCAACGCCTATGCGAACCTGGTGAATGTGCCCGCGACCACCCGCTCTGGGCAGCGGGTCGTGCCGGGCAGCCCGGGAACCAGCGCCCTGGTGGCCCAGCTGGCCGGTGGTCACCGCAGCGTTTCGGCGGCGAACCAGTCCCTCATCTCCGCCTGGATTTCCGCGGGCGCGCTCAACAACTGAGGGTTCAGCACCTCCCGGGCCCACGGTGTGGCGAACAGCCCCCGTGGGCCCGATCTTGTACCGGCCCCTCGGGCGGCCTTCAGGGTGGTCTCTGCGATCGAGGTACCACCGGGCGGGAGGAGAGAATCGCCGGGCTCCCTTTCCGGATATGGCACAATCGGGTCGTCAATCCTGCCCCAGCCCGCATGGACGCAAGTTCCTGTTCGTCCATCCACGCTTTTCCTGAGGAGAATCCGCATGAGCATCCGTGTCCTCACTCGCAACTTCGGAGCCCTGGCCCTGCTGGCGGCCACTGGCCTTGGCGCCGCCCCCCCCCAGGAGCCCGTGAAGGTGGGCTTCGTCTACGTGGGACCCGTGGGTGATTCCGGCTGGACCTTCCAGCACGACCTGGGCCGCAAGCAGATGGAGGCGGCCCTCAAGGGCAAGGTGGTCACCCGCTTCGTGGAGAGCGTGCCCGAGGGCGCCGACTCCGAGCGAGTCATCCGCGAAATGGCCCAGAATGGCACCAAGGTCATCTTCGCCACCTCCTTCGGCTACATGAACCCGGCCCTCAACGTGGCCAAGAGCTTCCCCAACACCGTCTTCATGCACGCCACCGGCTACAAGACCGCCGCCAACCTTGGCCAGTACAACGGTCGCTTCTACGAGGGCCGCTACCTGAACGGCGTGGTGGCGGGGAAGCTGACCAAGACCAATGTCGTGGGCTACGTGGGCTCGTACCCCATCCCCGAGGTGGTGATGGCCATCAACGCGTTCACGCAGGGCATGCGCAGCGTGAACCCCAAGGCCGAGATGCGCGTGGTGTGGGTGAACTCCTGGTTCGATCCCGGCAAGGAGCGCGAGGCCGCCCTTTCCCTCATCGCCCAGGGCGCGGATGTACTGAGCCACGAGACCGATTCCGCCGCCGCCAACCAGGCCGCGGAGGAAAAGGGCGTCAAGGTGTTCTGCTACAACACCGACGAGCTGAAGTACGCGCCCAAGTCACAAATCGGCGGCATCATCATCACCTGGGGCGACTACTACACCAAGGTGGTGAGCGATGTGCTGGCCGGCAAGTGGAAGTCGGGCAGCGACTGGGGCGGCCTCAAGGATGGCTTCATCAAGATGGCCCCCATGGGCGCCTCTGTGCCCAAAGATGTCCAGGACCTGGCCAAGAAGCTCGAGGCGCAGATCATCGCCGGGAAGCTGCATCCCTTCACGGGCCCGCTGGTGGACCAGGACGGGAAGGTGCGTGTGCCCGCCGGGCAGACCATCTCCGACCACGACCTGGAGAAGATGGACTACTTCGTGAAGGGCGTGGCCTCAAAGCTGCCGGGGAAGTAGGCGCAACCAGGGGATCGTCAACCAGGAAGGAACTGTCATGGATCTGAAGGCGTTCATCCGCCGTCTGCCCAAGGCGGAGCTGCACCTGCACATCGAGGGCTCCCTCGAGCCCGAGATGATGTTCGCCATGGCCCGGCGCAACGGCGTGGCCCTGCCCTACGCCAGCGTGGAGGAGACCCGGGCGGCCTACGCCTTCCAGGACCTGCAGTCCTTCCTGGACATCTACTACGCCGGGGCCGCGGCCCTGCTCCACGAGCAGGATTTCCACGACCTGGCCATGGCCTACTTCCGCCGGGCCCAGGCGGACGGCATCGTGCACGCGGAGCTGTTCTTCGATCCCCAGACCCACACGGTTCGGGGAGTCCCCTTCGAGACCGTGCTGGATGGCCTGGAGCGGGCCTGCCGGCAGGCCCGGGAGGAGCTGGGCATCAGCTCCCGGCTCATCCTCTGCTTCCTGCGCCACCTCAGCGAGGCGGAGGCCTTCGCGACCCTGGAGCAGGCCCAGCCCCACCGCCACCGCCTCCACGGCGTGGGCCTGGATTCCTCCGAAAGGGGCCATCCACCGGCCAAGTTCGAGCGAGTCTTCGCCTGCTGCAAGGACCTGGGCCTGCGGCGCGTGGCCCACGCGGGCGAGGAGGGTCCCCCGGCCTACGTCTGGGAGGCCCTCGACCGCCTGGGCATCGAGCGCATCGATCACGGCGTACGGGCCATGGAGGATCCGGCGCTGGTGGGGCGGCTCGTGCGGGAGCAGGTACCCCTCACGGTCTGCCCCCTGTCCAACGTCAAGCTGCGGGTCTTCCCGGAGCTGGCCCGGCACAACCTCAAGGAGATGCTCCGGCGGGGGCTTTGCGTCACCCTCAACTCCGACGACCCCGCCTACTTCGGGGGCTACCTGGGCCAGAACTTCCTGGAGAGCGCCCTGGCCCTGGAACTCAGCCGCGGGGACTTGGTGAGCCTGGCCCGGAACAGCCTCCTGGCCAGCTTCACCACCCCGGCCGAGCGGGCCCCCTGGCTGGCCGAGCTCGATGCCGTGGCCGGGGCCTAGGGCGTTCTGACGCGAACCAAGGACCGAACGGGCCCCGGAGGAACATGGATTCACATGGTTGAAGAACGCCTCGGAGTTCAACTGTGATCACCCGTGTTCATCTGTGGCGAGTAGGGTCTTCTACCGGAATTGACGTACCCAGGCGGGTTTCCGATTGATGCAAAAAATTGTATTTATCCGATCGGTTCATATTGTTACAACAACAATTTCACTGGTTCTCCATGGTGGCGCGCGGCTAGCATCAGGACCGCCCTCCGGAGGTGGGCCGCCATGATTCACACGACCGTTCGTTCCCTCGTCACCCACCTGGTCTTCCTGATGGCGCCGGTGCTGCTGGCTCAAAGCGGGGTCATGCCGCCGCCGCCGCTCATGGCCTTCATCCGGGAGGACGTCAAACCCGGCCATGGGAGTGCCCACGCGGCCACGGAGGCCGCCTGGGCCCGGGCCCTCACCAAGGCCAAGGCCACGGATCACTACATGGGCATGACGGCCATCACGGGGGCCTCGGAGGCCCTGTTCATCATGGGCTACGCCAGCTACGCGGACTGGGAGGCCAAGCAGAACGAGCTGGACAGCAACCCGGCCGCGAAGAAGGAGATCGACAAGATCTCCCGGGAGGATGGCGAACACATTTCGGGGTCCCGCACCCTGCTGGGCAGCTGGCGCAAGGACCTGAGCTATGGCTCCGGCGTGGAGATCGGCAAGATGCGCTACTTCCGCATCCGCACCTTCCGCATCAAGCAGGGGCAGAACAAGGCCTTCGAAGAGGGCGTGAAGATGGCCCTGGCCGCCTACCAAAAGAGCAAGTACCCGGCTCCCTTCGCCTTCTATGAGATCGTCGCGGGCGTCGGGACGCCCACCTACATCGTGCTGCGGCCCATGAAGTCCCTGGGGGAGCTGGACGCCATGGACACGGCCGACAAGGCCTTCCGGGAAGCCCTGGGCGAGGAGGGCCAGAAGGCCATGGCCAAGGTCTTCGCGGACACGGTGAACATCGCGGAAAACCAGTTCTGGGCCTTCAGCCCCAAGCTCAGCTTCCCCGGCCCCCAGACCATCGCCAGCGATCCCGCCTTCTGGACCGTGAAGGCCGAGTAGCCTGGGCCTACCGGGCACGGGAAAGGACAACGCGAAGACGCGAAGACGCAAAGAGTGGGTTGATGGATGGATTCACTGCTTTGCCAAGGCCCACCAGGCCGCATTGCGTCTTCGCGTTGGCCTTTACTCGGACGGATTCCCGTTGCGCTGCACGAAGGCCTGCAGGGCCTGGAGGCAGGCCTCGGGGCGGGTCTGCAGGAGCCAGTGGGGGCCTTCCAGCGTGACGATATCAATGGGCCGATGGGCGTTGACCCAGTCCGTGGCCGCCTTCGGCACCAGCCGGTCCTGGCCGGCGCGGAGGGCCAGGATGGGCACCTGCACCCGGTCCAGCAGGGCCGTGTGATCCACGGCCACCACCGCCAGGAGCCGCTGCTTCAGGGTGGCCGTGGGCACCAGGGGCAGCATGCGGCCCACCAGCGCGGCGAGGGTTGCCGTGGCGTGGCCCCCCAGCAGCAGCCGGCCCAGCAGGGGCAGGGGCAGGCGCCGGGGCGGCAGCAGGCGCAGCAGCGGGGCCAGCCAGGCGAGCCGGGGCCGGGGGTTCCGGGCGAAGGTCACGCACAGCACCAGGCCCTGCAGGCCCGCGGGCCGCTCCGCCGCCAGGGCGAGGGCCACGGGGCCCGAAAAGGATTCCCCCAGCAGGAGGAAGGGCCGGTCCACCGGCAGCTGCTGGCGGGCGAAGGCCACGCAGTCCGGGTACGACGTCAGCTCCGGTGGATAGCGCACCACCAGCGGCTCGAAGCCCCGCAGCACCGCCAAGAAGGGCTCGAACATGAGCCCCGTGCCGTCCATGCCGGGGAGGAGGACCAGGACGATGGGCGGCTTGTCGGGCATGGAGCCAGTATCCCAGGAAGCGCCCTCCGGGGGCCCGGGCTCACTGCCCCATGTTGGCGATGGCCGTGGAAAGCCCCTGGTCGCCCTTGAGCTGCAGGTACTGGACCAGGTTCAGCGACAGGATCACCTGGCTGGTGCCGCGGCCATCCGGCAGCCTGCCCCACTTCACGCCCAGCTTGAAGTCGCGGTAGGTCCCCATCAGGCCGTAGCCGTTGCTGGCATCCCCGGGGCCCTTGAGGGTGAAGAGGGCCGACAGGCCCCAGGTGGCCTTGTAGGCCCGCTGGTCATCCTCGGCGTACCACTGGAGGCCCAGGGCCTCCAGCCCCAGGATCGCTGTGGAGGCGGTGCCGGTGGTGCTGCGCCCCTGGTAGGCCACCAGGCCGCTGACGGGATGCAGCAGGCGCCACTGGCGGTCCGGCGGGGCGTCCAGGGCGGAGCGCCGCCAGTCCAGGCCCGCATTGAGGAAGCTCTCCCAGGGGTACTCCTGCAGGACGACGCCCTTGTAGAAGCGTCCCCACTGGTCGCTGGACCGGCTCACCCGGGTCTTGAAGGTGTCCAGGGCGACGGGCACGGTGATCTGGCTGGCGATGGAATCGCGGATCTTCCGGATGGCGGCGATGGTGGGGCTGCTGGCCGGGGCGAGGACCGTGCTGTCGGGCTCGAAAATGGTTTCGGTGCCATCCACGGGGGAGACATTCAGCTGCCAGGTCCGGTTCGCCGCGGTGATCCAGGCGCTGGCGGTGGTCGTGGCGAAGCCCTTCACCACCAGGTGCTCCCGCAGCTCCCGCAGGTGCCGAACGGTCTTCTGGTAGGGGGCGCGGACCTGGTCGGCCCCGGGGTCCGCAGCGAAGGCCCTGTCCAGGTCCCGGAGGTGGGCGTCGATGAGGGCGGGCCAGGCCTCCGGGCCCAGCGGCACGCCCTCCGCCAGGGCGGGGACGGTCACCAGCAGAATGCAGGCGGGCAGGGCCAGGTTCAGGTGGCGCATGGGAGCCCCTCAGAGGATCTTGGCGATGACGAGGGCCTGCAGCAGCTTGACGAAGGCCGCCGGGCTGGCCTTTTCGCCGTACTGGGCGATGAGGGCCGTGAGGATCTCCCGCAGCTTGGCCTCCGTGGGAGTCGGCGCCCCCTGGGCCTGGGTGGCGTTCTGGATCTCCTGGATCTCCCGCTCTTTCGAGAAGGCGGTGAAGTCCAGGGTCATGCTCCGGAGCAGCTTCATGTAGACCTCCGGGGCCTGCACGTAGGTGGCCAGGTCGTGGGGGTTCACCACGCCCTTCGGGCCCCAGGAGCGCAGCGTCGTTTCGTGATACACCGCCTCCCGCCAGTCCGGCCGGAAGCGGTCCACCATGGGCACGGGATCATAGAGGTTCCGGTAGGTGAAGTAGTGCAGCAGCGCAGCGTCCGAATCTGCGGTGGCGAGCGGCGGCCGGCAACGGCTGGGGCTGGGGGGCCGGTAGGCGGGGATGAGGGGGCCCTCCAGCACCTTGGCCACGTTGGCCAGCATGTGCACCGCGGGCAGCCAGCAGCCCGCCAGGCGCCCATCGGCGGCCAGCAGGTGGATGCTTTCCGTGAGGACCGCCGTGCCCAGGCTGTGGGCCACCAGCACCAGGTTGGTGGTCCCCTGGATCACGCCCGGGAGGAAGGGCTCGATGGTCGAGGCCACCCGCTCGATCACGGCGTTCCGGGCGTAGGTATGGAAGCGCCAGAGCAGCACGTCGAGGATGTGGGTGTAGGCGAAGCTGCCGGACCCCTGGAGATCCTGCAGGGCCTCCAGCACGGCGGCATCCTGGATGAAGGGCCGCACCTCCTGCAGGCCATCCTTGGGGGCCTTGCGGAAGTCCTCGAAGAGGTCGTTGTAGCGCACCGGCACCTTCGCCGAAGGGGCCAGTGCCTTGCCCGTCATCGCCTTGTGCTTGTCGGAGAGGATCTTCCAGGCGGCCTCGGCGAAGTCGGCCTTCCCGTCGCCGATGCCATGGATGAAGAGGACCTTGCATTCCTTGGCCACGGACTCTCCTCGGGAAGAAGGCGGCCATGGCTGGCCGTCATTGCTCATCCAGGTTTGGAAATTCCCATCAGGTATACGTCCAAACACCTGTTCCTGTCCAGGGGCCCGGGAGCGGCCAGGCCCGGGAGCGGCCCCTTCGGGTCCCGGACACGGCAAGGCCATGGTGACCCGGAGCACGCTCGCCCGGATCCCCATGGCTGGATTTAGGCTGCCTGCCCCCCCTCCTCCGGGGCGATTTGGTTGGGCGGTCCCATGGGTTTCCCGAGAGGGAAAGACAGGGGCAGGCAGCACGCTTGGAACCGCCCAGGGTGATGAAGGCATGGAACCATCTGCACTCGAGCGCTACAGAAGGTGAGCTCAGAACGGAGTGGCCGAGGGGAAGGGTGGTGCCTCATGTTGGACTTGGTTGGCTGGGGTCGTTCCTGGAAATAAAAGATGCGCCAGCTTTAAACGCTGTCAAGAAATGTTAATGAAATTAATGCTTTATGACGGGTGAGTGCCGACCTGGCCCGCGCCGGCCTCGTCTCAGGCGCAAAGCATTTGAACCACCGATGAACGGTGGCTAATCCATCTTTTCCATGACCCCAGCCGCGCCATGGGACTGAGCAGCTAGGGGGCCGGCGCTCGGCCGGCCCCCCTCCGCCGGCAAAGACCCCCTCGGACCTCTTTCTGGGGCTCCCAGCATGCTCGGTGATCGACGACTCCTAAATTCGTGGCGCCGTTCATCTTGGGTGGCCTCCCCCCCCCCCCCCCCCCCCCCCCCCCCCCCCCCCCCCCCCCCCCCCCCCCCCCCCCCCCCCCCCCCCCCCCCCCCCCCCCCCCCCCCCCCCCCCCCCCCCCCCCCCCCCCCCCCCCCCCCCCCCCCGCATCGATTTGAAGGCGTGGATCAGGTTCCGCGCCGGCCCGCCCCCGGGGACCTTCAGGCATCAACAGGCGCCCGCCCGCGCACGCCATCGAGGCCTTCGTCTCCAACGCCCACTCCCCGATCACCGACCTGCACGCCCTGGAGGCCATCCGCCTGGTCCACACCCACCTGCGCGGCGCCAGGCCTGGACCGCGACCCGGAGGCCTATGCCGGTGGCCTTCTGAACCGCCGCCGGGGCCAGGGGCAGTGTCTTGGATAATGGATGGGGGTGGCGCGGGGGTGCCGTTGCGCGGGGGGGGCACATCCCGGCACCAACCCCAGGGCGCCCAGCCAGGCGGACCTCCGGTCCCTCTACTCGGAAGCCATGTAGATGCGCGATCGGAAGGACTGGGCCCAGATGCGTGAAAGCATCATCGGATTGGGGACCGAGTCCTCCCGCAGGACTCTTCCCCAGCTCAGGTCGCATCTAGTGGAGGGCCGGGAGACCCCACCCCAACAAAGCCGACCGACCTCCCCTTCACCGCGACCACGGCAAAGCCAGGGGGGGGGGAGGGGATCCCGGGTGGTGGGGGCTGCGTGAGGGCTGTGCGCGTCGAGTGGAGCCTGGGAGTGGCGGGGGGGCCGCCAAAAGTGGACTGGGCCGACCTCTCTAAGGCTGCCGGCGACACAAGACCCCGGACGCGCCCTTGGACCTGAACCGGCATGTGGGTTCGCCCGCCGCCCCCTGAGCCCCCGGGCGGGCCCCGTTGGCTGGTGCGGGAGCCCTCGCCCCAGCGGCTCCCCCCCGGCCAATGTCACCGTGAGGCCTTCCAGCGGCCCGTCGCTGGACCGAGCACGGCGGCCGCACAACGGACCGCCGGGCGGCCGCCCCCACCACCCAACAGGCCGGGGCCCGGTGGGGCGGCCCCTGGGTCCGCCGTGTACACTCCGGGGCACCACCGCCCCTCCGCCCCCCTCCCCGTCGGGTACCCCTCGGACCTCATCCAGCCCAGGGCCGGACCTTCCTCCAGAAGCCCTTCACCCGGGCGAACCTGCTGCGCAAGGTCCGGGAAGTCCTGGACGCCTAGAGTGGGCGGCTACATGTCCACGAGCTTGGGCTGGGCCAGGCGCTCGAAGTCCTTGTAGGCCATGCGGACCACTTCGGTGTGGGTGCCGGCGTTGAAGGCGATCTCCTCGTCTTCCGCCAGGTGGGGCTCCACGTAGACCGGCAGGCCGTAGAGGTTGCCGAAGGGGGGCATGGCGCCGGGCTCACAGCCGGGGAAGTCGCGGATGAACTCCCACTCCTGGCACAGGTCCGCGTGGTACGAGCCCGTGGCCAGGCGCAGGCGCTCCAGGTCCACCTTCCGGTGGGCGGGCAGCACCGCCAGCACATGCTGGCCGTCGAGATCGACCACCACCGTCTTGGCCATCTCCCGGCCCTTGATGTGGGCGGCCCCGGCCACCGAGGTGGCCGTGAAGGCCACCGGATGGGGGATGACCTGGTGCGGCACCCCGTTCTGGTTGAGGAACTCCCTCAGGTTCGTGGTGGGCATGGCAGCCTCCTTGGACCGAACGCAGGGCAAGGATGGGTCCAAGGAAGCGGGTAAGCCACAGATGTACACGGATGAACACAGATCGAAGCCACGGAGACCCGTCCCGCCATCCGTGTTGATCCGTGTTCATCCGTGGCTAAATTATCTGTTTCAAAGATCTAGATGGCGCTGAGCCTTCCCTGTGTCCATTTAGCACACCAGCCCCCAGATGCCGAAACTGGCCGAAGGAGGGGAAGGCCCCGGGCACCTGCGCCCCATCCAGACCCTCGAGCCCCAGCGCTGACCGCACCCGCACGGTGCGAGACCAGGCGATGCACCAATTGGCGAGGAAGGACGGAGTGTCCTGAAGCATGGGGCTTATCTCAGGGCATCTAATTTCGGAGATGACCTGTAAATGACGACAGCGCGACGATTTCTTCTGTTCGAGATCACGCACTAAAGTCCAACAAAGCTTCATTGAATTACCAGAATTCAATACCGCAACTCAGTAAAGGTGACAGTTTCTTTGCTTGAGGCTCATTTATTTTAATTACTAGGTTCCTATGATCTGTTGTCAATCCAAGCGTGTAGTTGTGAATACATCTCTGCGAGCGAGTGGAATTGGAGGAGATTTGCGTGAGCAAGTTCCTGTGTAATTGCTTCAATTGAAGTTGGGTGACCTGCTTCATTTCGCGAAATTCGAATTTGATGAGAGAAAGAATCCCAAAATGATTCAAAGCGTTCACGAAGGCTTCGATCCATTGAATTTTTGTGTGAATGGAAATAGTTAGAAAGACCATTGAGAACATCTGAAATTTTGGTCCCGCGTAGTGACTTCGAAAGATTAGCATTGTCGCTTTCGCATTTGAGTATTCGGTCGCGAAGTACAAAAGCTAGATCCTCGGAGGCTGCGCCAATCAATACGGCGCTGGCTCGAAAGCAATTCGAATTCAGGGCTCGAAGAGATTCTTCTATGTAGGCCCATGCGATAGATTGCTCGCTCACCAGAGGGGCTAATGCTTGCTTATATCCCACTGGGTTGTATGGATCTTTAGTGAAATTCTGGAGGGCTGTCCGTCCAAACCGCGTGATATGCAATCTAGGTGGGTCTGGATTTTCGAATGTTGATCCCCACGATAGAACTCCAGTGCGGAGTAGTTCATGGAGCGTTTCAAATAGAGATTCTTGAACCGCAAACTTAGAAGAACCCGGAGAACTCTTCATTATTAGTGAGACGGCCTCAGACAGAATCTCTGATGGAACCTTCGCAGTCGAAAGAGTCGTTTCAAAGGCCTGGAGAATGGCTTCATTTGGAGTCATTGAGGCCTCCAGAGCTTAGCCCATCGGCTCTTCATGTTTGCACTTGGGGCAGATGAGGACCTGGATGGGATCCTTGCCCCGGGGCTTCTTGGTCTTTTCGCCCATCATGGGGTTCTTGCAGGCGGGGCAGGTGACGGGGACGGGCTTGTCCCAGGCGGTGTAGTCGCACTTGGGGTAGTTGGTGCAGCCGTAGAAGACCTTGCCGAAGCGGGTCTTGCGGGGGCTGATGCCGCCGCCGCACTTGGGGCAGGGGATCCCCAGCACTTCCTTCTTCACGGTCTTGCAGGCGGGGTAGTCCACGCAGCAGACGAACTCGCCGTAGCGGCCGTGCCGCTTCACGAAGCCCTTGCCGCAGTTGGGGCAGGCCTCGCCCGTGGGCTCGTCCGGGGGCACGGGGATGCCCTTGGGATCGGCCTTCACGATGCCCTTGCACTTGGGGTAGTTGGGGCAGGCCCAGAAGGGGCCCCACTGGCCCTTGCGCAGGTTCATGGGCGTGGTGCCGCAGAGCGGGCACTCCGGCGCGTCCTCGGGCTCCTCCATCTTCTCCAGGTCCGCCGTGTAGTCGCACTTGTCGGCTTCCTTCTCGGCGCCGTAGTTGGTGCAGCCCACGAAGAGGCCGTTGCGCCCGATGCGCTTCAGCAGCGTGCCGGCGCCCTTCTTCCGGGTGCCGCACTTGGGGCAGGCCAGCCCCGTGGGCACGCCGGCCTTCAGGTTCTGCATGTCCTGGCCCGCGGCGGCCAGGCTCTGCTCGAAGGGCCCGTAGAAGTCCGTCATGGCCTTCTTGAAGGTGAGCTTGCCCTCCTCGATGCGGTCGAGGTTGCCCTCCATGCCCGAGGTGTACTTGGGATCCAGCAGGTCGTGGAAGCCCTGGATGAGCAGCTCCGTGACCGTCATCCCCAGGTCCGTGGGCTTGAAGCGGCCTTCGACCTTCTTCACGTAGTCCCGGTCCTGGATGGTGGCGATGATGCTGGCGTAGGTCGACGGCCGGCCGATGCCGTCCTCTTCCAGCTCCTTCACCAGGGTGGCTTCGTTGAAGCGGGCGGGGGGCTTGGTGAACTGCTGGTCCGCGTCCAGCTGCTCGAGCTTGAGGGCCTCCCCCAGCTTCATGGCGGGCAGCAGCTCCTCGTCCTCGTCTTCCTCGTCCGGCAGCTTGGCGGCGTCGGCGATGGCCTCGGCCTCCACTTCGGTCTTGTCGGCCCGGTACACCGCCAGCCAGCCCGCGAAGCGCTCGATCTCGCCCTTGGCCTCGAAGATGGCCACGTCCTTGCCCACCGCCGCTTCGGTCTGCACCACGGTCTCGTCGAAGCGGGCCGCCTCCATCTGGGAGGCCATGGTGCGCCGCCAGATGAGCGCGTAGAGCCGGAACTGGTCTGGTTCGAGATGTCCACGCAAGGATTCAGGGGTGCGGGTGATGTCCGTGGGGCGGATGGCCTCGTGGGCATCCTGGGCCCCGGCCTTGCCCGTGTAGACGCGGGCCTTGGCGGGCAGGAACTCCTTGCCGTATTTTTTTGCGATGAAGTCCCGGGTGGCCTCCACGGCCTCGGGGGCCATGCGGGGCGAATCCGTGCGCATGTAGGTGATGAGGCCCACGGGGCCTTCGCCGAAGTCCGCGCCTTCATAGAGCCGCTGGGCGTTCTGCATGGTGCGGCTGACGCTCATCTTCAGCTTCTGGGCCGATTCCTGCTGCAGCTTGGCGGTGGTGAAGGGGGCCGCCGGGTTGCGCTTCTTCTCCTTGGTCTCCAGGCCGGTCACCGTGTAGGCGGCCTTCTCCAGCTTCGCCTTCAGATCCTGGGCCTGCTTGGCATCCCCCACCCGGCGCTTGGTCTCCTTGTTGCCCAGCTGCAGGGGCTGGCCCCCCAGCTTCACCAGCTTCATCCAGAAGGTGGGCGGCAGCTTGGCGGCGAAGCGGCCCTTCAGCACCCAGTACTCCACGGGGTTGAAGGCCCGGATCTCCAGTTCGCGATCCACGATGATGCGCACGGCCACGCTCTGCACCCGGCCCGCGCTGAGGCCCCGGCGCACCTTGTCCCAGAGCACCTGGCTCACCTTGTAGCCCACGAGGCGGTCCAGCACGCGGCGGGCCCGCTGGGCGTCCACCAGCTTCTTATTGATGACCGTGGGCGCGGCCATGGCCTTGGCAATGCCCGCCGGGGTGATCTCGTTGAAGAGGACCCGGCTCACGGGCAGGCTCTTGGGGGGCTTGATGGCCTCCAGCAGGTGCCAGCTGATGGCCTCCCCCTCGCGGTCGGGGTCCGTCGCGAGGATCAGCTCGTCGGCGGTCTTGGCGGCGGCCCGCAGCTCCTTGACCACCTTCTCCTTGGCGGGGCTGATCTCGTATTCCTCCTGGAAGCCGTTCTCGATGTCGACGCCCAGCTTCTTCGGCAGGTCCCGGATGTGACCCACGGAGGCCATGACCTTGTACCCCTTGCCGAGGTACTTGGTGATGGTCTTCGCCTTGGAGGGGCTTTCGACGATCACGAGTTGGTCACCAGACATCTCCCATGGGGGCTAAGCCCCCTTTCCAGAACATCTTTTCCATCTCAAAGGTGAGGGCTCACCGGGGCGCCCAACCGGGTGGCCGGTAAAACGCGGGCCCCTGAACGGCCCCTAAGGATGGAACCGGTTGGCGGCAGTCTGTCAAGCCCCCGGGGGGCCCCGATGGGAGAAGGGCGGGACCCGGGGGGAGCATTCCAGCTGGAAACACTGGTAGTTAAAAAATTCCAACTTCCCTAGCCCTGGAAGGCCAGCAGGTCGCCGGGCTCTCGGCAGGGATGGGCGGCGCCTTCCTCCAGGAGGGCGTCGGTGCCCTCGGAACCCGGCACCACGAAGAGTTCCTTGCCCAGGTCCAGGGCCAGCCGGGCGGTCACCAGGCTGCCGGAGCGGGGGGCGGCCTCCATCACCAGCACCGCGTCCACCCAGGCCGCCAGCAGCCAGTTCCGCCGGGGGAAGTGCCACTTGCGGGGGGGCGCCTCCGGGGGGAAGGGCGTGAGCACGCCGCCCCCGGCGGCCACCACCCGATCCATGAGGGGCCGGTGCTCCGGCGGGTAGGGATGGTCCAGGCCCGAACCCAGCACGCCCCAGGTGGCGGCGATGCCGGACGCTCCCGCGCGGGCTTCGAGGGCCCCGGCGTGGGCCGCGCCATCGATGCCCCGGGCCAGGCCCGAGAGCACCGCCACGCCCGCCTCCGTCAGCGCCCTGGCCCAGGCCCGGGTGCGGTCCCGGCCCTGGGCGCTGGCCCGGCGGCTGCCCACGATGGCGAGGCGGGGTCCCACCGGGGGCAGGCTGCCCCGCACCCACAGCGCCACGGGGTAGGGCAGGGGCTCCAGCAGGGCGTCCACCCCATCATCGCCCGGCAGCAGCAGGCGGGCGCCCCGCGCCGCGGCTTCCCGGTGGCGGCGGGGCAGGTCCGCTTCCACCTGGGCCAGGGCGGCGGCCTGGGCCGCGCTCAGCGCCGGTGCGCAGCCCGCCTGCAGGGCCGCCCAGGCTTCAGCCTTCTGGCGCTCGGTCCAGTCCAGCACGGTGAAGGCGAGGGCCCAGGGGCGCAGATCCACGGGGGTTCCAGGGGAATGGCTCCCATCCTGGGTCGTCAACGCGCGGAAAGGCAACCGCGAAAATCCGCGAAACGCCCTCCGGCACAGGCGGGCCCAGGCGGGACCTGGCTCGGCCCAATCACCGCAATCGCTGTGGATCACTGGCGAAGGCTTTCCCAGGGAGGCACGGAGCCCACCGAGGTCTTCAGGGGGTCAAGCGGGACGGCCAGGCCCGAAGATCCTGGTTTCGCGCCCTTTCGCATCTTTCGCGGTTCCAGTCCCGGGCCCTTTCCCCTTGCGTTCCCTTACTGGTTGGCTACACTAACTCTCTTGGCTGTTTTCACCTTGGCTCGTGAGGTTCCCATGTCCCGTCAGTGCGAAATTTGCGGTAAGAAGCCCCAGTTCGGGAACAACGTCTCCCACTCCAACAACATCACCAAGCGCCGGTGGAACCCCAACATCCAGCGCGTGCGCGCCCTGGTGAACGGCGCCGCGAAGCGCCTGCGGGTCTGCACCTCCTGCATCCAGGCCGGCAAGATCCTCAAGGCCTGCTAGCTCAGGTCCGATCCTGAAACGAAAACGGCGGCCCCTGCGGGCCGCCGTTTTGCGTGCGCTCCCGCCTAGAGCTTGAACCCCTCCACGGCGGTGCGGAGGCCTTCGGCCACCTGGGCCAGGTCCGAGGCGGTGCGGGTGATCTCCACCACGGTCGCCGACAGCTCCTGGGTGGCCGAGGCGTTCTGCACCAGCTGGGCGTGGTTCTCGTCCACCAGGACGTTCACCTCGCGGCTGGTGTCGGCCTGGGCCCGGGCGGCCGCGCCGATCTGCTGGAAGCGGCCCGCCACGTCGGCGATGCGCGCCCGGATGTCCTCCAGGCTCTGGAGGGTCGTGTCCACCCCCTGGACCCCCGACTCGACGGCCTCCTGGGTGCGCTGGATGAGCTGCTCGATTTCCCCGGCGGCGCCCCGGGAGCGGTCCGCCAGCTTGCGGACCTCCTCGGCCACCACCGCGAAGCCCTTGCCCATGTTCCCGGCTTTGGCGGCCTCGATGGCGGCGTTCAGGCTCAGCAGGTTGGTCTGCCGGGCGATGTCCTGGATGACGGTGACGGCCTTCACCATCTGGCCGGTGGCCTGACGGATCTCGGAAATGCCGGTGACGGCGGCCTGGCCAGCCTGACTGCTGTGCTCCGTGGCCGTCACGGCGCCCTGGGTCTCCCTGGAGGAGGCGTCCAGGTGGGTGGTCACGTCCGTCGAGCGGCTGGTGAGGTGCCCCATGGCGCCGGTCACCTGCTCCCCGGAGGACCGCAGGTTCTCGCTCACCTGGGCGATCTGGGCCACGGCCCGGGACATCTCCTCGGAGGACGCGGCCAGCTCCGTGGAGCCCGCCGCCACCCGCTCGCTGTACTTCGCGAACTCCTTCACGGTCTCGTGAAGGTGCGCGTTGTAGGTATTGAAGGCCTGGGCCACCTCGCCCACCTCATCCTGGGTGAGCACCGGCAGCCGCAGGGTCAGGTCCGAGGCCCGCAGGCCCTGGGCCAGGGCCACGATGGGCCGGGAGATGCCCCGGGCCACCGATAGGCTCACCCCGAGGATGAGGACCGCCAGCAGGGCGAGGGGCAGGCCCGTGGACCAGGCCAGGGCGCGGATCTGGGCCGCCACGTCATCCACGTAGACGCCCGTGGCGAGGTCCCAGCCCCAGGGCTGGAAGCGGCGGATGTAGCTGACCTTCCCTCGCACCTTGCCGTCCGGGAGCTGCTGGTCGTAGTCCACGAAGCCGCCTTCGGGCTTCTGGGCCAGCTGGTCCATGGCCTGCCAGTGGAGCTTGCCGCTGGCATCCTTGCTGGCGCTCATGTCCTTCCCCGCCAGCTCGGGCTTGATGGGATGGCCCACGATGCGGGCCCCGGGGCTGGCGATCCACAGGTAGTTGTTGTCCTCGTAGCGCATGGACAGGATGCCCGTGCGGCCCTGGGTCTGGGCCTGTTCCAGGCTCAGCTCCCCCTTCTTCACCCGCGCCTCCAGGCCCGCCAGGAAGTGGTAGCCCAGGTTGACGACGTTCCGGGCCCCCTCCTTCTTCGCGTCCATGAAGCGGGCCCCGAAGGCCGGCAGCAGGTAGGCGAAGAACAGGAGCAGGAAGAGGGCCAGGGGGACCAGGCCTAGCACCTGGATCTTCCTGGAGACGGACAGGCGGCTGAACATGATTGTCCTCACAAATTGGCCAAAATCTATTTATCGATCCGAAGGCCGGATTCCCTGAGTTCCTGACCCATCGGAGACCAGGTCATCCTGGCTCCGCGGCCCCGATACACTGGCCCCATGCTCCTCGCCCTCGACACCACCACGGAGATCCTGCACCTGGCGCTGATCCGGGGGGAGCGGGTCTGGGCCCGGCGGGTGCCGGCGGGCGTGGGCCGGGGCCACAGCGAGCGGCTGCTGCCCACCCTGGAGGCGCTGATGGGGGAGGCGGGCGGCACCCCCCGGGAGCTGTCCGGCGTGGCGGCCTGCCTGGGCCCCGGAGGCTTCACCAGCCTGCGGATCGGCGTGGCCACGGCGGAGGGCCTCGGCCTGGCGGGCCTGCCCACCTGGGGCTTCTCCGCCTTCGAGCTGCGGGCCGAGGCGCTGCGCCAGGGCCGGGGCCAGCAAGGCCTGGCGGGGCCCTTCTGGATCCTGCTGGACGGCCAGCGCAGCGAAGCCTTCCACCAGCGCTGGGAGGCGGGGCCCAGCTCGCCCGCCGCCAAGCAGCCCCTGGCGACCCTGGGGGAGCGCCTCGGCGCCGAGCCCTGGTGGGCGCCGGAGGCCTTCGCGCCGAAGGTGGAGGCCGTGCTCCACGGGCACCGGATCACCCTGGCCGACGAAGGCGGGGCCACCCTGGCGGGCCTGGCGGCCCTGGCGCGGCGGGTATCCCGGGGACCCTCCGAAGCCCCCCTGGTGCCCTTCTACCTGCGGGAGACGGATGCCGAAGTCAACTTCCCCCTGGCCGCCGCCCACCTGTCGGAAGCTCTTCGCAAGGGTGTGGCCCGGTGAGCGACGAGCCCGGGGAAGTGCTGCGTCTGGCCGCCGGCGAGCCACTCCCGGACTGGGTGCTGCGGCTGGATCGCACGGCCTTCGGAGTGGCCTGGAAGGCCCCGGCGGAGCACGAGGGGCTGTGGCTCATCCCCGAGGTGGCCTTCGCCCGCTGGGCCCTCATTCCCGCCGCCGGGGAGGCGGAGCTGCTGCGCATCGCCGTGGATCCGGCCCACCGGGGCGGGGGCCTGGGGCGCCGCCTGCTGGAGGCCTGCCAGGACGATCTGACCCGCCAGGGCCTGGAGACCCTCTACCTGGAGGTGCGGGTGTCCAACGCCTCGGCCATCCGGCTCTACGGGGCCTGCGGCTGGCGCCGCTGTGGCCTGCGATCCGGCTACTACCCCGATGGGGAGGATGCGGCCCTCTTCCGCCATGTGTGCCCATAGGTGACCGAGTTATCTTGACCAACAGGACCATCCCACTCATATTTGGTCCTTCCCCGGCGGTGGTCCATGCTCGGCATCTCCAGACAGACGGATTACGCGGCCCGGGTGGTCCTGCACCTGGCCTGCCTGGCCCCCGGCGCCCGGGTGCCCATCGCCGATATCGCCAGGCACCGCATGCTGCCCCTGGAGTTCGTCCGGCGCATCGTGGGGGACCTGGTGAAGGCGGGCATCCTGGCCACCTCCCGGGGCTCGGGCGGCGGCGTGAGCCTCGCCCGGCCAGCCGCAGACCTCTCCCTGGGGGAGGTGGTCCAGGCCATGGAGGGCGGCATCGCCCTCAACCACTGCGTGAGCGACCGCCGGGTCTGCCCCCTGGCGTCTGCCTGCCCGGTGCAGTCCGTGTGGGTGGACGCCACCCAGGTGCTGGGGGACTACCTGGCCTCCGTCCGCTTTGACACCCTGGCCCGGCGCAGCGAGGCCCATCAGCCCGCACACCTGCGGGTGCAGGCCACCGGCCGCGTGCGCGGCGCCAACCGCGACTCCGGACCGAAGGCCTCCCTGGCGGGTTGAGGGCCATCCGTTTGAAAAAGCAGTCTCGAGGGCCGGGCCTCAGACCCGCTCGAAGAGCACCACCCGGTTGCTGTTGGTGCCCTTGTCGTTGTTGCCCACGCCCCAGATGTGGGCGGTCTTGGTGAAGGTCTGGCGGTTCACCAGCACACCGTGGGCCCTGAAGCCGGCCCGCAGGCCCAAGGGCAGCACCACCTCGTCAAGCCGCAACTTGCCCTTCCGGATCTCGCCCACTTCGAAGGCCACGAAGCCGCCGGGTCGCGTAAGGCGGTGCAGCTCGTCGAAGGTGGCGGCCATGGTCTCAGACCAGCCCGCCACCGTGCGGGGCGTGCTGATGCCCCGGCCGATGGCCTCCGCATCCAGTCCCGTGAACCAGCAGCGCAGCCAGTTGTCGCCGGTGTAGTCCACCACATCCAGGAAGGGCGGCGAGGTGACCGTGAGGGTCATGCAGCCGTCCAGCAGGCTGGCCGTCTCCCGGGCATCGCCGGTGAGGAAGCGGGCATCCTGGGCGGCGAAGGCGAGGTTGCGCCGCTGCTCGGGCTCCAGCCCGGTGAGCAGCTGGCGGGTCTTCTTCAGGATCAGGGCGTGGGTATCGCGGTAGGAGGGCACCTGCTCCCGCTGGGCGTTGATCTGCCGCTGCTTGTCCGCCGTGAGGGCCTGGTTGGGGGGCAGGGTGTAGACCGAAAAGAAGCCGGGGCTGTGGCCCGTGAGCCGGTTGGTGGCCACCATGCGGATCCAGGTATCGAGGTCATCCAGCTCCCCTGCCGCCGACCGGTTCAGGAGCCAGTCGCGCAGGCCCCGGATCTCCGCCTCCGTATCGGCGTGGAAGAACATCCCCAGGTCCAGGCCATCCCCGCTGCCCTGGCAGGGGATCAAGCGCAGCCGCGCCTCCACGGCGGCGGGTTCCGGCGGGGTCAGGCGGGGTTCCGCCAGCATCCGGGCCAGGGGATTCACATCGTTGGCGGCCACCCGGCGTCCCAGCAGGGCCGCCTCCAGGGCCGTGGTGCCCCGGCCGCTGAAGGGATCGTAGACCCGCTCGCCAGGCTGGGTCAGGCGCTCGATGAAGTGGCGCGGCAGCTGGGGCTTGTAGCAGGCCCGGTACGAGATCTCGTGGAGGTTCGCGGCCTGCCGCTGCCGGGAGGTCCAGAATTCCAGGGAGAGGCGGGGGTAGGCCACACCCTCGGCTTGGACCGCGTCCCAGGCCTCCTCCGGTAGGGCAGGATCCAGGGCGGGCGGGCTGACGCCGGGAATGAAGCCCGACAGGAAGGTCCGCCGCACCGCCTCCGCACCTTCCGTCGTCATCCGCTTCTGCCCTTCCGCAAGGTTCCAGGATAGCCTGCTGGACATGGCAACCCCGCAGTCGAAACGCCACCCCGAGCTCACGCGCCTCTACGTGGCGGTGGGGCTGGGCGTGCTCATCCTCATGATCATCCTGGCCTACAAGACCGTGGGCCACCGCGTTGCCGAAGGCGGCCTGGACGCGCCCTCCCGCTGGGCCCTGGTGGCCCTGGGCCTGGCCAACGTGCTGGCCATCGGCACCCTGCTCTTCATCGTGGCCCGCAGCATCGCCAAGCTCTACTTCGAGCGCAAGAGCGGCATCCTGGGCTCCCGGCTGCGCACCCGGATGGTGCTCACCCTCTTCATCGTGGGCATCGTGCCCAGCCTGATCCTCTTCATGGTGGGCCGGAACTTCATCAACAAGAACGTGGAGCGCTGGTTCAGCCCGGAAACGGAAGTGGCTATCCGGGATGGCCAGAAGATGGCCGAGGATCTGCGCGCCGCCACCCGGGCCCGCCTGGATTTCGGCGCCGGCCGCCTGCTGGCCTCCGCCTCGGCGGAGCCCCCGGCCATCCGCGCCGCGGCGGGGCTGGATCTCGTGGCCGCCTTCGGTGCCAAGGGGGAAGGGGGCATCAGGGCCCTGGACCTCTGCCCGGACTGCCCGCCGCCCAGCCTCGAGGCCCTCGCCGGGGACAGCCAGCAGGAACGGCCCGAGGGGCTCTGGCTGCTGCGGGTGGTGCCCCGGGGGGATGGCGCCTGGGCCATCGGCGTCTTCATGCCCCGGGAGAAGCTGGACCGGGTGCTGGCCCTGGAGCAGCGCTTCAAGGAGAACCAGCAGATCCGCGCCAACCGGGACACCCTGGAGACCCTGCCCCAGAGCACCTTCCTCTTCCTGACGCTGCTGACCCTCTTTTTCGCCGTGTGGTCGGGCCTGGCCCTGGCGAAGTCCCTCAGCGAGCCCATCCGGGCCCTGGCCAAGGCCGCTCAGCGGGTGGGCAGCGGGGATCTCGACGTGGAACTGCCGGTGATGGGGGAGGACGAGCTGGCCTTCCTGGCCCAGACCTTCAACGCCATGACCCGGGACCTGAAGACCAACCGGGCGGCCATCGAGGCCCAGGCCAGTCGCCTGGAGCAGCAGCGGGCCTACCTGGACCAGCTGCTGGCGGCGCTGCCGGTGGGGGTCATGAGCTGGCGGGCCGATGGCGAGCTGCGCACCTTCAACGCCGCCGCCCGGGCCTGGCTGGGGCTGGAAACCTTCGATCCCACGGAGGCCCGCTGGGAGACCGTGGCCACCCTGCCGCGCCTGGGCCGCCTGCCGGAGCTGCTGGCGGCGGTGCGCGATACCCAACGGGGGGTGCAGGAGGAGTTCCGGCTGGGCGGTGAGGGCGAGGGCCGGCCAGTGCGGGCCATGCTGGAGCCCCTCCAAGGGGGCGGCGTGCTGGCGGTGCTGGAGGATCTCTCGCTGCTGGCCCAGGCGGAGAAGCGGGCCGCCTGGCAGGAGGTGGCCCGGCGCATGGCCCATGAAGTGAAGAACCCCCTCACGCCCATCCAGCTCACGGCCCAGCGCCTGCTGCGCCGCACCCGGGAGGGCCGCCTGGACCCTGTTGCCGTGCAGGAGGGGGCCGAGCTGATCCTGGCGGAAGTGGCCAGCCTCTCCCGCCTGGTGGACAGCTTCAGCCGCTTCGCCCGACTGCCGGTGCCCCAGTTCTCCCCCTGCGATCCGGCGGACCTGCTGCGCCAGGTGGCGGCCCTCTACGAGCCCAACCACCCGGAAATCCTGTGGGAGTTCCAGCTGCCGGAGGGGCCGGTTTCGGCCCTCTGGGATGGGGACATGGTGAAGCGGGCCCTCATCAACTACGTGGACAATGCCGTGGCGGCCCTGGAGGGCCGCGGCGCCCGGACCGAGGAGGGGGGCCGGGGCCTGGTCCGGCTGTCCCTGGCCATTGAGCAGGAAAGCCTGCGCTTCGACGTGGTGGATGACGGCACCGGGGTGCCCGAGGCGGATCGGGAGCGGCTATTCGAGCCCTATTTCTCCACCAAGCGCAAGGGCACGGGCCTGGGCCTGGCCATCGTCCGCCGCATCGCCCAGGATCACGGCGGCGACGTCCGCTACGAACCCCTGTCCAACGGCAGCCGCTTCAGCCTGGTGCTGCCGAGGGCTTCCGGACCCAGGCTCTAGGCTTCAGGCTTCAGGCTTCAGGCTTCAAGCTGTTGCGCCGATTCCGGCGCCGCAGCCAGAGGCCCAGCGGGCCCAGCACCAGCCAGGCCAGCAGCACGACCTTGAAGAGGGGGGACACGGGGACTCCCAGCGAGCGGGGCCATGGCCCCGTCCAGCCTCTCATGGGCGAAGCCCCACCCGGGGCGGCGTATGCTGGCCGGATGGAGAACGGGGGCGGAAAGGACGCGAACCAGAGCTGCCTGCTGGCGGGCTGCGGGTACGTGGGTGTGCGTCTGGCCCGGCGCCGGTTGGAACGGGGACCCGTGTTGGCCCTGGTGCGCCGCCAAGCCTCCTGCGAGGCCCTGACCTCCGAGGGCATCGCAGCCCTGGCCATGGATCTGGATGAAGGCTCCCAGCAGGACGCCCTCGACGTTCCCCCGGGGCTTCATGCGGTGGTCTACCTGGCGCCGCCGGCGGCAAGGGGCACCGAGGATCTGCGTCTGGCCCGCTTCCTGGAGCGCCTGGGCGGGGCCCGGCCCGCGGTCCTGGTCTACCTCAGCACCACCGGCGTGTACGGAGACACCGACGGCGCCCCCGTGGACGAGCAGAGCCCCGTGGCCCCCCGCGAGGACCGCTCCCGGCGGCGGGTGGATGCGGAGCGGCGGGTGGCCCAGTGGTGCGAAGCGCGGCGAATCCGCTGGGTGGTGCTGCGGGTGCCGGCCATCTACGGGCCCCACCGCCTGCCCCTGGACCGCCTGCGTCTGGGCGAGCCCGTGCTGCGGCCCGAGGACTCGGGGCCGGGCAACCGCATCCAGGTGGACGATCTGGTGGCGGCCTGCCTGGCGGCCCTGGACCGGCCCCTGTCGGGGGTGTTCAACCTCACGGATGGCCACCCGGAGAGCATGGCCGCCTTCACCACCCGGGTGGCCCGGCTGGCGGGCCTGCCCGCGCCGCCCCAGATCGACTGGGCCGAGGCCCAGCGGGTGCTGAGCCCCGGCCTCCTGGGCTTCCTGCGGGAATCCCGCCGGGTGACGAGCTGCCGCTCCCAGGCGCTGGGCCTGAGTCCCATGGACCCGGAGGCGGGCATCCGCGCCAGCCTCCGGGAGATGGGGCTTTGATCAGTAGCGCAGGACGCTGAAGACCGGCAGGCCCTCGACCTTTTCCCGGCCCGGCAGGGAGGTCAGCTCGATGAAGACCGTGAGGGCCACAGGCTGGGCGCCGGTGGTCCGCACCAGGCGCTGGGCGGCGGCGGCGGTGCCGCCGGTGGCCATGACGTCATCCACGATGAGCACCCGGTCGCCGGGGCCGAAGGCATCCGTGTGGATCTCCAGGGCATCCGAGCCGTATTCCAGGCCGTAGGACTGGCGGTGGGTGGCCATGGGCAGCTTGCCCGGCTTGCGGGCGGGCACGAAGCCCACCCCCAGCCGCTGGGCCAGGGCGCTGCCGAAGATGAAACCCCGGGATTCCAGGCCCAGCACGTGGGTGGACTGCAGGGTGAGCACCGGCTCCACCATGGCTTCCACGGCGATGGCGAAGGCCTCGGCGTTGGCCAGCAGGGGGGTGATGTCCCGGAAGAGGATTCCCGCCTTCGGGAAGTCGGGCACATCGCGGACGAAGGAGCTGAGGGGGGCGTTCATGGCCATGGCTACCTGTGAATCTCGAATGAAAGGGGAAGGGAGGATCGCACATCCGAGACCTCCCAGTCCAGTCGGGAGACGTGACCGAAGGCGGGGCCCTGGGCCAACCTGGCGCGAAACGCCATCAATGGGGCCTCGGATCCCTCGGCCTCGCCATGGACCGTGCCATCCAGATCGTTCCGCACCCAGCCCGCCAGGCCCAGGGCCTGGGCCTCCCGGGCGGCGAAGCGGCGGAAGCCCACCCCCTGGACATCCCCGTGGACACGGAAGGCGACGCGCATCTGGCCTACTGGTTGAAGGCCGTGTCGAAGTCGGCCTGCCGCGCCAGCGTCTCGGGGCAGCCCAGGTCCAGGCGCAGGGGCGTCACGCTGGCGAAGCCGTGGAAGACCGCCTCGGCGTCGCTGCCGGGGGCCTTGGCGTAGGTGGGGCCCGCGTCGCCGCCGATCCAGTAGTAGGGCGTGCTGCGGGGATCCATGCGGCGCTCCACCAGATCGTGGTAGGCCCGGCTGTCCTGGCCCGTGAGGTGGAAGCCCTTGGGCTCGCCCTTGGGGAAGTTCACGTTCCAGATGCGGTTGGCCGGCAATTCCATGGCTTCCCAGCGCTCCAGGAAGCGGCCGATCCAGGGCTCCACCAGCTCCAGCGAGCCTCCGGGATGGTTCGAGAAGGCCGCGGCCCGGGCCCCCTGCAGGCGGCCCTCGAAGGCGGCCCCCACGGTGCCGGAGTAGAAGACGTCCTCGCCCAGGTTGAAGCCATGGTTGATGCCGGACAGCACCCAGTCGGGCCTGCGGCCCAGCACCTCGCAGACCCCCAGCAGCACGCAGTCCACGGGGGTGCCGTCGCAGGCGAAGCGGCCGGGGCCCACTTCGTTCAGCCGCAGGATGTTGTGCAGGCTCAGGGCCGAGGAGATGGCCGAGCGGTTGCGGTCCGGGGCCACGGTGACCACCCGGCCGAAGGGGGCCGCGGCCCGGGCCAGGGCCGCGAGCCCCGGGGCCCAGAGGCCATCGTCGTTGGTGAGCAGGATCAGGCGTTCGGACATCGACCCAGTGTACCCGCTGCCCTGGGGGGCCATTCGCTGCCAGGATGGAATTCACCCCGTTGTTCCATGAATCCCGACCAACCCACGACCTCCGCCCTGCCGCTCCCCCTTGGGGAGGAGACAGCCGTGGTCGATCGCGCCACCATCCTGGCCCATCTGCGTGAAAGGATCGTCGCCTTCGCGGCATCCCGTTCTGCAGGCGCCCATGCGGAGGACCTGGCGCAGGAGGTGCTGGTGTTGCTCCACGAGAAGTACGGCCACCTCGACCGCCCGGAGGACCTGGTGCCCCTGGCCTTCCAGATCCTGCGCTTCAAGCTGGCGGCCTTCCGCCGCAAGGCCGCCCGCCGGGGCGAGTACGACGCCGTGGACGTGGACGTCTTCCCGCCGGCTTCGGACGCACCGGATCCGGCCACGGTGCTGGAGCGCAAGGAGCTGCTGGCCCGGCTCATGGGCGGCATCGCCAGGCTGGGGGAGCGTTGTCGGGAGCTGTTCCGCCTCAAGCTGCAGGGGCGCAGCTTCGCCGAGATCCAGGGACTCATGGATGCCGGCAGCCTGAACACCGTCTACACCTGGGACCACCGCTGCCGGAAGCAGCTGCTGGAAGCCCTGGGCGGCCGCTGGGAAGCGACCGGAGGGGGGGCGCCATGAGGCGGAGCGAGGCCGAGCAGCTGCTGGGTGGCCATGCCACGGGCACCCTCACCGAGGAGGAGCGGCGGTCCCTCTTCGCGGCCGCCCTGGAGCACCAGGAAGTCTTCGATGCCCTGATGGATGAGGAAGCCCTGCGGGAGCTGCTGGCGGATCCGGCGGCCAAGGCCCAGTTGCTGGCGGCCCTGGCGACCGCGGCCCCGAAGGTCGTGCCCTTCTGGCGCCGCACGGGCGTGCTGGGCGCGGCGGCCAGCCTGCTGCTGGCCTCCATCGCGGGGCTGGCCTACCTGCGCAGCCCGGAGCAGGTACCACCCCCATTGGAACGGGAAGCTGGCTTGGCCCAGAAGGCCAAGGCCGCCGAAACGCCGGCCCCGGCGCAGGCCCCCACTCCGTTGGCAGAGCAGGCCCCACCCGCAGCACCAGCCCAGGCCTTCGAACATCCTCCGGCCCGAAGGGCCAAAGCCGCTGCCCTTCCCCTGCCCGCCGCCCTGGCCCCCGGGGTGGTGGCACCCCAGGCCGTGGATGGGTCGAGGGCCAAGGCGCAGGATCAGCTCCGCCAAGCAGAGACCCGGGAATCGGTGGCCAAGAAGGCCGAAGCGCCCCGGCCCGCGGCCGCCTTGATGGAGGTGGTCCCCGCGCCAAGGGCTGATAAGCAAAAGGGCAGCCCAGAAGCACAGAACCGTCTGGCTGATGCTGCGCCGGGTGGCGTGGTTGGGGGCGCGGTGGGTGGTCTGGCCACCAAGGTGAAGGGGACCTCCCAGCAGGAGGAGCCCTCGCGGTACGCGACGCCGCCACCCGCTGCCCTCGCGCCTGCGCCCGCCACCTCCGTCCGGCGGACCGAGGGGAAGATCTCGGCCCTCCTGGCGCCCGCCTGGACGCTGGAAACCCTGGCCGATGGCTCGACCCGCATTACGGTGATGGGCGCGGCGGGCATGCAGGCCGTGCTGCTGCGGCGCCGGGCCGCCGGTGTCGAGGTGCTGGCCCTCAGGGTGCTCGAGCAGAGCAAGGAGCTGACCAGCTGGCAGGTGGAGATCCGGCTGGTGGCCGGAGACGCCCTGGACCTCTACCTGCTGAACGCCCCCGTGGTCGAGCCCGCCAGGCTGCCGGAGACGGGCCCTGTGGATGGCCATCGAGTAAGAATCTACCCGCCTTCAAGGAATTGAATAAGCGGCGTGGCGGAGGAACGCTGAAAAGGGTTCCTTGCCTTGATCTGCTTGTCTCGGCTTTCCTCTGTTCCTTCGCTCTCCTCTGCTGATCAGCATTCTTTTACCAGTGGTTCGACCACCTTTGTCCTGCTGGCATGGCCGGGTAGGGAACTTGTCCTGGATTGATTTCGCGCCCTTTTGCGTTTTTCGTGGCTGCTTCTTTTCTCAAGCGCGCGAAAGGAACTCCTCCCCCATGGCATTCCCTCCTGAACCGCGCCATGCCGGCGCGGCACCGACGGGAGGAAATCATGTCGCTTCGCCGCTCCACCACCGCCCTCTTCGCCTGCTGTGCGGGGCTGGCCGTCTCCTTCCAGGGAGATGCCCAGGCCCGCAGCCGGCCCATGTCGACTCGCCAGATTCCACCGGCAGAAGGCGATGTGGACCGGACCCTTTCCCCCTACTTCTTCGTGAAGGGGGGTGACAGCGCCCTGGACCAGCTGCCCCTGAAGGCGACTTCCGCCAAGGTGGCCATCGCGGGTGTCATCGCCGATGTGAAGGTCACCCAGGTCTATCGCAACACCGGCACCAAGGCCATCGAGGCCATCTACGTATTCCCCGGCTCCACGCGCTCGGCGGTCTACGGCATGACCATGACCATTGGCGAGCGGGTGCTGAAGGCCCAGATCAAGGAGCGAGGCCAGGCCCGGGCCGACTACGAGCAGGCCAAGGCCCAGGGCCGCAGCGCCTCCCTGCTGGAGCAGCACCGGCCCAATGTCTTCCAAATGAACGTGGCGAACATCCTGCCCGGCGACGAGATCCGGGTGGAGCTCTGCTACACCGAGCTGCTGGTGCCGAACGAAGGCACCTATGCCTTCGTGTATCCCACGGTGGTGGGCCCACGCTATGCGGGAAGGGCGGGCACGGACTCCAGCACCGGCGAGACGTGGGTGGCCAACCCCTACACCCATGCCGGCGAGAAACCCGCCACCACCTTCGAGCTGGAGGTGAAGCTCTCGGCGGGCCTGCCCATCCAGCGCATGAGCTGTGACACGCACCGGACCGCCATCGCCTATGACGGCCGGACCGAGGCCACGCTGAAGCTCGATCCATCGGAGACCCAGGGCAGCAACCGCGATGTCATCGTGAGGTACCAGCTGGCGGGCGGCGCCGTGCAGTCGGGGCTGCTGCTGGATCAAGGGAAGGACGAGAATACCTTCCTGCTCATGGCCCAGCCCCCCAAGCGCGTGACACCGAAGGATCTGCCGCCCCGGGAGTTCGTCTTCATCATGGACATCTCCGGCAGCCAGATGGGCTTCCCCATCGAGGTGTCGAAGGTGCTCATGAGGTCGATGATCCAGGGACTGCGGCCCCAGGATCTCTTCAACGTCATGGTCTTCGAAGGCAGCTCGGCCCTCTGGTCGCCCGCTTCCCAGCACGCGACGCCCGAGAACGCGGCGCAGGCCCTGGCCTTCGTGCGCTCCCAGAACGGCGGCGGCGGCACGGAGCTGGGCAGCGCCATGCGGCGGGCCCTGGGCCTGCCCCGGGTACCCGGCATCTCGCGCACCTTCGTGGTGTCCACGGATGGCTTCATCAGCGCCGATGGCCAGGTCTTCGACATCATCCGCAAGAACCTGGGCTCGGCCAACCTCTTCACCTTCGGCATCGGCAGTTCGGTGAACCGCCACCTCATCGAAGGCATGGCCCATGCGGGCCAGGGCGAGGCCTTCGTCATCACCAAGCCCGAGCAGGCCGCCGCCGAGGCCGAGCGCTTCCGCGCCTATGTCAGCTCCCCGGTGCTCACCAACCTCAAGCTCACCACCAGCGGCTTCCAGGTACAGGACCTGGAGCCCATCCAGCTGCCGGATGTGCTGGCGGAGCGGCCCGTCATCTGCCTCGGCAAGTGGACCGGCGAAGCCAAGGGCACCGTGACTCTGTCGGGCATCAGCGGCAGTGGCCCCTGGAGCCAGACCTTCGACGTGGGCAAGGTACAGGACCGGAAGCACGGCGCCCTGCGCCAGCTCTGGGCCCGCCAGCGCATCCAGATGCTGTCGGACTATGACCAGTTCGGTCAGGACCCTGACCGCAAGGCCGAGGTCACGCGGCTGGGGCTCGCCTACAACCTGCTCACCGCCTACACTTCGTTCATCGCGGTGGACACCCAGGTGCGCAACACCGGCGGCTCCACCACCGTCACTCAGCCCCTGCCCCTGCCCGAGGGTGTGTCGGATGCGGCCGTGGGATACGCCCGTCAAAGCTTCACCGGCGGTGTGGCTGGTGGCGCCATGCCCACTTCTGCGCCTGCTCCCATGGTGAAGATGGCTCGGAACCAGGCCGTCATGGAGGCCGTCTCCCAGGACCACCAGGAACGGGAGGACAAGGCCAAAGGGGCCGCAGGTCGCCGGATCCGGGGGTTCTCCGGTCTCACCGGCACCTCGGATCCCGCCGCCCTCCGGGGCGAGGTGGAAGCCCGCCTGCTGGACCCCGCCCTCGCCGCGGCGCTGGCTTCACTGCCCACCGGCACGAAGCTGCTCCTGAAGGTGGACGGCTCGGGACAGGTGGTTTCGGTCACCTTCAGCCAGAGCTTCCCAGGTGCCGCCAAGGCCAAGGCCCTCATTACCGCCTGGCGCCTGCGGAGTTGGACCGGCGGCCTGGCCGGCAGCCTGGAATTCGCCCTGGCCTGAAGGTCTGGAAGCCACATCTGTTTCCACGTGCCTCCCCCACGCGGGGGAGGCGCGCTGGCGTCGGCCCGGGAAGGACCTATCCTCGTACCCATGCGATGGCCTCTGGGAGTGGTGCTGATGGCGACGCTTGGGGGCTGTGACATGGAACCTGCTCAGCCGCCGGATCCTGTGGCTGACGCCGCCTACGCCACCGCCCGGGCCCGCATGGTGCACGACCAGATCGCCGCCCGGGGCGTCACGGATGCCCGGGTGCTGGGGGCCATGGCCCGGGTCCCCCGCCATGAATTCGTATCCGCTGCCCAGCGGCGCCTGGCCTACGAGGACGGGCCCCTGCCCATCGGCCACGGCCAGACCATCTCCCAGCCCTACATCGTGGCCTTCATGACCGCTGCCCTGGATCCGAAGCCCGACCATCGCGTGCTGGAGATCGGCACGGGCTCGGGCTACCAGGCGGCGGTGCTATCGGGCCTGGTGGCCGAGGTCTACAGCATCGAGATCGTGGAGCCCCTGGCCCTGCGCGCCGCCGAGGATCTCAAGCGGCTGGGCCATGCGAACGTGAAGGTGCGCGTCGGGGACGGCTACCTGGGCTGGCCCGAGGCGGCGCCCTTCGATGCCATCATCGTCACCTGCGCCCCGGAGCAGGTGCCACAGGCCCTGGTGGAGCAGCTGAGGACCGGCGGACGGATGATCATCCCCGTGGGTTCCCAGTGGGGGGGCCAGGAGCTGGTGCTCCTGCGGAAGACCGCCCGGGGCCTGGAGAAGAGGGAGGTGCTGCCGGTACGGTTCGTCCCCATGGTGGGGGGCAACAGGCGGCCCTGAGGCCAGGTTCATCCCATCCCTGGCCGGTGGCCCGGCCACCTCGGCCAGCCATGGCTCCGGGATCCGCCTGCGGGTGGTGAGCCCCCGTTCCTTTTCATTGGGTGCGGACTTCAGGCTCCGGCTTCGCCTGGGGTGAGAGGAAAGCCAGGCTTCAACGCGTCCGGCTGGTCTGGGGGGTCTGGCTAGCCCCGGGAACCCTTCTCCCGCCCGAACATGCCCTTCATGCGCTCGATCAAGCTGGACTCACGCTGGGCCTGGCCTTTGGCGGGCTGGGCCTGTTGCTGCAGATCCTGATATTCACGGGGAACCGCGAGGGAAGGATTCAGCTCCAGGGCCCTGCGGAAACAGCCGCGGGCGTTGTGCCAGTGGCCCGTGCGATGGAAGATCTCGCCCATCAGGGCCCAGGGCTGGGCGGCTCGGGGGTGGATCCGGGAGGCCGCCCTCAAGGCCTCGATGGCCTGCGTGGCGCAGGCGGGGTCGGTGGCGCCCAGCTTGCCCAGCAGCAGCAGGGCCTCGAAGGAGGCGGGGGAGGTGCCGTCCAGCAGGATGGCCTGCTCAAGGGCCCGGGTCGCCTCGCTGGTCCGGGATTCCGAGAGGTAGGACTTGGCCTTCGCGATGAGATGGCGCGCCCGCTCAAGGGGTGGGAGGTCAGCGTCATTGAGGGACAGGGGAAGGGCATGGGGTGGGTAGGGGGCGGCCACCCGGGGCGGGGGAGGGGAGAGGGCCGGTTCCTGGTCCGGCGAGGAGGCCTGCCTCTGGACCTGGGGGAGCTCAGCCTGGGGCCGGGGAGCGGGTTCGGCCGGGATGGACGGTGCCCCGGACCGCATCGGCGGGGGCTGCGCGGGTGGGTGCCCGGCGGGTTCTGGCCTTGCGGCCGGTGCTTCAGGGGGTCGGGGGGAGGCCGCGAAGAAGGGATCCTCTCCGATCTCGGAGGCGGGAGCCGGTCCCGCTGGTGAAGGAAGGTCCCGGAGGGGAGCCTGGGCATCCAGCTCGAGAAAATCCATCAGGTTCATGGCCCGGGGAGCGTCCGGCGCATCGACCTCGAGCGTGGGCTCATCGGGTTCACCGGGTTCATCGGGATCATCGTCCAGCAGGGTGATGGTGATGTCGGTCTCTGGTTCGGGTTCTGGTTTGGGTTCTGGGGGCAGTCGCACCGGGATGACCGGAACACTGCGACCTTGGGTGGGCAGCAGGGGCAGGGTTCCCTCCACCAGCCGGAGGCCACCCAGGGCCCAGAGGGTGGCCACCGTGCGGGCGGTTTCCCGGGGCCCAAGGCCGGTGACGCCTTCGATGGTTCCGTAGCCGAGGGGCCCCGTCCCAAGCAGCGTGAGGGCAAAGGCCATGTCGGGGGTGAGGGGGAAGTCCCGGAGACACTCGAGCAGGTCCGGCTTGGCCGCCCAGCGCCAGTCGGGTTCGCTGCGGAGGCTGTCCACGAAGGCCTGGTCGATGCGTGCGTTGTGGAAGGTGTCCCAGACCAGATGTCGATGGTTCAGCCAGAAATGGAGGTCCTCGCTGAGGTTCTGGCGGAGCGGGCCGGGGCGCCAGGTCACTTTCAGGATGGGGTGTTCCATCGCGTGCAGCAGCACCGTGCCGAACAAATCCTGCAAGTGGGCGTCCCGCTCCTCCGCGGTCAGCAGGCCGCTTTGCACCACCCGGTCCCCCACCCGGGTGTGCTCGCCTTCCGCAAGAAGCTCATGGAGGCCCCGGGTGTCGAGCACGCCCCGGCGGATCAGGTAGCTGCCGAACTGCTCGCCGACGGCCTCGCTGTGGAGGTCGATCAGGTCCCCGCCCCGCCAGTAGAGCAGTCGCAACCCGTCATTGTGCTCGAGCGCAAGTTCCCCTTCGGCCCGTTGCTGGTGAAGGGACCCCATGAGGGCGGGCAGGAAGGAACGGGAAGCGGGTTCGGGCACCTTGGCTCCGATGGGTCGACATTCTAGTTTGCACCTTCCCTGCCGGCGGTGATCCCGGACTGTGAAAAGGGCCGCATCCATGGCAGAGGGACCAGCCGTTCCTGGCGCTTCCACCCGCCGGGAGGTGGCGGTCATCGGGTTGAGGCTCCGGATGGCTGGAACCTGGATTCGAACGCAGCCCGCCGCTTCGTAGGCCGGTCTTGTTCGGCGCGACAGAGGCTCCGGCGCCGCGAGCCCTGAGGGCGAGTGGGCGCATCCTGCGGGGCAGGATGCATTCGGCGGAAGTCGCGCCTCGGCAAGCCCACTCGAAGGTTCGAATCCTCTCGAAACGATCGTTCAAAACACCAGAAAGGCCCTCTTGCGAGGGCCTGCCGCACTCCCTTGGGGGCGCCGGCACACCGGAGCAAGGATTCGAACTGGTCCGGCTTCGCCAGCCCCGGTCTCGTTCCGACGCCACATCAAGTGGCGTCTCCACGATCCCACTCGGAGGTTCGAATCCTCTCGAAACGATCGTTCAAAACGCCAGCCACGCGCCGTGAGCCTTTGACTTTAGAACGGGCGGGGCCCTGGGGTCAGGGTTCTGCCGACGCCCTCGGGCGTCCCCCTCGACACCTGGCCAAGGTGTGGCGGCTCGCGCCGCCCCGTCGCCCGCTCCTTTTGCGGGCAGGGCCTGGGGTCGGTTCCCCCCCCCCCCCCCCCCCCCGGACAAACGATCGTGGAGGGCGCGGATGGACTTGAGAATGGGTGCCAGGTCGGTGCTGGTGCGCAGGAGCCGCGGGAAGGCGGGCTTGGGCTTCTGCGCAGGGGCGGCGGGCAGTTCCTCGGGCTCCAGGCCCAGGTCGAGGCGCTGGACCAGGTGCCCGTGGGCCAGCAGCTCGGCGCAGTCCGCGACCGTGAGACCCTCGTTCAGCCAACCCTTGATGCGCTTCAGGCGGGGCAGCTCGTCCACGTGGTAGTAGCGGAGGTTGCCCCGGCTGCGTCGCGGCTTGATGTCGGAGATGACGTCTTCCCAGTAGCGCAGATCCTTGGGACCGACGCCGACCATTTGGGCGGCTTCACCGATCTTGAACCATTTCTTGTCACTCACGGCGAGCCTCCGCCGGTGGTGATTCGCTCCCAGTGGGTGCCCCGCTCCGCAGGCTCCACTGGAGCCTGCTCCGCGACCCACTTGGTTGCGATGTCGCTCACGGCCGCACCCGCTAGCTCTCCCTGGGCTCGATGCCCAGGGCCTTGAGGCGCTTGTAGAGGTTGGAGCGGTCCATGCCCACGCGCTCGGCGACCCGGGTCATGTTGCCGTTCTGGAAGCGCATCTCCCGCTGCAGGTACTGGGCCTCGAACCAGTCCTTGGCGTCCTTGAGGCTGCCGAACTCGGGGAAGGAGAAGGGATCCTGGTCGGCCAGGTTGCGGGCCGCCAGGGGGCCCAGGTCCCGGGGGCCGATCTCGCTGCCCCGGCCCAGGATGACGGCCCGTTCCATGAGGTTCTTCAGCTCGCGCACGTTGCCGGGCCAGTCGTGGCGCAGGAGGGTGTCCTTGGCCTCGGGGCCCAGGTGCCGGGGCGGGCGTCCGTACTGCTTGGCGATGCGGCTCATGAAGGCCTCCGCCAGGGGCAGGATGTCCTCGGGGCGCTCCCGCAGGGCGGGGATGCGCAGGGGCACCACGGCCAGACGGAAGTAGAGATCCTCCCGGAACCGACCCCGGGTGATCTCGCCGGCCAGGTCCTTGTTGGTGGCGGTGATGACCCGCACGTCCACGCCCACGGCGCCGCCGCCGCCCACGGGCTCCACCCGGCCCTCCTGGAGGGCCCGCAGCACCTTGGCCTGGGTCTTGAGCGACATGTCGCCCACCTCGTCCAGGAAGAGGGTGCCGCCGTCGGCCTCGCGGAACTTGCCCTTCTGATCCCGCACGGCGCCAGTGAAGGCGCCCTTCTGGTGGCCGAAGAGCTCGCTTTCGATGAGTTCCTCGGGGATGGCCGCGCAGTTCACCTCGATGAAGGGACCATCCTTGCGGGGGCTCTGCAGGTGGAGCAGGCGGGCCACCTCCTCCTTGCCGCTGCCGTTCTCGCCCGTGAGCAGGACCCGGCCCTCCGTGGGGGCCACCAGGGCCACGTCGGCCATGAGCCGCTTCATGGCGGGGCTGTCCGCCAGGAAAAAGCGGCCCCCCTCCACCTCCGCCAGGAGCCGCTGGTTCTCCTGTTCCAGCCTGGACTGGCGCAGGGCGTTGCCCACCACCAGGAGCAGGCGGTCCAGGTCGATGGGCTTCTCCAGGAAGTCGAAGGCGCCCAGCTTGGTGGCCTGCAGGGCCGTGTCGATGCTGGCGTGGCCCGAGATCATCACCACCGGAAGGTCGGGCCGCAGCTGCTTGGCCTGTTTCAGGGTCTCCAGGCCATCCTGGCCCGGCAGCCAGACATCCAGCAGCATGAGCTGGAGGCCCTCCCCATCGGGGTTGTGCAGCAGGTCGATGGCCTGCTCGCCCCGCTCGGCCTTCACCACGTGGTAGCCCTCGTCCTTCAGGGCCTCGCCCAGGGACCGCCGGATGCCCGGTTCGTCGTCCACCAGCAGGATGGTCGAGGGGGTGCGCATGGTTCCATGCTGGTCCCGGGACAAGCCTTTGTCCAGCAGGTGGTTGGCTAGATTTCCGCCAACGCCTTCTCCACTTCCGGCAGCAGGGCTTCGGCGAGTTCGGCGGCGGCCAGGTAGTAGGGAGGGGCGGCGACCTGCGGCAGCTGCCTGGCCACTTGCTCGGTGAAGGGCCGGAGGTGCGTCCGGATCAGCCGCTGGGCGAGCTCCACGAAGCGCGGCCGCTCCACCAGGTCGCCTTCGATGATCTGGCCCAGCAGGTAGCTCAGGCAGGCCAGTTCCAGCCCCAGGTGATCGGGGGGGACCACCAGGTCCTCCTGGACGCTGATATCGGCCTCGTCGTAGATGGCCTGCAGGGGTCCAAGGACCTCGGCCGCCATCTGGTGGCCCCGGGCCTGCACCGATTCGAACAGGTGGACGGTATCCGTATCCTTGGCCTGGAGGAACAGCCGCGCGTATTCCACGGGCTGGTCCCCCGGGGCCAGGAGGTGGGAAGCCATCCGCCGGAGAGGCTCCGCAAGGGCTGGGACGGGCTCGCCGCCCAGCAGGTCCTCCAGGGCCTCCCCCAGATCCGCATCGGGCTCCAGGAAGGCCTCGGCGAGGAGCTGGGCGAGGTCCGCCTGAAGCGCCAGCGTCATGTCATCCCCCTCAGTGCAGCATCCCCATCTTGTGGAAGCTGCTCAGCTGCCCAGCGTAGACGAAGATGTAGCGCAGCAGGAAACCGCCCACCAGGACCAGGCTCGAGGCGGCGAGCGCGAGGTTGCGGCTGCCGTGGAAGGTGCGGCCCTTGAGCAGGCTGGGCGCCAGCTCGTAGACCTCGATGGCCAGGGGCACCAGCAGCCCAAGGCCCATGAAGAAGACCCAGAACAGCACGGTGTAGGGGCCGCCGAGGATGAGCCAGAGGGCCTGCTTCACCGCCAGGACGGAAAGCTGGCCATGGATGAGGTAGGGCAGGATGATGAAGAGCTCCAGCGAGATGAACACGATGTCCAGGGTGATGAGGAACTTGGTCTCGTGGGTCTCGATGGGGTTCCGCTTGTCCAGCACCATGGCCAGCAGCAGGGCCGCCGCGCCGCTGGACAGCGCCGAGAACAGGAACATCTGGGCCACCAGGTTGGTGTTCCAGAAGGGCCGAGCGGAAACAGCCCCCAGCAGCACGCCGGTATAGATGCCCACGCCGATGGAGAAGGGGAAGCCGATCATGGCCAGGGTCTTGCGGTGAGCGGAGAGATCCACGTTCAGCCGGTGGACCTGCTTCCAGGTGGCGGGCACCTTGCTGAAGAGCTTCATCCTCCATTCCTCGGGCAGCCAGGCGAAGGCGTAGGCGAAGGCGATGAGGGTGAAGAGGGTCAGCAGCCAGGAGCCGATGGACATGGGGCTCTCCCACCGGAAGTGGGTGAACAGCTTGTAGAAGCGGTACCAGTTGCCCAGGTCGAGGATGAGCAGGGCCGAGCCCAGGGCCACGGGCCAGGGGGCCAGCAGGGCCCCCATGCGGGCGATGCGGGGATAGGCGGGTTGGCCATCCACTTCCAGGTAGTTGGCCAGGCCCGCGGCGAAGAAGAGGCCGGCGGAAAGGCCCCCCAGGAAGAGGTAGACGACGATGAGGAGGCCCCAGTTGAACTCGTGCATGGTCTTCTCCTAGAGCAGGTAGTAGAGCTGGGGGCCGTTGCCGGTCTGGGGTTCCTTGACGATGTGGCGCCGGGTGGCGAGCAGCTCGTGGAGCCGGCCCGCGGGATCCTCCAGGTCCCCGAACACCCGGACCTTCGAGGGGCAGGTCTCCACGCAGGCCGGAACCTCGCCCTTGTCCACGCGGTGGTTGCACAGGGTGCACTTGTGCACCGTGCCGCTCTCCTCGTGGAAGTAGCGGGCGTCGTAGGGGCAGGCCAGCATGCAGTAGCGGCAGCCGATGCAATCATCCTCGTAGACGAGCACGATGCCATCCTTGCGCTGCCAGGAGGCGCCGGTGGGGCAGACCCGCACGCAGGAGGGGTGCTCGCAGTGGTGGCACTGCTCCGGCGTGAAGTCGATGCGCAGCTTGGGGTACTCACCCTGCCGGTCTGCGTTGATCCAGTTGCGGAAATTGCCGGTGGGCACGCCGTTCTCAGCCTTGCAGGCGACGACGCAGGCCTTGCAGTTGATGCATTTCCTGGAGTCGATGACGAGGGCGTAGCGCCGCTTCCTGATGTCCATGGTCCACCCCCTCAGGCGTTCGTGACTTTGACGAAGGTTTCGTGGAAGGCGGCGTTGCCCGACACCTTGTCCCAGGCCGTCTCGAGGATCACCGCGTCGCTGGCGCCCACGTTGTAGACCAGGCTCTGCATCTTCGACTTCTTGCCGAAGCCGTGGAGCATGAACACGCAGTCGGGGCGGATCTCCTCGGTGACCCTGGCCTTGAGCTTGACGCTGCCCACGCTGCTGGTGACGTCAACGATGGCGCCGTTCAGGATGCCCAGCTTCGCCGCGGACTTGGGGTTGATCCAGAGGTCGTTCTCCTTCATGAACTCGTGCAGCCAGACGTTGTTCGAGTGGTTGGCGTGGGTGAAGTAGCCCACCCGGCCCAGGATGAGCCGGAAGCGGTCCGCGGGTGGCTGCTCGGGGCTGGCGTAGACCGGCAGGGGGTCGTGGCCCGCCTCCTTGAGGCGCTCGGAGAAGATCTCGATCTTGCCGGTCTTGGTGACGAAGCGGTGGTCGGGCGTCAGCGTCTTCCCGTAGGATGGCTGGCCGCTGGCTGCCCAGACGCCGTGCTTCTTCATGTGCTCGGCGGCCATGGGGATGGGCAACTCCTTGAACTCGGCATCCACCCACTGCTCGATGGTGTAGTCGAAGTAGTCGGAGAGTCCCAGGCGCTTGGCCAGCCCCTGGACGATCTCCAGGTTGGGCTTGGTGTCGTGGATGGGCTTCACCACCTGCTGGCGGTAGACCACGGCGGGCCAGATGCCGGCCATTACCTCCACGGGATCCGTGCGTTCCAGGTAGGCGCTCTCGGGGAAGACCACGTCGGCGTACCAGGCCATGTCGCTCATGGCGACGTCGATGACGCCGATGAAGTCCATGCCCTCGATCATCTTCAGGGTCTTGGCCTGGTCGGGCATGGCGTTCATGGGATCCTGCTTGTAGACCATCCAGGCCTTGACGGGATAGGGCTTGCCGGAGAGCACGTTCTCCCGCAGCTTCAGGTAGACGCCGTCACCCTTGGCGGCCAGGGGGAAGTGCTTGTCGATCTCGTCCACCCGGGGGGCCTTGGGCTCGTCCCAGGGCATGAAGAGGAATTCCCCCTTGGGCAGCTTGGCGTTGGGCACCATGCCGCCAACCTGGTCCCAGTTCCCCACGATGGCGTTGAGGATGGCCTGGGCCCGGCGCATCTGGAAATCGTTCTGGTACCAGGAGGAACGCCGCCCCGCGTAGTAGAGGGACCGGGGCGCGGCGTCCGAGAACTCCCGGGCGATGCGGATGATGTCCTTGGCGGGAATCTCCGTTTCCTTCTCGGCCCACTCGGGCGTGTAGGACTTCACGTGCTCGGCCAGCAGGTCGAAGCCCGTGGTGTAGGCGGCGATGAAGTCCTTGCTGTGGCGGTTCTCCTTGATGATCACGTGGATCATGGCAAGGATGAACGCCAGGTCGGTGCCGGGCTTGATGGGGTACCACTCGTCGGCCTTGGCCGCGGTGACGGTGAAGCGGGGATCCAGGTAGATCAGCTTGGCCTTGCGCTCCATGACGCCGCCGATGAGGTCCATGGTGTCGGGCGTGATGATGCTTTCGAAGCGGTTGGCGCCGGACATGATGACGTAGCGGCTGTTGAGCAGGTCGAAGGATGGCACCGTGCCGAAGGTCATGCTGTAGGCCAGGTTCACGGAGGCCAGGCAAAGGGTGGGGTGGCGCACGATGTTGGGTGATCCGAAGGCCAGGCCCAGGTTCTTGAAGAAGACCTCCTGGAAGCCCTCCGTGGAGGACCACAGCGAAGCCTGGGGGCCGTGCTTCTCCTTCACTTCGGCCAGCTTCTTGGCGGCGAAATCAAAGGCCTCGTCCCAGCTCACGGGCTTCCACTTGCCCTCGCCCCGGGCGCCCACGCGGATCATGGGCTGCTTGATGCGGTCGGGATCGTAGACCTGCTTGATGGCGGCGTTGCCCCGAGCGCAGAGCATGTCCCGGGACTTGGGGTTCTCTGGATTGGGGTTCAGCTTCTTCACGAGGCCCCCCTCGACCACGGCGATGGCCGAGCACTTGTTGGGGCAGAGCTCGCAGGTGGTGGGGACCTCCCGCCGGTCCGCGGTGGCGCTCCGGCCCTTCTTGAAGTAGCTGAGGCAGCCCACCTGGATCGAGGCGGCGGCCCCGGCGGTGGCGCCCGTGGCCTTCAGGAACAGGCGGCGGTCCATGCGAGTGGTTCCCATCGGAATCTCCAGAATGACGCGACGATGGTATTCGAAAACCGGGCCAGGAGGTCACCCTCCCGGCCCGGGGTCTGAAACCCTAGAACTTCACTTCAATAGATATGTAGGTCGACTTGATGGCGGCGGGGAAGCCGTACTGCAGCAGCGGGTTCTTGCTCAGGTCGTAGGCGTCCTCCCAGCTCTGGGCCGGGTTGGCAGGGCCAGGGGAGATGTGCCAGCCGCTGAAGGCGTGGCTGTACTTGTAGTCCAGGTAGCCCAGGCGGAGCGCGGTGTTCTTGGCGAACTGCCAGTGGATGTAGCCTTCCAGGACGTCGCCGCGGGTGCCGAGCTTCTCGGTGGCTTCGCCGGTGGCAGGGCTGTAGGTCCACCACCGCGGGGAGCCGTGGTTGAACTCCAGGCCGATGCCGAACTTCTCGGTGGGATCCCAGCGCACGCCCACATAGTAGGCGCTGGCGGTCTGGCTCTTCTTGGCATCCCCCAGGAGGCCGCCGAAGCCGGCCAGCTGCTGGAGCCCGCCCGCGTTGGCGGGGAAGGTCCAGTAGGCGCCGTACTGACTCGTCTTGCCGTTGGGATTGCTCTTGATGGAGCCGTAGCTGGCGAAATAGGTGAAGGTGTCGCCGATCTTGTGCTTCCAGGTGGCGGTCCACTGATCGATGTCACCCAGGTTGTTGGTGGCGGTCACGTACTGGGTGGAGGGCATCCCACCCATGCCCGGCATGGCAGGCACGGGGAAGTTGTTGGTGCTGCCGTACGGGATGTCCGTCATGTTCCCCATGCGGTTGAAGCCCAGGTAGAAGTTCGCGCTGTGGACGCTCTGGCCCACCTGGAACAGCAGGGGCAGGTCGAACATGGCTCCGAGGACGGTGGTGTCCTTGAGGGGGCCGATGGGGTTCACCTGCATGGCAGCCGCGGCGGCGTTGGGGCCCTGGGCGGTCCAGTTCACGTTGGTGAAGTTGAAGCCCACGGGGGCGGCATTGGCCTTCACGTTGCCGCCGCCACCGAAGCCGGACTCGTAGCCCACGCCGTAGCAGAGGCCCAGCAGCGTGCCTTCGGGCATGCCGATCTTGTCGAGCTGGAACTTGAAGCCGACGCCATCCACCTGGGCGTTGACGGCCAGGGCCTGCGGGGTGGCCTGGCGCTCGCCGCCTTCGCGCACTTCGAGGGGCGGGCCGTCGGAGGTGTTCTGGCGGCCGATGGAGAGGATGCCCACGGGGAAGTCATAGACCAGGCTGGCGCGCTCGACGTGCAGCACGTCCGTGCCGGGGACCTTGGCGCTTGTGAAGGAGTTGGCGACCGTATTGGGCGAGCCGTTGAACACGGGCACATCGCCGCCCCCGTGGACCTTGTACATGGCCAGGCGGCCCATGATCTTGGCGTGCTCATTGATGGTGATGCCCATCTTGAGGCGCAGGCGGGTGGACCACTGGGTGGAATTGCTCCACTCCTGGCCGGGGACCGCCTGGGTGAGGGCCATGAAGGGATAGGGGTAGCCCGGGGGCAGGGAGCCGGCGGGGGCCCCAGCGCTCTGGGCGAAGCCCATGAACTGCTGGTAGGGCTTGAAGGTCCAGGTGTTGCTCTCATAGCGGGTGCGCAGATCGCCGCCCCACTGAATGTTGTCGCCGGCGACCTTGGTCTCGACCTTGACGAGCCGGGCATCGACTTCCTGGGCGGCGGCAGCCTTCTCTTCGACGGCCTTCAGCTGGACTTTGAGCTGCTCGATCTGCTTCTGCAGATCCTCGTTGGTCTGGGCGTTCAGGGCCGCGGGCGCCAGCATGGCGACCAGGGCGAGGGCAATGCGGGAGTTCATGGGGTCTCCTCGTGAATGGGGGGAAGGGGGGGACGCTCAGCCGCCGCAGGTTTCGGGCTGCGGGGAATCGGAAGCGTGGTTCACCAGGAAGGTCTGGACATCCTTCACCTGTTCAGGCTTGAGGACGGAATCCAGCTTCTCGGCGCCCTTCTTGTGCTTGCCGGCGGCGAAGTAGGCCTTCCACTGGGCCTGGGTCTTGGAGAGCGGTGTGACTTCCTTGGCGCTCCCACCCGGGGCGTGGCAGGACTTGCAGGTCTTCTTGAAAAAGAACTTGCCCTTGGTGTCGCTGCCACCTTCGGCGGCCAGGGGCAGCGTGAGCGCGGCGATGAGGACGAGGAGTTTCACGGTGTTGGACATGCAGCACATCCTTTCGGAGAGGGGTGAAGGGGGGAGAGCAAGGTCATCCCCGGTGGGGGGAGGGGTCTGGATCAGGGAATCCACAGATCTCGAAGCGGAAGCGCCTGGGGAAGCGCCCCGCCATTGAGGATGATCTGGTCGAAAGGGAGGTCAAGTTGCTTGTGATTATCATCACGATTAATTAAATAACCACATAGTAATTTAAAATTCGACCCTGGTATTGGCATGGATCTGCCACCCGAAAAGCAGTTGGCAGGGGCTGCTATGGTGGGATCGAGGCTGGCCCATGGATGAAGCTCGCTCCCTTCCCTCACCCGAACAAGATGCCTCCCTGTCTCCCATCATGGAACACGGCCTGCAGCGGCAAGTGCTGGTGTGCACGGCCAAAAGCTGCGCCGCCAATGGTTCCGAGGCCGTACTGGAGGCCTTCAGGACCCGGCTGATGGCCGAGAGCATGCTGTTCCACAAGGGGGACAGGACCGGGGACATCCAGTGCATCACCTGCGGGTCCGTGGGGTTCTGCGCCATCGGCCCAGCCGTGCTGGTCTATCCCGATGGCGTCTGGTACGCCCACGTCACCCCCGAGGACGTCCCCGAGATCATCGACAGCCACCTCAAGGGCGGCGTGCCCGTGGAGCGGCTGGTGCGGAAGCGGCTGGTCTAGCCTTCTCGTTCGAAGGCGTCGCGCTCCTCCGGCGTATCCACATCCAGCCACTCCCTGCCTTCCCGCGGAAGGGCGAGGTGGGGCAGGGAGGTGGCCAGCGCCATGAGGGAGCGGGCCCGGGAAGCGGCCAGGGCGGGTCGGAGGGTGGCGGGAAGCCAGCCCCCCAGGGGCTGCAGGTGGCCCCCGTGGAGGGCCATGACCCAGCGGGTGAAGGAGGGGTCGCTGGCCTCACAGGTCGCCCACCAGACCTGGAGGCTGGCCTTCGTCCAGCGCACCTGATCACAGGCCACCACCCACCAGACCTCCGCCGGCGGCGCAGCGGCAGCGGCCCAGGCGCGCAGGGCCAACGCCGGACCTTCCCTGGGGTCGTCCAGGCGGGGCAGATTGGGCCGGTCCGGCAGGGCCTCGCCCAGAACCTGGATGGGTCCCACGGGAAAGGCGGACTCGAACACCCGCACCAGGTGGCCGCCCCAGGAGCCCCCGCCGGGATGCGCCAGTTCGTGCTTCGGCGTCCCCATGCGGCTCCCGCTGCCTCCGCTCAGCAGCAGCAGGCCGGGTTTCACCCGCCCACCTGCCACATGCCGTGGGCGAGTGCCGGCTGGTCGCCGCTGCGCATGGGGTGGCAAGCCAGCTTATCGGTGAGGGTCCGACGGATGAGTTGAACCAGGTCTTCGTGGGAGGCATGGTTGCGCAGGGGTTCAAGCAGCCCCACGGTTGGGCCGCCGAAGAGGCAGGCTTTGAGCTCCCCTCGGCTGGTGAGGCGCACCCGGTTGCAGCGGGCGCAGAAGTCGGTGCTGAGGGTGGAGATGACCCCCACCTTCCCTTCGCTGCCGGGCATCCGGAACAGCCGCGCGGGCCCTTCCTCCAGCCCCAGCGGGGGTTCTTCCTCCAGCTCGAGCCCCAGGCCTTCCTGGATGGTCTGCAGGATCTCAGCCGCGGGCATGAACTGGTCCCGGTCCCAGCCATTGCCCAGGTAGGGCATGAACTCGATGAAGCGGACCTGCAGGCCCTCCCGCTGGGCGAGGCGGGCCAGGGGGACGATCTGGTCTTCATTCCAGCCCCGCAGGACCACGGTGTTGAGCTTGGCCCTGAGACCCACGGCCCGGGCCGCCTCGATGCCAACCAGGACCTTGGTCAGTCCCTTCTTCTGGGTCAGCCGCTCAAAAGTCCGGCCCTCGGCCGCATCCAGGCTGACGTTGAGGCCGGCGAGCCCCGCATCCCGGAGAGCCCGGGCCCGGCGGGCCAGGTGGAAACCGTTGGTGGTGAGGTGGACCCGGCCATCCACCTCGGGGCTGATGCCGGCGATGATGGTCTCCAGATCCCGCCGCAGCAGGGGTTCGCCGCCGGTGAGCCGGACCTTCCGGATGCCCAGGCTGGTGAACACCTTCACCAGGGCCACCACCTCGTTGCGGCTCATGGCCGGAGCCTCCTGGCGCTGGGACTGGCCGGTCCGGGGCTTGCAATAGACGCAGGCCAGGTTGCACTGCTCCGTGACCGAGACGCGGAGGTAGGTGATGCCCCGGCCCAGGCCATCCTTCAGGCCATCCCGCACCCGCAGCATCCGGGGCGGCTGGGGCGGGGCTTCAGCGGGGAAGAGGACGGGCAAGGGGGCTCCTGGCCCCACCAGAATGCGAGCTTTGGACTCGATGGATCCGGGGTTCGTGCCCAAGGTCACAGGGACTGGGAGGACCTGTGATCTCCGGCCCCGCGGTGGTCTCCCGCCGGGCCTTGCCGGCGCCCCGGCCGGCCCATGAGAGCATGGAGGCATGCTCGTGGACGCCCATTGCCACCTCACCGGTTCCTACCTTTCCCCCGACCAGGTGGAGGCCACCCTGCTGCGGGCCCGCAGTCAGGGCGTGACGGGCTTCATCGCCGTGGGTACCGACCTGGAGGACTCGCGGGTGGTGCTGGACCTGGCCGGGCGGGTTCCCGGCGTGCAGGCCAGCCTGGGCGTGCATCCCCACGAGGCCAAGAGCTGGTCGCCGGAGGTGGCGGCGGGGCTGGAGCGCCTGCTGGTGGATCCCGCCGTGCGCTTCGTCGGCGAGACCGGGCTCGATTGGCACTATGACCTGAGCCCGCGGGACCTGCAGGAAGCGGCCTTCCGGGCCCAGATCCGCCTGGCGAAGGCCCTCGGCAAACCCCTGATGATCCACACGCGCTCGGCCCCCGAGGCCACCCTCCGCGTCCTGGAGGAGGAGGGCGCGGATGCCATCCGGGGCATCATCCACTGCTTCAGCGAGGACCGGGCCTTCGCCCAGCGGGCCCTGGACCTGGGCTTCTACCTGAGCTTCTCGGGCATCGCCACCTTCAAGAAGGCCGAGGCCGTAAGGGACGTGGCGGCCTGGGCCCCCGCCGACCGCATCCTGGTGGAGACCGATGCCCCCTTCCTGGCGCCGGTGCCCTACCGGGGGAAGCCCAATGAACCTGCCTACGTGCGCTTCACCGCCGAAGCAGTGGCGGAGCTGCGGGGCATCCCCTCGCTGAAGCTGGCGGAGCTCACCACCCGCAACCTGGAGGCCCTGTGCGGCTGGGCGCCCTCCTCCTGAGCTGCGCGGCGCTGGCCGCCCCGTCCCTCGGCGCCCAGGGCCGACCGGCTCTGGCCTGGGAGCGGGTCGCTCCCGTGGACTGGCAGGCCGGCGCCGGCCCTTCGAGGGAAGAAGTCTCGGCCGCATTGGAGCCCTCCGCGGGCCCACTGGCGGCCCAGCTGACGGGCGATGGCACCCTGAGCCTCCGGGATGGTCGCGGCATCATCCGCCTGAAGACCGGCCTGCCCGGCCGCCCGCTCCAGGTCTGGCGGGATGGGGGGCTGCCCCTGGTTCCAACGGCGGGTACCTGGTCCTTCCCGGCGGATTCGCCCCTGAGCCAGGGCCTCGGTGGGCTCCGGTGGGTGGCCGAGGACTTCCGCCCCTTCCTGCGGGGCCTGCTCTGGATCCTGGAAGATGGCGAAGGCTTCCTGAGCGTGGTTCACCCCGCGACGGCCCGGGTGATCCACCTTCCCCTGCCACCGGGCAGGGACCTGAGGCTGAGGTTTCTGGCGGACCGCCTGGAGGTATCTGCGGGGGCGGTGGATCGGGGCGCCCCCCGCCAGTGGTCCATTCCCTGGATGGGCCTGCTGCCCCGGTTGGCGGCCCTGGGGCCCCATCCCAATCCCGCCAAGGCCGGTACCGCCCTGGCCCCCTTCCCGCGAGACTGAGCACCGGCGGGGCGCCTCGGCCCCGTTGGCACGACCCTCGCTGCAGTCCTTTGTGGAACCGATCCCCCGGGATCCGGCATCCACTCCCGTGGAGGGCCCATGAACGCGCACTATTCCCACTCCCGACTGGCCGCGTTGCTCTGTCCCGCGGTGCTCCTCGTGGCCGCCCCCCAGGCTCCGCCCACCAGCGCACCCACCGCCTATGACGAAGAGACCTATCAGGGCGAAGCGCCTGAGCGCTATGCCATGGTCCGGGCCCTGGAGGGCGAGGTCCAGATCCGCAAGGGCGACCTGGATGAACGGCTCAGCCGGGGCACGCCCATCGCAGAAGGCGATGTTGTGGAAAGCCGCGGCCGTGGTGTTCTGCAACTGGGGGATGGCACCCGCGTGGCCTTCGGCGGAGCCACCCGGTTCACCGTCGGGGCACTCTTCACCGATCGGAAGGGCGAAAAGCAGGTGCTGCTCCGCCTCGACTATGGACGGCTCCACATCCTGCTGGGGGGCCAATCCGATGCCCGGTTCCGGGTGGATACCCCCTCGGGCACGGCCACCTGCTTCAACAAAGGTGCCTTCACCGTGGAGGCCGAGCGGGACCGGCTGGTGCGCCTCAAGGTCCAGAGCGGGCGGGTGGCCTTCGCCAACGAGCGGGACGAGACCCGGGTGAGCGCCGGGGAGCGGCTGACGGTCTACAGCCCCCAGGATGGTCTGGACCGGGTGCGCAGCTACAACACCTATGACGGCGATGACTTCGACCGCTGGAGCGAGCGCGCCATGCAGGTCAAGCGCGGCGAGAGCTGGGACCGGGTGCCTGCCGAGCTCCGCTACTACGCGGACGAACTCGATGGCCATGGCCGCTGGGTCCATTCCGATGAGTTCGGCTGGGTCTGGCAGCCCGCGGGCGTCGCCGAGGACTGGCGCCCCTACTACCAGGGACGCTGGGCGCCCTACTCCGGCGGCATGACCTGGGTATCCGAGGAACCCTGGGCCTATGTGGCCTACCACCACGGCCGCTGGCACTGGGGCGTGGGCCTGGGCTGGTGCTGGATCCCCGGCATCCACTACAGTCCCGCCTGGGTGGCCTGGAACAACACGCCCGGCTATTACGGCTGGGCGCCGCTGGGCTACTACAATACCCCCTGCCACTGGGGCTACGGGGCCTGGGGTGGCGGCTACGCCTGGAACGTGGTCTCCATCAACTTCATCAACTATCCCCGAATCCATACCCGGGTCTACTCGGATGTCCACATCATCCGCACCTTCAACGGCGGCCGCGATGGCCGGCCCTGGAATGGCGGCGACCGCAGCCTCCAGGCCCCCTGGCAGCGCAGCCCCCTGATCGTTTCGAGCCGGGAATTCCGCAACCCCACCGAGATCACCACGGCCTTCCGGCGGGATGTGCACCGGGAGCGCATGGGTGCCTATGAGCGCCAGGCCCAGACCACCACGGGCCGGGTTGTCCTCCGGCGGGAACTGACCCCCCCGTCGGGCGGGGGCCAGGCGCCCCAGGGTGGCGGCTCCGTCCGCAGGCCCTTTGAAGAGCGCCGCCCCGCCAGCGCCCCGGAACGGTTCGTGCCCCGGGAGCGCCCCATCGAGCCCCAGCCCCGCGGTGAGGAGCGCCGACCCGATGTGGTGCCCCGGGAGCGATCGATGGAACCCAAGCCCCGCGTGGAAGAGCGGCGCCCCGACGTGGTGCCCAGGGAGCGATCGATGGAACCCAAGCCCCGCGTGGAAGAGCGGCGCCCCGACGTGGTGCCCAGGGAGCGACCGATGGAACCCAAGCCCCGCGTGGAAGAGCGGCGCCCCGACCTGGTGCCCCGGGAGCGGCAGATGGAACCCAAGCCCCGCATGGAAGAGCGACGCCCCGACGTGGTGCCCCGGGAACGTCCAATGGAGTTTCGCCCCCGGGTTGAACCAGAACGGCGACCCGATCCGCCGGCCAAGGTCGAGCGGGAGAACCGACCGGCCCCCAAGCCCGAGCCGCCCAGGGAAAAGCCCCGGGAGGAGAAGCGGAGCACCGCCGTGCACGGCTGGCGCTGAACCTTCACCTCAATTCACGAAACAGGGCCCCGAACGGGGCCCTGTTTCTAGTTCTGCTGAGCATCACCTTGGATCAGAACACCTCAATCGGATAGATGCCTTTCTGGATCAGCTCTGAAGCGATCCGTCCCCGCAGCCGGGCGCTGCTGGTGGGATGGAACTCGGTGAAGGCCTTCACCCCCGCCAGGGCATGGCGCAGGGCCTCGCCCTCCACCACGTCCGCACAAAGCATGCGGGCGTTGCCATGGACCTTGTGCCAGCTTTCGTTCACGTAGAGCTCCGTCATGTCCCGGGCGATCTGGGCCCAGCGGTGGCCTGTTTCCAGCATGCGCTCGGCCCGCACCACGGCGCTTTCCATGGCGTAGATCTCCATGAGCATGTCGCTCATGCGGGCCATGACCTCCTGGTTGTCGATGAGCTTCTGGCCCAGCACCTGCACGGCCAGGCCCGCGGCCAGCATGCACTGGCGCTTGCTCAGCTCGACGCCGTGCTTGAGGCGGGCCAGGGGGCCCGTGAAGCTCTCGGCCTTGATGGGGTTCGCGATCTCCTTGGCCACCTGCTGGCCGAACTGCATGAGGGGCAGCTCGCCCTTCATGGCCCGCTTGAGCAGGGTGCCGGCGATGAGCAGGCGGTTGATCTCGTTGGTGCCCTCGAAGATGCGGTTGATGCGGCAGTCGCGCAGGGCCTTCTCCGGCGGGTACTCGGCGCTGAAGCCGTAGCCGCCATAGGCCTGCACGGCTTCGTCCGCCACGAAGAAGAGGGCCTCGCTGGCCCAGACCTTGGAGATGCTGCACTCGATGGTGTACTCGTCGATGGCCGCCATCTTGTCGGCGCCGGCGGTGGGGCTATCCCAGCTGGTGGCGCTGAGGGCCTCGTCGATGTAGCCCACGGTGCGGAAGTTCAGGGACTCGCAGACGAAGATCTTGGTGGCCATGTCCGCCAGCTTCTGCTGGATCAGGCCGAAAGAGTTGATGGGCTTGCCGAACTGCTGGCGCTCGGTGGTGTAGCGGATGGTGTATTCCAGGATCCGCTTCATGCCGCCCTGGCTGCCCACCCCCAGCTTGAAGCGGCCGATGTTGAGGATGCCGAAGGCGATCTTGTGGCCCTTGCCGATCTCCCCCAGGAGGCGGTCCTTGGGGATGCGGCAGTTCTCCAGGATGACGGTCCGGGTGGAGCTGCCCTTGATGCCGAGCTTCTTCTCCTCCAGCCCCGTGGTAATGCCGGGGTCGGTCTTTTCGACGATGAAGGTGCTGAACTGCTGGCCGTCCACCTTGGCGAAGATGATGAAGACATCGGCGAAACCGGCGTTGGTGATCCACATCTTGGTGCCGTTGAGCACCCAGGAATCGCCGTCGAGCACGGCGGTGGCCTTGGCGCCCATGGCATCTGATCCGCTTCCCGCCTCGGTGAGGGCATAGGCCGCCAGCCATTCGCCCGTGCCCAGCTTGGGCAGATAGGCTTTCTTCTGGGCCTCGGTGCCGAAGTAGACGATGGGCAGGGTGCCGATGCCCGTGTTGGCGCTGAAGGTCACGGCGAAGCTGCCCTGCTTGCTCATCTCCTCCAGCACCAGCATGGCGGTGCGCTTGTCCACGTCCATGCCGTCGTAGGCCTCGGGGATGTCCAGGCCCAGCAGGCCCAGCTCGCCGGCCTTCTTCATGAGCTCGACGCTGAGGGGGAGGTCCAGCTTGTCGATCTCCTCGTCCCGGGGCAGCACTTCGCCATGGATGAACTCCTTGGCGGCCCGGGCGAACTCCTTGGCATCGTCGCCGAAATCCTCGGGGACGAACTGGGGCATGGCCCCGATGGGGGTCAGGAGGAAACTGCCTCCCTTGACCTGCTCTGCGGTCGTCGTGCTCATCGCTGTCCTCCGGATTGGGGTAGGGATCAAGATGGGGGGCCAGGCGGCTCTTGGCTAGCCTCTACTTCTAGTCAATGGCCTCCATACTTCGGGTAAACGCGGACCTCTGGTTCAATGAAAGGTCCCGCGGAGGTTGGATGCCGGAAGGCCGGAAAGTGCAGCAGATGTTTTCGGCCATCGCCGGCAGGTACGATGTCTTGAACCACGTGCTTTCCGGGGGGGCGGACTTCTGGTGGTGGTGGCGCATGGCCCGGGCCAGCGGCGCCGGTCCCGGCAAGCGGTTCCTGGACGTGGCGGCGGGGACCGGCGATTCCAGCCTGGCCCTGGCCCGCCGGGGCGCCGACGTGGTCAGCACGGACTTCACCCACGCCATGCTGCGCCTGGGCCCCGCCAAGTTCCGCCGCAAGGGCCACGCCCAACGCATCTGGGCCTCCAGCGATGCCGATGCCCAGTGCCTCCCGTTCCGCGAGGGCAGCTTCGATGGCCTCACCATCTGCTATGGCATCCGGAACGTCGAGCGCCGTCCCCTGGCCTACGCCGAGTTCCTGCGCGTGCTGCGCCCGGGTGGCCGACTCACGATCCTGGAGTTCAGCACCCCGGCGTTTCCGGGCCTGAAAGCCTTCTACGACTGGTACAGCCTGCGGGTGCTGCCCAGGGTCGGCGCCTGGATCAGCGGGGATGCCTCGGCCTACACCTACCTGCCGGAGAGCATCCGCACCTTCCCAGACCAGCGCTCTCTCGCCGGAGAGCTGGAGGCCGCGGGCTTCCGCGAGGTCCGCTGGACGAACCTCACGGGGGGCATCGTGGCCCTGCACACCGGGGAGAAATGACAGGCTTCTAGACGGCCGAGATCGGGTAGCGCCCCTGATCCACGAGCGCCTGGGCGATGCTCCGGCGCAGGATGGACAGGGCCACGGGCGCCGGGGCCTGCATGGCGAGCAGGTCCGCCACCAGGGTGTCCAGGACCGAGTCCGAAGCCAGTTCCGCCGCCAGCATGCGCGCCTCGGACTGGATGCGGTTCCAGGCCTCCTGGGCGTGGAGGGTGGCCATGTCCAGGGCCAGTCCGGCCCAGCGGTGCCCGGTCTCGACCATCTTCTGGGCCCGGACCACGGCGGATTCCATGGCGTAGATCTCCAGCAGCAGGTTGCTGATGCGGGCCGCCGCCTCCTGGTTGTCGAGGATCTTGGGCCCGTGCTCGGCCTGGGCCAGGGCGATCACCTTCAGGGCCCGGGCCTTGGAGAGGGCCACGGTCCGCAGCAGGTCGTCCTTGGGCAGGTCCAGCGCAGCCGCCGCTGCCGCCGCCAGCGGCAGCCCATCGGCCCCACCGCAACGCTTGAGGAAGGTCTGGGCGATGAGCAGCCGGTTGATCTCGTTGGTGCCTTCGAAAATGCGGTTGATGCGGCAGTCCCGGTAGATCTTCTCGGGGGGGTACTCGGCGCTGAAGCCCGCGCCCCCGAACACCTGCACGGCGTCATCGGCGGTGGCGAAGAGGGCTTCGCTGCCCCAGACCTTGGACATGGAGGCTTCCATGGCGTACTCGTCGATGGCCTTCATCTTGTCGGCCCCGCCGGTCTCGCTCTCCCAGCTGGTGAGGGCCAGGGCGTCGTCCAGGCAGCCGATGGTGCGGAAGCTCATGCTCTCGCCCACGAAGATCCGCATGGCCATGTTGGCCAGCTTCTGCTGGATGAGGCCGAAGGCGTTGAGGGGCTTGCCGAACTGGGTGCGCTCGGCGGCGTATTTCAGGGTGTATTCCAGCACCCGCTTGCCGGCGCCCACAGAGCTGGCGCCCAGCTTGAAGCGCCCCACCGTGAGGATGCCCAGGGCGATGCGGGCGCCCTTGCCCTTGCCACCCAGGAGGCGGTCCTCGGGGATGCGGCAGTTCTCCAGGATGACGGTCCGGGTGGAACTGCCCTTGATGCCCAGCTTCTTTTCTTCCGCCCCGGTGCTGATGCCGGGATCCGTCTTCTCGACGATGAAGGCGCTGAGGTGGCTGCCGTTGATCTTGGCGAAGATCACGAAGACATCGGCGAAGCCGGCGTTGGTGATCCAGGCCTTGGTGCCGTTCAGCACCCAGTGACCGTCCTGCAGCACGGCGGTGGCCTTGGCCCCCAGGGCGTCGGAGCCGCTGCCCGCTTCGGTCAGGGCGTAGGCCGCGCACCACTCGCCGGAGGCCAGTTTGGGCAGGTACTTGGCCTTCTGCTCATGGTTCCCGAAGTAGACGATGGGCATGGTGCCGATGCTGGTGTGTGCGGTGTAGCTGGTGGAGAAGCTGGCCTGCTTGGCCATCTCCTCGAGAACTAGAAGGGCGGTCTTCTTGTCCAGGTCCAGGCCGCCGTAGGCCTCGGGAACTTCGATGCCCAGGATGCCCAGGTCGCCAGCCTTGGCCAACAGCTCCCGGGTGAGTTCCAGGTCGAGATGATCGATCTCCTCGTCCCGGGGCAGGATCTCGCCATTCACGAAGTCCCGGGCCGCCTCGGCGATGGCCAGGGCTTCTTCACTGTTCTCCTCTGGGGTGGCCTGGGGCAAGGAACCGGCGGGGTGGAACATGAAGCTGCCGCCGCGCACTGGCTGAGTCTTGTCCTGGGCCATGAAAACCTCCATTCAAGCATCCCAGACATCATCTACCCGGAGTCAGGACGGCTCCAGTCCTATTCTGGAGAACTGGGTCACAAGAGAGGCTTCGAGGTTTTAGACCCGGAACTGGGCCACTTCCCCCCGAATGCTTTCGGCGATCCGGGACAGCTCCGCCGCCGTGCTGGCCACCTCGGAGATGGTAGCCGACAGCTGGTGGCTGGCGGCCGCATTGCGGGCGACGTCCTCCGAGACCCGGCCCACCAGGGAGCCCACCTCCTGGCTGATGCGGGCCTGCTCCCCGGCGGCCAGACCGATCCGGGTGGCCGTCTCGACGGTTTCGTCCATGTGGGTGTGGATCTGCTGGAGGGCCTTGGTGGTGGCCTGGACCGTCACCGTGCCCTTGCCCAGGGCTCCATCCGTGGCCGCGATGAGCTCGTTGATCTCGTGGGTGGCCTGGCCGGACCGCTCGGCCAGCTTGCGGACTTCCTCGGCCACCACCGCGAAGCCCTTGCCCATCTGGCCCGCCTTCGCCGCCTCGATGGCGGCATTGAGGGACAGCAGGTTGGTCTGCCGCGCGATGTCCTGGATGACGGAAACCGCCTGGATCATCTGGGCGGTGGCCTGGCTGATGGCTTCCATGGCCTTTGCCGTGTCCTGCCCGGTGGCGATGCCATGCTGGATCGCCTGCTCCGAGGCGGCCGAGTGCCGGCGGGAGGCTTCCGCCAGGGTCATCACGTCCGCCAGGGAGGTCGAGAGGGTCTTCATGGCAGTGGCCATGGTCTGGGAGCTGGTCTGGGTGGACCGGGCGCTGTCGTCCAGCTGGGTGGCGGTGCCGGAGAGGGAGTCGGCCGTGGCGGACAGCTGGGTGGAACCGCTGGCGACGCCCTGGGAGTGGAGCCCCAGGCGCTGGAAGAACTGCTGGTAGAACTCCGTCAGCTGGTTGGCCTTGTGGGCGATGTCCCCGATCTCATCCTGACCTTCGACGGGCAGGCGGCGGGTGAGATCGCCCTTGCCGCTGGCCAGGTAGCCCATGGCGCGCCCCAGGTCCCCCAGACGCCGCTGGAGGTCCCGGATGGTGAGGAGGAGCAGGGTCGTGCCCAGGACACCCGCCAGGAGCCCCACCCCCAGTGCCAGCTTCATGGTGTTGTTCTGGGTCCGGAGGGAGGCCGCCTTGATGGCCGCCATGCTTTCCTCCTGCTGCTTCATGAGGGCGAGCAGCCGGTCCTTGATGGCCCGCCAGGCCGGGGTGGCCTGCTTGTTCAGGAGGGTGATCGCCGCCGCCTGATCGAGGGTCTTGTCCTTGATGGGTTCCTGGAGGCGGACCAGGGCCTCCCACTGGGTTCCGACCTCCCGCAGGGCCTTCTGCCGGTCCGGGGTATCGGCCGTCAGGGCGATGCCCCGCTGCAGGGTCCCGGCGAATTCCTTGAGGGCCGCGTCGTAGTTCTGGAAGGCCTTTGGATTGGATGGGTCCAGCACGGCATTGCGGATGGCCTGGCCGGTCTGGAGGCCGCTGGCATAGAGCTGGGTGTACATCAGCAGCTCGGGGGCGGACTCCTCGGCATAGGCATTGAACGTAGCCTGCCCTGAGCGGAGGCCGGAAAGGGCCACCACCAGGGAGCCCAGGAAGAGCACCCCGGCGACCCCCGTGGCCAGGAAGAGCCGGGTTCCGATGGTGCGCGCTGACTTGAGCACGGGGCCTCCTGGACGGACACCCGCCGCCTGTCGACCCATCGGTTCCCTTTTCCCCCGGCATGAGAAGGGTGTGTCAGATGAGCCGCCTCTGCCCCTTGGGGTGGTTCAGCACCACCTCCTTCACCCGCTCGATCCAGCCTGGACGGGCGCCGGGCTCCAGGCGCTCGTGGGGCAGGGATCGCTCCGCCAGCAGCCGATCCACCAGCTGATCCACCGCCTCGGCGAAGAAGGTATCCGTATCCCGGACGCCATCCGCGGCCAGCTGGCCGCTGAAGGGCACCTTGAAGAGCAGGTCATAGCTCTTCATCCAGTGGTGCATGAAGCGCTCGATGGGCAGCTGTCGGCCGCAGGCCAGCATCAGGTAGGCGTAGTTGTCCAGCACGCTGCGGTCGCAGACCAGCACGTCATGCTGGCTGCCGGAGCGGATCTCCTCGGCCATCTGGGTGAGGAAGATCCAGGTCTGGGCCTCCAGGGAGGTCTTCTGGTTGATGGGCAGAGGGGAGAGGCGCGCCACCTCCTTCACGATGTCCACATGGACGCCCTCCCGCTTGAGGGCTGCCGCCAGCTCGTAGCAGAGGGTGGTCTTGCCCACGCCATGGGTGCCGATGAATGCAACTTTCATCCGAAGATCAGGCTCTTGCCGTCCATGACGGAGGGCTGCTCCAGGCCGAAGAGCTTCAGGAGCGTGGGGGCCACGTCGCTGAGGGCGCCGCCCATGCGGAGCTGGCGGGCCTCGAAGCCCTGGGCCACGAGCACGGCGGGCACGGGGTTCAGGGTGTGGGCCGTGTGGGGGTTGCCGCCCTCGTCGCGCATGCACTCGCAGTTGCCGTGGTCGGCGGTGATGAAGAGGGCCCCCCCCATGGCCAGGGTGGCATCCGCGATGCGGCCCACGGCGGCGTCCACGGCCTCGCAGGCGGTGATGGCCGCCGCGAGATCGCCGGTGTGGCCGATCATGTCCGGGTTGGCCAGGTTGCAGACCAGCAGACGGTAGGTCCCGGACCGGATGGCGGCCTCCAGGCCCTGGCTCACCTCCGCCAGGCTCATCTCCGGCTGCAGGTCGTAGGTGGCCACCTTGGGCGAGGGCACCAGGCGCCGCGCCTCGCCTTCAAAGGGTTCCTCCCGCCCCCCGTTGAAGAAGTAGGTCACGTGGGCGTATTTCTCGGTCTCGGCGGTGCGGAACTGCTTCCAGCCCTTTGCACTGATGAGCTCCCCCAGGATGAGGTTCAGGCTCTGGGGCGGGTAGGCCACGGCGACATAGGGATCGAGTTCCACATCGTAGGCGGTGAAGGTGAGCAGCTTCACGGCGGGGCGATGCTTCGGCTTGAAGCCCGCGAAGGCCGGATGCACCAGGGCGTGGGACAGCTGCCGGGCCCGGTCCGCCCGGAAGTTGAAGAAGAGGATGCCGTCCCCGTCCGCGAAGGGCTCGAAGGCGTCGAGGCGGGTGGGGGCCACGAACTCGTCCGTTTCGCCCCGGGCGTAGGCGGCGGCGATGGCCCCCAGGGCGTCCGAAGCCTGTTGGGTCGCCTCGCCATCCACGTAGAGCCTCCACGCCTGTTCCGTGCGCTCCCAGCGCTTGTCCCGGTCCATGGCGGTGTAGCGGCCGCACACCGAGCCGATGGTCACCAGCGGCGTGTTCCGCAGCTGGAAGCTGAGCCACTGGAGGAAGCCGTCGGCGCTCTTCTGGCCCGTGTCCCGGCCGTCGGTGATGGCGTGGATGGTGGTGGGCACGCCCTCGGCCTGGGCCCACTGGGCCAGGGCCACCAGGTGATTCTGATGGCTATGCACCCCGCCATCGCTCACCAGGCCCAGCAGGTGGAGCCGCTTCCCGGTGGCCTTGAGGTCCGCCAGGAGGGCGCCGATGGCCGGGTTCTCCCGGAAGCCGCCCCGGCGGATGGCCGCATCGATGCGGGTGAGCTCCTGCCACACCACGCGACCGGCCCCCAGGTTCATGTGGCCCACCTCGGAATTGCCGAACTGGCCCTCCGGAAGGCCCACGGCCTCGCCGCTGGTGGAGAGCTGGGTGGTGGCGTAGGTCCTCCGCAGGGCATTGAACCGGGGCATGGCCGCCAGGAAGGTGGCGTCGAAGGCGTTCCGGGGGCCGTCCCCGAAGCCGTCGAGGATGAGGAGGGTGATGGGGCCTTGGATCATGGGTGGTTCATCCCTTCCTGGCCGTGCGCTGCTTTGCCTTCAGTCCCTTGGGCAGATCCTCGGTCACGAAGCCGATGGGCTGGTCCACGTGGGGCTCGCTCTCCCCGTCACCCTGCATCGCCTTGAGGACGACTTCCAGCTTCTGCTCCAGGGCCGTGACTCGCGCGGCCAGCTCCGCCTGGGAGGTCAGCACGTGGCGGGCCTCCACGAAGGCGGGTAGGAGCGCCAGCAGAGCGGCCTCCTTTCCAGGCAGCAGGCCCGTCAGCAGGGCCGCGCCCGCCTCGGTGAAGGCCAGCACCGGGGCATCGGGGATCTTCTGGCGCTCCTCGGCGCTGAGGGGGAACACCAGGGATTCGTGGAACCGCTCCGGGTGGGCCTGGACCAGGGCGGCCAGGGCCTCGGGCGCCAGCCCCAGCTGGGCCGCCAGGGCCTTGTCGGGAAGAGCGGCCGTATCGCGCAGCCAGAGCAGGCGGGACAGGATTTCGACGGGGGCGCTCAAGGCACCTGCTCTCCATGCTGATTGGACAGCAGGTAAAGCACGGCCATGCGGACGGGGACGCCGTTGGTCACCTGGTCGAGGATCAGGTTGTTGGGGCCGTCGGCCACGTCGCTGGTGATCTCGAGCCCCCGGTTGATGGGGCCCGGGTGCAGGACCACCACGTCCTTCCTGGCGCGCTTCATGCGGGCTGGGTTGAGCTGGTAGAAGCGGCTGTACTCGCCCTGGCCGGGGATGTAGGCGCCGGTGCCCCGCTCGAACTGGGCCCGCAGCATCATGATGGCGTCCTGGTCGGGGATCACGGCGTCGAAGTCGTGGCTGATGCTGATGGTGGGCCAGGTGGCCTTCAGCTCCTGGGGCACCAGGGTCGGCGGTCCCACCAGGGTGACCTTGGCTCCCATCTTCGTGAGAAGCCAGAGGTTGGAGCGAACCACCCGGCTGTTCCGGATGTCGCCCACGATGGCCACCCGCAGGCCCTCCAGCCGGCCGAAGCGCTTCCGCAGGGTGTAGGCATCCAGGAGGGCCTGGGTGGGATGCTCGTGGGCGCCGTCCCCGGCGTTGATGATGCTGGCCTTCATGTGCCGGGAGAGGAGGGCATGGGCCCCGGGGGCGCTGTGGCGCATGACGATGAGATCCGGGTGCATGGCCTGGAGGTTCATGGCCGTGTCGATGAGGGTCTCGCCCTTGGTCAGGCTGCTGGTGTCCGCGTCGAAGTTGATGATCTCGGCCGAAAGCCGCTTCTCGGCGATCTCGAAGCTGTTTCTCGTCCGGGTGCTGTTCTCGAAGAAGAGGTTCACCACCAGCTTCTTGCGCAGGGCGGGGACGATCTTGATGTTGGGGCGCTCGCAGACCTCCTCGAAGGCAAGGGCCTGGTCCAGGATGGCGGTAATGTCCTGGGGGCTGAGGGGCTGGATGCCCAGGAGGTGCTTGTGGGGGAAGATGTAGCGACTGGAGGGCATCAGCAGGCCTCCACGGTCACGCCATCCTCGCCGTCGATCTCCTTCAGCCGCACGGCCACCCGATGGCCCTTGGGGATCTCCACCCGCAGGCCCGCCAGGTCCGCCTGGATGGGCAGTTCCCGACCGCTGCGTTCCGCCAGGACCAGGAGCATGACCCGGTGGGGCCGGCCGTGATCCAGGAGGGCATCCATGGCCGCCCGGACCGTTCGGCCCGTGTAGAGAACGTCATCCACGAGGACCACCGTGCGGTCCGTCAGGGTGAAGGGGATCTCGGTGGGCCGGACGATGGGGCTGCCCACCATCTCCGTGAGGTCGTCGCGGTAGAGGGTGATGTCCAGGGCACCCACGGGCACGGTCGCCCCGGTGGCGGCCCGCAGCAGCAGGGCCAGGCGCTCGGCCAGGGGCAGTCCCCGGGACCGGATGCCCAGGAGGACCAGCTCTTCCTGGGGCTGGAGCCGAGCCACCAGGTCAGTGGCCAGCCGGTGGAGGGTGGCCTCCATCTGGCCGGAGTCCATGGGGCAGGGGCCTGGGGCAGCGGGCATGGGACCTCCGGGGTGCGCCCCCACGGGGCGCGCGCACGGTTTTCAGTCTAGGGGCCGGTCCAAGTAATTGGAATGCCCCGCGCGTGCGCCGCCGTGCGAGCCAGGCAAGGAAGGCGAGGTAAGCGTAGCGGGTACTACGCGATCCGAGCCTGACGCAGCCTCGCGACGCACGCCGCCACACGCCCATTGGGATGGGCCCAGGCGCCTCCGCCTCACGGACCCTGCCTCGCCGGGTCCTCCTGCTCGCCAGCTCGCAGAGTCGGAGCCTCCCCCGCGGCGTCAGCGCCCTTGAACGATGCCACCACATCGCCCTGCGGGCACTTCCTGGCGGTGCATCCCGCCTGGACCCATCGCGGGGCGCTCGAATACTTGGACCGGCCCCCCGCCGAGCCCGGGACCGGCCCGGGGGGGTGGGGGCAGCTTTTGCAGGATTCAAGTCGGGAGCCCCCCCCTCCGATGCCCCATCTGAGGACGCCCCATGAGTCAGGAACGGCGACAGTACCAACGGATCCCCCTGGAGGCCAGTCTGAGCTTCCAGGAGCTGAGCTTCCACAAGGGGGACATCCCCGCCACCAGCAGTTATAAGGATGTCTCCGGCGGTGGTCTGCTGCTGGATTCCCCCCGGGCCTACCCCCTGGGAGCCCTGCTCAAGCTGGAACTCCGGGTTCCCGGCTGGGGGCGCTATCAGAATCATTTCGGCCCGGTCCATGACGCGGATGTGCGGCCCCTGGTCGCCCTGGGCATGGTCGTCCGGGTGGAGCAGATGGATACGGGTGGCTATGAGCTGGGCATCAAATTCCAGAACGTCTACCCCGATGACCTTGAAGCCCTCGTGAAGTTCCTGGAGGCCTCTGCGCCCCCCCCCTCTGTCTGATCTCGTTTCAACATCCTTCCCAGGAGGCCCCCGTGAAGATCCTCATCGTGGACGATTCCTCGACGATGCGGCGCATCATCATCAACACCCTCTCCCGCATCGGCTATTCCGACGTGGTGGAGGGTGAAAACGGCAAGAGCGGGCTCGAGAAGCTCGGCCAGGGCGGGGTGGAAATGATCATCACCGACTGGAACATGCCGGAGATGGATGGCCTCGAGTTCGTGAAGACCGTGCGTGGCCAGAACCCGGCCATTCCGATCCTCATGGTGACGACCAATGCCGCCAAGGAGGACATCGTGGAAGCCCTCCAGGCCGGCGTGAACAACTACGTGGTGAAGCCATTCACCCCGGAGACCCTCAAGGAAAAGATCGAATCCCTCCTCGGGTAGGGAGAGCGCCATGGACCAGTCTGAAATCGACGCCCTCCTCGCCGGAGGCGGAAAATCCCCCAAGAAGCCCAAGGCGGCCGTGAAGGCCCCTGCTGCGGAGTCCGCCCCGGCCCCATCGGCTCCGGCCCAGGCCGTTGCGGCCGAACCTCACAAGGACGGCAGCGGCCATGTGATTTCCGAGCTGGACACGGTCACCGCCGTGACGGAACGGGAGTCCAACAAGGTCATGGACCAGCTGGACCAGATCGGCCGCCTGGTGGCCCGCCAGCAACAGCTCGTTACCGACATGATGACCCACGAAGGCGCCCAGACCGCAGGCGCGCAGAAGGCCATCCACGAGGTCATGAGCGCCAGCAAGGAGATCCAGGACAAGGTGTTCGAGGCCATGGACCTCATGCAGTTCCAGGACATCACCCGGCAGAAGCTGGAACGGATCGTCTACCACCTGCGCCAGATCCACGACTACATCGTGGACCTGCTGGGCACGGGGCTGAAGAGCGACGCCGAGCGCCCCTCCATCAGCCACACCATCGCCCAGACAGGCACCACGCCCGACGAGAACAAGGCCCACGCCGATGCGGTGATCGAGGCCTTCAAATCCCAGAAGAAGGGGTAAGCCATGGCCGCCGAGTCCACCCAGGCCCTCCTTGCCACGGAGCTGGTGCCCTCCGGCCAGATGGTGACCTTCACCCTGGATGGCGTGGAATTCGGCCTCGACATCGACCGGGTGCAGGAGATCACCCATCGCACGGACCTGACCCCGGTGCCCGGCAGCCCCAGCTTCATCCTGGGCGTCCTCAACCTCCGCGGTTTGATCATCCCCGTCATCGACAGCCGCATCCGTTTCCACCTGGCTCCCCAGGAGGCCACCCCCAAGACCCGCATCATCGTGCTGAGGCTGGCCAGCGGCTCCACGGGCCTGCAGGTGGACTCGGTGGCAGAAGTGGTGCGTCTGGAGGACCACAGCGTCCGGGAAACGCCCCCCCTCGTGGCGGGCATCCGCGCCGAATACCTGGCCGGCATGGTCACGGTGGGCACCCGGCTGATCACGCTCATCCACCTGGACAAGCTCCTGGACAGCGCGGAACTGTCCCGGCGGGCCGACCTGGACTTGGGCCTGGCCGGGACCGTCACGGGCATGGCCGACGACTTCGAGGAGGACCTCGAAGAGGATGGCCGCCCCTTCGTCACCTTCCGCCTGGGCTCAGAGTCCTTTGGGATCGCCCTCCACGAGGTGGAGGAGATCGTGGAACTGCCCCCGGTCACCAAGGTGCCGGACGCGCCGGACTACGTCCTGGGCGTCATCTGCCTGCGGGACCAGGTCATGCCCCTCGTGGACCTGTCCGAGATCCTCTCCATCCAGGAGGATGCCGGTGATCGCAAGCGGGACATGGTGGTCCTGCTGTCCTTCGGGGCTGCCAAGATCGGCGTGGTGGTGGACGAGATCCAGGAGATCCTGAGGGTCCAGGATGGCCAGACCCTGCCACCGCCGCAGACCCTTTCCGAGGCCGAGCGGGAGCACCTGGAGGGCATCCTCCTCCTGCCGGGCCGCATGGTGAGCCTCATCAATGTCCTCAAGATCATCACCGGCGACGACCAGGACAAGATCGCGGCCATGGGCCAGGGCCTGGGGCTCAATGAAAACCGCGCCCAGGAGGCCATCCCCAGTCTGGAACTGGTGGTGTTCAGGCTCGGCCCCGAGAGCTACGGCCTGAGGCTTCACGAAGTCCGCGAGATCATCATGGTGGGCCAGATCACCCCGGTGCCCCGCGCCCCCCAGTTCGTGGATGGCGTGCTCAACCTCCGTGGGGAGGTGATGCCCGTGGTGGACCTCCGCACCCGTTTCGGCCTGGAGCGCGTCGACGCGACGACCATCTCCAGGATCCTCATCACCAGCATCGGCGGGGTTTTCACCGGGCTCGTGGTGGACGCGGTGGATGAAGTCCGGCCCGTGGACCTGCACCGGTTCGGGCCTCCACCGGCGGTGACTGCCGTGGGCGCCAACCGCTACATCGAGAAGGTGGCCCGCCTCGACAACGGGATGATCTTCCTGCTCGAACTGAAACAGCTTCTGACAGACGCCGAGACCGAGCAGCTGCAGGGCCTCCAGGGCCGTCGGGGCACGGCCAACAGGGTGGGTGAACCATGAGCGATTTCGCCCTCGACGATCCCAGCTTCTACGAGGACTTCCTCGTCGAGGCGCAGGAGCATTTCGAGCAGATCGAGACCAACTTCCTGGCCCTCGAGGAATCCCCGGGCGACCTGGACCTGCTGAACGCCATCTTCCGCAGCGTCCATACCATCAAGGGCGCCGCGGGCTTCCTGGGGCTGCAGAAGGTGCTGTCCCTCGCCCATATCGGCGAGAACGTGCTGGACGACCTCCGCAAGTCGCGGATGGAGCTCAACGAGCGGGTCATGGAGCTGCTCTTCGAGACCGTGGACATGCTCAAGGTGCTGGTGGAGGATGTCCGCGTCCAGGTCCGGAAGCAGGGGGAGGCGGAAGATCCCGATCCCAGCGAGCTGATCCGGAACCTCGAGTCCCTGAAACAGGGCGGGGCGGCCACCGTGGCCGTCAAGGCCGAGATCGCCACGGGGGAACTGCAGCTGCCGGCTGCCCTGGCGGGAGTGAACGAGGGCGGGCGCAAGGCGGCCGCGGCGGCCCTGGCGACCGGCAAGACGGTCTTCGGTATCCACGTGGAACTGGCCAGCGCCATCTACGGCACGGCCTTCAACCCCTTCTCCATGTTCCAGATGGTGGAGCTGGTGGGACGCCTCCTCCACTCCCAGATGATTCCCCGGCAGCCCCTGGTGGACCTCGGCTCCTTTGAGCCCAAGGCCTTCCACCTCGACCTCGTGCTGCTCATCGAGGCCACCGAACCCATCGAGGAGATCCGCAAGATCTTCGGCGCGGTCTCCAACGCCACCCTCACCTTCCACCCCCTGACCCTGGGATTGGCTGGCGAGAGCGTGGGCGGCGAAGGGGATGCCCCAGCCGCCGAGGATCGCCGGAAGACCGGCCGTCGCAACTCGGACGAGAAGAGCAGCTCCGATACCATCCGCGTGAGCCAGGCCAAGCTCGAGCAGTTCATGAACATCGTGGCCGAGCTCATCATCAGCAAGACCATGATCAGCCACCTGGTCGAGCGGCTCTTGCCCATGGTCAATGGCCACCAGGCCTCGGGGGTGGTGAAGGAACTGGCCCACGCCTCGGTGTACCTGGATCACGTCAGCAAGGAGATCCAGGCCTCGGTCCTGGGCATCCGCATGGTGCCCGTCAAAACCATCTTCTCCAAGTTCCCGCGCATGCTGCGGGACCTGGCCAAGGCCAGCGGCAAGAAGATCGACCTCCAGCTGGTGGGTGAGGACACCGAGATCGACAAGAGCATCATCGAAGAGCTGGGCGATCCGATGATCCACCTCATCCGCAACAGCGCCGATCACGGCATCGAGCTGCCGGAGGCCCGGGTCAAGTCCGGCAAGTCCGAGGTGGGCACCGTGATCCTCCGCGCCCGCCACGAGGGCGACAGCGTGGTGGTGGAGATCGAGGACGATGGCAAGGGCATCGACCCCAAGGTCATCCGGGCCAAGGCGGTGGAGAAGGGCGTCCTGACCCAGGAACGCGCCGATGCCATGCCGGATGAGGAAGTGATCGAGCTGATCTTCGCCCCGGGCTTCAGCACGGCCGCCGTCGTGACCGACATCTCCGGCCGAGGCGTGGGCATGGACGTGGTGCGCTCCAATGTGCGCAAGCTCAACGGCCGGGTGGGGGTCCGCTCCACCGTGGGCAAGGGCTCCGTCTTCACCATCAAGCTCCCCCTCACCCTGGCCATCATCGATGCCCTGCTGGTGAAGAGCGGCAACCAGGTGTTCGCCCTGCCCGGCACCGCCGTCGAAGAGACGCTCATCGTCCCGCCGGACAGCATCTCCCACCTCACGAGCCGGCAGGCCATCAACCTGCGGGGCGAAGTGCTGGGCGTGTGCCGCCTCAAGCACCTGCTCCGGTCGGCGGCCCCGGACAATCCCGCCGACGAGGTGGATGGCCTTTCTGTGGTGGTGATCTCCGCCGCCGGCAGGCGCATGGGCATCATCGTGGATGCCTTTGTGCGCCGCCAGGAAGTGGTCATCAAGCCCCTGGCGCCCTACCTGGCCAGCCTGCCGGGCATCAGCGGGGCCTCCATCATGGGCGATGGCGGCGTGGTGCTCATCCTGGATCCCGCCGAACTGCTGCAGCTCGCCGTCCAGGAGGCCGTGTGACCCTTGGTGCCGCACCCTCGGCCAAGGCCCACAGCGAGGGCCGGGAATCGGTCCAACACCGGTTCATGACCTTCTTCCTCAATGACCGCGCCTACGGGCTCCCCCTGGAGCACGTGGCGGAGATCACCCCCTTCCGGGAACTGAACAAGCTGCCCCACATGCCCCGGTCCGTGGAGGGCATCCTGGACCTGCGGGGCCGGGTGGTGCCCGTGGTGAACCTGCGGGTGCGGATGTCCCTACCTCCCCTGGAGGCCTCGAAGACGGGCACCATCCTGGTGCTGGACCTCGCCGGGACAGCCACGGGGCTGCTGGTCGATGCGGTGGACGCGGTGGTCGCCGTGCCCGAAGGCGATATCGTCACGGCCAGTCCCCTGCTGGCAGGGGTGGATGGGGCCTGGGTCGAGGGCTTTATCGTGCAAGGGGAACGAGTGGTCACCCTCCTGGACGCTGCCCTCATCGCCAGCCATGGCATCGGGCGGACCAAGGGCAAGGCCGTGCTGGCCGACCTCAGCCTGGAAGAGCGACTCGATGAAGGCCTGAGGAAGCTCATCGAGCTGGCGCCGTCCAAGGCCGAAGGGGAGCACCGCATCGTGCCCCAGATCGAGACCTCCATCAGCCATACGGAAAAGGAGATGGAGAAGATCCTGGAGCGGGTGGAGGCCATGCTGGCCAGCACCGACAGGGTCTTCCATGGCATCGGCTACCTCAAGCAGGAGGCCGGCCTCGGCAAGCTGAAGGGCCGGGAAGCCGAGATCGCCGATCTGGAGCGCACCAACCAGGAGTTGCAGGACCTGGTCTTCGCCCTCATCCAGCAGATGCAGTTCCAGGACATCGCCCGCCAGAAGCTGGAGCGGGTCATGGCCCACCTCAAGGGCATGCAGCTGGCGATCTCGGGGAAGTTCCGGGAGAAGAAGGCGGCCGAGTAGCCCCGCCCCTGGAGCCACGACTGTTCTCAGGGCACAATGGAGGATTCGGCCCTGGAGTCCCCGTGAGCAGCCAGCCCTTCACCGAAGTCCGCTTCCTCACCGACCAGATCGGTGAGACCGTCCGGCTGCGGGGCTGGGTGCGCAATGCCCGCACCAGCAAGACCCGATTCATCGAGCTGCGGGATGGCTCCGGCTTCGTGCAGTGCGTGGTGGGCGTCGCGGAGGCCGACCCCGCGAGCTACGAGCTGGCGGGCCGGTTGACCCAGGAATCCGCCATCAGCCTGACGGGCCTGGTGCAGCAGCACCCCAAGACCGGCCAGCCAGAGCTGCTGGTGAAATCCCTGGAGCTCATCGGCGGGAGCTCGGACTTCCCCATCACCCCCAAGGAGCACGGCACCGAGTTCCTCATGGAGAACCGCCACCTCTGGTTGCGCAGCCGCCGGCAGTGGGCCATCCTCCGCATTCGCCACACCCTCGTGAAGGGCATCCGCGATTTCTTCGACGGGGACGGCTTCACGCTCCTTGATGCCCCCATCCTCACCCCCAGCGCCTGCGAAGGCACCAGCACCCTCTTCAGCACCGACTATTTCCACGAAGGGCAGGCCTTCCTGAGCCAGTCGGGCCAGCTCTACCAGGAGCCTGGCATCGCCGCCTTCGGCAAGACCTACTGCTTCGGCCCCACCTTCCGGGCCGAGAAGAGCAAGACCCGCCGCCATCTTACGGAGTTCTGGATGGTCGAGCCGGAAGTGGCCTTCGCCCACCTGGAGGACGTGATGGTCCTGGGCGAGCGCATGACCAAGTTCCTCATCCAGCGGGTGCTCGAAGGCCGCCAGGAGGAGCTGAAGATCCTCGAGCGCGACACTGCGCCTCTGGAGACGGCGCTGAACACCACCTTCGACCGCATGACCTACACCGAAGCCGTGGAGAAGCTGAAGACCCTGGGCAGCGACATCCAGTGGGGCGAGGACTTCGGCAACGACGACGAGACCATCCTCATGAACGCCACGGATAAGCCGCTGTGGGTGCACCGGTTCCCGAAGGTTTTCAAGGCCTTCTACATGGAGCCGGATCCCCTGGACCCGCGCCTGGCCCTGGGCGCGGATCTGCTGGCCCCGGAAGGCTACGGCGAGGTCATCGGTGGCGGCGAGCGCGCCAGCGATCTGCAGTTCCTCCTGGACCAGATCGAGCACCACCAGCTCAACCGCGCCGACTACGAGTGGTACCTGGATGTCCGCAAGTACGGCAGCGTCCCCCACGCCGGCTTCGGCATGGGCCTCGAGCGGGCCGTGGCGTGGATCTGCCATTTGCCTCATGTCAGAGAGACCATCCCGTACCCGCGCATGATGGGGACGTTGCGGCCGTAGTTCTCTAACCAGCAGTCCGAATGCGCGCGGGCTGCGCCCGCGCGTTAACGAAAATCGCGTTCGCGATTTTCGCAAGGAACGGCGAAAAATCGGGACCGAGCCCTATAGCTGCATCACCACGCCCGGCAGCTTCTGGATCGCCTCCCGCAGCGGGGTCTCGGCCTGGTCGTGGGGCAGGGTGATCCAGAAGGTGTAGCTGATGAAGGCGCCCCGGCAGTTGAACTGATGCCGCTCATCGCCATCAGCCTGGGGACCCAGGTGGGTGAGGATCAGGTCCAGGATCATGTCGGGGCGCATTTCTTCCTGGCGCCCGATGATCTTCATGGGGACCCGAGTGGGATAGGTGATCTCGGGGCGGCGGGGTGATTCTTCCATCCCTCATCCTCCCAGTCTTCTTCCGGTCGCTCCACGCACAGCGTTGAGCGCCTAGTCGACCTCGATCTCCCGCAGGTCCTTCCCGGGCTTGAAGCGAATGCTCTTGCCCTTCGGGATCTGGACGCTGGCGCCGGTCTTGATGTTGCGGCCCATGCCCCGCTTGCGGGGCCGGGGCTCGAAGACGCCGAAGCCGCGGATCTCGATGCGGTGCCCGTTGAGCAGGGCATCCTTGAGGCGCTCGGTGAGCAGGTCCACCACCTGGAGGGCCGTGGCGCGCGAGCAGGGATGCACCTTCATCAGCGAATTGGCGATATCGATCTTGATCATCGGGAACCTCGGTCCGGGGGTGGGAAAGCCAGAATAGGTGAAGGACGGCTACCGTGCCAGGGTGATTTTCACGTCGGGGATGGGCGGGCCGGCGATGGGGGGCCTGCTGGGCTGGGCCACGACGGGCGGCGGCGGCGGGCCACCGGATTCCCGGCCTCCGCCCTGGGCGATGGACATGCCCCGCTCCATGTTGGCCTTGGCCAGGTCGGAGGTGGCCATGACGCCCTCCAGGCGCAGCTTGAACTCGCCCACGTTGGTGGCGCGCAGCAGGGCCTCCTCCTCTGTGATGAGGCCCTGCTTGAGCAGGAAGTAGAGGCTCTGGTCGAAGGTCTGCATGCCGTACTGGGCGGTGCCGGCGGCAATGGCGTCCTTCAGCATCTTGGTCTTGTCCTTGTCCTCGATGCAGGTGCGCACGGTCTCGGTGGCCACCATGACCTCCACGGCGGGCACGCGGCCCTGGCCGTCCGCCCGGGGTACCAGGCGCTGGGAGATGATGCCCTTGAGCACCGCCGATAGCTGCAGGCGGATCTGCTTCTGGTGGTGGGGCGGGAAGACCGAGATGATGCGGTTGATGGTCTCCGTGGCATCCAGGGTGTGAAGGGTGCTGAAGACCAGGTGGCCGGTCTCGGCGGCGTGGAGGGCGGTCTCGATGGTCTCCAGATCCCGCATCTCGCCCACCAGGATCACGTCGGGGTCCTGCCGCAAGGCAGCCCGCAGGGCCGTCGAGAAGGTCTTGCAGTCCGCCTCCACCTCGCGCTGGTTCACGATGCTGAGGTTGTCCCGGTGCAGGTATTCGATGGGGTCCTCGATGGTGAGGATGTGCTCGGTCCGGGTGGCGTTGATGAGGTCGATCATGGCCGCCAGGGTGGTGGACTTGCCCGAGCCCGTGGTGCCGGTCACCAGCACCATGCCGCGCTGCTCCTGGCAGATGGTCTTCAGGACCTTGGGGAGCATCAGGTCGTCGATGGTGTAGATCTTCCGGGGGATCACCCGGAGCACCAGGCCCACGGTGCCGCGCTGGTTGAAGATGTTGCAGCGGAAGCGGCCCAGGCTCGGCACGGAGTAGGCGATGTCGACGTCGAGATTCTCCTTGAACTTCCCCTTCTGCTTGTCGCTGGCCATGATCGCGTAGGCCATGGCGATGGTGTCCTCCTGCACCAGCCGCTTGAACTGGGTCATGGGGGTGAGCTTGCCCCGGATGCGGGCGATGGGGTGGTTGCCGACCTTCAGGTGGAGGTCGCTGGCGCCCTGCTCGCAGACCACGGTGAGCAGTTCGTTGATGTGCATGGGGTTCTCCCGGGGTATGGGTTCGCTTATCTTAGTCTCCTATCATGACATTGGAAGGGGGCAGGGTCCGGTCCGGGCACCTGAGTGCCCCATCCTGTGAATAGCGCTCGGAAATGGCCGCCGTCTCTGGTAAAATCGAGGGTTCTGCCCGGCCTATGCCTGGGTCCCATTGGGAAGCCTGATGACCCCTCTCGAAAAGATCCGCAATCTGGCCATCATCGCCCACGTCGACCATGGCAAGACCACCCTCGTGGACGCCCTGTTCAAGGGGGCCCACATGTTCCGCGACAACCAGCGGGTCCAGGAACGGGCCATGGACAGCAACGACCAGGAGCGGGAGCGGGGCATCACCATCCTGGCCAAGACGACCTCCCTGCACTGGGGCGGCTACCGCTTCAACATCGTGGACACCCCCGGCCATGCGGATTTCGGTGGCGAGGTCGAGCGGGTGCTGAGCATGGTGGATTCGGTGCTGCTGGTGGTGGACGCCTTCGACGGCCCCATGCCCCAGACCAAGTTCGTCACCCGCAAGGCGCTGGCCCTGGGCCTCCGGCCCATCGTGGTCATCAACAAGGTGGATCGCCCCGGGGCCCGCCCCGTCTGGTCCCAGGATCAGGTCTTCGACCTGCTCATCGAGCTGGGCGCCACCGAGGAGCAGCTGGACTTCCCCTGCGTCTTCGCCAGCGCGAAGCTGGGCTACGCCATGCTGGACATGAACGATCCCAGCGAGACCCTGGACCCCCTCTTCGACACCATCGTCAAGCACTGCCCCCACCCCACCGGCAGCTCGGACGCCCCCCTGCAGATGCTGGTGACGCTCATGGACTGGAGCGACTTCGTGGGCCAGATCGGCATCGGCCGCATCGTGAACGGCCGCATCCACGTGGGCGACAGCGTGGCCCTCATCAAGCGCGATGGCACCGTGCAGCAGCAGAAGATCACCCAGCTCTACGGCTTCGAGGGTCTCACCCGCATCCAGCTCCAGGAGGGCAGTGCCGGGGAGATCGTGGCCATTGCCGGGATCGAGGACATCCGCGTGGGCGAGACCATCGCAGACGCGACCAACCCCACCGCCCTGGAATACGTGGACATCGACGAGCCCACCATCTCCATGATGTTCATGGTGAACGCCGGGCCCTTCGCCGGCCAGGACGGCAAGTACATCCAGAGCCGCCGCATCCGCGAGCGCCTCCAGAAGGAGCTGCAGCACAACGTGGCCCTGCGGGTGGAGGACACCGACAGCCCCGATTCCTTCAAGGTCAGCGGCCGCGGCGAGCTGCACCTCTCTGTGCTCATCGAATCCATGCGCCGCGAGGGCTTCGAGCTCTGCGTGAGCCGCCCCGAGGTGATCCTCCACACCAACGAGAAGGGCGAGAAGCTCGAGCCCTACGAGGACGTCACCATCGACATCCCCGAGGCCTACATGGGCGTCACCATGGAGCACATGGGCAACCGCAAGGCCGAGATGCAGGACATGGCCAACGAGGGCGGCCGCCTGCGCCTGCACTTCAAGATCCCCAGCCGGGGCCTCATCGGCTTCCGCAACGAGTTCATGACCGACACCCGGGGCGAGGGCATCATCCACAGCCTCTTCAGCCACTACGGCCCCCACAAGGGCGAGCTCACCAGCCGCAAGAACGGCGTGCTCATCAGCATGGAGCAGTGCGAGTCCGTGGGCTTCGCGCTCATGAACCTGGAGGAGCGCGGGGTCATCTTCATCCAGCCCGGCACCAAGTGCTACGAGGGCATGATCGTGGGCGAGCACGCCCGGGAGAACGACCTCGTCGTGAACGTGGCCAAGGCCAAGAAGCTCTCGAACATGCGTTCCAGCGGCAGCGACGAGGCCACCCGCATCACCCCGCCCCGGGAGCACACCCTGGAACAGGCCCTGGAATACATCGAGCCCGACGAACTGGTGGAAGTGACGCCGAACTTCATCCGCATGCGCAAGCGCGTGCTGGACACCAACGACCGCAAGAAGTCAGAAAAGCGGGCGGATGGCTGAGCCCAGTCCCTGGGGTGTGCCCTTGGGCTGGATTGAGTCCGGCGCCTGAGCATCCAAAGGATGCGAAGAGGAAGTCAGAAAAGCGGGCGGATGGCTGAGCCCAGTCCCTGGGGTGTGCCCTTGGGCTGGATTGAGTCCGGCGCCTGAGCATCCAAAGGATGCGAAAAAGGCATCCGAACCGCGCTCCGAACCCTAAACTCGTGCCCATGGTCCAGCCCTACCACGCCCCGCCCCGCGCCAGCTTCCTCCAGAAGCTGGGACCGGGCGGGGCGGCTTCGCTGGGGCTGGCGGTCCTGGCCTTCCTGGGCCTGGCTGGTTTCCCCTGGGTGTTCCGGTTTAGGCAGGTCCTCCGGAGCGCGGGCGGGGATCTGCCGACCCCTGTGGATGTCATCCTCGTGCTGGGGCGGCAGCTAGAGTTGGACCAGCTCACCCCGGTCTTCGAGGCCCGCCTGGCCCACGCCGAGACCCTGTGGCGGCAGGGCCTTGCCCCGAGAATCTTCGTGGCGGGGGGCACCACCGGCACCGCCACCCGCAGCGAGGCCGAGGCTGGGCGGGACTGGCTGCGGGGCCGGGGCCTCCCTGAGGGGGTCCTGCGGGTGGAGGATCGGAGCCAGCACACCCTGGAGAATCTCTTCAATGTCCGCTCCGTGATGCAGGCTGAAGGCTGGCAGACCCTGCTGATCGTTTCCGATCCGCTGCACCTGGCCCGGGCCCGGGCCACGGCCCGGGGCCTGGGGATGCAGGTCCGCTGCAGCCCCGCCCATTCAGCCCCGCCCCGGCGCGGCTCCATGGCCTGGTGGCGGCGGGCCGCCGGGGAGGCCTTCCTGCTGCACTGGTACCACACGGGCATGGCCTACAGTCGGCTCATCCGCAGCGAGAGGCAGCTCGAGCGGGTGACCTAGGGTCCAGGCCGACGGTCCGGAGTTCATATCCCGCCGCAACCTGGCCGAAAGGATCGATGGGCCCTGGAGGAATGGCTTGCCGGACCAACGACTGCTGAACCGCTACGCGAAGCGCCTGACCCCCGGGGTGGCCTCCCTGGACCGGCTGGCCCAGGCCATCCATGCCCTGCACCACTCGGGCGGGGCCGGGGATCCCTTCTTCCTGTCGAAGAGCCTGGAACTGCTGGTGGAGCACCTTGGGGCCTCTCTGGCCACCTTGGTGTCGGTCACCGGCGGGGAGGCTGAGACACGCTGGTGGCATCCTGAGCGGGAAGACGAGGAGCCGCCGCCGGCAGTCCCCTCCTTCTGCCGGTGGCTGCTGGACCATCCGGAGCGTACCCTCGCCATCCGGGACATGACCCAGGGCCCCCACGTGGAGCACCTGGCGGCGGGACCGCCCCCGGCCTATGGTGCTGCCCTCGGCTGCACCCTCCGTCAGGGGGAGAGCGTCAAGGCCCTCCTCTTCGTGTTCTTCCGATCGACCAGGAGCTTCCCCAGGGCCGAGTTCGCCCTGCTGGAGGCGGTGGCGGGCTTCATTGGACGGGTGATCGAGATCGAGGATCTCAAGCAGTCCCTGAACCGCCTGGAGGACGCCCTGGCCATTACCCGGGCCGTCATGGAGGACAGCTCCATCCGGGATGCGGAAACGGACCTGCCGAACCTCCGCTACCTGGAAATCTGGCAGAAGGCCATGCTGGGCTCCAGCAACCGCCCCAAGAGCCTGGTGGTGGCGGAATGCCTGGTGAAGGTGCAGAACCGGAAGGACGTGGGGCGGATCCTCAAGGCTTCGGAAGGCGTGCGGGCGGGGGACCTGGTGGTCCGCGTGGCCCCGGGTCGCTTCCAGATCATCTTCCAGCACACCCCCCGCAGCATCGCCCACATCCTTCTCCTGCGCCTGCGCACCCAGTTGGGCAGCGCGCCCATGGGCGCCACCCTGTGGATTCCGGGGGAGGAGGGCCAGGGCCTGGAATCCTGCCAGCCGCGGCTGGATGCGGCCCTGGCGGAAAGCCGTGCCATGCCTCAGCCGGCCCTGGTCTGGCAGCTCCCGGAGGGGTTCCAGGAAGCGCCCCTTCCCGAGAATCGAAGCGCCCCCAAGCCCACCGTGCCCCAGCGCTGGGAACCTCCCCAGCTCCGGAAGGCCTGAGTCAGCGGCGGGGGATCAGGCTGAGAATCACCAGGGCCGAGGCGCCTTCGTGCCGGTAGTCCCGGCCTCCCTGCGGGAAACCCACCTGGATCGGGAAGTCATCCCCGTCGGCCCACAGCTTCAGCTGGAAGGACTGTCCGCCTTCCACTCGGTGGGCCGTCGTGATCCAGGTGGCCCGGCTGTGGGGTGTGTCCTGCTCGATCCGGATCTCGAGCGGCTCGTCGAGGGGCTCGACCCGGTAGACCCGTTTCCGGTCCGGGTTCGGCAGCTCCAGCACGAACTGCCAGCGGCCATCGGGCAGGTGGTTCATGACTCCCCTCAGGCCCTGGAACCCCCGGGGCCAGGTCGGTGTGTGGTCGGGCGTGATGCAACCCAGACCGGCGATGAGCAGCAGGAGGGAAAGGATGCGGCGCATGCTGCGAGCATAGCCGATGATGGGGGTATGACCGGTCACCTCATCCTCGTCCCCACCCCCATCGGCAACATGGGCGATCTCACGGACCGCGCGAAGGAAGCCCTGGCGGTTGCTGACCTGGTGGCCTGCGAGGACACCCGACGCACCGGGGGCCTGCTGAAGCACCTCGGCATTGACAAGCCCCTGCTGCGCTTCGACGACCACGCGGGGGATGCGGCCTTCGAACGCCTGGGTCTGGAGCTGGGCTCGGGCCGCACCGTGGCCTACTGCAGCGACGCGGGCATGCCCGGCATCAACGACCCTGGTTTCGAGATCGCCCGGGCCGCCCGGGCCGCGGGGGCCAAGGTCACGGTGCTGCCCGGCGCCTCGGCCGTGCTGCTGGCGGTGGTGGCCTCGGGCCTGCCCTGCCACGCCTTCAGCTTCCAGGGCTATCTGCCCAACCGCCGCGAGCCCCGGCGCACCCTGCTGAAGAAGCTGGGGGCCGAGGAGGAGACCATGGTGGTCTTTGAGACCCCCCACCGCATCCACGAGACCCTGGCGGATCTGGAGGAGCTGCTGCCGGAGCGCGAAGTGGCCCTGGGCCGGGAGCTGACGAAGCTGCATGAGACCTGGTACCGGGGCACCCCGGCCCAGGTGAAGGCCCAGCTGGGGCGGGAGGACCGCGGCGAGATGGTGCTGGTGTTGGCCGGAGCCAGCGCCAAGCGGCTGGTGACCGAAGTGGCGGTGGCCTTCGAAGGCGGCCTGCCGGACTGGGCCAAGGCCTACCTGGCCGCCGCCCGGGAGGGAGGCATGACCCTCCGCGATGCCGTCAAGCCCCTGGCCAAGCACCTGGGAGTATCCGCCTCTGAGCTCTACCGCCTGGCCACCGAGATCTGATCCGCACCTAGCCCCAGGCAGGGGTCTTGGAACTGCCCTGGCCCTGCCTGTTTTGGCCTTGGGTGCGGGATCCTGAGTTTTCCGGTTAGCGGACCGTCAGGGAGGGGGCTCCATCCGACGGGGCGCTGGAAGGCTCCTTCTGCAGGGTGACGGTGAAGGTGCTGCCCTGATCGGGCTCACTCTGCACGTGGACTTGGCCCCCGTAGAGGTGCGACACGCGCTTGAGGATGGAGAGCCCCAGGCCGCTGCCCAGGATGTTCATGGTCCGCTTGTTCTTGATGCGGGTGAACTCGCCGAAGAGCCTGGACACCTCGGCCTGGGTCATGCCGATGCCGGTATCGCGCACGGCGATGGAAACGCTGGGTCCCAGCTCCAGGAGGGCCACGGTCACCGTGCCCCCGTCCTTGTTGTACTTCACTGCATTGGAAATGAGGTTGTTGAGGATCATCTCCAGCTCGCCGGCATCGGCCTTCATCCGCAGGGAGGTGGGGCCCTCGAAGCTGATGCTGACGTGCTTCTCCTCCGCCAGGGCCCGGTGGGTCTCGATGGACAGCCGGGCGGCCGCGCACAGATCGAGGTCCGCCAGAGTCCGCTTCTTCTGCCCGGATTCGATGCGGGTCAGGTCCAGCAGGTCGAAGATCAGCTTCTTCATGCCCTCCAGGCGGATGATGGAGCGGTTCACCAGGTGGTCGTAGTCCTGAATGGTCTCCCCCGCCAGGTGGTCGCGAAGGATGAACAGGTTGCCCTGCACCGCCGCCAGGGGGGACTTCAGCTCGTGGGCGAGCACGGACAGGAACTCGAAGCGGATCTGCCGCCGCTCCTCCGCCAGCTTCGAGGCCTCCCGCTGGAGCATGCAGTGCCTGGTGATCTTCTGGACCGTCGCCCGCAGCTCTTCGGGGGTGAAGGGCTTGGCCAGGAAGTCGAAGGCGCCGATCTTGGTGGCCTGGACCGCAGTCTCCAGGGAGGCGTAGGCCGTGATCATCACCACGAGGAGGTCCAGCTTCCGCTCCTGCAGGGCCGTCAGCACATCCAGGCCCGACATGCCCGGGAGCTTGTAGTCCAGGAGGATGAGGTCGGGGGGATCGGCATCAATCAGCGCCAGGGCGGCCTCACCGGATTCCGCCTGGCTCACCCGGAAGGCGATGTCGTCCTGGAGATCCGGGAGGTGCACCGAGAAGTGCCGGAGGGCGCGCTCCACCGAGAGCCTCATGCCCATCTCGTCGTCGACCACCAGGAGGTGCAGGGTCTCGCTCACTCGTCGACCTTTCCGGCATGATTCTGGGCCTGGCGTGGCAGGCGGACCCGGAAGGTGCTGCCCGTGGGGCCAAGGCTGGGATCGGCGTTGGACTCCACAGAGATGTCGCCCCGGTGCAGCTTGACGATCCCGTAGACCACGGGGAGGCCCAGGCCGGTCCCCTTGCCCATGGTCTTGGTGGTGAAGAAGGGCTCGAAGAGCTTCTTGAGGTTCTCCTTCGAGATGCCCGTGCCTGTGTCCTCCACCTCGAAGGTGACGGTGGCCTCATCCGCCTTGGTGCGGACGGAGAGCCGGCCACCCAGGGGCATGGCATCGCAGGCGTTCACCACCAGGTTGAGGAGCACCTGGATGAGCTGATCCCGGTCCACCTCCGCAATGGGGTCGGCCACCTCGTGGACAACCTCCAGCTCCACCTGTTCGGGCGGCTGAAAGCTCGACAGGGTTGCCGCAACCAGCTCGCGGATGTCGATGGCCGCATGAGCCACCTTGTTCTGCCGGGAGAAGTCCAGAAGGCCCGCCACGATGCGCTTGCAGCGGTTGGCCTGCTCCGCGATCATCTGCAGGTCGCCCCGGAATTCCATGTCCTTGCTGCATTCCTCCAGCAGCAGGTTGGTGTACATGATCACCACGCCCAGGGGGTTGTTGATCTCATGGGCCACGCCCGCCGCCAGCTGCCCCATGCTGGCCAGGCGCTCCGAGTGCATCAGGCTCTCCTGGGTGGTGGCCAGGCGGTCATTCAGGCTGGAGAGCTCCACGATGGTCTTGAGGTGGTGGCTGATGACATAGGGCAGGCACATCTCGCTTTCCGCCAGACCCTTCTCGATGGCGATGGCGTGCTCGCGGCAGGAGGAGTAGCCGCAGGCGCCGCAGTTGAGCTCGTCCTCCTCGGACTGCTTCCCCATGCGCTGCATGGTCTCGATGATCTGGATCTCGTCGATGTCCGTGATCCGCTGGTCCATGGACCGGTAGTTGCGCGTCAGGTCCAGATTGGCGAAATGATCGATGGATTTCTGCCAGGCCTCCTGGTTGTGGGTGAGCTCCCGGTAGCGGGTGTAGTGGCTCACCCGGGAGCGGCGCTGGTAGAGGCTTTCCTTGCTGCTGAGGCCCGGCCCGGAAATGCAGCCCTTGCAGGAGAGCAGCTCCACCAGATTGGCCTCCATGCCCCCTTCGGCGAACTCATCGAGGGCATTCATGAAATCGTGATGGCCATCCGTGGCCACCACGTCGTTGGCCAGGAGGTCCTCCTTGATCCCGGCGGCCTGCAGCAGGCCGGAGCTGATGGGAAACAGCGAGCCCAGCCAGGGCCGGGGCGGGTCGAAATCGCTGGGCTCTGCGCTGGCGGAGGTGATGCCCGCCCGCTGGAACAGCTCGCGCAGCTCCGGGAAGGTCAGGACTGCGTCCGGTCCCCCCACCACATCCGGATCCACGGCCTCGGCCTTCTTGGCGACGCAGGGGCCGATGAAGACCGTCTTCAGGTCCGGACCGTGCAGGGAGCGCAGGATCCGGGTCATGGCCACCATCGGGGAGACGATGGGCGAGAGGAAGGGCACCAGGTCGGGGTGGTAGCGCTCCACGAACCCCACCACGGCCGGGCAGGCCGTGGCGATGTAGTGGCGACCCTTGTTGAGGATGAGGGTCTCCCGGTAGCGGTCCGCCACCAGATCGGCCCCGAAGGCCACTTCGGTGACCAGGCCGAAGCCCAGGGCGCGGATCATTCCCACCATCACCCGGAAATCGAACTCGGCCTGGAACTCCACGGAGAAGCTGGGGGCGAGGCAGGCTGCGACGGGAGTTCCACTCCTGAGCAGGGCCTCCACTTCCCCGAGGGAGGAGACCATCTCCTTGGCCTGCTGGCTGCAGACGTTGATGCAGTTCCCGCAGCCGATGCAGCGCTCCGGCACGACGATGGCCTGGCTCTTCGAGATGCGGATGGCCTTGGCGGGGCATTCCCGGACGCAGGTGTAGCAGATGCGGCAACGGTTCTTCACCTCCTTGACGAAACAGAGGGACTGAGGGGCCGAATCCGCCGGAAGGGTCCTGCGTGATTTCATCGGGGTCCTCTCCACCGGGGGGCCGTGGTCCCCCGGTGACAGTTCACGCCATCAGGCGCCTGACTTCAACCCTCAACTGCTCGGGGCGGATGGGCTTGTCGAGCAGCACGTCGGCCTTGGTCCAGCTGGACGCGGCCTTGGATTTCGCGGAGAAATCGATCCCAGTCTCGGAGCGCACCGCCGTCAGCAGGATTACCGGGGTTTCCGGGTAGAGCTGCTTGATCTGGTGGCAGAGCACGAAGCCCGAGTCCATGTTCTCCATCATCAGGTCGAGGATGGCCAGGTCCGGGATGGTGGCGAGCATGGCCTCCTCCCCTTCGGCCTGGCCCTGGGCCGAGATCACTTCGTAGCCATCGGCCTTCAGGATCACCGCGAGGTGGTCCAGCTGGTCGAGGTCATCTTCGACGATGAGGATCTTCTTCTTCGTGGTCATGGCGTCGCCTCGGAAAGGGTCACAGAAGGACTTCGCGCTTGTCGTAGTGGGTGTGGAGCAGCTCGTGGCTCTTGTGCCCCAGGGGCTTGCCCAGGAACTCCTTGTAGAGCCGCTGCACCCACTCGTTCTTGTGGCTGACCCGCAGCTGGTCATCGCTGTCGATCTGGTAGAGGGCGGCCATGCGGGCCTGGATCGCCGACTTGTCGGCGCCGATGGGCTGGCCGCCGCCGTTGATGCAGCCCCCGGGGCAGGTCATCACCTCGATGAAGTGGATGTCCTTGCGGCCCGCCTTGATCTCGTCCATCAGCTTCCGGGCCTGGCCGAGGCTGGAGACGACGGCGGCGCCAACCTCGAGGTCCCCGACCTTCACCCGCAGCTCCTTGGAGCCCTCCATGCCCCGCAGAGCCTGGATGGTGTAGTCCTGCATCTCTTCGCCGGTGAGGAGGAAGACCGCGCTGCGGAGGGCGGCCTCCATGACGCCGCCGGAGGCCCCGAAGAGCTTGCCGGCGCTGGAACGCTCTCCGAAGGGAGTGTCCGGAGCCTCGGGCTCGATGGCCGCGGGATTGACGCCGGTGATGCGGAACAGCTCCGCCAGTTCCCGGGTGGTCAGCACGTAGTCCACGTCGGCCACGAAGTCCTGGCCCATCTCGGGGCGTCCGCATTCGAACTTCTTGGCCGTGCAGGGCATCAGCGAGACGCTGACGATGTTCTTGGGATCAATCTTCTCCTTCTGGGCGAAGAAGGACTTGATGATCGCTCCCATCATCTGCTGGGGGCTCTTGCAGGTGGATACGTTGGGGAGGAACTCCGGGTAGAACTCCTCGACGAACTTGACCCAGCCCGGCGAGCAGCTGGTGAACATGGGCAGGGCGCCGCCGTTCTGGACGCGATCCACCAGCTCCGAGCCCTCTTCCATGATGGTGAGGTCCGCGGTGAATGAGGTATCGAAGACCCGGTCGAAGCCCACCCGGCGGAGGGCGGCGGTCATCTTCCCATCGAAGTCGGTGCCGGGGGCGAATCCGAATTCTTCGGCGATGGTGACGGACACGGCCGGGGCGTGTTGTACGACCACCACCTTGTCCGGGTCCGCCAGAGCCTGGAGCACCTCGTTCACGTACTTGTGCTCGGAGAGGGCGGCCGTGGGGCAGACCAGGATGCACTGGCCGCAGTTGATGCAGCTGGAGACGTTCAGTCCCTGGTTGAAGGCGGTGCCGATGAAGGCCTTGGAGCCCCGTGCGATGAAGTCGATGGCTGAGACACCCTGGATCTCATCGCACATGCGGACGCACTTGCCGCAGAGGATGCACTTGTCCGGGTCCCGGATGATGGACGGGCTGGAGATGTCCTTGGGCCGGCGGTTGCGTCCGCCCTGGTAGGAGCGCTCCCGGACGCCGTTGTCGGCGGCCAGCTTGGCCAGGTCGCAGTTGCCGTTCCGGGCGCAGTAGAGGCAGTCGTCCGGGTGGTTGCTGAGGAGTAGGTCGATGATGGTCTTCCGGGTGGTCATCACATCGGGAGTGTTGGTCCGGATCTTCATCCCCTCGGCGACAGGATAGGAGCAGGAGGGGATCAGCCCGCCGTAGCCCTCCACTTCGACCACGCACATGCGGCAAGTTCCGGAGGGCAGCAGGCCCTCCATGTGGCAAATGGTGGGGACATTGATCCCGGCCCGCTTGAGGGACTGTAGGATCGTTTCGCCCCTCTTGGCCTCTATCGTCTGGCCGTTCGCTTCAATGGCAAACATGGCTGCACCTCAATTCATGGCCGGTTGAGTGAATTCGATGTCGCAGCGCAGGCAGCGTCGTGCCTCGCACAGGGCGTGGTTCTCGGTGGGAGCGAGGTCGACCTCGTCGAAGTTCTTGAGGCGAGCCGCCACGGGAATGTGTTCGCCCCGGATGCGTCCCGTGGCCTCGCCCTCTTCCTCGGAATCGACCGGGGGCACATAGACCGTGGGCAGGGCGACGGTATTGAGTTTCTTGAGCTGCTTGCCGGAGAGGTACCGGTCGATCATGGTGGCGGCATTCCTGCCGGCGGCCACCGCCTCGATGGCGGTGCTGGGACCGGACACCACATCCCCGCCGCCGAAGACGCCGGACTCGCTGGTGATGCAGGATTCCGGGTTGATGACCAGGGAACCCCAGTGGCTGAGTCTGAGGCCCGCCATGCACTCCCTTTCGGGTTCTTCGCTGATGGCCACCACCAGGGTCTCGAGTCCGACGAGGTATTCGCTGCATTCGATGGGCACAGGCCGGGCCCTGCCGCTCTCGTCGCGCTCACCCATGCTGTTGCGCTGGAACTCGATCCCGGTGAGCTTGCCGTTCTTGGAACTGACGGCAACGGGAGCCACCAGGGTCTCGATCTTGATGCCTTCCTCCAGGGCCGCCTCGATCTCCTCGGCATAGGCGGGCATCTCCCCGCGGGTGCGGCGGTAGAAGACCGTCACTTCATCCACATGCTTCTGGCGGATGGCCACCCGGGCGGCATCGATGGCGCTGTTGCCGCCGCCGATGATGCCCACGCGGCCCCGGGCGTACTCCCGGCTGTGCAGGTTCTGGGCCTTGAGGAACTCGATACCCTGGTAGATGCCCTCGACCTGGTCGCCCGGGAGGCCCAGCTTCTTGCTGCGCTGGGAACCGATGGCCACCATGATGGCGGCGAAGCCATCCTTCTTGAGGCTCTCGATGGTGAAGTCCTTCCCGAGCTCCTGGTGGTAGAGCACCTCCACGTTCTCGTTGAGCAGGATGTCGATTTCCTTCTCCAGGGTGGGTCGAGGCAGCCGGTATTCGGGGATGGCGGCCACCAGCATGCCGCCGGCCTTGCCCTCGCGCTCGAATACCGTGACCTTGTAGCCCAGGACGGAGAGGCTGTGGGCCGCGGTGAGGCCCGCGGGCCCCGCGCCGATCACCGCCACCCGGGGTGCGTTGGGCTTGCTCTGGATCGAGTACTTGAAGGTAGAAGGATCCACTCGGTCCACGATGAAACGCTTGAGGGTACGGATGGCGATGGGCTCACCCCCAGTGGTACCGCAACGGCACTGGTCTTCGCACTGCCGGCTGCAGATCCTTGCGCAGGCCGACGGGAAGGGATTCATGGCGCGGATGGCACGGTAGGCCTCCTCGTACTCGCCATGGGAGATGTGGGCCACGTAGCGCCAGGTCTCGGTGCCCACTGGGCAGCCGGTCTGGCAGGGTGCGCCTGCCAGTTCGCGGCAGGTACCCGAGGGGCAGCGCCGTTCGTAGATGTGAGCCTCGTACTCGTCCCGGAACCACTTCAGGGTGGAGAGCACCGGGTTCGGGGCCGTTTGCCCGAGGCCGCAGAGGGAGCTGCGGCGGATGCTTTCGCCCAGTTCCTGGAGCAGCATGACGCCCTTCATGCGCAGCAGGGTGTCGTTCCCCTGCTCGTTCTTGCGGTTCTGGGTAATGGACTTGAGGATATCCAGCATGCGGCGCGTGCCCTCTCGGCATGGGATGCACTTGCCGCAGCTCTCGGATTGGATGAACTCCATGAAGAACTTGGCGAGGTCCACCATGCAGGTGTTCTCGTCGAGCACCACGAGACCGCCGGAGCCCATGATGGCGCCGAAGTTCTTCAGCTCCTCGTAGTCGCAGGTGAGCTCCAGGTGCGGCTCGGGGATGCAGCCACCGGAGGGGCCGCCGATCTGGACGGCCTTGCACTTCTTGCCGTTGGGGATGCCGCCGCCCACGCCGAAGACCACGCTGCGGATGGGCGTGCCCATGGGGACTTCCACCAGACCCGTGCGCCGGACCATGCCGGACATGGCGAACACCTTGGTGCCCTTGGAGCCGGCGGTACCCATGGCGGCGAAGGTCGCGGGGCCGTTCTGCATGATGGTGGGCACGTTGGCAAAGGTCTCTACGTTGTTGATGACCGTGGGCTTGCCGAAGAGGCCGGACTGGATGGGGTAGGGGGGACGGGGGCGCGGCATGCCGCGCTTGCCTTCGATGCTGTGCATCAGGGCCGTTTCCTCGCCGCAGACGAAGGCGCCGGCGCCCATCTTGATGATGATGTCGAGGCTGAAGCCGCTGCCGAGGATGTTCTCGCCCAGCAGGCCGTAGACCTTGGCCTTGGCGATGGCGGTCTTGAGGTTCTGGATGGCCAGGGGGTACTCGGCGCGGATGTAGATGTAGGCTTTCGATGCGCCGATGGCATAGCAGCCGGTGAGAATGCCTTCCAGGAGCCGGTGGGGATCCGATTCGCAGACGGCACGGTCCATGAAGGCCCCGGGATCGCCTTCGTCGGCGTTGCAGATCATGTACTTCTGATCGCTGGGGGTGTTGAGGGCCATCTGCCACTTCCTGCCCGTGGGGAAGCCGCCGCCGCCCCGGCCTCGGAGGCCGCTGGCGATGAGGTCATCCACCACCTGCTGGCTGGTCTTCGAGTGGAGGAGCTTGAACAGGGCGGAGTAGCCGCCCCGGGCGATGTACTCGTCGATGGAGTTGAAGTCCACCAGGCCTGAGTTGGCCAGCACCCAGCGTTTCTGCAGGGCCAGGAAGGGGTGCTGATCCAGGAAGGGGACCCCCTCGTAGGCCGGCAGGCTGCTGCTGCGGAACTGTCCCAGGAGCATGTCCTTGGAGATGGTCCCCGCCAGTGCCTGTCCCAGCAGGGCATCCACCTTGTCAGCCGTCACGTTGCCGAAGGAGACTCGGGCCTTGCCGGGCAGCTGGATGTCCACCATGGGCTCCTCCGAACAGAGTCCCAGGCATCCCACCTCGTTCACCTCCACGTCCAGCCTGCGGCTGGCGCAGTAGGCCCGGATCTGCTCGAGGGTCTTGTCTGCGCCGGCGCCCAGGCCGCAGGTGCCTGCCCCGACATAGATGACGGGGTGGCTGACGGTCTCCCGGCGCAGGGAGGCGATGAGGTCCTCCAGCTTGATCCTGGAGAGGGACTTGAAGGGGCCGGTCCTGAGGGCATTGAGGAGTTCGGGTGCGGGCTGGGCGGGCGTTTCCCAGCAGGAGCCGGTTTCCGGCGCGGCGTTAGGCGTGGACATGGGTCTGCTCCTTTTCGCGGCACTCTTCGATGATCCGCTGCAGCTTCATCGGGGAGACCTTTGCGTAGAACTGGCCGTTGATGTTCACCACGGGGGCCAACCCGCAGGCCCCCATGCAGGCCACCACCTCGAGGCTGAACGCCTTGTCCCGGGTGGTTTCCCCGGGCTGGATCTTCAGGGCCTTGGTGACCATGTCCAGGGCCCTTCCGGAACCCTTCACGTGGCAGGCGGTCCCGCGGCAGACCATCACGTGGTACTTCCCCTTGGCCTGGAAGCGGAACATGTTGAAGAAGGTGGCGACCCCGAAGATCTTGCTCGAGGGCATCTCCAGGGCCCGGCCGACTTTGGTGATGGACTCCTGGGACAGGTACCCTTCGGCTTCCTGGATCTCCTGGAGGATCGGGATCAGGTGATCCCGGCCGGCGTCAGGGTGATCCATCAGGATGGTCTCTACGCTTTTCACGGACGGCATGCCGTTTCTCCTCTGACGAAGGTGCGTGGTTCGGAGTTGTGGAAGTGAATGCTGCTGGAACTACTTGAGGCTGGTCCGGGCTGGACCCATCGACATCGAGCAGAAACGAGACAAAAACCTTCCTACCAACCGAATTGACCCGGGAGGAGAACTGGGTGTGATGACGGCAGCTTGGAGAATGGAGCACTGCACGACCCGACACTTGCTGGATGGAATTGTGGTCATTGATGACCGATTGGTCAGTGATGGAAATCACATGCGAACAAATTCTTACGTGGCATTTGAGATTCATGGTCCGGGTTCAAGTTCAGGCTCGAGTCCAGATGATGGATGGCAGTTGGGAGAGACAAAAAGCCCGTGTTTCAAACACGGGCTCATCTTGTTTCCTGTCAATCCTTGGCGGTGGGTTCGGGCGGGCCAGCTAGCGGGCCTCCGGGGCCGAGGCCGCAGCCAGGTCTTCGGCGGCGCGGGCGAGGTAACTGTCCAGCAGGGTGGGCACCTGTCCGGGCGTGAGGGGTCCGTGCACCTCGTCGCCGATCATGATCACCGGCGCCAGGCCGCAGGTCCCGACGCAGCGGGTGCTCTCGAGGCTGAAGATCCCGTCCTTGCTGGTTTCACCGTAGCGGATGCCCAGTTCATCCATGAGCTTCTGGGCGACCTTCTCTGCGCCCTTCACGTAGCAGGCGGTGCCGAGGCAGACGTTGATGAGGTACTTGCCCCGGGGCTGGAGCCGGAAGTAGTGGTAGAAAGTGGCGACCCCGGTGACTTTGGCGAGGGGCACCTGCATGAGCTGTGCGACGGCCTCCAGATGCCCGGGGCCCAGGTGGCCATAGTGGCCCTGGATCATGTGGAGGGTTGCGATGAGCATGCTCTCGCTGCGATCCATCTGGCGGTTCTCGTCGATGAAGGCGAGGATGTCCTCAGGCAGCATGGCGCGGTAGCCGCGCTCGAGCTCGGGCCAGTTGTCGGTGCTGGAGCAGCAGGCGCTCATCGGATCCCCCTAGGCGTGCGGGCGGTGTAGTGCGTGTGCAGGAGTTCGTGGGCCTTGGGGCCGAGGGGCTCGCCGAGGAAGTCGGCATAGAGCTTCTGGATGTCGGGGTTGTCATGGCTGCAGCGGATGGTCTTGGCTGCATCGATCTTGTAGAGGGCCTTTGAACGGGCCTTCGTCAGGTCGCGGTTCAGGGTGTAGGTCCCCATGGGCGGGTAGGGCTGGCCGCCACCGGCGATGCAGCCACCAGGGCAGGCCATGATCTCGATGAGGTGGTAGGCCTTTTCGCCGCGCTTGACCGCGTCCAGGAGGATCTTGGCGTTCTGGAGGCCATCGGACACGGCCACGTTGATGGTCTTCCCCGCCAAGCTGATGGACGCCTCCCGGATCGAACCGTCGGCACTGCGGACCATGGTGAGATCGACGTTCCCGAGGTTCTGCCCCGTGAGCTTGAAGGCGGCCGTGCGGAGGGCCGCTTCCATCACGCCGCCGGTGGCGCCGAAGATGTCGCCTGCGCCCGAAGATGAGCCCAGGGGATGGTCGAACACGCTATCCGGCAGGCGATGGAAGTCGATGCCGTAGGACTTGATCATCACCGCCAGTTCGCGGGTGGTGATGACAGCGTCCGTGGTGGGCATGCCGTCGATGACATGCTCCGGCCGCCCGGCCTCGAACTTCTTGGCCACACAGGGCATGACGGACACGACGTAGATGTCCTTGGGATCGATCCCCTTCTGCTGGGCGTAGTAGGACTTCACGAGCGTCGATTGCATCTGCATCGGGCTCTTGCAGCTGGACGTGTGGGGAATGAGCTCCGGGTAGAACTTCTCCAGGAAGCTGATCCAGCCTGGGCTGCAGGAGGTGATCATGGGCAGCGGCCCACCGGTCTCGATCCGATGCAGCAGCTCGTGGGCCTCTTCCATGATGGTAAGGTCGGCAGCGAAGTTCACATCCAGGACGCTGTCGAAACCCATGCGGTGCAACGCCGTGACCATCTTCCCGGTGACCGGCGTGCCGATGGGCAGGCCAAAGGCTTCGCCGAGGGCGGCCCGGATGGCGGGGGCGGTGGTGACGACCACGTGCTTGCCATTCCGGCGCTGGCTGAGGGCCTCCCAGACCCGCTCGGTGTGATCCTTCTCGATGAAGGCGGCCGTGGGGCAGACGCTCACGCACTGGCCGCACTGGATGCAGGCGCTTTCGTCCATGGGGGCCAGGTTGGCCGGGCCCACCACGGTGTGGAAGCCGCGGCCGTGCTGGCTGAGGTTGAACACGCCCTGGACTTCGCCGCAGACGCGGATGCAGCGGCCGCAGAGGATGCACTTCTCGGCGTTGCGCACCACCGAGGCCCCGGCGTCATCGATGGGGAACTGCTTGCGCTTCCCCTCGAAGAGCCGCTCGCGGACGCCCATGCGGTAGGAGAGGTTCTGCAGCTCGCAGTGGCCATCGCGGTCGCAGGTCTGGCAATCCTTGGGGTGGTTGTCCAGCAGCAGCTCGACAATGTCGCGACGGGCCTGGCGGATCATGGGGCTGTTGGTCTGGACTTCCATGCCTTCCCAGGCCTTGGTGGCGCAGGAGGCGAGACCATGGTCGAAGCCTTCCACGGCCACCACGCAGACGCGGCAGTTGCCTTCCAGGCTGAGGTCGGGGTGGTAGCAGAGTCGGGGGATGTGGATGCCGATCTGCTCGGCGGCGTCCATGACCGTGGTGCCCTCGGGTACGAGGATGGATTCGCCGTCGATCTTGAGGTTGATCATCTGGGACATGGTTCCGCTCCTAGACGCGATCGATGGCGGCGAACTTGCAGACATCGAAACAGTTGCCGCACTTGATGCAGGCCTGCTGATCGATCACGTGGGCCTCCTTGCGGGCGCCGCTGATGCATTCGACCGGGCAGTTGCGCGCGCAGACGGTGCAGCCGATGCACTTCTCGGCGATGATCTCGTAGTGGATCAGGGCCACGCACTTCTTGGCGGGGCAGTGCTTGTCGTGGATGTGGGCCAAGTACTCGTCGCGGAAGTGCTTGATGCTGGAGAGCACCGGGTTCGGTGCCGCGCGGCCCAGTCCGCATAGGCTGGTGCGCTGGCACAGGCGGGAAAGCCGGTGGAGCTTGTCGAGGTCCTCGGGCTGACCCTTGCCCAGGGTGATGCGCTCGAGGATCTCGAGGATGCGAGTGGTGCCCTCGCGGCAGGGCGTGCACTTGCCGCAGCTTTCTTCCTGGCTGAACGCCATGTAGAACTTGGCGATGTCCACCATGCAGTCATCCTCGCTGAGGACGATCATGCCGCCGGAGCCCATGATGGAGCCGGCCTTCTGGAGAGGTTCGAAGTCCACTTCCATGTCCTGCATGGAGGCCGGGATGAAGCCCCCCGCGGGTCCGCCGGTCTGGATGGCCTTCAGCTGTTTGCCCCCCGAGACGCCGCCGCCGATGTCGTTGACCACCTTGGAGAGGGTGGTGCCCAGGGGCACTTCCACCAGTCCGGTGTGGACCACCTTGCCGGCCAGGGCGAAGACCTTGGTGCCGCCGCTCCTCTCGGTGCCGATGCGGGCGTACCAGTCGCCGCTGTAGCGCAGGATGGCGGAGACATTGGCGAAGGTCTCCACGTTGTTGATGCAGGTGGGATGGCCCCAGAGCCCCCGGTCCGTGGGGTAGGGGGGGCGCACCTTCGGCTGGCCGCGCTCGCCTTCGATGGAGCGGATGAGGGCCGTCTCCTCGCCGCACACGAAGGCCCCGGCGCCCAGGCGGATCTCCAGGTCGAAGTCGAAGCCGGAGCCCATGATGTCCTTGCCGAGCAGGCCATGGGCCCGGCAGTGGTCGATGGCGAGTTGGATGCGCTTGATGGCCAGCGGGTACTCGGCGCGGATGTAGAAGAAGCCTCGCTGGGCGCCGATCGCGTAGCCGCCGATGATCATGCCTTCGACGATGTTGAAGGGATCGCTCTCGAGCATGGAGCGGTCCATGAAGGCGCCCGGATCCCCTTCGTCACCGTTGCAGATGATGAAGCGGGTGGTGTCGGCCTGCTTGCGGGCCAGCCCCCACTTGGTGCCGGTGCTGAACCCTCCGCCGCCACGGCCCCGGAGCCTCGCCTTGGTGAGTTCGGAGATGATCCAGTCAGGATCCCTGCGGTCAAGGGCTTCGGACAGGGCCTTGAAGCCATCCAGGGCGACGTACTCCTCCAGGCTTTCGGGATCCACCACGCCGGCATTCCTCAGGGCGATGCGGCTCTGGTGGTTGAAGAAGGCCACGTCCCCGTAGCGCTCGAGGAACTCGAGGGCGATGGGCTCCTCCTTGGCCTTCAGCCGCTCCACCGGCAGGCCCAGAAGGACATGGCTTTCGAGGAGCTCGGTCAGGTCCTCCTCGCTGGAGATCTGGTACAGGATCTTCTCGGGCCGCGCGAGAATGAAGGTGCTGGCCTTGCCGCCGGAGACGCCGCAGGAACCGAAGCAGCTGGACGCGACCACGCGGACCTTTTCCGGCCCGACGGCCCGCTCCTTTAGCATGGCGATGAACCGGGCCCGGAAGTCGGGACCGGGGCGGCGGCAGCGCGAGCCCTCGCAGAACATGAGCTCCCGTTCCGAGATCACGTCGCTGGTACGGTCGAGGATGTGCTTCGTCACCGGGGCATCGCCCTGGATGTGCTCGGAGAAGATTCGGAACACCAGGTCGCGGTTGACGCGCTCGTACTTGACCGGGAGACGGCCCGGAACCTGGACGCTGACGATGGGCTCCCGCGAACACCGGCCGGTGCAGCCGGTCCGGTGGATGACGATGTCCTTGCGTCCCGAGGCCCGGATCTGGCGGAGGAACTCCTCGGCAATCACCTGGGACCCGGCGGCATGTTCACAGGTGGCCGAGCCGACTTGGATCGTGATCTTGTTCCCCAGATCACGGTCCTTGATGGCCTTGCCCGCCAGGTCCGTCAAGGACTGGTAGAAGTCAGGCACTGGACGAGACATAGAATCTCCTGCCACTGAATTGGATTCGTTTCGGACCCACGGAATGAAGGGAATGGGTCTGGAGGTCGGACCCCCAGATCAAGCAGCGACTTCTCACTGATTTTCTTCATTGATTACCAGATGGTCAGTGATGGAAGTCACAGTAAGGTTAAATCTTTACATGGCGCGTGAAGATCGCCCGCCGGGTCCCTTGCCAAGACTTCTTCCCAACGAACGGATGCGACCGTCCAGGCAGTCCTGACAGGCCTCTGCGGTCTCGTTCACACAGGCCTTTCCTGGATAGATCTCGTAGCGGATACGGTAGTGAACGGGCGTCACGTTGGGCATCACCACGTTCGCGCCACGCAGGAGGCCCAGTTCGCGACCCCGCGCCTGGTCGAGGGTCGCCAGGGCGGTGGTGCTGGGGATGTTCGAGTCGGGGCACACGAGTCGTGTGAGCGCAACGGCCTTGAGGGTGGTGAGCTCGTCGTTGGGCACCTGATCCGAGGGCGCGGCCAGGAAGGCCGCGACACCTTGCCCACCAAGGGGCGTCCGCGGGCTTGGCAGAAAGGGCCCCACGCCGATCATGTCCATATCGAACTCGCGGAAGCGGAGGATATCGGATGCCAGCGTATCCCAGGTCTGTCCCGGGATGCCCACCATGACGCCGGTGCCGATCTCGTAGCCCATGGTGCGCATGCGCTGGAGCTGCGCGAAGCGGTCGCTGGGAACTCCCGGCAGGTTGGGATGGATGCGCCTGTACAGAACCGGGTCGGTGGTCTCGAAGCGGAGCAGGTAGCGATCCGCACCGGCCGCCTTCCACTCCCGCAGCTCCTCGTCGTCGCGTTCGCCCAGGGAGAGGGTGACGGCCAGTGGCGTATCGCCCTTGATGGCGCGGACGACCTCGGTGATGAACGCCTTCGTCAGGCCGGGATCCTCGCCCGCTTGCAGCACGACGCTGCCGTAGCCGAGCCGGTGGGCCTCCTGAGCGCAGGCGAGGATCTCATCGGCCTCCATGCGGAAACGTTCGAGCTCCACGGTCGGGGCTCGCAGCCCACAGTAGAGGCAGTGGCGCACGCAGTGGCTGGAGACTTCGATAAGGCCGCGGAGGTGCACCGCATCCCCGACCCGGGCCTTCCGGACCCGATCCGCCTCCATCCACAGGAGCTCAAGCCTGGCGGGATCGTCCTCCTGCAGCCAAGCCTTCAGACCGGCATGATCCAGGTCGAACCCGGGCGGGCCTGGGGCCCTGGAGGCCCCGTCGGCCCACTCAGCAGAAGACATCGCGCTCTCCTCTCTTTACGCGGGCCACCATCCCCTCCGCCAGCTCCCGGGTCGAGGGATCCAGCTCCCTGAAGTTCCTGGCCATCATCTGTTCCGCCTGGCAGCGGGTGAGGGGGCTGGCGTGGTCCTCCAGGTATTCCTGAAGGGTGGAGAGGGCGTTGGGGTTGCAGTGGGCCTTGATCTCGCCGGGCTTGGCGATGTCCATGAAATCCACACCGGTACGGCCCATGCGGTAGCAGCTGGTGCAGAAGCTGGGGATGAAACCCATCTCCGCGAGATCGCGCACCACCTCGTCCAGGCTGCGGTGGTCCCCCAGGGAGAACTGGGCGCCGCCGTTGACGGAATCATCCACGTAGCCACCGGGGTTCGTGCGGCTGCCGGCGCTGATCTGGCTGATCCCCAGGTTCATGACCTGGCGGCGCACCTCGGGCCGTTCGCGGGTGCTGAGGATCAGCCCCGTATAGGGCACCGCCAGCCGGAGGATGGCGATGATCTTGCTGAAGTCCTCGTCCGTGACGGCATAGGGCGGCGCTTCACTGGTCGCGGAGCCATCCGCCGGTTCGATGCGGGGCATGCTGATGGTGTGGGGCCCGCAGCCGAAGCGTTCCTCCAGGTGCCGGGCATGCTGCATGGTGGCCAGCAGCTCGAAGCGCCAGTCGTAGAGGCCGAAGAGGGGACCGATGCCCACGTCGTCGATGCCCGCCATCATCGCGCGGTCCATGCAGCCCAGGCGCCAGTCGTAGTCTGCCTTGATGCCCCGGGGGTGCATCCGGCCGTAGGTCTCCCGGTGGTAGGTCTCCTGGAACAGCTGGTAGGTGCCGATCTCGGCCTCCTTCAGCCGTCGGAACCCGGCCACGTCCAGGGGGGCGATGTTGATGTTCACGCGGCGGATGTTGTCCTTGCCGTGGCGCACGTCATAGACCGTTCGAATGGCATCGATGACATAGTCGAGGCCCTCGCCGGGATAGTCCTCACCGGCCACCAGCACCAGGCGCTTGTGCCCCTGGGACAGCAGGCAGCGCACCTCCGCGGCGAGTTCCTCCTGGTTCAGGGTGCGGCGGGGCAGTTCGAGGTTCGAGGCCCGGAAGGCACAGTAGAGGCATTCGTTGCCGCACTGGTTGGAGACATAGAGGGGGGCGAACAGGACGATGCGGTTGCCGTAGATCTGGTCCTTCACCCAGCGGGCCGTGTCGAAGAGTTCCTGGAGCAGCTGGGGTTCCCGGAGGGTCATCAGGGCCGGCAGGTCCCCGTCGTCCAGGCCGTTCATCTCCCGGGCCTTGGCCAGAAGCTCGCGGACCCGGACCGGATCCTCTAGCAGCGGGGTCTCCAGCACCTGGTGGATGGACGCTTCGTTCAGGGGAAAAGCTTCCGTCAGACCGACCATGGGGGGAACTCCAGCGAGTCCTGCAGGCCAAACATAACCCCAAGGTCCTCTTTAGGCCACCCCTGCCACTCGGACCTCCGTCACAAGTGGTCAGACCGCTGTCTTCCGGTCCAGGTGTACCAACAGATGGTGGTCAGGATCAGCAGTCCCCCGAGGAGGGCCCAGGGGGTGGGGCGCTCCCCGACGCCAAGGAACACCCAGACGGGGTTCAGTACGGCCTCCAGGGTGCCCGTCACCACCGCCGCCGTGGCGGAGAGATGGCGCATGCCCGCGTTGAACAGCAGGTAGGCCAGGCCGATCTGGAACAGGCCCAGGTAGAGGAGGATGCCCGCCTGGGGCAGGGTGGGGCTGAAGCCCCGCAGGGCCACGGGTGCACAGATGGCGGCCACCAGGAGGTTGCCGAGGATGATCGCGCTGATGGGATCGACGCCGGGCCGGCGCTCCCGCAGCAGCTTGAGGGTCAGCGAGAAGGTGGCGAGGCAGAGGCCGGAGACCACCCCGAGCAGGTTTCCCACCATGGTTCCGGCCCCGAGCCGCCCCACGAAGAAGAGCCCCATGGCCCCCAGACACAGTCCCACGGCCAGCAGGTCCCGTCCGCGCAGGGCCCGCCCGGTCACCCAGGGCTCCAGGAATACGAGGTAAATGGGGGCGGAGAATTGAAGAAAAATCGCGTTGGCCGCAGTGGTGAGCTTGGTGGCCGCCACGAAGAGGATCAGCACCCCGGCGTAGGACATGGCGCAGCCCAGGGCCAGCGCGTCCGGCCTGGCGAAGGGGCGGCCGCCCCGAAGCCTGACGACGGCGGCCATGGCCACGGCCGCCACGAGGCTCCGGGCGAAGGCGATCTGCAGGGCGCCCAGGGGCAGCACCTTGATGAAGAGGCCGCTGGAACTCCAGAGCAGAGCGGCCAGGGCCACCAGCAGGGCTCCCCGGGTCGTATCGAGGGGTCGGGTCATCGGTTCATTGGAGCATGGCCCGGTGCCGGGAACCCCGCTGGGCCGCCCCACTGGCCCTTGACGGGCCCGCTTCAGCTGGAGAGTCGTTCCAGGGCCCGGCGCCAGCCCGTGAACTGCACGGGCTGCTCCAGGGCGATGAGGGCCCAGCATTCCCCGCCGGGGTCGGCGCTGGGGGCGTGCAGGGTGCCGCGGTCATGGGTGATCCAGTCGCCGGCTCGCAGATGGGCGGGGCCATCCTGCAGGGCGCCGCAGAGGACCAGGGCGCACTCCTGCCCCTGGTGGTTGTGGACCGGAGTCTGGCGACCGCCGGGCAGGCAGGCCAGGTTCAAGCTGGCGCCGGTGGTGGCGTCCCGGTGGAGGACTGCCACCTTCCCGCCGTTCAGGCCATGGCGGAGCCAGCGCCACTGGCTTTCCGGGGGCAGATGGGGCCGGAGCGCCTGGAGGGGATCCTCGCCGGGGGGAATGGCCTGCTCCCCGCCCCGGGAGTTTCGGCAGGACTCGCAGTGGCCCAGGTGGACCCTGAGCAGGAGGGCCAGCAGGGGGTCACCGCCGGGTTCCAGGGCGGCCCAGGCCTCCGGTTCGGGATGGTGCTGCGGACCCTTCGGCATGCGGCCCTCCCTGAGGGCGGCCAGGGCACCGGCCAGGGCCTGCTCGGCAGGCGTGGGTCCCGCGGCGGTGGGCTGGGCATCCCATGCCTGGCGGAGGAGGGCGGGCATGCGTTCGAAGGCACTCAGATAGATCCGGCAGGGGGGGCAGAGGGCCAGGTGGAGCCGCAGCCCCAGCCAGTCGAAGGGGCCCAGGGCGCCGTCCTCGTAGGCCGTCAGCAGGGCGACAGCCTGCTGGCAGGTGGGCATCAGGAAGGTCATCGGCGCTCCGGGCTGGGGGCGAACTCGGGTAGCAGGGCGCGGAGGGCCAGACGGGCCCGGTGCACGCGCTGGCGCACCAGCTCACGGGTGATGCCCAGGTGCTGGGCGATTTCCTCGGTATTCCAGCCTTCCAGATCCCGCAGGACGAAGACGGCCCGCTGGTCGTCGGACAGCCGGTCCAGGCCCGCCCGGACCCTGGCCTTCAGCTCGTCCTGTTCCACCAGCATCAGCGCCTCCGCGTCCTCGCTCCAATCGACAATCGTATCTACCGACATGTGATGCCCCTCGTCCCCGAAACGTGGCATCAGATCCTCGATGGCATCCTCCCGCCGCCGGACCCGCTTCCGGCGGGCCATGAGGGCCTGGTTCACGCAGATCCGGTAGGCCCAGGTGCTGAACTTGCTGGCGCCCTGGAAGCCCGGCAGCTCCCGGTGGAGGGTGAACAGGGCGTCCTGGAGGGCGTCCTGGCTTTCGGCCTCGTTGCCCAGGATCCGGTCGATCACCCGGAAGAGCATGCCGAGGTGGGGGCGCACCAGGGCCTCGAAGGCCTCCGGATCCCCCTGGGTGGCGGCCCGGATGAGGTGGGCCTCGGGTTTGGGCACCAGGGCCGGTCCGGGTTCAGACATCTGCGGGCCTGGGGATGCGGGGCAGGCGGACCGTGAAGTCCGAGCCCAGGCCTGGACCCCGGGAGGTGGCCCGCACCTCGCCCCGGTGCCGGGTGATGATCTCCTTGACGAGGAAGAGGCCTAGGCCCGTGCCCGCCACCTGGCGGGTCATCTCGTCGCCGACCCGGAAGAACCGGTGGAAGACTCGGGGCAGGTCCTTGGAGGCCAGGCCATGGCCGAGGTCGCTCACCACGATGAGCGCATCGTCGCCGTCGCCATCCAGGGTGACCGTGGTCTGGCGGGGCTCGGCCGCGTACTTGAAGGCGTTGGACAGCAGGTTCTCGAGAGCGGTGCCCAGGGCCTTGGGATCGGCATCGACCCAGAGCCGTTCCGGGGTGAAGTCCAGCCTCAGCCCCAGGGCCCCGGCGCCCAGGCGCTGGTCCATGGACTCACAGACGGTCCGGAGCCAGGGCTCCAGCTCCAGGGGCTCCAGGTGCAGCACCAGGCTGCCGGACTCCGCCCGGGCCACGTCCAGGAGGTTGCCCACCAGCTCGTTGAGCCGGTCCAGGTCCTTCTCCATGAGGCCGCGGATCCGCAGGCGCTGGTCCTCGGCCAGGGTGCGGGTGAACAGGGTCTCGGTCCAGACCCGCAGCGAGGCGATGGGCGTCTTCAGCTCGTGGGTCACGGAGGAGGTGAAGTTGCGCTGGCGCAGCTTGAGGTCCAGCTCGTCCGACAGCTTCCGGTAGATGATCACGAAACCAGCCAGCACGGCCGCCACCACAAAGGCCCCTTCGGCGGCCGTCCGGAAGACCGAGTGCCAGAGCTGGTTCTTCAGTTCCAGCATGGGCTCGGGGCGCAGGGTCAGGTAGGCCGCGCCATCCATGAGGGCCACGTCCTCGGGGGTGACGGGCGCCGGCACCAGGGCCATGTGGGGGAAGTTCCGCTGGATGGCCTCGCGCCGCTGCTCCAGCGTGGGCGGGGCCGCCAGACCGCTCTCCGCGGGCCCATTGCGGAACTCGGTGCGCTGCCGGTGGATGTAGCCCAGCACCGTGAGGCTGTCCAGCTGCCAGGCCTCGGCCCGGCTGGCATTGAGGGCCTGGGACCGGGCCTGGAGCAGGCGATTGGATTCGCGGATCTGGACATTGATCCACCAGCCCACCTGGAGGCTGAGCACCACCGAAACGGCGAGGAAGATGATGCGCTGGGTGGAGAAGGTCGGGGCGGGGTTCGCCATGCCCCTATCTTGGGGCAAACCGCCCTCCTTGTGCGGAGCCCCTTGGCAGGTTCGCGGCGCGAGTCCATCCTGAAGGTCCATGACCAACTCGAATCAATCCAGCGGCCCCAAGCCGGTTCAGCCACCGGCGAAAACCGGTTCGGGACCGAAGCCCGTCGCCCCACCCTCGCGTCCCCAGGGGGCCGAGATGCTGGCGGAGCTCATGCAGGCCCAGCGTCAGCTCACCCAGGCCATGCACGAGGCCAGGGACCTCCGGGCCAAGCTCAGCCGGCGTTCGCACCAGATGCAGGTGCTCCAGCAGGTGTCGGAGATCCTGGCGGCCACCTCCAAGGGCGGCCAGGTGGTGAGCGTGGTCCTCGATGTGCTGGCCCAGGAATTCCACTGCCTGCGCGCGGTGGTCTGGACCCTGGAGGACGGTGGCGTGGGCTACATCCCCAAGGATGGGTCCGGGCTGAGCCGGGCGGAGTGGTCGGGCCTGCGGCTGCCGGCGCCGAATCCCTTTCCGGGCACGCCCCTGGTGATCTTCCAGAGCCAGTGGCTGGATGCCAGCAGCGGTGGCACCTCCCTGGGCGCCCTGCGAGGGACGGACGGAGCGCAGCTCTATTTCATCCCCTTCGAGCATCAGCTGCTGCTCCTGGGCTTCGCCATCCTCGCCCTGCCCGGGGACCGCCACTGGGAGGAGGAGGATCTCGACTCCGTGACCATCCTCCAGCGGCAGGCGGCCATCTCCCTCTACAACGCCTGGCTGTTCCGGGACCTCTCCGAGCAGCGGGACGCCCTCCAGCGGCAGGCCCTGGAGCTGGAACGGGTCAATGACGCCCTGCGGGAGGCCGACCAGCTGAAGAGCGAGTTCCTGGCCCTCACCAGCCACGAGCTCCGCACGCCCCTCACGGGCATCCTGGGCTTCACCCGCCTGGTCATGGACGGCCTCTACGATGATGCCGAAGAGATGCGGTCCATGCTCCAGGACAGCTACTCCTCGGGCCAGCATCTGCTAGGGCTCCTGAACGACATCCTCGACCTTGCCAAGATCGAATCCGGCAAGCTCGAGGTCCACCCCGAGCCCTTCAGCCTCCACGTCCTGATCGAGGAGGTGAAGCCCATCGCCGAAGCCTATCCCCGCAGGCCGAACGTGCAGGTGTTCTGGCCCGATCTGCTGGACATCCCCGAGGTGGTGGTGGATCCGAGCCGCCTCAAGCAGGTGATGCTCAACCTGCTCTCCAACGCCCTGAAGTTCACCAAGGAGGGCAGCGTCGCGGTACAGGTGGATCGCCACCCCGGTTTCATCACGCTGATGGTGGTGGATACGGGCATCGGTGTGAGTCCGGAGGCCCAGACCCGGCTGTTCCAGAAGTTCGCCCAGGCCGAAGGGGGCCACAGCCGGGAGTTCGGCGGTACGGGGCTCGGCCTGGTCATCTGCAAGCACATGATGGAGATGATGGGCGGCACCATCAGTCTCAGCAGTGATGGGCTCGGCAAGGGCAGCACCCTGCGGATCACCATGCCCATTGCCTGATGCTGTCCGAGGGTTCCCCCTGCCACGCTTGCGTGGCAAGGATCTAGGGTCTCGCTCCGCTGCGCTGCGCGAACACCCCCGGAGCCCCCACGCCTCCACCGGGCAAAGCCCGGTCTCGGCGTTCGATGCCGTCCGGGGGTTCCTCATGCTGTCCGGGGGTTCCTCGCTCCGCTTCGCTGCGCGAACACCCCCGGGCCCCCGCGCTCGGCTCGGCGAAGCCGTGCCTAGCTGATGCTGTCCGGGGTTCTCCTTGCCATGCATGCGTGGCAAGGATCTAGGGTCTCGCTGTGCTGCGCTGCGCCTTCGGCTTGTGGCCACGCCCCTAGATCCCGACCCACGCTTGCGCGGGTTGGGGGAGGCCTCCCCCCGGAGCCCCCACGCCTCCACCCGGGCAAAGCCCGGTCTTGGCAACCGCCTAAGGGCCCGGGGCCTCCGTCCGACCCAGCACGGTACACTGGGGTTTTCGCGGAGCCTCCATGTCCTACGTCCGCCGAGCGGACTTCCTGCCTTTCACCCGCCCCATGGTGGGTGAGGAAGAGATCGCGGAGATCATCGACACCATCCACAGCGGCTGGATCACCACCGGTCCCAAGTCCGCCAAGTTCGAAGAGGCCCTGAAGGCCTACAACGGCGTGCCCCACTGCCTGGCCATGAACAGCGCCACCACCGCCCAGGAGATCACCCTGCAGGTGCTGAACCTGCAGCCCGGCGACGAGGTGATCACCACCTCGCTCACCTGGGTGAGCACCCTCAGCACGGTGGTGCTGCAGGGGGGCGTCCCGGTGCTGGTGGACATCGACCCGGTCACCCTCAACATGGATCCGGCCAGGATCGAAGCCGCCATCACACCCCGTACCAAGGGCATCATCCCCGTGCACCTCACGGGCCTGCCCTGTTCCATGGACGCCATCTGGGCCCTCGCGGAAAAGCACGGCCTCTGGGTCATCGAGGACGCGGCCCAGGCCATGGGCGCCCGCTACAAGGGCACCAAGATCGGAGGCAACCCGCGCTCGATCATGAGCGTCTACAGCTTCCACCCCAACAAGAACATGACCACGGGTGAAGGTGGGGCCATCGCCTTCTTCGACGATGACTTTGAGGGCCGCATCAAGCGCCTGCGCTTCCACGGCATCGACCGCGACGCCTGGAAGCGCTTCGCCAAGGAGGGCAGCCCCCACACGGAGGTCTTCGAGCCGGGTCGCAAGGCCAACTTCATGGATCTGCAGGCGGCCATGGGGCTCCACCAGATCCAGAAGCTGGATGGCTTCAACGCCCGGCGGGGCCTGCTCTTCCACCGCTACCTGGATCTGCTGAAGGACCTGGACGAGGTGATGCTGCCCTGGCCCGGCGACGCCGACCACGGCCACTGCTTCCACCTCTTCGTGCTGCGCCTCCACCCCGACAGGCTGGGCCTGGACCGGGACGCCTTCGTGGCGGCCCTCAAGGAGGAGAACATCGGCACCGGCATCCACTACCGGCCGGCCCACGTGCACCCCTGGTACCGGGACTTCTATGCGGCCCACCCCCAGCACCTGCCCAAGGACGGCCTGCCCCACTCGGAGTGGAGCGGCGAGCGGCTCCTGAGCCTGCCCCTCTGGCCGGGCCTCACCGAAGCCGACCAGGACCAGGTGGTGGCAGCCATCAAGCAGGTGATCGCCCAGGCGAAGGCGGGAAGCCGCCTCCGGGCCTGAAGGTCAAGGCCTCACAGGTCCTATTGGGGCTCTCAAAGACGCCGTTCATGGGGCAGGACGGGCAGGGGGGCGTATACCGTGCTCAGGGGATCGTACATGTAGAGGTTGCCGATCCTGCCGGTGTAGGCGCAGGCGAACTGCTGGATCTGGTCGGCGAAGCGGGTCAGCTCATCCCGATCCCTGAACATGGGCCCCCAGGTGGGATTGAAGGCCGCCTCCACGGAGCGGCGGAGGTCTTCCAACTCGAGGAACTGGACTTCGGCCCGCCGCTGGAGGGTCTCGGCGCTGGCGGCCAGCTGGGTGGCCTCCTGGTCCAGGGCCTGCATGGCCTCCGAGCTGAGGCGCTGGCCCAGCACGTGGCGGCGGGCCCGGTTCCGCCTTAGCTGGTCCTGCAGGACCGAAGCCCGCCGCAGGGTGCGCCGCCGGGCCGTCTCGAGCCGGTACAGCTCCCGCAGGTCCAAGGCTTTCGCCTCCAGGAGCCGCAGTTCCCGCTCCAGCTCTGGCACCAGCAGCAGGGTGCGCCAGGAGGCGTTCTTCTTGGAGCGCAGCACGTCGCCATAGATGTGGTCGCCCGCATAGAGCACTTCCTCCCCCTGGGCCCCCAGCAGGGTCTCCAGCCAGGGAGCGTTGCCACCGCTGAAACAGCGGGGATGGCCCTCGAGGGGGTGGGGCTCGGGGGTCTCCAGGAAGAAGTCCGGCTTGCGGCTGCTCACCACCACCAGATCGAAGTAGCCCAGCCAGTGGGGCCGGGCCTCGTCCTGGCCATTGAGCAGGTGGCCCAGCACGCCGTCTGTGAAGGTCCAGTCGCTGTTGGTGAGGAGGAAGAGCTTCTTGTCGGATCGCTTCAGGCGATCCAGGGCCAGGGCCAGCTGGGGATCGTGCGGAATGAAGAAATCCCGGTGCTGGAGGATCTCGGCCTTCATCTCGCCGTTCCGGTGGGCCGTATCGATGGCCCAGCGCACATCCTGGAACAGCTCGAGGTAATTCCCGGCCTTCAGGATGCCCTGGTCGAGGCCGTCGACCAGGCGGGCGTACAGGTGGCTTTCGGGGATCTCGAACAGGGTATCGATGTTGCGGAAGCCCTTGGCGGCCGTGGAGAGGCGCCGTCGGCCATAGACCGCCTCCATCTCCGCCCGCGTCATGGCCCGACTGCCGTGGCAGGCCCGCACCACCTGGCGCTCCCGGTTGAGCTTCAGCAGGTTGCCCCGCAGCCCGTCCAGCACCAGGCCCCGCACCGCGAAGTCGGGGTCGAAGTCGATCTCCAGCAGCCAGGGCGAGTAGCCCCGGTCCCGCACCAGCAGCCGCGCTGCCTTTTTGAAGGCCAGCTCGTCGATCTCCGGCGACTTGTAGCGGGCCAGGGTATGGTCCATGTCGAAGCCCACGGCCTTGATCTCTCCCAGGGGCAGGGTGCGGAGCGCGAAGAGCTTGTGGGAAGGCGGGAGCCGGTCCTCCCCCTCCGTCAGGGGCGGCGTGGCGAGGAAGGCAGGGTCCCAGGCGGTCATGGCAGGAGTGTACTTCGGCAGACCATCGCCGGAGGATCAATCCGGCTCTGTGCCGATTCCGTGGGTTGCGACCATGTGGGTCGTGAAGCAGGCTCCGGGGGAGCCTGCGGAGCGGGTCCCCACAGGGAGCGAATCATGCCTAACTCGCGCGCTGGGCTAATCAGGCTCCGTGCCGATGCCGTGGGTGATGCTCTGGTGCCCGAAGACCTCGAAGGCCAGCTGGCGGAAGCGTTCGCTGTGCCCCCAGTTCTTCTCCCGGTCCATCCAGAGCTTGTAGTGGATGAGCTCGTGCTCCAGGATGCGGAGCTGAACTTCCTCCGGCGCATGGCAGTTCATGCCGCACACCTGCTGGGGCCAGGGCCAGTCCCGGCGGCGCAGGAGCGGGATGCTCAGGCGGATCTCCGGATGCCACCTGCCGCGAGAGTCCTTCTCCACCACGAACAGCCCCGCGCACCGCGCCATGCGCGGCGACCAGATGACCGGTGGCGGCGCCAAATCCCAGCCCGCCTCCCGGAGGATGGCCTGGGCCCGGTGGCGGAGGGTGAGGAGCATGACGCTGGGCGGTGTCCCGGGCCGGAATGCCCTACTTCCGGGCCTTCTCCACGACCTTGCTGTGCTTGAAGGAACCGATCAGGAGGTTGGGGCCCTGGTCGGCGATGCCGGATTCCAGGGTCTCGATGCCGTAGTAGAACTGCTGGTCCATGTAGCTCAGCTGGGGCGAGCCCAGCTCGGGCAGGGCCCTCAGCACGGCCACGGCCAGATGCACCAGGGCGTCGATGCCCTGGTACTGAACGGCTGCGGCCCGGTCCAGCAGCAGGTTTTCCTCGTGCTTGTTCAGGGGGCGGGAGTAGTAGATGGTCTTTCCGTCGAAGGAGATCTGGCTGCCATCGGTGGAGATGGTGAAGACTTTACCCTTGTCCGTGACATCGAACTGGAAGACCGTGCCCTTCCGGAAGGCGGTGATCAGGCTCTGGAACTTGGGGTGCTTGAGGTAGGCGATCCCGAGGTTGGTCTTCTTGGCGACGGGCCTCAGCTCGCCGGCGGTGGGGCCGTACATCATGTGGTTGTAGCGCAGGGCTTCCTGGCGCTCCTCCGGGGTCTGCCGCTTCTCCTTGACCTTCTTCGGCGCTTTCTCGGGACTTGCGTTCATGGAACTCCTTGTTACTTGTCGTCACTAAGAATGATTGTCGCACAGAGCCGCCCCGCCGGCGCTGCCCTTGCCCGAGGGTGGCCCTGGCGTGGGCTTCGGGTCCATACTCTCCACGGAGCCCGTCGCCCAGGGGAGTGCCCTCATGAACAGGTCCAGCCTTCCACTTGCCATCCTCCTGTCGCTCTGCCCGGCCAGCGCCTGGGCTCAGGTGGGGATCCACATCGAGCTCGGTCTGCCGGTGGCCCCGCCCCTGGTGCTGATCCAGCCGGGGATCCAGGTGGTGGAAGGGTTCCACGAGGAGGTCTTCTTTCACCGGGGTTGGTACTGGTGCCGCCGGCCGGATGGCTGGTACCGCGCCCGCTCGCCCCGCGCCCGGTTTGTGTGGGTGGAGCGCCACCGCGTCCCGGGGCCCCTGGTGAGGGTGCCCATGGGCCACTACCGCAACTGGCACCGGGAGGGACGACCCGGGGAACATCGGGGCGTGGCGCCGGGCCACCGGGAGGAACGGCGTCATGAGCGCCGCGAAGAGCGCCGCGAAGAACGCCGGGACGAGCGCCGGAGGGAATACCGAGAGAACCGGCAGCCCGAAGGGCGCGACCACCACGGGCATGATCCGGATCGTCGCTAGGGTGACCCTGCCACCGCCTCAGAGCGTGGTGGTAACGCCAGCGGGCGTGAGGAGCCGCAGCAGGCGGTTGCGGGTGTCCGCCACCACCAGGTTCCCCGCAGGGCCAAGCGTGATGCCGCAGGGCTGGTAGAACAGGGCCGATGTGCCGGTGCCGTCGGCGTTCCCGGAGGTGCCCGAGCCGGCGATGACGGTGACCACGCCGGCGGTTGTGATCCGCCGCACGGCATGGTTGAAGGTATCGGCCACCCAGAGGTTGCCGCTGGCATCCAGGGTGACGCCCACCGGCAGGTTGAACCGGGCCGCGCTGCCCGTGCCATCCCCGTAGCCCGTGGTGCCAGCCAGGCCGGCCAGAGTGCTCACCTGGCCACTGGAAGCAATGGCCCGGAGGCAGGAATTCCCGTAGTCGGCCACATACAGTGTTCCGGAGGCAGACAGGGCCAGGCCGTTGGGCTGGTTGAAGCGGGCGCTGCTGCCGGTGGCATCGGTGGAGCCAGGCTGGCCGGCGCTGCCCGCATAGGTGGACACGGTGCCGTCGGTGGCCAGGAAGCGGATCGTGTGGTTCAGGGCGTCGGCGATGTAGGCCCCGCCATACACGCTGCCGCTGCTGAGCACGGCGATGCCGAAGGGGGCGTTGAAGCGCGCCAGGGCACCCACCGCGTTGGTGGCGCCCGGAAGGCCCGCGGCGCCCGCCAGGGTGGTGACGGTGCCATCGGGGGCCACCCGGCGGATGGTGTGGTTGCCGGTGTCCGCCACCAGCAGATTGCCGGAGGGGTCCAGGGCCAGGCCGCCGGGGTTCTGGAAGCGGGCGTCGCTGCCCGGGCCATCCACGGAACCGGGAATCCCTTTGCCGCCCGCCAGCAGGGTCACCACCTTGGCGGGGCTCACCTTCCAGATGCAGTGGTCCTCCCGGTCGGAGACGAAGAGGTTGCCGGCGGCGTCCGCCACGAGACTCACCGCGCTGGTGAACTGGAGGGCCGGGGTCACGGTCAAGGTCGCGGCCGAGCTTTTTATTTTGCCGTCGGGATTGGTGATGGTCACGGTGTACTGCCCGGAATCCGAGGGCTCGGGACTGAAGAGGGTCAGCGTCGAGGTGAGGGCCCCCAGGATGTCGACATCATCCTTGGCCCACTGGTACCGGAGGGTGGGGGCACCGGTGGCGGTGACCGAGAAGGTGACCTGCCGGCCAGTGACCGTGGCCGCGCTGGAAGGGGGCTCGGTGATGGAGGGCGGGGTCCCGGGGCTGGTGGTGTCCGCGCTCTTGCTGCTGCAGCCCAGCCCCAGGGCCAGGAGCAGCAGGGGGAGCAGGAGGAGGCGGGAGCCGGCCAGCAGACGCTTGGACAGACCGCAGAAAGCCTTACGGGAGCCCGGCCGAGAACACCTTTCCCCAGAACCGGAGAACGCCAGCAACATTGAACCTCCAACACGACATGGACCCCGAAGGGGCAAGGCTAGTCTAACGGTGAACCGGGTCCTTCGACCCATGGGAGGATCCCATGATTGGTGGAGGCTCGGCCCGGAAGGTTCCGGTCAGAAGTCGAAGGTGGGCCCGCTGATGGACTGGGCGTCGAGGATCTGGCCGTGGGGGTCCAGGGTGACCAGGCCCTGGGCTTGCCGGGGCGTCAGCTGGCTGATCTGCTGGAGGGCCTGGCCCCGCAGCTCGGCATTTCCCCCTTCGGCGCTTTCGAAGAAGACCGCGCCCACCCGGTAGGTCTGCCGGGTCTCCGGAAGGAGGTGCAGCTCGCGGAGCTGCCGCTCATCCACGGGCCCCGGGGCGTTCGTCATGAGGCAGCGGGCCTGGGCGGTCTTGGGGAAGGCTATCACTTCTCGGATGTTGTCCACCCCCGCCAGCAGCATCACCAGGCGGTCCAGCCCCAGGGCCAGGCCGCCGTGGGGCGGCGCCCCGTAGCTGAGGGCGTCCAGCAGGAAGCCGAACTTCGAGCGCGCCTCGGCCGCGCCAATGCCGATGATCTGGAACAGGCGGCTCTGGGTTTCGGCATCGTGGATGCGGATGCTGCCGCCACCCACCTCGAAGCCGTTGAGCACCAGATCGTAGGCCACGGCCCGGCAGGCGCCGGGGTCCGTCTCCAGCAGGTCCAGGTCGTCGGGGTGGGGGCTGGTGAAGGGGTGGTGGCAGGCCACGAAGCGCTGATGTTCCTCGTTCCATTCAAGCAGGGGGAAGTCCACCACCCAGAGGAAGGCGAAGCGGGCTTCGTCCAACTGGCCGAACTGCCGGGCGAGGCGGAGGCGGAGGTCGCCGAGGATCCGGGAGGTCTGGGCGTCGGTCCCCACGGCGAAAATGGCCAGGCCTTCCCCCGCCGCGCCCAGGTGCTGCCTGAGGGCCACTTCGTCGGCGGGTTCCAGGAACTTCTTGAAGCTGCTGGAGAGGCCGTCCTTGCCCCACTTGGCGTAGGGAAGTCCGCCGGCGCCCAGCTGCTTGGCCACTTCCTGCAGCTCGTCCAGCTGCTTGCGGCTGAGGGCGGCGGCCATCTCTCCGGGGAAGAACAGGGCCCGCACCCGGCGCTGCCCCTGGCTGTCGGCGGCAGACCGGAAGAGGTTGAAGCCGCTGGCGGCAAAGAGGGGCGTGGCGTCCTGGATCCTGATGTCGCAGCGGAGGTCGGGCTTGTCGGAGCCGTACCATTCCATGGCGTCCCGGAAGGGCAGGCGGGGAAAGGGGGCGCTGACCTCCCGCCCGACGGTCCTGGCCAGCTTCACCATGAGCGGCTCGACGACGCCCTGGATGTCCTCCTGGCGCACGAAGCTCATCTCGAGGTCCACCTGGGTGAACTCGGGCTGGCGATCGGCCCGCAGGTCCTCGTCCCGGAAGCAGCGGCAGATCTGGATGTAGCGCTCGAAGCCCGACACCTGCAGCAGCTGCTTGAAGAGCTGGGGGCTCTGGGGCAGGGCGAAGAACTCGCCAGGATGGACCCGGCTGGGCACGAGGTAGTCCCGGGCCCCTTCGGGCGTGGACTTGGTGAGGATGGGGGTCTCGATCTCCACGAAATCCAGTTCGCGGAAGTGGTTGCGGATCAGGTTGGTGGTCTCGCTGCGGAGCTGCAGGTTGCGCTGGAGCTGATCCCGGCGCAGGTCCAGGAAGCGGTGGGTGAGGCGCAGGTCCTCGCCCACGCCCTCGTCCTCCAGGGGGAAGGGCAGGGGGGCGGCGGTGTTGAGGATGCGCAGGCCCGTCAGACGGATTTCCACGTCGCCGGTGGCCATGTTGGGGTTCTTGCTCTCCCGCTCGGCCACCACGCCCTCGGCGGCCAGCACGAACTCGCTGCGCACGGCCTTGAGCTTGGCCAGCAGCTCCGGATCGGCGGTCTCCTCGTTGGCCACCAGCTGCACCAGGCCCCAGCGGTCCCGCAGGTCCAGGAAGACCAGGGAGCCCAGGTTTCGCACCCGCCGGCACCAGCCCAGCAGGCGCACGGTCTGGCCCGCGTGGTCGAGGCGCAGGTCGCCGTTGCGGTGGGTGCGTTGGAAGTCGCCGAGCCGATCGAGTTTCATAGCCCTACAGGATCGCATCCGGAGGCCCCAGGCTCAAGCGGGGCGAATGGATCCCCAGGAAGGGCGGCAAGAAAGGCTGGTCGCGGAAGGCACGGAAATCCGCAGAAGACGCGGAAACAGATGAACATGATGATCGGCGGTTCACAGCAGGTGCTTTTCAGGATCAACAGCGGAAACCACCGATTCCACGGATGGGCACCCCCACTGAAGCACATGCTGGCGGAGTGGCATCTCCAGGCAAACCCATGGGTGTCATTTCTCAATCTGTGTGAATCTGTGAAATCTGTGGACCCATCGCCTTTTCTGCGGCCATCTGCGACGTCTGCGGTTCCAGGCTTTCAGCCCAGGACTGGCGTAGGCCTCCGGCCGGCCCGGAACCGTTCCCACCGCAGCCTCGCCCGGTCCCAGAAGAGGTAGATCACCGGGGTGGTGTAGATGGTCAGCAGCTGGCTGAGGAGCAGGCCGCCCACGATGGCGATGCCCAGGGGGCGCCGCAGCTCGGACCCGGCGCCCATGCCCACCGCCAGGGGCAGGCCCCCCAGCAGGGCCGCCATGGTGGTCATGGTGATGGGCCGGAAGCGCAGCATGCAGGCCTGGAAGATGGCCCGCTCTGGGGTGGTGCCCTCCCGGCGCTCCACCTCGATGGCGAAGTCGATCATGAGGATGGCGTTCTTCTTCACGATGCCGATGAGCAGGATGATGCCGATGAAGGCGATGACCGTCAGCTCCGTGCGGCAGGCCAGCAGGGCCAGGAGGGCACCCACCCCTGCCGAAGGCAGGGTGGAAAGGATGGTGAGCGGGTGGATGAGGCTTTCGTAGAGCATGCCCAGCACGATGTAGACCGCCAGCAGCGCCGCCGCCAGCAACACGGGCTGGTTGGCCAGGGAGGCCTTGAAGGCCTGGGCGGTACCCATGTAGCTGCCCCGCAGGGTGCTGGGCATGTGGATCTCCTGCTCGGCCTGGTCGATGGCCCTCACCGCGTCCCCCAGGGCCACGCCCACGGGCAGATTGAAGGCCAGGGTCACGGAAGGCAGCTGGCCCTGGTGGTTCACGGAGAGGGCCGTGTTCCGCCGCTCCAGGGTGGTGAAGGCGCTGAGGGGCACCAGGCTGCCGGTGCTGGAGCGCACATAGGTGTGGCGCAGGCCGTCCGGCGTCTGCATGAAGGGCGTGTCCACCTCCATGACCACGTGGTACTGGTTCAGGGGGGTGTAGATGGTGGAGACGAAGCGCTGGCCAAAGGCATCATAGAGGGCGCTGTCGATGGCCCGGGGCGTGATCCCCAGCCGGGAGGCCGTGGCGCGGTCGATGACCAGGGAGGCCTCGAGGCCCTTGTTCTGCAGGTCCGAGTTGACATCCGCCAGCAGGGGCACCTTCCGGAGCTTGTCCAGCACCTTGGGGGCCCACTCGAACAACTCCCGGGCATCGTCGCCCTGGAGGGTGTACTGGTACTGGGTGGGCGAGGGGCGACCACCGAGGCGGAGGTCCTGCACGGGCTGCATGAACAGGGAGGCGCCGGCAATGTGGGCGGTCTTGCCCCGCAGGCGGGCGATGATCTGGTCCGCGTTGCTCTTGCGCTGGTGGTTGGGCCTGAGGGAGGCGAAAAGCCGGCCGGTGTTGCCGCTCCCCACGAAGGCGGTGACGTTCTCGATATCGGGATCCGCCTGTACGACCGCCACGTACTGCGTCATCAGCTTCTCCATGCCCGCAAACGAGATGTCCTGGGCCGCCTGGATGGCGCCAGTGACCCGCCCCGTATCCTGCTGGGGGAAGAATCCCTTGGGGATGATGATGTAGAGACCGACGGTGGCCAGCATGGTGCCGAGGGCCACGCCCATGGTGAAGCGCTGGTGCCGAAGGACCCAGGTGAGGGAGGTCTCGTAGTGGCCCATGATCCACTGGAAGACCCGCTCGCTGGCCTGGAAGATGCGGCCGTGCTTCACTTCCGAGTGGGGTCGCAGGATCCGCGAGCACATCATGGGCGTGGTGGTCAGGGACACGACCATCGAGATGACGATGGCCACCGAAAGGGTGACGGCGAATTCCCGGAAGAGCCGCCCCACGATGCCGCCCATCAGGAGGATGGGGATGAACACGGCGATGAGCGAGATGCTGATGGAGATCACCGTGAATCCGATTTCCTTGGCACCGTGGAGGGCCGCCTCCATGGGCTGCATGCCATTTTCCAGGTGCCGGGTGATGTTCTCCACTACCACGATGGCGTCGTCCACCACGAAGCCCGTGGCCACCGTGAGGGCCATCAGGGAGAGGTTGTCGATGGTGTAGCCCAGCAGGTACATGACTCCGAAGGTGCCGATGAGCGAGATGGGCACCGCTACGCTGGGGATGAGGGTCGACCGCACGCTGCGGAGGAACACGAAGACCACGAGGATGACCAGGAGGATGGAGATGGCCATGGCGATCTGCACGTCCTTCACCGAGGCCCGGATGGTGCGGGTGGCGTCGATGAGCACCTTCAGATCGATGGTGGGCGGCACCGAGGCCTGGAGCTGGGGCAGGATGGCCTTCACCCGGTCCACGGTCTCGATGATGTTGGCGTCCGGCTGGCGGAAGATGCCGATCATGATGGATGGCACACCGTTGGACAGGCCTGCGTTGCGGACATTTTCGAGTGAATCGGTGACCCGGGCCACGTCCTCCAGGTGGACGGCGCGCCCGTTCCGGTAGCGGATGATGAGGGATTGGTAGTCCGCGGCCTTCATCAGCTGGTCGGAGGTGTCGATGGACCAGGTGCTGTTGGCGTTGGAGAGGTCCCCGGTAGGCTGGTTCACGTTGGCGGCGGCGATGGCCAGCCGGACGTCATCGAGGCCCAGGCCCTGGGCGTTCAGCAGGGCCGGGTTCACATCCACCCGCACCGCCGGCAGGGCGCCCCCCCACACGAAGACCTGGCCCACGCCCTGGATCTGGGAAAGCTTCTGCTGGAGGACCGAGGAGCCGATGTCGTACATCCGCTCCCGGGGGATCAGCTTGGAGGTGAGCGCCAGCATCAGGATGGGAGAATCGGCCGGGTTCACCTTGCGGTACGAAGGGTTGTTCGGCAGGTTGGCCGGCAGGTCGCCGCGGGCGGCGTTGATGGCGGCCTGGACGTCCCGGGCGGCGGCGTCGATGTTCCGGCCCAGGTCGAACTGGAGGGTGATGTCCGTGCCCCCCAGCCGGGAGGCCGAGGTCATCTCGGTGATGCCCGCGATGCGGCCGAACTGGCGCTCCAGGGGCGTGGCCACCGAGGAGGCCATGGTTTCCGGACTGGCCCCGGGCAGGTTCGCCGAGACCTGGATGGTGGGGAACTCCACCTGGGGCAGGGGTGAGACCGGCAGGAACTGGTAGGCGATGCCCCCCAGCAGCGCCAGGGCCACCGTTAGCAGGGTGGTGGCCACGGGGCGGCGGATGAAGGGGGTGGAGAGGCTCATAAACTCTGCTCCAGGCGATCCGCCTGGAGTAGGGCGCCGCTGGCGCGGCGCGAAAGGAAAGGGACAGGAAAGCGGATCATGGCTCCTGCGCTGCGGTTGCAGCCTCTCGCACGCCGCGCCAGCGGCGTGCGCGGCGCGCCAGCCGGTCGAAGGCCAGATAGATCACAGGTGTCGTATACAGCGTTAGGACCTGGCTGAAGATGAGGCCTCCGACGATGACGATGCCCAGGGGACGCCGCAGTTCGGCGCCCACGCCGGAGCTCAGGGCCAGGGGCACGCCACCCAGCATGGCCGCCAGGGTGGTCATGATGATGGGCCGGAAGCGCAGCAGGGAGGCCTGGTAGATGGCCTCCTCGGGGGGCAGGCCATCCTTCCGCTCGGCGTCCAGGGCGAAGTCGATCATCATGATGGCGTTTTTTTCGACGATGCCGATGAGCAGGATGATGCCGATGAGGGCGATGACACTGAAGTCGGTGCGGCAGAGCATGAGCGAAAGCAGGGCCCCCACCCCGGCCGAAGGCAGCGTCGACAGGATCGTGATCGGGTGGATGTAGCTCTCGTAGAGCACGCCCAGCAGGATGTAGACCGTGAGCACCGCCGCCAGGATCAGCAGGGGCGTGTTGGTCAGCGAGGCTCCGAAGGCCTGGGCGGTGCCCTGGAAGCCGGTCTTGAGGCTGGGGGGGGCGTCCAGGTCCAGGCGGGCCTTGTTGATGGCTTTCACCGCGTCCCCCAGGGCAGCGCCGGGGGCCAGGTTGAAGGACAGAGTGGCCGTGGGGAACTGGCCCTGGTGGTTCACCGCCAGGGGCGCCGTCACCGTCTCGATGCGCGTAAAGGCGCTGAGGGGCACGGAGCCTCCGGAGGCTGCCCGGACGTAGATGCTCTGGAGATCCTCGGGCCGCTGGTAGAGACCCGGTCGGGCCTCCAGCACCACTCGGTACTGGTTCAGCTGGGTGAACATGGTGGAGACCTGCCGCTGGCCGAAGGCATCGTAGAGCGCATCGTCCAGCATCTGGGGCGTGATGCCCAGCCGGGAGGCGGTGCTGCGGTCCAGGGTGATGCGCACCTGGAGGCCCGCGTTCTGCAGATCGCTGGCCACGTCCCGCAGCTCAGGAATGGCCGAGAAACGGTCCACGAAGCGGGGCACCCACTCGCCCAGCTCCCTGCCGTCCGCATCCTCCATGGTGTACTGGTACTGGGTGCGGCTGACGCGGTCCTCCACGGTGAGATCCTGGATGGGCTGGAGGTAGAGGCGAATGCCCTCGACCTTGGCCAGCTGGGGGCGGAGCCGATGAATGACTTCGCTGGCGCTGAGGCCGCGCTCGTCGAGCGGCTTGAGGTTGATCTGGATGCGGCCGCTGTTGAGGGTGGTGTTGGTGCCATCGATGCCGATGAACGATGAAAGGCTTTCCACGGCCGGATCCTTGAGGATCTCGGCGGACAGCACCTGCTGCCGCTCGGCCATGGCGGCGAAGGAAACCGTCTGGGGAGCCTCGGAGATGCCCAGGATCACCCCCGTGTCCTGCACGGGAAAGAACCCTTTGGGGACGGCTAGGTAGAGCAGCACCGTACTGGCGAGGGTCACCACGGCCACCACCAGGGTGCCGGTCTGGTGCTTGAGGACCCAGGTGAGCGTCCGGCCGTAGAAGGCGATGATCCGCTGGAAGACGCGTTCGGAGGACTGGTAGAAGCGCCCCTGCTGCTCGGGCGGCGTGTGCTTCAGCAGCTTGGCGCACATCATCGGTGTGAGGGTGAGGGACACCACCGCCGACACCAGGATGGTCACGCTGAGGGTGACGGCGAATTCCCGGAACAGGCGCCCGACGATGTCGCCCATGAAGAGCAGCGGGATGAGCACGGCAATCAAGGAGACGGTCAGAGAGAGGATGGTGAAGCCGATCTGCTCCGAGCCCTTCAGGGCCGCCTGGAGCGGCGATTCCCCCGCCTCGATGTAGCGCATGATGTTCTCGATCATCACGATGGCATCGTCCACCACGAAGCCCGTGGAGATGGTGAGCGCCATGAGCGTGAGGTTGTTCAGGCTGTAGCCCAGCAGGTACATCACTCCGAAGGTTCCCACCAGCGACAGGGGCACGGCCACGCTGGGGATGACCGTGGCGGCCAGGGTGCGGAGGAACAGGAAGATCACCATGACCACCAGGGCGATGGTGAGCATGAGCTCGAACTCCACGTCATGCACTGAGGCCCGGATGGTCACCGTGCGGTCCGTGAGGATGGTGAGCTCCACGGCGGCGGGCAGGGAGGCCCGCAGCTGGGGCATCAGGGTCTTCACCCGGTCCACCACGGCGATGATGTTGGCCCCGGGCTGCCGCTGGATGTTGAGGATCACCGCCGGCGTCGTGTTCTTCCAGGCGGCCAGCCGGGAGTTCTCCACGTCATCGGTGACGAGGGCCACCTCCGACAGCGTGACCGGGGCGCCGTTCTTGTAGGCCACGATGAGGGGCTTGTAGTCATCGCTGGAGAGCAGCTGGTCGTTGGCGCCGATGGCGTAGGCCTGGCGCAAGCCGTCGAAGCTGCCCTTGGCCTGGTTCACGTTGCTCTGGGCCACGGCGTTCCGCACGTCCCCCAGGGTGAGGCCCTTGGCCGCAAGGGCGGAGGGGTTCGCCTGGATGCGCACGGCGGGCTTCTGGCCGCCGCTGATGCTGACCAGACCCACGCCAGGAAGCTGGGAGATCTTCTGGGCCAGCCGGGTGTCCGCGAAGTCCTCGACCTTGGACAGGGGCAGGGTCTTCGAGGTGAGCGCCAGGGTGAGGATGGGGGCGTCGGCGGGGTTGATCTTGCTGTAGATGGGCGGACTGGGGAGGTTGGCGGGGAGGTAGGTGCCTGCGGCGTTCACCGCGGCCTGGACCTGCTGCTCGGCCACGTCGATGTTCAGGTCCAGCACGAACTGGAGGGTGATGACCGAGCTGCCCCCGGAGCTGGTGGAGGACATGCGGTTCAGGCCCGGCAGCTGGCCGAACTGGCGCTCCAGGGGGGCCGTGATGGCCGAGGCCATGACATCAGGACTGGCACCGGGATAGAAGGTGACCACCTGGATGGTGGGGTAGTCCACCTGGGGCAGGGCTGAGACCGGCAGCTGGCGGAAGGCCAGCATGCCCACCAGCAGCAGGCCCGCCATCAGCAGCGTGGTGGCGATGGGCCGAAGGATGAAGGGCTTGGAGGGATTCAATGAATCAGCCCTTGGCGCCGGGTGCCTTGGGCAGGGCCACCTTGCTGCCGGGGCGCAGCTTCTCGAGGCCATCGGTGACGATGATCTCGCCACCGGAGAGGCCCTTGCTGACCGCGGTGTCATCGCCGTCGGTACCCTCGATTTCGACCGTCCGGAGCTCGACGGTGCCATCGCCCTTGACCACGTAGACGAAGGAACTCTGGGGGCTGCGCTGGACGGCCACGGTGGGGACGATGACCACCCCGCGGAGGGTGTCCACCAGCAGCTGGGCGTTCACGAACTGGTTGGGGAAGAGGGCCTTGTCCCCGTTGGAGAAGAGAGCCTTCAGCCGCACGGTGCCCGTGCCCGGGTCCACCTGGTTGTCGATGGCCGACAAGGTGCCGGAGGCGAGCCGGGTCCGCAGGTCGCGGTCCCAGGCCTCCACCGTGAGCTTGGTGGCCTTGGCGTTCTGGGCCAGCACCTTCTGGATGCTGTCGGCGGGGACGGAGAACACCACGTTGATGGGCTGGATGGGAGCGATGGTGACCAGCCCGGTGCCATCCGTGGCCCGCACCATGTTGCCCACGTCCACCAAGCGCAGGCCCACCCGGCCCGCAATGGGGGCGGTGACGCGGCTGTAGACGAGGTTCAGCTTGGCGCTCTCCACCTGCGCCTGATCGGATTTCAGGGCCGCCTCGTACTGGGCCACGGAGGACACCTGGGTATCCAGCTGCTGGCGGGAGATGATGCCCTGCTTGACCAGCCCCTCCAGCCGCGCGAGATCGGCCTTGGCGTTCTGGTACGCGGCGTTGTCCTTGGCGAACTGGCCTTCGGCCTGCATGAGCTGGACCTTGAAGGGGCGGGGATCGATCTCTGCCAGCTGCTGGCCCTCGTGGACCAGCTGGCCTTCGGTGAAGTCCACCCGCACCAGCTGGCCATCCACCCGGCTCTTCACGGTGACGTTGCTGAGGGCGGTGACGGTGCCCAGGCCCGAGAGGCGCACGGCCATGTCGCCCTTGCGGGCCTGGGCCACGGATACGGGCACGGGACGGCCTGCGGGGTTGGCGGCGGTGTCCTTCTTCCCGCCCCGGAAGACCAGCCACAGCAGCAGGAGGGCTGCGCCGGCGATGGCCCAGGGGCGCCAGCCCCGGAGGAGGGCCGGGCGGCGGTCGGCCAGCTCGGTGGGCAGGGTGGATTCAGAGGCGTCCATGGTCATTCCAGACTTTCGTGGATCGGTTCAGGGGCGGGGGACACGGCCCGGGCCTTGGCCCGAGGCGACGGAGAAAAAGGTTTCCCAGGTGACGAAGTCGCCGCGGGGCTTCCATTCGGGCCAGGCCGCTCCGTCGAAGGCGGCCGCGAGCTCCGCGGGGCTCTTGCCCGGGCGGGCCTTCACATGGGCCTGGACGGCCAGGAGGAAGTCCCGGTACCGGACCAGCTCCTTCTTGCCGCAGAGGGGGCCGTGGCCGGGGATGATCTTGGCATCGTCCGGGATCCAGGAGGTCACCGTGGCCACCTGGGACACGAGGCCATCGAAGCTGCCGCCGCCCTCCACATCGATGTACGGCAGCATGCCCAGGAAGAGCAGGTCGCCCATGTGCATGACCTTGGCAACCGGGAGGCCCACGATCACGTCGCCATCCGTGTGTCCCGGTCCCAGGTGTAGCAGGTGGAGTTCGGTGTCATCCAGGTACACGTTGAGGCGGGCCCGTTCCTTCGGGTCCTCGGAGCCCAGGGCCAGCTCCGGCAGGCCGCCGCGCTTGGCGGTCTCCAGCTTGGCCTGTTCCGTGAGCATGCGCCGGCGGACATTGGCGTGGGCGATGATGGCCGTCACCTGCTTTTCCAGCACCACGTTGCCACCCACGTGGTCCCCGTGGCCGTGGGTGTTCACCAGGTACTTGATGGGCTTGGGGGTGATGCCCTTTACCGCTTCCAGGAGACCCGGCACGAGCCGCTCGAACTGGTCGTCGATGAGCACAGCATGCCTGGAGGTGACCACCAGGCCGATGTTCCCCCCCTGTCCAAAGATGCAGTAGACGTTGTCGGCCACCTTCTCTACCCGGTGCACCTTGGGCGCCTCCACGGGGGCGGCGCGGTGCCGGGCATGGGCGGCGAGGGGCAGGGCCACGGGGGCCGCGAGGGCAAAGCCGCAGGCGAGCAGGATGCGCATGGCACCTCCGGGGCGGGCTGGGGGGAGGATCCCGGAAGCCGGGACGGGGTCAGGAGGCGGCGGCGGCATCGCCGGAGTCGCTGGAAGGATGCTCGCCAAGCATGTCATCCAGATTGGCAATCATGGTGAGCAGCCCGTGGCGCATGGCGGCCTGCTGCTCTGGGCTAAGGCTCCTGACCACGCCCGCCTTGACCTCCGCAGCCAGGGCCTGGAGTTCCCGGGCCAGGGGCAGGGCGCTCGGGTCGAGGCTGATGAGGATGCGCCGGCCGTGCTTGGGATCGGGCTCGGTCCTGAGCAGGCCCCGTTCCACCATGCCCTTGACCACCCGGCTGGCGGTGGGATCGTCCATCCAGACCTGCTGGGCCAGCGGGTGCAGGGAGCTTGGCCCCTGTTCCCGCAGCACGAGCATGACCCAGAACTGCTGGAGGGTCAGGTCATAGGTTTTGGTCCGGGAAGCCACGACGTGCTTGAGCCGGCGACGGACGGCCGCAGCCAAGGTGCCGAGACCGGCCTGGGTGAGGGAAGCGGGCATGGGTTCTTGCATAAACAAGAATCCTGCGGCCCTGCAAGCCTCGTGTCAATGGGTATAAGACGGCAGGTTTACTTCCCCCGGGCGCCGGGGCGGGAGGGGTGGCGACCCCGCTCGCCGCGAGGAGCGGCGCCTGAAGAGGGCCTGGGGGAACGGGCCGGACCGCGGCTGCGGCCACCACCACCCCCCTGCCGTCCGGTGGAGATGGGCTCGGCGGGAATGCTGGGATCCGGGGCGTAGCCGGTGATCACGTCCTTGGGCAGGTCCTTGCGCAGCAGCTTCTCGATGTCCCGCAGCAGGGACTGCTCATCCACGCAGACCAGGGAGAGGGCCTCGCCCTCGGTGCCGGCGCGGCCCGTACGGCCGATGCGGTGGATGTAGTCCTCGGCGACGTGGGGCAGCTCGTAGTTCACCACGTGGGGGAGCATGTCGATGTCCAGGCCCCGGGCGGCGATGTCCGTGGCCACCAGGACGCGGACGGCGCCCTTCTTGAAATCCTCCAGGGCCTTGATGCGCTGGGGCTGACTCTTGTTGCCGTGGATGGCCATGGAGCTGATGCCGTCCTTGTCGAGCTGTTCCGACAGGCGGTTGGCGCCGTGCTTGGTGCGGGTGAACACCAGCACCTGCTGGAGCTTGCGGGACTGGATGAGGTGGGACAGCAGGGCGCGCTTGCGCTCCCGGTCCACGGGATGGACCACCTGACGCACCAGCTCCGCCGCGGTGTTCTGGGGGGTGATCTGGACAGTGGCGGGGGTCTTCAGGAACTTGGAGGCCAGCTGCTTGATCTCGTCCGTGAAGGTGGCCGAGAAGAGCAGGGTCTGCCGCCTGGCGGGCAGCAGGGCGAGGATCTTCTGGATGTCGCGGATGAAGCCCATGTCGAGCATGCGATCGGCCTCGTCCAGCACGAGGATGTCGAGCTGGCTGAAGTTCAGGTTGCCCTGGCCCTGGTGGTCCAGCAGGCGGCCCGGCGTGGCGACGACGATCTCGACACCGGCGCGGAGCGCCTTGGTCTGGGGGTTGATGTTCACGCCGCCAAAAATGGTGGTGGTGCGCAGGGGGATGTACTTCCCGTAGGTGCGTACGCTCTCTTCCACCTGCATGGCGAGCTCCCGGGTCGGCGTGAGGATGAGGGCGCGGATGGGGTGTCGGGCGGGCGAGGCGGAGGTGCTGGCGTGGGGGGCCAGCAGCTGCAGCATGGGCAGGGTGAAGCCGGCGGTCTTGCCGGTGCCGGTCTGGGCGCGGCCCATGAGGTCGCGGCCCTCCAGCACCAGGGGAATGGCCTGGACCTGGATGGGGGTGGGGGTTTCGTAGCCCTGCTCGCGTACGGCGCGCAGGAGCTCGGGCATCAGCCCGAGGGATTCGAAGGACATGGTCGCTCCTGAAGGGGCCCGCCCTCGGAAGGTTTCCGGGGGCCCGGTCAGGGCGAAAAGTGGGGTTATTCGGATTGAAAAGAGGCGGAGACCGGGGGTCGCCTGCGATCACGAAGCTCTTACCTTACCACGGTGGTCAGGATTTATGGCATCTATTTTGTTTGCATCAGATACGTGGGGTTCCTGGGGGTCAAGGCAGGGGCGCCACCGCGAAGGGTCCCATGTGGTTCATTACGGCCCAGACTGTTCCGGTGGCCGAGTCCACGCCATAGGTTCCCAGGCCGTACGACGGCTGCCAGGGCCCCTTCACAAAGGTCTTTGTCCCGCCCTGGTTCCCGTCCACGGCATTGGACCAGAGTCCGTGGAGGGGGGTGGCGAGGCCGATCCATCCCTGCTCGACCACCCGGGGGTCCAGCAACTTGGGATCAAAAGAGAGCGACAGGGCGTAGGCCTGGGGCGGGCCGGCAGACCCGAGTTCCCTCAGGCCCCAGAGGTTCAATACCGGGCTGAAGAGGCCCGGCGGATTGGGCTGCCACCCGAGGTTCACCGCTTTCACGAAGGGGACGCCGTTGTAGTCCACGGCCAGATGTCCGTTCCGGCCGGCCAGGAAAGTGGCGGTGGTCCCGCCGGAGGCGTGGCTGATGCCCGTGTAGGAGGCGCCCTGGGACACCAGGAACTCCTGCCCTTCAAGGCCGTAACCGAAAGTCTCGCGCAGCTGGAATGCCAGGTCGGGGGTCTGGGTGATGGTGAAGTGGCCGGCGCCCCAGTTGCCTTCGGGATCAAATACCGAGTCGAGGTCTGCGGCATAGTAGGCCACCGTCACCGCTGGCCCATCCACGGTGTAGAGGTAGTATCCGACGGTGTTGACCTGCTGTGAGTGGATGCTGCGCCGGAAGCCGGGAAGCTCGGCGGGGTCCCACCAGGTCCTGGTGGCCCGCGGCACCTTCACCTCACTGGCGGTGGCTGCGGAAAAGATCGCCGTCACCGCTTTCCCCGACCCATCCGAGGTCCCGACCTTCACCCGCTCATGGAAGTGGTCGTGGCCGTGGATGTAGTAGCGCACTCCGTTGTCCGCCAGGCTTGCGATGAAGGCATCCTGGGCGGCGAAGGCGCCCGCGAGGGAATCCCCCGGGAAGGTTCCGAACAGGGAATCCGGCTGGTAGGGGCAGATCAGGTTCTTGTGCCCCAGCACGAAGGCGTGGGTGCCCTGGGGACGGGAGGCCAGGGTCGAGGAGATCCAGCCCTGCTGGGCAGTGATGCAGTTGGCGCTGCCGTCCGCGGGCGTGAACTGGTCCAGGAGGACGAACCGGGCATTGTTGAAGTCGAAGGCGTAGGAGAGGCCGCTGAGGGCCCGGCTGGGGCTCGAGAACCGACTGCCCACCAGGAAGGGCTCGCCCATGACCTGCACGGGCGCGAGCCGGTCATCGTCCTCCGTGGAGACGAGGGCGTCCCTTGGCGTCGCGTTCTGGAGGCCGCCACGGGTCTGGGGGAAGATGCGGAGGAATTCCGCCGCAGCCTGGGCGGTGGGCTCGTGATTGCCCCGCAGGGGAAAGAAGCCAATGCCCGCGTTGTAGAGGGCCTGGGTGAAGGTGGCGCGGATGTCCAGGCTCCGGACGGATCCGCTGTGGGTGAGATCGCCCGCCTCCACCACGAAAGCCACCTTGTGCCGAATGAACTCGGCGTTCAGCTGGTTGATCATGCCGACCGGCACTGACCCGGGGCTCTTCCCGTCGTCCTCCTGCATCCACTGAGTGTCCGCCATCACGGCGAAGGTCCAGGCAGTCGTTGAAACGGGGGCGACCACGGCTGCGGGCCGAACCAAGGCGGCGGCAGTGGCTCCTGCGGGGGCTTTGCCTGGGTCGCACGCGAGGCACAGGAGGGCGGCTAGACCGAGCACCAGTCCCCGGGGCCAGGTCCGGTGCAGGTCATTGGAGGGTTGGTTGGAAACGGTCGGCATGTCGGTTCGGGATTCGGGCCCGCACCAACCAGCAGTGGCTCCTCGAACGCGACATGGTGAGGGGCTTCCCTGGGGTGCCTGACCAGATTCATCCCATTTCGACTCATTCGTGGAATTTGTAAACTCTTTTGTTTTCTTCAATTATTAACGCGCGTTAACAAATCCCTCCCGGGGCGGCGGATCCCCTTTCTGCAGCAGGCTGTGCCACCTCATCCATGGCGATCCGCGGGAACCCGCAGCCTTCCCGCAAGGCCATCTCCTTCGATGTCTGGGTCGCCAACCTGCACGGGGGGCTCGAAATTGAGATCCTGATCAGGAAGGGCCCAGCTGCTCCTTCACCGGTCCAGGGCGAACACCACACCCGGATAGCTCACGAAATGGTAGAGGTTGGCGGGGGCCGTGGCCCCCAGCCCCAGGTCCTTCACGGGCACTTCCGGGGCATCCACGGAGGTGCCGAAGGCGATGGGAAAGCCCACGGGAACACCCAGGCCGAGCCCGCGGGCGGTCTCGTTCAGGAGCAGGAGGCCGAAGGGGATCGAGAACCGCCCGCACCAGGGCATGCGGTATTCGTCGGGACGGTCCGGATTCACCCAAGTCGAGAAGGCGACCTTCGCCTTCTCCATGGCCAGAGGTCCCGCCAGGGGGCCCCTCAGCAGGGCCCGGTCCCGGTCCGCGGCCTGGACGTAGGCTCCCACGCCACCCGCCCCGTAGGGCGTGTAATTGAAATCGGACCCGTAGTGCACCCCGTCCGAGGAGATGACGATGGCCACGTCCTTGCCCAGGGTCCACCCCCGCTGCTTCAGGCTCGCCGTGAGGGAACTCCCCAGGCGGGCAGCCAGCTCCTGGAGCCTGGGGAAGGAGGCCGCCGGCACGAGGATGGGCAGGATCTCCAGCTCCGGCCGTTGGTGCTTCAGCCAGTAGGCGATCGCCTCCACCGAGTGCTCGCTGTCGTGCATGGCCGCATCCTGGATCCGGTCCGTCGCGGGCAGGCGCGAGAGCACTTCCCCGCGAAGGTCGGAGATCCGGATGTCCCCATCCGGCGAGCGCCAGGCCCGGTAGTCCTCGAACACCAGAAGGTCCCTGGTCCCGAAGCGCCGGTGCTTGTGGAAGACCCCCACCAGCACGACGGTCTTGGCGGTGATCCGTGGGATGATCTGGCGGTAGACCCGCCCGGCGTAGAGGTAGTCATCGTGGGGGCAGATGGCGCCCACGACACCGGCGCCTGGCGCGGTGGCCAGGGCCTCGGGCAGGGGCGGCAGGCCCGACCGCTCCCACACCTTGGCCATCTGATCGGGCCGGGAGGCGAAGCCGACGGTGTCCTGTTGCCCGCGGATCGTGTCCGTGGAGGGAATGCCCATGGTTTTCCGGACTTCCTCAACGGTGGGTTTCCCGGCGAGGGCGGGCGGAGCCGCCAGGGAGGCCTGGCCGTGGCAGGGCAGGGTGGCCAGGCAGAAGACAGGACCAAGACAAGCTCGATGCATGGCAGGTTCCCCCCGGACCACTCTGCCAGCCTTCGAGGCCAGTTCGAGGGAGGGTTTCGAAGCAGGGCCAGAGTGCGGCCAGCCTTGCAGCCACTTCACCCAGGGGCCAGCTCTCCTGTTCCCCCCTGGCCATGTGCTTGCCGGTGACGGTGCCGCCATCCCGCTCGCCATCGCCCGGGATGAGGAGGGTCCGGATGCCCAGGCGATTGGCCGATGCCATGGCCTTGTTCCATCCAGACAAGTCCTGGCCGCTCCTTCTACAATGGCTGGAATCCCAGGGGGTCGACATGCGAGCAGAGGTGCTGATCCTTCCCTTGTTGCTCAGCCTGGCGGCTGGTCTGGGCGCGGCCGACAAGCCCCGGCCCGGGGGGGATGTGGTGACGGTCCTGCTGCTGGAGGATCCGGCCCTGCAGCGCCTGGGAGAGCGTCTGTTCATGGATGCCCGGTTGTCGCGTCCGGAGGGCCAGTCCTGCGCGGCCTGCCATGATTCGGCCTCCGGCTGGTCGGGCGCGGACCACGAGAAGAACCTGGCCAGTGGCATCTACCCCGGCGCGGTGCCAGAACGGTTCGGGAATCGGCGACCCACCACGGCGGCCTATTCCACCTACAGCCCGCTCCTCCACGCGAAGCGGGAGGACGGCGAGCTCCTGTTCGTGGGCGGGGTCTTCTGGGATGGCCGGGCCACGGGCCACCTGCTCGGGAATCCCGCCGCCGACCAGGCTCAGGGGCCCTTCCTGAACCCGGTGGAACACAACCTTCCGGAGGCGGGCACCGTCGTCAACTCCGTGGAATCGGGGCCCTACGCGGAGCTGTTCCGGCAGGCATGGAAGACCCATGGCGTGGAGGCCCCTCCCGGCGAGGTGACCCGACGGAAGTTCGGCCTCATCGCCCTGGCACTGGCCGCCTTTCAGCACTCGCCCGCCGTCAGCCCCTTCACCTCCAAGTACGATGCCTACCTCCGCGGGCAGGTCCGCTTGTCCCCGGTCGAGAGGCGGGGTCTGGCCCTGTTCGAAGGCAAGGGGAAGTGTGCGGATTGCCATCCGAACCGGAAGGGGCCCGGTGGAACCCTGCCCCTCTTCACGGACTTCACCTACGACAACCTGGGCTTCCCTGCCAATCCGGAGAACCCGTGGTACCGCATGGGGCCAGGGCTGAATCCGGCAGGTGTGGCCTGGGTGGATCCGGGGCTGGCGGCCACCTTGGAATCCCTCCCCCAGTACGCCCGGATGGCCCCAGCCAACCTCGGGAAGCACCGGGTTCCGACCCTTCGGAATGTGGACAAGCGCCCCCACCCGGGCTTCGTGAAAGCCTACGGGCACAACGGGTACTTCAAGAGCCTGGAGGCGGTGATCCATTTCTACAACACCCGGGATGTGCTGCCCCGTCCTGAAGCGGTGGCCCGGCCCATCCCTGGCGTGAATTGCTGGCCCCGACCTGAGGTGGAGGTGAATCTGAACCGCGAGGAAATGGGTGACCTCCGGCTGAGCCCAAGGGATGAGGCGGACCTGACGGCCTTCCTGCGAACCTTGTCGGATGGCTACCAGCCCCCGCGGTCGAGGCCCGTTCCGCGCGCTCCAGGGGTTGCCGATCGGTCCGCCCGGCCGCAGGTTTCCAGCAGGATGGGGAGCGGGTTCAATCCCTGAATCGAAGGGCATCCGGAGCCATTCGCATGGTCCGCCTTGACCCCTAGGCCGGCGGAACCGAAGAGAGGGAGGTTCATGGGATCCCGGCCGATGAGGCTGTGGCTTCGGCGCACACCTGCTGCGGCACCCTGGCCAGGTGACCCAGGCTTCAACCCGACGCCAGGGCCATGGTCGAAGGGTTCGCTGTACGGGCCGCGGCGGAAGAGAACCCTTGCTGGGCATGCCCACTCTCCCGGCTTCCTTTTCATCGCCGGGTTACGCCAAGCCCACCGGGCCTGCCCGATGCTTGTTATGGTGTCGCCAGCCTCGCCGCCACCTCGCCCAGGGGCCAGGATTCCTGTTCGCCCGTGGCCATGCGCTTGACGGTGATGGTGCCGCCGTCCAGTTCGCCATCGCCCAGGATGAGCACGGTCTGGATGCCCAGGCGGTTGGCGGAGGCCATGGCCTTCTTCAGGGCGCCACCGCGGGTTTCGAGTTGCAGGGCCACACCCGCGTCCCAGAGGGTGCGGGCCAGCTTGAGGGCCTCGCTGGCGGCCCGGTCACCCAAGGGGATGAGCAGGGCGGGGGCCTGGTGCGGAGCTTCGCCGCGGACCTGCTGGAGCACCATGGCCAGGCGGTCCAGGCCGATGGCCCACCCGAAGGCGGGCACGTCGGGGCCCCCCAGCTGCTTCACCAGGCCGTCGTAGCGGCCGCCGCCGAGCAGGGCGCTCTGGGCGCCGAGATCGGAGCTGAGCACCTCGAAGGCCGTGCGGGTGTAGTAGTCCAGGCCCCGCACCAGGCGCGGGTTCTCGACGAAGGGGATCTCCAGCGACCTGAGCAGGTCCTTCAACCTGGCGTGGTGTTTTGCGGAGGCTTCGTCCAGGTGGTCCGTGATGACCGGGTGCCCCTCCAGGGCCGCCTGGCAGCGGTCGTTCTTGCAGTCCAGCACCCGCAGGGGGTTGGTCTCGATGCGCCGGTGGCAGTCTTCGCAGAACTGGGCCTCCCGCTGGGCGAAGAAGGCCCGGAAGGCCGCGTGGAAGGCGGGCCGGGACTCGGGGGTGCCCACGCTGTTGAGGGAGAAGACCAGGGACTTGAGACCCAGTTCCGTGAGGAAGCTGTGGAGCATGAGCAGGCTTTCCGCCTCGGATTCCGGGCTGGCCACGCCAAAGCTTTCGGCCCCGATCTGCCAGAACTGCCGGTACCGGCCCGCCTGCATGCGCTCGTACCGGAACTGGGGGCCGATGTAGTAGAGCAGCACGGGGTCGTTGTTCAGCAGCAGCTTGTGCTGGATGGCCGCCCGCACCACCCCGGCGGTGTTCTCGGGGCGCATGACGACTTCCCGGCCCCCCTTGTCCGTGAACTGGTACATCTCCTTGTTCACGATGTCGGAGCTTTCCCCCACGCTGCGCTTGAATACGTCCAGCTCCTCCAGGATCGGGGTGCGGATCTCACCGTAGCCATGGCGTCCGAACACGCGCCGGGCGGTTTCCTCGATATGCTGGAACCAGCGGAGCTCCGCACCGAAGAGATCCCTCATTCCTTTCACCGACTGGGCCATGATCCGACTCCCGAGCCTACTGCTCACCTTCAGCCTACTGGCATGGGGCCAGACTCCCAACCCCGCCTCCCCTCACGCCCCGCCCCCGCGTCTCAAGGTGATGCTGGACCCGGGCCACGGGGGAGACGACGGCGGCGCCAAGGGCCACAAGGGCCTCACGGAAAAGGCCGCGGCCCTGGCCATCGCGAAAGCCACCGGGGCACGACTGGAGGCCGCCGGCTTCCAGGCCGTCTACACCCGGGAGGACGATAGCTTCATCCCCCTCTGGGACCGGGCCAGGGCCGCCAATGCCCAGGGGGCGGATATCTTCATCAGCCTCCACCTGAATGCGGCCCGGGCCAAGGGGGCCTGGGGTTCCGAGGTCTTCTTCCTGAGCCTCGGCAAGGGCGACGACGACGACGTGGTGGCCCTCGAGAATGCGGGCGCCGGGCCCATGGGGAGCGGGCCGGACAGCGTGGTGGCCAGCATCCTGGACGACCTGGCCCAGAAGGCCTTCCTCCAGGATTCCGAGCGCCTCGCCGTGGCCGTCCAGGGGAAGCTCAACCGTCTGGCGCGCATCAAGGAGCGCGGGGTCAAGCAGGCCCCCTTCATCGTCCTCCGGGGGGCGGCCATGCCCGCGATCCTGGTGGAGGTCGCCTTCATCTCCAACCCCGTGGAGGAGGCCAAGCTCAAGGATCCGGCCTTCCAGGCCAAGGTCGCGGAGGCCATCACCATGGGCGTGCGCCTCTACTTCGCCGAGACCAATGGCACCGTCCGAAGGCGGCTGGTGGGCGGGCCGGACTGACCTGGAACGGCTGCGCTTCAGATCATCCAGTCATCCACGAGGTCCTGCTTGAACTCCTGGGGCTGGCGGTTGCGGTACTGCAGCTCGGGGTTCTTGACGGTGACCCGGGTCTGGGGGGGCACGGACTGGGTGACGAACACGTTGCTGCTGATCACGGCCTCGTCGCCGATCACGGTGTCGCCCCCCAGGATCGAGGCGCCGGAATAGACGGTGACGCGTTCCTTCAGGGTGGGATGGCGTTTCACGCCCTTGAGGGACTGGCCGCCGCGGGTGGAAAGGGCCCCCAGCGTCACGCCCTGGTAGATCTTGGCGTAGCGCCCGATGGTGGTGGTCTCGCCGATCACCACGCCCGTTCCGTGGTCGATGAAGAAGTACTCCGCGATGGTGGCGCCGGGGTGGATGTCGATGCCCGTGAGGGCGTGGGCGTACTCGGCCATGATCCTGGGGATCAGGGGCACCTTCAGCAGGAAGAGCTCGTGGGCGATGCGGTGGGTCATGATGGCGAAGATGCCGGGATAGGAGAAGATCACCTCGTCCGTATCGCCCGCGGCGGGGTCCCCTTCGAAGGCCGCCTGGACATCCGTGGCGAGGATGGCGCGGAGGCGGGGGATGGAGGCCAGGAAGGTGCCCACGATGGCCTCGGCGGCCCCTTCGGAATCGAGGGCGGGGCTGCCGTGGCGGGTGGCCTGGTGGCGGAGGACGTTGAGCACTTGCTCGAAGAGCCGGCCCCGGATCTCCCCCAGCAGCTCGCCCACGTAGTACTCCAGGGTCTGGGTGGTGAGGTTCTGCTTGCCGAAGTAGCCGGGGAAGAGCAGTTCCCGGAGTTTCTTGATGAGATCGATCACCGCATCCCGGTTGGGCAGCGAGCCCGCATCGATGTGGCGGGTAACGGGCTCGGCCAGGTCACTGGCCACGATGGCCGCCACGAGGTCGCTGAACTGGGCGTCCCGCGCGGGGTCCCGGGTCGGCAAGGGATGGGACATGGGGTGCTCCGGTGCAAGGTGTCTGCAGAATTCTCCTGCATCCGGCGCATGGTCCACCAGTATTTCCCGGGCGGCCCTGCGGGGCTGGGCGCATTCTCAACGGTGGACGCCCAGGCAGGTGGCGCAGTTGGTGCCTTTCGGAGTAGGATGTGAGTTCGTCAGCCCTTGGGCTGAATGGTCACTTCTTCACCATGGAAGACCATTCGTTTCAACCAGGGCAGTTGCAATACGAGTACCCGTAGCTCAGCTGGGAGGCTCCGCCTCCGCGAGCGAGCGGAGCGACGAGCGGGAGGACAGCGTGGGGCGCTATCCGTCAGGCGGAGGAGCGTTGGCCGAAGGCCGACCTTGAACAAATCGTCCTTCGAAGCCATGATGAAAGACCGTAGTACCCGTAGCTCAGCTGGATAGAGCGTTGGCCTCCGAAGCCAAAGGTCGCTGGTTCGACCCCAGTCGGGTACACCAATCAAGCCAGGGGGGGCCAACGGCCCCCCCTGGCTTGATTGACATTCTGGGGTCGAACCAGCGAGTGGATCGCCCGAGACGCGCCTAGATGGCGCGTCGAAGCGAGCCGGTGCGGCGCAGCCGCACGGTTCGACCCCCCATCGAGAGCCAACGGCCCCCCCTGGCTTGATTGACATTCTGGGGTCGAACCAGCGAGTGGATCGCCCGAGACGCGCCTCCACCTGACAGACAGCGCCTCGCGCTGTCCTCCCGCCCCTCGCTGCGCTCGGTCGCGGAGATGGAGCCTCGATGGCGCGTCGAAGCGAGCCGATGCGCCGCAGCCGCACGGTTCGCCGCCCCCACCAACAGCCGATGGATCCCCTGGCTGTATTGAAATTCTGGGATCGAACCAGCGAGTGGATCGCCCACACGAGGATGGCGTGCCGTGGGCAGTGCTGGGCGGGTCCTGAAGCGGTGGACTCCATGGTCCGGGGGGGCCACATATCACCTATGGGTTGCCTGTGCGTGACCCTCCATGTCCATCCGGTGAATTCCTGAACAAGCCCCACCCTGCCTGGCCCCCTGGGGTACTCTGAAGCCCTTCGTTCAGGTGGTGCATGCGCAAGCCCTTTGCGGTCTCAGTGGTCTCGGTCTCCTTCGTGCTGCTGCACCTGGCCTGCCTCGCGGCCATCTGGCTGGCCTTCTCCTGGAAGCTGGTGGCCCTCTGCGCAGCCATGTATGTCATCCGCATGTTCGCCGTGACCGCCGGGTACCACCGCTACTTCAGCCACCGTACCTACAAGCTGGGCCGCGTCCCCCAGTTCCTCCTGGCCGCCCTGGCCCAGACTTCTGCCCAGAAGGGCGTGCTCTGGTGGGCGGCCCATCACCGGCACCACCACCGCTTCTCGGATACGGCGCAGGACATCCACTCACCGGTGACCGATGGCTTCTGGTGGTCCCACATGGGATGGGTCCTGTCGGACGCGTATGACCGCTACGATGCCAAGTCCATCGAGGACTTCGGGCGCTTCCCCGAGCTGCGCTTCCTGGATGCCTACCACTGGCTTTGCCCCTGGCTTCTGGGCACGGCCACCTTCGCCTTCGGGGCCTGGTCGGGCCTCGGCGCCTGGGAGGCCCTGGTCTGGGGCTTCGTCATCTCCACCGTGCTGCTCTGGCACGGCACCTTCTGCATCAACTCCCTCACCCACGTCTGGGGCACGCGCCGCTTCGACACCGGGGACCAGAGCCGCAACAACTTCCTGTTGGCCCTCATCACCCTGGGGGAGGGTTGGCACAACAACCACCACCACTACCAGGCCAGCTGCCGCCAGGGCATCCGCTGGTGGGAGTTCGATCCCACCTTCTACGCGCTGAAGGTGCTCAGCTGGATGCGCATCGTCCGGGACATCCGGCCCTTCCCGGCCTCGGCTGCGGGGGCGACCAGGCCATGAGCCGCATCGCCGTCGTCGGCACCGGCATCGCGGGGCTTTCTGCGGCCTGGCTGCTGAGCCAGCAGCATGAAGTCTGGGTCTTCGAAAAGGAGGACCGGATCGGTGGCCACACGCACACGGTGACGGTGGATACGCCCGATGGACCGGTCCCCGTGGACACCGGCTTCATCGTCCACAATCGGGCGAACTACCCGGCCTTCATCCGGCTCATGGATGAGCTGGGGGTGCCTACCTGCGCCAGCGACATGAGCTTCGCCGCCAGCGGCAATGCCCACCCCTGGTGCAGCCGTGGCCTGAACGGCCTCTTCGCGGAGCGGAGGCACCTCCTGGCTCCGGCCTTCTATGGTCTGTGGCGGGAGGTGATCCGCTTCAACCGGACCGCCCGGGAGCTGCTGGAGGGCGGGGATGAGGCCGGTCCCACCCTGGGGGAGTACCTGGCGCGGCACCGCTTCTCCGAGCGCTTCAAGGCCGACTACCTCTACCCCATGGCCGGGGCCGTGTGGTCCACCACCCTGGCTGACATGGAAGCTTTCCCCGCCGCCACGCTGGTGCGGTTCTTCCACCATCACGGATTCCTTGGCATCGCCACCCACCGCCCCTGGCGCACCATCCCCGGCGGCACCTCGCGCTACCTCGATCCCATCAGCCGGCCTTTCCGAGAGCGCATCGTGACCGGGGCCCGGATCATCAGCATCCGCCGCTCCCCGCAGGAGGTGCTGCTGCATCTGGAAGGTCAGGAGACCCTGCGCTTCGATCAGGTGGTGCTGGCCTGCCACGGGGACCAGGTTCTGCCTCTGCTGGCGGATCCCAGCCCCCAGGAACGGGAGGTGCTCGGCGCCTTCACCAGCAACCGCAGCCCCACCGTGCTGCACCGGGACCCGGTGCTGATGCCTGCCCGGCGCCGGGGCTGGGCCGCCTGGAACTTCCGGGCCCACGGCGATGCGGGCCGCCTGGTGCTGACCTACCACATGAACCGGCTCCAGCCCCTGGCCACCCGGCAGGACTGGTTCGTGAGCCTCCACGCGGAGGACCTGCTGGATCCGGAATCCATCGTCGGCCGCTACGCCTACGAGCACCCCCGCTACACCCCCGGGGCCATCCGGGCCCAGGCCCGCTGGGCCGAGGTGAGCGGGGCCGCCTCCGTCCACGGCCGCACCCACTACGCCGGCGCCTACTGGAGCTACGGCTTTCATGAGAACGGCGTCGAGTCTGGAATCAGGGTTGCGCGTGACCTGGGTGTTCCATGGTGAACGGCCAACCCACCGCGGGAGGTCTCGCGTATCCGCGCAGCGGATACCGAGATAGCGAAGATCGGTCTGGCATCAAAGCAGAACGTGTCCAGGACGGCAGATGGTGAACGTGATTTCCACAGCGAGAAGTCTTGCGTATCCGCGCAGCGGATACCAAGAGGACGGCGTCGAGTCTGGAATCAGGGTGGCGCGTGACCTGGGCGTTCCATGGTGAGCCTCCCCGAACCCGCCCTCTACGTGGGCCAGGTGCGGCACCGGCGGCAGAAGCCGAAGGTCCACGCCTTCACCTACCCGCTGTTCATGGCCTTCCTGGATGTGGATCGCATTCCGGAGCTGTGCCGGGTGTCCCCCTTCCTCAGCTACGGCCGCTGGAACTGGGCGGCCTATCACGAGGGGGATCAGTTCGGGGATCCCGCGCTGCCCCTGCGGGAGCGGCTCCGACTGGATGCCGAGGCCAAGGGCCATCAGCTGCCGGGCGGCCCCATCTACCTGCTGACCCACCTGCGCTACCTGGGCATCTGCTTCAACCCCGTGAGCTACTTCTACTGCTACGACCCGGAAGGCCACCTGGCCCTGATCATGGCCCAGGTGAGCAACACGCCCTGGCGGGAGCGCCACACCTACTGGATGCCCGTCGCCGAGGGGCGCCAGGGGCCCGGCGGGGTCAGCTTCGAGGTGGCCAAGACCTTCCACGTGAGCCCCTTCATGCCCATGGACTGCCGCTACCGCTGGGCCTTCACCCCCCCTGGGGACACCCTGAAGGTGACCATCGTCGAGTTTGAGCGTCTAGATTTATTTTTTGACGTATCCCTGGAGCTGAAGAAACAATCCTGGACACCCGGCATCCTACTGAAAACGCTCATCCGGTTCCCCTGGATGACGCTCAAGGTGCTCACGGCCATTCACTGGGAGGCTTTCTGGCTATGGATCAAGCGCGTGCCGGTATTCACCCATCCCGGTCCATCCCGACCTCAAGCCCCGCCTCCCCCATCGCCCAGCGCCTCCTCCTGAAGGCCCTGGCCCGCATCCGGGCCGGGCGGCTGGATCTCGAGGTGGACGGCCAGATGCATGTCTTCGGCGATCCCGAGGCCACCCTGCGGGCCCGGGTTCGCATCCGTGATGCCCGGGTCTTCCGGACCGGGCTGCTGCATGGCGAGGTGGGTCTGGGCGAGGCCTACATGGCGGGCTGGTGGGAGGCGGATGATCTGGTCGCCGTGGTCCGCATCGCCGTGCGCAACATGGCCGCTTTCGACCAGGGCGGGGGCTTCCTGGCCACCCTGGGCAAGGCGGCCAATCGGCTGCTCCACCGGCGGCGCCGCAACCACGTGGAGGGCTCCCGCCAGAACATCGGCCACCACTATGACCTGGGCAACGACTTCTACCGGCTGTGGCTGGATCCCACCCTGGCCTACTCCTGCGCGGTCTTCGAGTCGGCGGACCAGGGCCTGGAGGAGGCCCAGCGGGCCAAGTTCGAGCTCATCTGCCGCAAGCTTCAGCTGGGTCCCGATGACCACCTGCTGGAAATCGGCACCGGCTGGGGCGGGTTCGCCCTCCACGCGGCCAGGACCCGGGGCTGCCGGATCACCACCACCACCATCAGCCAGCAGCAGTTCGACCATGCCCGGGAGCTGTTCCGGCGGGAAGGGGTGGCGGATCGCATCGAGCTCCGCCTGGAGGACTACCGGCACCTCTCGGGGCAGTTCGACAAGGCCGTGAGCATCGAGATGTTCGAGGCCGTGGGCCTGGAGTACTACGACACCTACTTCGGCACCGTGGACCGCCTGCTGAAACCCGGCGGACGCTTCCTGCTCCAGACCATCACCATGAACGAGCGGCAGTTTCCCGCCTACATCCGCCAGAGCGACTGGATCCAGAAGCACGTCTTCCCCGGCGCCGAGCTGGCCTCCCTCTCCCGGATCCTCGCCTCCCTCGGACGCTGCACGACCCTGAACCTGCACCACCTGGAAGACATCGGCCTGCACTACGCCCACACCCTGGGGGCCTGGCGAGCGGCCTTCCTGGCCCGGCGGGACGAGGTGCGGGCCCTGGGCTTCGACGAGACCTTCCTGCGCATGTGGGACTACTACCTGGCCTACTGCGAGGGCGCCTTTGCGGAGCGCTACATCGGGGATGCCCAGCTGTTGCTGGCCAAGGCCGATGGCGGCACCGCCCTCTTCAACGAGCCCTGGTGATGCGGGGCCTCTGGATCTTTGCCATTGCCGTGTTCGCCGCCATGGTGGCCGTCACCACCTGGGCCAGCCTCGAGGCCAACGTGCTCGTGGGCTTCCAGCGCCTGCTGGCGGATCGCTGGGGCGTGGCCACGCTCTTCGACGCCTACCTCGGCTTCCTCTGGTTCTGGCTCTGGATCGCCTACAAGGAGGCCTCCCTGGGCTGGAGCCTCCTCTGGCTGCTCCTGCTCTTCGCCCTGGGCAACCTCGCCATGGCGGCCTACGTGATGATCCAGCTGGCCCGGCTGAAGCCCGGCGCCGGCTTCGAAGCCCTGCTGCTGAGGAAGCCTTGATGGGCTGGTTGCGGCGCCGGCTCTGGGAGCCGCTGCTGGCCCAGCTCCGGCAGGGCCTCAGCCCCGAGCGCATGGCCTGGAGCCTGGCCCTGGGCCTGGGTGCGGGCGTCTCGCCCCTGGTGGGCAGTTCCACGGGGCTCTGCATCCTCCTGGCCTGGGCCTTCAAGCTGAACCAGGTGGTCATGCAGGTGGCCAACTACCTGGCCTACCCCCTGCAACTGGCCCTGCTCATCCCCTTCATCCGTCTCGGTGAATGGCTCTTCAACGCGCCGCGCCTGCCCCTGTCCTTCGAGGTCCTGTCCCAGGCCATCCGCGCCGATGCCTGGGGGGCCCTGCACACCTTCTGGACCAGCCTCTGGCATGCGGGCGTGGCCTGGCTGCTGACGGCGCCCCTGGGTGCGGCCCTGCTGGCGCTGGTGCTGACGCCCCTCTTCCGGGCCACGGCCCGCCGCTTCCGGCCGGTGTCCCCATGATGGCCGCAGCGCTCTGGGGTGCCGGGATCCTGGGCCTCATGCAATTGGGGTTCTGGCTCTGGCAGGTCCGCACCCGCAACGCCGGCTGGGTGGATGTGGGCTGGGCCCTGGGCCTGGCCGTCATGGCCCTGCTGGCGGCGGCCCTGGGTCCCGCGCCGCTGGAGCGGCGGCTCCTGGTGGGGTTCATGGGCGGGCTCCACGGCCTGCGGCTGGGACTGCACCTGTGGCGCCGGGTGGCCACCGACGCCCACGAGGACGGCCGCTACCAGGCCATCCGCGCCGCCTGGAAGACCGGCACCAACGCCAAGTTCTTCGCCTTCTTCCAGGCCCAGGCCCTGCTGGATGTCCTGCTGGGCCTGCCCTTCCTGCTGGCCGCCTGGAACCCCCGGCCGGGCCTGCATCCCCTCGAGTGGGCCGCCCTGGTCCTCTGGCTAGGCGCCTGGGTGGGCGAGGGTCTGGCGGACGCCCAGCTGCGGCGCTTCAAGGCGCGGTCCGGAAACCGGGGCCTGACCTGCCGGGAGGGGCTCTGGCGGTACTCCCGCCATCCCAACTACTTCTTCGAGTGGCTGGTGTGGGTGGCCTACCTGCTGCTGGCCCTGAGCGCCCCCCTGGGCTGGCTGGCCGTGCTGTGCCCCGCCCTGATGCTCTACTTCCTCCTGCGGGTGACGGGGATTCCCTACACCGAAGCCCAGAGCCTCCGCAGCCGTCCCGAGGACTACGCCCGCTACCAGCGGGAGACCTCCCCCTTCATCCCCTGGTTCCCCAAGGTCGCCCCATGATGGAAGCCCTCCTTGCCGCGGGTGTGGTGCCCGATGCCCTGATCCGGTTCCGCATCCGCCAACTGCTGCGCCAGCGCCTGGCGGAAGTGGCCGAGGGGGGCCTGGAGGCCGCCCATGAGCGCTTCCGCCGCCACCTGGAGGCCTGGTCGGCGGGGCCCATCGCCGTGCACACCCAGGACGCCAACGACCAGCACTACGAAGTCCCGCCCCGCTTCTTCGAGCTCGCCCTGGGCCCCCGCCTGAAGTACAGCTCGGCGCTGTTCGGACCCCAGAGCCCCGACCTGGGCCGGGCCGAAGAGGCCATGCTGAAGCTCACCTGCGAACGGGCCCAGCTGGCGGATGGCCAGCACATCCTGGAGCTGGGCTGCGGCTGGGGCAGCCTCACCCTCTGGATGGCCGAGCAGTATCCCCAGAGCCGCATCACCGGCGTATCGAACTCGAAGGACCAGCGAGCCTTCATCCTGACCCAGGCGAAAGCACGCGGATTCGGCAACGTGGAGATCCTCACCGCCGACATGAACGATTTCGAAGCCCCGGCGACCTATGACCGGGTGGTCAGCGTGGAGATGTTCGAGCACATGCGCAACCACGGCGAGCTCATGGCCCGCATCGCCCGGTGGCTGCGCCCCGACGGGGCCCTGTTCGTCCACATCTTCACCCACCGGGATTGCACCTATCCCTTCGAGGTCCGCGATGACTCCGACTGGATGGCGAAGTACTTCTTCACCGGCGGCATCATGCCTTCGGATGGCTACCTCATGCGGTTCCAGCAACACCTGCGGTTGGAGGACCACTGGCGGGTCTGCGGGTCCCACTACCAGGCCACGGCGGAGGCCTGGCTGGTGAACCAGGACACGCACAAAGAGGAGGTCTTGGCCCTGTTCCAGGCCACCTATGGCGCGGAAGCCCGCTGGCGCTTCGCCCAGTGGCGGATCTTCTTCATGGCCTGTGCCGAGCTGTGGGGTTTCCGGCAGGGGTCCGAGTGGTTCGTGAGCCACTACCGCTTCCGCAGGCCCTGATCCCGGGCTAGGCTTGATGACTGGATATTTGGAGAGCCCCCATGAGTGAGCCGCTCGGTCGCAAACCCTCTGTGATCAAGAAGCGCTTCCCCTGGGGCTGGGTGATCCTGGGGCTCCTCGGCGTGGCCGCCGTCGTGGCCATGATGGCCGCCAAGGGCGGGCCGCTGGTGGTTTCGGTATCGGCGCCCACGGTCTTCAAGGCCGGTGAGCGCAATCCCCTGGTGACCGCCTCGGGCTACCTGGTGGCCCGCACCCGGGCGACTCTCTCCAGCAAGGTGCTGGGCCGGGTGAGCTGGCTGGGCGTGCAGGAGGGCAGCCGCGTGGCCAAGGGGCAGGTGCTGGCCCGGCTCGAATCGCCGGATCTGGCCGCTGCCCGGGATCAGGTGAAGGCCCAGCTGGACCAGGCCAGGGTGGATCTCGATCGGGCCACGAAGCTCCAGGCCCTGGGCATCCAGGACGCGGCCACCGTGGACAAGCTGCGGAGCCAGAAGCTCACGCTGGAGGCCCAGCTGGCCTACCAGAACGCCCTGCTGGACAGCATGGAGCTGCGGGCCCCCTTCAGCGGGGTCGTCACCCAGAAGCTGTCGGAAGTGGGCGAGACCGTGGCTCCGGGCAGCGCCGGTGGCGCCAATGCCATCAACGCCGTCCTGGTCATGGCCGACTTCGACACCCTCGAGGTGGAGGTGGAGGTGAACGAAGCCTCCATCGCCAAGCTCAGCCGGGGCATGCCCGCCGAAGTGCGGGTCGATGCCCTGGACGGGCAGGGGGCCCGGTCCACCTTGAAGGGCCGGCTCCGGGAGATCTACCCCAGCTCCAACCGCCAGAAGGCCGTGGTCATCGTGCGGGTGGCCTTCGTGGAGAAGGATGCCCTGCTGGTGCCGGACATGGGCGCCAAGGTCACCTTCCTGGGCGATGCCTACGCCCAGGATGTGGTGGTGCTGGGCCGGGAACAGGTGAAAAAGGCGGATGGCAAGTCCTTCGTATGGGTCGTGGAGAACGGTCTGGCCGTGCAGGCCTTCGTGACGGTGCAGGCAGAGAATCCCATCGGCCTGGAAGTGAAGGGGCTGGCCAAGGACGCAAAGCTGATCGTGGCGCCGCCTGAATCGTTGAAGCCCGGCGCCAAAGTGAAGGTCAAAAACGGATGAACTCTGACCGCTTCGATCTGGGCGGGGGCGAGCCCATCATCACCCTCCGGGAAATCGCCAAGAGCTACTGGCGGGAGACCCTCGAGATCCCCGTGCTCCAGGGCATCGACCTGGAGATCCCCGCGGGTGCCTACATCGCTTTGATGGGGCCCTCGGGCAGCGGCAAGACCACCCTGCTGAACCTCATCGCGGGCATCGACCGGCCCACGGGTGGGTCCCTGGAGGTCTGCGGGCACGAACTGAACGGCCTGGATGATGACCAGCTGGCCTCCTGGCGGAACCTGCATGTGGGGTTCATCTTCCAGAACTACAACTTGGTGCCCGTGCTGAGCGCCTTCGAGAACGTGGAACTGCCCCTGCTCATCACGGGTGCCAGCCGGAGCGAGCGCCGTGAAAGAGTGGAGCAGGCCCTGACGCTGGTGAATCTTACGGACAAAATGAAGAACTACCCCCGGCAGCTCAGCGGCGGCCAGGAGCAGCGCGTGGCCATCGCCCGGGCCATCGTCACGGACCCGGATCTGCTGGTGGCCGACGAGCCCACGGGCGCCCTGGACGCGAAGAACGCCGAGGAGGTGCTGGGCCTCATGGAGCGGCTGAATGCCGAGCTCGGCAAGACCATCGTCATGGTGACCCACGATCCCAAGGCCGCGCACCATGCGCGGCACCAGATCCATCTCGAAAAGGGCGTGCTGGACAAGGCCGTCGAGGTGAACCGGTGAGCCGGGCATGTGGCGCGCATGGGCACCATGGAGGCTCCACCTCCAAGAGCCCGCAGAGCGGGCGATTGGGAGCGCAGGACCTGATGTCCTGCGCGATAGGTGGAGGGCACCAGATCCATCTCGAAAAGGGCGTGCTGGACAAGGCCGTCGAGGTGAACCGGTGAGCCGGGCATGTGGCGCGCATGGGCACCATGGAGGCTCCACCTCCAAGAGCCCGCAGAGCGGGCGATTGGGAGCGCAGGACCTGATGTCCTGCGCGATAGGTGGAGGGCACCAGATCCATCTCGAAAAGGGCGTGCTGGACAAGGCCGTCGAGGTGAACCGGTGAAGGTCGGGGGCCGCTGATGCGCTGGCTGGCGCTCATCTGGAAGAGCCTCATGCGCTCGAAGCGGCGCACCCTGCTCATCGTGGGCAGCCTCATCCTGTCCGTCTTTACGGTGGCAGTGCTGCAGAGCCTGCTCACCACCCTGGATGCGGTCACCAACAACCCCAACTCCAGCAACCGCCTGGTGGTGCGGCACAAGAGCGGCCTGACCCAGATGCTGCCGCGCAGTTACGAGGCCTACCTGCGCCAGCAGCCGGAGGTCGAAACGGTTTGCGCCCTCCAGTGGTTCGGCGGCTACTACCAGGACCCCCGCAACTTCTTCGCGAACTTCGCCAGTGACGAAACCACCCTGTTCCAGACCTTCAGGGAAGAGTTCGGGGTGGCAGGCATCACCGAAGCCCAGATGAAGGACTACATCCGCGATGGCGCCGGCTGCATCGTGGGCGAAAGCCTGGCCAAGAAGAACGGCTGGAAGGTCGGGGATGTGGTCCCGCTCACGGGCACCATCTTCCCCATCAATCCCCGGCTCACCATCCGGCTGATCTTCCGGAGCCCCAAGCCCTCGGATGAGAACGTCCTCCATTTCCACTACAAGCTTCTGGAGGAAAGCGTCCCCCGGATGAAGGGGCTGGTGGGCTCCTTCTGGCTGCGCGCCCATCGGCCCGAGGACATTCCCCGCCTGGTGGAGCGCGTGGACCGCCACTATGCGAACAGCGCCTACGAGACCCTTACGGAGACGGAGAATGCCTTCAACCTAAGCTTCGTAAAGATGCTGGGCAACATCGGCGCCATCATCCAGGGCATCACGGCCGCAGTGGTGGTGGCCATCCTCATCGTCACGGGCAACACCATGGCCACGGCCATCCGGGAGCGCACCACGGAGATCGCGGTCTTCCGGGCCATGGGGTTCTCGGCGGGACGGGTACTCTCGCTGCTCCTTGCGGAGGGGGTGCTCCTGGTGGGTGTGGGCGGGTTCCTTGGCGTGCTCCTGGCCAACCTGGCGGCCGGGGGCGTCCGGGGCTCCCTGGGTGCCGCCATGCCCTTTTTCGCGGACTTCGCCATCCTGCCGGATACGGTGTTGGCCTGCATGGTCGGTGCCCTGGCCATCGGCATCTTGGCCACCTTCATTCCGGCCTACTCGGCCACCCGGCGTCCCATCACCGACGGCCTCAAGGCTGTGGGCTGATGCTGGGCCTCCTGCTGGCTGCGCCCTTTCTGGCCTATCTGGCCTGGCTGGTGTGGGCCCTGGTGGCCTACCCCATCCCCCTGGGCTACAACCTGAGGTCCCTGTGGCAGCGCAAGCTGTCGAGCTTCAGTACGGCCGCGGCCATCGCCCTGGTGGTGGGCATCTTCGTCGTGGTGCTGAGCCTGGCCCAGGGACTCTCCGTGGCCTTCGTCAGCAGTGGCCGGCCCGACCAGGCCCTCGTGTTGCGGCCCAATGCCCGGTTCGAGCTGAACAGCTCCATCGAGCGCGACCGCATGCGCATCCTCAAGGTCCACCCCCTCCTCAAGCGGGATGCAAAGGGCCCCATGGCCAGTGCCGAGGTCGTGGTGGTGAAGCTCTTCCCCATGGCGGACGGCACAGATACCAACGTGACGGTGCGCGGGCTGGAGGGCAGGGGCATCACCCTGCGCCCCCAGGTCCAATTGGTGCAGGGGCGCTGGTTCCGGCCGGGCCTCAGCGAAGTGGTGGTGCCCCGCAAGATGCAGGGGCGGTTCCCGGTCATGGAACTCGGCCGGAACCTGCGCATGGGCGGTCGGGATTGGCTGATCGTGGGCACCTTTGATGCCGGTGGTGCCAGTTACGAGAGCGAGGTCTGGTCCGACGTGAACGACGTGATGCAGGCCTTCCGGCGCGAGTCATACTCGGCCATGCTGGCCCGGCTGGAGAACCCGGAACGGGTGGAGGGATTCGGCAAGACGGTGGATGAAGACAAGCGGCTGAAGCTCGAAGTGGTCCGGGAAACGGATTACTTCAAGGAGCTCACCAAGGCCGGGGATCCCATCAAGATTTTGGGCAACCTCATCACGCTGATCCTCACCGGCGCGGCCATCTTCGCGGCCATGAACACCATGTACGCCGCCGTGGCCGGACGCACCAAGGAGATCGGCACCCTCCGGGCCCTGGGCTTCCGTCAGCGGGAGATCCTGGCCAGCTTCCAGTGGGAGAGCATCTTTCTCTGCCTGACGGGAGGCATCCTGGGCTCCGGGCTGGCCCTTTTCGCCAATGGCATCCAGACCGGCACCACCAGCTTCGAGACGTTCAGCGATGTGAGCTTCGCCTTCACCATCACCCCGGGCCTCATGGCCCAGGGCGTGGCCTTCAGCCTGGTGATGGGCCTGCTGGGGGGCTTTTTGCCGGCCTGGCGGGCCAGCCGCATCCCGCTGACAGAGGCAATGAAGGGGGGTTGAGGCGGCTGGCCCTTCCGCGCACTTGCACCTATGGTGCTGCGCTTGCGGAGGCCGGCGCTATGCTCAGCCCGCCGGGTGCCCGGCTCAGAGCGCTGCCTATGCAGCGCCCTTCCCCACCCGGCTGGGCTTCGCCTTGGCGGGCCAGCCGCATCCCGCTGACGGAGGCGATGAGGGGTGGTTGACGGCCATCACTTTGCGAGGCATATTGAGGCGTGCCATCTTTCTCCTAACCCGGAGGCCTTTGTGGACCGTGAACTGCTGAAGGGCAGCACCCCGCTGCTGCTGTTGTCGTTGCTCTGCGAGGGGCCCATGTACGGCTACCAGATCATCGAAACGGTCCGGCAGCGCACCGGTGGGACCTACACCCTGAAGGAGGGGGCCCTGTATCCTGCCCTCCACAAGCTGGAGGCCACCGAGTTCATCGCCTCCTATTGGGAGACCCAGGAGAACGGCCGAGAGCGGCGCTACTACGCCATCCAGCCTGCAGGGCTGGCCTTCCTGAAGGCCAAGAAGAAGGAATGGAACCAGTTCGTGGACATGGTCCAGGCCTTCGTGGGGCCGAAGGCCTAGCGGGTAGCCGTGTCCAGGGCGCTGGAGGCCTACCTCTCCCAAGTGGGTTCAGGCCTCAAGGGCCTGACGAGTCGGCGTCGGCTTACCCTCATCCGGGAGTTGAAGGCCCACCTGCTGGATGAGGCCGAGGCCCGGGGCATCCATTCCGAGTCGGCCATGGCGGCCCTGCTGGCGGAAAAGGAACATCCGCTCCACCTGGCAGAGGAGATTGCCTCTGGCGAAGGCCAGGATGCCAACCACCGGGGTGGCACCGCCCTGGCGGCGGGCATGATCATCGGCCTGGCCACCGGCGGGCACCTCTGGATGGAGGGTTGGCGCTGGTACATCTGCCTGGCCTTCGCCCTGGCCCAGGGCCTGGCGGTGGGTTCCGGCTACTTCTGGGTGCGCCGCCACTGGCTGCGGCTCAATCCCTGGGCCCGGACGGCGGTGGCCGTGCTCATCACCTCTTTGCTGTCCATTCCCCTGGGCTTCACCACCCACCACGGCTTCCGGCCCACCCGCCTGCTCTACGGTGCCTTCACGGGCTACCTGCTGGAACGGCACAGCCAGGAGCGGCCCCTGTGGCAGACCCTGCTGGAGCCGCTGGTGTTCACGGCCTTCATGTTCTTCATCGAAGTCGGAGTGGTGGGCCGGGTGCGGTTCCACTGGTGGCAGGTGCCCCTGGAACTCAGCTTCAACGCCACCATCCTCCTGAGCGTGCTGCTGGCCTCCCGGTTCAAGCGCGTCCTGGCGGAGCGGCGGGTCCTGACGACGCAGGAACAGGAGTGATGCTCTCCGGGGGGACCCCTCGCAACGCATGCGTTGCGAGGATGTAGGGTCGCGCCGCTCGCTCTGCTCGCGATGTCCCCCCGGGACCCCCACCTTCTAGGCAGGCGGAGCCAGCCTAGAAGGTCTACGCCTCCATCGGGAATCCCCCTTGAGCCAAAGGGGTTCCGGCGGTAGACTGGTCGTCTTGCGTGGACAAGCCGCGTGCACATACCCCGCTCATGGGGGCATCCGGTCGGTCCCAGGAGGAAAGCCATGAAGGAAAAGATGCATCCCGAGCTTCACGAGGTGAAGGTCCACTGTGCCTGCGGCCAAGAGTTCATGACGCGCTCCACCAAGAAGGAGCTGCGCGTGGAAATCTGCTCCAACTGCCACCCGTTCTTCACGGGCAAGCAGCGCCTGATGGATACCGAAGGCCGCGTGGAGAAGTTCAACAAGAAGTATGCGAAGAAGGAAGCCGCCCCGGCCGTCGAGGCGACGCCTGAGGCTGCTCCGACCACCACCGAAGCCTAGCGGAACTGTTCCAAAGGACGGGCCGATCACTCGGTCCGTCCTTCTTCTTTATCTGCTCAGAATTTCGGCTGCGCCGAAATTCTGAGGTAGCTGAAAAGGTGGGACATGTTGGACCAACTTGAAGCCGTGGAGGCCCGCTTCCAAGAGGTGGAGGCGCAGCTCCAGGACTCCGCCGTGGTGTCGGACCCCAAGCGCCTTCGGGAGCTGTCCAAGCTCCGGGCTGAGCTGGAGCCCGTGGTCCTGGCCTTCCAGGCCCAGCGCACGCGCCTCAAGCAGCTGGACGAGGCCGAGTGGATCCTGGGCGACAAGAGCATGGAGGCTGACCTGCGGGAGCTGGCCGAGCTGGAGATTCCCGAGCTGAAGCAGGCCATCGCCGCGGGTGAGGCAGAGATCAGGCACCTGCTGGTTCCCAAGGATCCCATGGACGCCAAGAACGTGATCCTCGAGGTCCGCGCAGGCACCGGCGGTGAAGAGGCCGCGCTGTTCGCGGGAGAACTGTTCCGCATGTACATCCGCTTCGCCGAGCGGCGGGGCTTCAAGGTCTCGGTGCTGGATGAGAGTGATGCCGATGCGGGTGGGCTGAAGGATGCCACCGCCGAGATCCAGGGGGAGGGCGCCTACAGCCTCTTCCGCTTCGAAAGCGGCGTCCACCGCGTGCAGCGGGTGCCCAAGACCGAGACTCAGGGCCGCATCCACACCTCCGCCGCCACCGTGGCCGTCATGCCCGAGGCCGAGGAAGTAGACATCGAAATCCACCAGAAGGACCTGCGGGTGGATACCTTCTGCTCAGGAGGCAAGGGAGGCCAGAGCGTGAACACCACCTATTCCGCCGTGCGCCTCACCCACCTGCCCACCAACACCGTCGTGCAGTGCCAGGACGAGCGCAGCCAGATCAAGAACATGGCCAAGGCCATGACCGTCCTGCGCAGCCGCCTGCTCCAGAAGGCCCAGGACGAGGCCGACGCCGCCCATTCGGCCCTGCGCAAATCCCAGGTGGGTAGCGGCGACCGCAGCGAAAAGATTCGCACCTACAACTTCCCCCAGGGCCGGGTCACGGACCACCGCATCGGGGTCACCATCCACCAGATCGACAGCTTCATGGGCGGTCAGATCGAGCCCATCATCGAGCCCCTGCGCTCGGCGTTCGAGGCAGAGCGGCTGCAGGCTCTGGAGGCCTGAAGCCCCGCCGCTGGGCGCTCGCCGCGATGCAGCTCGGCGCACGCGGCCTCTGGCAGCCCGCGATCGGGCGGTCCGCAGGACCGCCCTCCCGTTCGCTGGGCCCTTTGGGCGCTGCGCTCACGGAGCGGGGCCCCCCATGGGCGGTCAGATCGAGCCCATCATCGAGCCCCTGCGCTCGGCGTTCGAGGCGGAGCGGCTGCAGGCGCTGGAGGCCTGATCGGGCTGAGGCCCTACTTCCTCAGTGTCACCCGTTCCGGCGCAGTAAGGCTGAAGGCCACGGGCTTGGTGGCGGGGATGCGGATCACGGTATCGGCGGTGCCGGCCGCCAGGGCCGTTCCGGCGGCGGCGCCGAGGGCCGCCCCGCCCAGGGCATGGTCATTCTTGTTCTTCTTGTCGGACAGGATGCCGATGAGGGCGCCGAGGGCCGCGCCGCCGCCGATGTACTTGGCGTTGCGCTCGCCCTTGGCGGTGGCCACCACCACATGGGTGTCGGCGTCGATGCCGACCCCCGCGATCTCTGTGAGACGGATGCCCAGGGCCCCCTGGCCATTGCTCAGGCGGCCCGCCGCCGCGCTCTGGGTGATGACGCCCCGGGCGCTGCTGCCGGCGCTCCATACCAGCTTGCCGTCCTGAACCACGTCCGAGGCCAGGGTGCCCTCCCAGGCATCACCCGCCTGATCCTTTTCCGTGCTCAGCTCCCGGGCCAGGCTGATCTCCAGCTTGGTCCCCACGGGGACCTCCACGACCACTGGCTTGGAAGCTTCCTGGGGGGCAGGGGCCTGGGCCAGGGTGAGGGCTTCCTGCTTCTTGACCAAGGCCCGCTTCTTCGCATCGGTCACCTGGCGTTCCAGGGCCTTGACCTGGGATTTGGTGAGGTGCTGCACGGTGTCCGCATCTTCGCCGCCGGCCTTGCCGGATTTGGCTTCGGCCAGCTGCTGCTCCAACTGGGCAACTTTCGCCTCGGCAGACTTGGCCGCTTCCTCCGCCTGGATGGCTGCCTCGCTCTTGCGGTTGCAGGCCACGGTCAGAGCCAAAGTGGAGGCAAGAATCAAGTTGGGTAGCCAGGGACGCATGGGACCTCCATCAGAGTGGGAAGCGTGCCGTATAGTATGGCATCCCGTCAAGGACCCCGAGGAGCGAGTCCAGGTAATGGCCCAACCCAACCTCAACCCCCGTGGCGAATCCGTGCTGCGCACCCTCATCGAGACCTACCTCGAGGAAGGGGAGCCTGTGGGCTCCCGGCTGCTGGCCAAACGCTACCCGGAGGCCCTGTCCAGCGCCACCATCCGGAACGTGCTATCGGATCTCGAGGACGAATCCATGGTGGCCCAGCCACACACTTCGGCTGGCCGCATCCCCACGGAGCGGGCCTACCGGTACTACGTCGACCGCTGGCTGAAGGCGCTGCCGCCGGATCCCGAGGTGGAAGGACGGCTCACGGCGGCCCTGGACGGGCTGGATCTGGACCCCGAGTCCTGGGCCCGGCACGCAGGCCGGACCCTGGCCGAGGTCATGGGCGGTGTCTGCGTGGCCCTGCCCCTTCCCTTCACCCAGAGCCGGCTGGTGCGACTGGAGTTCGTGCCCGTGGGCTCGGGACGGCTGGTGGCCGTGTGGGTGGGCAGCCTGGGCGAGGTGGAGCACCGCCTCATGGAGAACCCCTGGAACCATTCGGAGGCCGTGCTGATGGAGTTGGGCAATTACGCCACGGCCCAGTTCGCCGGGTTGACCCTGGCGGAGATGCGCTCCCGCCTGCTGGATGCGCTGCGGTTGGGCGTCCAGCAGGGGGAAACCATCCGGATGCGGCTTCAGGAACTGGCCGCCCGCTGGCCGGAGGACCCGGGTGCCGGCGATCCGCCCGTGCTGATCTCTGGCCTGGGCCAGTTGGGCGGACTGCCGGAGTTCGAGGACGTGGCCCGGTTCCGGGACCTGGTGGCGGCCTTCGAAGAGCACGGGAGGCTGGCCCGGCTGTTGAATGCCTTCGCGGGCCGGGCCTCCGAGGATGTCCAGCTGTTGCTGGGCAGCGAGAACCCCTATTTCGATGCCTGGCCCCTGGCGACAGCGGTGCGGACCGTGGCCCTGGGGCCCGCGGGCTTCGTCACCTTTGCCCTGGTGGGGCCCCTCCGCATGGACTACGGAAGGGTCATGGGCGGGCTGAGGTGGTGGTCCCGGCAGGTCCAGAGCCGGCGGGGCCAATCCTGATGGGCCCTTCAGCGAGCCATCGCCCTTCTTCGGCCTTTTGCTTATACTGCCACGATGCCCACTGAGAATCCCCAGCAGCCTAATGCCAAGCCCAACGTGGTTCTCGGCGAATCCGAGGACGTGGTGGATCTGAACCTGGACGAGCCCCTGGATGGGGATCTCCAGTCCGTGGCGGATGAAGTGGCCTCCGAGTACCACACCCAGGTGGTGCCGGAGATGGAGCTGCCGGATCTCCCCCAGCCTTTCCCGGGGCCGGAAGGCAAGGTGGACCTCGAATCCGCCCTCACCGAGGCCGAACGCCAGATGGAGGATCTCCTCCGCCGTGAGGCCGAGCTCATGGATCAGCAGCGGCGGCTGGCGGCGGACTTCAACAACTTCCGCGGGCGCGCCCAGCGGGACATCTCCCTGGCCATCGAGCAGGCCGAGCGGAAGATCCTGCTGGAGATGCTCCCGGTGTTGGACAACTTCGATCGTGGCCTGAGTGCCACCTATCAGGACATCGACTCCTTCCGTGCGGGAGTCGAGCTCATCCGCAGACAGTTCATCGAGTCCCTGCGCCGGCTCAGCGTGGAGCAGCTGCCCCTCCAGGTGGGGGATCCTTTCGACGCCCTCAACGCGGAGGCCCTCACGACATTCTCGGATCCGAACCTTCCCGATGGCGCCGTGGCGGCGATCTACGAGCGCGGCTTCAGCCTCAAGGGGCAATTGCTGAGAGCCGCCCGTGTGGTGGTGAATCGCCTCCAGGGGCTCTAGGTATAATCCTAGTCCCCTCCAATGCTTGTGGTGGATGCACCGTCGAGAAGCCATTACGATGTAGCTAAATATCCTCTGGAGTAGCACCCATGGCAGGCAAACTGATCGGCATAGATCTGGGCACGACCAACAGTTGCGTCTGCGTCATGGAGGGGGGCGACTCCCGGGTGATCCCCAATCGCGAAGGCAGTCGCACGACTCCGTCGGTCGTGGCCTTCACCGACAAGGGCGATGTGCTCGTCGGGCACATTGCCAAGCGGCAGGCCGTTACCAATCCCCAGCGCACGCTCTTTGCCGTGAAGCGGCTCATCGGTCAGCGCTTTCAGTCGCCCCGGGTGCAGGAGGCCGTCTCCCGGCTGCCTTTCCCGGTGGTGGCCGCCCCCAATGGCGATGCCTGGCTGCGGGTCGGCGAGCGGGACTTCGCCCCTCCCGAAGTGTCCGCCATCGTCCTCCGTTCCCTCAAGCAGGCGGCTGAGGCCTTCCTGCACGAGGAAGTGGTGGATGCGGTCATCACCGTCCCCGCCTACTTCGACGATGCCCAGCGCCAGGCCACCAAGGATGCGGGCAAGATCGCGGGGCTGAACGTTCAGCGCATCATCAACGAGCCCACGGCGGCAGCCCTGGCCTATGGCTTCAACAAGAAGGGCATCAAACAGATCCTCGGCATCTACGATTTCGGCGGCGGCACCATCGATTTCACGCTCATGGAACTGAATGACGGCGTCTTCGAAGTGCTGGCCACCAGCGGCGACACCTTCCTGGGGGGGGAGGACATCGATCAGCTCATCCAGATCTGGCTGGTCCACCAGTTCCGGGAGAAGACGAACATCGATCTCTCCACGGACCGCATGGCCCTCCAGCGCCTCAAGGAGGCCAGCGAAAAAGCCAAGTGCGAACTCTCCACCCTGGACAAGGTTGAGATCCGTCTGCCTTTCATCGCCCAGGGCCCCAGCGGACCCCAGCACCTGGAGGCCACCCTCACCCGCGAACAGCTCGAAGGGATGGTCCAAGATCTGGTGGAGCTCACGCTGGTTCCCATCAAGGATGCCCTCGAGCAGGGCGGGAAGAGCCCCAAGCAGGTGGACGAGATCATCCTGGTGGGCGGCCAGACGCGCATGCCGCTGGTGCAGCGGCTGGTGCGGGACTTCTTCGGCAAGGAGCCGAACCGCAGCATCAATCCTGACGAGGTGGTGGCCGTGGGCGCCTCCATCCAGGGCGCCGTGCTGAAGGGCGACATCAAGGACCTCGTGCTCCTGGACGTGACGCCCCTCTCCCTGGGCATCGAGACCCAGGGCGGCGGGTTCGTGAAGATCATCCAGCGGAATGCCACCATCCCCACCCGGGATGCCCGCACCTTCACCACCGTCACCGATAACCAGAGCCGGGTGGAGATCCACGTGCTCCAGGGGGAGCGTGAGCTGTCCGAGCACAACAAGAGCCTGGGGCGCTTCGATCTCATCAACCTGCCGCCCCTCCCCAAGGGCGTGCCCCAGATCGAGGTCGCCTTCGACATCGATTCCAACGGCATCGTGAAGGTGTCGGCCCGGGATCTCATGACCGGACTCGAGCAGAGCATGAGCATCCGGCCCAGCTCCGGCCTTTCCGAGCTGGAGATCCAGCGCATGATCCGCGAGGCCATGGCCAACGCGGAAACGGATGTGAAAAAGCGGGATGCGATGAAGTACATCGCCTCCGCGGAGGGGCTCATCTTCTCCTGTGACAAGAGCTTCATCGAGTGCGGCAAGTACCTCACCGACGACCAGCAGTCGCTCGTGCGGGATGTGCTTTCCAAGGCCCGGCAGGCGGTGGCGAACCAGGATTCGGATGCCCTCCGGGCCTGTGAGACCCAGCTTCTGGAGGCGCAGAACCTCCTGACGGATGCCGTGCTGGCCGCCAGCGAGGCGATGATGGCTTCCCTCGACGAGGGTGATGGCGCAGCCCCGCCGAACTGAGTTCCGCGATCATCGGCTATCCTGGAAGGTCAGGATGGGATGATGAAACGCGACTACTACGAAGTGCTCGGTGTCTCGAAGGAGGCCGGGGCCGATGAGCTGAAGAAGGCCTACCGCAAGCTGGCCATGGAGCTGCACCCGGACCGGAACCCCGGCAACAAGGAGGCGGAGGAGAAGTTCAAGGAGGCCGCCGAAGCCTACAGCGTGCTGTCGGATGCGGAGAAGCGGAAGGTCTACGACCAGTTCGGCCATGCCGGGCTGGGCGGCGCCGGTGGAGGCGGCCAGCAGTTCCAGTTCGATCCGAACCAGTTCGCGGATTTCGAGGACATCCTGGGCAGCTTCTTCGGCGGGGGCATGTTCGGCGATCTCTTCGGCGGCGGGCGCCGCCGGGCCACCGGGGAGGAACGGGGCTCGGACCTCCAGTACAACCTCAAGCTCAGCTTCCATGACGCCATCTTCGGGAAGGAAGTCGTCGAGCTTTCCATCCCCCGCCTCGAAGCCTGCGACACCTGCCATGGCTCCGGCTGCGAAGCAGGAAGCCGGCCCGAGACCTGCCCCCAGTGCCGGGGCGCGGGGCAGGTGGCCGTGCGCCAGGGCTTCTTCCAGATGCTCACGCCCTGTCCCCGCTGCGAGGGCCGGGGCCGGGTCATCCCCAAGCCCTGCCGCAGCTGCCAGGGCGAAGGCAGGGTTCACCGGAAATCCAAGGTCAGCTTCAAGGTGCCGGCGGGCGTGGACCGGGGCACGCGGCTCCGGCTGCAGAACCAGGGGGAATCCGGTCGTTCCGGCGGCCGCACCGGCGATCTGTACGTGGTCTTCGACGTGGAGCCGGATCCCCGCTATGAGCGGGACGGCAGCGACCTGCACCGCCGCCTGGAGGTCCACTGGCCCCTGCTGGTCCTGGGCGGGAACCTCGAGGTCGAGACGCCCTATGGCACGGACAAGGTGAAGCTGGCCCCGGGCACTGCCGCCGATCACGTCGTGAAACTGACGAACGCCGGCGTGCCCCGGCTGCAGGGCAGTGGCCGCGGCGATCTCTACCTGCACCTGAGGGTGGCCGTGCCGAAATCCTTGAATGCCGACCAGCGGCAACTCGTGGAACAGCTCCGCCGAAGCCTGGATGGCGGAGCTGCGCCCGCCGAGGAGGAAGGCTTCCTCGCGAAGGTGTTCGGATCCGAGAAGGGGAAGAAGAAGCGGAAGTAGGACCTCAGCCCGCGACGACGACCCGCCCCTTGCCCTCCTTCTTCGCCTGCAGGAGGGCCTGGTCCGCCCGCTCGATGAGATGCCCGGCTCCATTGGCATGTTCGGGATAGGCTGCCACGCCGGCACTGAGGGAGATGACGAGCTGCTCCCGGCCCAAGTCCAGAGGATGCTCCCGGATGACCTGGAGCAGGCGCTCAGCCAGCTTCCTGGCGCCCTGGGAGGTGGTGCTCGGCATGAGGATGCAGAACTCGTCGCCCCCATAGCGGTAGAGCCGGTCGTGGGCACGGCAGAGCCGCTGGGCGGTGCTGGCCACCGACTCCAGCATGAGGCTGCCCGTGGGATGGCCGTGGCTCGTGTTCACCCGCTTGAGGTCGTCGACGTCCAGGAAGAGCAGGGCCAGGGGTTCGGACTTGGTGGCGGCGGAGCGCACGGCCTGGGGCAGTTCGGCCTCCAGGCAGCGACGGTTCTGCGCCACGGTGAGATCGTCCTTGAAGGAGAGGGCCCGGCTTTCCTCCAGCTGCCAGGCGTTGAGCAGCAGGGGCTCCATGTCCTCGAAGCCCCGGAGGAAACGCTCCGGCGATTCCCTGGGCTCCACAAGGCGCAGGATCCCCAGCTGCTGCGAAGGCGCCAGCAGGAAGGCCTCTCCCCGCCGGACAAGCTCCGCCGCGTCCTGGCGGGGCAGGGGGGCTTCGGGAAAGGCGCCGTCCCCCGCCCGCTGGAAGAAGGTGTCGTCCCGGCGCAGCCAGATGGCGCCGCCCGCGGCTCCGGAAAGCCGGATGGCCCGCCCCAGCACCAGCCGGAGCAACTCATCGAGGGAGGCCAGGTGCATCATTTGGCGGAGCCAGCCCTCGCTGCCCAGGTCCCGCTGGCGCAGGTGCAGCAGGGCCTCCCGCGCGGCCTCCAGGGGGCGGTCCTGCAGCAGCACCCAGCCGGGTCGTTGGCTCAGGACGGCACTCACAGCTTCCGGTTCCGCCCGCTCCACCCACCAGAGGATCTCATGGCCCTCCTCCGGGATCAGACTCACCTCCGGCTGGTTCGCCACGATCACCAGGGAGCCGGGGCCAGGCCCCGGGAGGATCTCATGCCCCCATCCACCGAGGGCCAAACGAAGGGCCGCCCCCGCGGCGGAGGGGTGGACGTCCAACCAGTGGATTCCAGGCATGGGGCTCCCTGATGACAGGCTCTTCGGCAACGGGGTGCCCTGCAATTAACCCAAAGCCGCCTCGAGGCGGAGGGCGAGCTGGCGCAGATGGGCGGCCAGCTGATGCAAGGCAGGCAGCGAGCCCTCCTTCTGGCCGCGTTCGACCCGGACCCACCGTTTGAGCAGGGCCAGGGACTGGGGGTCCCGCACGCCCAGGCGCTTGGAGGTCTGGATGAGCTTGTGGGAGAGGCGGGTCCGATCGGTGCCGGAAGGCTCTTCCTGCAGATCCTGGATGAGCCGAAGGGCCTCCTGGGCTACTTCCAGATCCTGACGGATGAGGGGGACCCGGGCATTGATGCGGAGCAGGAAGAGCTCCAGGAAGCGCAGCAGCTCCCCCAGCAGGTCCATGCCGTCCCGCAGGGCCTGGGGCACGTCATGGGGTGATTCCAGCAGCCGGCCCAGGTCCTGGATCAGCCGCTCCGCCTCCTCCCGGTCCGGTCGCCGCATGAGGGGGAATTCCGGGCTCCGGCGGAAGGCCAGCAGGTGCCGGTAGGTATGCGAGAGGCCCAGGGCCAGCCGGGGCCAATCCTGCAGTTCCAGGTGGAGTTGCAGCTGCCCGTGGAGGGGGGGGACCTGCTCCCAGAGCCGCTGGATGCGGAGCCGGAGGCGCTCTCCTTCCTCCATCATGCTGGGGGATTCGGGGAAGAGGCGATTCTGCACGTCCGGCGAGTAGATCCCCACCAGTTCGCCCATGAGCTGCTTCTGGTGGTTGATGAGCAGACCCCGCAGGTTGTCCAGGGTCTGGGCGAGCTGATCCGCATCCTGGCCGGCCAGGGCCTGCTGCAGGAGGCTCCGCACGGTACCCTGGTCCTGCTGAAGGCTGAGCACCGCCTGCCGGAGGAAGGCCCGCAGCCGGTGAGCCTCGGAGCGGGCGGGATCCAGCAGCTCGCCGCGGGCGGGATCGTAGGCCCGCTCGGCCAGTCGGCCCAGCTCGGCTTCCAGCACCAGGAAGGTGGGCACGGCGGCATAGCGGTCCCGGAGGCCGGCATTGGCCGCAGACTCCTGGGATTCCAGCAGGCCCAGCAGCGAGATGTGGCTGGCCAGGGCGCGGGCCACCACCGAAAAAGCGGGCCGGTCCGTCCGGCGGATCTGCTGGAGCAGCCGCCGCAGTTCCGGGGGCATGCTCTCGCGGAACAGGGCCGCATCCATGCGGGGCAGGGTCCAGCCGAGGTGGTCCCAGAGCCAGCGGAGGCTGCCCCGCACCTGCTCGACGGCGGGCCAGTGGATGCCCCGGTCCAGGGGGCGGACCAGGCTGAGGCGGAGGTTGGAGACCACGTGCTCCAGCAGGAGCAGGGGCTCCACCCGGGCATGGATGTCAGCTGGGATGCAGGCCTCCAGGTGCTCGGCCAGGCGGGTCAGGGATTCTTCCAGGCGCCCCTGGCCCTGGATGGCCCGGTTCACGGTCTTCATCTGGGCGTTCAGCTTGGCCACGGAAACCAAGCCACCTTCGCTCTCCTGGAGGGCCGCCAGGATCTCGCGGAAGGCGGTGCGGTGATCCGCCAGGAAGGTGGACCAGAGCTGGCGGAGGTTGCCATTGCTTTCCGAAGGTGCGATGGACATGGCCCGCAGTGAAGCCAGGAGGTCCAGCAGCTGGGTCACCCAGGCGGGTTGCTTCTGCTCGGCCAGAAGCTCCCGGTGGGCCGCCTCGGCCTGGTCCCCCAGCCTGCCCAGGCTGTGCAGGATCACCAGCCCCATGGCGCCCCGGGCCTCTCCAAGGCGGCGGGGAGAGAAGTTGTGGAGGAAGGCCAGGAAGTACCCGAGGCTCCGCCGCAGGGAGGCCTGGGCCGGAGATTCCTCGTGGGGGATGGCCCGCTGGGGCGTCGCTTCCACCAGGGGTTCCAGGTCCAGGGCGCCTTCGCGAAGGATGTCCTCCAGCAGGGCGAGGTCCGATTTCGACAGACCCTTTTCCCGGATCAACTGCCGGGCCAGCAGCAGGCGCTGGGGCTGGGTACCAGGGGAGGACATGGCAAAAGCATACAATGGTTAGGAGATCAGAACCTGCGGGTGGTGATACCATCGGCTCACCCCAATTGGGAGGCAGCCAGTGGTCAGCAAGCTCGGGGAAATGCTCGTCAAGGCCCAGCTCATCACGGATACCCAGCTGGATGAGGTCATGAAAATCCAGCGCCGGGAAGGCGGAAAGCTCGGCAGCATCGTCGTGCGGGCCGGCTTCTGTTCGGATCAGGACATCGTGAGCTTCCTGGGGATGCAGTACGGGGTTCCCGCCGCGGATCTGGAGCAGTGGCCACCCATCGATGCCAGCGTCATCGCCCTGATTCCCCGGGATCTGGCCCAGCGGCACAAGGTGCTGCCCCTCCAGCGAACCGGCAATGTCCTGACCCTCGCCATGTCCGATCCCACGGACATCTTCGCCATGGACGACGTGCGGTTCCATACGGGGTACAACGTGGACCCGGTGGTTTCCAGCGAGATGGGCCTCATCCGGGCCGTGGAGAAATACTACGGGGGCAACAGCGCCGTGCGGCTGGCGGAGGGCACCAAGACCCGCGGCACCAGCACCATGGGGGGAGGGGGCGGGAGCACCTCGAGCGGCGGTCCCCTGGCCGCCGGGGCACCCGAGCACTTCGATGAGGAGGAGGAGCAGTTCGACCTCTCCGAGCTGGAGCAGGAACTCGACGCGGACGCGGAATTCGATACCGCCGACGAGGAGGAAGGCAGCGTCAACGTCGGCAGCCTGAAGCGGGGCAGCGAAGACGCCCCGGTGGTGAAGCTCGTGAACATGGTGCTCATCGACGCCATCAAGCGCGGCGCCTCCGATATCCACATCGAGCCCTACGAGAAGACCTACCGCATCCGGTTCCGCATCGACGGCATCCTGATGGAAGTCATGCGGCCCAACCTGAAGCTGAAGGACCCGCTGACCTCTCGCGTGAAGATCCTGGCCAAGCTCAACATCGCCGAGCGGCGCCTGCCCCAGGACGGGCGCATCAAGCTGCGGGTCAACATGGGTGGCCGGCAGAAGGTCATCGACTACCGCGTGAGCATCCTGCCGACCCTCTTCGGCGAGAAGATCGTGCTGCGGCTGCTGGACAGCGACAAGCTCATGCTGGACCTCACCAAGCTCGGCTTCGAGCAGGAGAGCCTGGACCGCTGGGATCGGCAGATTTCCAAGCCCTACGGCATGATCCTGGTGACCGGCCCCACGGGCTCCGGGAAGACCAACACCCTGTATTCCTCCATTGCCAAGCTCAACACGGTCGATACCAACATCATGACGGCCGAAGATCCCGTGGAATTCAACTTCCCCGGCATCAATCAGGTGCAGATGAAGGAGCAGATCGGGCTGAACTTCGCCGCGGCCCTGCGATCCTTCCTCCGGCAGGATCCCAACATCATCCTGGTGGGCGAGATCCGGGACTTCGAGACCGCCGAGATCGCCATCAAGGCGAGCCTCACCGGCCACCTGGTGCTTTCCACCCTCCATACCAATGACGCCCCCAGCACCATCAACCGCCTCATGAACATGGGGGTGGAGCCCTTCCTGGTGGCCACCTCCGTGAACATCATCTGCGCCCAGCGGCTGGTGCGGCGGCTCTGCCCGAACTGCAAGGCGGTGGATCCCCACCACCAGCCGGAGGAAGCCCTCTACAAGGTGGGCTTCACGCCCGAGGAAGTGGAGCGCGGCATCACCTTCTTCAAGCCCGTGGGCTGCGAGGTCTGCAACAAGCGCGGCTACAAGGGCCGGGTGGGGCTTTACGAGGTCCTGGAGATGTCCGAGACCCTCAAGGACATGATCCTCACTGGCGCCTCCGCCATTGAGATCCGCGAGCAGGGCCAGAAGGAAGGCATGATCACCCTGCGCCGCTCCGGCTGCCGCAAGGTCCTGGATGGCGTCACCACCATTGAAGAGATCATCCGGGAAACCGTGTTGTAATTTTCTTACAAGAAGAAGAACAAGATCTTTGACAGGATTAACAGGATTGAAAGATTGGATTAACAGGATTTCAAAAAGGAATGGTCATGGCGGTGGGTGAAAATGCCATGAATGAGCTGTCTGGGCGCGTGATTGGGGCAGCGATGCGGGTGCACTCCACTTTGGGTTCCGGGTTCACCGAGGCTGTTTACCAGAATGCCTTGGCTCTGGAGATGGCCCTGGAAGGCATCCCGTTTGAACGGGAAGTGAATCTTGAGGTTCGATATCGTGGCGAAATGGTTGGGCTGTACAGGGCAGATCTTGTCGTCGCAGGTGTACTGATTTTGGAATTGAAAGCTGTCCAGGCCATCCTTCCCGAACACGAAGTCCAAGTAGTCAATTACCTCGCCGCCACTGGTTTGGAACATGCATTGCTTCTGAACTTCGGAACAAAGAGCCTCCAGTTGAAAAAGAAATTCAGGAATTTCCGCCCTTCCTGAATCCTGTTAATCCTGCTTTCAATCCTGTTAATCCTGTCCCAGCTTTTGTTTTCCCCGAGGCCCCCATGAGTGAAGTCGGCGCCAATTACGTTGCCCCTCTCCAGCAGCTGCTCAAGACGATGGTGGAGTACGGAGGCACGGACCTCCACATCACCACGGAGTCGGCGCCGCAGATCCGCATCGACGGACGCATGGTGCCCCTCAAGCTCCCCCCCCTGGACGCATCCCAGACCCGCTGGCTCTGCTACGGGGTGATGACCGATCAGCAGAAGCACCGCCTCGAGGAGGATTTCGAGGTGGACTTCTCCTTCGGGCTGCAGGGCGTGGCCCGCTTCCGGGCCAATGTGTTCAATCAGCGGGGCGCCACCGCGGGCGTGTTCCGCACCATCCCCGAGCAGATCCGGAGCTTCGATCAGCTGGGGCTGCCTCCGGCGGTCCAGGGACTCTGCAGCAAGCCCCGGGGGCTGGTGCTGGTGACCGGCGTGACCGGCTCCGGCAAATCCACCACCCTGGCGGCCATGATCGACAAGATCAACGCCGAGGAGCCCCTGCACATCCTCACCATCGAGGATCCGGTCGAGTACGTGCACAAGCACCGGCGGGCCCTGGTGAACCAGCGGGAGATCCACGCCGATACCCACAGCTTCAAGAAGGCCCTGCGGTCGGCCCTGCGCCAGGACCCCGACGTGGTGCTGGTGGGTGAAATGCGGGACCTCGAGACCATCGAATCGGCCCTGACCATCGCCGAAACCGGCCACCTCACCTTCGGCACCCTCCATACCAGCAGCACTGTGCAGACCATCAACCGCATCATCGATGTGTTCCCCAGCCACCAGCAGCCCCAGATCCGGGCCCAGCTCTCCCTGGTGCTGGAGGGCATCATCTGCCAAAGCCTCATCCCCAAGTCCAGCGGCAAGGGCCGCTCCCTGGCCCTGGAGATCCTGATTCCCAATTCCGCCATCCGGAACCTCATCCGGGAGGACAAGATCCACCAGATCTATGGGGTCATGCAGGCGGGCCAGACCAAGTACGGCATGCAGACCTTCAACCAGAGCCTGTCGGATCTGGTCATGCGCAAGGAGATCACCCAGGAGCAGGCCTTCGACTACTCCTCGAACACCGATGAACTGCGGGAGCTCATCAACCGCGGGGTGGGCGTCGGCTCCGCCGGCGGCCGCACGGCGGTCCCGGCCCAGCCCGTCAAGCCGGCCCTCGGTGGCCGGAACCCCAACATCAAGTACACCTAGGACTTCTCCACAGGCGCATTCCTGCCTATCCTGAAGGCACCACCGTTCCCAGCTACTCGCCGAGGTCCGCATGCCCGCATATGCCTGGAAAGGTAAGAACCGAATGGGGGAGGTCCAGGAGGGGGTCCTGGTCTCCGACACCCGGGATGCAGCCGCCATCACCCTGAAGCGCAACGGCATCGAAGTCATGAACATCCGCATCATGACCTCGGATGGAAAAAAATCTTTCGGGAAGGTGCCGGCCAAGGCGCTGGCCATCTTCACCCGGCAGTTCAGCGTCATGATCGACGCCGGTCTGCCCCTGGTGCAGTGCCTGGAGATCCTGGGCGCCCAGCAGGATCACAAGGGCTTCCAGCGCATCATCGAAGCCGTCCGGGATGACGTGGAAAAGGGCTCCACCCTCCAGGCGGCCCTGTCCAAGCACCCCAAGGCCTTCAACGATCTCTACGTGAACATGGTGGGTGCCGGGGAAAGCGGCGGCATCCTGGACGTCATCCTCCAGCGGCTTTCCGGCTACATCGAGAAGGCCGTGAAGCTCACCGCCAAGGTCAAGGGGGCCATGACCTACCCCGTGGCCGTCATCACCATCGCCATTGCGGTCGTGGTGATCATCATGCTGAAGGTCATCCCCGTGTTCTCGGCCATGTATGACGGCCTGGGCAGCAAGCTGCCTTTCCCGACCCAGATCTGCATCATGATTTCGAACGCCCTCATCAACTACAGCTGGGTCATCATCATTGCCATCGTATTGATCGTGGTGGGTCTGCGGCAGTACTACAAAACGCCCACAGGGCACCTTCAGATCGATGCCTTCCTGTTGAAGATTCCCATCATCGGGGATGTGCTCAGGAAGGTGGCCGTGGCCCGGTTCTGCCGGACGCTCGGCACCCTCATCAGCTCGGGTGTGCCCATCCTGGAGGGCATGGACATCACCGCCCGCACGGCGGGCAACATGGTCATCCAGAACGCCATCCTGAAATCCAAGGATGCGGTGGAGCAGGGCCGGAACATCGCCACCCCCCTGGCGGAAACCAAGGTCTTCCCGCCCATGGTGGTGCAGATGGTGGGGGTGGGCGAGGCCACGGGCGCCCTGGACGCCATGCTCTCCAAGGTGGCCGATTTCTATGAGGATGAGGTGGATAACGCGGTGGCCAACCTCACCAGCCTCATGGAGCCCGTCATGATCGCCCTGCTGGGTGGCATCATCGGCTTCATCGTCGTCGCCATGTATATGCCGATCTTCAACCTGGCCAATGTCTTCGGCAAGGATTGAGCGCACGGTTCTTGCAACAAATTCCTCCCCGAGGAGGCCCCCATGTCCAGCCCGTCAGCGTCCCGCCGATCAGCAGGATTCTCCCTGATCGAGATCCTCCTGGTGCTGGCCATCCTGGGCATCATCAGCGCCATCGCCATCCCCAGCTACCTGGGCCAGCGCCATCGGGCCCGCGTCATCGGGGATGCCATCTCCAATGCCCGGGTGCTGCAGATGGGGCTGGAAACCCTCAAGGCCGATACCGGCGTCTACGGTGCCGCCAACACTTACACATGGACCGCAGCTGGCCTTCCATCCGATACCGGCCCCGCCCTGCTGCCCACTTTTACGCCCAAAGGAGGCTCCAAGGTGGACTTCAGGGTGACCATCGCCCCGGGTGGGGTCGTGTATACCCTCGATGTTTTTGATCCCACCCTGGGCAATGCCCGGGTGTATGGAACCAACCAGTTCGGGCAGGAACTGTTCCGCTGGTATTGAAGGGCGACCCGGGTCCCACCAGGCAGGCTCAGGCACTCGAACAGGACTGACCTAGGACCGGCACCTGCCCGCATCCACCCAACCCAGAACAAGCAGGAGGAGTCCCGCGCCTGCACTGAATCCCCCCAGGAGCCAGAAGGGCGTGGGGGGTGGCGGCGGGAAGACGACCTCGTCGGGGGCGCTCTGCTGGGTTCGCACCTTTTTGCCACTGGGAAGGCGGAGCACATCGGGTTCCGGCTGGAAGGGGGTCCCGGCCAGATGGGCTTCCTGCTGGGCCAGCCCGCTATGGACCACCCGCTCCGCGGCGGCATAGGGCAACACCCAGGGGATGAGATCACGCCGCCAGGGCTGGGGCAGTTCTTGGCCCGCCAAAGCGATGGTGAGCAGGAGGCCCACCAGCCCCAGGACCACCGGCACCGCCAGGCTGTTGATGCGATCCGAAACCCACAGGTAAGTGGCCAGTAGTGGCAGACTGCTCAGCCAAAGCCAGCCCAGCAGTTTCGCCATCTGGAGCCCATGGAAGGGCAGGGCCAGCTGGGGGTTCATCATTCCCAGGGCCGTGCGTTCGATCCAGAGCAGCAGGCCCACCAGGGCCAGTACGCCCGCCACTAGCAGGAGCGCAAAGGCGGCCTTGGCGAGAAAGATCCCCCGGCGGGGCGTGGGCATGGCGTGCAGGTGCCGCCAGGTCTTGAACCGATGTTCGGGTCGGAAGAGCAGGGCCGGGAGCAGGGCCAACATGAGGGGATGCAGGAACCCTCCCCAGAGGGCCAGGACCATTTTCAGTTGCAGGGTGTCCAGGGTGGCCTGGACCTTGGGGGTCAGGGTCGACAACCCGAGGAAGGGCCGCTCGAACACCAGGAATTCCAGGACCAGGAAGATCACCGGCAGAATCCAGACCATCCTGGCTGCGACAGAATGGCGGAACTTCAGTCCTTCCGCGGCCATCAGTCGGGCAAACACGGCCATCGATCCTCCTCAGGTGCGGGACTCATGGTGCCGGGAGAAATCCACGGTCCCAAGGATCAGAAGCGCCCCCGCAAGCAGCAGGCTGACGGGGGCCTGGGCCCAGGGCAGCACCCGCCAGCGTTCGAAGACGAGGGACATCTGGGCGGCCAGGCCCCAGGGCAACACTTGGATGAAAGCCGTGGTGCCGACGAGACGAAGGGCGAACCAGCTGCCTGCCAAGGCGATTCCAACGGCCATCCAGATCCCGGAGACCCTCATGGACACCCAGGTGTGGAAGGCCACGAGGGCCATGGAGGCTAGCACCGTGAAGCCCAGGAACCGGACCAGGAGTGCCAGGGGCAGCGGGCCCATGAGCAGTTTCGGGTTGGTGGCGAGGAGGGCGCCCAGCAGGGGCAGCGTCACGGCGAACAGGGCCTGCGACAGCAGCACCAGGTAGACATGGCTGAGGAATTTCACGAGATAGTGGGTTCGCCTGGGCGTGGGTTGGATCAACAGCAGGTTCCAGGCCCGGGCCTCCCGCTCCTGTTCCCAGGAAAGGTCGCAGATGAGGGCCGTGGCGATGGGCAGCACCACCAGGCACCAGGCCACGAAGTTCAGCTCGAGCCAGAACTGGAAGCCCGGCTTGAACATGCGGATCCGGCTATCAGAGAACCAGAAGATGATGGCGAGGAAGCCGACCTGGCAGAGCGGCGCCAGCACTGCCACGACCAGCAGCCAGCTCTTCCGCCACTTGACCCGTTCCGCGGCGAAGAAGGCATCGGTTGAGATCATGCCTCCTCCAGCAGGGCCAGGAAGCGGGCCTCCAGGTTGACCTTGTGGGGAGCCAGTTCGTAGAGGTCACACCCCCCACCCACCAGGCTGGCCGCGATCCGGGGGGCCTCCGAGGCGGGTGCCTGGATCCAGACCCGGGCCTCCGCCACGGTGCAGGAGAACCCCTGCCCCTCCAGAATGGCCTGGGCCCGGGCCGGATCGCCGGCTCGGACCATGAGCTCCGCCTGATCCGATGCCCCCAGCTGCTCTGTGGGTCCCATGTACTTCAGCTTTCCCTTGTGGATGACCACCAGATCCTGCGCCACCTGCTCCACCTCGGCCAGAAGATGGCTGGAAAGGAACACCGAGGCACCGGTCTCCAGGGGCAGGCTCCGGAGCAGTTCCCGCATGTCCTGGATGCCTTCGGGATCCAGGCCGTTGGTGGGTTCGTCCAAGATCAGCAGGCGGGGCTGGCCCATCATGGCCAGGGCCACGCCCAGGCGCTGGCGCATGCCCAGGGAATAATCCCGCACCGGTCGCTTGGCATCCCGCAGCAGGTCCACCAGCTTCAGCACCCGGTCCACCTCGGAGCGCTCCAGGTCCCGCATGAGCCGGGTGATCTCCAGGTTCTCAAGGCCCGTCAGGTGGTCGTAGAGCGAGGGGGACTCCACCAGGGCGCCGATCTGGGCCAGGGCTTCGGGATGGCCCGGTGGAAGGCCCAGCACCTCGGCGCTGCCGCCATCGGGCCTGAGGAGCCCCAGAAGGAGTGAAATGGTCGTCGTCTTGCCGGCGCCGTTGGGCCCCAGGAAGCCCGTGATGGCCTGGGTCCGCACCGCCACGTCCAGCCCGTCCACCACGGTCCGGACGCCAAAGCGCCGGGTCAACCCTTGGGTGACAATGACCTTCTCCATGTCGCACGCCCCTTCCACTGCTCCATCCGATTTTCCACGGAAACCCATGCACTTGAAAGCCGTGCGCCCAGGCAGCCCTCCATGGACGAAAAAGGGGGACCCGAAGGATCCCCCTTTGCTTGAGTGAGCCGGAATCAGTCGACGTTGCCGACCTTGTAGAAGATGTGCTCACCGGCGCCAGTGACGGGATCGGTGAAGGTGCCCTGAAGGTAGACGGACGTGGCCACGGTGCCAGGGGCGGAGGTTGCGGGATCGGGGGGCAGGTATCCCATCTGGGTCTGACCGAGGGAGGCCGCTGCGGACATGCCGCGGATGGTGGCAGGCAGCGAATCGCCGATGGCCACAATCGCATTGGCATAGGCCAGGGGAACCGCCACGGTGCCATTCCAGGGGTTCTTGGCATCCAGCATCTGGGGAACCTGGGGAACGACAGGAAGCATGCCCGTTCCGACACGGCAGACGGCCGTCAGGCCTGCGGCAGTCGCCACATTCGCGCCCGTTTCCTTGGCCTTGTCGTAGGTGGCGATGATGTCGGACAGGATGCTGGTGGCGTTCTCCTGGGCGCTCTTGTCCCGGGCACGGGCGCGCTGGCCGAGCAGGGCGGGGATGGCGATGGCGCTGATGATGCCGATGATGGCGAGCACGAGCAGCAGTTCGATGAGGGTGAAGCCCTTTTGGTTCTTCATGGAGTCTCCTTGGGCGATGGCCAAGAAATGAATACAAATCTATGCCCAGCCAATGTTTGATTCTTCCATGGTGGCCAATCCTTTGCCCCTGGACCTCCAGCTGCAAGCGTGAGATGCAACGAAAAGAGGGCCCCGTGAAGGGACCCCTCTTTTCCCTGGAGAACAGTCCTAATCGACGTTGCCGACCTTGTAGAAGATGTGCTGGCCAGCGCCGGTGACAGGGTCCGTGAAGGTGCCCTGGAGGTAGACGGAGGTGGCTACCGTGCCAGGGGCGGAAGTAGCGGGATCGGGAGGCAGGTACCCCATCTGGGTCTGGCCGAGGGTGGCCGCCGCGGACATGCCGCGAATCGTGGCAGGCAGCCCATCGCCAATAGCGACGATAGCATTGGCATAGGCCAAGGGCACAGCCACGGTGCCGTTCCAGGGGTTCTTGGCATCCAGCAACTGGGGGATCTGGGGAACGACAGGAAGCATGCCCGTTCCGACACGGCAGACGGCCGTCAAGCCTGCGGCAGTCGCCACATTCGCGCCCGTCTCCTTGGCCTTGTCGTAGGTGGCGATGATGTCGGACAGGATGCTGGTGGCGTTCTCCTGGGCGCTCTTGTCCCGGGCGCGGGCGCGCTGGCCCAGCAGGGCGGGAATGGCGATGGCGCTGATGATGCCGATGATGGCGAGCACGAGCAGCAGTTCGATGAGGGTGAAGCCCTTCTGGTTCTTCATAGGTTCTCCTTGTGGGCCGTGGCCGCGAGACAAGATATCAATCCCCATGCCAACTGGCCAGAGCTTATGACTTGTCTGGGAATGACTGGTCCATTCCTATCCTTCCTTTTGGTCCTGGCGGGGCCGTTGCCACCTCTCGAGGCCTGAACTCTTCCAGTCAGTGACGCAGCGGGTCAGTCCACTGGCGGCAGTGCGTCAGTGGGCCTCGTAACAGAAAGGTGGAAGGTCGGTGTTCCCGCTTACCCGCGGTCCAGGTCTTCCGTCAGCTCCCTCGCCCCCCGGTGCCGGGGGTCCAGCTTGAGGGCTTCCTGGGCGGCTTTGCGGGCCTCTTCCTTGCGGCCCAGGTCCCGGAGGAGCTGGCCCTTGCGCCACCAGGCGCCGGGGAGGCCAGCGGAGCCGCCTTCGAGGGGCTCGCGCAGCACCTGCTCCAGGGCGGCCAGGCCTTCGGGGCGGTGCAGGCCGCTGACGGCGGCCACTTTCCCGAGTTGGAGGCGCAGCAGACTAGGGGCCTCCACTTGGCCCAGGTGCTCCTGGAGGATCTTCCAGGCCTGCTCGGGCTGGCCCCCATGCAGGTGGGCATCGCTGACGGCGATGATCCCCCGGGCGCTGGAGCCCACGCCGGGCAGCAGCCGCTGGGCCTCCGCCAGGAGGCGGGCGTTCTTGCCAGCCTCCCCCAGGGCCCTTTTGGCGGGGCGGCGATCCAGGGCATCCAGCCACTGGCCCACCACCTCAGGATCCTGGGGCGCCTTGGCCAGGGCCTTCAGGAACCAGGCCTCGGCCTCCCGCCACTTGTCCTCCTCGACGAGGATCAGCGCCTGGAGCAGGTCCCCGCGGGCGGGGGCGATGGCCCTCAGCCGATCGGCACAGCGCAGGGCCTTGCGGGTGGAGCCCCCCAGCAGGCCCGGCAGCAGCTCATAGGCCAGGCCCAGGCTCATCCAGGCGGGCGCCAGATTGGGGTCGGCCTCGGTGGCGGCCCGCAGATCATCCATGGCCCCCATGGCGCCCCGCAGGCTGCCGAGGTCCCGCTGCTTGATGGCCTCCCCGGCCCGGGCCAGGCCCCGGGCCAGGAGGGCGTCGGCCAGGCCCGGCTTCAGGTTGACGGCCCGCTCGGCCGCGGCCCGGGCCTCGCCAAAGCGCAGGAAGCTGGAGAGGGCCTGGGACTTGGCCGCCCAAGCCGGGGCATCGTTCGGATCCTGACGGAGCCGCTGTTCGGAGTCGGACAGCACCTTCAGGTAGCGTCCCGCATCCAGATCCGCCCGGAAGGCCGGGGCCTGGGTCTGGGCGAGGCTGAGGAAGACGATGGGGGCGAAGGGAAGCACGGAGCCTCGGGCATGGTGAACGGACAGGGTTGCCATCGGCCGTCACGGCCTGGGCTGTTTCAGGTGGTGCCGGTGGAACCTCAGATTACCCGGGTGACGGGAGGTGGGGGCCGATCCTGCGAGCTGTGGACCGCCGGACCCGCCGGTATGGGCAAAGCCGCGCTTCTGTCCTATCCTATGTGATTGTTTGCACATGACTCTGGAGGAGCACGCATGATCGCCAAGGGCGGGCTGTTGGAAGGCAAGCGGGGATTGATCATCGGCGTGGCCAACAAGCGGTCCATCGCCTGGGGCATCGCCCAGAAGGCCACCGAAGCGGGGCCCAGCTCTGCCTGACCTACCAGAACGAGCGCCTGGGCGAGAATGTCCGCGAGCTGGCCGCCGAGCTGAAACACCCCCTGCTGACCATGATGGATGTGGGCAGCGATAGCCAGATCGTCATGGCCTTCGACGAGATCCGGAAGAAGTGGGGGAAGCTCGATTTCGTGGTCCATGCGGTGGCCTACGCGCCCCGCCAGGCCCTGGCGGGAAGCTTCCTGGACACCAGCCGGGAGGATTTCCGGGTGGCCCTCGATATCAGCGCCTACTCCCTGGCGGCCATCGCCCACGCAGCCCAGCCGCTCATGCCGGAGGGCGGCTCCATCGTGACCCTCAGCTACCTGGGTTCCGAACGGGTGGTGCCCGGCTACAACGCCATGGGCGTGGCCAAGGCGGCCCTGGAAGCCAGCGTGCGCTACCTCGCCGCGAACCTGGGCCCCAGGGCATCCGCGTGAACGCCATCTCCGCGGGCCCCATCAAGACCCTGGCCGCCTCGGGCATCCCCGGCATCGGCTCCAAGCTCAGGCACCATCGCACCGTCACTCCGCTGCAAAAGGATACGGACATCCTGGAGGTGGGCGACGCGGGCGTGTTCTTCCTCAGCGACATGGGCCGGGGCGTCACCGGCCAGGTGCTCTACGTGGATGGCGGCTTCAGCATCATGGCCGGGTAGGCACCGACCCATCGAAAAGCGGGGACAGGATTAACAGGATTAAGTGCTTGATTAACAGGATTAAAGCATAAGAAATGCTTTTGAAATCCTGTTAATCCTTCTTTCAATCCTGTTAATCCTGTCTCAGCTTTTTTGCAGTTCTAATAGTTTGGCGATGACCTCATCGACGTGGCCCTTCACGCTGACTTTGGGCCAGATGTGGCGGAGGATGCCCTTGGGATCCACGAGGAAGGTGCTGCGGATGATGCCCTGCACCTCCTTGCCGTACATGAGCTTCTTGCCGAAGGCGCCCAGGGGTTGAGCAGGGTGCAGTCAGGGTCGGAGAGCAGGCGGAAGGGAGGCTCTGCTTGGCGATGAAGTTCTGGTGGCTCTTCAGGCTGTCGCGGCTGATGCCATAGACCTGGGCACCCAGGGACTGCACCTTGGCCAGGTTGTCCCGGAAGTCACAGGCCTCGGTGGTGCAGCCTGGGGTGCTGTCCTTGGGATAGGCGTAGAGCACGGTCCAGCGGCCCTTGAGGTCTTTGGTGGTGACCGTGGTGCCCTGGTCGTCTTGCAGGGAGAAGGCGGGAAGGGGCTGACCAAGGAGTGGGCTCATGGGCGCAAGGGTAACGGGCCCGGGAGGAAGGCGGAAGGGCGTGGTGTGGCGGTTCAGGAAAGGCCCTGGCTGGTACTTCGCGGAGTCGCGGTCCAGGCCAGGCCGAGCACCATCGCCAGCGCGGCCCAACCCAGGGGCGAAGGATCCGAGCCGAGGCGGGGCAGCTCCTCCGCCAGCAGGCGCCCCAGGCTGTCTTGGGTGGGCCCCGGCCCCAGGCCCAGGGCCGAAAGCGTGGCCTCCCCCCAGAGGGCCGACAGCCAGGCGCTGGGGAAGAGGGCGGCGGCCTGCTCCCAGCCCCAGGGGGCCCAGCGGCGCAGGGTGGAGGCCCGGTGGCTCCCAGGGTGCGCTCCACAGCCCAGGCGGGGAATGGCGGAAGGGCTCGAGCCGGGCCCGCAGGGCGGGCTCAGGTGGGGGCAGATCAGGAGGGCCAGGAGGAGTCCCAGGGGCAGGGCGGGGAGGCCCCCGAGGGCCGCGGCCAGGGGCAGCAGGAAGAGCAGGGGTGGCAGGTTGCGCAGCGTGGACCACACGCCGAGGTAGCGCCGACCCCGCCAGACCAGGAGCAGGGCCAGGCCCAGGGCCAAGAGGGCGCAGGCGCTGGCGAAGCCCAGGCTGCGGGCGGAGGCCAGGGCCAGGCGCAGGAGGGCGTCCCGGCCCAGGTCGTCGGTACCCAGGGGATGGCGCAGGGAGGCCCCGAGGCCCCCGCCGAAGGGATCCAGGGCCAGCTGCGGCAGAAGCAGGACGCCCAGGAAGGCGAGGCGCCACCTCATGCGGCTCCCGGTCCCCGAACCGGGCCAGGGCCCACAGCAGGGCCAGGGCCAGGATCCAGAGGGCCAGGCCGGCCGGTCCCGCACCGCCACCCGGGTCATCCAGTCCGTGCCCAGGCCGGGCACCCCCAGTACCCGCTCCAGCACAGGGTGGCGGTGAGCCAGAGGGGCAGGCGGGCCGCCAGCCACCGGCCCCAGAGGTGCATCAGGACCAGGCGCCGCATGCGGCGGGTCGCCGCCCGGCCCCAGGCCTGGGAAGGGCCGCTCCCCGGGCATGGCCTGCGCCAGCCACCGGACCTCGCCCGGCAGGGCAGCCAGGAGAAAGGCCAGCAGCCAGCCCGGGATCCCGGCGGTCCCCAGTGGCTCGGCCACAGGGCCAGGAGCAGGGCGGCCCAGAGCAGATCCGGCGGGGCCTCCAGGAGGGCCAGCGGGCGCCGGTCGGCGAGCCCCGGGCCCCCCAGCCAGGCCAGCAGGGGCGCCAGGACTGAAAGCAGGGCCACCACCAGGAGCGCCGGCCCCAGGGCCCCCAGGGAAGATCGGCGCCGCGGCCTCCTTCCAGCTGGAGCCTGGAGCCCAAGGGGCCAAGGCCAACCCGGAAGCCCCATACGGCCAGACCCTGGAGGAACTCCCGCATCAGGGCTCCCAGCGCCAAACCCGCCGCCCCGGGGTGCGCAGAGCCCCAGGGGGCTGGGCTCCACCCGCAGCCGCCGGTCCACCCAGATCACGCTCTGGAAATCCAGCAGGGGCAGGGCCGCCGGGTTGCGGGCCCAGAGCGACTGCAGCTCGCGCCAGGCGGGATCCCCGGGCCGCTGGAGCTTCCCGATGAGATCCCTCCAGCTGAAGGTGCCCCAGCCGGTGAAGTTCATGGGGGCCTTGGGCTCCAGGGCATCCAGCACGGCCCAGGGGTGCGGATCGAAGATCACCGAGGAACAGGCCAGCATGAAATCACCTTGCTGAAGCCGCGCCACCAGGGCCCCTGTTCGAGGGGTTCCCGATGGAGTCGCAGCCATCCCGGCGGGCCCGCTCCCGCAGGACCAGCAGGAGCTTCTGGACCCCCTCATCGGCCCCGAGTGCAAGCAGCCGCAGGGCCTGGGGGGCTTCAGGCCGTGTCTCAGCGGCCTCGATGGTCCGGACCTCGAGGCTGGGGTCTCAGGCCCAGCCCGCGGCTGGGGCAGGCGCTTCAGGCCGAAGCCGGGGCGGGAAAAACATCCCTTCGCCAGTGTTCCAGCCACCGCAAAGAGAGCGGGCCCGCTTCGGCTCAGACACCAGCTGGGAGTGCATGGGCTGGGTGACCAGGCGATAGGTCGAGGCGAGTCAGTCTGGCGGCGGGTAGCCGGGTGCTGACCGCTGAGCCAGCCCTTCTGCAGGGCAGTCGCAGCCCCGGCTCCGTCAGAAGCAGGCGGAAGCGGATGCCGTCCACCTGGGGTTTTCAGGAAGTGCTCCCAGCGCGAGGAGCCAGGCCCCGGACTCCTTGCGGAGGCTGAAGGGGCCCGAAACCGCGGTCGGATGCTGCCCGCTGGGCGACGGAGCTCCGCGCCAGCTCAGGAGCAGGCGCTGGGCCGGGCAGAGGACTTGATCCACAGGGTTCCCCGATCGCTGCCCACCGTCGTTCCCTCCAGAATGGCCCTTGGTGGGACTGGCCTTGGGATCCCGGAGCAGCTCCTGGAAGGTCAAGAGCACATCCTCGGCTTCGACCGGCAAAGCCATCCGGGAAGCGGGCCTCCGGTCGGAGGGGGTGAAACTGAGCAGGCCGTCCAGGAGGACCTTCAGCGGGAGGCTGACCTGGGCACGACTTGGCCGGCGGGCTGAGTCCCACCAGGGCATCCCCGCCGGGGACTGGAGGATCCACTGCTCGTAGCCATCGCCCTGGATGAAGTCCAGGGACCCGAATCCCAGGCGGGGATTCCCTCCACCACCTGGGCCGCCAGGGGCAGGGCCAGAAGGCCTGCGAGGACCAGGCAATGGGCCAGACGCAGCAGGTGCATACACGGGATCCCTGGGTTTTCTTCCAGGATCCCTGCTTGGCTGGATCTGCCCAAAGGCGGCTTCCCTAGGCCCAGGCAATTGGGTGTTGCTACTCTAGCACGCAGGAGGCCCGCTTGACGGATCTTTCAAACTCAAGCTCTGGTGGTGGTGGCCCCTCATGGCCCGCCACCGCCGCAGTATTGGGGCCTGGGGGCCACGGTTTGGTGCACGCGTCGCGGCTTCGGTGGTGCCCTACTGGGCGGGCCGGGCGGTGCATGCCTGGAGGGGCCAGGACTGGCAGGACTCCCAGGGCTTCCTGGCCTGGATGCTGGCCTTCACCGCCCTAACCGGCGTGGGCCGCTACCTCATGCGCAATACGCTCATCGGCCTCAGCCGCGAGGTGGAGCAGGAACGGCGGGAATCGCTCTGCAGCTTCCTCTGGCACGCCCCTTCGCCTTCTGAGCGG
>JADKIO010000012.1 GCA_016721195.1 Candidatus Geothrix skivensis | reverse complement strand
CTCCCCATGCTGACCCTGCGGAACTGCTTCGTGGCCCAGGGGAAGGGGCCGGCCCTCTGGCACGCCAATGACCGCAGGCTGAATGCCAATGGGGGCCTGTGGTGCGCCCTCATCGAGCACAACACCCTTATGGGCGGCCTCAGGCTGGATGGCTCGGGGGATTCGAACATCATCCGTGGCAACCGCATCTCCGGCACCGGCCTGGGCCTGGATATCGACCTGGTGGATGGGGCGAGCCTGCTCACGGTCTCAGACAACAACATCACGACCACTGGTGGTGCCATAAGGATCCGCAACGCCCGCCGCTTCGACATCCTCTCCAACAACTGCGAGCAGGTGGTCCCCGGCGGCATCGAGGGGGCCATGTTCAGCCTCTCCGGGACTCGGGGCAGCCTCTCCAGCGGGCGCATCGCCTACAACCACCTGGGGGCCTTCACTCACTCGGGCATCCAGGCGAGCATCCGGGCCACGAATTGCGAGTTCCTCGTGATCGAGCACAACACCCTCCTGCCGGCGAGTGGCCGCACCATTGGCATCGAGCTGGTGGCCACGAAGGATGTGATGATCGGCAGGAACACCTTTGGCGTAGGCTCTCCCCACCATGTCCAGGATGGGGGGACCGGGACCATGGGCGTAACTCGTGAGCTGCTCCTGCATTCGGTCTGGTCTGCAGGTGGTTTGACAGAGTCAAGGCCGAGTTGTCGCAAAACCGCCGAAGGCATGGTCCACCTCTGGGGTGTGGCGAAGGCCATAGGGTCCAATCGGCGGGCTGAGCTGGCCCAGCTTCCGCCTGGGTTCCGCCCGGCGAAGATCCTGCGGTTCCGTACCGCCGACGCCGAAGTGAGCATCAGCCCCTCAGGCGTGCTCACGGTAGTACAGGGTGGGGAGTCCCTGGTCCGTCTGGATGGGATCACCTTCTTGGCGGCGGAAGGGAATGCCAATGTGGCCGTGTATTGATGGGTCCCTTTCCGGCACTGAATCCTCCCAAAGATTCCCCGTGAAGGATCGAAGAACCATCGATGCAACCCTCTGGTAGCCTGGATTCTATGACACCGATAGAACCCCGCCCACCCTCGACGCTTGCGGTCTTACTGTCCCCTTGGGTTGGTTCCATCCGAAGGGTCTTGCCCACGCTGCGGAGCCGATGTGGGCCGGTCTGATCATGGGGGTGCTGACGGCCAGTGTGAAGATTTGCCTGCCAAACCATTTCAAGTCCGGGGCTCGGGTGCATGCCACAAACAACTGTAAAAGGAAGATAGGATACATGCATGGACAATACAGTGCGATTGCTTGCGGAATGTAGGGTATGTAAGAGCGCAGCCGTTGGATTTCTATGTGATACCTGGAATGAACACAGTGCGACGTCTCCTTTAAGCCACTACCGGTGTCGCGATTGCGGATCGGTTTTTGTTGGGAACGACGTGCGAGGTGAAGAGCTTGGCCTCGCTTATGCAACCCTTGATTCCAGCGGGTACTACAAGGAAATCGAATCCGAAAACAGTAAGAAAATGGCCCGATCTATCCGCGATTTGAAAACCTTTCTTCATGCGGACAGTACCGTCCTTGATATCGGCACGGGCAACGGATTATTCGTGGAGTTGCTGCACCAAGAGGGCTTCACTGACATCAGTGCGCATGAAATCCCCGGTGGTGACCTGTCGAAAATCACCCGGATTGCAAACAAGATCTACGAAGACTTTGACTACACATCCATCGCCTCCAATTCCTTCGATGCCGTCACCTTGTTGGATGTCGTAGAACACGTGCCAGATCCTAGCTATTTGCTTAGCATGTGTAATCGAATCCTAAAGTCCGGCGGCATGATCTACTTTCATACGCCCGTGGTCACTCGCATCGACCGATTAATGCACGTGCTTCAAAAGCTACCTGTGATCAGTAAAATTGGCATCATGTGGCAACGTGCGCGCACATCGATCTTTCACCTTCAAAATTACACGCCCCAATCGCTCCAGCTTCTCTTACAGAATGCTGGTTTTGGCGAAATCCAGATCGAAGTGCGTAACGAACTTTCGTGGCCCATGGCACTCTATGTTCGAATTTACTTGCTTCAAAAAAATGGTTTACCAGGTTGGCTAGCACCTCTGTTTGTACCCATTTTACGACCGTTGTTGGCCACCGATACCTTCAACGCCAATAAAGCAATCGTTCGTGCGATCAAACAATCCTAAGAACTAAGGTGGTCGAAGATTGAGATGTAATTATTCATGAGAATCCTAGGTATGCCAATAGCAAACATCACATCCGTAATACTCCGCCGCTCGCAGTGGTACATGTCGAGGTCTACACTCCCCAATCTCTCAGGCCAACCCAGCAATTGGAGGGAGCGAGAATTGGGAGTTTCTTGAAGCGCACTTAAGGGGCCGAATTTTATGCCGTTTGGCAACGAGAAAGGGCTCTTCGAAGGTTGGGAGAATACTCGATGCAACCCTCTGGTAGCCTGAATCCTATGATCCCTTCAGGACCCCGTCCACCCTTGCCGCTTGGGTTTTTTCTATCCTCTTGGGTTGATTCCATCCGAAGGGCTTGGCCTTCATGGCGGACCCCCCTAATGGTCGGCCTGACTATGGGGGTGCTGACCGCCCTGGTAATGATCTGCCTGCCAAACCAGTACAAGTCCGAGGCCCGGGTCCTTGCCGCCGACAGCCGCTCGGGTACCAGTGGCGCTGCGGCCATGGCCGCAGCAGCGGTGGGGGTGAGCATCCCCGGCCAGGAGAGTGCTGACGCGGCCTATGTGGATATCCTCAACAGCCGCTCCCTGCGGGAATCGCTATTGAAAACGACGTTCACCTTCAAGGTTCGCACCTGGCTCCTGGGGGCCGCGCAGTCCCGCCAGCAGACGCTCTACGAATTCCTGGACACGAAGAACCTGGACCGGGCCGTAAAGGAGCTGAAGACTAGGATCACCATTCGGCGGGATCCGAAGTCGAAGCTGCTCACCTTAATCGTTGAGACCGAAAGCCCCCAGCTCAGCCAGCAGGTGGTGCAGAGAATGGTGACCATGCTAGATGAGTTCGTGGTGGACAAGGCCCGCACCCGGGGGGGCGCCAAGGCGGCCTTCGCCGAAAAGCGACTCGCCGAGGCCCGCATCGAGCTGGCCCAGGCGGAGGAAGCCTTCCGGGTCTTCCTCGATGGCAACCGGAACTACCTCCAGAGTACCGACCCCTCGGTGCGTTTGAAGGGGCAGCGGCTCGACAGCGAGCTGAAGCTTCGTACGCAGCTGCTCACGACCCTGGCCATCGGTCGCGAGCAGGCCTTGCTCGAAGAAAAGAACGACATGCCCATCCTGAATGTGCTCGATGCGGGGAACCTGCCCATTGACAAGAGCGCTCCGGCCCGGGGCACGGTGGTCCTCGCGGTCCTGGTGCTGGCCACGGCGCTCACTTGGTTCCTCCAGAACCGCAGCAAGGTGCTGGCCAGGCTCGTACGGGAGCCCAGTCCAGCCGTCTAGCGGGGCAGAGCCCCGAAACCAACTTTCCCGTTACAGATCCATGAGGTTGTGGGGTTCCATGAAGATCGTCCATTTCCATAGCCAGCCCGCCTGGCACGGATCCCCAGACACCACCTGGGACCCGCGGACTGGGCCGACTTCCGTGCTCGAGGGAGTCGCTCAAGGGGTCCGTTCAGTAGATGGGATTCCTTCTGTAGTTGAGTCCCGCCCGTGATGGATTCCGAACCGGGCTCCGGAGATTCCCCTATTCACGTGCAGGCCCCAAGGGCGGAGGGCCCAGACAGTTATGGAAACCGGGGAGGCGGAACCCCTGCTTCCGGCCGCCGCCGGGCGGCCCTGGACTCCTTTATGGGGAACTTCGCCAATACCCTCCTGGTTTCCCTGCAGGCGGTGCTGCTGGTGCCCTTCGTCCTCCGCGGCGTGGGCCCCACCGTCTACGGGGCCTGGCTGGCCTCGGGGGATCTGCTGAACTGGATCCAGGTGCTGGACCTGGGCCTGCCCAACCTGATGATCCAGCGGGTGGGGGCGGCCCACGGCAGCCGGGATGAAGCCACCGCCGGCCGGTGGTTCCTCACGGGGACCCTGGTCCTGGGTCTGGTGACCCTGGTGCTGACGGCACTGGGCCTCACTTTCGCGGCGCTGGTCCCTGGCCTCTTCCACCTCTCTGGTGGGGACGCTGACCTGATCCGTGCCTGTTTCTCCGTGGGTTGCCTGGCGGCGGGGCTCTCCTTGTTCAACAACGCCTTCGTTGGGCTGGCCCGGGCCATTCAGTCGACCCACTTCATCAATGGGATCATGATCGCGGCTTCCCTCGTGGGGCTGCTGACGGCCTTGGCGATGCTCTGGCGGGGGCTGGGGCTCTGGGCGGTGGCCTTGGCCATGCTCGTCCGGTCACTGGTGGCCCTGGCTGGGGGGATCTGGTTCCTGCTCCAGGTGGTGCCCTCGGACCTCCGACGACATTTCCGTTTGGACCGGACGGTGCTGCGGGCCTATATAGCCTCAATTCCAGCCACCTCCCTGGGGGGGATCGGCTATGCCCTAGCCACCCAGAGTGAAACGGCGATCGTCGGCAGTCTGGCGGGCCCGCAGGTGGCCCTGGTCTACAACCTGACCCGCAAAGCCGCCGATGGGGAAGAACCTGGTGGATATGATCAGCTTCGCCAGCTACGGGGGTTTCGCCCACCTCGCCGCCGCCGCCCCTCCCGCCGAAGTCCGCCGGGTGTATCTGGAACTCCGCTTCCTCCGACTGGTGACGGCGATGGCGATGGCCTGTGCCTTCCTCGTGGTAAACCAGTCCCTGGTCCGGGTCTGGGTCGGGGAGGCGGCCTTTGGTGGGTCTCTCCTGACTGGGCTCTTCGCGGTCCAACTCGTCGTTACCGGGGACTCATACCTAGTGAACTACCTGTACCGGGCGACCGGCGCAGTAGAGCGGGGCTCCTGGATCCTCGCCGCCGAGGCCCTGCTTCGGCTGGCGCTGATGGCAGCGGGCATGCGCCTGCTGGGTGTCCACGGCGTTCCGATGGCTGGCATTCTCGTCAGCCTTCCCTTCCTGGTCTGGATGGATCGATGGCTGATGGAACTGGCCGCCAGTCCCTCGCCCCAGGCAGAGTCCCGGCGCATCCTTGGGCGAACATACCTCCAGGGAGGGGGACTGCTGATCCTGCTGGGCTATGCCGCCTCTGGGTTGACCAACCTCGGCTGGCTGACGATTCTTGCACTTGGGGCACTGGTCTTCGTATCGATGTTCCTGGCGTTATGCTTGGGGGCCAGCCCAGGCGCCCGTGCGGGGTTAGTGTCCCTGGTCAAGCTGATTCCCCTTCGCCGGAGCCCCTGTGGTTGAACCGACGCGGCCTTCGTCCTTCCTGGGATGGCGGTATCTCGCGCCCATGGCGATCATCCAGGTCTATCTCTGGTTTACCGTTGCTGTCTTTGCATGGGGCCCCTGGGACTGGAACAACCCACATCCCTGGAAGATCTATACCTTCCTTACCCTCGCCCATGTGGCACTCTTGCTTGGCTATTTGCAGGGCCTGCGCCAAACCGTTGTTCCCTATTCAGGGGCATTGAGCTCGAAGGCCTTGGTCAATGTCGGGATCTGGGTCTCTGTTCTGGTCTTCATCCCCACCAACCTGTTCCGGACAGGAACGATGTTGCCTCAGGTCGCCCAAGGGCTCCTCAATCCTGGTGCCGCCTACGATACCAGTTATCTCCTCCGAACGAGTGCAGACCAGGCACCCTTGGCAGAGTACCTACGCTTCCTGCTTGGGCCCCTGCTTGCCCTCGCGGTTCCACTGGGGATCTATTACTGGAAGGAACTCTCGCGGGTGCAGCAAGCCGGTGTGGTGTTTGTCGTCCTATCCACGGTTGCCATGTTCATCTCGATGGGCACCAACAAGGCCATCGCCGACACGGTGATCATCGTGCCCTGGCTGATTGCTGCTGGGGCGGCTGGCAAGCGATTCAATCTCTCTAAGCGATTACTTTTTGTTTGGGTTTGCATTCTTGGCATTGGGGTGTCCTCGTTTTTTCTTTTTTTCAGAGCGGGCTCCATCAGTCGCGGTGAGGGTGCCGGTTTTGCGGTTAGCGGAGTCTTTTCTCATATCGATGTAAAAGCGGATATGGACCACCCACTGGTTGCAAATGCTTCCTTAGAAACCAGGGTCGGAATTCTTGGGCTAAGTTTTTACCTGACCGGGGGCTACCAGGCTTTGGCCATGAGCCTGGAAGAACCGTGGGTCCCCTGCTACGGCATCGGGAATTCGTTTTTCCTTCAGCGACAGGTGGAGCGGATTCTCGATCGGGACGATCTTGCCAGTCGAACCTATCCGGCACGCATCGAGGCGCGGGGGTGGGATTCTGTGGGCCTCTGGTCATCGATCTACCCGTGGTTGGCATCGGATGTGTCCTTCCCAGGGACGCTGCTGGTGGTCTTCTGGATCGGGGGATTGTTCGCCCGCCTGTGGCGGGATGTGATTGACGGGGGAAACCCCATCGCCGTATCCCTTTTTTCCCAAGTCGTGATCATGCTGTTCTACTTCCCCGCGAACAACCAGGTCCTTCAGTTCGGCGAGGGACTCTCGGCCTTTGTGGTCACTCTGGCCGTCTGGCATTGGACACGGTCACAAGCCGCGAAGCCACTCCTAGAGGCAGGGGTGGTCCATGATTGAGTTCGCCTATGTGGGCTCGGTGGTTCCGGATCGGGCTCCTTACAATGCCCCCCCCTTCAGCCGCAGCGGGAACCTCTTCCAGACGGAGGTGGTCAAAGGCCTGGCGGGGCTCGGGCTGCAGCCCAGCCTGGTGCTGTCCTTCGCGACCCTGCCGAGCTTTCCCAAGCATCCGCAGCTGTGGGTCGCCGGGCAGCGGCTGAAGGAAGCCGGCCTGCCGGAGCTCCGCCTGCAGGGCTTCCTCAATGTGACGCCCTTCAAGCAGCTGGGGCTGGGGCTGTCGACCTTCTTCCGGCTGGCGGCCTGGTCCCTGGCGCGGCTCGGGAAGCCGAGGGTCATCCTGGCCTACAACCTGACCGTGCCCCCGGGGCTGTTCGTATGGCTGGCGGCCCGGCTCACCGGGGCGCGGCTTTGCGTTTCACTCAATGACATAGAAGTGCCGGGCGTGACCGTACCCGACACCCCCTTCTTCCGGTGGGATTTCCAGATGCACCGGTGCCTGATCCCCCGGCTGGATGGCCGGGTGATCATGGCCGAGGCCACCCAGCAGGACTTCGCCCCGGGGCTGCCCTGCCTTCGGGTGGAGGGGGGCGTGGGCGAGGAGCTCATCCGGCGGACCCAGCGGTCACCCCAGCCGGAGCCTCGGCCGGAGGCCGGCGGGCCCTTCCGAATGGTGGCGGTGGGGAAGCTGGACGAGACCAATGGCTTCGATCTGATGCTGGAGGCGATGCGGCACCTGCCCGGCGAGGGGTGGTCCCTGGACATCGCCGGGGCCGGGCCCCTGGCGCCCCGCATCGAGGCAGCCGCCCAGGCGGATCCGCGCATCCGCATGCATGGCTTCCTGGACCTGGAGGGCGTGCTCGCCCTCTACCGGCAGGCTGATCTGCTCCTGGTCATCCGGAAGACCCAGGCCCGGAACACCCGCTACTTCTTCCCCGTGAAGCTGTTCGAGGCGCTGCTGTCGGCGGTGCCCGTGCTGGCCACGAACACGGGCCATCTGAAGGCGGAGTACGGCGAGTACCTGCACGTGCTGGACGAGGAGACGGCCGCAGGCCTCGCCCAGGGCATCCGGGCCGTCCAGGCGATTCCCCGGGAGCAGCGGCGGGAGCTCGGGGCCCGGGCCCGGGCCTTCATGATCCGAGAGAAGCACTGGCTGTCCCAGTGCCGCAAGATAAAGGACTACCTCGAAGGACTCGGCTAGATGAGCGACGCAACAGGAAAACCCCGGATCCTAGCCCTGAATGCCTACTACCTTCCAGGGTACAAGGGCGGCGGGTCCATCCGTGCCCTGGTGAACCTGATCGGCCACCTGAAGGAAGACTTCGAGTTCGTGGTGGCCACCGACGCCCACGATCTGCAGGAGCCGGAGCCCTATTCCGCCCCGGCGAGGTCCGAGGCGATGGCTTCGGAGGGCTATGCGATCCACCATTTTTCGGGGACCTGGGAGCTGATCCGCGGGCTGCGCCGGCTGCTGGCAGGAACCCTGGGATCTGATCTACCTGAACAGTGCCTTCTCTCCTGGCTACACGATCCTCCCGCTTCTGCTCAACCGCATGAAGGGCAGGCGCAGGGTGCCCGTGGTGCTGGCCCCCCGCGGCGAGCTCATGGATGGGGCCTTGAGGGCGACCCCCATCAAGTTCATGAAGAAGCGGTGGTTTCTTGGGTTGGCACGGGCCACGGGTCATTTTCGCGCTGTCACCATTCATGCGACCAGCCAGGAGGAGTCCGAGGGAATTCGTACTTTGAACCTGGGAGAGGCGCGGGTTGCCTTCGCCCCTGATCTGCCCCCACGCCTGGGAACCGATGTCGGTCTGGGTGATCCTAAGACGGCTGGAAGCCTGCGGGTGGTCTTCGTCTCCCGCATCGACCCGAAAAAGAACCTGCACTTCGCCCTCGAAGCGCTGCGCGGGGTGCAGGCCCCCGTGGACTTCGAGATCGTGGGGCCCATCGGGGACGGGGCCTACTGGGCGGCCTGCCAGCAGAGCATGGCCACCCTGCCCGGCCACATCCGGGTGCGGCACCTGGGGCCGGTGCCCCACGGGGAGATCCTGCAGGTCTTCGCCGCCCACGATGTGTTCTTCTTCCCCACCCAGGCGGAGAACAACGGCTACGTGATCCTGGAGTCCCTCCTGGCGGGCTGCCCGGTGCTGCTGAGCGACCGGGCGCCCTGGCGGGGGCTCAAGGAGCTGGGGGTGGGCCGGGAACTCCCCCTGGAGGATCCGGCGGCCTTCACCGCCGCGCTGGAGGAGCTGGCGGCCCTCGGCCCCGAGGAACATGCCGCCCTGCGGGAGCGGGCCCAGGCCTATGGCCGGGAGCGCCTGCTGGCCTCGGAGGATGTGGCGGCCACCCGGGCCATGTTCCGGGAGGCCTTGGCCTGAGGCCTGCTGCGGGGAGGCCGGGGCCCTCCTATCCGGCGGGCTTGCCCCCGAATTCAGGGATTACATGCTTCCTACCGAAGGTATGGGTAGAACACCCCATACCTGGCCGGCTGGATTCATCGGACCCTTAAGCTCCGCATATTTCATTATTTGGATTCGAGAAGTGAGCACATTGCAGGACATACCCATTGAGGTCATGGCTTGAAGATCCTCGTTGTCAGCCCCGTCTTCTGGCCCGAAGCCTTCCGGGTCAATGACCTCGTGGCCGCCCTGGTGGAAGCGGGGCACGAGGTGGAGGTGCTGGCGGGCATGCCCAACTACCCCGAGGGGCGCTTCCACCAGGGCTATGGCTGGCGGGGCCCCATGGAAGAGCAGCACGAGGGCGCGCGGATCCTGCGCTTTCCCGTGCGCCCCCGGGGGAAGGGCAGGGCCCTGGAGCTGATGGTCCACTACGCCACCTGGGTGGTCGGGGCCTGTCTCCGGCTGCTGACGGTCTCCCGGAAGGACTGGGACGTGGTGTTCGTGTGCCAGACCAGCCCCGTCTCCGCCGCCCTGCCGGGCCTTCTGGCCCGCTGGCTCTCGGGGGCCCCGGCGGCCATCTGGGTGCAGGACCTGTGGCCCGACATCGTGCAGGCCACCGGTGTCGTCACCCATCCCTGGCTGCTGAAGGCCATCGGGTGGTTCTCCAACAAGATCTACCGCTCCTTCGACCGCGTCATCGCCCAAAGCGAAGGCTTCCGCACTGCCCTGGGCGAGCGCGGCATCGCCGCCGAGCGCCTGACCTGCATCCACAACTGGGCCGAGGAGCTCTACGGGGTGGAACCCCTGGCCCGGCTCCGGGTGTCGCCGGAGCCCTGGCGGGGCGGCTTTGTGCTCATGTTCGCGGGCAACCTGGGGCGGGTGCAGGGGCTGCCCACCCTCCTGGACGCCGCGGAGCGGCTCAAGTCCCATCCCCGCATCCACTGGGTCTTCCTGGGCGATGGGGCCATGGCGGACTGGATGCGGAAGGAGATCACCCGGCGCTCCCTGGAATCCTGCGTGTGGATGCTGGGGCGCTATCCGGTGGAGAAGATGCCCGAGTTCTTCGCCGGGGCCGATGCCCTGCTGATGAGCCTGGGGCGGGGCAAGGCCCTGTCCCTGACCATTCCCACCAAGCTGCAGAGCTACCTGGCGGCGGGCCGGCCCATCCTGGGTTCCGTCGATGGCGAGGCCGCCCGGGTCATCGAGGACTCCGGGGCCGGCTGGGTGGCGCCGGCGGAGGATCCCAAGGCCCTGGCGGAGCTGGTGCTCCGGCTGGCGAACACGGGCCTGGCGGAACGGCAGGCCATGGGCCAGGCGGGGCGGGCCTACTGGGAGCGGCTGTTCCAGCGGGACGGCTGCCTGCGGGAGATCCAGGGGAACCTGAAGCAGCTGCTGCCGACGGGAGGATCTGCCGGCGAAGGGCGCCTGAGCTTGGCTACCATCCAGGTCATGCTTCAAAGGACACGAAGGGCAGGACCGCAGGCAGTGCCGGCCGCCGGCAACAGGAAAGGCGGTAATAGATGAAAGTCTTGGTGACGGGCGGGGCAGGGTTCATCGGTTCGAACCTGGTGAAGCACCTGCTGGCGGGGAACCACGAAGTCGCGGTGCTGGATGATTTCTCCTCGGGCCATCGGTCCAACCTGGCGCCCTTCCCGCAGGTGCAGCTGTTCGAAGGGGATGTGCGGGATGAGTCGCTGGTGGCGAAGGCTGTCGCGGGAGTCGAGGCCGTCTTCCACCTCGCCGCCTCGGTGGGGAACAAGCGCTCCATCGACCATCCCATCCTGGATGCCAGCATCAACGTGATCGGCACCCTCACGGTGCTGGAGGCCGCCCGGAAGGCCGGTGTCCGGAAGCTGGTGGCCTCCTCGTCGGCCGGGATCTTCGGGGAGCTGAAGACCCTGCCCATCCGCGAGGACCACCCGGTGGAGCCCGACACGCCCTATGGCAGCTCCAAGCTGTGCATGGAGAAGCAGTGCCTGGCCTATGCCAAGCTGTACGACCTGGAGGCGGTGTGCCTGCGGTACTTCAATGTCTATGGGCCCAACCAGCGCTTCGATGCCTACGGCAATGTGATCCCCATCTTCGCCTTCAAGATGCTGAAGGGCGAGCCCATCACCATTTTCGGTGACGGCACCCAGACCCGCGATTTCGTCAACGTGCGGGACGTGGTGCAGGCGAACCTCAAGGCGGCCCTGGCACAAGGCGTGTCCGGCGCCTTCAACATCGGCTGCGGGGAGCGGATCACCATCAATGACCTGGTCGCCGAGCTGCAGACGGCCTCCGGGATCCAGGTTCAGGCCGCGTACGGCGCCCCCCGGCCCGGCGACGTGCTGCACAGCCAGGCGGACATCTCCGCGGCCCGGACTGCCTTCGGCTTTGCGCCCTCCGTGCCCATGGCCGAGGGCCTGCGGGAGTACATGGCCTGGGCCGCTACGGTGAAGTAATTTCCGGGGGTTCTGCGCTGGGCGCATGCCCCCGATCCCTGGTCGAGCGGTTGGGCGCTACTTGATCCAGGCGGAGTAGGAACCCAGGTGTCCACCTGGGGTCTGGTGGAGGAGCTGCAGGCTCCTGGCGCCCTCCGGAGCCGCCAGGAAGGTGGCCACCCCCGCACCATTCACTGGCGTATCGATGCGGCTGGGGCCTGGGGCCCCAGGCCATTTGATGAGAAGGGGCACGCGATGGTGAGAATCCTCGATGCCGGGCTCAGATGGCGCAACGCCGCGCGGGCCATCGGCCGCCAGGCGCTGCCAGTGGTCCGAGGTGAGCACCACCGTGGCGTCCCTCCAGAGGCCCAGGGCTTCCATCTCATCGCGTACCCGCCGCAGCGTGCCGTCCACCAGGCGGAGGTTCTCCGTCAGCCTGACGCCCTTGGGGGGGTTCGCCGTGAAATCGCCCGTGGCGGGATCCACCAGGACGGGGGCGTGGGGATGGGCCAGTGCACGATGATGGCGTCGAAGCGGCGGCTGCGGAGGGCCGCCAGGGTCTCCTCCAAGGCGTGCAGGTAGGCGGTGGGGACGGACTGGACCTTGCCTTCGTGGTTCAGCAGGAAGTTGACGCCGGGGACATTCTCCAGCACAGCGCGCCCCTGCCGCAGCATGGAGCCGGCGAAGGTCTGGTAGCGATGCTTCCCCTCTTCCCACTCCCTGAAATAGGGCTTCCGCTTGATCTCGAGCGTGGGGCGGGCCAGGGCATGGGCGGGGCCGAAGGCGTGGTAGTGGGTGATGAAGCAGGTCCGCAGGCCCTGCTGCCCGAGCAGGTAGGGGAGGTCGGGGACCTGGCTCCAGGGGGTCCAGGTGGCTTCCCCCCGGAACCTCAGCAGGGCATCGGGCCCGGTCGTGGTGCGGGCCTGCTCCACGATCCGCCCGGTCAGGAGGGAGGGGATGGAGCGGAAGGTCTCGCTGGTGGGCGCGTAGGCGTGGGTGAAGAAGAGGTTCTCGCGGCCGAACCGGTCCAACTCGGGCAGGGGGATGTTTGCAGGGCGGTAGGGGTAGGTCCAGTTGTAGTCCCACTCGTCGAAGATCATGTAGACCGTGAGCCCCTTCGGACGGACCGGCGCAATGCCGGTGGCAGGAGCCAGGGCTTCCATCGGCTTGGGCGTGGTGAAGAAGGTCGAGCCCGTCACCAGGGGCAGGGGGCAGAGGACCAGAAGCAGCCTGGCCCCCCAGTGGCTGAAACGCTCTTCTTTGAAGTGGATGAACAGGGCCAGAAGGACGAAGGGTGATCCGTAGAAGAGCAGGAACCGGGTCCAGCCCAGCTGCATCACCTGGTTGGCCAGGTCGAAGACGTAGGCCTGGATGGGCAGGCCCACCCGGAGCCCGTTGATGGCCAGGCCCGTGACCAGGAACAACCCCGCCTGCCGGAGCAGGCGCCCCCACCAGCCAGTGCGATGCTCCAACCACCGGTAGGCCAGGTGGAGCACCAGGGCGGTCAGGAGAAGGCTGGCCCCCAGGGCGGCCAGGGCCACCCCGTCCACCGAATAGCCCATGTAGTAGCGCTGCCCGGCCCCCGGCATCATCTCCACCCAGGCCGGAAGGAAGATGAGGTTGGCGAGCGAGAAGCACTTCAGAAAGCGGCTGGGATTCACAGCTTTTCCAAGAGGTAGAGGGTCCGGGCGACGCCGGGAACCGGGAAGGCTCTGTGCTGCTTGAAGAGGGGGCCGAGAGCCGCCTCGAAGCCCGCGATACTGAGGGTTTCATACAGGTGCCGGTGGGGCCCGGCCAGTCGCTCGAACTGGGGATCCTCCGGGGCTACCCATTCGATGATGGCCCAGCGGGTGGTCTGTCGGGCCAGGTGGGCCAGGATCCGCGTCAGGGGCACCCGCTCCCGCACCAGCAGGTGGTGGATGAGGGCCAGGGCGAAGACCAGGTCGAAGCGCCCGGCGGTGCGTTCCAGGAAAGAGGCCTCTTCGCCATTCTCCCAGCCCAGGGCCGGGGAAGGTCGGCCCAGGTCCATGACCAGGGGCAGGATATCCAGGCGCTCCTCGATGGCCTGCTGCCAGAGGTGATCGATGCAGGCGGGGTCGCCATCCACGGCCACCACGCGGGCCCCGGCCCGGGCCGCCAGCTTGGAGTAGCGCCCCGTGTTGCAGCCCAGGTCGAGCACGGCCTTGGGCCGGCAGGTCTCCAGCGCCTGCTGGATGAAGCCCTCCTTCGCCTGGAGCGCCTCGGGCGTGTAGCTCTCCCCGGCCTGATCGTACCGGGACCAGAGGGTGGCATCCGCGATCGGCGGTGCCCAGCGCTTCAGGCGCTTGTGCAGGCCCTGGAGCAGGCGGGCCGTGATGATCTGTCCCATGGATTCATCCCCGTCCTTCCAGAGCTTCAAGCCCCGGGAAGGGGCGCGACCTTGGCGTTGGGACAACTTGGCGGGCAGGGTGACCAGGCCGAACACGGAAGGACGCAGGCGATCCACCAGGCCGAGCTGGCGGCTGGCATCCTCTGGCGAAACCCCATCGCGCCGGGCCAGGTGGATCCAGGTCAGGGGGAGGCCATTGAGCCGGTGGAGGCAGAGCGGGATGAGGAAGGTGCGGATGAACTGGCCGTAGGCGCTCCAGCCCATCTGTCCTGGCTGGCGCGGTGAGGGACTCAGGTGATCCACGAAGATGGGGTGGGGGCCGTCGAAGAGGAGGTTGGATGGCGTGGCGTCTTTCAGCTCCCAGCCCGCCGCCAGCAGCCGCTCGTTCACCAGCAGGGTGGTTGCTGCGACCCGCTGGAACATGGCCGGGGACCACTCGTGGGCATAGCTGGGGAAGAAGACCCGGGGATGTTCCCAGGCCTGTCTGGGCAGGGGGCAGGCGCCCTCCAGAAACGGCGGGAAGCGTGACGGCTCCAGGGCCTTGGCGGGGATCCAGAGCCCTTCCCCCTGCATCTGCTGCAGCAGAACAGCCAAAGCTTTGCGAGCCACCACTGAACCCGAGGGGTCATCCCAGCCGGCCCGATAGATGACATCAGCCTGTCCCCAGGTACATCCCGAGGGATCCCGGAAGGAGGCTTGGGCCATCCTACAGGTCCCCACTTCTCCTGCGGCGGTACCAGGGCGCGACGCGCACCACCAGGCCGTGGAGAGCCCGCCGGAAGGCGATGAGTGAGCCAACCAGGGAAGCGATCAACACCTGGAAGAGCATGGAACCAGATCCTGGGTCGATGTACATGGCGTGGTCCTTAGGCTCGGCAGGCTGAGACTTCTAGTATCGGCACGAATGGTCTAAAGATTGATTTTGATTTCAACCATATAATTAAAAACAACTTAAAATCAAGCCCCAAGGCTCTGAAAGCACTGAAAGGGGGGGCGGTGAGACCGGTGAGACCCCCGGCCGCCCGGGGCTCAGCGGCCAGAAGTCATACCAGGAGGTGCCAACGCCGAAGGGTAGGCCTAGCCGGTCATGATTTGGGGGTGGAAAGTTCCGTCCTGAGGCCCATTCTTGGTACCTATCTGGAACCAAATCCTGCCGGAATGATTCTTTGCCTTCCAAGGGCCCTGCTCCTCCCACGGAAACCGGGTTCAGTTCAGGTCCGACCGCACCCCCTCAGGTTCGCTCATGCCCTCCACCCAGGCTTCCGCCCAGCAGTTCCAGGCCATCGAGCCGGTCGTGGGCCTAGGCAGCTGCCCTCTGCCGCTGGGCTGGGTGGTAGGTCACGGGGGCCGATCTCGGGCTCTCTGGGTTTGGGCCACAGACATGGGCTCCCCATGACCGTTCGGCGGTGAATTCAGCACGGTTCGGCGGTTTTCACGGCCCTTTCCTTCAGCAATAGAAGACCTGGCGATATGCTTTCGCTTTCGTGATGGCCCCATCCTGCCTCAGGTCCGCTCATGCCCCTCCTCCAGCCCTCCACCCTGCAGTCCCTGTTCATCGGCCTGGCCGTGGCCCTGGGGCTCAGCCTGGTCTGCATCCGCTGGGTGGCGCCCCGGGGGTGGCTGGATCACCCGGATCCCCGGAAGCACCACCACGCCCCCACGCCCCGCACCGCGGGGCTGGCCCTCTGGCTGCTGGTGCTGGGCCTGCTGGCCCTGGGCCGCTGCCCCCTGCCGCTGGACCGGGTGGAGTGGGCGGCGGTGCATGCCATGGCCTTCATCGGCCTGCTGGATGATCGGCTGGATCTGCGGTCCCGGTACAAGGCCCTGGTGGGCCTGGCGGTGGCCCTGGTGCTGGCGGTGGACCTGGCGCCGGAGCTGGCCCCGCTGACCCGGGAGGTCCACTTCCTGGGGCTGGCCCTGCCCAACCACCCGCTGGTGACGATCCCCCTGCTGGCGGCGTGGTTCTGGGCCATCCCCCAGGCCTTCAACCTCATCGATGGGGTGAACGGGCTGTCCATGGGCTTCAGCCTCCTGGTGCTCACGGTGCTGGCGGCGGTGCTGGGCCAGGCCCCCGCCGGTGGGTACCTGACCGGGGGGCTGCTGGCGGTGCTGCTGCTGAACTACCCGAGGGCCCGCCACTTCCTGGGGGATTGTGGCAGCCTGCTGCTGGGCACGCTGTTCGCGGTGCTGGCGGCCAAGGCCTTCGCGGCGAAGGATGCCAACCTCATGCTTTGGGTCTTCGCCTACCCGGCGGTGGACGTGAGCCTGGTGGTGGCCGTGCGCACCTGGAAGCGGGTGCCCCTGGGCTCTGCCGACCGCAGCCACCTGCACCACTACCTGGTGGATCGCCTGGGCCGGCACCGGACCTGGCAGGTGCCCCTGATCCTGCTGGGCCTGGCCCTGCTGCCCATGACCCGGGCCCTGAGCTTCCCCGGCCACCGGGCGATTGCTCTGCTGGGGCTGGCGGTGCTGGTCTTCCTGGCCATGCGGGCCTTCCGGGATCGGGTGGATCCCATCAAGGCGGTGCTGCCCCTGCGGCCCCGAAAGGAGCTGGACGAGACCTCGGGCCCGAACCAGGTGGCCTGAGCCGTGCACCCCGAACCTTTGCGGGGAACGGTGGCGGCCCCAGCCGGGCCAGGTGCGGCCTCAACGTGAGGGCGGCCCCCGAACAGGCTAGGTGCAACGACACGCCTCGACGGCCTCGCGGGCTCCTCGCCCTCAGTCGCGCCCGCGAGCCCCCGCGCCCGGCCGGCCCCTCCTCTCCCGGCGCTTCTCCACCCAGGCGCATGCTAGAGCCAACCCCGCGGGACTTTGTGCAAGGGATTGGCCATGCGTCGAATGCTCCACTTGGGAATGCTGTGCACCTGCCTGGCGGTGGTTGCGCAGACCCCCGCCGAACTGGATCTGCAGAACCTGAAGCAGTACGTGGGCGCCCCCCAGAACCAGCCCCTGCAGACCCCGGATCCCACGCCGAAACAGGGGGCCATCACCCCCAAGGTGGCCGAAGGCCGGGATTCCGACAAAGGCCAGGGCCTTTCCAAGGACGAGCTGCAGGCCCGGGAGAACGCCCAGATCGAGGCCGAGCTCAAGGGCCTGAAGGCCAGGGACAAGGGGCCGCGCCGCTTCGCCTCGGATCTCTTCGAGACCCGCCAGGCCAACCCCGCGGCCACCACGGAAGGCGGCATCGCCGAGGACTACGTGCTGGGAACCGGGGACGTGCTGGCGGTGAACGTGTTCGGCAGCGCCACCTTCGAGGTGCCCGCCACGGTGGATGGCCGGGGCGAGATCGTCATCCCCAAGATCGGCAGCCTGAAGGTGGCCGGGCTCACCCTGGGCAAGGCCAAGCAGGCGGTGCAGGGGCTGGTGGGCCGGCAGTACTCGCGCACCACGGTGGATGTGCAGGTACTGAAGCTGCGCGAAGTGCGGGTCTTCCTCATGGGCGAGGTCTACCGGGGGGGCTCGTACCTGGTGCCCAGCCTGAGCTCGCTGGTGAATGTGCTGAGCCTGGCCGGGGGCCCCACCAGCACCGGCAGCTTCCGCGATATTCGCGTGGTGCGGGGCGGCCAGATCATCCACCGCCTGGATCTCTATCCCCTGCGGGCCGAGGGGCGGGGCAACGTGAACTTCAGCCTGCAGAGCGGGGACGTGGTCTTCGTGCCGGTGGTGGGCACCCGCGTGGTCATGGAAGGCGCCTTCCTGCGGGTGGCGGCGACCTCCCGCGAAGCCGGCGAAAGCGGCGCGGGCATCCAGCTGGAGCTCAAAGGCAGCGAAAGCGCCTGGGAGGCCGTGCAGTTCGTGGGCGGGGTGCTGCCCACGGCCTATGCCAGCCTGCTCACCCTCCAGCGGGTGGATCCCAACGGGGTGATCAGCGTCCAGAACATCCCGAACAGCGAGCCGGCCCTGCGGGCCACCCGGCTGTTCTTCAACGACGTGCTGCGGGCCCTGGGCCAGACCGAGCGCACCGAAGGAATCGTGGAGGTGGCGGGCCGCATCCGGGTGCCCGGGCGCTTCGCCCACCAGCCGGGCCTGCGGGTGAAGGACCTGCTGGTGGGCCAGGGCCAGCTGCTGCCCGATACCTACCTGGGCCGGGGCGAGGTGGTGCGGACCTTCCGGGACGAGCGCCAGGAGCTGCTCAGCTTCGACGTGGCCAAGGCCCTGGAGGGCGATCCCGCCCACAACCTGGCCCTGGAGCCCCGGGACCGCCTGGCCTTCTTCGCCATCACGGAGCTCCGCCTGCCCCGCAAGGTCACGGTGAGCGGGCCCTTCACGCGCCCCGGCACCTTCGACTGGTTCGAGGGCATGCGGGCCTCGGACCTGGTGTTCCGGGCGGGCATCCCCCAGCTGTCGGCCAATCGCCTCTACGCGGAGCTGGCCCACACCAAGGACGGCAAGCCCAGCCAGGTGCTGCGCCTGGATCTGGAGAAGCTGCTTTCCACCGAGGCCGGCAGCCCCGTGGCCCTGAAGGATGACGCGATCAATCCCAAGGTGGAGCCCTACGACACCCTGAACTTCTACGAAAAGCCCGACTACCGCACCCACCGCACGGTGCGGGTGCGCGGGCAGGTGGCCCGGCCCGGGTTCTACGTCATGGACCAGGACAAGCCCACCCTCAGCCAGGTGATCCAGAAGGCCGGCGGCCTGACGGCGGAGGCCATGCCCAAGGCGGGGATCCTCCTGCGCACCTTCGATCCCGGTACGGACCCCACCATCAAGGGGATCAACGACATCATGGGGCGCCTGAACGAGACGACGAAGCTCATCGAGAAGGCACCTGGCACGGCCGAGAGCATCAAGGGCACGATCTTCCGCCCACCGGTGCTGCACGGCCTCGCCGAGACCAAGCTGGCCCGCATGGTGGTGGACTTCGAGGGGCCCTGAAGGGGGGACCCGGATGTCGACACGGAGATCCTGGATGGGGACGAGATCATCATCCCCCGGCAGATGGACATCGCCCACGTGGTGGGGGAGACCTCCAGCCCCTTCGGCACCTACAAGGTCAAGCCGGGCATGAAGGTCTCGGACCTGCTGAGCCTGGCCGGCGGCACCACCCGCAACGCGGACACCTGGCACATCCGCCTGGTGAAGGCCGATGGCCGCATCGTGGATTCCTGGGTAAAGGGCCGCAAGGTGGAGCCCGGCGATACGCTCATCGTGCCCCAGCGCATCCGCCGCGAATCCAACTGGCAGGAGAACCTGACGGCGCTCACCTCCGTGGGCCTCATCCTGAACGCCCTGGCCACGGCGGGGCATCTGTAGCCCCACCACCGTTCGGCGGCCCTTTCGCTACCGTTGGGGGGCCGCCGCAGGGGCCAGGGCTGAATTCTGATAACCTGGGGGCTTATGAACGAAGCCACCCCGAGCCCCACGCTGGACCTGAAAGCCAGCCTGAAGCAGCCCCTGCAGTGGGCCCTGGCGGCGGGTCTGCTGACGGCACTGATCAGCCTGCTCCTGCCGAATTATTACAAGTCCGAAGCTCACCTGCTCCCGGTGGAATCCAAGGGCATCGGCGGCAACCTGGGCGGCCTGGCCAGCGCCGCGGCGGCCTTTGGGGTCAGCGTGCCCGGGGCAGAGGGCAACGATGCCAATTTCGTGGACATCCTGAACAGCCGCTCCATGAAGGAACAGCTGCTGCAGACGAAGTTCTCCTACCACCGCCGGTCCTGGCTGCTCGGGGCGGAACGGGCCGAGGCCGGCACGCTGTTCGACTACCTGGGTGAGCAGAACCCGAGCCGGGCCCTCAAGAAGCTCGACCAGATCCTCGTGGCTTCCCGGGACTTCAAGACCAAGATCATCTCCGTCAGTGCGGAAACCCGGTCACCCGAGCTCTCCCAGCTGCTGGTGCAGAAATCCCTGACCCAGCTCGAAGCGTTCCTGAAGGAAAAGGGGCGCACCCGGGGCAGCGCCAAGGCTGACTACGCCGAGGCCCGCCTGGCCGAGGCCCGCCGCGAGATGGACGCCACCGAAGAGGCCTGGCGGCGCTTCCTGGAAGTGAACCGGAACTACCAGGCCATCACGGACCCCGCGGTTCGCCTGAAGGGCGCCCGCCTGGAAAATGAGCTCCGCCTGCGCCAGCAGCTCGTCACCACCCTGGCCATGAACCGGGAGCAGGCCCTGCTGGAAGAAAAGAATGACATTCCCATCCTGAACGTGATGGACGGGGCGGATCTGCCCACCGAAAAGAGCCGGCCAGGCAGGTCGATCCTCGTGCTCGCCTCGTTCGCACTGGCAGGCCTGGGTACCTGGCTCTTCCGTAACCGGAATTGGGTGCTGGCGAGGGTGTTCCCCGAGGAGTCCGGGGATGGTTCCGCACCACCGTCCGGCGACCGCTGATTCCAATCCCTTCCAAGGCAGCTGGGGACAGCACCACGCTCGACCTCGCACTCACCAGTACTTTTTTCGGAGAAGGCATGACCAAGAGCGCCCTGATCACTGGGATCACCGGCCAGGACGGCAGTTATCTGGCGGAGCTGCTGCTGGCCAAGGGCTACCAGGTCCATGGCATCGTGCGGCGGTCCAGCCTCTTCAACACGGACCGCATCGACCACCTGCACGTGGGCGAGACCCCGAACCCGGACTTCCATTTGCATTACGGGGACCTTTCGGATGCGGGCGCCCTGCGCAATGTGCTCGATGAGGTCCGCCCCGACGAGGTCTACAACCTGGGAGCCCAGAGCCATGTGCGGGTGAGCTTCGACCAGCCCGAGTACACCGTGGACGTGGTGGGCGTGGGGGTCATCCGGCTGCTGGAGGCGATCCGCAGCTACATGAAGCACAGTGGCAAGGCCATCCGCTTCTACCAGGCCGGCAGCTCCGAGATGTTCGGCAGCGCCAAGCCCCGCCAGCACGAGGGCACCCGCTTCGAGCCCCGCAGCCCCTACGCCTGCGCCAAGGTCTACGCCCACTACCAGGTGATCAACCACCGGGAGAGCTACGGCCTCTTCGCCTGCAACGGCATCCTGTTCAACCACGAAAGCCCCGCCGCGGCGAGACCTTCGTGACCCGCAAGATCACCCGGGCGGCCACGCGCATCAAGCTGGGGCTGCAGGACAAGCTGTGGCTGGGCAACCTGGATGCGAAGCGCGACTGGGGCTTCGCGGGGGACTATGTGGAAGCCATGTGGCGGATGCTGCAGCAGGACACGCCGGACGACTACGTGGTGGCCACCGGTGAGAGCATCAGCATCCGGGATTTCCTGGGGCTGACCTTCGGGCGGCTGGAGCTGGACTGGCAGAAGTACGTGGAGATCGACCCCCGCTACTTCCGTCCCGCGGAAGTCGATCACCTCGAAGGCGATCCCGGCAAGAGCCGGCGGCTCCTGGGCTGGGAGCCCAGCACCGATATCCGCACCCTGGCGGCCATGATGGTGGACTCGGATCTCCGGCTGGCCCAGAAGGAGCTGGTGCTGCGCGAAGCCGGGCACGGCGAAGCCCCGCGCACGGGCTACCGGTAGCCCGCCATGATGGATCCAGCCATGCACCGTGACATCGCCCCTTCGCCCATCGCCGTGCTGGGGGGCTCCGGCTTCATCGGAACCCGCCTGGTGGGACGCCTCATCGAACTGGGGCACGAGCCAAGGATTGGAGACCTCGAGGCGTCGACCACCTTCCCGGATCGGCACTTCCCCTGCGATGTGAGGCGTGCCACCACCCTCGAGTCGGTTCTCGCGGGGGCGGGCATCGTGATGAATCTGGCCGCCGAACACCGGGATGATGTCCGGCCCGTCTCCAGGTATCACGAAACCAATGTGGAGGGGGCCCGCCAGGTCTGCCTGGCTGCCGAGGAAGCGGGCATCAAGAAGCTGATCTTCACCAGCAGTGTGGCGGTGTACGGCTTCCACTCCTTCCCCGTGGATGAGGGTGGCCCTTTCGAGCCCTTCAACCCCTACGGGGAAACGAAGCTGCTGGCGGAGGGCATCTACCGGACCTGGGCCGAAGAAGATCCAACCCGCAGCCTGGTGATCATCCGGCCCACGGTGGTCTTTGGCGAAGGAAACCGGGGCAACGTCTACAACCTGCTGAGGCAGATCGCCTCCGGGCGATTCATGATGGTCGGTCCCGGTACCAATCGGAAATCCATGGCCTATGTGGGCAATGTGGCCGAATGTCTCGTCCACGCCATGGGCTTTGGCCCCGGCATCCACATCTACAACTGTGTGGACGGACCCGACATGAACATGAACGACCTGGTGGCGCTGGTCTACGACTGCCTCGGCAGATCGAGATCCAGGGACCTTCGGGTTCCGCTGGGGCTGGCCATCGCGGGCGGACACCTGATGGATGTCGTCAGCCGCTTCACGCGGACCACCTTCCCGGTCAGCGCCATCCGGGTAAGGAAGTTCACCGAAAATACCCAGTTCAATGGAACCCGGCTCCTCTCGACCGGGTTCAAGCCTCCCTATGGACTGAAGCAGGCCCTGGCCAGTACGATCCAAGCCGAATTCAAGAACCAGCCTGGAACCAGGGCCGATCGCTAGACCCGTGACGCTTCCTCAAGAACCTGCTGCCCGTGGAGCGAACCATGTACGACAACGATCTGGTTTCGGTCATCATCCCCTGTCTGAATAGTGGACGATTCCTGCAAAAAACCTTGGAGTCCGTCTTCCGGCAGACGCATCAATCCTTCGAAATCATCCTTATTGATAATGATAGTAAAGATAATACGCGTGAAATCATCGAATCCGCCCGGTCGAAGGATCCGCGGGTGATCCCGATCCTGCTCGATTCGGTCCGTCGGGCGGGGCCGAGCCGGAACCTGGGCATCGAGCGGGCGAAAGGAAGGTACCTGGCCTTTCTCGACAGCGACGATCAGTGGGATGACCACAAGCTCGAGCAGCAGATCAAGCTGATGACTGCGACTTCGACCCCCTTCACCTTCACCGGCTACAAGGTCATCGACGAGACCGAGGGGCCCATCTGCGACATCCTCGATATGCCGCGGCACCTTACCTATGACGACTTCCTGAAGAACACCTGCATCGCCACTTCCAGTGTCATGATCGACCGCACCGTCGTGACGGATTTCAGGTTCGAGGACCGGCCCATCAGCGAGGACTATCCGAGCTGGCTGAAAGTCTTGAAGCAGGGGCACACGGCCGCTGGGCTTTCCGGAGCCTTCCTTCGCTACCGCGTGGTCCAAGCCAGCCTGAGCAGCAAGAAAGCCAAGGCGGCTGGATTGATCTGGCAGATCTACCGGAAAGAGGAGGGGCTCTCCCTCCTGCGCTCCTCCTACTGCTTTTTTCAGTACGCCCGGCGGGCCTTCTTCAAGAACCTCAAAATGAACCGGCTCTGAAGGGCACGCTAACGGCCCTGAGACGGCTGCAGGGCCGTGGCCTTTTCCAGGCAGGGGATGAGAGCCTGCGGGGCATAGGTTCGCTGGAAGTAGGCGAGACACTGGGCTGAAGTGGGTTCAAAACTTTCCCGAAGGCCATGCACCTGCTTGATCAGTCCATCCAGATCGAAGGGTTCCAAGGCAACCTCGAAGGCGACGCCTTCTTCCACCAGGGCGGTCTCGTTCTCGAATCTGGAGACCAGCAGGGGAACCCCGCTGCGCAAGGCTACCGGCGTGACTCCGGACTGGGAGTACTCCACATCGTAGACATTCCAGACAAGGAAGGATTCCTCGAGGAGGTCCAGCATCTCCGCATCGGTGTAGGAGCTGCCGGCCCGGGTGTCGATGAAGGGGGAAGGCGCTTCCACGGGATTGTAGGTCAGCATGGTCGGGAGAATCCCCAACCCTGAGGCATGCAGGCGTTCCGCCAGCTCGGTGAACCGGTCCAGGCAGCGCATGGGGTGGGCCCGACCCAGGTAGAGCAATCGTGCGCGCGCCCGGGGGGCTCGAGCGGAAGTCGAAACCAGGTCAGGAATGGCCAGGGGCAGGGCGAGGACCTGGGCCTGGCGGGCCAAATGCAGGGCATGCACTTTCCCCACGAGCGCTGGGGTCGCCACGAACACCACGTCGGCAAACCAGCACTCCAGCACCTGCGTCACCCGGACCAGGGCGGCATAGAGGGTGGCATCGCCCTTCCTGACCTTTTCCAGGAACCCAGTGGGTTCGTGGAGGTAGTAGGCGATCTTGAGCCCATGGAACTTCGCCCACATCGAGAGGCAAAGGTTCATCGGATGGGTGCTCTGCAGGTAGACCAGGTCAAAGCCCCTGAGCCTCCCGCGAACGAGCAGGGAGATGAGTCCAAACAAGGAGGAGCAGGTGATGGAGGTCTGGAGGTTGGCTGCTCCGGAAGGTGCCGATTCCGTCCGCCCCAGAAAACTGCCGTGGCAGCCCATCCGATCGAGGGCCTCACTCAGGGCGTGCAACAGGGTCCCGTGGATGGGCCGCAGGGACCAGCAGACGAACAACACCTTGCGATTCATCAGGTCAACCATGTCGAGGGAGTTCCCTTCCTGCCAGATGCAGGGGAAGTCGTTTCCTGGGGGACAAATTGGAAAGCAGCCTCCACAGCAACAGGAAAATTGTCAAAAAAATCAGAAAAGAGAAAACGTCCTGGATCCTTGAGCGAAGGAGGACGATACACATCAGTCCACAGAAAATACGGGTGGAATCCAGCCGCTTCAGGCTGATGAGCCGTTCTGCAAAGCGAGATAAAATACCGAGTAAAGCACCTGCGATGGTTGAAGTTAGAAGGACTGGCTTATAATAAAGTAGTTCGCCAAGATAAGTAAAGATGGAAATGGATTCAACATAGCCTTCAAACCTTGGATAGATCAGTTTGGTCATTTCAATATTGAATGAAAAAATTTCCTTTTGATACAAGAAGGATGGAATGAATTTTTTCATGAATTCCAGGGTGAAATCCAGGAAGGTTCCCCCGGGAGGGTTTTTCGCAAGAAGCAGCGAAAGGTTCAGATAAGGCCAGGCTATGGCATCAAATAGCGGATTTGAGAAATAGATATCATTGAAATCACCACGTACATGACTTGCAAGCAGAAAGGCAACCATGGCCCCCGAAAAACCGAAAGCCATGCTCCGCGGACTGAGGCGGGAACCCAACAGGATGGATAGCACGGCCATGAACAGGTAGCCCCTGCTGATACCGATTTCATAAATTATCAATATTAATGCCAATAGATAGACGGTTGGTTTAAGCTGAGCGCGGGCCCTTCGGGCGGAATCCCAGAGCGTAAATGGGATGAAGATGGCGATGGCGCCAAGCAGCTCTGCGATCCCCCGCCCCTGAGAAACACTTGCGTTGGCAGCTCCGATGAAACTGGCCACCGCTGCTTTGGAGAAAAAGAGGTTGTCCGCAAATTTTTGACGGCCGAGGGTTGCGTCCAGGAGGAGATAGCCAAGAACCACCAACAAGATGAATCGATGGTTCTTGAATTCAAAGCCCGTCTGAACGGGCTGGTCAGCCCTTGAGCCAAGGGTGCAAAGCCAGACGGGCACCGAGGCCGCGGCTACGGCCACGACCGCCGGACCGCCGGCGATGAACATGCCAGGGAGCCCCCAGGCCAGGAGTCCGATGAGGACGTAGTGAGGAAGCGTGAGATTCTTCAGCACAACAGGTACTCATTCATGGCAGAGGTGACTCGGCGTTCGTACCTGCCCGCGGCAAGCTGGAAGGCTGCCGCCTGATCACTCGTGGATGCTGCCTCGGTGGCTGTGAGGACGGCTTGGGTGGTGGCCAGGGCCAACTCAGAGACCCCTAGAGGCCAGTTCAGCAGGGTGATCTGATCTGGGAAGAGCTCCAACAATTCCGCATCAGCTCCATATTTCGTCGTGAGGAGCCCCGGCCAGCCAACAAGGCTTCGACGGACTTGATCTTCACACCGGTGGAAGGGCCCACGGGATTCAGAATGACCCCTACCTGTGAGTAGAACGCCTCAAGGTTCGCCACCCTGCCCAGCACCTGGCCACCGCTCTTCTGGATGGCGGCTCGCAGGTGTTCCGGGATCGCGGCACAGATGCCACCAGCAATCAGGAGTTCGATACCGGCAGCCTGCATGCAGGCAAGGAATTCCTCAGAGGCAAGTGCCTTCACAACTTCTTCGTTCTGATAGCCCAGGGCTGCCAGGAACCCGACCTTCCGGGCCTGGATGCTGGGTGGCAAGGACCTCAGTTGCGCGTAGCCGGGCGGCAGGAAAGGGATCACCGGCAGGGTCAAGCCATACAGCCGCTGGAATTCCCCTTGATCGTCCCGTGTGATGGCGATGCAGCGGGCGTTGGAGTTCAGGATGGCCGACTCGTCCTCCTTGCTCAGGCTGATCCACCGTCTGGTGCCAATCCGGTCATGCCGGTCCGCCATCACATCCCCGAGATCCACGACCACCTTTGCACCGGCTCGATCCAACCCAAGCAGTGGGAATCCCCATGGGTAGTAACAAACGATCCTGTCGTATCGATCGAGGAGGCGCCTGGGAGCGGGGATTCTGATCGGGAAGTGAAAGGCATCGATCCATTTCAATTTATTGCAGAGAATGACATTCCCGCCGTACCATGCGATGCCAATCAGCCTGACCAGAATCGCGAAGAAACCATTCAGTGCAGATGCCTTAATTTTCAATTCATCAAGCCATTCATTGACCTCTGACGGGGAGGAATAAAGAGAAAGCAGCTCAAGGTCTACATCGCTATTATTTAAAAAATTCAATATCTGAATTTGCCTTTGCATCATTCCATTGTTGGAAGCGACATTCAGCGGTGAAACGAATAGAATCCTTTTCCGGCCGTGTTTGACACCCTGTTGAATGCTTGCATCAGACATGGATTCCTCAGCCAGAATCATCGATTTTCGAGGACATGGATGAACCTGGAGGCGGACCGTTCCCAGGTGAACCTCAACTCGGCGCCGTCCTTGGACTGCGTCCATCGTGACACCTGCTGGGTGGTCACATAAGATCTATAGGCATTGTAGATGGATGCTTCATCGGTGCCATGGAAGAGCGCGGGCTCTTCGCCAATGATCTCCCGGAACGGAGGGATGTCACTGCAGATGACTGGACAACCCACAGCCATCGCCTCGGCGATGGGCATTCCAAACCCTTCGTAGAGCGATGGCATGAGCAGGGCCCGCGCGTTTGCCAGCAGGCCGGGCAGCAGCTCTCTGGGTACATAGCCGAGGCGTTCGACGATTCCTCGTGTTTCCAGGTCATCGATCCTGTCCTGTGTCTGGCGGTCGAGCCACCCGTTCAGCCCGACGATCCGGACCTTGAGCCCCTCGGGCCAGATACCCTCCAGCACAAGCTGATCAAGGGATCGGATGAGGACTGCGAGGTTCTTCCGGGGTTCCACGGTCCCAAGAACCACGAAGTAATCAGCCTTGGCTGGTTCCAGGTCGGTCCTGGGCTGGGCAACAAAATCCGTAAACAGGGCATCGACGCCGGGGTGGATCACGGCATTTGTGGATACCGAGAAGAGGGCTTGCGCTTCATCCCCCACGGCTTGGGAAATCGGCATTCGCCAGGTCGCCCGTGCCAGCCAGTGCCGCAGGTTCCATTTCCGGTAGATCCGCGCCGCGAAGGTCATGGTGTGCGGGAAGCGCTCTGGCACGAAGTCGTAGAGGGTCAGGGCCACCTTGACCCCCGCCAGCCGGAAGGGGACAAGCCCATTTGCGGCCCAGAAGACATCAGCGCCGGCCGCAGACACTGCCGAAGGGAGGATGCCGTCGAACCACCAGCCCCGCCAACCCGGCCTGTGAGTGCTCAACGCCCGAGAGGTCTCCAGATCATGGTGCACGTTCGGGAACGGCGACGGAGAGGTCGGCGGGTAGGGTGAGAGGACGATGAATTCCCACTCAGGTCGCTGCACGGCAAGGGCGCCCAGGAGGGACTGGGTGTACTGCCCGATGCCGGTCAGTGGATAACAAAGCGGAGTCCCGTCCACGACCAGGCGCATCATTCGACTCCGGGCAGTTTCCCGATGCCCAGGATGTTGGGCTGGTAGATCCCGTGCGGGTCGGCGCGGCCGTAGAGGATCCGCATGAGCAGGACCAGGGAAGGGCCGAGGATCCAGTCGGACAGCCAGGTTCGGAGCCGATGAACCCCACCCTCTCCCGGGAAGCCTACGCCGCGAATCACCATGGGCTCCAGATGACAAAGGCGAAAGAATTGCGTGATGCTGGCTCCGGTAAAGGCCCGGAGGTGGGTGAGATCACCGGAACGGATGGGGTTGAGTGGGGCCAGGTCATTGGGCACTTCCACGACCAGCAAGCCCCCCGGTCGCAGCAGGCCGCGAACCGCAGCGGCGAACTGTTCAATCTGCTTGATGGTCAGATGCTCCAAAATGTCGTAGGCAAGAATGATGTCAAACCGTGCACCTGCCATCAGTTGGCCAAGGTCGTCCTCGGGTGTGATCAGCCGGAGTGAGTCCAATCCCAGCTGGCGCCCAAGCTCGATCTGCTCCTGGCTGATGTCTGCGCCCTGCAGGTTGCGGGCACCAAGGGCCTTGAGGGCAAGCAGGTTCTTGCCCCACCCTGCGCCGAACTCGAAGATGGACGCCTCAGCGATCCGAATTCCCTCGGCCTGGAAGATCGGCAGCAGGACTTGCTTGAATTGTCGGCTTGTTCTTTCTATGTCCTGCTGATGTGAAAGCTGGGGTCCATTCATGATGGTGGAATAGGTGTCATACAACTCGCCCAAGTCCCCTCCTGCAATCGAAGTCGTCTCATCGTTCTGGCGGCAATGGTCCGGTTGGACCCAATCCGGGAAGATGGGAACGGCATGGTGCTCCGGACAGCCGTGTCATTTTACCGTGCGGCCACGTCACCCCGGATTCTTAATCGTGAGGCCCATGGCATCCACCTGATGAACACCTCCCGATCATCGGGCTGGAGCAGCAGTCTCCACCCCCACAGGAAGGAGACCAGCGGCAGCGAGACCCCTGCCGTGATCTGGGCCCACCGTGAAGGGGAGATCCCGGCCAGGAAGGCCAGCCCGAACAGGGCGGCGATCAGTACCCATTTCCGGCCAAGTCCCTCCGCCGAATGGTTGACGAACAGGCCCACCATGATCCGGTAGATCAGGAACAAGTCGATGATGGACCACAGAAACCACACCAGACCACTGCCCTTGGCGCCAAACAGCCTGATGCCGACATACGAGGCCACGAGGTAGAAGGGGATCTCCAGCAGGTGCCGCTTGGCAGAGAGATCGGGTCTCCCCATGGCCTGGATGTAGGCGAAGGGCGCGTAGCTGATGGAAATCAGGAACATCCCGGCCGAAACGAGCTGGAAGATGAGGGAACTTTGTTCTGAGAATTCGGGGCTGATCCACACCGCGAGTAACGGTTTCGCAAGGGCGATCATGGCGATGAAGACCGGGGCGGTTCCGAACACGATGGTGCGAATGGCCTGCATGACCAGGTCGGTGGCCCTTCCGGAATCCCTGCCCAGGGCGCTCAGCGCGGGGAACAGGACCCCGACGAGGGAGGTTGGGAGGACCAGCACTCTGACTGCCATGTCAAAGGGAGTGCCGAAGTAGACCAGGGCGCCGGTGCCAACCAGGGAGCTGAGCAGGAGTCGGTCTGCGTAGGCCATCGACATGAAACTGCCCACCAGGTTGTTCAAGGTGGACCAGAGGCCAAAGGCAAAGAGAGGCTTCAGGAAGGATGGTCGAAAACTCGGCCTTCTGAGCATCCCCGGCACCAACCGGCGGCACTGGCTCGCATACAGGCCCACTTCCACCAGCCTGACGAGGATCAACATGGCGACGATGGCCCAGACCCCGTGAGTCAGGCTCAGGACGGGGAGGGCCGAGAGGTAGATGAGCACGCCGACCGAGGATCTGACGAGACTGATCCCCTGGAACCGCTGAAAGCCTTCGAGCACACTGCGCAGCGCCGAGCCGACGACGACGAGAGGGATTGCGATAGAGGCCAGCAGGAGGGATCGGCGGGCGTCCCAGATGAGCTCGAGCGGGACCTTCAGGAACCGGCCTGATATCCAGTCACTGCCCAGGGACAACCCGACACCACCCGCCACCCCAAGGATCACAAGCATCAAGAGACCTGTCTGGATGATTCCAGGGATCTCGTCCTGCTCGCCACGACCCAGGCGCTCGGCAATCCCCTGGGTCAAGGCTCTTCCGATGCCCAGATCCAGGAAGTTGGAGTACCCGACAATCATCCAGACGAAGGCCAGCAACCCGAAGCGGTCAGGGCCCATCTGTCGGATGAGCAGGGGGATGACCACCAGCGCCGCAGCCGTGGGTAGGACATAGCCCAGGAGGGTCCAGAGCATTCCGCTGGAGAGGCGTTGGACGCTCGTCATGAGGTGCGGAGGAACAGGACTGCGCCTCGGTTGTCCAGGTGGGGCCTCGAAATGGTTGCCATCTTGCCGGATGCTCTCCTGGTCTTCATGAAGTCGCGGGCTACCGGTAGCCCGTGCGCGGGGCTTCGCCGTGCCCGGCTTCGCGCAGCACCAGCTCCTTCTGGGCCAGCCGGAGATCTGAGTCCACCATCATGGCCGCCAGGGTGCGGATATCGGTGCTGGGCTCCCAGCCCAGGAGCCGCCGGCTCTTGCCGGGATCGCCTTCGAGGTGATCGACTTCCGCGGGACGGAAATAGCGGGGGTCGATCTCCACGTACTTCTGCCAGTCCAGCTCCAGCCGCCCGAAGGTCAGCCCCAGGAAATCCCGGATGCTGATGCTCTCACCGGTGGCCACCACGTAGTCGTCCGGCGTGTCCTGCTGCAGCATGCGCCACATGGCTTCCACGTAGTCGCCCGCGAAGCCCCAGTCGCGCTTGGCATCCAGGTTGCCCAGCCACAGCTTGTCCTGCAGCCCCAGCTTGATGCGCGTGGCGGCCCGGGTGATCTTGCGGGTCACGAAGGTCTCGCCGCGGCGGGGGCTTTCGTGGTTGAACAGGATGCCGTTGCAGGCGAAGAGGCCGTAGCTCTCCCGGTGGTTGATCACCTGGTAGTGGGCGTAGACCTTGGCGCAGGCGTAGGGGCTGCGGGGCTCGAAGCGGGTGCCCTCGTGCTGGCGGGGCTTGGCGCTGCCGAACATCTCGGAGCTGCCGGCCTGGTAGAAGCGGATGGCCTTGCCACTGTGCTTCATGTAGCTGCGGATCGCCTCCAGCAGCCGGATGACCCCACGCCCACCACGTCCACGGTACTCGGGCTGGTCGAAGCTCACCCGCACATGGCTCTGGGCTCCCAGGTTGTAGACCTCGTCGGGGCGGACCTCATCGAGCACATTGCGCAGGGCGCCCGCATCCGAAAGGTCCCCGTAATGGAGGTGGAAATTCGGGTTCGGGGTCTCGCCCACGTGCAGGTGGTCGATGCGGTCCGTGTTGAAGAGGCTGGACCGCCGCACGATGCCATGGACCTGGTAGCCCTTGGCCAGCAGCAGCTCCGCCAGATAACTGCCGTCCTGGCCGGTGATCCCAGTGATCAGGGCGCTCTTGGTCATGCCTTCTCCGAAAATAAATATTGGATTAAATATAGATATGAAAGCCAGCCAGTGCCAGTCGAACCGCAAGTTGATCAAACGCGATCAATGGGGCGCTTCAAGAATGGCCCGGGCCGTATCGCTCAGGCTTCTCCTGGGGAACCACCCAGTATCCTTCATAAGGCGGGCCGGATTACCCACCAGCGTCTCTTGGTTTGGGTTTGCAAACAGGACTTCCGCTTCCACGCTCATGGCTTTCAGAACTTCAAGCACAAGCTCAGAAACGGGGGTTGCCCTGCCGGAGCATAGGTTCCAGATGCGACCGCTTGGTGCATCCACGGTCAGCGTCTGGATGTAAGCATCGATGGCATCGCGCCAGTCAAGGAAGTCGCGAATGTCGTTGCGGCCTCGCATGAGCAGGGGAGACTCGCCTGACCTGATGCGGGCAAGAATGTCTGGAATCAGAAGACCTGGAGACATTCCAGGGCCGATTTGATTGAACGATCTGACCAGGAAGACTTGAAGGTGCTCCTTCTTGCTCAGTACCCAGGCTTCCCCCAACAGTTTGGAAAGCGCATAGGGGTGAGACGAACCTGTGGGGTCATCCTCGGCAACGGCACCCTGCTTGGGGGCATAGACGAACGCACTGGAAACATAGATGGCCCGGCAGCCACGGGCGTGCTCCGCAAGGTGGTCGAAGACGCGGGCGGTCATGCTCAGGTTCTCGAGAACCAGGTCCCGGTTCCAGGAGATTCCTGGCACGGAATGGGCAGCCAGGTGGAAGGCGGCATCCCAGGGGCGCCCCTCTGGTGGGGGGAGGGGTGCACTGTCCAGCAAATTGACCGTGCGAACAGTCAGCCGAGGCATGGCATCACCTGTTCGGCGATCCCATGCCTCGACTTCATGGCCTTCGGCCAAGAGCCTGGACACCAGAGCTTGGCCGATAAAACCTGAGGATCCAATGACAAGCACCTTCATTGTGGTTGGCCCCTCCCCGGCTATCCCAGTCATCCTTCGATCAAGGTCGTCCTTGGATGGCAAGGTGGGGCCCCGTGCAGGCCCCACCTTGTGTCGATTCTTCGTGCTTCGCGGGAAAGCTTAGGACCGCCGGGGCCTGGGCCTGCGCTCGCGGGGGCGGTCTTCGCCACTGGGGGCGTCGCCTTCGGGCTCGGCATCGGCGCCTTCGGGCTTGGGGATCAGCGCCTTGCGGCTGAGCTTGATCTTGCCGCTCTTTTCGTCGATGCCGATGCACTTGACCATGACTTCCTGGCCTTCGCTCACTTCGTCGGCGGGGTTGGCCACGCGGTGGTGGGCCAGCTCACTGACGTGCAGCAGGCCGTCGAGACCGGGGAGGATGGTCACGAAGGCGCCGAATTCGACGACCTTGGCCACCTTGCCCAGGTAGGTCTTGCCAACCTCGGCGGTCTGGGTGAGGTCGGCGATCATCTTCATGGCGACGGCCAGCTTTTCCTGGGTAGGACCGGCGACCTGGCAGAGGCCGTCGTCGTCGATGTTCACTTCACAGCCGCTCACCTCGATGATGTTGCGGATGGTGGCGCCGCCCTTGCCGATGACGTCGCGGATCTTCTCCTTGGGGAGCTGGACGCTGGCCATCTGGGGGGCGTTGCTGGCGAACTCGGCGCGGGGGCGGCGAGCACCTGGCCCATGAGATCCAGCAGGTGCAGGCGGCCGGCCTTGGCCTGGTCGAGCGCCTTGGTGAGGATCGCGGTGGTGATGCCGCCGATCTTGATGTCCATCTGCAGGGCGGTGATGCCCTTCTCGGTGCCGGCGACCTTGAAGTCCATGTCGCCGTAGTGGTCTTCCTGGCCGGCGATGTCGGACAGGACCACGAACTTGTCACCGTCGCTGACGAGGCCCATGGCCACGCCCGCCACCGGGGACTTGAGCTTGATGCCGGCATCCATCAGGGCCAGCGTGCCGCCGCAGATGGTGGCCATGCTGGACGAACCGTTGCTCTCGGTGATGTCACTCACCACGCGCACGGTGTAGGGGTTCTCCTCGGGGCTCGGGAACACCGCGAAGAGGGAGCGCTCGGCCAGCATGCCGTGGCCGATCTCGCGGCGGCCGGGCCCGCGGTTGGGCTTGCACTCGCCCACGCTGTAGCCGGGGAAGTTGTAGTGCAGGTAGAACTTCTTGCGGTACTCCTCTTCCAGGCCGTCGATGATCTGGGTGTTGTTGATGGTGCCCAGGGTGGTGGTGACCAGGGCCTGGGTTTCGCCGCGGGTGAAGAGGCAGCTGCCGTGCGCGGAAGGCAGGACGCCGATCTCGATGTTGAGGGGGCGGATCTGGTCGAACTTGCGGCCGTCCAGACGCACGCCCTGCTTGAGGATGGCGTTGCGGAAGAGGGTCTCCTTCAGCTCGTCGAAGCAGGCCACCAGATCCTTCTTCAGCTCGGGCTTGTCGGCGCAGAACTGGGCGACGGCTTCCTTCTTGAGGCCGTCGATGGTCTTGTAGCTCTCGATCTTCACCTTCATGGTCAGCGCCGCGAAGAGCTTCTCGGCGAAGGCGGCGGCCACTTCCTTGTAGAGGGCCTCGTTGCGCACGGCCTTGGCGGCGGCGACCTTGGGCTTGCCCACCTTGGCCTGGAGCTCCTGCTGCAGCTTCACCAGGATCTGGATCTGCTCGTGGCCGAAGGCCAGGGCCTTGACCATGTCGGCTTCCAGCACTTCCTTGGCGCCGCACTCCACCATCACCAGGGCATCGGCGGTGCCGGCCACCAGCAGATCGATGTCGCTATCCACGCGCTGCTCGACGGTGGGGTTCACCACCAGCTGGCCGTTGACGCGGCCCACGCGGACGCCGCCCACGGGGTTCACGAAGGGGATCTCGCTGATGATGAGGGCCGCGGAGGCACCCACCATGGCGAGCACTTCAGGGGCGTGCTGGCCGTCGTAGCTGAGCACCTGGGCGGTGACCATGGTGTCGCCGTTGTAGCCCTCTTCGAAGAGGGGACGGAGGGGACGGTCGATGAGGCGGCTGGTGAGGGTCTCCTTGGTGGTGGGACGGCCCTCGCGCTTGAACCAGCCACCGGGGATCTTGCCCGCGGCCAGCACGGGCTCGCGGTAGTCCACGGTCAGGGGGAAGAAGTCGATGCCTTCCCGGGGGGTGCCGTAGCAGACGGCCACGAGCACCATGGTGTCGCCCTGGCGGACGACCACGGCGCCGTGGGCCTGCTTGGCGATGCGGCCGGTCTCGATGGAGATGGGCGTGCCGCCCAGGTCCACCGATACGGTGGTGGGGGAGAATTTCAATGCATTCATGAGCACTCCGGGGCCCTCGGGCCCACGTGGCTTCCCCCGATTCCGGGCACTGACCCGGATCTCCCGCGATCGCTCCATGAAACCCTTCCGCCGAGTCCTGAGCCAGGAGGGGGAGGTGGGCTTCCTGCAGAGGTCGCCGCCGAAGGGAAGCAGGTGAAAATCGGCAGATTCAGGATAACAGGGAGGGACAGGATTGGGTTAGGGGGTTCCATGAAAGGCCCCCTAGATCGTTTGAATGAAATAAAAGGCATCCAAAGGTCCATCGGAATTTTCTTTTTACCCTGCGGACCCCCCATGGGAACATAAAAGGCTCACGCATCTTCAACACTTGTTGGATTGCGCTGCTCTATTCGTCTGTCACTCAAGCCACCGATGAGGGGATTGTGCCTTCCACCTGGATCCAAGCGAGCATCGGTTTGGCCTGGGGCTTGGTGCTCTCCTGGGTGCTGATCCGCTGGGTAGCCCCGCTGGGTTGGATGGACCATCCCAACCAGAAGCGGAAGCACCATGCCCGGCCCACGGCCCGCACCGGCGGCCTGACCCTCTGGGCTGGGATCATCCTCCTCCAGGTCCTCGGCCTCTCGCCCCTCCGGCTCGACTGGCCCGACTGGTTGGCCCTCCACGCCATGGCCTTCACGGGACTGCTGGACGACCGCTTCAACCTCAGCCCCAGGTACAAGGCCTCGGTGGGGCTGGGTGTGGCCCTGCTGCTGGCCGTCCACGTGTTCCAATCCCAGGTGCAGGGCCTCAGTCACTTCACCTTCCTCGGCATGGTGCTGCCGACCCACCCGGCGCTTCTGTGCCCCTTGCTGCTCCTCTGGTTCTGGGCGATTCCCCAGGCCTACAACCTGATTGACGGGATCAATGGCCTCTCCATTGGCTACGCCGCCCTGCTGCTGGGCGTGCTGGGCTGGAACCTGGGCCTGCGGTCCCCGCTGCTGTGGGGTGGGCTGGTGGCGGTGCTGGGCCTCAACTACCCGAAGGCCCATCATTTCCTGGGGGACTGCGGGGCCCTCATGCTGGGGACGCTCTTTGCGATCCTGGGGGTGCAGGCCTTCGGCCTCTGGCAGCCGGACCTGCTGCTCTGGGTCTTCGCCTATCCCATCGTGGACGTCTGCCTGGTGGTGGGCATCCGCCGCTGGAAGGGTTCCCCCCTTGGCAAGGCGGACCGCAGCCACCTCCATCACTGGATGCTGGATCACCTGGGTGGGCGCCCCTGGCGGGTGACCCCCGTGTTGCTGGTGATCGCCGCCCTGCCCATGCTCCGGGCGACGGCCGTCCCCGGGCACCTGGCTCTGTCCAACCTCGGCGGGTTCCTGCTGGTGGGGCTGGCCCTGAAGGCCTTCCTGGACCGGATCACGGCGACCAGCGCCGCGCCACGGAATGCCAATGTGCACGCCCAGGTACACCGGGAAATCCCCCTGCTGCTCTCCCACCGAGTGGGGGAGCCCTCGGGCTCTCACTCCAGGCACTGAAGCACCGCTTGCCCGCGCTCCCGGCGCCTTCCTGGGGCATACTCTGACTCAGCTGCCTTTGCCCCGAGGAGCCGAGCGGTTTCGGCGCTCGGCGCCCTCAATTTAGGATGTGTCTGATGCGTGCACTGCGTGGTTCCTTGTCTCTGCTGGCCGTTTCGGCCCTCTTTGCCCAGCTGCCCCAGGGCCTGGACCTGCAGGCCCTGAAGCAGGCTGCCTCCGCCCAGGGCGTTTCCGGGCCGGCCGACGCGGTGCCCTCCCGGGCGGCCACGACCCAGGTGCTAACCCCAACGCCGGAGGATACGGCCCGGCAGCACAGCGAGAACGACAAGCTGGACCAGGAGCTCCAGGCCCTCAAGCGCCGGGAGCGGGGCCCGCGCCGCTTTGCGGCCGACCTGTTCCAGATCCGCCAGCGGGGCACGGCGGCCACCGAGGGGGGCATCGCGGACGACTACGTGCTGGGCACGGGGGATCGCCTGAACCTGAACGTCTTCGGCAGCGCCACCTTCGACCTGCCGGTGCAGGTGGATGGCCGGGGCGAGATCGTGATCCCCAAGGTCGGCACGGCCAAGGTGGGGGGACTCACCCTCGGCAAGGCCAAGGCCGCGGTGCAGGGTCTGCTCAGCCGGAACTTCTCCAAGTCCTCCCTGGATCTGCAGGTGACCAAGCTGAGGGAGGTGCGGGTCTTCGTCATGGGCGAGGTCTACCGGCCCGGCAGCTACCTGGTGTCGAGCCTCAGCTCCCTGGTGAACGTGCTGAGCCTGGCCGGGGGACCCACGGCCGTGGGCAGCTACCGGGATATCCGGGTCATGCGGGGCGGGCGGCTGGTGTTCTCCCTGGACCTCTACCCCCTCCGCGCCGAGGGGCTGGGGAATCCCAACGTGGCCCTGCAGAGCGGGGACACGGTCTTCATCCCCATGGCCCAGAACCAGGTGCTGCTGGAAGGTGCCTTCCAGCGGGTCGTGGCGCAGCCAATCGAGACGGTCAAGCCCGGCGAGCCCTCGGAATCCGAAGGCCTCGACCTGGACCCACTCAAGGAACAGCGAGAGCGGATCCAGCGCGAGGTCAAGGCCATCGAAGCCCAGCTGAACCCCAACCAGGAGGCCGTCAGACAGGAATCCGGCAGGTCCGAGGCCGGTCAGGAAGGCCTGGAGGCCAAGGCTGCAGCCCGCAACCAGCCCGCTGCGCCCCCCCTGACCCTGGGGGAGCGCACGGGGCTGGAGGATCGGCTGGCCTTCCTCAAGCGCCAGCTGGTGGCCCTCAAGGCGCCCACGGGGCAGGACCACCGCCTGCGGCTCGATCCCGAGACCTGGCGCCCCGTCCGGCAGCCGGAAGCGGATGCGCTCCTGCCGGAGTGGCTGCAGCGCTGGGAGCTGACCGGCATCGCGCCGCGCATGCAGTTCGAGCTCCGTGGCGGGGAGACCGTGGCCGATGCCCTGCGCTTCGCGGGGGGCTTCGCGGCGGAAGCCGGGGCCGGGACGCTCTCCCTTCGACGCCGGAACGCGGCGGGGGTCCTGGTGGGCCAGGACCTGCCGCCGGATTCGAAGGCAGGAACCCCCCTGCAGCGGGGGGACCTGCTGTCGGCCCTGCCCCAGCGTCAGCGGGTGGGCTCCGTGGTGCAGGTGCTGGGCTGGGCCAGGGTGCCGGGCACCTTTGCCCGGACCGAGGGAGCGCGGGTCGGCGACCTGCTGCGGCGGGAATCCCAGGTGCTGCCGGACACCTACCGGGCCCGGGGCGAGGTGGTCCGGACCTCCCTGGAGGGGACGACCCGGTTCCTGGTGTTCGATGTGGACAAGGCCCTGGCGGGTGACCCCGGCCATGACCTCCTGCTGGAAGACCGGGATCGGGTCGAGCTCTTCCGGATGGAGGATCTGAGGCTTCCGAGGTACGTGTCCGTCCTGGGTCCCGTGGCCCGGCCAGGCACCTATGCCTTCCACGAAGGCATGCGGGCCTCGGACCTGATCTTCCGGGCGGGGATCCCCGAAAAGTCCGCCGATCGCCTGGTGGCGGAACTGGCCCGGAGTGGGGATGGCCGACCCAGCCAGGTCATTCGCCTGGACCTGGCCCGCCTCCTCTCGACCTCGGAAGGGAGCCCCATCGCCCTGGTGGACGAGGCCGTGAATCCCAGGATCCAGGCCGATGATCAGCTGAGCCTCTTCGAGAAGCCGGGCTACAAGATCCACCGCACGGTCCGCATCTCTGGCCAGGTGGTCCGCCCCGGCTCCTATGCCTTGGACACCACCAAGCCCACCCTCCGCTCGCTGATCCAGCGGGCCGGTGGGCTCACTCCGGAGGCCATGCCGCACGCGGGCATCTTCCTGCGGCGCCTGAGCACCCAGGATGCCTCCCTGCAGCGGGCGGCCGAGGAATCGGGCTTGATGGGGAAGGACCCCACGGCCAAGGGCATCAACGAGATCCTGGAGCGGCTGAGCGAGACCAAGCGCCAGAACCTCACAGGCCAATTGCTGAAAACCCCCGTTCTGCATGGCCTTCTGGCCGGCAACCTGAATCGCATGGTGGTCAATTTCGAACTGGCGCTGAAGGGGAGCCCCGGGGCCGATGTGGAGCTTAAGGATGGGGATGAGATCATCATTCCCCTGGTCACCGAGGCGGCCTACGTGGTCGGTGAGGCCGCCAGCCCCTTCGCCACCTACAAGGTGGATAAGGGGATGAAGGTCTCGGACCTGCTCAAGCTGGCGGGTGGTACCACCCGGAACGCCGATGCGTCGAACATCCGGCTCCTCAAGGCGGACGGTCGCATCCTCGATGCCTGGGTCGAGGGCAGGCCCGTGGAGCCCGGGGACACCGTGCTGGTGCCCCAGCGCATCCGGCGGGATACCAGCTGGCAGGAGAACCTGCAGGCCCTGACCCCCCTGGCCCTGATCCTGAATGCCATCAAGCTGTAGGCTGCCAGACTGGTAGAATGAAAGGCCCCGCCCATGCGGGGCCTTTTCATCGTGAGTGCCATGATCCTGCGCAAAGAGTACTGGTTCGAAGCCGCCCACTTCATCTACAACCACCCGGGCAAGTGCCGGAACCTGCACGGCCACAGCTACAAGCTCTTCGTGCTGCTGGAGGGCCAGGTGAACGCCGAGACGGGCATGATCATCGACTTCGACGACCTGTCGAAGGTGGTGGTGGACAAGGTGATCTCGCGGCTGGATCACCGCTTCCTCAATGACCTGATCCCCCTGTCGACCGCCGAGAACATCGCCGTGTGGATCTGGGAGCAGCTGAAACCTTCGCTGCCCCCGCTCTGCCAGATCGAGGTCTATGAGACCACCGACAACTGCGTGATCTACCGGGGAGCCTGAGATGCGACGGCTTTGGGCCATGCCTGCGCTGGTGCTCCTGCTGGGCTGCGAGGCCGTCAACCCGGCGCTGCGGTACCAGGAGGCCGCCCGGAAGCTGCGGTTCACCCTGGACCGGGTGGAGCCCAGGATCGAGGTGGCCTTCCCCCTGGAACAGTCCCGGCTGAGGCTGCGGCTGGAAGTGGGGGTGGACAATCCCTCGGACCAGCGCCTGCGCACCCGCCGCGTGAGCGGGGACCTGCGGCTGAATGCCCGCGGGGCGGATCATCTCCTGGGCTCGGTGAGCTTTCCCGAGGGGGCCGATATCGCGCCCCGGGGCCGTAGCCTCCTCAAGGTGGACATAACCTTCGGGTACGCCGACCTGAAGACGGTCTGGGGACCCCTGTCCGGCGCGGTGGCCCACCGTGAGCTGGCCACCTGGAGCCTGGCTGGCGAGGCCCGCTTCGAGATCCTGGGCCTGGAGTTCGGCGTGCCCTTCCGAACCTCGAAGGGGAGCGGCCAATGAGCGGCACCGCCCCATGATCCGGGCAGTCGTCTTCGACCTCTGGAACACGCTGGTGTTCAGCCCGGCGGGCAGTCCCTTCCAGCGGATGAAGGATCTGCTGCGTCCGGAGCAGGTGGCCTTCTTCCCGGCCCTGGTCCGCGATGGCATGGTGCAGCCCCACGCCTCGGTGCGAGCCTTCCTGGAGACCTGGAAGGGGCCCGTCCACCTGGACGAGGCCCAGATGGAGGCCATGGTGCAGGCCTTCGCGGAGGCCGGCGGGCAGGCGGAGTGCTTCCCAGGCACGCCCGAAGCGGTGGGCGCCGTGCGGGATCTGGCCCGGGTGGCCCTGCTGTCCAACACCCAGACCTTCGGGCTGGAACTGCTGGAGCGCCTGGGCATCGCCGAGCGCATCCGCACCCGGATTCTCAGCGCCGAAATCGGTGCGCTGAAACCCGAGCCCTCCGCCTTCGAGACCGTGCAGCGTCGCTTGGGCCTCTTCCCCGGGAACCTGGCCATGGTCGGCGACAACTGGAACGATGATGTGGAAGGCGCGGTGGCGGCCGGGTGGACGGCCATCTGGGTGAACCGCGAGCTCAAGCCGCGCCCCGACCACGACCCCGAGCTCCCCATCTACGAGGTGCGCAGCCTGGACCGGGTCCCCGAGCTCATCCGGAGCCTGCAGGAAGGCATGCGCTGCCCGACGTGCTTGGGCTGACGGTGCGCCCCACCCCCGTGTTCTTCAGGCGCCCTTAGAGGTCGTAACATAACCCCACGTCGCCGCGCGAGGGGTGCCGGGCGAGCCAGGCGAGGAAGGTGAGTGATAGCGTAGCGGGTACTACGCGAAACGAGCCTGACGAAGCATCGCGACGCCCGTCACCCCTCGCCCGAAGGGATGAGCCGGGCGCCCCGCGGCGTCAGGTCCCTTGAACAACGAACCACGTTGCCCTGCGGGCCCTTTCTTGCGGTGCATCCCGGCTGGCGCCATCGCGGCATCGTCGGGTTTTGTCACGACCTCTTAAGGCGAGCTGCGATGCGTTTGAGATCTTCTCCAAGCTGATGGGCGGCTTCGGGTGTGGGCGTGCCACCGTTGGCCTTTATCGCCTGCGTGAAGGCCTGGAAGGCGTCACTAAGCTGCTTGAAATCCTCGCCCTTGAGCTTGCTGGCGTGTTGATCCAGCTGGGTGAGGGCTGCTTCCACCTCGGCCCGCTCGTTCGCGGGCAGGGCCTGCATGATTTTCGGCTGGGCCTGCTTCAACCCGGCCACCAGAAGGGAACTTGCCAGCTGCTTGGCATCGCCGCTGAAGTTCACCCCGGCCGCCACGAGCTTGGTTTTGGCGGGTTGCCAGACCAGGAAGTAGAGGGCGGCGCCTCCCGCTAGGCCAAGCACCAGAAGTCCACCGCAACCGATGGCGATCCATTTTCCGACTTTGCTAGCCACGAACGCTCCTCTCTGGATGCGCCCAGGATCCCGGGTCTTCTGGCCTCTGTCGAGGGCTCAGTCATTCAAGCCGTGGCGCTGCCCTGGCCGGGGTACTGCATGTCCATGACCACCGCATGCCGGGGGGTATCGGCCCGCTCGATCCACTGGACCCGGGCGCCCAGCAGCCGGGCCAGTTGCAGGAGCCCTTCCCGGGCCTCCTGGTTGAGGGAGGCGGAGAGCTCCGGGTGGAGGGTCAGGCGCACGTCGGCGCCCCGCAGGCGATCCCCCAGGCGTACCAGCTCCCGGTAGGCCTTGAGCAGGGCGGTCTCGGAGCTGGGGATGCGGCCGGCGCCGTTGCAGGTGGGGCAGGGCTGGGTGAGCTTGCGCTCCAGGGAGGGGCCGGTGCGCTTGCGGGTGAGCTCCACCAGGCCGAATTCGGAGATGCCCCCGGCCCGGGCGTGGTTGCGGTCCCGCTTGAGCTCTTCCTGGAAGCGGGTCAGCACCTCTTCGCGATGGAGGGGATCCACCATGTCGATGAAGTCGATGACCACGATGCCGCCCAGGTTGCGCAGCCGCAGCTGCCGCACGATCTCGGGGATGGCCTCGAGGTTGGTGAGGAAGACCGTCTCTTCCAGATCCTTCTTACCCACGAACTTGCCGGTGTTGACGTCGACACTGACCAGGGCCTCGGTCTGGTTCAGCACGATGGAGCCGCCGTGCTTGAGGAAGACCTTGGGCTGGCGGGCCGAGTCGATCTCCGCCTCGATGCCGAAGGCCTCGAAGATGGGCAGATCCGAGGTGAAGTGCTTCACCCGGTTGGACCACTCGGGGTGGAGGTTCTCGACGAAGGAGACCACCTCCCGGTGGGCGTCGTCGTCATCCACCCAGAAGGTGGAGACCTCCTCCCGGAAGATGTCGCGCATGACCTTCTGGAGGAGGCGGAGGTCCTGCCAGACCAGCCCCGGCGCGGGCACGGTCTCGGCCTTGGCCTGGATGCCCTCCCAGAGCCGGCGCAGGAAGACCACGTCGCCCACCAGGTCCTCGTCCTTTTCGCCGATGGCGGCGGTGCGGACGATGAAGCCCTCGCCGGGCAGGGCGTGGCTGCGGATCAGCTCCCGCAGGCGGTCCCGCTCGGCGGGCTCGGTGATCTTGCGGGAGATGCCGATGTGCTCGATGCCCGGCATGAAGACCAGGAAGCGCCCGGGGAAGCTCAGGTGACGGGATAGCCGCGGCCCTTTCGAGCCGATGGGATCCTTCACCACCTGGACCAGGGTTTCTTCGCCCTCCTTCAGGGGAGGCAGGGGCGGGGGCGGGGGCGGGAGATCCTCGGCGGGAGCCTCTTCGCCCTCGTCCTCGGCCGACAGGTCGGCTCCCAGCCGCTGAGCCACGGGGTCATCGAGGTAGAGGAAGCCATCCTTGATGCCGCCGATGTTGACGAAGGCGCTCTGCATGCCCGGCAGCAGCTTGGCCACCCGGCCCTTGTACACATCCCCCACCTGGCTTTTGTTCATCGTCCGTTCGAGGAACAGCTCGCAGAGCTGGCCGTTCTCAAGCAGGGCGATGCGCGTCTCCAGGGGGGTCGAATTGACCACCAGGGACTTGCGGACTTCCATGGAACCAACCTTTCAGAACTTTGCAGGGAAGCGCCTTGCCCCCACCGCGGGCCCCAGGGCCGTACCAGGCCGAAGGGTGACTCTTTTCTACCATACCCCTTGGATGCCGCGCGAGCGTCCAAAGGTTCCGGGATTAGTTTTTATCTGGGTCAATCGGGGAAGGCCGCCACGCAGAGGGGGGTTCGTTCCTGGGTGCGGCGCTCGGTGATGCGGTTGCGCTCGTCCACGAAGACCACCCTGGGGGCCAGGGTTTCGGCCTCCTCGGGGCTCATCCAGCCATAGGCCGCGATGATCACCAGGTCGCCCTGGCTCACCAGATGGGCGGCGGCGCCATTGATGCCGACCTCCCCCGATCCGGGGGTGCCCGGGATGACATAGGTGGCCAGGCGCGACCCATTGGTCACGTCGTAGATGTCCACCTTCTCGTTCTCCAGGAAGCCGGCGGCCTCGATGAGCAGCGGATCCAGGGTGATGGACCCCACGTAGTCCAGGTCGGCCCTCGTGACGGTGGCGCGATGGATCTTTCCGAGCAGGAAGTGGCGCAGCATGCATCCTCCGGTCCAGGCTCCCGATCAGAGTCCCGGCCAACGCCTAAGAATGGACCCAGGAGTCCCCTGGGTCCATCCTCGTTTTTTTCTGATTCAGGACCCGTTGCCGGGGGCGTCTGATACTGCTGGGACCAGCAGCACGTTATCGATGAGCCGGGTGGCACCCACGTAGGCGGCCACGCAGAGGGCCGCGCTCCGGTCCACGGGCCCCTGGAGGGCTTCCAGATTCTGGGTGTCCACGAGCTCCAGATACTGAAGGGAATCCACACCGGCCAAGGGACCCCGGGCGATGGCCAGGAGCCTGGCGGCATCCAGTTCACCCTCGTCGAAGGCGGCCTTGGCGGCCAGCAGGCCCTGGCTGAGGCAGAGGGCCCGGCGCCGGGCATCCTCGCCGAGGTAGGCGTTCCGGCTGCTGAGGGCCAGCCCGTCGGCTTCCCGGACCGTGGGCACGACCACCAGGTCCACGGGCATGTTGAGGTCCCGGGCCATGCGCCGGATCACCACGGTCTGCTGGAAGTCCTTCTGGCCGAAGAAGGCCAGGTCCGGCTGCACCATGTTGAAGAGCTTGGCGACGACGGTGGCCACCCCGCGGAAGTGGCCGGGCCGGAAGCGTCCGCAGAGGGGATCCGCCAGTCGCCCCGGCTCGATGTGGGTCTGGAAGCCGGTGGGGTAGATCTCGGCCACCTCTGGGAGGAACAGGACCGTGGTTCCGGCCTCCAGGCAGAGGTTCTGGTCCCGCTCCAGATCCCGCGGATAGTTGGCCAGGTCCTCGCTGGGGCCGAACTGGGTCGGGTTCACGAAGATGGACACCACCGTGGCATCGCACCGGGCGGCGCTCTGGCGGATCAGTGCCCCGTGGCCCTCGTGGAGGAAGCCCATGGTGGGAACGAAGCCGATGCGCTTGCCCTCTCCCTTCAAGGGACGGAGCAGAGCGCGCAAATCAGCGATGGTACGGACAACTCGCATGGACAAAAACGGGATCCTTCAGAAGACACCTGCCAGCCTACCAAGGGCTGCCTCAGGGGCGCCACTGGGTCAAAGCCAGACGAACGGCTTCTGGAAGGGTATAGGATTCCCGCCCATCAGGGAACCCTCCCGACCGGACATCCTCCGCCCAGGAGGCCAGTGCAACCCGTAGGTCCTCGAATCCTTCGGCATAGCGTCGGACGAATTTGGGCGATCCCCCGGGCAGCAGGCCGAGGACATCGTGGAAGACCAGCACCTGGCCCGAGCAGTGGGGGCCCGCACCGATGCCGATGGTGGGGATTTCAATGATCTCAGTCACTTTGGCGGCCAGGTCGGCGGGGATCCCCTCGAGCACCAGGCTGAAGCAGCCGGCCTCCTGGAGCCGCTGGGCATCCTCCAGGAGCCCCAGGGCATCGGCCTTCTGCTTCCCCTGCACCTTGTAGCCGCCCATGGGGTTCACGCTCTGGGGCGTGAGGCCCAGGTGCCCCATGACGGGGATCTCCGCATCCAGCAGGGCGTGGATCATGGGCAGGCGCTTGGCCCCCCCTTCGAGCTTCACCGCCTGGGCCCCCCGCTGGAGGAAGCCGCCGGCATTCCGCAGGGTGTCCTCCACGCTGAGGTGGAAGCTCAGGTAGGGCAGGTCTGCCACCAGCATGGCCGTGGGCCGGATCCGGGCCACCGCCTCGAGGTGGTGGTTCATCATGGCCATGCTGACGGGCAGCGTGTTCTCGAAGCCCAGGCAGACGTTTCCCACACTGTCCCCCACGAGGACGATGTCCACCCCGGCGGCGTCGGCGATGCGGGCCGTGACGGCGTCGTAGGCCGTGGTCATCACCAGCTTCCGGCCTGCACGGTACCAGGTGTGCAGCTGGGGCAGGGTCGTGCGGACGCGCGATTCGACGGGCTGGTGGCTCATGGGGTCTCCGCTATGGGGCAGTCGAAGCCGTGGGCTTCCATGAGAACACCGATCACCAGCCCCGTCACTTGGAGGCGGGGAACGCGGGCAGGTTCATCTGGGTGGGGGTCCAGTCCACCAGCGGATCGGCACGTTCGGGCTGGACGAAGCGCAATCCCACGGACTCGACGGTCTGGCGGAAGCGGTGCATGTCCTCGCGGCCCATGAAGCCGGTCTCCTGGGCCTCGGGGAGGCGCGTCCAGAGCTGCTGGAAGCTCGGGAAGGCGTCCTGCATGCGGGACCTGGCCCCCAACTTCTCGCCCCGCTGCAGCAGCAGCTGGGCCCCTTCGGCGCTGGCTTCGAGGATCTGGGCGGGGAACTGGAGATCCCGGGCGGCGGCCTGGACCTCGCTCCAGGCCTCCAGGGCCTCCTGGACCACCGCATCGGTGGCGGGGACCGTGGACAGCAGCAGGGCATGGGCCCGGTGCCATTCCAGGTCAAGCCAGCGGGAGTCCGAGCCGTCCACGGGCCCCTTCAGGTTCTCCAGGATCGCCCAGCCCTGCTCGGGGGCCTCCAGGCGGGACTGGCGGGCCTCCCGGGCCACGGCCTGGCTGAACCGGAGCAGGGCCATGCGCTGGCGCCAGAGCAGCCCCGTCGACTCATAGTGATCGGCGGCGATCTTGAACAGCCGCGCCGCGTCTCGCCAGGCACTCCGGAAGCGGGCCACCTCCGCCTGCAGGAAGAGGTGGTCGCCCTGCTCGTCCGGGGGCATGAGGGGCGGCTGGGTGGCCAGGGCCTCGAACTGGGCGTGGTCCGCGGCCACGACATCGCCCAGGGCGGCCAGGGTGCGCGCCCGCCAGATCTGGATGTGGGATACCAGTCCGCCGTCCCCCATGCGCTTGGCCCGGGTGAGGGCCCGGTCGAGGTGGGAGAGGGCGGGGCCCAGGAGCTGCTGGATGCTGCGCACCATGCCCAGGGCGAAGTGCCCCTGGGCCTGCAGCGCCGTGTCCCCCTGCATGCGCGCCGTTTGAAGGGCCTCCCGCAGCAGCAGGACGCAGACCTCGGACTGGCCCTGAGCCAGGCGCACCTGGGCCAGGGCGATCTGCACCGGCACCAGCTCCCGGAAGCCCTGGGCGTGTTCGAGCATCCGCTGGGCGGACTGCAGCATGGTGGCGGCGCGGAGGAACTGGGACTGGTTGCCCAGGGCCCGGCCCAGGGCCAGCAGGAGGGCGGCCTGATCCTTGGGCAGCGGCTTGTAGCCCCCCTGGGGCTGGAGGCCCTCTTCCAGGGCACGGATGCCCTTGGTGAGGTGACCCTGGAGCAGGTGCAGTTGGCCAAGGGCCAGGCGCAGCCGGGGTTGTTCCTGGTGCAGGGGGTGCTCCACCAGCCGGCCGGCGGCGGCCTGCAGGGCCACCTGGGCCTCCACGGGCCGCCGGAGCTGGAGGTTCAGCATGGCGCACTTGCGGTAGAGTCGGGCTTCCCGCAGCCGGTTGTCGTCATCCTGGGGCGCGTGGGTGGAGGCTTCCAGGGCCTTCTCCAGGGCCAGGAGCGCCTCCTCGGCGGCGGGCCGCTCCGGAGCTTCGCCCAGGGCCTGCACACCGGAGGCCCAGGCATCGGCCAGATGCTCCAGGAGCCGGGCCATGTCCTGGGGCCCGGGTTTCAGCAGGAGGGCCTGGCCCACGACCCGCCGGGTCTCGGCGGGTGGACCCGCCAGCCCCTGGTCGAGGGAGACCAACACCGCGCTCAGGGCGGTGGCCTCGTCGGAGGCCAGGGACTGGAGGGGGACCGAACAATCCCAGCCCTGGTCCTGGAAGGCGGCGGACAGGGCCCGCGCCAGGCGCTTGAGCTCCGCCTGGGGGGTCCGGGTAAGCACCAGCTCCCGCCACCGGGGGTCGGGAAGGATGGCCTGGCCCCGCTGCAGCTGGGCGAGACGCGAGCCCACGGCGCCCTGGAGGGCGTCTTCCAGTCCATCCCCCTGGAGCCCCAGCAGTCGTCCCAGGGCCTCCGCCGGCAGGGGCCGTTCCGCCAGGGCCAGCAGGCGCACCAGGGTGGCGGAAGCGGCCGGGAGCCGCTGCAGACGGCCCAGGAAGATCTGGCGCATCAGGTCTTCTTCGGCCTTCAGGGCCACGGGCTTGCCCGGAGCCAGGCTCCAGCGATGCTCGGCCCACAGGAGGGAGCCGGACTGATGGGCCAGCTCCAGGAAGTTCCGGAGCAACCCTGGGTTGCCCAGGCTCTGGGTGATCAGATCCGCCTGGAAATCCTCTGGCAGATCGTGGCTGCCCAGCAGATCGCCCAGCACCATCCGGAGGTCCTCGTCCTCCAGCCGGTTCATGCCCACCAGCGCCGCGGCGGGCTCCCCCCGCAGCTGGGTGATGAGGGGTTTGAGGCCCGCCCCCTGGGCGCCGGTGGTGAGCGACAGGAGCCAGGGCAGGGTGGAGGCGTGCACCAGCTCCCGGATGAGCGTCAGCACCTCGGGCGTGGCGTGGTCCAGCCCCGCCAGGTGCAGGAGGCGGGGGTGCTGCAGCCCCGCGAAATCCATCGCTTCAAGGGCGGCCCTCACCTCCTCGGGTTCGGGACCGCTCTCCTGGCGGTTCACGTGGCGGCCCCCCGTGAGAAAGGCGAAGGCCTGCACGCGCAGGGAGAGGGTCTTCGCAGCCTCCGGCCGTTCGGCGTAGAAGTCCACTTCGCTGCCCATGAGCAGTGCTTCCAGCAGCCGGCCCAGGAAGCGTCCCGGGGGTTCGCCGGCGGAGGCCGCCAGGTGGTGGACCCAGATGCCCTCCCCTTCGGCCACCGCGCAGGCCCAGGAGGCCAGGTGCTCCTTGCCGACGCCCTCTTCGCCCTGGAGCAGGACGATCCGCTCCATGGGCACCGGGGCGCTGAGGCCCAGCATGAGGGACTTGAGGTAGGGGAGCTCCTGGCTGCGGCCCCGGAGGGGACGGGAGATGGGTTCGGAAAGGTCCCGGGGATGATCCCAGGGCCGTTCTTCGGATAGCGCCGGCGCCGGGGCGGTCTGGGGCAGGAACCCCGGTACCGCATCCAGTCCCCAGGGGGAGATGCCGATGACCCTGGGGACCTGGGTGAGGCCAGGCCGCAGGGTGATGACCTCCGGATGCAGGAACCGGGGGTGCAGGTCCTTCTCGAGCTTCTCGGCAAGGTGCGCCAGCAGGGCCTCCCGCTGCGCCTCGCCCCAGCCAGCCCAGCAGCGGGAGAGGGGCGTGCCGTGGATGGCCTGGAGGTACCAGGCCTGCTCCCCGTCGAAGCCGATGTGGCTGTAGACGGGGTCCAGGGGGGCCGCATCCAGGAAGCGGGACAGGAAGGTGTCGCGGATGTGGTCCAGCTGCCGGTCCGTGGGCAGGGGGGACCAGATCTGGGCCAGGTACCGGGCCCCATCCATGTCCCGACGCAGCAGGTGCCAGGTGCAGCCCTCGGTCCTGCCCAGCTCCAGAAGCGACAGGAACCGGTGGGTGCCGAGGAAGCGCGTCACGTCCATGGGCGGATCCTCGGGGCAGCGGGGCAGTGCTGGAAGGGCATGGCAAAAAGCTTACCTCAGCGTGGGCTTCACGGCCTGGTCGGGCATCCTTGGGAGTGCTTGGCGGGGATCTTGCTCTCATACTGGTTCCCTGCAATGGTTGCCCAGGAGGCCCTGTGAGCGTCACCCCCATCGGATCCAACGTCAGCCAGAACCTCGGCAGCCTCGTCCTCCAGCAGCTGGTGGCCCAGGGTGCCAGGCCCCAAGCCCCCGGCAGCGCCAAGGGCGTCCTCGAGGACCTGCTGGCCCTGTCGCCGGCGGCCCAGCAGCTCACCCAGGCCCCGGGTGCCGTGAACCCATACCTGTCTGCGGATTCGAAACACTTCTTGCTGACGGCCCTTCTCAATGGCGAGAGCAACGCCTCGAACCCCGCGGCCCTGCTGGACCTCTTCGGCAGCCAGGGCCTGGATCCGCGCTACGCCTTCCACGAGGCCTAGAGGGTCAGAGCGAACCCGGGCCTAGCGGCGGAAGAAGGGGTCCAGGATGACCGCGGCGGTGAGCACCAGGGCGAACAGGTTGATGTTCATGAAGACCCGGCGGTAGAGGGCCGCATCCTGGCCGGGGCGCAGCAAGGGCAGGGAGCCGACGATGAGCCAGAGGGCGCCCAGGCCCAGCATGAGCTCCGTGGGCCAGGCGCCCAGCACCCGGAACATCGGCAGCAGGCCGCAGGCGGCCGCCGTGCCGCAGGTCCAGGTGAAGGTGAGGCGCGAGAGGCGCGGCCTCCCGAAGAGGCCCACCAGGGTGGGGTAGCCGGCCTCTTCATAGCCTTCGGCATGGAGGCCCACCAGCAGCCAGAAGTGGGGCACCTGCCAGATGAAGAAGACGAAGGCCAGGGCCAGCACCGACGGGTCCGCCAGGCTCCCGCCCGCGGCGGTCCAGCCGATGGCCGGAGGCAGGGCCCCGATGAGGGAGCCGGGCACCACCGCGAAGGCGCTGATGCGCTTGAGGGGCGTGTAGAAGCCGTTGTACCAGGCCAGGGCCAGGGCCCCCAGGAGGGCCGAGGTGAGGTTGTGGGCCAGCAGCAGGAGCAGGAAGCCCGAGATGGCCATCACCATGGCGATGACCGCGGCCTGGGCCGGGGACAGATCTCCCCGGGGGATGGGCCGGTTCGCGGTGCGGGGCATGAGGGCATCGAATCGATGCTCCTGCACCTCGTTCAGGGCGCTGCTCCCCATGGCCAGCAGCAGGATGCCGAGGAGGGTGGTGACCAGCCCTGCGTCGGCGCCCCGGAGGAAGGCCACGTAACCCGCGGCCGCCGTGAAGGTGGAGGCCCCCGAGATCCGCAGCTTGGTGAGCTCCAGCAGGGTGACGATGGGGTTCGTCTTGGGGGTGGGCAGGGCGGCGACGCTCAAAAAATGACTCCTGGTCAAGCCGGAGCCCAGCTTGGCTGGGCGAGGGCGCGGGGGTGTAGGGCGCGAGCCCGGTCCCCCGGACTATTTTAGGGTCTTGATGTAGCTGACGACTTCGTCCAGCTCCTGAGGCGTGAAGGAGGCCTCGGGCATGGCCGGGGGGTAGCCGCGCACCACCTCGTCCATGGGATTGGTGATGGCCCGGCGGAGGTAGGCTTCGTCTACGATCATGGTCTTGAGGGTGGCGCCCACCAGGACCTGCTGCTGCTTTCCATACAGGCCCAGGAGGGTCGGCCCGACCATGGGCTTCCCGTCCACGGAATGGCAGTCGAGGCAGCTGTTGGCAGTCATGAGGGCGAGGCCCCTGGGCAGGTCCTTGGGGTCAGGGGTCGCCGGGAGGGGCAGCGTCTTTCCGGGTTCCGGGGCATTCTCACCGCCGAAGTACCAGGCCTTGAACTCCTCCTCGGGCACCACGATGACCTTGCTCAGCATGAGGCTGTGGTCCACGCCGCAGATGACGGTGCACTGGATGTCGAAGGAGCCCACCTTGGTGGCCTGGAACCAGGTGGTGTTGGTGCGGGAGGGCATCGCGTCGATCTTGAGGCGGAAGGAGGGGATGAAGAAGCCGTGGACCACGTCGGCGCTGCGGACTTCCATCTTCATGGGCTTGCCCAGGGGAGCGAAGAGCACCTTGCTCTGCTTGCCATTGGGGTATTCGAAGGACCAGCTCCACTGGCGGGCGGTGACCTTCACTGCCATGGCGTCCCGGGGGGCCTGACTCATGTACTCGTAGTTCGTCCAGCCGTAGTAGAAGATCGACAGGAAGAGCACCAGGGGAACGACGGTCCAGACGATCTCCAGGCCCACGTGGCCATCGATCTGGGAGGCGACCGGGTTGCGCTTCTTGCTGTAGCGCACGACGAAGTAGATCATCAGCGCCGTGATGAAGATCAGGAACACCACGGACAGCCCGAACACGTAGAAGAAGACCGCGTCGGACTTCTCGGCCGAAATGGCGGCTTGGTTCATCCAGTCCATGGGAGCCTCAGCGGAAAGCGACGTCGGAAAAGAGCAGGGCGAAGAAGATCAGCAGCGTGCCGAGGGTGACCAGGACCACGATCTTGAGCAGGGGACCTTCGTATTTCAGGTGCATGAAGTAGTAGAAGACCAGGCCCGCCTTGAGGGGAGTCAGGGTGAGCAGCCCCCAGACCGCCGCGGTCTGGCCCAGGTGGCTCACGCCCACCAGGCAGCCCGTGAGGATCAGCAGGATCACCCAGATCCTTATGAAGGTGCCGTAGCCAGGGTGTTCGGCGGCATGCTCGGCGTGTTCGCTCATGGTGGGTTCCTACGCAGCCAAGTAAAAGAGAGGGAGGAGGAAGATCCAGATCACGTCGACGAGATGCCAGTAGAGGCCGCTGTTTTCCAGATGGACGTAGCGGTCCTGCCGGACCCGGTCCGTGGCCACCCACCAAAGCATCACGCCCAGCACCGCGAGCCCGACGATGACGTGGACTCCGTGCAGGCCCGTCATGGTGAAGTAGAGGCCGTAGAAGACCTGCTCGCCCGGAGGGAGCGTGGCCAGGTGCGGCGAGTTCGGGTAGAGGCCATGGTGGAACTTGGCGCCCCACTCGAAGGCCTTGATCACCAGGAAGGTGAGCCCCAGGATCAGCGTGGCCCCCAGGCAGGCCATGGCCCGCTTCTTCTCGGAGCGCTGGATGGCCACGATGGCCAGCACCACCGTGAGGCTGCTGGTGAGGAGTACCAGGGTGTTGATGATGCCCAGGGTGGCGTTGAGTTCGCTCCCCCCGTGGTGGAACTCGGCGGGGTAGCGGTAGCGCATGTAGGAGTAGCCGATGAAGAGGCCCCCGAAGAGCACCATCTCCGTGACCAGGAACAGCCACATGCCCAGGCGGGCGCCGAAGTCGTCCCTGTGAACGTGCCCGGTCATTTCCCCTCCTGCTCGAAGTGGTAGGGCCCCCGGGTGATGGTGGGGATCTCCTCGAAGTTCTCGAGGGGCGGCGGGCTGGGGATGGTCCACTCCAGCGTGACGCCACCCCAGGGGTTATCCTCGGCCTTCTCCCCCTTGAAGATGGCGTAGAGCAGGGCACCGAAGAACATCAGCAGGCCCAGGATCAGGAACCAGCTGCCCACGGTGGTGATCACGTGCATGGTGTGGAACTGGGGCAGGTGGACGTAGTAGCGGCGGGGCATGCCCATCATGCCGAGGATCATCATGCCGAAGTAGAGCATGTTGAAGCCGATGAACATGGGGAACCAGGAGAGGTAGATGGCCTTCTTGGAGTACATCTTTCCCCACATCTTCGGGAACCAGTAGAGCAGTGCGGCGAAGAGGGCCATGCCGGTGCCGCCGAACATGACGTAGTGGAAATGCCCCACGATGAAGTAGGTGTCGTGGATGTGCACGTTGATGGCCAGGGCCCCCTGCATGACACCCGTGAGGCCGCCGATGCAGAACAGGAAGATGAAGGTCAGGGCGAAGAGGAGGGGGGGCTGGAAGTCGATGCTGCCCTTGTAGAGGGTGCTCACCCAGTTGAAGACCTTGATGGCGCTGGGCACGGCCACGATCATGGTGAGCAGCGAGAACAGCATGAGGGCCGTGCCGCTCATGCCCGAGGTGAACATGTGGTGGGCCCAGACCAGGCTGCCCACGCCGGCGATGGACATGGAGCTGAAGGCGATGGCCTTGTAGCCGAAGATGGGGCGCTTGGCGAAGGTGGGCAGAATCTCGGAGATGGCGCCCATGGCCGGCAGGATCATGATGTAGACCGCCGGGTGGGAGTAGATCCAGAAGAGGTGCTGGTAGAGCAGGGGATCGCCGCCCTTGGCTGGGTCGAAGATGCCGATGCCGAAGAAGCGCTCGAGGATCACCAGGGCCAGGGTGATGGCCAAGATGGGGGTGGCCAGCAGCTGGATCCAAGCCGTGGAGTACAGTGCCCAGCACATGAGCGGCATGCGGAACCACTGCATCCCAGGGGCCCGGAGCCGGTGGATGGTGGTGATGAAGTTGATGCCTGTGAGCATGGACGAGAAGCCCAGGATGAAGGCCGCGAACACCGCCAGGCTCACGTTGGTGCCGGTCTTCAGGCTGAAGGGGGCGTAGAAGGTCCAGCCGGTATCGGGAGCCCCGCCACCGGTGAAGAGGGACAGCACCGCGAGGATGGCCCCGGCCATGAAGAAGTACCAGGAGGCCAGGTTCAGGCGGGGAAAGGAGACATCCTTGGCCCCGATCAGGATGGGCAGGAAGAAGTTCCCGAAGATCGCCGGCAGCCCCGGCACCACGAACAGGAAGATCATGATCACGCCGTGGACCGTGAAGAGGGCATTGTAGGTCTGGGCGGTGATGAGCTTCTGGAAGGTGGTCAGCTGCACCAGGCGCATCACGAAGCCGATCCCCACGGCGACGAAGAAGAAGGTCATCATCGAGTAGAGGTAGAGCAGGCCGATGCGCTTGTGGTCCGTGGTGGTGAGCCAGGCCACGAGGCCCTTGCGAGTGCCGGTGTCCACCAGGTAGCTCGGTTGTGCCGTGGCGGCATGGGTGCTCATGGACGCTCCTCTGACTTGGTCTGGCGTCCCCGGCGGGTCAATGCGAACACGAAGATCAGGGCCGCCACGATGATGATGGCCGCGCTGATGGCCGTGACATTGAGGACGTACTTCCGCCCGACGGGATCATAGCTGAAACAGAACTTGAGGAACTTGTTGATGGTGGGCTGGGCTTCGCCCCGGGCCGCCTCCTGGGCCGCCAGCTGCAGGTCGGCGGGCAGGTAGGAGGTGCCGTACATGTAGCGGGTGATCACGCCCTTGGGGCTGATGAAGATGATGGCCGCGGCGTGGACGAAGTCGTCGTCCACGCGCTTGAACTTGAAGCCGACCGCATCGGCCAGGGCCTTGCTGGTGGCCGCCGGGCCGGTCAGGAAGCGCCAGGCGGAAGGAGGAAAGGGCCGCTTGATCTCCCCCAGGTAGTTGGTGCGCTTCTGGGCGGCGATCTCGGGATCGTCCCGCTCATCGAAGCTGACGGTGATGACCTGGAAGTCTTTGCCGGGGATGGCCTGGGTGCGGTTCAGCACCTCGACCACCCCACCCAGTTGCGGCGTGCAGATGCCGGCGCAGCGGAAGTAGTTGAGGGTCAGGATGGTGGGCTTGTCGATGAGCTGGCGGAGGTTGACGGGCTTGCCATCCTCGCCCTTCAGCTCGAGGTCGAGGGGGATGGTGGTGCCCAGTCTTTCATTGATGCCTACCTCTTCGGGTGTGAAGGAGGGGGGAGCGGCCTGGGCCCGCAGCAGCCCTGGACCAATGGCCGTGGCCATGAGTGCAAAGGAAAGCAAACAACGTCGAAGCAGGGCTGTGGTCATGGGATCAGCGCTCGTTGGCAGGAGTGGCCCGGGGGTGGGCCTCGGCATATTCGCGGGAAAGGACTTCCACGGCCCTGGACACGGGGATGCGGTTCGGGATGACCTCCCCGGCACTGGCGAAGAGCTTCTCCAGGGTGGCCAGGTTCTTGGGATCGCTGGCACCGTGATCATAGGCGCCCAGGGACTGCACCACGTGGGCCAGGGCCATGCGGTCCCTCTTGGCCAGGTAGTTGTAGGACACCATGGAACTGCCCTTGATGCCCTCCTCCAGGGTCTTGTAGATGTCTTCCAGGCGGGTGCCGTTCTTCCAGGCCACCTTGTCGGTGAAGTTCCTGGGCTTGGGCGTGAGGCCCGTGCCGCCGGGGCCGTCGCCCTTGCCATCAGGGCCGTGGCAGGTGGCGCAGGACTGGGCATAGAGGGCCTTCCCCTTGGCCATGAGGGCCGGATTGGGCGTCATCACCGTCTTGGGGTCGATGGGGGGGATGACCTCCCGGGCCATGGCGGGGTAATCGGTGGGGTCCAACCAGCCGGTCTCCCCCTGGACCGCCTGCACGGAGCTGTCCGTGGTGTGGGCCTGGTAGCGCAGGCCGGGCACCACGGTGAAGCCGAAGAAGGCCGCGATGCTGATGAAACCCAGCACCACCAGCAGGGCGGAGGCCAGGCGCTTGAGTTCATCGGGGGTGAGGTAGTCGTTGAGCTTCATAGCCGGAACTCCAGGCCCTCGCGGAGGAAGGGATCGCCCACGGGCATGTCCTCGCCCTTCTCCATGGCGCCCCTCAGCCAGAGCAGGATCCCCCCCAGGAAGAAGAGGGCGAAGCTCAGCTCGGGCCAGGAGAAGTGGGGCTTGCCGAGGACGGGGAAGATGAGCCAGTACATGTCCAGCACGTGGGCGCCGAGCATCAGGTAGGCCACCTGGCGCAGGCGCTTCGGATCCTTCTTGGCGGCTCGGGTCACCAGGGCGAAGAAGGGCAGGATGAAGTGCAGCAGCGCCAGTGAGATGGTGATGACCCGCCAGGCTCCGGCCAGGCGGACCTTGTAGTAGATGACCTCGTCCGGCAGGTTGGCGTACCACATGAGCATGTACTGGGCAAAGCCGATGTAGGACCAGAACACGGTGAAGGCGAAGAGGAAGCCCCCCAGGTTGAAGAGGTGGTCTCCCCGCACGCCCTCCAGTCGCTGCTGATCCTGGAGGTAGAGGACGGACAGGGTGGTGGCGGCCAGGCCGCTGAGGAAGGCCCCGGCGAAGACGTAGACCCCGAAGATGTCGCTGTACCACTCCGGTGTTAAACCGGAGAGCCAGTCGAAGGCGATGAGGGTGATCACCAGGGCGAAGATGGCCATGAAGGCGGGGGCAAACTTGCGAGCCCGGAAGTTGAAGGCGGGATCCCGGGTGGTGTCCTGCTTCAGGGAGCCGCCGACCAGCACCGCCAGGCCAAGCACACAAAGAGCGAAGGCGATGAGGGTGCGGACCGAGAAGAAGGGCAGGCTCAGCCAGAAGGCCTTGCCGGCCAGGATGGGGTGGTGGGCCGCCTCGGGCCTTGCGCCGGGGTAGAGCACGGGAATGGCACAGAGGGCGATGAGGCCCACGGGGATGGCCGGCAGCAGCAGGGTGGCGATGCGCTCGGGAATGCGGCGCACGGGCACGCTCCAGCGGGCGCTCACCAGGTGCTCCAGGGCCACGATGAAGAGGGCGCCGAGGCCCAGGGTGAACATCAGGACGAACCAGAGGATCCAGTTGGCCCAGAAGCGTTCGTGCCCCGCGAGGAGGTAGGTGGCGAGGACCCCGAGGCCGCCGAGGGCCGTGGCACCCCAGAGCAGGGAAGAGGCGTTCTTGTTCTGGCTCATGGAGTGGCCACCTTCAGGTCTTCATCCTTGGCGTTCTGGGCGCGCTGGAGCGCCCGCACATAGTGCACCACCGCCCAGCGCTGGGCGTCGGTGAGATCCGCGGCCTGGGAGGGCATGGCGTTCTTGCCGTTCACGATGGCCCAGTAGATCTTGCCATCGGGGTAGTCGCGGAACTGCTGGGCCTGCAGGTTGGCGGGCTTGCCGCCGTAGGCTGCCGTGAGGCTGCCCGCCCCGTTGCCGAGGGCGCCATGGCAGACCTCGCAGCGGTTGGCGTAGGCCTTCCGTCCCACCGCGAAGATCTCCTTGGTGCGGGGCAGGGGGTTCACCAGGGCGGCGGCGGCGTCCTGGGTGCCCGTGGCGGTGGGCAGATGCCCCCGGGCCACGGTGCCGGCCACGGGGCGCTGCATGCCGTGGCGGTCCTTGAAGAAGCCCGAGGGCTTCTGGGCATTGAGCCGGGGCTGGTCCTGCATGTAGACCATGGGTTTCAGCAGGGGGAACCACTTGGTGGCGAAGTACATGGCCAGACCCGACACCACACAGGCGGCGAAGATGCCGCCGAGCACCCGCAGGATGAAGTCGCTGGTGAGGAAGGGGCTGCGGTCCGGCGCGGGGAGGACCTCGACCTCGAGGGCCCCGGCGGCCTGCAGGGCCCGGAGGGCGGCGCCGCTGTCGAAGGACTCGTCCTCGGCCTCCAGGGCCAGGGCGTAGCGGTCCCGGGTGATGCTGGACATGGCCTTCGAGGAGAGCACCGGGTGGCCGAAGAAGGGCAGCTTGTTCAGGAGGAAGAGCATCCCCAGCCCGGCGGTGAAGGTGGCGAAGAGCACCGTCACCTCGAACATGATGGGGATGAAGGCCTCCCAGGAGCCGGCCCCCTTGCCGCCGGTGATGATCGGGTAGTCCACGGCGCTGATCCAGTACTGGAAGCCGAAGGCCGTGAGCGCCCCCAGGATGCCCATCACCAGCACCATGCCGCCCAGGGGGGACTTCCTCAGCCCCAGGGCGTCATCGATGCCATGGATGGGATAGGGCGTGTAGGCCTCCACGGCGCCGAGCATGGAAGCCCGGACCTTGGGGATGGCCTGCATGAGGGCATCGGGCGTATCGAAGATGCCGAGGACGGCGTAGGACCTTTCGGAGGCGGGCATGGTCTCAGACATGGTGGTCATCTCCATGGTGAGAAGGTTGTGCGTCCGGCAGGATCGCCTTCACCTCGGTGGTGGCGATGACCGGCAGCACCCGGGCGAAGATCAGCACCAGGGTGAAGAAGATGCCGAAGGTGCCCAGCAGGATGCCGAAGTCCACCATGGTGGGCTTGTAGATGCGCCAGGCGGAGGGCAGGAAGTCCTGGTGCAGGGAGATCACGATGATGACGAAGCGCTCGAACCACATGCCGATGGTCACGCCGATGGCCACCAGGATCATCCAGAAGTAGCTGGTGCGGGCCTTCTTGAACCACAGGATCTGGGGGATCAGGATGTTGCAGGAGATGGTGAGCCAGCCCGCCCAGCCGTAGGTGCCGGTGATGATGTTCATGAAGCCGTGGTGGAGGTACTCGTTCATGGAGTACCAGGCCGTGAAGCCTTCCATCATGTAGCTGTAGCCCATGATGCAGCTCATGGCGAGGATCACCTTGTTCATCACGTCCAGGTGGCGGTCGGTGATGAGGTTCTTCAGCTGCATGGTCTCGCGCACCACCACCAGCACCATCACCACCATGGCGAAGCCGGCGAAGATGGCCCCCGCCACGAAGTAGGGCGGGAAGATGGTCATGTGCCAGCCGGGCACCACGGAGGTGGCGAAGTCGAAGCTCACCACCGAGTGCACCGAGAGCACCAGACCCGTGGCCAGGCCCGCCAGCAGCAGGTAGGCCTTCTCGTAGTGCTGCCAGTGGGTGGCGGCCCCGCGCCAGCCCAGGGCCAGGGCGGTGTAGATGACCTTGCGGACCTTGCTGGTGGTGCGGTCGCGCATGGAGGCGATGTCGGGGATGAGGCCCAGGTACCAGAACATCAGGGACACGGAGAAGTAGGTGTTCACCGCGAAGACGTCCCAGAGCAGGGGGGAGCGGAAGTTGGTCCAGAGGGCCCGCTGGTTCGGGTAGGGGAAGAGCCAGAAGGCCACCCAGGGACGCCCCACGTGGATGAGGGGGAAGATCACGGCGCAGATGACCGCGAAGATGGTCATGGCCTCCGCGAAGCGGGCGATGGCGTTGCGCCAGCGCTTGCGGAAGAGGAAGAGGATGGCGGAGATGAGCGTGCCCGCATGGCCGATGCCCACCCAGAACACGAAGTTGATGATGTCGAAGGCCCAGAAGACGGGGCTGTTGTTGCCCCAGGCGCCGATGCCCGTCACGAAGGTGTAGCCGATGCACACCAGGCCGATGAACATGGCCGAGAGGGTGATGGCCAGGGCGAAATACCACTGCTTGGGGGGCTTCGTTTCAGGGAAGGCCAGCACCTGGTCGTCCAGGCCGCCGGGGGTGACCCGGCCCACGGTGAGGGCGGGCTCGAGCAGGCCCTCGGGGATGGGGCCTGCGGGAATGGCGCCGGCGGGAATGGCTCAGTGCGCATGGTGACCTCCCCGGTTGGATGCCGCATTCAGGGGGGGATTCTTCAGGTCCGCCAGGTAGGTGATGGCGGGCTTGGCCCCCACCTCCTCCAGCACGCGGTAGGCCCGGCTGGCGGCCACCAGCTGGGCGACCTTGCTCTTGGGATCCTTCAGGTCGCCGAAGACGATGGCGTCGGCGGGGCAGCCCGCCATGCAGGCGGTGGTGACTTCGCCGTCGAGGATGGAACGGCCTTCGCCCTTGGCCCGGATCTTCACGTCCTGGATGCGCTGCACGCAGAAGGAGCACTTCTCCATGACGCCCCGGGGCCGCACCGTCACCTCGGGGTTGTTCACCAGGGTCTCGGGCTCGGTCTTGTAGGCCGTGTACTCCAGGAAGTTGAAGCGGCGCACCTTGTAGGGGCAGTTGTTGGCGCAGTAGCGGGTGCCCACGCAGCGGTTGTAGGCCATCTGGTTGAGGCCGTCCGGGCTGTGGTTGGTGGCGTTCACGGGACAGACGTTCTCGCAGGGCGCGCTGTCGCAGTGCTGGCAGAGCATGGGCTGGTGGACCACCTTGGGGTTCTCCAGCTCGCCCTCGTAGTAGCGGTCGATGCGGATCCAGTGCATCTCCCTTCCCTTGGCCACCTGCTCGGGCCCCACCACCGGCACGTTGTTCTCCGACTGGCAGGCCACCACGCAGGCGGAGCAGCCCGTGCAGGCCGCCAGGTCGATGACCATGCCCCACTTGTGGTCGGGGAACTTCTGCTCCTCGTAGAGCGAGACCAGCTCGGGCATGTGCCGATGCCCCTTCGGGTTGTGCTCGAACTCGTCCATGGTGAGGGAGCGGACGAGGTCCCGGCCCTCCATGCGGTGGTGGCTCTGGGTGCGGGAGAGTTCCTTCCTGCCCCCTGCCTTGGCCAGGCGCACACCCTGGCGGACGTTGGCAGAGGCGGGATCCAGGCCCATCAGGGGGTAGGCATTGAGGCCGACACCCTTGGCGACCCCGCCGGTGCCACGGCCATAGCCCAGGGCCAGGCTGAGCACGCCCTTGGCCTGGCCCGGCTGGATGACGGCGGGCAGCTTGAGGGTGGTGCCGTCAAGGCTCAGGGAGACGAAGTCGCCTTCCTGGATGCCCAGGGCCTTCGCATCCTGCACGGACAGGGACAGGGGGTTGTCCCAGGTCATCTTGGTGATGGGATCGGGCGTCTCCTGTAGCCAGCTGTTGTTGCCGTGACGGCCGTCGAAGGTGGCGAAGCCGGGGAAGAGCACCAGCTCCAGCCCATCGGCCCTGGAGGCCGCAGCCTTTCGGGCTGCCGGGGCCACAGAAGCCCCCTTGAAGGGAGGCGGCGTGGCCTTCGCGGCCACCTTCACGAGGCCATCGTGGAGGGCCTGCTCGAAGGCGGTGCCGGCGGGAAGGGAACGCTGCCAGCGATCCAGGAGGAAGGCGTGGTAGTTGCCGAGCCCGTGGCCCGAGAGGGCCTTGATGGCGCCGAGCAGGATGTCCTCCCCCTGGCGGGTGTCATACAGGGTGCCGACGGTGGGCTGCTGGAGGACATCCGCGCCCTCGGTCCAGAAGTCGCCCCAGCTTTCCAGCCAGTGGTTTTCCGGCAGCAGGGCCTGGCACTGGGCGGCGGTCTCGTCTTCCACCTGGCCGATCCAGGCCCGGAAGGGCACCTTGGCCACGGCATCCTTCCAGGTGGTGGTCCCGGGGAAGGTGAAGGCGGGGTTCACGTCCCAGAACACCACGGTCCCGTAGCGGCCCCCGGCCATGCCCTTCGCTGCGGCCTCCAGGTCCTTCACGGTGGCCAGCGGCTCGGCGGGTCGCACCGTCAGGGCCTCGGAACCCAGCATGGCGTTCAGCAGGTGGGCCGCCTGGTGGGCCTCGGCGGGCATCTGGGCGCCGCAGAGGACCACGGCCTTCCGGCCCGCGTGATGCAGGTCCTGCAGGAGGTCTGCCCAGAGCTTGGAGGCCTCCCTGAGCTCGGCGGGCACGCCCGCCGAGATAGAGGAAAGATCGGTGCCGGCAGGAAGGGGCACTCCTTTGGCTGCCAGTTCCTTCGCCAGGGTGAAAGCCAGGGCCCCCAGCCGAGAAGGGGCCACGGGAATCCGCACATCCGCATTGGTGCCGGTGAGGGTCATGGGGCCTTCCAGGACCCACAGGCGGTTGATCACATCCTTCGCATGCTTCAACCTTCGCTTGGCGCCCCAGGCGCCAAGCGCTTCCGGGTCGTCCCCGTTCAGGAAATCGGCGCCCAGGGAGAGGATGACCTCAGCCCTGTCCAGCCGGGGCTGAATCTGGACCGCCTGCCCAAAGCAGGCCCGGCTGGCCTCCTCGGCCGCGTCACCGGCGGCGGGTTCCAGGGCCAAGTGCTCCAGGGTGGGCAGGGCGGCCTTGAGATCCGCCAGCAGGGCTTTCCGGGAGGGGGAGGTCACGGCGCCCGTCACCAGCAGGACGGACTGGCCTGCCCCCTTGGCGGCCACCAGGGCGGCGTGCAGACGACTTTCGACTTCCGCCCAGTTCTGGATGCGGCCATCGAGCTTGGGGGCCCGCAGGCGATCCGGATCATAGAGGCGAAGCACGTCGGCCATGGTGCGGGGGCTGGTCTTGCCTTTCGTGCCCGGGTGCTCGTCGTTGCCCGTGATATGGATGGGCCGGCCCTCCCGGGTCTTCACCAGCACCGGGTAGACCCGGCGGCCCTCCTGCCAGGCGCTGGCGTAGAAATTGGCCACGCCCGGGACCACTTCCACCGGGCGCTTGGTGTAGGGGACCACCGTCCCCTGCCCCTTCCGGTCACAACCCACGGTGGCAGCCAGGGCGGCGGTGGCGCTCACGAGTCCCAGGAAATCGCGGCGGGAGAACCCCTGCTGGACGGGCAGGCCGTGCACATCGTCGAAGCTGGGCACGGCGCCCGGCAGGAACTCATCCTGGGCGGCAGATTGAGCCTCCGGTGACTCGATGCGTTCCTCGAGGGTGCGCCAGAACCGCGGCGTTTCGAGGGGGCCATGTTCGGGAAGTCGGGTCTTCATGGGGTCATCCACGGCGCTTGATGGCATGTTCGGGGGGCGTGAGGCTGAGGCGTGCGGGGGGTTCCGGTGGCGGCTCGGGGGGGCTGCCCGGTGACTCCCCCCACTGGAGGGCCAGGGCCCGCTGCCCCAGCAGGAAGGGGCCCGCCACCAGGGCGGCCAGGCGGTCGGTGAAGGGCCTACGGTCCTGTGCAGCCATCCTCAGCTCCTAGCGATGGCAGGCGGCGCAGTGCTCCGCGCCCTTGGTGATCTTGGACCCCGGGGGCAACGCCGCGTGGGGGTCCCGGTGGCAGCCCAGGCAGTTGCCCATGCGCATGCCCATCTCGCGGGTGAGCACCTTCATGGTCTGCACTTCCCCGTGGCAGGACTGGCACGCGACGCCGGCGTTCACGTGGGGGCGGTGATCGAAGAACACGTGATCGGGCAGGGTGTGCACCCGCTGCCAAGGCAGGGGCTCGCCGGAGTTGGCGATGCGGGTCAGCTGCTGGATGGCGGGGCGGTCTACCTTGGTGACCTTGTGGCAGCCCATGCAGAGATCCACGCTGGGGATGCCCGCGTGACGCGACTTGTCCACCCCCGAGTGGCAGTACTGGCAGGGCATGCGAAGGGTGCCAGCATGCAGCTCATGGGAGAAGGGGATGGGCTGTGCCGGAGCATAGCCCTTGGCGAAGCGATCCGGCTGGGTGAACCAGCCCACGGTGAGCACGGTGGCCAGCACCGCCACGGCCGCGGCCGGCAGGACGAAGCGGAACGCTCGGTCGAATCGGTGCATGCACAACCCCTTGGAAAGCGTAGGCCTACGGGCAAGTGCCGGAGGCCATCAGGGAACGGTGAAACGGTGAACAGCGCTGCGGATCGACTGACCGGAATTCTGGCAGGCCCTTGGATGTGTTGGGATGAAGCTTTTTAACGCCCGGATCCGCAAGGCCGTGAAAGAACGATAAACGGTCTAATTAAAAAATTTAGACAACATGCAGGAAGGGCCGAGAAGCCCCGAAGCGACAGCTCGGCGGGTTGTGTCGCAGATCACGATGATAGAGCATCGTCACGCGAATGTTTACCTATTTTTTCTGAGACATTTCCATGCGATTAAGAGGATTTTAGGGTGGTCTATATTTGAATCATCCCAAAGAACGATTTCCTCCAGGACCACCCCCCGGATCTTCAGGCCAAGTCAGGTTCCCGGCGGAAACCCCATCCAGGGCTTCAGCAGGCCCAGGTGCATGAAGAGGGCGCCCATCCGCTCCACGGGGAGGCCCATCACCGTGGAGAAGCTGCCCTCGACCGCCTCGATGAAGAGGGCGCCGATGCCCTGGATGGCGTAGGCGCCGGCCTTGTCCATGGGCTCCCGGGTGCCCACGTACCACCGGATCTGGGCTTCGGTGAGGGGGCGGAAGAAGACCTGGGCGGTGTCCACGAAGCTGTGGAGGCTGTCATTGCGCTGCAGGCAGAAGCCCGTGTGCACCTGGTGGGCCCGGCCCTGGATGAGACTGAGCATCCGCACCGCATCTTCCACGTCCACAGGCTTGTTCAGGGTGTGGTGATCCACGGCCACCGTCGTATCGGCGGCCATGACCCAGCGGCCCGGGTTGCGGGCGGCGATGACTTCGGCCTTGAGTTCCGCCAGCCGCAGCACCAGATCGCCCGGTTCTTCGTCCAGCAGGGGCGTTTCATCCACCTGGGGGGACTGGAGCTCGAAGGGGATGCGCATGGCCTCCAGCCAGTGCCGCCGCCGGGGACTCGCGCTGGCCAGGATGAGGGGCTGGAGGGCGATCTCTTTCAGGCCCGGCTGGGTATCGGTCATCGAAGGCCCCTGGACTGGAGGTCGGTGGTCTTCACCCGCATGTGGGTGCTGCCCAGCTCGTGGCCGGTCTGGAAGCCGAAGCGAGGATAGAACTCGGAGGCATCGCGGGTTTCGAGGACGAAGCGATGGACCTCGCCCACCCAGGGATGCCGGAAGGACCACTTCACCAGCTCCGAGGCGATGCCCATGCCCATGAGGTCCTGGGCCACCACCACGTCGTAGAGCTTGGCCTCGTAGGCGTGATCGGACCAGAGCCGGGTGGCGGCCACCAGGCGCCCCCCCCGGTGGCCTTCGGGAACCAGGCGGGCCGTGAGCATGCGGGAGCAGGCCAGCAGCATCCGCCACTGCTCGATGGTGCGGTAGGCGGTCCAGTAGACCTGCTCCGCCTGGAAGAAGATCTGGAGCTCCCGGGGGTCCACGGTCCAGGTTTCATCGAAGAAGGCCACGGTGCCAAAGGGGGTCGCCAGCGGCTCGGGTATGAGGAAGTCACGATTCATCAGGGTTTCCGGAGGGTGGCCTTCCATCCTAGCAGGAGGCTCCCGGTGAGCAGCGCGGTCACCAGGAAGGGGATGAGCAGCGCCGACCGCGCGGGCGTGTGGACTGGTCGCCACGTCAAGGTCACGGCATAGGCGCCTTCACTGAGGGGTTCGCCCCACAGCTCGAAGCGGCCGTCTTCCCGGAAGAGGCCGGACTTCCCCGTGAGGGTGGCCCGCAGCAGGGGCACGCCCAACTCGGCGGCCCGCAGGCGGATCTGGGCCCCGTGCAGGTCCGTGGCGATGCTGCGATCGAACCAGCCGTCGTTGGTGTGGTTGCTGAGCAGATCCGCCCGGCCCAGGGCCAGGCCCCGGCGGGTGCGCTCGGGCATCAGGGCCTCGCTGCAGATGAGGGGATGGATCCGCACCTCGGTGGCCCCGTTGGGCACCACGAAGGCGCAGTCCGACCTCAGCTCGCCCGCCTCCTGGGAGAGGAAGCCCAGCTGCTGGTCCAGCCAGTTCCGGAGGGACGCGGGACCGGGCATGCGCTCCCCGAAGGGCATGGGCTCGGTCTTCGCAAACAGGAAGGCCGGCCGTCCCGCCGCCTCGCCCCGGACCAGGTTGTAGGGGCCACCCTCGGTGCCAAAGAGCCAGGCCAGGTTCCGGCGGGTGGCTTCGGCCCCCAGCCGCGGGTCCGCCTGGCGGTCATCCCGGCCCAGGACCGAGCTCTCGGGCCAGAGCAGCAGGGTGGTCTGGCCCGGCCGGGGCCAGCCCTGAGCGCGCAACAGGGCGTCGCTGCGCCGCCACATCTCGGATTCCATGCCCACCCAGCGCTGCCCCGCGGGGAAGTTGGGCTGGATCATGGCCACGTCCAGGCTGCGGGCTGCGTCGCGGGGGAGCAGGTACCAGGCAACCCCGGCGAGGAGGAAGAAGCCGATGACCAGGCCTGGACCCGCCAGGGCCCGGCGGGCGGAGCCGCCGCCGGCCAGGGTGGCCGCCACCCAGGCACCGCCGCCCCAGGCCAGCGCCGAAAGGCCCGAGGCTCCCAGGAAGGCCGCTCCCCGCGCGGTCCAGGGCAGGGCGCCGAAGGCCGCGCCCCAGGTCCAGGGATAGACGTGGAAGCCCCAGGACTCCCAGGCCAGCAGCAGGAGGGCGGCCGCCAGGGCGGCGCCCAGGGCTCCGGTTCGCCGGGCCATCCAGCGGGCGCCCATGGCCACGAGCCAGAGCCCCGTGGCCTCCCAGAGGCTCAGCAGGAGCATGCCCAGCGCGGCCAGGCCGAAGGGCAGGCCACCTTTGCTGGCGAGGGTCTGGGGCACCCAGAGGTAGAGCAGGATCAGCCCGGCCAGGAGGGTGGCCCAGGCCCAGAAGGGGTGCCGCCCCTTGAACAGCCCATCCAGGAGCAGCAGGGGAAACAGCAGGGCCATGGCCGGTTCCAGCCACCCGCCCAGGGCGCCGGGAAAGCGGAAGGCCAGCAGGAAGAACAGGGATAGGATCAGGGTGCTGAGCAGGTGGAGGAGCCAGCCGGATGTCATGGTCTGCACCTCCGTGCCGCTTCATAGCAGGCGATCCCCGCAGCCACGGCAGCATTGAGGCTTTCGATGCCCTGGATGGGAATGGCCAGGCGCTGCATGCCGGGGGGCAAGGCCACGCCCTGCCAGCCTCGGCCTTCGCTGCCCACCCACAGGCGCAGGGGCTCGGCAAGGTCCGCACCGGACAAGGGCAGGGCCCCGGGTCCACCATCCAGGGCGTACCAGTGGCCGGGATCCGGGCGCAGTTCCTCCATGCGCCGCAGGGGCAGAAGGAAGGCCGCGCCCATGCTGCCCCGCAGGGATCTCGGGTGGAAGGGATCGGCGCAACCAGGCCCCAGCAGGGCCTCCTGGAAGCCGAAGGCGGCAGCGCTGCGGAGGATGGCGCCCAGGTTGCCGGGGTCCTGGATGCCCCAGGCGCCGATCACCCGGGCCGCCAGGGGCCCCGTGGGCTCAGGCCCCAGGTCCATGAGCAGGGCCTGCTCGGGGGGGCTGCCAGCGTCGGCCAGCTCCCGCATGAGGGCTTCCCCCAGGACCAGCGTTTCGAGTCCCAGAGTGACCTCCAGGGGATGGGGGTGGGCCTGCTCCAGCCGCAGCCAAAGAGTCGGCTGCAGGCGCTCTCCGGCGGGAGTCTGCCGGGCCTGGGCCCAGGCCTCGATGAGCTTGTCGCCGAGGAGCAGGGTGGCCTGCCGCCGCTGGCCCTGGCCCCTCAGGCGCTCCTGGAGGCTGCGGAACCGGGGATTGGCCTTGCTGGTGAGGAGCGGCGACATGGGCTTGGGCTTCAGCGCGCCGGAGCCGGGACTGGCATGGTGGGTCGGGTGCGGGCCGAGACCCAGGCCTCGATGGCCCTGCGGATCGCCGGCATGGCCTGCTTCGTGGTGTCGATGCCGGCCTGCATGCAGCGCTTCTTCTGGGAGAAGTCGAGCATCCCGATGTCGCCGATGCCCGCGGGCGTGATGAGAACGTCCGCATCCTTCTTGGCCTGCTCCACGTTGAGGGCGAACATGATGTTGGTGGCCTGGAGGGAGACATCCAGGAGGTTGGTGATGTTGGTGTTGCCCAGGTTGCCGCTGATGTCCACGGCGATCACGATGTCGGCGCCCTTGGCCCGGGCCACGGAGATGGGGATGTTGTCCACCACGCCCCCATCCACCAGGATCTTGCCCTGGTGCTTGACCGGCTGGAACACCCCCGGGATGGCGGCGCTGGCCCGGATGGCCCGGGCCACGGAGCCCTTGTCGAGGGCCACCTTGTAGCCCCAGTTGAGGTCGGCGGCCACCGCGGTGAAGGGGAGCTTGAGGTTCTCGATGTTGGCGGTCTTGATGTGGCTCTTCACCCAGGCTTCGAGCTTGTCCCCCTTGGCGAACCCCATGCCCACCACGGCGTTCACCACCCCGAAATCGAAGAGGTCGTCCTTTTCGAGCTGGAAGGCGGTCCACTCCAGTTCGAAGCTGCTGAGGTCAGAAGCGTAGATGGCGCCAATCAGGCTGCCGACGCTGGTGCCCACCACCATGTCGATGGGGATCTTCTCCTGTTCCAGCACCCGGATGACCCCCACGTGGGCAAAGCCCCGGGCGGCACCTCCCCCCAGGACGAGGGCGATCCTGGGTTTCGGCGGGGGCCCCAGGGGCACCTGGACCACCGGGGGCTGCGGGACGGTGACAGTGGGCGTGCTTTGACAAGCTGTCAATAAAGTCAAAGCCGTGACGAGAAAGCTGTTGATCAGGCGCATGAAGGATCCCCACTGTTGAAGCGAGCCTACCCCATCAGGATCGGGGACCCCCTGCGGTGCCCCTGGTTTGATTCGGTATTAGACTATCCGCTCCATCCGGTATTCATCTTTCCCTTCGTGCCTCAACAGGAGCACCGATGCAACCCTTTGTCCCCTCCGACCAGAACATGCGGGAGTTCTCCCTGCGGGCGGTGCTCATCGGCCTCGTCATGGCCGTCATCCTCGGCTCGGCCAATGCCTACCTGGGCCTGAAGGCCGGCATGACCATCGCCGCCACCTACCCCGCGGCGGTCATCGGCATGGCCCTCATCAAGCTCATGAAGGGCACCATCCTCGAAGAGAACATGGCCCGGACCGTGGGCAGCATCGGCGAGTCCGTGGCCGCCGGCGCCATCTTCACCATCCCCGCCTTCGTCATCAGCGGCATCTGGCCCAAGTTCTTCACCGCCGGCAACTACGTCACCAGCTCGCTGATCATGTTCGCGGGCGGCGTGCTGGGCATCATGTTTGTGGCCCTGCTCCGGCGCGTGATGGTCGAGGACGCGGAGCTCCCCTACCCCGAGAGCGTGGCCGCCGCCGAGATCCACAAGGCCGGCGCCCGGGGTGGCAGCGGCACCAAGTTCCTCTTCGGGGCCATGGGCATCGGGGCCGCCATCCAGGCCCTGGTGCAGATCCAGCTCTTCGCCACCACCTGGGAGAAGTTCGCCGCCTTCAAGACCACGGCCATCACCCTGACTGCGAACTGGAAGGCCAAGGTGGCGGGCGGCATGCTGCTCAGCTCTCCCGGCATCAGCCCCGCCTACATGGGCGTGGGCTACATCATCGGCCCCAAGCTGGGTGCCCTGAACTTCTCCGGCGGCATCATCGCCTGGGGCCTGCTGGTGCCGATCATCTGCTACTTCCTGGCTCCCGGTGTCCTGCCCGCCGACGCCCCCCAGAGCGACTGGATCGCCCTGTCCTACAGCGTCTGGAAGTTCATCGTCCGTCCCATCGCCATCGGCGGCATGCTGGTGGGCGCCGGCTTCACCCTCTTCCGGATGCGTAAGAGCCTGGCCACCGGCCTCACCCGTTCCGTCTCCGACGTGAAGAAGGCCGCCACCGGCGATCACGTGGTGGATCGCGTCAACAAGGACCTGCCCTTCACCTACGTGCTGGGCGGCATCGGCTTCGCCGCCGCGGTCACCTTCCTGGTCACCTGGCAGATCTTCCATGTGGGCGCCCTGGTCTCCCTCGTGGCGGCCCTCGTGATGGTCATCCTCGGCTTCTTCTTCGCCGCCATCAGCGGCTACCTCGTCGGCATCATGGGCTCCAGCAACAACCCCATCTCCGGCCTGACGCTCACCGCCCTGGTCCTCACCGCCCTCGTCATGGTCATCCTGGGCGTCAAGGGCCAGGAGGGCGTCGCCGCCGTGCTGGGCGTGGCCGCCATCGTTTGTGTGAGCGCCGCCGTCGCTGGCGAGATGCTCCAGGACCTCAAGGCCGGGCACATCCTCGGGGGCACCCCCTGGCGCATGGAGATGGGCGACCTCCTGGGCGTGGCCCTGGCCTCCGTGGTGCTGTTCATCCCCCTCATGGTGCTCCACGAAGGCGACATCTCCGCCCAGGGCACCAAGCGCATCGCCGAGCTCACTGCCCAGCAGGTGCAGGTCGTCACCGCCCCCGATGGCAAGACCTACACCCTGGACCAGGTGAAGCAGCTGCCTGCGGACCAGAAGAAGGCGGTGCTTTCTCTGGACGCCGGTTTCGGCTCCAAGCAGCTGGCCGCGCCCCAGGCCGGCCTCATGGCCCTGCTGAGCCGCGGCATCGTGGAAGGCAAGATGGCCTGGCCGCTGATCATCGTGGGCATGATGATGGGCCTCGCCTTCATCCTCATGCAGGTGAAGAGCCCCATGCTGGTATCGGTGGGCATGTACCTGCCCCTGGAAACCACCTTCGCCATCTTCCTGGGCGGCCTCATCAAGGGCGCCGTGGAGATGTTCGGCGCCAAGCGGGGCCTCAATGAGGCCCAGAAGGTGCGCGTGGAAAACAATGGCGTGCTGCTGGCCGCCGGCCTCATCGCCGGTGAAGCCCTGGTGGGCCTGGTCTTCGCCTCCTTCGCCTTCTTCGAGGTGAAATACCAGCTCACCAAATTCATCTGGGGCGTCGACAAGACGGGCGTCACCCTGGCCCCGGGCGCCTTCTGGATCAGCCTCCTGATCCTGGCGGGCATCGCGGTCTACCTCGTGCGGGTGCCCCTGGCCAACGCCGGCGAAGCCGACGAGCCCGCGCCTCCCAGCGCGAATTTCTAAATTAATCCGGGGGTCCCGCGCTAGCGCGCACACCCCCGGACCCCCGCGCCAAGGCCCGGCCAAGCCGGGCCTTGGCTTTCATCCTCCCCATCGGGACTCAACCATGACCACCTTCCCCGACGAAGCCTTCCTCGCGGCCATCCCCATCCGTGCCCTGGCCTCGGAACCGGGCGAGCAGGGCAACCTGATCCTGCTGCGGCCGAAGATCCTGTCCCCGCGCTGGGGCTGGCTGCTGCGGATGATGAAGAAGCCCACCTATCGGGTGAAGCTGGACGCCCGGGGCACGGCGGTCTGGCGGGCCTGCGACGGGGCCCGGACCGTGACTGAAGTGATCGGGGTGGTGGCCGCGGCCTTCCCCGAAGAGCCCGACACCACCCTCCGAACCGCCCTCTTCCTCCGGGAGTTGGCCCGGGGCGGATTCCTCCACCTGAACCGGGAAGTCCGGCCCTAAGATAGCCTGCGAAGGCATATGAGAGCGTATGGTCCTCATCGGCTGTGGGGGGTTCCATGATCCGGAGTGTGTTCATCGTGGTCCTGGCCCTTCATGGCCTCATCCACCTGATGGGCTTCGCCAAAGCCTTTGGCCACGCCGAGCTGGCCCAGCTGACCCGGCCCATCAGCAAGGGCATGGGCGCCCTCTGGCTCCTGGCGGCCCTGCTCCTGCTCGCCACCTCCGGGGCGGCCTGGTTCTGGCCACGGGGGTGGTGGATCCTAGGGGCCCTCGCCCTGCTGGTCTCCCAGGGGGTCATCGCAGCCTCCTGGAGCGATGCCAAATTCGGAACAGTGGCCAACGGGTTGCTGCTGGTGGGGGTGCTGTACGGCTTCGCCTCCCGGGGCCCCTGGAGCCTGCGGGCCGAGTTCGAGCGGTGTCTCCACCGCCCTGACCCTGCGGCCCCGGCAGGCACCCTGCTCGGCGAGGCCGACCTGGGGGCTCTGCCGGAACCGGTTCAGCGGTACGTGCGCCGCTCAGGCGCCCTGGGCCAGCCCCGCATCCACAGCTTCCGGGCCACCTGGAAAGGGCGCATCCGCGGCAGTGCCACGGACCCCTGGATGGCCTTCACCGCCGAACAAGTCAACACCTTCGATACCCCGCGCCGATTCTTCATGATGAACGCCACCAAGTCGGGCCTCCCGGTGGACGTGCTCCATGCCTTTGATGAGCGCGGGGCCACCATGCGGGTGAAGTTGCTTTCGGTCGTATCCATGGTGGATGCCAAGGGGGCGGAGCTGACGCGCGGCGAAACCGTGACCCTCTTCAACGACCTCTGCATCCTCGCCCCGGGGGCACTGGTCTCGCCCCACATCACCTGGGAGCCCATCGACGCCTCCAAGGTCAGGGCCCGCTTCACGCTCAGGGCCAACTCGATCGGCGCGGAACTGCATTTCAATGACCGCGGTGAACTCGTCGATTTTGTATCGGACGACCGTTCGGCAGGATCGCCCGACGGCAGCACCTTTACCCGGATGCGCTGGACCACGCCCCTGAGCAACTATGCCAAGGTGGGGCCAGCACGGGTCGCCACCCGAGGGGAAACTGTGTGGCACTCGGCCAGCGGCGCCTGGACCTATGGTGAATTCGACCTCGTCTCCCTGGCCTACAACGTGGTTCCCTGAGCGGCTGGCATCCCGCCCCATCCGGGCGAGGTGACCTTCAGGGCCACCTGGCCCTCCGCCCCGCTATGCTGATCCCCCGGAGGCAAAAGGGTCTACTTTCAGGGGGGGCCGGCCCGGGCCCCCCCCCCCCCCCCCCCCAGGGGCGCCCGGGCCCCCGGCCCCCCCCCGGGGGGGGGGGCGGGCCCCCCCCCCCCCCCCCCCCCCCCCCCCCCCCCCCCGCCCCCCCCCCCCCCCCCCCCCCCCCCCCCCCCCCCCCCCCCCCCCCCCCCCCCCCCCCCCCCCCCCCCCCCCCCGCCCCCCCCCCCCGCCCCCCCCCCCCCCCCCCCCCCTTTGAAAGCCGCCCTGACATGGCCAGGCAGGTGAAGGAAGGGGGCCAGGTTCTCACCCGCAAGCGGGCCGCCGTGCGCGAGCCGGGCATGTGGAAGGTGCTGCTGCACAACGACGACTACACCACCCAGGAGTTCGTGGTCTTCCTGCTGAAGACCGTCTTCCGCAAGACCGAGCCCGAGGCCACCGCCATCATGCTGGCCGTCCACCGGGCCGGTGTCGGCGTGGCCGGGATCTACACGCGGGACGTGGCGGAGACCCGGGCCGAACGCGGCCGTCAGTTGGCGGAGCGCGAGGGCTTCCCCCTGCTCCTCACCATCGAGGAAAACGATGCCTGACGCACCCCAGCTGAGCCCCGAACTGAACCAAGGTTTCCAGCGGGCCTTCGAGCTGGCCAAGGTCCGCCGGCACGAGGACGTGGCCCTGGAGCACCTGCTGCTGGCCCTGCTGGAGGACGCCCATGCAGCCCGGATCCTGCGGGCCTGCGGCGTGAAGCTGGATGTCCTGCGGGCCGATCTGGAGGGGGTGCTGGACAAGCACTTCCAGCCCCTGATCGAAGGCGAGCCCTTCCAGCCCCACAGCACCCTGGGCTTCATCCGGGTGGTGGAGCGGGCCCTGGTCCACGCCTTCAGCTCCGGCAAGCGCCTCGTGCAGGGCGGCGAGCTGCTCCCGGCCTTTCTCGATGAGGAGTCCAGCCACGCCCGGCAGCTCCTGGAGCGGCACGGCATCCGGCGGCTGGCCCTGCTGAAGGTGCTGAGCCACGGTCCCGCCGCCCCCAAGGCGTCGGTGAAGAAGGAAGCGCCTCTCGAGGAGGAGGACGAGGCCACCGTGGCCGAGAATCCCCTGGAGGCCTACGCCACGGACCTGGTGGCCCGGGCCGCCGCGGGCCGCCTGGACCCCCTGGTGGGCCGGGAGGCCGAGATCACCCGCATGGCCCAGGTGCTCTGCCGGCGCCGGAAGAACAACCCCCTGCTGGTGGGCGAGCCCGGCGTGGGCAAGACCGCCATCGTGGAGGGCCTGGCCCGCCGCATGCACGAGGGCTCGGTACCCGAACCCCTGAAGGCCGCGCGGATCTACGCCCTGGACCTGGGGGCGCTGCTGGCGGGCAGCCGCTACCGGGGGGACTTCGAGGAGCGGCTCAAGGCCGTGCTCAAGGCCCTGGCGGACCGGCCCGGGGCCATCCTCTTCGTGGACGAGATGCACACCCTGGTGGGGGCCGGGGCCACCGGGGGCGGCGCCATGGACGCGGCCAACCTGCTGAAGCCGGCCCTGGCCTCCGGGGACCTCCGCTGCATCGGCGCCACCACCTTCCAGGACCTGAAGGGCTCCCTGGACCGGGACCGGGCCCTCTCCCGCCGCTTCCAGGTGGTGGAGGTGAGCGAGCCTTCCGTCGAGGACGCCCTGGGGGTGCTCCAGGGGCTGAAGTCGGCCTACGAATCGCACCATGGGGTGAGCTTCTCGGCGGAGGCCCTGGAGGCCGCGGTGCGGCTGGCCTCCAAGCACCTGCCGGAGCGGAAGCTGCCGGACAGCGCCCTGGACGTGGTGGACGAGGCGGGATCGGCCCAGAAGCTGCTGCCGAAGAAGAGCCGCGTGAAACGGATTGGCGTTGAAGAGATTGAAGCGGTGGTGGCGCGCATGGCCCGCGTCCCCGTGGCCTCCGTCAGTGCCGATGACCGCGAGGCCCTGGCCCACCTGGAGGCGGCCCTCCGGGCCCAGATCTTCGGCCAGGACGCGGCCTGTGAAACGGTGGCCAGTGCCATCAAGCTGGCCCGCTCGGGCCTGCGCGATCCCTTGAAGCCCATGGGCTGCTTCCTCTTCGCGGGGCCCACGGGGGTGGGCAAGACCGAGCTCTCCAAGCAGCTGGCCAAGGCCCTGGGCATCGCCTTCCTGCGCTTCGACATGAGCGAGTACCAGGAGAAGCACGCCGTGGCCCGGCTCATCGGCGCGCCACCGGGCTACGTGGGCTACGAGGAAGGGGGCCTGCTCACGGACGCCATCCGCAAGCAGCCCCACGCCGTGCTGCTGCTGGACGAGCTGGAGAAGGCCCACCCGGACCTCTTCGGCGTGCTGCTCCAGGTGATGGATCATGCCGCGCTCACGGACAGCCACGGGCGCAGTGCGGACTTCCGACATACGGTGATCGTCATGACCACCAACGTGGGCGCTCGGGAGCTGTCGGCCCGGCAGGTGGGCTTCGCCGAAGCCGGGGCCCGGCGCTCCGCCACGGGGACCATCGAAAAGGCCTTCAGCCCGGAGTTCCGCAACCGCCTGGACGCCATCCTCCAGTTCGCCCCCCTGGGTCGGGCCGAGATGGTCCGCGTGGCCGACAAGCACCTGCGGGAGCTGGAGACTCAGCTGGCCGAAAAGGCCGTCACCCTGACCTGCACCCCCAAGGCCAGGGCCTGGCTGGCGGAGAAGGGCTACGACCCGGCCTTCGGGGCCCGCCCCATGGCCCGGCTCATCGAGCGGGAGCTGCGCCGTCCCCTGGCGGAGGCCTTGCTCTTCGGGCCCCTGGTCAAGGGCGGCAAGGCCAAGGTGGACCTCAAGGGCGGCCGGCTGTGCCTGTCTTTCGGCTGAACCAGAGTCTGGTCTTCCCGGACCCGGAGCTGGCGGAGGAGGGGCTGCTGGCCATCGGCGGTGACCTCAGCGTGAACCGGCTCCTGCTGGCCTATCGCAGCGGCATCTTCCCCTGGTTCGGGGAGGGTGATCCCCTGCTCTGGTGGTCGCCGCCCGAGCGGGCCCTGCTGCGGCCGGGCCACCTGCACCTCTCGGCCCGCACCCGCCGGCAGCTCCGGCAGCACCCCTTCGAGATCCGCTTCGATTCCGCCTTCGAGGCGGTCATCGGCCACTGCTCCCGGGTGCCCCGCCCCGGCCAGGATGGCACCTGGATCACGACGGAGATGCGCGCGGCCTATGTGGAACTCCATCGGGCGGGCCACGCCCACAGCGTGGAAGCCTGGCGGGGGGGTGAGCTCCGGGGCGGGCTCTATGGCGTGTCCCTGGGCGGGGCCTTTTTCGGCGAAAGCATGTTCAGCCTCGAAGCCGAGGCCAGCCGCGCCGCCCTGGCAGCCTTGGATGCGCGCCTCGCCGCCCGGGGCTTCACCCTGCTGGATGGACAGCTGCCCCACGTGGGGCTGATGGGCTACGGGTTCCGGACCGTGCCCCGACCCCTCTTCCTGGTTGAGCTGGCGGAGGCCCTTCGCGCCGAAGTCCGGACAGGCCCTTGGGCCTAACCCTAGAGTGGCTATCATTCACCCAGGCCTAGCCCGAGGATGCCCATGCTGCCCATCTCGGAATCGCGACTCACCCCCCGCCACACCGTTTCCCTGGTCATGGCGGGCGGGCGCGGCAAGCGCCTGATGGATCTCACGGACCACTACGCCAAGCCGGGTCTGGACTTCGGGGGCAAGTACCGCATCATCGACTTCACCCTGTCGAACTGCGTGAATTCTGGGTTCCGCAAGATCATGGTGCTCACCCAGTACAACTCGCACAAGCTGCTGGAGCACCTCCAGTTCGGGTGGACCTTCCTGGCGGGCAAGCTGAACGAGTACGTGCATGTGCTGCCGGCCCAGCAGAGCATGGACAAGAACGCGTGGTACAGCGGCACTGCCGACGCGGTCTACCAGAACCTGAGCAGCATCCAGTCGGCCAACCCCAGGAACGTGCTGATCCTCGCCGGGGACCACATCTACCGCATGGACTACAAGGTGTTCCTCCAGGATCACCTGGACCACCAGGCCGATATGACCATCGCCTGTCTGGAGGTGCCCCGGGACGCCGCCAGGGGCTTCGGCATCGCCCAGGTGGACAGTGAAGACCGCATCGTCGCCTTCGTGGAAAAGCCGGAGGATCCCCCCTGCATTCCGGGAAAACCAGAGCACGCCTTCGCGTCCATGGGCATCTACCTGTTCAAGGCAGACTTCCTCTACAAGGCCCTCATCCGGGACGCGGCGGATCCGGATTCCGGCCACGACTTCGGCAAGGACATCATCCCCAGGATGGTGCATGAGGCCCGGGTGTTCGCCCACCGGTTCGAGAGCAGCTGCATCCCGAACGAAGGCCACACCGACCCCTATTGGCGCGACGTGGGCAGCGTGGATTCCTACTGGGAGGCCAACATGGACCTCACCAGCGTGGTGCCGGCCCTCAACCTCTACGACGAGACCTGGCCCATCACCACGCACCAGGAGCAGCTGCCCCCGGCCAAGTTCGTCCACGCGGGCGAGATGCGCAATGGCGTGGCCCTCTCCAGCCTGGTCTCGGGAGGCTGCGTCATCTCCGGGGCCCACGTCCACCACTCCCTGCTCTCCAGCCGGGTCTTCGTCCACTCCCACGCCCGCCTCGATGGCGCCATGGTGCTGCCGGACTGCGACATCGGCCGCCACGCGCGGCTGCGCCGGTGCATCGTGGCCCGGGACTGCCGCATCCCCGAGGGCCTGGTGGTGGGGGAGGATCCCGAGGAGGATGCCCGCCGCTTCTACCGCACTGCCGGGGGCGTTACCCTGATCTCCCAGCGCATGCTGAACCAGCTGGAGACCTAAGATTTTGAAGATTCTGTTCGTTGCGTCCGAGCTGTTCCCCTATGTCAAGACCGGCGGCCTGGGCGATGTGATGGCGGCACTGCCCAGGGCCATGCGCGCCCAGGGCGCCGATGTGCGCATGCTGCTGCCCGCCTACCCGGCCATCCTTTCGGCGGTCGAGGTGCAGGGCAGTGTCTTGGCCCTGCCGGAACTCATGGGTGGGGGGCCTGCCCGGATCCTCCGGGCCGAAGCCCCCGGCCTGCCCCTCTACCTGTTGGACCAGCCGGCCTTCTTCGGCCGGGCCGGCGGCCCCTACGACCATCCCTCGGACCTGGCCCGGCGCTTCGCCGCCCTGGGCTGGGCGGCTGCGCACCTGGGTCGACAGGGGGACGGAGAGGGCTGGCGCCCGGAGCTCCTCCATGGCCACGACTGGCCCACGGGCCTCATGCCCGCCTACGTGGCCTATGGCGAAGGCCCCCGGCCCGCCACGGTGATGACCATCCACAACATCGCCTTCCAGGGGCGCTTCCCGGCCGCGCTTCTGAACGAGCTGTGGCTGCCCCGGCATGCCTTCACGCCGGAAGGCGTGGAGTTCCATGGCGACATCGGCTATCTCAAGGCTGGCCTGCGGCTCGCCGACCGCCTCAGCACCGTGAGTCCCACCTATGCCCGGGAAATCCAGCAGGCGGGCGGCCACGGACTGGAGGGCCTGCTGGCCCACCGGAGTGACAGCCTCCGGGGCATCCTCAATGGCGTGGACCGGAGCATCTGGCACCCGGCCCGGGACCCCCACCTGGTTTGCCGCTACGACCTGAAGCATCCCTCCCGCCGCGGGCCCAACCGCCCGGATTTCCAGCGCCGGATGGGGCTCCAGGAGGATCCGGCCGCGCCGCTCTTTGCGGCGGTGAGCCGCCTGGATCCCCTCAAGGGGCTGGATCTGGTACTGGACAACGTCGATCACCTCGTGTCCCGCGGGGCCCAGCTGGCGGTGCTCGGCACCGGGGATCCCCACGCCGAGGGGGCCTTCCGCCAGGCGGCCCAGCGCCACCCCGGGCGCGTGGCCGTGCACATCGGCTACAGCGAGCCCCTGGCGCACCAGGCCTATGCGGCGGCCGACGTGTTCCTGGTGCCCTCCCGCCAGGAGCCCTGCGGCCTGACCCAGCTCTACGCCCTGGCCTACGGGGCCCTGCCCCTGGTGCGGCGCACGGGGGGCCTGGCCGATACCGTGGTGGGGGTGACCCCGGAGACCCTGGCGGCGGGCACCGCCACCGGCTTCACCTTCGAGACCGCCAGCGGCTGGGCCCTGGGCGAGGCCATCAACCAGGCGCTGGCCCTGTTCCGGGAGCCCACGGCCTGGCGCCAGGTCCAGCGGCGGGGCATGGCCACCGAGTTCGGCTGGGAGGGGCCGGCCCGGGCCTATCTGGATCTCTATGCCACCATTCCGACCAAGGGAGCCTGAGATGGACATTCGAGCGTACTGGCAGGCGATCACCGACCATCCCATGGGGGGCTGGCGCCACGTGGCCGAGCCGGCCCTGCCCGCCCTGGACCCCGACCGGCGCCTGCTCTGGTGCGGCATCGGGGGCTCCCTGCTGCCTTCGGAAACCCTGGTGCGCGCCTTCGGGGACGACCGGTCCTTCCGCCACTGGGTGCCGCTGGCCTCTCCGGAACCCGCTCCGGAGTTCCGGCTCCAGCCTGGGGACCAGCTGGTCTGTGCCTCCAAGAGCGGCAAGACCCTGGAGCTCTGGACCTGGATCGCCCGCCTTCGCGCCTTGCCGGGGTTTGCCGAACTTGCCCCGCCCATCCTCGTCACCCAGGATGACGCGAATCCCCTGGCCACCTGGGGCCGGGCCAACGGCTGCCCCATCCTGCCCATTCCCGTGGAAGTGGGGGGCCGCTTCTCGGCCTTCACCCCCATCGGCACCCTGCCCCTGGCCTGGATGGGCCGGGATGCGGCAGCCTTCCTGCGCGGGGGCCGCGAGGTGATCGCCGAGCTGGAGGCCGATGCCGGTCCCTGGCGCGACCGCATCGCCGCCACCGTGGCCCTGTTGCTGGACGCCCATGAGCGGGGCGTCTCAGAGTGGGTGCTCTTCCCCTATGCCATGCGCCTGGACAGCCTGTCCGCCTGGTGGGTGCAGCTCATCGCGGAATCCCTGGGCAAGGTGGCCAGGGACGGCACCCGCAAGGGCTTCACCCCCATCCGGGCCGTGGGGCCCGTGGATCAGCACAGCCAGCTGCAGCGCTGGATGGCGGGCCCCCGCAACCTGGGCGTGATCCTCATGACCGTGGACGGCAGCCCGGCGCCGGAGCGACTGGATCCACCGCCCGGATCTCCCTATCCGGGTCTGGCCGGGCTCCAGGGTGCCGACATCCTTCGCGCCCAGGCCCTGGGCTCTGCGGAGGCCCTGGAGGCGGCGGGCGTGCCGGTGCTGCGTTGGTCCATGCCCCGGCTCGACGAACAGGGCCTGGGGGCCTTCATGATGGCCTGGCAGGCCATCGTGGGCCTCCTGGGCGTGGCCATGGATCTGGACCCCTTCGACCAGCCCGAGGTGGAGGACGGGAAGAAGCGCACCTTCAAGCGGCTGGGTCTGGCCTAAGCCCCCTCAGAAATCGGTGAGGAGGGCCTTGTCCTGTTCCAGGGCCCTCAGGGCCGTGGTCCGGTGCACCTGGTAGGACGAATCGTCCAGCTGCAGGATGTCCATGGCCTCCCAGGTGGCTCCGGCCAGCGCGTCCGGCATGCCCACGCCGACCTGGAGGTCGATGGCCATCTGGTTCCCCAGGGCCACGGCGGCCACCTGCCGGCGGTGTTGGGCTGCAGCGTGCAAGGGATCGTGATGCCAGCGCACCGCGGCCTCGACCCCTTCCGCGATGTTCCAGGATCGGAGCAAGGCCTCGCCCACCATGGTGTGATCGAAGCCGAAGGCGTCGAGTTCCATGCCGATCGGGTCGCCCTCCTCGCCATTGATGCGGCGGAGAAGGGCCCCATAGGCCTCCGGGAACTTCAGGGCCATGACGCATTTCCCGATGTCATGCATCAGGCCCGCCAGAAAGACTTCCTCCATGGTGCTGAACCCCATCGCCTTGGCGAAGGCGCTGCCGGTGATGGCCGTCACCAGGGCGTGCTCCCAGAGGACGCGCTCCTGCAGGCCCACCGGGCCCCGGGTGTAGAGGTTCTTGACGCTGGAGGCCAGCACCACGCTGCGGGTGGTGGCAAAGCCCAGGGTCAGGATGGCCTGGGTCAGGGTGGTGACTTCGCGCACCCGGCCAAACATGGCCGAGTTGGCGATCCGAAGGACCTGGGCGGATAGCGCCTGATCCATCCGGATCAGGTTCTGGAGATCGTCGGAGGATGTGTCCGAATTGGCCGAGAGGCGGATGACCCGGGTGGCCACCTGGGGCAGGGGCGGCAGCTCGCCAAGGTTCTGGATCACATCCTGGGGGCTCATGGGCATGGAGGCATCCCTCATTAGGGCTTCAACCGGACTCATCTACCCCAGAGGGGAAGTTCATGAGTTCGGTGTCCGGCAACCTGCTTTCAGGCCATGGTCAGCTGCAAGAGGTGTGCCGCGCTGGCCGCCAGATTCTCCAGCAGGTCGATGGTCTCCGCCGACAGCCGGCGGGGCCTCCGGTCGTTGCATTGGATCAGACCGTAGGTCACGCCGTCCCGTCGGATCGGGAAGAGCCCGACGGTCTCATAGCCAGCGGCCTGGCAGCGGTTGCGGGTGCGGCCCAGGCACTCCGAGCCCGCATGGGCCGCCAGGAGCTGGGTGGTGGAGGCCGTGACGAAGCTGCCCCGGTCCGTGAAGGAGGGCTCCTGGCGATCGATCTGGCCCGATAGCACCCCGCCGCAGAGACAGGCCAGGAGGGGCTGCCGTTGCTCGTCCCTGAGCAGGTGTCCGCCGTCGTCCCTGAGGCAGAGGTCATCCTCCATGGCCACGAAGCGCTCCGGAAGGCCCAGGTTGGCGGCATAGGGGAAGCCGGGACCCACCTTCAGGCGAACGGCCACTGCCTCGCAGCCGGAGAGGTGCTGGGCCAGGACCACCAGCTGCTGGGCGATCTCCTTCGGTTCCGAAAGGGTATTGGCCATGCGCAGCAGATCGAGGAAAGCCCTGCGCTCCAGTTCCAGGCGCCTAGTAACCGAATGTCCATGAGCCAGTACCGCCATGGCGGGCGCTCCTTGCCCCTCTCATCGGCAGGGTGGGGCCAGGAAATGAGAAATTGTCGGGAAAATACGAGCCAAGCCACCCGGGGCATGATCTCTTCCACGGGTTCTGACTTCGCAGGCTGGCTCTGCAAGTGGTGGCCGACTTGGTTGTGATGCTCAGCCCGCCGGGTGCCCGGCTCGTCGCGCGACATTCAGTCGCGCGTCTCGCCACCCGGCTGGGCTTCGCCCAGGCTGAGCTCGTGGCATGACCTCCGCGCCGGATCCTGGCTTCGCAGGCTCCACTGGAGCCTGCTGCGCCATCCAGCGGTCGGTCAAGGAGGCGGCATCTGGCAGCTGCTGCCGATGGCGGCGGGCAGGTAGAGATGCTCGACGTAATCCTTCACCATGCGGTCGGCGTTGAAGCGCCAGGCCAGGGTCCGGATCGAGTTCTTGATGCGTTTCACCCAGCACCAGGGAATGCCCGTGTGGTTCCGGTTCTCGTAGTAGAGGGGCACAACTTCATCCTCCAGCAGGCGGAACAGATCATCGGCGTCCCGCTGATCCTGAATGGCCTGGTCGGCATGGATCTCGCCCGTCCCGATGGCGAAGCCGTTCTCGCCGTCATAGGCCTCGGCCCACCACCCGTCCCGGACGGAGATGTGCAGGCCGCCGTTGAGGACCACCTTCATGCCGCTGGTGCCGCAGGCCTCGAGGGGGCGCTGGGGATTGTTCAGCCAGGCGTCGATGCCCTGGTAGAGCATGCGGCCCACGTGGATGTTGTAGTTCTCGATGAAGAGGATGCGGTGCCGGAAGCGGGGATCCTCCAGCAGCTTCCCCACCCTCTGGATGAGGCCCTTGCCCGTGTTGTCTGCCGGATGGGCGCGGCCGGAGAAGACCAGGTTCACGGGCCGCTCCGGGTGGTTGACCAGGCGGTCCAGGCGGTCCAGGTCGGTGAAGAGGAGATCTGGCCGCTTGTAGGGCACGAAGCGGCGGGCGAAGCCGATGGTGAGGGCATCCGAATCCAGGGGCGCCGGCTCGATCTCCGGGAGGCCCAGGCGTGCCCGCGTGTCCGCGTGGCGCTTGCGGATGAAGCGCAGCGTGCGGGCCTTGAGCACCTGCTTGGTCTCCCAGATCTCCGCATAGGAGATGTTGTCGATCTTCGACCAGGTATCGGGTCGGGTCAGTGAGTTCTGGTAGCCCACCCCCAAGTGGGATTCGTAGAGGTGGTTCATCTCCGTGGCCAGCCATGTGGGCAGGTGGACGCCGTTGGTGACGTGGCCGATGGGGACGGCCTCCTCCCGGGTGCCCGGATAGAGGTGGTTCCACATCTTGCGGGAGACCACCCCGTGCAGCGCCGAAACGCCGTTGGCACGGCGGGTGAGCTTCAGGGCCAGCACCGTGGGCAGGAAGGGGGAGCCGTGGTCGTGGGGATTTACCCGGCCCAGGCCGAGGACCTCGTCCAGGGGCAGCTTCAGACCCTCCGCCAGGGGCCGCAGGTACTCGGTGATCAGGTCGGCGGGGAAGCGGTCATGGCCGGCGTCCACGGGGGTGTGGGTGGTGAACACGGAGGCGGAGGCCACCTCCTGCAGGGCCTGGTGGGGGGCCAGGCCATCCATCTGGATGCGGTAGCGGGCCCGTTCCAGCAGGGCGAAGGCCGAGTGGCCCTCGTTGAGGTGGAACACGCTGGCATGGATGCCCAGGGCGCGCAGGGCCCGGGCGCCGCCCACCCCCAGCAGCAGCTCCTGCTCGATGCGCATGCGCTGGTCGCCGCCATAGAGTCGGGCCGCGAGGGCCACGTCCTTGGGGCTGTTCTTCTTGACGCGGGTGTCGAGGAGAATGAGCCGGATGCGCCCCACCTGCACTTCCAGTACGGCGGCGTGGACCAGCCGGCCGGCCATTTCCACGGAGACCTGGATGGGCTCGCCGTGGCGGTCCACGGTCTGCGTGATGGGCAGGTCCGCGCTGTCGTAGGGTTCCACCACGTCCTGCTGCCAGAGGTTCGCGTCGAGCACCTGGTTGGTGTAGCCCTCGTGGTAGAGCAGGCCCACGCCCACCAGGGGAATGCCCAGGTCGGAGGCGGACTTGAGGTGATCGCCCGCCAGGATGCCCAGGCCGCCGGAATAGATGGGCAGCGATTCGTGGACCCCGAACTCCATGCAGAAGTAGGCGATGGGCCGGGAGCGCATGGCTCCGGCATGGGTGAGGCCCCAGGTCGTGGTGGGGGTGAGGTATTCCTGCAGCTGGCGCAGGGCGCGGTCCACCCGGGCGGGCACGTCCACGTCGGCAGCCCGCTGTTCCAGTTGCTCGGTCGAGATCTGCTTCAGCACGGACATGGGGTTCTGGTGGGCCTTGTGGTACAGGTCCAGGTCGAGGTCCCGGAAGATCGTGCGCACCTCTGGTTTCCAGGACCACCACAGGTTCTGGGTGAGTTTCTGCATCTTGGGTATGAGCTTTTCCATTTCGGATCCTAGGACTGGTGCGGGAAGGAGAGCGGCTCAGGTTTCAGGAAGAGCGCGGCGAGGGGGGGGAGCGTCAGGTTCAGGGACTGGGGGAAGCCGTGGGCCGGGATGGGCTCGGTCAGCACCCGGCCCGTGTTCCCCTGGTTGCGTCCGCCGTAGTAGGTGGAGTCGGTGTTCAGCAATTCCACATAGGCCCCGGCGGTCGGCACCCCGATGCGGTAGTCGAGCCGGGGCAGGGCCGTGAAGTTGAAGGCGATGGCCATGAAGTCGCTGGGATCGGAGGCCCGGCGGAGCAAAGTGAGCACGCTGTTGAAGCGGTCCCCGCAGTCGATCCAGGCGAAGCCGCCGGCCTGGCAGTCCCCTTCGTACAGGGCCGGCTGGCGGCGGTAGAGGCCATTGAGATCGCAGAGGAGATCGTGGATGCCTTTGTGGGCAGGCTGGTTGAGCAGGCCCCAGTCGAGAGCAGTGTCGTGGTTCCACTCCTTCCCTTGGGCGAACTCGCCGCCCATGAAGAGCAGCTTCTTCCCGCCGTGGGCGTAGAGCCAGGCATAGAGCAGGCGCAGGTTGGCCATGCGCTCCCAGGCGTCGCCGGGCATGCGGCCATAGAGGCTGCGCTTGCCGTGGACCACCTCGTCGTGGGAGAGGGGCAGCACGTAGTTCTCAGCGTCGTGGTAGAGCATGGAGAAGGTGATGTCGTTGTGGTGATGGGGCCGGGCCATCATGCCCTGGCCCAGGTAGCGCAGGGTGTCGTGCATCCAGCCCATGTCCCACTTGAAGCCGAAGCCCAGGCCGCCGGTATCCGTGGGCCGGGAGACGCCGGGCCAGGCGGTGGATTCCTCGGCCACCGTGAAGGCGTCCGGATGCTGGGCATAGACCACTTCGTTCAGGCGCCGCAGGAAGGCCACGGCCTCCAGGTTCTCCCGGCCCCCGTGGCGGTTGGGGATCCACTGGCCCGCCTCGCGGCTGTAGTCCAGGTAGAGCATGGAAGCCACCGCATCCACCCGCAGGCCGTCCACGTGGAACTGGTCCAGCCAGAACAGCGCGTTGGAGATGAGGTAGTTCTGCACCTCCACCCGGCCGTAGTTGTAGATCAGGGTGCCCCAGTCCATGTGGCGCCCCTGGCGGGGATCAGCGTGCTCGTAGAGGTGGGTGCCGTCAAAGCCCGCCAGGCCGTGGGCATCTTCGGGGAAGTGGGCGGGCACCCAGTCGAGGATCACGCCCAGTCCGGCCTGATGCATCGCATCCACGAAGGCCTTGAAGTCCTCGGGTCCACCGAAGCGGCTGGTGGGTGCAAACATCCCCAGGGGCTGGTAACCCCAGGAGGGATCGTAGGGATGCTCGGTCACCGGCAGCAGTTGCACATGGGTGAAGCCCAGCCAGCTGGCATAGGGCGCCAGATCCGCGGCGATCTCCCGGTAGCTCATGAAGGAACCGTCCGGCCGCCGCCGCCAGGAGCCCAGGTGCAGCTCGTAGATGCTCATGGGCTCCGCGTGGGCCTTCGCCTTGCGTCGATCCTGCAGCCAGGCCTGGTCGCCCCAGGCGTAGGCCGGCAGCCCGTGGACGATGGAGGCGGTGCCCGGGGCCCGCTCGCAGCGGAAGGCGTAGGGATCGGCCTTGAGGGGCAGCAGGTTGCCCTTGGGGCCATGGATCTCGAACTTGTAGAGCATCCCGGCCACCAGACCCGGAACGAAGCGCTCCCAGAATCCGTTGGGTCCGGCCTGGGCCATTGGATGGGCCCGGCCGTCCCAGCCATTGAAGTCCCCCACCACGCTGACACTGCGGGCGTTGGGGGCCCAGACGGCGAAGCTGACGCCTTCGACGCCATCCGCGGTGCGGGGGTGGGCGCCCAGCTTTTCGTAGGCCCGCAAATGGGTGCCCTCGCCAAGCAGGTGAAGATCAAGATCGCCTAGGGTCGAGGCGAGGCGGGGCCATTCCATGGACCATTCTAGGCGATCGGCAGCCGGTTATGGGGGCGGAATCCTAGTCGTCCGGCGGATGAGTCGGCGTCGGCACGCCCAGGTAGGCCTCCTTCACCCGGGGGTCCTGGGCCAGCCTGGCCGCGGGGCCCTCCAGCACCTTGCGGCCGTTCTCCAGCACATAGCCCCGGTGGGCGATCTTCAGGGCCATGTGGGCGTTCTGCTCCACCAGCAGCAGCGTGGTGCCCTGGTCATTGATCTCCTGCAGCGCCCGGAACACCTCCTTGACCAGCAGCGGCGAAAGCCCCATGGAGGGCTCGTCCAGCAGCATGAGGCGGCAATCCGTCATCAGCGCCCGGCCTACGGCCAGCATCTGCTGCTCGCCCCCCGACAGCGTGCCGCCCAGCTGCTCCCGGCGCTCTTCCAGGCGGGGAAAGAGGCCGAACACCTTGCCATAGGATGCCGCCAGCCGCCCCCGGTCCTTCTGGGTCCAGGCCGCCAGGGCCAGGTTCTCCCCCACCGTCAGGTTGGGGAAGATGCCCCGGCCTTCGGGCACGTGAGCCATGCCCAGGGCCACCAGCCGGTGGGGGGGGATGGGCTTCACGCTCTGGTCGAGGTAGAAGATGTCGCCGCCCCGGAGGGGGATCATCCGGGAGATGGCCCGCAGGGCCGTGGATTTGCCGGCCCCGTTGGCCCCCAGGAGGGAGACGATCTCGCCCTCCTCGATGACCAGGTCGATGCCGTGCAGGGCCTGGATGGCGCCGTAGGCCACGGAAAGGTTTTCCACGCGCAGCAGGCTCATGCGGGGGCCTCCGCCTCGCCCAGGTAGGCCTCGATCACCAGGGGGTTGCGGGTGACGTCCTGGGGTGCGCCCGCCGCAATGGTCTGGCCGAAGTCCAGCACCTGGATGTGGGCGCAGAGCTCCAGGACCACGGGCATCTGGTGTTCGATGAGCAGGATGGCCAGGGGGAAGTCCCGGTGGACCTGCCGGATCAGCAGGATCAGCTCCTCCACCTCCTTGGGGTTCATGCCCGCGGCGGGCTCGTCCAGCAGCAGCACCTTGGGGCCTGTGGCCAGGGCCCGGGCGATCTCGAGCCGCCGCTGCTCCCCGTACGGCAGGCTTCCGGCCAGTTCCTGCTGACGGTCCGCGAGGCCGAAGCGGGCCAGGTGGTCGCGGCTCTCGACCCGCAGCCGCGTCTCCTGGCGCCGATAGTTCCCCGTCCGCAGGACGGCCTCCCAGAGCGAATAGCCGGCCCGACCATGGAGGGCCATGGTGATGTTGTCCAGCACGGTCATGTGGGCGAAGAGCCGGATGTTCTGGAAAGTGCGCGCGATGCCCGCCCGGGCGATGGCGTCCGGCGCGAGCCCTGTGAGCTCCTGCTCCCCCAGCCGGAGGCGGCCGCGGTCGGGTTGGTAGATCCCCGTGATGAGGTTGAAGACCGTGGTCTTGCCCGCGCCGTTGGGTCCGATGATGCCCTGGATGTCCCGGTCGCCCAGGTCCAGGTTCAGGCCGGAGACGGCGGTGAGGCCGCCGAAGGCTTTGACAAGGCCCTCGATGCGCAGGGCCATCAGGACTCCCGCTCCGGGCGCAGCCAGGACCACTCGCGGTTGCCCATGAGGCCGAACTGCCGGGTCAGCATGATCACGATGAGGATCAGGGGGCTGATGAGCATCCGCCACTCGGCGAACTGGGGGGCGAAGGCGCTCAGCAGGTTCCGCAGCAGCTCCATCAGCAGGGTGTAGGCCACCACGCCCAGGATGGAGCCCGAGAGGCTGGCCATGCCCCCCAGGTAGAGCATGACCAGGATCTCGGTGGTCTTGATGTAGTCGAAGCTGCGGGGCGTGATGAACTGCTGGTACTGAGCCCAGAGGCCGCCCGCCAGCCCGGCAAAGGCGGCGGCGATGGTGAAGGCCTGGTTCTTGGCGCGATTGAGATCCACGCCCATGAGCTCGGCGGCGATGGCGTTCTCCCGGATGGAGACCCAGACCCGGCCGAAGCTGGACTGCACCAGGTTGCGCAGGATCGCCACGGTGAGGACCGTGCAGACGATGACCGCCAGGAACGTGGTGTTCCTGGGGATGCCCGTGAAGCCCCGGGGCCCGCCCAGGGCGTCGATGTTCTGGATGGCGTTGACGATGATCATGTTGAAGCCGAGGGTGATGATCGCCAGGTAGTCGCCCACGGTCTTGAAGGTCACCAGGCCGACGAGGTATCCCACCAGGGCCGCCGCGAGCATGGCGCCAGCCAGGGTCAGCCCCAGGGTGAGCACGGTACCGAGGATCGGCGGCAAGGCCCCGGAGGCAGGCAGCACCTTGGCGGCCAGGGTGGCCGCTGCATAGGCTCCCACCGCCATGAAGCCCGCATGTCCCAGTGCGAACTCTCCGAGGTAGCCGTTCAACAGGTTCAGGCTCGCCACCAGGATGATGTTCATGCCGATGATGGTCAGCAGGTGCAGGTAGTAGGGATTGAGGATGGCCGGGAAGAGCCCCGCGTCCGTCAGCAGCTGCAGCGGGATGGCCAGGGCCAGGACCAAGCCGCACACCATCCAGAAGCGCAGCCTGGAGGGCCGGGAAGTGGGCAGAGGACCCATGGCCGCCTATACCTTCTTCAGCATGGGCTTGCCCATGATGCCGCTGGGCCAGACCAGGAGGAGCAGGATCAGCAGTCCGAAGGCGATGCCGTTCTTCAGGTTGGACGACAGGTAGGCCACCGTGAGGACCTCCACTCCCGCCAGCAGGAAGGAGCCCAGCACCGCGCCCTCGATGGACCCGATGCCGCCGATGACCGCCGCGATGAAGGCCTTCCAGCCCAGGTCGATGCCCATGTAGGGATCGATGGAATAGGCCTGGCCGTAGAAGATGCCCCCGGCCGCCGCCAGGGCCGAGCCGATGGCGAAGGTGGCCGCGATGATGAGGTTGAGGTTCACGCCCATGAGGGGCACCACGTCCTTGTTGTCCGCCACGGCCCGCATGGCGGTGCCGACGAGTGTCTTGTTGATGACGAGCCAGAGGATGGCCATGAGGGCGAGGGAGAGCAGGATGATCAGCAGCTTGTCCCAGGTGACGAAGGCCCCGAGGGTGTTCTGGAGCCAGAGCACCGGCGCGGTCGGCAGCCGGGCCGGGAGCTGGCGGGTCTCGGGGCCCACGGTCAGGCGGACCAGGTTCTCCAGGAAGATGCCCACGCCCAGGGTGGTGATGACCACCGACATGCGCTGGGCGTGGCGCAGCCGACGGTAGGCCACCCGCTCGATGGCCACCCCGGCCAGGGCCGTCAGCAGCATGGCCAGGGGCATCATGAGGTAGAAGGGCAGCCAGCCGAGGTGGGTGGTGAGCAGCAGCCCGATGAAGCCGCCCAGCATGAAGATGTCCCCATGGGCGAAGTTGATGAGGCGGATGATCCCGTACACCATGCTGTAGCCCAGGGCGATGAGGGCATACACCGCCCCGAGCTGGGCCGCATTGAACAGCTGCTGGATGACGGTGTCCAATGGCGGCTCAGGGATTGACGGCGCTGTCGAAGACGAACTTCCCGTTCTCGACCTTGATCACCACGGCGCCCTTCACCGGGTCGCCCGAGCCAGCGTAAGTGATCCCGCCCGTGACCCCCTGAAAGCCCTTGGTGACGGCAAGGGCCTCGCGGATGGCCCTGGAATCGGCCTTGCCGGCGGTGGCCATGGCCTTGAAGAGCAGCTGGGCGCAGTCGTAGGTGAGGGCGGCAGCGGCATCGGGGACGATCTTGAAGCGAGTCTGGTAGGTGGCGATGAAGGCCTTGGCGATGGGGTTGTCGATGTCGGGCGAGTAGTGGTTGGAGAAGTAGGCACCGTTCATCACTGCGCCTCCCAGCTTCACCAGCTCGGGGTTGTCCCAGCCGTCGCCGCCGAGCATGGTGGCGGTGATGCCCAGCTTCCGGGCCTGCTGGATCTGGAGGGGCACTTCGTTGAAGTAGTTCGGGAGGAAGATCACGTCGGGCTTCCCGCCCTTGATCTTGGTGAACTGGGCCGAGAAGTCCGTGTCCTTGGTGTTGTAGGTCTCGAAGCCCACGATCTTGCCGCCCATCTTGGTGAACTCATCCCGGAAGACCTCGGCGATGCCCTTGTTGTAGTCGCTGGCCACGTCGTAGACCACCGCCGCGGTCTTGGCCTTCAGCTTCTCGGTGGCGAACTGCGCCACCACCCGGCCCTGGAAGGGATCGATGAAGCAGGCCCGGAAGATGAACTTCCGCCCCTTGGTGACGTTGGGATTGGTGGACCAGGGCGTGACCTGCGGAATCCCGGCGGCCTCGGCGATGGGCGCGCCCGCGTTGGAGCACTTGCTGGTCTGGGAGCCGATGATGGCCAGCACCTTGTCCTGGTTGATGAGCTTCTGGAACACCGTGGCCGTGGACTCCGGCTTGTTCTCGTCGTCCTCGATGACGAATCTCACCTTCACCAGCTTGTCCCCCACCTTGATGCCGCCACCGGCGTTGATCTCCTCCTGGGCGATGGCGATGGCGTTCTTGGTGGACTGGCCGATGGCGGAGATATCCCCGGTCATGGGGGCCGACACACCGATCTTCAGCTCCTGGGCCGTGGGCTTGCAGCCGGCCAGGACGAGGAGGGGCAGCAGGGCGAGGAGTCGAAGGTTCATGGGAAGTCCTTCTGGAGAAAGTGGACCAGGGTCCCTTCAGAGGGGGAGGCGCTGCGGGTGTCCGTGGGAAACGTAGGCCAAGGATAGCGGGAGTCCCTGCCAGGGGGAGATCCTTCCGTGGGAGCCCCGGCAGGAAGGAAACCATCCTCCTTGCCCGAGCCGGAAACCGAACATGGGGCGCCGGAGGCGCCCCATAGCTCTTGCATGGCCCTGCCTGTGGCCCTGCCCGCCAGGAAGGGCCTGGCCAGACAGCTGATTCCCTGGATCCGAGCGGGCGGCCACCACCTCAGCGAGAGCTGGAAACAGGGGCCTTCAGGAGGCTACTCGCCGATCAGCACCTGGACCCGGAACTCCCCCATGGACGGGGCGTCCTTTTCGAAGGCCCGGCGGGACTGGAACTCCAGCGCGGTGGTCCCGGGCTTGAGGGCTCTGAAGTGGAAGACCCGGATCTCGGGCGCACCCGGCATGGGCTCCTTGGCCGGCTCGGTGCTGGCTTCCCCCTCCTGCCGGAGCAGCAAGGGATCGATCTTGGTGATGACCCAGTCATACCCGGTCCCGGGGCTCCAGGTCAGTTTCACCGTGACCTGGCCGCCCTTGGCGACCTTGACGGTCTTGTCATGATCCGCCTTCGTGACGATGACGGTTGGGCTCACCTTTTCCTCCATGGTGGATCGGTTGCAGGCGGCGGCTGCCATCGCCAGACTCCCCGCAATAAATGGAACGAACAACCAGTAGCCCATTCTTCGGTTTCGCATGTCACTACCTACCTTTCCTTGCTGAGCGCCGTGGTCAGTGGCCATCGGCGCGATGTGGGTGATGCCGGGAAGGCCATCGGACTCCCGGATGATCCGCACCAGAAGGGCACGGTTCTAGGGGGAATGTCGCGGGCAGGGGGTTCCTTTCATCGCCACGGCCCTTTTCTCACGTTTTGACTGACGATCGATCGCGTATTCCCCCGGCCTCTGGGTGCCCTTGGGGCGCATCCGGGTCGTTGGCGAGGGTTTCCCTGCAAATGGCGTGCAGGCCCAACCCATCGGGCAACCCGTTGAAAGGTCACGGGACCTTGAGCTCCTTCCACCCCTTTGGCTGCTCGGCCAGCTCGCCAAGGAAGACCTTGACCCCCCGCTTCCTGGCCAGGTCAGCGAGGACCTTCAACTGGGCTGTCTCCTCGGCGACATACAAGAAGGCATTGCTGGTGGAGATCCAGACCCCGTTCGCCTTCATCTGGGGAGGCAGGGTGGCGAGCATGGGCTCCAGGTCCTCGGCCCTGGTGAAGGTGCTCTCGACCTGGGTGATCGGATCCCGGACCTTGAATCCAGGGGGCTCGTTCGACAATCCGGCCATGGCGCTGGGTACCCACAGGATATGCAGCCCCTTGGCTTCGTTGGGCAGGTTCCCGGCCGGCTGGGCCAGGAGCGCCACGACCAGAATCGAAGCGGGCAGGAACATGGATCCTCCGGGTGGGGTTCGGCCCTGGGTGGGAAAGGTCAAAACACAATCACCCCGACAGGGTAGGCCGGGGTGATTGCCGTTGAAAGCAGGGCGTCATTCACCCTGTGGAGCGAGGTGCGCTAGGGCAGGAAGTAGGTCATGCCGTGGCCAGGGGTGAAGGGCCGGCCGACGAAGCAGATCCGGCGGAATCCGTGCTTCCGGATGGTGTTGATGGCCTTGTCGGCATCAGACTGGCTGCCGAAGGCGATCATCGAATGGTTGCCATCCACCACCAGGTAGTTGCTCCCGGTGTGCTGGACCTTCAGGTTGGTGGGGTTGAAGGAGAGGCAGTCTTCCACGGGGGCTGGCGGGATGGCCTTGGCGTCGACCCAGACCGCATGGGTGCCGATGCCGTTGGCGCCGTACTTGATCCACATGTAGCCGCCCATGCCCCAGCCGGTGCCCCAGGAGTTCTTGATGAGCCAGGAGCCGCCACCCATGGTGTCGTCCCAGCCCACGATGGCCACGCAGTGGTTGAGGCCCGCAACGTTCTGGTTGAACACGCCGCTGTGATAGGCCTGGAAGGCCGGGGTCGCCATCACGCCCACCGAAAGCACACCGTGCTGGACGAGGGCGGCCTTGAGCTGGGCCACGGTCGGCAGGCCGTATCCGGCCACGAAGCCCCAGGCGGAGGCGAAGTAGGGCCGCGGGATCGTCGTGCAGGTCCCGTTCGTGCCTGTGTAGGGCTTGCTGGCCTCGGTGCCGGTGCCCTGGTAGGTCAGGGTCTTGGTCACCCACTCCATCCACCCGCCGTTGCAGCTGCCATTGCCATTGCCGGCCGGGTGGGTGCTGCTGCAGCTGAGGATGTCCTGTTCGGACAGGTCGACCAGCTGGTGATTGCGGATGGCCCAGCTGGACTCGAAGGCCGCCATGGTTCCGAAGACCCAGCAGCTGCCGCAACCGCCCTGGTTCTTGACCGGGGTCACCTTGCCCTGGGTGACCCAGTTGAAGGCCGAGGCGCTGACGCCTCCGGTGGCCAGGCTTTGGGCCATGCCCATCTTGAAGCTGGGGGTGATCTTGGCGTAGGCGGAGACGGCGACAGCATCGTCGCTCAGCATCTTGGCCGACAGCGGCATCTGGGCCGCGATGCGCGCAGCCGCATCCGCCGGGACCTTCAGGCCGCAGAGCTGCTCGAGGGGGTGGTCCATGGCCTCGGTGTAGCCCACTTCGAAGGAGAGCCGCTGGGACTTGATTTCCGCACGGATGCCCTCGAGGCGGCCCTTGATCGCAGCCGGGGCATTCAGCTCGCGCGTCTTGAGCTGCATGCTGACCGCGGGCATGAACTGTTTGCCCTGCGCCATTACAGGGACCGGGGCGAAAAGTGCGGCCGCCACGATCAGACTTGAAAGGCGTGTTCTGTTCATCGCCACCTCCATGGGTGTGGGGAAAGTTCCTGGGCTCCAAGCCTGCATGCAGCATCCAGGAACGGGGTTGTTGGAAACCATGACGAGATGTAAGTGGGTCCATTTTTTCTTGATTGGTTGTAATGTCAACAGGGTTTTCCTAACATCACCAGTTGATGCAGATCAAAACGAAACCTGTTGCTTGGGGTCGCCCGGGACCATAATGACCGCAGGTTCCCACCACCCCATGCAGTCCCTCCAGAGAGGTTGATCCATGAACATGCGCCAGGGTGTTCCGTGGTTGGCAGTGACGCTGCTCTTCCTGACCACCGGTGTCCCGGCGGCTTCCCAGGATCCGCCCGCCGCCGAGGAGAGCGACTGCCTCTCCGAGAACGCGAACCGGAAGAACAAGATGCAGTTCTTCGTCTGCCTGAACTCCAAGCGGGAGTTCTGGCAGGACCAGATCATCAAGGTCCAGACCGAGTGCCAGCCGAATTCCGTGAAATACGCCGGCTGCTACACCCGGTACCTCACGCTGAGAAACAAGGCCAACCTGCTCATTGACATGCTCATCGCGGAGCTGAAGTACGGCGACAACACCCCGCCGGAGAAATTCAAGCAGCTCATGCTCGCCGTCAACAACAGCTCCCAGGACCTGGACAAGTACATCCAGGGAACCACCTGCGAGGGGGCCAGCAACCGGTTCCTGCCGCTCCTCATCCCCCTCCTCACCGCGGCCTTCCTGGACCGGAGCCGGGTGCTGCTGGATGGATGGCTGTCCGGGAACCGGAACATCAAGGACCAGCGGGTGATGGAACTGACGAGCCAGCGCTGGCGCTCCCCCCAGGAATTCGGGGCCATGCCTCCCTCGGCCCCCCCCGCCCAGCCCCAGGGGGCCCCAGGCGGCTATACCCCGCCGCCCGCCGGTACCCAGCCCATGGACTCCCAGCCGCCCCTGCCCTCCGGGGAGCCCTCGCCCCTCCCCTCCAGCCTGCCCCCCGGCGATCCCCCACCACCGCCCCCTCCCTCCTAGGTTTTCGGAGGACTGTCCCACCCCTGGACCGAGTCGCACCATGGCATTCCCTGAAAGCAAGGCCCGCCTCCTCCGCTTCGGGCGGTGCGCCGGCATGTTCCTGGGACTCCTGGCCGCGGTGGCACTGGACGGCCAGGAACTGCTGACCTCCACCGTGCCGGTCCGCTCCCTGGAAGGGGCCGTGGCCCTCCAGCGGGTGGCCCTTTCCCAGGACGGCATGATGGCCCTGCTCCTGCAGCAGGACAATGCCCTCCGGGTGGTGGACCTCGCCACGGGCCGGATCCTGCGGGTCTTCGCCCCTCGACCGGAGCCGATCAAGGCCCTTGCCATCGAAGGGAGGGCTGGCCTGGTCTGGGTGGCCACGGAACGCGAAGTCTGGTCGGTCATGGCGGAGGGGGAGGCGGCCCCCCGGAAGGTCTGGGGGTCTGCCGCCAGCATCCAGGACCTGAGCCTGTCGCCGGATCTGGACCTGCTGGCCGTGGCCACCGCCAGCGGTGCCCTGATCCTGAACCCCAAGACGGGGACCGTGCTTTGGTCCACCACCGGCCCGGCTTGTTCGTCCATCCGGTTTGCCCCCGTGGGGAGGACCCTGGCCCTCGCGGTGGGAAGGACCGTGCGGATCCACGAAGTGCCCGGCTTCGTCCTTCGCCAAACCTGGAACCTGGATGACCCTGCCTCCGCCATCGCCTATGCTCCCGATGCCCGCTCCCTGGCCGTGGGCGGAGTGAACGGCTCCCTCCTGCTCAAGCGGCTGTCCGACGGGCACACGCTCAAACAGCTGGATGCCGGATTCGCGGGCAGGGCCGTGACCCTGACCGACTTTGCCGGAGATGCTTCGGGGCTGTTCGCCGTGTCCGGGCGCCAACTGCAGGCCTTCTCGGGGCTGGACCAGGGAGTCCCCACCTCGAGGCTGCTCGCCTTGGACGAGGCCATTCTTTCCATCGCCTTCTCGAAAGGAGCCGGAGCCCTCCTGGCGGTCACGGAGGGCGGGAAGGCGCTGGCCCGGTGGTCCATCGCAACGGCTCGCCGGCCGTCCCCGCGGCAGCGGGAGGACCTGCCATCCCTCAGCATCCTGAGCCCGGAAACGGGTTCCAGGGTGACGACCGGCACCGTGGACCTGGCCTTCCAGGTGGCCTTCCGCCCTGAGAATCCCGTGACCGGCTTCCGGATCCTTTCCGGAGGCCGCGCCGCCCGGTTCGAGTTCAGCCCTACCGCCGGCGCCCCGGCGCGCACCTACGATGGGGCCTTCCTGGGGAGTCTCCATGACGGACTCAGGTACACCTGCCGGGTCCGACTGCCCGAACAGGACACCACACTCCTGGTGCAGGCGGACAGCGTCGCCGGTTCCAGCGAGCCGGTCCTGTTGACCCTTCAGAAGGGGGCCGGGGCGCCTCCGAAGGTAGTCCCGCCCGTGGTCACCCTGGTGAGCCCTGCGGGAAGGACCACCCTGCAGTCGGAACAGCTCATCCTTTCGTTCAAGGTGACCTTCGCGCCCGGTCAGCCGGTCACCCTGGTGCGGGCCACGCTGGATGGGGTGCCCGTTCCCCTGCGGAAGCTGACCCGATCCAACGGCGTCTCCTTCGATTCCGCCCTGGGCTGGCTCAACGGAGAAACCTACCACTGCCCCATCCAGGTTCCCGAATGGGATTGCACCCTGGCGCTGGTGGCCGAAACCGCATACGCCAGCAGCAGCCCGGTCGAGTCGAAACTGGTGTGGAAGTCCGCCACCGCGGTGGGGTCCATCTCTCCGTCGGTGTCTGGCGCATCCAAGGCTGTTCCTACTCCTGCTGCTGGCACGGTGGGGACCGACTTCGGGCAGGTGAAGGCCACGGCCGATCAGTCCAGCCGAATCCTGGAGGGTGGTCCCCAGGGTAGCGCCATGGCCATGGAGGTCGATGCCAAGGGGCGCCTTCGCTGGCGTGATCCCGCCGCCAAGGCCGCCAAGAAGACCCCGCCGCGTGCCGCTGGCCCCCAGGGTGCTCCGGCGCCCAAAGGGACCGCCAGCGCCCCCCCCAGCCTCAAGATCCTCGAACCCACCGAGGGATCCCGCTTCAAGAACCGGGAGCTCCAACTCACCGTGAGGGTCGGCGACGGCCCTGGACAGGAGGTCACCGGGCTCAAGGCCTTCGTGAACAGCATCGCTACCGACCTGGCGCTCCAGTCCGAGGCGGGCGCCCCCATCGGTCCCCCCTATTCGAAAGGGCAGACCCTCAGGGTCCTCCTGACCCTCCCCCCCAAGGACTGCCAGGTTTCGATCCAGGCGGAAAGCGCCGCCGGGCAGGGCCGGCCCGCGGTCCTGAAGCTCAAGTACGATGGGGACGCCTCGGCGGTGGGGCGATCGGTGCTGCAGGCCGTGAAGCCCCGGATCGCCATCATCGATCCGCAGCAGAACACCCTGGTCCGCAGCAATGTCGTGCAGGTCGGGGTCCGGGTGACCCTCGATCCCCGGCATCCGCCCCCGGCCATCCGGCTGCTGGTGGACGCCCAGGAGGTGAAGGCGGAACGGGTCGCCCCCGCCGGCGCCGCGCCTGCGCCTGCGGTGACGGGAACCCGGGGGCCCACCGAAGAGGTCCAGTACTACCGCCTGACCCTTCCCTCCAAGGACTGCACGGTCATGGCCTATGCCGAAACCCCCTATGCCACCAGCGATCCCTCCCTGGTGAAGCTGCGCTGGGAATCCCCCGCCAAGGCCGCGGCGGCCGCCACGGGGCTGCCCACCCTCTACCTCCTGGCGGTGGGGGTCAGCAAGTACAAGGACAAGAACATCGCCCTCACGTACCCCTCCAAGGACGCCCGGGATTTCGCGGAGGTCATGAGGCTGCAGAAGGGCAGGATGTACAAGGACGTGGTGGTGAAGATCCTCACCGATGAAACGGCCACCCGCGACAACGTCATGGACAACCTGGAGTGGATCCAGCGGCAGGCCACCCAGCGGGACATGGTCATCGTGTTCTTCGCCGGGCATGGCATCAACGATACGGTGACCGGGAACTACTACTACCTCCCCTTCGATGCCAGCATCGAAGCGGTGAAGCGGACCATGATCCCCGGCTCGGAGATCCACTCCACCCTGGCGCGGCTCACGGGCACGCGCCTCCTGTTCCTGGACACCTGCCATGCGGGGAACGTCACGGGAACCGCCATGCGCGGCGTGCCGGACATGCGGCAGTTCCTCCAGGAGCTCAAGGATGGGGGCCAGGGTCTGGTGGTCATCACCTCCTCCCGGCCGGGGCAGAAGTCCCAGGAGCACCCCGCCTGGAACAATGGCGCCTTCACCAAGGCGCTGGTGGAGGGCCTGAAGGGAAAGGCGCTGAAGGACAGCCAGGGCTTCATCACCTTCACCGCGCTGGACGCCTACATCACCCAGAGGGTGAAGGAGCTGACCAAGGGGACCCAGGCTCCAGCCACGCAGAAGAGCACCGAAGTCTCGGATTTCCCCCTGGCCTTTGCGGACCACTGAGGGTTTCTCGGCATCTGCGCGGGCGGGTTCCTGGAATCGGGGCCGGGCGGCTGAAAGCACCCCCCACAAGGACCGCCGACCGCGCTAGTCTTCCAGGATCAACTCCATGTTCGGCGTGAGCCGAGATCCCGAGGTAGAGGCATGCCCGCAGCGGCCTTCGTTGTCACCATCCATGGTCCCGATGGCGTGCCCCCCATAACCCAGGCCATTCTCAAGCCACGCATGGTCATCGGCCGCGTGAACGGGGACATCCTCCTGCAGGATCCGCTCTGCTCGACCACCCACGCCGAACTGCTCCTGGAGGGGATGACCCTGCGGATCCGGGATCTCGGCAGCACCAACGGCACCCGCCAGAACGGGAAGCCGGTGACCGACATGATCTGGCTCCCCGGGACGAAGATTCAGATCGGTGGCCACGAGCTGCTGCTGGAGGATCTCGCCACCGCGCCGGTGTTGGGCCCCAAGGGCACCCTGGTGGCCGGCATGGAGGCCCTGGCGGTGGCGCCGGACCCCTCCTTCTTCCTGGTCATCACCGCTCCCCACCAGCCCCCGGAGACCCGGGAGATCTTCCGGACGCGCACGGTGGTTGGCCGCACGGAAGGGGACATTCATCTCGCGGATGGCGAATGCTCCTCGACCCATGCGGAGATCCTCTTCGACGGCGTGAAGGTGACGATCAAGGACCTGGGCAGCACCAATGGCACCTGGCTGGGCAAGGAACGGATCAAGGAGCTGCTCTGGCTGCCGGGCGCCGAGCTGAAGATCGGCGCCCACACCCTGACCCTCAGGGAGGTCCGGACGAGGACCCAACCCACCCCGGCCGGCAAGCCCGCCCCGAAGGCAGGGGCGGCCACCATGGCCCCCAAGCCACCCGGGACCTCGAAACGGCGACTGATCCTCGCCGGCGCGGCGGTGCTGGGGCTCGGATTGCTGGCGGGGTTCGGTCTGATGAGGATGTTCGGCATCGGCATCCCCGGCTTTTCGGAGCGGGGCCCCCAGCTGCTGTCGGAAACCCGGGAGGCCACCGTTCCCTTCGTATGGTACTCGGGGCAATCCGGTGCCAACGCCACGGGCGGAACCGCCAAGGCCCGGATCCGCGTGAGCCCCAACCGGACCGGAACCGTGTCTGTGGGCGTCTCCGAGGAGTTCGCCGGGGGCGGCGGCAATCAGTGGCGCACCGCCGTCTGGCTGGCGGCCTTCAACGCCACCCGGACCCTGGGGGCCTCCATCTCGGACTGCGAGTTCAACGTCCACGTGTCCGGGCACACGGATGGCCCCTCCGCCGGCATGCTGACCACGGCGGCCATGCTCGCCCTGCTCCGGGGGAAGGAGATCCGGCAGGACACCACCCTGACCGGGACCATCAATCCCGATGGCACGGCGGGACCCGTGGCTGGCATCGTCCAGAAGATGGAGGGCGCCAAGCAGGCGGGCCTCAAGCGCTTCGGCTTCCCCCTGGGCTGCCGCAACCACAAGGATCAGAAGACCGGGCACGATGTGGACCTGCTGGTGGTGGGCCAGAAGCTGGGCCTGGAGGTGAAGGAGCTCGGGGATCTCCACGAGGCCTACGAATTCCTCACCCGGGACAAGCTGCCCCGCACGGAGCCCATCGCCGAATCCGAGATGGAACCGGCCCTGCCCACCCAGACGCTCCTGCGCACCAAGCTCGCCACCTGGAAATCCCGGATCGAGCGCGAAGTGGCGGAGCTGAAACATGAAACGAAGACCTCGGTCGTGCCTCCCCAGGCCTACGCGTACCTGAAAGCCGAAGCCGACCGGATCTTCGAGACCGCGAAGCGTGACGAACGCAATGGCTTCTTCATGGCGGCCCTCCAGGGCTACCTGCAGACCGAGACCGCCTATGCCACCGCCCGACGGACGGCTTCGGTCTATGCCCACATGATGAGGGGGGACCATGGCGGTCTGCTGGACGCCATCGAGGGTGCCACCACCATCAACGGCGAGATCACCGCCTTCGCGCAGCAGCTGGAACTCAAGGCCCCCAGCCGCACCCGCGGGGGGCAGCTCAATGGCTCGGCCTCCGCCGCCATCTTTGTGAAGGCGCGGGCCGCCGCGCTGATTGGCGATGACTTTGCGGCTTCCGCCATCGCCGTTCTCAAAGGCATCCAGGAAAAGAAGATTCCCCTCAAGTCCGAAGGGCTCGGCACCCTCCTCACCCGGATCACCCTGCCCTTCCTCTACTACGACATGGCCAAGGTGCAGCTCGAGTTTGCCCGGGACATGCAGGACCTCGGCACCGAAGAAGGCGAGGCCAAGCCCCTCTCGGCCAAGTCCGTGGATCGGGCCGTGAGCTGTTACGCGTCGGTGTCCACGGCCGTGCTGGCCTACTTCGACGCCCTCATCACCGAGGAGGTGGCCAAGGGCAAGGGGCTGTCCCTGGACGAGGCCAAGGCCCAGATCGCCAACCGGGAAGTCGGGTACTACCTGGCGCAGAAGGCCAAGCTGCTGGCTGAAGCCAAGGACAAGTCCAGCGATCACGCCAAGCTCTTCCAGCTGGCCGCGGCCAGCTATGCCTTCCTCGATGGGGCCCGGCTGGTGAACAAGTGGTATTCCCTGGGCGCCGGGTTCGACGCCCGGGGTGGGGTGGTCCTGGAGAATCGCCGGGCGCTCACCGCCCAGCTCGATCTGGCCCGCCGGAACGCCAGGGAGGCCGCGGCCCGGGCCAAGGCCTCCACGGGGTTCGTGCCCTCCCCCGCCCGGCTGCACTACCAGATCGCGAACGCCCGCCGGGAAGGCAACGACGACGAGAAGCTCGCCGCCCTGGCTTCCTACTGGCAGGCCTCGCTCTGGTGCGAACTGGCCGCCAGCGGCGAGTAATCGGCTCCGAGCCGTGCCTCGAAGCGGATCGTCAACACCGCTCCATCATCCCTCAGGCCAGCTGCAGCCAGACCCGCAGGGCCTCGCTGACGCTCCAGGCCTGGGCGTCGCAGCCCCGGGGCGTGTGGGGGGCATCGCCATCCAGGAGCTCGGGCAGCTGACCCAGGCAGCCCGTCCCCAGCAGGGGCGTCACGGTGCCCAGCCAGGCCTTGGCGGTGGCCCGGGCGGCGGGATCGCCCTCCCAGGCCAGATCCAGGGCTTCACAAAGCAGGGGGAGCTGCCAGACCCAGGCCGTGCCGTTGTGGTAGGCGGGCTTGCGGCGGGTGTCTTCGTCGCCATCGTAGCGGCCCTGGTAGGGTTGGCGCGGATCGTTGAGGGTGCCGCCCCAGGGGGCGGGGATGGGCAGGGGCACCGACACGGGCAGGGGGGCCAGGCTCCGCAGGCCGCCGGGCACCAGCAGGTGGCGGGCGCAGGCGGCGACGGCGCGCCGGGCCCGGTCCCCGGTCACCAGGCCCAGGGAGATCAGGAGGAGCTGGTTGGGTCGCAGGTGGTCGGCGGGCAGGGCCTTCGCGGCTGGAACGCCGTCGGCAGCCAGCAGGACATCGGCGAACCAGCCCCGGTCCTCCAGCCAGAAGGTCTCCAGCGAGGCTTCGGCCCGGGCGACGGTCTCGGCCCAGGGCTCGCGGTCGCTGGGGGCGCCCAGCCAGGCCAGCAGCCGCAGCAGGCGGATCCAGAGGGCCTGGATCTCCACGGGATAACCCTCCCTGGGGGAGCCCATGGGATAGCGGGTGTCCATCCAGGTGAAGTGGGCGGGGCTCCACAGCAGCCCCGAGGCGGGATCCATCCGCACGCCATTCCGGGCCCCGGCGCGAAGGTGCTCGCCGAGGGACGTCAGCACCTCCAGGACAGAGCGTTCCCCGGCGGTTGCCTGCAGGAACTCCGCCCCCAGGTGCTCCGCCGCCTCCTCGCAAGCCACCGCCAGCCAGAGCGGGGCGTCCGAGGTATCCCGGTCCGCGGTGCTCTCGGCCCCCAGCATGTTGGGCAGGGTTCCCCCCTCTTCCAGCGTGGCGTAGGTGCGCAGGATGAGGCCGGCCGCCTCCGCCTGGCCCGAGGCCAGAAGGCCGCGGCAGGCGATGAGGGTGTCCCGGCCCCAGTCCAGGAACCAGGGATAGCCCGCGATGACCGTGAGCCCCTCCTCCCTGCGGGCCAGGAAGGCCCGCAGGGACCGCTCCAGGAGCTCGGGCACCGACTGGGCCGGAGCCTCCGCGAAGAGGGGCAGCTCCAGGGGGGCTTGCGCTTCGGCGCTGGCCAGCATCCGGACCTCGGAACCCGGCGGCAGGGGCAGGTCGAACCAGCCGGGACTCCAGGCATCCCCGGCAGCCGCCATGCCCCGGGAGCCTTCCACGGGATGGGGCAGGTTCCGGCAGGCCTCGGGCTGGGGGTGGTAGTCGCCGGCGGAGGCCCACACCTCCAGGTGGCGCCCAGGGGCCGGGGCGAAACGGAAGCCGGTGCGGCCCTCGAGGACCTGGGTGGCGGCCTGGAAGTGGCCCTCCAGTCCCCCGTCCAGGCGGGTCTCGCCGTGGAAGGAACGGTCCTCCAGATCGACGCGCACCGTGACCCGCACCAAGTGGCCCGGGAGCAGGTCCGTCTCCCCACCGGGAGGGGCGGGTCGGGACCAGCGCAGGCGCACCGCGTTCTGGTCCTCCAGCATGTCCGCCTCGAGGCCGAGCTCCACCCAGCGGCCGTCCCCGGCGCTGGCGCGGAAGGTCCAGCGGGCGGTGGGCCCCGCCTCGAAGCGCACCAGGTTGTGCCCGTCCAGGGCCGTGATGAAACCATCCGCGTTCACCCAGGCCCGCAACCGCTTGGCCAGCACGTGGCGGTCCGAGGGGGCCGCGGGGTGCAGGTTGGCGCCCAGCAGGCAGTCGTATTTGGAGGAGATGGCGCCAAGGTCCCCCGCCAACCGCGCCATGCCGCCCCGGCCGTTGGTGAGCAGGGCCAGGCCCTGGCGCCCGGGCCGGGGTAGCTCCGGTGCTTCAGGCAGGAACCGCAGGGCCGCATCGAGGACGCCTGCGTCCACCCTGTGGCGATGGAGCAGGAGCGTCCCATCGCCTTTCCTTCCGGGCTGGGGGGGGATGGCCGCGACGAAGCCAGTCTCCATGGGCACGCCCCGCAGGTGCAGGTCTGGCTGGTTCGGCATCCGCAGGGTGGCCTGGAAGGGGCCGGCGTCCAGCAGCAGCAGCCAGTGGCAGGGGGGCACCAGGCTGATGCGACGCGCATCTTCCAACCGCCAGGTGGTCACCTGGGGGAAGGTCGGGAGCGCCCTGGCCCCCTCCAGGGCCGCCAGCAGATCCCGCCGCAGGAGCTCCCCGTCGAGGTGGGGCAGGGCGGCCAGGAAGCCTTCGGGATCGGGTGCGACCCGCCGGGCGAGGTCGCGCCAGGGGGCTGGCCCGAGGGCCTCCGCCGGATGCACCGCGGCCAACGCCTGCAGGGCCCAGGCCGCCTGGGCGCGGGCGTTCCGGTAAGCCTCGCCCGCCAGTCCCCGGGCGCTGGCCTGGGCCGAGAGGCAGTGGCAGGCGCCGGGGGCAAGGGTGAGCTCCCGGCCCCCGCCGGGCAGGGGTTTCGAGGCCGGCATGGGCTGGCCCAGCAGATCGACAGGCGCCTCCCCCAGGGCCACCCAGTCTTCGGCCCGGAGAGGGCAGGCCTGCGGCTTCTCCAGATCCAGGTTCGCCAGGATCAGCACCTGGTCCAGGCCCTCCGCGGAGGTCCGGGCCAGGGCCAGCACCGAGGCGTCCTCCGGGCTGAGGCGGCGCACCTCGGCGCCGTCGAAGAAGCAGGGATGCTCCGCCAGCAGGCGATTCAGCAGGGCCAGCTCCGCCACCAGGTTCGGCTCTGCGCCCCAGGCCAGGTCCCGGGCCTCATGCACGTCCACCTTTTCCGTGGCCAGCCACTCCACGCCGGCCGTGAAACCGAAGCCGCCGTTCTGCGCCGCCAGGGCGCAGAGGCGGTTGCGCAGGAGCGACCAGGCGGCACCGCGGCCCGCCAGGCGGAGGTTGTCGTGGGTTTCGCTGTAGTGCACCAGCAGGCCCGTGCTTTCGCCCTGCCGCAGGCAGTGGTCCAGGTAGTGGGCGACCTCGATGGGGTGGTGGTTCTGGAAGAGCTCCGAATAGGCCCACTGCATGCCCCCCCGGGTCAGCAGGGCCTGGGTGGCCTCCCAGGCGCCCCCCAGCCCCTCCAGCAGGAAGATCGTCTCTGGATGCGCCCGGTGGACCTTCGCGAGGATGTACTGCCAGGCGGGCAGGGGCACCATGTAGCCCGCATCGCAGCGGAAACCATCCACGCCGCGCTCGCACCAGGTGAGCAGGGAGCGGGCCACCACATCCCAGAGGGCCGGGCTGCCGTGATCCAGCTCCACCAGGTCCGCCCAGGTGTTGCCCCAGGCCCCGGGGCTGTGGAAGCTGCCATCCGCGTTGCGGCGGAACCAGTCCGGCTTGTTCTCCAGCAGGCGGGAGCCCCAGCCCGTGTGGTTGACGAGGATGTCCAGGATCACCTGACCGCCCCGCTGGTGGACAGCCGCCGTCAGCTCCCGGAACTGCTCCTCCCCCGTGGTGCGCTGATCGAAGTCCACCAGGGCCGGGTCGATGGCAGTCAGGTCCAGCTGGGCGTAGGGGCTGCCGAAGCGGCCCATGCGCGCGAAAGTGGTGGGCACCGGACCCACGGGCAGCAGGTGCAGGATGCGGCAGCCCAGGCGCTCCAGGATGTGGGGCAGGTTGGCGGTGAGGTCCCGCAGGCGGCCAGAGGGCGGGATGACCGCATAGCCGGCGGCGTCCAGGGCCTGGACCGCGTCTGTGAGGTCAGGCCGCTGGCGGGTGGCCGCCCCGCCGAACATCCGGGGGAAGGCGCAGTAGATGGTATTGGCCGTCCGCAGGCGATCCGGGTGGATGGACAGGCAGAGGTTTTCTCCCGCCGGCCAGTGCTGGCGACCCTCGGGATCCACGCAGTAGGCCTTGGCGCAGAAGGAACCCGGTTCCGTGAGGGCCAGGTCCAGGGCCCAGCCCTCGGCGACCGGCTGCAGTGGAATGTCCCGCCAGGAGGAGCCCGCGGGATCCCGGGAGCCCTCGCCCGCCAGGGCCAGGGTCTCCTCCCGCATCCGCGTCCCGCGTGTGAGGTTGGTGCGCAGGAAGGCCCGCCAGCCCTCCGCGCCCGGGTGGGGGTGCGCCAGGGTGAAGACCACCCGGTCCCCCACGAAGCGGAGCAACTGGGTGCCGGGGGGCGGGGTCATCGCGGGCTGGGACATGGATGCTTCCGGACCGGGGAGTGCCAGACCCTACTCGATGGGCAGGCGGCCCTGGCCCATGCGGATGATGGCCGGCACGTGCAGATCCTCGGCGCCGCCCGGCAGCTCGCCGCTGGGGGTGGGGGCCTGGGGCATGAGCCGGGTGGGGGTGGGGCCCTGCTCGCCGGCGGGCACTTCGCCATAGACCCGGCCGCTCACCACGTTGTTGGGCAGGGGCTGGGGACCGCCCGCCAGGACCGAGGTGTAGACCGGAGGCGCGGCCTCCATGGCCCCCGGCAGGTTCAGGCTCTGCCGGCGGTCCTCCAGGAGCTTCTCCTCCTGATCGAAGCCGCTGGCCAGCACGGTGACCAGCACGCGGTCCTCCATGCCTTCGCCTTCCACGGTGCAGGCCTTGATGTCGGGGCGCCCGTTGTAGTGATCCTGCAGGTAGTTCATGGCCGTCTCGATGGCGTTGGCCTCCATGACCTCCCAGTCGGCGGTGATGGACACCATGACGTTGGCGGCGGCGCCGGACTGGGCCCGTTCCAGGAGGGGGCAGGCCAGGGCCTTGCGCAGGGCGTCCATGACGGCCTCTTCCCCGCGCCCGGCACCAGTGCCGATGAGGGCTTCGCCGCCGTTGCGCAGCACTGCCTCCACGTCGGCGAAGTCGCCGTTGATGATGCCGGGCTTGAGGATGAGATCGGCGATGCCGCGGACGCCCTGGATGAGCACGCCATCGGCCACCCGGAAGGCCTCCTTCATGGTGACCCGGGCATCGCAGACGTTCTTGAGGCGCTCATTGCTCACGACGATCACGGTATCGGCCGTGTCCCGCAGGTTGACCAGGCCCGCCAGGGCGAGGTCGCCCTTCTTGCGGCCCTCCCAGGCGAAGGGCGTGATGACCACGGCCACCGTAAGGGCGCCCAGCTCCCGGGCATAGTTCGCCAGCACCGGCGCGGCGCCGGTGCCGGTGCCGCCGCCCATGCCGGCGGTGATGAAGATCATGTCGGCGCCCGCCAGGGCCGCCAGCACTTCCTCCCGGCTTTCCTCCGCCGCCACGGCGCCACGCTCGGCGCTGCCGCCGGCGCCCAGCCCCCGGCTGCTCTGGGGGCCCAGGGGCAGCTTCAGGTGAGCCTTGCTGTGGGCGAGGCTCTGCTGGTCGGTGTTCATGGCGATGAACTGCACGCCGGTGACGCCGCTCTCGATCATGCGGTTGATGGCGTTGCAGCCCGCGCCGCCCACGCCCAGCACCTTGATGTTGGCGCCGGGCAGGCCGTGGGGGCAGGGCAGGAAGGGGGTCTCGGACATCGGGGCTCCCGAAGGGGTCATGGCTTTGGATTGCATGGCTAGAACATCTTCCTGATCTTGCCGAGGAAGCCCTCACCGCGATCGGTCTTGCTGCGGGTTTCATTCAGGTCCCGCGACAGGGCCTTCACCGCGCCGAGGGCATTCACGAAGAAGGGGTTGCCGGTGGCCTGGGGCAGGCCGGCCACGCCCTGGATGCGGCCCAGGACCACCCGGGGGCGGCCCAGCAGGGTCTGGGCCAGGATGGGCAGGTGGGTGAGCAGGGCGCCCCCACCCACCAGGTGCACGCCACCGTGGATCTCGTGCATGAGGCCCGTGCGGCCCATTTCGGAGAGCACCAGGTTGAGCAACTCCGCGGCGCGGGCCTGGAGCACCTCGGCGATCTCCCGGCGGGAGACCAGTCGCCCCTCCTCCTCCAGCTCGATGGATTCCTCGGCGGGCACGTGGTTTGGCAGCACGGTACCGAAGCGCATCTTGACGCGCTCCGAGGCGGCAATGCCGCCCAGGTGCTTGGTGATTTCCAGGTCGCGGGTGAAGTGCGCGCCACCGATGGGGATCACCGCCGAGTGGAACAGGGTGCCGTGGAGGAAGATGCCCAGGTGAGTCAGCTGTTCGCCGATGTCCACCACCACGGCGCCGTTCTCGCGGTCCTCGCGGCTGAGCACTGCCTCGGCGCTGGCCAGGGGCGAATACATCAGCTCGGAGCCGTGCAGCCCGGCGTTCTTCAGGGCCAGCTGGAGGTTCGTGATGACGGGGCTGGGGGCCACGATGATGCGCACCTCGGCTTCCAGCGTCTCCCCGAACATGTTCACGGGGTTGCGGATGTCCCGCTGGCCCTTGATGTGGAAGATCTGCGGGATGCGGTGGAGGACCAGCTCCTCCTTGGCCAGCTTGCAGCTGTTGGTGGCCTGCTCCAGCACCCGGTCCCGGTCGGCGGCGGTGATGATCTTGTCGCCGCTGGAGATGGTGATGGAGTCCCGCAGGTTCTCGCCCTTGAACTGGATGCCGTCCACGGCCACGCGGATGCCGGCCACCTTGGCTTCGCCGGCGGTGTTCATGGCTTCTTCGACGGCCCGGACGATGGCGCGGGTGCAGAGGTCCATGTCCGTGATCTGACCCTGGGTGAAGCCGCCCTGGGGCGAGGCCTGACCGGTGCCGGTCACGTTCAGCGTCCCGTCTTCCTCCTGGACGGCCACCACAGCCACCACTTTGCTTGCACCAAGGTCGAGCCCAAGAAGAACGGCGCGCTGCGGCATGAACATCCTTTTCCTTGGTTCTAGGTATATACCAGTTTTCCCCGAAAAATCGAGGATTCACGGACCGGAAAACGCCGATTTCTTTTCCTGGAGCCTAGCGCCGGGGCTTTGCCGGGGCGGGGGTGTCCTCGGGTTCGCCCACCGCGACCTCGTCGTCCCAGCGGAGGTCCACGTAGCGGAGACGGCTGAGATCCGGCCGCTGGGACAGGCGATCCACGAAGAGTCCCTGGAAATTGGGCACGTTTTTCGTCACATCCTGTCTGGATAAGTAAATGGGTGCAGGGAGGCCCTCGATATAGGCCACTGGCCCCTTTGGGCTATCCCGTAATTCGGTGATGCGCTCATAAAAACCCTGCTGCCTCTCGCGCAGAATTCGGGCAGCGCTCACCAAATGAGCCAGTCCACGGTCTGTCTGACTGGCGGGATCCACCACCACGGGAATGGGATTTAAGTTGGCCTGGGTGACGCGATCCAGCAATACCCCGTCGTCCGACACCAGGAACACGCCATTGGGACGCACCAGCCAGAGCACGGGCTGCCGCTCCTCGATGGCGAGGCTCAGGCGGTCCGGGGGGTCCTTGCGGATCTGCAGCCCGCGCACCCAGCGCTTGGCTTCGATGCGTGACCGCAGTTCCTCTGCATCCACCCAGAAGAGCGGCTTCCCGAGGACCAGCTGGTCCGCCAGCTTCTGGATCTCCGCTTGGCGCTCGCCCCGGCAGCCACTGATGCTGACCTGCTCGATGAGCAGCTTCTGGAGCCCCAGGTACCGGGTGCCCAGCTCCATCAGGCCCCAGCCGGCGAGGCCCAGCACCGCCAGGGTGATGCCCGCCCGGGCCCAGGGGAGCCAGGGGCGCTTGGGGCGGGTGCGGGGGAGCATGGACATGGGGCCAGTCTACTCCCGCCAGATCTCGACTTCCGGCTCCAGCACCACGCCATGGACCTCCAGGACCTTCGCCCGGACCTGGTCCATGAGCTCGGCGAACTCGGCGGCGGTGGCGTGGCCGTGATTCACGAGGAAGTTGGCGTGCTCGGGGCTCACCTCGGCGTCGCCGAGGCGCAGGCCCTTGAGGCCCGCCTGGTCGATGAGGCGACCGGCGCTGTGGCCGGTCGGGTTCTTGAAGATGCAGCCGGCGTTGCGTTTGGACAGGGGCTGGCTGGTGCCCCGCTTCTCGCGGTACTCCGCCACCCGGGCCCGAATGGTGGCAGGATCGCCTGCCGCCAGCGCCGCCGTGGCCGAAAGCACCACGCGGCCTCCATCGAGCCAGCTCCAGCGGTAGCGGAATTCCCCCGGTTCCGGGGCCTTCTCCACCAGCTCGCCCTCGGGCGTGAGGAAGCGGTAGCGGGCCAGCACGTCGATCCACTCGCGGCCGTAGGCCCCGGCATTCATGTGGATGGCCCCGCCCAGGGAGCCGGGGATGCCGCTGGCGAACTCGAGGCCGGAGAGACCTTCGATCGCCGCGGCTTCCGCCAGGGAGATGTGGCCGTGGCTGGCGGGGGCGGTGACGTGGTTGCCGTCGCGGCGGTGCTGCTTGGGGAAAGCCAGCCGCAGCACCGGCAGCTCCAGATCCCCCAGCACCACCAGGTTCGAGCCGCCCCCCAGCACCCGCCAGGGCAGGCCCTCCCGGGCGCAGGCGCGGACGAAGGCCTGGGCCTCCCCCTCGTTCGTGGGCTCGAAGAGCCAGCGGCAGAGCCCGCCCACCCCCAGCGTCGTGAGGCGCGCGAAAGGCACGTCGCGGCGGTGGGGGACCTGCAGCAGGTCATCTGGAAGCGGACGGCTCATCCGGTCCAGTATGGACGAGGGAGGTCCCCCATGAAGGTCCTGTTGTTCGGCGCCACCGGCATGATCGGGCAGGGTGTCCTGCGGGAGTGCCTGCTGGATCCCCAGGTGGCGCAGGTCCTTTCGGTGGGGCGCCGTCCCACGGGCCAGACCCACCCCAAGCTGCGGGAGATCCTCCATGGGGACCTCCAGGACTATTCGGCCATCGAAGGCGAGCTGTCCGGTCTGGATGCCTGCTGCTTCTGCCTCGGCGTCACCTCGGCGGGCCTCAGCGAAGAGGCCTACCAGCGCATCACGCTGGACGCGACCCTGGCGGCCGCCACGCCCCTGGCGCGGCTCAATCCACAGATGGCCTTCTGTTATATCTCCGGCGCGGGGGCCGACAGTACCGAGCGGGGCCGGGTCATGTGGGCCCGGGTGAAGGGCCGCACCGAGAACGCCCTGCTGCGCCTGCCCTTCAAGGCGGTCTACCTCTTCCGCCCCGGCGCCATCCGGCCCCTGCATGGGATCACCTCCCGGACGAAGCTGTACCGGATCCTCTATGCCCTGCTGAACCCGCTCTTCCCTCTGCTGAAGCGGATCGCCCCGGACAGCTTCACCACCACGGAGCAGCTGGGCCGGGCCATGCTCCATGCGGCCCGGGACGGGGCGCCGAAGACCGTGCTGGAGACGGCCGACATCAACCGCCTGTGAACCCTTCCAGTGCCAGCAGCCGGGCCTTCCGCTCCGGTGTGCCGAAGGCGCTCCAGCCGCCGGGGCCCTTCGCCGCCACCACCCGGTGGCAGGGCACCAGGAGGAGGATCGGGTTGGCCTTCACGGCCTGGCCCACGGCCCGCGCCGCGCCGGGCCGTCCCAACCGCAGGGCCACGTCCCCGTAGCTGAGGGTCTGCCCGGGCCTGGTCGTCCTCAGCACCTCGACCACCTGGAGCTGGAAGGGCGTCAGCTCCGAGAGATCCAGGGGGATTGCGGCCAAATCCTGGGGCTGGCCCGCGAGGTGCGCCAGGAGCCGGCGGATGGCCTCCAGCACCCAGGCCGGTGCGTCTTTGGCCTCGTGTTCCAGGAGTCCTTCGTCGAAGCGGAGACCACAGATGCCCTCTGCCGTCCAGGCCAAGTGCAGGCGGCCCAGGGCGGTGACGAAGGAGCAGTCCCGGCGCACCGAGGGTCCTTCAGCCGACGAGCTGTCCCTGCATGTCCTTGGCCGGGATGAACGTCATGGCCCGCTCCGCCAGGGCGGCGATGGTGAGGGAGGGGTTCACGCCGATGTTGGCCGAGATCGCCGCGCCATCGATGACGTAGAGGCCTTCGTAGCCGAAGAGCCGGTGGCGGTGGTCGATGGCGCCGGCGGCGGGCGAATCGCCCATGGGCGCTCCGCCGAGGATGTGGGCCGTGGTGGGGATGCCCAGCAGGGTTTCGGTCATCAGGCTCGTGGGGTAGCCGTCCAGGTGTCGGGCCACCCGCTCCGCCAGATCCGAGGCCTCGGGCGTCCAGGCCTTGGCCGGGGGGCCGTCGCCGGGCTCCGTGATGGCCCAGCGGGTGAAGAGCGTGCGCCAGCTGCGGCCCAGGCGCATGCGGATGTGGCCGTCCACGGTCTGCATGTAGAGCAGGATCATGGTGTATTTGGCCCAGTCCGGCACCAGGTAGGTGCGCACGGTCTTGAGGGGATGGCGCAGCACCATGCGAAGGGCGTTGGCGAAACGCTGGCCCAGGGTGTCGCCGGGGGCGGCGGGCATCATGAGGGGGCGGAAGACGCCGGCCCCGGCGGAATAGCGCACCGGCTCGATGTGGGAGTGCTCGTCCGTGTGCAGGATGGAGCCGATGGCGATGCCCTGGGACAGATCCTTGTCGCGCCGCTGGGTGACGACCCCCAGCAGCACCTCCGAGTTGGTGCGCACGAAGTCGCCGACCCGGTCCGAGAGGGCGGGCAGGCCCGCGGGATCGTCCTTCAGCTTCAGCAGGAGCGGCACGGTGCCCAGCACGCCCCCGGCGAAGATGATCTGCTTGGCGTGGTAGGTCTTCCTGGCGTTCAGGATGGGGAGGGCCCAGGTGCCCTGGCGGGCCTCCACTTCGTAGCCGCCGCCCGCACCCGGGCGCACCCAGGTCACTTCGGTGTCGGCCTCGATGCGGAGCCCCCGCTTTTCGGCGAGGTAGAGGTAGTTGCGGTCGAGGGTGTTCTTGGCGCCGTGGTTGCAGCCCAGCATGCAGCCGCCGCAGAGGGTGCAGCCCGTGCGGTCCGGGCCTTCGCCCCCGAAATAGGGATCCGGCACGGTCTCCCCGGTCTTCCCGAAATAGACCGCCACATCCGTCTGCTCGAAGGAGCTCTCCCGGCCCAGCTCCTTGGCCACTTCCCGGAGCACCTCATCGGGATAGGTCAGGCTCGGGTTCCGGGTGGCCCCCAGCATCCGCAGCACCGTCTGGTAGTGACCGGCCAGCTCTGCCTTCCAGTCCGCCAGGTGGGACCAGGAGGGAGACGCGAAGAAGGGATCCTTGGGCACCGGGAGGGTGTTGGCATAGACCAGGGAGCCCCCGCCCACCCCCACGCCCGAAAGGGCCGTCACGTGGCCCAGGAAGGTCATCTTGAAGAGGCCCCGGAAGCCCACCTGGGGCAGCCAGAAGAAGCGCTTCATGTTCCAGTTGGTCTTGGGGAAGTCGCCGGGGCGAAGGCGTCGGCCCTTCTCGAGAATGAGCACCTTGTAACCCTTTTCCACCAGGCGCAGGGCGCTCACGCTGCCGCCGAAACCGGAGCCGATGATGATGAAATCCCATTCCATGGCGGGTCTCCCGGGAGGGGGTTAGGCTGAGGGCATGCGCTGGCTTGCGATCGATCATGGCACCAAGAAGCTCGGCCTCGCCTTTTCGGACGAGCTGGAGATCCTGGCCTCGCCCTTCGAGGTGTGGCCCATGGAAGAGGAGCGAACCCTGATCCGCCTGGTGAGCTTGTGCCGTGAAGAAGGGGTGCAGGCCCTGGCCATGGGGTTGCCTCGCCACAAGGATGGGGCCGAAAGCGCCACGGCGCCCGCCGCCCGGGCCTTCGGCGAAGCCCTGGCCGAACGGACAGGCCTGCCCCTGCGCTTCGTGAACGAGCACCTCAGCAGCGCCGAGGCCGAGCGCCTGCTGCGCGAACGGGGCGTCAGGCCCGAGAAGCGGAAGGCCATGCTGGATGCCGCCGCCGCTGCCGTGATCCTGAGTGAGCTCCTGGAGGAGCGGCGGGCCAAGGGGATCGAAGCGAGTCGCCTGGCCAAGTAACCCGCGCCCCAGGCCCAGTCCGGTGCTCAGTGGCTGGGTGCCTCCCTGTCCCTTGGCCAGCCCTGAAGGCCCGCAGGAGTGAACTGGATGCCGGGGAGCGGGCGTGGGCATGGGTTGAAACACGCGCTTTTTATCAATTAATCCCCATGCGGGGGTTTGATTTCATGCGAAATCCGATGCAGCCAAGGCCCCCGGCGCGGTCACTTCTGTGTCTAAACTTTGGTACCTTCCTGAGGAGCTCGCCGTGATGCGTCCCTGGCTCGTTGTATCCGCTGCCCTGGTGTGCGTGATCGCCCCCGCCCCCGCCCAGGAACCCGATGCCGAAGGCTGCAAGGACCATGCGCTCTTCACGCGCATGCCAGGCTTCTACATCCAGCGCTGCACCCTGAACGACTTTGCTGCCCACACCTTCCGCGTGGGCAAAAAGGAAGTCTCGGTGGAAGGCAAATTCACCGAGATCATGTATTACAAGAATGAAGGCGCCAAGGCGCCCGGCGTGCTGACGGTGCACCGCAATTTCGAGAACGCCATCAAGAAGCTCGGCGGTTCGGTGACCAGCAACCTGGAGGATGGGGAAAGTTTTTACAAGATCGTCAAGGGCGGCGCCGAGGTCTGGGTGCACGTGAGCGCCAACATCAATGAGCAGTATTATTTGGCAGTGGTAGAAAAGGGCGTCATGAAGCAGGACATCGAAGCCGATGCCGCGGCCCTGGGGGCCGGCCTCAAGGCCGAGGGCAAGATCGCGGTCTACGGCATCACCTTTGATACCGGGAAGGCCGAGATCAAGCCCGCTTCCGAGCCCGCCCTGGTGGAGATCGCCAAGCTGCTCAAGGCCCAGCCGGCCCTCAAGCTACACGTGGTGGGCCACACGGACAACGTGGCGGGGTTGGATCTCAATCTGAAACTTTCGAAGGCCCGGGCCGAGGCAGTGGTGCAGGCCCTCTCCACCAGGCATGGCATCGCTGCGGGGCGCCTGATTCCGCACGGCGTGGGGCCCGTCGCACCCGCGGCATCCAACGAGGCTGAAGCCGGGCGCGCCAAGAACCGTCGGGTGGAACTGGTGAAGCAGTAGGCCCACCAGGGCCGCTGCTGCACCACCGAGCCTGAGCCCAGGGGCAGAGGCGACGATTCGATTCCACACTTCCAGGAGTCTCCATGAGCTTCCGTAGGCTGGTCCTCGCCCTGATCCTCACATGGGCTGGCGGCCACCTCTCTGCCCAAGCCGACCCGGAACCGGTGCTCTACGTGCAGGCCAAGGAGGGCGGACAGGACGGCAGCAACATGTCCTGGAGCTGCACGGGCCAGGCGGAATACCGGCTCTGCACCCACTGGGATGGACCCCGGCATGGCATGGCGGCCAAGGATGTCTTCCGCCTGCGCCGGAGTGTGCTCGGGTTGAAGCCCGGGGAGCGGCTGCAGTTTTATCTGTTTTCCATGTCGGCGGAGAGCACCGGCAATGAGAGCGGCCAGATCACCCATGCGAGCACCAAGTCACTGGGGGCGGGGAGTTACGTGAACACTCTCGGAAACACTCGCTGGCATGACATATACCCTCCGCACTTCACTCCGCCGAGCGCCGAAGCTGATGCGGAGCTGATCCGCACAGCCAAGGGCGCCCGACTCGTGCTGAAGGGGATCCCGTGTCCCCATGTCGGAGATGCACCCTTCCATGTGCTGGGAATCGACAACCTTAAGATCACGGAGGCAGAGAAGGCGCGGCTCTACACCGTGGAGTTGAGCGAGGCAGAGCTCGCGTCCTGGGGGCAGCTCACGAAGACCTTGGACCGCACTTTTCAGGCGAAGCCGGAATTCGGTGGCTTCGTATCCTATTCCGCCACGGTAACAACCACCCTTCCTGATTTGGGGGACGTGGATGTGGAAGTGGCGGGGTACGAGAACTGGATTCCCCTCGGCAACCTGGAGGACGAGGCCAAGCCCGGCAACACGGTGAAGGTCACAGCCAGGCTCCGTGCCACCGGGGAGTCAGGACGGAAGGTCGACACCCAGGCGGAGTTCACGTTCGAGCTGACCGATATCAGCCAGGAGCCCGGCGTCTGTCTCAACTGGCCCACCAAACCCGACTTGGGCAAGGGCGATCTGCGGCTTCGGCAAGCCGAGAACGCGGGCTTGGAGGTGGTGACCGAGGATCGCAAGCTGCGCACCAAGGGCCTCGTGCAGGAGGCGACCCTCGTCGTATCCGCCTTCGACTACGCCGCCTGGGGCGTGCTCAAGATCACCGCCAAGGACAAGGACGGCAAGGAACTGAAGGTCACCTACCACAAGCAGGAACTCTCTTCGATCCAGCTCCCCAAGGACGAGGACCGCAACCGCATCGCCGATGCCTGGCAGGCGGAGAAGGGCGTCCCGGGTTTTCCGGCCTCCTGGGATGAAGCCGAGGTTGCAGGCCAGACGCAAAAGGGAGACGGCCTCACCCTCTTCCAGAAGTATCGGGGCCTGGTGGTGCTGGGTGCCGGAGGCCGCAGCTACCTCCGGCCTGAGCCCCGCCAGAAAGTGCACTTCGTGATTGATCCCGATGGCCTGGTGGATCTCGGCCGCCTGCAGATGGCCACGGGCCTCCATCCCTTTAGAGTGCAAGAGGTTTGGACCAAGGACCGGAAGGTGGACATCCACGCGGGCTTCGCCAGCGGGGGCGGGAAGTTCGCTTCGCTCATCACCAAGGACCTCTCCGTGGTGAAGGAGCATGAGGTGCCGTCCGATCCGACAGGGAAAAAGACCCACACCCAGATGGTGAACGATTTGCGGAGCCAATGGGCCAAGTCGGAGGCACCCCTCGGTGAGCCCTGGACGCCCCGCACGGTGGACGGCATCGTGGTCTTCTCCGGACGCATCCACGACAGGCTCCGACGCATCCGGGACCGGATGCTGGACGAGCTGCGGCACCCGGAGAAGCCGGACAATGCCGAGGGCCTGGCCTGGATGGGTGAGCTTGGCATGGGGGCTGAGGAGAAGGAGCAGGCTCGGAACCGGTTGGAGGCGCTCACGGACCAGGAGCTCTGGGCGCTGGTGAAGCCGATTGAACAATGGCTCGCCATCCATGAGCTTTGTCATGGCGTGGGTGTGAATGGGCACCTGAAGGGCAAGGATGAGGACGAGGAGTGTGTCAACCGCGTCCCCGCCTGTCCCATGCAGTACCTGACCTGGCAGGAGAAGCGCCGCTACCTGCTCTTTGGCGAATTGGGTGGCAACGGGAAACTCTGCAGCCAGGCGCCCCACAGCTGCTGGAAGCAGGTCAGTCCCAAGAACTGACCACTTCTCCGCTTGAGATGGAACTGGGTGCGCCTTGGGCACCATCACCATGTGTACCTTGGCGAAGGCCGAACCCACCCCGACCTGCACGAACGCTGCGAGCGCTATTGTCAGGAATTGGCTTTCGGGTGGGGAAGCCGCTGCTGATCAGACCTTCAAAGCCTGCTTCACCCGCTCCGGCGTCATGGGCAGCTGGAGCAGCCGGATGCCCACCGCATCGTGGATGGCGTTGGCGATGAGGGCGCCCATCACCACGATGGCGGGTTCGCCTCCGCCTTGCGCGGGCAGGCCGGGGTTGTCGATGAGAATGGTCTGGATCAGGGGGACCTGGGCGAAGCGGGGGATCCGGTAGGTGTCGAAGTTCTCGTCCAGCACCTGCCCGTTCTTGAAACGGACTTCCTCGGTCAGGGCATAGCCCAGGCCCATGGTGACGCAGCCCTCCACCTGCTGACGGGCCCCGTCCGGGTGCACCACCACGCCCATGTCCTGGGCCACCACCACGCGCTTGACCTGTACCTCACCGGTCTTTTTGTCCACGGCCACCTCGGCCATGGCGGCCACCAGGGTGTCCCGGTGGTCCGCGCAGGCCACGCCGAAGCCCCGGCCGCTGGGACCGGCCTTGGGGGTCCAGCCGAAGGCCTTGGCCGCGGCCTTAAGCACGCCGACCATGCGGGGGTTCTTGAGGTGCTTCAGCCGGAACTCCAGGGGATCCACCTTGGCCAGGGCCGCCAGGGCGTCCATGTGGGATTCGCTGGCATGCACATTGGTGTTGGCGGCGGGGGCCCGCCAGGCGCCGATGGCGAAGGGGTGCAGCCCGGGCGGGTTGCCGCCCATCCAGCCGCCGGAGGACTGGATCCGCTGGTGGGGGAGGTCGTAGACCGACTGGGCTTCCTGATCGCCGGCGGCAACGACGTGATGCTCCCAGAAGGCGATGCGGCCGCCCTTGTCGAGGCCCGCCCGGACCTTCACCACCGCCGCCGGACGGAAGCTGTCCAGGAAGAACTCCTCCCGGCGGCTCCAGGTCACCTGCACGGGAACACCCGCCAGCCGGGCCAGGCGCGCGGCTTCCAGGGCCGGGGGGCAGCCGCCCTTGCCGCCGAAGCCGCCCCCCAGGTAGGGGGTGATGACCCGCACCTCCCGGGGTTTCAGGCCCAGGGCCTGGACCAGCTGACCCTTCAGCAGGAAGGGGGCCTGGGTGGAGGCCCAGACCGTCATCCGGCCCTTGTCCCACTGGGCCACCGCCGTGTGGGGCTCCATGGGGGCGTGGGCCACGTAGCCGTTCAGGTAGGTGGCATCCAGCCGCTGCACCGCCAGGGCCTCCCCCGCCAGGAGGGAGCCCCGGGCCACCAGCTCCCGGGCGGGGGGCGCGGCCTTGAGCAGGTGCTCGAAGATGGTCTGGTCATCCAGGGTGGAGGGCGAGGGCTGGTACTTGGCCTTGACCCGGCCCAGGGCCTCCCGGGCCCCGTCGGGCCGGACGTGCAGTACGGCCAGCAGGTCGCCTTCCCGGATGATTCTCACTCCGGGCAGCTTCTCGGCTTCCGAGGTGTCCACGGACAGGAGCCTGGCCCCGTGGGCGGGTGGGCGCAGAAGGCAGGCCTGGAGGGTGCCGGGGGGCAGGATGTCCGCGGCGAACTTGGCCGTCCCCGTCACCTTGGCGCGGCCATCCTTGCGGGGCGCGTCCTTGCCAACCTGGGTGAACTGGGCCACGGGCTTCACCTTCACATCCGCCAGGTGCTTCTCGATCCGCTTGCCCTGCACCAGCTCGCCGTAGCCCACGCGGCGGGCCGGGGCCCCCGACACGGACACAATGCCGGCCTGCACCTGCAGACGCTCCACGGGAACGCCCAGGCGCTCCGCGGCCAGCTGCAGGAGGACGGCCCGGGCCTCCGCCGCGGCGCCCCGCAGCACCGGGCCGAACTGCCAGACGCTCAGGGAGCCCCAGGTGCCCTGGTCCCAGGGGCAGAGGTCCGTATCGCCCATGAGCATGTCCACGCGCTCCAGGGGCACGTCCAGCTCTTCGGCCGCCAGCATGGCCAGGGCCGTCATGGCCCCCTGGCCCATCTCGACCTTGCCCACGAAGCAGCCCACCCGGCCGTCCGGGCCGATGCGGAAGTAGGCGTTGAAGTCCTTGGGGTAGCCCGGCCGCTCCGCGTGCTCCTGGACGGCGCCCGACAGCGGGAAGGTCACGAACAGGCCGAAGGCGCCCGTGGCCTTGAGGAAGTCGCGCCGGTTCATCGGGCACCTCCCTTCGCGGCGGCGGCTTCCACCGCGGCCAGGATCCGCACGTGGGCCCCGCAGCGGCAGAGGTTGCCATCCAGGGCCTCGGCCACCCGCTGGCGGTCCGGTTTCGGCGTCTTCTGCAGCAGGGCCACGGTGCTGAGGATCATGCCCGGCGTGCAGAAGCCGCACTGGTAGGCCCCGTGGGCCAGGAAGGCCTCCTGCACCGGGTGCAGGCCCGCCAGGCCCTCCAGCCCCTCGATGGTCGTCACCAACCTGCCCGCCACTGCCGAAAGCGGCGTCGTGCAGGAGCGCGTCGCTTCCCCGTCCACCAGCACCGTGCAGGCGCCGCAGAGGCCCTCGCCGCAGCCGATCTTGGTGCCCGTGAGCCCCAGGTCGCTGCGCAGGACATAGGCCAGCATGCGGGAGCCGTCGGCCTCCACGGACACCGGGCGGCCATTGAGGGTGAAGGAAATGGTCATGGCCATGGTTTGCCTCCCCTGTCCGTGCTCGTTCAAAGGAGCGGGGCCCGTTGGTAATCCCGGGGCCTACCGTCCACCTTGGACGGTCCCAGCATTCTCCACCTGCCTGCAAGAGGAGCGCGGTGCTGATTGCAGGGGAACGACTTGGCGTCGGCTACCCCAGTCGCACGGTCCGCATGCAGCGCTCGGCCAACCCGGGGTTGCGGGTGACCAGCAGGGTGGTGGGGCGCAGCACCTGCTGAAAGTGTTTCGGTGGATGTCATGGCCTGCCCGCGCTGCGACGGCCGGATGCAACGCATCGCGGTGATTCAGCAGCCCAAGGTGATCTCCGCGATCCTGGAGTGCCTCAGCCAGAAGGAACAGCCGCCCGGAGGGCCGATTCTCTCCGATAGGACCGGCACTTCACCCGAGGGTTGTTCTTGACCCAGGCATAGCCTTGTCACATCGAAGGCAAAGCCATTTGACAATCAGGTTCCAGACTACGAAAACAGCCGCCTGGCACCATCGACATCCATTCAGCCTCCGGTCTAATTCCGATTCTCGATCCAAATCGATGCCTATTCGAGGGCAACCCCTGGTCACGAATCAAAATGGGGCCTTTGAATTCCCAATCCACCATGGAAACATGGCCATCAACTTTGGAAACAGGACAGGAAGACACCCAGGCCAAAAGGAAACTCGCGCCTTGAATGAACCGTAAGCTTCCTGGACGGCGCTCCAATCTGTTTTCAGGCCCGTTGGGGAATCGGGTTCCGCCCCTGGATGGCCGCCTGGACCATCAGGAATTCTCCGATGTTGTCGGAGGTCACCAATCCGATCAGGGATCCGCCACGAAGAACCGGGACGGTGCGGCATTGGCATTCCTGCAGCCGGGTGACAAGGGTTTCCAACATTTCGCCTTCATCTACCACCGGGAACTCTCGCAGCATCGCAATGCTGACTTCGGTGGTTCCTGGCTCTCGGGCAAGGACCTCGAGCAGATCCGCGCGCGTCAGGAGGCCGACAAGGCCACCTCCGGTGACCACGGGAAAATCCTGTTGAGAGCCCTGCAGGACAAGCTCCACGGCGCGGGATAACGGGTCAGAGGGGTCGAGCACCTTGAAATCCGTCAACATCGCACGACTGACGGGGATTCCCGCCAATGCAGATTTCATCTGGATCATGCCTGCTTCCTGCGAAGCGCCAATCCAAACAATGAACGCGATGAACAGGAGCATCGGATTTCCAACCAAGCCCGCCAGACCGAAGAGCAGAGCCAATCCCTGGCCAAGGGTGGCGGCGATGTTGGTGGCGCGGGTGTATTCGAGCCGCATGGCCAGAATGGCCCGGAGCACTCGTCCACCGTCCATGGGGAAGGCCGGCAGGAGGTTGAAGGCAGCGAGAAACAAGTTGGCTAGGAGCAACCGTTCAAAGAAGGGACCTGTGGTCACCGTCAACTCGGCCACGGGCTTGATGGTCTGAGAAAAAAGGAGCCAGAGAAACAGGACTGCGGCAATGACCACATTCACCAATGGTCCGGCCAGGGCCACCCATAGCTCCTGGAGCGGCTCTTTCGGCATTCGTTCAAGGCGGGCGATGCCCCCGATGGGGTAGAGCGTGATGTCCCGGGTCTTGATACCGAACCTTCGGGCGGTGAGAGCATGTCCATATTCATGCAAGACCACACAGGCGAAAAGTGCCAGGACAAACAGGATCCCTTCGAGCACCCCTGAGGGTCCCAGGGCCCAGTGCTTCCAGGCCACGAAGGCAAGGATCAACACGAAGGTTGCGTGGATGTAGACATCGATGTCAGCGTAGCGACCCAGCTTCCACTGCCACTTCATTGAAGACACCTCCAGAATTGGGGTTCTTGGTTTGCCTGATCAGGGCGCCTTCAAAGGGACAAAAGGCCCCGTGGCGGTCGCATACCCCTTGGACATCCATTCCTGGATGCCCCCCTTCAGGTCAGTCACATCGGTGAATCCATGCTTATGAAGCAGCTTCGCCGCCAGTTGGGTTCGGTTCCCCGAACGGCAGTAGAGCAGGATGGGTTTGCCCTTCCAATGCTCCAGTTCGTGGATTCGCCGGGAAAGTTCCTGCAGCGGGATGAGCGCATCGGTACCTGGAATGTGCCGGTCTGTGTGTTCGGCCTCAGTACGCACATCCAGCAGGAAGGGTTTTCCCCCTTCAATGATCACTTTGGCTTGCTCAGGCGAAACGCGTTTCAGATCCGCGTCCGAGGCGGAAATCCCGCAGGCCTGAACCGCCACCATAAGTGTTGCGGGAATAGTCCATCGAAACGGATCGTACACGTCTGCCTCCTGTTTCTTGGATGCCCCAGATATCAAAATCTTTCACCAACACCAGTGAATTGCACGCGCTCTCCCAGCAGATGCTCTGCCTCCTCGAGGGCATGGTCTGATCCCGCGAGGGCCAGGAGGTCGCCTTCTCTCAGGTGCGGGGGGGGGATGAAGCGGCAGGGGCGCACAGCCCTCCCGCAGGAGGGCCACTATCCACCTGCAAACAAGCGCAAAAAATGGTCCAATCCCTCGGTCCAAACGCTCTCAATGCTTCACCCATTCCAGACCGACACCTTTGACCCAGGCGATCCAGAACTGCACAAACGAGTTTGGGCGGGGCAAACAGCCCATGATGGCTTCCGCATTATCCACAAGCGGTCCGCATTCGCGTCGCCCAGCATGGTCAGTTGAAGATCAAACTCCGACCAGTCGGTGGGTCCGGATTCGGCTTGCATTGCTATCCACGAGGACGTGAAGGTTGAATTCACTTGCCGGATCCCCCTTGGGCGCATGGGCCAGCCCGCCGACATCGCCGTCGCGGTGACCTTCCTCGCCAGCGAAGAGGCGAGCTGCATCACCGGCATCACGATCTCAGTCAACGGCGGCATGCTGATGCCGTGAAGCCGATGCGGGAAATCGGACTTCTTTATTCCGGCGATGGAGAGGATCGCCCGTCCTTCAGGAGGGGAAGCGGCGCCACGATCCCCATGGAAAGGTAGACGCTGGTGAGTGTGTCGACCCCGATCTGGGCCGGACGCACCCATTCAGCGGGGAGATAGAGCAGGCCGCCGCCGATGGGCACCGGCGCAGTAGGAACGAGCACCGCAAGATAGGGCCTGCCCTCTAACTGGATCGGGACAGGGTTGGGCAGCAACGCCAACACGGCCACTCCATCCCCCCCAAAAAAGCACCAGACCGGACTCATGGCTGCAATGTCCGCATCCTGCTTCTTATCCAGAAGCCCGACGAAACGGTCAGCCAGGCTGTAGAGGCTTCCAACCACCGGGATTCGTCGCACCGTGCGATCCACGAGGGCCGCCAGCGGCTTCTTCAGACTCGACTGGACCGCCAGTCCCAAAGGGTAGATCACCAGGACCAGAACGACCGAACCGGCCAGGTACTCCAGCACCGGATGATTGGCGAACGGCTGGCCAAACAGGGAGAAGAACCGCCCTGCAGGGCTGTTGGGGCCAAGGTAGATGTGGCTCAGATTGACCACCCAGGCGAGCAGGGACAGCGTCAGCAGCAATGGCAGCAGGGCTAGAAGCCCGGCCAACCAGGTGCCGAGCACCTTTTGAAGCGCTTGCTTGATCATGCCGCTGCTCCTGTTTCAGAAACGCCAAATGATGAGCAGGCCGATTGCCCCCAGCACCGGCTGAACCCCAAGAATGAAGGCAATGCTGCGCCCAAAGCACCAGCCCCGGCAAAGGCGGTCATTCCGGCCTTCACCACCGTGTTGGAGGCGACGCCCAGCAGGATGCCCGGCCCGGTCTGGCGGGTCAGGAGCATGGTGCAGGGGCCGACAATGGCCACCAGGGGATGGGTGCGGACCCCGCCGAGGATCTCCGGCCTGGAGGTGTTCGAGGCCGCATGCTGCTGGCGTTCCAGACCGATCAGGAGTCCCGCGAAAAAGGCCAGGAGCAGGGACAGGAAAGGCTCAAACTGCAGCACGGGACCTCCTGGATGGGTCGTCAAGGATCATTGTAGGGCGGCGGTCCGTGTCCAGCCTGCCGACGGACCCGCCGCGGTTCGCCGCCGGGTCGGTAGTAGTCGACCTCGATATCCACGCATCACCAACAAAATCCCAAATGAGGCCGCATCCTGGCTGTTTGGGTCACCTGGCCAGGCCCGGAAAAGAATTCAAAAACATGAAAAATGGTAAAAAAAGGTAAACCATTGAATGCCCAAACGGCCCGGGGCGGCCGGGATGGGTTCGGCCGCCTCCTAAATTCCATTTTGAGGACGCAGCCATACAGAGGTGAAACCACCTAGCCCAGCCGCACGGTCCGCATGCAGCGCTCGGCCAACCCGGGGTTGTGGGTGACCAGGAGGGTGGTGGGGCGCAGCTCGGCGTGGAGGCCCAGCAGAAAGCCGAACACTTCTTCGGCCGTGGCGGGATCGAGGTTGCCCGTGGGCTCGTCCAGGAGCCAGAGGGCGGGCTTGCGCACCAGGGCCCGGGCCAGACCCGCCCGGGCGGCTTCGCCACCGGAGAGCTGGCCGGGCATGCGCTCCCCGAGGGTGCCGAGACCGACGGTGGCCAGGAGCTGCCCGATCCAGGCCTCGGCTTCGGCAGACACTTCGCCCTCGATGAGGAGGGGCATGCGCAGGTTTTCGCGCACGGTGAACTCCGGCAGCAGGTGGGGCTGCTGGAAGGCCAGGCCCACGGAACGGCGGCGGTAGAGGGCCCGGGCCTCGGCGCCGTCCGGCACGGGCGCTCCGCCCACGGCGATGCCGCCGGCCTCCCAGTGATCCAGGCCCGCCACGCAGTTCAGCAGGGTGGTCTTGCCCACGCCCGATACCCCCACGATGGCGCAGAGGCTGCCGGCCTCCACCTGGAGGTCGAAGCCGTCGAACACGGGATGGGCATTGCCCGGGTAGGTCTTGTGCAGGCCCTGGATGGAAAGCAGCTGGCCGATCATTCCGCCCTCAGCGCGTCGACGGGGTCCAGGGCGGCGGCCTTCTTGGCGGGGTACCGCGCGGCCAGCCAGGACACCAGCAGGGGGAAGATGGCCACCAGCAGGATGTCTGTCACCTTGAGGCGGAAGGGCATGTAGGTGATGAAGTCGTAGACCGCCGCGGGCAGCTTGAGCAGCTTGTAGTGATCGAGGATCCAACACAGGGGCACGCTGACGCCCAGGCCCCAGGCGGTGCCCACGGCGCCGATGCGCAGGCCCTGCAGCTCGAAGAGGCGCTGGATCTGGCGCGGCGTGGCACCCAGGGCCAGCAGCACGCCGAGATCCCGGCGCTTCTCCGTTACCAGCAGCACCAGCGACGCCACGATATTGAAGGCGGCCACCAGCACGATGAGGCTCAGTATCGCGGCGAAGGCCCACTTCTCCACCATGAGGGCCGCGAACAGGGCCTTGTTGGATTCCCGCAGGTCCGTGGCCTGGTAGGCCGGGCCCAGGGCCTCCAGCACCCGGGGCTTCACGTCGGCGATGGCCTCGATGCTGCCCGCCCGGACCTCGATCATCTCGGCCCGGCCCTCGGACCGGGCGAGGCGTGTGGCATCCCCCAGGTGGATGAAGGCCCAGGCCTTGTCGTACTCGGAGCTGTGGCTGTGGAAGGTGCCGGCCACCCGGAAGGCGGCCACTTTCGGCTGCTGGCCCCCCAGACCCAGCTCCAGGCGGAAGAAGGCCAGGGCCACGGTGTCGCCCACCTTCAGGCCGAGACGCTGGGCCAGCTCTTTGCCCAGGATGATCTCGCCTTCCTGCAGCTGCTCGATGGGGGCGGGCCGCATGGAATCGAAGATGCTGGAGGTGCCGTGGGCGGTGGCGGGATCCACGGCCTTCACCACCACGGCTTCCGGGGGCATATCGCTATCGGGACGGCGCAGCAGGCCCTTCTCCAGGCGGATGGGCGAGGCGGCCTGCACACCGCTGACCGTTCGAATGGTCTTCAGGGCCCCTTCGGTATCCGGGATGTCCCCCGCCAGGTGGAAGACCGTGAAGTGGGCCGTGGCGCTGAACAGGGTGGCCTGGATCTCCTCCCGGAAGCCGTTCATCACCGCCAGGGTCACCACCATGGCGAAGACGCCCAGGGCCGTGCCGCCCCGGGCGAAGCGCACCATGACCCGCACGAAGGCCCCCTTGCGGTGGGTCTTCAGGTAGCGGTCGGCGACGGTGCGTTCAAACAAGGGCATGGCACCAGCTTAGCCTGCGAGCGTCAGGCCAGGCCCAGGTGCCCTTCGATGAGGTTCAGGAAGTCCTCATCCAGGTCGTAGGGCTTCACCAGCACCTGGGCCACCCCTGACTCTTGGGCGCCCAGCACCAGCTCGGAGTCCACGGAGGCTTCGGCCAGCAGGACGGGGGCCTCCAGGCGCTGGCGGATCAGGGTCGCCAGGGCCAGTCCCTGGAGTTCCGCCACGCCGCCATCCACGAAGACCAGCTGGGCCTCCTCCAGGCATTCCAGCAACTCCGTGAGGGTGGCCGCGACCCGCACCTTGCCATACCCATCCAGGCTCAGGAAGACGGCCAGGGCATCCCGGTCCGGGCCGCTGGGCATGGCCAGCAGGATGCTGCGGGCCCGCTTCTTCATCCGCAGCAGGGCGGACCCGCGGGCGCTCAGCTCCGGGGCCTCGGCTGCAGCCTGGGCTTCAGGGGCGGGGGCAGGCGGAGCGGGTGCTGGCTCGGCGGAGGGGGCAGGTGGGGGCTCTGGGGCTGGCGTGGGCTCGCTGGTCTTCGCCTGGACCGGCCGGGGGCTGGCCAGCTCGATGGGAGCCTCCCCGGGTTCGGCCTTTGGCTCCTGGAGCCGACGGGCCTTGGGGGGGACCGTGGCGGGGATGGCGCTGGCCCGGCTGGAGACCAGGGCCTTCACCGGTCCCAGGAGGCCGCTCTTGCCGGCTTCGAAGGCGATGCCCACGGAGAGAATGCCCCCTTCGGAGGCCACGTGGGTCGCCACGCCGGCGAGCTCGATGAGCGGGCATTTGGGCAGCTTGCTGAGCTTGATCAGCATGAAGGGCTCGCCCACCGAAATGAGGTTGGGGCCCAGGTGCATGGGGCCCTGGGTCTTCACGTTCATGGCCCGCCCCACCTTCAGGCAGAGCCCGCCTTCGGAGATGTTGTCGATGCTGCCGGTGAGGCCGATGCCTTCGAACAGGCCCGTGAGGGCGATGGCGGTGGCGCCTTCCCGCTGGTTCAGGCGGGCCCGGGGCTGCCGGCGCCGCTCCGCCAGCTCGATGGCCGTTGGCAGCTCCAGGATCATGGTGCCGGTCTTCAGCTCCTGGAGCCGCCCCTTGGCCTTCAGGCGGAGGCCGTCGAGGAAGAAGATGAGGCTGACGGCTTCGCCCTTCTCGGCCATGACCCGCCCCTGGATGGAGAGTGTGACCCGCTCCTCGGTGACGGCCACCAGGGAGGCCGGGATCTCGCGTCCTTTGGGATCCAGGGCGATCACCGTCGCCCGCACCCGCTGGGCATCCTCCAGGTAGGCCAGGACCAGTTCGGAACCTTCCGAGGGCTTGGCTTTTTTACTCCCGAACATGGCCATGTAGAGGGGACTCCAGGCTTAACGCATCGACCATCATGCCAGGGGCTTGATTATTGCCACTGGGACAGTCAGCTTTGCGTAATGGCTGAACCGACCCCCCGCTGTCTGCTGATTGCCCGCCAGGCCCCCGGGGACCGGGATGACCTCACCCAGGATCACCTCCTGGAGCTGGCGGAGCTGGCCCGGAGCTGCGGCTTTGAAGTCCAGGCCAGGCGGGCCCTGAAGCGCGCCGAGATCGCCTCCAAGACCTTCTACGGCTCCGGTCAGCTCACCGCCCTGGCGGAGGAGGTCGCCCGCCAGGGGGTCACCCACCTGATCTGCGACGACGAGCTGCGGGGCAGCCAGGTCAACGCCATCGAAAAGCTCACGGGGCTCATCTGCCTGGACCGCACGGGCCTCATCCTCAGCATCTTCGAGCAGCGGGCCCAGAGCCGGGAGGCCAAGGCCCAGGTGGAGCTGGCCCGCTGCGAGTACGAGCTGCCCCGGCTGAAGGGGGCCTGGACCCACCTGGAGCGCCAGGGTGGGGGTGTGGGCCTGCGGGGAGGGCCCGGCGAAACCCAGATCGAGGTGGACCGGCGCATGATCCGCACCCGCATCAGCCAGCTCAAGCGGGAGCTCACCCACCTGGAGCAGGTGCGGGAAACCCAGCGCCTGGGCCGCCCCAAGGGGCTGCCCAGGGTGGCCCTGGTGGGCTATACCAACGCCGGGAAGACCAGCCTGCTGAAGGCCCTCACCGGCGAGGGCGAACCCAAGGACCTGCTCTTCGCCACCCTTGACACCACCACCCGCAAGGCCTGGCTGGGCCAGGACTTCGATCCGGAGACGGGCGAGGGGGCCTTGGAACCCATGCACTGCCTGGTGGCGGATACCGTGGGCTTCATCCGCAAGCTGCCCCATCAGCTGGTGGCCGCTTTCCGTAGCACCCTGGGGGAGGTCCGCACGGCGGATGCCCTGCTGGTGGTGGCGGACGCGGCCCATCCGGATCTGGAGGATCACCTCAAGGTGGTGGGCGCCACCTTGCGGGAGATCGGTTGTGAGCCCGAGGGCGTCGAGGCCCAGCCCCGGCTCCTGGTGCTGAACCAGGTGGACCGGCTGCACCGGCCCCAGAAGCTGGATTTGAAGCGGCGCCACCCCGGTGCCGTGCAGGCCTGCGCCACCGAGGGGCTGGGTGTGGACGAGATCCGCCTCTGGCTGCGGGAGCTGGTGCCAGGCCCCCCCCGACCCCGCGCCCTGGAAGACTGGGAGCTGCCGGAGACTGCCCCTAGCTGACCGGCTCCGGATCCTTCCCGCCCCGGCCCATGAACCCCACAGAAGCCGCCAGGCCCACCGCCAGAAGGATGCGCAGGAAGAAGAGGTTGCGGCTCAGGCCGTGGGCCTTGTTGTAGGCCACCCGGTCCGCGTGCTCCGGGGCCAGGCTTTCGATGGGGGCGTTGATTCGGGCTCGGATGGCCTGCACCTTGGGCGTGACCACAAAGGTGCTGGCCAGGCACATGAGCAGGGCCACCATCAGGCCGCCGCTCCAGAGGCGGATGGGCCCGATGAGGTCTTCCTTCACCTCGGCGACCCAGCGGCCCAGCCAGCTGAGCCCCGCCAGGCCGAAGGCGATCCAGGCGGCCCAGTCCAGGCGGCCGATGATCAGCCCGGCGATGCGTCCGGCCACATCCCGGCTGGGCAGCTCCCGGAAGAAGACCGGGGCCGAGAAGATGCCGAAGCCCAGGGCGGCCCCGGCCCAGAGGAGCAGGAGGATCTGGGAAAGCTGGTCGAGGCGGCGGATCGTGGCGGGGTTCATCGGTTCCTGATGGCTGATGGCTGGCTGGTTGACCCGCGAAGGCCGAAGGCTGGGGGCCGTCCTACCACTCGTTGTAGGGGATGCCGTTCTCGCCCTTGTCCGTGGAACCGCTCCGCACCCGGAAGACCCCCAGCTCCGCGTCCGGATTATCCGGGTCCGGCGGCTCCAGCTCCGTCTGCCAGGTGTCCCGGGACTGGGTCATGGGATCCCAGGGGATGTCCCGCACGTAGCCCAGTTCCCGCAGGGGACCGAGGCTGGCGGGGTACTTGCCCCGGTCGGCCCGATGCTGCTCCAGGGCATGGTTGAGCTGGAAGAGGTTCTCCTTGAGCACCGCTTCCCGGGCCACCTTCGTCTTGTGGCGGTACCCCGCCAGGCCCACCGTGGCCAGCAGGGCCAGGATGGTCATGACCACCACCAGCTCGATGAGGGTGAACCCGGCCCACCGCTTGGGGCGGCGGAGGTGGGAGGCTGCTAGGACCGACATCCCACCACCTTAACGCAGGTGGGCGGGTTGGGGGCCGCCCAGCCCCCCCCGGACCTACTTCAGGCGGTCGCGGATCTTCGCGATGCCCGCCTCGGCACACTGGTCATCCAGGTGGCCGCCGGGGGCCCCTCCCACTCCGATGGCGCCGATGACGTCGGTGCCGACCCGGATGGGGATGCCGCCCCCCAGGACGAGGAAGCCATCGATCATGGGCAGGTTGGCGGCGGCGGGATTCTTCTGGACGGTCTCCAGGATGGCGCTGGTGTTGTTGCGTGCGGAAGCGGCGGTGAAGGCCTTGCGGCGGCTCGCATCGAGGGTGTGGGGCCCGGCCCCATCCCCCCGGAGCAGCACCTTGACCTGCCCCGCCCGATCCACCACGGCGACCGTCACGGTCCACCCCTTCTCCTGGGCGAACTGCACCGCCGCCAGGGCGGCCTCGCTGGCCAGCGCCATCGAGAGGGTTCTTTCGGTGCGGACCTCCTGGGCCGGGGCCCAGGCGCCCTGGGCGCAGAGGGCCACCAGGGCGGCCACGAGGGAAAAGCGGTGTTGAAACATGTTTTCTCCTTTGGGGTGGATGGCTCGCAGGCATGCTAGCTTCGGAAAGCCAAATCACCAAGAAATATTGAAGATTCAATGGCAAAAAACAGTGAGACATTCGGGAAGCGGAAGCTTTGAGGCGCGGCCCAGGATCAAAGAAAATACTGGATCGAAGGAACTACCAGAAACGGCCCAAAGGGCGGAGGAGTCAAGGGGACCAGGGGGGTGATAATGGCCCACCAGCCCGCGTCCATCCTGGCCTTCCGAGTCCGGGCCCCTTTCACTGCGCTGGCACCTTGGTCGGCCGCCTGCTTTCTGGAGCGCTCCCATGCATGGCTTGAAGCCCTCGCGCCGGTTCCTCCTCTGTGCAGCCTGCTTCGCCGTCCTGCTGCTGTTCGCCTGCCATTCGGGGTCTTCCGCCGCACCGGCCACCCCGCCCCCCAGCACCGATACGGTCGCGCCCAGCGTGCCCGGGGGGCTCACTTCTCCTAGCCATTCCGCCAACCAGGTCCAGCTGGCCTGGACGGCCTCTACCGACAATGTCGGCGTCACCGGCTACAAGGTCTACCGTGGCGTGGCCCTCCTGGGCCAGGCCAGCGGCACGGCCTACACCGACACGGGCCTGCAAGCGTCCACCACCTACAGCTACCAGGTCTGCGCCACCGATGCCGCCGGCAACGACTCGGCCAAGTCCCCGGCGCTGAGCGTCACCACCAGTGCGCCTCCGCCACCCGGCAGCGGGCATACCTATTACGTGGATCCGAGCGGCGACGATGCCAACGACGGGTCCGCGGCCCATCCCTTCCGCACGCTGCAGCATGCGGCGGATGTCGTCACCCAGGTGGCCGTGGCGGGGGGGCTGACCGTCAAGGTCGGAAACATCACCAGCGCAAGGGTTTCAGGGCCGGAGACCGTGATCGTGCGGGCCGGCTCATACGCCGGTTTCCAGCTGAACTGGGACACCCCGGTGGCGGGCTCGGCGAGCGCCCCGATCACCTTCCAGGCGGATCCCGGTGCCGTGATCACCAGCCGGAACGGCAAGACCGCCGACGGCATCGATCTGGAGCCGGGGTCGGCCTACGTCACGATCTCGGGATTCACGATCATCAACGGCGGCACCATCTCCCGGGCCGGGATCCGCGTGTGCAACTCCGACCATGTGTCCCTCCTCGACAACGTCAGCGGCAACCACGGCACCTGGGGCATCTTCACCAGCCACGCGGACAACCTGCTGATCCAGGGCAACGAGACCTACGGCAGCGTCCTCCAGCACGGCATTTACGTCTCGAACGCCTGCGTGAATCCCACCGTCCGCGCCAACCGCAGCCATGACAATGCCGGCTGCGGCCTGCACTTCAACGGCGACTCGAGCCAGGACGATGCCACCTTCGTCAACTGGAACACGGGTCTCATCACCGGGGCCCTGGTGGAGAACAACACCCTCTTCAACAACGGCACGGCGGGGGGCTCGGCCATCAACATGGATGGCGTCCAGAACGCCACCGTCCGCAACAACCTGCTCTACAACAACCATGCCTCGGGCATCGCCATGTTCAGGATCGACGGCGCCCAGGGGCCGAAGAACAATGCGATCTACCACAACACCATCGACATGGCTGCCAATGGCCGCTGGGCCATCCGCCTGGACCAGCTGGCGGGGACGGTCACCCTGCGCAACAACATCCTCTACCACCGGAACTCGGGCCGCGGCGGCATCGACTTCACCGCCGCCGCGGATGTGGCCCTGACGGACAGCGACTACAACCTCTTCGGGGGTGGCGGGCCCGCGGTGACGCCCGATGATGCCACGGGCCTGACCCTGGCCCAGTGGCAGGCCCAGGGCAAGGATGCGCATTCCCTGACGGGCACGCTGCCGGCCCTGTTCATCAATGGGAGCGGTGCCAGCGGAGCCGACTATCACCTGGCCCCAGGATCTCCCGCCATCGACAAGGGCCAGACCCTGCCCAGCGTCACGCAAGATCTCGAGGGCAAGGCCCGGCCCGCGGGCACCGCCTCGGATATCGGCGTCTACGAATACGGAACCTGAGGGGCCACCTGTTGATCGAGCGCTCGGCTCCCGGGACCCGAGCGCTGGACCGGTGGTCTACTTGGGCGGTGGCACCTCTTTGCCCTTGGCGGGGAACTTCTTCGCAGTGTCCTTCGCCTGGGACTTGGCCTGGGCATTGGCTTCATCGGCCCGCTTCTGAGCCGTGTCGTCCTTCTTGCGTTCCTTGGCCTGGACCGGATCGTTCAGGCGGACCTTGTCCACCGTATCCTTGGCCTTGACCCGGCCCTTGTCTTCCTTGCTCTGGGCGTAAAGGGCCGAACAACCGGCCAATGCGATCACCAGGGCAAACATGCCCACCTTGCTCATACGCAGCTCCCTGTAGACCTCAAGGCCTGGCACAACATAGAAGCCCCCGAGGGGTTGTCAACCTGAGCAGCGAGTTTGTGACCAGGCGCTCCAGTGGCCCTGGTTGGCTCAGGCCCCTCATTGGAGTGCCAGGGGCAGGTCCGTGGCCTCCACTCGCAGGCTGTTGTGGGTGCAGCCCTTCGTCACCCCTCCACCCATGGGCGCATTCAGGGTGGTCTGCATCTGCCTGGCCTCCATCACCTGCAGACGACCACCTTTTCTTGAATATCGGGAGCATGGCGCCAGGCTTGCATGAAATACGGCGGCCGTTGACGCGGCACACCCCCCTCTGATCAGAATGGGTGGCTCGAATCCACTCACCCCGATGCGGTTGCCTTCCGGAGTTCCCATGCGCGCCCTGTTCCTCGCCCTGGCCCTGCCCCTGCTGGCCCAGGATCTCCCCATGCCGGCCAACCTCAAGGCGGAGGGCCTGGCTCCCCTTCCCGTGGCCCTCATGAAGGAGCTGAGCCGCTACTCCGAATCCCGGGGGGCCCAGCTGTCCGACTGGCACCCCACCCGGCGCGAGCTGCTGATCTCCACCCGTTTTGGGGATGTCCCCCACCTCCACCGGGTGGGCATGCCCATGGGGGCCCGGACCCAGCTGACCTTCGGCCCTGAGCGCATCGGCGGCGGCATGTTCGAGCCCACCAAGGGCGAGTACCTGGTCTATGGCCAGGACACGGGAGGGGCCGAGTTCTTCCAGCTCTACCGCCTGGACCTGAAGACCCGGAAGACCACCCTGCTGACCGACGGGAAGAGCCGGAACACCGGCGCCCGGTTCAGCCCCGACGGCAAGTGGCTGAGCTACGCCAGCACCAAGCGAAACGGCACGGATTCCGACCTCTGGATCATGGACCCCCTCCGGCCGGAGGGCGCCCGGCTGCTGCTGCAGGTCCAGGGTGGCGGCTGGCGGGCCCGGGCCTGGAGCCCGGATGGCAATCGGCTCCTCGTCGAGAACGGCCTGCGGATCACGGAGACGGAGCTGTACATCCTGGACGTGGCCACGGGCCGCAAGGAGCGCCTCAGCCCCGAAGGCAAGGTCGCCGCCTATGGCCACGGGGTCTTCAGTGCCGACGGCAAGGGCCTCTTCCTCACCACCGACCTGGATGCGGAATTCCAGCGGCTGGCCTACCTGGATCTGGAGAAGAAGTCCTTCCGGTTCCTCCAGCCCTCCCTGAAGTGGGACGTGGTCAGCCTGGAGCTCAGCCGGAATGGGCGGCGCCTGGCCTTCGAAACCAACGAGGACGGGCTGTCGGTCCTGCGGGTGCTGGAGGTGGCCACCGGGTCGGAACTGCCCCTGCCCAGGCTGCCCAAGGGCAATGTCTCTCGGCTTAGCTGGGATGCCACCGGCCAGGAGCTGGCCTTCAGTTTGAGCGGGGCTCAGAGCCCAGCGGATGTCTATTCCATCGATCTCCCGGCGAAGCAGCTCACCCGCTGGACCCAGAGCGAAACGGGCTACGTGGATCCCGCCGCCTTCGTCGAGCCCGAGCTGGTGCGGTGGAGCTCCTTCGATGGCCTGGGCATCTCCGGCTTTTTGTACCGGCCCGCCCGGGCTGCCTTTCCGGGGTCCCGGCCCGTGATCATCAACATCCATGGCGGCCCCGAAGGCCAGTTCCAGCCCGGCTACCTGGGCCAGACCAACTACCTGATCAACGAGCTGGGCTGCGCCATGATCTTCCCCAACGTGCGCGGCTCCAGCGGCTATGGCAAGACCTTCCTGGACCTGGACAACGGCATGAAGCGCGAGGACAGCGTCAAGGACATCGGCGCCCTGCTGGACTGGATCGCCACCCAGCCCGACCTGGACCGGAACCGCGTCATGGTCACCGGCGGCAGCTACGGCGGCTACATGACCCTGGCCTGCATGACCCACTACAATGACCGCCTGCGCTGTGGCGTGGACGTGGTGGGCATCTCCAACTTCGTCACCTTCCTGGAGAACACCCAGGGCTACCGGCGGGACCTGCGGCGCGTGGAGTACGGCGACGAGCGGGACCCCAAGATGCGCGAGCACCTCCTGCGCATCAGCCCCACCACCAACGCCGCCAAGATCACCAAGCCCATGTTCATCGTGCAGGGCCGCAACGACCCCCGGGTGCCCCACACCGAGGCCACCCAGATGGTCGAAAAGATCCGGATGAACAAGGGCCCCGTCTGGTACCTGGAGGCCGCCGACGAGGGCCATGGCTTCGCCAAGAAGGGCAACCGCGATGTCCAGTTCGCCGCCACGGTGCTCTTCGTGAAGGAGTACCTGATCAAGTAGGGAGGCGCCCGTGCCCCGTGAAACGGATCTGCTCCTGCTGGCCCTCGAACAGGCCCCTGACCCGCACCACGGCGGCCAGTTCCTGCTCATCCAGCGGCTGGGTGCCCCATGAAGGCTGGTAGCGGGCTGGCTGGGCTGGTCGCCCTGGCGGTGATGCTGCTGGCCGGATGCGGGGAAGTAGCGCCCCTGGGGCGGCGACCCGTTTCGGACCAGTTCCTGACCCAGGAACGGCTCTCGGCCATGGCCGTCCCTGGGACCCCTCGGGAGGTGATCCTGAAACAGCTTGGCGAGCCCTTCGCCGCGAGCCCCGATGGTCGCGCCATGGCCTTCCGCCGCACCGAAACGACGGAGCGCCGCATCCTGACCCTGGCGGTGATCGTGCCCTTCTGGTCCACCTCCAGGGTCACCTACTTCCAGATCCAGGGCCTCTGGTTCGACGCGGAGGGGAAGGTCATCCAGACCAGGCTCTGGAATGGCCACGACGGTCCCTACGGGGGCAATCCCTACCAGGCCTACCGCGTGCCCAGCGGGGAGCAGGCCCTGCTCTGGCTGGAGAAGGAAGCTCCGAAGCCAGGCCGATAAACCTGCCGGCAACCGGGGTGTGTCGTCCTGCCTCTTATGAGGTCGCGGTCGATTCGGCACTTCGGCGGAGTTCGCGCGCCACGAGATAGGAGAGTGGTCCGAAGGAACCCGCCACCAGCGTGACGAGGATGAAGGGCCAGGCAGGCAGCCCGTGCTTCCTGGCATCCCGGGTCATCCAGAAGCAGGCCAGGATGGCCAGGAGCACCAGGTCCGTGAGCACCTGGGCACCACCCCAGCTGCGGAAGTGGGGCGCGACGATGCCCCAGTAGCCCACATCCAGCAGGGCGAGTGCCGAAAGCACTCCGAACCCCGCGATGACCAGCAGCAACACCAGCAGACGACCCGACATGGAACCCTCCTGTCCTTGTGGGGCCAGAATGCGACCAGGGATGGGGCTCCGCAATTACCTCCCAGGTCATTGAATGGCCTCGCCCCGCCGGGGACAATGCGCCCAGGCAGGGGGTTCCCATGGCGTCAGGGGCACGGAGTCAGGCAAGGGTGGAGGGGGCTGGGGGCTTCCCGCACCTGCTGAGGACCTGGCGTCAGCGGCGACGCCTCTCCCAGCTGGACCTCTCCCTGTCCTCCGGCGTGTCCCAGCGCCACGTCAGCTTTCTGGAGTCGGGGCGCGCCCAGCCGAGCCGCGGCATGATCCTGCAGCTGAGCGAGGCCCTGGCGGTGCCGCTGCGGGAGCGGAACGACTGGCTGACCGCCGCCGGGTTCGCGCCCGTCTTCAAGGCGCGGCCCCTGGAGGATCCGCAGATGAGCCAGGTCCTGGGCGCCGTCCGGATGATGCTGGCCAACCATGAGCCCTTCCCGGCCATCGCCCTGGATCGCGCCTGGAACATCCGCCTGGCCAATGCCTCCTTCGACCGGCTGAGCGCCATGCTCGGCGCCGACCTGTGGGTCCGCGTCGGCGGCCCGCAGCGCAACCTCATGCGCCTCTTCTTCCACCCGGAGGGCATCCGGCCCTTCGTCGCGAACTGGGCCGCCATCGCCCCGCTGCTCTGGCACCGCGCCCGGCGGGAGGCAGAGGCTCTGGGTGGGGAGGAGATGCGCCGGGTGCTGGAAGACCTCGCCCCTCATCAGGATGCTCCGACTCTGCGGACACCGGAGGAGGTGGCCCTGGTGCCCGTGCTGCCCGTGGTCCTCGAGAAGGATGGCCTGCACATTTCGCTGTTCACGGTGATCGCCACCTTCGGCACCGCCCAGGATGTCACCGCCGACGAGCTGCGCATCGAAAGCCTCTTCCCCGCCGACGAAGCCACGGCGGCCTTGTTCCGCACGGCGGCTGAAGGCTAGGACGCTTCACTTGTTCGGGTTTCGCGACCGCCGGAACCCGGCGTGGGGTGAATCATGATCGGAGGATTACAGAACTCCGCGCTTTTTCTGGTCGAGCTCAATGGAGTCGTACAAAGCCTGGAAGTTGCCTTCGCCGAAGCCCATGTTCCCCCGCCGCTGGATGATCTCGAAGAAGAGCGGTCCGATCTGGTCCTCGCTGAAGATCTGGAGAAGGTAGCCCGTCCCGTCCCCATCGATCTGGACCCCCAGCTCCCGGACCGTGGCGAAGTCCTCACGGACGGCATAGCCCCCCCGCGCCACCCGCCCGGGCAGCAGCTCGTAATAGGTGTCGGGGACGCGGAGGAAGGTGAAGCCCTGGGCCTGGAGGGTGCGCAGCGTCTGGAAGATGTCGTTGGTGGACATGGCAATGTGCTGGACGCCCTGGCCCTTGTGCCGGGTGACGTATTCCTGCACCTGGCTCTTTTCGTCCGTGGGCTGGTTGATGGGGATGATCACCTGGTTGTTGGTGCTCTGCACCACTTTGGAATCCAGGCCCGTGCCCAAGGCACCGCGGATGTGGAACTCCCGGGTGACGCCGAAGCCGTAGACCCGCTCGTAGAAGTCCACCAGGGCGTCCATCTCGCCCGGACCCACGTTGTTGGTGAGGTGATCCACCCGCACCAGGCCCGGATCGCAGAAGGCCGGGAGGGGCTCCGCGCTGAGGCCCGGCCAGAAAACGTCCGGCGCACCCCGTCGTTCCACCAGGAAGTTCCAGACATCCCCCACCCCCTGGATGGCGGCGAAGCGGATGGCCCCATCCCCCAGCTCATGGTGCTGCGGCTCAAGCATGACCTTGGCGTGCCGATGGCGGGCCTGCGCGAGAGCCACGTCCAGGTCATCCACGGCGAAGTTGAGGGCACAGACGCCTTCTCCATGGGCCTGGAAGTAGCGCCCAGCGGGATGGGTGGCATCGGCCTCGTAGATCAGGATGTCCATGCGCTGCTGGCGCAGGTGGACCACGAAGCCCCAGGCATGCCGGCCCACGGCCACCCGGGCGAAGCCCAGGCGCCGGTAAAGCGGCTCCAGGCGGTCGATGGATCCGGTCAGCTGGAAGTGGTCGATGCCACTGAGGCCCATGGGGTTGGTGGCAGATTTCCCGCTCGTGGGGGCGCTGAGATCGAAACTGGGTGTGGACATGACGGATCCAGAGAAAGGGCCAACACGATAGTTTGGAGAGCCTGCGTCGTGACAAGGATCACAGAAAGATGGTTACTTCAGTGTAATCAATATTTAAATACCATTAAGTCAAATATGATGAAAAATGGAACGGGCCCGCTTCGCGGGCCCGTCATCCCTCTGCGCGACGCGCAGAGCGCCACTAGCTGAGGCTGGTGGCGATCACCTTCTCCTTGCTGAAGAACTCGAGGAGATCCCCTTCCCTCAGCTCGTCGTAGCCTTCGAGGGCGATGCCGCAGTCGAGGCCGTTCTTCACTTCGGAGACATCCTCCTTGAAGCGCTTGAGGCTCTTGAGGGCGCCTTCGAAGAGGACTTCCTCACCGCGCTTCACGCGCACCTTGTAGGCCTTCTGGACCTTGCCTTCGGTGACGAAGGAGCCGGCGATGACCGTGCGCCCGATCTTGAAGAGCTGACGGACCTCGGCGAGGCCGTGGACCGTCTCCTTCTCGGTGGCGTCCAGCATGCCGACCATGGCCTGCTCGATCTCCTCCGTGACCTTGTAGATGATGTCGTGGAAGCGCAGGTCCACGCCCTCTTCCCGGGCCAGCTCCTCGGTCTTCTTCTCGGCCTTGGTGTGGAAGCCGATGATGGTGGCCTTGGAGGCTTCGGCGAGCAGCACGTCGTTCTCGGTGACGGTGCCGGCGGCGCTGTGGATGATGCGCACCCGGACCTTGTCGGTGCTGAGGCGCTCCAGCTGGCCCACCAGGGATTCCACGGAACCCTGGGTATCGGCCTTGATGATGAGTGCCAGCTCCTTGACCTGGCCGTCCTTGATGGTGCTGAACAGGGTCTCGAGGGTGGCCCGCTGCTTCTGCTGGGCCGCCTGCTTGGCCTTCTCCTGGCGGAAGGACGCGATGGTGCGGGCCTTGGCCTCGTCCTCGACCACCTGGAAGTTGTCGCCCGCGCTGGGCACTTCTTCGAAGCCGAGGATCTGCACGGCGCTGGAGGGGCCGACTTCCGTGACCTTGCGGCCCAGGTCGTCGAACATGGCCCGGACGCGGCCCATGGTGGCGCCGGCCACGAAGATGTCGCCGGCCTTGAGGGTCCCGCGCTGGACGAGCACGGTGGCCACGGGTCCCCGGCCGCGGTCGAGGCGGCCTTCGATGATGGATCCAGCGGCGGGGCAATCATAGACCGCCTTCAGTTCCTTCATATCCGCCACCAGAAGGATGGTCTCGAGGAGCTCATCCAGGCCCTGCTTGGTCTTGGCGCTGACCAGCACGGCCGGCACGTCGCCGCCGTAGGCCTCGGTCTGGACGCTGTGCTGGAGCAGGCCCTGCTGGACCTTGTCCGGATTGGCGCCGGGCTTGTCGATCTTGTTGATGGCGATCAGCAGGGGCACATCGGCGGCCTTGGCGTGGTTGATGGATTCCACGGTCTGGGGCATGACGCCGTCGTCGGCGGCCACCACCAGAATGGCGATGTCCGTGACCTTGGCGCCCCGGGCGCGCATCTTGGTGAAGGCTTCGTGGCCGGGAGTGTCAAGGAAGACCACCTGGCGCATCTCGCCGGTGTTGGGATCCTTCACGTCCACGTGGTAGGCGCCCACGTGCTGGGTGATGCCACCGGCCTCGCCCGCCGCCACCTTGGTCTTGCGGATGGCGTCCAGCAGGGAGGTCTTGCCGTGATCCACGTGGCCCATGATGGTGACCACCGGGGGACGGGGGAGTTTCTCGCCCTGCACCTCGCCGGATTCATCCGCCGAGATCTGCACGTCCTCTTCGAAGGTGACGATATCGGCCAGGAACCCGAATTCCCGGGCGATGTCCTTGGCCATCTCGGTGTCGAGGGGCTGGTTGATGGTGGCGAAGATGCCGCGGTGGAGCAGCTTGGCCACCACATCCTTGGCGGGGCGGCTGCACTTTTCGGCCAGTTCCTTGACCGTCACGCCCTCAGAGAGCATGACGATGCCGATTTCCTCTTCGATGTACTCGCTGGCCACCTGCTGGGCGCGGGAGCGGGGCTGGCGGAGCTTGAGGTCGAGTTCCTCTTCCTTGCTCCGGACGTAGCCGCCCTTCTTCTTCTTGCCGCCCACGTGGGCGCCGCGACCGGGGCCCTTCTGGCTGTTGGGATCGATGGGACCAGTGGCCGGGATGGAGGGGCCGCGGCCGGGGCCGCCGGGGCGGGAACCCATGCCGGGACGGCCGCCGGGGCCTCCGGGACGACCACCGGGGCCGCCGGGGCGACTGCCAGGACCGCCGGGGCCACGGCTGGGGCCTCCTGGCCCGCCCATGGGACGACCACCGGGGCCGCTGGGGCGGCTGCCAGGCGCAGGGCGGGCCTGGGGCAGCTGGATGTAGCGGGCAGGCTCCTGGGACCGAGGCACGGGGGCCGGGGCATCCGAGGTCTTGATGCGACTGTAGCCCTGATCCGTGCGCATCTCGGTGATGGCGGGCGGGATGTAGGGTCGACGGCTGGGGGTGACCGGGGGAAGGGGCTCGTGCCGCACTTCGCCGCGTCCGGTGTTCGTCGCCATCTGCAGGACCGCCTTCTCTTTCTGCGGCATGCCGGAACGCTGGACATTGCTGGGGGACTGGCCCGGCCGCTGGACGATGGGGCGGGCGCCCGCTTCAGGGCGGGGGCCTGAAGGCGAGGGGGCGGGACTGGCGTTGGGCCCGGCGGGCTGCGGGGGGCGCGACGGAACTCCACCCGCAGGACGGGCCTGGGGCAGTTGGATGAAGCGGGCCGGCTTGTCTTCCCGGGGGGCAGGGGTCGCCGGTGCCGTCGATACCTTGAGCCGGGAGAAGGTCTCCGGTACCGGTTCGGCGGGGATGGGGGAGACCGGAGCCGGGGCAGTGGCCGCGGGAGTCTCGGTGACCACCGGGGCGCTGGGCGCTTCCTGGAGGATGGGAGGGGCCACCTTCACCTCGGGGCTGGGCTCCACGGGTGCAGGGGGTTCCGGCTTCGGCTCCGCCTTCTTCACCAGGACCGCGGGCGCGGGCTTGGGGGGCTCGGGCTGGGGTTCGACAGGGGTGGTGTGGGGGGCATGGCCCTTCACCACCTTCACGGCAGCAGAGGGCTTGTGCAGGGCCAGGGGGGCCGACTCTGGCTCTCCCTTGGTCTTGCCCTGGAGGCCCCGGCGCAGTTGATCCGCCTGGTCATCGGTGAGGTTGGAGCTATGGCTCTTCCCCTGGAGGCCCAGACGCTTCTCGCAGGCCTCAATGACCTCCTGATTGGCGACTCCGAGCTCTTTGGCGAGTTGGTTGATGCGCAGCATGTAAGCGGATTACCTCGGCCTGGTGTGGGAAGAAGGAAGGGGGCTGCAGGACGACAGCCTACTCCCCGAAGTGAGCCTGCACGGCATCGATGAGACGGAAGGCCAGATCCTGGTCCATGCCCTCAACCTGCATGAGTTGTTCGGCAGTGACAGTGTAAAGGGATTTGGCGTCGGGATAGCCAGCATTGGCCAGTGCTTCGGCCAGGGTGGCATCGAGGCCCTCGATCTGGAGGGTGTCCAGGAGGGTGGAGGCGGGGGTCAGGGGCTCGTCGGCCGGCGCGGCTTCGGCGCTCGGCGTGGGCAGGGCCAGGCCCATGGCGACCTCGGCTTCGCGGCGCTTGTCGGCCTCGCTGCGGACGTCGATGTTCCAGCCCGTGAGCTTGGCGGCGAGGCGGACATTCTGGCCCCGCTTGCCGATGGCGACGCTGAGCTGCTCGTCATCCACCACGACTTCGACCCGTCGGCTTTCGGGATCGCCGAGGTTCACCCGGATGGCCTTGGCGGGGTTCAGGGCATTGGCGATGAACTGGGCCGGGTCGTCGGAGTAGCGGACGATGTCGATCTTCTCGTTCTTGAGCTCGCGGATGATGGCCTGGACGCGGCTGCCCTTGAGGCCCACGCAGGCGCCCACGGGATCCACGTCCGGATCCAGGCTGTGGACGGCCACCTTGGCGCGGTCGCCGGCCTCGCGCACGCAGTTGCGGATGACCACGGTGCCGTCGTGGATTTCGGGCACTTCGTTCTCGAAGAGCTTGATGAGCAGCCGTGGATCGGTGCGACTGACCTGGACCTGGGGGTCCTTGGCACTGCGGTCCACGCTGACGATGACCACCTTGATGCGCTGGCCCTTGTCGAAGCGGTCGCCCCGCAGGGCCTCGTTGCGGCGCAGCATGGACTCGACGCGGTCGATCTCGAGGATGATGGCGCTCTTTTCGAAGCGCTTGACCTCGGCCACCACCACCTCGCCGATGCGGTCGGCGAACTCGGTGAAGATGCGCTCCCGCTCGGCTTCGCGGACCTTCTGCACCAGCACCTGCTTGGCAGCCTGGGCGGCGATGCGGCCCAGCTGGCTGGTGTCCTGGGGCAGCCAGAGGGTGTCACCTTCGGCGGCATCCGGGTTCAACAGCTGGGCCTCCACCAGGCTGATCTCCAGATCCTCCTCCTCGACCTCGGCCACCACCTGCTTCAGGGCATAGACATGGAACTCGCCGGTCTCCCGGTCCATCTGGGCCTGGAAGTTGCCGTAGAAATCCTGGGAGTTGAAGAACTTGTCCGCAGCCTTGGCGAGGGCTTCCTCCACCGCCGCGAACACATCCTCTTCGGGAATGCCCTTTTCAGCGGCGATCATCTTCACGCTGTCGAAAAAGGTCGTTGCTACCGTTGCCATATCAGGCCTCCTCTTGCTCGGCGACGCTTGTCTCTACGCCGTCGGTATCAGGTAATTCGGTGAATCGTCCGGCCAGGTGCTTGGGACGGGGCGTCTTGTCCTCGTCAAAGGGCGCGAGACGCGCCTTCTGGATCGCCTCGAGCGGTACGGTCTTGAGCACGCCGTCCTCTTCGAGGGTGACGCCACCCTCTGCTACCGGGCCGATCCAGCCCTTGAAGCGCTTCTGGCCGTTGAGGGGGGCGGCGGTCTGGAGGCGGCAGAGCCGTCCGGCGAAGCGACGGAAGTGATCCGCCTTGACCAGGGGGCGCTCCATGCCGGGGCTGCTGACTTCGACCCCGAGCTTCTCCCGGAGGTCGGGGAACTCCACGTCCATCCACATCAGCAGGCCCTCGTGGGCGGCGGTGCAGTCGTCCAGGGTCACCTTGCGGTGGCTGGTCTCGGCGTCCAGGTGGTCGATGTAGAGGCGCAGCAGCTCATCCTTGCCTTCCCGGACGGTCTCCAGGTGCACCAGCTCGTAGCCCAGCAGGGCCAACTGGCGCTCGAGGGGAGGCTGCACTTTCTTCAAGTCCACTGAGACTCCGACAGAACAACAAAAAAGGTGGGCCGAACCCACCCAGTCTTGGCACCCGAGTCGGGCGGCCATGGCCGAATTGACCTTGGAGTCTAACGCCTTTTGCCCCGAAGCTCAAGGTTGGTTAATGCTGTCCGGGGGTTCCTCGCTGCGCGACTCCAGGTATCGCAACGCCATGCGTTGCCCGGGGGAGCCTCCCCCCGGGCCCCCGCCCAGAGGCCTTGGGGCGCCGTGCCTCTGCTTAAATTCTTGATGAGGGACACGGTTCCCCGGGCTTCAATAGAGGTTGGAGGCATCCATGGCCACGATCCTGGACGGCAAGGCACACGCGGATCGCATGCTGGAAGCGGTGCGTCAGGGGGTGGAAGCCCGGGCGGCCAGGGGCCTGCGGGCGCCTTGCCTGGCGGTGGTCCTGGTGGGTGACGATCCGGCCAGCCAGGTCTATGTCCGCAACAAGGGCGCCGCCTGTGCCAAGGTCGGCATCACCTCCCTCGAACACAAGCTGGCCGCCGACACCCCCCAGGCCGAGCTGGATGCCCTCATCGACCGGCTGAACGGGGATCCCGCGGTGGACGGGATTCTGGTGCAGTTGCCCCTGCCCAAGGGCCTGGATTCCAAGGAGGCCCTCCACCGCATCAGTCCCGCCAAGGACGTGGATGGCTTCCATCCCATGAACCAGGGCCTGCTGCTGGAGGGCCTGCCGGGCCTCCGTCCCTGCACGCCCAGCGCCTGCATGTCCCTCCTGGCCCACCATGGCGTGGAGCTGAAGGGCCTGCGGGCCGTGGTCCTGGGACGCAGCGAGATCGTGGGCAAGCCCATGGCCCTCATGCTGCTGGAACAGCATGCCACCGTGACCATCGCCCACAGCCGCACCAGGGACCTGCCCGCCGTCTGCCGGGAGGCGGACCTGCTGGTGGCCGCCGTGGGCCGGCCGGGCCTGGTGGAGGGCTCCTGGATCAAGCCTGGCGCCGTGGTGGTGGACGTGGGCATCAACCGGGTCGAAGATCCCGGCCTGGCGGCCCAGATCTTCGCGTGGGAACCGAAGAAACTGGAAACCTTTCAATCCAAGGGCGCCGTGCTGTGCGGGGATGTGCGCTTCGGGGAGGCCATGCGGGTGGCTTCGGCGGTGACGCCGGTGCCCGGCGGGGTGGGCCCCCTCACCATCGCGGGGCTGCTGACCAATACGCTGATGGCCGCCGACCAGCCTCGGTAGACTGCCATCCAGGAATGCCTCATGCCCACGCTGCTGCTGATCGAAGACAACGAGATGAACCGGGACGCCATCTCCCGCCTGCTGGCGCGGCGGGGCTTCGCGGTGCTTGTGGCGGAGGACGGTGAGCAGGGCCTGCGGATGTGCCGGGAATCGCCCCCGGACCTGGTGCTGGTGGACCTGGGCCTGCCCGGCATCGATGGTTTCGAGGTGGCCCGGCAGCTCAAGGCTGATCCGCTGACCGCCCCCATCCGGGTGATCGCCCTGACCGCCCGGGCCCTGACCTCGGACCAGGAAGCGGCCCTGGCCTCCGGCTGTGATGACTACGACACCAAGCCGGTGGATCTGGTGAGGCTGGTAGGGAAGATCCGCAACCTACTTGGACCGATCTCCAGCTAGGTGCATAAGCCCCCATCCACATTGATGATCTGGCCGCTCATGTAGCTGGCCCAGTTGGAGCAGAGGAAGGCCACCACGCTGGCGACTTCCTCGGGTTCCCCTTCCCGCTTGAGGATGGTAGGCGAGAGCAGCTGCCGCTTGGTCTCTTCGGAGACGTCTGCGGTCAGCTCCGTGTGGATGAAGCCGGGATTCACGGCATTCACCAGCACGCCGAAGGGCGCCATCTCCCGGGCCAGGCTGCGGGTCAGGGACATCACGGCGCCCTTGCTGGCGCCGTAGTTGGTCTGGCCCGCCATGCCGATGATGCCGGTGGGGCTCACGATGTTCACGATGCGGCCCCACTTGCGGGTCATCATGCCGCGGACGAAGGCCTTGGTGGCGTAGACGGTACCCCGGAGGTTCACGTTCATGACCTCCTCCCACTTCTCATCCCCCATGAGGATGAAGGGTCCATCCCGCCGGGTGCCGGCGTTGTTCACGAGGATGTCCACGGGGCCCAGCTCGGCCTTCACCCGGTCAGCGGCGGCTTCCAGCTCGGCCTTCACCTTCACGTCGGCCAGCACCGCCATGGAGCGGCGGCCCATGGTCCGGATCTCTGCGGCCGCGGCCTCCGCCAGATCCAGGTTCTTCTGGGCGTGGACCGCCACGTCGGCTCCCCAGCGCGCCAGCTCGATGGCAATGGCCCGGCCGATGCCCCGGGACGACCCCGTGACGAACGCGGTGCGGCCGAGCAGAGGAGGATTGGCAAAGGGCATGGCGGGATCCGGTTCCAACGGATTAGGATGCACCAGGGGGGAGAGCATGTCCAAGGATCTGGTCAGCCCGGAAGCCATGGAGGCCTTCCTCAAAGTCCATCCCGATTGGGTGGCCCAGGGGGATTCCCATGGCCTGACCTTGCGCCGCCGCTATGCCTTCTCGGCCTATGCCCGAGGTCTCGGCTTCCTGGTGGCCGCCGCGGAGCATTCGGAAAAAGTGAACCACCATCCAGACCTCACCCTGGGCTACCGCTGGGTCGTGGCCGTGCTCATGACCCACGTCAGCCTGGGCATCACCCATCGGGACCTGGACCTGGCCGAGGCGCTGGACCGGCTGTATCAGGAGCATATTTAGGGCTGAAGGCTGTGGGCCTTAGTCCGCAGGAAAGACGAGGCGTGGCGGTGTAAGCGGCCGCTGCTGGATTCAGCAGAGAAGCGTGAACTAGAGTTGCGTCCAAGCAGCTGCTTCTTGATCCTCGCCCACAGCCTACTTCACCGGTGACCCCCCCGGGGGCAGCCGGTTGAAGCGATCTTGCATGGACTTGACCTTGGTGAGGTCCAGCTTCTGGGGCTGGGTGGGGTCGGACTGCATGATCTCGCTCAGCTCCAGGGACTGGAGCTTGGGAGGGGGCAGGGCAAAGGCCTTCAGCAGGCGCTCCCGGAACAGGGCACGGTGCTCCAGCAGGGCCTCGTGGCGCCCCCAGTCCAGCGGCAGGAAATCCAGGACCTCGACCGTGGCCTCGCCCAGGCGCCGGGGGTGAGCCGCGGCGGGCCTGGGGGCGAGGCCCCTGAACAGGCCATCCCAGCAGCCGGTTGGAGCCAGGCGGATGAGGCCCGCGGGATCGGCGCCCAGCTCCGGGCGCAGGTCCAGGGAGGCCGGACCCTGGGCCGCCAGGAGGGGCACCACGAGGAGGCTCAAGAGCGGGAGGCCCATGGCAGCAGGATGACCCCAAGGGCCCCCGGGTTCCTCAGGGCTTTCGCGGCTTGGCTTTCCCGGCCTTGGGGAAGGGTTTTCGCGCCGGGCGGGCGGTTGGCCCCTCCGGCCTGGGTCGGGCGGGGCGATCGGGGGCGCCGGCGGTGGGACGGGACTTCACGGCACCATCCTCCCGTCGCGGCCGGCTGGGCCGCTCGGCGGAACCGAAGGTGCGGCGGGGACGTTCCTCGCCCTCCTCGCGGCGGGGCCGGGCGGGGCGGTCCGGGGCACCGGCGGTGGGACGGGACCTCACGGCGCCATCTTCCCGGCGGGGGCGGCTGGGCCGCTCGGCGGAGCCGAAGGTGCGGCGGGGACGTTCCTCGCCCTCCTCGCGGCGGGGCCGGGCGGGGCGGTCCGGGGCACCGGCGGTGGGACGGGACCTCACGGCACCATCTTCACGGCGGGGGCGGCTGGGCCGCTCGGCGGAGCCGAAGGTGCGGCGGGGACGTTCCTCGCCCTCCTCGCGGCGGGGCCGGGCGGGGCGGTCCGGGGCACTGGAGGCGGGACGGGGCCGTGCTTCACCATCTTCCCGCCGGGGCCGGCTGGGCCGCTCGGCGGAGCCGAAGGTGCGGCGAGGCCGTTCATCGCCGTCGTTGCGACGGGGTCGGGCGGGACGATCGGGGGCGCCGGAGGCGGGGCGGGGTCGGGCTTCGCCATCCTCGCGCCGGGGTCGGCTGGGCCGCTCGGCGGAACCGAAGGTACGGCGAGGACGCTCCTCGCCCTCCTCGCGACGGGGACGGGGCGTTCGCGCTGGGGCCGCTTCATCCCGCGTATCGAAGCGCTTGGCCCGGGCCACCCGCTTGAGCTTGTGGTCGCGGCTTTCGGTGGGCTGGAAGATGCCCTCCTCGCCCTTCACGCCGGTGGCGGCGCGGACCAGGCGCGCCTGGTTGCGCAGGGCCTTGAGGGCCGCTTCCATATCCGCCGGCATGGGGGCCGAAACGGTGACCTGCTCCTCGGTGACGGGATGCTTGAACCCCAGCAGCTCCGCATGGAGGGCCTGGCGGTCCAGCAGCGGGCTTTCGATGCCATAGACCTGATCGCCCAGCAGGGGGTAGCCCCGATCCGCAAACTGCACACGGATCTGATTGCGGCGCCCGGTCTCCAGCTTCACCTCCACCACGGTGTGGCCCGGCAGGCGCTCGATGACGCGGTAGTGGGTCACGGCCTCCTTGGCGCCCGCGGGCATGCGCTTGCCGCCCCCGGGGCCCTTGCGGGCGATGGCCACGGACATCTTCAGGGACTTGGCGTGCTCGATGAGGTGCCCCGCGAGGGTGCCGCTGTTTTCGGGGAGCTCGCCCACCAGGATGGCGAAGTAGACCCGCTGGAGCCGGTGCAGCTCGAAGAGCTTTTTCATCCCGTGCAGGGCCTCGGGGGTCTTGGCGAAGACCAGCACGCCGCTGGTGAAGCGATCCAGCCGGTGCACGATGAAGAGGTTGAAGCGCTTGAAGCCCCGGCGCCGGTAGGACTCGGTGATGGCCTCCGCCAGGCTGGGCTCGCCGGCCTGCTCCGTGGGCACCGTGAGCAGCCCCGCGGGCTTGAACACGAAGAGCAGGTGGGTGTCTTCCCAGAGCGTTTCGAAGGGGCCCGCCTGGAGCTTGTGCTTCGGCGGCATCACGTCATAGGTCTGCTCGGGATCGAAGGCCACCTTGACCGTGTCGGCGGCCTTCAGCCGGTGACCGTGCTTGGTGACGACCTCGCCATTGACGGTGACGCAGTGGCAGTCGATGAAGCCCTTGGCCTGCCGGTGGCTGATGACCATGATGCGGTGCAGCTCCGAAGCCAGGGCCGAGCCCTCGTGTTCCGCCTGCCACTCCCGTTCGATGCGTGCCATGGCAGCGCCCTCCGTCATCGCCCCGCGTCCTGATCAACGCCAAGCGGATGATCATGGGAGCACGGAAATCCTTATTTTTCAAGCAAAAAGGGAGCGACACACGCCGCTCCCTCGGGGGTTTCCATGGAGAAGGGTTCAGGGCTTCGGGGCCTTGGTGAAGTCGCCGGCCTTGACCACCACGAAGGACTCGGGGCGCAGGTGCTTGCGCAGCGCCGCGTTGACCTCCTCCAGCTTCAGCGCCTGTACCTTGGCCTCGACCTCGGCCTCGAAGCGCACGGAGCGCCCGAAGTGGAGGCTGCGGCCCAGCCAGCCGGCGATGGCGCGATCCTCCTGCCGCTCGTTCTGCTCTCCCTGCAGCCAGGTGTTCCGGGCGAAGTCCAGTTCCTCCTGGGTGAAGCCATCCTTCAGGGCCTTCTGGATCTCGTCATCGAAGGCCGCCTCCAGCTTGGCGGCGTTCTCCGGGGCCAGGAGGGCGTAGGCCTGCCACCGGGTGACCGGGTCGAGGGCGCCCACGTCCATCAGGGAACCCGCGCCGTAGCTGAAGCCCTCCTTCTGGCGGAGCCGATCGGCCAGGCGGCTCTTCAGGGCGCCGCCCCCCAGGATCTGGTTGGCCATGAGGAAGGCCGGGTAGTCGGGATCCGCGTCCTTCATGGCCCAGCGGGACTGGACCAGGAAGAAGGCGCCCTTCTTGTCGGGGGTCTCAATGACCTTGTGCTGCCCGGCGGGGACCTTCAGGCGGGCCGGAATGCGCTCGAAGGCGGCGGGGGAGTTCCAGGTGCCGAAGAGGTCCGTCACGATCCGTTGCAGCTCCGCCGAATCAAAGTCGCCGGAGGCGGCCAGCTCCGCGTGGTTGGCGCCATAGAAGGCCTGGTGGAAGGCCTTCAGGTCCTCGACCCGGGCGGCCTTCAGCTCCTCCAGGCGCTGGTCGGGGCCCCGGAAGGCCAGGGGGTGTCCCGCCGGATAGGCTTCGAAGGCCGGCCCCATGAACGCCACGGCCTTGGCCTGGGGTTCGTGGCGCTGGGCTTCGATGCCCGTGGCCTGCTGCTTCACCAGGGTCTCCAGCTCCGAGGCCGGGAAGGCGGGCTCCCGCAGGACTTCCGCCACCAGCTGCAGGGTGGCCGCCAGGTTCTCCCGGGGGACGGTGATGGAGGCGACAGCCGCCGTGGCCGAGCCGCTGACGCTCACCTGGGCCCGGAGCTTGTCGAAGGCATCCGCCAACTCCTGGCGGGTATGCTTCGTGGTGCCCCGCAGGAGCATATTGCCGGTGAGGCCGGGGACGGCCCTGCGGTCCATGAGGTCGGCCTCCCGGCCGAAGCGCAGCGTGAGCTGCAGGGAGGCCATGGCCCCCTTCGTCTTCCGGGGGAGCACCGCGGCCTTCAGTCCATTTGGGGTGGTGAAGCGGAGGGTGCGGGCATCCACATGCTCGGGGCTGGCGTCGAAGGCCTCGCCCTGGGCGATGACCTCCTTGCCCTGGTAGTCCTTCACGAGCGCGGCGATATCGACGGGGGCGGGCAGCTCCGAGCGATCGGGCTTCTCGGTGGGCACGTACTCCGCCAGGGTGCGGTTGCTGGGCTTGAGGACCGCTTCCGCGGCGCCCTGGACCTGCTCGAGCTTCGCCGCCAGGGCCCAGTCCCGGTCCAGGAACAGGTGCCGCCAATCCCCGGCCGCCATGCTATCGCTGAGGGCCACCGCCAGGTTCTTGGTATCGGCGAAGGTCTGGTCCACGGACTTGCGGACCTTGGCCAGGGCCCGCTCGAGCTCAGCCTGGGTGAAGGGCCGCGTTTTGAGATCCTCGAGTTCCTTGAGCAGTGCGGCCTTGGCCTTTTCGGGATCGCCATCCTTGGGCAGGGCCGCGCCGAACATCATCAGGCCCGGCTCCAGGGTGGGGAAGATCATGGGGAAGACCTGGGCGGCCAGCTTGGTCTCCACCAGCGCCTTGTAGAGCCGACCGCTGGGGGCGTCAGCCAGGATGGAGGCCGCCAGGTCCAGGTAGCTGCGGCTGGGGTGGAAGCCGGGGGCGATGTGGTAGCCCACCATGAGCATGGGGGTGCCCCCCACGCGCCGGATGGTGACGCTGCGTTCCCCGTCCTGGACCGGATCCCGGGTGTAGGTGGGTTCCAGAACCCGCTGGGGGTTCTGCAGGGGGCCGAAGGTCCGGTCGATGCGGGCCAGGGTCTTGGCCTCGTCGAACTTGCCCGCCACCACCAGGATGGCGTTGTCCGGCGCGTAGAACCGCTGGTAGAAGGCGCGCAGGCGCGCCACGTTCACCTGCTCGATGTCCGTGCGGGCGCCGATGGTGGACTTGCCGTAGTTGTGCCAGTCGAAGGCCACGGACTGGAGGCGCTGGAGGGTCACCCGGAAGGGGTTGTTCTCGCCGTTCTCGAACTCGTTGCGGACCACGGTCATTTCACCGCTCTTGCCGTCCTCGCCCCAGAGCGTCTTCTTGTCGAAGTGGCTGTTCTGCATGCGATCGGCCTCGAGGTCGAGGGCCTTGGCCAGGTTCTCCTCGGTGGCGGCGAAGGAGATGTAGTAGTTGGTTCGATCCAGCCAGGTGGTGCCGTTGAAGTCCCCGCCCAGCTCGTTGAGCAGCTGGGGCACGTTGGGGTGTCGGGGCGTGCCCTTGAAGACCATGTGCTCCAGCAGGTGGGCCATGCCCGTCTCGCCGTAGTGCTCGTGGCGGCTCCCCACCAGGTAGGTGATGTTGGTGGTGATGGTGGGCTTGCTGGCATCGGGGAAGAGCAGCACCCGCAGGCCGTTGGCCAGGCGGTATTCGGTGATGCCCTCCACGCTGGCCACCCTGGTGGGCAGCGGCCGCGGGGCGAGCGCTGCCGGCCTGGTCCCCTTGCCCTTCGAGGCGGTTTTGGCAGACGGCGTCGCGGGCTTCGGTCCGTCCCCTCCGACCATGGGGAGGGCCAGGGCCCCGCACAGGAAGAGGGTGAACCGGCGGTACTGCGGCATGGTGCCTCCAGATCGGGAAGGGCCCCCCGGAGGGAGCTTCAAGGAACGTCTGCTCAAGAGGGGCGATCATGCCCGCTGGGGGCGGTTCGGCGCAAGAGCCAAGGGGCACCGGAAGGGTTTCTGCGAAACCGCCGAACCGGGGCGGGCAGGGCCAGCAGTCAGGCAGAAATGGCCCGCGGGGGAGATGCCACGGGTTGATTTTTTTTACAATCTGTCATGAGTGTCCGTCGGCGATTGATGAGCTCATGGATGTTTGTTGTTTGGGATTAATAACTCTTTTATTGTCTAAAATTAAATTCCACACCTGGCCTCGACGATAACTGAGAGGCACCCCGAGGCGAACGGCCTTGGTCAGGTGCACCAAAGTCTCTCTGCTGGGGGCATCCATGGATCGTGAAGTCGCGGACAACATCATCGAGTTCATCTACACCGCCACGGGGATGACCGGGATCATCTGCGATGAGGAAGGCGTCATCATCGCGGCCAAGGTTTCCTCCCGCATTGGCAATGTCCACGATGGAGCCAGGAAGATGCTCCAGCAGGGCCTGCCCCACATCATCATCACGCCGGAGGACGAGGCGGCTTCGGGTGGAATGGTCAAGGCGGGCATCAACATGCCCCTGCGGCACAACAATCAGGTCATCGGCTCCATCGGCATCCCTGGCGATCCTGAACAGACGATGCTCGTCACCAAGATGGCGGTGGGCCTCATCTCCAGGGACATCCGCGAGCGGGAGCTCTTCCGCCGGCTGCTGGGCCACGCGGAACAGATGGACGGCTCCATTGCCGCCATCGTGGCCACGGTGGAGCAGGTGAACACCTCCCAGCAGAAGGTCTCCGGCCTGGTCGACGAGGTGGAGCAGCTGGTCAGCGCCTCCTTCGAGGACATCAAGACCACCGACGAAGTGGTGGAAACGATTCAGAGCATTGCCAGCAACACCCAGATGCTCGGTCTGAACGCGGCCATCGAGGCCGCCCACGCCAAGGAGCATGGCCGGGGCTTCGCCATCGTGGCCGAGGCCGTGCGGAAGCTTTCCATCCAGTGCGGCGAGTCGGCCGATTCCATCATGGTCACTCAGGCGCATCTGAACGAATCCATGGGCAAGGTGGTGGAGAACTCGAAGGAACTGACCTCTCGGACCCATGAGCAGACGCGGTCCACCCACGCCATCGCCGAGATGGTCCTGGAGCTGAAGCAGATCAGCGAAGCCCTGATGGCCATGACCAAGGCCTGATCAGACCCTGAGCAGTCCCTGCAGGGTCTCCTGCCAGGCCTCCCGCAAGTCTGCGAGCCGCAGGCCCTTGCCCCGGTTGGGCGCCCCCTGCAGCAGCCCCTGGGCGCTGGGGTGGGGCAGGGCATGGAGATCGAAGGCCGGTGCGTCCGGGAGTCGGCGGAGGATCCATTCGGCCCGCTTGCCGAAGGCGATGACCCGCAGCCTGTCGGCGCTTTCCCCGGCGGCTCGACGGAGCTCCGCCCGCAGCCGGTCCAGGTTGGCGGGGGCCAGCAGGTCCTTGTTGGTGGGCGCATGGAAATGCTCACCGTCCCTGGTGGGACAGGCCGGGTAGGCATTGCTGAGGGCCGTGCCATGCAGGCGCGGCGCCAGCCCCAGGGCCTTGAAGCGGCTTCCGTCCCAGTCCTCCCAGGCGGCTTCGGGCACCTCGGCCCGGCGGGTGGCGACCAGGGCCCGGTAGACGGTGATGCCGGCGCCGTCCCCCCAGAAGGGGAGGCCGGACTGGTCCGCGCCGCGGGGTCCTGGCGCCTCGCCAAAGAGCATCACCGACACGGCACCCGCTTCCGGGAAGAAGGCGGGCACAGGTTGGCCTTGGATGCGGGGCATGCTAGTTCGCGAAGAGCCGGCCCGCGGCACCACCCCCCGGTGGCAGCGTGTGGCACCGGTTGCAGTCGCCCGCCGGTGGGCCCGCCATCTCCGTGCGGGTACCGTTGCGCAGCACGGCCGCCTTCTTCAACGGCAGGGCCAGTGCGGTGGTCGTGTAGAAATTTCCCGCCGCATTGGTGGTGAGGGTGGTGTCCATCTGGTTGGCATCGGTGATGACTACCTTGATCCCCGCCAGGCCGCTGCCACTGTCAGCGGTGGCGGAACCGAACACGGTGCCTGCGACCTTGAAGGAGCCGTGGCAGGCCTGGCAGTTCTGCCCAGGGGCCATGAGCTCGTTGTTCTTGTCATCGTCGTCGTGTCCCCCGCAGGCGAGGCAGGAGGCGAGGGAAAGCACAGCCAGCAGGTTGGGCAGCTTCATGGGGGTTCACTTCCGGATTCAGGGTGGCGGGAAAAGACGGGTTTGCGGAAACGCGGGTGCCGCACGGAGTGATCCATGGCGACGAAAAACCTCGTCACCCCTGGGGCTGCCCCTCCTTCATCAGCGCCGACAGGGCCTTGAACTGGGGATGGTTCTTGTCCCGGGCCCACTCGAAGGCCACGGACTCGTGGTTGGTGAGGGTGGCGCCGGCCGCTGCCATGCGCTCCAGGGCGTGGCGGCAGTACTCCTCCCCCCGTCCGCTCACCGCATCCCAGCAGAGGTGCACCTTGTGGCCCGAGGCCAGCAGCTCGAGCACGGTCTGCAGGACGCAGACGTGGGCCTCGATGCCCGCCACCACGATCTGGCGCTGGGGTGGCCGCAGCATGGGCCGGGCCTGCTGGAGGAGCAGCTCGAAGTCCCCGTCGCCACAGCAGCCGAAGGCCGTCTTCTCCAGGAAGAACTTCGGTGTGGACAGGCCGTCGTAGATGCTGCGGAGGCTCTCCTCCGTGGGGCCGATGCCCTTGGGGTACTGCTCGGTCAGCACCACCGGTACCGAGAAGAGGTCCGCCAGCCGCAGGAGCCGCCGCGCGGCTTCCAGCACTGGGGCCGGCCGGTGCACCATGTGGACGAGCTTGCCCTGGAAGTCGATGAGCACCAGGATGCTGCGGGAGGAATCGAGAAGGGGCATGGGGACTCCGGAACAGGCCCCTCCTAGCCTAGCCTCCTCCAAGGCTTCTTGACCGGGGGAGGGACCCGGGGGCATGGTGGAGGGGCCATTCTCATACCTCGTCTAGCTATGGAAGGAGCTCCCATGATCTCTCGTTCCGCCGTTCTGAGTCCCCTGGCCCTGGTGATGGCTGCGGGCCTGGCTCAGCCACTCCCGGCCGTGGACCTCCAGGACACCCGGCTGATGGCCCAGCCCGCCCTGAGCGCGAAGCAGGTGGCCTTCCTCTACGCCGGGGACCTCTGGACCTGCGCCCCGGACGGCGGCGCCGCCCGGCGCCTGACCACCCGGGGGGGCTGCTTCGGCACCCCCCGCTTCAGCCCCGACGGTGCCTGGATCGCCTACTCCGCAGGACTGGAGGGCAATGCGGATGTCTGGGTGATCCCGGCGGCGGGGGGCGAACCCCGGCGCCTCACCTGGCACCCCGGGCCCGACCTGGTGCAGGACTGGACCCCGGATGGCAAGGCCGTGCTCTTCACCTCGGGCCGGTCGGTGCACACCCAGCGGTTCACCCAGCTCTTCACGGTGCCCCTGGCCGGTGGCATGCCCACCAGACTGCCCATCCCCAACGCCGCCCGGGCCACCTATTCACCGGATGGCAGCCACATCGTCTACAACCCCCTCTCGGACGCCTTCCGCCAGTGGAAGCACTACCGGGGCGGCACGGCCTCCCGGCTCTGGATCTACCGGGCCAAGGATCACGAGGTCACCCAGATTCCCCAGCCGGAGGGCCGCTGCAACGACATCGACCCCATGTGGATCGGCGGAAAGATCTACTTCGTGTCGGACCGGGCCGGGGAATTCAACCTCTTCAGCTACGACGTGGCGACGCAGGCCGTGGTGCAGTTGACGAAGCACGCGGACTTCCCCATCCAGGCCGCCAGCCACGGAGCCGGGCAGATCGTCTACGAACAGGCGGGGTGGCTGCATCGCTTCGATCCCCCGATGGGGCGCAGCAGCCGCCTGAAGGTGGCCGTGGCGGCGGATCTCCCGGAGACCCGCAGCCGCTGGGCCTCTGGCGCCAAGTGGGCCCGCAACCTGGGGCTGTCACCTTCGGGGAATCGTCTGGCGGTCGAATACCGGGGTGAAATCCTGAGTGTGCCGTCCGAGAAGGGCGATGCCCGCAACCTGACGAACACGCCTGGAAACCATGAGCGCAGCCCCATCTGGTCCCCGGATGGAAAGGCCATCGCCTACCTATCGGATGCGGGTGGCGAGTACGCCCTGAAGGTCCAACCCCAGGATGGGAAGGGGGAGATCCGCACCTTCTCCCTGAAGGGGGCGGGTTTCTACGCCAACCTCAAGTGGTCACCCGACGGGAAGAAGATCGCCTGCACGGACAACGCCCTGGCCCTGCATCTGCTCGACCTGGCCACCGGCTCGGTGAAGACAGTGTCCAGCGAGATGCTCTATACGCCCTCTCCCACCCTGACCCACAGCTGGTCGCCGGACTCCCGCTTCCTCGTCTACACGCGCAACACGGAATCGGGGATGCAGCGGATCCACGTCTATGCGCTTGAGGACGACAAGTCCACGGCCCTGACGGACGGCCTGGCCGATGCCGGCGAACCGGTGTTCGACCGCAGCGGGAAGTACCTCTACTTCACCGCCAGCACCGAGGCCGGTCCGGTGCGGGACTGGTTCGCCCAGTCCAACGCCGATGCCCTCATGCGGGGGGACCTCTACCTGATGGTGCTGGCCAAGGACACGCCCTCACCCCTGGCCAAGGAGAGCGACGAGGAGGCCGCCCCGGCGAAATCCGAGGACAAGGGAGGCAAGCCGGAGGACAAGAAGAATGCCAAGGCCGAGCTGAAGGTCCACATCGACTTTGACGGCCTGGCCGAGCGCATCCTTCCCATCGAGGCCGCCAAGACCGCCTTCTTCGCGGATCTGGAGGCGGGGGAAGCGGGAAGCCTCTACTACCGGCGCCAATCCGGCGGGATCAACCGCTTCAACCGGGGTGAGGCCATGGCCCTTTGCCGCTTCGACCTCAAGAAGCGGGAGGAAACGGTGCTTGTGGACAAGGCGGATGGTTACAGCCTGTCGGCGGACGGGAAGAAACTGGTCTACCGGCTCAAGGATTCGGCGACCGTCATCCCCACCACCGGCAAGGCCGAGCCGGGCAAGGGGAAGGTGGCCCTGGAGGGCCTGCAGGTGCCCATCGAACCCCGGAAGGAATGGGCCCAGATCCTGGACGAGGTGTGGCGCATCAACCGGGACTATTTTTATGCCCCAAACATGCACGGTGCCGACTGGCGGGCCATGAAGCAGAAGTACGCGGCCTTCCTGCCGCACCTGGCCACACGATCGGATCTGAACCGGGTCATCCAGTGGATGTGCTCCGAGCTGGCGGTGGGGCACCACCGCGGCGGTGGCGGGGACCTGCCCGACACGGGCAAGGCCATTCCCGGGGGCCTGCTGGGCGCCGACCTGGCAGTGTCCAACGGCCGCTACCAGTTCACGAAGATCTTCGGGGGCCTGAACTGGAACCCCGAGCTGCGCTCCCCGCTCACGGAACCAGGGGTGAATGTGAAGGTGGGGGACTACCTCCTGGCGGTGAATGGCCGCGACCTGAAGGCCCCCGAAAACCTCCATGCCCGCTTCGAGAACACCGCCGGGAAGCTGGTGGAGTTGACGGTGGGCCGTGATCCCTCCGGCAAGGAGCCCCGCGCGGTGACCGTGGTGCCCGTGGGAAGCGAGGCGGCGCTGCGGAACCGCGACTGGGTGGAGGGCAATCTGCAGAAGGTCCACGCCGCCACGGAGGGACGCGTGGCCTACGTCTACGTACCCAACACCACCACCCTCGGCCACACCTACTTCAAGCGCTACTTCTATCCGCAGGCCCAGAAGGATGCGGTGATCATCGATGAGCGCTACAACGGCGGCGGCCAGGTGGCCGACTACTACATTGACCTGCTCCGCCGTCCCTTCATCGCCATGTGGGCCATGCGCTACGGCCAGGACCTGAAGACCCCCCAGGCCTCCATCCAGGGGCCCAAGGTCATGCTGGTGGATGAGACCGCCGGTTCCGGGGGCGACCTGCTGCCCTGGATGTTCCGGAAGTTCGGTCTGGGTCCGTTGGTGGGCCGTCCCACCTGGGGCGGGCTCGTGGGCATCCTCGGCTTCCCCACCCTGATGGATGGCGGCAACATCACCGCTCCCAACCTGGCCATCTGGACCGAGAAGGGCTGGGTGGTGGAGAACGAGGGCGTGGCCCCCGATATCGAGGTGGAGCAGCTCCCGAAGGACATCATCGCCGGCCGGGATCCCCAGCTGGAGAAGGCCATCGAGCTGATGAAGACGGAGCTGAAGAAGTCCCCGCCCCAGAAGCTGACCCGCCCGCCCTACCCGGTGCGGACGAAATAGGCCCAGGCCAGGCGGGAATGCCTACCAGACCTTTACCCGGTCCCCGGGGGCCAGGTAGAGGGTCTGGCCTGGCTTGACGCCGAAGGCCGGATACCAGGCGTCGAGGTTGCGCACCGTGGCGGGTCGCCACTGGGCGGGGGCATGGCCGTCCGTGAGGATCTGCTGGCGGAGGCGGGGCTCCCGTGTCTTCTCCCGCCAGCTCTGGGCGTAGCTGATGAAGAACTGCTGATCGCCGCTGAAGCCCTGCACCACCGGGGCGGCCTTGCCCCGCAGCGACAGCCGGTAGGCATCGTAGGCGGCGGCCAGGCCCGCCACGTCCGCGATGTTCTCGCCGAGGGTGAGCTTGCCGTTGATGTGCAGGCCCGGGAAGGGCTCGTAGGCGTTGTACTGCTTCACCAGCTGATCGGCGGAGGCCTCGAAGTGCTTCAGGTCCTCGGGGGTCCACCAGTTGTTCAGCTTGCCGCTGGCGTCGAAGAGGGAGCCGGAGTCGTCGAAGCTGTGGCTGATCTCGTGGCCGATGACGGCGCCGATGGAGCCGTAGTCCATGACCACCGGGCGCTTCGGATCGAAGTAGGGGGGCTGCAGGATGGCCGCCGGGAAGTTGAGGGCGTTCATCACCGGCAGGTTCACGGCGTTCACGGTCTGGGGGGTCATCACCCACTCTGTGCGGTCGATGGGCTGGCCCAGCTTGCGCAGGTTCCGCACGTACTCGAAGCGCTCGGCCCGCTCGGCGTTGCCAAAGGCGTCCCCGGCCACGATCTTCAGGCCCGAGTAGTCCTGCCAGCGGTCCGGGTAGCCCACGCCCACCTTCAGGGTGGCCAGCTTGGCCACGGCCTTGGCCTTGGTGGCGGGGGACATCCAGTCCAGATGCTCGATGCGGGCGCGGAAGGCCGCGACGATGTTGGCCACCATGCTCTGGGCCCGGGCCTTCTCGGCCGGGGGGAAGTACCTCGCGACGTAGGCTTTGCCCACCACTTCGCCGAGGGCGGCATTGGTCTGGTCCACGCCGTGCTTCCACCGCTCCCGGGGCTGGGTGGCGCCATTCAGCACCCGGCCGTAGAAGGAGAAGGTCTGGTCCACCACGGCCTTGGGCAGCACTCGCGAGCGGTGCTGGAGGGCATGGAAGGCGAGGTAGTCCTTCCAGACTTCCAGGGAGACTTCCGCCGTCAGGGCGGACAGGCCCGTGAAGGCGCCCGGCTGCCAGACCACGAACACCTGCGGCTGCTGCAGCTCGGCGGTGCCGAAGAAGGCCTCCCAGTCGAGGCCCGGGGCCTTGGTCGCGAAGTCCGCCCGGGTCCAGTGGTTGTTGCCCTTCAGCACGTCGCCGGAATCCTCGCGGCTGGCGTGCACCTTGGCCATGCGCGTCTCCAGGTCCACCACGGCAGCGGCCCGTTTCTCGGCTTCCGCCAGGCCCAGCAGCTTCAGCATGGCCGTCACGTGGGCGAAGTATTGGGCGCGGATGAGGCCCATGCCCTCCGAGGGATCCAGGTAGTAGCTGCGCTCCGGCAGGCCCAGGCCGCCCTGAAGCAGGAAGGGTGCATACTTCGTAGGCTCGTCCAAGTCCTGGGCCACCCAGAGCCCGAACAGGTTGTCCGTGTAGTAGTTGGTGGCGTTCAGCACGTCCACGTCGGCCCGCAGGGTGGTGCCCAGGTAGCGGGCCAGGGCCTGGCGGTCGCCGATGGCTTCGATGCGGGCGAGGATGGGCTTGAGGGGGCTCAGGCCCTTGGCTTCGATGGCCTGCACACCCATGTAGCTGGTGTAGCAGTCGCCGATCTTGCGCAGGTCCGAGCCCGCGGGGGCCTTGGAGGCCGCGGCGGCCTGGATGAGGGCGGCGGTGCGGCGGTCCGTGAGGTCGGCCACCTCGTGCCCGACGCCGAAGGAGCCGCGGTCCGCGGGAATCTCCGTGCGCTTCACCCATGTGCCGTTGGCGAAGGCGAAGAAGTCGTCCCCCGGCGCCACGGACCGGTCCATCCCCGCGAGGTCCAGTCCCTGAGCCGGGGCCGTGGGGGTGCCCTTGGGGACACCGGCCACCAGGGCGGGGACAGCCAGAAAGAGGGCCAGGGGGGACAGGGATGGGCGCATGAAAGAACCTCGGAAAGGCCTCCAGGGTGGATCAGAAGGTCCCTCCCGGGAAGCCGCAAGGTCCATCTTCATGGTCAGAAGGGGCCCTAGCCAACGGGGCCTTCCAGTTTGTAAGCCGCGGTTCGCCAGATCGAACCGCCGGTATGGCGCTCAGAGCCTGAGGGCGGTTTCCGCCGCCACGTCATCCTGCTCCTTCAGGTGGTCGAAGAGGATCAGGTACCAGCCGAAGGCCGCGAGCAGGGCGCTCATGGAAAAGGTGGGGAGCCCGGGGCTCAGCTTTACGTCGCAGCGCTCGAAGTCCCGGGTGGAGCGGAGGTCCCGTCCGGAATGGGCCTGGAGGTGGATCATGGGCTTGCCCCCTTGATCCAGGAAGACGCCGCCGCCCTCCCCCTCGTGGAGCCAGGCCCAGTCGAAGGCCGTGCCGTCGTGGAACTGCAGGCTGCCGTGCCGAAGGGCGTGGGGGTGGAAGGTGGCCAGGTTGGTGGTCCCGCCCTCCTCCCGCAGGGTGACCACGGGGGTGAGGATCCCCAGGTGCTTGAGGGTCCAGCTTCCATCCGCTGTCCTGACCCGGGCCAGGGTGCGCTCGTCGTCCAGGAAGGCCAGGGTGGCGAAAACCCCCTCGTTTCCCACCAGCTCGAAGTCCGGAGGAACGAAGCCGCTCCGGAGCCACTTCAGCGAGGCGGTCGGATGATCAATGAGCGATTTCATGGCATGCCCCTTTTCTCGCGGGGATGCATCCGCGTAGGGGAAACGTACGTCCTGGAACCCCGATCGGTCAGGGGTGCCACCGAATTTTTCTGATTGGTTCCGCGTCTCTGTTCAGGTTTTCGTGCCACCTGGTGCGATAAGGACCTGCCGCCAGGCCCGGCCCACCAGCAGGAGTTCGGGCTTCCCCCCTCGGAGGAAGGCCACGGTATCCCAGAGGAGGCCTGGAAAGCTGCGGGCGGGTTGGCTGCCCAGCTCCAGGCTCCGGGTGCGGAACCAGCGCCGGCAGACCAGGTGCCACTGTCCCTGGCTGCGGATCAGGAAGGCCCTCTGGAACCGGGGCAGGCCTTTCACCCGGCGGATGAAGCAGGGCAGGGCGACCGCGGCCCCTTCGGGGCCCAACTCCAGGGCCTTCAGCTCCGCCCAGGCCGGGATCTCATCCAGCCGATCCGGCCCGGTCAGGGAGCGCAGCGCGCCCAGGAACCCGTGCAGCACCAGCGCGAGGGCCCGGAACAGCAGAGGCAGCAGGAAGGCGGTGGCCAGCAGGATCGCCCCCAGCACCGGCAGGGCGACGGCGGGGTGGCTGTAGGCCAGGGCCAGCAGGGCCGCCACGCCGAGGTCCTCCGCCAGGCTGAGGGCGCTGTGGCTGGCGGGTTCTGGGGAGGTGTGGGCCAGTAGCCGCACGCCCATCTTGCCGCCGTGGGTGCCCAGGGCGATGGTGCCCCCCGCCAGCAGGGCGAGCACCCTGGCCAGGGGATGCAGCTCCGCGGCCGCCCCCAGGGCCAGCAGCGCCCCGCCCACGGGGCGGATGAAGGTGTGGAGGCCGTCCCAGATGGGCGTGACGAAGGGCACCTTGTCGGCGAAGAACTCCAGCAGGTAGAGGGCGCCGGCCACGCCGAGCACCAGGGGGTGGCTGAGGATGGCCAGCTCGGTGGGCAGGCCGTGGATCCAGGCGAAGCGCTGCCCCAGGCCCACCAGCAGCACCGTGAGGTAAAGGTTCACGCCGGAGACCGTTGCCAGGCCGAGGATGGCCGCCAGAGTCTGGAGGGGGCCCATCAGTTGGAGAGCCGCTTCACCAGGTGGTACAGGCCCAGCAGGATCACGGCGCCGACCACGGACATGAGGAAGCCGGCCCCCTGACCTTCCTGGTAGTGCCCCACCGTGCGGCCGAGCCAGGTGCCGAGGAAGGAGCCGGCGATGCCCAGGACCATGGTGATGATCCAGCCACCGGGATCCTTGCCAGGCATGAGGAGCTTGGCGACCGCTCCGGCCACCAGGCCGATGAGGCAGGTCCAGATGAGGTGAAGCATGATGGCCTCCGTTGGCATCGGGCGATGTCCCGAAGACCATACTCCAGCTGACCCCGTCCAGGAAATGATGGTCAGATGTAAGGACTCGTGCAGCAGCGTCTTGTCTTAAACTTCTGCGGAAATCCGGCCTCGAGCTGATGCTCGAAGGTTTTGCGAGGGAGGATCCCATGGGTCTCATGGATATGGTTGGCGGCCTGCTGGGCCAGGGTGGGCAGGAACAGAATCCCCTGATGGGTGCCGTCATGGGCCTGATCCAGAACCACCCCGGGGGCATCCAGGGCCTCCTGGGTCAGTTCCAGGAAAAGGGACTGGGGGACCAGGTGGCCTCCTGGATCGGCACCGGCGCCAACCAGGGCATCAGCGCCGAGCAGATCCAGGCGGTGCTGGGTTCCGACCAGCTCCAGCAGCTGGCCTCCAGGTTCGGCCTTTCCCAGGGCGATGCGGCCTCGGGGCTGGCCAGCGCGCTGCCCCAGGTGGTGGATCAGCTGAGCCCCCAGGGCAGCCTGCCGGAGGGCGGGGAAGTCATGAACCTGCTGAAGGGCCTTCTGGGCTAGGTCAACTCTGGATGACGCCCCCATCCAGGTTCAGGCACTGACCCACCTGCATGGTGTTGGCGGGATTCAGCAGCCAGGCGATGCCCTGGGCGATCTCCTCGGGCTGGAAGAAGCGCTTCACCGGCACCGCGGCCTCGGCCCGGGCGCGGAACTGGGCCTCGGTCTGGCCCGTGGCGGCGGCGATCTGCCGGATGCCGGTCTGGGCCATGGCCGTGTCCACCCAGCCGGGCGCCACGGCGTTCACCACGATGCCCCGGTCGATGAGCTCCAGGGCCAGGGCCTTGGCCAGGCCGACGAGGCCGTGCTTGGCGGCGCAGTAGGCGCCGTAGCCCGGCACGCCGAAGCGGCCCAGCACGCTGGACACCAGCACGATGCGCCCGCCACTACCCAGCCTCGGCAGGAAGGCCCGCACGGTGTTCCAGGGGCCCGTCAGATCCGCCGCCAGGATCTGGTCGAAGAAGGCATCCGAGTCCTGATCCACGGGGGTCATGCCCGAGATGCCCGCGGCCGCCACCAGGCCATCCAGGGGCCCCAGGCCCTTGGCCAGCTCCCCCAGGCGCGTGCGCTCCGTCACATCCGCCACCAGGGTTTCGGCGGTGCCCCCAGCCTCCCGGACGGCGGCGGCCGTGGCGGTGAGGGCCGGAATATCCCTGCCCAGGAGCACCAGATGCGCCGCTTCGACGTGGGCCAGATGGAGGGCGCAGGCCCGGCCGATGCCGCGGGAACCGCCGGTGATGAGGATGCTGCGGGTCATGGGAGCCTCCCATCACCTGAGGGTCGCAGGTGGCATGGCTGAGCGGGAGGCCTATCTTTTAGATTCCACAGGAGAAAGATGATGGACTGCGGAGGAAAGGGTGAGCGGCGCCAGGCCACGCAGCCCAAGGACGCCGAAAGCCGGGGGGGGCTCTGGTCCCTGCCCGATGGCCAGCGCCTCCCGAACCTGGTGGAAGCGGCCCCCCTGGTGGTGGGGGACCCCGCCCATCCGGCCCGCCTGCGGCCCTCGGACCTGAACGACCCCCAGAGCTTCCACTCGCGTCTTACCGCCTGGTTGCTGCGCCAGGGACAGTCAGGCTAGGGGTGCTCGCGCCAATTGGCTGGATCATCCACCGCGCCCTCAACCATTGATCCAGGTATTTCAGGCGAAGTGCACTAGGGGCTAGTACCCCAGCACGCAGCGAGAATGCAGGCGCGGGATGAGGCTGCTCAGCCGGGATTCCTGGACCAGGAAGGCCAGGGATACCGTGCTGCTGCCCGTCAGCAGCCCCCCCACGGGCTCCTGCCCCAGCTCGCCGAGGTGGCGCAGGGCCGCCAAGGGATCGGCCCGCAGGCCTTCGCCCACCAGGGCGATGACGGCCCAGCCTGCCTCGCAAGCCAGGCCCGAGGCCGCCAGGGTGCCCAGCACCTCGGCGGCGGCGTGGGTTTCCGGGCGCACCGCCAGCAGGGTGCCCGCGGGGCTGGAGATGAGCCCGAAGCGCAGGGCCCCGGCCTCCTCCAGGCGGCGAGCCGCCTCCATGGGGGGCTCCAGCCCCGCCGAGGCCGGGAAGCGCAGCAGGTAGATGCCCTCCTTGTAGGCCACGGAGGTGACCGAGCCCGCGGGCCGCTCCGGGGGGATCGGCAGGATCACCGTGCGGGAGGCGCTGGGGCGGTGGGTGTTGGCCACCACCAGCCGGAACCCACCCCGGCCGCCGGGGGCCAGGGAATCCGCATGGAGGACCTTGGCGCCGAAGGCGCTGAGGGCCTCCGCCTCGCTGAGGCTCATCTGGGGAATGGGCCGGGCCTCCTTGACCAGGCTCGGGTCCGCGCTGAGCACGCCGTCCACGTCGGTCCAGATCTGCACTTCCTCCGCGTCCAGGGCTTCGCCCAGGAGTGTGGCGCTGGTGTCGGAGCCGCCCCGACCCAGGGTGGTGGTGACGCCTTCCGGGGATGAACCCAGGAACCCCTGGGTCACCCAGAGCGGGCCCTGGGCCAACTCCGCCCGCCAGGGCGCCGCGGCCTCACGGATATGGCTGAGCAGGGGGCGGGCCTTGCCGAAGCGGGCATCGGTCTTCATCACCTCCCGCACGTCGCGGAAGCTGCCGTTGAAGCACTGGGCCGCCAGGTGGGCCGACAGGGTCTCCCCCACCGCCAGGGCGCCGTCCCGGGCCCGGGCCGTGGCCTCCCCCAGCATGGCCATGCCCGTGAGGAACTGGTCGAGTCGGGTGAAGAGGGCCTCCCAGGGAACCTCCACCGCCGGGAAGTGGCCGAGCTCGGTAGCCACGTCCTGGTGGCGAGCCCGGAGGGCCGAAAGCACGGCCTGGGCCGAGGCGAGATCCCCCCGGCCGGCGGCGGCACAGGCCTCCAGGATGCCGTCCGTGGTGCCCCGCAGGGCCGAGACCACCACGAGACCACCCTGGGGGAGTTCGTCGCGGACGATGGTCGCGGCGCGGCGCAGGGCCTCGGCGCTGCCCACGGAGCTGCCGCCGAACTTGAGGACCTTCAGGCTCATGGCTGCCCCCCTTCCGGCAGCGGCACGAACTCGTAGGGCGTCTCCTGGTAGACGAAGTAGTTCAGCCAGTTCGAAAAAAGCAGGTTGGCGTGGCTGCGCCAGCGCACCAGGGGCAGCCGGTCCGGATCATCCCCGGGGTAGTAGTTGCGGGGGACCTGGATGGGCAGGTGCTTGGCGATGTCCCGGTCGTACTCGGCCTTGAGGGTGCAGGGGTCGTACTCGGAATGGCCCGTGACGAAGACCATGCGGTGGTCCGCGGACTGGGCCATGTAGACGCCGGCCTCGTCGGATTCGGCGAGGAGCACCAGCCGGGGCTCCGCCAGGATGTCGTCCCGCCGGATTTCTGTATGACGGGAATGGGGCGCGAAGAAGACATCGTCGAAGCCCTGTACGATGCGCTCCCGGGGGGCGTTCAGCCGGTGGGGGAAGACGCCGAACATCTTCTCCGGCAGCGGGTACTTGGGCACGCCGTAGTAGTGGAACAGGGCGGCCTGGGCCCCCCAGCAGATGAAGAGGCTGGAGAAGACGTGGGTCCTGGCCCAGTCCAGCAGCTCCACGAGCTCCGGCCAGTAGTCCACGGTTTCGAAGGGCAGGGTTTCCACGGGCGCGCCCGTGACGATGAGGCCATCGAAGCTCTGATGGCGCACCTCCTCGAAAGACAGGTAGTGCTCCAGCAGGTGCTCGGCGGAGGTGTTCCTGGCCTCGTGGGAGGCGGTGTGCAGCAGGGTGACCTCCACCTGGATGGGCGAGTTGCCCAGCAGGCGCAGGAGCTGGGTTTCCGTGGCCACCTTGGTGGGCATCAGGTTGAGGATGGCGATGCGCAGGGGCCGGATGTCCTGGTGGATGGCCCGGTGCTCCTCGATGAGGAACACGTTCTCCGCCTCGAGGATGCCGCGGGCGGGCAGGGAATCGGGAATCTTGACGGGCATGGGCGGGCTCAGGCTTTCGCGAGGGCCTGGTCCAGGTCCTCGAGGAGGTCGTCGATGTGCTCGAGGCCCACGGACAGGCGGATCAGGTCATCGGTGACGCCCGTGGTCGCCCGCTCCGCCGCGGACAGCTGCTGGTGGGTGGTGCTGGCGGGGTGGATGATGAGGCTCTTCGCGTCGCCCACGTTGGCCAGGCGGGAGAAGAGCTGGACGCCGTTGATGACGGCTTTGCCGGCCTCGAGGCCGCCCTTCACCCCGAAGGTGAGGATGCCGCCGAAGCCCGCGCCCTTGCGGAACCAGCGGGCGGCGTCGGCATGGTTGGCGTTGGTCGCCAGGCCGGGGTAGTTCACCCAGGAGACCTTGGGATGCCGCTCCAGCCACTGGGCCACGGCCAGGGTGTTGGCGCCATGGCGCTCCATGCGCAGGTGCAGGGTTTCGATGCCCAGGAGGATGAGGAAGGCATTGAAGGGGCTGATGGCCGCGCCCGCATCCCGCAGTCCCTCGAGGCGGGCCTTGGTGATGAAGGCCGCGGGACCCGCCAGGTCCGCCAGCACGGCGCCGTGGTAGGCGGCGAAGGGCTCGGTGAACTCCGGGAACTTGCCGTTCTTCCAGTCGAAGGTGCCGCCGTCCACGATGACGCCGGCGATGGAGGTGCCGTGGCCCCCCAGGAACTTGGTGGCGCTGTGGATCACGATGTTCGCACCGTGGGCCAGGGGGTTCAGCAGGTAGGGGCTGGGCAGCGTGTTATCGACGATGAGGGGGATGCCCGCAGCCTTGGCGATGGCCGAGAGGGCTCCGAAATCAGGGACGTCCAGCTTGGGGTTGCCCAGGGCCTCCAGGTAGATGGCGCGGGTGTTGGGCCGGATGGCGGCCTTGAAGGCTTCGGGGCTCTTGGAATCCACGAAGCTGGTGGTGATGCCCAGGCGGGGCAAGGTGTGGTGCAGCAGGTTGTAGGTGCCGCCGTAGAGGTTGTCGCCGGCCACGATGTGGTCGCCGCCCCGCAGCAGGGTCTGCAGGGTGAGGGTGATGGCCGCCTGGCCCGAGGCCACCGCCAGGCCCGCGATGCCGCCCTCCAGCTGGGCCACGCGGGTTTCCAGCACCGCCTGGGTGGGGTTCATGATCCGCGTGTAGATGTTGCCCGGCACCTCCAGACCGAAGAGCTGGGCCCCGTGCTCGGCGGAATCGAACACGTAGCTCGAGGTCTGGTAGATGGGCACAGCCCGGCTCTTGGTCTCGGAGTCCGGCGTGTGGCCCCCGTGGAGGGCGATGGTTTCGAGGTGGGGGTGGGTGGCGCTCATGGCGTCTCCTGCGATGAAAGGTGGAAAAGGCCGAGGCCTCGTCTGTCCAAGCAAGTCCAGGAAAAGCAAACATGACAAAGGGGCCCGATCGCTCGGGCCCCTTTGTCGCCGTCGTCAGTTCGACACAGCTCGACATCTCTCCGCTTGCGCGGCAGGAATTGGCACCTTGCTTTCGCAGGTTGCCAAGGTTTCACAGGGCCCGTCCCTCCACCTTTCTGGATAACTCGCTATGGAACTGACAAGGATCTCGAAGAAAGCAGCCCCAAAGGGCCAGTGGGAAAAGGTAGCGCTGCTGTCAACAGGTGGCAAGCCCTTTGATGTCCTCACAGAAAAAATGCTGATAAGCGGAGAGTTGCAACAACATCAGGTCCCACCCAAGTTCGAGCCCCGGGAATGCCGGGGCTCGATGATCTTCTCGGTGAGAAGGAGCCTGCAACCTAGTTTTCGAACACCGTGTACCGGACGCGGGTGCGCTGCGCCCGGTTGTAGGCCCCGGAAGGGTCATAGGGCACGCATTCCACAATCTCCATCTTGGCCAAGCGGCCTTCGCTGGTCCGCAGCAGGAAGGTGTCGCCGTTCTGGATGGTGACGTAGTCCGGGACGGTCGCCAGATTCCCCTTCAGGAACTCCGCTGTCTGCTGCGTGATCACATCGTAGGAAATGCCAGTGATCTTGTAAGACTGGACCTTGTTGACGCGCATCTGCCAGCTGCCGCCCTGCCACCATACCCAGATTTCGAAGTTGTCGTTGGGATAGGGAATGCCATCGCCTTCCTCCCATGCGAAACCCGAGACCTCGCCGTTGTCCAAGTTCAGCACGTTCTGGGACCAATCATCGTCCCAGTACCAACCGTAGTAGGAATAGAGATCCTTGACTCCCACGTTGTGGGGGCGGCGGATATCGAATCTCCCTTGCCATTCACTGTAGAGCCCGCACGTGGCGTGAGCCGTCAACGTCATGGTGTTCCATGCCTCCATGCCCAGGTTCAGGTCCCCGACCAGACTGCAGGTCCACACATCCGGCCGCCTGTAGACATCATCGACCGGCTTGAGTTCGGCAGGAGCGAAGTTCGCATTGTTGGGAAAGAGCTTGATCCAGTCCATGGGGGTATTCTGGCCCGCTATCACCTTGGCCTCCAGGTACGGCTTGGTGAGATCGCTCGCATCGATGACGGCCCATTCGATGGTTGGAGCCGTGGGCGCTGGAGGCGCGTAGATCCCTGTAAGCGTCTGCTCGGCGAGGTAGCCTTTGACATTGGTGACCCGGATCTTTTCCGTGCCTTTGAACACGTACCCGCTGGGATAGGCCAGGGTGTCCGCCTGTGGTTGGTAGACATAGAAATCTGATCCAGCCAGGTCCATGGACATGGGGCGGACCTTCCCGTCCTTGTCGACGAATTCCGCCTTTGCCACGCCGTTGTAGTCTCCCACCACGGCGTTCACGGTGCCGGTGGCGCTGTCGTAGTAGGCGTAGTAGATCGAGGGTTCATAGACCAGAACGCCATCCACGATCGTGCCATCCACCGAGGACCGGGGCACTTTGGCGACGATCACGGAACTTGAGCTCAAACGCAGGTCGAAGAGGTTGAAGCCCGCGGGGAAGGGTTCCCCTCTCTTCAGTCCATTGGCCTCGTAGGTGCCGCCGTCCAGGCAGATGGTCCAGTCATCCAGCTTCACCTCCTTCTTCAGCCCCTCCATGTCCTTGTAGGTGAAGCCCAGGCCCTGGTGGGTGTAGCCACCCACGCCCCACAGGAAGGCATCCCCCAGGGTCACCCTGGGCGCTGTCGGCCGTCCGTCCGCGTAAACCAGGTTGTGGACGAAGTTGCCGTCGCCGAGATCGAAGTAGAGGTTCGCGCACACCGCCTTGCAGCGGGCCCGGTACTCGCCCCAGTCCCCCAGGCGTTCGTAGGCGCCCGTGGTGGGGTTCAGGCGCATGACGTCCGCGGCCATCTGGGTCATCGTGATGTTCACGGGCGCACCGCACTCCAGGGCCCTGAGTTCATTCAAGGTCAGGAAGAGATCCTTGCCGGCCTGGTTGCTGTCCACCACCCAGCAAACCCCCGGGGTTGATGGGTAGGTCCCTCCTGGCTCAAGCAGATTGATCTGATTTTCGCCAGGCTTGAAGGTGGCCACATTGTGGCCCCCGATCCGCAGGGTGAGGGTGGGTACCACATTGCTCGCGCAGGCGCTTCCCTGGTTGTACACCCGCAGGAAGAGCTTGATCTTGGCAGCCTCCGTGGGGTTCGTGGTCGTGGCCTTGGACCACTCCTCCGTGCTCACCAGGGAACCACCTCTGGAGGTGGAGTTGCTGGTCTCGTGGGTGTTGGCGATGCTGCCCCCGTAGTTCGCGTGCGCCTTCACGGAGGCCTTGACGCCAGGGAACTCGAACCCGACTTCGGCCTCGATTCCCACCTCCCAGTTGTCCTCCCGCGTTCGTGAGTCCATGGCGGTGGCACTGGAGTCCCAGGTGGTGCCCTTGCTCACGGACCTGCCCTGGGTCACGGTGATCGTATCGTTGAGGGTCACGCGGTATCCCTCGAGACGCACCACGATCTCCGGCAGGGCCGGCACCATGGGCAGGTCGCCCGGGCCTTTGACGGACACGTCCATGTTCGTGCCGGACACCTCCGTGAGGTCGTCGAAGGGATCCTGGTCCGTGGACCGCTGGTTCGGATCGGTCTTGTAGTAGCGCACCGAGTGATTCTTGCCATCCCAGAGCTTGGGTTTTCCGGTGATGGCGTCATAGGTGTAGCCGTAGATCTCGAGGTAGTTGGGGATGCCGTCTCCGTCGCTGTCCACGAGGTCGCCATCGTTGGCGCCATCCCCATCGTCATCCTTGTCCAGGGCGGCGATCACGCCGTTCCCGTTCTTGTCGGGAACGGGGTCGCTGTCGCTCCACTTCATGTTGCCGAAGACCTCCACGTTGTCCGGGATGCCGTCGCCATCCGTGTCGAATTTCAGGGGATCGGTGTGGAGCAAGTCCCGCTCGATGTCATCGGGAATGCCGTCCCCATCCGTATCGGGATTGCCTGCCCTCAGGGAGGCGAGGGTTTTTTCATGGACTTGGGCAATGGTCAGCCCACCCGTCACTGGGGGTGCTGAGGAGCTTCTGCCACCGCAGCCGAGGGTAGAAAGCAGCACACACAGGATGGGCAGGTAAAAGCGGATGTCCAGTTGCATCGGATCCTCGGCGGGGGTGGGTGGCGATTGAACGGGACACAGGAACCGTGTGGTAGAAGATGGGGGAAGGAATCCAGGTTCGTGTATTGGTCCTGTGGGCTGAACTCAGAGGTGAGCTGGCAGGAACTCTAGAAGCCGACCATGTCCGTCGGCGTGTTCACCGAGATCGTGTTTCCGGTGCCTAATGCCCCGTACTGGTTGAAGCCCCAGGCCTTGTAGGCAGCTGCCGCGGTGATGGCGTGGCCGGAGTAGTAGCCGCCCGCCAGGTCGATGACCCCCGTGGTCAGGCCCTGAACGTCCACCGGGGCCGGGCAAGAGGTGGAGTAGGTGCCATCCCCCAGGTTGCCGAACCCCCCATAGCCCCAGGCCTTGGCCCCGCCAGCGGCGGTGAGGGCCTGCGAGAAGTAGTTCGTGGCCACGACCTTGGCCACCCCTGAGGTGAGACTTGGGACGTCCACCGGGGTCCAGCGGTCGGTGGTGGTGCCATCCCCCAATTCCCCGCTCTGATTGCCGCCCCAGGCCTTCACGCCCCCGGTGGAAGTCAGGGCGAGGACATGCCAGCACCCGGCGCTCACGGCGGTGATCCCGGTGCCGAGTCCCGCCACATCCACGGGTTGGGGATGGAAGGTCGTGGTGCCATCCCCAACTGCCCATGGGTATTGGCCCCCAGGCCTTCACCGCCCCGCCGGTGGTGACGGCCACGGAGAAGAAGAACCCTGCGGACATCCCCTTCACGCCGGAGCTCAGACCCAGCACGTCGACCGGGTTGGCCCGGTTGGTGGCGGTGCCGTCGCCCAGCGCGCCAGCCTGGTTCAGGCCCCAGGCCTTCAGGCCGCCGGTGGCGGTGAGGGCCAGGGAGTGCACGTACCCGGCCTCCACCGTCACGATGTTCGTGAGGGCAGTCACCGGCACGGGGCTGAGGCGATCCGTGGTGGTGCCGTCGCCCAGTTGGCCGAACTGGTTGTCACCCCAGGCCCAGACGGTGCCGTCGGCCTTCACGGCCAGGCAGTGCCAGCCGCCCGCCGAGATGGCGACCACATGGTCCAGGCCCGGCACCTGGGCGGCCGTGGTGCGGTTGGTGCTGGTGCCGTCGCCCAGCTCACCGTTGGGATTGGTGCCCCAGGCCCACACCGTGCCATCGGCCTTCAAGACCAGGCCGTGGTAGCAACCCATGGAGATCCTGGGGGCGAGGGTGGCCGTGAAGGCCTGCGTGGCGTTTCTCACATCCAGGGTGATGGTGGCGCTGGAAGGGGCGAAGGTGCAGCCGGGGCGGGAGGGTGTGAGGGTATAGGAGCCCTTGGGCAGGGCGCCGAAATGGACCGTCCCACTGGAATCCGCGACGGCCGTGGCCGTGGCCGCTCCGGTGAGGGTGACGGTGGTGCCCACCAGGGCGGCGCCCTGGAATGTCACCGTACTCGTGAGTTCGCCTGCAGCGGGGGGACTGCTGCTTTTCCCGCTGCAGGCGAGGAGCATGAGGGCCGCCAGGCATGCGAGAACAATCCGGCTTGGCCTGTTCATACCTGACTCCTGAACGCCGGGCCGGGCCCAGCCATGCGGCTCGCGGATTGGGAAGACCAGGCTCGGGATCGCCTCACCGCTGGTGAAGGGGGGGAATGCCGACCACAACCTAACGAATTCCCGTCAACGGCTTGCAAACGGGGGAATAATGGGTTGTCAACGAACCCATCATGAATGACTCAGCAGCCATCCTGCTCATCGAGGACGACCCCGCCCAGCGCCTTCTGCTGGCGGCCTACCTGCGCCAGGCCGCCTTCCAGGTGGAGGAGGCGGCGACATTGGCCGAGGGCCGCGCCAAGGCACTGACCAGCCATCCCTGCCTCGTGTTGCTGGACCTGAACCTGCCTGATGGTGATGGTCTGGAACTGGCCCGGGAGTTGATCCGACGCGCCATCCCCGTGCTCATCGTCACCAGCCGTCCGAAGGACCGCCTCCTGGCCCTGGAACTGGGGGCGGACGATTTCGTGGAGAAACCCTACGATCCGCGGGAGCTGCTGGCCCGCATCCAGAACCTGCTGCGGCGTTGCGGTGAGCCTTCCACCCATGCCTTGCCCATCGGCGGCTTTCACCTGGATGTGCCAGGCAGGCGCCTGCTGGATGAGAGGGGAAGGGAAGTCGTCCTTACCCGGGGTGAATTCGATCTGCTCGCCGCCCTGCTGGAGGCCCGGGGAAGGGTGGTCAGCCGTGCCGACCTGTCCGAGATCGTCAGCCCCGAAGGCAGTACCGTCTGCAGCCGCAGCGTGGACACGCTGATCTCCCGCCTGCGCCGCAAGCTGGCGGATGATCCGAGAAACACAGGCCTGCTCCAGACTGTGCCAGGTGTGGGCTACCGGGCCCAGGGCTGAACCGTGGACACGACCCTTTCCCGCTGGCTGGGCATCTTCTCCCAACCAGGTGGAAGCGGCCTTCCAGGAAGACCTGCGCCCCCGCCTGGCGGCCCAGCTCCGGTTCCTGGCCTTCCTGCCGGGCCTCTACGTGGCGGCCACGGCCTTTGACTACCAGACCTTCGGGAACAGCGGTCCCTACTGGTTCCTGACCGCCCTGCGCCTGGGCGTCTGGGGCCTGGTGGGGATCGCGGGGGCCTTGGCCAGACCCTCACGTTCCCTGGGGACGGCCCAGCTCCTCCTCTTCTCGGGCGTGTCGCTGGTCATGGTGACGGAGGTGGTGGAGCACCACCTGCTCGTCTTGGCCCAGGGCCCTTCCCATCCTCAGGAAATCCCCTTCATCGCCCTCTTCGTACTCGGCATCTACATGATGCTGCCCCTCGCCCTGCACCTGAGCCTGATCTCGGCTCTCATGGGCACGACGCTCTTCCTCAGTTACCTGGTGGCCACCGAGGGGCTGGGCGCCGCAGTGGGCCTCAAGGCCCTCTACCTGCTGTTCGCCAATGGGGTCGGGGTCGCCTTCCGGGTGACCTGGAACCGCATCCAGCGCCGGGATTTCGCGCTGAGAGACCGCCTGGAGCATGAGGTGGCCGAGCGCAAGGCGGCGGAGGAGGAGGCGCGTCGGGCGAACGAAGCCAAGAGCCGCTTCCTGGCCGTGATGAGCCACGAAATCCGGACCCCCTTGAACGGGGTCATGGGAGGTATCCAACTGCTCCAGTCTCCGGTCCTCAGCCCAGAGCAGCGCCAGGCCCTGGAGATCATCGCCCGCAACGGGGACCTGCTGGCGCGCCTGCTGGACGACCTCTTGGACCTGGCCCGCATCGAAGCCGGTCGCCTGAGCCTGACGCTGGAGCCCTTCGGCCCTGCGGAGCTGCTGGCGATGGTGCATGCGACCCTCCAGCCCCTGGCCCTTGCCAAGGGGCTGTGCTTCCGGGTGGAGTCGAGCGGTCCCCTGCCTTCGCTCCTGGTGGGGGATGGGCTGCGCCTGCGTCAGGTCCTGCTCAACCTGGTGGGCAACGCGCTGAAGTTCACCGACCGCGGCGAGGTCGTGCTGTCCCTGGAGGGCCGCGAGGTCACCGATCCACCGAAGCACTTCCACTGCACCTTCCGCGTGCGGGATACGGGACCGGGCCTGGATGCGGAGGCCCAGCGCCGGGTTTTCGCGCCCTTCGAGCAGGGGGACATGTCCATCCAGCGCCGCCACGGGGGGGCCGGCCTCGGCCTGGCCATCAGCCGCGAGCTGCTGGTGGCCATGGGGGCGGAGCTGACCTTGGAGAGCGGCCCCGGTCGAGGCTGCCTGTTCGCTTTCTCCCTGGTGTTGCCCCTGGGCGAGGCGCCAGCCGAGGCAGCTGGCGCCTCGCCGGGTGCCCTGCCCTTGACCATCCTGGTGGTGGATGATGTGGAGGCCAACCGGATCGTGGCGGCGGGTCTCCTGAAAGCCTGGGCCACCGGGCTGTGTGCGTGGCCGGCGGCGGCGAGGCTTTGGAGATCCTGGGCAGCCGGTCCTTCGATGCCATCCTGCTGGACCTCCACATGCATGACTTGGATGGCCTGGAGGTCATGGAACGCATCCGGGACCTCCCCGACCCCCGGGTGGCGAACCTGCCCGTCTTCCTTTCCTCGGCAGACACGGAGGGCACCCGCCTCCGGACCGGCCTTGAGGAGAGGGTGCAGGGTGTGCTTCCCAAACCCCTCCGGAAGGAGCGGCTCAGGGCCCTGCTGGAGGATCTTCCCATCAGAAGCCTGGATGATGCTTCACCCGGCTCCGGGCGGGTGGACGAGGCGCACGTGGCGCGGATCCGTCGTGACTTGGGGGAGGAGACCTGGGCCAAGGGCCTGCGGGCCTGCCGGGATTCGGCGGAGATCTGCCTGGAGGAACTGGCGCAGCATGCACGCGTGCCCCAGGCCCTCCATCGCCTGGCGGGGCTCGCGGCGAGCTACGGCATGGTGGGATTGCACCGCCTCGTGCGCCAGGCCGAGACCCAGCTGGCTTCCGGGGGGCACTGGCATGTGGAGGACGTGCAGGACTGCTGCAGGGCCTCCCTTCGGCGGCTGGAGGAAGTCTAGAAACCTCCTCAATCACCGATATCCATGGCGCGGAAGCCTTCCTGGCGGTGGTAGGGTGGGTCCACTTTCCATTCCAATTCGGGAGAAACCCATGGGAACCATCCGGGTCGCCGTGTCTCTGCTCGCTGCCTTCAGTGCTTCCACCGCCTGGGCCCAGCTGCTGAAGGTGGATCAGCTCAAGCCCTTGCTGGCCACCAAGGTCGCCCCCAGCGCCACCGCCAAGAAGCTCCAGTTCAAGACCATGATGCCGACGACGGCCCGAGGCCCCCAGCGTCTGACCGTGGCGGACTACCAGGCGATGCTGCCGCACCTGGCCACGCTCACCAACCTCCCTCCGGACCTCGCTGGCCGCGCAACCCTTCGCGGCCACCAATCTCGCCACACCTGGGGGTGTCCTCAACGTTGGCATATTGGCGGCCCCTGCAGGCGGGGGCTTCCAGGCTACCGGCGCCGATTGGGTCATGTCTTTTTCGGCCTGGTCCTTGGCGCCCCGATTCCTGCCTGCATGGTGTTCCAGGTTCCCCCTGGCGCAGCTTTAAATAGCGGGGTAGCGGGTTTCACTGCCCCCATCCAGGGCCCTGGCACCTACATGATCACCGTCTACGTGGAGACCCCCCTGAGCCAGGTGTCGGTCAGCACCCTCAGTGGTGGCGCCGGCACTGCCGGGGAATCTACGGGGCCGAACACCATCGCCATCCAGAACGGCAAGGTGATCGTGGTGCATGAAGTGACGGCGCCCCGACCGAAGGAACTCCAGATCTGGATCAGCCCCATCGCCGGGACCAGCTATGCCAACTTCCTGGTCTACTCGTGCGATTTCATGCGGATCCGCTAGACCGGCTGAGGATGACGGCCGCTCCATCCTCAGCCGGTCTCTGAGGCATCCCCTTTTCACTGGCCCTCCCCCCCGGCCCTGGTCAGAATGGGCGTCTGATTTCCCCAGCCACGTGCCAGACCTCGCGCTTCCAGCCGGTGCAGGAGTTCGAGGAAAAGTCGCCCGGATGAGAACCCGTGGGAGGACGACGCATGGTGCAGCTCACCTTCCTGTCCGGGGCCCAGGCAGGACGCCAGCTCCGGCTGGACCAGCCGGTCATTCGCTTCGGCCGGTCGGAGGACTGCGACATCCAGCTGGATGACCCCCAGGACCTGATGGTCTCCAACCACCACGCTGAGCTCGTCCTGGAGGATGGCGCCCTGGTGGTCATCGACACCGGCTCCACCAATGGCACCTGGGTCAACGGCCTGAAGGTCGTCAAGCAGCGGCTCCAACCGGGGGATGTGCTATCCCTGGGCGGTGAGCAGGGCGTCGCCCTCAAGGTGGAGGCCCTCGACTCACCCAGCCCTCCACGCGCGACGAAGCCCGATGTGCACCAGGCCACCCTCGCCGTGGCCAGCCCCCTGCCGCCCGCGACCGTCGGGAAGATCCCCCCCATCCTCGTCCCCCGGGTCCATGCCACCGCCGCCCTGGTGGCTGGCGAGGCGGCCCTCCAGGTCGCCAGCGAACGCGCCCGGGCGGGGGGGCCGAACTCCGGACTGACCATGGACATCATGGCCGCCGCGATGGTCAAGGTGCAGCAGAGCACCCGACTGCACGCGAGCCGGAAGTGGCTCCGGGTGGTGGCGGCCGTGGGCGTGGCGGGCCTCCTGGTCGCGGGAGTCATGGGTGCGGTCATCTGGAAGCAGCACCGGGAGATCAACCGGCTGGTGTCCATGAAGGGCGCCCTGGACCGGGAGATCGAGCAGGTCCACCGCGCCATGGAGCGGGAGACGGATGATGGGCGGCTGGCGGAGCTGGAGCAGCGGCTGGCCCAGCTCTCCGGAACGGCCCAGACCACCCTGGTCCAGGTGGCCCAGCAGGACCGCGCCCGGGCAGAGGCGCTGCAAAACCAGGGCGACGAGCTGGAGCTCGCCATCAAGCGAATCCTGGCCAAATTCGATGCCAAGACCTACGCCATCCCGCCCCTCTTCAAGGAAACCCTGCGGCGTGAGGTGGATCTGTTGGCCCGCGCTGGGAACCTCAAGTACGTCTATGGCCGGCGCAACCGGCACTGGCCTCTCATCACCGAGGCCTTCGGCAAGCTGGGCCTGCCCGAGGAGATGGCCTACATCGCCTGGGCCGAGACCCAGTTCGACGCCGAGAAGGTTTCGCCCGCCGGGGCCCGGGGCATGTGGCAGATGACGGCCGGCACCGCCGTGGAGCTGGGTCTCCGGGTGGACGACCAGGTGGATGAGCGGCTCGACGTGGACAAGCAGACCCGGGCGGCGGCCCGCAAGCTGGCGAACCTGCTGTCGGTGTTCGGATCGGATTCCTTCATGCTGGCCATGGCCAGCTACAACAGCGGCGAGTTCGGCGTGCGGCGGGTGCTGGTCCAGGTGGCCCAGGAGAAGGACGGCTTCCGCAGGGAGAAGCGGGACTTCTGGCACCTCTACCGCATGCGGAAGCTGCCGCAGGAGACCATGGACTACGTGCCGCGGGTCCTGGCGGCGGCGGTGATCTGCGGGGAGCCCAAGAGGTATGGCCTGGAGCCGCCGGAGGCGAAGTAGCAGCCGGTCAGGGCTCGCCGCCGCTGGGGCCCCAAGCCCAGGCCGACCCCCGGCGCCGGCCTGCAATGGAAGGCGGCAGCACCCATATCGCACGGGTTGAAGTTTAAGTGGAACATTATCTATAATTGTAAAAATACGGCAAAAACTACAATTCAACACTAGAATGCTTTTCACAGTTCCATGACCAGCACTTTCCGTTTCAGATCCCCGTTCCCCTCACTCGATCCGAGTGCCTCGTCCCATGACCAGGAGTGACCATGAACTTCTTCAAGAAGGGCGGCCGGGGCCGCAAGCTGCTTCCGCTGGCGCTGATCGTCCTGCCCTGGTTCTTCAAGGATCACCTGGCCACCGTGCTGGAGGAGCAGTCCCGGGAGGCCCAGCAGGTGCTCATCGAAGAGGGCAACCAGGAACAGCGCGAGCAGCAGAGCCGCGACATCCGGGAACTGAACCACAAGCTGGTGGAGATCGGGCTCAACCAGAAGGCGGGGGCCCTGACGCCGAGGGCCATGCAGGAGGAAGAGGCCGAGGCCATGGCGGGCATCATCCAGGCGGAAGGGAAGGCCCTGGTGCGCGGCGGCAAGACGCTCCTGAAGCTGTTGCCGAAGGTGGACATGGAAGATGCACTTCGGAAGGGCTTGGAGGAATCCGCCAAGGCCGCCCAGGAGGTTGGCATGGCCATGGTTGCGTTCAATCCCAAGGCGGAAAAAGGCAACGAAGCCCTGAGCGATCATTGGATCGCCACCGAGGCGAGGCTCACCAAGGCCTACGAGGACCTGGCGGACCTGGCGGAGCAGGATCGCGAGGCCAGCTCCACGGCGGCCACCATTGCCCGCTTCCTCGCCTGGATCTTCACGGCCGTGGGCGCCGCGATGATCGGCGACTGGAAGAAGCTCCTGGGCGGGGGCGGCGCGGAGGAAGACGGGGACGGGGCTTCGGAACCGGCCTAGGGATCCGTGGGGGCTGCTGCAAGGATGAAGGTCAGAGCTGTGCCCTACTCCAGAACGGCCAGGCTGATCCCCGCCTGGACGGGTACCGTGGAAGGCAGGGAACGCCTTCCGCCCGCCAGCCTTCGACCCAGGGAACCCCATGCCCCATCCCACGATTCCCTACCACCTGCCCAACCTGAGCGCGGAAGAGAGCCTGGCTGCGCCAACAAGCAGCCCTGGCGCTTCATCGTGGTCCGGGACCCGGAGTTGAAGCGGCAGATCCGGGAGGCCGCCGAAAAAGAGGAGCGCGACAACTACCAGTGGCGGATGACCGAGGCCTGGAAGCGCGATCTCGGGCCCCTCGGCACCGACGCGCACAAGGGCTTCCTGGAGACCGTGCCCGCCCTCATCGTGGTCATGGCCCTCACCCACGGGGACGAAGGGCCGGAGGCCCACCACTACTACGTCCAGGAGAGCGTGGGCCTGGCCTGCGGGTCCTTCTGACGGCCCTCCACCTGGCGGGCCTGGCCACCCTGACCCACACCCCCAGCCCCATGACCTTCCTGCGCACCGTGCTGGACCGACCCGCCCACGAGCGCCCCTTCCTGCTCATCCCCGTGGGCTATCCAACCGACGACTGCCAAGTGCCGGATATCCACCGGAAGCCGCTGGAGGCCATTTCTCGGTGGCGGTGATGGGCCGTACACCATCAGCACCAACCCACGACCGCTGAGAAGTTCCCTGCCCTCATGAAGCCTGGAAGACGGTCTTCCCGAAAGCAGGTCAGATCAGGATGAGGAAGCCCCCTTGCCCAAGCTGGGGAGGCGCCAGGAGGAACATCCGGTTCAGCATTGCGTAGATATTGGACCATCCATCCACTCATGCCGAATGGTTGGAGGGGCGGGGGCTTCTGTTAGATTCGTGACAACGTTGAGCAGGCGGCGATGCAGATCTGGGCTGTGGGCGGGGGCAAGGGCGGCACGGGCAAGAGCCTGGTGAGCAACGGCCTGGGCATCCGGCTTGCCGAGCGGGGCTGCCAGGTGATCCTGGTGGATGCCGATTACGGTGGGCCCAACCAGCACACCTACTGCGGCCTTCGCAAGCCTGCCAGCACGCTGGCCCACTTCTTCGATCGGCGCATGCCCCTGGAAGAGATCGCCATGGAGACCCACATCGAGGGGTTGCGGCTGATCCCCGGGAATGTCAACTCCGCCAACACCGACAACTTCAACACCGCGCAGAAGCAGAAACTCTTTCGCCACATCAAGCAGCTTCGGGCCGACCACGTGATCCTGGACCTGGGGGCCGGCACCCAGTACGACGTGCTGGACACCTTCCTCCTGGCGGACGTGCAGGTGGGCGTGGTCGCACCCGACGCCATGTCCATCGAGAACTTCTACCTCTTCCTGAAGAACGTCCAGTACCGGCTGCTGTGCAATGTGCTCTCCTGGACCGGTTTGAAGGAGCGCGCCAAATCGGTCTGGCGGGACCGCGCCGAGCACGGGATCAGCACCTCCAGGGACTGGATCGTCCACCTGCGCACCCTCTCGCCCGAGTTCTCGGAGGTGCTGAATCGCGAACACGCCAGGCTGCAACCCCACATCGTCCTCAACCAGGTCCGGGAATACCGTCAGGTGGAGATGGGGCTGGCGGTGGAAAGCGCCGTCACCAAGCTCTTCCGGATTGAGGCCACCTACGCGGGGCACATCCGCTACGACACGGACCTGTGGCAGCAGTTCGGCCGGGAGCTGCCCGCCATCAGCCATGGGACCGCCTCCACCCTCCACCAGGATCTGGAACGGGTGACGGAAGCCATCCTGGACGCGAAGCGAAGGCAGGAGGCCTCCCTATGAGCGCCCCAGAGCCCATGAGCGAACGCCAGTGCCTGCGGACCCTTGCCCTGCCTGAGGGGGCCAGCGCGGAGCAGATCAGCCAGGCCTATGCTCTGCTGAAGCGCATCTACGGCACCGAAACGGCAAACCACGTCGCCCCCGCCATGGAGGAGTTCTCGCCCGAGGCGCGGGCCGCAGTCCTCGCCGAGATCGAGGAGGCCTTCCAGACCCTTTCCCGAGGCCATGACCTCACCCGGCACCTCATCCATGCCCCCGTGAAGCCCCTGGCCGCGACCCTCCACCTGGAGGAGGCCTCCCTGAAGGAGCTGCGGGAGGCCCTGGGTGTTTCCCTGGACCTGGTGGCCGCCCAGACCCGCATCCGGCTGGAGTACCTGAGCGCGCTCGAAGAGGAACGGTTCGCGGACCTGCCCCTGGCCGCCGTGAACATCCGGGGGTTTCTCACGGCCTTCGCGAAGCACCTGGGCCTTGCCGCCGAGCCCTTCGTCCCCGCCTACATGCAGCGCTACCAGGACTGGCGGGCCCGTCGTCCCTGACACACGGGGCCAAGGCCCATGGCTGTCCAACGCACGGCGCTCGATTACTCGGATCGCGTGCGCTCCTTCCTGCTGATCCTCGTGGGCTACCTGGCCGCCGACTGCAGGGTGCCGGATATCCACCGAAAGCCGCCGGAGACCATTTCGGTGTGGCGGTGATGCCAGGACCAGCGACCCCTATTGCGGCCGAGGATTCGGGTCTTTCTTCTCCTTGGGGGCTCCCTTTCCTTCCTTGAGGGGAGGCTCTGCCTTGGATGTCTGCAGGGCCTGCTCCAAGGGCAGGATCAGGTCTCCATCGGAGGTAAAGGCCAAGGAAGGTTCGACCACCTTGAACCGGCGGACCATAAAGTTCCGATCCTCCTCCAGTACCAAGTGCTCAAACCGGGAACGCGGCACTTGGGTGAACGTCTTGGCCGAAGGGTCAAACCTCAGAAAGTGGACATCGTCCTTCCACCCAACCTCTTTGCCCGCCACAACGGGCCAGAACCCGGATTGGATCAGTTCCGACTTCCTCGTTTGAGGGAGCTTGGACCAGGCGAGGTCGATGTCTGCCCGCTCCAGGGGGAGAAACACCTGGGTCGGGACCAGGATGGATCCATCCGCATCGAGAAAGGCCTGGCCGAACAGGAACGGGTTTTGGAACTCCCCTGTGTCCTTGCAAAGGGTGACTCCCGCCTCTCGCCAGAAATCCGAATGGAGCAGGTTCGTCGACCAGGGTTCGGTGCCCACCTTCACCTGAACCACTTTCCCCGTGGCTGTGAACAGATAGAATGCGTCCTGGGAAAACAGGGCCGTCATCCTGGCCTCGCGCACCACCTGCAGGTCCATCAGGTGGGTGACTTCCTTGGTGATGAGGTCCATCCGGATCAGGCTCTGGGATACAAGGTCGCCCTCTGAGGGAGGAGGCGTTTGAGGTTTGGCCTTGGAGTTCTGGGCTATCAGAAGCAGCAGGAGGTTGTCTTCCCAGGCCCCCAAAAGCCTGAGGCTTTCCCCTGCCTTGACCGGCAATACCTTCGGCTCGGCCCAGAACCACCGGCGGTCCCCATACTCAGTAAAGAAGGCCGTGCCCGTATAGGCCACCCATTGGCGGTTAGGCGTGAACCCTACTTGGTACGCCTTGGACCCGTCCCAGGCCATCTCCACGCGTCCCAGGGCCTCTGGGCCGGGCAGGATGGGGGGCAGGTCTGGGATGGGCGTGTATCCCTTGCTTGGCGGGTTCCGCCGCAGAACTTGGCCCTTCAGGATGATCTCCTGCCGGTCAGCCAGCGCAACCACGGATTGCCCTGACAGGGCCCCGGTCGCACCCAGCAAACTCAACGCAATGGGCACTAGCCTCATGGCCACCTCTTGTGTTCACTCATGCTGGAGCGTTGACTACCCGGAAATGGGCATGGGCTTATGTCCGAATGCACACTTGCAATTGTTCCCGTTATCGCCACATGTCACAGCCTTTGCCATGCATTTCGATGACCCTAACGGGCCATTGGGATTCCTCACTCCGCAGAATTCCGGGCAAAGAGACAAAGCGCATGCGGTTGTTCCACCACCACCACCTGATTCCCCATGGCAAATCCATTGGCCGGCGGACTCATCATATAGAACCATTCCCTCACACCCATCCATGATCGGTTGTTGAATGCCAGGGTGGCCTTGTGCTTGAGCAGAAGTTCCCGCCATGAGAAAAACCAAGGCAAGGGGCAAAAAAGCAAGTCTCATCAATCCCTCCTATAAAATGTAAGCCACTCTTTCAAGCAAGATGGTTGACGGCAACACGACCAGCTTCCTCAGCCCTTTGCGGGCTCGCCGAAGCGACGAATGGGAAATCAGTAGGCCGGTGTTCATGCACGACCTCCGAAAGGATAGGCAAAACAGCGGAAGCATGACCCGGGGCATGGGGTTTCCTATGGTGGGTTGGATTAGGGCTCCGCAAGCGTCGTCCTTCTTTAAATTCAGTTCACCAAATTTCCACGAACGGTATTTTTTTGCCGCCGAACGGTAGGCCTTCTCTTAGGGCAGGAAGGGCACACCCGAGAGCAATCCACCCCTCGGAACGACGCAGTCAAGATTCCAAACCCCTTCCAGGGGACTGGGGCCCATTCGCCAGTTCAGTGCGCTAGCCTCGGGTTCATGTGGACTCGACCCTTCCACCGGGTTGCCAAAGAACCCAGTGGCCAGTTGTCGAAATGGCTCAGGTCAGGCCGAGAAGTACCGCGCCTGGGGATGCCAGGCCACCAGGGCGCTGGTGGTGTATTCGGGATCCATCTGGTGGGACTCGCTGAGGGTGACGCCGATCTCGCTTCCCTGCACCAGGTCCAGGATGGGGCCGTTGCCTTCGAGATCGGGGCAGGCGGGGTAGCCGTAGGAGTAGCGGGAGCCCTGGTAGCCCTGGGCGAAGAGGGCCCGGCCCGGCAAGTCCTTGGCGGCGATGCCCAGCTCCTGGCGGATGCGGGCGTGGAGGCGCTCGGCATAGGCCTCCGTCAGCTCCGTGGCCAGCCCATGGAAGGCGAAGTAGTCCGCGTAGCCATCCTCCCGGTGGAGCCTGGCCGCGTGATCGGCGGCTGCCTGGCCCAGGGTCACGACCTGGAGGGCTAACACGTCCATCTGGTCGGCGCGGAAGAAGTCCGTGATGCAGAGGCGGCGGCCCGTGGTCTGGCGGGGGAAGGGAAGGACCGTCAAGGTTCGCTCCGGGTCTGCCGGGTCGAACACGCGCAGGGCATCGCCCTCGGCCCGCACCGGGAAGTAGCCGTACCGGGCCTTGGGCTGGAACAGCGGCTCGGCCGCGAGCCGTTCCTTCCAGCGCACCAGCTGGGGCACGGCCTTGTCCCGCAGCACCGCCGCGAAGGTCGCGTCGCTCTGACTGCCCTGGCTGAAGCCCCAGCGGTTGCGGATGAGGGCGAAGGCATCCAGGTGCTCGAAGAGGTCCACGGGTGCCTCCGCCAGCTCCCGCACCCCCCAGAAGGGCGGCTGCGGCACGGGCGCCTCGTGGCGCACCCAGCTGCTTTGGCCCCGGGCCGAAAGGGGTCCCGAAGCAGCCCCGCGATGAAGAATTTTTATCTCGCCAGCTGCGGAAGCGGCTGGGGCGGGAACCGGCACGCTGGTTTCACCCGCCACCAGGGCCTGCATGTGCCGCAGCCCCTCGAAGGCGTCCTCGGCATAGTACACGGGGCCCGAGTAGCTGCGGCGGCAGTCGCCCTCCACGTAGGCCCGGGTGAGGGCGGCGCCTCCGAGGATCACGGGCACCTTGAGGCCCAGCTCCTCCATGAAGTGCAGGTTCTCCTTCATGATCACCGTGGACTTCACCAGCAGGCCCGACAGCCCGATGGCCTCCGCGGGCCAGGCCTCCAGCTCCTTGAGGATGGCCTCGATGGGCTGCTTGATGCCCAGGTTCTTCACCTCGAAGCCGTTGTTGCTGAGGATGATGTCCACCAGGTTCTTGCCGATGTCGTGAACGTCGCCCTTCACCGTGGCCAGCAGGATGCGGCCCTTCTGGTAGTTGGACTCCCGGGGCAGGTGGGGCTCGATGCGCTTGATGGCAGCCTTCATGGCCTCGGCGCTCTCCAGCACGAAGGGCAGCTGCATCTCGCCCGCGCCGAAGCGCTCGCCCACCACCTTCATGGCCCCCAGCAGCACCTCGTTGATGAGCTTGAGGGGATCGTGGTCCCGCAGGGCCTCGTCCACGTCCGCCAGGATGGCCTGCTTCTCGCCGTCCAGGATGCCCCGGTGGAGCCGCTCCAGCACCGGCAGGTCAGCACGGTGCTCATCGACGACAGCAGCCTTGCGGTGGCTGAAGCGTGCCATCAGGGACTTGAGGGGATCGTAGCCTTCGGCGCGGCGGTCGAAGAGAAGATCCTCCACGATCTTCCGGTCCTCGGGATCGATCTTGGCGACGGGGATGACCTTCGACGCGTTGAAGATGGCCATGTCCAGGCCGTGCTTCACGCCGTGGTAGAGCATGAGGGCGTTGAGCACGTGGCGGCTGGCGGGGTTGAGGCCGAAGCTCACGTTGCTCACGCCGAGGATGGTCATGACCCCCGGCAGCTCGGCCTTGATGAGCCGGAGGGCCTCCAGGGTCTCGATGGCGGACTTGCGGAACTCCTCGTCGCCGCTGCCCAGGGTGAAGGTGAGGGGATCGATGATGAGGTCGCCGGGATCGAGGCCGTATTCATTCACCGCCAGGGCGTGGAGGCGCCTGGCCACCTCCAGCTTCTGCTCCCGGGTCTTGGCCATGCCGCGCTCATCGATGGTGAGGGCCACCACGGCGGCGCCGTAGGTCTTGCACAGCCCGAGGATGGCCCGGGCCTTGGCGTCGCCATCCTCGAAGTTGATGGAGTTGATGACGCACTTGCCCGGGGAGCGCTGCAGGGCCCGCTCGATGACCGGGAACTCCGTGCTGTCGATCATGAGGGGCAGGGTGATCTGGGAGACCAGGCGGCTCAGCAGCTCGTCGGCGTCCCGCACCTCGTCCCGGCCCACGTAGGCCACGCAGAGGTCCAGCAGGTGCGCGCCCTCCCGCTGCTGCTCCTTGGCGAGGGTGATCATGCCGTCCCAGTCCTCGGCGGCCAGCAGATCCCGGAACTTCTTCGAGCCATTGGCATTGGTCCGCTCCCCCACGATGAGGGGCGCCGGTTCCTGTTTCAGGGCCACGCTCTGGTAGAGGCTGGCGGCGCTGCGCTCCAGGGTGGGCGTCCGCTTCGGGGGATTCAGCTTGGCCACACCCGGGGCCAGGGCCCGGATGTGATCCGGCGTGGTGCCGCAGCAGCCGCCCAGGATGGCGAGGCCGAACTCCGAGGCCGCGTGCAGCACCTTCTGCACGAAGGGTTCCGGCGCCAGGGGGTAGACCACCTGGCCGTCGCGGTTTTCCGGGAGGCCCGCGTTGGGCAGGCAGCTGATGCGGAAGGGGCTCGTTTCCGCAAGGGTCTGCAGATGCGCATGCATCTCGTCGGGGCCGGTGCCGCAGTTGAGGCCCAGCACGTCGATGCCCAGGGGCTCCACGCTGGTGAGCACGGCGGAGATGTCGGAGCCCACCAGCAGCGTGCCCGTGGTCTCCACGGTGGCCTGCACCCAGAGTGGTATCCGGCGTTTCGCCGCGGCCATGGCCTCCCGGGCGGCCCGCACGGCCACCTTGATCTGACCCAGGTCCTGGCAGGTCTCGATGAGGATGGCGTCGGCGCCGCCCGCCAGCAGGCCGTCCATCTGCACCCGGTACGAGGTCAGCAGATCGGCGTAGCTCACATGGCCCAGGGTGATGAGCTTGGTGCCCGGTCCCACGGAGCCGATGACGAAGCGGGGGCGGTCGAAGCTGCGCGCCACCTCCTTGGCGATGGAGGCTGCCTGCACGTTCAGGTCATAGGCCTTGGCCGATAGCCCGAAATCCCCCAGCACCAGGGGATTCGCCCCGAAGGTGTTGGTCTCCACGGCGTCGGCGCCCGCGTTGAAATAGCCCTCGTGGATCTCGCGGATCCACTGGGGCCGTCGCTCCGTCAGCAGGTCCACGCAGCCCTCCAGGGCCGCGCTGCCGTAGTCTTCGAGCGTGGGTTTCCGGGCGAAGATCTGCGTGCCCATGCCGCCATCCAGCAGCAGCACTTTTTCGAGGAGGAGGGCGTCGAGGGTCGTCATGTCACAGTCCCAGGTATTCGATGTCGATGTCGCCGTGGACGCAGACCTGGCAGGCCAGGCGCTGATCCGGGGGGGCGTCCAATCCTTGGAGGAAGTCCCGCTCTTCGGGGCCAGCCTCACTGCAGTGTCCCAGGCCTTCCACGACGCGCACGCGGCAGGTGCCACAGGAACCCGTGCGGCAGCCGAAGGTGATGTCGGCGCCGGCCGCATCGGCGATGGCCTGCAGGGAGGTCCCCGCCGGCGCCTCCACCAGCAGGTCCTCCAGGCGGAAGTGGACCCTCACCACGGCAGCTCCGGCTTGGGCAGCAGGGGCGCCACCAGCTCCACCTGGCCGAAGGGGGCCGAGAGTTGGAGGCCGCGGATGCGGGGGCGGATCACCTCGATGACCTCCTGGGCGATCGCCAGCCCTTCCTTGATCTGGTCCTCTGCCGTAGACCACTTGGCCATGCGGACCAGCACGGCGGGGGGCACGTAGGCGCCGGGCACCTCGTTGGCCATGAACTCGGCGTTGCGCAGGCTCTTGAGGGGCCAGATGCCCGCGATGATGGGCAGGCCCCCCTTGCCATCCAGGGCCTCGGTGAAGTCCAGGAAGCGGAAGAGGCTCTCGGGTTCGAACACGGGCTGGGTGATGGCCCACTGGGCGCCGGCCTCCACCTTGTAGCGGAAGCGGGTCTTCTCCCGCTCCATGTCCGCCGCCACGGGGTTGGCGCCCACGCCCACGCTGAAGGAGGTGGGCTTGCCGATGCTGGCCCCGCCAAGATCGAGGCCCGTGTTCAGACGCTTGATCATGTTCACCAGGCCGATGGCATCCACGTCGAAGACGGCGGTGGCCTGGGGGTAGGGGCCCAGCTTCGGGGGATCGCCGGTGACCGCCAGAAGGTTCCTCAAGCCCAGGCCCGCGGCCCCCAGCAGGTCGCTCTGCATGCCCAGGAGGTTCCGGTCCCGGCAGGCGTAGTGGAGGATGGTCTCCAGGCCCACCTGCTGCTCGATGATGAGCGCCGTGGCCAGGGCGGACATGCGGGCCATGGCCCGGGGACCGTCAGGCACGTTGATGGCGTCCACGCCCAGGGCCCGGCACTGGCGGGTCTTGGCCACCAGCTTGTCGTACTCCATGCCCCTGGGCGGCACCAGCTCCACGGTGTGGATGAACTCGTGCTGGGCCAGCTTCAGGCTGAAGCGGCTGCGGAAGGCGAAGGGCACCTCGGGCTGGGGCTGCTCATGGGGCTTCAGCTCGAAGCCGCCACCGGCTTGCACGAAGGCCCGCTCCTGCTGGAAGGCGCCGCGCATGGCGCGGATGTGGGCCGGGGTGGTGCCGCTGCAGCCCCCCACGGCCCGGGCGCCGGCCGCCAGGGCCCGGGCCGCGAAGCCGCCCAGGTACTCGGGGCTGGCCCCGTAGATCAGGCGCCCATCCACCATGTTGGGCAGGCCGGGGTTGGGCTGGAGCACGATGGGCTTGGCCGTCACGGCCTTGAGCTTCTCCAGCAGCCGCAGGTGTGGCGCGGGGCCGTTCCCGCCGATGAGGCCCACCAGGTGGGCGCCCCAGGTATCCAGCTGCTTGATGAACCACTCCGGCTCCGCTCCGAAGAGGGCCTGCCCCTCCTCGTTGGTGGTCATGAGGGCGGCGATGGGCAGATCCCCCAGTTCCTGGACGGCGATCATGGCCTGGTGGATCTCGTTCAGGTCCTCGAAGCCCTCCAGGATGATGAGGTCGCAGCCCGCCTCCATGAGGGGGACCGCCTGTTCGCGGAACAGGGCCCGGGCCTCGTCGAAGGAGGTGGGTCCCCAGGGCTCGATGCGCACGCCCAGGGGGCCGATGCAGCCCGCCACCCAGGCGCGGGAGCCCTGCTGGGTGATGGCCCGCCGGGCCAGGGCCACCCCTTCGCGGTTGATGGCGTCGAGCTCGGCCTCCAGGCCCCGGGCCGCCAGCTTCAGCCGGCCGGCGCCCCAGGTGTTGGTGGTGAGCACCTGGGCCCCGGCGGCGAGGAATTCCCCGTGGATGGCCAGCAGCAGGTCCGGCGCCTTGATGTTGCACTCCTCGAAGCTGCGCTGGAGTGTGATCCCACGGTCATGCAGCGCCGAGGCGGTGCTCCCGTCGAAGAGGAAGCACTCGCCCCCGTCGAGGGCTTGCTGGAAGGAGGAAGGGGTCATGGGAGCGCCAGGAAGGGGCAGTCCTTTGATCGGCATCCAGGTCGGTTCGGGTCAGTCCGTGAGGGTTCGATATCTTCCCCGGGGACACGCCACGGGCAGGAGTTGGCACCTTGCTGTCGCAGGTTGCCAAGGTTTCACAGGGCCTTTCCCTCCACCTTTCTGGATAACTGTCTAAGACTGCCAAAGATCGAAATACAAGAATGAATGGGGTAGGCCGGTTCGTCAAGGCGCGGCGGTGGGCGGCTGGGGACCGATGCCCTTGCGCTTCATGTGGCCCCAGCCCTCCTTGCCGCGAAACCAGTCGACGGTGCCCTGCAGGCGCCACCACACGGTCATCTGGCGGTAGCCGAAGTTCTCGGCCACGGCGGTAAACAGCAGCAGGGACCAGGCCCTGAAGCCCTGGTAGCGGTGGCCGCTGAGTTCCTGGAGCACCACCGACACCACCGAGTTGAGCACCCCCAGGAGCAGGGCCACGTAGATGAACAGGATGGCGAAGGCGTTGTTGATGGAGTGGTTCCAGAGGGACCAGGCGAACACGACGTAGCCCAGCACCTCGATGATCGGGGCCAGAGCCTCGAAGAAGATGAAGTAGGGCATGGAGAAGAGGCCCACCCGGCCGTACTTCGGGTTGAACCACATGCGGCGGTGCTTCCAGAGGGTCTCCAGGAGGCCCCGCTGCCAGCGATTCCGCTGCCGTCCCAGCACCTTGGCCTCTTCGGGCACCTCGGTCCAGCAGACGGGATCGGGCACGAGGGTGATGTGGTAGGGACGCTGGCGCTCCCGCAGGTGGCCATGGAGGCGGACGACGAGCTCGAAGTCCTCGCCGATGGTGGCGATCTCGAAGCCCCCGGCCTCCACGATGAGGTCCTTCCGGAACACCCCGAAGGCGCCGCTCACGATGAACATGGTGTCCAGGGAGGCCAGGCCCACCCGACCGAAGAGGAAGGCGCGCAGGTACTCGACGATCTGGAAGCGGGCCAGCCAGGAAGCGGGCAGGTGGATGCCCCGGATGCCCATGGCGGTGACCTTGCAGCCGTTCAGGGGACGGATCACCCCGCCGGAGGCCACGAGGTCGGGCCGGTCCATGAAGGGGCGGGCGATGCGCAGCAGGGAATCGTTCTCCAGGAGGCTGTCCCCGTCCATGCAGCAGACCAGCGGGTAGCGGGCCAGGTTGATGCCGCAGTTGAGGGCATCGGCCTTGCCGCCGTTGGCCTTGTCCACCACCACCAGGTTGGGCACGTAGGCGCTTTCGTAGATGCCCCGCACCTCCTTGGTGGGCAGGAGCTGGCGCAGCACCCGGGCGCTGGGCTTGAGCTTGAAGGCCGCGATGAGCCTCTCCAGAGTGGCGTCCTTGCTGCCGTCGTTCACCACCACCACCTGGAACTCCGGGTAGCGCAGGCTGATGAGGCTGTTCACGCTGGGCACCACACCCGCCTCCTCGTTGTAGGCGGGGCAGATGAGGGTCATGGGCTTGTAGTGGCTGGTCTCGAAGGCGGAGTCCAGGCGGTCCGTGGCCACCTCCTCCAGGTAGCCGCGGATGGAGAAGAAGGCCCGCAGGATGAGGGACAGGTGGGTGAGGTGCAGGGCCAGGAAGTAGGCCAGGATGCCCCACTCGACGAAGGCGGTGATGAGGCCACGGATGCTCACTGGTGGCCCCGCTCATCGGCCCACTCCAGGCGTTCCTGGGCGATGTCCCGGGCGAAGGGGTCGGCGGTGGGGTCCTCCGCCAGCCAGGTCAGGGCCGAGGTGCCCGCGTGGCCCAGGTCAGCCATGCCCTGGGCGGCATTGCGCCGCACCTCATAGACCGGATCGCTGGTCATCTGGATGAGGATGGGGATCGCGTCGGGACCGCCGATGAGCCCCAGGGCCTTGGCCGCCTGGGCCCGGAGGGGCCAGGCCTCGTGATGGGCCAGGGGCTCCACCTTGGGGTAGGTGAGGGGATCCGCCAGGGCCGCCAGGGCCTTCAGCGCCGAGGCTTGGAGGTCCACGTGCGGCACTTCGAGCAACTGCAGCAGCCGCTCTTCGCTTTCCCGGTGGCGGTGAGAGGCCGCCAGGAGGGCGAAGAGGATCCAGGGTCTGGGGGTGGTTTCCGGGGGCTCCAGATGCGCCTCCAGCCAGGGCATCAGGTCGGGGCCGAAGCCCTCCAGCACCCGCAGCAGCCGCTCGCGCTGGTAGCGCGCTTCGCCGAGGACCCAGTCCAGCACCGGCTGGGCGTAGGCCAGGTCCTGGCTCTGGGTGAGGGCCTTGGCGGCCAGGTGGGTCACGTAGGGGATCGGATCGTTCAGCAGGGGTACGACGAGCCCCAGGAACTCCGCCACGCGGAAGGCGCCGATCTCCATGGCCGCCTGGGCGCGGACCGAGGCCAGCCGGTGCTTCAGGCGCCTGGGCAGGGTGTGGTGCACGCCCAGGGCGAGGTATAACTCCCGCAGGGCCTCGGCCTCCCGCCCGGCCAGGGTGGCCTGGTACCTGGCCAGGAACACCTGGAAGATGCCCTTGTCCCGCTCCGGCACCTGCGGGAAGGGCCGCGGCTGGTCCTCGTCGCAGAAGAGGTAGTCGGTGAGGGCGGGCTCCCAGGCCTGGTAGCGGGCGATGCGGTAGCGGTTCTGGCGGTCCCGCCGGAACTGGATGAGTGCCCCCAGCAGGATCAGGCCCGTCACCAGGCTTCCGAGGATGATCGTTCCCCACACCAGGGCCTGGAGCACCAGCTTGGGAGGCAGGTGCATGGGCGGCCTCAGCCGGCGCTGAAGGTGCGCTGGTGCATGCGCCAGAGCCGTTCCACCAGCACCGAGGCCGAGATGGGCTTGGTCATGTAGTCATCGGCCCCCGCGGCCAGGCAACGGATCATGTCCTGCTCATTCTGGTTGCTCGAGATGAGCAGGATGGGCACCCGGCCCTTGGGGGGCGGGAGATCGCGGATCTCCTGGACCAGGCGGAAGCCGTTCATGGCCGGCATCATCAGATCGGTGGTGACCAGGTCGATGGCTTCGCGATGCAGGACCTCGAGCCCCTCCACGCCGTTCGAGGCAGAGAACACCTTCAGGCCCTCCATCTCCAGGCGGGCCTTGATGATGCGAGCCGTGGCCTGGTCGTCTTCGACCACCAGCACCTGGGTATTCTCCGGCCACACTCGACTCATGTCCCCAGTCTACAAGGCTTTCACCACATCCACCGATTCCCCCGAAGCCGGAGCCCGAGGCGCAGCGTGTGATCCCGGTAGCTGGAGGGATCGTCGGTGGCCGCCACGGGCAGGCCCGCGACGCTCTGGCTCCAGGCCGCGAAGAGGGAGAGGGGCGTCCGGGGGAAGCTCCAGGTGCCGGCCAGGGTGTAGCCCCAGCTGAACTGGCTGGCGGCCTGGTTCACGGCCTGGGACCCGCCCCAGGCATCCAGCGTGCACTCCCAGCGCTCCTCCCGGCGCAGGGAGACGCCGGCGGTGGCGCCGTAGTACCGGTAGCGCTGGGGATTGAAGAAGCCCAGGTTCAGGCTCTGGTCCTGATCGAAGAGACGGGCGGCGAGACCCGCCCGCCACTCCCCGTGTTCGAAGGGGAAGCGGTGGCCACCAGCGGCCTGCAGGCCCGTCTTGGCCGCGCCCGCGGACAGGAAGGCCCGCTCCACGCTGAGGTTCAGGTGATCGAGGGTGTGGTTGAAGACCCAGCTCCCGCCCAGGCCCCAGGTGCGGGTGGCCGTGCGGAATTCCGTGGCCCGGGGGGTGGCCAGGTTCGGCTGGTAGGCCTGGTACAGGGAGAGGTTCAGGCCCGGCGCCAAGCGGTACCCAAGGGACAGCGCATGAGCGCTGGCGGCAGAGCCGCCCACGTCATCCACCCGGCCCACCTGGGCCGAGGCGCTGAGGCGGGGGCCGAGGGGGTGGAGGAGGCCCAGGGTCCACTCCTGCGGGCGGCGCTCGGGCTGGCCCCCCTGCTCCAGGTGGTTGAAGGTGCCCCCCAGCCGCACACTGCCATCGAAGAAGGGCAGGGTGGCCTCCAGATGCCGGTTCTCGGTCCGGAGGCCCTCGTTGGAATCGGTGCGGGTCTGGGACAGCTCCACCCAGGGGCCCTGGGCCTCTGCCAGGTCCCGGAGCCTGGACTGGACATCCTCCTGGACCTCCGGGTTGATGCCCTGGGCCAGGGCCCTGGCCCGGGACTGGCGCAGGCGACCCAGGCGCTGGTCGATCTGGCTGAGCATGAGCTGGGCTTCGGCGCCCTTGGCTTCCTCGGAGGGGAGGGCCGCCACACGCCCTGCGGCACCTTCGGGGTCGCCGGCCCAGAGATCCAGCTGGGCCAGCCCCAGCATGGCCTCCCGGTCCCCGGGGGCCTTGGCGAGAACCTCCTGGTAGGCGCTCCGGGCCCGGGCATGCTCCCCCTTCCAGCCCAGCACCCGGCCGCGCAGGACGAGGAAGTCCCGGTCGCCGGGATGGGCCTTCAGCCAGGCCTCGCTCAGGGCGAGGCTCTTCGCAAGCTGGCCATCCCAGCTCAGGAAAGTGGCTGTGTCCAGGGTCGCCGAGCGGTCGCCACGGGCCACATAGGGCGCCAGGATGCCCACGGCCTCCTGGAAGCGCTTGGCCCAGGCCGTCACCTTCGCCAGGGCAGGTTCACTGTCCGCGGCCCGCTCGGGATAGACCTCCCGGTGCCTCTGGAAATCCCGGATGGCTTCCTCGAAGCGCTTCATCCAGCTGAGGGTCTGGGCCCGCTCGAAGAGGGCCATCTGGTGGTCCTTCCAGATGCCCAGCATCCGGGAGTACACGGTCACCGCCTCGGCCCACTTCTTCTGCGCGCGCAGGTCCCGCGCCTGGTCCAGCAGGGCGCCGGCATCGGGGGTAGGCTGAGGCTCCTGGAGGCATGGCATCGCAAGCAGGATCATGGGAGGTTCCTTGGTTCATCCGGCGTGTCGGCCAGGGCCTTCTGGTAGATCGGGAAAGACAGTTTCCGGTAGCGGTGGAAGGTGGGCTGCTCCCAGGTGGGCCAGGTGAACAGGGGAGGCTTGGGGATGCGAGCTCCCTGGGCGGCGGGAAGGGAGAACCGGAAGCGGCCGCCACCCTCCCAGAGGGGCCGGTCGGCGGCGAAGGCCGCCAGCACCAGCCGGAATCCAGGCGTGGTGGAGAGCCCCACGGGCCCGGGCTGCTTGCGCTCGGGATCGTCGATGACGGTGCGGGCGCTGGGGTCCGTCACGTTCAGGAGGCTCCAGGGGATGCGGGCCTCCAGGAAGCCCCGGCCATCGGCGCTGCGCCCCATCTGCCAGGCTGCACGATCGTTGTAGGCAGCATCACTGCGGTCCTGGGTGCCCCGCTGCAGCCAGCCGATCTCCGTGCTGTGGCCGGGGAACCGTGTTCCGTCCCGGCCCACGCGAGCGTTGTTGCTGCGGGCCGTGCCCATGACGAAGCGGCCCGCTTCGTTGGCGACGCTCCGGTAGCGGCGGTGGGGATCGAAGCGGTGCTCCGGCAATTCGTAGGGCTCGTCCACGAAGACCCCAGTGCGGCCCTCCCCCTGGAAGAGGGCCACGAACTCCAGCCCCGCCTCGGAGGCAGGCCATGGGCCCCAGGGCAGCCGGTGATCCCCCCGCACGGGATCCACCGTATCGATCCCCACCAGGTACGCCTGCCTGGCCAGGTCCACCGGACCGGGGAAGAAGAGGCCCAGGTGCAGCCAGCCTTCGTCTGCCAGCACCTTGAGGATGTGGCCCTGCCCTTCGAGGTAGACCGGCACCCTGTCCCAGTCCGTGGCCTTGCCGTCGATCAGGACGTTCGGGCCCTTGGTGCCGGGGCGGTAGGCGATGAGGCCGTAGTTCTCCTCGGCGTCCATTTCGTTGTACCAGAGCGGCTTCCGGTCCAGCGGATGCTCGAAGGGCATGGTCAGCCAGTTCTTCTTGAACCACTCATCGATCCACGCGAACAGCACGCCCCCGGCACAGCCCGCGTCGTGGATGTTCTTCTGCAGCCGCGCATCGTGCTCACCCTTTTGGCGCTCGTTCTGCCCCCCGTGGGTCATGCCCTGGGGCTGCCAGTGGGCCACCAGCCGGGAGGAGGGTACCCCGAACTCCGCCACGACCACGGGGTGGTTCCGGTGGTGCTTCACCAGATCCTGGAGGTAGCCCAGGTAGTTGCTGGGGCCCAGGTGATCGCGGGTCTTGGCGTAACCGGGGTCCAGGTTCATGAAGTCGGGGTAGTAGGGATAGACGTGGTAGCTGGCGAAGAGCCCCCCCTGGAGCAGCGGCGTGGCGCCGAACTTTTCCATGTCCAGACCCACCGCATCCTCGTCGTTGGGTTCGTCGCTGAGCCCCCCCGGCGGTTCCCCCAGCTTCCGGCGCAGCTCGGCCTCTTCGCGCTCGGAGGATTCGGTGATGTGGTAGAGGGGGTCGAGGGTGGGCCAGTTGGTGAAGGCCATGGGCCGCTGGGCATGGAAGCCATCCCATTCCAGGCCCAGGAAGTGATCCATGCTCTCCGCCAGGAAGCGCTCCATGGCGTGGCCGTCCTTCACCGTTACGAACCGGCCAGACCAGTCGGAGGAACCTGCATGGAGCCTGTTGAAGGCCACCACGCTGGAGGATTCCCACTCCCGCCCCAGGATGATGGCCAGGGTCCAGGGGCTCACATCCGCCTGGAAGGCGCCAGCTGCCCGGCCGGGACGGCGTCCCAGCCGCGCCCGACCGTGCAGCACCTGGACCACATCGTTCATGTCCTCGAACCAGGCCGCCTTCCAGGTAGCATCCTGGAAGTCGTGGCGGGGCGGCAGTTCGGCCCAGACCCCGTGGATGAGCCACAGGGGCTGCCTGGCCTTCAGGTTGTGGTCCCGGAGGGCGGCGTAGAAGTGCGGTGGATGGATGGTGTAGACGCGGATGGTGTTGATCCCCAGCTCGGCCATCTCCTTCAGCCAGCCGTCGTAGGTGGCGCGGTCGGGGAATTCGCTGGGGTAGCGCCCCGGCAGGGCCGCGCCCAGGTTCATGCCCTTCACATAGAAGGGCTGCCAGCGGCCCTCGTTGGCGATCTCCAGGCGGCGATCCCGGGTGCGGGCGGGCACTTGGGCCCCCGCGGGCCGGGCGAAGGGCCGCTGCCCTGAATCAGGGGGCAGGCCCGTGAGGGTGAGCAACTCCTCGCGGATATCGGCACGCTCCGGGTGGGTCTTGGCCAGCTGCTCCAGGGCGGCGATGGCGTCGGTGGTCTTGCCCTCCTTCAGGAGACAGCGGGCCAGACCGACACCCGCGTCCGCATAGCCCGGCGCCAGCTCCAGGGCGCGGGTGAAGAAGGCCCGGGCATCCAGGAGGCGCTCCTGGCGCAGGGCCACGAGCCCAGCGCCCAGCCAGGCGTCCGCGTCCCTGTCGTTCGACCGGAGGCTGGCCTGGAAGGCCTCCCGGGCCTCCGCCGTCCTCCCGGCCCGCAGCAGGGCGAACCCGTCCGGGGCCTGGGCCATCAGGAGCAGCGAAAAGAAGAGTGGGGCTAGGGATGCGGCGGTCATCATCAGCATCCATTAGACTGGATGCCCCACCCTCGCGGGAGGGAAATCGGAGGCCTGGATGGTGTGGTGGACCTGGATCTGCGGGTTGTGCTTGGGCGCCGCCACCCTCTGTGCCCAGCCCGCCACCCTCGCGGAGCGCCTGGGCTACAGCCCCAAGGACAGGCTGCTGATCATCAACGCCGACGATGGCGGCCTGGCCCACGCGGAGAACCTGGCCACCCTGGACGCCCTGCGGCGGGGGCTCGTGGGCAGCGCCACCCTCATGGCCACCTGTCCCTGGTTCCCAGAGATCGCCGCGGCCGCCGCCGCAGATCCCAGGCTGGATTTCGGCGTGCATCTCGTGGTCACCAGCGAGTGGGAGGCCATGCGCTGGGGGCCGGTGCTGGGCCGCACGGCCGTGCCTTCCCTGGTGGACGCCCAGGGCTACCTGCTGGGCTCGGTGCGAGCGGTGCATGCCCAGGCCAAGCCCGCGGAAGTTGAGGCCGAGTGCCGGGCCCAGATCCAGAAGACGCTGGATGCGGGCGTCGACGTCAGCCACCTGGACATGCACATGCACGCCCTGGCCCTGGACGCCCGGCTCTTCGAGGTCTACGTCAAGCTGGCGCGGGAGTTCGATCTGCCGGCCCGCTTCCTCCCCACCCGGGACGAGCTCTGGGAGGTCCAGAGGGCCCGGTTCGCGGCGGCGGGCATCCTCACGGCCGATCGCCTCTACCCCGGCGCCCCCCAGCCCGGCGAAACAGTGGCGGACACCTGGCGGCGGGTGATCCGCGGGCTGAAGCCCGGGGTGAGCGAGCTCTACATCCACGTCGCCCTGGACCATCCGGAGATGCAGGCACTTACGGGGCAGGAGCCCATGCGCACCGGTTGGCGGGACAGGGCCGAGGAGTACCGCCTCTTCACCACCGACCCTGGCCTCCGCCGGCTGCTGGAAATCGAAGGCATCAAGCTGATCCGCTGGCGGGACCTCCGCGATCTGCAGCGGCGGGAGCGGCCGAAGCCCTGATCTACCAGGCCAGCAGGCGCTCCAGTTCCGAGCGAACGAGCGTGGCGCTGGGCAGGCAGGCGGCCTCCAGGGGCGGGCTGGCGGGGGTGGGCGTGTCCGCGGCGCCCACCCGCAGCACCGGCGCATCGAGCCAGGGGAAGCAGGTCTCGCCGATGCGGGCCGCCAGCTCGGCGCCGGGCCCGTAGGTGCGCGGCGCCTCCGTGAGCACCAGCACGCGATGGGTGCGCCGGGCCAGGGAAGCAATGGCCGCGTCATCCAGGGGCCAGAGGGTGCGGAGATCCAGCACGGCCACATCGAGGTCGGCCACCGCTTCGAGCGCCACGTGCTGGGCGGCGCCGTAGGTGATGATGCAGCACGTGGCGCCGTCCTTCCGCAAGGCGGCTTCCCCGAGCCGCGCCGTGGGGGCCTCGTTCCACTGATCCTTGAGGCGCCGGTAGAGGTGCTTGTGCTCGAAGACCAGCACGGGATCCGGATCCTCGATGGCGGCCCGCAGCAGGGCATAGGCATCCCGCACGGTGCCCGGCGCCACCACCTTGAGGCCCGGGCTGCCGAGGAAGTGGCCCTCGGGGTTCTGGCTGTGGAAGGGGCCGCCCCGTTGCCGCCCCCCGACGGGCCGCGGAAAACGGCGGGCACAGTCGCGCCCCAGCGCCAGTGGGCCTTGGCGGCGAAGTTCACCATGAGGTCGCCGGCCAGCAGGGCGAAGTCCATGAACTGGAACTCCGCCACGGGCCGCTGGCCCATGAGGGCCGCGCCGATGGCCGCCCCGGCGATGGCCTGCTCGGAGATGGGCGTGTCGATCACCCGGTCCGTGCCGAAGCGTGCCAGGAGGCCCTCCGTGGCCCGGAAGGCGCCACCGTAGGCGCCGATGTCCTCCCCAGGCAGCAGACGCGAGGATCCGCCTCCATGGCGTCGAAGAGCGCCTGGCGCACCGCCTCGACGTAGGTGCCGGAGAAGGCGGTCATGCCTCCTCCAGCAGGCCCCGCTCGGCCAGCCAGGCGTCATTGAAGATGCTGCTGAGGTAGCGGCCCGCGCCATCCGGGAACACCGTCACGATGCGGGCGGGCCGGTCCATGGGCGGCAGGGCCTTGGTCACCTGCAGCACCGCCCACAGGGCCGCACCGCTGGAGCCGCCGCCCAGGATGCCCTCCTCGCGCACCAGCCGACGGGCGTGGTGGAAGGCCTGGCGATCCGTGACCTGGTGCATGGCGTCGATGACGCCGAACTCCATGGTGGGAATGAGGAACTCGTCGCCCAGGCCTTCGATGCGGTAGGGGCCTGCCTTCAGGTCCTTCTCGCCGCGGAAGTGGGGGGAGAACACCGAGCCGATGGGATCCACGGCCACCACCTTGATCCTCGGGTCCTGCTCCTTCAGGTACCGGCCCACGCCGCCGATGGTGCCTCCGGTGCCGGCCCCCGCCACCAGGTAGTCGATGCGGCCCTCCATCTGCTCCCAGATCTCGGGCCCCGTGCCGTGGTAGTGGGCGGCGTTGTTCTCGCAGTTGCCGTGCTGGTCGGGGAAGTAGCAGTTCGGCGTCTCCCGGGCCAGGCGCGGGGTGATGTTGTTGTAGCTGTCGGGGTGCTCCGGGGGCAGGCTCGTGTCCGCCTTGTGCACTTCCACGCCCAGGGCCAGCAGCTGGTTCAGCTTCTCCTGGGAGATGGTGTCCCGCACCACCACCTTGATGCGGTAGCCCTTCTGGATGGCCATGAGGGCCATGCCCATGGCCGTGTTGCCCGAGGAGTTCTCGATGATGAGATCGCCGGGCTTCAGGCGGCCGTCCCGCTCCGCGGCCTCGATCATCATTGGCGATGCGGTCTTTGCTGCTGCCCATGGGGTTCATGAACTCGAGCTTGGCGAAGGCTTCCACCGGAAGGTTGTCGACGACACGGCGCAGCCGCACCAGCGGCGTGTTGCCGATGGCCTCCAGGACGCTGCCGCAGGGCTTCCGGTAGTTCATGAGGATCCTCCGGGGGTCAGTATGACCGGCGACCCTGCCCCGGTCTCCCGGCGGGCGATCCCAGGTTGGAAGCGGTCCGAACGAACGGGCCTGAACGGCATCCAAGGGGAGTCCAGCGGAGGAGGTCGAAGTGAACCGCAGGGGACAGGGCAAGCAGCAGGGGGTCCATCAAGGCTTGCAGGCCTGGCGGGCCCTGTCACGTGCATGGAGTCATGTGGGCCGGCTGCTGGCGGCGGTCGCCCTGGCGGTGGGGGCTGGGCAGCCGGCCATTCTCCAGGCTGCGGACCCGGCGCTCCCAGGGGCCACGCTGACCGCCGAGCAGGCCGCCCGGGATGTGCGGGTGCTGCAGCGGGCCCTGAAGACCCTCCATCCGGCACTCACCAAGTACCGCACCCCGAAGGAAATGGAGACCGCCTTCGCCTGGTTCGAAGCCCGCGGGCAGGCCGCCCGCACCGTCACCGAGATGTACCTGGCCGCCACCGAGCTGGCCGCGGCCATCCGCTGAGGCCACACCTGGACCAACCTGCGCAACCAGTCCGGCCCCACCCGCGCCGCCCTGCTCGACGCTGCCGACAAGCTGCCGCTGACCGTGACCTTGGCGGAGGGTCGCTGGCTGGTGCTGGCCAGCGCCGATGCCACCGTGGCGGCCGGGGACGAGCTCACGGCGGTCAACGGCACGCCGACCCCGCAGCTGGTGGCGCAGCTGCTGCCCTACCTGCGGGCCGATGGCAGCAGCGATGGCAAGCGCCTGCGCCAGCTGGGCCAGGACCGGGACGACTACAGCCAGGTGGCCGTGAGTGTGGCCGCATGCACGCTGGCCACGCGCCAGGAGCGGCTGCTCCGGCAGGGGCGGCCGCCTGTAGAGGACCGGTGGACCTTTGAGGTGAAGGACTAGGTGGGCTACATGAGGCTGCCCACCTTCAGCTTGTGGAACAGCAGCTTCGACTGGGCGGCCTTCCTGGATCGCGCCTTCGCGGAGCTGCGCACCAGGAAGGTGCCCAACCTGGTGATCGATCTGCGGGCCAACGAGGGTGGCGACGGGGCCATCGGCAACGCGCTGCAGTCCCACCTCATCACCGGGCCCCTGGGGTGCTTTCCCTCCCAGTCGGTCACCACCTACGAGCGGGTGCCCTGCGAGCTGGCGCGGTTCCTGGATACCTGGGACTACAGCTTCTTCGACCGCACCGGCGATGTGAAACCCATCACGGAAGGCACGGCCGCGGGCAAGTTCCAGCTCAAGTCGCGCCCCTATGCCCAGCGCTTCATCCAGCCCGCAGGGCAGGCCTACGCCGGTACCACCTACGCGCTGGTGGGCCCCGAAAACAGCTCGGCGACCTTCGTCCTGGCAGACCTGCTCCAACGCAGCGGCGCCGCCCGCCTGGTGGGGCAGGCCACTGGCGGCAACCTGCATGGACTCAATGGGGGGCAACTGACCTGGGACACCCTGCCCCATTCGGGGGTGGCGGTGGATATCCCCCTCCTGGCGGCGCGCTACGACGCCACCACGCCCGGCGCCAGCGTCACGCCCGACGTGGTGGTGTGCGCAGCTTCGCGGCCCAGGCCGCGGGAGTGGATCAGGAGATGGAGGCAGTGCGGCGGCTGATCGCCCAGGGGGGCAGCAGGTGCACGAATGGCCCGTCCGCCAATCACCCAAGAGCCGGACCGGAATACTCAACAACCCAACCCCTGTATCCGATGAATCCTAGGCATCCAGGCTTGGAGTGCTCGCCTTGGTCTTGATTCCTCCAATTCCTGTTCAATACTGAATGAACAGCAAAGAGCCCACCACCAATCCGCCTGCTACCACTGCCTTGTTGACATCCATTCCAGTCGGGAACAGGTTGGTTGCCAATGCCTTGCCGGCCAGACCCAAGGTCCAGATCAGGTCTGATCTCCACCAGAGGTGACATGCCATGACGCGACAATTCGAACAGGCCCTCTATGAAGGTGTGCTGGTGGCGTTCGGCAAGATATTGGCTCGGTACGATGCTTTCGCCCAGGCTTCGGTGCTCAGGGACGTGGGGCGGGAGCTCATCGACTATCTGGGAAACCATGGGTTTCCCTTCGAGGAGAAGGGCAACGCCGAGGATTTGGCCCGCATGATGGATCTTTTTGTTTCAAACGGATTCGCCGAACGCCTCGAGATCAATCCCCTGCCGAAGGGAGCCGACTATGTCTGGCATGGCCTCTATGGAAGAGCGGCCTACCAGGAACTGCATTCCGTCTCGGACAATCCATTCCTGGCATGCCCACTGAATACCTGCCTCTACCATTTGGCGGCCAAAAACCACTTGACCATGCATCTGCTGGAGAAGTCCTTCGATGGGGATTCGGATGCGGTCCATGCCCAGTATGAGATTGTCGATTCCGAACCACCCTTGAACGGGGATCTGAATCCCCTTGTGATCGAAAACGCCCGCTTGGTGAAGTTGGCGGAAGAGCGGGCGAATAGGCTGGAGCAGGCCCTGAAGGAGTTGAAAATCCTCCGTGGAATCCTGCACATCTGCATGGCCTGCAAGCGGATCAAGGATGAAGGGGGGAATTGGCGACAGTTCGAATCATATGTTCGGGATCACAGTCAGGCTCAGTTTTCCCATGGTTACTGTCCCGACTGTGGGGAGCAGATGAGGCAGGAGGTGGACCAGGAACTCCGAGCCCTCGGGGCTGAAGATGGAGGAAGGTGAACGACACGATCCAGGCACTGGGATGAATTCATGGGTCAATCCGCTGGACTTGGCCATCTCGATGGGGGCCCGGTACGGATTGGGGATTGGCAGACACGGAAGGGGGAAGAAAGCAGGCTTTCCCCCCAAGGCCAGAGCCGTTTGGGACCGTCCCTCCCGCTAGACTGGTCCCATGCTTTCATCGCTCCGCATCCAGAACCTGGCCCTGGTGGAAGACCCGTCCCTGGACTAGGGGCCGGGCCTCACAGTGCTCACGGGCGAGACCGGGGCGGGGAAGTCCCTGCTGGTAGGGACCCTCTCGCTGCTGGTGCGGGCCCCAGGCGACGCGGGGTTTCAGAGGATGGACTGGTGGCCCGCCCTGGTTGGTGCCGTCGCCCCTGTGGCAAGATGGGCGCGTTGGGACAGGGTGTCCTGGCGCGCTGGAGGATCGGATGCACTGGGCATTTCGTGTAGCTCGGGTGGCGGGCATTGACATCAAGGTTCACGCCACCTTCTTCCTCATCGTGGTCTTCGGCGCCCTCCAGTGGGGCATCCCCCACGGAGGCCGCGGTGCGCTGTTTGGTGCCCTGCTCATCCTGCTGCTTTTCTTCTGCGTGGTGCTGCATGAACTCGGGCACAGCTTGGTCGCCAAGGGGTTTGGCCTCTCGCCCAAGCAGATCGTGCTATTGCCCATTGGAGGGGTGGCGGTGATGAACCGGAACCCCGAAAAGCCGGTTCACGAGCTTGTAATCGCGCTGGCCGGACCCGCTGTGAACGTGCTCATTGCCGGCCTCCTCGTCCTGGTCTTCCACACCTCCGTGCTGGCCGGTCTCAACACCCAGATGATCATGGCTCGGGCCGGCGGCCCCCCCACCCACGAGACCATGCTGCTCTGGATCCTGGCCGCCAATGTGAGCCTGGCCCTCTTCAACATGATTCCCGCCTTCCCACTGGACGGCGGCCGGGTGCTCAGGGCACTGCTCGCCATGTTCATGGGCTTTTCCAAGGCCACCCGGGCTGCGGCGACCATCGGCCAGTTCCTGGCCATGGCCATGGGCCTCTTCGCCCTGTTCTCCGGCATGTTGATGATGGCCCTGGTGGCGTTCTTCATCTTCATCGGGGCCGGCCGGGAGCGTGCGGATGAAGAGGCGAGGACCGTCCTCGACACCTACAAAGTGGGGGATGCCTCCAACAGCCATGCGATGACCCTGGCACCCTGGGACAAGGTGTCCCACGTCGTGGACCTCATCCTCACCAGCTATCAGCCGGACTTCGCGGTGGTGCAGGGCTCCCAGCTCCTGGGGATCGTGACCCGCCAGGATGTGCTCAAGTCCCTCGTCAGCACCGAAGGGGACCCCATCGTGAGCTCCATGATGGTGAGGAGTGGTTCCAGGCCCAAGCGGAAGAGCCCCTGGACGAGGTCCGCCGCCGGATGGAGGCCGCCAGCGTCCGTGTGGCGGCCATCTTCGAGCAGGAGCGCTTCGTGGGTCTGGTGAGCCTGGAGGATATGGCCGAGGCCCTGCTGGTGATCGCCTTCGTGCGCCGCCGCCGGGAGGCGGATGCCCTGTCCAGGCTGGGGGGCTGAGGCCCCGGGGGACCCTGGCTCGGTGCACGCGCCAAGCCAGCCGTCCGACCGAGAGCCCATGCCGCCCCAGGGTGCCGTCCTTCCTTTCACGCACGATCCAACCGGTTCCTTCCCCATGGCCAAACGAGCCCTCCTGCTCATCAACCGCCAAGCAAGAAGGGGCAGGGACTTGTTCGCCCAATCGGTCGACCTCCTGAATCATGCGGGGTTTGAGATCCTCACCCTGCCGATGCAAAACCGGCAGGATGCCTCCAGTTACATTCTGCAGCAGCGCGCCCTTCTCGATCTGGTCGTGGTCGGCGGTGGCGATGGGACCTTGAACACCATCGTGGATGCCCTGGTCGAGGCCCGGCTTCCGCTGGGCATCCTCCCCCTGGGCACGGCCAATGACCTCGCCAGGACCCTCGGCATTCCCAACTCCCTCCCGGAAGCCTGCCGCACCATCGCGGAGGGGCACCTCCAATCCATCGATCTCGGGCTCGTCAACGGGAAGTTCTATTTCAACGTCGCAAGCGTGGGTCTCAGCGTCACCATCACCCAGCAGTTGAGCCGGGCGCTGAAGCGGCGCCTGGGGGCGCTGGCCTATGCCTGGACGGCCCTGAAGGTGTTGAGCCGGACCCGGCCCTTCGCTGCGACCATCTGGGTTGATGGCGTGTCGATCTCTGTGAACACCATTCAAATCGCTGTCGGCAACGGCCGATACTACGGCGGCGGCATGTCGGTGGCTCACGATGCGGCCATCGACGACGAGCGCCTGGACCTCTACAGCCTGGAAATCCAGCATGGGTGGCAGATCATCCCGCTGCTCTGGAGGCTGCCGAAGGGACAGCAGGGGTTGCTGCCCTGGGTGCGCACGCTCCAGGGACGGGAGATCCGAATGGACACCCCCCACCCCCACCTCATCAACACCGATGGCGAGATCACGGGATCCACACCCGCAACCTTCAGGGTCGTGCCGCGGGCCCTGGAGGTATACGCCCCCCGGCCCGCAGCCATTCCCGATGGGGTTTCCACACCCCAGGAACCACCACCCCCTTGAATCAAGCCTCGAGGCCCGGTGGCGCCCGGCGCTGGGATGGAATGGAATGCATCCGGCGGGTTTGCCTCCCTCTCGGGTTGGCGGTGCAACCACTCATGCTCCGGTTGGTGCCCGTGGGCGGCCCCAGTGATGACGTGGGCCAGAGCCTAGAACCGCACGCCCATCCCCACGCGCCAGCCGTCGAGCCGGGCCCAGGTGTAGAGCTTGTCATTGTCCGCCCCCCCTTCCAGGAGCCGGTAGCCAATGTCCACGTGGGTCCTCGGGCTCGCCTGCCAACGGAGCATGAGGGCCGCATCCACTGCCCGGCCCTGGGGCGCGGCCAGGGCATCCGTCTCGAAGAGCGCCGAGAGGGCTCCAGGCAGGCGCCGCTCCACCGACAGGTGCGCCAGGGGGACGAAGCCCACGTTGCTGGTGCCGGCCGTGAGTCCGCCCTGGGTGAGTTGCACCTTGGCATCCCGGATTTTCGCCGTGGCGCCCACCTTGAGCGTCCAGGCTTCTGTGGACACCCAGGTGTAGCGCCAGGTGGCCCGCCAGCTGTTGAACCGGTAGCGGCCCTCCGTGGGCGCCTGGGGCCCGAACACCTTCCCCTCGAAGGTCACCGGGGTCTGGAAGACACCCGTTCCCGTAGCCTCGAAGGGGGCCAGCAGAATGCGGATCCCCTGCCTGGGGCTCAGGTCCCAGGAGACCGTCATCCGACCGGCCCAGATCGGGTCCTGGCCCAACAGATCGCCCAGTTCAAAGGTGGTGCCGCCCTGGGCGGGCTTCCTCACCTCATTCAGCCGCGACTGCCAGCGGGTGGCCTCCACTTCCACGAGGCCCTGGGCACCCAGGGGCAGCACCATCAGCATTCCCATACCCAGGGATCGCATCGTACCCTCCTGCGCCCTTGGATGCCGCCACTCGGGGTCTGTTCCGGCGGGATGGTGTCACAGGCCAGTGTGTCCAGGATCCCACGGGCGGCACGCCCGGGAGCCGATCCCGGCCGGGCGGGAGGGTCGAGACCGCACCCCCTCCCGGGGGCTAGACTGATCCCATGCTCTCCTCGCTGCGCATCCAGAACCTGGCCCTGGTGGAAGACCTGTCCCTGGACTGGGGGCCGGGCTTCACGGTGCTGACCGGTGAGACCGGTGCGGGGAAGTCCCTGCTGGTGGATGCGCTGTCGCTGCTGGTGGGGGCCCGGGGGGACGGGGAGCTGGTGCGGCACGGGGCCGAGCGGGCCACGGTGGAGGCCGTGGTGGAGGGTCGCTTCGAGGCCTGGCAGGCCTTCCTTCAGGAGCGTGGCCTGCCCGAGGAACAGCCCGTGGTGCTGCGCCGCGAGGTGGGGCAGGGCCGCAGTCGGGCCTGGATCAATGGCGCCAGCTGCGCCCTGGCGGACCTGCGGGAGGGGGGCCGGCTCTGGATGCGGCTCACCAGCCAGCACGATCACCAGTCTCTGCTGGGGGAGGAGCGGCACCTGGCCCTCGTCGACGAGGTGCTGGGCATCGAGCCCGCCCTGGATGGGGAGGCGGCAGCGGTGCACGCTGCGGAAGCCGACCTGAAGGCCCGCCGTCGCAGCCAGGCCGAGCGAGAGCAGCGCCTGGAACAGCTGGGGGAGGCCCTGGCGGACCTGGACAAGCTGGCCCCGAAACCGGGCGAGTGGGCCCAGCTGAAGGAAGACCGCGAGCCCCTGCGCCACGCCGTGCACCTGGAGCAGGCCTTCCGGGAGGCGGCGGATGCGCTGAACGAAGGCCTGCCCAAGGTGGAACTGGCCCACAAGGCCGTCCTGCGCGCCGTGGCCCACTGGCCGGACGCCGTGGCGGAACAGGACCGTCTGCGCTCGGCGGCCCTGGAGCTGGAGGATCTGCTGGCCCTGGCCCAGGACCAGGCCCTGCGCTGGGGCGCGGCGGGAGCGGATCGCATCGAAGCCATGGAGGCCCGCCTGGCCCTCTACGAGCGGCTGGCGCGGCGGCAACGCTGCGAGCCGGAGGAACTGCCAGGGCGGATGCAGGCGCTGCGGGAGGAACTGCGCTCGCTGTTGGCGGGGGACGCCCCCATCAAGGAACTGGAGGCGGTCCTGGCCAAGGCTGCTGAGCGCTACCGGCTGGCGGCGGAGGCCCTCCACGGGCGGCGGACCGCGGCCATCCCGAAGCTGGAGGTGGAAGTGCAGAAGCGCCTGGGCAGACTGGGCATGAAGGGTGCGCGGGTCCAGCTGCGGCTCAGTCTGGCCGAAGAATCTGGCAGCCCCGTCATCCAGAGCGGTCGACCGGTGCGGGTGGCTGCCACGGGCTTCTCGGCCCTGGCCCTGTGGATCGAGCCCAACCCCGGGGAGGGCTTCCGGCCCCTGGCCAAGATCGCCTCCGGCGGCGAGCTAAGCCGCCTCATGCTGGCCCTGGTGGGGGCGGGGCTGGTGCTGGGAGCCGGCGTCCGCGAGGGACTCACCCTGGTGCTGGACGAGGTGGACGCGGGCCTTGGCGGTGAGGCGGCCCTGGCCGTGGGCCAGGCCGTGGCCGAGCTGGGGAAGGCCCACCAGGTGCTGGCGGTGACCCACCTGGCCCAGGTGGCGGCCCGGGCGGACCGGCACGGATGCTTGAGCAAGGAGACCGAAGGCGGGCGCACCCGCAGCGCCCTGGGCTGGGTGGCGGGCGAGGCCCGGAACCGCGAGCTGGCCCGGCTGCTCTCGGGCCAGCCGGACCGGGCGGAAGCGCTGGAGCATGCCCGGGTGCTGCTGGAAGGCTGAACCTCTCTCGTGACTCAAAAAAAACAGGGCCGCAAGCGCGGCCCTGTTCGGCGTGGGACTGGGCTCAGCGGGTGAGGGCCAGGTTGTAGGGAACGGTGGTGCTGGAGCCGCTGTAGGCCTTCGCGTAGATGTAGAACACGGAGGCCGTGGCGGAGGTGTTGCTGTAGGTGATGGTCTCAGTGGCGGTGGCGCCCAGGCTGCTCTTGAGCGTGGTGCCACTGCTGTTGAGGAAGTAGAGGTCGTAATCGACGCCCGTGGGGCCGGTCATGTTGATGGTGATGCTCCGGCCGGGCAGGACATTGATCTTGAAATAGTCCTTGTCGGTGGTGGTGCCCATGTAGCCCACGATCTTGTTGACGGTGTCGCCCACCACATTGGCGCTGGCCCGGGTGTTGTTGCTTTCCACCTCGTTGAAGGTGGTGCCGGTGGTGGTGTTGCTGGTGCTGAAGCTGACGGCGGTGGAGCTTCCGATGTTGCCGGCGGCGTCATAGGCTTTGGCTACGAGGCTGTGGGTGCCGTTGGCCAGCAGCGCGGAATTGTAGGTCACGCTGTAGGGCGAGGTGGTGTCGGTGCCCACCAGGGCGTTGTCGATGTAGAACTCGACCTTGGTGACGCCCACGTTGTCGGTGGCGGTGGCAGACAGGGTGATGGTGCCCGTGGTGCCGGACTCTGAGGCCGTGGCGGTGGGGGCAGTGGTATCGGTGCCCGAGGTCCAGGCGGCGCCCACGTTGATGCCGCGGAAGGCGTTCCAGACCGCCTGTTCCTCGGGGCCACCGGCGCCGTAGAGGTCCTTGGCGGCGTTGATGCATGCGGTGCGGGCGGCGGCATAGTTGGTGCTGGAGGTCATGTAGACCGTGAGGGCCCGGTACCAGATGCGGGCGGCCTTGTCATTGCCGATGCCGGTCATGCCGCTGGGCAGGTAGGTGGTGCTGGTGTTGCCGGTGGTGGTGGCGCCCTGGCTCAGGAAGTAGAACATGCGGTTGTTGGGGCCGCTGCTGTAGTGGACGTTCAGGTTGCCGAGGGTGGAGGACCAGGCGTCGGGGCTCGCCCCATCCAGGCTGGGCTTGTACATGTAGCGCAGGGGCGTGCTGCTGAGCTGCTCGCCGATGGTCCAGTTGCCGCCCGTGCTGCCGATGGTGGTGCCGCCTCCGCTGCGGACGTAGAACTCCACCATGGTGCCGAAGATATCGGAGTTGGATTCATTCAGGCCGCCCGATTCGCCCGAATAGGTGAGGTTCGCGCTGGTGGCGCAGACGCCGTGCGTCAGTTCGTGGCCCGCCACATCGAGGGACTCGAGGGACTTGAATGAGCTGCCATCGCCGTAGGACATGCAGAAGCACTGGTCGAGCCAGAAGGCATTGTCGAAGCTGGTGGAGTAGTGGACTCGACTGAAGGTGGCCTTGCCGGTGTTGTCGATGCCGTTGCGGCCCAGCACGTTCTTGTACATGTCCCAGGTGGCGGCCACGCCGTAGGCGGCGTCCACGGCTGCGGTCTGGCCGTTGGCATTGGTGGTGCTGCCGCCGGAAATGTAGTTGGCCCCATCGCCCCAGGTGTTGTCGGCATCGGTGTAGAGGGTGCCGATGAGGGTGGGGGAGCCGGTGCTGGTGTTGCCCGTGTGGGCCATGTCGGTGACGGCGTTGCCGCCGAACTGGCCCCCGGTGCCCCGGGTGGTGTCCCTCAGCTCATAGGTGGTCCCGGTGTAGTTGGTCTGGATGGAGACGGTCCCGCTGTACTGGGTGTTGGCCGTGCCGGTGGCTCCGGTGGTCTCGAGGCTTTCCCACTTCTTCAGGATGGCGCCCGTGTGGGCGTCCACGATGAGGTCGTACTTGGCGAAGTTGTCGGCGGGATTCAGGAGTATCGTCTGCACGTGGTAGGCCAGGGAATAGCGCACCACCTGGCGGGCCACGTCGGTGGCATTGAGCTCCTGGTCCAGCGCAGCGCGGCCCCGGCGGGTGATGACCTCGACTTCGTGGGGGAACACCACCAGCTGCGCGGTGGGCTCGTAGGTGTAGCTGCCCTTGGGGCTGAGGTGATCGTGCACGAGGCCCAGCACCTCGCCGGCGCTGAGGGACGGCGTGACGTTGAGGAAGATGTTCTTGTGCAGGGCATTGGTCAGGGGCAGTTCGATTTCATTGCGGTCCACATGGGTGATGGCGTCCCCGCCCCAGACCTTCACGCCCTTGTACAGCTGGGTGAAGCGGCCATGGGTCTGGCCCAGCTCGTCGGAATGGGCGGCTCGGAGGCTGAATGCATGGTCGACGTCCAGACCCAACTGGGCGCGCCTGGCATGCAGCCGCTCCGCGGCCGCATTCACACGCTGGGTCTCCTGGGGGGTGCGAGCCAAGCAGGGAACCAGCGGCCAGGGCCGTGGTGATGAAGGACAGGGCCAGACGGCCCTTGAAAGTCGCCATGGGCAACTCCTCACAGGGGGGGAAGGGGGGCGCAGCCAGGCAGGTTCTTCCGACCTGAATGGCTCCAGGGTGCCGCGAATGGACCACGGCACCCTGGGGTTGAGGATTGAAAGAGCTGGGAGTAGGAATGCCAGCTTACAAGTTGGGTTTGGATTTCGCTAGATAGAATTTTTTATTATTCAATTAAATAAAAATAATAGACATAGAAAGAAAAATAGAGATGGCATCATAATAATAAATATTTATATCTATGACTGAAAAAGACAGCCTATCCCTTCGGCATGGCGCCCAAGGCTTCGCCTCCCCGGACCGCGGGCCGACCTTAAAGCCAGGCCCATCCAGGGGATGGATCAGGGGCGCTTGGTGGACTTCTGTCGCACCCGCTTGGGCGGCGCGTGCTTGCCCTTGCGGGGGGCCTGCTTGGCGGCGGGCTTGGGGCCTTCCACCTTCTTGGGCCGGGGCCGTGCCTTCACCTTGTCGACCCGCTGGGCCTGGAGGGACTCGTTGCTGCGCGAAGGCTTCAGCCCTTCGCCCGGATCGAGGATGCGGCGCACGGCGGCCACCTCGGTGGGTTCGCCCTCGCCCTTCTGCTTCTTCTGGATGCTGAGGCGCAGGGGCACGCCCGCCAGGCCGAACTGCTCGCGCAGGCGGTTCTCGAGGTAGCGCACGTAGCTGAAGTGCAGTCCACGGTCCGTGTTGGCCTTCACCACGAAGCTGGGGGGACGCACCCCCACCTGGGTCATGAAGTAGAGCTTGGGCAGCTTGCCATCGATGACGTGGGGGCTCATGGCGTCCACGGACCCGCGCAGGAAGCGGTTCAGCTCGCCCGTGGGGATCCGCCGGGCATGGGCCTCCGCCAGTTCGTCGATCATGCCGAAGATCTTGGACACGCGCTGGCCGGTGAGGGCCGACAGGAAGATCATCGGAGCGTGGTGCAGGAAGCCCAGGCTGCGACGCAGGTCCTCTTCCGCCCCGTAGATGGTGTGGGCGTCCTTGTCCACCAGGTCCCACTTGTTCACCACGAGGATGACGGCGGCCCCGGCCTCCTGGGCATAGCCGGCGATCACCGCGTCCTGATGGGTGGCCCCTTCCACGGCATCCAGCAGCAGGAGGCTGACGTCGGCCCGGGCCATGGCCTGCTTGGCCTTCAGGATGCTGAGCTTCTCTGCGCCTTCGTGGGTCTTGCCCTTCTTGCGGATGCCCGCCGTATCGATGAGGCGGTAGACCCTGTCCGCCACATGGATGACCGTATCCACCGTATCGCGGGTGGTGCCGGCCACCTCGCTGACGAGGCTGCGCTCGTAGCCCAGCAGGCGGTTCGCCAGGGAGGACTTGCCCACATTGGGCCGGCCGATGAGGGCGAAGCGCCGCTCGTCGCCCAGGGAATGGGTCTCGGCCTCTTCGGGGGTGCGGTGGAAGGGCAGGCGGGCGCGGATGGCCGCGATGAGCTCCGGCACCCCGGCGCCGTGGGCCGCGGAAATGGGGAAGGCGTCGTCGAAGCCCAGGCCGTAGAAGCCGCCGTCCGGGGCGCCCCCCTTCATGCCGTCGAGCTTGTTGATGACCAGCAGCAGGGGCTTGCCCATGCGGCGGAGGCGGGCGGCGATCTCCTCGTCCCCCGCGGTGAGGCCATCGTGGCCGTCCACCAGGAGGATGGCCACGTGGGCCTCGCTGAGGGCGGCCTCGGCCATGCGGGTGATGCCCTGGGTGATGACGTCATCGCCTTCGAAATCCAGGCCGCCGGTGTCCACCAGCTCGAAGACTTCCTCGGCGGCGCCCTCTTCGCCCAGGCAGGTGACCCGGCCATAGCTGCGGTCCCGGGTCATGCCCGGCAGGTCGTGGACCAGGGCCGCCCGGCTGCGGGTGAGCCGGTTGAACAGGGTGGACTTGCCCACGTTGGGGCGTCCGCAGAGGGCGACGAGGGGTAGTCTCATGAATGTTCCAAGCCCTCCAGTCTATCGCGGATAGGCCGAAAGGCGATGGCCGGATGTCGGGGCGGCGGCTAGAGTGGTGCTTCCCCGCCGGAGTGGCCATGATCCGATCCCTGTCCTGTCTGCTGGTGCCGGCGCTGCTGATGGCGGCCCCCACCCCCAAGAACCTCAGCCCTGCCGGGACGGTGGAGCGGCAGATAGAGCTGTTCAACGCCCATGATCTGGAGGGCTTCCTGGCCCTGTTCGCCGAGGAGCTGGAGGTGTTCGAGCTCCCCGGAGCCGCCGCCCCCACCGGCAAGGCCCGGCTGCGGGAGCTCTATGCGGCCCGCTTCAAGGCCAATCCGGATCTGCACGCCTCGGCGCAGGCCCAGATGGTGTCCGGCGAGTTTGTGATCCAGAAGGAGAAGATCAAGGGCCGGGCGGGGAAGGAACCCCTGGTGGCCGTCACCATCTACCAGGTGAAGGGGGGGAAGATATTGAGGATGTGGGGGCTGCGGGAGTAGGGGTTGGTCGAGACCTGCGGCCGCCTCGCCCTTCGGGGGAAGTGGCCGACCTGGTTGCTATGCTCAGCCCGGCGGGTGCCCGGCTCGGAACGCTGCCTATGCAGCGACCCTCGCCACCCGTCTGGGCTTCGCCTCGACCATAGGTCCCTGCAACGCATGCGTTGCGGGGGCGGGTTCGAGCCCCGTCAGCCCCGCCGCTCTCCGCCTTTCACGTCGACCCATGCCATCGGGGGCTCGAACGCGTATCCGTCGCCCTTCGGGCTAGGATCCGCCGGTCTCGTTCGGCGCCACATCTAGTGGCGCCTAGGCGAGCCCACTCGCGGGTCTGAGCCCCGCGAGCCCCGCCGTTCTCCGTCTTTCGCGCCGACCCATGCCATCTGGGCTCGAACGCGTATCCGTCACCCTTCGGGCTAGGATCCGCCGGTCTCGTACGGCGCCACATCTAGTGGCGCCTCTGCGAGCCCATTCGCGGGCCCGAGTCCCGTCAGCCCCGCCGCAAAAAAAACGCGCCCGGGGGCGCGTTTTTTGGCGGGGCTGACGGGGCTCGAACCCGCGACTTCCAGCGTGACAGGCTGGCACTCTAACCGACTGAGCTACAACCCCTTGGTCTGTTGCACTTCACCAGGATTCTGGTGGGCGATGACGGGCTCGAACCGCCGACATGCTGCGTGTAAGGCAGCTGCTCTACCGACTGAGCTAATCGCCCGAATCGCCGAACCAGAATCCTCCCATAGGGGGCTGAAAGGGTCAAGGCCAAAGCTCTGCATTGAGGGAACCAGACTGGTCTGGTAAGGTTTTTAGACTCCCGTACCAGAGGTTCCCGCGGACCAACGCTGGTGTCGGTGTGACCCTGGCTGAACTTTCGGCCGTGGCCTTGGGATGTTTCTGGAGGGTGGCTGTGGCGCTGCTGGAACTGGCGAACTTGACGCTCCGAAGCCCCGAAGGGGGAGGCCCTGTGGCGCGCATCCTGGCCCAGATGCCGGATCCCATGCGCCCGGACCTGCCCTCCCTGTTGTTCGTGATCGTACTGCTCGTGGTGCTCTACCTCTACCTGCGGGTGGTGTTCTTTCAGCCCATCACCAAGGTGATGGAGGACCGGGACCGGGATCTCAACGCCGGCAGTGATGCCAAAGCCCAGGCGGCGGCGAAGCTCGAGGCCCGGCAGAGGGACTATCAGGCGCGCCTGAAGGAGCTCCGCGCCCAGGCCTTCGAGGCCCGCAAGGCCCTGGCGGACGCGGCGACCCGGGAGAAGCAGCTTCTCCTCGACGAAGCCCGAGCCAAGGCCCAGGCCGAGCGCCAGGCCGCCGTGGAGTCCCTCAAGGCCCAGCAGGCGGCCGCCCGGCAGAACCTGCTGGCCCAGGTGGACGCCCTGGCTGATTCCATGGTCCAGACTCTCCTGAAGCAGGCCTGAGCATGAACCAGCTGACCCGACTCTCCCTCGCCGTTCTGCTGTCCCTCAGCCCCCTGGCGCTGGCCGCCCAGGCGCACGCTGTTCCTGCCGGCCCCGCGGCAGACAAACACGGTACCCCCGCCGCGGAGAAACCTGCGGCTCCTGCGGCCAGTCACGAGGCCAAGCCGGCCGATGGCCATGTGGGCGAAGCGCATGGGGCGGCCACCCATGAGGCCGCCCCCGGTCATGGCGCGGCCCAGGGTGCCCACCACGGCCCGGCCATGACGCTCTTCGGCAAGGAATACGGCAAGCTGGGGGCCTTCCTGGTCCAGCTGCTGAACTTCGCCATCTACGGCGCGGGCCTCTTCTTTCTGCTGAAGGGCGCCCTGTCCGCCATGTTCAAGTCCCGCAAGGAAGAGCTGGAAACCATGCTCGCCCAGGCGGAGCGGGACAAGGCTGAGGGCGAAGCCCAGCTGAAGGACATGGAAACCAAGATGACTGGGCTCGAAACCGAGCTGGCGGGCATCCTTTCCAAGGCCCAGGCGGATGCGGAGGTCGAGAAGCAACGGGTTCTGGAGGCCGCCCGGGCCGAGGCCGAGGTGATCCTCTCCCAGGCCCAGACGGAAATCGGCTACCAGAAGCGCCAGGCCGAGCAGGAGCTGCGGGCCCTGGTGGCGGAGCTGGCGGTGGAGGGCGCCGCCAAGCGCCTGGAAGCCAAGCTGCTGGGACCTGAGGCCGCCAGCGCCGTGGACCGTGCCATTCAACAGATCGGAGGCGCCCAGTGAGCAGCCGCCTGACCGCCCGGCGCTATGCCAAGGCCCTTCTTCAGATCGGCGATAAGCAGGGCAACGTGCCTCAGCTCCAGCAGGAGCTGGAGAGCGTGGCTGCGGCCGTGGCGGCCAATGCCGATCTCATGCGCCTGGTGGCCTCGCCTCTGGTGCTGCCCACCAGGAAGGCCGAGGTGTTCGAGACCATCCTCGCCGCCGCCAAGGTGAGCGAGACCCTGCGCCACTTCTTCCGCGTGGTGGCCGAAGCCGGTCGCCTGAACCTCCTGCCAGACATCCGCCGCACCTTCGCGGACCAGGTGGATGAGCGGGCAGGCATCGTGGAAGCCAAGGTGGCCAGCGCCCAGCCCCTCTCGGATTCCCAGGCCAAGGCGCTCATCGCCTCCCTGGCCACCCGCACCGGCAAGACCATCCGCCTGAGCTGGTACCAGGACACGACCCTCCTGGGCGGCGTGAAGGTCCAGGTGGGCTCCACGGTCCTGGACGCCTCGCTCCAGGGCCAGCTCCGCCAACTCAAGACCCAGCTGCTTTCGGCTTAACCCCTTCCGCTCATCAATCGCAGGTTTGGAGGACTTCATGGACATTCGCGCGGAAGAGATTTCCCGCATCATCCGCAGCCAGATCGAAGGCTTCGATGCCCAGGTGGACGTGGCCGAGGTCGGCACCGTCATCAGCGTCGGTGACGGCATCGCCCGCGCCTACGGACTCGAGAAGGCCATGTCCGGCGAGTTGCTGGAACTGCCGCACGGCGTCATGGGCCTCGCCTTCAACCTGGAGGAGGACAACGTCGGCATCATCCTGCTGGGCGACGCCGCCGCCATCAAGGAAGGCGATACCGTCAAGCGCACCGGCAAGATCATGTCCGTGCCCGTGGGTCCCGCCTTCGTGGGCCGCGTCATCGATGCCCTGGGCAACCCCATCGACGGCAAGGGGCCCATTCAGCCCGCCAAGTTCAACCCCATCGAGCAGATCGCCCCCGGCATCGTGGACCGCAAGAGCGTCCACGAGCCCATGCAGACGGGCCTCAAGGCCATCGACAGCCTGATCCCCATCGGCCGCGGCCAGCGCGAGTTGATCATCGGCGACCGCCAGACCGGCAAGACCGCTGTGGCCGTGGACACCATCATCAACCAGCGCGAAACCGGCGTCATCTGCATCTACGTCGCCGTCGGCCAGAAGCGCTCCACCATCGCCCAGGTGGTGAAGACCCTGGAAGAGCGACGCGATGAAGCACACCATCGTGGTGGCCGCCTCTGCCTCCGAGGCCGCCCCGCTGCTCTTCCTGGCCCCCATGACCGGCGCGGCCCTGGGCGAGCACTTCATGTGGCACGGCAAGGACGGCCAACCCAGCAGCAAGACCAATCCCGGCGGCCATGTCCTCTGCATCTACGATGATCTCTCCAAGCAGGCCGTGGCCTATCGCGAAATCTCGCTGCTGGTGCGTCGTCCTCCCGGACGCGAAGCCTACCCCGGCGATGTGTTCTACCTGCACAGCCGCCTGCTGGAACGGGCCTGCAAGCTCAGCGATGAGCGTGGCGCCGGCTCGATGACGGCCCTGCCCATCATCGAGACCCAGGCCGGTGACGTGTCCGCCTACATCCCCACCAACGTCATCTCCATCACCGATGGCCAGATCTTCCTGGAAGGCGATCTCTTCAACGCGGGCGTCCGTCCCGCCGTGAACGTGGGCATTTCCGTGAGCCGCGTGGGCGGCTCCGCCCAGGTGAAGGCCATGAAGTCCGTGGCCGGCACCATCAAGCTGGATCTTGCCCAGTACCGCGAGCTGGCGGCCTTCTCCCAGTTCGGGTCGGACCTGGACAAGGCCACCCTGGCCCAGCTGAACCGGGGGCAGCGTCTGGTCGAGATCCTCAAGCAGGGGCAGTACAAGCCCATGCCCGTGGAAAAGCAGGTGATCAGCATCTGGTTCGCCACCAACGGCTACGTGGACGACCTGCCGGTTCCGCAGGTGCTGCGTTTCGAGACCGAGTTCATGGCCTTCCTCGATGTGAATGCCCCCGAGGTGCTGCGCGGCATCCGCGACTCCAAGGTCCTGAGCGATGACGCCAAGGCCACGCTCAAGACCCAGGTCCTTTCCTTCAAGGAGTCCTTTACGGCCTCCCTGAATCCGACCGCGGGAGCCTAGTCCCATGGCCGGTCTCCTGACCCTTTCGGATTGGAGGTACTAGCCATGGCCGGCCTCCAAGACATCCGACGCCGCATTCGTTCAGTCAAGAACACCCAGCAGGTCACCAAGGCCATGAAGATGATCTCCGCGGTCAAGCTGCGGAAGTCCCAGGAACGCCTGGTGGCTTTGCGCCCCTACGCCAGCAAGATGATGGAAGTCGTCCGCCGGGTGGTGGGACGCATCAGGGGTGATTCTGAGATCCAGCCGGGTCCTGCTGCCCAGGCCTTCCTGTCCCCCCGCGAGGAGAAGCGCATTCGCGTGGTCCTCGTGGCCTCCGACAAGGGCCTCTGCGGCGGCTTCAACGCCAACGTGCTGAAGGCCGCCACGGCCTTCGTCTCCGAGTGCCAGGCCGAGATCGTCCATGTGGACGTGATCGGCAAGCGGGCCGCCGAGTGGGCCAAGAAGCGCAGGCTGGTTCCGGCCGGGGAATACCTCAACATCCCCCTGGCCGGCTTCCAGCGCGTCGTGACCGAGATCTCCCAGGGCGCCTCGGAACAGTACCACGCTGGCGAAATCGATGCGCTCTACGTGATCTACAACTACTTCAACAGCGCCGTGGCCCAGACGCCCACCGTCTTCCGGGTGTTCCCCATGGCGATGGACCGGACCCATGAAGGACGGGATGCCATGGAGGTGCCGCACCTTCTCGAACCCGATCCCAACTCGGTGCTGGAGACGCTGCTGCCCCGCTTCGTGGAGACGGAGCTGCTGCGCAACCTCCTGGAGAGCAGCGCCTCGGAGCACGGCGCCCGCATGGCGGCCATGGACAAGGCCAGCAACAATGCCGGCGAGATGATCGCCAAGCTCACGCTCACCATGAACAAGATCCGCCAGGCCAGCATCACCAACCAGATCATCGAGATCGTGTCCGGCGCCAACGCCTAAGCCCCTACACCTGCAATCGGCTCATTCCTTCGTTGAGGTCCCCATGTCCAACACCCTTCAAGGCCGCGTGATCGCCGTCGTCGGTCCCGCCGTGGACGTCGAGTTCGACGGCCACCTGCCCGCGATCATGAACGCGCTGCACACCGAGATCGGCGGCGCCCTGGTGACGCTGGAAGTGCAGCAGCACCTCGGCGAGAACCGCGTGCGCTGCGTGTCCATGCAGCCCACCGAGGGCATGGTCCGGGGCCAGCTCGTCAGCGACACCGGCAAGGCCATCAACGTGCCCGTGGGTCCCGAGACCCTGGGCCGCATCATCAACGTGGTGGGTGATCCCGTGGATGAGCGGGGGCCCATCGGCCACAAGATGACCCTGCCCATCCACCGCGAGGCCCCCAAGTACGAGGACCTGAACACTGCCTCCGAGATGTTCGAGACGGGCATCAAGGTCATCGACCTGCTGGAGCCCTACGCCAAGGGCGGCAAGACGGGCCTCTTCGGCGGCGCCGGGGTGGGCAAGACCGTGCTGATCATGGAGCTCATCAACAACATCGCCAAGGGCCACGGCGGCTATTCGGTGTTCGCGGGCGTGGGCGAGCGCACCCGCGAGGGCAACGACCTCTGGCACGAGATGATGGACAGTGGCGTCATCGACAAGAACGACCTCAGCAAGTCCAAGGTGGCCCTGATCTACGGCCAGATGACCGAGCCCCCCGGAGCCCGCGCCCGGGTCGCCCTCACGGGCCTCACGGTCGCCGAGTACTTCCGCGATGTGGAGGGCAAGGATGTGCTGCTCTTCATCGACAACATCTTCCGCTTCACCCAGGCCGGTTCCGAGGTCTCCGCCCTTCTGGGCCGCATGCCCTCCGCCGTGGGCTACCAGCCCACCCTGGCCACGGAGATGGGCGAGCTGCAGGAGCGCATCACCTCCACCAAGAAGGGCTCCATCACCTCCGTGCAGGCGGTGTACGTGCCCGCGGACGACTACACGGATCCGGCTCCGGCCACCACCTTCGCCCACCTGGATGCCACCACCAACCTGAGCCGCGATATCGCGGCCCTGGGCATCTACCCCGCCGTGGATCCCCTGGCTTCCACCAGCCGCCTGCTGGATCCCCGCATCCTGGGCGAGCACCACTACAACACCGCCATGCGCGTCAAGGCGATCCTGCAGAATGCACAAGGAGCTCCAGGACATCATCGCCATCCTCGGCATGGACGAGCTCTCCGAGGACGACAAGCTGACCGTGGCCCGGGCCCGCAAGATCCAGCGCTTCCTCAGCCAGCCCTTCTTCGTGGCCGAGCAGTTCACGGGCATGTCCGGCAAGGACGTGAAGCTCGAGGACAGCATCAAGGGCTTCAGCGAGATCTGCGACGGCAAGTGGGACCACCTGCCCGAGCAGGCCTTCTACCTCGTGGGCACCATCGAGGAAGCCGTCGAAAAGGCCGAAAAACTGGCAGCAGTCTAGGTTCGCTTTTCCCCTGCCCGGAATCCGCGATGCGGATTCCGGGTCTTACAAAGAGATCGCCATGTCCCAACTGATCAAACTGGAAGTGGTGACCCCGGAGCGGCCCGTATTTTCCGCCGAGGTGGCGGAAGTGCAATTCCCCACGGCTGCCCGGGGCTACTACGGCATCCTGCCGGGCCACACGCCCCTCATGACCGAGGTGGGCGACGGGCTGCTCTACTACTTCCAGGAAGGTCAGAAACACTGGATCACCGTCTTCGGCGGCTTCGCCGAAGTGGGCCCCGACCGGGTCACCATCCTGGCCCGGGAGAGCGAGACCATGGACATGATCGATCTGGAGCGGGCCGAGGCTTCGCGCCAGCGGGCCCTGAAGCTCCTGAAGGAAGCCCAGACCGAGCACGACATGGCCAACGCCCAAGCCAAGCTGGACGCCAGCCTCATCCGCCTCCAGGCCGCCGGTCATCCCTCGGGCCACGGCTTCTAGCACCACACGGGAACCCCGCCCGTCGGCTCGGGCGGAAATCTACAGAACAGGCAGGTCCCCTTCCCAGGAGCGCCGCTTGAACGAACTGCCGATCCTGGATCCCCGGCCCCTGCGCGACCTTCTGGAACTGGGGGCTTCGCCGGCGCTGGTCCAGGAACTGATCGTCCTGTTCCAGGAGGATGTCCCTACCCGCATGGCCCTCCTTCGGGCCGCGCTGGCCGCGGGCGATGGACCGCAGACCCGAATGGAAGCCCATCAGCTGAAGGGGGCCCTGAGCAACATGGGGCTGGCGCGTTTTGCCGAACTGGCCTCGCGCATCGAAGCCTGCGTGCTGGCGGACCAACTGGAACGGGCGCCCGCGTTGGCCGAGGGTCTGCCCGCTGTCTACGACGAGGCGCTACAGGCCCTGCAACAGGCCTACCCCCAGACCTGACACCTCACCAGACCAGGTGCTCGTCCTGGTCCAGCAGGCTGACGCGGGCATCCCCGAGGGCCTTCAATTGGGGCAGCATGGTGGACCTGTCGCCGGGTGTCAGGTGGTAGATCCGTACTGGGACGTCCCGCTTCAGCTTCTTCAATTCGGCGCCGAGCTTGGCGGGGGTGAGGTGCTTGGAAGCCTCCGCCAGCCAGGCCTGCTCGTTGGGGAAGCTGGCCTCGGCGATGACCAGGCGGAGGTTGGGGGTGGCGTTGGCCACTTCCCAGATGCGGTCTGTTTCCGCGGTATCGCTGGTGAAGATGAAGGCGTCCCGGCCGTCTTCCACCCTGAAGCCCACGCAGGGCACCAGGTGGTTCACGCGGATGGGGGTGATGGCCAGGCCGCAGACCTGGTAGGCACGCTCCGGCTCGATCTCCGTGTAGCGAATGGTGGGGTCGTTGGGGCTGGGGATCACACTGAAATCCGGCCACAGCTCGTCGTTGAAGAGGTGGCGGCGGAGCACGTCGAGGGTTTCGGGAAGGGCGTGGATCTCCACCGCGTCGTGGGTGCGGCCGAAGATGTTCTTGGTGAAGAAGGGCAAGGTGCAGATGTGGTCCAGGTGCGAGTGGCTGATGAAGACGTGCTGGATCTTCACCTGCTCTTCCACCCGGAGGGCCGCCGTGATGGAGCCCGCGTCGATGGCCACGCAGCCGTTGACGAGCAGGCCCGTCAGGCGCTCGCCATCCGCCTCGCCGCCGCTGCAGCCCAGGATCCGGAGTTCCATCGTCCCTCGGAGAATGAGCCTCCATCATACGCCAAGAGCGCCTAGCAAACCCCACGTCGCCGCGCGAGGGGTGCCGGGCGAGCGAGGCGAGGAACGCGAGTCAAAGCGTAGCGGGTACCGCGCGACGAGCGTGACGCTGGATCGCGACGCCCGCCGCCCCTCGCCCGCAGGGATGAAGCCAGCTGGGCGCCCCGCGGCGTCAGGTCCCTTGAACAACGAACCACGTTGCCCTGCGGGCCCTTCCTGGCGGTGCATCCCGGCTGGCATCATCGCGGCATCGTCGGGTTTAGCTAGGCGCTCTTAGGGGACACCACCAGGTGCCCCTTTCCGTCCTAAGCCCTTGAAGGTCAGAAGCGGATGCCGCCGTAGACGCCGATCTGCACCTGGGGGGCCAGGGCCTCGGTGAGGTCCTTGGGGGTGGAGGTGGCGTCCTGCTTCGAAAGAGGTGCGGCGACCTCCAGCGCAAAGAAGGGGCTGACCACGGGGAGGGGAATGCTGAAGCCCAGGTTCACACGGGCCCAGGTGCGCCCCTGGGTGGAGTCACCATTGCCGAGCGGCACGGCTGAGCGCCAGCTGAGCTTCTCCGAGCGGTACTCCACGCCCACGCCCACGTTCACCAGCAGCTTCCAGTTCACCATGGCGCCAGCGGCCCAGTACTGGTTATCCAGCTCGCCGCGCTTGGTGCCACCGTAGGTCAGGTCGCCGGTGGTCTTGTTGTGCCAGGTGCCGTTCAGCTGCAGGGCGGCGACCTTCAGGTCCAGGACGTCGTATCCCACGCGGAGGCCGAAGCCTGTGGGGCTCACGGCATCATATTTCTGGGTGCTGAAGGCCGAGGCGGTCTGGGCCTTCCCGAACTGCTTGTCCACCAGCAGTCCCACCTCGCCCGCCATGGCGGGCAGGGCCAGCACGGACACGAACAACACCTGCTTGCGCATGGCATCCCCCCTAACCAGTCGATTAGAGCATGATCAGTCCGGGATCGGGGCTGGTCAACCTCCTTATGGTCTAGAACTTTGCTAACCTCACCTACATGCGGGCCCACCTGCGTTTCCTGATCCTCGATGACTTCGACCCGGACACCGGGGAGCTGGCCCTGCGGGTGGCCTTCCAGCCGGGCCCCGAGCCGGGCCTTGAGATGCTCCGACTCCGGCTGCACCTGGGGCGGACCGGCAACCCCCTGGAACCCCTCACCCGTGAGCTCCGAACCCATGTGCAGATGCCCCTGCCGCCCCTCTGGGAGCATGGGCTCAAGACCATCGTCCACGCCATCGAGGAGGAACTGGCCGGTCCGGATGGCCGCAACGCCCCTGCGCTACCTCTGGGTGCGGACGCAGCTGCTGCACCCGGCTGAACCTGCCCGGTCCACGCCCAACCACCCCGTCGCTCGTCAGGTGGAGATCCTCCGGGACTGGGCGCATCACCTGGACCAGGAGGGCCAAGCCCTCCGGGCTGCAGAAATCCTGGACCGCCTGCTGCTGCTGGCGCCCAGGGACATCACGACCCTCGCCTACCTGGCGGGGTTCTTCCGGTCCCAGGGCATGGCCGAGGAGATGGCCGCCGTGGCCGAGCGCTGGACCAGGGCGGAACCGGAGCGCGTGGAGGCCAGGCTGCGTCATGGGGAAGCCCTGCTGCGGCTGGGTCGGATTCAGGAGGCTCGGACCGTCTTCGAGGCGGTGCTCAAGGTCCACCCCGTTCACCTGCTGGCCCACCTGGGCATGGCCCAGTCCCTGGGCCTGCTGGGCGGGAACCCCTTCCCCCACCTGGACGCGGCTCAGGAGCTGGACCCTGCCGCCACGGCCTCCGTCCTGCGGGAGACCTTCGACTACCGGCTGTTGACGCCCCTGCCCGGGGATCGGAACCACCACCTGGAGGACCTGCCGGCCCTGCTGGGGGTTTCCGGGGCCGAGGTGCAGGACTACCTCCAGTTCCTGGGGCTGCCCCATGGCGGGCCCGACGGCCTGGTGCGGGAAGCCGAACTGGCCCGTTGGGTCGGGATCATGAACCGCTATGCCCTGCTCCCGGGTGGCCTGAACTGGTCGGGCCCCCACACCCCGGAAGCTCCCGGAACTGGGCTAGGGCAAGCTTCCTCTGCGATGATGGAGGCCTCCTCTGGAGCCTCCATGTCCACTCTGCTCGGCACCGACCTTCCCTTTCCGATCTTCCGCCGGGGCAAGGTCCGGGATGTGCTGACCTGGGGAAGCAGCTGCTCATCGTGGCCACGGATCGCATCAGCGCCTTCGACTGCGTCATGCCCGAAGGCATTCCGGACAAGGGGCGGATCCTCACCGCCGTGGCGGCCTACTGGTTCGCCGCCACCGAGGACCTGGTGCCCAACCACTTCCGGGGCAACCCCAGCTGGCCCGCGAGCCTGGAGCCCTTCCGGGCAGCCCTGGCGGGCCGCGCCGTCGTGGTGGAGAAGACCCGTCCCCTGCCTGTGGAATGCGTGGTGCGCGGCTACCTGGCCGGCAGCGGCTGGAAGGAGTATCAGGCCGGCAGCAGGGTCTGCGGTGTGCCGCTCCCGGCGGGCCTCCGGCTCGCGGATCGGCTGCCCCGAGGCCATCTTCACCCCGGCCACCAAGGCCGAGGAAGGCCATGACGAGAACATCCCCTTCGAGCAGATGGCGGAGATCGTGGGCATGGACCTGGCCGTGAAGCTGCGGGAGCTCAGCCTGGCGCTCTACCACCGCGGCGCGGAACTGGCCGCCACCCGCGGCATCCTGCTGGCGGACACCAAATTCGAGTTCGGTCTGAGCGATGGCGGGGAACTCATCCTTATCGACGAGGCTCTGACCCCGGACAGCAGCCGCTACTGGCTGGCGGACAGCTGGGCGCCGGGCAGCAACCCGCCGAGCCTCGACAAGCAGTTCCTGCGGGACTACCTGGAGACGCTGGATGGCTGGGACAAGCAGGCCGCCGGCCCCGCACCTGCCGGAGGCGGTCGTGGCGGGGATCCGGGCGCGGTATTCGATCTGGCCTCGCGCTTCGGGGTCAAGATCTGAACGGGATGTCGCGATCAGAAGTGATTCGGGCCCCGCGATGGGCGCCCTCACGGGTTCAAAAGGCGGGCCAGGTCCGCAGGGTCTCCGGCTGCGCCGAGGCGTAGCCGGCCTGGCCCAGCCAGGACCGGAGTTCCGCGTTCAGCTGCTCCAGGGTCAAGGCCATCATGCGCGCCTCGGTGACCCCCAGGCCCAGGGGCCTCCGCCAGGGCCGCGTCCATCTGCGCTTCGGGATGGAGGGAATCCAGGCTCCGGCCCAACCGCCAGGCCCGGCGGGCCCCGTCCAGATCGGCCTGGGTGAACCCGCGTGGCTCCGGAAGGCCTCCAGTCGTTCCCGGAGCAGGGACCAGCCAGAGGCCGCTTCTGGCGGAGCATCCAACGTCGCCAGAAGGTGGTGCCCCTCCAGGGTCACCTGCAGGGGATTGAGGTTTCCATGGTCAGGAATCAGGGAGGGCTAGGAGGGAGGCCGCTTCGGCAGAGAGTCCCACCGGTCGGGGGCCGAGGCCTGAGGGCGGAGCGCCTCTCCTGGCACCGGCAGGAGGAGCGGATTTACCGGGGTCTGGGTCGACACCGAGACCAAGGAAACCTGGGCCGCCCGCACAGGCGGCGGCGGGGACCAGGCGCCGAGGCTCAGCAGCACCATCCGCTTGGCCTGTTCCAGCCCAAGGTCCCCATGCAGGACCAGCACGGCCTGGTCCGGACGGAGGACCCTGGCGTGGAAGGCGAGGAACTCCTCGAAGGTGATGCTGCCCAGGCTGGCGGGGTCGCGCGGGTCGCGGGATCGCCAAGGAGGGGTCTGTTGCTGCCGGGCCAGGGGCGGTTCTCCCAGGCCTTCTGCCAGGCGGATCGCCCCCAGGCGCTGGGTTTCCAGGGCCGCTGGGTTGAAGAGGGTCCGCAGCAGCCGGTCCCCCAGCAGGCCCAAGGCCCGGTCGGTGTCCCGGCTGCGGGCCACCAGCCGCCAGCGGAGCCCTTCGGCGCCCAGTGTGGGCGTCACTTGGATGCCAGATTCCTCCAGCAGTCGGTCGAGCTCCTCCGCCTTCAGGTCGGCGGTGTCCGCGTGGCCGAGCGTCTGGAGCAGCAGCAGGGGCAGGCCCTGGTGGTCCGGAGGCGTGTCGCTGGGCTCCAGCCGCACCAGGAGGAGCGCCCGCACCAGCGGATGCTCATGCTCTCCAGGTGCAGCACTCGTAACCCATTGGGCAGGCTGAAGCGCTGGATCCTGGGCTGGGCCTGAGGGGAGGGGTGGCCAGGGCGACCAGGAACAGGGATCTCATGGCTTTCCGGAGGGAGCTGGCCTGCAGCAGCTTGAGGGTGCGGAGGCGTTCCTCGGGCCTGAGCATGCGCAGTTGCCGGATGCCCTCTGAGGTGACGAGCTTCCCGCTGGGCCAGGTCCTGGATGCGAGGGCGGCGAGGGCCCCGAGCACCCGGGCCAGATCCTTCTCAACCGGGTCCTGGCTTCTCGCCCGGACTGGGCTCCAGCAGGACCTTGGTACGGTGGCACGGCGTCAGCCAGGCGCGGGACCGCCGCCTGGACGGCCTCCGGTGCCAGGGCGCAGTCGCTGGATGTCCGGTCCCAGGGAGCGCCAGTCCCCGCCTTCGCCCAGGCCAGGCCCAGGGCCCGCGCCAGAGCCGGCGGATCATCCAGAATTCGAGGCATCCGCTTCCAGCATGGCGAGGCCCCGCTGCCACTCCTCCTGGGGGATGGGCTCTGCTGGAGCCGCAGGACTCACTGTGGAGGGCGCTTCGACCTCGGCGAGGCTGTGTCCCTCGCCGGGCCTCACATCCACCACCGGAGACCCGGAACCGTCCTCCCGGCACATCCAGGCTCAGCTCGACCTGGCAGGCCAGGTCTTCTGCCGCACCAGCATGGCCTGCAGGCGGCTGCTCTGGCCCCCCCCGAGCAACTGGGCTGCCATGCGCAGGGCCAGGTGATCCGGGTGGCTGCGGGGGGGGATGCGCCAGCCCGTGAGGAGCCGCCGTCCCCCCTCGAGGGTCGCCTGGACCTGGCGATCCCCCAGATCTGCCGGGATCTCGGCAGCACCGCGTCCTCCCGTCGGGGGACCGGAAGGCTGCCCAGGTGGCGTTCCACCAGGGGCAGGGCGGCCTCCAGGCTGAGGCCGCCGACGACGATGAGGGTGAGGCGGTCGGGCCGCAGAGCCCGTTGGGCAAAGCCCAGAGGTCCGAGCGGCGGAGGGCCTCCAACGAGGGCAGGTGGTCCTGCCAGATCCCGGCCATAGGGGATGTCCGGGGGAGGCCGCACCCCGGGAGCAGGGCGGAGGCCCTGGACGCCAGGCGCGGAGCCCGGCGGTCAGGCCTGGCCTGGCCCTTGCGAAGCGGCTGAGCTGCAGGGTGCGGAGGCGCTGGGCCTCGGTCTGGCACCAGAACTCGAAGGCGTCCTGGGGCAGCCCGGTCTGGGCCCAGCAGGGCATCCGCGGTGGCCTCGGCCCCTGCCGACCGCCCTGGGGGCTGTAGAGGTCCGCCAGCGGCGAGGCAGCGCAGAGCGCCGTCAGGCGAGTCTGGACCTCCCCAGGCTGGCCCTCCAGGGGCCAGTGGGAGGCGGAAGCTGGATCCCGGCCGCAGGCGGAGGCGCCCGGAGCGCAGGGGCTTCCAGCAGACCCTCCTCCTGCGTGAGCAGGGGCTCCAGGCTGGGCCTGGCCTTCCTGGCTTCCATGTCCTCGGCCGGGTCGACCGAAGAGCGCCCGGGCCAGCAGGTCCGTGGCGCCAGCGGCGGCTGTTTCCTCTGCCCGGCCCCCCGGAAGACCAGGGTGGCGTGGAAGGCGGTGGGGCCCCCGCCGCTCCACCAGCAGGCAGGCGCTGCCGTTGGCCGGCGCCGCTCCTGCACGTCCGAGGTGCGGATATTTTGGGCCTGCGGGCCCAGGGTGGCGATGAGGACGGGGGCAGCAGGCGCATGGGGCCCAGAGACTACCCTCAAGCCTTTTTCACCCGGATGCTGCCGTTGGTGGTTTCCAGGCGGATGGTCTGAGTGCGCCGGATTTTCACGCGGGCGCTGTGCTTGGTGATCTCTGGATCACCCGGGCGCCAGGAATGCGCACATCCATGGAGCCGTTAGCGGTTCTCGGCCAGCAGATCACCGGTGGCCTTGCCCAGCCCGACCTCGATGCTGTTGGTGGATTCCAGGCGGATGCCCTCGCCCCAGCCGTCCAGGTTGCGGGGCGCGGATGGTGCTATTGGCGGTTTCCGGCCGATACCGCCCTCCACGTCCCGAGGACGCGCTTGCCGTTGGTGGTGCTGCCCCTGACGCGGGCCGCCGCGGCGGGCCTCAAGGAGCCATTGGTGGTATCGGCCTGCACTTCCCCGCGGATGTGGTGGACCCGGATGCTTCTGTTGGTGGTTCGACAGCGGGCGAAGCCCTCCGGTGCTCCGCGGTGACGGGCGCCGTTGGTGGGTTCGGCAGTGGCCCCGGAGCCTGGGCGGCACCCGCAGGGCTTATCCCGGAGCGGGGCTGATGTAGACGCGCTGAAGCTCAGGAGGGTTGCTGGAAGACCGCCTCGATATTTGAGGTCCGTCCCTTCGCAGGAGCACCAGCTCCACCCGGCGCTTTTTCGCTATCCCCGGACCTGGGGCGGTGAGGCGACTTCCTCCCGATCCCAGCCGGTCACTCCGGAGGCGCCGTTGCGGGTTCTTCACCCAGAGCTGGAGCCCATGGTCAGCTTTTCCGTCCTGCCCCGTGCGGAGTCGGAAGGCAAGTCCACCCCGATCATGGGGGCGTGGCAGGGGGGCGGCGCTGGGGTGGAGGCGGGGGAGGACCTGGCCAGCAGGGCACCCCCGACCAGGAACAAGGGGATCCAGCGGCCGGTGAGGGACATGGGGCTCCTGGGAGAAAGATCCAGGGCGGCCTGGGATGAGCAGTTCACGAAACCCGGGTAGTAAGGTTTAGTCAAGACAATTCTGTTGTTCCTAGGAGTGCCCCATACAGCCATCCTTTCCGCCACCCGGCACTGCCGTAGGGGTGCGTTTGGCGGGGCCCGCTTCTGGGCTCGGTCCAACTGGCGCCCTGGCCATCACTGGAGGCTCCGGCCCGGTGCGGCGTGGAGCCCGCCGCCGTGGGCGAGTGGGTGATGGCAACGTGCTCCAGGCCGGTGGCAGCCAGAACGTGGCCCGGCTGGCGGCCCTGAAGGCCGGACCTCCTTTGCGACTCCGGCCCACACACCCCAACCGTGTTCGGCTCCGGCTCGAAGGCGTCGCGGCGCTGGGCGCGCAGTCCATCCTCCTGGGGGACGCGGATCTCGTGGTGGCCGGGGTACCTGAAAGCATGTCCACACGCCTACCTGCGCCGCCGGCGGCCCGATGGGGCGCCCGCATGGGGAAACCCAGCCGAGGACAGCATGATCCAGGATGGCCTCTGTGCGGGCCGTTGCCGGGGGATACCCAAGTGGGCATCACCGCGGAGAACATCGCCGCTCGGCACGGCCTCAGCCGGGAAGTCCAGGACACCCTCGCCCTCCAGAGCCAGCTCATGCCGCCGCCGCCCAGGCTTTCGCCGTGGCCTTCGACCGGGAGATCTTCACGGTCACCCTGGCCGCCAAGAAGGGCGATGGCCTCTCAACCGGGACGAGCATCAAGGTCGACGCCACGGCCGAGAGCTTCCGGCTAGCTGCGGGGCCGGCCTTCTGCGGAAGGACGGCACGGTGACCGCCGGCAATGCCAGCGGCGTCAACGACGGCGCCGGGGCCCTGGTGCTGGCCTCCGAGGCCGCCGCCGCCAGGACCCGCGCGCCTCCATCGCCCGGCATCCTCGGCTTCGCCCAGGCGGCGATCCCGCCACCAGTGGTTGGGGCCGGTGCGAGCCATCCAGAAGCTGCTGGCCAAGACCAGGGTGAAGCTGGCTGACATCGACCTCTCTGAGCTGAACGAGGCCTTCGCCGCCCAGAGCCTGGGGGTGCTCGCCGAGCCGTTGATCTGATCCCGCCAGGTCAACCTGCGCGGTGGCGCCCGGGCCGTTATCGGCCACCCCATCGGCGCCAGCGGCACCCGCATCCTGGTCACCCTCCCACTCTGCTCCAGGACCACAGGACAAGCGGCTCGGGGATCGCCGCCCTTCTGCGTGGGTGGCGGCTGTGGTGTGGCCATGCTGGTCGAACGGATTTGATAGGCTGATTCCATGATCAATTTCATCCATGTCGGCGTTGGTACGACCGAATCTTGCACCGCCCTGGCGGATGTGGAGCTTCGCCATCGACGCCGGCGTGAGTCTGTGTTCTTACGGGTCCTAGTGGGGCGGGGAAGTCCACCTGCTGAAGCTGCTCTTCCGGGAGCAGATCCCCAGCAGCGGCGAGCTCCCGATGGCCGGGCAATCGGCTGGCCGCCATGGCTGAGGCGGAGATCCCTCTGCTGCGCCGGAAGCTGGGGGTGGTGTTCCAGGACTTCAAGCTCATCCGCAGCCGCACCATCTTCGAACGTCGCCTCCGTGCTGAAGGTCGGGGCGTGAGCGCCGCCGAGCAGAAGCAGCGCACCTGGCCTGAAGATGGCGGGCCTCCAGCACAAGCTGAGAAGCGTCTCTGCAGCCGTCCGGCGGCGAGCAGCAGCGCGTGGCCATCGCCCGGGCCCTGGCGAACGATCCCCTGGTGCTGCTGGCGGACGAGCCCACGGGCAAATCCTGGATCCCGACC
>JADKIO010000011.1 GCA_016721195.1 Candidatus Geothrix skivensis | reverse complement strand
ACCAGGTGCTGCCCTGGCATCGGGCTCGGGGCTGAGGGTGAAGAACGTCAGCGACTTCATCCGCATGGAGGCCTGGGACAGGAGGAGGTCGCGACCCGTGGGCGAGTTCAAACCCAGCACCAAGGACGAACGGAAGGTGAAGGGTGGTGGTGGAGACGGGCCCGGGTTCCATGGAAATCCGGGCGTGTCAAAAAAAAGACCGATGGGGGCAACTTCTGGCGGGCCCCAGTGCGAATGACAACAGAAGGTGCCCCGCCAGGTATTGAAGCCTGGGAGACCGTCAACGGAGACATCACCCTGGTGGCACCGAAGGAAGGCCGTCCTCAGCACCGTGAATGGCGGCATCCGGGCCAACGCCACCTGACGGAAGGCCCTCAAGGCGGAGACCGTCAATGGCAGCATCACCCTGGAGGGGAGTCGAAAGGCAGCTCATACAGACAGTGGGCAACCCCATCAAGAATCGGCTGGACGGGCAGGGGCCAGGGCATCAGGCCCAGACGGTGAACGGCTCCATCCAGCTCACGCTGGGTGATCTGAAGGGGCGCCTCCGGGCCACCACGGTCAGCGGCGGCATCTCCTTCAATGCACCGAGGCGCCGAGCAGGAGTCGGTGAAGGAGCACCGGGTCGGCGGTCTTCCCCGGCAGCGACCAGGGCATCGAGATCGAGAAACGGTCAATGGAATGTCGCTGTAAATTAATAGATAGTTATCTTCAATAAGAGACAAACGCGCAATCCCTTTATCATCATCCACAAATCTTTTAAAAATAGGATTGACGGGTCCGAAATTTCTTTCATCCTTTCATTCCGTGCCAGGCCGGTGTCTGGTTCCTGAATGGATGCCCGTGATCGACAGCGTCGGCTCACGCTGCTTCAACCTACGCCTTCAGCGTGTTCCTGGGGTCTTCACTCGGCTTTTGGGGTCTACACCCCTTCGTGTCGGCCCACGGCACCTAATGCCTCAACAACCCCGATGTCTGCGTGAACTGCCACATCATGCGGAGAACTACGATGGCTGGCGGCACGCCTCCCATCATGGAAGTGGCCACCTGCAATGACTGCCTGCCCCCGGTAACGCGCTGAACAAGGTGTTCGTGAGCCGAAAGCAATGGCTACAACCACCTAAAGGCCTTCACCCTTTTGAACTTTGCCGAGCCCATCCGCATCAAGCCCGGCAACGCCAAGGTGCTTGAGGACAACTGCCTCCGCTGCCCACGGCGAGATCACCGACGAGATCACCGCCCACGGCACCCTCGGTGTCAGCTTCCGATCCGGCCCAGAAGGCCGACCTCTACGGCTGTGTCCGCTGCCACCAGGGCGTGGGCCACGGCTCTTCCGATGACCCCTTCGCTTCCTGAACCCAAAACCCAATCGATGCGTGCTCACCACGCGGGAGGATCCTCCGATGACCGACAATCCCACGCCCCTGTTCTCCCGCCCCTACGTGCGGATGGGCCTCCTGGCCGCCGGCGCGGCCCTGGCCACCGTGCTGGTGATGAGCCTCTACGCGAGCGTCTCCAACCGCAAGGCCGAAGCCCGTCAGACCAGCCTCAAGGTGGTGGACCTCGACGAAAAGACCGTCGATCCGGCGGTGTGGGGGAAGAACTTCCCCCGGCACCTCGATACCTACCTGCGCACCGCCGAGAAGTACACCACCAAGTACGGTGGGGCCGGCAGCGAGGGGCTGCCCAAGAGCCGCATCAAGGAGGATCCCCGGCTGGTGACGATGTTCGATGGCTACCTTCGCCATCGACTTCAACCAGCGCCAGGGCCATGCCTACATGCTGTCCGACCAGGCGGTCACCAAGCGGGTCACCGAGCGCAAGCAGACCGGCGCCTGCCTCCACTGTCACGCCTCCAACACCGTGGCCTATCGCGAAATAGGTCTGAAGGGTGGCGCTCCAGGAACCCTGGAGGAGGCCTTCACCAGCCCCAACGCCCAGGCCCAGCTCATGGTCGGCTTCGAGGCCATGGGCAAGATGCCCTACGCGGACGCCGTCACACCAAGCACGCCGTGGCCTGCATCGACTGCCACGATCCCAAGAACATGGCCCTGCGCGTCACCAAGCCCGGCTTCATCCGCGGCATCGTGGCCCTGGCCAAGAGCTCTGATCCCGTGCCGCATCTGCCTTCCATCGAGAAGTGGCGCAAGGGCGACAAGGCCATGCCCTACGATGCCAACCGCGACGCCTCCCGCCAGGAGCTGCGCTCCATGGTCTGCGGCCAGTGCCACGTGGAGGACGCCTACAAGTTCCCCGACGGCGGCCGCTTCTTCGACTGGAAGCACGCCAAGACCGGCACCGAGGCGCTGAAGGCCCAGCACCCCGAGTTCGAGCTCTGGAGCCAGGGCGTCCACGCCCGTTCCGGCGTCTCCTGTGCCGATTGCCACATGCCCTGCAAGCGCGAAGGCGCCATCAAGATCAGTGATCACCAGGTGCGCAGCCCCCTGCTGGACGTCACCCGTGCCTGCCAGACCTGCCACCGCTTCCCCGAGGAAGAGCTGAAGGCCCGCGTGGTGGCCATCCAGGACCGCACCAGCCCTCATGGACCGGGCCGAGGATGCCATCGTCGCCCTCATCTCCGATATCGAGGCCGCCAAGAAGGCCGGCGTGGACGACAAGCTCAAGCCCGTCCTCGAACTGCACCGCAAGGCCCAGTGGCGCGTGGACTTCATCAACGCCGAAAACTCCATGGGCTTCCACGCCCCCTGGAAGCCGCCCGCATCCTCGGCGAAGCCATCGACTACGGACGCCAGGGCCAGGTGGTGCAGGATCTGGGCGTGGCCAAGATGGCGAAGAAGTAGACTGCTCAACCAGAGCTGAAAAGGGGAGCGGCTTTCCGCTCCCCCTCATGGTTGTGAAAAACCAGAGGTGAACCAGCCGGAAAGGGCGGAGCCAGACAGGTGCTTGGTTCCACATCCCTTTGGTGTGTGGTGGCTGGTCCCCCTTACCCTGCGTCCTAGGTTGCTGGAGCCGCCTCAACCTTGGGGGGACTTAGGCCGCTCAAACGGTGGAGTACCTCTGAGGACGGTTCCTGGAATCCAATGGTGCTCTGCCCTTCGAGAGAGGACTCCCATGCCCTGGCTGCGTTTGCTCCTTTCACTGGCGTTGTGGGTGATGACCTCCCAGGCCGGAGCCCAGACTCCCCCCGAGCGGATTCAGACGGGCTTCAAGACCCTCAATGCGGAACCTGGGAATCCGCCCTCAGGGAATGGGCTCGAGAGGGAGTCTGGGTGGACGTGGAGGGGAAGGTCCAGTCCAGGGTCGAGAGCCTGATCCCAGCGCCCCGGAGTGTTGGGCGATGGGAAGCCGTCAACCTGCCCCACCTCACTGTCATGTGGCAGCGGCACTGGATGATGGCCAGCTTCGACCAGGGCGCACTCTACTTCTTATTTGATTACGCGCACCACAAGGGGCTGTGGCGCCTGGTCTCGCTTCAGGTCACCAAGGATCCAGGAGAGGTGCTTCCTCATCTCGACCTGCTCCCCGCTGTCATGGCCATACGCAACGGCCAATAGGCTGGGGTGAAACCACCGACCAGACGCAACTCGGTCACCGCTGCTATCGGTATTTTGCCACCATGGTTTTCAATGTCTTGGCCAGGTGCTCCGCAGCGCCTTCGGGTCCACCACCTCCGCATCCGCTCCGAACTGCAGGATGAACCGCGTTGGACCGGACAGTTCCGTGGCCTGGAAGCCCAGCAGCACGGTGCCGCCCTTCTCCTTGCGGACGGTGACGCCCGGGGGGGGGCGTCCAGCAGGGCCTGGGGCCAGTTGGTGCCGCCCACGCGGACGCTCACGCGGAAGGGCGGGTCGGGGCTGAACCAGCCGCCGATCTGCAGCTCCCGGGCCTGCTCCAGGGGCCGCTTGTCGGGGATGAGGCCCCGCCGGGCGAGGGCCCTGGCCTCCTCGATGCGGGCCAGGCGGAAGTGCCTCGGCTGCTGCTTGGCCGGGTCCCAGGCCAGCAGGAAGGTCCCGCCGGAGAACACGTCGTGGGTGAGTGTGAAGGGCACCACCGTGCGGGCGCTGGTGCGGCCGGTGGAGGCGGCCTTATAGGTCAGCTCCAACTCGCGGGGGCCGTCGGGGTGGCCCAGGGCCAGCAGCACCTGGGTGAGCATCCGGGTATCGAGGGCCTGCTGGTCATCGGCGCCGCCGCGCACGCAGACGTGCTCCTGCAGGGCGCGGAAGAGGTCCCGGTCCCGGGTGCTGAGGTGGCTGTCCGCCAGCTGGCGCAGGCCTTCCAGCTGATCGAACCAGAGCTCCGTGGCCGTGCCTTCCAGGGCCATGAGGGCCACTTCCAGCGCCATCCGGGCATGGGGCGTGATCTTGCTGTCCCAGTCCGGGGCCTTCTCCAGGGTGAAGTGGATGATGGCCGGGAGGCCCCCTGGCGGGCCTTGCCGAAGCGGGCACCCTGCTCCTCCAGCAGCTGGATGGCGCGGTCCACTGTGCGCGTGGCGACGCCGCCCAGCTTGTGGACGAGGCTCGCCTTGGTGATGCCCCGGTCCCCGGCGTCCCGGATGGCCTCCAGCACCCCCTGCAGCCGCTCAGGCTTCACCAAGTGGCCGCCGTCGGGGCGAAAGGACTCAAACACCTTGCGGGACGCAGGACGGGCCATGGCGACCTCCAGTCACAGAATTGGCCAGTGATTGTCCAAGGGCAAGGGAATTGAGGGAGAAGGCCTCAGTCCTCGGGGGGCGAGACCAGTGGTGTCCAGAATGCTTGGAAGGGCGAGGCGTCCCATGCGATGGAGGGTTGCAGCACGGCATGGGCCCCGGCATACAGGGCGCTCCAGAGGGCGGCCCGGACCGGGGTCTCGCCCAGCTGCGCCAAGGGCAGGTCCACCACCGTGTCGTGGTCCCAGCCCAGCTGGACATTGAGGCGGCGGAGCCGGGCCATCATCTCGCCGTGATCCAGCCCGGCGGTGAAGGGCGTGGCGGCCGCCACCAGCTGTTCCCGGTGGTGGTAGGGGCCCCGGCCATCCTCGTCATTGAAGCGGGAGCCCCCCAACACTTCGGAGGGCACGGTCAGCCCCGCCGCATCCCAGGTCAGCCCGGAGGCCGCGGCGGCCACCTCGGCCACCCAGTCCCAGGGGATTCCCCTGGCGCTGAACACCGCGGGGGGCGGGTCCACGGCCAGGAGGCCCAGGGCCAGGCCCTCGACCCGGTTGCGGAATTGGGTGTAGCTCAAGGTGCCCCAGTCCGGGGCCGTCAGGGCAGGGGCGGCCCTGGAGCCTGGCGGCGCGCTGGATGAGGAGGTCCCGCAGGGTGCTGGCCATGATGGGAAGTATTGCAAGACAAGGACCAGGACCATCCCGACTTTCTTTCATCAACCCTTTCCCGCCCCGACGGGTCAGTGGAGGTGTCTGCTTCCCCATCCCTGACTGGAGCCCCGGCTCCCGCTTCCTGGAGCTTGCCATGCGCCCTTCCCTTCGCGCCCTGACCTTCCTGGCGGTTCCCGCCCTGAGCACCCTCGCCCTCTCCCTGGCCTGCGGCGGCAGCTCCAATTCGGCGACGCCCACGCCCCTGCCCACCGGCTCGGCCTCCATCATCCTCACCGATGCGCCCTCGGATCAGTGGTCCGCCGTGGAAGTGGTGGTGACCAAGGTCACCCTGCTGGACAAGGCCAACCACAACCGCGAGGTGGTGGCCTTCGAAGGCGCCACCGCCAAGATCAACCTGGTGGACCTCGATAGCGTGGGCGAGCTGCTGGCCACGGCCCAACTCCCGGTGGGCACCTACGACGCCCTGCGCGTCACCATCGATCCCGCCAGCGTGACCCTCGTGAAGGCCGACGGCAGCACCGTGCCCAGCAGCCAGGTGCACGTGAAGGGCGCCAGCGTGCTGGTGACCCTCAGCACGGACCTGGTGGTGACCGCCAACGGCAGCAACGCCGTGCAGATCGACTTCGACCTGGGCCATCCCCTCTTCCTGGTGCAGCTGCCCAATGGCGAGTGGGTGATGAACCTGCAGGTCCGGCACCGGCCCAACGCCAACGGCATGATGGGCATGCGCGATTTGATGTTCCGGCACCGCCGCGGCACCATCGCCTCGGTCGGCACCTCCAGCTTCGTGCTGCACACCGATAGCGGCAACGACCTCACCGTGCACGTGGACAACGGCGCCTGGTTCTTCGACGCCGATGCCAAGACCGTGGGCAGCTTCGCCGGCCTGGCCGCGGGCAAGAACGCCCTGGTCAAGCTGCGCCTGCAGCCGGATGGCAGCCTGTGGGCCGTGCGGGTCTGGTATGGCGCGAACGCCCTGCCGGGCTTCACCCCCGAAGGGCACGTGGTGGGCGTGGACCGCGTGAACAACCGCCTGCTGATCAGCACCAATGCCACCCTTCCGCGGCCCATCGCCATCGATGCGGACACCGACTTCACCTTCCAGTCGGGCGCCCTCGGCACGGGCCAGGGGTTCTCGCCAACGTCTGGGTGGGCTTCAAGGTGCAGGTCGAGGTCAAGGATCCGCTGGCGGTCCCGATGCATGCCAAGTCTGTGAACATCCAGCGGGCCGTGGATGGGGGCGTGATCAAGGCGGCCACCGCCACGAACTTCACCTACACCCATCCCGTCGCCGGCGACCGCCTGCACGCCTACGGCAGCCCCTTCAGCTGGTGGTATCTCGGCTTCCCGGGCATCACCTCCCCCAGCAGCGGCGAGTTTGCGGCGGCCTGCACGGGCGCCGGGGATGTTCGGGTGCAGGGCGTGAGCGACCTGGTGTGGAACACGGGCACCAGCGCCTGGGACGCCAGCACCGCCATCTTCCTGCCCGTGGCCCTGCCCCAGGGGACCATCAGCAGCTCCTACAACGCGGGCCAGCTCAGCTTCACCTTCACCAATTCCGCCACCGCCAGCCAGACCATCCCCGTGAGCCTGAACGCCACGGTGGGCATGCAGCCCGCGGTGCTGGAAGTGGCGAACCAGGCCGGCTTCGTGACGGTGACCCCCATCGCCGTGGCCGACTGGCCCACCAAGCTGGTGGCCCCCGCCAAGGCCCGCGTGGCCGTGGTACCCAAGCCCGGCGGCACCTTCGCGGCCTACTCGGTGGTGATCTTCACCGGCTTCTGATTCACGAACGGCCCAGAGCTGGAGCGGCGCCGCTGGCGCCGCTCCTTTTTGTCTCAGGCCCGGGCGGAAAGGGCGCCCACGGAAAAGGTAGGGTACTGATCCATGAGGGGACGGGGTGGCGGCGTATGGCGGAGCTCTCCATACCCGGCGTGGCCCAGGGCAGCGTTCCAGGCTTCGGGGGTGAGGAAGCCGTGGCTGGGCCGCCACAGGGGATCCAAGGTCACTTCGGTGAAGCTCTGGATGAAGCTGAAGAAGAATTCCAGATAGAGCGGTGCATCGAGGTCGGGTTTCATGCATTCCCCGATCACCAGCCGGCCGCCGGGTTTCAGGCGGGTGCGGAGATCCCGCAGGGTGGCTTCGAGATCCTTGGCCACGTGCGTACGTTGATGCCGACGATGGCGTCCAGGCTGGCGGCCTCGATGCCCTGGTCGCCGAGGGGACGGTTCAGATCCATGGCCTGGAAGCTGAAGGGCAGTCCCGGGGCCAAGGTCTTCAGATCCCGCTGGGCCCGGCGCAGAAAGGTGGGCGCCACATCCGTGAAGCGATAGTCGGCAATGCGGTGAAGCCAGCCTTCCTCCGCCCCCCAGGTTGTTGGGGAAGTAGCCGAGGTTCTCGTTGCGGAAATAGGTGAGCCACAGCGGGAAGAGGGAGAGGTCGAAGAGCAGCCCCTCGCCCGCCCTGCCTTCGGTGAAGAAGGGCAGGATGTGCGCGCACCCCATCCAGCAGATCGAAGTTGGGGCCGTGGCCGGGGGCTTCGAACTCCACCGCCTCCCGCAGGCCCACGAGGTCCAGGTCGGGCTCGCCCCTCAGCGTGAAGGAGTCCCCTTCCCGCTCCAGCAGATGTTCCGTCGCCAGGAAGGGCAGCATCCAGGCCAGGGGCTTGCGGGCCTGCGCCGGGAGTTCCGCGCAGAGTGCTGCCAGCGTCGTGCCCGCCCGGAGCCGGGCTTCCCAGCCCAGGTCGAACAGGAGCAGCAGGCAGGTCCGGGCGGTATACATGGCCGAGACCCGGTGGAGCAGCAGGAAGGGCCGGGTGAACAGCCGCACGATCTCCGGTCCCTGGGGCCCCAGCAGCTCAGTGTCGAGAGGAGCCTCGAGGGGGCCGATGGCCGCTCTCATCAGTCCATCATCTCGCTGATGCTGCGTCCCCGTGGATGCGGAGGATGGCATCACCGAACAGGGCCGCGGTGGAGAGCACCTTGAGGGTGGGCAGCCGCTTGGCCTGCTCGGCCGAGACGGGAATGCTGTCGGTGACCACCAGCTCATCCAGATCGGCGGAGGAAAGGGTCTCCATGGCGTTGCCCGAGAACACCGGGTGGGTGACCCCCACCCGCACGGCCCTGGCGCCCAGTTCCCGGAGGATGCGGGCGGCCTCCTTGATGGAGCCGCCGGTGGCGATCTCGTCATCGTAGATGATGGCGTCCCGGCCCTTCACGTCGCCGATGAGGGCCACGCTCTGGGCCTTTTCGGAGTCGTCGAAGCGGCGCTTGTCGATGATGGCCATGGGCACCGAGAGGCGCTTGGCGAAGTGCCCCGCAAACTTGGCGGCGCCGGCATCCGTGGCCACCACGGTGGTGTTGGAGAGATCCTTGGACTTGAAGTAGTTCGACAGGATGGGCGTGGCCAGCAGCTGGTCGGCGGGCTTGCGGAAGAAGCCCAGGATCTGCGGGGCATGCAGGGTCATGGTCAGCACGCGGTCGGCGCCGGCGGTCTCCAGCAGGTCCGCCACCAGCCGGGCGGTGATGGAGATGCGCGCCTCGTCCTTCTTGTCGCTGCGGGCATAGGGAAAGTAGGGCAGCACCGCCGTGATGCGGGCGGCGGAGGCGAACTTCAGGGCGTCGATGAGGATCAGCAGTTCCATCAGGTGGTCGCTGACGGGGGGGCAGGAGGACTGGATCACGAAGACATCCGCCTCGCGGACGTTCTCCTCGATCTTCACCTTGATGTTCTCGTTGGAGAACCGGGTCACCTTCAGGCGGCCCAGGGGCATGCCCATATGGGTGGCGATGCCGTTTGCCAGCCCCGGGTGACTGCTCCCGGAAAAGACCTTCATCTCGCCAAACATGGATCCCCGATCGTGGGTCCAGTGTAGCCGACCGCCTGGGTGGAGGTCGTCACATGGGGAATCCCGGTCGGGGGCTGCTTGTCGGGAAAAACCGGGAAGAATCTCCTCTGGAACCAGAGGGGCGAGCGCCCGCTCTAGCTTTTCGGGTTCGTCTTGATGGGGGAGACGAAGCGGTAGTCAATGTCCCAGGGGAAGTAGATCCACTCCTCCTGCCGGAACTCCCGGACGAAGGTATCGACGATGGGCCGACCCAGAGGCTTGGCGTAGATGGTGGCGAAGTGGGCCTTGGGCAGCCGCTCCCGGACGGCCCGGGCGGTCCTGCCGGTATCCACCAGGTCATCGATGAGCAGCCAGCCGTCCCCGTCGCCGTCGATGCTCTTGAGCCAGCGCAGCTCCCCTGGGCCTGTTCGGCTTCCCCGGAGCTGGTGGCCCCGTAGCTCACCACGCAGACCGTGTCGATGAGGCGGATCTCCAGCTCCCGGGCAATGAGGGCCGCGGGCACCAGCCCACCCCGGGTGATGGCGATGATGCCCTTCCAGTCGCCGAGATCGTGGAGCACCCGCGACAGGTAGCGGGTATCCCGGTGCAGCTCGGGCCAGCTGATGACCACCTGGCCCTGGTAGGGGTCCTTGCCATGCTGGCTGGCGTTGGACTCGGGTTCTGCCGTCATGGCGTGCTCCTGCTCAAAGGCGATGGGTCTAGACGCGGCCACCGCCGACCCGCTCGATGTGGGCGCCGACGCCCTGGAGCTTCTTTTCCAGGCCTGAGTAGCCGCGGTCGAGGTGATAGATGCGGTCGACCACCGTTTCGCCCTGGGCCACCAGGCCGGCGATGACCAGGGCCGCGCTGGCCCGCAGGTCCGTGGCCATCACGGTGCAGCCCGTCAGGTCCGCGGGGCCCGCCACGATGGCCGTGTGACCGTCCGTGCGCAGGTTGGCCCCCAGGCGCTCCAGCTCCATGGCGTGCTGGAACCGGTTCTCGAAGATGCCCTCGTTGATGACGCTGATGCCGCAGGCCTGGGTCATGACGGCCATCACCTGGGCCTGGAGGTCCGTGGGGAAGCCCGGGAAGGGGAGGGTGGTGACATCCTTGGAGCGGAGCTTCTGGCCGCACTCCCGCTGGATGCGGAGCTGACGGCCGTCCTGGCCTACTCGCTCGGTGATGACGCAGCCGGAGCGCTCCAGCAGGTCCAGCAGGGAGCGCAGGTGCTCGGGCTCACAGCGGTCCAGCACCACGTCGCCGCAGGCGGCGGCTACGGCGCAGAGGTAGGTGCCGGCCTCGATGCGGTCGGGGATGACCGCGTGCTCGCAGCCATGCAGGCGCTCCACCCCGGTGATGGTGAGGGTGCCCGTGCCGATGCCTTCGATCTGGGCGCCCATCTGGATGAGCAGGTTCGCCAGGTCACCGATCTCCGGCTCGAGGGCGGCGTTGCGCAGGAGGCTGGTGCCCGTCGCCAGGGTGGCGGCCATGAGGATGTTTTCGGTGGCCCCCACGCTCACCTTTTCGAAGGTGTGGTCGATGGCCTTCAGGCGTCCCTTCACGGCGGCGTGGATGTAGCCGTGGCTGATCTCGATGGCGGCACCCATGCGCTCCAGGGCTTCGAGATGAAGGTTCACGGGACGCGCGCCGATGGCGCAGCCGCCGGGCAGGCTCACGGTGGCCTTGCCGAAGCGGGCGAGGAGGGGGCCCAGCACCAGGATGGAGGCCCGCATGGTCTTCACCAGCTCGTAGGGGGCCTTGGGATCCTCGCTGCCGGAGCAGGCGAGCTTCGCGGTCAGCTCAAAGCCGTCGGGATGGGCTTCCAAAGAGGCTTCAGTTCCGAGGGCCTGGAGCACCTTCACCATGGTGCGGATATCGGCCACCGCCGGCAGGTTGGACAGCACCACCGGTTCCGCCGTGAGCAGGGCCGCCGCCAGGCAGGGCAGGGCCGCGTTCTTCGCGCCCGATACCCGGATGCGCCCCCGCAGGGGATGTCCACCTTGGATCACCAGTCGGTCCATCGAAACTCCAGACCTTCAGCGTAGCCCAACCTCGGGGCCCTGGGCCCATCGGCCTGGGCCGAGGGCCCAGGGCCGCCACCGGAGGGCGCCCAGGCAGCCCCTTCACTCCAGGCGATAGGTGAGCCTGCGGCCACTGCCTACCCTGGACTCGAGGCCCACCCAGCGGCTGGCGGCGTCGTACCCGAGGGTGATGGGCTGCTCCGGCCCCAGGATCCGGTAGCGGTTCGCCTGGCTGGCCTGGCCCCTGGCATTCGTGATCTGGTCAGGTCCCTGGGCCTGGATGGTGACCTGCTCGAGGCGCCCGGTCTGGGCGTTCAGCAGGCGGTCCGCCGCCAGAATCGCCGGGTTCCAGTAGGCGAAGGTCTTGAGGCAGCCCGGCAGCTGTTCCTTCCGACCATTGGCATCCACGGACAAGGAGGTTCCCTCGAGGCGGGCCTGGACGGCCTTCCGGACCCCATCGTCATTGGTGCGGGCTTCCAGGGAGAGGAGGCAGTCGTCCTTCCAGCGTTCCACAGCCAGGTGCTCGTAGCGGTAGAGCGCAAGACCGAGAAAGGTCACCGTGAATCTGGCCTCGCTCTGGAGCTCCCGCTGGGCACCCTGGTCCCGCAGCGTGAAGACGTGGGTTCCGATGGGCTTGTCATCGAGGAAGACCCGGAAGGACCACTGCTGGGGCCCGGCCTGGACCGGCCCTGCTCCAGCGAGGAGCAGCCAGGGGAGGAGGAGAGGACGCAGCCCGGGCAGGCTCAAGGGTGGCATCATCCACCGCCAGAGGCGGTGGCTTGCCAGACCCGGCTCAGCCCTTGCCACGGGCCACCCAGCGCTGGGGCACCTTCTGGATCTTGCCCACGTCGTAGCGCTGTTCGGCAAGGAAGGTAAGGATCCGCTGGTAGTCGGCTTCCGGGATCTCCGGGGTCCGGGCCATGATCCAGACGTAATCCCGGGCTTCCCGCCCGACCACGGTCTGGGAGTAGTCGGGAGTGAGGATGCCCCAGACCGCCTTCGACTCCTGGTCGAGGACGAAGCCCCGCGGCTGGTAGCGCTTCACGGGCCCTTCGAAGCCATCGGCGCGGAAGGTGAAGGTGGTGGGGATGCTGCCATCCTCCGCCAGGCGGTAGGTCTCGACGGCGTTATGGGCACCCTTTTCAATGAAGGTGGGGATGTTCGCGATCACGTACCAGTCGCCCATGAAGCGCGGGAGGTCGACCTTGGGCACCAGGGCGATCGGTGGGTAGCGCGGCGCCGAGCAGCCCACCAGGACCAGAAGCAATGCCACCATCGAGGCCTTCAGGGATGCCATGACCGTCCTCCCGCCACCACAAGCCTGCATGCTAGCCCCTCCGGGAGGCGCCGCAGACAGCTCGCGGATGGGGTCTAGGATTTTCCTCGAGGCGGTACCGAGCTAGACCGAGCCGAAAACGGCGCGTGGCCCACCCTGCCGGAGTGTCTCAACCCAGGATTCGCCCTCGCAGCCTGCCGGTGGGGAGGGATCCCCAGCTGCGTCCATCCTGGCTCTCGGGCCGGTTGTCACCGAGGAGGAGGTAGCCGGCACCGCAGTCCTGCTGGCCTGCCCCGCTTCGCTCCGGGTGGAGGACCCAGGGCTCCTCCAGGCGCTGGCCGTTGATCCAGAGTCCCGGCCCCCGCCAGGAGATGGTTTCGCCCGGCAGGCCCAGCACCCGCTTGACGGAGCTCCCTTGCGGACCTTCCACCACCCAGACCTCGCCCCGCCGGGGTGCGTGACTGGCCCAGGTCCGGAGGGCCCAGCGCAGGTCCCCATCCGCCAGGGCCGGTTCCATGCTGTGGCCCGAGACCCGCACCGGGTGCACCACCAGCAGGGGCGACAGGGCGAGGACCATGGCGGCGAGGGGGATCCAGGGGCGCATGGCTGTCAGGCCAGGTTCATGGAGAGACCGCCAGCCTCCGTCCGGTCCCGTCCGTGAGCGCCACTTCCTTGAGGTGGGCCGGGGCGGAAACGAAGGGGGCCAGTTCGGCCAGCAGGCGCCGGGCCAGGGCCAGGGGGCCGTCCAGCCCCAGGTCCGAGAGCAGCCGTCCCTGCAGGGGCGCCAGGCTGTGGTCCAGGGCCGCTTCCAGATCCCGGAAATCCACCACCACGTCGAAGCCGTCCAGGCCCTGTCGCGCGGCGATCACTTCCACCGTGTAGTCGTGGCCCTCCCAGCGGTCCCCGACCCGGAAGACCACCGACAGGGGGCGGGTCACCGCCGCTTCGAACTGGTGGGGGGAGGGGCTGGGCAAGTCTGACTCCAGGTCGGGCCTTCAGTTTCGCATGGCCACCGCTACACTGTGCCTTCGACCACTGCATACCTGACAATCGGGTGGGACAATGACCGGACCCCGGCCCCACGCCGCGGACCGCTCCACCCGCCGATCGCCTGGAGACAGCCATGAAGGCACTGGAAATCACCCTGTTCTGGATCATGACCCTGGCTTCGGTCGGGTTCTTCGCGTGGACCATCCGGCAGCGGATCGCCACCCTGAAGGCGGGCCTGCCGGACAACCGCTTCGACCGGCCCTGGGAGCGCCTGAAGGGCGTCTTCACCCTGGCCATCCTCCAGAAGCGGATGCTGCGGGACAAGTACGCGGGTTTCTACCACATCCTCATCTTCTGGGGCTTCTGCGTGCTGGCCCTGCGCTCCGTGGGGCTGGTGCTGGAGGGCCTCTTCCCGGCCTTCCACATGACCGAGGCCCTGGGCCGCTTCGGCTACGGCTACCAGTTCACCAAGGACATCTTCGAGGTGCTGGTGCTCCTGGGCCTGGGCCTCGCCGCCTGGCGGCGCCTGGTGGTGAAGCCCTGGCGCCTGGAGAACTCCTGGGATGCCTGGGCCACCCTGAGCCTCATTGGCGGCCTGATGATCACCGACCTGCTGGCGGACGGCGCCTACATCTGGCTGCACAACCCGGCCTGGAAGACCTGGGCCCCCGTCAGTCTCTTCATCGCCAACCTGCTGCGGCCCCTGGACGGCACGAGCCTGCTGGTGCTCTACAAGAGCATGTGGTGGCTGCACCTGGCGATCCTCTATTTCTTCGCCAACTTCCTGCCCTATTCGAAGCATTTCCACGTGTTCACCTCGCTCTTCAACATCTACTTCCGCGACCTGGAGCCCCAGAAGAACCTCAAGCCCATGAACATGGAGGCCGAGCACTTCGGCATCAACAAGATCCAGGACTTCACCTGGAAGCAGATGCTCGATTTCTACACCTGCGTGGAATGCGGCCGCTGCCTGGAGAACTGCCCCACCACGCTCACCGGGAAGCCCCTCCGGCCCAAGGATTTCGGCACGGACCTGCGGGACTACCTGAAGGCCACGCCGCTCGCCCAGATGGGCCAGGAGCAGACGGTCCCCGAGGACCGCCTGCTCATCGGCGGACCAGTTCCGGAAGGTTCCGTGTGGAAGCGGGACGAGGAGCACGCGCCCTGGAGCAAGGCCCAGCTCGAAGGCTGGATCAGCCAGGACACCATCTGGGCCTGCACCAGCTGCGGCTACTGCGAGTGGGCCTGCCCCCTGCAGATCAGCTTCGTGGACAAGCTCGTGGGCATGCGCCGCTACCTTACGCTCGAGGAGAGCAACTTCCCCGCCGAAGCCCAGGTGGCCTTCAAGGGCATGGAACGCCAGGGCAATCCCTGGAACCTGCCCCAGGCGGACCGCGCCAAGTGGGCCGAGGGCCTTTCCGTGCCCACCATCGCCGAGAACCCCGAGGCCGAATACCTGTTCTGGGTGGGCTGCGCGGGTTCGTACGACGCCGCGGGCCAGAAGGTTTCCCAGGCCCTGGTCAAGCTGCTGAAGGCGGCCAACGTCTCCTTCGCCATCCTGGGCACGGAGGAAAGCTGCACCTGCGAATCCGCCCGGCGCCTGGGCAATGAGTACCTCTTCCAGACCGCCACGGAAACCAACGTCGAGCTGCTCAAGGGCCACGGCGTCAAGAAGGTCATCACCAACTGCCCCCACTGCCTGAACACCCTGAAGAACGAGTACCCGGCCTTCGGGGGCGAGTTCGAGGTGGTGCACGGCACTGAGCTGGTGGCCCGGCTCATCGGCGAAGGCAAGCTGAAGATGGAACAGACCGTGGACGTGGACCTCACCTACCACGACCCCTGCTACCTCAGCCGCATCAACGGCCAGGTGGAGGCCCCCCGCGCCATCCTCGACGCCATCCCCGGCGTGAAGCTCACGGAGATGGAGAAGCATGGCGAGGCCACCATGTGCTGCGGCGCCGGCGGCGGACGCTTCTGGCTGGAGGAGCACCTGGGCAAGCGCGTGAACCACGAGCGCTTCGAGCAGGCCCTGGAGACCAAGGCCACCACCATCGCCGTGGGCTGCCCCTTCTGCAACGTCATGCTGAACAACGCCGCCGGCGAGACCAGTCACGAGGGCGTGGCCACCACCGATATCCTCGAGCTGGCGGCGAAGTCGTTGAAGGCCTAGGCGCCGCTCCTGCCTCAACCCGGGGCGCCATCGGCGCCCCGGGTTGAGGTTTGATGCTCATGACGGCGGTGGTTCCAAGTAGTCGGACCATGGGGCCCTCGGTCACACTGGGCTCCCTGACCGGGTCGCAGAGGGCACTGACCGAAAGGAGGCTGGCATGAGGACAAGTCCTGAAAGGCCGGCCCCACCGACGACCCCCAAACCCCGAGCCTATGAGCTGGTGCTGGATCGCATCGAGGCCGACCTGGCCGCCAACCGCCTGCAGGTGGGGGACCGGGTGCCTTCGGAACGAGAGCTGGCCCTGGACCTGGGGATCTCCCGGCCAGCGGTCCGGGAGGCCATGCGCATCCTGGAGGCCTGGGGCACGGTGGTCCAGGGCACCGGCTCCGGGCCGGAGGCGGGCACGGTGCTCGTGGCTTCGCCGGCCACGGCGCTCACGCGCTTCCTGCGGCTGCACGTCCTGCTGGCGAGCATCGGCCCCTCCGACGTCCTCCAGGCCCGCATCGCCCTGGAGCGGGAATCGACCCGGCTGGCGGCCCTCCACGCCACCCCGGAGGATCACGCGGCCATTGCCGCCCACCTCGCCGCCATGGACCAGCCGGGGCTGGATGCCGCCACCTTCAACGACCTGGATTCGGCCTTCCACGTGGCCCTGGCCCGCGCCACGGGCAACCTGCTGGTGGCCGAGCTCACCATCGCCCTGCGGGAAGCCATGCGGCCCCGGCTGCTGGCCTCCCTCCGGGCGGTGTTGGACCTGCCGGCGGTCACCACGCGCCTGCGGGCCGATCACCGTGGCATCTACGAGGCGATCCGCCAGGGCCAGGCCCAGGCCGCCGCCGACCGGGTCGAGGCCCACATCGTGCAGTTCTACGGTCCGCCCGCCTGAGGCGGGATTCACCGCTTCGGCAGCACATCCTTCAGCAGCGCGCGTGTGGCCCGGAGCATGGCGGCGGTGTCGTCCCAGCCCAGGCAGGCATCGGTGACGGAGCAGCCGTACCGGAGGGTGGACAGGTCCGCCGGGATGGGCTGGCTGCCTTCCTCGAGGAAGCTCTCCACCATCACACCCACGATGGAGCCATTGCCCCGGAGGATCTGGTGGGCGCAGTCCTGCAGCACCAGCGGCTGCAGGCGGGGGTTCTTCAGGCTGTTGGCGTGGGAGCAGTCTACGACGATGTTCTCGGCCAGGCCCGCCTTCCGGAGGGCCGCCTCCGCCAGGGAGATGCTCACCGTGTCGTAGTTGGGCCGGCCGCTGCCGCCCCGGAGGACCAGGTGCCCCTGGGCGTTGCCCCGGGTCCTCACGATGGCCGCCAGGCCCTGGTCGTTGATGCCCAGGAAGCTGTGGGGGTGCGCAGCCGACAGGATGCCATTGATGGCGGCGCCCAGATCCCCGTCCGTGGCGTTCTTGAAGCCCACGGGCGTGGACAGGCCGCTGGACATCTCCCGGTGCGTCTGGGATTCGGAGGTGCGGGCCCCGATGGCGGTCCAGGCGATGAGGTCCCCCAGGTACTGGGGGCTGATGGGATCCAGGGCCTCGGTGGCGGTGGGGAGCCCGAGCTCCCCGATGCGGATGAGGAACTCCCGGGACCGGAGGATCCCCTCTTCGATATGGAAGGAGTCGTCCATGCGGGGGTCGTTGATGAAGCCCTTCCAGCCCACGGCAGTGCGGGGCTTTTCGAAATAGACCCGCATGACCAGCAGCAGCGTGTCCGAGACCTCGTCCGCCAGGGCCCTGAGCCGCCGGGCGTAATCCAGGCCGGCCACGGGATCATGGATGCTGCAGGGCCCCACCACCACCATGAGGCGGTGATCCTCGCGGCTCAGGATCTGCTGGAGGTCCCGGCGCCCAGTTGCGACGGTGCCCGCCACTTCGTCAGAGACGGGGAGCGCCGCGTGCACCTCGGCGGGGGAGGGCATGCGGTCGAAGCCATCGATGTTGAGGTTCTCGAGCGCCTGGTGGGTCATGGTGGGAAGGCCTGGGAGGAAGAAGGCCCCCGACCCTGTGAGTGGATCGGGGCGGTGGGCAGGGAGTTCGGAGGTCCGGAAAAAGGTTGGCCAAGCACGCATGATCCGCGTGGGTGGGGCAGTGGGGACTGAAGCAGCCACCCATCCTTGGACTGACAGGAGTGCTTCCATGATGGTTCGGGGGGGGCGGAACCGTCCATGGGCCGGTCGAAACCGGGTGCAAAGGTCTCTGGCACTTCACCTACAAAATTGTCACAAGATAAAAATGATAATACAATATTGTAATAAATTTCTTGGAGGCCCTTTGACCCCTTCGGAAGAAGCCCTTCGGCTCCTGCCCCTGCTGGAGCTGAGCCAGGCCCTGGCGGCCTCGGACATCCGCTCCGCCCTGCCGCGGGTGCTGGAGATCCTGGCGGAGGGCTTCGGCGCGCTCAACGGTGCCATCCTGCTGGCGGACGAGGAGGGGAAGAGCCTGCGCATCGAGGCCGCCCGGGGCCTGTCCAGGCAGGCCGTGGAGCGTTCCCACTACAAGGCCGGGGAGGGGATCAACGGCCGGGTGCTGGTGAGCGGCAAGGCCGTGGTGCTGCCCCAGGCCAGCCTGGAGCCCCTCTTCCTGGATCGGACCGGGGTGCTGAAGGAGCAGCGGCGGAAGAAGACAGAGCTCTCCTTCTTCTGCGTGCCCATCTTCCTGGATCAGCGGACCACGGGGACGCTGAGCCTCACGCTGCCCTACGATCCCGGCCGCGACTACGAGCGGGACACCCGGCTCATCCAGATCGCCGCCTCCATGGTGGGCCTGGCCATGAAGGTGGCCCGGCTGGTGGCGGCGGATCGCCAGCGCCTGGCCGAGGAAAACCAGCAGCTGCGCCTGGAGTTGCGGGAGCGCTACGACCTGCGGCACCTCATCGGCCACAGCCACGCCATGCAGCGGGTCTACGACGCGGTGGCCCAAGCCGCGCCCAGCAGCACCACGGTGCTCATCCGGGGCGAATCAGGCACCGGCAAGGAGCTGGCGGCCCACGCCCTGCACTACAACTCCCCCCGGGCCGACAAGCCCTTCGTGAAGGTGAGCTGCGGCGCCCTGCCGGAGGCCCTCATCGAATCCGAGCTGTTCGGCTATGAGCCCGGCGCCTTCACCGATGCCCGCCAGCAGAAGAAGGGGCGCTTCGAGCTGGCCGACGGTGGCACGCTCTTCCTGGACGAGGTGGGCGAGCTGTCCCCGGCCACCCAGGTGAAGCTGCTGCGGGTGCTGCAGGAGCGTGAGTTCGAGCGGCTGGGCGGCGTGAAGCCCGTGCGGGTGGATGTCCGCCTCATCACCGCCACCAACCGGGACCTGGAGGCCGCCGTGAGGGCGGGCACCTTCCGGGAGGACCTCTACTACCGCCTGCACGTCTTCGAGCTCTTCATGCCGCCCCTGCGGGAGCGCCAGGCGGACATCCTGCTGCTGGCGGATCACTTCGTGGAGAAGATCGCCGCGGCCCAGGGCAAGGACGTGCGCCGCATCTCCACCTCGGCCATCGACATGCTGGTGGCCTACCACTGGCCCGGGAACGTGCGGGAACTGGAGAACGCCATCGAGCGGGCCATCCTCGTCTCCGAGGGTGGCGTCATCCACGCCCACCACCTGCCGCCCTCCCTGCAGACCGCCGAGGTCTCCGGCACCCTTCCCACCACCTCGCTGGAGGACACGGTCTCGGCCTTTGAACGGGACCTGCTCCAGGACACCCTGAAGTCGGCCCGGGGGAACCGGGCCCGCGCGGCCCGCATCCTCCAGACCACCGAGCGGATCCTCAACTACAAGATCAAGAAATACGGCCTGGAACCCGAGCGGTTCAAGACGCCCTAGGATCCGGGATGCCAAGCCTTGGCCGAAGGCCTGATTGGTGTAAAATAATACAAAAATGTAATTACAAATTTAAAATATTACAAAATTGTTTAGCACCTGTTCCACGAATCGTTTCGATTGTGATTGTTATATTGTTTATTTTAAACACATACATCAATAGTCGCCGGTCCAGTGCTGCAGGCATGCATCCTGCTCTTGGATTCCCGTAGAGGGGGTCGATGGTCGGCCCTTGGATTCGAGGACCGGAGTGAACCATGGCCTTTTCAGCAGACCGAACCCCGTGGGCGAAGGGTGCTCCGATCCCTTGCAGGTTGAAGGAGGACCTCTCATGAACCGGCGAAACCTCTTCAGGGCGCTCGCAGTGGCGGTGGCCTTTGCCGCGCTCACGCCCCTGCTTTTTGCGGCTGACCCGAACGGCGGCGCCACGGGCGGCATCCAGAACGTACCCGCCGCCACCGCCGGCGCCCCGACCATCCAGGAACTGGGTGCCGCCGTGGGCCAGACCCGCGTGGCGCTCAATTTCGTGTGGGTTCTCTTCGCGGGATTCCTGGTGATGTTCATGCAGGCGGGCTTCGCCCTGGCGGAGACGGGCTTCACCCGCGCCAAGAACGCCGCCCACACCATGATGATGAACTTCATGGTCTACGGCATCGGCATCCTGGGCTTCTGGGCCGTGGGTTACGCCCTGCAGATGGGTGGCTCGGGTGTGCCCATGGGCGCGACCCTGAGCGCTCCTGAAGGCATGTCGAAGCTCATCGGACCCACCATCGGCGGCAATGTCTGGGGCCTGTTCGGCGGAAAGGGCTTCTTCCTCACGGGCGTGGCCTATGATGTCTCCGCCTTCGCCATGTTCCTGTTTCAGATGGTGTTCATGGACACGGCCCTGACCATCCCCACGGGCTCCATGGCCGAACGCTGGAAACTGTCGGCCTTCATCGTCTACGCCTTTGTCGCATCGGCCCTGATCTACCCGGTGTTCGGGTGCTGGGCCTGGGGCGGGGGCTGGCTGTCCTCCCTCGGCAAGCTCGGCTTGGGCAATGGCTATGTGGACTTCGCCGGCTCCGGGGTGGTGCATCTCACTGGCGGTGTGATGGCCCTCACCGGTGCGATCGTGCTGGGCCCCCGCATCGGGAAGTATGTCAAAGGCAAGGCCCAGGCCATCCCGGGCCACAACCTGCCCATGGGTGTGCTCGGCTGCTTCATCCTGGCCTTCGGCTGGTTCGGCTTCAATGCAGGCTCCACCCTCGCCGGCACGGACCTCCGCATCGCCGTGGTGGCCGTCAACACCATGCTGGCCTCGGCCTCGGGTGCTGCCCTGGCCTACCTCTACACCCTGAAGAAGTTCGGCGCGCCTGATCTGTCCATGGCTGTGAACGGCATGCTGGCGGGCCTGGTGGCCATCACCGCCCCCTGCGCCTTCGTGACCGCGCCCGTGGCCGTGCTCATCGGCGCCATCTCCGGCGTCCTGGTGGTCGCCGCCGCACTCTACATCGAGAACACCCTCAAGATCGACGACCCCGTCGGCGCCATCGCGGTGCACGGGGTGAACGGCGCCTGGGGCCTCATCGCTCTGGGGCTGTTCGCCGATGGCACCTACGGCCAGGGCCTCAACGGCACCGCCGCGGGCGTGACGGGGCTCTTCTACGGGGGCGGCAAGCAGCTCGTCGCTCAGTTCATCGGGATCGGCGCCAACATCGTCTGGGTGGGCGTCACGAGTCTCGCGCTCTTCAAGGTGCTCGACAAGCTCATCGGCATGCGCGTCACGCCCGAGCAGGAAATGGCGGGACTCGACTTCCACGAAGTCTCCGCCCCCGCCTACCCTGGGGATGGCTCCACCGTGAACACCCCCGTGATGATCCTTCCCAAGCCCATGACGACAACCGCTCCCATCGGAGGCAAGGCATGAGACTCATCACAGCCATCATCCGGCCAGAGAAGCTCGAGGACGTGAAGACGGCCCTGTTCGCCGCCGAGGTCACCGGCATGACGATCCTGCGGGTGGCGGGCCACGGCGGCGAAAAGATCGCCCTGGAGACCTACCGCGGCGCGCCCATGGTCTACGAGTTCCACGAGAAGATCCAGCTCGAGATCGCGGTTTCGGAACCCTTCGTGGCTGTCACGGTCAAGGCGATCCTGGATGCCGCCCGGACCGGGGAAGTGGGGGATGGCAAGATCTTCGTCCGCCCCCTGGAGCAGGTCATCCGCATCCGGACTGGTGAGCTCGACAACGAGGCCCTGACCCCGGAGCCCATGCGCCACCACTGATCCCGGCAGGCGCGAACCCCAGTGGGGTCGGTCTCCTCAGCGGTGTTTTGTTTCCGACCACCTCAGCGGCGACCCGGATCCACCAGCCTGCCCCACGCAAACACATCCCCGCCTTCCCTGGAGTCCCTCGTGCACAAGCTCTGCCTGCTTTCTCTGACGACTGCTCTGACCGCCCCTCTGATGGCCCAGACTCCGGCGGCTCCCGCCCCGCCGGCCCCACCCTCGATCCTGGGCTTCGCCTTGACCGGCTCCACCACCCTCGGCTCCCAGTACATCTTCCGTGGCCTCAGCCAGACCGATGGCAAGCCCACGGTCCAGGCGGAGCTGGACCTGGTCCATCCCACGGGGTTCTACGCCAGCCTGGCCATGAGCAACATCTCCTGGATCTCCGATCAGTTCGCCGCCGGGCCGGTTTCCGCCGGCGTGGAGGTGGATCTGTTCGGGGGCTACAAGTGGGGCTTCGCCAAGGACTGGACCCTGGACCTCGGCGCCTACCGCTACCTCTACCCCGGTGACTACAAGGCCGTCCCCGGTTACACCGCCAACACCACGGAGGCCTACCTGGGCCTGAGCTACAGCTGGGCCAGCCTGAAGTACTCACGGGTCATCAGCGACGGGAACTTCGGGGTCGCGAAGGCCAGTGGCTCGAGCTACCTGGACCTCAGCCTCGCCATCCCCTTGGGCGAAAGCGGCTGGACCGTGCTGGCCCATGGCGGCAAGACCACCTACGCCACGAGTGATTCGGCGGTCAACCGCCTGTTCGACTACACGGACTACAAGCTGGGGATCGCCAAGGAGATCAAGGGCTACACCCTCACCCTGGCGGGCACGAACGCGGACACCAAGGACGCTGGATACAAGAACCTCCTGGGCCGGAACATCGGCAAGGACCGGGTGACCTTCACCATCACCAGGGCCTTCTAGGCACCTCGTGCTGAATCCGGGATCGATACCCGCCCCAGCGGGGGGGCTGGGCCTGGAAACCTTCCGGGGGCTCGGGCCGTTGCCCGCAGTCGCGGGGTTCGCTCCTTTCGTGCTGCTGCTGGCGGCCATCGCCATCCTGCCCCTCCTCCCGAGGGCGTCAAGCTGGTGGGGCCGACTGTCCAGTAAGTGGATGCTGGCCCTGGCCTGCGGGCTGGCCGGCATCGGCTTCCACTATGCGGTGGCGGGAGACTCGGCGAGGTTGCTGGAGACCCTGCTGGACTACCTGGCCTTCATCGCCCTGCTGGCGTCGCTGTACGTGGTCAGCGGAGGCATCCACATCTCCGGGGCCTTCTCCGGTCTCCCCTGGCTGAACACGGCCTTCCTGGCCCTGGGCGCCCTGCTGGCCAACGTCATGGGCACCACCGGGGCCAGCATGGTGCTGATCCGCCCCTTGCTCCACGCCAATCGCCGCAGGCGTCACAAGGTGCATGTGGTGGTGTTCTTCATTTTCGTCGTATCAAACACGGGTGGGCTGTTGACGCCCCTGGGGGATCCGCCGCTGTACCTGGGCTTCCTCAAGGGTGTGCCCTTCAGCTGGACGCTGGGGCTGCTGCCCCAGTGGGCGCTGCTGCAGGCCATGCTGCTCACCGTGTTCCACTTCCTGGATGAGATCGTCTTCCATCGGGAGGAGCTGGAAATCAAGCACGCCCTCACCGAAGACCTGCGCCTGGCGGAGCGCCCGCTCCACATCGAGGGCTGGGTGAATGTGGGGCTGCTCCTGGGGATTCTGGCGGTGGTGGTCGGCGCGGGCCAGGTGCTGCTCCCCTTCCTTCATGCGAAGTACGGCGAGGCGTCCGCCCAGGCCCTCTGCAAGGGCGCCCAGGTTCTGGCGCTGGGGTTCATCATCGGCCTGGCCCTCTGGCGGAAGCGCGGCCCTGCGGGCGCGTCACCCTTCCGGAGGAACCACTTCAGCTTCGAGCCGCTCGGAGAAGTGGCAGGTCTTTTCCTGGGCATCTTCGGGGCGATGCTGCCCGCCCTGGACCTGGTGCAGGCCCATGCGGCGAGCCTGCCCCTGGACCGGCCCTGGCAGTTCTTCTGGATGAGCGGCATCCTCAGCAGCGTCCTGGACAATGCGCCCACCTACCTCACCTTCGCCTCCCTGGCGGCGGCCAAGGTGGGAATCGCCGGGGATTCCCTCGGGGCGCTGGCCCAGGCTTCTCCCGCGCTGCTGAAGGCCGTGGCCTGCGGGTCCGTGTTCATGGGCGCCAACACCTACATCGGCAACGGTCCGAACTTCATGGTGAAGGCCATCGCCGAGCACAGCGGGGTGGAAATGCCCTCCTTCCTCGCCTACATGGGCTGGTCTCTTGCGGTGCTGATTCCGCTGTTCCTGATTGAGACGCTGGTCTTCTTTCAGTAGCGGAGGGAGGTCAGGGCCTTCGCGGTGGCCTCCAGCAGGGCTTCGGGACCCACGGGTTTCCCTGTGGCCCGCTGCATCCAGAGATCCGGGGTCAGCCGCCCCTGGGTGGCCATGCGCTCGAAGGTCTCGCCGAGCTTGCCGGTCTTCTCGACCTCATGCTCGATCTGGAAGGCGATCATGTGCCCGATGGAATAGTCGGGCAGGTACAGGAAGCTGTGGATCATGTGGCTGTAGATGCCCAGCAGCACACAGTCCTTCTGCCCCAGGACGGGGGCGTAGTAGCGATTCCAGACTGATCGGGAGATGCCCAGCACCGCCTCCTTCAGCTGGGCAGCGGTGGCGTCGGGGTGGTCATACATCCAGTGCCACACGGCGGTATCAACCAGGCCCACCCCGGCGATCTCGTAGGTCCCCCAGAAGTCATTGAGGGTCTTTTCGGCGAGGGCCTTGGCATCGGGCAGGGGCTGGCCCAGCAGCTTGAGATCCTGGGCCTGGAAGACGAAGGCCAGGGCCTCGGTGAAGGCGGTGTTGGGCACACCGTTCAGCAGCCAGTGGTCCACGTTCACGAGGGAGAAGGTCTGCTCCACGTTGTGGCCCATTTCGTGGACCGCGATGTTGAAGCCCTTGTAGTCCATGCCGTCGCGGCCCACGCGGGTGCGCAGGTGGGCGTTGTCGGCCCGGCGCTGGGCGCCCATGGCGTGACCGGAGCCCCGGGCGGGATCCACTTCGATGCGGCTGGCCAGCCAGGCCGCGCGCTCCGGACTGAAGCCGAGGCCCTTCAGCAGGCCGGGCATATCGGCCTTGTAGGCGGCGGCGGTGGGGTACTTGGCCCTGAGCAGCGCGTCCAGCTTGGCCTCATCCAGGCCGGCGCCGGGGCGGAAGCCGTTGTACCAGATGTCGAAGGGCTCCAGCTTGCGCCCCAGGCGCCGCTCGATGACTTGCGCCACCTGCTTGACCAGGGGGCTGCCGCAGACCGTCTCCAGCATCTGCTGCACCCGGGCTTCGGGCAGCTGGCGGCCCTCGTTGAAGCTCCGGGCCATGTGGGTGGGGGCGCCGGGGCTGTAGGGGTCCGCCTGCCTGGCAGCCAGGAAGCAGTCGCGCAGCACCTGGTAGCGGGTGTCGGGCTCCGGGGCCCCGCTGGGCTGGAAGCCGGCGGGGACCGGGCGGTCGCTGTCCTGCACCGTGGCGGCCTTCACTTCGTTGGTGAAGGGGTTCCAGTCCACCAGGGGATTGTCGATGACCGCAGCCGGGATGGTCTGGGTGACGATGCGCTCCATGACCTTCTGGATGCTGCGCTGGTGGCCCAGGCCCGCCGGCCCCTGGGCGTAGCGGCTCTTCAGTTCATCCCGCAGGTTCCAGTGGGAAAGCAGCCGCTTCTTCGGTTCGAAGAGGCGCTGACCTTTGGCATCCACCAGGTGGTGCATCCAGATGTTGTAAGAGGCGATGTAGCGTTCCGCCCGGCCGCTGGCCTCGGCGAAGGCCTGATTCACCTCCGCGGGGATGCGCTTGGAAAACAGATCCACCAGCCGGGCCTCGGCCCACTGGCGGCGGGTCCAGCCCTCGCCTTCCTTCAGGCGCTGCTCGAGGTCGGACAGGGGGAAGTTCAGGAGCACCACGAAGGCCAGCTTGCTGGCGAAGGCATCCTCGGTGAAGTGGGCCCCGGGATCATAGCCCGACAGGAGCTCGTCCACGGGCAGCATGGGCCCCAGGTCCAGCTCCGTGTGCCAGCGGAAGTCCCGGCCGATCTCAAGGGCGTGGCCGAAATAACTCTCCAGCACGAACTCCAGGCGCCCGAACAGGGCGTCCAGGGCCTTGGCGTCGCCCGCGAACTGGGCCCGTGCAAAGGCCTCGAAAGCCTGGCCATCCCCGTCCTCCTTCCGCCAGAAGGCGCGGACCTGCTTCAGGCCCCGCTCGATCCGCAGCCGCTGGCCCTCGCCGTGCTGGGATACCAGGGCGTTGAGGACCCGCTGGGAGCCCAGTGCCGACTCCGATAGCGCGGGGGCCTTGCCTGGGACAACGTGGCCTGGGACCGCTTGGACCCCCGCCAGGGGAGCGGCCAGGGCGGCGACGATGAGGGCGGCGGTTCCAAAGGGTTGCATGGCTTCCTCGCGGCAAGGTCTCAGTCTAGCGCCCCACGGCCAAAGCCCAATTCCGCTAAGCTACCCCCATGCCGCTCGATCCCCGCCTCCTCGAGATCCTATGCTGTCCCGCCTGCCACGGCGACCTGCTGGAGAAGCCGGAGGGCCTGCACTGCCAGGGCTGCGGGCTGCTCTATCCCATCGAGGACGGCATCCCGGTGATGCTGGTGGATGCGGCGAAGAAGGTGGATCTGGCGCCGCAGGCGGACCCGCAGAAGCAGCCCCCCGTGGCGAGGAAGGTGTCCCCGTGAGGCTCGATCGCACCCAGGCCGCCTCTCTGCTCCAGCGCATGGCCGGCCGCAAGGTGGCCGTGCTGGGCGACGTGATGCTGGACGAGTACCTGTTTGGCGAGGTGAACCGCATCTCGCCCGAAGCGCCGGTGCCCGTGGTGCGGGTGACCCGGGAGCGGGCGGTCCTGGGTGGCGCTGCCAACGTGGCGGCCAACCTCAAGGCCCTGGGCACGGAGCCCCTGCTCATCGGCACCCTGCAGAAGGATGCGGCAGGGGATCGGGTGCTGGGGTTGCTGACCGGCCTGGGCATCTCCATCTCCGGCCTGGTGCTGGATACCTCGCGCCCCACCATCATCAAGACCCGCGTCATCGGCCAGCAGCAGCAGATGCTCCGCATCGACCGGGAGGAATCCGGTCCTCCGGACGCCGCCGTGCTGCTGGGCCTGAAGGACCGCCTGGAGCGGGCCCTGGCGAGCGCGTCGGCCCTCATCGTGTCCGACTACGCCAAGGGTGCCGTGAGCGAGCCGGTGATGGACGCGGTCCGCGCCCTCTGCGCCGCCCGGGACATCCCCTGGATCGTCGATCCCAAGCCCGCCCACCGGCTGCTCTACCGGGGCGCCACCCTGATGACGCCCAACACCAGGGAGACCGCCGAGCTGGCCTCGCGCAGCGCCCGGTCCGACATGGAGGTGACCATCGCAGGCCGGGCCCTCATGGCTGAGCTGGGCCTGAAGGGCCTGCTGGTGACCCGCAGCGAGCGGGGCATGGCCCTCTTCGCCCCGGATGCCGAGCACGCCGCCCCCTGGATGATCCCCACCGAGGCCCGGGAGGTATTCGATGTGAGCGGTGCGGGCGATACGGTCATCGCCGCCTTCAGCGCCGCCATCGCCGCGGGGGCTGACTGGCGCGAGGCGGCCATGCTGGCCAACGCCGCCGCCGGCGTGGTGGTCGCCAAGGTGGGCACCGCCACCGTCACCCCGGCCGAACTGCTCGCCCACTACCACGAGCAGGAAGCGAACTAATACTCTCCGGGGGTTCCCCTTGCAGCGCGTGCGTTGCAAGGGTCTAGGGTCGCGCTGCGCGCACACCCCCGCGCCTCGACCGGCTGAGCCGGTCCTTGGCTTTCCTCAACCTCGCTCCGGGGTTCTCCTGGCATCGCGCGCGCGCGTACCGAGGAAAGCCCTGGACAGCATTAATTTCGAAGCTCAATCGCCAGCAGGAACTTGTCGCCGGAAGCGAGGCGCTCCTTCACCTGGCTGAAGTTCAGATCGAAGGTCTCCGTTTCACCGGGCTTGACGGTGCCGACCTTGGTCCCTCCGGAGGCCACGCCGATGAGGCGGCCGTCCTGGTCGAGGACGGCCACGGCGAATCCTGGCACCTTGGCACGCTTGCCGAGGTTCGTGACCTCGACCTTGGCCCGGGTGCCGAATTCCGCTTCCTTGAGGATGCCGAGAAAGCCGGACTGCACGGCGCGCTTGTTGAAGAAGATGCTGCTCACCTTCAGGCCATCCACGGTGATGGAGAGGGGGATGACGCGGTCCCAGGCGAAGCTGAAGCTTTCCGAATAGAACGTGAGCGGGGCGAGGGGGGATGGAGCCGAAGCAGCCGTGGCGGGGGCAGGAGCCGGAGCTACGGCGGCGGTTGCGGGTGCTGGCGCCGCTTTGGCGGGCCCCGTCGGTTCCGGAGCCTGGGCCGGCGCGGCGGGCGTCGGAGGCGGGATCTGCAGCGGGGGTTCCTGGGCCAGGCCGAGGGTGGCGATCAGGAGGAGGCTCTTCATGTCAGCTCTTTCCGAACAGGCCGCCGAACAGGCTCTTCTTGGGGGCGATCTCCCCGGGGACGGGTGCCTCGGGGGCGGGGAGGGCGCTGAAGCGTTCCCGGCGCAGGCGCTCGAAGACGGGGCGCAGGCCCGGCACCTTCTGCGCCTCCAGCCAGTTCTCGCTGTGCTGCCGGGCCACGAGGTGGTTCTCCAGGATCCGCCCCTCTTCCACCCAGCCGATGAGCTGGGGCATGGTGAGGCCCCCGTAGATCTCCTCGCCGATCTTCAGGCGCAGCTGTTCGGAGCTGGGATCGGGGGCTTCGGGCAGGGGGGAGAAGGAACGGTTGACGGGGACCGTCGCCCCGAGGCCGAGTTGGTCCTCCCGGGCGCTCACCAGGTCCGAGGCCCGCAGGGCCACGGTGGGTTCCGATGCCGCCGGAGTGGGGACGGGTGGCGCCGAGGCGAGGGCCGCGAGGAGGTCCGCCTGGGATAGCCGCAGGGTGGACTTGGAGGGCTCCTCCAGATCCTCTTCCGTCAGGCCCGCAGCCGTCGAGCCGCCGCCACTGGTGCTCGTGGCCGCATCGGGAGGGGGCACGGGCGCGCCGCCAAGGGTCGACTCCAGGGCCGACAGGGTGGCTTCCATATCCATGGGATTGGAATCCTGGCGGGGCTTCAGTCCCGCGCTGGTGGCCGGGGCATCGCCGAAGAGCTTGTTGATGGCATCCCGGGCCGAGGTGTAGCCCGACAAGGTGGTCTCGGTGATTTCCGACGGGTAGGGGCTGGGGGTCTCGACCTTGGCCTCCGGAAGGGAGGGGGGCATGGCCACGAGGGTCTTCTCCAGGATCTCCACATCCGCGCCGTTCAGATCATCCGCAGAAAGGGAAGCGGCCGGCAGCGGAGCGAGGGCAGCGTCCGGGTGCAGGTCCGGCTCGAGGACCTCCTGCTGCATGGCGGCCACGGCAGCCGGGGCGAAGGCAGCGGTGGCCGCCTGGGGTGGAGGGGCCAGAAGACGCTGCACCACGTCGCCCACGGGGAACTCGCCGCCACAGGTGAAGCACTTGGCCCGGCGGATGATCGGCTTCAGCCGCTCGGGACGAAGGCGGTAGCGGGTGGTGCAGCTCGGGCAATGGATCGCTTCGGCCACCGGTCACTCCTGGTGTTTCGAGCAGGATACCACTCTGTCAGGTACCTGTCGCCCGCCCCCTGACTCCCACCGGGCAGGTTATCCTCGAGCCACGGAGGTGCCGTGCAGGGCGTGTTCATCACCATCGAGGGCGTGGAGGGCTCCGGCAAGTCCACCCAGCTGCTGCGCCTGTCCGAGCGCCTGCGGCGCCTCGGCCTGCCGCTGGTGGTGTCCAAGGAACCCGGTGGTACCGCCCTGGGTCGCGAGCTGCGCCGTCTCCTGCTGGAGCGCCACTCCAGCGGCGAGACCTGGTGCGCGGAGGCCGAGCTGCTGCTGTTCTACGCCGACCGGGCCCAGCACCTGGAGACCGTGATCCGGCCGGCCCTGGCTCAGGAGAAGATCGTCCTACTGGACCGCTTCGAGGACTCCACCCGCGCCTACCAGGGGGCCAGTGGCGTGGCCGAATCCTCCCTGGACCGCCTGAACGATCTGGTTCTAAGGGGGCTCAAGCCCCAGCTCACGGTGATGCTCGACATGGATCCGGAGCTGTCGCTCCAGCGGGTGGAGGTGCGCAACCTGGCCCTGGGGATCGAGTTCGCCGAAACCCGGTTCGATGAAGCCGAGCTGGAGTTCCACCGGCGGGTGCGGAACCGCTTCCTGGTCATCGCGCAGAACCACCCCAACCGGGTGGCGCTGATCCCTGCCCGCGATCCGGTGGACGAAGTCGAAGCCGCCATATGGACCCGGGTGGCGCCCCTGCTGCGCAGCGCCGGGTTCGGGATCGACTGATGTACTCGTTGGATGTGGTCGGCCACCAGGCCACCCGGGAGCGGCTGCTGCTGCGGTTGCAGGAAGGTCGCATCCGGGGCTCGCTGCTCTTCACCGGGCCCGAAGGCATCGGCAAGCGCCGGGTGGCCCTGGAACTGGCCCAGCGCGAGCTCTGCTTCCGGCGCACGGCCTGCGGCCAGTGCGAAGGCTGCCGGATGTTCCAGGGGGAGGACCTGCCCTTCGAGCTGCCGAACCTGCTGCGCATCACCCCCGAGGGCAAGGCTGGCGTCATCCGCATCGATCAAATCCGGGAGGGTCTGGACTCGAACAACCAGCCCCGCTTCAGCCGGGGCGTCATCGAGTGGGCTGCCCTGGCCCCGCCCATGGCCTGCCACCGCTGGATCCTGGTGGAGGAGGCCCACCGCCTCAACGAATCCAGCGGCAACATCCTCCTCAAGACCCTGGAGGAACCCCCTCCGGGCACGCACTTCATCCTGGTCACCCATCGTCCCGAAGCCCTGCTTCAGACCATCCGCAGCCGCTGCGAGCGCATCCCCTTCGCGCCCCTGGCCCCCCGGGAGGCCTGGACCGTGGCCCTGCGGAACGGCTGGCAGGAAGCCGATCACGAGCGCTGGTCCGCCCTGGGCGAAGGCAGCCTGCGCTTCCTGGATGAAGTGGCCTTCCGGCGGGCAGAGGCCCAGGTGGAGGCCTGGCTGGCCCTCCTGGCGGGGCGTCCCTTCACCGAGTGGGCGGCACCCCTGCTGCCGGAGAAGGAAGCCGTCCTGGCCCAGGGCGAGCAGCTGCGGCAACCCCTGGAGCTGCTGCTCCGCCTGCTGGCGGACCTGGCCCGCATCCGCGCCGGGGAGGCCCCGGCCCTGGCGCCCTGGCGGGAGGCCCTGGCGCCCCTCGCCACGCCCCAGCGGGACCTCAAGGCTCCCCAGGCGGCCGTTCTCGAGGCCCTGCGGCACCTGCCCCGCAACCTCAGCCCCGAGCCCCTGCTCCGGGAGGTCGCGCTCACACTGGTGTCGTGACCGGAATCACCTCCACCTGGGCTAGAATATATTTAGGAGTACAGACTCCTGAACTGGAGATCCCCATGTCCGAGCCCCTCTACGGCCACGACCTGCTGAGCCTGCTGCTGGAGAAGGGCGGGACCTGCCCCCTGGAGGAGCTGCAGGCCGCAGCCGTCGCCGCCCACGGAAACGGGGCCACCTACAGCAACTGCCATGGCGATTGCTTCGACTTCGAGGGCGTGCTGGGCTTTCTGGGCAGCAAGGGCAAGCTCACCGTGGCCGATGGCCAGGTGAGCATGGGCGTGGCACCCGCCTGCCAGCACTGAGGGACCACGGGAGACGGCCAGCTGGAGGTTGCTCCGGAGCTCCCACCCCGCAGCCCAAAGCCCCCAGCCACTGGCCTATACTGACCCCATGAAACTGCTTCGCATCAACCACCTGGGCATTGCCGCCACCGGCCTGGACGAAGCCATGGCGCGCATGGCGAAGCTCTTCGGCATGTCTGCGGACCACACGGAGGAAGTGGCCGAGCAGAAGGTGAAGACAGCCTTCTTCCCCGTGGGCCAGAGCACCCTGGAATTCCTGGAGAGCACCGATCCCGAAGGCCCCATCGGCAAGTTCCTGGCGAAGCGCGGCCCCGGCATCCACCACGTCTGCTTCGAGGTGGACGACATCGACGAAGCCGTGACCACCCTGCTGGCCAAGGGCGTGCGCATGATCGATCAGGCCCCGAGAAACGGCGCCCACGGCTGCCGCGTGGCCTTCATCCATCCGGCGGAAACCGGCGGCGTGCTGATGGAGCTCAGCCAGGGGCCAGGCACCGCAGCCGCCCGCGGCTGAGGCGAATCCATCGGAGCGGCCTGTGAACCGAGCCTTCATGAAGGATCCGGATGACGCGGGACGCCCGGAGGCCGTGCCCGAGCGCCCCCAGAGCCCCCACCCCAACTACGTGACGCCGGCCGGACTGAGCCAGCTGGAGGCCCTGGCCGCGGACCTCTCCGTCCGGCGCGACCGCCTGCTCGAGGCCGGGAAGCTCGCGGATCCCCAGGAACTGGCCACGGTGCAGCGGGACCTGCGCTGGGTGGAGGGGCGGCTCCAGCGCGCCATCCGGGTGGACCCCACGGCCCAGGCCCCGGACCGGGTGCGCTTCGGGATGACCGTGGAGGTCCAGGACGGGTCGGGCCGGGTGGAGCGCTACAGCATCGTGGGCGAAGACGAGGCCGACGCCGCCCTCGGAAAGATCAGCTGGGTCTCGCCCCTGGCCGAGGCCCTCCTGCATGCGGAGCCCGGCGAGGAGGTGGTGTGGCGGCGACCGGCGGGGCCGAAGCGGCTTGAGGTCCTGACCATCCACGCCGGCGCGGTGATGAATTGATGGCGCAGTGCCAGGGGAGCGGGGCCTTCACTTCATCCTGGCCGTGATCCTCTCCAGGTTCTGCGTGAACGCGGCGAGGAGCGGATCCTGGTGCTTCTGCCCCAGTTCCACGGCCCTGGCGTAGGCATCGCGGGCCTCGGCCAGCTTCCCTGCGTTCTCCAGTGCCTCGCCGAGGCTGTCGTGGGCGTTGGCGGAAGCGGGATGCAGCGCCAGATTGTAGCGGAAGACGGCGATGGCCTTGTCGAGTTCCTTCTGCCCCAGGAACTGGTAGCCCACCTGGTTGATGGGCTGCTCGGGTGCATCCACCGGATACCCCAGCCGCGCCGTCAGACCCGCGTAGTGGGACTGGATGTCGGCCAGATCCCCCTTGAAGGTGCGGGTCTGCCGATCCAGGGGCAGGCGCCAGCCCTCGAAGACCTTGCGCAGGCCCCAGTAGTGGCTGCGCAGTACGACCGAACCGTGGTCCTCGTCGGGCATGAGCTTGGCTTCCCAGCTGAAGCCCTTGGCCTTCACGGACTTGAGGAGGCTCTGCAGGCGGTCGAAGCTGTTGGGCCGGGGCTCTCCCGTTTCCTCATCACCCATGGTGACGAACAGCGTCTTCTGGAATTCCTTGTGCGGTTTCAAAGCCTCATGGGCGCGGCGAAGGATCAGTTTGTCGTCCCAGTCCAGGGACGGCGACACCGAGACGTAGGCGTTGAAGAGTTCGGGACGCTCCAGCAGGATGTGCAGCGCCAGCATGCCGCCAAGAGAGTGTCCGGCGAAGATCCGGTAGGGGCTGGTGCGGTAGTTGGCTTCCACGAAGGGGAAGAGTTCCTTCTCGAAGAAGTCCAGGAACTTCCCTGCGCCGCCACTATTCGGTACTTCCTGGCGGCTCCCGTCGGGCCTGGGGCGGAGAGCTCGGGTGGGCGTAAGATCCCGGGTGCGGTTGGTGTTGGGAATGGCCACGATGATCAGGTTGGGCATGAGGCCGTTCCGGGCCAGGAAGTCCACGGTGCCGCGGGTGTGCGTCAGGTGCGCGTCCCCGTCGGTGAGGTAGAGCACGGGATACCGCGCCTGGTTCCGGCCGTAGTCTGCGGGCGTGGACACCAGGATCCGGCGCTCCTCCCCAAGAATGCTGGAGGGCAGCTTCAGGGCCTCGCCGATGGCAATGGGGGTTCCCGCCGTGGCGGAGGATAGGAAGGCCAGGGCGGCCAGGGCCAGGGTGCGGAGAAGCCGCATGGGGACTCCTTGAGTTGGGTTCCCCCCAGGATGCCCCCGGGGATCCCGCCCCCAGCAGCCTCTGGGACGAGGGGTTCGCGGCGAGGGGTGAATGGATGGGGTCGGGCCGTCCAATCAGGGCCGAAGCCTAGGTGCGCACCATGTTGTCCTGAGACGGCCTCCTCCACTTGGCAACGGCCGCGCCGCGGGGCAGGGAGACGGATCCACTGCTCCAGGAGATCCGCTGGGGGAGGACCCTACTGGAGACGCTTCAACCCTGCCTTGACCAGATCCGGGGGGGCGGGGAACAGGCCGGCATCAGCCACGCAGGCCTGACCCTCCCGGGAAAGGACGAAGGTGGCGAACTCCTTGACCGTTGGGGCCAGGGGCTTGCCCGGCGCCCGGTTCACATAGAGGTAGTTGAGGCGGGTCATGGGGTACTTGCCCGCCAGGACGGCCTCCTGGGTGGGGGCGATCGCCTCCTCCGACTGGTAGGGGATGACCGGCAGGACCCGGTTGCTGGCATACCAGGCCACCATGGGGGCGTAACCGATGGCGCCGGCGTCCGTGATCACGGATTCCGCCACGCTGTTTGCATCGATGCACTCCACGACGGTGGGTTTGGCCTCTCCCTTCAGCAGGACCTGGTCCCGGAACAGCTGCGCGATGGCGGTGGTCTTCTCGCGGCTGTAGGGGGTGATGGTCCGGCTCTTCCACTCGCCCCTCAGGCCCAGGTCACCCCAGGTCTTGAGATCCTCCTTGGCGCCCCCCAGGCGCTTGGTGCCGTAGATGGCGTCCAACTCCCCCATGGAGATCTTCTTCAGGGGGTTGCTGCGGTTGACGAAGACGATGGTGGCATCGATGCAGAGGGGGATCCGGATCGGGGCATAGCCGTGCTTGGCCTCGAAGGCCTTCAACTCCGGCGGGGTCATTTCCCGCGCCAGGAAGGCCAGGTCCGCCGCGCCCTCCACGAAGGCCTTGACCGCGGGCGGGGTGGTCGAAGGGGTGAACTTCAGGTTGGCGGAAGGGTTGAACTTCCGGAAACCGAGGTTCCATTCGTCGCAAAGCTGGGCCAGGGGATCGGAACCGACCGCCGTCACCATCTCGGTGATGGTCATCCCGGGCAGGTAGCCGGGAATGCTGGGATCCACCTTGGCGCGGGAGTGTTCGAGCTGCGCGGCGAGGGGCATGACCGTGGCACAGATCACCAGCAGGGCGCGGGGACAGAAAGGCATGATTACTCCAGGGCTAGGGTATGCCTACCCTCTCGTCCTTTTTAGCACACGGCGCAAGAAGGGATACACAGGAGGCTCAAGGCACCTTCCGTCGGGGGGAGGCTTCCCTCCCTGAACAGGTTTCCGCTCCGGCCCAAGTGTGTCGGAATGGCTCACACCCGATGGGAAGCCCTCCAGTGGAAGGCGCCCTCCCCCGGAGATCAGTCCTTGGGGGCACCTTCACCGGGCTTGGGGGCCTGGTAGGGGCGGGAGCGTCCAGTGCCTTCCGCCGGGGGTGTTGGGCGTGGAGAAGCCGTACGGGCAGCGGACGCATCCCGCACGCGGGCTTCGCCCTTCCCCGGACGAAGGACCTGGGTGCGGTGGGTGGGGCTGGCGCCAGTCGGCTCGGTCTGGGAGGCGAAGGCCGAAAAACTGGCGGTCAGCAGGATCATGGCCACGGGTGACATGATGAATCGCATGGTTTCCCCCTAGTTCACTTGAATGGTGCTGGTGGCGCCCGCGATCACGCTGATGCCCCGGGTATCGAGGGAACTCCCGCCGGAGAAGACCACCCTAAGGTCGTAGGTGCCCGGGGCGACCCCGGTGAGGGTCAGGGTCTGTCCGGTGAGGAGTGGCAGGTCCGCCTGATTGGGCCCCCAGGTGGTGGAGATGCTGGGTGTCAGGTAGATCCCGTTGAGGGTGAAGCCGGAGTTGTTGAATACGGCCACCGCGCCGTTGCCGGTGTTCAGCATGCTGAGGATGGTCGTGACCTGGTCCTGGATCCGAACGTCATAGACCTGGTCCCAGCTGCCATCCGAGAAGCGGGCCTGGACATCGTAGGAACCCGGATAGAGGCGGGTCAGGGTGATGGATTCCCCGGGCAGCAGGAAGCTCGGCGCGAGCTGGTCGACCCCCCAGGAGGAACTGGTGCTGGGCGTCACGTAGAGATGCCGGAGGGTAAGGTTGCCATCGTTGAAGACCCGGAGGTTCCCCTCGGGCGGGGGAGGATTCCCTCCGCCTCCGCCGCAGGAAAGGAGCAGGGCCACCAGCAGGGTGCTGACCAGCTGCCCCAGGCTTCGCCACTTGGAAAACAAGGCCATCACGAACCTCCTGCTGGACAATCGGTGGAAGGGGCGGAGACGCTCAAGACGCCTACACCATAGCATTTCACAGAGAGCATGCAGGTTTTGCGCCACCCTGGAAAGGCCTAAAAACCTGGTGTTTTGTGGCGTTGGACCCATCCGGACGGGCATGTTGCATCACGATGAGGGAGGCATTCCATCCATATGATCGATCCCGTTCGCAGCCGGGCAAACCTGGGTCCTACCGCTCAACCCAAAGCAAATGCCGACTGCCCCCACACCTTCCGTGCGAAGGATCATGCAGAGTCGGGCTTAGGGCCTAACTACCCCAGCCACCCCAGGTACCCCAACCACAATGCCCGCCCGAAGAACACCACGATGGGGGTGGCCAGGGCCAGGAAGCAGCCGAAGGGCAGCATGGTCTGGCCCCCACTGCGGCGCATGAGCATCAGGGGCACGCCCACGGCGGCACCGAGACCCGCGCCCAGGAAGAGGATTCCCAGCATGGGAGCCCAGCCCCAGAAGGCACCCAGCCAGGCCAGCATCTTGAAGTCGCCCATGCCCAGTCCGTCGGTCTTCCGGATGGCCTTGTACAGCAGGTTCATGAGGGCCGGGACGCCATAGCCCACGGCCAGGCCGAGGAGGCTGTTCAGCCAGGTGACCGTGGGCTCGAAGCCGTGGTAGGCGGGCGCCGGCTGCAGGCCGTTGTGGAAGGCCAGGGCCTGGAGGATGTCAACCGGGCCGGTCCAGACCTTCACCAGGGCCTCGGGCCAGAGGAGCTGGGGCAGGGTGAGCAGCAACCCGATGCCCATCAGGGGAATCTGCAGGACGTCCGGCAGCATCATTTCCGTGAAGTCGGTGAAGAAGAGCACGATGAGGGCGAAGCCGCAGAGGAGTCCCTTGAACCAGATGAGGGTGCCGAAGGGGAGGACCCAGGGGGAGGCCGCGAAGAGCAGGCCCGTGAGCAGCTCCACCAGGGGGTAGCGGGCCGGGATCCGCCAACCGCAGGCGGCGCAGCGGCCCCGCAGCCACAGCCAGCCGAACAAGGGCACGTTGTGCCAGGGCTTGATCTGGGCTTTGCAGCCCGGGCAGTGGCTGGCCCTGGTGATGACGTTCCGATCGGCCGGATCTTCCTGGGGCAGGCGATGGATGAGCACGTTGCCGAAGGAGCCCAGCACCAGCCCGAAGGGGGCCAGCAGCAGGGAGATCATCCAGGGGGGCAGGTCGAAGAAGGGCATGAATCCACGATAGCGGGAGCTTCTTCTCGATTCGCGGCAGAATCTAGTCGTGGCCGCTTACGTCGTTCAACACGGTCCCAGGCGCGGACGCCTGGGCCGGTTAACGCCTTGCCGCTAAGCTCAACTGGAAACAGTCCCCGTCCTCCAGGAGTCCCCATGTTCCGTTCCACCCTTTGTGCCCTCGCCATGGTCCTTCCCATGGCGGCGCAGGTGCCCGTCCTCCAGCCATCGCCCGCCCAAGTTCCGGCTCCGGTCAGCAAGCCCCGGGTGCAGCTGCTGACGAGCTACGGCCCCATCGTGGTGGAGCTGGAGCCGGACCTGGCCCCGAAGACCGTGGCGAACTTCCTGCAGTACGTGAAGGACGGACACTACAAGGGCACCATCTTCCACCGGGTCATCGACGGCTTCATGATCCAGGGGGGCGGCCTGCTGGAAAGCCTGGAGGAGAAGCCCGGCCGGGACCCGATCCAGAACGAGGTGGCCTCCACCGCCAAGGCGGGCCTCAAGAATACCCGGGGCACCATCGCCATGGCCCGCACGGGCAATCCCCACAGCGCCACGGCCCAGTTCTACATCAACCTGGCCAACAACCCGAGCCTCGATCCCCGCGGCTTCAGCGAGGAGGGCTTCGGCTACTGCGCCTTCGGGCGGGTGGTCTCGGGCATGGAGGCCGTGGACAAGATCGCCAAGGTCAAGACCGAGTGGCGCCGGGGCCAGGGCGACATCCCCCAGTTCCCCGTGCACATCAAGGACGCCGTGCTGCTGCCCCAGCCCTGAGTCCTTCCCGAACGTCCGGTCCACCTTCCCCCCGCTCCTCCGTGGTGGTGGAGGTTCGGGGACCCTGCCGCTGCCTTGCGCCCATTCATAGCGGGGCCCAGGCGCAGTTGGCCGGCCTCCGGCGGCGGCCGGGATCGCCGGGGGAAGGGTTCACTGCAGACATTCAGGTTGACTTATGATCCGGGCCTGGAAACCCTTGGTACATTCCTGGATGAACGGCGGTACCCACGGTTATTAGCAAGGAGTGGTTCGATGCTCACTGCGCGGGTGCGGAACTGGGGCTTCCGTGCCAACGATCTGCTCAAAGGGTCCCCCATCCGCAAGCACTGTGAGGATATCGACGCCCTACTGGCCTCCGGGGCCGAGTCTCCCGAGCGCCTGGAGGCCATCCTGCGGCACGCGGTGCAGACCACGCCCTTCTACGCCGGATGCAGCGGCTACCGCTCCCTGCAGGACTTCCCCATCACCAGCAAGGACATCGTCAAGGCCCAGCCGGACCACTTCCTTTCGGAGACCTTCCGGAACACCCGCCTGCACGTGATGCGCACCAGCGGTTCCACGGGCAATCCTCTGGCCATCTACCAGGATTGGGACAAGCGTCACCGGGTCCTGGCCGAGATGATCTGCTTCGGCCGCCGCGCCGGCTACCACGTGGGGGATCGGTACGTCTTCACGCGGGTGTGGAATGAACACAACCGGAAGTCCTGGCTGGGGGCCCTGAGGGAAAACGCGATCATGTTCGATATCTCGCTCCTGGACGAGAACCGCATGCGCACCCTGGGGGATCTCCTGAGAGGCGACCATCGGATTGGCTGCCTGATCGGCTACCCCTCCACTCTGGAGGCCCTGGTCCGACACCTGGAGGCCCGGGGCGACCCGCCGGAGGCCTTCCAACTCCGCACGATCATCAGCATCTCCGAGCGACTGCCGGAGGAAGTCCGGACCGCCCTGCGGGCACGCCTGGGCTGTGCGGTGGTGGCCCGCTACTCCAACCAGGAGAACGGCATCTTCGCCCAGCAGTGCGTGGATGGAGACGAGTTCCACCTCAACACCGCCAGCTTCGTCTTCGAGTTCCTCAAGCTCGATGAGGACGAGCCCGCCAGGCCTGACGAAGAGGCCCGCCTGGTCGTGACGGATCTGTTCAACCGGGCCATGCCTCTCATCCGCTACGACACCGGCGACGTGGTCCTGCGCCAGTCCTCCCCGAGCTGCGGCTGGGAAACCCAGACCCTGGGCGATATCCGCGGCCGCCGGGAAGACCTCATCTACGACACCCGGGACCGCCTGGTCTCCCCGGCGACCGTGTCCATCCACCTGTGGGGCTTCACCCAGCTCAAACAGTTCCAGTTCATCCAGGAAGGGCAGGGCAGGTACCAGCTGGTGGTGAACGGGGCCCGGGGCCACTACCGGGATGAGGACTTCGTGGCGAAGGCCAGGATCTTCCTGGGGGAGGACGCCAGGGTTTCTGTGGTGCACCTGGACCCCATCCCGAGCCTGCCATCGGGCAAGTACGCCCTGATCCTCAGCCGCTACAGGCCTGCCCCGTGAGCCAGCCTGCCTTCGCTTCCGGCCGCGCCCTCGCCGGCGCCCGCCGAAGGTCCTCGATTGACATGGGTCAGGGCCCTGGGGAACCTTGGACCGGGCGCGCTGGGTCGGCCCAGCCCCACCATCGGCAAGGACGGGCTTGATGCTTTCGGCACGGGTGCGGAACTGGGGTTTCTGGGCGAGGGATCTGCTCCAGGGCTCCCCTATCCGGAAGCACTGCGAAGACATTGAAGCCCGGCTGGCCTCGGGCACCCCATCCGCCGACCTTCTGCAGGGGCTGCTCGACTACGCCGTGGAGTCCACGGCGTTCTATGGCGACTACCGGGCGTTCAAATCTCTTCAGGATTTCCCGGTCATCAACAAGGCCATCCTCAAGGCCCAGTACGATGCCTTCCGGTCGACGGGGTTTTCCGGCGTCCGCCTGCACACCCTGCACACCAGCGGCTCGACGGGCACGCCCTTCGCCATCCTTCAGGATCCGGACAAGCGCCGCCGGGTTCTCGCCGAAATGATCTGCTTCGGGCGACGGGCGGGCTACCGGGTGGGAGATCGCTTCGTGTTCACCCGGGTGTGGAACGAGCACAACCGAAAATCTCGCCTGGCGGCTTTCAGTGAAAACGCGGTGATGTTCGACATCTCCCACCTGGACGAGGCCCGCATGGCCTCCCTGGGGGAACTCCTGCACCGGGATCGGAACATTCGGTGCCTGCTGGGCTACCCCTCGACCTTCGGCCCGCTGGTCCGGCACCTGGAGGATCGGGGGGATGGGCCCGAAGCCTTCTCCCTGCGGTCCATCATCAGCATTTCTGAATGGCTCCCCCCGCAGACGCGGGAGGCCCTGCGCGCCCGGTTCGGGTGCCCGGTGGTCTCACGGTACTCCAACCAGGAGAATGGCGTCCTCGCCCAGCAATGCGCTGACGGGGATGAGTTCCACCTGAACACGGCGAGCTACGTGTTTGAATTCCTCAAATTGGACGAGGACCTTCCCGCCAATCCCGGCGAACGGGCCCGGATGGTGGTCACGGATCTGTACAACCGCGCCATGCCCATGATCCGGTACGACACGGGGGACGTGGTGATCAGGCAGTCCTCCCCTTCCTGCGGATGGCGGACCGAGACCCTGAGCGAGGTGGAGGGCCGCAGGCTGGATTTCATCTACGACACCCAGGACCGCCTGCTTTCCCCCGTGGTCGTGTGCAACCACTTCTGGCCCTTCACCCGGTTGAAGCAGTTCCAGTTCGTCCAGGAAGCCAAGGGACGGTATCGGATCATCCTGAATGGGGCCCTCGGGCAGTACGAGGACGCGATCTTCGTCGAGCTGGTGAAGGGCTTCCTGGGGGCGGATGCCTCCGTGTCCGTGGTGCATGTGGACCAGATCCCCCAGCTCGCCTCCGGCAAGTTCATGGTGGTCGTCAGCCACTACAGGCCCGCCCCATGATCAGGGGGATCCCATTCTCTTGGCTGCCTGCCCCCGGGGTGGCGCGGGCCTTGGCACCGAAAGGGCCCAAGTCATGAAGGTCCTCTACCTCACCTTCGGTTTCCCCCTGCCCACCGGGGACAGCGCGCCCCCCTCGGACCTGAAGCAGCTCATGGAAGAGTTCTGCCACCAGGGCCACCAGGTGGACGTGGTCACCATCGACGAACGGAAGAACCGGCGACCCACCCGACTGGTTCAGGAGGGCCCATTCCAGGTGCTGCGGGTCCGCACGGGCAACATCTTCGATGTGGGCCTCTACGAAAAGGGGCTCGGCACCGTCACCATTCCCTGGCTGCTGAGCCGGGCCATGGCGCGGCTCCTGCCCGAACGCCGCTACGATCTGGTGCTGTACGTCGCCCCGCCGGTCACCTTTTCCCGGATCATCCAGGGGTTGAAGCGAAGGCAGCCATGGGCGAAGACCTACCTCATCCTGAAGGACATCTTCCCCCAGAACGCCCGGGACCTCGGGATGATCCGGAATCCGCTGCTGTTCGCCTACTTCAGGAGGCAGGAACGGCGCCTCTACCGGCTCTCCGACAGCATCGGCTGCATGTCCCCCGGCAACGTGGCGTACCTGCGCCAGCACAGTCCGGAGATCCCCGCCGATCGGCTGGAGGTGCTGCCCAACACCCGCACACCCGGACCTGACACGGGCCTGCTCCCGCCGGGTCCTCTCCGCCGGAAGTACGGGATCCCCGAGCAGGCCGTGGTGGCCCTCTACGGTGGCAACCTGGGCGTCCCCCAGGGGCTGGATTTCCTGCTGCAGGTCTTCGAGGCCAATCGCCACCGGAGCGACCTCCATTTCCTGCTGGTGGGAAGGGGCACCGAACGCAAGCGGCTGGCGGAGGCCATCGCCACGAAGGGGCTGACTCACGTGACGCTCCTGTCCGAGCTCCCGAGGCTGGACTACGAAGCCCTGGCGCGGGAGTGCGATATCGGCATGATCTGCCTTGATCCGCGCTTCACCATCCCCAATTTCCCCTCCCGGGTGCTCTCCTACTTCGAGATCCGGATGCCGGTCCTGGCCGCCCTGGACCGCGCCACGGACTTCGGCGCCATGCTCGAGGCATCCCAGGCTGGGCTCTGGTGCCTGGCCGGGGACCTGGCCACTTTCCAGGCACATCTGGACCGGCTGGCGGCGGACCCGGCCCTTCGCGCCCGGATGGGGGCGGCTGGCCGTCGACATCTTGAAGCCAATTTCACCTCAAACCAGGCCTATGAAAAAATCTTTAAGCACTTCCGATTCGCCTCTCTTTAAACACCTGATAGTCTGGTTCGAATCCATCGTTGACCTGCTTGTTGTTTTTTAAGTCCTGGAGGAACACCGTGCGCATTAGATCCTTCCTGAGTACGTTCGTACTGGTGGCCACCCTGCTTGGATTGGCCAGCTGCGGTGGTGGGGGCTCCACCCCGCCTCCCCCGCCGACTTACACCATCTCCGGCAACGCGGGCGTGGCCAGTGCGCTGATCACCTACACCGGTGGCACCACGACGGCTGCTTCAACTGGCGCCTTCAGCTTCACGGTCACCTCCGGGGCCTCCGGCACCCTCACGCCCACCCTGACGGGCTATGCCTTCACCCCCGTCAGCCGGACCTACACGAGCGTCACCAGCGATCAGCCGGGACAGACCTTCACTGCCACGCCGATCACCTACACCATCTCCGGCGCCCTGGGTGCAACGGGTGCCGGCGCGACCCTCTCCTACACGGATGGCACCGCCAAGACCGCCACCGCCGATGGCTCCGGCAACTACAGCTTCACGGTGTCCTACAACTGGACCGGCACGGTGACGCCCACGAAGACCGGGGTGACCTTCAGCCCGGCCAACAAGGCCTTCACCAATGTGCTGGCCAACCAGGTGCAGAACTTCACCGCCACGGCCATCACCTTCACCATCTCGGGCACCGCCGGGGCAGGTACGACCCTCTCCTACACAGATGGTAGCGCCAAGACCGCCACCGCCGACGGCTCTGGCAACTACAGCTTCACGGTGTCCTACGGCTGGTCCGGCACGGTGACGCCCAGCAAGACGGGCTTCACCTTCAGCCCCGCCAGCTTCAGCTTCACCAATGTGCTGGCCAACCAGGTGCAGAACTTCACGCCCACGGCCATCGTCCCCGTCATCTCGGGCGCCCTGGGCGCCTCGGGGGCCGGCGCGACCCTCTCCTACACGGATGGCAGCGCCAAGACCGCCACCGCTGATGGTTCCGGCAACTACAGCTTTGCCGTGTCCTACGGCTGGTCCGGCACGGTGACGCCCAGCAAGACGGGCTTCACCTTCAGCCCCGCCAGCCAGCCCTTCACAAATGTCGTGGCCAACCAGGTGCAGAACTTCACGCCCACGGCCATCACCTACACCATCTCCGGCGCCCTGGGCGCCACGGGCGCCGGCGCGACCCTCGCCTACACGGACGGCACGCCCAAGACCGCCACGGCGGATGGCTCCGGCAACTACAGCTTCACTGTGTCCTACAACTGGACCGGCACGGTGACGCCCACGAAGACCGGCTTCACCTTCAGCCCCGCCAGCTTCAGCTTCACCAATGTGCTGGCCAACCAGGTGCAGAACTTCACGCCCACGGCCATCACCTACACCATCTCCGGCGCCCTGGGCGCCACGGGCGCCGGCGCGACCCTCGCCTACACGGACGGCACGCCCAAGACCGCCACGGCGGATGGCTCTGGCAACTACAGCTTTGCCGTGTCCTACGACTGGACCGGCACGGTGACCCCCACCAAGACCGGCTTCACCTTCAGCCCCGCCAGCTTCAGCTTCACCAATGTGCTGGCCAACCAGGTGCAGAACTTCACGCCCACGGCCATCACCTACACCATCTCCGGCGCCCTGGGCGCCACGGGCGCCGGCGCGACCCTCGCCTACACGGACGGCACCGCCAAGACCGCCACGGCGGATGGCTCTGGCAACTACACCTTTACGGTGTCCTACGACTGGACCGGCACGGTGACGCCCACGAAGACCGGCTTCACCTTCAGCCCCGCCAGCTTCAGCTTCACCAATGTGCTGGCCAACCAGGTGCAGAACTTCACGCCCACGGCCATCACCTACACCATCTCGGGCGCTCTCGGCGCGACCGGCGCCGGCGCGACCCTCGCCTACACGGACGGCACGCCCAAGACCGCCACGGCGGATGGCTCCGGCAACTACACCTTCACCGTGTCCTACGACTGGACCGGCACGGTGACCCCCACCAAGACCGGCTTCACCTTCAGCCCCGCCAGCTTCAGCTTCACCAATGTGCTGGCCAACCAGGTGCAGAACTTCACGCCCACGGCCATCACCTACACCATCTCCGGTGCCCTGGGCGCCTCCGGCGCCGGCGCGACCCTCGCCTACACGGACGGCACGCCCAAGACCGCCACGGCGGATGGCTCCGGCAACTACACCTTCACGGTGTCCTACGACTGGACCGGCACGGTGACGCCCACCAAGACCGGCTTCACCTTCAGCCCCGCCAGCTTCAGCTTCACCAATGTGCTGGCCAACCAGGTGCAGAACTTCACGCCCACGGCCATCACCTACACCATCTCCGGCGCCCTGGGCGCCACGGGCGCCGGCGCGACCCTCGCCTACACGGACGGCACCGCCAAGACCGCCACGGCGGATGGCTCCGGCAACTACACCTTCACGGTGTCCTACGACTGGACCGGCACGGTGACGCCCACGAAGACCGGCTTCACCTTCAGCCCCGCCAGCTTCAGCTTCACCAATGTGCTGGCCAACCAGGTGCAGAACTTCACGCCCACGGCCATCACCTACACCATCTCCGGTGCCCTGGGCGCCCCCGGCGCCGGCGCGACCCTCGCCTACACGGACGGCACGCCCAAGACCGCCACGGCGGATGGCTCCGGCAACTACACCTTCACCGTGTCCTACGACTGGACCGGCACGGTGACCCCCACCAAGACCGGCTTCACCTTCAGCCCCGCCAGCTTCAGCTTCACCAATGTGCTGGCCAACCAGGTGCAGAACTTCACGCCCACGGCCATCACCTACACCATCTCCGGTGCCCTGGCGCCCCGGCGCCGGCGCGACCCTCGCCTACACGGACGGCACGCCCAAGACCGCCACGGCGGATGGCTCCGGCAACTACACCTTCACCGTGTCCTACGACTGGACCGGCACGGTGACCCCCACCAAGACCGGCTTCACCTTCAGCCCCGCCAGCTTCAGCTTCACCAATGTGCTGGCCAACCAGGTGCAGAACTTCACGCCCACGGCCATCACCTACACCATCTCCGGCGCCCTGGGCGCCACGGGCGCCGGCGCGACCCTCGCCTACACGGACGGCACCGCCAAGACCGCCACGGCGGATGGCTCCGGCAACTACACCTTCACGGTGTCCTACGACTGGACCGGCACGGTGACGCCCACGAAGACCGGCTTCACCTTCAGCCCCGCCAGCTTCAGCTTCACCAATGTGCTGGCCAACCAGGTGCAGAACTTCACGCCCACGGCCATCACCTACACCATCTCCGGTGCCCTGGGCGCCCCCGGCGCCGGCGCGACCCTCGCCTACACGGACGGCACGCCCAAGACCGCCACGGCTGATGGTTCCGGCAACTACAGCTTCACCGTGTCCTACAACTGGTCCGGCACGGTGACGCCCAGCGCGGTCACCGGGTTCACCCTCAGCCCCGCCAACCGGAGCTTCAGCAACGTCCTGACCGACCAGACGGCCCAGAACTTCACCTACACCGCCATCACCTTCACCATCAGTGGCTATGCAGGTGTCTCAGGCGGGTCCATCGCCTACACGGATGGTACGGCCAAGACCGCCGCCATCGATGGTTTCGGCAACTACACCTTCACCGTGTCGTACAACTGGACTGGCACGGTGACACCGACTCTTGCGGGCTATACCTTCTTCCCCGCCTCCAAGAGCTACGCCAACGTCCTGTCGGATCAGCTGACGCAGAACTTCGTCGCCGAGCTCAACCCGATCTCCAAGATCAGCCCCGTGAGCTGGACCCTACCGGCCGCACCCTATGCCACGGTCGGTAAGACCTACGCCGCCTCCGTGCCCACCCAGGCGGGCTACACCATTGCCTGGACCATCGATTCGGGAACCGGCACGATCAACGGCGCGGCGAATACCGAAGCCCTGAGCTTCACCCCCACCGCGGTTGGCACGCTGGTCCTGAAGTGTGTGGTCACCAAGGCCCTGCTCCCCACATCGACGGGGTTCTATTCCGTCGCCGTGGAATCCGTACTCACCGCCAGCCCCGCCACCATCACCGCGGGTCAGGGCGCCATCCTGGTGCCGACCTTCACGGGTACTGGCCTCATCAATCCGGGGGCCATCCCCGTGACCAGCGGCACCGGGCTGACCGTGACGCCGGGCACCACCACCGCCTACACCCTGAATGTCGATGGCAGCGATGTGGCCACGACCACTGTCACCGTCAAGACCTTTGCCCCGAAGTTCGTCTACGTGGCGAACTACAACGGCGGCCTCTCCGGGTTCAACCTGAACACCGGCGATGGGGCACTCACCGAGGTCACCGGATCCCCCTACACGGGCTACACGGTCGAGCGGGTCACCACCGATCCCAGCGGGAAGTTCCTGTTCGCAGCGGGCCGGAACAATGGTGTCTATGTCTACACCATCGACGCCACCCCCGGGCCCACCCTCGGTGCCCTGACCCATGTGACGGGCTCTCCCTTTGTCACCGAGCCCGCCCTGCTGACCACCAGCGTGGCGGTGGATCCCTCGGGCCGCTTCGTGTATGTGAATTCGGACATTGGGAAGATTTACGCCTTCACGCTCGATGCCGGCACGGGCGCACTCACGTCGGTGCCTGGCTCTCCATTCACCGCGAGCAACAACTACAACGGGGAACTGCTGGTGCATCCCTCCGGCAAGTTCCTGTTCGCGGCCTGCTCGAACACCGATGTCGTGGAAGCCTTCGTGATCGATCCGGCTTCGGGCGCCCTCAGCCCCGTGGCGGGTTCGCCCTTCAACACGGGCGTTTCGGTCATCGGCCTGTCGGTGGACACCACCACCAAGCTGATCGCGGGCCCCAGCGGCCTTTCCCTGGATCCCACCGGCACCTACTTGATCGTCAGGGGGGATTCCCTTCCGAACGAACTGGCCGCCGTCAATAAGGTCGCCGCCTTCAGTGTGAACCCCGCCACGGGCACCCTCACCCCTGTGACCAATTCCCCCTTCAGCCTGGGCATTCTCAGCAGCCATGTCCGGCATGGGCTCACCTACCACCCCACCAAGAACGTGGTGTTCAGCACCTTCTTCAACTTTGGCACAGGCGATCAAAGCAAGGATGCGGTCGCCTTCGTGTTGAATGGTGGCGCCGGCACCCTGACACCCACCGCGGAGTCTCCCTACAACTTCCTCACCCTGTACGGCTCCGATTGCCTCGCCATTGATCGCAGCGGCCAGTTCGCCTTCGCGGCCATCCGTGACGCCGGCCTCATCCGGCGCATGAGGGTGGATGGCACCGGCGTTCTCAAGGCGCTGGATGGAACCACTGCCATTGCACCGATCGCTCCAGGAGCCCCTGAGACCACGGCCGTGGGAGCCAATCCCAGCTCCATCGTGGTGGCGGGTTCACTGCTCTAACAAGCCCAGGGTTCCATCGGAACCCTCCACAACAGAGTCAGGGCCCGCTCCGGCGGGCCTTGACTCTGTCAAGGGCACCCTGATGGCATGTCGTGATCAGTCGGAACGGATCCACCCCGGAGTCATGGAACATGGGCGCAGGGGAGGGGCCGGATTGAGCGGATGGGGCCTGCCTATCCCCATGGGGACCTGGAGGCCTGCACATCCAACCCGTGAACTCCGGGTCCATGAGGCGAAGCTCTCCCGATAAACGCGAATGGCCAGAGGCCTAGTTCACGACCTTGATGCGCGGTGGGGGCCCCTGGGGCCGCTGGCGGTCCTTGGGGATGAAGATCGCCCCCAGGATGGAGGCGATGAGGCTGGAGACCAGGGCCCCGAAGAAGCCGGCCCAGAAGCCGCTCACGGTGAAGTTCAGTCCCAGCTTCGCTGACAGCGTGCCCGCCAGCCAGAACACCAGGCCGTTGATGACCAGGCTGAAGCAGCCGAGGGAACAGGCCATGGGCACGAGGGCGATGAGCTTGAGGAAGGTGCCCACGGTGGTGTTCAGGGCCGCCAGGATCACGGCCACGATGAGCAGATCCAGGAAGGTGCCGTGACCCAGGCCAGGCACGAAGGAGCAGGCCACCAGCAGGCCGATGGCGGAGAAGAGGAAGCGCAGGAGGGTGGTCATGCGGGCATCCCGTCCTTTTCATTGGATTGGGTGATGACGCTGCCCGGGGGGACGCTGCGGGTGAGCCAGACATTGCCGCCGATGGCCGAGCCCCGGCCCAGGGTGATGCGCCCCAGGATGGTGGCATTGGAGTAGATGATGACGTCATCCTCCACCACCGGGTGGCGGGGCACACCCTTGATGGGGTGGCCTTCGACATCCAGAGGGAAACTCTTGGCCCCCAGGGTGACGCCCTGGTAGATGCGCACGTTCCGGCCGATGACGCAGGTCTCGCCGATGACCACCCCCGTGCCGTGGTCGATGAAGAAGCGCTCGCCGATTCTGGCGCCGGGGTGGATATCTATCCCGGTGATGCTGTGGGCGTGCTCGGTGATCATGCGGGGCAGCAGGGGCACGCCCAAGCAGAGCAGTTCGTGGGCCAGACGCTGGTTGGTGAGAGCCAGGAAGCCGGGGTAGGAGAAGAGCACCTCTTCTGGACTGGTGGCGGCGGGGTCGCCCTCGAAGCCCGCCTGGATGTCCGTGGCCAGCAACCGGCGCACTTCCGGCAGCCGGGCCAGGAAGGCCTGGGCCAGGGCCCGGGCGCGCTCAGTGCACTCCATGCAGGTGGCGTCGGAGGCCATGAGGCCCCGCTGGATCTGGTCCGCCAGGCCGTGGGCCACCCGGTCCATGCGGGCTCCCAGGTGGTAGCGCAGGGTCTCCGCCTTCAGTTCGGAGGCCCCGAAGTAGCCCGGGAAGAGCAGGGCCCGCAGTTCCTCCACCAGGGCGGCCAAGGCGGTCCGGGAGGGAAAGTCCCGGCGGCCGAGAGGCATGTCGGTCCAGGTGGTGGCGGCTTCCACCAGGGCCTCTACCACCATCTTGAGTTCAGGAACGGGCACGGGAGTGGATTTCGTCATGCCCATGAGGATACTCCCTGGGGGCCTCAGTAGGTCCAGGTCAAGGCGCAGCCCGTCTCCTTGGCCACCTTCTCCTTCAGCGCCTCATCGTATTTCAGGCGCAGGTTCTGCCCCGCGCGCACCCGGGCCACCAGGCCCTCCCTGGACCGGTACTCAAAGGTCACGGGCAGTTCGCCCGGGTGTTCGCCCAGGAGGGGCCCCAGCCGGGGCGGGCACTCCCCAGGGGGCAGGCGGATCAGGGCCCCCGTGAAGCCCAGGCCCTGGAAGTTCTCCAGGGGCTCCAGCAGGGTGGCGAAGAGCTTCACCACGGTCTGCTCCTCTTCCTCCTCCCCTTCGCCGCCGCCATTGCCATTGCTATTGCCCTGGAGGATCTCCACCCGGAGCTCGCCGGTGATGCGCAGCATGGCCTCGGGCACGGCGAAGTGGCGGAACCGCTCGAAGGGCCGCCCCCCGGGCTTCTTGGTGACGGGATCCCACTTGCTGGCCATGAGGAGCACTTCCATCTTTCCGGCCAGGTCCTCCACCTGGAGGATGGCCCAGGGCTCCCCCTTCTGGTTGGTCTTGAAGGCCACCGTGGACACCATGGCGCCGATGGTCACTTCCTGTCGGTCTCGCAGGCGGCCGGAGGTGGCGTCCTCCAGCACCCGGGCCAGGGTGCCGTGGGTGTGGACCTGGATGGCGTCGGCGAATTCCTCCAGCGGGTGCCCGCTGACAAAGAGGCCCAGCACCTCGCGCTCGGCGGCGAGGCGCACCTTGCGGTCCCAGGGCTCGATGTTTTCCGGCACGCGCCAGTCCTCGCTCAGCGTTGCCATCTCCGCGTCGTCGAAGAGGCTGGTGAGCCCTGAGTCCCCGGTGCCCCTGGAGGCGGCGGACACGGCATCGGGCAGGCCCTGGAGGAGGGCCGCCCGGTTGGGCTCCAGGCTGTCGAAGGCCCCGGCCTTGATGAGGGATTCCCACACCTTGCGGTTGGCCTTCTGCAGGTCGGTGCTCTTCAGGGCGTGGAAGAGGTCCTTGAACCGGCCCTCGGCCTTCCTGGCTTCCAGGATGGCCTGCAGCGCGGCGTCCCCCAGGCCCTTGACGGCGGCAAAGCCGAAGCGGATCTGCCGGTCCCCCGTGGCCGTGAAATCCAGCGCCGATTCATTGATGTCCGGTCCGAGCACATCGATGCCCCGCTCTCGGCAGTTCTGCACGTACTTGGCCACGTCGTCCGTGCGCCCGGACTTGGTGGACAGCAGGCCGGCCATGAACTCCACCGGGTAGTTGGCCTTCAGGTAGGCGGTCTCGTAGGCCACCATCGCGTAGGCGGCGCTGTGGCTCTTGTTGAAGCCGTAGCCCGCGAAGAACTCGATGAGGTCGAAGAGCTCGGCGACCTTGCCCTTGTCAAAGCCCCGGGCGGCGCCCTGGTCGATGAACTTGGATTTCTCCTTGGCCATCTTCTCCTTGTCCTTCTTGCCCATGGCCCGGCGCAGCATGTCCGCCTCGCCCAGGGAGTACCCGGCGATGAGGCTGGCGATCTGCATGACCTGTTCCTGGTAGAGGATCACGCCGTAGGTGGGCGACAGGATGGGCTCCAGGTCCGGGAACATGTAGGTCACGGGCTCCCGGCCGTGGCGGCGCTCCACGTACGTCGTGCCCATGCCCGCGCCGAGGGGGCCGGGGCGGAAGAGGGCGTTCAGCGCGATGAGGTCGTCGAAGCGGTCCGGGCCCAGCTGCCGCAGCAGCTGCTTCATGCCCCCGGATTCGAACTGGAACACGCCGTCCGTATCCCCGGCGGCGAAGAGCTCGAAGGTCTTCCGGTCATCGAAGGCGCGGATGGTGGTCATGTCCTTGGGGTGGCCGTGGCGCCGGGCGATGACTTCCTGGATCTTGGCGATCTGGGTCAGCGTTTCCAGGCCCAGGAAGTCCATCTTCAGCAGGCCCGCCCGCTCGGCCTCCATCATGGTGTACTGCACCATCACCTTCTTGTCCTTGTCCATGCTGAGGGGCGCGAACTGGGTGAGCTCGTCCGGCGCGATGATGACGCCCGCCGCGTGGACGCCGGTGTTGCGGGACAGGCCCTCGAGCCGGGCGGAGATGTCGAGGATGTTCTTCACCTCGGGATCGGTCTCGTAGAGCTCCCGCAGCTTGTCGCTCTTCTGCAGGGCCTCGCCGATGCTCATGGGCTTGCCGGGCTCCTGGGGCACCAGCTTGGTGAGGTTGTTGGCGAAGGCGAAGTCCTTCTCGAAGACCCGCGCCACGTCCTTGATGACGGCCTTGGTCTTGAGCTGGTTGATGGTGATGATGTTGCTGACCTTGTCCTGGCCGTATTTCTCAGTGACGTAGTCGATGACCTTCTGGCGGCCGTCCCGGCAGAAGTCGATGTCCACATCGGGCATGGAGACGCGCTCGGGGTTCAGGAAGCGCTCGAAGAGCAGGTCGTACTGCATGGGGTCGATGTCGGTGATCTTCATGGACCAGGCCACGATGCTGCCCGCCGCCGAACCGCGACCAGGGCCAACCGGAACGCCCATCTCCCTTGCTTGACGGATGAAGTCCCAGACCAGCAGGAAGTAGCCGGGGAAGCCCATCTTGAGGATCATGTCCAGCTCGAAGGCCAGGCGCTCCCGGTATTTCTCCTCCGCGTGCTTGAGGGTGCCCGCCTGCCAGAGGGGGCGGCACTCGGCCAGGCGCTGCTCGAAGGTCTCCTTCGCCACGTGCAGGAAGTAGGAGTCCAGATCGTAGCCCTCGGGCACGGGAAAGCGCGGCGTGACGGGCTTCCGGGTGATGGGGAACAGGTCCACCTTGGCGGCGATCTCCAGGGTGCGCTCCAGGTACTCGGGGTGATCGGGGAAGACCTTTCGCATTTCCTCGGGTGACTTCACGTAGAACTGGTCGGTGGAGAAGCGCATGCGCTTCTCCTTGGCCTTGGTGGTCTTGGTGCCGATGCACAGGAGCGTGTCGTGGAGATCGGCGTCCTCGTGGTTGAGGTAGTGGGCATCGTTGGTGGCCACCAGGGGCATGCCCAGCTTCGCGGCCAGCTCCTGCTGGAAGGGGATGATCTCCTTCTCCTTGTCGAATCCCTGGTCCTGGATCTCCAGATAGAAGTCCTCCCCGAAGATGTCGCGGAAGTCCCGGGCCACCCGCTCGGCCTGGTCCAGCCGGTTCTGCAGGATGCGGGCCTGCACCTCGCCGCCCAGGCAGGCGGAGAGGGCGATGAGGCCCCCGCTGTGCTGCCTGAGGAGGTCCTTGTCCACCCGGGGCTTGTAATAGAAGCCTTCAGTGAAGCCCGCAGACACCAGCTTGGAGAGGTTCGTGAAGCCCTCGGAGTTCTTCGCCAGCAGCACCAGGTGGTAGCCCGCGTCCCGGGAGCCGCTGGGATCCACGCAGTCCTCCAGGCCCTCCTCCCCCGTGGTGTTCTTGGCCTCGAGCTTCCTGTCGAAGCGGGTCTTGGGCGCGACGTAGACCTCGCAGCCCAGGATGGGCTTCACGGCCCAGTTTCCGGCGGCGTCCTGGGTCTTCTCGCAGGCGTCGAAGAGCTTCATCATGCCGAACATGTTGCCGTGGTCCGTGACTGCCACCGCGGGCATGCCGGAGGCGCGGCACTTCTTCACCAGGTCAGGGATCCGGGTGAGGCCGTCGAGGAGGGAGTGCTCGGTGTGAAGGTGAAGATGGGCGAAGCTCACGCGGCACCTCCGCCTATCGCACGCTGCGCATGCTCCGGCTCGCTCCGCTTGCCGAGGCGGAGCCTCCCTGTGCCGCGCCCTGCGGGCTTCGGCTTTGCCAAAGTGGCACTTCGCTCATGCTTCATACTCATGGGCCCATTCTCCGATGGATGCCGTGCCTTCGGGCAAGTGCCCCAGGTTCAGCCCCGGGAGAGCAGGCGCTCCAGGGTGCGCTGGAGGCCGGACTCCGAGGGGCCAAAGGCCAGGCGCGCGTGGGGCCCGTCGGTGATGGGCCCGCCGATCTGGATCCAGCGGGGGCGGCGGCGCCCCAGGTCGTCCTCCCGCCACACCGACAGGATGCTGGGCTCCCGGGCCCAGAGGAGCACGCTGGGGTAGGGACCCTCCCGCGGGGGGATGGTACCCCAAAGCTGCACATCGGCCCCCCAGGAGCGCAGGAGGGACTGGATCCGGGCGTTTTCCGAGGGGTCATCCATGCCCAGCCCCACGGTCCACCCGGAGAGGAAGCCCTGGTGGCCAGGCTGAGTCTCTTCGTCCCGTTCGTACCATCCGACCCGCTCATTCTCGTGCAGGAATCGGCTCCGGAAACGGTAGGTGAACCCATCCGAACCCACCAGAGGCTGGTCCGGGGCGCTCCTGATCCGATCGGGCCAGGAGGGGCCGAAGAGGCCATCCATCAGGGGGGAGGGGCGGTCGGTGCGGAAGGCGCTGCCCGGAATCAGGCTGCGCCATACATCCACTTCGGCCTCCGCCGACTGGAGATTGGCTTCCATGGCATTGGAGACCAGCCACCGCCAGGAGGTGCCGATGCCCATGGCGAGGGCCACCAGGCTGAACCCCGACAGGCGGATCTTCTGGTCGAACAGGCTGAGGGCGGCGATCTCGATCACCACGGGGAGGGTCAGTCCCAGGAAGCCCGGGAACAGCCGTCTTCCCATGGGGTCGCCATTCTGGCGGGCCTGGAGGGTCCAGTGGAGGATGCACCCACAGCCCACCAGGTAAATAATGTTGGCCGCGTTGTGCATCCAGGTGTCCAGGAAGCTGGGATGGGGCAGCAGGAGGTTCCGGATGTAGTTCGGGATCATGGCCAGGGCGATCCAGACCGGGAAGCGGCGGGGTACCTGGGCGGGGAAGAGTTCGGCGAAGGCTGCGGTGAGGGCGATGAACCCGAAGGCCACCAGCAGGCTCTGGGCCCGGTCCACCAGGTCGGGGTTCAGGGTGGGCAGGGTGCCCACGGCCAGGACGGCGTGGCGCAGTCCCACCAGCAGGCAGGACAGGGACAGCCAGCCCATCATCTTGTCCCGTCGGGAGAAGGCATCGGTGCCAAAACTGACGAAAAGCGCCGCCAGCGCCCCGGTCTGAAGGGCGTCTAGGAAGGGCCAGTCCAGGAGCTGCATGCGAATCCTGCTTTGAAATGGGAGGATGGTGCCCTATAGCCTAATCGATTCCTTCAGCCGCCCGTAGCTGACCACAACCTGGAGATGGTTTGATAGCCTCGTGGAGTTCCCGTTGATCGCCTTCGAGAATCTGGAAGTGCGCTATGCCGCCACAGCGGCCCCCGCCCTGAAGGGCCTGACCCTGGCCATCGACCGTGGCATCGTCGGGCTGCTGGGGCCGAACGGCTCTGGCAAGTCGACCCTGCTGAAGACCTTGCTGGGGCTGCTCAAGCCCTCCCGGGGTTCCGGCACCATCCTGGGGGTGGCCCTGGGGGCGCCGGAATCCGCCCGGTTGCGGTCCCGCATCGGCTACATGCCTGAGTACGACGCCCTCATCGAGGATGCCTCGGCCTACGAGCAGGTGGCCTTCTGGGGCGAGTTGAGCGGCCTCGCGCCGGAGGCGGCCCGGGACCGCGCCCACGAGGTGCTCTATTTCGTGGGGCTCGACGAATCCCGCTACCGGCCCGTGAGCGGCTACTCCACGGGCATGCGCCAGCGGGTGAAGCTGGCCCAGGCCCTGGTGCACAGCCCCGAGCTGATCTTCCTCGACGAGCCCACCAACGGCCTCGACCCCGACGGTCGGCGCCGCATGCTGGACCTGGTGCTGAGGGTCCACGCGGAGCTGGGCACCGGCGTCATCCTGGCTTCCCACCTGCTGGGCGACGTGGAGCGGGTGGCGGATCAGCTGGTGATCCTGGACCAGGGCGAGATCAAGGCGGCGGGTTCCATGGCGGGCCTGCGCAAGGCCCTCGCAAAGCGCGTGGAATTGCGTTTCCTGGACCCCCTGGATGCGGCCCAGGAGGCGGCACTGTCGGAACTGGGAACCGTCCTCGAGGCCCGGAACGGCCTCTACGATCTCGAGCTCGCCGAGGCCGATCCTGCGGGCGCCTTCCGCTGGGCCCAGGGTTGCGGGGCCACCCTGGTGCAGGTCACGCCTCGCCACGACCGGCTGGACGAGGTGCTGCTCCGCGCTCTTCACCCCGATGCTGTCCGGGGGACCGGCCTGCGGCCTACACCCCCGGAGCCCCCGCGTCAGGACCAGGCGGGGCCTGCTCCTGACTCCCCGCCCACGAATGGTTCAACCGCCGTTGGGGAACGCTGATATGCCCATCTACGCTCCCACGCTTCCGCCCGCGCCGGACCTGCATCTGGGGCAACCCCCGGCCCTGGTGCTCATGCGCTTCGACTTCAGCCGGCTCTGGCGCCAGAAGATCGGCCGCTTCTTCGGCTTTGCTTTCCTCATGATGCTGCTCTGGAAGGTGGCCCGCATCTACGTGGACCACCTGCTCCACACCAACCAGGCCTTCAAGCCCATGCAGGATTTTGCGAAGACCATCCTCACCCAGGGCGCGGACTTCCAGGCGGATCTGCTGAACCCCGCCAGCTACCTGCTCTGGTTTCTGGTGGCCCTGGTGGGGGGCGGGCTCGTGGCCCGGGACACCCTTTACCGGGTGCGGCCCCTCATGTATGCCCATCCCGTGGCGCCGAAGGACTACCTGCTGGCCAAGCTCGGCTTCGCCTCCCTGCTGCCCTTCGTCATCCTGCTGCCCTTCGCCCTGCTGCCCTGGCTCATGTCCCTGCTGCTGGCTGGGGCCCATGGGCCGGTCTGGGTGACGGCGCCCCTGCGACTCCTGCCCGCCATGGCCATCAGCTCCCTGCTCATGGGTTCCTTGGCCGTGGGCGCCTCCAGCCTGGCCGCCACCCCCAGGGCCGGCATCGGCTGGGTGCTGGGGCTGGTGTTGGGCCTGGGCACCCTGGCCTCCATGCTCCATGGGCTGACGGGCACCCCGTCTGCCCAGGCCCTCAACCCCATCGTGCTGGCCGAGACCTGGCCTCAGCTGCTGGTGGGGGTGCAGCGGCCCCTGCTGCCCTGGCTGCCCACCATCCTGGGCACCGCGCTCCACATCAGCCTCTGGACCTTCCTGGCCGCCCGCCGGACCCGGCCTTCGGAAGCGGTGATCTGATGATCCTCCTCGAGCGTGCCTCCCTCCGCTATGGCCCCATCCTGGGTCTGAGCCCCACCTCCTTCGAGCTGCCGGACGGCGGGGGCATCACTGGGCTGCTGGGCCCCAACGGAGCCGGCAAGTCCTCCCTGCTCCAGCTGCTGTCGGGCCTGCTGCCACCCTCCGGCGGCGAGGTGCGGGTGTTCGGCGAAGCTCCGTTCCGGAACCCGGCCGTGCTGTCGCGCCTGGGCCTGGTGCCCGAGGGCGACCGCCTGCCCACGGGCCTGCGCGCCGACCGCTGGTTGCGCATGATGGGCGAGCTGTCGGGCCTCCATGGCAGCGGCCTGGGGCAGGCCGTGGCCCGGTCCCTGGACACCGTGGGCATGGCCGACCGGGCCCACCTCACCTTCACCCGCATGTCCAAGGGCATGCGCCAGCGCATCCGGCTGGCCCAGGCCCTCCTGCACGAACCGGAGCTGCTCATCTTGGACGAGCCCTTCAACGGCCTGGATCCTGAGGCGCGCCTCACGCTCATGGCCCTGCTGAGGGATCTCGCCGCCCGGGGCACGCGCATCCTGGTGTCCAGCCACATCCTGGGGGAGATCGCCCAGCTCACGGACCGCATCCTGCTGCTGTTCCGGGGGCGCCTCCTGGCGGAAGGAACGGTCAGCGAGATCCGCCAGCTGCTGGATCGGCACCCAGTGGAGCTGCGCCTGGCGGGCGACGCCCAACTGCTGGCCCGCTGGGCGGTGGAGCAGCCGGAACTGTCGGCCCTGCGCATGGAGGATGGCGCCGTGGTGCTGTCCGTGCGGTCGCCCCGGGACATCCTCCCCCGCCTGCAGCAGGCCGTGGTGGAGGGCCGCCTCCCGGTCCACTCCCTGGATCCCCTCGATCTCAACCTGGATGCCGTCTTCCAATATTTGACGAAAGACCACGCCTAATGTTGTCCGGGGATTCCTCGCTGCGCGAACATCCCCAGGCCCCTGCGCCCGGACCAGGCGGAGCCTGTCCCGGGCTTTCCGCCTTCACATTGTTTGCTGATCGCACCAGGGGGAATCCATGACCACGTCCGCTCCTTCTCCCCTGGCGACGATCCGCGCCACGGCGCTGGGCTATGGATCCCGGGTCCTGCAGGGCCGGGGCTGGGTGCTGGCGGCCCTGGTGATCCTGCCCGTGGGTCTCAGCATCCTCATCTACATGGTGGCCCAGATCAAGGGCGCGGAAGGCCGTCCCTATCCCGGTGAGGTCATCAAGGTATTCCACGAGGTCCTGGTGAAAATGATGCTGCCCATCATGGCCCTGGTGGCGGCCCCGGCGGGCATCCGCGAGGACCTGGAACAGCGGACCCTGCCGCTGCTCCTGGTGCGCCCCGCGCCGGCCTGGGCCCTGCCCCTGGGCAAGGGCCTACCCTGGTTCGCCTGGGGCGCGGTCTGGTTGGTGATCGGCACCCTTGGGCTCCAGATCATCGGGGGAGATCCCACCCTGCTGCCGGGGCGCATGCTCGCCCTGGTCAGTGCCTGGTGGGGTGAGCTGGCCCTGATGACGCTGATCGGCCTGCTCTTCAAGCGGGGCACCCTCTGGGGGGCCCTCTACTTCTTCATCTGGGAGCCCCTGGTGAGGATCTTCCCACCCTTCCTGCAGCGCCTCACCTTCACCCACCACATTGAAAGCCTCGCCGGCAGCCGCGCCGCCGAGATCCAGGCGAATCAAATCTTGGCCCAGGAGCAGGTGAGCACCCATCCGGTCCTGGCCCTTCTGGCCCTGCTTGCCTTCGGCGCCCTCTGCTGGGCCCTGGCGGGATGGAAGCTCCAGCGGACGCCCGTGGGGCTGGCGGGGTCGGAAGCGGAAGGATAGGGGCATGGTGAAGTTCCATCCCTCGGGCCGGCTCCTCGCGGCTGCAGGCCTGGGGGTGGCCAATGCGGCCCTGCTGGCCTGGCGGGCTGCCCACGGCGGGATTCCAAGGCACCACCTGTTGCACCGGGCCGACCTGCCGGCGATCTCCACGGCCTGGGACCTCCTGGTGGTGCCAGTGCTCGCCTGGTTCCTGCTGGGCCGGGCCCGGGCCCGACTTGAGGGGGCTTCTGGCTGGTTCGGCTTCAGCATGGGCTTGCTGGTGGGGGCAGGATTCGCCCTGCTCTTCCAACTTGGGCATCTGGAACCCCTGCCCTGGGTATTGTTGGCCATCCTCGCCGTCGGCATCGTGGCCCCGATCCACCGTGCCGAGTGCGTGCTGGGCTTCGTTCTGGGCATGACCTTTACCTTCGGAGCGGTGCTCTCCTCGGCCGTGGCCGGGGTGCTGACGGGCCTGTCGGCCCTGCTGTATAAGGGCGCCCGCTGGCTTTGGCGGGAGGTCCGGGGTGGGGCAGGGCGGTAGACTGGTGGGATGTCCGCACCCCCCCTCCGCACCCTCACCCCCGAAGGCACCGAGATCCTCATCGAGCAGCTGCCCCACGTGCGGAGCTGTGCAGTGGGCTTCTGGGTGCGGCGAGGATCCCGCCATGAGGGCTCGGCGGAAGAGGGTCTGGCCCACTTCCTGGAGCACACGGTCTTCAAGGGCACCGAGGCCTACCCCACGCCCGATGAGCTGGCGGAGGCCACGGATCGCCTGGGCGGGCATGTGGATGCCTTCACCGGCAAGGAGGTGGCCTGCTTCTACGGCAAGGTGCTGGCCGATCAGCTACCGGAGCTGGTGCACCTGCTGGGTGAGCTGGTGACCGCACCTCGCTTCGATACCGAGGAGCTGGTCCGGGAGCGCGGCGTCATCCTGGAGGAGATCGCCCAAAGCGAGGACCAGCCGGACGACTGGGTGAGTGAGCTCTTCTACGGCGGCTTCTGGGAGGGCACCCCCCTGGCCCACCCCATCCTGGGTCGCAGGGACCAGGTTTCCGGCTACGGCGCCATCGAGGCCCGCGCCTTCTTCGATCACACCTACCGGGCGCCAAATCTGGTGGTGGCAGCGGCCGGCGCCATCGACCCGGGACCCTTCCTCGAGCTGCTGCAGCCTGTGTTGGCGCGGCTACCCAAGGGCACGGCCCACGCACCGGGTGCTCTGGCCAGGACTCAGCCGTTCATCCTGAACACGCCCCGGAAGGATCTCCAGCAGGCCAACCTCGTCATGGGCTTCCCCGCGCCGGATCATCGCTCACCGGATCGCGCCGCGGTCCACCTGCTCAGCCACGTGCTGGGGGGTGGCATGGCTTCGCGGCTCTTCATGGAGCTGCGGGAGCGCCGGGGCCTCTGCTACCAGGTGGGCAGCTACCTGAGCCCCTACGCCGATACGGGCGCGCTGCAGATCAGCGCCAGCTGCGCCCCGGCCCAGCTGCGGGAGCTGGTGCAGCGGACCATGGTGGAATGCGCCCGGATCCGCGACAAGGGCGTCGCGTCGGACGAGCTGGTCCGCGCCAAGCTCCAGGCCCGCACCGGGCTGGTCTTCAGCCAGGAGAGCAGCAGCAGCCGCATGTTCAGCCTGGCCCACCAGACCCTCCACCACGGGGAGCTGCGCAGCCTCGACCAGCAGATGGCCGAGATCGAAGCCGTGACCCCGGGCGATGTGCTGCGAGTGGCCCAGGAGCTGCTGGATCCCGCCCAGTTGGGACTCAGCGTCCTCGGCACCCGGCGCGGCTGCGACATCCGACCCCAGGACCTTGTGGCCTGATCTCCCCTGGCGAAAACCCGGCTCCAGCCTCGCGGGCAACGTCCTGGCCCTGCCCAGGGCGATCCAGGCCCGGCCGAACGACGGGAAAGGTGTCGCAACACATCCTGTGGCATTATCCTGGTGGCCCACCGGATCGAACCACCCATCCTTCTCACCAGAAAGGCCAGGTGACCATGTCCACCAGCGCCATCCGCCTTCACCGGGTCTTGCGTGCCACTCCGGAACGAGTCTACCGGGCCTTCCTGGATCCCGACGCCATGGTGAAGTGGCTGCCGCCGAACGGCTTCACGGGCCGGGTCCACCACCTGGAGGCCAAGGTCGGCGGCACCTACCAGATGTCCTTCACGAACTTCAGCACGGGGCAGGGCCATTCCTTTGGCGGAGCGTACCTGGAGCTGGTGCCCAACGAGCGCATCCGGCACACGGACCTGTTCGATGACCCGAACCTGCCCGGGGAGATGCAGACGACCATCACCCTGAAGCAGGTCCTCTGCGGCACCGAGCTGAGCATCGTGCAGGAAGGCATCCCGGAAGCCATCCCGCCCGAGGCCTGCTACCTGGGCTGGCAGGAGTCGCTCACCCTGCTGGCGCAGCTGGTCGAGGCCGAGATCCCTGGATGATCCGGGGGCCCCCCCGCCGGCCGGGGGGGGGGGGGGGCCCCCCCCCCCCCCCCCCCCCGCCCCCCCCCCCCCCCCCCCCCCCCCCCGGGGGGGGGGGGGGGGGGGGGGGGCCCCCGCGGCCGGGGGGCGGGGCCCGGGGGGCCCCCCCCCCCCCGGCCCCCCCCCGGCCCCCCCCCCCCCCGGCCCCCCCCCCCCCGGGGGCGCGGGGCGGGGCGGGGGCGGGGGGGGCCCCCGGCCCCCCCGCCCCCCCGGGGGGCCCCCGGCCCCCGGGGCCCCCCCCGCGGGGGGGGGCCCCCGGGGGGGGGCGGGGGGCGGCCCCCGGGGGGCGGGGGGGGGGGGCCCCCCCCCCCCCCCCGCCCGGGGGGGGCCCCCCCCCCCCCCCCCCCCCCCCCGGGCGGGCCCCCCCCCCGGGGGGGGCCGGCCGGGGGGGGCCGGGGGGGGGGGGGGGGGGGGGGGGGGGGCGGGGCGGGCCGGGGGGGGGCGGGGGCCGCCCCCCCCCCCCCCCCCCCCCCCCCCCCCCCCCCCCCCCCCCCCCCCCCCCCCCCCCCCCCCCCCGGGGCCGCCCCCCCCCCCCCGGGGGGCGGGCCGGGCCCCCCCGCGGGGGGGGGGGGGGGGGGGGGGCGGGGGGGGGGGGCGGGGGGGGGGGCCCGGGGGCCCGGGGGCCCGGGGCCCCCCCCGCGGGCCCCCCCGCCGCGCCCCCCCCCCCCCCCCCCCCCCCCCCCCCGCGGGCCGGGGGGGCCGGGGGGCCCCGCCCCCCCCCCCCCCCGCCCGGGGGCCCCGGCCCCCGCCCCCCCCCCCCCCCCCCCCCCCCCCCCCCCCGGGGGCGGGGGGCCGCCCCCCCCGGGGGGGCGGGGGGGGCCCCCCCCCGGGCCGGGGGCCCGCCCGCCCCCCCGGGGGGGGGGGGGGCGCGGCCGGGGGGGGGGGGCGGCCCCCCCCCCCCCCCCCCCCCCCCCCCCCCCCCCCCCCCCCCCCGCGGGGGGGGGGGGGGGGGGGGGGGGGGGGGGGGGGGGGGCCCGGCCCCCCCCCCCCCCCCCCCCCCCCCCCCCCCCCCCCCCCCCGCCCCCCCCCCCCCCCCCCCCCCCCCCCCCCCCCCCCCCCCCCCCCCGGCCGGGGGGGGGGGGGGGGGGGGGCGGGGCCCCCCGGGGGCCCCGGGGGGGGGGGGGGGGGCCCCCCCCCCCCCCCCCCCCCCCCCGGCCGCCCGCCCCCCCCCCCCCCCGCCCCCCCCCCCCCCCCCCCCCCCCCCCCCCCCCGGGCCGGGCGGGCCCCGGCCCCCCCCCCCCCCCCCCCCCCCCCCCCCCCCCGGGGGGGGGGCCGGGGGGGGGGGGGGGGGGGGGGGGGGGCCCCCCCCCCCCCCCCCCCCCCCCCCCCCCCCCCCCCGGCCCCCCCCGGCGGGGGGCGGGGGGGGGCCCCGGCCCCCGGGGGGGCCCCCCGCCCGGGCCCCCCCGGGGCGGGCCCCCCCGCCCGGGGGCGGGGGGGTCCCCCCCCCCCGCCCCCCCCCCCCATCCCCCCCCCCGCCCGGGGGCGGCCCCCCCGCCTCCTTCTTCTCGCCCCCCCCCCGCGCCCCGGCCCCGGGCCCCCCCCCCCCGGCGGGGGGGCGCCCCCGCGCCCCCGCCCCCCGCCGGGGGGGGCCCCCCCCCCCCCCCCCCCCCCCCCCGCCCCCCCGCGCCCCGGGGCCGGGGCGGCGGCCCCCCCGCCCCGGGGGGGGGCCCGCCCCCCGCCCCCCCCCCCCCCCCCCCGCCCGCGGCCCGGGGGGCCGGGGCCCCCCCCCCCGCCGGGGCGGGGGGCGGGGCCCCCCCCCCCCCGCCCCGGGGCGGGGGGCCCCGGGCCCGCGGGGGGGCCCCCCCGCCGCGGCGGGGCCGGCCGGGGGGGGCCCCCTTTGGGGGGGGCCGGGCGGGGGGGCGCCGCCGGGCCCCCCTTCTGAGGGGCCCCCCCCCCCCCCCCCCCCCCCCCCCGGGGGGGGCGGGCCCCCCCCCCCCCCCCCCCCTCCCCCCCCCCCCCCGGCCGCCCCCCCGCCCCCCTCGTGGGGGGGAGGGCCCCCCCCGGCCCCCCGGCCCCCCCCCCCCCCCCCCCCCCCCCGCCCCCGGCGGCCGGCCCGGTTTCCTCCTTTGGGGGGAGAAGGCCTCGACCATGCCCTGGGATCACGCCGCCCCCGAGCGGGAGGGCCTGCCCTCGGCCTGGTCGCTGTTTCCAGAGGATCTCGCCGCCCTGGGCTGCCCCGGCAGCGCCCTGGAGACCTTCAAGCGCCTGCACCGCCCCTGGACCTGGAAGGGGGGCGCACCAGACCTGGGCTCAGGCATCCGGGCCTGGCTGGAAAGGGTGGCGGACCTGCGCCTGCCGGCCATCGTGGAGCGACAGCCTTCTGGCGACGGCTCTACCAAGCTGGCCCTGGAACTGGCGGACGGCCAGCGCATCGAGGCGGTGCACATGCCGCGCCGGGTGCGGAATCCCCGCGTGACCTATTGCATCTCCAGCCAGGTGGGCTGCGCCATGGGCTGCACCTTCTGCGCCACCGGCAGCATGGGCATCCTGCGCAACCTTCAGCCCGGCGAAATCCTGGGTCAGGTGCTGGCCCTCATGGCAGATCTGGGGCCGGACCGCGGCCACGAGCTGACGCTGGTGTTCATGGGCATGGGCGAGCCCCTGCACAACCTGGAGCACCTGCACCGGGCCATCCGGCTGATGTGCCATCCCTCGGGCCTGGGGCTCGGGAAGAACCGGATCACCGTCAGCACCGCGGGCCTGGTGAGCGGCATCGACCGGCTGTCGAAGCTGGAGCCCCGCCCCCTGCTGGCGCTGAGCCTCAACGCCACCACGGACGAGGCCCGGGGCCGCACCATGCCCGTGAACCGGGTCTGGAACCTGGCCCGCCTGCGCCAGTCCCTGGACGAGTGGGGCCTGAAGCGGGGCGAAAAGTTCTGCTTCGAGTACGTGCTGCTGGCAGGCGAGAACGACACCGAGGCCGACGCCGAGCGCCTGGCGGACTGGCTGGGGGACCTGCGGGGCGCCCACAACCTGAACCTCATCCCCATGAACGAGCACGCCGCCAGCGCCTTCCACCAACCCAGCGAAGAGCGCGTCCAGCAGTTCGCCAAGTGGCTCAAGGCCCGGGGCTGTTTCGTCACCGTGCGCCGGAGCCGGGGCAGGGACGTGCAGGGCGCCTGCGGGCAGCTGGTGAAGGGAAAGTGATGGCTGGTCGCGGAAGGCGCGGAAATTCACAGAAGGCGCGGAGGCAAAGCAACAAGACAAAGATCGGCCAGGTCGGTTCTATTTGAATTTCCGCGATTTCCGCGTACCTTCTGGGCCTTCCGCGACCAGCATCTTTTTCCTTGGCATTCAAGTTCCATTGCCATGAAGCTTTCTGGATGCGCATCCCCGTCCACCAGCTCCCCCACGGCCTCGACCTCGACCTTCCTTCGGCGGCCACGCTTCATGCGGCGGGCATGGACCTGCGGGCGGCGATCCCCGAAGGTGAAGTCTGGGAGCTGGCCTCGGGCCAGCGTCGCCTGGTGCCCACGGGCCTGGTCATGGCCATCCCGCAGGGCTTCGAGGGGCAGGTGCGGCCCCGCTCGGGGCTGGCGCTGCGCCACGGCCTCACGGTCCTCAACGCGCCGGGCACCATCGACGCCGACTACCGGGGGGAGGTGCAGGTGGTGCTCATCAACCACGGGGACGCCTCCTTCGAGCTGCGCCGGGGGGAGCGCATCGCCCAGCTCCTGGTGGCGCCGGTGGCCAGCTGGACCTGGGTCCCCGAGCCCAGCGTCGAGGCCCTGGGGGATACGGGGCGGGGCAGCGGGGGCTACGGCAGCACGGGACGCTGAGCCGTTCGCCAAGGGCCTTCCAATTTCTTGGACAGGCTTCTGGCCACTGGAATTCACGTTGGAACAGCTATAGCATCGGACTCCCAGCCCAGGAGGCTTCCATGCGTCGTGCTGCCCTTGCCCTGTCCCTTGCTGCGCTCCCCCTGCTGGCGGGCCAGCCGCTCACCTATGCGGACGGCCCCACCAAGCTCGCGGGCTACGTGGCCCTCCCTGCCGGCGCCAAGGGCAAGGTTGCAGGCGTGGTGGTGATCCACCAGTGGATGGGCCTCACCGACCACGAACGCAAGGTCTCCGACGACCTGGCGAAATTGGGCTACGCGGCCCTGGCGGCGGACATCTACGGAGACGGCGTGCGTCCCACGAACACCGGCGAGGCCGGCAAGCTGGCTGGCTCCTTCAAGGGCGACCGGGCCCTCTACCGGCGCCGCATCGCCGCGGCCGTGGAGACGCTCCAGGCCCAGAAGGGCGTCGATGCCAGCCGCATCGCGGTCATCGGCTTCTGCTTCGGCGGCACGGGGGCCCTGGAGGCCGCCCGGGGCGGCCTGCCCGTGAAGGCCGTGGTGTCCTTCCATGGCGGCCTGGAGGTGCCCGCGGGGTACACGCCCGGCCCCATCGGCGCCAAGGTGCTGGTCTGCCACGGGGCCGATGATCCCTGGGTGCCCGCCAAGGACGTGGCCGCCTTCCAGGACGAGATGCGCCAGGCCAAGGCCGACTACGTCTTCGTGGCCTACGCCAACGCCGTCCACGCCTTCACGCAGAAGGAGGCCGGCAGCGACAACAGCAAGGGCGCCGCCTACAACGAAGCTGCCCACCGGCGCAGCTGGCAGCACCTGAAGGATCTGTTCAGGGAAGTTCTCTAGACGTACATGGCTGCGCCCCGCGGTCGCGGGGCGCAGGTGGAAAGGACTAGTTGGAGCGGTTCGGGTAGGCGGGCTTCGGCGTGGGGACGGGAGGAGCCTTCTTGAGGGCCGCCTCCACCTCCTGGATGGCGCGTTCCAGCTGGGGGTCCCGTCCCTGGGCCAGCAGCGCCGGATCGTCCATCACCTCGATATCGGGATCCACCCCGTAGCCCTCCACGACCCACTGGCCCTCCTTCGAGAAGATCCCGAAGTTCGGCACGGTCACGGTGCCCCCGTCGATGAGGGGTGGCGCTCCGCTGATGCCGATGAGCCCGCCCCAGGTGCGGCGCCCGATGAGGGGCCCCAGGCCCGCCTGCTTGAAGTAGAGGGGGAAGAGGTCTCCGCCGGAGCCGCTCCAGCCGTTGATGAGCATGGCCATGGCCCCATGGTGGGCCACGTACGGCCACTGCCAATCCTTGCCGTCCCGGACGCCCCAGTAGTTGGTGATCTTCCGGCCCAGCATCTCCACGAAGCGGTCGGGGATCTGCCCGCCGCTGTTGAACCGCTCGTCGATGATCAGGCCAGCCTTGTCCCACTGGCCGCGGAACTGCCGGACCAGGTCGTTCTGGCCGCCGAGGCCGGTGTCGGGGACATAGATGTAGCCCAGGCGGCCCTGGCTGGCCTTTTCGACGTACTTCCGCTTGGCCTCGATCCAGTCCCAGTAGCGGAGCTGGTAGTCGCTGGTCAGGGTCTCCACCGCCACCTCGCGGGCACCCTCCAGGGTGGGTTTGTCATTGACCGAGAGCAGCACGGTCTTGCCCGCCAGTCCCTGGAAGGCGGCCCAGGGGTCCTTGGCGGCATCCAGCGGAATGCGGTTCACCGCGAGGAGGTAGTCACCCTCCTTCACCTTCAGTCCTGGCTGGGCCAGGGGGCTCCGCACCTGGGCATCCCAGTTGGCGCCCCGGAGGATCCGCTTGATGCGGAAGGCGCCTCGATCCAGCTCGAAATCGGCCCCCAGCAGGCCCGCGCCGAGGCGGGCCGGCTGCTCCACGTCGCCCCCCCCCCGGTAGGCGTGGGAGGCGTTCAGCTCGCTGATGAGCTCCCCGATGACGAAGTTCACGTCCTCGCGGGTGACGCAGTCCTTCAGCAGCTTGCCGTAGCGGGCCTTCATGGCCGGCCAGTCCACCCCATGCATGCCGGGGTCGTAGAACATGTCCCGTTCCAGGCGCCAGGCGTCGTTGTAGATCTGCTGCCATTCGGCCGGGGGATCCACCCTCATCATCAGCTCGCCCGTGGGCAGCTTCTTTTCGAACTTCTGGTCCGGCTTGAGGTCCACGAGGGCGTATTCCTGCTTCCGCTGCACGAGGACCTTCTTCCCGTCCCCGCTGAGGAGGGCGCCGTCCAACTCACCCAGCACGGCCTTCTCTTCGCGCTCCTCGAGGTCATAGGTGTAGAGCGTGGCCTTGGTCTCGCCCAGGGGGTTCAGCATGGCGGCGCGGCGGTAGACCAGCTTGCCCTTGGTGGCGGCCACATCCATGTAGTACCCGGCGGCGGGGGGGAGCAGCACCATGCGGGACTCGATGCCCTCCAGATCGATCTCGACGGGCTTGGGGGCTTCCTTCTTGTCGGCGCCGTTCTTGTCGCCACCTTTTTCGCTCGCACCCTCCTTCTTCTCGTCCTTGCCCTTTTCCTCCTTGACGGCGTCCACATCGTTCCGGGCGGCCAGGGGCGAGACCACGTCCTTGCGCAGGGGCAGGGCCGCCAGGCGGGTGGTGGCGGCGTAGATCCAGGTGTTGTCCAGGTCGCTGTAGGTGGGGCTGAACTGCTGCCCCGTGGAAAGGAACAGGTACTTGCCTTCGGGATCGAAGGCGGGGTCGCCGGCATTGTAGAAGGCCGAGGTCACGTCCTGGCGCTGGTTGGTCTGGGTATCGAAGAGGGCCACCACGCTGTTCCGGTTGGCGGTGTCGCGGGGGTAGGCCACCCAGCGGCTGTCGGGGGACCAGCTGGCACGGAAGCCCTCCAGGGCGTCATCGAAGAGGAAGAAGCCCTTGTCCAGCTGGCGCACCTTGCCGGTATCCAGGTCGCAGAGGTTGATGCGCATGGCCTGGTCCACGAACACCACCCGCTTCCCGTCTGGGGACCAGCTGATGTGGTAGCGGAAGCCGGGGCCCATGCGGGTGACCTGCCGTTCCACCCCGGAGCCATCCGCGGGCCGCACGTACAGCTCATATTCGCCACTGCGATCGCTGAAGTAGGCCACCTGCTTGCCGTCCGGGGAGAGGGCGGGGAAGCGCTCGGCGACGCCGGAGCTGCGGGTGAGGTTGAGGACGAAGCCCTTTTCGGCGGGCACGGAGAAGATCTCGCCCCGGGCCTCGAAGACCGCCCGCTTGCCCTGGCCCGACAGATCCGGGTTCCGGATGAGCTTGCTGGCATTCTCCACCCGGGGCTTCAGGGCGGCCCGGTCCGTCAGCACCTCGACCTTCACCTCCAGCACCTTCTCGGAGGGCAGCTCGATGCGGTGGAGGCGCCCCCCGGCCTCGAGCACGATGTCGCTGGGGCCGATGGCGGGGAAGTGGGCGTCATGGTCCTTGAAGAAGGTGATCTGCTTGAAGGCCTTGGCCGCCAGGTCGTAGGACCAGACGTTGCTGCGCTTCAGGCCATCCCGATCCGACAGGAAGTAGAGCTTGCCGCCGTGCCACATGGGCTGGGAATCGTTGGAGCCCCCCGCGCTGGGCAGGCGGCTGGCGGTTTTCTTCTCCAGGTCGAAGAACCAGATCTCGGAAGCCATGCCGCCGCGGTACCGCTTCCAGGTACGGAAATCGGTACTGACCGGCTGGTAGGCCAGCACCTTGCCATCCGGGGACAGGGCCCCGAACTCGGCGTAGGGCAGGGGCAGGGCCGCCGGCAGGCCGCCGGCTTTGGGCACCCGGAAGAGCTTGTTGAAGCGGTCCTTCCCGGACTCCATGCCCGAGGCGAAGAGGAGGGACTGGCCGTCGGGATGCCAGTCCACCATGCGATCCGGCAGGGGGTGGTGGGTCACCCGGGTGGGGACGCCACCGGTCACGGGCAGCACGAAGGCATCGGTGTTGCCGTCGTAGTTCCCGCTGAAAGCCAGCTCCTTGCCATCGGGGGAAAAGCGGGCAAAGGACTCCTCCCCCTTGGGGGTGGACAGCCGCTGGGCCACGCCGCCGGCCTTGGGGACGAGCCAGAGGTCGTTGGCGTAGCTGAAGACGATCTGGGTGGCCGATACGTCGGGATACCGCATCAGCCGAGCATCGATCTGCGCCGTGGCGCTGATGGAGGCCGCCACGACGAGGGCGTAGGACAGGAAGGGAAGCAGGCGCATGCGGCTCTCCGGGCTCGAAAGGGGGTCCAGGCAGCATACGCTCGAAGACCTGCGGCGGTTGAGCGGTCGTGGAGACTTGCGCAAAACAACCTTGCTGCCAAAAATGAGCTCCATGGCAGGAAAACCTTTCGGAAGGTCCCGGCATGAATACGATTTTTTCTGTATGGCCCCTTGATGAGCGAAGCAACCTGAATTGGCGCATGGGGGAGCCCGGCCCCCACTGCCACGCCTTCCACCAGGTCTTCTTCATCCTGGAGGGCACCGGCAGCCACTGGGTGGATGGTGTGGAAACCAGGATTCACGGACCCTGGGTCATGCTGGTGGCCAAGGGGAAGAAGCACCTCTACCTGCCTGACGTGCAGGACCAGGGGTGGATGTTCGATTTTGGCGATGACTTCCTCGATGCGGATGCCTCTTGGCTGTTCTCGGATTTCCTGGCTTCGCCGAACCTCCCGCTTCACAAGGACGAGCTCTTCCACCAGGCGTCCACCCTGGCCCGGCTGATCTGGGATATCGGCAAACTCAAGACCGACGAGAGCCGCCCGGTGCTGCGCCACCTGCTGTCCGCCTTCCTCCACCTGCTCCAGTCCCGCATCCGGGAGCAGGCCTCGCACAACCAGGCCCACCGGACCTCGGATTTCAAGCTGTTCCAGGGTTTCTTGCAGCAGCTGGACGGCAGCTTCACCCTCGAGAAGGAGGTCGAGTTCTACGCGCGGAAGCTGCGCTGCACCACCCGCCGTCTGGGCTCTGTCTGCAAGCTGGTGCTGGGGAAGACTCCGCAGGCCCTCATCATGGAGCGCGGCATCCTGGAGGCCAAGCGGCTGCTCCTCCACACGGACCGGAGCATTCAGCAGATCGCCGCCGAGCTCGGCATCGAGGATCAGTCGAACTTCACCAAGGCCTTCCGGAAGGCCACCGGGGAAACGCCCTCGGGGTTCCGGAACGCGCGAAGCCAGGTTCAGCCTGTGTCCGGCGCCAAGGGGACCTGAAACCCAGATCCCTCCGCCAAGGGCGGCCACGGGACTCCCCTTAACCTGGATTCACCAGAATTTGTCAGACCCTTACCAGGTGCAGATGAGGGGTCGCGACTAAGCTTGTCCTTGCCTCGAGCTATTGAATACTCGGGAGTCATCAGTCGAGTCCAACCATTGAAATGTTGCGAATAAGCAACACAGAGGAGATCTGTCGTGAAATCGAAAACCCTGCTTTTCACCCTGGTGGGAGCCTGCGTCCTGCCCCTCGGCCTATCGGCCCAGGCCAGCGACGTGCAGATCTACGGGACCTTCCTGCCCTTCGTGGATCACATCAAGACCTCCGGCGCCACGGCGCCGGGCCTGAGCCCCGCCAACGGTGGCGCGACCCAGGTGGCGGCGGGGGCCTACACAGGTGACCTGGGCAACCTGCCTGGGCGGAACCGCATGACCTCGGGCACCTCGAATCTGGGCTTCAAGGGCAGCTTCAAGATCAACGAGGACCTGAAGCTCATCTGGCAGATCGAAAGCGCCATCAGCCCCGATGGCGACGCGCCCAACAGCCTCACCAGCCGCAACAGCTGCGTAGGCCTGGCGGGGAGCTGGGGCACGGTGTTCTACGGGAACTGGGATACGCCCTACAAGTTCCCCCTCCTGTTCGTGGGCGCCCTGCGGGGCCTCAGTCCCTTCGACAACGCCCTGACCGCCAACCCCGGCTTCAACGTGCCGGGCACCACCACCCAGAATGGCCGGGCCAATGCCAAGGCAGACGCGGCCTTCAACCGGCGGCAGGGCAACAGCATCCAGTACTGGAGTCCCGTGGTGAACGGCTTCTCAGGCCGGATCGCCTATTCCGTCAACGAGGGCAAGACGGTGGCCACCGCGACGGTGCCCTCCGTGAGCCCGGAGCTCTGGTCCGTCCTGCTGAGCTACAAGGCCGGGGCCTTCAACATCAGCTACGGCATCGAGCGGCACAGCGACTACTTCGGGCTGGCCCAGTTGGGCGGCTCCGCCGGAGCGACGGCCACGAACGCATCCTCCAAGGACATCGGGCACGAGTTGGTGGCAGCCTATGCCTTCAGCACGGGGACCAAGGTGTCGGCCATCGTGGAGCGCCTGAGCTACGACACGGATGATACGGTGGTGGGCCGGGTGAACCACTACGAGCGGGATGCCTGGTACCTGCTGGTGCAGCAGCGCTGGGGCACCCATCAGTTGTTCGGGGCCTATGGTACGGCGAACGCGGGCAGCGCCAAGGTGGTGGGCGGTGGACCGGCGACGACGAACGGGCTGGGCGGGAAGCAGTGGAGCGCAGGCTATGTCTACAGCCTGGCGAAGTCCGCGGATCTCTACACCTCCGTCTACGGCATGACCAACGAGCGCTCGGCGAGCTATGCGCTGTTCCCCCCCGTGGGCAGCGGCGTCGCCCCCGGCGCCTCCACCACCGGCTTCGGCCTCGGCATCCTCTACACCTTCTGATCCCGACCCAAGGAGACCTCACATGAGTGATGAAACGAAGGACTTGAGCCGGCGCGGGTTCATTGGCGCCGGTGGCGCGGCCCTGCTCGGCGGGATGGTGTTCGGCGCCCTGCCGCTGGAGGGCAAGGACGCGGCGGGACCGGCAGCCGGAGCCCTGCCGAAGAAGTGGGATGAAACCTATGACGTGGTGGTGGTGGGGACCGGCTTCGCGGGGCTGGCCGCCGCGATCGAGGCCCGCCTCAAGGGGGCGAGCGTCCTGGTGATCGAGAAGATGCCCGTCTACGGCGGCAACTCGATCATCAACGGCGGCGATTTCGCCGCGGCCGGCAACAGCTTCCAGAAGGAAGCCGGCGTCCAGGATTCCCCGGAACTGATGCTCAAGGACATGCTCAAGGCAGGCTCGAACCTGAACCATCCTGCCCTGGCCCGCCTGGTCGCGGAGCGCTCCAACGAGGCCCTCGAGTGGTGCCGGACCTACATCGGCGCCAAGTTCACCCGCCTTAACTTCCACGGCGGCCACTCGGTGAAGCGCTCGGTCCAGACCTACAACCAGTCTGGATCGGGGCTTGTGAACCCACTCCTCGACAAGGCGACGTCGCTGGGCGTGAAGGTGGTGCTGCGCACCAAGATGACCCGGCTCGTCACCGGCAAGGAAGGGCGGATCGTCGGGCTTGAGGTGCGCACGGGCTACAAGTGGCCGGACGAGGCCTCGGGCACGCCGAGTTTCATCAAGGCGCGGCGGGCCGTGGTCCTGGCGGCAGGCGGCTTCTCGCAGAACGTCGCCCTGCGTCAGATCCACGACCCCCGTCTCACCCCGAAGTTCGAATCCACGAACCATCCAGGAGCCACCGGCGAGGCGATCCTGGCGGCCTGCAGTGCCGGTGCCATGGATGTCCAGATGGATTGGATCCAGCTGGGGCCCTGGACCAGCCCTGACGAGCCCGGCTTTGGCCACGGGCCGCAGGTCTGCGAGCGGATCGTCGGCTACGGCCTGATGGTGGACCCGGCCAACGGCAAGCGGTTCTTCAAGGAAACCGGCAATCGCAAGGAGCGGGCCGACGCCATCATCGCCCTCGGCCACCCGGTCATCATCGTGGGCGATAGCTACGCCATCGGGAAGCAGGTGGTGCCAAAGGTGCTGGGCAAGGCCATGGAAGTGGGGGTGGTGAAGAAGTTCAGCACACTCGAGGCACTGGCAGCCGAGTACGGTGTGCCGGTGCAGCCGTTCCTCGACCAGGTGGCCCGCTGGAACGGCTTTGTCGAGAAGAACAAGGACGCCGACTTCGACTGCAAGCTCTTCCCCGACTCGAAGCCGACGGTCACCGCTCCCTTCTACGCCATGCGGCTCTGGCCGCGGGTTCACCACACCATGGGCGGCCTTGTCGTCAATGCCGAGGCCCAGGTCATCGGGTTCGACATGAAGCCGGTCAAGGGGCTCTACGCCGCAGGTGAAATCACCGGTGGTGTCCATGGCGCGGTCCGCCTGGGCAGCGTGGCCATGTCCGATTGCGTGGTCAACGGGCGCATCGCCGGCATGAATGCCGGCGGCGAGAAGGCCTGGAGTTGAACATGCATCCAACCCACCTGTACGAAAGGATGTCCCCCATGTCGAGCCCACTCCTGAAGCGCATTGCCACTGCGGCCCGCCTGCTGCTCTTCGTGGCCCTGATCCCGCTCGCCCAGGCCGCCGAGCAGGCTCCCAAAATGACGGCCGACCTGCACAAGGCCAAGGGCGTCAGCTGCGCCGACTGCCACGGCAAGGCGAAGAAGAAAACCTTCGTCAGCGCCGATCGCTGCCTTGGCTGCCACGGTCCCGTGGCGGACCTGGTCAAGAAGACAGCGGCGGTGAAGCCCGAGAATCCCCACGATTCACCCCACTGGGGCCCGCAGATGGAATGCACGGTCTGCCACCGCCAGCACGAGAAGACCGTGAACTGGTGCAACCACTGTCACGTCTACGGCTTCAAGGTGCCCTGAGTAACTGCTGCACTCTGCCTCCCATTGACACTGACCCGACCCTACGCATTTGGAGCACCCCATGGGCAACCTAGGAATGATGGAAATCCTGCTGATCGGCGTGGCCTTGCTGATCTTTTTCGGCCCCTCCCGCCTGCCCGAGCTGGGCAAGAGCCTGGGCAAGAGCATCCAGGAGTTCAAAAAGGCCGGCAAGGAACTGACGGACACCGTGAAGAGCTAGTGTCCGTTCCGTCCAAGCTCAGTATCTAGTCCATCGAATTCCCACCGCCCGGCCTCCCAGTGGGGGCCGGGCTCTTTTCCTGACTGGAACCCATGGCCCTTCCCCCCACACCGCCCGACAAGATGAGCTTCTGGGAGCACCTGCAGGAGCTGCGGGTGCGCATCGTGCGCTCGCTGCTCATCGTGGCGGTGGTCTTCGCCTTCACCTACGCCATCCGCTTCCGGCTCTGGACCTGGGCCCAGAAGCCCTTCCTGGAGGCCATGGCCCGCCAGACCGGCAAGGCCGTCGCCGACCTCCAGCCCTTCGCCTTCACCGATCTCACCGAGCCCTTCTTCAGCATGATGCGGCTCTCCCTGTGGGCCGCCGCCTTCCTGGCCGCCCCCTTCCTCTTCTACCAGGTGTGGGCCTTCATCCGCCCCGGCCTGCTGCCCAAGGAGCGCCGCCTGGTCATCCCCTTCGTGGTGGTGACCTCGGGCTGCTTCCTGGCGGGGGCCGCCTTCGCCTACACCCAGGCCTTCAAGTTCCTGGGGGACATCCTCTTCCAGGAGGCGGCAAAGGCGGGCCTCCGGGCCAACCTCCACGTCTCCGACTACCTCGATCTGTTCATTTCCACCACCCTGATCACCGGCGTGATGTTCGAGCTGCCGGTGCTGTTCTTCTTCCTGGCCAAGTTCCGCATCGTGACCGCGCGGCTCATGCTGAAGTACTGGCGCCACGCCACCATGGCCATCCTGATCTTCAGCGCCTTCTTCACGCCGGGCGACGTGGTGGTCACCACCATCTTCTTCAGCGTGGTGCTCCTGGGCCTCTACTTCGTTTCCGTGGCCGTCGCCTGGTTTGCCGAGCCCCGTCCCCGGAAGTAGGCGTTCTATAGTGGGAGCCATGACCCATGCCCTGCGCTCCATCCTCAACGCCACCCTCCTGAGCCTGACCCTAGCGGCCCAGGTACCAGAGGTCGATGAAACAGCCCTCCGGGCCCACCTGGCCTTTCTGGCCGATGACCTGCTTGAAGGCCGGGGCACGGGCCAGCGGGGCGGTGAGCTGACCGTGCGCTACCTGGAAACCATGCTGCAGGCCCAGGGGCTGCTCCCAGCGAACGGCGGCAGCTACCGGCAGGTGGTCCACCTGTCGGGCATCCGTCTGGACGGGGCCCGCAGCGGCCTGACCTTCGAGGGGCCCCGGGGCCGGCTGGCACCGGAGTTGGGCACCGAGCTCGCCCTGGGGGCTGCCGCGGCGGAGACCTCCCTGGTGGTGGGTGCCCCCCTGGTCTTCGTGGGCCACGGCATCACCGCAGCGGACGGCAGCCGGGATGACTACAAGGGGCTGGATGTGCGGGGGTGCGTCCTCGTCATGCTGGTGGGCGACCGTAGGGGCAGCCTGCCCATGCCCCTCTGCTGTGAAGCGGAGAACCAGCAGGGGCGCTGGACCGCCAAGTTCGAGGAGGCCCGCCGCCGGGGCGCCCGCGGGGGCCCTGCTGGTGCACACAGACGGCTCCGCGGGGTACGGCTGGTCCGTGGTGCGGAACAGCTGGACCCAGGAGCGCTTCCAGGTGGCAGGTACGGGCCAGCCCGGGGCCCTCCAGGGCTGGATCACCCAGGCCACCGCGCTTCGCCTCTTCGACCTGGCCGGACTGGACTTCCGGGCCCTGGCCGCCGGGGCCGATGGCCTGGACTTCCGGCCAGTATCCCTGCCCATCCAGGCCAAGGGCCGGCTGCATTCGGACGTGCGTTCCCTGGTGCAGTGGAACGTGGCGGGCCTCCTGCCCGGCAGCGATCCCGAGCTGAAGAAAGAGCTGGTGATCTACTCGGCGCACTGGGATCACTTCGGCCGGGGGGCCGATGGCGCCATCTATTCCGGCGCGGTGGACAATGCCAGCGGCTGTGCCGCGGTGCTGGCCCTGGCCCAGCCCCTCGTCCGGCAGCCGCTGAAGCGCAGCGTGATGTTCCTGTTCCCATGTGCCGAGGAGCAGGGCCTGCTGGGCTCCTCCGCCTACGTGGCGGCGCCCCTGTGGCCAATGGACCGCACGGTCCTAAACATCAACCTGGAGAGCCTGAACGTGGTGGGGCCCACCCGGGACATCGGCCTGCTGGGATCGAAGGAACCTGGGCTCCGCAGGCTCTGCTCCCAGGCCGCGGCAGCCACCGGGCTGGTGATCACACCCGAGAAGGCCGATCCCTCCGGGCTCTGCTTCCGTTCGGATCACTTCCCGTTCATGAAGGCCGGTGTGCCGGCCCTGTCGCCGGGTTTTTCGCTGGATGGTGGCTGGGACTACCTGGGGGACAAGGCCGCCGCCCAGGCCAAGGCGGCGGACTTCCTCAACCACTACCATCGGCCCACGGACCGCTACGATCCGGCTTGGAACCTCGAGGGACTGTTGCAGCAGGTGCGGTTCGCCCTGGAGCTGGGGCGTCTGGCGGGGAACGGTCCTAGCGCCCCGTGACGACCGCGTCCTTCGCCGCCGTGCCGGCCTTCACCTTGTTGTAGTCCAGCTGGCTGCCCCGGAGGCTGTGGGGGATCAGGTACACCACCGCCATGGCCAGGGCGGCGGCCGTGACGGCGACGCGGCTCCAGACCTCGCGGCGCCGCAGGCGGGCGCCGGCCACGCCGGCTGCCAGCACCCAGGCCAGCCACATGAGCAGGGTCTTGTTGTCCGTCAGGTCATAGCCCCAGGGAAAGCCCGTCCAGTAGGCGCCGAAGGCAGCCTTCTGCACGAAGGGCCCCAGGATCAGGCCGCCAAGCGTGAGGCAGAAGAGGGTGAGCACCATCAGGCGCCGGGGAGCCACCTTCCCGAAGATCGCCCCCAGCCCGGCCCGCAGGCCCAGCAGTACTGTCAGGAACATCATGGACAGGTGTGCGACGAGGAGGGGCGTCGAGACCGGTCCCTTGTAGCGCAGCACGATGGGGTCCCCGGCGGGGATGCGGAGGGCGGCACCGGCTTCGCCGAGTTCCACCGCATATTCCACCTTGCCTGCCGCGGGCTGCTTCGGCAGGTAGCCCGCCACTTCCAGGCGGCCCACCCGGTCCCGGGTCTCTGGGGCCATGGCCTGGCGGGTCCAGGGATCCTGGGTCGGGAAGCGGCGCCAGACCAGGGTGGCGGGCACCCCGGGGTCCGGCAGGGCCACCCGGGCCTCGCGCACCGTCTCCTCGCTGCGGATCAGTGAATAGGTCGTGGCCCTGCCACCGACGGTCACCGTTCCCCGCAGCGGGTGCGTGGGGCCGGTGCGCCGCTGGTAGATCACCGTGGCGGCCATGAGCAGCACGGCCAGGAGCCAGAGTGACGCAGTGCGGAGAGGGGAGGCTGATTCGGCTGGGGACATATGCGATCAGCCTATCGCATGCTTCAGGCGGGGGAAAGCCTCGCCCAGCGCAGCTTCGCGCTGGTGGACCTGGGATTCGAGCGCCGCTCCTCCGGGGAGGCCCGCAGGGGATCCGGGGCCACCTCGGCATAGAGGCCCTCCCGGCAGCCCTGCTGGAAGGCCTTCTTTACCCGGCGGTCTTCGCCGGAGTGGAACGTCAGGATGGCCACCCGGCCGCCGGGCCGGAGGCAGCCCGGCAGCAGGGCCAGGAACTGGTCCAGCACGGTGAACTCGTCGTTCACGGCGATGCGCAGGGCCTGGAAGGTGCGCTGCAGGGCCTTCTTCGTTTCGGCCTCCAGTTCTTCTTCGGGCAGTTCCAGCCGCAGGGCCACCCGCACCCACTGGGCCAGGTCCCGGGTGGTCCGGATGTCCTGGCCCTGCACCTCCCGGGCGATGGCCTCCGCGTGGGGTTCATCCGAATTCTCCACGAGCAGCTCTGCCAAGGAGAGCTCATTCAGCGAGGCCAGCAGCTCAGCGGCGGAGCGGCCACGCTGGGGGTTGAGGCGCAGATCCAGGGGTCCTTCGGCCTTCCAGGTAAATCCCCGGGCGGGGTTGTCGATCTGCATGGAGGACACCCCGAGATCCGCCAGGACCAGGTCGAAGCCCCCGGATTCCGCCTTCAGCCGCGGCAGCCCGGCGAAGTTCATGCGGCGCACCGTGAGCACCTCCTCGCCATAGCCCAGCCCCCGGAGCCGGGCCTCCGTGCGGGGCAGTTCCAGGGGGTCCACGTCCACGCCGAAGAGCCGCCCGCCGGGCAGCAGCATCGGCAGCAGCTCCCGGGCATGGCCCCCGTAGCCCAGGGTGGCATCCAGGGCCACCTCGCCGGGTTGGGGAGCCAGCACCTCGAGGATCTCCGCCACCATGATGGGGCGGTGGGTCCCCGCCGGGGTATGGCCCCGGGCCTTTCCCAGCTCCCGGCATGCCCGCCGCCCCCCGCCAGCTCCCCCCCCCCCCCCCTGCGCGCCCCCGCGGGCCAGCATCGACACTTGTCCAGCTCCGCGGCCCTGGCTGGGGCCCGGGCGGGGCGGCCCCCCCCCCCCCCCCCCCCGGGGCCCCCCCCCTTCGGCATTGCCTTTGATGGAGCCTGCGTCTGGGTTGTCAATCGCTTCACCCTTCCGGAAGACGGGGGTGGCGGCAACACGGTCACCAAGTTGAGAGCCAGCGATGGAGTCATCCTGGGTACCTTTGCCGCTGGCAACACCGGAAGTTCATCGGGAATCGCCTTTGACGGATCCAGCATCTGGGTGACGAATAGTGATTCCAACGCTGTCAAAAAGCTGAGGGCCTCCGATGGTGCATTGCTAGGCACCTTCGCTGTGGGGACCAGCCCCCATGCGATTGCCTTTGATGGCGCCAATATCTGGGTGGCCAACTTCCTCTCAAATGATGTAACCAAATTGAGAGCAAGCGATGGCAACCATCTTGGAACCTTTGCCGCGGGCACCGGCCCCGATGGAATCGTTTTCGACGGCGGCAGCATCTGGGTGGCGAATCCTTCGGTTTCTCCCAATTTGGGGAGCATGGGCAAGCCTATTGGGGCTCTGTGGGCCTTCAACCAGAAGGGCTCGCATTCGATGGGGCCAACGTTTGGGTGACGAACGGGCCCGGTCAGCAACTCTGACCAATCCCCCCCCCCCCCCCCCCCCCCCCCCCCCCCCCCCCCCCCCCCCCCCCCCCCCCCCCCCCCCCCCCCCCCCCCCCCCCCCGCCCCCCCCCCCCCCCCCCCCCCCCCCCGCCCGGTTTTTTCTTTTTTTCCGCCGGGGTGGGGGGGGACATAAACCCCCCCCCCGGGGGGGTGGCTGGACCGGGCCTTCTCCCGGGCCCGCGTCGGCACGGTCGCATGGGCGGCCTGCTTCCGGGTGCGGGGGTTTTCCAGGAAGGCCTTGGCGGACATGGACTCCAGCAGGGCCTCGAAGGCGTCCGCGGGCAGCGGGCGCCCCAGAAGGAAGCCCTGCAGGCCGTCGCAACCCAGGAGCTCCAGCATGTCCCGCTGGCCCTCGGTTTCGACGCCCTCGGCGATGACCGTGAGCTTGAGGTTGTGGGCCAGTTGGATGACCGCCCGGACGATGTGCTCGGAGGAGATCTCGGGCTCTTCGGCCTGCAGGGCGGAGATGAAGGACTGATCCAGCTTGAGGGTGGTGATGGGCAGGCGCTGGAGGTAGCCGAGGGAGCTGTAGCCGGTGCCGAAGTCGTCGATGGCGATGCGGGTGCCGATCTCCCGCAGCCGGTGGAGCGGGAGCACGTCCTCCTGGCCCTGGCGCATGACGAGGCTTTCCGTGAGTTCCAGCTCCAGGCAATCGGGCCGGAGGCCCGATTCCACCAGGGCCCGCACCACGCAGGCGTCCCAGTCGCCGTTGGCGAACTGGAGGGCGGAGACGTTGACGGCGAGCAGCAGGGGGATGTTGGTGAGGGTCTGCCAGTGGGCCATCTGGTTGCAGGACTCCCGCAGGGCCCACTCGCCGATGGGCAGGATGAGGCGGTTCTCCTCGGCGAGGGGAATGAACTTGGTGGGCGGGACGACCCCCAGCAGGGGGTGGCTCCAGCGGAGCAGGGCCTCGGCGCCCGCCAGGCTGCCGTCCATGTGGAACTGGGGCTGGTAGTACATCTGCAGCTCGCCGTTCTGCATGGCCTCCCGCAGGCAGTGCTCCATCTCCTGGCGCTCCAGCGAGATCTGGTTCAGCGTCGTGGTGAAGCACTCCAGGCGGTTGCCTCCCCGCTCCTTGGCCCGGTACATGGCAGACTCGGCATGGGCCAGGAGGGTCGAGGCATCCAGCCCATCCTGGGGATGGACGCAGATCCCGACGCTCATGCTGAGCTGGACGCCCCGCCCGCCGACAGCGAAGGGGGAGGTGAAGGCGTCCACGAGGTTCTGGCCCACCCTGGTGGCATCCACGTCCTTCTTCAGTTCCGGCAGCAGCACCATGAAGCGGCCCCCACCCATGCAGGCCAGGGTGTCGCCCTGCCGCAGGCTGCCCTCCAGCCGCTGGGCCACTTTGCGCAGCACGTCGTCACCACCGCCATGCCCCACCAGTTCGTTGACGCGCTTGAAGCGGTCAAGGTCCAGCACGAGCACGCCCACCAGATGGTCGTGGCGCTGGGTCTGGAGGATGGCCTGGTGGAGACGGTCCGTGAACCGCACCTGGTTGGGCAGTCCCGTGACGGCGTCCTGCTGGCTGAGGGCCACCAGCCGGCGCTCCAGCTCCTCGATGCGCCCCTGGGCCTGCCGCAACCGGAGCGTCGTCTCCACCCGATGGATCTCACGCAAGAAACCCTTCAACTCAGGGTCTCGGGACATCGGTTCCATGAAGGGCACCCCAGGGTTCTGAATCCATGATAGACCGCGCGGCGCAGGGCGTCCTCAGTGAATCTGCAGGGCCGAAACTGCCGGGAAGCCCCACAGCTGGGCCGGTCTGGGGAACCGGCTGGCCGAGGGCAGCGCGCAACGGCTACCCTTCGGCTATGGACGCTCCATCCTTCACCTACCATCCCATCGGCCTCGTCCGCACGCCCTATGCCCGGCGCATCGATGCGCCCCACCAGCCCACGGTGGTGGCAGGTACCGAAACGGGCAGCCCCGCCGAAGCCACCCTGGAGCTGGATGCGGCGCTGCCGGAAAGCGTGCTGCTGGACCTGGCGGGCTTCGAACGCATCTGGCTCATCTTCGCCTTCCACCTCAGCGAGGGCTGGGCACCCCTGGTGCAGCCCCCCCGGGGGCCCAGGGCCAAGCGGGGGGTGCTGGCCACGCGCTCTCCCCACCGCCCCAATGCCATCGGCCTGTCCGCGGTGGAGCTGGTGGCCATCGAGGGCCGCACCCTCCGCCTGCGGGGCGTGGATCTCCTGGATGGCACGCCGGTGCTGGATGTGAAACCCTACGTGCCCTATGCGGACGCGTTTCCCAATGCCAGGGCGGGCTGGATCGATGCCCTGGACGCCGCCACTGGCCTCCATTCCGCACCGGGGCCAAAGAAGCCACGCAAGGGGTGAATCCCCTTGACCGGCTCTGCTGGGAGCCGCACCCTACCGACGCACCCCACGGAAAAGTCCAGCTCAAGGAGTCCGTATGCCCCATGTCTCCCTCGCCCAGCTCTGGCTGCCCATCCTGCTGTCCGCCGTCTGCGTCTTCGTGGCCAGCAGCCTCATCCACATGCTGCTGAAGTGGCATGCCTCGGACTACAACCCCCTCGCCAATGAGGACGAGGTGCGCGCCGCGATCCGCAAGGGCACGCCGGCTCCGGGCCAGTACGTCCTGCCCCACTGTGCGGATCACAAGGACATGGGCAAGCCGGAGATGGTGGCCAGGTACCAGGAGGGCCCCGTGGCCTTCCTGGTGGTGGTCCCCAACGGGCCCCCCGCCATGGGCGGCGCTCTGGCCAAGTGGTTCGCCTACGCCGTGCTGGTGGCCTTCATGGCCGCCTACCTGGCGAGCCGCACCCTGGCCCCCGGCACCCACTACCTGCAGGTCTTCCGGGTCGTGGGCGCCGTGACCTTCCTGACCTATGGCTTCGGCAGCATCCAGATGGCCATCTGGATGGGCAAGCCCTGGAGCAGCGCGATCAAGGATCTGGCCGACGCCCTGATCTACGGCCTGCTCAGCGCCGGGGTCTTCGGCTGGCTCTGGCCGAGGTAGGGGTGGGGGCCGAGCCGGATCCCTACGGACGCATCGCCTACCGGGGCCTCATCGCCTGGCCCGAGCGGCTGCAGCGCGAAGCCCCGCTGCTGGAGCGGGCGCTGGGCACGGCACCTGCGCCCCAGCTGCTGGACCTGGGCTGCGGCAGCGGCGAGCACACCCGCTTCCTGACCGCGCTGGGCTTCGCCGTCACTGGCGTGGATGCCTCCCCCTCCCAGCTGGCAGCCGCCCGCAGGGCCGATCCGGAGGGTCGCTACCTGCAGGCCAGCCTCACGGAGTTGGGGAGCGCCATCGAGGCTCAGCAGGGCGGCGCCCTCTGCCTGGGGAACACCCTGCCGCACCTCTGCGAGGAGGGGGAGGTCCGTGGCTTCTTTTCTGGCTTGGCGGATGTCCTCCTGCCCGGTGCCCCCTTCCTGCTCCAGCTGCTCAACTACGACCGCATCCTGGAGCGGGGCGAGCGGACCTTCCCCCTGGTGGTGCGGCCCGGCGAGGCCGAGGGGGAGAGCACCGTCTTCCTGCGCCTCATGACCCACCTGGGCGAAGGACGCCTGCGCTTCACCCCCGCCTACCTGCGCTACCGTCCCGGCAGCGACCAGCCCCTGGAGGTGGTGGCGGCCCATGATGTGCCCCTGCGGGGCTGGCGCCGGGCGGAGCTGGAGGGATTCCTGGCGGAGTCGGGATTCGCGGTGGGCGAGGTGCTGGGCACCATGACCGGCGAGCCCTGGAGTCCCACCTCGTCGGATCTGGTGATCCTGGCCCGGCGGCGATAGCAGCTCAGGGGATTTCGCAGCCCCGGGCGGCTTCCAGCAGGGTGAACCACTGCTGGCGGTCCAGGGTGAGGGACTGCGCCTCCACCAGCCGGCGGATCCGTTCCAGCCGGCCCGAGCCCAGCACCGGATGGATGCCGGCGGGATGCCGCAGCAGCCAGGCGATGGCCAGCTGCTCAGGGGTGGCGTTCAGCTCCTGGCCCAGGGTGGCCAGCGCCCGCCCCAGGGCCGAGTCCCGGGGCTCCCGGGCCAGCCGGCCCCCGCCCAGGGGCGACCAGGCCTGGGGCATGACCCGTAGCCGCTGGGCCTGGTCCAGGCTGCCGTCGAAGAGGGCCTCGCTGTGCAGCAGGGAGATCTCCAGCTGGTGGGCCACCAGAGGCTCATCGAAGCGGCTTTGCAGCAGGTCGAACTGATGGGGCAGGCAGTTGGAGGCGCCGAAGGCGGCCACCTGGCCCCGCCGCGCCAGCTGGTGGAAGGCCTCGGCGACTTCGTCGGCCTCCAGCAGGGGATCCGGGCGATGGATGAGCAGCAGGTCCAGCTTCTCGAGGCCCATCTCCGCCAGGGAATGCTCCACGGCGGCCAGGATGTGCCCGCGGCTGGTGTCGTAGTGCTTCACCCGGTGGTGGGGGCGGCTCGGGGTCACCAGGGCGATGCCGCACTTTGATATCACCTTGATGCGCGCCTTCAAGCCTGGCGAGGCCCGCAGGGCGGCGCCGAACATCCCTTCGCATTGGTGGTCGTGGTAGATGTCGGCCAGGTCGAAGGTATCCAGGCCCAGGTCGAGGCAGCCTTCGAGCAGCCTGGCGACCTCCGAAGGATTCAGCTCCCACTCGCCGATGCGCCAGATGCCCAGGATCAGGCGCGAGAAGTCAGCAATCATTCCATCCTCGGGGGGAGTCTCTCTCCTAGGATGGCACGGGCTCCAGCGGCCAGCGCCGCCGGGTGGCCACCTGGAGGAGCTTGTTCACGGAATCAGCCTCCGGGCCGAATTCGGCGATCCCCGCACTGAGACGATTTTTCCATTCACCGGAGCAGGTCTGCACCACCTTGCCGGGCAGGGAGGCCCGAATCCGCTCGATCAGGAAGATGGTCCCGGCGTAGTTGGTGAGCGGGCAGATCACAAGGAATTCCTCCACGCCCACGTGGCAGACCACGTCGTGGGAGCGGAAGCCCATCCGCAGCATGACCCCGACGGCCTGGAGGATGTCATCGCCGGCCGCGTGGCCGAGGGCGTCGTTGGCCTCTTTGAAGCCCTCCACGGCGAAAAGGGCCACGCTCAAGGGGTGGCCGAAATGCTTGGACGAGGCGATCTCCGCATTGAGCCGGTTCAGGGCGTACTGCAGATTGGGCAGGCCCGTCAGCGGGTCGACCATGGCCAGGGCCTCGAGCCGCTTATTGGCCTCTGCAAGCTCCTGGGCGAGCCGCCTGGTCTCCTTCTGTTCGGCTTCGAACCGTTCCACGGTGCCGGTGAGCCGCTCGTTGAGGAGGGAAAGCTCCTGGGTTCTCCGGAACACCCGGTTCTCGAGTGTGTAGTTCAGCTCGGAGAGGGCCCGGCTGCGTTCGGAGACCACCATGATCAGGCTGCTCAGGGACCTCAGCAGGACGCCGGTGGCGCCATCCACGGCGCGCTCCTCCTGGGCGAAGGCCGCGGCGGGGCTTCGGCCGGCGGACATGGCCGCGATCTGGCGGGCCATGCACTGATCCGAGCCGAGGATGTGCACGGTGAGCCAGTGCACCAGGAACTCCAGCAGGTGTCTGGCGGCCTCCGGCACTCCTGCCACGACTTCCGTGCGCATCCGGGCCAGGTCGTGGATGAAGTCTGCGTGTTCGCGGGCGTGGCGGACCGAGTGCCTTCGGTCCACCCCCGTTTCATCCATGAACATCTGCTCTTCGCTGAAGTGGTACCGGGCGTACTCCGCCAGCTCCTCGCAGATCCGCTCCAGCACCTTGACGTCCGCCGCGCTGCCGCCTTCGAGGAGGGCGCTGAAGCGGTTCATCAGGTTCACCAGGATCAGATGCTGCTCATCCACATCCTGGAGCCCGGTCTCGAAATTCTTGTCCCACTGGAAGGTGCTCATGGTACTTATCCGGACGAAAGGAGGAGGCTCCGGGTCGGAGTCTCGCAAAGGTGGTTCGATGAAGCAGGAAGCCAGGTTCGACGATGAGGTTGTTCGTTAAAAGACCTAACGGTAAAAATATCGTTGTTTCTTGTGGAATACATGAGTTCTTTGTTGTTTTTTAAACATATTAAAATTAATAATTTAACAAAATTTTTTTGAAATTGAGTTCACGCCCCGGCGAATTCCTTCCATTTTTTTCCTAGGGGAGCGTGGATGGGCACTTAAGGCAAAAACCCACACGAATGAGCGTCCCGCTGTCGATAGGAACCAGGCGGGCAACCATGAAGGCAGCCAATGGCGCGGCGGCGATTTTACGCCTGACCCTTCGGTGTGGCACCCGGATGGATGGTCCAATGGAGGCAGGAGGCGTCGGCGCCCATGAGCCATGGCTGGGTCTTGGAAGCGGGCGGGCGCGGTCTGCCCCTGGGCTATCTGGCGGGAACCGCGGCTCTGCTCTGGGGCATGAACCAGGTGAGGCGGTCCTTCTGGCTCTGCGCGCTGCTGGCCCTGCCGGGGACGCTCTGCCACGAGGCCAGCCACTGGGTGGTGGGGAGACTGCTGAATGGCCAACCCGCCGGCTTTACCGTGATCCCCCGCCGGGAAGGCCGCGGGTTCGTGCTCGGCTCCGTAGCCCTCCGGAACTTGCGCTGGTACAACGCCTGCTTCATCGGCCTGGCGCCACTGCTCCTGCTGCCCTTGGCCTATGGCCTCTTCCTGTGGCGGCTGGGCGGCAACCCAGACCTGGGCTGGCCCGAAGCCGCCATGATGTACCTGATTGCGAACCTGCTCTTCGGGGCCCTGCCTTCCTGGCAGGATCTGCGCATCGCGGCACGATCGCCCATCAGCTGGCTGCTGCTGGTGGGGCTCCTGGCCTGGGGATGGCGGCAGTTCCGGAGGCCCGGCCCCCCGGCCCAGGCGGGGAGCTACTTGCCTTCCCCCGTGCTCACCGGCAGCTTGGCGCCGCTCCACTCCTGGTAGGAGCCGTCGTACAGGGCGGTGTCGTAGCCCAGGTACTTCAGCAGGAAGTAGCCGTGGGCGGCCTGCAGTCCCACTTCGCAGTAGGTGACCACCTTCCGGCCCGGCACCAGGCCCCGGGAGGCCAGCAAGGCCCGCAGCTGGTCGGGTGGCAGGAAGGTCGGGTGTTCCTCGCTGCGGAGGGTGTCCATCCAGTAGAGGTTCCTTGCGCCACCCAGGTGCCCGGCGGTGTAGCGCCGGGCCGGACGGGAATCCAACAGTTGGGAAGCGGCGACCCCGGAGCCTTCCACGGCCTGCTTCGCCTCTTCCAGGGCGGCACGCACAGCGGGCTTTGGTTTAGGCACGAAGGACGAAGCCGGGAAAACGGGCACCGCCATGGTCACGGGGCGGTCTTCGGCCAGCCACTGCTCCACGCCCCCGTCCAGCAGCGCCGTCCGCTCCCCCATGCCCAGGTAGTCGAGGGTGAGGTAAGCCCGGGCGGCGTTGGGCATCCAGGCGGTGGCGTAGAGGACGACCCGGCTCTTCTCCGTGAGGCCCAGTTCAGAGAAGGTCCTGGTGAGGGCCTCCACCGCGGGCAGCTCAGAGCCCAGCTTGCCGGTGTTGTCGACGAACTTGCCCGTGGCCAGGAAGCGGGCCCCGGGGATGTGGCCCCGCTTGTAGTCGGCGAAGGTATCAGCCACATGGAGGAGCACCAGGTTCGGATCCTTCAGGTGTTCCGCCAGCCAGGTGGTGCTGACGAGCATCTCGATGCGCAGGGCCGGCGGGGCGGGCTGGGCCAGCAGGAGGCTGGTGGTGAGCTGGGCAGCGGCGAGGGGCCAGCGGGGCACGGGGACTCCTGTGACATGGGTGCAGGCTTCACCCTACGCCAGTGAAGCGGGCGCTCAAAGGAGGCGCCCATCCAGGGGGTCCACTGTGCCCTCTGGCTTGATCAGTTCTGGCCCTTCGTTGAGGGGATTCCCCACCGCGGGGCCCACGGCGTAGGCTTCCATGTCCGCCGCGGGGCAGGGCACCAGGAGTGCCGCTGCCCGAAGGTTTTCGGGATCCAGCCAGGCGGCCTGACCCTCCGGATTCAAGATGACCGGCATGCGGTCGTGGAGGTCCGCCATGAGTTCGTTGGGCGCCGTGGTGATGATGGTGCAGGTCGTCAGCTCCCCCTCCGGTCCGGCCCAGGTGGACAGCAGTCCGGCGAAGACGAAGATTCCCTTCCCTCCCTGGGGCCGGATGAAGAAGGGTTGTTTGGACTTGCCGACCCCTTTCCATTCGTAGAAGCCACTGGCAGGGATGAGGCAGCGGCCATGCCGGAAGGCGGCGCGGAAGGTGGGTTTGGCCTCCAGCCCCTCGGCCCGGGCATTGATGGGGCGGGGGCCCGCCTTGGGATCCTTGGCCCAGGCGGGTACCAGGCCCCACTGGGCCGTGTCAGGCACCCGCTCGCCCTTCTCGGGCCGCACGACGATCACCCACTGGCCCGGGGCGATGTTGTAGCGCCGCTCTTCGCGAAACCCCGCCAGCCGCTGGCAGAGGGTGCCGTCGGCCAGTTCCTGGGAGGTGGCGTGGAGGCTGAAGCGGCCGCACATGCTGCCAGGATAGTGGGAATCCAGGCCCATGGATGTTGGGCTTTGCGGTGGTGGCCCTAGGCCAATCTTTGTGGAACCCGAACCCGGTTCCGATACCCTTCCTGTACCCCCACAGGAAGGGCCCCCATGTCCAGCCGGATCCGCCGCATCGCCATCTCCACCGGGGGCGGAGATGCCCCGGGCCTCAACGCCGTCATCCGCGCCGTGGTCATCGCGGCCTCGGACCGCGACTGGGAATGCTACGGCATCCGCGAGGGCTACAACGGCATCCTCTTCCCGGAACGCTACCCCGAGGGCGGCGTGTTCAGGCTCACCCGGGACCGGGTGCGGGGCATCGGCCACCTGGGCGGCACCATCCTGGGCACCACCAACAAGGGCAACCCCCTGGCCTTTCCCATGCGGATGGCGGATGGGACGGTGAAGGAAGTGGACCGCACGGGCGAGATCCTCGATACCTTCGCCCGCAAGGAGCTGGACGCCCTGGTGTGCATCGGCGGGGACGGCTCCCTGACCATCGCCCACGCCCTCCACAAGAAAGGGCTCCGCGTCGTAGGCGTGCCCAAGACCATCGACAACGACCTGGACAAGACCTACACCACCTTCGGCTTCGATACGGCGGTGAGCTTCGCCACCGAGTGCCTGGACCGCCTGCACAGCACGGCGGAAAGCCACCAGCGGGTGATCGTGGTGGAGATGATGGGCCGCTACGCGGGCTGGATCGCGCTGCATTCGGGCATCGCCGGCAGCGCCCATGCCATCCTCATTCCCGAGATCCCCTTCGACCTGGACAAGGTGGCCGCCAAGATCCGGGCCCGGGATCAGGTGGGCCGCATGTACTCCCTGGTGGTGGTGGCCGAGGGCGCCAACCCCGCGACGGGCCATCGCTCCGTGCTGGAGGAGGCCAGCGCCGGCCAGGTGGAACGCCTGGGGGGCATCGGCGAGTGGGTGGCCAAGGGACTCCAGGACCTCACGGGCAAGGACGCCCGAACCGTGGTGCTGGGGCACCTGCTGCGGGGCGGCAGCCCCACCAGCTTCGACCGTCTGGCCGCCCTGCGCTTCGGGGCCGCCGCCGTGCGGGCCCTGGCCGAGGGCCAGAGTGGCGTCATGGTGGCCCTGGCCCTGCCCAACGTGAACTACGTGCCCCTCGATGAGGTCGCGGGCCGCATGAAGGCCGTGCCCCCGGACTGCGACACCCTGCAGACCGGCCGGGATCTGGGGATCTGCTTCGGCGACTAGCCTGGCTCTACCTGCTGCCCCGGAAGGCCTTGCTTCACTGGAGCGGGTCGGGAAACTCCCCGGCCGGGGCCACTGGATCCGAAGTGTGACGCTCGCCACGCTTTCTTGACAAGGAGGTCGTGCAAACTGGTCCTTCGTCATTCAGAGGCCCCTGTGTTCAGCCCCTCCCGTCAGACCCACGACACACCGACGGACCTCCGGGGCCCTGGCGACTATTCCGTGGGGGAACTGATCCTCGAGAACCAGTGGCTGCGGCACAAGGAAGGGTTCCTCAACCGCCTCCTGATGGCCATGATGCTGCTTACCCGCCAGCAGTCCCTCGTTTCCGGGGACCTCAAGGAGGCCCTCCGGGACATCACGCGCATGGCGGCCCTGTCGGTCGAGGTGCAGCGGGTCAGCATCTGGTTTTTCGATGAGACCCGCAGAACGCTCAGCTGCGCCTGCATCTTCGATGGCCGCGAAAGCCTGCATGGCGAAGGCGCCCGCCTGGATGCCAGCGACTACCCGGACTACTTCGCCGAGGTCCACCGGGGCCGGGTCATCGCCGCTGACGACGCCCTGTCGGACCCCCGCACCCGGGAATTCCGGGAGGGGTACCTCAGCCCCCTGAACATCTCCTCCATGCTGGATGTGCCCATCAAGAACGGGGGTCGCCTCGCCGGCGTCGTCTGCCTTGAGCACACGGGGCCCCGCCGGATCTGGCAGCCGGAAGAGCTGCAGTTCGCGGCCTTCGTCTCCAGCCTGGTGAGCCTCACCATCGAGGTGTCGGAACGGCTGAGCGGGGCCCTGGCCCGTTAGCTCCGCTCCTTCAGATGAGGTCCGCTCGGCGCCGCTAGGCCTGCGCCTGGGGCGTGGTGAAGTCCTCCCCGGGGTTGATGAACTGGTCCAGCTCCACCCCATGCTGCCGGTCATGGAGCTGCTTGTAGCGGCCGTTCAGGGCCAGCAGCTCCGCATGCCGGCCCCGCTCGACGATTTCGCCCTGTTCCACCACCAGGATCTGGTCGGCGCTTTCGATGGTGCTGAGCCGGTGGGCGATGACGAACGTGGTGCGCCCGGCCCGCAGCCGGCGCAGGCCGTCCCGGATGAGGGCTTCGCTTTCGCTGTCGAGGCTGGAGGTGGCCTCGTCCAGCAGCAGGATGCGGGGATCCGCCAGGATGGCCCGGGCGATGGCCACCCGCTGGCGCTGGCCGCCGGACAGCTTCACGCCCCGCTCCCCCACCACCGTGTCGTAGCCCTGCTCGAAGCGATCGACGAACTCGTGGACATGGGCGATGCGACCCACGGCTTCGATCTCCTCCCGGCTGGCACCCGGCCGGGCGAAGCCGATGTTGTCGGCGACGGTGCCATCGAAGAGGAAGTTGTCCTGCATGACCACGCCCAGCTTGGCCCGGTATTCCCGCAGCCGCAGGGTCTCCACGTTCTGGCCATCCACGAGGATCTGGCCCTGCTGGGGGTGATTGAAGGCCATGACCAGGGAGATGATGGTGCTCTTGCCGGAGCCGCTGGAGCCCACCAGGGCCACGGTGCTGCCGGCGGGCACCTCGAAGGAGATGCCCTTCAGCACCGGCGTCCCCTCTTCGTAGCCGAAGCGGACATCCCGGAACGCCACGGCACCCTCCAGGATCGGCAGGGGCTCCCGCTTGGCGTCCTCCTGGTCTTCCGTGGGCATGTCGAGGATCTCGCGGATGCGGTCCAGCCCCGCGAAGGCCTCGCTCACCTGGGTGCCGATGTTGGCGATCTGCACCACCGGCGCGGCCATGAGGCCCACGAAGAAGGTGTACATGATCAGGTCGCCCAGGGTCATGGCCCCGCCGAGGATGGCCCGGCCGCCGATGATCATGATGAGCACCCCCAGCACGCCCACGATGGCGGTGCCGAAGGCGGTGATGGCGCTGGTGCCCGTGAGGGTCCCGGCGATGTTCTTGAAGAGCCGCTCCGTGCCTTCGGCGAAGATCTTCCGCTCCCGGTCCTCCGCCACGTAGACCTTGAGGATCCGGATGCCGCCCACGGATTCCGTGAGGCGGCCCGTGATCTCGGCGGTGATCTCGCTGCGCTTGCGGAAGAGGGGCCGGAGCTTCCGGAAGGCCAGGGCCATGGCCCCACCGAAGATGGAGAGGAAGAGGACCGTGGCGAGGGTGAGCTTCCAGTTGATCCAGAACAGCACCGCCAGGGAGATGGTGGCCGTGAGGGCGCCCCCCACCAGCTGGATGATCCCCGTGCCCACCAGGTTGCGCACCCCTTCCGCATCGTTCATCACGCGGGCGATGACCACGCCGCTCTTGGTGTTGTCGAAGTAGCGGATGGGCAGGCGAAGGATGTGGTCCTGCACCCGCTGGCGCATGGCCATGATGGCCCGCTGGGCCGCCACGCTCACCACCTGGGAGTTCGCGTAGCTGGTGATGGCCTGCAGCAGCGTGGCGGCCCCGGCGCCGAAGGCCAGGGGCAGCAGGAGGTGGCCGTTGTGCTTTCCGATGACCTCGTCGATGAGGTACTTGGTGCTGGCCGGGAGGACCAGCCCCGCCAGGCGGCTGATGAGCATCAAGCCCAGGCCCAGGGCCAGGGGACCCCGGTGCTGCCGCAGGAGGGCCCGGGCCTCCCGCCAGGCGCGGGCCGTATCCACTTTGGGTTTGGTTTGGGGCTGGGTCATGGGGTCACCGGGTCAGGGTCCAGCATGGCCCCCTCCATGGGACGCCGGAAGCAGACCCTTCGTTCCCGGGGGATTCGAACGTGGCCCCCCTTTCAGCAGCATCGTCCGATCGCTCAGGCCTGGTCAGCCCAGGAACCTGGCCATGAAGTCCGAGTGGAGGTTCCACTTGAAGAACCCCGCCAGGCCAAAGAGGAGGCCGATGCAGGCGAAGGTGCCCGCCACAGCGAAGAGCCACCGCTTCCTGGTGAGCACCGTGACGCCCGCCAGGGCCACCGCCACGCTCAGGCAGGCCTCCGCCAGGTCGAACTGGTCATCGTGGATGTTCATGGCGTCGTAGTCCTTGGCGGCCTGCTCGGCCACGGCCTTGATCTGATCCTTCTCCTTTTCGTACCGCTTGGCGGCGGCCTCCTGGGCAGTGATCTTGGCCTCCACCTTGGCGCGGACCTCGGGCTTCAGGCCGGGGTTCATCTCCAGCTGCACCTTCAGCGTGTCGGCCGTGTTCTCGGCGATGTGCTGCTTGGTGCTCTTGCTCTGGTAGTAGGCCCACTGGTCGATGGCCTTGGCCTGGGACTGCTGCATGGCCTGGACGACGTTGCCGTCCTTCACGTTGCACAGGGCCATGAACGTGGCCACCACCGCCACGAACAGGGCGATGAATCCGTTGAAGCGGCTCTCCGCGGCATGCTCCTGCAGGTCGTCCTGGATCTTGTCGAGGGCTTCGGTCATGGGTGCTCCCGTTGGCATCACATTCTAAGCGTGGTTCCCGGCCCCGGCGGTCAAACCGGGTGCGTTTGCTGTGGGCAGGCCGGTCAATCTGTGTACATTCCAGGGAGTGGGGAGGATCATGGACGTGCCGCTATCCGAATGGGCCTCCGACTACGTGAACCTGGTGCTGGCGGTGGGCCGCCACGATGGCAACTTCGTGGATGCCTACCATGGGCCGAAGGCCTGGAAGCAGGTGGCCGAAGCCGGGGAGCCGCGCCCCCTTGCGGAGCTGCGGGCCGAGTGCCGGCGGATCCTCGAGGGCGTCGACCAGTCCGAGCTGCTGCCCGGCGAGGTCCTGCGGCGGGACTACCTGCTGGGCATGCTGGGGGCCGTGGACACCCACCTGGCCCGGCTGGAAGGGCAGCGCTTCAGCTTCGACGAGGAGGCCGAGGCCCTCTACCAGGTGCGGCCGACCGTGACGCCCGAGGCTGCCTTCGAGGCGGCCCTGGCCCGGTTGGATGAGCTGCTGGATGGGCCCGGCCCGGTGCAGGAGCGCTACCAGCGCCTGCGGGAGCGCATCCTGGTGCCGACCCTCCGTCTGGATGCGGTCTTCCAGGCCGCCATCGCCGAGGCCCGGGACCGCACCCGCCGACACGCCCTGCTGCCGGACACCGACCATTTCCGGGTGGAGTACGTCACGGGCCAATCCTGGTCCGCCTACAACTGGTACCAGGGCGGCGGCCACTCGGTGATCCAGGTGAACCTGGACCTGCCCATCAGCATCGACCGGGCCCTGGACCTGGCCGCCCACGAAGGCTACCCGGGCCACCATGTCTACAATGCCCTGCTGGAGCAGCGCTTCGCGCAGCCACCCCCGGCGGGCAAAGGCTGGCTGGAGTTCACGGTCTATCCGCTGTTCTCCCCCCAGTCCCTCATCGCCGAAGGCACCGCCAACTTCGGCATCGAAGTGGCCTTTCCCGGCGAGGAGCGGCTGATCTTCGAGCGGGACGTGCTCTTCCCCATGGCGGGGCTGGATCCTGCGGATGCAGAGCGCTGGTCCCGGGTGCAGGCCGAGCTGAAGCTCCTGGCCTTCGCCGACAACGAGGCGGCCCGCGGCTACCTGGACGGCCACGTCGATGGTGCCCAGGCCGAGGCCTTTCTGGTGAAGTATTCGCTCCGCACCGAGGCCCAGGCCGCCCAGCGCCTCCGTTTCATCGATACGTACCGCAGCTACGTCATCAACTACAACCTGGGGGAGCAGCTGGTCCGGAGCTGGGTCGAGGGTCAGGGTGGGACCGTGGCGGACCCGCAGCGGCGCTGGGCGGTCTTCCTGGACCTCATCTCGAGCCCGAGGCTGCCCAGGGGCCTGGGGCTCTAGGCATCGATAAATGAATCAATGCCCGGACTGGGACCCGGTGCTTCTAGGGTCCAGCTCCCTCGGGGCCTCCCGCAGGATGGGCAGGCGGATGTGGAAGGCGCTGCCCCTGCCCGGTTCACTGGAGACCTGCAGGCTTCCACCATGCCCCTGGACGATGCCGTAGACCACCGACAGCCCCAGGCCCGTCCCGTGCCCCACGGCCTTGGTGGTGAAGAAGGGCTCGAAGATCCGCTCCAGGGTGGGCTGGTCCATGCCGCAGCCGGTATCCTCGATGCTGAGCAGGGCGCAGGGCTCGGGGAAGGGCTGATCGCTCTCCCTCCGGCCGGCATTCACGGGTTGGAGGCGGATGGACAGCACGCCCCCGCCCGGCTGCATGGCCTGGCTGGCGTTGATGCCCAGGTTCATGATCACCTGGTGCAGCTGGGAGGGGTTTCCCAGCATCCGGATCCCCCCGGCCAGGTCGGTGCGCACGTCCACGTTCTTCGGAAGGGTGGTCTGCAGGACCGTGCTCACCTCGGTGACGAGGTCCGGCAGATCGAAGGTGGTCGGGGCGTCATCCGCGCGGCGGCTGAAGTTGAGGATCTGGGCGCTCAGGTCCCGGGCCCGGCCCCCCACCTGCTGGATGATCTCCAGCTTGCGCTGGATGGGGCTGTCCGGAGGAAGCTGCCGCTCGATGAGCTCCGCCGCGTTGAGGATGGCGCCGATCAGGTTGTTGAAGTCATGGGCCATGCCTCCCGCCAGGATCCCGAGGGCATCCATCTTGTGGGCCTGGCGGAGCTGGGCATCCTTTTCGACTTCCAGGGTGATGTCCCGCAGCCTCACCACCAGGGACTCGACCACCCCCTCCTCGTTGCGTACCGGTGAGACCGTCCCCTCGAAGGTGAGGCGTTTTCCCCCATGGATCTTCAGGGACGATCGGCCTGTCCAGGCCTGGCCCTGGCGCGCCTGTTCCAGGGCGGAGGTCAGGATCCGGCACTCGAACAGGTCCATGAACCGCTGCCTCGGCCCAGGTAGGCTGGGGCTTCCGAACACCTGGGAGAACGTGGTGTTCGAATAGAGGATGAAGCCATCCCTGGCATCCAGGATGGTGATCACCTCCAGGACCTGGTCCAGGGCAGAGGAGAGGCGCTTGCTCGTCTCCTCCAGCCGCCTTTTGTCCATGCTGTCCTGGGCCAATGCCAAGTTCTCCTGGTGTCTTAAATAATTTAAATTGATAGACTTCCATGGAACAAGGCAGGCTGGAGCTGAAAGCGGATCAAGGGGCTGGGAAGCATGGCGGGAGGGATGGGCGCCCATGGGAACTCTTGAACCTCTCTGCCTCGGGGGCATGTTGGGCCTGGACGATCTGTAGAGATCTTCGGAAGAACATAGATCCCGCCCGAAGGCCGGGATGGAAATTCCGCCGAACCGTGCTGTTTCTGCCGCCGAACGGTAGACCCCGCGTCCGGCCGAGCCCTCAGAGGGCATCGAACCGGAGGCATTCCCTGGTTCGGGGCGTCATGGCCCGGCTCACCAGCAGTTCCACCTTGGGGGCGATCATGACCTTGATGCGCCCCACGGTGGCGGGCCGGATCCCCTTCACCATCCGGGGCCGGAGCAGCAGGTGACGCTGGATGCGGAGCATGCCGTCTTCCGGGAAGGCTTCTTCCACCTCCGCCAGGGTGGCCCACCGGGTCAAGTAGCGGTTCAATCCCCGGCAGGCCCAGACCCGCTCGTGCTCCAGTTCGAAGTGGGTGATGTGTTCCAGCTCCATGAAGATTTCCCCTTCCCCCGCCCGGATGGGGAAACGCGCTGGCGGGGGCAGGAGCGATTTCAGCTCCATGGCGTTGAGCGGGCGGATCAGGTGATCCCTCAGCCGCTGGAGGCACTTGGCCAGCCGGTCCTCGAACACGGGCTTGAGCAGGTAGTCCACGGCGGCCAGCTCGAAGGCGCGCACGGCGTAGGAGGAGTGGGCGGTGACGAAGACCACCGGGGGACAGGTCGCCACCTCCGCCAGCACCTCCATCCCACTGGGGCCGGGCATCTGGATGTCCAGGAAGATGACATCCACCTCCTGGGGCTCCTTCAGCCACTGGAGCAGGGCTAGGCCATCCCCCAACTCGGCGACCACCGAGCAGCCGGCTTCCTGGAGCAGCCGGGACAGTCGCTCCCGGGCCAGGGGCTCATCATCGACCACCAGGGCGTTGAGGTGCTTCATGGAGGCATTCTACTTGGATCGACTCCAGGCGAATGCTGGCAAGGGTGCCCAGGCCAGACGGCCCGATGGAGAAGCTGGCCCCGGGGCCAAAGTGCAGGGAGAGCCGCGAGCGCAGGTTCTTCACGCCGATGCCGGGGCCCCCCTCGCCAGCATGCATGGGCTCGCCGGAATTCCAGACTTCGAGGAAGATCAACCCATCCTCGGCCCGGGCCCGGAGGATCAGCTCCCCGCCGGCGATGCTGGGGGAGATCCCGTGCTTGATGGCGTTCTCCACCAGGGGCTGGAGCAGAAGGGGGGGCACCTCCAGCACGTCCAGGCGCTCATCCCACTCCCACACCACGCGCAGGCGGTCCCCCAGGCGGATGGCCTCCAGGGCCAGGAAATCCGAGATGATCTTCCGCTCCTCCCCCAGGGGCAGGCGCATGAACTCGGAGGCCCGCATGATGCGCCGGAGCAGATCCGACAGGTGCCGGATGGCGGATTCGGCGGCCTTGGGGCTCTTGTGGACCAGTTCCGCCAGGCCGTTGAGGGCGTTGAAGAGCACGTGGGGGTGGATCTGGCTCTGGAGCAGGCGGTTCTTGGCCACCTGGGCCTCGGCCACCGAGGCTTCCAGGAGGGCTTCCGAGCGCGCCCGGGCCGCCACCAATCCACCCGTGACCATCATGGCTGGGCCCACCAGGGAGGTGTAGAGCCTGAGGATCCTTCCCAGGCTGAACGTGGTGCTTCCATGGGCGAGAATCCAGGCATCGAGAAGGGGGAGGAAGGCCGCCACCAACTCGCAGAAGAGAACCGAACCGACAAACCCAACAATGAACCTCCAAGGTTTTTTCAACCGGCGGGGCAGGATCCAGGGGAGCGGGGCCAGGAAGGCGAAAGCGCCGATGTGGGTCAGCGGCGAAGAAAGCGCGCTCGCCCAGATCCACCCAGAGCCAAGACGCTGGGCGGTCCAATGCTCATGAAGGATGAGTACGACCCATAGCACATAGGTAACTGCGAGAACCCGCCAGTTCCTGGCCAGCGGGAACCAGACGGCCCAGTAGTTCGCCGACTCGAGGGCAAAAGGGGCCCGGGGATCGGCGAATTCGGCCAGGTCGACATCAGAGGTTGAGCACGGTGGTGAGGGAGATGGGCCGCTGCTCACGGGCGGCCTGCGGGCCCGGGGCAGCCTGCGCATGGTTCAGCGTCTCGCTGGCGCTGCTGGAGCGCTGGATGGATTCCCTGCGGAAGGAGAGGCTGCTGTTCATGGGGGCTCCCAGGTGGCGCCACGGGGCGCAACCAAGGTTCTGAGGCCCGGAGAGCGGGAAGCCAATGCCTTTCCATGAACGGTATCTAAACACGACTTCAACCGTTGGGGCCCCGATCTGCTACCGTTCGGCGCCGACCGGTGGGAGCAGGATCCGGCGAGGGCTTCCGGGTTTGGCTCTACTCTCTTGGACAAGGAATCCCTCTCCCCATGCCCCCACTGCCGACCTGCCAGACCGCCGATTTCTTCGTGCTTCGCGCACCGGGGCTGCCCCAGGACGCGCTGTCCTGTGCTCCCCCACCGGAGGGAGACGGCGAGGCGAGGGGAGTCGGCACCGAGGCGCTGGAACGAAACCGCGAGGCCCTGCGTCGGGTGCTTGGGAGTTGCTTCAACGCGATGCCGTGCGGGAGGCCCTGGCCCTGGCCTCGCCGGATCTTTCGGCACGACTGGTGCCCTGGCGGGAGGGCTCCCTGGGGGGTCCGGCGGCCATGGCCGTGGCGCGCGCCCTGCTGAAGTACCTCGGTCGCATGAGCAGCCGCTCCACCCCCTTCGGCCTTTTCGCGGGCGTCTCCCTGGGGGAGTGGGGCACCGCCAGCCAGCTGGCGCTGGCCCCCTGGCTCGGCGCCCGCAAGGCCCTGCGCCTGGACTGGGGCGTCCTGGAGTCGTTGGTGGACCGCCTGGAGCGGGAGCGGTCAGTCAGGGCCATCACCCGCTACCGGTGCAATTCGAGCCTCTTCCCCCGCGGGGGGCTGGGCATGCCCTACCTCGAGCGCCGGGAGGCCGCGGGTGGGGAGGGCCGGACCTATCACCTGGAGGCCGTGGAGGCCACGCCCCACCTCGACCATGTGTTGGCGAGGGTCCAGGACGGTGCGAGCCTGGAGCCACTGGCGGAGGACCTGGCCCGGCACGCAGCGGTGGACCTGCCTGAGGCCCGGGCCTTCCTGGACCAGCTCATCGATGCCCAGGTGCTGTGCGGGGAACTGCAGCCTCCGCTCACCAGTCCAGATCCCCTGGCGTGGATGGTCACCGCGCTCCAGTCCCAGCCCACCACGGCGGACCAGGCCGGGGCAATGGGGGTGCTGGCGCAGGAGCTGAAGGCGCTCCAGGGGGATCCCCTCGGGGCCCATCCCGATGGCTACCGTCGCCTGGCCGCGTTGCTGGCCGAACTGGGCGTTCCCCCGGACACCCGGGATGTCCTCCAGGCGGATCTCTTCCGTCCCGCCCCGGGTCTGGCCCTGTCCCCGGCGGTCCGGCGGGCCTTCGAAGACGGCGCCGAGCTGCTCCACCGGCTCAGCCCGGCTCCCTCCGAAAGCCCCCTGGACCGCTTCCGGGCGGCTTTCCAGGAGCGGTACGGCACCCGCTGGGTGCCCCTCCTGGAAGTGCTCGATGAGGAAAGCGGCCTGGGGTTCGATGGGGGAGCCGCCCTGGATTCCCCGCTGCTGGAGGGCCTGGCCTTCCCGGGCCCACTGCCGCCTCGTCCCCTCACCCGACGGGACGAGTTCCTCCTGCAGCAGGTCCCCCGCTGGCAGGACTCCCCTGTCTGGGAGCTGCTGGACTCGGATGTGGAGGCCCTGGCCAATCCCGATCCCCGACCCTTCCCTCCGTCCTTCGCCGCCCTTGCCAGCCTGGAGGCCGACCGCCCTGAGGCCCTGGATCAGGGGGAGTTCCGGTTCTGGATGGAGCAGCATTCGGCCCCACCGCCGCCCGCTGGCTGGGGCGGTTCGCCTCCGGGGATGCCAGGCTCGCCGCCCTCCTCCGCGACCACCTCGGGAAGGAGGAGTCCCTGCGCCCGGAAGCGGTGTTCGCCGAGGTGCTCCACGTGCCCGAAGGCCGCATGGGCAACGTGCTGGCCCGGCCCTCCCTCCGGGACTACGAGATCCCCTACCTGGCCACCTCGGGCCTGCCGCCCGATCACCGGATCCTGCCGGCGGAGCTGCTGCTGACGGTCCGGGACAACCGGGTGTTGCTCGCCGCCCCCCGGCTGGGCAGGGAAGTGGTGCCGCGCCTGTCCTCGGCCCACAACTTCACGCGGGGGGCCGTGGTCTACCGCTTCCTGGCCCACCTGCAGGACCAGGATGGGCGCCCCGGCGGCTGGTCCTGGGGCGCCCTGGCGGGGCAGCCCTTCCTGCCCCGGGTCAGCCGTGGCAGGCACGTGCTCTGCAAGGCGCGCTGGCGGATCGAGGCGAGCGAACTCAAGGTCGCGCTCAAGGCTTCCGCCGCGGGAGTCTGGGAGGCCTATCAGCTGCTGCGGGAGGCGAGGCGGCTGCCCCGGTTCGTCCAGCTCACCGACGCCGACAACGCCCTCCAGGTGGACCTGGATCAGGTGCTCTGGGTGGAGACCCTCCATCACCTCGTCGCCAGCCGGCCGGTCTTCACCCTCTCGGAATGCTTCCCCGTTCCAGGCCAGGCCCTGGTCACAGGACCGGAAGGCCCCTTCGCCCACGAGCTGGTGATCCCCTTCGAGGCCCTCCGGGCCCCCTACCGGCCGGTGGTCACCCTGCCGGGGAAGTCCGAGGAACCCAGCGTCCGGGTCTTCCCGCCGGGCTCGGAGTGGCTCTACCTCAAGCTCTACTGCGGTCCGGCCAGTGCGGATCGCCTCCTGGTGGAACTGGCGCCCCTCCTGCGACGGACCCGAAGCGAGGGGCTATGGGACCGCTGGCACTTCGTGAGGTACCGGGACCCCGACCACCACCTGCGCCTGCGCTTCCACGGTCCGGCCCAGCGCCTGCTCGCGGAGCTGCTGCCCCAGGTCCATGCGTACCTGGAAGGGCCCCTGACCCAGGGCCTGCTGTGGAAGTGGCAGGTGGATACCTTCGAACCGGAGTGGGAGCGCTATGGGGGTGCCCTCGGGTTCGGGCTCGCCGAGGCATGGTTCCACACCGACAGCCAGCACGTCCTGGACTGCCTGGCCCAGGGCCAGACCCAGGAGGCGCGCTGGAGGGCGGGCCTCCGGCAGACGGATGCCATCTGGGCGGCCCTGGGCCTGGGCCTTTCCGAGCGGAAGGATCTGGCCCAGGCGGCCCGGGAGGGGTTCCGCCGGGAGTTCGCCGACCCGGGCGATGGAGCCGTGCAGATGGGCCAAAGGTTCCGGGAGCTCCGGAAGGAACTGGAGGCAGCGTTCCCCTGGCCCCTGGGCCAGCCTCCGGTGCCTGGGTGCGAAGGCCTGCACTGGATCCGCGAGGCCTTCGATCAGCGGCTCATCCGGGGGGATCTGCCCGCGCTCGCCGGGAGCCTGTCCCACATGCACCTCAACCGTCTGCTCCGAAGCGACCACCGGGAGAACGAGTGGGTCCTCATGGAGTTCCTGGTGCGCCTCTACGAATCCTGCCTCAGGCGGCATGCCCAAGACCTGCCGGACAGACCCTAGCCAAAACCGCCACCCAGGGCGGTGTTGAGGTCGATTAAAGCCCAGGAACTGGTAAAGTGGCTGTCTCGATCAGGCTTGTGGCGGTCCGTCAGGGTGGGGAAGACCGATATGGTTGCAATCACATCGCGCAGGCTCATCCACAATCTGAATGAGCTCAAGCGCCTGGAAAAAGAACCATTTCGTCCGCCTGGGGCTGGGCGAGACCAAGACCGTGAAGGCGTGCGGGGTCGAGCTGGATGCCCTGGCCCTGCACTACCGGAAATTCGTGGGGGTCCCCGCCGGGTTGGTCTCGAGGACCGGACCTGCCGGGAGATCGAGGACCACTTCAGCAGCATCGCCGACGCCATGGAAAACCTGCTGGCCTGCATCCAGGCTCAGCCCTCGGGCCTGCACCTCATCTACGACACCTATGAGCATGGCCACGCTGCCTGGTCCCTGGACGGCTGCCAGCGCTCGGCGGATGCCAACAACGTCATCATGCAGCTCTGGCACGATGGCCATGCGGCCCAGTGGTTCCTGCCGGAGCGGCCCCCAGCCCTGGCCAGGGCGGAGTCGGCACCGGACCCGGAGCCATCCCCGGAAACCGCCAGGAAGAACTGGTTCATCTCGCCAACCTGATGCGTCGGCTCTCGGGCATCTACCGCAGCCTGCAGGATCCGCAGACCTCCCTGGACGGCAACGGGCGGCTCCATTTCGACGAGAAGGATGCCCTGGTGTTCAACCTGGCCGAGCTGATCCGCAAGAAGGCCCGGCCCGGCCTGCACGCCGTGGGCATCGCCACCTCCATCCACGAGTGGGCCACGGGGGACCTGAGCCCGGAGCCTGCTCGGTTCCAGGCGGCCTACCAGGCCTGGAAGAACCGGCCCCTGCAGGAACCGAGGCGGAGGGCCTGAGGCCGGAGCCCGGGGTCCCCGATCACCCGCCAACCCCTCAAGGTGGTATCAGCGCTGGGTCTGGTACCCGTACCTGGATTCCTTCCACCAGCCGATGCCCAGCCCGACGATGGTGAGGAAGGCGATGCCGACCTGGGCGGCGATGGCGCGGCCAGGGTTGTCGACACCCAGGAAGGCCAGGCCCACGATGGCGATGGCTGACAGGACGGGGAACCAGTTCATGGGCAGCTCCTGAAGGGACTCGGATGGGCCAGCATAGATTCCAATGGCCATTTCGCAACCCAAAAAGATCATTCAACATGAATCAATTCTATAAATAGATACTTTGATCTAAGGCGCTATCGGCCGATCGATATCCACGGGCCAGACCCTGCCGGGCCTGGTGGCAGCATCCGGTGGGTCCCTCTGCGGGCAAGAAAAGCGGACTCCGGCCGCAACCCTCCTTCACGGTGAGACCCCGGGGTGCAGGTCCTGGTTCCTCCGATCCACCGAGATCTCGACGGCGATGGCCGCGGCCTGCTCGGCAGCGATGCCTAGGGTGCGGCGCTCGTACTCCTCCTCCCCGAGGTCGTCCCGGGCGCGCAGCTCCGTGTCGGCGACCTGTGCCTGCTCCCCTGGCAGATCGACGCGCAGCTCCTCGATCAGCATCATGATCGTCGCCGCGATGGGCAGGGCGAGCAGGGCCCCGAGCAGCCCCATCAGCGTGCCCCCCACCATGAGGGCGAAGAAGACCACGGAGGACGGCAGGCGGAGCGCCTTCCCATAGACCTGCGGAATCAGGACCCGGCTTTCGAATTCCTCGTAGGCCAGCATGGCCACCAGGACCACGATCCCGGTCGTCGTGCCATGGCCGAGCGCGGCGATGAACACCGGCACCACGGACAGGATGGCCCCGATGTAGGGCAGGACATCGGCGATCCCCGCGAACACGGCCAGGGCCATCGCATTCTCGACCCCGCAGGCCGTCAGCAGCACGAAGGTGAAGGCGCCGATGAGCAGGCAGGTGACCAGCTGGCCCCGGATATAGGCCCCGACGATGGTCTCCACATTCAGCATGACCCGGGAGAGGCGGAGGTGATGGGTGCGGGGGACGAGGGCGTAGAGCCCCCCCCGCAGCCGGTCCCGGTCGATCATCATGTAGAGCGCGAGGAAGATGGCGCTCAGGCCGTAGGCGCCGATCTCGAAGATGCGCAGGGAATAGGCGAAGGCTGTGGCACCGACGGTGTTGCCGGGGGCGCCGTACTTGAGGTTCCGCAGCCATTCCGCAAAAGGCGCACTCAGGTGGTAGTGGGAGAGGTAGTCCGCCACGCTGGCCCGGAGGACCGGCTCGCGTTCGAGCAGGACTGCGGCCTGCGCCACCACGGATGGGATGCTCAGGGTGAGGATGAGGACCGCCAGCAGGAATACGCCCGAGAACACGAAGAAGATACCCAGCAGGCGGCGCACGCGCCGGGCCTCCAGCCACTGGACGGCAGGGTTCAGCGTCTCCATGATCAGGAGGGCCACCACGAAGACGAGGATGACGGGCCACAGCCGCATCACCAGCCAGAGGGAGGCGCCGACGAGCAGCAGCCTCACCAGGGTGGAGGAGGGGATCTCGAACCGGACCGTTCGCGGGCCACGGTCCATCGGCTCGGGAGGATCCAGGATCGGCCGTTGAGGCTGGGGGTTGGGCCCTGGGGCCGTCACGGAACCAGTGCCTGGATGAAGCCGGTCATGGGCGCAGGTTCACTCACGGCGCCACCTCGATCCAGATCTCATTCCGCCGGAGGAACCAGGGCATGAAGGGCGAATTGAACCGCGCGAAACAGGGGTCCCCGATGGCCTGGACCCCTTCTTCCTTCAGGGCGGCGACCAGTTCCTTCCGCTTCTTCTGGTAGCGATCTTCGGACCAGGATCCTGAGTAGCGGAGGACCGCGATCCGCCGCTCGGGGATCTCCCGCAGGTGGACGCGGGCGTCGTTGGGCTTGGGAAGGGTGGCCAGCTTGAAGCTGGTGGGCATGGTGAATTGCACCAGGAAGCCCCAGGGTGATTGCACCAGGCCCACTGGGGCTGTCATGGCGATCTTCTCCCGCGGTGCCTCCTGCGTCGCGAACAAAGGCTTGGCCATCTTGGTCCGGGACTGGTTGTTGCCGAAAATATAGTCGGCCAGGATTCTGAATCCGCGCGTGCCGGCCTCATCGAAGCCAGCCTCGATCCTGGTCTCAGCCACGAGCATCGACGGGTAGAGCCGGATGTCGTAGTGGGCGGTTTGGCTTTCGATCGTGAAGGCTGGCTCTTCAATGGCGATGGCGGCTCCCTGGGAAAGGATCATCAGCAAAATCGCTTTGAGGATGCGTGCCATCGGATGCCCCGTTAGATAGCGATAAAAACTCCGGCCCAGGCAAGGACAGCACGACCCTCGTCCCAGGCCTCACCGGCAGATATCGGATCAAACGCAGGTTTCGTTCCGAATGTTTCATCGAGGATAAGCGCTTGAAAGCACAGGGTATTGATCTGGTCGAACAAGATGAGGCCAGGGCCGCCGGGGCCCGGATGCCATCACTTTGGTGCCGTGTTCCACTCAATCCGAAGGAGTGGAACGCTCGAACCCCTGGGCTGCAGCCGGCGAACTGGGCATGCGGGATGGCCAGGGGTCCAGGCGAACGGACGGGCCTGGCCGGAACCTTCGCGGTCAACCCGGGCAGCCTTCTCCGGAAGGGGGTGAATTCCCGGGAATCCTTCGATTTGAAGGAAAGAACGCATCATCTTGATCGGGTGATTGGCGGCGGTGGATCATTTCGGTTGTTCTAAGTGTTTATATATGAACTTATTTAGGCGATGGCCTAAAACCTGCTGTTCCGGAGCCAAGGATCCCATCCCCCACGGGGTGCATCCCCGGGGCTGGAGCTTGACTCCACTCCAAGGGCCGCCAGCTCCTGCGCTGCAGGGGTACGCGTGCTGGCTTCAATCAAACCAAGGAGACTGCCATGCAAAGCAAGGTCATCGTTCCAGTGTTTTCACTCATCCTGCTTTCGGCGTGCATGGTCGCGCCCACCCGTGGTGGGGGCCTGCAGATCATCCCCATCCTGCCGACGATCGTGGAAGTCGATACCGACAACTACTACGCCCATGGCGGGTACCACTATTTCTACACCGGCGACCGCTGGTACTACTCGTCCTCCCGGGGTGGCCAGCGCAGCGAACTGCCCCGGTCCCACTGGCCGCGCGAGACGCGCCGCCATGGCTGGGATCGCCGCTAGCCGTTCTGCCCATTCCGCAGCTGGTCCGACCTTCCCGCGCCATGCAGGCGGGAACCCGGACCTGGCTGCCCCTTTGACGAGGACGAAACCATGCGACCCAATGCCATGCTCGCCATTCTACTGATCGCCGCGGGTGTCGTGGCCCTCGCCTACCAGGGCTTCACCTACACCACCCGGGAAAAGGTCGTGGACATCGGCTCCGTCCATGTGACGGCAGAGAAAACCAAGTCCGTGCCGCTGCCGCCCCTGCTGGGGGCCTTCGCCATCCTGGGCGGCGTGATCCTGCTCGCGGTGGGAACCCGAAAAAGTTGAACCCGTCCCAGTCACCCATGGATCGGGACAGCTAGACACAGCCTGAAAGGCAGGTCCATATGCTCGGAACCATCCTGATCGTCATCGTCATCCTGATGCTGCTGGGGGCCATCCCCCGCTGGCCCCACAGCCGGGAATGGGGATATGGCCCCAGTGGCGGGCTGGGACTGGTCCTGCTCGTCCTGATCATCCTCCTGATCCTGGGCCGGCTCTAGACACCCACCCCCTCCGGAAGGAAGGGGAACGGTGGACCAGGGGACCACCTTCGATGGCCCAGGGCTTCGACCGCGCACCACCGGGTCCGCCAACTCTCGTTCGTAGGATTTCCTTGGAGCTACTTTGGGCAGCTATCGGAGCGTCGGGGTCTTGCTCGCCAGCGCCATGGTGGTCCTGGCCATGCCCCTCCAGGCGGCCCGGCCGACCAAGCCGTGGAATGCCCTGGAGGCCCGCAAGGCCACCCTTTCCAGGATCGACCTGGAGATCGGGGATGTCTTCGACCTCACCAAGCGGGACGAGAACACCTGGATCGGCCGCACGGCCAACCACCTCCATGCCACCACCCGGGAGGCGGTCATCCGGAGGGTGCTCCTGTTCGCAGAAGGTGAGCCCGTCCGGGTCCGTCGCATCTATGAAACCGAGCGCCTCCTGCGCGCCTTGCCCTTCGTGAAGAACGCCCGCATCGATCCCGTGGTGCAGCCGGACGGGACCGTGGTGGCCGTGGTGAAGGTCCGGGATGCCTGGACGACCCAGGTGGACGCTGGCTTTTCGTCGGTGGGCGGGCAGAAGACCATGAACTTCGGCATCGACGAGAAGAACTTCCTGGGCACGGGCAAGAGCGTGGCCTATGACCTTTCGAAGAACCATGAACGGACCACCTGGGGCCTGGCCTATGGGGATCCCCAGCTGTTCGGCAGCCGGTGGACGCTGGCGGCCCACACCCAGTACCACACGGACGGGTTCGTCCGGAGCCTGGTGCTCGAACGCCCCTTCTTCGCCCTGGACACGCCCTGGTCCACCGGCCTGGCCCTGTCGCACAGCCGTTCCAGCCTCTATCTGTACGATGAAGGCGTCGAGGTCTTCCAGGCCCCCTTCCTCCAGAACGAGGTCCGGCTCTCGGGTGCCAAGCTGCTGCGCGAATCCGGGGACCGGGTCTGGCGGGGAGGCCTGCTGCTCAAGCGCCAGGACACCAGCTACGGGCTCCTCACCCAGACCGGGCTTGCTGGCTCGCTGCCGCCTCCGGCTCTGATCGACCGGCGCCTCCGCGGACCTGCCCTCACCTTCGCCACCCAGGAGGATGCCTTCCTGGAGTTCGAGAACCTGCAGGGCATGGACAGCCCCGAGGACTACAACCTGGCCTGGACGGGCAGCCTGGAACTGGGGACCTACAGCCGCGCCTGGGGATCCACCCTGGCCGCCCCCTTCTTCAAGCTCCAGGCAGCCAAGGGCTGGTCCTCCTCCGCCGAGAACCTGACCCTTTTCACGGCCGCCTGGGAAGGGCGGAAACCCAGTACCGGCCTGGAAGACAGCCGGCTGGCCCTGTCGCTGGTGCGGTACCACAAGCTGGCGGAGAACCAGATCCTGGCGGGTCTGGTGGCCGTGGACCGGGCCCAGCGTCCGGACCCCGAGCACTGGTACTACCTGGGCGGCGACCAGGGCATGCGGGGCTTCCCCAACCAGCTCCATCCTGGGGATGCCCGCTGGCTCGCCTCCTTCGACTACCGGTACCTGACCGAACAGCGCTGGCTGGGGCTCGTGCGGCTGGGCTTCAGCGCCTTCGTGGACCTGGGCTCGGTCCACCGGCTGGACGGGCAGGGGTGGTCCAGGACCTACGCCGATGTGGGGATCGGGCTCCGCCTGGGGAACCTCAAGAGCGCCGTGGGCCGCGTCATCCTGCTGAGCGTGGCGGCGCCCCTGAACCGCGAGCCCTATCAGGAACGCTGGCAGTTCACCGTCGGCAATGCCATGCGGTTCTGAAGGCCGCAGGCCGCCTGCGACATCATGGTTGGCCCGGCCGAACAGTCGCGACAGGTCCTTCGAATTGAACGGTTGGGGTTGTCATTCTGATTGATTGTGCCAATGCAACGAATGCCTTCCTGCGACCAAGTGATCTTTAGGCATCTATTTAAGGATTGGAGTGGAACCTGCTTTATGAAGGTGGTTGGGAGAGCCCGCTTCAAGCGGGTGACCCGGCCTTTGAATCCTCGTTCCACCCAATCGCAGGGGGTAACCACGAGGGCGTGCATCCTCCCGAACCATTTTTGATCTTCTTCGGTCCCTGGGCATTCTCCTCGACGGACCTGCCTGTGGTACCGCCGCGCGGGGCAACCAATCTGGCCGCTGCCACCATCAGCTCATTTCGAAGAATCTCCCCTGCGATGGGGATTTCGGCAGGATGGGCGTATAAGTAGGTGGGGTGCTGCTCGCATCTTCGGCCTCGCGATCCGCCAGTCTTTTCGCGGTTTCCCAGAGGTCGGCCGTGCCCAGAATCAGCATTGAACCAGGCAACTCCAGTCCAGGTGTGGGACTGAAGTCCCGCTACCGAAACCTGGGTGCCATGGCGGGTGTGATCCTGCTGGCGCTGCTGCTGGTGACGCCATCGTTCTATGCCTTTGCGAAGATGAAGGGCGCCGCTCAGGCTCGCAAGCAAACCTACGAAGTGCTCCTCACCGCGGGTGACTGGATGTCCGCCCTGAGCGAGGCCGAGACGGGTCAGCGGGGCTATGTCCTGACCGGTGACGAGACCTTCCTGGAACCTTTTGAAGCAGTTCGCGGGGGAGCCCAGGGCCGACTGCGGGATCTGCGTCGGCTGGCCTCCGGGGGGGCCGCCCCGCAGCACCTGGATGCCATGGTTCCCATGGTCGAGGCCAAGCTGCTGGAAATGTCGCGGGTCATCGACTTGCGCCGGAACGGTCGAACCCAGGCGGCTGTGGCAGCCGTGGGAACCGGTGAAGGCAAGCGCTTGATGGAGGCCCTCCGCGCCGAGCTGAAGGCGTTTCTCCTGCTCGAGGAGCAGGCCCTGGCGAGGAACGAAGCCGGGTTCCAGGCGAACATGGGCAACCTGCTCGCCGTGATGGCCATCATCGGCCTGTTCACCCTGCTGATCGCCCTGTCCTTCATCTATGTGCTCCGGCAGCAGGCCAAGCAGAAGCTGCAGGACCTGGTCCACTTCGAGACCAGGAACCTGCTTGAACGCCAGGAGGAGCTATCGAAGCGCCTCCAGAAGCTCAACACCAACCTGCTGGAAAGCAGAGAGCAACTGGGGGTCACCCTCAACTCCATCGGCGATGCCGTCATCGCCACCGATACCGAGGCCCGCATCCGGTTGATGAATCCCGTGGCGGAGCAGCTCACCGGCTGGACCCGGACGGAAGCCGAGGGTCGCCTGGTGGACGAGGTGTTCCACATCATCAACCAGGAAACCCGCCAGCCAGGGGTGATCCCGGTCACGGATACCTTGAAGCTGGGCACCATCCACGGGCTGGCCAACCACACGCTGCTGATCGCGCGGGATGGTTCCGAGTGCGCCATCGCCGATAGCTGCGCGCCCATTCGCGCCCACGATCAGGCGGTGATCGGCGCCGTGCTGGTGTTCCGCGATGTCACCCAGGAATACGCCGTGCAGCAGACCCTGCGGGACAGCTCGGCCCTGATTCAGACCGTGCTCAATACCGTGGCGGACGGCATCATCACCATCCAGGCCGCCGGCGGCATCATCGAGAAGGTCAACCAGTCTGCAGAGCGGATGTTCGGCTATTCGGCCGCCGAACTCGTCGGCCAGAGGTTCAGCCTCCTGATTCCCGAACTGGGCCGGGACGGGACCAGCGGCTCCCTGGACTATTACAAAGCCAGCGAGGAGGACCGGGCCAGCGGCCTCGGGCGGCAGGTCGAGGGGCTGCGCAAGGATGGCAGCCACTTCCCCCTGGAGATCGCCACCAGCGAGATGAGTCTGGGGGGCCAGCGGTACTTCACCGGCCTCCTGCGGGATATCTCCGCCCGCAAGCAGGCCGAAGAGGCGCTGCTCCAGGCCGGGGCCCTGCAGGCCGCGATCTTCAACAGCGCCAACTTCTCGAGCATCGCCACCGATGCCCAGGGTGTCATCCAGATCTTCAATGTCGGCGCCGAGCGCATGCTGGGGTACACGGCCCTCGAAGTGATGAACAAGATCACCCCGGCCGACATCTCCGATCCCGGGGAAGTGATCGCCCGCGCCAAGGCCCTCAGTGCGGAGCTGGAAACCCCCATCAAGCCTGGGTTCGAGGCTCTGGTGTTCAAGGCCTCCCGGGGCATCGAGGACATCTACGAGCTGACCTACATCCGGAAGGACGGCAGCCGCTTCCCCGCGGTGGTTTCGGTCACGGCCCTGCGGGATCCGCAGAACGTCATCATCGGCTACCTCCTGATCGGTACCGACAACACGGCGCGCCTGATGGTCGAGGCGGAGCGGTCCCTGCTGGACGCGGCCCTGAAGGAGAGGAACGTCGAACTGCTTAGCGCCCGGATCGCCGCGGACAAGGCCAACCTCGCCAAATCCGAGTTCCTCTCCAGCATGAGCCATGAGCTGCGCTCGCCCCTGAACGCGATCCTCGGCTTTGCCCAGCTGATGGATTCCTCGACCCCTCCGGCGACCCCACCACAGAAGGCCAGCATCGACCGGATCCTGCACGCGGGCTGGTACCTGCTGGAGCTGATCAACGAGATCCTCGACCTGGCCGTCATCGAATCCGGGAAGCTTTCGATCTCCGAAGAGCCCGTGTCCCTGGCGGAAGTGCTGGTCGACTGCAAGTCGATCATCGAACCCCAGAGCCAGAAACGGGGCATCCGGCTGTTCTTCCCCGCCTTCCCCGTTCCCCTGTTCGTGCATGCCGACCGGGTGCGCTTGAAGCAGGTGCTGATCAACCTCCTGTCCAACGCCATCAAGTACAACCGGCCCGGGGGGACTGTCGTGGTGGTATGCACCTCGACCCCCCACGGGCGGGTCCGCATCGGCGTCAAGGACACGGGGCACGGGCTGTCGCCCGAACAGCTCCGGCAGCTCTTCCAGCCCTTCAACCGGCTCGGCCAGGAGCGCAGCTCTGAGGAAGGCACGGGCATTGGCCTGGTGATGAGCAAGCTGCTGGTGGAGCTCATGCACGGCGCCATCGGCGTGGACAGCACCGTTGGGGGGGGCAGCGAGTTCTGGTTCGACCTGAACGTGGCGACTGCACCGGCCCTTATCGGTCCGGACAACCGGTACCTGGGTGAACCCGAGGCACCCGCACCCAAGGTCCCCCTGGTCCGCACGGTGCTGTACATCGAAGACAACCCCGCGAACATGGAGCTGGTCGAGCAGCTCATCGGGCGTCGTCCGGACCTGTTCATGCTGGGCGCGGGGGACGCGGCCCTGGGCCTGGTGCTGGCCCGGAACCGGGAGCCGGATGTCATCCTCATGGACATCAATCTCCCAGGACTCAGCGGCATTGAGGCCCTGAAGCTGTTGCGGGAAGACCCGGCGACCGAGCACATCCCGGTGATCGCCATCAGCGCCAATGCCATGATGGGCGATGTCAAGAAGGGCCTGGAGGCGGGCTTCTTCCGCTACCTCACCAAGCCGATCAATGTCGTCGAGTTCATGGAGACCATCGATCTGGCGCTGGAGATCCCAGGGCCTGCACTCATTGAAAGCAAGTAAGGAGCCGCGGTTCACATGATCAGTGCCATGGACATTCTCCGGGGGAAAATCCTGATCGTCGACGATCAGGAAGCCAACGTGCAGCTGCTCGAGCAGATGCTGCGCGGGGCGAAGTACACCAACATCTCCTCGACGATGGATCCCAGCCAGGTCTGCGAACTGCACCTCATCCACCACTACGACCTGATCCTGCTCGACCTGATGATGCCCGGCATGGATGGATTCCAGGTGATGGAGAACCTGAAGGACATCGAGAAGGGGAGCTATCTCCCGGTCCTCGTGGTCACCGCCCAGCCGGACCACAAGCTGCGGGCGCTGAAAGCCGGGGCCAAGGATTTCGTGAGCAAGCCCTTCGACCTGGCGGAAGTGCTGCTGCGGGTCCACAACATGCTCGAAGTCCGGCTGCTGCACCAGGAGATGAAAGAGCTCTATGCGCGCCTCGCGGCCGAAAAGAAAGTCTCGGAGCGGATGCTGCTCAATGTGCTCCCTGCTTCTCTGGCTGAACGGCTGCAGGAGCGCCCCGAGGTGAAGCTCGGCAGCTTCACCGAGCTGATCACCGAAAGCCATGCCGAGGTGACGGTGCTGTTCGCCGACCTCCTCGACTTCACGAAGTTTGCGGAAGGCGCGAGCGCCGAGGTACTGATGGGCGTGCTCGATGAGCTCTCCAGCCGCTTTGATGAGAAGGCCGTGAACTCCGGGATCGATCCATCCAGGACCATCGGCAATGCCTACCTGGCGGCCGTCGGGCTGACCGATGCCCTGGCCCAGCACTCCATCCAGGCCTCGCGCAAGGCCCTGGAGATTGTCGAGGCCGTGGATCGCTTCAATGAGCACAGCCGGTTCAAGCTGAAGCTGCGCATCGGGTTTGACACCGGCACTGAAGTATCCAGCGTGGCCTTCAATCGGAAGGTCAACTACGACCTATAGCGAGCTCGAACGGGTTCTGAGCTCCCCATGCAATTCCACCCGATTCGTTGAACAAGAAGACATGCCATGGCCGAAGCAGAAACAGGAAGTCATCCCACGGACAAGCTGTTCGGGCTTCTGAGCGAGAACGAGAAACTGGCGTCGGATCTCATTGAGGCCAACCAGGACCTGGTTTGGGAGAATGAGGTTTTGACCAAGGATCTGGTATCTGCGAACCGGGAACTGGTCCTGGAAGTCGAGAAGCTGACGGCCGAACTGGCCCTCGCCGATCAGGAAGTCGAGAGGCTGAAGGAAGCGGGTGTCACCCATGCGGCGGCCCTGGTCGTTTCCGACGAGAAGATCCATGTCCAGCAGGACGAGAAGGAAGAGCTGGCGGCCGAACTAGTCATGGCCAACGAGGCAATGGTGTTCCGGCAGGCCGAGAAGGGGAAGCGCGCGGCCGAGCTGAAGCTCCTCCACAAGGAGCTGGCCCAGGAGACCGAAACGAGACGACGCTCCGCCGAGCTGATGGTGGTCAACCTCAAGCTGGCTGCCCAGAACAAGGAGCTTGAGAAGCGGGCCACCGAGCTGGTCATCTCCAACCGGGAAAGGATGGAGCTGCTGGCCCAGCTGCTTCAGTCCCAGAAACTGGAAAGCCTGGGCACCCTGGCCGGGGGCATCGCCCACGACATGAACAATGTGCTGGGCGCCATCCTTGGGCTGTCCACCGCCCACATGGAGATCCAGCCCCCCACAAGCCCCGCGTTCCGGGCCTTCGAGACCATCTCCAAGGCGGCGGTCCGGGGCGGGAAAATGGCCAAGAGCCTGCTGAACTTCGCCCGGCAGAGCCCGGCGGAGGAGCATGAGGTGGACGTCAATACCATCCTTCGCGAGGAGGTGCGGCTCCTCGAGCGCACCACCCTTTCCAAGGTCCATCTCCAGCTGGAGCTCACGCCCGACCTGCGGCCCATGCGGGGGGATGCGAGCGCCCTGACCCACGCCTTCATGAACCTGTGCGTGAACGCGGTGGATGCCATGCCGGAGGATGGCACCCTCACCCTGCGCACCCTGAATGTGGACAACGACTGGATCGAGGTCGAGGTGGCCGACACCGGCACCGGAATGTCGAGCGACGTCCTGGAGAAGGCCCTGAATCCCTTCTTCACCACCAAGCTCGAAGGCAAGGGCACCGGACTCGGCCTCTCCCTGGTCTACAGCACCGTGAAGGCTCACCGGGGGTTCATGGACATCCAGAGTGAACCAGGCCATGGGACCCGGGTGATGATGCGGTTCCCGGCCTGCGAATGGACAGTGCCGGCCGAGAGCTCCGAGGTCAGGGCATTCGCCGCGCCGGGCTGCCCTGGACTGACTGTCTTGCTGGTAGACGACGATGAGCTGATCCAGAGTTCCGCCCAGGCCATGCTGGACCTGCTGGGCCACACCGTCACCGGGGCCCTCAGTGGCGAAGACGCCCTGGCCCGGATGGCAGCGGGCTTCCGGCCCCTTGTGGTGATCCTGGACATGAACATGCCGGGCCTGGGTGGAGCCCGAACCTTAAAGGAACTGCGCGGCCTCTACCCCACCCTGCCCGTGCTGGTCTCCACCGGCAGGGTGGACCAGGCGGCGCTCAACCTGGTGGAGGCCTATCCCCATGTCACCCTGCTGCCCAAGCCCTACGCCTTGAAGGAACTCAAGGCGCATCTCGATCCCCTAGGGTAGGGCCGTTCAAAGGCCTGGGCGGCCCGCCCGATCAGCTCCGATGAGCCCGTAGCTCTTGAGCTTGCGGTAGAGCGTGGCGGAGCCGATCTGCAGCTGCTCGGCCGTGCGGGTCTGGTTGCCGTTGTTCAGGGCCAGGGCAGCCAGGATGTAGTCCTTCTCGATGGCGTCCAGGGGCCGGACTGTTCCATCGGCGACCGTCAGGATGGGGCGGGCCTGGCGGACCTCCTCGGGAAGATCCTCAAGCTCCACCCGGGTCCCCGGTGAAAGGGCGACCGCCCGCTCCATGGCGTTCTCCAGCTCGCGCACATTGCCCGGCCAGGCGTAGCGGATGAGCTGGTCCGTCGCACCCGGTGTCAGGCCCGTGATCTTGCGCTTCATCGAAAGGGCCGAACCGGCCAGCAACACCCGGGCAAGCGGCAGGATGTCCTCCCGGCGCTCGCGCAGCGGGGGCACGTGCAGTTCGACGACTTTGAGCCGGTAGTAGAGATCCTGCCGAAAGCCGCCGTTGGTCACTTCGAGGGCCAGGTTGCGGTTGGTGGCCGCGAGGATGCGCACGTCCACCTTGCGGTTCTTGTTCTCGCCCACCCGCCGGATCTCCCGCTCCTGGATGGCCCGCAGGAGCTTGACCTGCATGCCGGGGGAGACCTCGCCGATCTCATCCAGCAGCAGGGTTCCCCCGTTGGCGGATTCGAACAGGCCGGGCCGGTCCTGGGTGGCGCCGGTGAAGGCACCCCGGGCGTGGCCGAAGAGCTCGCTCTCCAGCAGGGTTTCCGTGATCGCCCCGCAATTGACCGCGAGGAACGGTCCGGCAGCCCGGGTGGATTCCTCATGGACCAGGCGGGCGATGCGCTCCTTGCCTGAGCCGCTTTCACCCGTGATGAGGACGGTGGAATCGACCTTGGCCACCCGCCGGGCCAGGTCCACCACCCGCTGCATGGCGGGGCTCTTGGCCACGATGCCCAGCATGGGCTCGTCGCCTGCAGGTAACACCAGAATCAGCGCCCGTTTGTGTTCCTTCAGCTTCCGCTCAGCCGCCTTCAAGGTTTCCGTGACCCGGTGGATCGAGACGTCCAGGCACTCCGAAAGTCGGGTCTTGTCGTAGAACCGCAGCTCCCCGGCCCGGTCGTCGCCCCATTCCTCGCGGGTCCGGCCGAAGAGGTGGCAACCCGCATCGCCCTTGCCCAGGCAGCGGTCTTCGAGCACGAAGATCTCCTGGCCCGCCGTCCGGCTCAGGTAGCCGCTGATGAGCCCGCTGATGGTCCAGCACATGGGCGCGTCGGCACGGCCGAAGTGCAGGAGATGCTGCTCGGCCTCATAGGAGGCCACGAGCATCATGCCTTCTTTGGAAAGGGGGTCCTTGGCTTCCGACGCCACACCAAACAGCCCCCCGAGGGTGTGGATGTGATTGCCCGCCAGGCGCCACTCATTCGCATCGGCCCAGTTGAACGCGCTCTGCAGGGCTTCGGCCATGCGCCAGCCGTGGGCGAAGCCGAACTGGGTGAGCACGGTGCGGGCCGCCGTCAGCCCGAAGTTCTCGACCAGGTACTTGCGCAGGAGCCCCATCGCCACCGCATCGAGGACGATGGCGCGCTGCCCGGCGAAGCGGATGACTCCGCCTTCCGGATCCAGTTCCAGGAGTTCTTTGTGATCCAGGTCTTCGGCACGCATCGGTGGCCTTCATCCTTCGGACTGAAGGAGTGGGTCGTTCATCTTGATCGAAGATACCACCGTGTTGAAATGGTGAATATATAAATATTGAAAATAAAAAAGATAATAGTTGGCCCGGATCATGCGATAGGAACCCCAGATGAGGAGTTCCCCCGTTGGGTTTACGAGACGCAGCCATTCGCAGGGTCCTGCTCTGGACCACCATGCTGGCGACCGGCATCGGCCTGGTGGGTTCGCAGTTCGGCTGCAACCGACCTCAGCCCCTGCCTTCTCCCGCGGGGTTTCCCCACGCGGGTCGCTGGCCCATGCGTCCGGCCGGGCAGGGCGTCGTTCCGACGCAACGAACGGGTTCAACCACCCTGCCTACTCAGGCGGGAGTGATCTAGGAAGCCCGCTTTCAATACCTCTGAGAACGTCCCAACCCACACCGAGGAGAATCAAGTGAACAGCAAGACTGGAATGTTTAAACGGCTGGCGGTCCCCATGGGATCCCTGCTGGTGCTATTGGCTGCAGGCTGCGGGGGTGGCGACCCCATCCTGGGTGGAACGGGGGGTACCGGTGTCGCCTCTCTGGACACCATCCGGCCCAGGGTGACCCTCACCCAGCCCGCCACGACGAACCCGGGGCCGACGCTGGTCGCGCCTTCCAACGCCGCCATCACGGTCACCTTCACCGAGGCCATGGCCCCGGCCACCCTCAGCGGAACCAGCTTCACGGTGACCAGCGGTGGACCTGGTGCCAATCCCGCGGGCAATGTGACCTACAACTCCGGGAGCCGGACCGCGACCTTCACGCCCCTGGCGGTCCTTGCGGTCGGCACCACCTATACCGCGACCATTTCCGCGCTCGCCGCCGATCTGGCCGGCAATCAGCTGGCTGGCAACCAGTCAGCCCTGCCCGTCGCCAGCAACTATGTCTGGACCTTCACGGCCACGGCGCCTGATCTGACGGCACCCACGGTGATCCTCGCCAACCCCGCCAACCTGGCCACGGGCGTGGCGATCAACGGGACGGTCAACGCCACCTTCAGCAAGGCGATGGACCTGGCGACCCTCAGCACCGCCACCTTCACGGTGCAGCCCACGGGCCCCCCCTTGGGTGCCCTGGTGTTGGGCGCAGTCGCCTATGACGCGCTGACCCGCATCGCGACCTTCACACCTTCCAGCCCCCTCGCTCCCAGCACCCAGTACACCGCCACCATCGCCGGCGCCAAGGACCTGGCCGGCAACGCCCTGGCGGCGGGCCTGATTCCCAATCCCTGGACCTTCACCACGGGCACCACCCTGGCGCCAGCGGCCGTCGCCCTGGGCTCGGCCGGCACCTACGGGATCATGGCCACCGCCGCGATCACCAACACAGGGGCCGCCACGATCATCAACGGCGACGTATCGCTGGAACCCGGCACCTCCTGCGGGCTGCTGCCGGTCCAGGTGAACGGCACCATTCACATCAATGACACGGTCTCCCACCAGGCCCGAACCGACCTCCTGGTGGCCTACAACTTCGCCAAGAACCTGCCTCCCGGGACCACCATCTCCGGGGGTGCCGATCTGGGCGCGCTCTATCCCCTGGGCATTCCTCCGGGAACCTACACCTCGGGCAGCACCATGCTGGTCTCGACCCCCCTGGCGCTGGACGCGGGCGGCAATGCGAACGCGACCTGGATCTTCCAGATCGGCTCCTCGCTGACGACTACCGCGAACGTCTCCCTGATCAATGGCGCCCAGGCCAAGAACGTGTTCTGGGTTCCCACCCTGGATGGCACGGTCGGCGTCGGCACCAGCTTCTGCGGAACCATCGTGTCGGGCCGGGATGTCACGGCGAAGACCGGGTCCGTGATCAACGGCCGGATCCTGGCCGGAGCCACCCTGGCCGGCACCATCGCGCTTGATACCAACACCGTCAACGTCCCCGCTCCCTAGGTTTTGAAGACTCCCCCAACCCCCATTTCTGGAGAACATCATGAAGCTTTCAAGAATGTCCGACTGCTCGGCCTGGTGGCGCTTGCGCTGATAGCCAGCCCCAGCGCCATGGCGCAGGATTCCGGCTGGTACCTCGGCCTGAACGTTGGCAAGACCAAGGCCAAGATCGATGACGCGAAGATCACCAGCGGCATCGCGGGAGCCGGCTTCACCAACTCGACCATCAACGACAAGGACGACGGCACCGGCTTCAAGGTGTTCGGCGGGTATTCCTTCAACAAGTACTTCGCCTTCGAGGGTGGCTATTTCGATCTGGGCAAGGCCGGCTATGACGCCATCACCGTGCCTGCCGGAACCCTCAACGGCGAGATCAAGGTCAAGGGCTTCAACTTCGACGCCGTCCTGAGCCTTCCGATCACCGAGAAATTCTCCGCGTTCGGCCGGGTCGGCGTGAGCCGAGCCAAGGCCAGCGACACCTTCACTGGCACCGGCTTTGTGGTCGTCTCCAATCCGAATCCCAGCGAACAGGCCACCAACATCAAGTACGGGGCAGGCCTGCAGTACGACTTCACCAAGGCCTTCGGAATGCGGGCGGAGCTGGAGCGCTACCGCATCAACGATGCCGTCGGCAGCAAGGGCGACATCGACATGGCTTCGGTCGGAGTCCTGTTCCGCTTCGGCCGCAAGTCGGCCCCCATGGCTCAGTACACCCCTGCGCCGGAACCCGTCGCCTACGTGCCGGAACCCTATGTGGCACCGATTCCGGTCGTCGTGGCGGCCCCTGTCAAGACTGAGCAGTACTGCACCATCCTCGACCTCACCTTCGAAATCGATCGCGGCGTCATCGAGCGCGAAGACATGGAAAAGCTCTCGGTGGTCGGGACCTTCCTGACCAAGTATCCGGGCACCACGGCGGTCATCGAGGGCCACACCGACAACATCGGCACCGAAGAACACAACCAGGCCCTGTCCCAGCAGCGGGCAGAGAGCGTGGTGACCTACCTGGTGGACACGGTCCACGTGGACCGCAGCCGCCTTTCGGCCGTGGGCTATGGCCTCACGCGCCCCATCGCCGACAACGCCACCGAAGAAGGCAAGCGCCAGAACCGGCGCATCAATGCCGTCGTGTCCTGCGTGACGGACGTCGAGGGACTGAAGGTCAAGCCCGCCCGGATCACCATGGCCCTGGAAATCGAGTTCGATCTCCTGAAGGGTGACGTCAAGCCGGAGTACCGCGAGGAACTCCGCAAGGCGGCAAACTTCCTGAAGGCCAACCCCTCCGTCACGGCGACGGTGGAAGGCCATGCCGGCAAGATCAAGACCACCGAGGCCTCGGCCTTGGCGATCTCCAAGCGCCGCGCCGAGAACGTCGTCACCTACCTGGTGGACAACTTCGGCGTCGAGCGCTCGCGCCTGACCGCCGAAGGCTTCGGCAAGACCCGGCGCTACGCCTACAGCACGACCCTCGAGGGCCAGCAGGAGAACCGCCGGGTCAACATCATCATCAACTACCCCAGCACGAAGAAGCTCTAGGAGCGACCCATGACTCTTCTGGAAATTCTCCGGCTCGATCCCAATCCGGACCTCCAGTCCGAACCGGTCAACCTTCGATTCGGGCGGCGGGTGGGCGATGTCGTCAACCACCGTGAGGTGACGCTCTCGAGGAAGGTCGACGACCTCTCCAGGCATGAGTCCAGGCATGACGAGGCTCCGAAACACGAGCCCAGGATCAACCACCGGGAAAGACCGAAAGAGATTGCCAAACCTGGGACCAACCCATCCCAGGGCGGGAAAGGCACCCCTCGAACTCCCAGGAGCTAGCACACCCGTCCCAACGCACTGCCTGTATGCAGGATTTCCCTGCCAACCGCCCCCAAAGGGGCAGAAAAGAGAAAACGCCATGCGACATTTCAACCTGAACCGCCACGCCGCGCTAATGGCCTCTGTGGCCCTCGTCATGGTCGGTCTGCCCATGCAGGCCGCCAGCCAGGATCAGCGCATCGAGACCTCCGCCTTGAACAGCTACAACTTCAAGACCTACCTGAAGGATGACGCCATCAAGGTCAGCTCCTCCGAGGGCGTGGTCACGCTCACAGGCACGGTCTCCAGGGACTTCCACCGGGCACTGGCCGAAGACACCGTAGCCGGACTTCCGGGCGTCAAGACCGTGGTCAACAAGCTGATGGTCGTCGGTGAACAGCCGAGTGAGAATTCGGACGCCTGGATGACCATGAAGGTGAAGGGGGTCCTGGCCTTCCACAAGAACGTCAGTGCCTCGGATACCGAAGTGACCACCGAGAAGGGCATCGTCACCCTCACGGGTAAGGCCGACTCCGAATCCCAGAAGCAGCTGACCACCGAGTACGCCAAGGATGTCGAAGGCGTCCTGGAGGTCCGCAACAACACGGTCGTCCACGCGCAGGCCCACCGCAGCCTTGGAACCAAGGTGGACGACTCCTCCATCACCGCCCAGGTCAAGACGAGCCTCCTGTTCCACAAGTCGACGCACGCCATGGCCACCAAGGTGACCACCAAGAACGGCGCGGTGACCCTGCGCGGCGAAGCCAAGAACAGCGCGGAGCGGGATCTCGTGACCAAGCTCGTCGAGGACATCGAAGGCGTCAAGCACGTCAGCAACAAGATGACGGTGAAGTAATCCACAGCCCTGCAACCCGGCCCCTGGATCGCAGGAGGGGTCGCGGTTGCGGCATTCCAAAGGGAGCGTTCATGCTCAAGAATCGGAAAAACTTCGAAAGCACACTTGAAGCCCAGCTGGCCCAGTGGAAGGCCGATCTCGATGTGCTGAAGGCCAAGGCGACCCGGGCCAAGGTCGGCGCGATGGTCCAGTACGACCAGGGCGTCGACGCCCTTCAGGCCAAGCACGATGAGGCCGGCCGACACCTCCGGAATCTGAAGATTGCCAGCGACGATGCATGGGAAGGCGCGAAGGTCAGCACCGAGAAGATCTGGACTGAATTCACGGCGCTCTTCCAGGCTTCCGCCAAGACCCCCTGATCCACTCTGGATCCGGGTAACCCCACCCCTCAGAAAGGAAGAACCATGTTGTGGACTATCGCAGTGATCTTGCTCGTGCTTTGGGCCCTTGGCCTCGTCAGCGCCTACACCATGGGCGGTTTCATCCATGTCTTGCTGGTGGTCGCGGTTGTCGTGATCCTCCTCCGGCTCATCCAAGGCCGAAGAATTGTCTAGTACTCCTCTGAATGGAGTTCTTCTAGAGGAGCGCGAAATGAGCAAACGCCGTGCGGTCACAGATCACGCCATGTTCGATGAACAGACCTCCACTTCCCTGGTGGCCCTGCTCAACCAGACCCTGGCCGATACGCTCGATCTGGCCTATCAGACGAAGCAGGCTCACTGGAACGTGAAGGGTTTCAATTTCTACGGACTCCACCTGCTGTTCGACGACCTCCACGCCCAGCTGGTCATCTACATCGACGAGTTGGCCGAGCGAGTGGTGGCCATTGGCGGCCAGGCCATGGGGACCATCCGGATCGCCGGGAAGACATCGCACCTGGCCGAGTACCCCTTGGATGCTCACGATAGCAAGGTCCACGTGAATGCCCTGGTGGATCGCTACGGTGAGTACGGCAACCGAGTTCGCTCCGCCATCGGCAAGGCCGAAAAGCTGGGCGACCAGGACACGGCAGACCTCTACACCACCGTCAGTCGCGCCATGGATAAATCGCTCTGGCTACTGACGGCCCACCAGGAAGCCTGAACCTTCGGAGTTGACCATGCCCCTCGCCCTCGAGATCACCCTCATCCTGGTCCTGGTCGCCCTTGCCGTGGGCCTGCTGCCCCTGTTCCACCAGCTGCGCCTGACCGCCAAGGGGCTGAATGCATTTCTCCTTTCGACGACCAAGGACCTCTCCCAGATCGCCGAGGACGTGCACGCCTCGAGGCTCCGCATGGATCATCTGGCGGGCACGCTGCAGCTCACCTTGGTGGAGATCTCCGTCTTTGCCAAGTCGGTGGGAGAGGTGGGCACCAAGGTGAAGGAGCTGCATACCGAATTCCGCAACAGCCTCGAATCGACCACCCGCATCGTCGGCAGTGTCATGGGAGGGATCGGCGCCGTGCTGGCCTTTCTCAAAAACCAAAAATCACCAGAAACCCCTGAACAGGAGCACCACCATGAGCGAACCTAAGACCTCTTCCTACGGCCCCACCCTTCTCACCTTTCTCGCTGGCGCCGCTGTCGGCGCGGTCGTCGTAGCCCTGACCACACCCAAGACCGGGCCCGAACTCCGCGGCGACCTGAAGGACCTCACCGGCCGTGCCAAGCGCAGGGCGGGGGAACTGGCTGCCAATGCGAACGATTCCTGGGAGGACCTGAAGGGTCGCACCGGACTTGCGGCCGCGGACCTGAAGCGAGGCGTGACGGACGCAGCCAATGACCTGAGGGGTTGAGTTCCCGAGGGGTCCCCAGGGCTGTTCTAGCGCACAGCAAAGGTGGGCTTCTCCACAGGCGAACAGGCTAGCGGTCACTTCCGTCCCGTCCAGACGGGTTGACTGGCCCACCCATGGACCCATCGAAAGGTACGCATATGACTTGTTGGAGAACCATCCCCCTGATGACGGCCTTCCTGGTAGCCCAGGCAGGCACGCCGTCCACCAGCCCCCTTTTCCACCCAAATCTGACTGCCGCGGCCCAGGTTCAACCCACCACCGTCCCCCTCTATCGGGTGACGGTGGTGCAGGGTTCGGCCAAGGCCATCAACTACCGCAACCTGAAGCAATCCACCGAGATCGATTTGCTGGGCACGGTGCTTGTGGCGAAGGCTTCCGGTGAGGCCAAGGTGAAGAGCGCCAACGGCGCCATCCAGATCACCGCCAAGTTCAAGAACCTGCCCCCTGCTTCGACCTTCGGCGGGGAGTTCATGACCTATGTCCTCTGGGGCATTTCCCCGGAAGGCCGTGCCACCAACCTGGGGGAAGTCCTCCTCAACAAGCATGGCAAAGGCAAGGTGGTGGTCACAGAAAAACTCCAGACCTTCGGCCTGGTCGTGACCGCCGAGCCCTATTTCGCAGTGACCCAGCCCAGCGATGTGGTGGTCATGGAGAACGCCATCAGGAAGGGATCCGTGGAGCAGTTCGAGTTCATCGACGCCAAATATGAGCTGCTCAAGCGAGGCCAGTACACGATGAACTTGGATTCCATGACGCCGCTGGCCATGGATGACAAGACCCCCTTTGATGTCTTCCAGGCTCGCAATGCGGTACGGATCGCCCGGGCCTCCGGCGCCTCGATCTATGCACCAGAAGCCTACGGCAAGGCCGCGAATTACCTGGCGGAAGCCGAGGTCAAGGATGGATCCAAGAAGTCCCGGATCATCTCGGCAAGGGAGGCCGTCCAGAGGTCCGAGGACGCCCGGCTGATCTCCATCCAGAAACAGAATGTGGAACGCGTGGCCCTGGAACGGAAATCGGCCCAGGACAAGCTGGATGCAGCGAACAGGCAGACCGCCCAGGCGTTGGCCGCCGAAGATGCTGCCCGCGACCAGAACAAGATGGCCGAACTTGAAAACAAGACCCTCCGCGCCACGAACGATGGCCTTTGGACCAAGAACAAGGGCCTGGAGTCCAAGAATGAAGGGCTCGTGACCAGGAACGAAGGGCTCCGTACCAGGCTGTTGGAACAGCTCAATGCCGTGCTGCAGACCCGCGCCACCGCCCGTGGCCTGATCGTGAACATGTCCGGCGTGCTGTTCCAGAACGGCAAGGCGACCCTGATGCCCGCGGCGCGGGAGAAGCTGTCGAAGATCGCCGGCATCCTCTCCACCCACAAGGGCTTGAAGATCGAAGCCGAAGGCTTCACCGATAGCAATGGCACGGAGGTCTTCAACCAGCGCCTCTCAGAGCAGCGGGCCGAAAACGCCAAGAACTACCTCGTGCAGCAGGGCGTCTCCGTCGAATCCATCAGTTTCAGGGGATTTGGCGAGGGGAACCCTATCTCCACCAACGATACAGCGGCAGGCCGGCAGGAAAACCGACGGGTAGAACTGGTCATCTCCGGCGAAGGGCTCATGGCTTCCAAGGCTGGCGTCTCGAACTAGGTGACGGCCCGATGCAACCGCAGGCCCTGGTGTGAATTCGTCTTCAGTGCTGGGACGGGCTCGAACCAGGGGCTGCGGTCTAGAGCACCCCTCCACCAACCTCGACAGGAGACATCCCATGAGCCAGTTGTCCATGTTCTCAAGCTCGCCGATTAAAGCCTCCAGCATCATCGGAACCAGTGTGTTCAATCCTGAAGGCGACAGCCTGGGGGACATCAAGGAGGTCGTCATTGACCCCAGCACTGGAAGGGTGGCCTATGTGGTCGTTTCCTTCGGGGGCTTCCTCAGAATGGGCGAGAAGCTGTTTGCCATTCCCTTCAGTGCCTTCCGGTACAACGTGACGAACAACGAATACGTCCTCAATGTTTCCAAGGAGCGGTTGGAGGAGGCACCTGGCTTTGATCCGGGGCAGTGGCCCTCCATGTCCGACGAAAAGTGGAATCGCGATATCTACAACTACTACGGCCGTTCGCCCTATTGGGAAGCCTAGGGAGCTCTAGCCACAATACAGGAGCGAAGGTCATGAACTCACGAAGCCATGCATCCATGGGTCCACTCCTGCTCGGCCTGCTGGTGGGGGCCGCCGCCGGGGCCTTGCTGGTGCTACTCAATACCAACAAGCCTGATCTCGAACGCGAACGACGGGCGAAGGCCCTCGCCCGCTGGACCAAGCGTGGATCCGAGGCGGAAGCAGAGGATTCCGAAGGGTTCATGGAGGACTGGAAAGCCCAGCAGCCAGGGTTGCGGGTGGTCCCGAAGGGATCCTGAGCGGCCGGGTCCTGGAGCGATCCCGGACCTGGCGCTTCGGAGGCGTTCATTCACGGCTAGTCAATGCAAAGGGGGCGCACATGTTCGCATCCATCAATGGCATCCAGATGGCATTCGCGGATGAGGGCAGGGGGCTGCCCCTGCTGTTCATCCATGGCTTTCCGCTGAACCGCGGAGCCTGGGCCCATCAGATCGAGGCCTTCAAATCCAGGTTTCGGGTGATCGTCCCAGACCTCCGGGGATTCGGCGAGAGTGGATCCTCCGCGGGGCCGGTCTCCATGAGTTGCTTCGCGGAAGATATCTGGGCACTGGGGCAGCATCTCGGCCTTGGTCCGGTCATCCTCGCCGGCCACTCCATGGGTGGATACATCGCCCTGGCCATCGCCAAGGCCTATCCAACCATGCTGAGGGGCCTGGTCCTGGTCGGGACGAAGGCCGGCAGCGACTCGGAGGACGCCGCGAAGGAGCATCTGGCGGTCGCCCAGAAAGTCATGGGCCCAGGTCCATCGGCGGTGCTTGAGGCCATGGCTTCCAAAATGCTGTTCGACTCCAACGCCGATACAAGCAAGACCGCCAGCGTCCGGTCTTGCATGGCGCCCGCCAATTCAGAAGGCATCGCCGGGGCCCTTCGCGGCATGGCCTTGCGACCTGATGTGCACGATGTGCTTGGCAAGATCCGGGTGCCCACCCTGATCGTCTCCGGCTCGGATGACCGCGTCATTCCACCCAGCGAAGCCGAGGCACTGGCCAAGGCCATTCCTGACTCCCGGCTAAGCATCATCCCCAGGGCGGGGCACCTGGTCGCGCTGGACCAAAGCGAGGCCTTCAACGAGGCCATGAAGGAGTGGCTGGCCTGGGGCTCCACGGGGGTCCACCCCGGTTGCCAGCAAAAGCGCCAACGCCGGTCACCAGCCATCCAGGTTCCCTTCGAACGACGTCATTGCGCCCTCTGAGGGCCGCTACATAGGATTCAGGGCCTCGAACTCAGCAAGACCCCCGAGCAAGTCCACGCACCAGGATGAAAAGGATGTGCCCCATGGTCGAGCGCAATGCAGTGGTGGGAATCTTCAACTCCCACATCGAGGCGGAAGCGAGCATCAAGGAGCTCCAGCACGCGGGGTTCAACATGAAAAAACTATCGATCGTGGGCAAGGACTACCACACCGAGGAACATGTGATCGGCTACTACAATGCCGGTGACCGCATGAAGGTCTGGGGCAAGCTGGGGGCTTTCTGGGGTGGATTCTGGGGTCTGCTGTTCGGCTCAGCCCTGTTCGTCATCCCCGGGGTGGGTCCCCTCGTGGTCTTCGGGCCGCTGGTGAGCTGGATCGTCGGAGCCCTGGAGGGCGCCCTGGTGGGGGGAGGCTTGAGTGCTCTCGCGGCCGGCCTGTACAGCATCGGCATCCCCCACGACAGCTGCCTGCAGTACGAAACGGCCATCAAGCTGAACAAGTTCCTGGTGATCACCCACGGCAGCGGGGCGGAGGCCGAACGGGCCAAGGACATCCTCGAACTGGCGGGCGCGGCCCAGGTGGCCATTCATCCTGACGCCTGCCGGGACCTCGTCAGCCAGACCTGAGGGCGCGGAGTCCGCCGCTGCTGGGAAGGGCGCGGACCACGCTCACCATGACACTTGAAAGGAACACCATCCATGAAAGCCCTCGTCTACCAAGGCCCTGGCAACCGCGCCCTCGTGGATCGGCCCAAGCCAGTCCTGATCGCGTCCACCGATGCCATCGTGAGAATCACCAAGACCACCATCTGTGGCACGGATCTCCACATCATGAAGGGAGATGTGCCCACGGTCGCGCCCGGGCGGATCCTGGGTCATGAAGGGGTCGGCATCATCGACCAGGTGGGTGCTGGGGTAGCCTCGTTCGCCATCGGGGATCGGGTGCTGGTCTCCTGCATCTCCTCCTGCGGAAGATGTGGCAACTGCAAGACGAGGCATGCCTTCGCACTGCGAGAACGGCGGAGGGTGGATCCTCGGAACCTGATCGACGGAACCCAGGCTGAATTCGTCCGGATCCCCTTCGCCGACAACAGCCTCCACCCGATCCCCGAAGGGGCGGACGAAGAGGCCCTGGTGATGCTCAGCGACATCCTCCCGACCGGCTTTGAATGCGGCGTCCTCAATGGCCAGGTCCAGCCGGGCGATACGGTGGCCATCGTGGGGGCGGGTCCCATCGGCCTCGCGACGCTCCTGACCGCGCAGTTCTATTCGCCCGCGGACATCATCATGATCGACGTGGATGACAACCGTCTCGCGCTTGCCAGGACGCTTGGAGCGACGCAGACCATCAACAACCGGGAGGGCACCGCCACCGCCCAGGTGATGGCCCTGACCGGCCACAGGGGCGTGGATGTGGCGATCGAGGCCATTGGGCTCGCCTCGACCTTCGACGTCTGCCAGGCCATCGTCGGGGCAGGGGGCCATATCGCCAATATCGGGGTCCATGGGACGCCGGTCCAGCTGAACCTGGACAAGCTCTGGTCCCACAACATCACCTTGACCACCCGGCTGGTGGACACCATCTCGACCCCGATGCTCATGAAGACGGTGGTGGCTGGCCGCCTGAAGCCGGCACAGCTGATCACGCATCGCTTTCTGCTGGAAGAGCTCATGCAGGCCTACGACACCTTCGGTGACGCCATGCGGGAGCGGGCCTTGAAGGTGCTCATCACCAGCGATCCGGAATGATGATCAGGGTCCGGAGCCACCCGTTTCCGTGCCCATCCCTTTGGAGGAAGCATGCGCGAGCCTGAGGACGTCAAGATCAAGCTCGAACAGACCCCCTATGGGGCCTTGGATGAACGCACCAGGAGGGTGGTGGAGCACATCACCGGGGGCAAGCACATCTCCAGGAATGTCACCAAGGACTATGATGCCGACATCACCTTCGGCCAGCGCGCCGCCGACAAGGTGGCGACCTTTGGCGGCTCCTGGACCTTCGTCGGCATCTTCGCCGCCGTCATGCTGTTCTGGGTGGGGGTCAATGCCTTCCTCCTGATGAATCGTGGGAAGACCTTCGATCCCTATCCCTACATCCTGCTCAACCTCTTCCTCTCCATGCTGGCGGCCATCCAGGCCCCCATCATCCTCATGTCCCAGAATCGGCATTCGGAACGGGACCGCATCAGCGCCGAGCATGACTATGAGGTGAACCTCAAGGCCGAGACGGACATCATGCTGCTCCATGACAAGGTGGACCAGCTGAGGGAGAGGCAATGGGAGGAACTGCTGGCGATCCAGAAGGAGCAGTTGAGGATGCTGGCCACGCTATCTGCCCCGAGCGGGGCCACAACGTGAACCTGGTTCCCGCGAGGGCACTCCAAGGTGCCCGGGCCACTGCGGTTTGGTGGCACGTCAAGAATCTCTGTTGCCTGTGGCTTTGCCTGACCTTCTTTGGCTGCGCCCGCCTGCCGGATGTGGAGCATCTCAAGGTTGCCACCGTTGCACCCGCTGCCCCCCGAGTCGTCGACGGCCAGGGCCCGCTGAGTGACAGGGACGCCTCGTCAGTGCTCGCCCGGCGCCTCGGCCACTCCAGGGTGGATGCCAAGCTCCTGGCTGGACTCGAAGAAGCCGCCACGGGCAGGCCCCTCATCGCGGGGAACAAGGTCACGCTGCTGTTTGACGGCCCCAGAACCATCGCGGCGATGATGGTGGCCGTGGCGGCGGCCAAGGACCACATCAACCTCGAAACCTACCTGTTCGACCAGGATCCGCTGGGAACGAAGTTCGCCGAGCAGCTCATTTCCAAACAGAAATCCGGCGTCCAGGTGAACATCATCTACGATTGCTTCGGCACCCTGGGCACGCCCCAGGCCTTCTTCGACCGCATGCAGGAGGCGGGCATCAAACTGCTGCCGTACCAGCCTGTGAGTCCCACCCACCGGCCCTGGCGCTGGCGCATCAACAACCGCGATCACCGGAAGATCCTGGTGGTGGACGGGAAAGTGGCCTTCGCCGGGGGCGTGAACATCACGGCGGCCTATTCGAGTGGTTCGGGATTCCGGTCCCTCGACAAGCCCGGCACCACGGTGGGCTGGCGGGATACGCACATCCAGATCGAAGGCCCCGCCGTGGCCGCCCTGCAGTGGATGTTCCTGGACAACTGGACCAGCCAGAAGGAGGGTGAGGTCCCTGCCCGCGACTATTTCCCAACCCTTTACCCGGCGGGGACCAAGGTGCTCCGGGTGCTGAGGAGCCAGCCGGGCAGCAACCAAGAGATTTTCAAGGCCTACGCCCTGGCGATCCAGGGGGCCACGAAATCGATCCACATCACGGCAGCCTACTTTGTCCCGGACAGCCAGATGATGAAGGGCCTGCTCGACGCCGCCAGGCGTGGAGTGGACGTGAAGATCATCCTGCCCAGTGTTTCCGACAGCTGGTTCACCTCCAACGCCGGACATTCTCTGTACGGCAAAATGCTCAAATCCGGCATCAGGGTCTACTAGCTGAAGACTGCCATCCTGCACGCCAAATCTGCTGTGATTGATGGCACCTGGTCCACCGTGGGTTCCACCAACCTGGACATGCGCAGCTTCCTCCACAACAAGGAAGTGAATGTCGTGGTCATGGGAGATGACTTCGGGCTGGAGATGGAGAGCGCCTTCCACGAGGACCTGTTGGACTCCAAGGAGATCCTGGCCGAGCAGTGGAAGCATCGCCCGATGGGGCAGCGGTTCAAGGAGCAATTCGCCAGGCTCCTGACCTACTGGCTCTGACCCGCGCTGGTTCCTCCGGCGGTTTGGCGAATGAGGTCGTGGGTGGACCAGGTCGTGGGGCCTGCCGCAGGCCCATGGTGGCCAATCAAGGTGAAGGGTCTTTCCTTCAACTTGATGGAGGGGGTGACCTCACCAGAGATTTCAGGCTTCGCAAACTATCGTAAAAATAGAAGTTAACGCCTGGAATAGATCATGCAAATGGGACTACAGGGTTGCGTCATTGAAGCACCCGGACCGGCCGGCCCCGAGGGGATCGGACCTTCATCGCTGCCTGATCGAAAGGAACCACCCATGAGCTTGTTCATTCTCATCAACCGGGCCGTGGACCAGCTCAGCCGCCTTGGGAAGGCCATGGCGGAAGGTCTTCACATGGTGCTTCATGCCGGGACCGTGACCCACCGTGGCACAGCGGCCTTGACGCCCATCCCAAGCGTCGCTCCAGCCCAGGTCCCCCGGGTGCCCAGGCTCGCCAAAAGGTGGCGGGCCTAGCCCCAGGACGGTAGGTCGCACCGTCCTTTCCAGTGCCGTCTGCTGAGCGCCTCTGCTCCATCGAATCGAAGTGGGTTCCCCTCGCGGAACCCCGTGCCAGGAACCGGAGGGCCTGACCATCATGACGCTGCGACGTGTCCTCATCTGGTGCGCCATCGCCGCCCTGGTGCTGGTGCTGGGGGCTTGCGGGCCGGGCTGGATTTGGGGTTCCAAGGTACAGGCCATGGAACTGCAACCCAGGGATCTGGTCCAGACCCTGGTGGTGAACGGCCGGGTTCTGGCCCCCCGGGTCGTCCAGGTCGGGGCTCAGCAGACCGGCATCATCGCCCGCCGGTTGGTGGGCGAGGGAGACCGGGTCGAGGCGGGCCAGTTGCTGCTGCAGCTGGAAAGCTCGGAATTCCAGGCCAGCCTGGACCTGGCCCAGGCCGGACTGGCCCAGGTGCGGGAGGTGGACCAGCCTTCGAGCCGTTCCCTCCTGTCCCAGGCCGACAGCACCTTGCATCAGGCCCAGTGGGTGCAGGACCGCAACGTGCGCCTTCAGCGGGAGGGCATCCTTTCCCTGAGCCAGTTGGAGGACTCCCGCAAAGCGCTCGAACTGGCCCAGGCGGGCCGCCTCTCGGCCAAGGCTCAAGCCCGAAGCGCCCTGTCCGGGAGCGGCCTGAAGCTGGCCCAGGCCGGTGTGGCCCTGGCTCAGGCCAAGTTGGCCCAGACGCAAGTGCTCTCCCCGGCCAAGGGCGTGGTGCTGACCCGCACCGTTGAGGTCGGGGATCAGGTTCAGCCAAGCAAGCTGCTCTTCACCATCGCCCTGGATGAGCCCCTGCAGTTGCTGATCCAGCCCGATGAAAGAAACCTGTCAAAGCTCAAGCTCGGCCAAGAGGCCCAGGCCAGTACGGATGCCTTCCCGGATCGCCGATTCCCGGCCCGCGTCAGCTACGTGTCCCCAGGTGTGGATGTGCAGCGGGGCACCGTGGATGTCAGGCTGGAGCTGCCCCAGGTGCCCGACTTTCTGCGCCCGGACATGACTGTTTCCGTCGAGATCCGTTACGGGGAGAGCAAGGGTGCTCTTGCCATCCCTCTCCAGGCGCTCAGGACCGATATCGGCTTCCATGTGCTGGTGTTGCGCGACGGCCGCGCCGAGCAGGTGACCGTGAAGCTGGGGCAGCGGGGCGAGCGGGAGGTCGAAGTGCTCGGGGGCTTGCAGTCCGGCGACATCGTCCTCCTGGACCCCGCCGCCAAGGCCGGCTCCCGCCATCGGGCGCTGCTGCAGGCAACGCCATGAGGTTCGAGCTGCAGGTGGCGCTTCGTTTCCTGCAGGAGGGCAGGATGCAGACAGCCCTCATCCTGGGGGGGATCGGCACCGGCGTGGGCGTGATCATCTTCCTGTCGGCCCTCATTTCCGGCCTGCAGGCCAGCATCATCGAGCGCACCCTGGGCACCCAGGCCCACGTGGTGCTGCAGCCCCCCGAGGAGGAGGCCCGTCCCCAGCTGGACCGGGCGCATCAGGACGTCCTTGCCCACATCCAGCGTCCGGCCCAGCGTCTGCGCACGATCCTCGGCTGGCCCCGCCTGCTGGCGGACCTGCGCAGCCGCCCCGATGTCACCGCCGCCACGCCCACGGTCGAGGGCAGCGCCTTCGCGCTGCGGGGGACGGCCAATCGCAGCGTGGCCCTGCGGGGCGTGGATTCCGACAGTTATGGCGGCATCCTGGATCTCCGCTCCAAACTGGTGGAAGGCACCTTCGACGTCACCGGCACCCATGCGGTGGTGGGCGTGGAACTGGCCAAGGAACTGGGGCTGGGCGTGGGGGATACCCTGCGGCTGGTGGCGCCCGACGATCATACCGAGCTCTTCACCATCTCGGGTTTATTCGATGTGGGCATCACCGATCTGAACCTGCGCTGGGTGTTCATCAGCCTGCGGTCGGGCCAGACCCTGATGGATCTGTCGGGGGGGGTGAGTTCCATCCAGGTGAAGCTGCGGGACATCTTCAGCGCCGAGCAGGTGGCCCGGGAACTGGGCGCCGCGACCGGGCTGAAGTCGGACAGCTGGATGACCCTCAATTCCCAGATCCTGATGGGCCTGCGGAGCCAGGACAGCTCCAGCATCATGATCCAGTTTCTCGTCATCCTGGCGGTGGTGCTGGGGATCGCCTCGGTGCTGGTGGTCAGCGTCATCCAGAAGGGCCGCCAGATTGGCATCATGCGAGCCTTCGGCACCCGGCAGGAACAGGTGCTGCGCATCTTCCTGCTGCAGGGGGGCCTGCTGGGCCTGGTAGGCAGCGTGGCCGGAATCCTGCTGGGGACCTTGATGGCGCTAGGCTTCCAGCGCCTCGCCACCAACCCGGATGGCAGCCCCCTCTTTCCCGTGGCTCTGACCCTGCAGCTCTATGGCCGCTCCGTACTGGTGGCGCTGGGTACCGGGCTGGTGGGTTCCTGGCTGCCGGCCCGTCGCGCCGCCGCCCTGGATCCAGCCGTGGCGATCCGCAATGAGTGAGGGCGGGCCGGTCCTCCAGCTGCATCAGGTGCACAAGTCGTACCAGGGGGCGGTGAGCACCGAGGTGCTGCACGGCATCGACCTCGAGGTGGAGCGCGAGCGAGTTCGTGGCCCTGGTGGGGCCCAGCGGCTCGGGGAAAAGCACCTTGCTGAACATCCTTGGCCTGCTGGATCGGCCTACCAGCGGCACCGTGGCCATCCTGGGGCAGGACTGCAGTGACCTGGATGACGCCGGACTGACCAGGCTGCGGGGAAAGACCCTTGGTTTCGTGTTCCAGTTCCATCACCTCCTGCCCGCGTTCACGGCCGAGGAGAATGTCTACCTCCCCATGCTGGCGGACGTCGGGCACTTCGAACCCGCCATGGGCCTGCGAGCCCGGGAACTGCTCGGCCGAATCGGGCTGAAGGGCTTCGAAACCCGACCGGCCAACCAGCTGAGCGGTGGCCAGCAGCAGCGGGTGGCCATCGCCCGGGCGCTGGCCATGGCGCCCAGCGTGGTGCTGGCCGACGAGCCCACCGGCAACCTGGACCAGGCGTCGGGCAACCAGGCCTTCGAGCTGATGCGGGAGATCAACCGCGAATCAACCACGGCCTTCCTTCTGGTCACACACAATCCCGGCCTGGCCAAACGCTGCGATCGCACAATCACGTTGGTGGATGGAAGGATCGCGTGATCCGGAAACCGAATGTCAACCCCCTGGTGGATTCATGACTGACGACAACCAATCCCCTCGCGTGGCAGGCCTCGGCCTCGAAGCCTTCACCGGCCTCACGGAACAGGAGGCCTTGCTCCGCTTGGCCCAGGAGGGCCCCAACGAGCTACCCTCCCGGGAGAACCGCGGCCTCCTGGCCATCGTCTGGGAAGTGGTCCGCGAGCCCATGTTCATTCTCCTGGTTGCGGCGGGCACGCTCTACCTGCTGATGGGCGAGCCGAAGGACGCCCTCATGCTGCTCGGCTTCGTCTTCGTGGTCATGGGCATCACCATCGTCCAGGAGCGCAAGACGGAACATGCCCTGGAGGCCCTGCGGGACCTGTCCAGCCCCCGGGCCCTGGTGATCCGAGCTGGCCAGCAGCTGCGCATCGCCGGCCGGGAGGTGGTGCCGGGAGATTTTGCGATCGTGGCGGAAGGGGACCGCGTTCCGGCCGATGCCCTTCTCCGTGCCAGCATCAATCTTTCGGTGGATGAATCGCTCCTTACCGGTGAGTCCGTACCTGTGCGCAAGACGGCCTCGGCCGAAGCCAAGGCCCTCGACGTCCCAGGCGGGGACGATCTGCCTTCCCTGTTTTCGGGAACCCTGGTGACCGCCGGTCAGGGCGTGGTGGAAGTCATCAGCACGGGCCTTCAAACGGAGCTCGGGAAGATTGGGAAGGCCCTTCAGGCGGTGGTACCGGAAACCACTTTTCTGCAGAAGGAAACGGGGCGCCTGGTTCGGATCCTCGCCATCGTAGGCCTATGCGCCTGTGCGCTCGTGGTGATCGTTTTTGCCCTGACACGGGGCGGCGGCGTCGCGGTCTGGAAGCAAGGTCTGCTGGCCGGCATCACTCTGGCCATGGCCATCCTGCCCGAAGAGTTCCCCGTCATCCTCACGGTGTTCCTGGCCCTTGGCGCCTGGCGCATCTCCCGGAGCCGGGTCCTCACCCGGCGCATGCCCGCCATCGAAAGCCTCGGCTCCGCGACTGTGCTCTGCGTGGACAAGACGGGAACCCTGACCCTGAACCAGATGACCCTCAAATGCCTGGACGTGGAGGGCCATTCCGAGGACCTGGCCGCGGCCGGAACCGAACTGCCGGAGCCGGTGCACGCACTGATGGAATATGCCATCCTGGCCAGCCGCAAGGACCCTTTTGATCCCATGGAGCGGGCCCTCCACGAAGCCGGCAAACGCTGGCTGATGGAGACGGAGCACCTGCACCCGGACTGGACACTGCTGAAGGAATATCCCCTCACGCCTGAGCTTCTGGCCGTCTCTCAGGCCTGGACCAGTGGGACCGACGAGGTCACGGTGGCCACCAAGGGCGCCCCCGAAGCGGTGGCCGAACTCTGCCACCTGTCGGACGACCGCCGGGCTCGCCTCAAAGAAGAGGTGATGGCCCTGGCTTCCAAGGGGCTGCGCGTCCTGGGCGTGGCCCAGGGACGGTACAAGGCTGATGGACTTCCCGATGCGCATCACGACCTTGAGTTGGCGTTCATCGGGCTCCTGGGATTGGAGGACCCCGTTCGACCCACGGTTCCCGCTGCGGTGGCGGAATGCCGCACGGCGGGGATCCGCGTCATCATGATCACCGGTGACTACCCGGCCACGGCCGAGAGCATCGCCCGGCAGGCCGGCATCGCCGATCCCGACAAGGTACTCTCGGGCAGTGACCTGAAGCAGATGAGTGAGGGGGAACTCGCGGACCGGATCCGGGAGGTGAATGTCTTCGCCCGAGTGGTTCCCGAACAGAAACTCCGGATCGTCAACGCGCTCAAGGCCAATGGGGAAGTGGTGGCCATGACCGGGGATGGCGTGAACGATGCCCCGGCCTTGAAGGCCGCCCACATCGGGGTGGCCATGGGGGGTCGCGGCACGGACGTGGCGAGGGAAGCGGCCTCGCTGGTGCTGCTCGATGATGACTTCACCTCCATCGTGGCCGCCGTGAAGTTGGGGCGCCGCATCTTCGACAACATCCGGAAGGCCGTGGCCTTCACCTTCGCGGTCCATGTCCCCATCGCCGGACTGTCGATGCTCCCGGTGTTCATACCGGGCTGGCCGTTACTCCTGCTGCCGATCCACATCGTGTTCCTGGAACTGGTGATCGATCCCTCCTGCTCCCTGATCTTCGAGGCTGAGGAGGCGGAGCCTGATGTCATGCAGCGTCCACCCCGGGCCACCGATGAGCGGCTGTTCAGCCTGAAATCCATCGGCCTGGCTTTGTTGCAGGGGTTCACGGCCCTGACCGCCTGCCTGGTGGTGTACCTCGTGGCCCGCCCGCTCCGGGGCGACGATGCCGCCCGCGCCCTGACTTTCGCCGCCCTGGTGGTGTCCTTCGTGGCCATCATCCTGGCCAACCGCTCCTGGACCTACAGCATCCTCGGCAGCCTGACCCGGCCCAACACGGCACTCTGGTGGGTGCTGGGCGGAACCGGGGTCTTCCTGGCCCTGGCGCTCTACCTGCCAACCGTGCAGCGCTTCTTCCACTTCGCGGCGGTCCGCGGGGTGGATCTGCTGCTGGCCTGCGCGGCAGGCTTCGTCAGCATCCTCTGGTTCGAAGTGGTGAAGCTGGTGCGTCGCCGAGGATCGCCCAGGGCCATTGCCGACGCTCCATCGAATTGACCGAGACGGCGCTTCGTCTTGATGGAGCTGGGGCGATCCTCGGCTTCAATGGCCCGCTAAATCAAACAATCAATAGACCTGACAAATGGCACGAAAGACGCTCAGTGCCTGGGGCCTGCGGGAACGTCTTTCCCCGCCCAGCTCGTGCTGGGCATGGGGCCTTGCCGCAGGGGAGGGCATTGCCATGAACATGTTCGGGCTGATCAATCTGGGGGTCCTGCCGCTTCTTCTCGAAGCCATGGCACCCGCCTATGTGCAGCACAACCCCCGCGAAGAGGGCCCCCGGCGGCAGGAGCAGGAGGCGAAGCCTCAGCGTCAGGAACAGCGTCAGGAACAGCGACAGGAACAGCGGCAGGAACAGCGTCAGGAACGGCGGCAGGAAGAACCTCCGCGTCAACAGGAGAGGCAGCCTGACAGACCGCAGCCCAGACCTGAACGAAAGGCGGAGCAGGCGAAGCCAGCCGTTCGAGCGGAGCCCCGGCGCCCCCAATCGGCCAGCCCCTCGCGACCTGAGGAGCAGCAGCGGGGCCGGGCCCAGCAGGAGCAGAAACAGCGTGAACAGCAGGCCAGGGGCCATCAGGATGAGAAGCGGAAGCAGGAGCAGCAGCGCCAGGTGCAGGCCAAGCGACCGGTGCAGCAGGTGCAGCGCGAGTACGACAACCAGCACCGGGGCGCCTGGCAGGAACGCCGGGCCCGCAATTGGCAGGCCGAGCACCGCACCTGGCAGGACCGGGGCGGCTACCGGGGCTACCGCATCCCCGATGCGCGGTTCCGGAGCTACTTCGGACCGAGCCATGGCTTCCGGATGTTCAGCTTCCCCCTCCTGGTGATCGGCGGCTTCCCGCGGTTCCAGTACGGCGGGTTCTGGTTCAGCGTCATGGACCCCTGGCCCGAGTACTGGTCGGACGACTGGTATGGCAGCGATGACCTGTACATCGAGTACTTCGGGGGTGGCTACTACCTGCATAACCGCAGGCACCCCATGGATCGGATCGCCGTCACCGTGTACCTGAACTAGCCATGAAATTGCAGCCGCCACCCGGATCGAGGAGCCTGGACATGTTGATCGCCGAAGACAAATCCGACACCACCCTGAAGATGGATGTGCTTGCCGAGCTTCAATTCGAGCCGTCAGTGAAGATCGCGGACGTGGGCGTCCTGGTGAAGGATGGTGTGGTCACCCTCACGGGTTTCGCCCCCAGCCATGGGGAGAGACTGAATGTCCTGCGCGCCGTCAGGCGCGTGACGGGGGTGGTGGCCATTGCCGATGAGATCGTGATCACCCTGCCGGAACTTGGCCAGCACTCCGATAGTCATATCGCCGCGGCCGCGGCCAACCGCATCAACTGGTCCACCGAGATCCCCTCCGGGGCCGTCCTGGTGACCGTCCGGGATGGCAGGATCACGCTGGAAGGCGTGTTGGAGTGGGGGTACCAGAAACACGCCGCTGAAAGCGCCATTCAACACCTGGCGGGCGTCACCGGTGTGAGCAACGAGATCCGGATCGAGCCCACGGCCATCCAGGAAGACATCAAGCAGGCCATCACTTCGGCCATCCAGCGCAGCGCGATCCTGCACGATGCTGACATCCAGGTGCAGGTCTCCGGAAGCGTCGTGGTGCTCACGGGCAGGGTTCACAATCATGCCGAGCTGGAGGAGGCGGTGCGGGTGGCCTGGGCCGGCTCGGGCGTGCATACCGTGGACAACCAGCTCAAGGTGCATTGGTTCTGGGGGCTCGTGAACTGATGTTGCCCGCCATGGCCCTTGGCGGGGATCCCCGAACCTAGACCCGAGCCCAGACCCAGACCGAGGCGTGGAGCAAGGCCCTCGCAGGATAGCGATCACCCACATGGATACACTCAGCGACACTCCTGAAGAACAACCGCCGGCGCCCGGGTCATCGGGCAGCGGTTCTTCAGCGGGTTCGTGGTGAGGGTGAAGCAAGGGGTTGACATGAGCCTGGTGCAGACCAGCCTGCACGCTCTGCTGATGAAGCGCCATGGCAAGGAGGACTTCAACATCCGGAACATGGCCGACACCATCGCCACCGCCAATGAAACGCAGAACACCCTCACCTACCTGCTGGCGGCCATCGCGGTGATCTCCCTCATCGTCGGCGGCATCGGCGTGATGAACATCATGCTGGTCTCGGTCACCGAGCGGACCCGGGAGATCGGCATCCGCATGGCGATCGGGGCGCGGGGCTTTGATGTGATGTTCCAGTTCCTGACCGAAGCCGTGATGGTCTGCTTCATCGGGGGGCTCGCGGGCGTTCTGGTGGGCATCGGCGGCGGGCTTGCCACTTCCGCCATCGCCGGGTGGCGGGTCATCTTCACCATCGCGCCGATCCTGGTGGCCTTCTCCTGCGCCTTCCTGACGGGAATCATCTTCGGCTACCTGCCCGCCAGGAAGGCCGCCAGCCTGGATCCCATCGAGGCCTTGGCGAGGGACTAGGAAGTGCGGAGACCAGGTCGGGAGCCCGCCGGCAGCCTGCCGCTCCGGCGGAACAGCTCCGTTCGGACCGGCCGCCGTTGCATTCCACCACCGCAAGTTATCGAATTGATGGGAACGCCACATCATCCTGATGGTCTTCCAGGAAGGGAAGGTCCAGGCACCGATTGCAAAGCACTGGAATGATTGGCCGGGCGGGCTTCGGCACGGCATCTGCAATTAGGGTGCATGGTCGAGGAGGCCTACATGCAAAAGAGACTGGCAAGATTCGCTCTACCCGCAACCTTCGCAGTGATCGCTGCCTTCGCCAGCGCACCTGCTTCCGCCCAGATCCGGATTGGCGTGGAGCTCCCGTCCATCCACATTCGCGTGGCTCCGGACGCGCCGCCTCCGATTCGCCATGAAGTCCGGATGCGCCGGCCCGGACGGAACCACGTCTGGATCGCGGGCTACTGGGATCGCCAGGATGACCGCTGGGCCTGGGCCCCTGGTCGCTGGGAGCGACCCGGCCAGCGCGGCTCCAGCTGGGTCAGGGCCCGCTACCACCGTGAAGGCGATGCCTATCGCTACGAGCCAGGTCACTGGTCCCATCAGCGGTTGGAAGAGGGTGAGGACTACCGTCGCTGGCGCAAGGACCATGGCCGGGGACACGACAAGCAGCACGGGCACGACCGAGACCGTTAGTGGGGGGGACCACGCAGGAATCCAAGACTCCTGTGAGGGCTCGCGACGGTGAGCCGCAGGGGGGGATTCGCTCCCCCCCTGTGTGTTGGTGGGATGCCTCACCGTCATGTCCTGCCACCTGATTGATGCCAGACAGCTGGTGCGCGAGACCTCCGGATGCCTCCGGAACAGTGCTCGCATTCATCCCAAGGAGTTTTCCATGAGTCGCAAGCTTCTCTCTCTCTTTCTGTGTGCCGCAACTCTGGGCCTGACGATCGGCTGCCTCTATCCCGAGCGCGACCACCGCCGCGGCCGGGGGCCCGATCAGCGGCGGGACCATGACCGCGATGACCGCGGCCGGGAGCGCGACCGGGACCATGACGGACGGCGTTGAATCTCGTCCCGGGTCACAGACACCCTTCGCCTGCGACCCGGGGCGCTCCTTAGAGCGCTAGGTTCCCCATCAGCCAGCCATGCAAGACCTCGTTGAAGGCCTTGGCCTGCTCGAAGGCGACCAGGTGTCCCCCATGGGCGAGGATCTCCAGCCGGGCACCGGGGATGGCCTTTGGCCAGGGCCTCGGACTCGACGGGCGGGATGATCGTGTCATCGGCGCCGGTGACCACCAGGGTTGGCACACGGACCTGGTTGAGCCGGCTTCCCATATCAGGTCTGTCAGCCATCCCGAGCAGGGCGCCGATGACGCCCTCGGGCCTGGACGGGAGCATGAAGCCACGGACCTCCGCAGCCATGGCGGCATCCCGGTTGCTGGCGGAGAGCATCTTGGGCGCCATGGCATCCACCACGATCACTGAACCCTCCGTCGCTACCCGATCGGCCAGGGCCCGACGGGCGGCGGCCGCCGCCGGAGCATCCGCTCCGGACTTCGTGCCCACCAGCACCAGCCCCTGGAGGGCCTGGGGAAAGGCTTCCCGCAAAGGCCAGGGCAATATAGCCACCCATGGAGTGGCCCACCAGGGTCACAGGTCCCAGCTTCAGATGCTGCATCAGCGCGAAGAGGTCCTCGGCGAAGCGCCGCATGGAGATGGGCCCCGGGGTGGCTTGCGTTTCGCCCAGCCCCCGCAGATCCGGGGCAAGCACGCGATGGCTCGACTTGAAGGCCGCCACTTGCTTCGACCAGGTCCGGCGGCACAGAGGGAATCCGTGAACGAAGAAGAGGGGAGGGCCCTCGCCCTCGTCGGTGTAGGCGATCTCGATGCCGTTCAACGTCGCACGCATGGGACCTCCGGCGCCGTTCAGAGGATAGCCGGAGTGGGCACCTTGGCCTTGGCCAGGGCCACCAGGTCCCCGGAAGTGAACAGGAACTCTTCAGCTGGACGTCGAACCCGGGCAGGGTGCGCCGGATCCATTCCAGCAGCATGGTGGCCGCATGCTCCATCTCATCGTCGCGGTTGTGGGCCAGCACGGCCTTCAGCGCTTCATCTGAAGTCGCCACCACGCGCTGATGGTAGTAGTCGATGGCCTCCAGTTCCCACTCCTGCAGGCAGGCCAGGGCCCGATGGATGCCCAGCACCTCGCTGGCGATGCCTGGTTCAAGAAGTGCGCTGCTCATGGGTCACCTCGTCCATTCTTGGGTTATGCCTCACCGAAGCGCCTGGACACTTCTGCTCCACTTGATGTTCTCCAGGAAGGCATTGATGTAGTCGGCCCGCCTGATGCCCCGGGAAATCCACCATGAAGGCGTGCTCCCAACTGTCCAGCACCAACAGGAGATCCTGGTCGATGGGCATCCCAATGTGGTGTTCCGCCACGAAGTAGGTGTGGAGCTTGCCATCCCGCCGGTTGTGAGTGAGCAGTGCCCAGCCGGGGGCCGCCCAGGGCCGTGGCTTTGAGGTCCGCCAGCAGTTTTTCCTTCCACCCTGGGCGATCAGGGCCACCTCCAACTCCGGGGGCTGATGGCGACATCGGCGCCCAGGTTCTCGAAGTAGAGCTCGTGAGAAAGGTGCCATTGAAGGCCACTGACTCCCTGCGCTTCAGCTCGCGTACCCATTGAAGGAGTAGCTGGGCTTGGCGTTGCTCTCTACCACCAGCTTCTCCTCGATCTCATTGAGCTTGGCCAGGTAGCCCTTGTAGAGGGTGATGCAGATCCAGTTGGCTATCCGTGAAACCCTTCAGGGCACCTCCTTTGAGGTGCTCGTAATCCTTGGGCCGGTGGGTCATCCCACCCTCCTGCTGGCTCACCATGGGGAAGGCGCCCGACGCTGGGTTGGCCCAGACGGATTCCCCCCGGGCCATGTTCTCGGAGCTGTCGGTAGTCAGAGGGTGCGGGTGCAGCCGGGTGGCTTTAGGAACCTCGATGGGCTTGGGGTCTGGTTTCGGTTCCGATTTCGGTTCCGGCTTCAAGGGCAGGGGATCACCAACCGGTTCCGGGATGACTTCGGGGGTGGGACCGTTGGGCATGGCAATCTCCAGGGAGGGTGGCGCGATGCATCGATTCCGACTGGGCCCAAAGGCGAGCCGGGCGATCCGTCCGCAGGGTTGGTTCTCGACAGAAGATCAAGCCATCTCATGCAGCCTTCAAACCAACCTTTAATGACAATATTTCCAATAATAAGATCTATGACAGTCCGCCCCCAGCCCCCTCCCCGATCAAAACAAAGGCATGATACTTTCAATTGAAGGCTGCACTTGCGCCTGGAGAGACCTGGTGACGGAGGGGGCCCGC
>JADKIO010000010.1:80000-137331 GCA_016721195.1 Candidatus Geothrix skivensis | reverse complement strand
GGTCCTTCTCCAGGCTGCTGGCGGTCGCAAGGGTGATGCCCTTGGTGTCGTCCACCACTGCACGTAGATGCGCTTAGCTCTTGTAGATGGTGAGGCGGGGCCCGCTCCAGGCGATGCCGCTCACGCGGCCGCGGATGGGGGCCTTGACCTTGTTGCGCTCAGGGTTCGATATCGTTCGCCATGGGTTCCCCTTACTTCCCGGTCTTGCCGGCACTTGCGGCGGATGACTTCGCCGGTTGTGACGCCGCATGCCCTTGTAGGGCTCGGGCTTGCCGGAACTTCCGGATGTCGGCGGCGACCTGACCAACCAGCTGGCGGTCGATGCCAGTCACGACGATGTGCGTGGTCTTCTCGACGGCCATCGTGACAGAAGCGGGGCCTCGTAGTTGATGGGGTGGCTGTAGCCGAGCTCAAGTTTGAGCTTGGTGCCCTCCGGCGGCCTTGTAGCCGACGCCGACGATGTCCAGTTCCTTCTTCCAGCCCTCGGTGACGCCGGTGACGGCATTGCCAAGGAGGGCGCGGGTCAGGCCGTGGTAGGCCCGGTTCTGGGCTTCATCGTTGACGCGGCTGAGGGTGACGGAGTCGGCCGACACGTCCAGGGTGATCCCGGCTGGGATCGGGCAGCTGGGCTTGCCCTTGGCGCCCTCGACGACGGCTCCGGACCCGGTGACTGTGACCGACACGCCCTTGGGCAGCGTCACGGGCTTCTTTCCGATTCGAGACATGGTTGATTCCTTAGATGAGGGCGGAGGCTCCGCCCATTTCAGGATTGGGTTACCAGACGTGGGCGAGGATTTCGCCGCCGACGTTCTGCTTCTTGGCGTCTTTGCCCGTCAGGAGACCCTTCGGGGTCGAGAGGATGGCGATGCCGAGGCCACCGTGGACCTCCGCGATCTCCTGGGCACCGGAATAGATGCGCAGGCCGGGACGGGACACCCGGCGCAGGCCGTGGATCACGTTCTCCTTATCCTTGACGTACTTCAGGTTGAGGATGAGGTACTCGCGGCCCTCGTGCTCCACCTGCTTGAAGGAATGGATGTAGCCTTCCTGCTTCAAGATGCCGCAGAGTCCGGCCTTGATCTTGGAGGAGGGCACCACCACGGCATCGTGACCGGCCATGATGCCGTTACGGATGCGGGTGAGGTAGTCAGCGATGGGATCGGTATTCATGGTCCCCTCTCCTTACCAGCTGGACTTCTGGACGCCCGGCGGCTCGCCATTGAGGGCGAACTTGCGAAGCACAGACGACAGAGTTCAAACTTGCGCATATAACCCCGGGGACGGCCACAGCACTTGCATCGATTGCGGTGCTGGGTCGAGAACTTGGGCTTGCGCGAATCCTCGACGATTTTGGAAATCTTGGCCACCGGTATGATCTCCTGTGCTATTTGCGTAATGGCATTCCGAGGTGGCGTAGCAGGGCCCGCGCTTCGGCGTCATTGGCGGCGGTGGTCACGAAGGTGATGTTCATGCCCTTCATCTTGTCCACCTTGGAGTAGTCGATCTCCTGGAAGATCAGCTGATCCCGGAGGCCCAGGGTGTAGTTGCCCCGTCCGTCAAAGGACTTGGTGGGCACGCCGCGGAAATCGCGAACCCGGGGGAGGGACAGGGTCACCAGGCGGTCGAAGAATTCCCACATGCGGGAACCCCGGAGGGTCACCATGCAGGCGATGGGCATGCCGGCGCGCAGCTTGAACTGGGCGACGCTCTTCTTGGCCTTGCGGACCACGGCCTTCTGTCCGGCAATGGCGGTCAATTCGTCGACGGCCACGTCCAGGACCTTGATGTTCTGGATGGCATCGCCGACGCCCATGTTGATGACGATCTTCTGCAGGCGGGGAACCTGCATGGCGGAAGAGAAGGCAAACTCCTCCTTCAGCTTCGACACCACCTCCTGGTGGTATCGCGCCTGATGCGGGGCTCCGCATGGCCTTGCGTGGCAGTCATGGATTCCTCCATTTCCGAGGAGCGGCTATGCCCCAGGGGTTCGGGAGAGCGGGGGGGCTTGGGACGGCGGTCCGGCCCGTTTCCCCCCAACCTCGGTTGTCATGGCGCGGATGCGCCGTGGATCAGAACTCCACCCCGCGCACGGGGCAGAACGAAGATCTTCCCACAAGAACAGCATTCAGGGAAGAGAAATGCCTGAGGAGGCTTGGCCTCCGAAGGCGCGGGGGTCCAGTGTCAACTGATTCAGGACTCCCGGAGGACAGTAAGCGAGGGGCGGGCTTGGCCCGATCCGAGCGCGGGGGCCCGGGGATGTGCGCGTAGCGCGGAACCCCCGGAGAACATCAGACCCTCTTGCGAGTGCCCTTGCCGGTCGTGGGATCGAGGAGCATCACGTTGGAGGCGTGGATGGAGGCCTCCTTCTCGATGATGCCGCCGCCCTCGCCGGTCTGCTGGTTGGGCTTGGTGGCCTTCTTCATCATGTTGAGCCCGGCCACGACCACGCGGTTGTTGGCTGGGCTGACCTTGGTGACGGTCCCGGTCTTGCCCTTTTCCTTGCCCGCGATGACGACGATCTGGTCGCCCTTCTTGAGCTTCATCTTGGTGGTGGTCGCTTCCATTACAGCACCTCAGGGGCGAGGGAGACGATTTTCATGTATTTCCGCTCACGCAGCTCGCGGGCCACGGGGCCGAACACACGGGTGCCCACGGGCTCGCCATCCTTCTTGATGATGACGGCGGCGTTTTCGTCGAAGCGGATGTAGGAACCATCCTTGCGGCGATAGGCCTTGCGCTGGCGGACGATGACGGCCTGGACGACGGCCTTCTTCTTGACGGTGCCGCCGGGGATCGCTTCCTTCACGGAGGCGGTGATCACGTCGCCAAGCTGGGCGATCTTGCCCACACCGCCGCCCAGGGGCAGGATGCAGCAGATCTTCTTGGCGCCGGAGTTGTCGGCGACGGTGAGCATGGTTCCCATCTGAATCATTGGAGCTCCTTACTCGCCGGCCTTCTGGACGATCTCAAGGACCATCCAGCGCTTGCGCTTGGAAAGGGGGCGGGTCTCGACGATCTTGACCACATCGCCGATGCCGCAGGCGTTGGTCTCATCGTGGGCCATGAACTTGGCGGTCTGCTTGACGGTGCGGTGGTAGAGGGGTGCTGGAACTTGCGCTCCACCTTCACGACCACGGTCTTGTCGGCCTTGTTGGAGACCACCACGCCGTTACGAGTCATCTTGGTTTCGAGGCTCATGGGATCTCCTAGGCCAGCTTGGTAGCCAGGGCGGTTTTGACACGGGCGAGTTCACGGCGAGTCTTGCGGATCTCGGCGGTGTTCTCGACCTGGCCCACGGCGTGCTGGAAGCGGAGGGTGAAGCGCTTGGCGGCCAGTTCGGCCTCCAGCTGCGCCAGCTCCTCGACGTTCTTGCCGGTCAAATCGGAAAAGGGTTCTTCTTGGTCATGGCTCTCACTCCTCCGGCGGCGTGCGGCTGACGAACGTGGACGCCACCGACAGCTTCATCTGGGCCAGGCGCAGGGCCTCGCGTGCGACTTCTTCGGTCACGCCTTCCATCTCGAAGAGGATGCGACCGGGGCGGATCACCGCCACCCAGCCGTCTGGAGCCCCCTTGCCGGAACCCATGCGGGTTTCGGCGGGCTTCGAGGTGGTGGGCCGGTCGGGGAAGATGCGGATCCAGATCTTGCCGCCGCGCTTGACGTGGCGGGTCATCGCGATACGGGCAGCCTCGATCTCACGGTTGGTGAGCCAGCAGTGCTCAATCGCCTTGAGGCCGTAGTCTCCGAAGGAGAGTTCGTTGCCTCGGGTGGCGACGCCGCGGGTGCGGCCCTTCATGGTTTTGCGGTTCTTGACCTTCTTGGGCATCAGCATGGATTCACCTCAGCGCTTCACGGTCTCGGCAACCTGGTCGCCCAGATTCACCCAGACCTTGATGCCGATGATCCCGTAGGTCGTGTGGGCCTCGGCGAAACCGTAGTCAACGCCCGCGCGGATGGTCTGCAGGGGCATCTGGCCGGAGAGGTAGTCCTCGGTCCGGGCAATCTCAGCCCCATTGAGGCGGCCGGCAACCTTGATCTTGAACCCCTTGGCGCCGAAGCGGATCGCGGCTTCCTCCGCCTTGCGCATGGCGCGGCGGAAGGCGATGCGGCGCTCGAGCTGCTGGGCGACGCCCTCGGCCACGAGCTGGGCATCCACCTCGGGCTTCTTGATCTCCTGGATGTCCACGGAGACGGGACGCTTCAGGCGCTTCTGAAGGTCCTCACGCAGCTTGTCGATCTCGGCACCCTTGCGGCCGATGACGATGCCGGGCCGGGCGGTGTAGATGCGGACAGTGACCTTGTCGGCGGCGCGCTCGATGTCGATTTTCGAGACCATCGCGTTGAGGCTGTGCAGCTGCTTCTTCAGTTCGCGGCGGAGCTTGAGGTCCTCGTGCAGCAGCAGGGAGTAGTCGCGCTTGGAGAACCACTTGCTGTGCCAGTTCTTCTGGTAGATGAGGCGGAACCCGTACGGGTGTACTTTCTGACCCATGACTACTCCTCCCCGGCCGCGGACGCGAGCTGGATGGTGATGTGGCAGGTGCGCTTCTGGACCCGGTAGGCGCGGCCCATGGGTGCGGGGCGGACGCGCTTCATGCGGAAGCCTTCGTCCACGAACGCGCTCTTCACCAGCAGCTGGTCGGGATTGACGGAGGGATTCTTGTCGATGGCGTTGGCCACGGCGGAATCGAGGAGCTTGCGGATGGGGGCGGCGGCGGCGTACTTCTTGGCCTGCTGGAGGACCCACTGGGCCTCGCCGACGTGCTTGCCCCGGATCAGGTCCACCACGAGCCGGGCCTTCTGGGCCGAGCCGCGCAGGTGGCGAACGGTGGCGGTGGAAACGATATCTGCCATCGCTATTTCCCCTTCGCCTTGGAGTCGGACTTGCCGGCGTGACCCTTGAAGGTGCGGGTCAGTGAGAATTCGCCGAGCTTGTGGCCGACCATGTTTTCGGTGACATACACAGGAATGAACTTGTTGCCGTTGTGCACGGCGAGGGTCAGTCCGATCATCTGCGGGACGACGGTCGAACGGCGGGACCAGGTCTTGATCACGCGCTTGTCGTTGGCCGCCGAGGCGATTTCCACCTTCTTCTGGAGGTGGGCGTCAATGAACGGGCCTTTTTCAGGGATCGTGCCATTGTCGTGTCTCCTAGTTGATCCGCTTGACGATGAACTTGTCCGTGCGACGGTTGCCACGGGTCTTGTAGCCGCGGGTCGGCTGGCCCCAGGGCGTCACGGGGTGACGGCCACCGGAGGTGCGTCCCTCGCCGCCACCGTGGGGGTGGTCGACGGGGTTCATGACCACGCCACGGACGGTCGGGCGGACGCCCATCCACCGGGTGCGGCCGGCCTTGCCGATCTGGATGTTCTCGTGCTGCAGGTTGCCGACGGTGCCGATGGTCGCGTAGCAGTCCAGGTGGATCTTGCGGATCTCGCCGGAGGGCATGCGCAGCTGGGCGTAGTCGTCTTCCTTGGCCACGAGCTGGGCGAAGGTGCCGGCGGCGCGGGCGATCTGGCCGCCCTTGCCGGGCTTCATCTCGATGTTGTGGAGGGTGTTGCCGACCGGGATGTTCCGCAGGGGGAGCGCGTTGCCCACCAGGATGTCGGCGTTCTTGCCGGCCACCACGGTGCGGCCCACTTCCAGGCCGTCGGGGGCCAGGATGTAGCGCTTCTCGCCGTCGGCGTAGACCAGCAGGGCGATGCGGGCCGTGCGGTTGGGATCGTACTCGATGGTCGCGACCTTGGCCGGCACTTCCAGCTTGTTGCGCTTGAAGTCGATGATGCGGTACTGGCGCTTGTGGCCACCGCCGATGTGGCGGGTGGTGATCCGGCCGGTGTTGGAGCGGCCGCCAGTGCGGTTCCTCTTGGAGATCAACGAACGCTCGGGCGTGTCCGTGGTGATTTCCTCGAAGCCGGACTTGGACATGCCGCGCTGACCGGGGGTCGTTGGCTTGAGCTGCTTGATGCTCATGGTTGTCCTCTTGCCTCAGGGTTGAAGGGGGCGGGCGATAGTGGGCAAAGCTTTTCCGTCCGCCATGGGTGAATCGACTTCGCCTACTCGGACGCGGCTGCGCCCTCGACGAGTTCGACATAGGCCTTCTTGCGGGGATTGGAGGTCCCCACGAAGCGGCCCAGGCGCTTGGTCCGGCTGGGGATCCGCACGGTGCGCACGGCCTTCACCTTGGACTGGAGCAGGAGCTCCACAGCTTCCTTGATCTGGTGCTTGGTGGCCCAGGTGGCCACTTCGAACACCTGGATGTTCTTTTCGCGCAGGATCTGGCCCTTCTCGGTGAGAAGGGGCTTGCGGATGACGTCGAAGATCTTGGTCATGGCTTCACAACCTCCTGGAGGGCCAGGACGGCTTCCTTGGAGAAGATCACCTGGTCGTACTTGAGGAGCTCATAGACGTTCACGCCCAGGCTCTCGACGGTCTGCAGCTTCGGGTTGTTGCCGGCGGCCAGGGTCAGCTTCTCGCTGGCCTCGGTTCCCACCAGGAGGGCGGAGCCGGTGACGCCGAGCTTGCCCAGGGTCTGGACCAGGGCCTTGGTCTTGTGGGACGCGACATCCCAGTTCTCGACCACCAGGATCTGGCCGCTGGCGAGCTTGGCGGACAGCGCGTTGCGCAGGGCGGCGCGCCGGGCCTTCTTGGGGAAGGCGTAGTCGTAGGAACGGGGGTGCGGGCCGTGGGTGGTGCCGCCGCCCTTCCACAGCGGGCTGCGGATGGAGCCCACGCGGGCGCGGCCGGTGCCCTTCTGCTTCCAGAGCTTCTTGCCGGAGCCACTCACTTCCCACTTGTCCTTGGTCTTGGCGGTGCCGGCCCGGCGCTTGGCCAGGAAGTGGCGGACCGCCTCCCAGATCAGGTGCTGGTTCAGGTCTTCGAGCTTGAACACTTCGGGCAGCAGGTCAACGGTGCCTGCGGGCTTGTTGTCGAGGTTGACGACGGGGTGCTGGAACGCTGCCATCCTAGGCCTCCTGCTTGATGACGATGTACCCACCCTTGGGGCCGGGGACGGCGCCCTTGATGAGCAGCAGGTTGTTCTCGACATCCACCTTCGCGATTTCCAGGTTGCGCACGGTCACCTGGGCATCGCCCATGTGGCCGGGCATGCGCACGCCGGGGAACACGCGGCTGGGGTAGCTGGACTGGCCGATGGAGCCAGGCGCGCGGTGGAACATGGAGCCGTGGGTCGCGCGGCCGCCGGAGAAGTGGTGCCGCTTGATGACGCCGGCGAAGCCCTTGCCCTTGCTGATGCCGGTGACGTTGACCTTGGTCTTCGCCTCGAAGGCGCTGGCCAGGACGCTGTCGCCGGCCTTGGCCTCGTCGGCCGCATCGACCTTGATCTCGCGGAGCACGCGGACCGGGGCGACCCCCTGCTTCTCGCAGTGGCCCTTCTCGGCCTTGGAGGCGCGCTTGCCGCCACTGGGATCCACGAAGCCGATCTGCACCGCCTCGTAGCCATCCTTGGCCACGGTCTTGCGCAGCACGACCACGCAGGGGCCGGCCTGGATGACGGTCACGGGGACCACCTGTCCCTGCTCATTGAAGATCTGGGTCATACCCAGCTTCTTTCCGATGATTCCTTTGGACATGTTTTTCTCCCCCCTCTACCGGTTGCCCTGGCGACTGAAGACCTTGATCTCCACGTCGACGCCAGCGGGCAGATCGAGGCGCATGAGGGTGTCCACGGTGTTCTGGGTCGGGTTCAGGATGTCGAGGAGCCGCTTGTGCGTGCGGATCTCGAACTGGTCCCGGCTCTTCTTGTCCACGTGGGGGGAACGGTTCACGGTGTACTTGTTCGTCCGGGTGGGCAGGGGGATGGGCCCGGCCACCGAGGCGCCCGTGCGCTTGGCGGTATCCACGATCTCGCGGGTGCTCTGATCGAGCAGACGGTGGTCGAAGGCACGCAAACGGATGCGGATGTTGTCTTTCATGCTCACTCCATTGGGACGGAAACCGTCCATAGACGTGGGGCGCTGACCGCCCATGTAAATCCGTCCCAACGACAGGGACAGGGCTGATCAGCATAACAAAAGCCGCTGGAAATACAACGGCTATTTGAGAGAACGCACGACCCCCCGGAGGGGGAAGCGGTGGATCAAGAGGCCCGGCAACCTTGCGGTTCGAGTGATGACCTCACCCCGAGAGGGGCTGGTACAGCAGGTAATGCTTGCGAACAAAGGTTTTTGCATCGCTCCAAAATCGCGCTTTGCCCGATTTTGGAGCAGGAACTACTTAGCGCCCTTAACTTTAGCCACGATCTCTTCGGCCACGTTCCGGGGAGCTTCCTCGTAGTGCGAGAACTGCATGGTGTAGTTGCCGCGGCCCTGGGTCATGCCGCGCAGGGTGGTGGAGTAGGCGAACATCTCGGCCAGGGGCACCTTGGCGGTGACCACCTTGACGCCGGCCCGGTCCTCCATGTTCTCGATGCGGCCCCGGCGGCTGTTCAGGTTGCCGATGACGTCACCCATGTAGTCCTCGGGCATCACGACCTCGACGGCCATGATGGGCTCGAGGATCACGGGGGAGGCCTTCTCGCAGCCGGCCTTGAAGCCCATGGAACCTGCGATCTTGAAGGCCATCTCGTTGGAGTCCACGTCGTGGTAGCTGCCGTCGTAGATGGTGATCTTGATGTCGACGCAGGGGTAGCCCGCCAGGACGCCGGACTGCATGGCCTCCTGGATGCCCTGGTCGATGGGCTTGATGTATTCCTTGGGGATCACGCCGCCCTTGATGTCATTGATGAACTCGTAGCCCTTGCCGGCTTCGTTGGGCTCGACATACATCCGCACGTGGCCGTACTGGCCGCGGCCGCCGGACTGGCGGACGAACTTGCCTTCGGCGTCCACGCGCTTCCGGATGGTTTCGCGGTAGGCCACCATGGGCTTGCCCACGTTGGCTTCCACCTTGAACTCGCGCATCATGCGATCGACGATGATCTCGAGGTGCAGCTCGCCCATGCCGGCGATGATGGTCTGGTTGGTTTCGGGATCGGACCGGACCTTGAACGTGGGGTCTTCCTGGGCCAGGCGGCTCAGGGCCACGCCCATCTTCTCCTGGTCGGCCTTGGTCTTGGGCTCGATGGCCACCTGGATCACGGGATCCGGGAAGTCCATGCTTTCGAGGATCACGGGGTGGTTCTCATCGCAGATGGTCTGGCCGGTGAGGACATCCTTGAGGCCCACGACCGCGCCGATGTCGCCCGTGCGGACCTCGTCGATGTCCTCGCGCTTGTTGGCGTGCATCTGGAGGAGACGGCCGATGCGCTCGCGGCGGCCCTTGGCGGCGTTCAGCACGCCGGAGCCGGCGGCCAGTACGCCAGAGTAGACCCGGATGAAGGAGAGCGATCCCACGAAGGGATCGGCCATGATCTTGAAGATCAGGGCGGCGAAGGGTTCCTTGTCGTCAGCCCGGCGGACCACTTCGTTGCCGTCGGAATCGACGCCCTTGATGGCGGCGATATCCAGGGGGGAAGGCATGTAGCTCACCACCGCGTCGAGCATGGGCTGGACGCCCTTGTTCTTGAAGGCGGAGCCGCACAACATCGGCGTGAAAGTCAGGCCAATGCATCCTTTGCGGATGCCATTGCGAATCTCGTCTTCCGTGAGGTCCTCGCCACCGAGGTACTTCTCCATGAGCGCGTCGTCGGTCTCGGCGACCATCTCGATCATCTTGTCGCGCCATTCCTTGGCGGACGCCGCCAGCTCGGCGGGAATCTCGCTGTAGAGGACCTTGAAGCCCTTCTCGCCTTCATCGAAGGTGAGGGCCTTCATGATGACGAGATCAACCACGCCCTTGAAGAACTCCTCGGCCCCGATGGGGATCTGGATCGGCATGGGGCGGGCCTTCAGGCGGGTCTTCATCATCTCGACCACGCGGAAGAAGTCCGCGCCGGGCCGGTCCATCTTGTTCACGAAGGCCATGCGGGGCACGCCGTACTTGTCGGCCTGGCGCCACACGGTCTCGGACTGGGGCTCGACGCCGCCCACGGCGCAGAACACGGCGCAGGCGCCGTCCAGCACGCGCAGGGAGCGCTCCACCTCGGCCGTGAAGTCCACGTGGCCGGGAGTATCGATGATGTTGATGCGGTGCTCCACGCCCTTCAGCTGGCCCGTCTGGGGGATCCAGGCGGCAGTGATGGCGGCGGAAGTGATGGTGATGCCCCGCTCCTGTTCCTGGACCATCCAGTCGGTGGTGGCGGCACCCTCATGCACCTCGCCGATCTTGTGGATCTTGCCGGTGTAGTAGAGGATGCGCTCCGTCGTGGTGGTCTTGCCGGCATCGATGTGCGCCATGATGCCGATGTTCCGGTAGCGCTCGAGGGGGGTCTGGCGGGCCACAGCGGCCTCCTGAATGGGTGGAGCAGGATCGGATTCGGGACTGCTTCAAAGACCTTCGCGGAAGGAGCCGCCAAGCCGGCGGCTCCTTCCGGAGGGGTGGGCTGCTACCAGCGGAAGTGGGCGAAGGCCTTGTTGGCCTCGGCCATCTTGTGGACGTCGTCCTTCTTCTTGATGGCGGCGCCGCGGAAGTTCATGGCGTCGAGAATCTCGCCGGCCAGCTTGTCGCGCATGGTGCGCTCGCCACGGGAGGCGGAGTAGGTCTTCAGCCAGCGCATGGCCAGGGACTGGCGGCGGTTCTGGGGAACCTCCACGGGCACCTGGTAGGTGGCGCCACCCACGCGGCGGGACTTCACTTCCACCGAGGGCTTGATGTTGTTGAGGGCCTTCTGGAAGGCCTCCAGGGCTTCTTCGCCGGACTTCTTGGCGACGATCTCCAGTGCGCCGTAGAGGATGCGCTCGGCGGTGGCCTTCTTGCCGCGCTCCATGAGGATGTTCACGAACTTGGAGACGGTGAGGCTGTTGTAGATGGGATCCGGCAGGATCTCGCGCTTGGCAGGTGCGTTGCGGCGGGCCATGGTCTATCCCCCTACTTCTTCTTGGCCGGCGCGGCGCCAGCCTTGGGGCGCTTGGCGCCGTACTTGGAACGGGACTGGTTGCGGCCCGCGACGCCGGTGGCGTCCAGGGTGCCGCGCACCACGTGGTAGCGCACGCCCGGCAGATCCTTCACGCGGCCGCCGCGGATGAGCACGATGCTGTGCTCCTGCAGGTTGTGGCCCACGCCCGGGATGTAGGTGGTGCACTCGATGCCGTTGGTGAGGCGCACGCGGGCCACCTTGCGCAGCGCCGAGTTCGGCTTCTTGGGCGTGGTGGTGAACACGCGGGTGCACACGCCGCGCTTCTGCGGGCAGGCGTCGAGCGCGGGGCTCTTGGTCTTGTTCTGGAAGGTCTTCCGCCCATGGCGGATCAACTGATTGATGGTAGGCACACCATCCTCCTAGGAAGGCGCCGGGTTTTCCGGGCCTGGGCCCGAGAGGTTCCGCCAAAGGTGAAGCATGGGGGAACGTCGGACGGATGAAATCCTGCGCCGACCCACAGGGCCGGAACCATCTAGGCTATCGGAATGGCCCCGAAAGTCAACGCATCAAGTGTGGATTGAGGGCGACGCCGGGTGGTCCTCAGCCGGCGAGGGGGCAGCCGCAGCCCCCGGCGGCGCAGCCATGGCCCCCCTTGGGGGCCTCCGCGGCGGCGGGCGCCGCCTGGGCCGGAGCCGAGGCCGCCCCCTTGTACCAGCCGCCACCGGCCAGGCTGAAGGCGGCCACCGAAAGCTGCCGCTTCATGCCCTCGACCGCGCCACAGGCTGCGCAGGCGTGGACTTCGGGGGCCGACAGGCTCTCCAGCTTCTCTTCGGGCTGGCCACAAGCTTCGCAACGGTACTCGTAGAGGGGCATGGCAGACTTCTCCCGGGGATCCTCCCCGAACCGATAAGTTTATCCGGGTACTCTGATGCCGCCACTGAATCGATTCTTCCAGAGCCCTGAAGCCTTCCTGGCCGCCGTCCCCAGGCCGAAGACCCTCTGCTTCACCAACGGCTGCTTCGACCTGATCCACCCGGGCCACGTGCAGTACCTGGCCGATGCCCGCGCCCTGGGCGACTTCCTGGTGGTGGGCCTCAACAGCGATGCCTCCGTGGCCCGTCTCAAGGGTTCCGGGCGCCCCCTCCAGGACGAGGCCGCCCGGGCGGCCATCCTCCTGGGCCTGCGCAGCGTCGATGCGGTCATCCGGTTCGACGAAGACACCCCGCAGGCGTTGATCGAGCGCCTCCTCCCCGATGTGCTCGTGAAGGGCGGCGACTATACGCCCGAGGCGGTGGTGGGACGGGACATCGTGGAGGGCCGGGGCGGCAGGCTGGTCCTCATCCCCTTCCTGCCGGGCCACAGCACGTCCCGCATCGAGCAGCGCATCAAGTCGGGGCGGGGCGTCACGCTGGAATAGAGCAGACGGCTAGATCCATCGGATGACGCGGCCCCTCGCGATGCCTTGGTAGCCTGGACGGGATGGGCCCCCTGGGGCCCGTCCTCACAGGAGTTCCCATGCGTCGCATCCTCGCAGCCAGCCTTGCCCTCGCGGGCCTGACCCTCTCCGCCCAAGACATCAGCGGGGGCGTCTACACCGGTCTCTCCCTCCCGCTGGGCGACCTCAAGGACAAGTCGGACTTCGGCACCAACCAGTTCTTCGGGGCCCATGTGGGCGGCCACCTGGATTTCACCCTCACCCCCCGCCACGAGGTCCGGGGGCACCTGACCTTGCAGAAGTTTCCCGGCTCGGGCTGGGGCCGGGGCCCGGACTACAAGAACGACTACACCGCCCTCCAGGTGGGCGCCGACTGGGTCTACCACTTCCAGGGCCCGCGCAGGGGCTGGTACACCGTGGCCGGCGCCTCCCTGAACAGTGTCAAGGCTGAGGTGGATTCCAACCTCGGCGGCTACAGCGCCTCCCAGAGCGGTCGCTTCGGCGCGCGCGGCGGCGGTGGCTTCACCTTCACGCCCACCTTCTCCCTGGAGGGGACCCTCAACCAGGTCTTCGTGGACAAGGGCGGCCGGGACGGCTTCGGCTTCGATACCGCCACCTGGGTCCAGGTGAGCGCCGTCTTCCGCTTCGGACGCTAGGACGCCCATGCCATCTGGCCGGACGGGTTCCCTGGGGGCGGGCCGGGCCAAGCCGGGCCATGCGATGCTGGAGGGGTCTGGAACCCGCGCCGACGCGGCCCTGTTCCCCCCCTTGGGATGGACTGGTGATGAACCCGCAGCCCCCGAAACCCCTGCCCCCGGAGCCTCCGGCCCACCCCCCTTCAGGCGGGCCTGCACCCGCGCCCCCGGGGCAGGAGTCCCAGTCCCGGGCCCTGGATGCCCTGCAGGAACTCCAGAGTAGTCAGAGGTCCCTGCCCCGGGGCGCGGCCCTGGCCTGGGAGCGGGCGGCGTTCGCGGCCGTCTTCGACCATCCAGAACCCGGTCTGCGCATCCGTCGCTTCCTCGAGAAGGCCTAGAATAGAACCATGGACCTGACCGCCCCCTACGTCCCCGACCTCGACAGCATTCCCGCCGGCATCGATCTGGTCGAGGAGATCCGGCGGCTGAAGGAGGCGCGCAAGGCCGTGCTGCTGGCCCACTACTACCAGGAGCCCGAGATCCAGGACCTGGCGGACTTCGTGGGGGACAGCCTCCAGTTGAGCCAGCAGGCGGCGAAGTCCGATGCCGATGTCATCGCCTTCTGCGGCGTCCACTTCATGGCCGAGACGGCCAAGATCCTCAATCCCACCAAGACCGTGGTGATCCCCGACATGGACGCCGGCTGCAGCCTGGCGGATCGCTGTCCGGCGGACCATTTTGCCGCGTGGCTGAAGCAGTACCCGGATCACGACGTGGTGAGCTACATCAACTGCTCCGCGGGCGTGAAGGCCCTCAGCACCGTCATCTGCACCAGCAGCAACGCCGTGAAGGTGGTGGAAAGCCTGCCCAAGGGCCGCAAGATCGTCTTCGCGCCGGATCGCCACCTGGGCAAGTGGGTCATGAAGCAGACCGGCCGGGACATGGTGCTGTTCCCGGGTTTCTGCATCGTGCATGAGCAGTTCACGGCCAAGCGCTTGGCGACCCTGAAGGCCCAGCACCCCGAGGCCCGGCTCATCGCCCACCCCGAGTGCGACGCCACCGTGCTGCAGCTGGCGGATTTCGTGGGCTCCACCGCGGCCCTGCTGAACTACGTGGCCACGGACCGCGCCAACGCCTTCATCGTGGCCACCGAGGCGGGCATTCTCCACCAGATGCGCCAGCGGCGCCCCGGGGCCGAACTCATCCCGGCCCCGGCGGACAGCGGCTGCAACTGCAGCCTCTGCCCCTACATGAAGCTGAACAGCCTGGAGAAGCTCTACCTGGCCCTGCGGGACTTGAAGCCAGAGATCCTCCTGGACGAGGGCATTCGCCTGAAAGCCCTCAAGCCCCTGGAGCGCATGCTGGCCCTGAGCTGAAGACAGGCACCGGCGACCAATCCAGGCCAGAATGGGGCATGGAATCCTGGAATCCCCACAGCTGGCAGCGCTTCCCGGCCCAACAGCAGCCGGTCTATGACAACCCCTCCGAGCTCGAGGGCGTGCTGGCGCGCCTTCGCCGCCTGCCGCCCCTGGTGGTGGCCGAGGAGGTCATCCGCCTCCGGGGCCTCCTGGCGGAAGCCGCCTCGGGCAAGCGCTTCCTGCTCCAGGGCGGGGACTGCGCCGAGCAGTTCAAGGACTGCACGCCGGATGCCATCGAAGGGAAGCTGCGGGTGCTGCTCCAGATGTCCGTGGCCCTCACCCACGGCGGGCGCAAGCCCGTTGTGCGGGTGGGGCGCATCGCCGGCCAGTTCGCCAAGCCCCGCAGCAGGGCCACCGAAACGGTGGCTGGTCGGGAGCTGCCCAGCTACCGGGGGGACCTCATCAACGGCCTGGAGGCCGATGGGCCCAGCCGCCGCGCCGACCCGACCCGCCTGCTGGAGGCCTACTTCCACGCCTCCGCCACCCTGAACCACCTGCGGGCCCTCACGGCCGGCGGCTTCGCCGACCTCCACCACCCCGAGCGCTGGGAGCTGCCGGGGGGCAGCGGCGAGGTGCCGGCCTACCGGCGCACCCTGGACCAGGTGCGGGAATCCCTGGACTTCCTCGAGGCCCTGGGGGGCGTCCAGCGGGACGTGCTGGAGCGCATCGACTTCTTCACCAGCCACGAGGCCCTGCTGCTGCCCTTCGAGGAGGCCCTGACCCGCTGGGTCCCGGAGGACTCGGGCTACTACAACCTGGGGGCCCACACCCTCTGGGTGGGGGAGCGCACCCGCCAGCTGGAGGGCGCCCACCTGGAATACCTGCGGGGCATCCGCAACCCCATCGGCGTGAAGGTTGGGCCCAGCGCCACGCCGGAGCACCTGGTCAGCCTGCTGGGCCTGCTGGATCCCCGGCGGGAAGCGGGGCGCATCACCCTCATCTCGCGGTTCGGCGCCACCCAGATCCAGGCCGCCCTGCCCCCCCTGCTGAAAGCCGTGCAGGCCACGGGCCACCCGGTGCTCTGGAGCTGCGATCCCATGCACGGCAACGGCACCGAAAGCGCCAGCGGGCTTAAAACGCGGGACTTCGGGGCCATCCTGTCGGAGCTGAAGCAGGCCTTCCAGATCCACCGGGCCCAGGGCTCCCACCTGGGGGGCGTCCACATCGAGCTCACGGGGCAGGCCGTCACGGAGTGCACCGGTGGTACCGAGGCCCTTTCCGAAGCCGACCTGCTCAAGGCCTACGAAACCGGCTGCGATCCCCGGCTCAACGGCACCCAGAGCCTGGAGATGGCCTTCCTCATCGCCGAGATGATGCGGGGCTGAGGACTCAACCCGACCCCCGGCCCGGGCGTCGGTAGTGAACACGGGAGACCCTATGCGAATCCATGTGGTGTTGGCGGGCCTGGCCTTCCTCCTGGGCTGCGGGGGAAGCGAAGGGAACCTCGGCATTTCCTATGGCGTCAGCCCCTGGGGCCCGGTCACCAGCGCCATCCAGGGGGCCCAGCCCCAGTTCCCCGGCGGCCTCTGCGTGGAGGTCCTGACCCCCTCGGGAGTGGTCTATTCCCAGGGCTTCGGCGGCTTCACCAACCAGACCTACGTGCCCGTGGCCTCCGCCTCCAAGCTCGTGAGCGCCACCGTGCTGCTGCGCCTGGTGGACCAGGGCCTGCTGAGCCTGGACACCCAGGCGAAGACCTACCTGAAGGATCGGAACGGCAACCCCTGGTCCGGGAACATGGGGGAGATCCGCCTGCGGCACCTGCTGAGCTTCACCAGCGGCATCTCCGGCGATGTGGCCAGCTCCGAGGACACCGCCATCACCCTGGATGAAGCCGTGAAGCGCATCTACGACAGCCAGGTGACGGTGGCCCCGGCGCCGGGCTCGACCTTCTACTACGGCTCCACCCACCTGCGCATCGCCGCGCGACTGGCGGAGCTGGCCACGGGCAAGACTTGGCGGCAGCTCTTCGATGAGCAGCTTCGGGTGCCCCTGGGCTGGGCGGCCCTCAGCACCTACGGCGGCGCCCAGAACCCCAACCCGGCCGGCAGCCTGGCCTGCACGGGCCTGGAGTACACCCGCTTCCTCATGCTGCAGCTGCGCCAGGGCCTGGACGGCTCCACCCGGCTGCTGCCCCAGGCCGCCATCCAGCAACAGCGCCAGGATGCCTTCGGCGCCAGCACCACCATCACCTACAGCCCCTACGACGCGGTGCTGGGCGCCCAGTACCACTACGGCTTCGGCACCTGGCTGGAGACCGCCAACGGCCAGGCGCCCTCGGTCACCAACCCCGTCAGCCGCTGGTCCAGCACGGGCAAGTTCGGCTGGGCCCCCTGGGTGGCCGCGGATGGCGCCTACGCCGCCCTGATCATGACCCAGCAGGCGGACCTGCCCACCAGCTTCGTGCCATCTGAGACCCTCAAGGCCCAGCTGGATCCCCTCATCCGCACCGCCCTGGCGCAAAGCCCGGGGGTCGTGCGGCCGGTGCCCTGAGGCCTCAGGCCCGGGGCATCGGCTCCGGCAGGGCCACGCCGAAGGTGCGGGAGAGGGCCTCCAGCCGCGCCCAGAGGAAGGGCTGGATGGGCACGCCCGTCCGCAGGCGCTCCTGCCGCATGGCCTCGCCGGATTCGCCCGGGAACCGCACGGGCTCGGCCCCGGGCTCCAGGGGCACCTCGCGGACATAGGCCAGCATCCGCTCCATTTCTTCCGTGAAGGCATCCAGGGGCTTCAGCCGGGCGATGTCGATGGCCACGCAGAACACGCCCTGGCCTTCGTCACCGGGCTCGGGCCGCACGGAGCCCGCGCCGCTGAGGATGCCCGCCAGGGCCTCGGCCACCAGGGCGAGGCCCGTGCCCTTGTGGCCGCCGGAGGGCCGGAGGGCGCCCCCGGGCGTGAGCCAGTCCCCAGGGACTTCCAGCCCCCGGTCCCGCCACTCCGACACCTTGCCCATGGCCACCACGCTGGTGGACATGTCCAGCACGAAGGGCTCGCCGGCCCGGGGCAGGCCCACGCCCATGGGGTTCGTGGACAGCCGAGGGGCGTCACCCCCGTGCGGCGCCACCGCCTGCCCGCCCCCCGCATCGTTGAACCAGAAGAGGATGGCCACCCCGGCCCGGGCGCCCCGCTCGCAGTAGTCCGCGATGCGCCCGGCGTAGGATGCCCGCCGCAGGGCCACGGCCGCGATGCCGTGCGCTTCGCCCGCGCCACCGCCAGGTCCGTCAGGTCCCGCAGGGCGATGTGGCCCAGGCCCGGCGGCCGTCCAGGCGCAGGAGGGCCCCCAGGTCCAGCTCCACCACCGGCCGTTCCCCGGGCGCCAGCAGGCCCGACCCGGCCCGCTCCACATACTCCGGCAGGCGCCGCAGGCCGTGGGACCCGTGCCCCGCCAGATCCGAGGCCACGATGACCTCCGCCGCAAAGGCCGCGTCCACCGGGTTCATGCCGATGGCTTCGAGGATGGCGCTGGCAAAACGGCTGAGGTCTTCGGCTCGGTAGTGCTTCATGGAAAGGCCACCTTTCAGCAGGCAAGCATGACGGGGTGGGGTTCGCCTGGTTCCACAACCATTGGGTTATGGCGCCTGACGAGTGAAGCTAAGTGGCCAGACCTGTGCCGAGGCGCTGAGCGGAGCCGAGATACCACGAGGTTGAGAGAGCGCGAAAGGCAATGCAGGCGGGGTCCGAGTTGAGCGGAGGGTTAGGCGGCCCATCCAGATGCAATATCTAGCCATGGCTACCATCGAAGTTATTGACTTGAGAAATCAACCTAGGATATGTACGCCGATGACTCTCTTCACTGAAGAAATCCATGCCATAGGACCAAAAGGCTGTTTTCGAAGTTTTGATGTTTGAAATTTTAAACCAGTAAATATAAAAATTAGTTGGCGGAAAATAGCTAACATATTCGATGTAATGATGTTCTTTGACTCTAGCAATTTTAATGTTAATTTCAAAATCTGCTTCAGATTTATCACTGACGGTTTCAAAATGAGTATCTGCACGTAGAGGTTGAAATAAATATGTCTCTAATGTATGTTGCATTTCTTTCTTGATTTCAATGCAGCCGGGTTCACATAACAATGAAAGGTCAGGTTCACTAATAAATATTTTCTTACGCCTATAATCTTCGCGGCGCTGCCAACTTTTGAGCCAACCTGTTTTTTCATTTTCGATATTCAACCACTTTTTCATTTCAGGAGTGCCACTATTTCCACCTACCCGGCATATTGGGCTCTTGCACCCGGTGAGGATGGAACCGATCAGAACCAAGTTGAAAAGCATTCTGGTTATTGGTTTCCACATAAGACCACCTAACGGAAGAGGCTAACCGGACCCGCCTGCACCGAGGCGCTGAACGGAGCCGAGGAAGCTGGAAACTGAGAGAGAACGGGAGGTAATGCAGGCGGGGTCCGACTTGAGCTGAAGGTTAGGCGGGCGATTCATATGCTCATTTTGGAGGGGCATTTCTGTCTCAGGAATTACTACCTTTTCCAATAGGTGGAATGCAATGGTTCTCGGGGTAGAGTTTTGCTAGGCACTCCGGACAAATGCCGTGGCTGAACTCTGTTTTAGTCTTCTCTGTGATATAAGATTCGATAGCCTGCCAAGAATCAGCAGAGTGTGGATCTGAATCAGGTTTTCTAATTTTTTTACAGCTCGCACATATGGGAAGCATTATCTCAAGACGGTTGATTCTCTCTCTTGCAATTACTAGCCGATTAAGGAATGACCGCGCCAAGAATAGTAACGTCAAGCTAACTGCACCAGTGATTCCGCCTACAATAAGATGCTCCTCATCGAAATATGGAATTTCAGGATGCAGGAATGAGTCGACTATGGCGCTGACATTGCTAAGCAAAAATGCAAAAACTGACATAATAACTATTTGAATCGTGGGGGTTCCGAGCATCGTAGGTGTGGCAAATCTGGTCATGAAGTCCACCTCATATTTTCAAAACAAGGTTGCGCGCCTAACTTTGAATTAGGTGGCCTGGAGTGGCCGCCTGGAAGCGCAGGTATTTGGGAATGGACCGAATCTTCCCCGCGAGTCTACGTGGGACTCGGCCAAGGTTCACGACCTTTTAATGGTCTTGAAGTGCCCTAGTCCTGAACCGTTCTGGCCTACTGCACCGTCGGATGCAGCCCCTCTACCCCCAGCCGCACCACCAGGGTATCGAAGCCGGCGCTGAGGCGCAGCTCGGCGCCGGGGGGCAGGTGGGGGAAGGCCTTGAGGCGGGGCGGGGGCAGCAGCAGCACCTCGCCCGCCCGCAGCAGGGGCAGGGCCAGGCCCTCCCCAGGCCCTGAGGGGGGCGCTGCGGCGGGCGGCGTCCACCCGCAGCTCCAGGCTGCCGGTGGGCCACTCGTCTGTGAGCCAGGCCCCCAGGATGGCGCTGCCGACCTCCTCCAGGGCCAGGCAGAACCCGGCGATGGCGCCCCCGGCCAGGCCCAGGGCCGCCAGGCCCGGCTGGGGTGGGCCCGTGAGCTCGGCCCCGGGGCCCCGGACCCCCAGGCGATCCAGGCTCTGCCCGTCCAGGCGCCGCAGGGCGGCGGGCCGGGGCAGGCAGGGCAGCAGGTCCACTGCATCGGGCGCCGGGGCCAGGCCCAGGGGCAGGGTGCCCCGGCGATCCCACTTCTCGGCGTAGGCCGCGGTCTGCCGGGCCCGGGCCAGGGCCCGGGGCCCGCCCTCCAGCACCCGCCGCAGGCTGGGGGGCACCAGGGCGTCCGCCAGGCGCTCGGCGTCCAGCTCCCCCAGCTTGCGCAGGCGCAGGGCCTCGATGCGGTTCAGGTCCGCCAGGCGGCCCGAGGCCAGCCGCGCCACCAGGGCCCGGCGCTCGCTGGGGCCCTCGGCCCAGGCAGCGGTGCCCAGATACATCAGGACTGGGCCTCCAGCCACTCCCGGGTGCCGGGCACCAGGGGCTTGGGCCGGTTGGTGGCGAAATCGAGCATCACCTGGACGGTCTTCCCTTCGGCGAAGAGTTCGCCTCCCAGGCCCTTGGTGATGCGGTAGCTCAGTTCGAAAGAGCTGGTGCCCACCTTGGTGCAGTGCAGCTCCACCCGCACATCGTCCCCCAGGAGGATGGGCATGCGGTAGTCCACCTCGGCCCGGGCGATGAGGAAGCCCTCCTCCTGGAACTTGCGCCCCCCCAGGAAGGTGCGCCACCACTGGAAGCGCGCCTGCTCCATGTAGCTCACCACCACGGCGTTGTTCACGTGGCCCATGGCGTCCAGATCGCTGAAGCGCACCTCGATGGGATGGGAAAAGGCCATGGGTCCTCCGGTCGTTCCAAGATATCCGCATCCCTGGCATGATGCGCCGATGCCCGCGCCCCTGCTGCTCGCCTACGATCCCGCCTGCACCCTCTGTTGCCGCATGGCCCTCTGGCTGGCCCGCCGGGACCGCCGGGGGCTGCTCATGATCTTCTCCGTGCGCGATCCGAACCTGCTGGCCCTGGCGCCGGAGCTGGGGGGACGGCCCGTGGAGAAGGAGATCCACGGCCTGGACCTGGGCACCCGGGCGGTGTGGGCCGGGGCCGACCTGCTGGGGCCCATCGCCCGGCGCCTGCCGGGCTGGCGGTGGCTGGCCCCGGTGCTGGCCCTCCCCGGCCTGCCGGGCCTGCTGAACCGCGTCTATCTGCGCTGGGCGGCCTGGCGGTTCCGCCGCACGGGCCGCCAGCCCTTCGCGTAGCCTGGAGCCATGAATCCAGATTCCCGCACCCCCTGGCAGCCCCACCGCAGCTGGGCGGATCCGCTCATCCTGCTGCTGGCCCTGCTGTCCCTGCTGGCGGCGGGCCTCGCGCTCCGCGTCCGGGGCCAGGCGGTCCGCCGCCCCGCTGAGCAGGCCAGCCTCCAGGGCCGGATGCTGGAGGTGGCCCTGGTGGGGCCCTCCTTGATGGGCCGGAAGGTGGGGGCCAAGGACTGGGCCAAGGCCGAAGCCCAGCTCAAGGAACCCTGGGACCAGGCCCTGCTGGCGGTCCTCAGGGCCGAGCAGGAGGCCAGGAAGCCTGAAACCAATCCAGTCCCGGAGCTGCAGACCACCCCCCCAGGGTCCGCCGGGGAGGGCTTCCGCCGGGCCTTTCTGGCGGCCTACGGGGGAGGGGCCCTGCCGGACCGCGCCGCGCGGGCGGACCTCCACCGGCGCCTGGGCGGGGGCTACGGGGCGGATCTGCTGGAGGCCCGGCTCCAGGACCGGGAGGGCGGGGGCGAGGCCCTGCGCCTCCAGTCCAGAGCGGCCCTCATCAAGCGGTTCCTTGGGCTGGGGGCCCTGGGCTTCCTGGCGCTGGCCCTGGCGGCCGGGGGCCTGGGCCTGGGGATCTACCTGCTGGCCACCAGCGACCGAAAGCCGGACCGGCCCCTGCCGGAATGGGGCCTGTCCGGGCGGGCCTCGGCCCTGGTGATGCTCACCTGGTTCCTGGCCTACTTCGTCTCGGGGAACGCCGTGGGGCTGCTCCTGCATCCCTGGCCGGGGCTGCGCTGGCTGGTGCCCGCCCTCACCTACCTGCTCCACGCGGGCTTCGGCCTGCTGCTCATTTGCCGGGCGGAAGGCCTCGGCCCCGCCGCCCTCTGGCAACGGGTGGCGCCTGGGCGCCCGGGGCGGGACCTGGCCTGGGGAGCCGGCTTCCTGGCCCTGGCGGTCCTGCTGGTGCTGGTGGCCGCCCTCCTGTCGAGCCTCATCCTGCGGCCCGACCAGAACCCCCAGCGGGAGCTGCAGGAGCTGGTGCGGGGCCTCAGCGGCTGGGGCCCGAACCTGGTGCTGTTCGCCACCGTGGCCCTGGTGGCGCCCTGCTTCGAGGAGCTGCTGTTCCGGGGCTTCCTGCTGCCGGTCCTGGCCCGCCACCAGCCCATGGCCCTGGCCCTGGCCCTTTCAGCCCTCCTCTTCGGGGCCATCCACCTGCAGCCCGCGGGCCTGCCCGTCCTCAGCACCCTGGGCCTGGCCATGGGCCTGGCCATGCGCCACACCGGCAGCCTGCGGACGCCCATCCTCGTTCACGGGGCCTGGAACGGGGGCCTCTTCCTGCTCATGCGGGCCTTCGGCTGACGAGGGTTCAGGGCTTGAGCTGGACCCGGGAAAGGGTGGGCGCCAGCCACCAGAACAGCTGCAGCAGGAGGAAGATCAGGCCCACCCACTTCAGGATCGAAATCCAGTCGGTGCCCTCGGGCTGGTACTCGCCGGAGGCCTTCCGGGAGGCCAGGTAGGATTCGACCGGATCCTCCGCCAGCGTGATCTTCACCTGCTGGCTTTGGCGGGATTTGGATTCCGTCGGATGCGGGGCACTGTCCTCCCCATCGACCAGGCTGAGGTTGTCCGGAATGCGGAACCGGGCGGTGGACACGCTGCTGCCATCGTCATCCTGCCCCAGGGCCGCGAAGAGCCGGGCCCTCATGCTGGCGGGGCCGGGCATGGCGTCGATGAGCTCCTCCATGAACTCCGGAAGGGTGGTGTAGCGTTCGTCCGGATCGACCGCCAGGGCCCGCTGGAACACGGCGCCCAGGCGGGGTGGCAGGTCGGCGGGAATGGCGACGGGTTCCTGCAGGATGTGGATGATGATGGCCGTAAGCCCGCTGCCCGGGTGGGGCAGCTGCCCCGTGAGCAGCTCGAAGGCCGTGGCGGCGAAGCTGTAGCGGTCCGAAGCCGGCGTGCCCTCGTTGCCCCGCAGCACTTCCGGCGGGGCATAGGCCGGGGAGCCCAGGAAGTCGCCAGTCACCGTCAGCCGCAGGGCCAGGGTCTGGGCGTAGCCATCCTGGCCCCCGTCATCCAGCGGGGGCGCATCCAGGGGGTGCTCGGGGGTCAGGCTCATGTGGCCCATGCTGCGGGCGATGCCGAAATCCATGAGCTTGGCCCGGCCCTCTTCGCTCAGCAGGATGTTCTCGGGCTTCACGTCCCGATGGACGATGGCCCGTCGGTGGGCCGCCCGCAAGGCTCGCATGGCCTGAATCAGGACCCGCAGCGAGTTCTCCGGGTCGAGGTCCTTCTCCTTGATGTGCTTGCCGAGGCTCTTGCCCTCCACGTACTCCATGGCCAGGAAGGGGCCCAGGTCCTCTTCCACGCCCACGTCGTAGATGGTCACCAGGTTCGGGTGGTTCAGCTGGGCGCTGATCTCCGCCTCCCGGCGGAACCGCAGCATGGCCTGCTGCCGGGCATTGCCCGAGACCCGGACCACCTTGATGGCCACCCGGCGCTTCAGCAGCGGATCCTCGGCGAGGTAGACGGTCCCCATCCCGCCCTGACCGATGGGCCGGATGACCTGATACCTGCCGATGGTCTTGGGATCCGCCATGGAATTGAAATTCTAACCAGGAGACCGCCTATCTCAGACGGGATAGAATGGAGGATTCGATTTTCAGGAGACTGCATGGCCGCCCTGCTTGAAGCCATTGAGATCAAGCGCAAGATGTTCTTCGAGCTGGAGGACACCCCCTTCCACTGCCTGGACGTGGAGATCTCCACCCCCACCGCCCGGGGCGGCCAGACCCTGGTCCGCATCAAGATGCGCAACCTGCTCACCCGGGCGGTCTTCGACAAGACCTTCAAGGCCGGGGACAAGTTCAAGGAGCCCGACCTCGTCCTCACCCCCGCCAGCTACCTCTACAGCGATGGCGAAGGCTCCCACTTCATGGATCAGGAGACCTACGAGACTCACACCCTGGGTGAGTTCCTCATGGGTGACGCCCTCAGCTACCTCACGGAGGGCCTCATCGTCACCATCCAGAAGTTCAACGGCAATCCCATCGGCCTCCAGATGCCCACCACCGTGGAGCTGGCCGTCACCTACACGGAGCCCGGGGCCCGGGGCGACACGGCCAGCGGCAACGTCACCAAGCCCGCCAAGCTGGAGACCGGCATCGAGATCAAGGTGCCCCTCTTCATCAAGGAAGGCGAGAAGGTGAAGGTCAGCACCGAGACCGGCGAATTCGGGGGCCGGGCCTGATGTGGAACGAGGGGGACCGCCCGCTCCCTGCGGTCGCTCTGCGTCCCCCTTGCGCTCCCCGCGCAACCCTCGGGCACAGCCCCATCAGGGCCGCGGCATGACGCGCAAGTTTCGCCTCGGCCAGAGCCGGGAGGCCCAGGACCTGGACCACCGGGAGGCCTATTCCCGGGAGCGGGGCGGCGAGAGCAAGCGCCGCCAACGCCACGCCGAGCGCCTGGAGACTGGCATCGAGGCCCACGATGCCGAGGCCCTGCTGCGGCTGCCGGACCCCGGTCCCTGGCTGCACCTGCCGGAGGCCACCCTCATCCAGCGTCACAGCCAGTGGGTAGATCTGGAGCTGGCGGATCGCACCGTCCTGCGGGCCACCCTGGGGGGCAAGCTCAAGGGGGTGCGTCTGGTCTGCGGGGACCGGGTGCGCTACTCGGTCGTGCCGGTGGAGCCCGATGACCCGAAGTACCCGGCCCCGGTGAACCTCCGGGGCGAGGGCGGCTCCCCCGAAGCCCAGGTGGTGGCGGTCCTGCCGCGGAAGTCCCTGCTCAAGCGGGGCGGCAGCGATGACCGGGAGCCCTGGCAGCTCATCTGCGCCAACGCCGATGAGCTCTGGATCTGCGCCGCCGTGGTGGATCCCCCCCTCCGTCCGGGCCTGCTGGAGCGGGCCCAGGTACTGGCCCTGGATGCCGGGCTGGCCTTCCGGATCATCGTCACCAAACGGGACCGGGCCTCAAAGAAGGACACCCTGCCTGAGCTGGATCCCCTCCGGGAGCAGGGTGTGGCCATCCACGAGACCTCGGCCCTGAAGGAAGAGGGCGTCGAACCCTTGCGGGGGCTCATCGAAGGCCGGGTCGTGGTGCTGCTGGGCCACAGCGGCGTTGGCAAGAGCACCCTGGTGAACGCCCTCCACCCGGACCTGGCCTTGAAGACCGGCGGCCTCACCCGATTCGGCACCGGCAAGCAGACCACCACGGCGGCCCGCTGGCTGGCCCTGTCCTCGGGGGGCACCCTGGTGGACACCCCCGGCGTCCGGACCCTCAGCGTGCGGGGCTTCGACCGGGCCCTGCTGGGCCGGGTCTTCCTGGAGTTCCCCGCCGAGGTGCTGGAGGATCCAATGGCCTTCGATGCCGAAGACGAGGCGACCCTCGACCGCCTCGACCTCGAGTACCCCGAACGGCTGCAGAGCCTTCAGCGGCTCTGGCTGGAGATGGACGACCGGAACCCGAACCAGAACGTGTGGCGCTAGGAGCCAGGTCCCAGAGCCAAAAGCCAGGCCACGGCCACAGGTGTGATCATTGATACATCTGGAGGTAACGGGGAAGTCCCGCATTGCCAGCCCTCGGAGCCCCCGGGGACACTCGAGCCATGACCGCCTCCACGGGCCTGAGGGCCTCCTTCTCCAGCATCTGGAAGTCCCATCCCCGGGTGGTCGGGGGGCTGCTCCTGCTGCTGGCGGGAAACGCCCTTCTCCCGCTCTTCATTCACCTCCACCGGGGGGTGTGGTTCCTCGACTACGTCAACGTCCTGGTCCTGGCCTTCTGGGCGGCGGGGCTCTGCTGGCAGAGGGCTCGGCGCGCAGGCCCCGCCGCCTTCGGGCTCCTGGGGCTGGGGGCGGCGCTTGGCGGCTTCCGCTACGTGCCGACCATGTTCTCCCTTCCCCAGGCCCAGTTCCTGGGCCCCGCCTTTGCCATCCTGGGCCTCCTGGCCCTCGGCACCGGGTTCCTCCGCTGGCCCCAGCGGGTGCGCATGCCCCGGGACCGCATGCGCACCAGCCTCGATGGCATCGCCATCGCCCTGTCCATGTTCACGGTGGCCTGGGTGGTCCTGGGCTCCGCCGACGGGGTGGGCCGTCTTCCCCGCGGCATCCTGCTGATCTACATGCTACAGATCAGCGTCATCCTGGGCCTGTTGGCCCTCTGGCTGCTCCAGGAGACCCGCCTGCGGCTGCCGGAGCAGGCCCCGGCCAAGCGCTATGTGCGGTGGGCTCTCCTGGCCCTGCTCTGCCACGGGGCCGTGGGGGCCATGCTGAGGGTCACCGGCCTCTACTTCTCGAGCTACCTGGGCAACGGCATCGAGGTGCTGCACCAGTTGGCCAATGTGCTGCTCGCCCTGGCGGCCCTGGACACTTCCTCCGATGCCAGCCCCGCAGCGGCCCAGCAGGGTGTCTCCCCGGTGCCGGCCCTGGTGCCTTCGGCCCTCTCCCTGGTGGTGCTGCTGCTGGCAGCCTTCCAGCTGGTCCAGCCCCAGACCGAACCCCCGCACACCCTGATGGGCCTGGTGCTGGGCCTGCTGGCGGTCCTGGGGCTGCGGCACGGCCTGCTCATCCTCGACCTCGAGCAGCTGTCCCGGAACCTGGAGGACCGGGTCCAGGCGCGCACCCGGCAGCTCGAGGCCCAGCACCAGGAGGCCCTCAGCGGCCAGCGGGTGCGCATGATGGCGGGGCTGGCCGCGGGGCTGGCCCACGACCTCAGCAACATCCTGGGGATCATCCGCCTCATGGTGGGGCGCCTGGAGGAGACCTGCCCCGCTGGGCACGAGGAGGACCTGAAGGTGCTGGGCGAGGCCTCGGCACGGGCCTGCGCCCTGACGCGCCGCATCATCGACTCCAGCCGCACCCCGGAGCTCGAGCCCACGGTCTTCCCCTTCGCGGAGTGGATGCGGGGCCAGGAAGGCCTGCTTCGCGCCCTCCTGCACCCCGGACAGCGCCTGGCCTGCGATGTGGCCCCGGAGCTGCTGGTGTTCGCCGATGCCCAGTCCCTGGACCAGGTGTTCCAGAACCTCGTGGCCAACGCCCGGGATGCCATGGGGCCCGCTGGCAGGCTCTCCATCCGGGCCGTGGCGGGGGCCGGCACCGTCCAGGTGGAGGTGAGGGATGACGGTTCGGGCATCGCACCCGAACACCTGGCCCGCCTGTTCGAGCCCTTCTTCACCACCAAGCTGAGCGGCACGGGCCTCGGCCTCGCCACCGTGGGCACCCTGGTGCTCCAGAACCGCGGCCGCATCCGGGTGGAAAGCGACGTGGGCAGGGGCACGGCCTTCCATATCGAACTGCCCGTTCCCGAGGGGCTGGCCCACCAGGGGCTCGCACCCTAGGGCTCCTGCTAGCCTGAACCGATGCAAGATCGCATGCAGACCCCCTCCAGGCTCCTCGACCTCTTCTACGGCGCGGTGTTCGGCACCCTCTTCCCGCTCTTCCATTTCGCGGCCCGCTCCTTCGCGCGGCGGGAGCGCGGCCACGAGATCGCCGATCAGATCGCCAACGCCTTCATGGACGTCCAGCCCAGGTACCTGGAGGCCATCCTGGACAACACCGCCCAGGTCATGGGACTGAAGCCGACCCACCCCCGGGTGGAGCGCACGGCCCGGGAGATGGTGCGCCAGCATGCCCGGGCCTGGGTGGACTTCTTCTACTTCGGCCAGCGCCCGGTGGAGGAGGCCCTGGCTCAGTTCGCCAGCCTGGAGGGCATGGAGCACCTCGATGGGGTCCTCGCCGAGGGCAAGGGGGCGATCCTGCTCACGGCCCATGCGGGGAACTTCGAACTGGGCGGCCTCCTGCTGCGCTCCCGCAACCTCAAGGTGCACGCGGTCTACAAGCCCGATCACTTCGCGGCGGTGGAGCGGCTCCGGGAGGGCATGCGCGCCCAGGGCGGCGTGGTGGGCATCCCCGTGGACGGCGTGGGCTTTTCCACCCTGCCCCTGGTCCGGTTGCTGCGGGAGGGAGCCCTGGTGGGCATGCAGGGGGACCGGGACTTCAGCCTCAATGGCGTGCCCATGTCCTTCTTCGGCCGGGAGGTCCCCTTCCCCCGGGGGCCCTGGGAGCTGGCGGCCATGACCGGGGCGCCCATCATCACGAGCTTCCTCTACACCGACGAGGAACGCCGCTTCCACGCCCGCTTCAGCGAGCCCATTCGGGTCCTGGGGGGGCGGGGGGAGCGCATGGCTGCCATCGAGGCGGGGATGCGGACCTACGTGACCCACCTGGAGGAACTGATCCGCCGGCACCCCAGCCAGTGGTACTGCTTCTACCCCTTCTGGGACGACCCGGCCCGGAACACCGGCTGATCGAGGCGCATCCAAGCTCTACGGCCTGACGAGTCGCACCTTGTCCCCAGTCATAGGATGATTGTCCTATGCTCAAGCTTGCCGGTTCTGACCGGTTCCCCAAGGAGTTCCACCCATGCGCGGCGCCCTCCCTCTGATTCTCGTCCTCACGGCCACCTTCGGCTGCCAATCCAAGAAGTCGGATGCCGTGGTGGCCGCCCCGATCTCTGGAGTCACGCCCGCGGGCGCCCCGGCCCCCAGCCAGGGCCTCAGCGGCAAGGTGCTGGAGCGCATCGAGGCAGCCCCCTACTGCTACCTGCGCCTGCAGACCGCCCAGGGCGAAGTCTGGGCCGCGGTGCCCGAAGCCAAGATCGAGAAGGGCACCGAGGTCACCATTGCCAGCCCCATGCTCATGAACAACTTCGAATCCAAGACCCTGAACAAGACCTTCGCCACGGTCTATTTCGGCACCCTCGCGCCCGCCGGCGGGGCTCCCGCTGCAGCGGCTGCTCCCGCCGCCATGCCCGGGGCCATGCCGGGCGCCCCCACGCCCCAGGCGCCAGGGGCGCCGGTGGTGGCCAAGGAAGTGGTGAGCAAGGTCGACAAGGCCACCGGCCCGGACGCCCAGACCGTGGCGGACCTCTGGGCCAAGAAGGCCAGCCTGAAGGAGAAGTCCGTCAGCATCCGCGGCAAGGTGGTGAAGTACAACCCCGGCGTCATGGGCAAGAACTGGATGCACCTGCAGGATGGCAGTGGCGAGGCCGGCAAGGGCAACCATGACATCACCGTCACCAGCCAGGATGCCGTTACCAAGGGCGATGTGGTGACCGTCAAGGGCGTGGTCCGCCTGGACAAGGATTTCGGCGCCGGCTACAGCTACGCCCTCATCGTGGAAGAGGCGAAGGTGATCAAGAAGTAGGCGCTACGCAAAAGCTCTCGGCATGCGGGCGTCTTCGGGCGCCCGCATGGTTCCAGGGCCCAGGTGGAGCTTCAGCACCTCGAAGTTGGGGCTCAGGTCGAAGTCCCGCGGCATGATGTAGCTGGGATGTCGGGCGATCACCCCCCGCCGGAGCACCCCCTTGGCCGCTCCCAGGATCGGCTGGATGGGGAACCCCACCTGGTAGAAGGCCTTGGCGATGAGGGCCGAGCAGATGATCTCCCGGCTGCTGGAGCTGCCCAGATACAGGGGGCGCCGCCGCCAGCGGGCCGGGAGCAGGTGGAAGGGCGTGAGGTAGCGGCCCAGGTCGAAGATGTTGCGCTGATCGTAGCGCAGGCCCAGGTGGCGGACCATCTCGGCCACGACCCGCTCCAGCTCTTCCGCTGTCAGCCCCAGGGGGCGGCAGACCCGCAGGTTGTGGTCCGTGTACCAGGCCACCGGCTTGACCCGCACCCCGGCGGCCATGTCGCTTTCCAGGACGAGGTGGGCCGCCTCGGCGCCGAAGTCCAGGAGGGCGGCTTCCGCATGGGGCCCGCCCCAGCGCAGGAGAGCATCGCCGATGTACATGCCCGCATGGCTCCAGGAGCTTTGGGAGAGGGTCATGATGATCTGGCTGATGCGGGCCTTGCCCTCCACCAACACGACATCGCCCGGCCGCAGCTCCTCCCTCATGCGGTCCAGGTCGTTGGGCACCCGCCGCTGGTAGGTGGGCAGTTCCTCCGTGAGGTAGTTCACCAGCCAGCGGGTCAGCGCATCGTGGAGGAACATGGCCCCTCCTTCCCCGGTCAGGCCGTGGCTGGAACCGCTGCCAGATCCTTGGCCCAGGCGGTCACGGTGCGCACGCCCTTGGGCGGCTGCAGGGCCTTCTGGTAGCGCCGGAGCTCGCCATCGTGGTTGACGATGAAATCGCTTTCTTCGGCGTAGCTCGCGATGGGCAGCCAGGCGGCAGCGGCCCGACCCAGGTCCGAGGGCTGCACTTCCAGCGCCAGGCTGAAGGGGGTCAACCGGAGGATTTCCGCCAGCACCCCGCGCTCCGCGAGGCTGGTGAAGGCGTCGTCGTGCAGCAGCACCACGGCCCGGACCTCGGCCCGCTGGACCTTGCCCAGGAGCTCCTCCAGGGCCCCGAACCGGAAGCCCCGCTCGGTGAAGCCCCGGCGGTTCAGGATGCCGTCGGCGCTGGTCTGGTACTTGGGCAGCACCACGGGGATGGTTTTGTCGCCGCTGCCGTAGCGCAGGTCCGGGGTGCTGGCCAGCTCCCCCAGACGCTGGGCCGCATCGCAGCCGAAGGTGCCCTGGCCGATGACGGCCACGGGTCCCGCGGCCTGGAGCGCTTCGCGGATGGCGTCCGGAGAGGCGGGCGCGCCCTTCAGACTGGGGAGCGGCGCCTTTCCTGCACGGTTGTAGCGGGGGTAGGCCTGGCGCTCCTCGTCACTGATGAAGTGCGTGGTCTCCCGGTCCGCCAGGGGCCGGGGACGGAGGCGGTGGATCTGGTTGCCTTCGTGGTCGATCCAGATGGGGTTGCCCAGGGCCGAGTGGCGGCTGATGGAAGGCACGCTCTTGAGGTACCAGACCCGCTTGCGGAACCGGAAGTCCCGGCTGGTGAGGGCGCCCACGGGGCACAGGTCCACCACGTTCCCCGCGAAGGGATTCTGGTCCATGCTCTTGCCCGTGAAGGTCGTGACTTCCAGATGGGAGCCCCGGGAGGCCACGGTCAGCTCGCCGCCGCCGCTGATCTCGCGGGTGAAGCGCACGCACCGGGTGCAGTGGATGCAGCGGTTCTTGTCGATGACGATCTTGGCGCCCAGGTCCTCGTAGCGGTAGCGGCGCTTCACCTCGGCCATGCGGGAGTCGCCGCTGCCGAAGTGGTAGGAGTAGTCCTGCAGCTTGCATTCCCCCGCCTGGTCGCAGATGGGGCAGTCCAGGGGGTGGTTGATGAGCAGGAACTCCATCACGCCCGCCCGGGCGTCTGCCACGGCGGGGGTGTTGGTGAAGACCTCCATCACCACCGCCTCGGGATTGTCCTTGGGCGCGGGCGGCACCGTGGTGGTGCAGCTGGTGGCCAGCTTGGGCTGGCCCTTGATCTCCACCAGGCACATGCGGCAGGTGGCCACGGGGCTGAGGGCCGGGTGGTAGCAGTAGTGGGGGATGTCGATGCCCACGGTGCGGCAGGCATCCAGCACGAGGGTGCCGGGGGTCACGCTCAGTGCAACGTCATTGATCTTGATCGTCGGCATGGGCCCACTCCAGGCCTTCCAGGATGGGGCTTGAGCGCTGGATCGTAAAGGTGGGTGCCTAACCCCTTCCGACTGCGCCCACCATGCAGCGCCGGCTGAAGTCCAGGAAATCCTCCAGATCCGGGATGTCCACATTCACGGTGGCCGGGATCACGTTCGGGATGACCACCCGCCGGCGCAGTTCGCCCGTGGCTTCCAGGGAGAACACGAACCAGGCCAGCCGGTCCTTCTCGGAGGACAGGGTGAGGCTCACCAGCTTGGTCTCGAAGAAGAGGTCCGGGGCACCGCCATCCTCGGGGGTCTTCCAGTCGGGAATGTGGCCCCGCTTGACGAATTCGGCCTTCAACTGCTCCAGGGTGTGCTGAACCGTGAACTGAACCTCGACCTGGACATCCATGTTGGTCCCCCTTCCCTCCTTGTCGGCCGGATCACCCAATACCCAAGCCTGGGCAGGGAAGGCTTCCGGATCCACCGAGAGCGTGGAAAAATCGAGGGTTCAGGGGGCGGACATGCCGACGGCATTGATCTCAGTGTATGACAAGGCGGGACTGCTTCCCCTGGCGGAGGGACTGCTGGCCCAGGGCTGGCGGATCCTGGCCACGGGCGGGACCCTGCGGGCCCTGCAGGAGGCCCGGCTCGAGGCCCTGGAGGTGGCCGCCTACACCGGGGCCCCGGAGTGCTTCGATGGGCGGGTGAAGACCCTCCACCCCCGCATCCATGGGGGCCTGCTCTTCCGGCGCGATCTGGCGGACCATGTGGCGGACGCCAAGGCCCAGGGCATCGAGCCCATCGACCTGGTGGTGATCAACCTCTACCCCTTCGAAGCCACCATCGCCCGGGAGGGCGTCACCACCGCCGAGGCCATCGAGCAGATCGACATCGGCGGCCCCAGCATGATCCGCAGTGCCTCCAAGAACCACGCCTCGGTCACGGTCCTCACGGATCCGGATCAGTACGGCCCCTTCCTGGAGAAGCTGCAGGCGGGTGCCTGGAGCCTGGAGGATCGCCGCCGCTGTGCCCTGGAGGCCTTCCGCCGCACCGCCGCCTACGATGCCGCCATCTCGGGCTGGATGGAGCGGGAGCTGGTGTCCAAGAAGGCCACGGACCTGCCCCACCACCTCTGCCTGAACCTGGTCCAGAAGCAGGGCCTGCGCTACGGGGAGAACCCCCACCAGGCCGCGGCCTTCTACGTGGAACCTGGCCACAAGACCGAGGGCATGGCCGCCTGCCTGCAGCACCAGGGGAAGGAACTCAGCTTCAACAATCTGCTCGACGCCGATGCCTGCGCCCGCCTGGTCTGGCAGTTCCCGGCCCCGGCCTGCGTCATCGTCAAGCACAACAACCCCTGCGGCGTGGGCCAGGGACCCCATGCCCTGGAGGCCTTCATCCGGGCCCAGGCGGGGGATCCCGTCAGCGCCTTCGGCGGCATCGTGGCCTTCAACCGCCCGGTCGGTGCCGAGGTGGCCCGGGTCATGGCCCAGAACTTCTGGGAGGTGATCCTGGCGCCGGCCTTCACCGGCGAGGCCCTGGAGGTGTTCGCGGCCAAGAAGCAGCTGCGGATCCTGCAGACGCCCGATCGCTGGCCCCAGAGCGCCGAAGGGCTGGACAGCCGTTCCATCGGCGGGGGCTACCTGGTCCAGAGGGCCGACGATGCCTTCGCGCCCTTCGAGGACTGGGAAGTCAAGGCCAGCGGCGCCGGCACCAAGCCCAGCGCCGAGGACCTCCTGCTGGCCCAGCGGGTGGCCAAGGCCGTGAAGTCCAATGCCATCGTGCTGGTGAAGGATGGCGCCACCGTGGGCATCGGCGCCGGCCAGATGAGCCGGGTGGACTCTGTGGAGATCGCCTGCCGCAAGGCCGGCGAGCGGGCCCGGGGCGCCGTGCTGGGCAGCGACGCCTTCTTCCCCTTTGCCGACGGCCTCGAAGTGGCCGCCAGCCACGGGGTCGCCGCCTTCGTGGAACCGGGGGGCAGCCTCCGGGACAACGAGGTCGTTGCCGCCGCCCAGAAGCTGGGCGTGTGGCTGTTCTTCACGGGCATGCGGCACTTTCGTCATTAGTCTCCTGCTCCAGAAACGGGCGTTGCCCGCATCTGGAGCTACGAACAGATCTTCGTCTGAGTCTGGATCCCAATGAAAACCTCTGAACTCCGCCAGCGATTCCTGCAGTACTTCGAGCGCCAGGGGCACCGCCGGGTGGCTTCCAGCGCGGTCATCGGGCCCGCGGACGACCCCACCGTGATGTGGACGAACTCCGGCATGATCCAGTTCAAGGACGTGTTCCTGGGCAAGGAGAACCGCGACTACAGCCGGGCCACCACCAGCCAGAAATGCCTGCGTGCCGGAGGCAAGCACAACGACCTGGACATGGTGGGCTTTACGGCCCGCCACCACACCTTCTTCGAGATGCTCGGCAACTTCAGCTTTGGCGACTACTTCAAGGCCGATGCCATCCGCTTCGCCTGGGAGTTCCTCACGGGCCCCGTGGACCAGGGCTGCCTGGCCCTGGACCCCACGAAGATGTGGGTCACCGTCTTCGAGGGGGCCGATGGGCTGCCCGCCGATACCGAGGCCGAGGAACTGTGGAAGGCGGCGGGGGTGCCTTCGGAACGCATCATGCGCTTCGGCAAGAAGGACAACTTCTGGCAGATGGGCGATACGGGGCCCTGCGGCCCCTGCTCCGAGCTGCACTTCGACCGGGGCGCCCACATCCCCGGCGACGCCACTCCCAACGGCGATGGCGACCGGGTCATGGAGATCTGGAACCTGGTCTTCATGCAGTACGAGCGCGATTCGAAGGGCGTCCTTTCCCCGCTGCCCAAGCCCAGCATCGACACGGGCATGGGCCTGGAGCGCACCGCGAGCATCCTCCAGGCCGTGGACACGAACTACGAGATCGATCTGTTCGCCCCCATTTTCGAGGCCATCTGGAAGGTCGCCAGGGTCAAGCCCCAGGACCGCCGGGAGCACGCGAACCGCACCGCCTCCCAGGTGGTGGCCGACCACATCCGCGCCGCCACCTTCATGTGCGCCGATGGCGTGGTGCCCAGCAACGAGGGCCGGGGCTACGTGCTGCGCAAGATCGTACGCCGGGCCCTGCGCTTCGGCCGGAAGCTCGGCATCGAGGGCCTGTTCTTCGCGGAGCTGGCCCCGGCGGTGTTCCAGGCCATGGGCGACCAGTACCCGGAGCTGCTGGCCGAGCTGGGCCGCGTCCAGAAATCCCTCCACCGGGAGGAGCAGCAGTTCAGCCAGACCCTGTCGGCGGGGCTGAAGATCCTGGAAGCCAGCGACGTGGTCAAGGGCACCCTGGCCGGCTCGGACATCTTCCGGCTCTACGACACCTACGGCTTCCCCGTGGATCTGGTGGAGGACTGGTGCCGGGAGCGGGGCATTACAGCAGACCTGGCGGGTTTCGAGCAGGAGCTGAACGCCCAGCGCGTCCGGGCCCGGGCCGCCATGAAGGCCCATGACCTCCGCCTGGCGGGGGATCTCGCCATCCTGGCTGATCTGCCCCCCACGCGCTTCACGGGCTACAGCCACCTGGAGGGCCCGGCCCACGTGGTGGCCCTCTTCGACGGGGAGCACCGGCGCACCAAGCAACTGAGCGGCGAAGGCTACGTGCTGCTGGACCGCACCCCCTTCTATGCCCTGTCCGGCGGCCAGGTGGGGGACACGGGCCAGCTGCGCTTCGAGAACGGCCATGCGGAGGTGCTGGACTGCACCGCCCCGGCGCCCAAGCGGCATTTGCACAAGGTGGTGGTCAGCGGAACACTGGTGGAGAACATGGCGGTCAACGCCCTGGTGCACCCCATCCGCCGGCGCCGGATCCGGGCCCACCACACGGCCACTCACCTGCTGCACGCGGCCCTCCGGGAGGTCCTCGGCTCCCACGTGAAGCAGGCGGGCAGCGTGGTGGATGCCTCCCGGCTCCGCTTCGACTTCACCCACTTCGCGCCCCTGGAACCGGCCCAGATCGCCGAGATCGAGCGCCTCGCCTCCCGCCAGGCCCTGAAGTCGGCAGACACGCAGATCCGGGAGATGGACATCGAGGAAGCCCTTGCCTCCGGCGCCATGGCCCTCTTTGGGGAGAAGTACGGAGATGTGGTGCGCGTGGTGCAGGTTCCTGGTTTTTCCACGGAGCTTTGTGGCGGCACCCATGTCCCGAACACCGGCGAAATCGGCGTGGTCAAGATCATCTCCGAAGGGGCAGTGGCTGCGGGCGTCCGCCGCATCGAGGCCGTGGCGGGGGAGATGGCCCTGGAGCTCCTGCAGGCGGACGAAGCCCTGATCCACGGACTGTCCCGGCAGGCCAATGCCGGCCGGGAGGTTCTTCCCGAGTGGCTGGCGGCCAAGGACCAGCGCATCACCACCCTGGAGCGGGACTTGAAAGAGGCCAAGCTGAAGGCCGCGGGCGGCGGGGGCAGCGCCGAGCAGGTGGAGCAGGTGAAGGGCGTCACCCTGGTGACCGCCCTGGTGGAAGGGCTCGAGGGAAATGCCCTGCGGGAGTTCATGGATCAGGTGCGGACGCGGCACCCCCGGGCCGTCATCGTGCTGGCCTCCAAGACCGCCGAGGACAAGGTGGCCGCCCTGGTGGCCGTTTCCACCGACCTGCCCTACGACGCCGGGGCCTTGTTCAAGGCCATGCTCCCGGCCCTGGGCGGGCGGGGGGGCGGCAAGAAGGACCTGGCCCAGGGGGGTGGCACCAACCCGGCGGGCCTGCCCGAGGCCCTGGCGGCCCTGAGGGGCGCGCTCTAGGCACCCAGAACCACTGATAGGAAGCTGGTCGCGGAAGGCTCGGAAACCCACAGAAACCACGGCAGGAAAACCGCGAAGGGCCTTGAAGGCATCCTTCTGCGCCTTCTGCGATCTTCTGAGCCTTCCGCGACCAGCCTTGCCTTGGAATTACTTCGAAGCCGCGGCGCCCTTCTCGTGGCAGCCGAGACAGGTGGCCAGCTTGGTATCCGGGCTGCGCCAGTAGACGCTGTCCTGGTTGCCGAACTCCTTCTGCAGGTCCTGGGGCACCCGGCCCCAGTAGAAGGCGAAGGCCGTGGTGCCATCAGCCTTGGTCTCCTTCATGTAGAGGGGCCCGGGCTCGGTGCTGGGCTTGCCCTTCTCGTCCGTGAAGGTGGACATGACCGCATAGGCACCAGCAGGAAGGGGCTTGCCCGCTTTGTAGGCATCGATGCCCGAAGCCGACACCCAGACCCGGCGCCAGCGGTCCCCGTGGGCCTTGCTTCGGACAGGTGCTGTCTCGGCGGGTTCAAGGCTCGCGTAGTCCAGGGCGCGGATGGGAAGATCGGCCTCGACGTCGTTGCGCTTGGCCTTCTCCGCCTCCGCGGCGGCCCGGTTGGTTTCCTCGTTGCCGAAGACCATGATGCCGCCGAGTTTGCCACTGAAGCCCCAGCAGCCGACCCAGATGAGGCTCAGGAGCAACGCGGGGGCACCTACACCCCGTTCCCAGAAACGGCGGCCCGCATGGTGGCGGTGCTCGGCGCCGCCGGAACTGGCGCTGTAATCCCTTCGCCAGATCCGCCAGAGGATGAAGACGCAGACCCCGCCCACCAGGAAGCCCGCCAGGGCCGCGAGAATGTGGAATTCCAGCATGCGCTGGAGTACCTGTTTCTCATTGGCGATCACCGGGAGGAAGGCATTGGGGGCGATGAGGTTGATCTGGCGCCCCCAGACCAGCCCGCTGAACAGGGCAGTGGTACTCGCCAGCCATCCGATGACGGCGATGAAAAAGGAGGTGGCCACCAGGAGTCGTCCATGGCGTGGGTGGAAGGAGCCCAGCATGGCCAGGGGCAGGACCGCCACCAGGCCCAGCGGAATGTGGACAAGGGCCGGGTGCTCCCGGGCGATGAACTCGAGCAGGGGGGATGCCGACATGAAGCTCCTGGATCAGAAAACGCGGGCCACGTTGAACCCGATGGACCAATCCGCCGATCGGTTCGGTCCGCCGCCGAAGTCGCCGCTCATGACCTGGTTGGCCGTGGTTCCGCTGGCGTTGGTGCCGAATAGCGAGAAGCGGTGCTTGAAGGTCTTGTACGAAATCCCGGCCCCAAACCCATTCTGGTACGAGGTGCGGCCATCAGTGGTGCCAAGGGGCATGGCCTTGGAGAACTTGGAGGGCCTGGGGTAGTACTCGCCCATGAAGGAGAATTTTTCCGTGAACCCGATGCGGATCCCCAGTCCCACGTTGAAGACGCCGCCTGTGTTGGGCTTGGTATTCGGCGTGGCCCCGGGCGGCACCGCCAGGATGAGGTCGGTCGTGGTGGTCCTGGTGATGTAGGACGGCACGAGCGAGAAGATGATGTCATCGGTGATGAAGATCTCCGTGGGGACCTGGATGGCCAGACCGGAGATGCCCACCGTTCCGGCGCTGGTGACGGTCCGCCGAACGACCTCGTCATAGCGCTCGGCACGGACGGCGAGGCGGACCCGTTCGCCATTCAGGACCTGTTCCTGGAGCCCGAAGGTGAAGGTCTTGTTGTCCGTCGTGCGGTAGATGAAGGCATTCAGCCCCGGAACCGACTTGATGCCGAAGGTGAAGCCAAGCCCAGCCCAGGTGAATCCATCCAGGCCGAAGGCATCCTTGCCGTTGTCCTTCACGGCCTGCTCAAACCGGTGCGTGAATACCACGCCGATATCCCAGTACTGCATCCGCTCGGCGGTGGGAAGGTTGATCGCCAGGGGGTACTCGGACGATTCGGCCCGGAGCGTCCCCCCGGCCAGGAGGGCGCAAGCGAGCAGGGGGGCGGTTTTCCGTGTCATCGGAGCTCCAGGTTGTTTACTTGGCGGCAAACTTGCGCATGATGGGGATCATTTTCTCGACATCCGCCTGGGTCATCTTGTCCTTGAAGGCGGGCATCTTGTCCTTGCCCTCCAGGGTGACCTTGATCCAGTCGCTGTCCTTCTTCTTGTTGGCCTTGCGGCTGTCGGTGAAGTCGAAGCCACTGTCCGGAAGGGGCTTGCCGCTGTTGTCGCGGCCGCTGCCGTTGGCGCCGTGGCAGCGGGCGCAGGCGTCATTCCAGTACTTCACGTAGTCGCCTCCCGAGAACTTGGGCAGATCCTTGGCGGGATCTCCGGCCGCGAGGGACGCGCCGGCGAGGAGCAAGACGGGAAGGGTGATGCGATGCATGAATCCTCCTATAGGTTGGTGGGCATGACAGGTTGAGGCTCAGTTCCAGGTGTTGTTGTTGGTCGTGTGGGTCGTCCCATGGCAGGAGAGGGCGCACCCGCCTCGTCCGATGGTGGCATTCACGGTGTAGGTGAGTGCCCCGGTGGCGGGCTGAGAGCCGCCTCCGAACTTGATGGTGTCGCTGGAGAGCTGGTCCGGCGAGACCCGGACCGCCGTGGTGTTCAGGTACTTGAAGTGATTCACGACGCCGGATTTGTTGTTCGTCGCCGGGTTCATGTCGTGGCAGTAGTTGCAGGTCTGGTTGTGGTCATTCGGATTGTTGTGGCGACCCGTCGCGTCGTTGTACTGGGTGGCTGTCGAGGCGATCTTGTGGCAGGAGAGGCAATAGGTGGTGGCGTTGAAGGTGAGTTTGCCGCTCTGCCAGCCTGGCGTGGTCTGGCCGCCGTGACAGCTCACCGCATTGCAGGTGAAGGCCGACAGGCTGGGGTTGGTGCCAAGGGTTCCCGTCTGGGCCTTGTAGAGGGGATTCATGGTCACGGGGGCGGGCCCCGTCCCGGTGGGTGTACCGTTGGGCCCGCGGTTCGCCCCGGTGTAGTGGGGCTGGTTGGCGCCGCCCTGACCGGGCAGGGAGCCGGTGTGGCAGGTGGCGCAATCCAGCGGGGTCAGCAGGTTCATGTGCTTGGCATGGGCACCGGCGATGTTCGGGAACGTGGTACCCGCAGGGCCCTTGGTCTGGAAATTGGGATCGGGATGGCAGGACAGGCAGGTGCCCGGCCCCTTGCCGGCAGCCAAGGGAGAGCTCGAGACGTGGCACTGGGTGCAGCTGGGGCCCACCTTGCTGGTGCCCGCTCCGGTCTCGTCGTGGCAATTGATGCATTCTCCGGCGAACTGGGCCGCAGTCACGTTCTGGTGGGTGTTGCCCGTCCCGGAGCTGGTGGTCATCCCGCTCAGGAAGGGGGACGGGTGGGCAGCGGCGCCGGGCCCGTTCACGTGGCAGCCAACAGCGTTGTAGGAGGCCGTGAAGCAGCCCGGGGCACCAACCATAGGCGGGGTGCCGCCACCGGCGGTGGTCACGTGGCAGAGGCCGCAGACCGCCGCCCGCTTGGTCAGGCTGATGGCGTCCGCCGCATTCCGGTGGGAGGCGACATAGGAGCCGCTGGAGAAGCTGCTTCCGGATTTGCTCCAGACATCCGCATGGGCTTTCGCCTGGGTATGGCAGCTGGAGCAGGTGGTGGTGCTGGTGCCGCCGTCGAACTTGTTGGTCCCGGGAACTCCGTGGCAGGTCTGGCAGTAGAGCAGATCCTTCTTGGCCTCGATGCCGTGGAAGGTGGCATCGGTGGTCCCGGCATTCAAGGGATCCGTCCAGGTGGCGCCCACGAGGTGGGGTGCCACCCCGGGCCCATTGGCGTGACAGCTCACGGCCGCGTGCTCGGAATTGCCGAAGCTCGCGGTGTAGCAGCTCGGTGCGGTGGTGAGGGCCGAAGTGCCCGTCTTGGTCACGGCATGGCAGATGACGCAGGACCCATTGGCATTGAGGGGATCCGTGGCATTGCGGTGGGAGGGCACATAGCCCGGGAAGGTCACGGCGCTGGCCTTGTACCAGGTGGTCGAATGGGCTCCGGCCCCGCTGGTCTTCGAATGGCAGGAAGAGCAGGCCGTGGAGGCCGAGCCACCATCGAACTTGGTGGTGCCCGGCGTGCCGTGGCAGCTCTGGCAGTACTTCAGGTCCTTCTTGGCCTCGATGCCGTGGAAGGCCGCGCTGGTGGGATCCTTCCAGATCGCGCCCAGGGCGTGGGGGGCGGAACCGGCGGCCCCGTGGCAGAGGGTGGCGTTGTAGCAGCCAGGCTGGGTGCCCGCCGGAGCGGGAGCCGCTGGATGTCCGGCCGGGTTGTTCGGCGACCCGGGATAGTGGCACTGGGCGCAGATCGCGGCGTTGGAGGTGTCCGTGGAGGTGTGGCTGTAGGAGGTTCCCCCGGAGGTCCTCCAGGGTGCCGCAGGATGGGGTGCCTTCACGCCATGGCAGGTGGCGCAGGCATTGACCGAGGCGCCGCCGGAGAAATCCTTGGCGTGGCAGATCTGGCAGGAAGCCAGGCTTCCCCCGGTGGTGGCATTCACAGCCAACTTCGCCCGCAGGCCGTGGATGCCCGGGCCCGCGAACCCTGGTGTGGCCTGGTGGTGACAGCCCGTGGTCAGGCAGGTGGGAACCCCGCTTCCCACCTGGAGGAGGGAGATCGCGTGGCACTTGGTGCACGCCTCGACTCCAGCCACCGCCGGGGCGGCATGCGCGTTAACCCATCCGACCGGGTGGTAGTTCGAGAAGCTCTGGGCGGTCCCGGAGGCTCCTTTGCCGCCGCCGCATCCGAGGATCGAGATGGCCACCAACAGAAGGCCCAGCAGGCCCGTCGACCCGTTCCAACGCCTAGCCTTGTTCATGGCGACACCTTTGGAGGACAAGCAGCCCCAGACAGCCGAACGCTCTTGTTTGGAAGACTGGAGTGAGTGGAGAACATTCAATATAGGCCAACCATTTGCAGCGGGAAGAAATGAAATAGTCGACCTCTCCCAAGAAGGGCGCCTGACCGCGATTTTGATTCTCACGACAGTCATACCCTTGGGCTGGCCTGAGGCAAGACTGGTTGGTTCATTATTTATCCCCCAAGAACTCCTTTGAGCCCATATCCCGAACGGAACCTTATTGTTAGAACTTTTGATCTAGACCTTCTTCGTTGATCCCACCACGGGGATGGCCTACCCTTCAGCTTCCATGTGGCCACGCTTTGCAGGAAACCGATTCTCCCTCAGGGGAGCCATGCGATGCCTTGCCATCGTCCTGCCCTGCCTCTGGAGTGCGGTCACGGCCCTTGCCCTGGACCCTGCCCGGCCCCTCAAGACCCACGCCCATCGGCTCTGGCGCAGCGAGGATGGACTGCTCCAGGACACGGCCTCGGCCCTGCTGGAATCCAGGGATGGCTTCCTGTGGATCGGCACCGAGGCGGGCCTGGTCCGTTTCGACGGCGCAGCCTTCGATCACTACTCCCGGCTCAACCTGCCGGGGTTCGACCGCAATGAGGTCCAGTGCCTCGCGGAAACCCGGGGCGGCGCGCTCTGGATCGGGACTTCGGGGCCCGGCCTCTACAGGCTGCAGAAGGGCCTCATCCAGGCCTTTGGCCCTGGAGAAGGTCTGCCGAACCAACCCATCCGCCGTCTGCTCCGGGACCGCGAAGGCACCCTGTGGGCCGCTCCCACAGAAGGCCCCCTGCTCCGCTTCGATGGCACGCGCTTTCAGCCGGTGGCGACGGAAGAGGGCCACCTGCGCATCCGGGCCATGGTGGATGATGCCAAAGGAACCATCTGGGTAGGCACCGCGGGATCGGGGCTCTGGCGCCTCCGGAATGGGCGTCTGTCCTTGGCCGCCTTGACGGTCGCTGAGATCACAGCCATCGAAGTCGGCGTGGACGGCGAGGTCCTGGTGGGTACCCGCTCCCAGGGGCTTCTCGTCTTGAACGAGGGCCGACTCGAGAAGCCCGTCTGGTTGCGGGGGCTGCCCTCCAAGCCCGTCAGCGCCCTGCTGGTGGATCGGCAGGGGAGCCTGTGGATCGGCCTTGAGCAGGGCGGACTCTATCGGCGCACACAGGTGGGTCGGCTGGAGGCTTCGCCGTCCCTCCTGGGCCCGCGTTGGACGCCCATCACCCTCCTGGAGGACAGCTCGGGTGCCCTCTGGGCCGGCAGCAAGGAGCGCGGGCTTCAATTGCTCTACCCCGTACCGTTCTTTCAGCTGTCCAGGAAGAACGCCGACCGGGAAGAGCCAGCCTCGATGGTCTGTGAGGACACCCTGGGCACCGTCTGGTGCCTCACCGGCGACCAGGTCCTGGGAAGGATCCGGGATGGCATGGTTGAACGGGTTCCCACAGCCTTTTCTGCCAACAACCCGATCACTTCTCTCTGGCCCCGCCGGGCGGGCGGACTATGGATCGGCACCCGGGGCGGCGAGTTGCATGTCTTGGACCAGGGCCGCTTCCGCCAGGTCCAGTGGTCCGGGGGCCCCCAGCCGGATCCCATCCTGTCCCTCTACGAAGATAGCCAGGGCGTTCTGTGGCTCGCCACCATGCGGCAGGGCCTGCTCCGGCTGGGCCCCAGCGGCGCCTTTGTGCTCTTCCCGACGATTCATGGGGTTCTGGCCATGGCCGGGGGGGGTTCTGGACCCCTGTTCCTGGCGAGCCGCACCCAGGGGCTGGGAATTCTCGAATCGGGCCAGATCCGCTGGCTCGGCAGGGCCGAAGGGCTGGATTCGACCGGGGTCCAGTCGCTCTTCCTGGACGAAGATGGCTTCCTCTGGATGGGTACTTTCGATGGACTCAGGCGCTACCGGGACGGTGCGTTCCAGAAATTTGGCGACCGTCGCTCCAGCCCCCTGTTTCTGGACATTCACGGGATGGTCGAGGATCAGTCCCACCACCTCTGGCTGAGCACGGGGCAGGGTGTCCTTCGGATCGCCAGGGCAGCGCTTCTCCGGAGTCTGGTAGAGGCCGGCCCCATTCCCGGGGTGGTCTTCGATCACCACGACGGCATGCCCTCCCGGGAGACCAGCGGGGGCTCCCAGCCCAGCATCTGCCTCACCCGGGAAGGCCTTCTCTACTTCCCGACGACGCGGGGTTTGACACGGATCGACAGCCGAACCTCGGTGCGACCTGGCCCAGCCCTGCGACTCCACATCCTGAAGGCAGAAAGCGACGAAACGGTCCTTCCGGTCGCCCCATCGATCCAGGTGCCCGCGGGCACCCACCTCTTCGAGGTCTACTACACGGCCACATCCCTGACCCGGGCCAACAAGGTCCGATTCCGGTACCGGCTGGAAGGCTGGGACCACGTCTGGAACGATGCGGGCGATCGCCGCTTCTGCGGGTACTCGAACTTGGCGCCCGGGTCCTACCGCTTCGTGCTGCAGGCCTGGCGCATCGATGAGGAAGGGCCACCACAGGAGCAGTCCATCGAGGTCGTCATCCAGCCCTATTTCTATCAGCGGCCGGTCTTCTGGGGGCTGGGCGCCCTGCTGGTCCTTGCCTTCGGCTGGTGGATCTACCGCCTGCGAGTCCAGCAGGTGGAGGCCCGCTCGGCGGTGCTGGCGGAACGGAACCGCATGGCCCGGGAGATCCACGACCACCTGGCCCAGGGCTTCACGGGCGTGATCATCCAGCTGGAAGCAGCAGAAGCCAAGCTTTCCCGCATGGAGGGGGATCCGGCGCCCATCCTGACCCGGCTCGACCATGCCCGGAATCTGGCCGTTGCCAGCCTCCAGGAGGCCCGGCGGTCGGTCATGGTCCTCCGATCGCGGAAACCAGAAGGCACCGACCTCCTGGGCGCTCTTCGCCTGCTGGCCGACCGCCTGCTGGCAGGCACGGACATCCAGGTGGAGCTGGCCATGGTGGGCAAGCCCCGGCGCCTCCCGGAACGCCTTGAGGAGGAGCTCCTGCGCATGGCCCAGGAGATGCTCACCAACGCCTTGCGGCACGGCAAGGCCCGCTGGGTACGCGCGGTACTCCAGTTCGAGGGGAGGGTGGTGCGCCTCTGCATCGAAGATGACGGCCGGGGCTTCGATCCCTCGGCCGACGTGGCCGGCTACGGCATGCGCAGCATCCGGGAAAGCCTCAAGCAGCTCGGGGGCCAGCTGGATATTGATAGCAGCCAGGGGCTCGGATCCCGCATTACCATCACACTACCCATCCGGAGGTGGCGTCCATGACCACGATCCCAACCGATAGGATCCGTCTGCTCATCGTGGATGACCACCCGGTCGTGCGTGATGGCCTGGTCTCCATCCTCCATGAAGGCGAACCCGATCTGGAAGTGGTGGGAGAAGCGAGCGACGGCAAGGAGGCCGTGAACAGCTGGCGGACCCTCCGGCCCACGGTGACCATCATGGATCTGCAGATTCCTGGGCAGACCGGCGTGGAGGCCATCCTGGCCATCCGCCGGGAGGATCCCGAGGCCAAGATCCTCGTGCTCACCACCTTCGACGGGGACGCCGACATCCAGCGGGCCCTGGAGGCGGGAGCCCGGGGCTACCTGCTCAAGAGCGTGCGCAGGGCCACCCTCATCGAGGCCGTGCGCGCCGTCGCCGCCGGCAAGCGCTACCTTCCGCCGGCCACGGCGGCCCGGCTGGTGGAGGCCATGGAATCGGAGCGATTGACCCCCCGCGAGGTCGATGTGCTCAAGCTCCTGGCTGAGGGTCAGCGCAACCGGGAGATCGCAGACGCCCTGGGGCTGGCGGAGCCCACCGTGAAGATCCACGTGAACAACCTTTTACGGAAGCTCCAGGCCAAGGACCGCACTGAGGCCGCCATCATCGCCCTTAAGCGGGGGCTCATCCACCTTGGTCCGATCAGCTAGGAACCAGTTCCTGAAGGTGAAGAACGTCGCCCCCACCAGGCAGAGCCCTGCCCACAGGTGGTTGAGAGGAAGGCGATCCCCCAGGTCGGGTCCTACCGCGCGATCTCCACGGCGCGGAGCTCCCGCATGACCGTGACCTTGATCTGCCCCGGGTACTGCATCTCCGACTCGATGCGCCGAGAGACATCCTTCGCGATCCAGTAGGCCTGGTCATCGTTGACAGCCCCGGCATCCACCAGGATCCGGATCTCCCGGCCGGCCTGCATGGCAAAGCTTTTCTGGACCCCCTTGTAGCTGTTGGCGATCCCTTCCAGCTGCTCGAGGCGCTTGACGTAGGTCTCCAGCATCTCGCGGCGGGCGCCGGGCCTTGCTGCGCTGAGGGCATCGGCCGCGGTGATGAGCATGGCCTCCACCGTGCGGGGCTCGAAGTCCCCGTGGTGGCAGCTCATGGCGTGGATGACCTCTTCCTTTTCCCCGTAGCGCTGCATGAGCTGCATGCCGATCTCGATGTGAGTTCCCTCCACCTCCCGATCGATGGCCTTGCCGATGTCGTGGAAGAGTCCCGCGCGGCGAGCCAGCCGGGCATCTGAACCCATTTCGCCCGCCATGTACTCGGCGATGCGGGCCACCTCCTTGGTGTGCTCCAGCACGTTCTGGCCGTAGGAGGTGCGGTAGTTCAGGCGACCCACGAGCTTGTGCAGCTTGGGGTGGACATCGGGAAAGCCCAGCTCGATGCAGGCGGCCTCGCCGATCTCCTTGAGGTGCTGATCCATGTCCACCTTGACCTTCTCGACCACTTCCTCGATGCGGGCGGGGTGGATGCGACCGTCGGCCAGCAGCTTGAGGATGGCCTGGCGGGCCACTTCGCGGCGGATGGGATCGAAGCTGGACACGACGATGCTCTCCGGCGTGTCGTCCACGATGAGGTCGCAGCCCGTGGCCTTTTCCAGGGCCCGGATGTTGCGACCTTCGCGGCCGATGATGCGGCCTTTGAGGTCATCGCTGGGCAGCTGGACGGAGCTGACGGCCTGCTCGGTGACCACGTCAGAGGCCACCCGCTGGATGGCGGCGCCGATGGTCCACCGGGCCTTCTTGTCGGCCTCTTCCTGGGCCTCATCCTCGATGCGCCGGACCAGCTTGGCGGCGTCCATCCGGGCGGAGTACTCGAGCTGCGAGATCAGTTCCTTTTTCGCGTCATCCCTGGTCAGGCCTGCGATCTCCTCCAGCTTCCGGGACTGCTCTTCCACCAGCTGCTTGGCTTCCACCTGCTTGGCTTCCAGCTTCTCCAGCTCGGCCTTGCGCTTATCCGACAGCACCTCGAGATCCTTGGTCTTCTGGTCCACCTGCTGGAGCTTCTTATCGAGACCCTCCTCCTTGGACTGGAGGCCCTGCTCCTTGGACTGGATGCGCTGTTCCTGTTTCTCCAGGTTGTTCTGGCGCTCAGTCAGCAGTTTCTCAGCCTCCTGCCGGGCCTGGAGGGCTTGCTCCTTGGCCTTGAGCTCGGATTCCTTGCGGTAGGATTCGGCATCCTTGAGGCCGCGCTCGGTGAGCCGCTGGGCCTCCCGCTTGGCTTCCTCGAGCAGCCGCTCGCGTTCAGCCTTGATATCGGACTCGGCCTTGGCCTGGGCCCGGGACGCCTCCACGGTGGCCTTCTGCGCCCGCAGAGCCATCAGGAGGCCCACACCAGCGGCCGCGAAGAAGAGGATGAGGAAGATCCAGCTGATCAGATTCATGGGCGACTCCAAGGAAGAGGATCCAAAGAGCCACCAGCACCAGAAATGAAAATCCCCGCTCAGTCGTGGAGGCTTGCCGAGTTCCCTAGGGTGTAGGGGGGAAACCAGAATCCCTGGCTAAGGCGCGCCGTCGCGCGGAACGCACAGGACAGGGGGAAGGTCTCCCTAGTCGACATACGGAACAAGAGCTTGGCCATAATCACGGGCCTCGCAGGGAAATCAGTCTCCGTCCTCGTCAAGGAGTGGCACGGGGGCGGAAGGTTCGTCCGGAACATCGCTCAAGAGCTTGGAAAGGGTCTGTTCCAGGTTGTGGGTGTGCTGGTTGGCTTCCTGCTCCAGACGCGCCACGCGGTGCGCCAGGTTCAGGGCGCCCAGGAGGTACCAGGACGGGGTGTCGAGGCCCTTCGGGACGCTTCCCCATCTTAGCTGGCATTGGGAGTCCATGTCCTGAAAGGTGGCCTCAAGGATCCCCAGGGCGGCCGCGAGGGTCTCGGGCTCCTCGGTCTGCACCTCCAGCGAGCGGCCCTGGACGGTCACCGTGACCGGCCGGGTGCCCGGAAGGGGTTCCCGGGGCTTCATCCCAGGGCCTCCAGGGCCCGCAGGATGGCCGCCACCTGTTCCTTCACCGCCTCGCGGTCCTTCTCCAGGGCGGCGTTCGTGGCTGCGGACTCGGCCAGCTGGGCCCGGAGGGACTGGAGCTCCTGGTCCCCTCCTGCCTTCAGGGCATCCAGCTCCTCCTTGAGCTGGTTCCGCTGCTGGACCAGGGACTGCATCTTGGCTTCGAGCTGTTTCAACAAGTCCATGGGTGCCTCTAGCCCCTCATCTTACGCCCGGAGCCTGGCGCCGAGGGCCTCCGCCGCCACCAGGGCCGCCGAAACCCAGCCATCGACTTCCTCGCCCACCAGGGTCCGCTCGGCCTGGAACCGCATCCGCATCAACCAGGCCTGACGACCCTCCGGCAGGCTCCGGTGCCGGAACACATCCACACAGCGCAGGTCCAGGAGGGCCTCGGAGGGCAGGGCAGACCACATGGCCACGACCAACGCCTCGTAGGACTGACCCAGGTCCACCAGCAGGGAGAGGTCTCTCTCCACCGCGGGAAAGCGGCTGAAGGGGCGGAAGGCCGGGATGATCCGGGCTCCGGCCTCAGGCAACCCGGCAACGGGGATTTCGAACCCATACAAATCCTCCCCGAGCACCTGCACCTGCGGCAGCTTGGCCAGGCCCAGATCCCTGGCGATGCCTCCGAGGTCGGCTTCCTTGACCCGGCGGGCGGGGCTCAGGAAGTCCTCCCCCCCCAGGGTGCCCCCCCAGACCACACCCAGGGTATGCCCCTCGGTGGGTCCCTGGGGGCCGCTTACATAGGTGGGGGCCAGCTCGAAGAGCCGCACCTCCCGGGCACCCTGGCGGAGGTTCTGCTCAGCGGAGGCCCGGAGGCTGGATAGCAGAGAGGCCCGCAGGACGGAGTACTCCTGGCCCAATGGATTGGATAGGGTGCGACCCTCGACCGGGTTCCCAGGAGCCGCGAACAGCGCATCCATCTCGGGGCTGATGAAGCCATAGGTCACGGTCTGGTGGAAGCCGAGGTGGGCCAGTCGCCGGCTGAGGCGGTGCCGCTGGAGGTAGGCCCCAGACAGGGGCTCCGGGGGCCCCTCGAGGGGTGGCAGGACCGAGGGGATGTGTTCGTAGCCCCTCAGCCGCAGCACTTCTTCGGCGAGATCCTCGGCGATGGCGAGGTCATGGCGCCAGGAGGGCGGACTGACCCTAAGCCCCTGGTCCCGGACCGTCACGGCGCAGCCCAGTCGCTGCAGTGCCCCAGAGGCCTCGTCGAGGGAGAGGCGCAGGCCAGCCACCCGGGTCAGCAGGGACTCGTCCAGGTCCAGGGCCGGGGCAGTGGCCGGCCGGGAACCGACGGTCCACGCACCCACCAGCCTGGCGCCACACCAGGCCTGGAGGCGGCCCACCAGCAGGTCCCGAGCCACGGTCGCCATGGCGGGATCGGCGCCCCGGCCGAAGCGGTGGGAAGCGTCCGTGTGCAGGCTGTGCCGCCGGGCCACGGCTCGCACGGTCCTGGGATCGAACCAGGCGCTTTCCAGCAGCACGCGCCGGGTGGCCTCCGTCACCTTGGTGCCGTCCCCGCCCATGACGCCCGCCAGGGCGATGGGACCGGACTCGTCGGCGATGACCAAGTCCCCGACCACCAGGGTGCGGGTGGTGCCATCCAGGGTCACCAGCGTTTCACCGGGCCTGACCCAGCGCACGGAAACGGCTCCTTGGATGCGGTCGGCGTCGAAGGCATGAGTGGGGTGGCCGTACCGATGGAGCAACTCGTTGGAGGCATCCACCGCCGCCAGCCGCTTGGGCGTGGATTCCAGGGCCAGCAGAAAGGCCTGCACGTCCAGGGGCGTGTTACCCGCGCCCAGTTCGAGCACAGCCGTGCTGTAGATGGGACAGGCGGGGCTTTCGAGGCGCACTTCCACCACAGGCGGCTGTTCCTGGACCTCAGTCAATGGGATGAGCTTGAGTGACTGCCCCAGCTTCGCCGCGATCTCCCGGGCCAGGCCCCGGTGGGACATGGCGTCGCCGCGGTTCGCGGTGATGTCCACGTCCAGCGTCTCCAGGCCTTCCCGGGTGGCCACGCCATCCACGGGAAAGCCGAGCGCGGCCAGCAGCTCGCAAAGCTGGCGGGTGGCCAGCCCCGCAGCGGCTGGGATTTCCTGGGCCAAGACCTTCCGTTCGATCCACATCAGTCCAGCCCTCCCATGGCCCGCAGGAAGCGCTGATCGTTCTCGAAGAACAGGCGCAGGTCGGGGGTCTGACTCAGCATCATGGCCATGCGCTCGACACCCATGCCGAAGGCCCAGCCGGACCACTCCGTTGGATCGATGCCGGCGTACTTCAGGACATTGGGGTGGATGAGTCCGGCGCCCAGGATCTCTACCCAGCCGGATCCCTTGCATACGCGACAGCCCTTGGCGGCGCAAAGCGGGCAGCTCACGTCCACCTCACAGCCCGGTTCCACGAAGGGGAAGTACGAGGGACGCAGCCGGATCTCCGTGTGGGGGCCGAAGAGTGCCCGCAGGGCGTACTCCAGCGTACCCTTGAGGTGCTGCATGCCGATGCCGTGGCCCACGAGCATGCCCTCGACCTGGTGGAACATGGGGCTGTGGGTAGGGTCGATCTCGTCCTTGCGGTAGACGCGTCCAGGCGCCAGGAAGCGGATGCCGCCTCGGGCGGCGAGATCGGGCGCCACCCGCAGCAGGGTGCGCACCTGCACGGGGCTGGTGTGGGTGCGGAGCAGCAGCTCGGGATGTGCCGCCAGGTAGAAGGTATCGGAGGAGGCCTTGGCCGGATGATCCTCGGGGATGTTCAGGCCATCGAAGTTGTGGGCCTCGGTTTCGACCTCGGGGCCTTCTTCCACATGGAAGCCCAGGGGCCGGAACACCTCCACCAGGCGGTCCATGAGTCGGTTCAGGGGGTGGAGGGCCCCATGGGCCGGCACGGGGGGCGGCAGGGCCGGGTCCCAATTCGAGGCCAGGGCTGCGAGGTTCTTCTTGGCGGCCTCCAACTCCGCCTGACGTCCCTTCAGCCCTTCCTCCCACTGCTGCTTGAGGGCATTGATGGCCGCACCCAGATCCCGCTTCTGCTCCTTCGGGGCCGCCTTGAGGAGGTCCATGAGACGGGCGGCGTGACTGCCTTCGCGGCCCACGTAGGCACCTTTCAGGCGAAGCAATGCATCCAGGTCCCCACAGGCGGCCAGCGCCGTGGGAAAGGCCCGGCCCGCCTCGAGTATCTCCACAGGGAGGAGGTGATCCATGGGTACCCTCAACACAAGGAAAGGCCGCTCGCGCGGCCTTTCGGGTGTCTGCGATGGTGCGTCGCGATCAGCCCTTGGCCACGGCCACGAGCTTGGTAAACGCTTCGGGATTGCGCACGGCCAGATCCGCGAGGATCTTACGGTCGAGGTCCACGGAAGCCTTCTTCAGGCCGCCCATGAACTTCGAATAGCTGGTGCCGTTCTGTCCGCAAGCAGCGCTGATGCGCACCACCCAGAGACGGCGGAAGTCGCGCTTCTTGACCTTGCGGTCGCGGTAGGCGTAACCAAGGGCCTTCTCGACGGCTTCCTTGGCGGAGCGGTAGAGGCGGGACTTGGCGCCGTAGAAGCCCTTGGCGAACTTCATCATCCGCTTGCGACGCTGGGCGCGTTTGAATCCACGTTTTACGCGAGTCATGTTGCTTCCTTTCCTCGAGGCAGCTCTGAAGAGCGTTTGAAGGCCTCATCGGGGGTGGCCTCAGCCACCGGGTTGAACCTTCGATTCTAGATTCGAAGATCGGAGGGAACAAGCCCTGAGCAGGCTCAGCCTGCGAAGGGCGCGGGGGCCCGGGGGTGTTCGCGCAGCGTAGCGGAGCGAGGAACCCCCGGACAACATCAGGCGTACGGCAGCATCGCCATGACGGCCTTCTGATCGGCCTTCGAGACCATCCGGCCCATGTCCAGCTGGCGCTTCCGCTTGGCTGTCTTCTTGGTCAGGATGTGGCGCTGGTGGGAGCAGCCGCGCTTGAACTTGCCGCCGGCAGTCTTCTTGAAGCGCTTCTGGGCGCCCTTGTGGGTCTTGATCTTGTAACCGCTCATGGGGTCCTCACTAAATTTGTGCTTCGGTCGCTGGTGTTTCGGGCTTGGGGGCCTTGGGCTTCTTGGGGGCCTTGGGTACTTCGATGATCTTGGGGGCGAGGATGGCGTGCATGTCGCGTCCGTCAATGCCAGCGCCCTTTTCAACGATGGCCTTGTCGCCGACTCGCTGGATGACTTCTTCGATGATCCGGTAGCCGATGTCGCGATGGACGACTTCGCGCCCGCGGAACATGACCACCACCTTGACTTTGTCTTCTTCCTCCAGGAATCGCAGGATGTGCTTGACCTTGAAATCGAAGTCGTGGTCATCGGTCTTGGGGCGGAACTTCACTTCCTTGACCACGATGTTCTTCTGTTTTGCGCGAGCCGCGTGTTCCCGCTTGGCTTCCATGAACTTGTACTTGCCGTAGTCCATGATCCGACATACGGGTGGCTGAGCGTTTCCGGCCACTTCCACCAGGTCGAGGCCGCGCTCTTCAGCGATCCGAATGGCCTGGTGAGGAGGCATCACGCCAAGCTGTTCGCCATCTTCTGAGATGACGCGGACCTCTTGGGCCCGGATGCCGTCGTTGATGCGGGTCTCGTTTGGACGAATGGTTCCTCCCCTAGTTGCACAAGGACAAAAAGTCTAACACTTGACCTGGCTTCCGCCAAGCACGGAAAACCAAATCAGCGTTGGCGATCGTGGACTTCCGCAGCCAGCATCTTCAGGAACCCATCCAGCGCCTGGACCCCCAGGTCGCCTCGGTGGCGATGGCGCACGGACACGGTCCCGGCTTCAGCCTCCCGGTCCCCGATCACCAGCATGTAGGGCACCTTGGCCAACTGGGCCTCGCGGATCTTGGCCTTCAGGCTTTCGTTGCGGGCATCCAGCTCCGCCCGCAGGCCGAGGGCCTTGGTCCGGGCTGCGGTCTCCTCGGAGAAGGCGTTCGCGCGATCGGTGATGGGCAGGATGGCCACCTGAACGGGAGCCAGCCAGGCCGGGAAGGCACCGGCGGTGTGTTCCACCAGGATGCCCATGAAGCGCTCCAGGCTGCCCAGGATGGCCCGGTGCAGCATGATGGGGCGGCCCTCGCCGCCATCGGCTCGGGTGTAGTTCAGGTCGAAGCGCTCCGGCAGCATGTAGTCCACCTGCAGGGTACCGAGCTGCCAGGGGCGCTTGAGGGCATCCAGGATCTGGAACTCGATCTTGGGACCATAGAAGGCACCTTCGCCGGGGTTCAAGGTGAAGGGCATGCCCGCCTCGTTGAGGGCTTCGCTCAGGGCGTTTTCCGCCGCATCCCAGACCTCGTCCGAGCCCAGGCGCTTCTCCGGCCGGGTGCTCAGGGCCACGCGCATGCCATCGAAGCCGAAGGTGTCGTAGACCTCCTTCAGCAGGGCTAGGAAGTCGGCCATCTCTGGCTTGATCTGCTCGGGCGTGCAATAGATGTGGGCGTCGTCCTGACAGAAGGTGCGGACTCTGGTCAGGCCATGGGTGACGCCGCTGCGCTCGTAACGGTGGAGTCGGCCAAAGTCGGCGTAGCGGATGGGCAGGTCTCGGTAGCTGTGCTTCTGGCTGCCAAACATGAGGCAGTGGCCGGGACAGTTCATGGGCTTCACCGCGTACTCCCGTTCCTCTGCGGTGGTGAAGTACATGTTCTCGGCGTAATTCTCGTAGTGGCCACTGGTCTTCCAGAGGTCCACGTCGAGGATCTGCGGCGTGATGACTTCGCTGTAGCCGTATTTGAAGTAGAGCTCGCGGATGTAGGCCACCAGCTGGTTGTAGACCAGGGTTCCCTTGGGGTGGAAGAAGGGCGAGGCGGGCGCTTGGGGGTGGAAGGAATAGAGCCCCAGTTCCTTGCCCAGCTTCCGGTGGTCCCGGGCCTTGGCTTCCTCGAGGCGCTTCAGGTGCTCTTCGAGCTCCTTCTGGGTATGGAAGGCTGTGCCATAGATGCGGCTGAGCATCTGGTTTCGCTCGTCGCCCTTCCAGTAGGCACCGGCAATGCTCTGCAGCTTGAAGGCCTTGAGTTTGGACGTGTTGGGCACGTGCGGGCCGCGACAAAGGTCGTAGAAGTCCCCCTGGCGGTAGCCGCTGATGCGATCCCCGGCAGGAATCCCCGAGACCACTTCGACCTTGAGGGGCTCAGCCATGGCCTGGAACCGGGCCACGGCCTCGTCCCGGCTGAGGTCCTCCCGTACGACCTCTACGCCTTCGGCCACCACCTTCTGCATCTCAGCTTCGATGAGGGGGAGGTCTTCGGGGGTGAAGGGCTTGTCCACCCAGAAGTCGTAGTAGAACCCGTCTTCGATGACGGGGCCGATGCCCACCCGCGCGTTCGGGTAGAGCCGCTTCACGGCGTGAGCCAGGAGGTGGGCCGTGGAGTGGCGGACCAGTTCGAGGCTTTCCGGGGCCTTGCTGGTGACGATCTCGACCTTGACCCCATTCGCCAGGGGGGCTTTGAGATCCACCAGTTGCCCATCGACCTTCACGGCCAAGGCAGCGTCCAGCAGGCGGGCCCCGATGCCCGCAGCCAGATCGGCCCCAGTGGCGCCCTCGGGCAACTGCCGGAGGGAGTCGTCTGGTAGGCGGACTTCGATGGGCATGCGAGGCCTCGAAATGATTGAAAATTTTATCAGTAAATGGCTCCGGGCCATCAATTATGATGGCCCGGAGGGGTTTTAACGTCGCAGCGACCTACTTTCCCACTCCTGTGCAGAGCAGTATCATCGGCCCTCCAAGTCTTAACTGCCGTGTTCGGGATGGGAACGGGTGTGACACTTGGGGAAAAGCCACGACGAAGGGTTAAGAAGGGATGAGAAGGGTTAGGCGAGGGCTCTGTCGAGCGTTCTCGAGGTAATGAAGTTTAATGCAATTGATTGATGAAAGGTCAAGTCTGTGGACCGATTAGTATCGCTCAGCTTAAGCCGTTACCGGCCTTACACATGCGACCTATCAACGTGGTGGTCTTCCACGGGTCTCATAGGGAGATCTCATCTTGAGGGGTGTTTCGCGCTTAGATGCTTTCAGCGCTTCTCACTTCCCGACATAGCTACCCAGCATTGCATTTGGAAACACAACTGGAACACCAGAGGTCAGTCCATCCCGGTCCTCTCGCACTAAGGACAGGTCCTCTCAAATCTCCTGCGCCCACACTAGATAGGGACCGAACTGTCTCGCGACGTTCTGAACCCAACTCACGTACCACTATTGATCGGCGAACAGCCGAACCCTTGGGACCTGCTTCAGCCCCAGGATGTGATGAGTCGACATCGAGGTGCCAAACCTTGCCGTCGATATGAACTCTTGGGCAAGATCAGCCTGTTATCCCCGGCGTACCTTTTATCCGTTGAGCGATGGCCCTTCCATTCGGGACCACCGGATCACTATAACCTGCTTTCGCACCTGCTCGTCGTGTCTGACTCGCAGTCAAGCTCCCTTATACTATTGCGCTCTGCGGCTGATTTCCAAACAGCCTGAGGGAACCTTCGTACGCCTCCGTTACGCTTTAGGAGGCGACCGCCCCAGTCAAACTACCCGCCTGACATTGTCTTCCACCCGGATTACGGGTGCGAGTTAGAGATCAGCGTTAAACAGGGTGGTATCTCAAGGGTGACTCCACCGACCCTAACGAGCCAGTTTCAAAGTCTCCCACCTATCCTGCACAGTCCAACGCCAACCTCAATGTCAAGGTGTAGTAAAGGTGCACGGGGTCTTTCCGTCTAAGTGCGGGTAACCGGCATCTTCACCGGTGCTACAAGTTCGCTGAGTCTCTGCTGGAGACAGTTTCCAGATCGTTACGCCATTCGTGCAGGTCGGAACTTACCCGACAAGGAATTTCGCTACCTTAGGACCGTTATAGTTACGGCCGCCGTTCACCGGGGCTTAAATTCGTAGCTTCGCTTGCGCTGACCACTCCTCTTGACCTTCCGGCACCGGGCAGGCGTCAGCCCCTATACCTCCTCTTTGGAGTTTGCAGAGACCTGTGTTTTTGTTAAACAGTCGCCTGGAACATTTATGTGCCACCACCTCGGGCTATGAACCCTACCGTGTACCCCTTCTCCCGAAGTTACGGGGTTAATTTGCCGAGTTCCTTCAGCAGAGTTCTCTCAAACGCCTGAGGATTCTCTCCTCGACTACCTGTGTCGGTTTGCGGTACGGACACAAATACCTCTCCTTAGCAGCTTTTCTCGGCAGTGTAGGATCAGGACTTTTCGTCAGAAACCTTGAGCTCATGGCGCCCGGACTTCCCTAAGCACCACCCTTGGAGTCTTTCGCAGAACATTCCATAGCTCTGCGTCCCTACCTTCCTGCGTCCCTGCATCGTACAAACGAGGTATTCATGGTGCTGGAATATTAACCAGCCTTCCATCGCCTACGCCTTTCGGCCTCGGCTTAGGGTCCGACTAACCCAACGCGGATTGACCTTGCGTTGGAAACCTTAGTCTTACGGCGGACAGGGTTCTCGCCTGTCTTTACGCTACTTATGCCGACAGAGTCTCTTCCCATGTCTCCAGCTGTCCTTACGGTCAACCTTCACAGACGTAGGGAATGCTCCCCCTACCACTTACGTTCGCAGCTTCGGTAACATGCTTGAGCCCCGTTGAATTGTCGGCACAGACCCGCTTGACCAGTGAGCTATTACGCTTTCTTTAAAGGATAGCTGCTTCTAAGCTAACCTCCTGGCTGTCTAAGCACATCCACATCCTTTTCCACTTAGCATGTATTTTGGGACCTTAGCTGGCGATCTGGGTTCTTTCCCTCTTGACTACGGATCTTATCACCCGCAGTCTGACTGCCGGACTTCACGGCGTGCCATTCGAAGATTGGTTGGATTCAGTAAGCTGGTAAGCCCCCTAGTCCATTCAGGTCTCTACCTGCACGACGAAACATCCGACGCTAGCCCTAAAGCTATTTCGGGGAGAACGAGCTATCACGGAATTTGATTGGCCTTTCACCCCTATCCTCAACTCATCCAAGCGGTTTTCAACCCACACTGGTTCGGACCTCCAATAGGTTTCACCCTACCTTCATCCTGGTCAAGGATAGATCATCCCGTTTCGCGTCTATTTCCAGCGACTGTCGCCCTATTCAGACTCGGTTTCCCTACGGCACCGCCTCATCGGCTTCGCCTCGCCACTAAAAAATAACTAGCCGGCTCATTATGCAAAAGGCACGCGGTTCCGCTGGTAAACCATAGCGGTTCCACTGCTTGTAGATTGACGGTTTCAGGTTCTATTTCACTCCCCTCATCGGGGTTCTTTTCGCCTTTCCCTCACGGGCATTGGTTCACTATCGGTCAGATGAACATATTTAGCCTTACCGCATGGTCGCGGCAAATTCTGTCAAGGTTTCTCGTGCCCCGACATACTTGGGAACACCACTCAGAGTCCTCGTAGCTTTCGCATAAGGGGCTATCACCCTGTATCGCCGGCCTTTCCATGCCGTTCCGCTAACTAAAGGTTTTGTAACTCTGTGCCAGGGGGCAGCCCTGACCTGTAGGTCCCACGACCCCCCATACGCAACGCCTGCCGCTTACACGTATGAGGTTTGGGCTCTTCCGGTTTCGCTCGCCGCTACTCCCGGAATCACTGTTGTTTTCTGTTCCTGTGGGGCATTGAGATGGTTCACTTCCCCACGTTCGCTTCTCAAAGCCTATGAATTCAGCTGAGAGATGACTGAGCTTTCACCCAGCCGGGTTTCCCCATTCGGACATTCCCGGATCACCGTTCGCGTGCAACTCCCCGAGACTTTTCGCAGCTTACCACGTCCTTCATCGCTGTCATCTGCCAAGGCATCCACCGTCAACCCTTTGTAACTTGGCCTTCCATCAATGAATTACATTGACTTCATGCCCATCGAGAGTTGATTGGCCTGCGCGGTCTGAACCGCCCAAGCTCTGTCAATTATTTGCTAAACTTGCCTCGCCTTAAGCCCACAACGTCATATAA
>JADKIO010000010.1:0-77500 GCA_016721195.1 Candidatus Geothrix skivensis | reverse complement strand
AGAGGCCATGAAGACGCTGCGCAAAGCCGTCATTCCCGTCGCGGGCCTGGGCACCCGCTTCCTGCCCGCAACCAAGGCCCAACCCAAGGAAATGCTGCCCCTTGTAGACACGCCTGTCATCCAGTATGTCGTCGAGGAGGCCATCCGCGCAGGCATCGAAAGCCTGGTGCTGGTGACGGGCCGCGGAAAGGCTGCCATCGAGAACCATTTCGACGTGGCCTTCGAACTGGAGGACACCCTTCGGCGCCGGGGCAAGCAGGAGGAGTTGGCGCTCGTCCAGGGCATCAGCCACCTGGCGCATTTCGCCTATGTCCGCCAGGGCGAGCCGCTGGGCCTGGGCCATGCGGTGCTGTGTGCCCGCTATGCGGTTGGCGACGAGCCCTTCGCCCTGCTCCTGGGTGACGATGTCTTTGACGAGCGGGATTCTGCGCTGGATGCCCTCATCTCCGCCTATCGCTCCACCGGGAAATCCGTCGTGGGAGTCCAGGAAGTGCCCCTTGAGCACGTGTCCCGGTACGGCATCGTCAATGCTCCCGATCATGCATGCCCAGCCTGGGATGTGACAGCCATTGTCGAAAAACCTTTGCCTGAGAAGGCCCCCAGCCGTTGGGCCGTCGTTGGCCGATATGTTCTGGAACCCCGTGTTTTCGATCATCTTGCCGCCCTTGAGCCCGGCGTGGGCGGGGAGTACCAGCTCACGGATGCCTTGGCGGCCCTCGCCCGGGAGGGCACACTCGTTGCCGCTCCGATCCCGGCCAAGCGCTATGACACCGGCAACAAGCTGGACTACCTGAAGGCCAACGTGGAGTTCGCACTCAAGCGGGAGAACCTGCGCGATGAATTCGTGGCCTATCTGAAGGAACTCTCTGGCCGTCTCTAGGCCGCTCCCGCGGAACCTTCTTGTCGCTTCGAAGGCGAGGACGGCACAAGGGCCCCTAACGGAACAGCCAGGAGTGCACTGGCTGTTCCGAAACGGCCCCTAGCGCCTCAGCCGAAGGGCGTTCAGCACCACTGTGAGGGAACTCAAGCCCATGGCCAGACCCGCCAGCATAGGCCCGCCGAAGCGTTCCAGTTGACCGAAAGCCGCCAAGGGCACCAGCACCAGGTTGTAGCCGAAGGCCCAGGCGAGGTTCTGGCGAATGATGCGGTGCGTGCGGCGGGCCAGTCGCCGGGCGGTCAGAATCCCCTCCAATCCTGGACGCAGGAGCACCAGGGGCGCGGCGGCCATGGCGGCCCCGGTCCCCTGTTCCCCAGCACCGGAGCCCATGGCGATGCCGCAGTCAGCCTGGGCAAGGGCTGGGGCGTCATTGACACCGTCACCCACGAATCCAACCACCGCGCCTCGTGCCTGTAAGGCCTTGATCTCTGCCAGCTTTCCCTCGGGTCGAACCTCGGCAACCACCTCAGAGATGCCCACGGCCTCTGCCATGGAACGGGCGGCAGAGGCTCGGTCCCCGGTCAGTAGGTGGAGTTTCAATCCCTGACCAAGGAGGTCTCGAACCACCCGGGTCGCCTCCACCCGGAGCTGGTCCCCCAGGAGGAACACGCCCTGAAGGCCGGTCTCGTCCGCCAACCCCACTGCGATTCCATCTTCTCCAGATGTCGGAAAGGAGACCCCCAGAAAGGCTTCGTTCCCCAGCTTCCACTGCACTCCGCCGATGCTGCCGGAAATGCCACCCCCCGGATGGGTGCGGAAAGTTTCAACGGGCCGGAGCGAACCATCGAAGGCCATGCGAATCCCCCGGGCAATGGGGTGTTCCGAATCCTGCTCCAGGCTGGCCGCCAGGCCCAACAGTTCATACTCCTCGGCAACGCCGCAGGACACCACGGCTCTCAGGCTGGGCCGACCTTCCGTGAGGGTGCCGGTCTTGTCGAACACCAGGTCCGTGGCTTGCCCAAGGGCCTCCAGCGCCGCCGCATCCCGCACCAGAACGCCCTTCCGGGCGGCCGCGCCCAGGCCCACCATCACGGCCACCGGCGTTGCCAGTCCGAGGGCGCAGGGACAGGCGATCACCAGCAGCGTCACGGCTGGTCGCCAGGCCTGACCCAGTCCCCCACCCAGCCACCACCACCCCGCGAAGGTCACCAGCGCGAGCCCGAGTATGACCGGCACGAACACAGCGCTGATGCGGTCCGCTACCTCCTGGGCCGGAGCCTTCGACCCCTGGGCCTGGGCCACCAGCGCCGCCATGCGCGCCAACTGGGTCTCAGCCCCAATGGCGCGGACTTCCATTTCCAGGGCCGAACCATGGACCACCGTGCCCGCCACCAGTGGGTCACCAGATCCTTTGGGCACCGGCATGGGCTCCCCGGTCAGCATGGACTCGTCGACTTCGGCCTGCCCGGAGCGCACCCTTCCATCCGCCGGGATGGACTGTCCGGGCAGGATCCGCACCCGGTCACCGGGTTGCAGCAGAGCAACGGCCACCTCCAGCAGGCTCCCATCGGACTCCACCCGCAGGGCCCGCTGGGGTGCCAGGTCGAGCAGTGTCCTCATGGCATCCGAGGCTCGGGACTTGGCCCGGGCCTCGAGGTATTTTCCCGTCAGGAGAAAGGCCACAAGGGCCGAGGCCGTTTCAAAACTGAGATGGTGCGCGCCCCGCCACCACTCGAACACCGCGAAGGCCCAGGCCGTGCCCGCACCCAGGGCGATGAGGGTGTCCATGGAGGCTTGGGCGTGCAGCGCCTGGCGCCAGGCGCGCCGGAAGAACCCAGACCCTGCGCCGAAGACCACCGGGGTGGAAAGCAGGGCCTCCAGCCAGCCAGGGAGGTGAAGGCCTAGGCCGGGGATCATGGTTGCCAGCAGGGGGGCCGTGAGGACCAGGGCGCCGAGCATCCTTCGCCTGGCCGGAGCCAGATCCTCTTCCTCAATCGACTGGGGTTGAATCCGACTCAGCCCGTAGCCAGCCTCCTCGACCTGGCGGGCCAATTCTTCGAAAGAGGCCGTCCCTTCAAGGGTCACCTGGGACGTTGCCAGGTTCACCGAGGCGGAGGAAACCCCAGGGGTGCCTGCCAGGGCCCTTTCCACATGACGGACGCAGGATGCGCACGTCATACCAGACACCTGGAAAGTTTGCGAGTTCAAGCCCTCTCCCGCGGCCGCGTCAGACCGTGGCGGTCAGTTCGTAACCCGCCGTCCCCACGCTGGCGGCCATCGACTCGAAAGAAGCCGTGCCCTCCACACTGACCGTCCCCTTGGCCACATCCACGACCACACCTGCCACGCCCGGCACGGTCCGAAGGGCCTTTTCCACATGCTTGGCGCATCCGCCACAGGTCATGCCATGAACACGAAACAACCCCGTCGTCATCTCTTCCTCCATGCAGGCCTCAGGCCCGGTGTTCCGCGAGAGCCGGCAGACGCTTGGACTCGGCCAGAAGGGTTTCCATCAGATTGCAGCCCAGTTTGCTGCTTTGTCCATCGGGCGTGCCCAGGGTGATGCGCAGGATTTCCACCAGCTGATTGATTTCAATGAGCTTGATCTCCAGCGCGTGGAGCTTGCCGCCCAGGGCTTCCCGCACATGCTCGCAGGGAGTGCTGTCCTGACGGAGCGCCCTCAGGAGCTCCTGGATCTCATCCAGGCTGAACCCCGCCGCCTGCGCGGCCTGGAGGATCTGGATCCACTGCACCGCCTCCACAGGGAACAACCGGTAGCCCTTGGGCGACCGCGGCAAGTCGCCGAACACCCCGGCATCAGCGTAGAAACGCAGGTTTCGAGCCGTGATTCCCGTCTTCGACGCGATCTGGCCGATCTTCAGCAGCGGCAGCGAGGGAGAGACTGGAACGGCCAAGTGAGTGGACGGGATCTCCATGGGCACCTCCTGTTCAAGGGACGCCTCAAGTATAAGGTTACAGTTACATGAAAGCTCAATGAAAAATTACGAATGGATTATATGCTCCGTAAGCGATGAATAAAAAGGTGGAGCAGGGTCACTGCCGCCGGTGTGATTCCCGGGATCCGGCTGGCCTGACCCAGGGTTTCTGGACGGTGTAAAACCAGTTTTTCCAAGGCTTCCCTAGAAATTCCATGAAGCTGCTCCACCCTCAGATCCGAGGGGATCCGGACATGATCCCAACCCCGCTGCCCCTCCAGCAGCTTGGCTTCCCGGTCCCGGTAGGGCGCATAGCGCAGGTCGAACAGCAGCAGGTCCCGTTCGGTGGCGTGGTGCCACCCCGGGGATTCCAGGTCCCATCCCTCCAGCAGGGCCAGGCAGGCATCTGCTTCGACCGGCCCGATCTGCTGACGCCGGAACAGGTCCGAAAGGGTCAAGCCCGACTCAAGGCGGACGCCCGCTCCGGTGGCGATGGGACCAAAGGCACTGGTCTGGGTCACCCAGGCTTCCTCGCAAAGCACCTTCGTACGGTGCCTGCGGACGACCTTGGCTTCCATCCGGGTCAGTTCTTCAGGCAGCAGGGCGCCCACTTCCCTGGCGACTTCCAGCAGGCGGCCATCCGCCAGATCGCAGGCCAGGCCGAGCCGGTGTTCGGCCCGGGCGGTGAGCATCCGGTAGGGCTCATCGGTCCCCTTGGTGACGAGATCGTCCACCATGACGCCGATGTAGGCCTGATCCCGGGCCAGGATGATCGGCTCCCGATCCCTCAGCCAACGCACGGCATTGATCCCAGCCAGGAGGCCTTGACCGGCAGCCTCCTCGTAACCCGTGGTGCCATTGACCTGGCCAGCGAACCAAACGCCATCCAGGCCTTCCACGGACAGATCCCGACGGAGTTGGAGGGGGTCGAAGCTGTCGTACTCGATGGCATAGCCCGGCCGCAGGATCTCGGCCACCTCGAAGCCCGGGAGGCTACGAACCATTTGGACCTGCACCTCCGGGGGCATGGAGGTGGACAAACCCGCCAGGTAGATTTCTTCAGTCTCCAGGCTCTCGGGCTCCACGAAGACCTGGTGTCGGCCTTTGTTGGGGAATTTTACGAACTTGTCTTCGATGGAGGGACAGTACCGGGGACCGATCCCTTCGATGTGGCCCCCGTAGAGGCTGGATTTCGGCAGGTTTTCCCGCACGATGCGCTCGGTTTCCGCCGTGGTGTGGACGATGTGACAGGGCACCTGAGGCTGCGGGATGCCGGGACTGAAGAAGCTGAAGGGCCGGGGTGGGTCATCCCCGGGCTGGATCTGCAGTCGGGTGAAATCGATGCTTCCGCGCGCCAGCCGTGGACTGGTACCGGTCTTCAGGCGCCGGTGCCGCAGCCCGAGGGAGCGCAGCTGCTCCGCCAGGTGGGTGCTGGCGGGCTCTCCCGCCCGCCCCGCCTCCAGGCGCCGGTCACCGATGAGGATGCGGCCGTTCAGAAAGGTCCCGCTGGTGAGGACCACCGCATCACAGGGGATCAGCGACCCATCCAGAAGCTCCACACCCCTCAGGCCGCGGGTTCCCAACCGCCAGACCAGGCCGGCAGCCGTGCCCTGACGCAGCTTGAGGTGCTCGGCATGTTCCAGCACCCTCCTGGCGGCCATGCGGTATTTCACCTTGTCCGCCTGAGCCCGGGGGCCCCGCACGGCCACGCCCCGGCTTTCGTTGAGGATGCGGAAATGGATCCCCGTGGCATCGATGAGGCGCCCCATGGCGCCACCCAGTGCGTCCAGCTCCCGGACCATGTGGCCCTTGCCCACTCCACCGATGCTGGGATTGCAGCTCATCTGGCCGATCTGGTCCAGGTTCATGGTCAGCAGGGTCGTGGCCATGCCCATGCGTGCCGCAATGTGCGCAGCCTCGATCCCCGCATGCCCGCCGCCAATGACCACGACATGCATCATCGCAATCCCTTCGACCCGGCGCAGACCTTGGGGATCAAGGCCTCCCTCCTATCGTGGGGGACAATCCCGGCATGCCCATCACCGATCACCACTACGTGCTTCAACCAAGCCTCCATTCCCGTCAGGATACCCTTCCGTTCGCTCGACATGCTCCATGGTCCAGGATGTGAGAAACTGTCCTCATGCGACCCCGTCTGAGTCCCGAGGAACGTCGAGCCCGGCGGAAGCGCGCCATGCGCCGCTCCATGTTCGTCCTGCCCTCCAGCATCACCATGGCCTCGGTGTTCTGCGGGTTCTCCAGCGTGGTCATGTCCATCAACGCCGCAGGGGCCACGCCTGAACGGTTCTTCCTGTGGGCCGCTGGCCTGCTGGTGCTCGCGGGCATCTTCGATGGGCTGGACGGCCGGGTCGCCCGGGCCACCAACACCGCCACGGAATTCGGCGTGCAGCTGGACAGCCTGGCCGATGTGATCAGCTTCGGGATGGCCCCCGCCATCCTCGCCTACCGCTACGCCTTCTTCCAGCTGGGCATCCACGACTCCCACCTGCGGGCCGCCGGCTGGGCCGCCTGCTTCGTGTTCACGGCCTGTGGCGCCCTGCGTCTGGCTCGCTTCAACGTGCAGGTGGGCGCCGTGGACTCCCGCTTCTTCGTGGGACTGCCCATCCCCGCCGGAGCCGCCTGCGTGGCCTCCGTCATCATCTGGCACCCCACCCCGCCCAGCACGAGCGCCCTGGCCTATTCATTTGCCGCGGGGCTCTTCCTCGTAGGTCTGCTGATGGTCTCGACCATCCGGTTTTCCAGCTTCAAGAAGAAGGCGACTTCGCTGCGCTCGGTCATGGTCACCTACCTCAGCGTGACGATCCTCCTGGCCCTCCTGGTCCTCTTCCAGCAGCGCTTCTTCGTGGGCTTCTTCGCGTCCTACATCGCCCTGACCCTGCTCATGAATCTGGCCTGGAGAGCCGGCTGGCGGGGCGTGGAGCCCCCCCACGACGGCCCCGAGGAGCCGGAGACCATCAACTGAAGCCGGATGCAGGGGAGGCCAGTGCCCTAGATCGAGGTGGCGCCAGCGGGCACGGCCAGGCCGGCCACGGCCGCGACCTTGGCGTTGGACATCAGCTTTCCACCGGTGCCCTGGCCGATGGCCAGTACTGCACCCTGCTTGGCCCCTGCCTCCGTGATGGCTGCCGTCGGAATCTTGATCTCGGCCATGCGCTTGATGAGGAAACCAGCGGCGCTGGATCCATCCCCGGCAATGTGATCACCAGAGAGGAGGATGACCACATCGGGCTTCCGGTTGGTCAACGCGGCGATGGCCTTGCCCATGTCCTGGGGTCCCTTCACATCCACCACCAGCAGCTTCATGCCTCCGGCGGAGCTCGTCAGGGATGCCAGGGCGGCCTTGCTCCCGTTCGTGTCACACACCACGGCCACAGACTGGTACTGGGGCCAGGATTTCTTGATCGCCCCGAACAGGGAGTCGTAGTCCCCCGCGGCGAGCGCCCCCGCGGCGAGGGCAAGAGTCAAGAACACGGGGCTGAATCGGGCCATGGGATCCTCCAATGACCCCCTCTTCGGCAGCCCATTCGAAAAACTGGAACACTGAAACCAATGGTGGGTAGTTTTGGCCTAGGTCAGGATCCCCGCGATGCAGGCGCTCAGGAAATTCGCCAGGGTGCCCGCCAGCATGGCTCGCAAACCCAGACGGGCCAGGTCGCCCCGGCGTTCGGGGACGAGGGCGCCGATGCCACCCACCTGGATGGCGATGCTGCTGAAATTGGCGAACCCGCAGAGGGCAAAGGTGGAGATGAGCTTGGCCTTGGCGGAAAGAGCCGTCATGTTCCCCAGGTCAAGGAAGGCTACGAATTCGTTGATCACCATGCGCTTGCCCAGCAGCCCTCCGACCTGACCTGCCTCATCCCAGGGCACGCCCATGAGGAATGCGGGGATCTTGAAGGCCCAGCCCAGGACCAACTCCAGGCTGAACCCTGGATGCACGGCCTTCATCAGCCCGTTGAGAAGGTAGATGAGGGCGATGAAGGCGATGAGCATGACCGCCACGTTGAAGGCCAGCTGGCCCCCCTCGAAGGCGCCGCGGGCCGCGGCATCCAGCACATTCGCATCGTGGTTCGGGATGTCCACCTTGATGTCGCCGGAGGTCTCCGGTGTTTCGGTTTCCGGTTCCAGCAGCTTGGCCATCATCACGGCGCCAGGGGCCGTCATGATCACCGCCGTGAGCAGATGGACGATGTCCACGTGGGCCACCTGGACGTAGGCGACCATGATGCTGCCGGAGACATGGGCCATGCCCGCCGTCATGATGACCATCAGCTCGCTGCGGGTCATCTTCGCCAGGAAGGGCCGGATGGTGAGCGGTGCCTCGGTCTGGCCCATGAGGATGCTGGCGGCCACGCTGACGCTCTCCGCACCCGAGACCTTCAGGAAGCGCCCCATGGCACGGGCCGCGGCGCTGACCACCCACTGCATGATGCCGAGGTAGTAGAGCACCGCGAAGATCGAGGCCACGAAGATGATGGTCGGCAACACAGCGAAGGCGAACACCATGCCGACCTTGCCCCCCGGGCCGTCGGACAGCGAGCCGAACACAAAGCTGGCGCCCTCGTGGGCGTAGGCCATGAGGTGTTCCACCACGATGCGCATCCGGTCGAAGGAGGCGCCCACCAGGTTGCCGCGGAGCAGGCCCAGGACGATGAGGCCAAAGAGCCCCCAGTTCAGGGTCTTGTTCTCATAGGAAGCGAACCGCCGCAGCAGCATGGGCGTGAACATCAGCAGCAGCACCACCCAGCCGGTACCCTTCGGAAAGGGCAGGAAGGACAGCAGCCCCGAGATCAGGGCCCCCTTCAGCACGATGAGGGCGAAGATCCACTGGAGCCCAAGCCCCCAGGCGATGGTCCGCCAGTGGATGGCGCTGCGCTTGTGGGACAGGAGGTAGGCCAGGGCCATGAAGGCCACGATGCCGGCCAGGCCGATGAAGCGTTCCATCTGGGCTCCTAGGCCAGGCAGACGGTCTCCCATCCATCTGGCGGGGGCCCGGGGGGGCATCGCGAGCTCAGCGAGCAGGCGGCCCTCCCGGACGGCATTAGAGTTCGTGGTTCAGGGCTTCGATGGCCTGATCCATGTGGAAGCGGGCCCGGCCCAGCAGGCCCTCCCGCTGCATCACGAGCACCAGGGTGCACTGCTCCCGGGCTCCCACCATGAGGATCCAGTGCTGGTCCGTGGCAAAGGCCACTTGCTTGACCTCCCCGCGATCGAATTCCTCCACGGCCTGCTGCAGGTGGCGCTTGACCACGTGCTGGTAGGCCCCCAGCAACTGCAATCCCTCATTGGACACCTGGATGGTGCGGGAGCAGATTGGATCCCCGTCACGATCATTGAAGGTCGCGGCAAGTGCCTCGGGGACTCGTTCGATGAGCCGATCCAGGATTTGCTGGAACATGACAGGACTCCGGTGATGCGTGCCCAAAGCATGACCGAGTGGAGTCTGTTTTCAAAATGCCCCTAGATCCCCCTGGCCACCTGCAGCACCCAAACCGCAATCAGTCCGAGCCAGACCGAGAGGCGTGCCAGTCGGGAATCCGGCAGCCTGGGATAGGGATCGCCCCGCCAGGCCCGGCGGAGGTCCCACAATGCGGCGATGGGCAGCAGGACGGCGAAGCTGGCTGCCGCAGGATGCCAGTGGAAGGCCGTGGACCAATCCCGGGCTCCCAGGGCCATCAGGCAGCGGGTGAGGCCGCAGGTGGCGCAAGCGAACCCCGTCAGCCGCTTGAAGGCACAGCCAGGAAGCAGTGCCGCGATGGGTTGAAGGAAGCTGGCCGCCCAGGCGCCTAGCCAGGTCATCAGGGCCCCCAGGGCCACCCAAGGCACCCGTCTCAAGGGGCCACCCGGATCATGGCGAAAAGCAGGGCGAGGAGGCCCAGGAAACCGCATCCCAGCAGCGCTGCGTGCACAGCTGTTGCGCCAAGGCCCTGCCAGGGCTCACAGCCGTGCCGCGCGGCCAGGGCGAAGCCCCGGAACATCCAGAGGTAGGCGTCCAGCAGCAGGAGGGGCAGCACCAGCCAGACCCCCAGCCCCGGGAGGAAGCCCAGCAGGCCCACCAGGGTGCCCACCGCGGCGAAGCGCAGGGCCTGGGCCTCCGCCAGCAGGGTGGTCCGGAAGCCGCTCTCTGCCCTCAAGCCCCCCAGGAGCCAGAGCCCCATGTGGTCCCAGACGGCGTGATGCAGCCAGGTGCCCAGCGCGCCCAGGGGCACCAAAAGAATCAGCCAGGGCCAGAGACGCCCGAAGGTCGGTGGCGCGGGAAGGGCTGCAACCAGCTCCTGCAGATTCCCGGGGTCCAGGCGGAGCCACTGCAGGACATGGACTGGCAAGGCTCCGCCGCGCAGGGATTCGTAGACCCGCAGCCCTCGGATGGCCGACCAGGTTGCATTCAGCAGAGCCAGGGGCACCCAGACCAGGGCCATATCCAGGACTGCCCGGCCCAAGCCCGGCGGAGGTGCCGCAAACGCCTCACGCGGGCTCCTCAGGGCCCGGAAGGCGGCCGCGAAGGGCCATTCCATCACTTGCCCAGAAAGAGGGCTTCAAACTCGCGCAGGGCGATCGGATCCCCATCCCGCTTCAGGGGGCCATGGAAATCCCTGGGGCTCAGTTCGGCGAACTCGCCAAAGGTGGCCACATTGCCATTGATGTAGGCGATGAATTCATCCTGCCGTCCTCGGATGTAGCCGCGGAAGGGCTTGGCCAGGACGCCCAGGACCGCGGAATCCAACGCGGTCCAGGTCTGCAGGTGGCTTTCAAACCCGTTCTTCCCCTCCCAGTACCGGTATGAAGTGAGCATCCTCGCGCCAACGGGGAAGGGCGTCTTCAGGCGGCCCTGCTCGGCCCGTCCCTGCACCAGGTACACCCGGTGGCCGGGACGGCGATACACCAGCCGCAGCGTGCCCCTCAGCCCCCGGGTGTCATCGATGCTCCAGCTGCCGTCCGAATGGAGGAAGGCATAGAATCCCGGCACGAACCGGCAATGCCGCCACATGGCCGCCCCCAGGATGGGGTGGTCAAAGAGTTTCTCCATGGTGGCAAGCCGCACCTGTTTGGGCTGGGTGCGGGTCTCGAAAACAAAATCCGCCCGCTTGAGGATGTCCATGGCTTCCACCAGAGCGGAGGGAGGCAGCTGATCCAGGAAGGAGGGGGCCTGGGCCTGGAGGGTGAAAGACAGCAGGGATATCAGCAGGTTGCGCATGGCAAGACGCTATCACTTCCGGGCGGAAAGCGTGGTTCTTGACCTGGAGCCCCCGGTGGCCGATGGGAACAGGATGTCTGCCCCTCTCCGACACATGCCCATGACGCCCCTGGATGAACTCCGGGCCTGGCTTGGCAACCATCTGGAAAATGACGCTTCCGCGCAGGTGCGCCTCCACCAGCTGCTCCAGCAGCTCCGCCAGATGGCTCTGCCTGAACTGGGCTCCCGCCTGGTGAAGGGCTCGAGCTCCCTTGCCCTGAAACGGACCATTCTCGGGCTCACGGCGAAATTCGACTGGCCTGAATGGGTGCCCTGGGTGCTCCAGGCCCTTCAGCAGGAGCAGGATCTCGGGGTGTTCGATGAGGGTTGCGTCGCCCTGGGCCGCCTGGAACTCCGGTCTGCCCGGGAGGCGCTCCTCCATCTGGCCACCCAGCGAACTGACCCGGACCGGCAGCTGATCCTGCGCCGGGAATTGGGCGCGGAATCCTTGCAACCGCTTCCCTTCTACCTTGGGCGCCTGCTGGAGGGTGAGGCCAACGCCCGCCTTGCCCATCAGGGTGCCCGGGGACTGGCAGCCGTGGCTGAAGCCGAGGATCTGCCGGCCCTTTGGCAGGCCATGGAAGGCGCAGACCCCCTGGCCTCCCGTCTCCTGCTCCGAACCATCGTCGAGTTGCCCGGGAATGCCCCGGGGCTCCTGCTGCTTGACCTCTTCCAGCAAACCCTGAGGAGCCTCGAGGACCTCGAGACCCTGGAGATTCTCACCCAGCGCCTTCAGAGCGGCGCCCGGACCGCCGCCAAGGGGGAACTGGCCCAGGCCCTGGCCAGACGGATGGGGGGAGAGCACCCCACGACCCTCCAGGCCATGGAGCAGGCCCTCTCGGAGGGGGATTCCGGGGATCCTTTGCCCCACGTGGAAACCCTCAGGGCCCTGGCCAAGGGTCCCTATGAGCTGTTCTTGACGGAGTCCCTTTCCATCCTGCTGGAGGGGAAGGTGGCCCGCTTCAGCGCCATGGTGACTGAAGCCCAGGACACCTCGGTCAAAGGTCAGGCCCTGCTAGGGGCCACCCTGAACCAGGTATGCAACTGCCTGGTTCGCCAGGTGTCGGCAGACCAGCTTCCCCGGGACCAGGTCGTGGCCCTCCTCCTGGAAGCCTTCGGCCGCTTCGCGCATAGCGATGGCCTGGATCATGCCTTCTGCCGCCTTGTGCCCGCCTCGGCAAAGGAGGCCCTGGAGCGAATCTACGCCATCCCAGACCCCAAGCGGCGCACGGCCTGCCTGGACGCGCTCGGCGCCCGCGAGGAGGATGGCCTGTGCCCCTTCTTCCTCCGCGCCATGCAAGACGAGATCATCGAAGTGGGCCACCGGGCCATGCATCATTTCGCCAAACTGCCCTCCAGTTTCCCGGCCGTCATGGAGCTGTTCCAATCCGGCCAGCCAGAGCAGGTCCGCACCGCCCTCCGCATTTTCACCGTCAATGGCACCGAAGCTGCCGCTGAACCGTTGATGGCCTTCCTCAAGACCGATGTGAGGGATGATCTGGTTCTGGAGGCTGTCGAGGCCCTGGGCGCCATCCGAAGCAATGCGGCCAGTCCGGTCCTGCTGGACCTCCTGCACGATGGCAAGCCAGCCCGCCTTCAGGAGGCCCTGGTGGAGTCCCTCGCTGGACTCGGCACGCCAGAAGCCGGCCTGGGCCTGCTCGCCAAATCCACCCACCTGAAACTGCCCCAGGTGCTGATCCGGGCCCTGGAGGGACTCCTCGGGGCCTTCCCCGGCTTCGATCGCCCCATTCCCATGGAGGTGGTTCCGGCCCTGGAACAGCTCATCAGCAGATGCTGCGATGACCGGGAGGGGGAGGGCCAGCGCCTGCGTGCCATCCTCGCCACCCAGAACCTCTACTGCTTCGACCAGACCCTCTATTCCCGCCTGAAGGATGCCTTCTCGGATTTCCTCTTCGACCTTCGGACCAAGGGGGACTGGGACCGGGACACCAACGACCGCGTGGCGGCGGTGGTGAAGGAGCTGGGCCGCCGCAGCGCCAGCCTCAGCCACATTGCCGACCGGGAAGAAAAGGTGCGCGGCATGGTGGGGATGCTTCCCCCCAAGGGGCCGGGCCGGACGCCTGCCCTCCTGGCCCTGCGGGAGGCCCTCCAGGACCCGGAATTCATCATGCGGGCCGAACTCGCGGCCGAGTTGGCGGGCATGGTGCTCCGGGAGCTTGACCACAAGGATCAGGACTGGAGAGACCTCGCCCGGCTTTGCGAGATCGGTGGCCTCACGCGCCAGTTGGATCTGGTCGAACCCCTGAAGGAGGTTTTCAAGGGGGCCACTGGCCTGGGCCTGCGCAGCGCCGCAAAGGAATCCCTTCTGGCCCTTGGACTGGATGAGGCAAGCATCTCTCGGCGAGCTCCCATTCGCAGCATCCTCCTGCTGGAACCCAGCGCCTTCTTCCGCAAGCGCCTGCTGACGGCACTGGGTCAGCACTGGGAGATCCAGGAGGCCAGCAGCCGCACGGAGGCCGCGCCGCTGCTGGCGGAACACCCCGTGGACCTGCTCATCTCGGAACAATCTGATGGCCAGGGGGATCTCCGTCCCTGGTTGAAGCTGCAGCACGAAACCCATCGCTGCCGCCATGTCCTCCTGTCCACCGCGGCCAGGGACACCAGCCCGGGGGAGCCCTGGATCCTGGGTGTCCTGTATAAGCCCTACTCGCCCGAGGCGCTCCTGAAGGCACTGGAGCCCTGAGCGGATTCGGGGCGGCTATGCTTTCCTTGATCCGAGGCCTCCATGCGTGTTCTGTCTCCCTGGTTCCGAATCCCGGCGGCGCTGCTGTGCGTGCTGCCGGTGCTGGCTCAGGGTCAGCCCCAGGATGGCGAGCTGGCCGAGAGGCTCTTCCGAAGTGGCGAACGAGCCTATGCCGCCAAGGCCTACAAGGAGGCACTGGAGACTTGGGGCCAGCTGCTCCAGACAGCCCCCCGCAGCGACTTCGCCCCCATGGCCCTGCTGCGGCTGGCCCGCCATCAGGTGGACATCGAGCAGAAACCCCCAGCGGCCATGCCCTTTTTGGACCGGCTGCGTAGCGAGTACATCAAGTCACCGGAAGCCGCCGACGGATTGCTGCTGAGGGGCCTCCTGCTGGCGAGGCAGGCTCGGCGTCCCGCGGAACTGAAGGACGCCATGGCCGAATTCAACCGGGTGCTCGATCTCTTCCCGGATGCCGCGGTCCGCGGCGAGGCGCGCCTGCAGCTGGGCCGGGCCTGGCGGGACCAGGGTCAGTTGGGCCGTGCGCTGCAACAGTTCATCGATGCCTTCCGCCTGAACACCGGTTCTACGATTGTGCCCCAGGCCCTGCTGGAGGCCGCCGAAACCCTGGACCTGCTAGGGGATCTGCCCGGTTGTCTGAAGCTGCTGCAGCGGCTGCGCACGGAGGCACCCCAGTCCCCGGAGGCAGCCGAAGCCACCTGGCGCATGGCCGTTCGCGTGAAGCACCGCCTCCTGAAGCCTGCCTTCCGCAATGACGGGCCGTGGCCCGGCGGCCGGACCAAGTGGCTGAAGACTCCCACCCTGCTGACTGTCACACCGGCCGGAGAGCTGCTCATCTTCCAGAATGATCTCGACCGGGTCTTCCGGCTGCATGAGGGAGAACTGACTCAGCTGGAACCACCAGCCCCAGGCACCCGGGCCCTGGTCAACGGGCCCACCTCTGTCCTGCTGGTGACCAAGGCGGGGCTGATCCGGGAGGGCTCGGTGACCCCCCAGCCCCTGGGTACGCTCGGGGCCATTTCTGGGGCCGCCCTGGATCGATGGGGCAACCTCTGGATCGCGGATGCCAAGACCCCAGCCATCACCGTGTTCGCACCCGATGGCGCCATCCGGACCATGGCCTCGCCCACGGCCAACGCCCTGGCGCCGCTTCCTGCGGGGGGTGTGGTCATCGCCACGGATGCCGACCGGAAGTTCCTCTTCCTGGATGGGGACGGCCAGCCGCGTATCATCGTGCCTTATGGCAAGGACCTGTCGGTACCCTTTCGCTCTGTAACTGCCCTGGCCTCCGATGGCGCGGGACATGTCGCGGCGCTCGTGGATGGTGGAGACTACGGAGAAGGGGTGGTCCTGTTCGGACCGGATGGGACCGTGCTCCGGCAGGCCACCTTCAAGTCCCTTGGCATCAACGGCCGGATCACCTCGCTGGCGCTGGATCGCTCCGGTGGCCTGATCCTCTGCGATCGCCGAAACGACCTGCTCATCCGGTTGAACTGACATGCGCATCCGACTCCTCCTTGCCATCCCGCTCCTTGGGGCTCTCCTCTGGGCTCAGGATCCAGCCCTCAAGGACACCTTCGTCCAGGCCAAGGCCCTCTGGGCCACCCAGGGGGATCGGGAGGGCGCCACCACGCGCTTTGATGCCGTGGTGGCCCGGCTGTCTTCCCGCGTGGCCAGCCTGGAACCGGAATGGATCCAGGTGCTGTGCGAAAGCTACAACTGGCTCGCCGTACTCGATGACCGCAGCGCGCCGAACCGGGCCCGGGCCCAGGTCCGCCTCCAGTCTCTGCTGGAGCTGAACCCTGATTTCGAACTGGATCGAGCCCTCACCTCCCAGCGTCTCGTCAGCCTCTACGATCGGATGAGGGGCGAGAAATTCGCCCTGGTCAAACTGAGTTGCCAACCCGAAGGTGGACGCCTCCTGCTGGACGGGAAGCCCACCGCGGTATTGCCGCGAAAATTCCTGCCCTTCGGCACCCGGAAGCTGGTCTATGGCCGTCCGGGCCATGCCCCATCGGAGATCACTCTGGAGCTCGGACCCCATGACGTGAAATCCGTGGATTTCAAGCTGGTCCGCCGGGCTTCGACCATCATCCTCTACACCCACCCCAGCGACGTGGAGATCCTCCTGGATGGTCAAAGCCTCGGCTTCGCCATCGGCAAAGCTGGCCCCGAGGCGGCATCCATCGCCCAGCCTCTGGGCCTGCAGCCTGATGACCTCTCTTCCCCCTTCATCATTCCGGAACTGATGCCCGGCAAGCACCGACTCGAACTGAGGGCCCCCTGCTTCCGGACCAGGATCCTTGACCTGGGGGCGGAACTGGCCTCCCCGCCGGCGGACCACACCCTCGAGCCCTTCCGCATGGCGCCTTCCAAGGGCAGCCTTTCGGTGAGCTCAGTCTGGCCCGGAGGTGAATTGTTCCTTTCCGGGCAAAGCCACGGCCCCTTGCCCGTGGCCGACAGCCCCGTTTGTTCTGGAACCTATGAACTGCTGGTGAGGTTCCCCGGAGGGGGCTTCTCGAGGCGCATCACCATCGAAGAAGGCAAAGCCATGGCCATTGAGGCCCGACCCAAGCCTCGCCTTGCTTTTCTTGGGCTGGACGAGGGGGAGTTCACGGGCCGGGCCCGGTTCCAGGGCCAGATGGAGGCCCTTGGAGAGCGCTTGCACAACCTGGCCTTCCTGGCTCCCCGCTCCGGCGAGCCTCCCAAGGAGGCCCTGGCCCGCCTGAAGGCCTCCCGGGAAGCGGAACTGTTCCTTGTGGCTCGGCCCATCCCGGACAAAGTCATCCACCGGGTCGAGCTCGTGCTTGCCACCTTCGACGGGGAGGAAGAACGCCTCGTGGTGAAACCCCTTGAGCAGGATCCCCTCAACTCGCTGACCGCCCGGCTGAACGCCATGCCACCCATTCAGCAGCCCAGTCTGGGTGTTTCCTTCCTGGACCTGGCCGGCGAGCCCGGCCTCTGGGTGCTTTCCGCCTCCGAGCCCGCCCTGAAGGCAGGTCTGCAGATCGGCAAATCCGTTCAGAGCCTGGCGGGAAAGCCCATCGCCTCCCTGCAGGAGCTTCAACCAAGGTTGGAGGCAACCAAAGGATCCCTCTCCCTGGTTCAAGAGGGTGCCAGCAGCACCCTCCAGCTGCAAAACGAGGCGCTGGAAATCCCCCTGGGATCCTCCAGCCTCTGCTATCCGGCGGTGCTCGCCCAGCTTCGCCTGCAGTACGCGGGGGCCAAGGGGGACGAGGCCAATCTGATCAAGCTCAACCTGGCCCTGGCCCTGATGCAGTTCCGGAAGTACGACAAGGCCATCGAGCTGCTGCGGGACACGCGGCTCAGTACTGTCCGGGGCGTGAGTCAGGGCACGGTCGACTTCCACACGGGGCTCTGCTTCCTACACCTGGGCACTTCCTACCAATCCGAAGCGGCACAGGCATTCCGGCAGGCCCTGAAGTATCCTCAATCAACCCTTCTCGGTCCCGATGGTCCCCTGGTCGCTCCCCTGGCCAGGCAGGCCCTCGAAGACCTGAAGTGAGGCGGAGGCACTCATGCGGACTCAACGCGGCGAAGGCAAGCTCGGATGCATCATCTCCATGCTCGTCCTGGGTGTGGTCGGTGGGGCGGCCTACAAGGCTGTTCCGGTCTACTACGGGAACAGCGAACTGATCGATGCCTGCGACTTCATCGCGAGCGGGGCCAGCAAAAAACCCATCGAAACCATTGAACGCGAGGTCAAGGACAAGGCCAAGGAACTGGGCGTCATCGAAGTGCTTACGACGAAGAATGCGATCCGTGTCGCCAAGACCAGCAATGCCGAGGCTGGCCTCTGTACCATCACCCTGCACTACAGCCGCACCATCGATTTCTACGGGGTCTACCGCTGGACCCTGGTGACTGACAAGCGCATCTCAAAGCCGATCTTCGAAAACATCTAGCCAATCCGCCCTTGCGATCAGGGCGGTCGCACGGCACCCTGCCTCATGCGCTTGTCACTTCCAGAAGACATCCATTTCGGTGTGGAAGGGAGCTTGGGCCCGGTCCGAATCCCTGGGTCCAAGTCCGTCACCAACCGGGCCCTGCTCCTGGCTGCCCTGGCCCCTGGCACCAGCGAACTTCGAGGCGGCCTGGAGGCCGAGGACACCCGCTGGATGCGCCAGGCCCTTCGTGGGCTTGGGTTCCACCTGGAGGAACGGGATGGCCTTTGGTCCCTGGAGGGGGGTCGGAAGCCCCATGCCGAACGCCCACTTTGGCTCGGCGCCTCGGGCACCACACTGCGCTTCCTCCTTCCCTGGTTGGCCCTTTCGGCGGGGAGCCCCATCCGGCTGGAGGGGGACCCCCGGCTCTTCGAACGTCCCTTGGGGCCCCTCCTGGACCCCCTGCAGGCCTTAGGGGCGAAGTGGCTTCCTGACGCCACAGGCGCCTGGCTCCAGCCAACCCTCACCGCCCCCCGCCACCTGGATCTCCAGGTCGACGCCAGGCTCAGCAGCCAGTTCCTGTCGGGTCTCGCCCTCGCGGCAGCGGCCTTGCCTGATGCCAGCCACCTGACCTGGTCCAAGGTGGCAAGTCCCAGCTACCTGGTGCTGACGACCCAGTGGCTGGGACGCTTCGGCTGTGCCGCGGAGCTGGAGTCGGGCTCCTGGAGGATCCCCGGGGGAGCACTGGGACCACAGGTTCTTGCACTGCCAGGGGATTGGAGTGCGGCCGCAGCCTTTCTGGCCGCCGCCGCGGCCACCGGCAAACGGATCCGGGTGGGGCCCCTCGATCGCGAGGACTCCCAAGGGGACCGAGCCATGCTGTCGATCCTCGAAGCCGCCGGCTGCGACATCCGCTGGGTGGAGCCCCAGGTGGTGGAACTCGCTGGTCCATTGCTTCGGGGATTGGATGCGGATCTGACGGATTGTCCCGATCTGGGGCCAGTGCTCTCCGCCCTGGCCGCCCTTGCCCCTGCCCCCTCGGAATTGCGGGGACTCCAGACCCTGCCCCATAAAGAGTGTGACCGCCTGGTTGCCTCCGCGGAGTTGGTGCGCTGGCTGGGGGGCCAGGCGGAGGTCATCGGTGACCACACCCTGCGGGTACGACCGGGGACACCCTCCCGGGTGCGGGGGGCCTACGATCCCCGGAACGACCACCGCATGGCCTTCGCGGCCGCCCTGGGGGGGCTGCGCTGGGGCGGGGAACTCCAGGATCCCCAGTGTGTGGCCAAGACCTTTCCCGGTTTTTGGGAAGTCTGGCAAGGCATGCTCGGATGCTGAGAGCCGCTTGGCTTGGGCACTGGAAAGCCCCCTGGGGGCTGGATCGCGGTCGGCGTTGGGGCGATGCACCCTGGGCCCTGGCCGCCATTTCGCAGGCCTGGATGCTGGGGGGCCGCGAAGGCCGCTGGCCCAGACTGGCCCAGGAAGCCAGGAGACCCGAGGGGCCCCAGGTCCTGGCCATCCCTACGGATTTTGGACCCTGCCCTGACCCTGCCTGGGTGGCCCGCCTGCGGCATGGCAGCCCGGGTGTTCCGGTGACTGTTCGCGGCCCGCGGGAGGACGAACTGCTGGCCTGGGCCTGGGAGGCCCTGCTGGAGGGGGACGGCAACCCCTGGATGGCTGCAGGCTCCGTGGTCTTGGATCTTTCCCAGCGCCTCCGCTGGGTGAGCGTGTTGGGTGCGGTGGATGCCGAGGGAACCCTTCACCTCCCGCCCTATCTGGACCTGCTCCCCGCGACCTGGCACACCCTCCCCCCTGGCTGGTGGGAAACCCTCCTAAAGGACCAAGATGTGGAGGGGCGGCTGATACCCGAGGGGCCACTGGACCCAGGTTTGCCCTGGCCTGCCCTCCAGCAGCATGCGGAGCCGCTAATCCTGTCCTCCCTGCCCGAGGAACTGGCCCACCATCGTGGTGCTGTGTGGCTGTGCGAACAACCCAATGGGCAGTGGATGATGGACCCCAGCATCCGGGCCTGGGGTCGGGGTCTGGGGGCTTCGGTCAAGGGCCTTTCACCCTGGATTCCCCAGCATGTGGGCACCGGGGGGCCACCCGATCCCAACTGGTTCGAGGTATTGCAGAACAGGGTGCCCGCCGCACTTCCACCTGGGTGGGCGGAAGCTCTGCAAGCAGACCTCCTGGAGAAGCAGGATCGCCCCGATCTCCCGCCACCTTCTGGTCATCCCTCCTGGGACCGCCTGCGCATGCGCTGGGGCGGTGAAGCACCGGCTCCCATCGAGGGATATCCAACCTGGGGCACTCCGGCCCACCCCTGTGCGGACCCCTTCCACTGGATGGCCCAGGGATACTGCTTCCACCGGGACTGTGAACCAGAAAAGGCTCTGCGGGCCTTCACCCTGGCCCATGCCCATTTCCTTCGACTGAACTCCGGCGGGTGGGCCGCACGGGCCGCTTCCAACGCGGCCCTCATGGCCCTTCAGTGGGCTGACCTCCGGGCACACCATCGTTGGGCTGCGTTGCGGGGACCCTTGCCCCAACCCTGGCTCGACCTGGAACAGGCTCAATTGGCCGATATCTATCTGGAACCCGAGGCAGCCCTGTCCCGTATCCGGGCCCTGGTAGAGGCTTATCCTGACTTCACCCCTGGTTGGGGGCTATTGGCAATCCATGGCATAGATGGAGAACAATGGGAAATAGTGAAAGAAGGACTTTCACACGTTCTCAATCATCCCTATGCATCCTTTCTTGAGGCAGTCCTTGGACCGTTGACAGTAGGACCACCGGACCAATCCGATCCAGAGACTCGCCTCAGTTGGCAAGCGCATCAGCTCTTTCGTGGACTCGGAGTGGCTCGTGATTTCTGGTTAAGTTGGCGCAATTGTCCTTCGAAAATCATGTGTCTTGAGTTGGGCCTCCAAGTGCTGGAACGTGTGCCCGGGCAGCGCACAGCCGCGGGTCTGCTCGCCCTACAGGTCATCGCGGACCGGGCGGATTCACCTCGGCATCAGCGCCGGCTGGCGGCCCTTTGGCCCTCCCCCGGGGCCTCCCCCGACTCGACACCCGCGGACCTGCTCGAGGACTGGCTGGCCCAGCGGGCCTCCCCCACCTGGATCGCCTGGGAGGAAGAGGGCCTGCTCAGGACCCTCGGCGCCGGAGCGGCCCCCCCGGAGGGCGCCCTCAGCCGCTTGGCGAAGGACGGGAGCCTGGCCCCCTTCCTGCATGGATCCTGGGTCTGGCGCGGATATGAGCTGGTCTGGGAAGGTTGTCCCGTGGGTTCGGTGCTCTTGGGTCAGGCCGTGGATTCGGAGCCTGCCCGTCCCCTGGAGCCTCTTCTCATTGCCCCTTGGCTCGCCCACATCCGGGCCCGGAAGCCCGTCGAAACGCATACCGAGCCAGGTCTCCTGGTGACGGATGGCAGTGAGCCCATGGCCAAAGTCCTCCGGGAGCTGAATCGGGTGGCGGCCTCGGACCTGCCGGTGCTGATCCTGGGGCCCACGGGCAGCGGCAAGGAGCTGGCGGCCGAAGAGGTGCACCGCCGCTCGGGCCGCACGGGTCCCTTGGTTCCTGTGAACTGTTCGGCCTTCGCCGAAGGGCTGCTGGAGTCCGAACTCTTCGGTCACACCAAGGGCGCCTTCACGGGGGCGGACCGGGACCGACGCGGGTCCATCGAAACGGCCCGGGGAGGCACCCTCTTCCTGGACGAAGTGGCAGACTTGTCGCCCCGCTTGCAATCCCTGCTGCTCCGGGTGCTCCAGGAGCGGGAGATCCGCCGGGTGGGCTCGGATCACGCCGTCAAGGTCGACGTACGATTCATCGCCGCCACCCACCGCAGCCTGGAAGACCTTGCCTCCGCCGGATCCTTCCGGCGGGACCTTCTGTTCCGACTCCAGGGCGCTGTGTTGCATCTGCCCACTCTTTCGGAGCGTCGCCATGAATTCCCCTTCCTGCTGCCGCGCCTGGCGGTTCGCGCCGCCCAGTCCGCCAAGCGGCCAACGCCCTCCCTGGCTCCGGGGCTGCCCCAGGCGCTCTCACGGCTGCCCTGGCCGGGCAACGTGCGGGAGCTGCTTCATGCCCTAGAGCGCGCCATTCTGCGCTGCGAGGACGGCCTGCTGAGGCCCCGGCATTTCCCGGAGCTGGATGCACCGGCCCTCCAGTCCCGGACCTGGGAAGAAGCCACCCGTACCTTCCAGCGACGCCTTCTCCTTGACACCTTGTCCGCGTGTGCCTTCCGCGTGGCCGATGCCGCCGAGACCCTGGGACTCGCCCGTCCAGCCCTCTATGCCACCGCCAAGCGATTGGGCATCGATCTGGTCGCCGAGCGGGCTCAGAAATAGCTCAGAGGCTCCCGCCACCTACACTTTGCGCCCGAAGCTCCGCTCCAGTTCCTCGAGGGTGAGCTTCTTGAGAATGGGCCGGCCATGGGGGCAGGTGTTCGGCACCTCGCAGGCCAGCAGGTCCTGGATGAGGCGCAGCGCCAGCTCGGGGGGCAGGGCGTGGTGCTTCTTGATGGCGGCCCGACAGGCCAGCTCGGCGTTGAGGTCACGACGGAAGGCCTCGAGGTCCACACGGCCTTCCCGTTCCAGCCGGGTCAGCAGATCCTCCAGAAGGGCCTGGGGGTCACGATCGATGAGGAAATCCGGCAGCCCCCGTACCACCAGCGCGTCGCTCCCGAAGGGCTCGGCTTCCACACCCGCAGCCTCCAGTTCCGCCAGGAAGGGCGCCAGTCGGGCCAGTGCCTCTGGTCCGAGCTGGACCACCTGGGGCGGCAGCAGGGGCTGGATGGCGGGGGCATGGCGGCGCAGGAAGAGCCGCTCGAACAGCACCCGCTCGTGGGCCACATGCTGATCCACGATCCACAACTCCGCCCCCCGTTCGCCGGTGATCTCCGCCAACAGGTAGGTCTGTTCGAACGCACCGATGTACCTGACTTCTGGACCTGAGTCAGCGTTCTCTGCGACCCCTGATCGCGCGGACTCCAACGGGTAGGTCTGATCCATGGGACGGGTGTCGAAGGCGTCAGCCATGGCCCGGTAGGCACCCGGGGCGCTTCCGGAGGGGTCCGACCACAGCCTGGGATGCTGCTGCGCCGCCCGGCGGGAGGCATCCAGGTCGAATTCGACCTGCAGGGGCTTGGGGGGCAGCTCCAGTACGGAGGCCAGCCCGCCCCGGAGCCTTGCCCAGGCGTCTTCGGCGCCACTTCGAACCCAGGCGTAGACACGCTGGGGCTCCCGAAAGCGAACCTCGGCCTTCGTGGGATGCACGTTCACGTCCACGGCCTCTGGCGGCAGCTCCAGGAAGAGCACCGCCGCGGGGTACGATCCCTTGGCGAAGGTGCCTGACCAGGCTTCGGATAGCGCCGCCAGGAGCAGGCGATCCCGCACGGATCGCCCATTCACGAACAGGTAGAGGTGGTTCCGGTCCCGGAAGCTGAGGTCCGGCGGGGAGACGAAGCCCCGCAGGCGCCAGGGCAACTCGCCATTCACGAAGGGCACCAGGCGGCCCATCCTCTCCCCCAGGAGGGGCGCCAGACGCTCGCCTGCGCCTTCCACCGGGGGCAGGATGACCGCCGCGCCGCGATCCGGGCGGATGGTCCAGTGGATGCCAGGCGCACTCAGGGCCAGGCGCGCCACCACGCCCCAGAGCTGGGCATGTTCGGTATCGGTGGATTTCAGGAAGCGGCGGCGGGCCGGCAGCTGGGCGAACAGATCCCGTACGGTGACGGTGGTGCCGCGGCTGCGGGAGACCGGCAGCACCTCCTTGATGATCCCGAATTCGCTGCGCAGCCGATGGCCGGCGCCCTCGACCTCGGCGCTGGCCAGCTCGAAGCGGCTGACACTGGCGATGCTGGGCAGGGCCTCCCCGCGAAAGCCGAAGGTACCCAGGCGCCCCAGGTCCTCTGCAGTCCGCACCTTGCTGGTGGCGTGGCGTTCCAGGGCCAGGTACAACTCATCCCGGGCCATGCCTGAGCCATCATCGGCCACCTCCAGGAGCTTCTTGCCGCCCTCCTCCCAGACGATGTCGATGTGCCCGGCGCCAGCATCCAGGGCATTCTCCACCAATTCCTTCAGCACAGACGACGGCCGCTCGACGACCTCGCCCGCCGCGATCTGATTCGCGACCTGATCGGGGAGGACTCTGATCCTGGCCATGGGATCAGTCTAGATCGTGGACTGGCGGCCGCGTCATCCTCTGGCGTCGATCTTCATGGCCAGCCGGTGGGACGGGGCATATAGGGTGGGCCAAGGGCTCGAACTTGGAGCTATCGGCTGCCGGATGTCTGTGGGCGCCCCCTGACAGGGCGCCTTGGCCGAGTCCCCGGTGGGCTAGGTGACCGAAGTAGGCCAGCAGGAAGGCTCCGGCGCTGATGCCATGGACCCACGCCATGCCCTGGCGCCAGGCTGGCAGCGTGACGACCTGGATCGTGTACCCGGACAGGACCATGGGTGCGATCAGCAGGGCCGCTCCAAGCCCGGTCCGGCGACCCTCCCGCCCCTGCCGGACCTTGGGCCACAGATGGCCGCGCACCATCACGCCCAGGCAGAACACCAGGACGGGCGCCACCAGCACGTGCAGGTGCTGCGCAGGCCCCAGCCAGGGGTGAACCTCAGGACCAAATTCCCCCGCCCTTTGGCCGAACCACCGCAGCAGCCCATCCATCAGGCCGGTGCCTCCGGTAAGTAGGGCGGCCAGGTGCAGGCACCAGCGTTCAAGGGGGGTCATTTCGCCTCCCGGTAGAGCACCTGGTGAAGGGCCAGGCAGCGCCGTGCCGCGTCGGTCATGGCGTGGGCGGTAAGGGTGGCCCCGGACAAGGGGCGGATGGCTCCCTTGAGGCCCAGCTGTGGATTCAGGCCCTTCCCCTCGAACTGCCTGATCCAGGCCTCCTTGGCCATGTATTCCGCCGGCTCCCGGAAGGTCACTGCCTCCACGCGGAGGATCCGGCCTTCGGGCGAAACGGCCACCAGAAGGGTTTCATGCAGGCTTCGCACCCGGTGGGTATCAAAGAACCCGATCCCCACCTGTTGGCCGTCCTTTCGTGCCTCATAGGCCACGATCCAGCGCCCAGAGACCTCCGCCGCCGCCAGTGTCTTAACCCGCTCGGCCTGGGCCTCCGTGAGCACATGCTCCCTACGGACGAATTGAGCACCTGGGAAAGCCAGAGCCAGGGCTTCCTGGGTGGTGGGCAGCACGGCGAACAGCGGGAGCGACAGGGCTAGAGGGGCCAGAACGCGGATCATGGGTGCCTCAGAAGTAGAAGCCGAGGGCGAGGTTGATCTGGTCCCGGCCGGTCTGGGCCCGGTCCTTGAACGTCTGGAGATCCGCCTTGACGGCCACGTTGGGAATGGGTCGGTAGTTCATACCGACCGTCAGCACGGTCTGGTCGTTCTCCCCCTGCACCAGCACGCCAGGCACCACGGACTGCTGGGCGTTCAGCCGCTCCCAGCGCAGAAAGGGGACCAGCGCCTGACGGCCACCCCCCAGCAGGTCGTAGCCGGCCTCTACGTAACCACCCCATTGCCTCGTACCCACTTCACGGGCAGGATCCGTGGCACCGAGCCCTTGAATTCCGGCCTCTGCGTTGATGGTTTGCGTGTACAGGCCGCGGCACTGGAAGCCCCTTGCCCGGAACTCCACGTGGGCATCCCAAAGGGTCGTGCGAATGGTCTCACCAACGCCACTCTGGTTGCTGTTGCCGGTATAGAAACTCCCCCCCAGCAGAAGCCCGGGTCGCGGCGTCCAATCCAGGCGACCGGTCCAGGCCAGGCTTTGGGCGTTGGCCTCCTTGCCGGCCTGACGCCCATCGCGGATGCCCGCTGCACTGAACTTCGCCGCGTTGAGGCCATTCATCAGGTAGAGGCGGTAGGTCAGGTTTCCAGGCAGGTCGCCATGCAGGCCCACCCCGTTCTCATGCCAGGTGGCCGGAATGAGGGTCCGCTCGACCTGGGGCCGGCGGGCCCCCAGGAAGGCCGGCGGCTCGTGCAGCTCGTTGATGAACCCCATGGGCACGAGCATCATCCCCGCCCGGAGGTTCAGTGCCTTCGTGAAGTGGAAATCCAGGTAGGCGAATTCGACGATGGCCTCACCTTCTGGATGCTCGTCGCTGTACCCACCGTGCTCGAACTCGATCTCGGAATTGAACACGATGTGGTCGCTGAATTTGTAGCCCGTGTAGAGCACCAGTCGGAGGGCATCGGCCTTCTTTTCAGTCCCGACAAGGGTGCCGTTCTGCAGGGTCGCCGCCTTGCTCTCGTATAGGAATTCACCGTAGCCACCCACGCTGAGTCCCGGGGCTGCCGAATAGACCTTGGCCGCGCTGGCGCCCAGGCCGAATCGCCCCTCCTCCGGGGTTTTCGGGGCGGCAGTTCCTGTCTTCTGCGTTTCCAGTTCCCGGGACATGGCCTCCAGGCGGCGCTCCAGGTCCGCCACGCGTTTTTCGGTATCCGGCTGCTCCTGGGCGAAGGCGGAGGCCGCCAGCAGGGAGCACAGCAGGGGGGTGAGCAGGGACTTCATCGGGACTCCGGTTGAGTGAAGGTGGGTTGCAGGTCGCGGAACGCCCGCGTCATGCGGATTTGTCCATCGTTCATAAGGAAGGCCGCGGCCACCTGGTGGCCTTCGGCCCAAGCGAGGCCCGCCTCCGGGCCGAGGACATAAAGGGCGGTGGAAAGGACGTCGGCCATCAGGGCCTGGGACGCCACCACGGCCGTGGCGCCCCAGGTCGCGCAGGGTTCACCATGCCGGGGATCCAGGATGTGCCGACCCCGTTCCGAGGTGCCGCTACAGGACAGGGAGGCATTCTGGAGCACCAACCGCAGCCGTGGGCGGTGCCGGTCCGAGGGATCCGCGATGGAAACAGGCTTCGGCCTGCCCCAGGCCAGGATCTGGCCGCCGAAGTCGATCCATCCGGACCTGGCCTCCGAGGCCTTGCGCATGCGGTCGAGGGCGTAGCCCTTCAGGAAGCCCCCCTCCTCCAAACCGGCGCGGGCATTCCTCAGGCAGGCCGTGCCCGCCACCAGGTCCAGTTCCAGCAGGCCCGCCCCGGAAGCCCCCCGGGCCTCCAGGAGATCCTGGGCAGATGGCGTGGTGGCTCCCGAGCGCAAACCCCAGGCCCGCACCAGGGCCAGCAGTACGGGATCGAAGGCGCCCTCGGTACGCTGGTGCCACTTCTTCACCTCCGCCAGAAGGGCGATCCACTCGGGTTCCAGCGGCACGGGTCGGCCCTGGGCGTCGTTGAGGCGACTCCAGGTCGAGGCGGGATCCCAGGTCGAACACGCCGCCTCAATCCGCGCCGATTCCGCCAGGGCCACTTCCGAGGCCCGGACCTGGTCGATCCCGCCTTCCAGGTGCAGGCGCAGTTCTGTGCCCATGGCCAGCACCTTGCGATCCACTTGCCGGAACGGGGTAGGTGACACCACAGCCAGACACGGACCCGGCAGCAGAGGGAAGGAGAGAGGAAACAGAAACATGAGATTAAATCTCAATTAGGTTAAGAATCGGATCAAGACCTTTTTGAGAACGAATCTCATAATGTGACCCCCATCACTCCCTGGTCAAACTGGAGCCATGCGATTCCCCTCCCCCTTGCCTGGCTTCCTGCTGCTGCCCGTCCTGCTCCAGGGGGCGCCCCCCGTGCAATCTCCGAGGGCAGAGTGGCTTACCTACAGCACCGCCCACTACCGCATCCACTGCCCGCGGGCCTTCGAGGCCTTCGGCCAGGACGTGGCCAGCCGCGTGGAAGGCATTCATGCCCAGTACCTGGGCCTCGTCGGCTATGTGTACGAGAAACCCATCGACATCCTGATCCTGGACCCGGTGATGGAAGCCAATGGGATGGCCTTCCCCCTGTTCCAGCGCCCCTTCGTGGTGCTCTGGAAGACCGAGCCGGAGCCCGATTCCGCCATCGGGCACCATCGGGGCTGGGCCGAACTCCTGGTGGCCCACGAACTGGGGCACATGCACCACCTGCTGCGCCCGTCCCGCAAACCCGGGTTGTGGGAGCGCTGGACAGCCGTGTTGGGTCCGGTGACCCGGAAGTCTCCGCGCTGGGTCATCGAAGGCTACGCCACCCTCATCGAGGGCAGGCTCACGGGTAGCGGGCGTCCCCACAGCGCCTTCCGGGCCTCGGTGCTTCGCCAGTGGGCCATCGAAGGCAGGCTGCCCAGCTACGAGGCCATGAGTGGCACGGGCGGCTTCCTGGGCGGCAGCATGGCCTACCTGGGGGGCAGCGCCTACCTCGAGTGGCTGGAAACCAGGACTTCGAATCCAAAGGTTTTCCAGGATCTCTGGACCCGACTGGCCGGGAAGCGCGACTTCAACGGGGCCTTCACCGCCACCTTCGGCTTCGGTGCAAAGGAGGGCTATCAGCGCTTCTGCGCCGAGCTGATCCATACGGCCCTCGAACTGGAGCGCCGCGCCAGGGCCCAGGGCCTGCGTGAAGGCGAGGTGGTGACCCAGTTGAAGGGTTGGGTCACCGACCTGGCCCTGAGCCCGGATGGCACGAAGCTGCTGGCCCGGGTGCTGGATCCGAAGAAGCCCGGCCTCTATGTCTGGGACCTCAAGGCGAAGGCGGCCAAGCCAGAGGTAAAGGACCCCGACGAGCCCCCGGATCACCCCCCGCTGGCGCCCATCAGGCCCCCCACCCACCGCCTGGGCCGCGTGCATGGTGTGCTTCCCTGGAAGCCCCGCTGGACCTCCTCGACCACCGTCGCCTACCAGCTTCGCCTGCCCGATTCCGAAGGGGTGCTGAAGCCCAATCCCCGGACCTGGTCCCTGGGCGGTGCAGAAGGGCCCACGGCAGTCCCCCCCAAGGTTGAAACCAGGGCCATCCCGTCCTGGAAAGAACTGGATGGCATCTGGAACGTGGTGGATGGAGAAGGCCGTCCCCTCACCCGCACCCTCGCGGCCGCCTGGAACCCAGTGGCCACACCTGATGGCCAGGCCCTGTACTACACCCAGCTCAGTGCCACCGGGTTGCAGATCCGCCGATTGGACCTGAGCCTTCCTCCCCTCGACGGCAAGGCCCTCCCCCAGGACCCCGCGCCGCTGGTGAAAGACCTGGTCCTGCCGAAGGCCGATGAACCGGGCCCCCTGCCCGTGCCGGTGCCCGTGGCACCCCATCCCTACCGGGTGGGGGAAAGCCACGAGGTCATGTCCCTGGCGGGCTTCAGCAACACACCCTCGAGCATCAGCTACCAGATCGGGGCCGGGGGCAACGACCTCCTGGGGCGACTGAACTGGCAGGTCCTGGCGGGCCTCGGGAACGGCACCGGCCCCCGCGGAGCCTTGCTGGGCGCCGCCTGGCGGGGCTGGACCTGGGCCCCCTCCCTCCAGCTGTTCTCCTCCCTCGAATACCCCTCGCACCAGGACTTCGTGGCCGTGCAGGGCTTCGACCGGGAACGGCGCGGCGCCGAGCTGGCGCTCGAGTTCCAGGATCTGGGGCGGCCCACGTATCACCTGCGCCCGGCGGTCGCCTTCGAACGCGTGGTCCCCATCGGGGGTGCAGCTCAGACCCGCTCGCTGGCGGGCGGCGTGGCGAGCATGGAAGGCCAATGGAGCCTGGATGGCCACGGCTTCCATGGATCCACGAGCCTGAGCGCGTACCAGGGACGCACCGATGGCCAGGCCTGGGATCTCACCCGCTGGATCCTGACCGCGGGCTGGCTCAATCCCTGGGTGCCGGTCACCTTCCACGCCGAGCTGGGTGGCCTCGGGGGGAACCCGACGATCTTCGATCGCTTCCACCTGGGGGGTGTTCCAACCTCCCTTTTGCCTTCGACTCTCGACGCCAACCGGGTCGTCCAGGCGGCCCTCCCTGCCTACACCCTCCAGGGCGACGGCCTCCGGAGGCTGCGGGGGGAGCTGGGGCTCGGCTTCCTGACGGCCTACCTGGAGCACGCCACGGTCTGGGATCACGCAACTCCCCGACCCGCGGCCCAGCGCGTAGCAGGGCTCGAGCTCGACAGCGGTCGCCTCAGCCTGCCCACGGATGTCCTGCGGCGGCTCGCCGGGAATCTTTCCTTCACCCTGGGCATCCATCGACCCCTGGACGGAATCATGAAGGATCGTACCGTGGGAACCCTCAGTGTGATCCTACGGCCCTAGGCTCCCAGATGCTTTTTCTCCTCGCCTTCGCCCTCATCCTCCTGCTCCAGTGGCTCCACCTCCGGCTGCTACGGCTGGAGCTGCCCGAACGCGTCCATCGCTGGCTGCCATGGGGGCTGGGACTCCTACACCTGCCCCTGGTGATCTTCGCCGGAATCCGCGTGGCTGGCCTCAGCGGGGTGGGCGGGCTGCCCCTCCTTCGGACACTGGCCCGGACCGCCTTCTACTTCCAGGCCTTCACCGTGGTACACCTGCTCCTCGCCATGCTGGCGGAGGGTTTGTGGCGCCTGTTCGGCCGGAGGCCCCGGGACGCCCAGGAGACCACGGAAGACATGCCCCTCGACCCCGGGCGGCGTGCCTTCCTGCGCACGGCGGCCCTGGCCAGCACAGGAGCGGCAGCGGCCTTCGGCACCCTGGGCGCCAGGGAGGCCTACGGAGATCCGGTGGTCTCCCGCCTGACCGTCACCTTTCCCGACCTGCCACCGGGCCTGGATGGCCTGCGGATCGCCCAGATGAGCGACCTCCACGGGGGGCCACTGGTGGGCCGGGGCACTCTGGGCCGCTGGCGGCTCCTGGCCGAGCGGGAGGCGCCCGAGATCCTGGTCTTCACGGGGGATCTGGTGGACAGCCGGCCCGAGGAGCTGGAACCCGTCGTGGAGGCCTTTCGCGGCTTCCATCCACCTCTCGGCCGCTTTGCCGTGCTGGGGAACCACGACTACTTCGACGATCCGCGTCCCATCTGGCGCGATCTGGAACTCGCCGGGTTCCGCTGCCTGGAGAACGCCGCAGCCCTCGTCCACCGGGGAGGGGACTCCCTGGCCATCATGGGGCTGCAGGATCCCATGGCGCGGAACGGGCGCTTCCGGCGCATGATCTTCGGCCCCGGCCCCCGGCCGGCGGAGGCGGCCCGGGACCTGCCTGCTGAGGCCTTCCGGATCTGCCTGAACCACCGGCCCAGCGAGTGGGAGCAGGCCCTGGCCGCGGGGGCGCGATTGACCCTTTCGGGTCACACCCATGGGGGCCAGATCAATCCGATCCCGGGCTTCAGCAGTGCTCGGCTCATCGGACCCCGCACGGCAGGGTTCTACCGGGAGGGGGCGGACCTGCTCTACGTGAACCGCGGCCTCGGGGTGGTGGGCCTGCCCATGCGCATCGCCGCGGCCCCGGAAATCGCCATCTTCACCCTGAGACGGGGCTAGGAGTTCTTCCGCTTCAAGGCGGCCTGAACCTCGGCCAGGGCCCTGGTGGCATCCTCTGGCGTCAATTCGGGCGGGGCCAGGGATCGCTTTGCCAGTCCCGGCATAGCCCTGAGGCCCCGCAGGAAGCCCGCGCAGACCCTGCAAAGCAGCAGATGGACCCAGATGCCGATCCTGCGGGGAAGGGGAAGCGCGCCTTCGGCGTACTCGGTGAGCTCGGTCTGGACCTGTTGGCAGGAGGGCAGGAGACTCATGGGCTGCCTCCGAGGACAAACGTGCGCAGACGCGCCTGGAGCAGCACCCGCGAACGGTGGAGCCGCTGCCGGACCGTGCCTGGGGTGAGCTGCAGGTGCCGGGCGATATCCTCCGTGTCCCAGTCCTCCAGATCCTTCAGCACGAACACGATCCGATGGCTGTCCGGCAGCTCGTCCAGAGCGCGGTTCAGGCATTCCCGCAGCTCCTGCTTTTCGACGAGATCGTGGGCCTGGGCCTCCACTTGCCATTCCGGAAGGTGGTCCATCCCCTGGTGGTGGCCGCGCTCATCAAAGGGGCCCAGGGCCAGGGGTTCGGGGCGTTCCATGTCGTGGACCCGCACCCGGCTCCTCCGGGCCATCAGGGCCGCGTTCAGGCAGATCCTATAACCCCAGCTGCTGAATCGGCTGCGACCTTCGAACTTGGGCAGATCCCGGTGCATGCTCATGAGGGCGTCCTGCAGCGCATCCTGGGTATCGGCCATGTTGCCGAGAATGCGGTGGATCCCGTTGTGGAACAGGGAAAGGTGGGGCTGAACCAGCGCGCCGAAGGCATCGGAGTCGCCCCGGGCGGCCCGCTGGACCAGCTCTGTTTCAGTCGAAGAGGATCCCGTCATGCCGCTGCCAGTGTCGGCGGCGGCGGGGTTCGCGACAAGCGCTACTTCTTGGGGGCCTGCTTCGCCTTCCCCGGTCTCGTTGGCGCCATGGGCTCCTCGAAGAAACCCACCAGCAGCAGATTCATCTCGACCTGCCGCTTCAGGCTGATCTTGGCAGCCACGCTTTCGGCTCCCACCCCGAAGTCAAGGCGATCCAGCGGCATCACCGTGCGGTAGGACCAGGTGCGCACTCCGGCCCCGTTCATGCCCTCCGCGGGCTCGAAAGTGAGGGTCAATTCCTTACCGACCCCGTGCATCTCCAGAGTGCCCTGGACGCGAACCTTGTCGCCCTCCTTCCGGACATCCGTCGAGGTGAAAGTGATCTTCGGGTGCTTGGCCACATCAAAGAAGTCCTCGGAGCGCAGGTGCTCGTCGCGGCCCTTGTTGGCCGTGTTGAGGGACTTGGCGTCGATCACGATGCGGACCTTGGCGCCCTCCAGCGTGGCGGGATCGCCCTGAATGTCGGCGCTGAACTTCATGAACCGGCCCGGCACATCGAAGAGGAGGGTCGCGGCCTTGAAGCCGAACACCGTGTGGTTTTCATCCAGGCGGAAGACCCTGGTCTGGGCAGAGAGCGGCAGCGCCAGCAGCAGGGCCGGCAGAAGCAAGCGGAAACGCATGGGGGCCTCTTGGGCTAGGTGGGGGTTTGGAATCCTGCGATGGCACCATCGCGACGAAGGTCATTCAGGAGGTCCAGGACCGGGGCGAGGTCGGGGATGGTCAGCGCGGTGGCGGCATCCCCCAGGGGTCGCGACTGGGCCTGAACCAGGAGGGCGGCGGTGGCTGGGGTCAGCTCCATCAATCGGGCCTCTCCATCCCCGTTCCGGAAGGCGATGAGGTGGGTGGGCCGGACCTCGGGTACTGGGGCGTCTTCGGTCACGGAATGGACCGCGTGGGAATAGGACACGATCTGGGTGGCGGGGGCCAGGACGACGAGGTCGCCCGGGCCGGGCTCGGCGTGCAGCCCCTCCGGCGGGTCCGCCTCCGGGAACCGGGCCACCAGCACCTCGAGGATCTCGGCGTGGGCCAGCTCGAGGAGGAAGGGCCACCGCTCCTGCCCCCACCCGGTGGTAGCCAGCCAGCCGAGAAAGGTGGGAGCGATGTCGCGGTAGTGGCCGCTGCGGATCAGCCGGGCATCCAGGAAGGCTTGCACGCAGGGGTCCCAGCGCTCTTCGGATTCCAGCAGCGCCTTCAGCACCGGGAACATCTCCTCCAGGGGCTCGATGAGGCTCATGCGGGCCAGCTCGCGGTAGGTCAGCATCGCCTCGCCCTGTTCGCGGAAGGCACGCTGATCGGCCCCGGAGAGGCCGTGTCGCCGGGCGGCGCGACCGGGATCCGCCTCGAGGGCTGCCTCGTCCGCATCCAGCACCAGGGAGGCCATGGCCCGCTGCAGGTGGAGGGTCCGGGTTTCAGTCATGGCGAACTTCCACTGCGGCCAGTGCCGCGTCGTAGGCCCGCTGCAAGCGAAGCCGCTCCGCCAGCAGGATATCGAAGTCGGGAATGTGGTTGTCGCGCTCCAGCAGCACGGGCACGGGCCTGCCCAAGCGCGCCAGGGTCCACTGCATGAGGTCGATGACCGGATCGATCACCTCCGCGCCGTGGGTATCCACCGTGAGACCACCGAACTTCTTGTGCCCTGCGATGTGAAGCTGGACCACCCGATCCAGTGGCATGCGCGCCAGCCATTCCTTCGGATCAAAGCCGAAGTTGAGGGCGTTCACGTAGACGTTGTTCACATCCAGCAGCCAGCCCACCTCCGCGCCCTCGAGCACGGCCGTGATGAAATCCGCCTCGTCCATCTCGGCGGCTCCCAGTTCGGCGTAGTAGGTGATGTTCTCGAGCAGCAGGGGCACGGGGAGCCGGGACTGCAGGTCTCTGGCCCGCTTGATGGTATGCCGCACGGCTTCCCGGGTGAAGGGCAGTGGCAGCAGCTCGTGCAGGCAGTTGGCGTCCACGCTGGTGAAGCAGAGGTGTTCGGAGTGCCAGGGGGTCCCCGTGCGGATCAGGAAGTCGCCAAGGTCCCGCAGGTAGTCCTCGTCCCAGGCGTCGAAGCCACCCACCGAGATGGTGAGCCCGTGGGTGAGGACGGGATCCCGGTCCAGGATGGCGCAGGCCAGCCGATGTTGGCGGCCCCCATCTCCGACCACGTTCTCAGGACAGGTTTCCCAGAAGGGCACGCCATGGTGATCCATGCACGCGACCTGCTCGAGGTGTGGGCGGCGAAGCCCAAGCCCCACGCCGGTGAACCTGTCCTGAGTCATGGCGTCCTCCAGCCAGCTACTTCTTTTCCTTGCCGCAGGAGCCGTCCTTGTGGTCCTTGCCGCAGGTACCCTCCTTGGCCTTCTTGTCCTTCCCGCAGGAACCGTCCTTCTTGCCCTTCTTGTCCTTGCTGCCACAGGTGCCCTTGCCGCAGGAAGCGTCCTTGGACTTGCCGTCCTTGGCCTTCGCGGGGGCCTTGCCCTCTTCCTTGCCGTCCTTGGCTCCGCACTCGCCGGCCTGGGTCAGGGCTGCCTCGGCGCCGAAGGCCTGGACGGGGGTGGCGCCCACGGTGCCGGTCCCACCGGCCATCAGGGAACCAGCGGTGAACAGGGTGGCGGCGCCGATCAACTTCGTGAACATGAATCCTCCGTGCGGACGAAGCCGCAGCTGGGGCCGCCTTGCGGCCTGGGTGTGGAACAGGACATGGCCATCGCGGACGGTTCCGGTCAGGGCCAAAGTGCTGTTGTTAATCCTTTCGGTGCGACCCCGTGTGGCATTGTGACATTTTTTTATTTCTATGGTTCGAACCGGTCGTCACGGGAATGAGAGATCCGGGCACAGCCGATGTTCCTGCTTCGCTGGCCGGCTATCAGCCCGTAAGCCCAGTCCCGAAGGCAGCCCGGAAGGCAGGACAGGAGGAATCCCCCGAGACGCCCTGCCGGACCCATCCGTCGCAGCAGATGGATCACCGCGTCCGACCGAACCAGCAGGGTTCCGGCTGGGGTCAACACCACCAGGCTGTCCGGTAGGCCGGTCCTCACGCTCTCTGGAAGCAGACGCCGGCAGGTCGGCCCGCCCAGCGGTGCGAAGCGGAGTCCGTCCGAGCGGTCCTGGCGCGCCACGAACTGCACCGCGCTCTGGCACATCCCACAGTCCCCGTCGAAGAAGAGCCGGGTCAACCCTTGATCAGCACCCACAGTCCCACCGCGATGAAGGCCATCCCCGCGGTCCACTTGATGGCGGCCTCGGGGATGTATTTGAACAGGACGCCGCCCAAGGCCACGCCGATGGCCGTGGCGCAGACCAGGGCCGCGCTGGCGGCGAGGAACACCGTCCAGATCTGCCCACTGCGCACCGTGGCCGTCATGGCCGCGAGCTGGGTCTTGTCGCCGACTTCCGCCAGGAAGACGGTACCGAAGGTGGTCCAGAAGAGCGATCGGTTCATGGTGTTCCCCAAAATTCGTGACGGACACACCAGCGTATCGGAGCCCCTCTTGCGGCACACTGATCATATGGTGCTTGACCACTTCGACCTTCCCACCACCTTCGTGGATACCCCTGAAAAGCTGCAGGAGGCACTGCCGCTTTGGCACAAGGCCGGTGTGCTGTCCGTGGACATCGAGTGCAGCCTCACGGGCATGCACCACTGCGTGCTGGCGCTCATGCAGGTGGCCACCCACGACCAGGCCTGGCTGGTGGACCCACTCCCTTTGGCCGGCCTCATGCGACCCGCCCTGCAGGCCATGGCCCAGGTGCCCTGGATCGTCCACGATTTCTCCGGGGACGGCATCGTCTTCAAGCGGCTCTACGACGTGGTGCCCGAGAGCATCTTCGACACCATGCTGCTCTCCCGGGCCCTGGGCTACCCCCAGCCGGGCCTCAAGACCATGGCCAAGCTCAAGCTGGGCCTCGACATTCCCAAGGAGGAGCAGGACTCCAACTGGATGATCCGCCCCCTGCGGGAGGCCCAGATCAGCTATGCCAGCCGCGACGCGGCCCTGCTGCTGCCCCTCCTCAGGATCCTGGCCGATGAGTGCGACGCCCACCGGGACCACCCGGAGATCGGGCCCCGCCTGGCCAGCCTGCCCAAGGAGATGCGCCACCTGCTGAAGCGCATCCGCGGCTACTCATCCCCCAAGCATGACCCCGTGGTCGAGAAGGTGAAGCATCTGGGGGAGCTGGCGGTGGAGCGGGCCCGGAAGCTGACAGCGCTCCGGTGGGCCTGGGGCAACGAAGGGGACGTGGGCGCCGTGATGGAACTGGGCAACCGCTGGCTCATGGCCCGCCTGGCCCATCCGCCCCGCAGCAAGGAGGAGCTGGAGCGCACCATCCCCAACCCCAGGTTCCGCCGGAAGCGGGCCGATGCCCTGTGGGACGTTTTCAGCGCCGGGGCCCTGGAAACTAAGGAAGATCCGGAATCGTCCGATGGGTTGATTTGGAACAACCCTGGACGGCCATGACCCCTGATCCCCTAACGACCCCAGTCCCAGCACCGGAACCGGACGAGGCCACCCTCCTCACCTTTCCCAAGGGGCTGGTGGGCTTCCCGAACCTCAACCTCTTCCGGCTCTTCGAACCCGGGGATGCCTATCCCCTGAAGTTCCTCCAGTCGACCGAGTCCCAGGACGTGTCCTTCGTCTGCGTCGATCCGGCCTGCATCAAGAAGGACTACGAGGTGCCCCTGGGCGAGGAGGAGGCGGAAGCCCTCCACCTGGAGTCCCCCGAAGAGGCCATGGTGCTCACGCTGGTGGTGATTCCCGAGGATGCCCGGCAGATGACCACCAACCTGGCGGGGCCGCTGGTCATCAACGTCAAGACCCGGATGGGTTTCCAGATCGTCCTCAACTCAGAGAAATTCCCCCTGCGCTACCCGGTCATCGCCCAGAGGTGACGGGCTCTGTTAGCCTGCTTAGATGCTCGTCATCACCCGGAAGCCAGAGCAGTCCATCGTCATCGGCGGCGAGGTGGAAGTCATCGTCCTCGGCATCACCAAGGATGGGGTTCGCCTGGGCATCAAGGCCCCGCGAAGCGTCCAAGTCCATCGACGAGAGGTTTTCGAAGCCATTGCCGCCGAGAACAAGGCCGCCACGGTCACCCGGGTGAGCATCCAGGACGCGGCGGCCCTGCTGCGGGCCGCTCAAGGTCCCGGCCCCAAGGGCCGATAGACCCCTGTAGAGGTCCTAAGTGAACATCTCCCCCGCCGGCGCCGTTGCCATCAACCAGGCCAAGATCCAGAACGAGGTCGCCGTGGGCATGCTCAAGAAGAGCCTGGACCTGGATGCCAAGCTGGGTGCCGACCTGGTCAGGATGCTGGACCAGAGTAGCGGCCTGGGCGGGCGGGTGGACCTTCTGGCCTAGGGCTGCTTCAGGTACGGTGCCAGGTACTTCCCCGTCACGCTGGCCTTCTTTTTCGCCACTTCTTCGGGCGTGCCCACGGCAATGATGCGGCCCCCCTCTCCGCCGCCCTCGGGTCCCAGGTCGATGATCCAGTCGGCGGTCTTGATGACGTCCAGGTTGTGCTCGATGACGATGAGCGTATTGCCCGTTTCCACCAGCCGGTTGACCACTTCCAGCAGCTTCTGGATGTCCTTGAGGTGCAGGCCCGTGGTGGGCTCATCCAAAATGTAGAGGGTGCGGCCCGTGGCCCGCTTGCTCAGCTCCTTGGCCAGCTTGACCCGCTGGGCCTCACCACCGGACAGGGTGGTGGCGCTCTGGCCCAGGCGGATGTAGCCCAGCCCCACGTCCATGAGGGTCTGCAGCTTGTTGGCCAGGACGGGGATGGGGGCGAAGAGTTCCAGGGCTTCTTCCACAGTCATGTTCAGGACGTCGGAAACGCTCCGGCCCTTGTAGTGGATCTCCAGGGTCTCCCGGTTGTAGCGTTTGCCCTTGCACTGCTCGCAGGTGACGTAGACATCCGGGAGGAAGTGCATCTCGATCTTGAGGACGCCATCCCCTTCGCACTTCTCGCAGCGCCCCCCCTTCACGTTGAAGCTGTAGCGCCCGGGTGCGTAGCCCCGGGCCTTGCTCTCGGGCAGCATGGCGAAGAGCTCCCGCAGGGGCGTGAAGAGGCCCGTGTAGGTGGCGGGATTGCTGCGGGGCGTACGGCCGATGGGCGCCTGGTCGATGTCGATGACCTTGTCGATGGCTTCGAGGCCCTTGATGGCCTTGTGCCTGCCCACGATGTGCACGCCCTGGTGCAACATGTTGGCCAGGGCCTTGTAGAGGATCTCGTTCACCAACGTGCTCTTGCCGGAGCCGCTGACGCCGGTGACGCAGGTGAAGATGCCGAGGGGGAAGTCCGCATCCACCTTCTTGAGGTTGTTCTCCTCGGCGCCCAGGATGGACAGGTAACCGCGCTCTGCCTTGCGGCGCTTGCGTGGCACCGGGATGGAATCCCGCCCCGAGAGGAAGTCACCGGTGATGGAGCCGAGTGCCCTGCGGATGTCGGCAGGGGTGCCCTGGGCCACGACCCGGCCCCCATGCTCCCCGGCGCCTGGTCCCATGTCGATCACGTGATCGGCGGCGAGGATGGTCTCCAGATCGTGCTCCACCACCAGCACGGTGTTGCCCAAGTCGCGCATCTCCTGCAGGGTCTTGATGAGTTGCAGGTTGTCCCGCTGATGCAGGCCGATGCTGGGTTCATCCAGAACGTAGAGCACACCCTGGAGCTTGCTGCCGATCTGGGTGGCCAGACGGATGCGCTGGCCCTCCCCGCCCGAAAGGGTGGCCGCGCTGCGGTCCAGGGTGAGGTACCCGAGGCCCACGTCATCGAGGAAGCCCAACCGCTCGCGGATCTCCTTCAGGATCTTCTCGGCGATGACGGCATCCTTCCCTTCGAGCGCCAGCTCGCCGAACCAGCGCCGGGCGTCGCGCACACTCTGGGCCACCACGTCGGCGATGTGCCGACCGCCCACGAACACCGCCAGGATCTCGGCCTTCAGCCGCCGCCCCCCACAGTCTTCGCAGGGGATGATGCGCATGGATTGCTCCAGCTCCGCCTGAATCTCCTCGCTGCTGGTTTCGCGGTAGCGGCGGTCGAGATTGCCGATGATGCCTTCGAAGTGGTGGACGAAGTCGTAGCGGTTGCGCTTGCTTTCGTAGGTGAAGCGCATCTCCTTCTCGGTGCCGTGGAGCAGGAGGCGGCGGACATCCGCCGGCAGCTTCTTCCAGGGCACGTCCAGGCTGAACTTCATCTTCTTGGCCAGCTGCTCCAGCAGCTGGGAGCGCCAACCATCCTCGCTCACGCTCCGCCAACCGCTGGCCTGGATCGCACCTTCGTTGATGGAGAGGGCCGGATTCGGAATGATCAGCTCTTCCGCGAACTGTCGCTTGAAGCCCAGGCCATCGCAGGTGGGGCAGGCGCCGTAGGGGCTGTTGAAGGAGAACGAACGCGGTTCGAGCTCCGGCAGGCCCATGCCGAACTTCCCGCACTTGGTGTTGTTGCAGGCCAGCTTGCTGGAGAAGAACTGCTCCTTGCCGTCTAAATCGACCAGCGCGGTGCCTTCCGCCAGGTTACAGGCGATCTCCAGGCTGTCCGCCAGCCGGGTCTGGATGGCCGGGCTCACCTTCAGGCGGTCGATGACCACCTCCAGCGTGTGCTTCTTCTGCTTGTCCAGGTCGGGGATGCCTTCGGTGAGATCCAGCATCTGGCCGTTCACCCGGGCCCGGATGTAGCCCCGCTTCATGAGGTCCTGCAGCAGCTTCTTGTATTCGCCTTTGCGGCCCCGTACCACGGGCGCCAAGAGCTGCAGCTTCGTACCCTCGGGCTTGGCGAGGATCTGATCGGCCATCTCCTGGATGGTCTGGCTGGCGATGGCGTTGCCGCAGGCCACGCAGGTGGGCTTGCCCGTGCGGGCGTAGAGCAGGCGCAGGTAGTCGTAGATCTCCGTCACCGTGGCCACGGTGGAGCGGGGGTTCTTGCTGGTGGTCTTCTGCTCGATGGAGATGGCCGGGGACAGCCCTTCGATGCTGTCCACATCTGGCTTTTCCATCTGGTCGAGGAACTGCCGGGCGTAGGCCGACAGGCTCTCCACGTAGCGCCGCTGGCCTTCGGCGTAGAGCGTGTCGAAGGCCAGGCTGGACTTCCCCGAGCCGGAGAGCCCCGTGATCACCACCAGCTTGTTGCGTGGCAGCGAGAGGTCGAGGTTCTTCAAGTTGTGCTCGCGGGCACCTTTGATGTGGATGTGTTCCATGGTCCACTCAGCTTACGCCATTTTTTCGCTTTTTCGAAGGGTGTCTAGGTCATCGCCTTGGAACCACCATTTCATCCCGGGGGCGAACCCACCCACGGGGCCCTAGGGGAACGGGCAGAAAAGCGCTGGCTATTTCGAAACGGCCTCTAAAATCATGGGATGCATCCGGCTGAACTGGCGATCCTGCTTCATCACGCCCTAGAGGTCCGGCTGGCCCGGCTCCAGGAGCTTATCGGCAGGGATGGGTGGACCGACGAGCATGAGCTGCTCCACCAGGTGCGGGTGGCCGCCCGGCGCCTGGGTGCCGTGCTCGACCTGGTGGACGCTGACAACTACCCCGGACACAAGGCCCAGCGCCGTGCCCTGAAGGCCCTGGTGGACCTGCTGGGGCTGACCCGGGAGCTGGATGTCCACGCCGGGCACCTGCAGGCCTACCACCGGGATGCCGCCACCTCCACCCAGGCGGCCGTCCTCGAATGCCTCCTGGAGCAGGTGGATCGTGGCCGCGCCAAGGCCCGCCGCGCCATGGCCAGGGAACTCGACCACTTGCGCCTGCCCGACCTGGGCCGCCTGCTGGAGGTTCCGTCCCTTCAGCACCCCTTTCAGGCCATCTCCCTCCAGGGGGCGGCCTGGGCCTGCCTGGAGCCCCGCCTCCACCAGGCCCTGGGGCATCTCGCGGAGTTGGCAGCCCATGAGGATCCTGCTGCACTCCACCGCACGCGGGTGAAGATCAAGAAGCTGCGCTACGCACTCGAGGCTTTGGAAGGCGCCTTCGCGGAGCCCCCGGAGGCCGTCCTCTCGGGCATGCGCGCCCTCCAGACCACCCTGGGCGAACACCACGACCTGGCGGCCCTCGAGGCCCTCCTTTGGGAGTCCGAAGCCCAGTTGCGCGCCCGCGACCGGCCAACCCTTTGCGCCGGGCTGCTCGACCTCCTGGGGGCCGTGGCGGAAAGCCGCCGCAGTGCCTTCGACCGCTTTGTGGCTCAGGTTCCCGGCCAGGACCCCACGGCCCTGACCAGCGCATTGCGCCGGGCCTTGGGTCTGCCTCCCGCCAACGGTGCCCTCGCATGAGCTTCTGGCACGTTCGGATCCGCCCCCTGAGGTGGCTGCGAAGCTTGCACGCCAAGCTCTTCCTCTTGCTGGGGCTGGTCACCAGCGTGCTCACCGTGGCGGTGGCCTACAACATCATCCGCAACAGCCGCCGGGAATTGGAAAACTACTCACGCAACCTGGTGATCGAAGCCGCCGGCACGGTCGAAACCGACATTGTCGAGCGGGACCCAGCCTTCAAGGATCCCGACAAACTCGACCAGCTGCTGGCGAGCATCGCCGGCCCTGACCGCAGCATCTTCCAGATCGATGTCTTTCGGCGGATCGGCAGGGGCAACGAGGTAGAGCTGGTGCGCTCCTCCGGGAGGGAGGAGGACGCCGAGTGGGGACCGGAGATCGGCTCGTACCTGAGCCTGCCCAAGGCCCAGGCCGAGCTGGTGGACCTCAACACAGGCCGGCAGGCCTGGAAGGTCTATCTGCCCATTCGCGCCCACAAGCCCGGTCTGCCGACCATCGGCCTGATCCGAGCCTACTGCGACCTGGAACGCTGGGAGGTGGTCTGGGACAACAACCTCAAGCGAACCCTCCGCACCCTGCCGGGGGTCCTCCTGGGGGAATTCATCCTCCTCTGGCTGATCCTGCGCATGCTGATCAGTGATCCCATCGAGGGCCTGGTACTCACCATGCAGCGGCTCGAGCAGGGCGAGTCCAGCGCCCGGGCCCCCGTCCGCCGCAGCGACGAGCTGGGCCTCATCGCCGCCCGCTTCAACGACATGGCCACCCAGATCCAGCGGGCGGGGGAGGAACGCGAAGCCCTCATCCGCGAGATCCGCGGGCTGAACGCCAACCTGCAGGACCGCATCGACGCCGCTCTCTCCGAGCTGCAGGCCAAGAACGACGAGCTCGCCGCCATGGTGGAGCGCAACGCCCTGTTGCGCGAAGAACTGGGCGCCCAGGAACGCCTGGCCGTTGCCGGGCAGCTGACGGCCACATTCGCCCACGAAGTGGGCACACCCCTCAACCTCGTGGCGGGTCACCTCCAGCTGCTGGATGCCCAGGATGATCTGCCCGACAAGACCCGCGAGCGCCTGGGCGTCATCCATGCCCAGATCCAGCGGGTAGGGGACATTGTGCGCCGGCTGCTGGACCTCACGCGGCGGCCCCAGCTGCACCGGGAGGCTCAGCCCTTTGAAGGCCTGCTGGCTGACCTCCAGCAGCTGTGGATGCCCACCCTGACCGCCCATGGCATCTCGGTGGAAGCCGCCGCTTCGCCCCACTGCTGCCTCAACGTCGATCGCAAACAGATGGAGCAGCTGTTCCTGAACCTCATGAACAATGCCGTGGATGCCATGCCTTCCGGAGGCACCGTGCGTATCACGGCCCTTCCTTCCGAGGAGAGCACCCCCACGGGCCTCTGGTGGGAGCTGCGGTTCCAGGATTCGGGTCAGGGCATCCCCAGCGAGCTGCTGGGCCAGGTCTTCCGCCCCATGTTCACCACCAAGCCCGAGGGCAAGGGCACGGGGCTTGGCCTGAGCATCTGCCGGGAAATCGTGCGGGGACATGGTGGCGAGATTCGCATCGAGAGCGTCCAGGGCCAAGGAACCACCGTGGTATTCACCTTGCCAGGTCAGGCATCAACCTAAACCTTTCGCCCAAATCGGATCAGATCATTCGACCGCCTCTGGCGGGTCCCGTGCCTGGCGACATGGGCTTCCCACGAACTCACTCAACTATCTCATCGGGAACCAGTTACTGGCATGCCCCTGGCTAAAGACTGTGGCCCATGTCGAATAGCCGGGCACCCGTCCTGTTGGTCGAATGGTGCCCGTCAGGTCCTCTGATCCTGCTCCATCCCTGACCCATTCATCCCGTATCCTAGGCTTGCCCCTGAACTTGAACCCGTCTAACCCTCCGGAGCGTCCCATGCGCCTTCGTTCCATCCTGACCGCGGCCCTCCTCCTCGGTTCCTGCCTGCAGGCCCAGGAAAGTCCCAAGGTGACGGGCCCCATCACCATCTGCTCCTACGACATGGAGCCCTTGATCCTGCTTTGGCAGGACCTGCTGCGTTCAGGGGAGGCAAACTTCAAGCTGGATGTCCGCCCGAATTCCGCCACCGAGGTGGCCAAGGCACTCATCGAGGGCAAATCCCAGCTGGCCCCCATCAACCGGGAGTTCAAGCCCGATGAAATTGCTGCCTTCAATGCCAAGTGGGGCTACCCACCGACCCGCATCGCCATCGGCGTGGATGCCCTCGTCGTCCTGGTCCAGAAAAACAACCCACTCAAGGAGCTGCGGATCGACCAGTTTGATGCGATCTGGACCACCAGCCGGCTGAGCGGCCACCCCAAGGACATCTCCACCTGGGGCGACCTGGGCCTGCTCACCGGCAACTGGGCGAACCGCCCCATCGTGTGTGTGGACCGGCCTGAAGGCGATGGCCTTCGGGAGTACTTCCGGCAGAACATCACCAAGGGGGGTCGCAACAAGGAGACCAACCACCAGAGCTCCGACGCCATGACCCTCATCGAGGAGCTGGTGTCCAATCAGGCCGCCATCGGCTACGGGGGCCTGGGAGAAGTGTTCAACAACCTCCGGACGGTGCCACTCATCCCCCCCGGCGGCAAGATCGCGGTGGAACCTTCCTACGAATCCGTGGCCAGTGGCGAGTACCCCCTCACCCGGGTGGTCTACCTCTATTTCAATCGCGCCCCCAACCGGCCCATTGAATCCTCGGTGCTGAAGTTCCTGCAATTCGTCATTTCGTCGAAAGGGCAGAAGCAGCTAGCACCCATGGGCTTCGTGCCCCTGCCCCAGGACGTGCTGGTCATGAACAAGAAGCGCCTGGAAAATTGACCTCTCAACCGAGGACCGGTACCGCCGGCTCCCCTGGACAGAACCCACCAGCCGGAATCCCCAAGCGCCCTTCAATCCAAGGTAGTCGGCTCCTCAATGCGATGGAGAACCCATGAACTTCGCCAAATGCCTCCTTGCCACCGCCCTTCCCTGCCTGGTCTGCTACGCCCAGAACCCGACCTCCACCGAGGCCGTGGCCCTGGTGAAATCCGCCGTGGCCTACGCGAAAAAGCATGGTGGCGCCAAGCTGATCGAGGAAACGAACTCGCCCAACGGCAAGTTCCATGTGGCCACGGGTGGCGAGCTCTACATCTTCATCTACGACGAGCGGGGCACCGTGAAGGCCATTGGCTACAACACGGCCGCCCTGGTCGGCAAGAACCGGATCGATCTGAAGGATCCCGATGGCGTGATGATCATCCAGGAGCTGATCAAGATCGCCAAGGGCAGGGGCAAGGGCTGGGTGGACTATAAGTACCCCAATCCCACCACGAACGCCCTCGATGCCAAGACATCCTACATGGAATTCTACGAAGGGATGATCATCGGCAGCGGCGTCTACAAGGAAAAGGACTGACTTCCCTCCCGAGGAGGACGGAAGAACCTGGCTCCTAGATCTCCACCACTTCGACCTCTCCCAGGGGTTCTTCGAGGAAGCGGCTGCCCACTTCCTGGAGCCGCGTGCTGGCGTCCGTCAGCTGCACCCGGAACCCGCCCCGGGCGCTGGCGGTGCGGTAGCCGAGGCTGCCCTGCAGGAGGCGGTCCACGGCCTTGGCGGTGACGCGGCCGCTGTCGATCCAGCGGGTGCCCGGGCGGCTGCGCTCCAGGCTGGCCAGGAGGGTCGGGTAGTGGGTACAGCCCAGCACCACCGTCTTCACCTCGAAGGGCAGCTGGTTGAGGTAGCGACGGCAGATGCTGTCGGTGACGGGATCGTCGAACCAGCCTTCTTCGGCCAGGGGCACCAGCAGCGGGCAGGCCACGCTGTGGATGACCTTGGCGGGGTCCCGGCGATGAATGGCCGCGTCATAGGCGGCGCTGCCCACGGTGGCCAAGGTGCCGATGATGCCCACGGGGCCGGAGATTTTGGAGGCGGCTTCGGCGCCTGGCTCGATGACGCCGATCACCGGGCAGGGGCTCACGGCCTGGAGGGCCGTTAGCCCATGGGCACTGGCGGTGTTGCAGGCGATGACGATGAGCTTGGGGTCATGACGCTGGAGCAGCTCGCCCATCTGCAGGGTGTACCGCTCGATGGTGCGGTGGCTCTTGGTGCCGTAGGGCAGCCGGGCCGTATCCCCCAGGTAGACCAGCTCCTCCTGGGGAAGCAGCTGCCGCAGGGCGTGGATGACGGTGAGTCCCCCGATGCCCGAATCGAAGACCCCGATGGGTCGGTCCGCCCGGGTCATGCCTGCTCCCGCACGGCCAGCACCGCGATCCACTCGCCCTCTCGCACCACCTTCTCGGGTCTGAATCCCTGGGAGGCCAGGCTCACCAGGGCCTCGTCCGTGCGCTCCGCGAGGATGCCGCTGGCCACCAGCCAGCCACCGGGTGCGGCCACTTCAGCCATCCGGGGCAGCAGATCCTGGATGGTCTCCAGCAGGATGTTGGCCAGCAGCCCGCGATAGGGGCCCTGCACCAAGGAGTGGTCCAGGGTGCCCACGAAGCTTTCGTAGGGCCTGGCCCCCTGGAGCAGGTGGGCATTGAGCTCCACGAGCTCGCCCATGGCCGGGCCGCAGTCCGGGTCGATGTCGAAGGCCATCAAGTCCCTTCCGCCCAGGAGGTAGGCCGCCAGGGACAGGATGCCCGTGCCCGCGCCGATGTCCAGGACCGGTCCCTGGAGCCGGCCCGCCAAGGAAAGCTCTTCCAACAGTTCCATGCAAAGGCGGGTGGTCTCGTGGCCGCCGGTCCCGAAGGCCAGGCCTGGGTTCACCACCAGATCGATGCGATTCCCGGGGCCGGGGGTCGGCTCCCAGAGGGGCCGAACATGGAACCGGGCGCCCACGTCGAAGGCACCGAAGCCCTCCCGGCTCTTGGCCAGCCAGTCCTCGTCGCCGAAGGCCTCGGCTTCCTGAAGCCGCACCCCAGGAAAGGCGAGCAGGCCCGAGGGCTCCGGGGGGGACTGGTCCGGCGGAAAGTAGGCATAGCAGGCCCGGGGTGGATCGGCTTCGCGGTAGAAGGCGGAGGAACCCTGGGCCTCAAGCCAGGCACACAACCCCTCCTCCTGGGTGTCGGGAACCTCCAGTCTCCACCTCAGATGCGTCGCATTCGTCACGCGGCACCTCCGCCTAACGCACGCTTCGCGTGCTCCGGCTCGCTCTGCTTGCCGAGGCGGAGCCTCCCTGTGCCGCGCCCTCCGGGCCTCGGCTTCGCCAAAGTGGCATTGCGCTCCTGCTCCATGCTCATGGGCCAAGGTTAACAGGGGCCCCGCGGGAACCAATTCGTGGGAAAAGGCATCTATGCATTGCGACCGGCCAGATGGTCGCGGTGAGTGAACCGTTGGGGGGAAATGGCACGGGGGAGCAGGGGCTCCCCCGTGTTTATTTGGTTGCGGATATGCGCACTCAGCCCGGTTCGGTGGCTTCGGCCGTCTCCGGGTCCTCAAGGTCCAGCCGCTTCATCTTCTCGAGGAAGGTGGTGCGCTTGAGGCCCAGCAGATCGGCGGCCCGCTTCTTGTTGCCACGGGTGATGGCCAGGCTCTGGAGCATGAGGGTCTTTTCCATATCCGAGACCACCTGGTTGAGGTCCAGCCCCTCCGCCGGCAGGTCCATCCCGAAGGCGGCGGCGGGCTGGGAGACGAAGGCGTCGGCGGGGAGGGGCGCGGAGCCGACCAGGGGCATGGCCTCCGCCGGAACCTCGCCCATGCGCTCCGCCAGAAAGGCGAAATCCTCCCGGGTGAGCACGGGGCGCGTTCCCGACAGGACGATGGCCCGCTCGATGGCGTTCTCCAGCTGGCGGACATTCCCGGGCCAGGGCAGGGACATCAGCAGCGGATCGACGCTGGGGTGCAGGGCCTTGGGATAGAGGCCGTGCTCCCGGGCCTTCCGGTTGAGGAAATGCTGGGCCAGGAAGGGCACCTCCTCCCGCCGGGCCCGGAGGGGCGGCATGGTGATGGGCACCACCTCCAGCCGGTAGAACAGGTCTTCCCGGAAGGTGCCATTCTGCACCTTCTTCCAGAGGTCGACATTGGAGGCGGTGATCACGCGGACGTCCACCTTGACCGGGGCGCCGCCGCCCAGGGGCTGGACTTCGCGCTCCTGCACCACCCGGAGCAGCCGCACCTGTGCGGCCAGGGGCATGGTGCCCACTTCATCCAGGAAGATGGTGCCGCCATGGGCCTCGCGGAACTTGCCCGGCGTGTCCTTGCGCGCATCCGTGAAGGCGCCCTTGTTGTAGCCGAAGAGTTCCGACTCCACCAGGTTGTCGGGGATGGCGCCGCAGTGCACGGCTACGAAGGGCTGCACGCTATCGGCGCTCATGCGGTGGATGGCCCGGGCGATGACCTCTTTGCCGGTGCCGCTCTCTCCCAGCAGCAGCACCGTGGCGCGGGTGGCGGCGGCGCTGCGGGCGCGGGCCAGCACCTCCTGCATGGCCGCGCTGGTGCCCACCAAGCCAAAGGCCAGGGCCTGGGAGGCGCTGAGCTGGGTGGTGGTGCCCGAGCGGGGCCGCAGGCCCGGCATGGGAGGTTCCGGGCCCAGCACGCCCCAGCGCACGGAACCCAGCGAGCCCCACTCCGAAAGGGTCTTGGCATCCATGGGCGTCGCATCCGGCTGGAGGCCCAGCAGGATGGGCAGGGCCGCCACCTCGGCCATCATGCGGTTGAGCTCCGGCGGAGGCCAGGCGCCCTTGGCGCTGATCACCCAGAGGTCCACATCCTTCGGCGCCAGGGCCGGTGAGGTGCCGCGATCCACGGTCACATCCCACAGGGCCGCCCACCGATGCTCCAGCCCCCCGGTGTCATCCCCGAGGGTGGACCAGTGCAGGCGGGGCAGTTGCGTCATAGGCTCCTTGCTTGGAATCAGCCTAGAGACAAGGATCGAAGGGTCAAGTCAAAAAAATGACAGAGGACGATCAGCCCTTGCCCCACGGCCTACGATAAGAGGAGAAACACTCTGGAGGTCCCCATGGCACTCCTGGAATCCACCATGGTTCCCCTTGGCACCGCCTGCCCGGACTTCACCCTGCCTGGGGTGGATGGGCGGCTCTGGTCCCTCCACGACTTCCACACTCCCGCGCTGCTGGTGGTGGTCATGTGCAACCACTGTCCCTATGTGCAGGCCGTGGACGACCGCCTCAACGCCCTGGCCAGCGCCTATGCCGGGCGTTGCGCCGTGGTGGGCATCAACGCCAATGATGCGGTGACCTACCCGGACGATAGCTTCGAGGCCATGCGTCGGCGGGCGCAGACGAAGGGCTTCGTCTTTCCCTACCTCTGGGACGAAGAGCAAAGGGTGGCGAAGGACCTGGGCGCCGCCTGCACGCCGGATTTCTTCCTCTACGACAGCCACCGCCGCCTGGCCTACCGGGGCCGCCTGGACGACAACTGGAAGGACGCCGCCCACGTCACCCGCCAGGAACTGCGGGAGGCCATCGAAAGCGCGTTGGCCGGGAACGAACCCCTGGAGGTGCAGCATCCAAGCATGGGCTGCAGCATCAAGTGGAGGACCAAATGACGCGCTTCCTGCCCCTCTTCTTCCTCGTGCCGGCCCTGGTGGCCCAGACTCCGGGCCTGAAGCTCGGCGAGCCCTGCCCCACCTTCAGCCTGCCGGGGACGGACGGCCAGCGGCACGGGCCGGAAGCCACGACTCCGCTGATGGTGGTGTTCCTCAGCACTGAGTGTCCCTATGTCCTGGCGACTCAGGCCCGCATCAATGCCTACGCGACCAAGTACGCGGGCCGCGTCAGGGTTCTCGGCATCAACGCCAATGACGTGGGCACCCATGCCAAGGAATCCCTGGCCGACATGCGGGTCCAGGCTTCGGGCCAGGGCTTCGTCTTCCCCTACCTGAAGGACGAGCCCCAGACGGTAACGCGCGCCTTCGGTGCCGTGTGCACCCCGGACTTCTTCCTCTTCGATGCCGCGCGGAGGCTGGTCTACCGCGGGCGCATGGATGACAGCTGGCGCGACGCCGCCAAGGTCACCGCGCGGGATCTCGAAGCGGCCACCGATGCCCTGCTGGCGGGAAAACCCGTGTCGACGGAACAGCCACCGAGTCGGGGCTGCACCATCAAGTGGAAGTAGGGGCGGGGCACTGGGCAGGCCCGCACAGCAGGTATCATCGGAAGTTCAACCGGAGCCTGCATGCGCCTTGCCTTCCTTCCCCTCTGCCTCGCCGTCCTGCCCCTTTGCGCCCAGTGGGATCTGCGTCTGGAGCTCCCCCGGCCTTCGGGCCAGAGCCTGCCCCAGACCCTGATCACGGGCACGGGCCAGCTGGTGGCCGGCGACCTGAGCACCGGCAAGGGCTTCATCGCCTCGGCCCACCGGCAGTTCTTCCAGGTCGGCCCTCTCCTCAAGTTCCAAGGGGGCCTGGAGTATTCCCAGTTCAGTGCGGACGGCGGCTTCACCCTCGCGGGCGTTGCCAGGAACACGCAGTTGAAGCAGCAGGGCGCGGGCCTGGGCCTCAACGCCCAGGTCTGGGTACCCTTCGTGGGCCTCGCCGGGGAGATCGGGCTCATCCAGCGCTTCCAGCGCTACACCTTCGATACCGCCGGGGCGGCCAGCGCCAAAGACCTGAGCCGCACCTGGCTGCGGGTAGGGGCCCGCTGGCGCATCCCCTCGGTGATCGTCCACCCCTACCTGGTGGCCAGCTACCAACAGCCCGTCAGCAAGGACCGACCCGTGAAGCTCAACAGCGCCGGCGACCTGGCCACCTACTTCACGGCCCAGGGCAGTGGCCAGGAGTTTGAACGCCTGTGGACCTTCGGCGCCGGAGTGACCTTCTGATGCATCCGTCGCTGCTCGCCTCCCTGCTCCTGCTGCCGGCCCTGGTCGCCGCACCCCCAGCCAGACCCCGCCCAAAGCTGGTGGTGGTGATCTCGGTGGATCAGTTCTCCGCTGAGTTGATGCAGACCTTCGGCCCCGAGCTGAAGGGCGGGATTGCCCGTCTGCGCCGGGAAGGTGTCTTCTTCACTGAGGCCTACCACGACCACGGCTTCACGGAGACGGGACCTGGGCACTCGGTGCTGCTTTCCGGCCGCTTCCCCGCCAGCACCGGCATCGTCGAGAACCGCTGGATCGACCGCGCCACCGGCAAGCTCGTCTACTGCGTGGATGACCCCGCCGCCAAGGCCCTGCACGCGCCCGGCCAGGCCAGCTCATCCAATGCCCGCTTCCTGGGGGATGGCCTGGGGGACTGGCTCCAGGCCCAGGTCCCCGGCAGCCGGGTCTTCGCCGTATCCGGGAAAGACCGCGCCGCCATCCTCATGGCCGGGCGCAAGCCCACGGGCGTCTTCTGGTTCAGTGGCCCGGCGGGCTTCACCAGCTCCACCGCCTACGCTCAGCGGTTTCCCGAATGGCTGCTGCGCTATGACCGCGGCCTGTCGGATCGAATCGCCGCCGACAGCTGGCTCTGGATGAAAGATCCCGCCACTCCGGAAGGCCGGTCCGGAGCCTGGACCTTCGGCTCCCAGACCCTCCGCAACGGCGGCCTGCCCCGGCTCATCCAGGGCGCGGGCATGCCCCTGGACAAGGGCTTCGAGGGACGGTTCCGCAAGTCCCCCTTCCTCGATGCGGTGACCCTGGAAGCCGCCGAGGCCCTGCTGGAGGGCGAGCGACTGGGCCGGGGTCCCGGCACCGATCTGCTGGCCATCAGCTTCTCCGCCACCGACTACATCGGCCACAGCTACGGCATGCTCGGCACCGAGATGCGTGACCAGATCCACCGGCTGGACCGGGTGCTGGGTCGCCTGCTGGACCGCCTGCGCCGTCGGCACCCCGGGGCCTGGGTGGTGCTGAGCTCAGACCACGGCGGCCTGGATCTGCCGGAGGTCCTGGGGGAGCAGGGCTTCCCCGTGAAGCGGCTCCTGGCGGAGCCCTTCATGGCCGCCTTGCAGGGGGACCTGCGCGCCACCTTCAAGGTGGACCGGGACCTGCTTCTCCCCGCCCCGGAGCCCAACACGATCTACCTCAACGAGGCGGCCATGAAGGCCACGGGCCTGGATCGTCGCCAGGTGCTTATCCGCATCCAGGCCTGGCTGCGGGCCCGGCCCGAAGTGGCCGAGGCCCTCACCGCCGAGGACCTGCTCGCCACCGATCCCGCCGCCACGGGCAGCCCCCGGGACAGCAGCCTCCGGGTACTCCTGCGGCGCAGCTTCCACCCCGAGCGCAGCGGCGACCTCCTCGTGGCCCTGAAGCCCTTCGTGGTGGTCGGAACCCCACCCACGGAATATGCCACGGGCCACGGAACCCCCAACGCCTATGACCGCCGGGTGCCCCTGATCTTCTGGGGGCCCTGGAAGGCCGGTGAGCGTCGTGAGCCCGTGCGCATCGTGGACCTCGCACCCACGCTGGCCCGTGAGCTCGGGCTCAAGCCCGGCACCGTGGACGGGAAGGCGCTGGATCTCGGCCCAAGAAGATAGGCCCCGCCATGTCCTTGCCCCCTGCCTCCAGCCTCGTGATCCTCACCGGTGCCGGCATCTCCGCCGAAAGCGGACTGCGCACCTTCCGCGCCGCCGATGGCCTATGGGAGAACCACCGGGTGCAGGACGTGGCCACCCCCGAGGCGTTCCGGCGCGATCCGGCCTTGGTCTACCGCTTCTACAACGAGCGACGGCAAACCCTCGCCACGGTCCAGCCCAACGCGGCACACCTGGCCCTGGCCCGCCTGGAACGCCAGTGGGGGGGCGACTTCCTGCTGGTGACCCAGAACGTGGATGATCTGCATGACCGCGCCGGATCCAAGCGTCTGCTGCACATGCACGGTGAACTGCTCCAGGCCCGCTGCCTTGCCTGCGGGCGCGTCCAGGCCTGGCCCGGGGACCTGGACCACCGGAGCCGCTGCAAGGGCTGCGGCTCCGGCCCCCTGCGCCCCCACATCGTGTGGTTCGGCGAGCTGCCCTTGGAGATGGACCGCATCTACCGGGCCCTGGAGGACTGTGAGCTCTTCGTGGCCATCGGCACCAGCGGCCACGTGTACCCGGCCGCGGGCTTCGTGGAGGCCGTGGGGCCCGGCACCCGCACCCTGGAGCTGAACCTGGAGCCCAGCCACGTGGCCAGTGCCTTCCAGGAAGTGCGGAACGGCAAGGCCACCGAGCTGGTGCCGGCCTTCGTGGAGGAGCTGCTGGGCGAATAGGCCTCGCCTCCCGTACAGTCGAGGCATGCGACGACCATGGCACCTGCCCCGGCTCCTCTACCTCTGCCTGCTGCTTTGTGGCAGCCTCCTGCAACTGGCCGTTATCCCTGGCTTGGCAGCCTCGCCCCTGCTGCCGCTGCCGACCCGCATGGTCATCCGGGTCCCCGGTGGACAGGTGGCGGTCTCCACCACCCGGGACGGCTTGCTGCGGTTCCAGGCGGCTAGGGAGGGGGCGCCGCCAGAGAACCTGCCTTTCCGCCTGGAGCTGCCGGAAGGACCGCCCCTGGAGCCCAGGACCGACGGCAGCTTCCATGGCTCCGGCTGGGTGCTGCACCCGGATCGCCCGGGTTCGATTCGCATGGTCCCCGGCCAGGGCCGCCCGTTCCGACTCAGCTTCACGGCGTCCGCCGCGAGCCTGGCCGTATGCGTGGAACCGGAGGGGGCCACGGCCTTTCACGGCTTCGGCCAGGCCGTGAAGGCGCTGGGGGTGACGGACGAAACCCTGGAGCTGTACCACGAGCCCCGCTTCGGCGATCAGACCTACCTGCACATGCCCTTTTTCTTTTCGGACACCGGGCTGGCGGTGGCCTTCAATGCGGCGGGCCGGGATCAGGTGGACATCACCAAGGGCCGCGAGGCGCGCCTCAGTTCGGCCACGGGCCGCCTCGACCTCTACCTCTGGAGCGATCCCGATCCCGCCGCCCTGGTGGCCCGCTGGTACCGCCTGAGCGGGTCCCAAAGCCTGCTGCCCCGCTGGGCGTACGGCTACATCCAGTCGCGCTATGGGTACCGCACGGACGCCGAAGTGCGGAACACGGTGGAGCTCTTCCGTCGCTTCCGGTTGCCCTTGTCGGCCATCGTCCTCGATCTGTACTGGTTCAAGCGCATGGGCGACCTGGCCTGGAACCGCGAGGCCTTCCCCGATCCCGAAGGGCTGGCCACCTGGCTGCACGGCAAGGGCGTGAAGCTGGTCACCATCTCCGAACCCTTCTTCAACCGGGACTCCCAGGCCTTCCCTGAGCTCCAGTCCGCCGGCGTCCTGGCGCGCGATGCCCTGGGCCAGACGGTGCTCTGGAAGGACTGGTGGGACTTCGGCAAGGACATCGGCGGTGGCGTCATCAACCCGCTGGCCCCCAAGGCCGCCGAATTGCTGGGTGGTCACTACGCCAAGCTGGCCAAGGGCGGTGTGGACGGTTTCTGGATCGACCTTGGCGAGCCGGAGCGGGTGCCCGGTGGGGCCCGGTTCGGCCCCAGGGGCGAGTACGACGAGCGGGCCTTCCACAACGCCTTCAATCTCGAATGGGCGAAGCTTGTGCGCAAGGCCTTCCTGGCCGCCCATCCCGATCGCCGGCCCTTCATCCTGAGCCGTTCGGGCTACGTCGGCATCGCGGGGCTGGGGGTGTCCACCTGGTCCGGGGACGTGCCCGCCAGCTGGAAAGGGCTTAAGGAGCAGGTCCCTCTGGGCCTCTCGGCCTCCCTCTCGGGCCTGCCTTTCTGGGGTTCGGACGTGGGCGGTTTCATCACCCGGGGGGGCGAAGCCATGCCGCCGGACCCCGAGCTCTACCTGCGCTGGCAGCAGTTCGGCGCCTTCACGCCGGTGTACCGCGCCCACGGCACGGGCCCCCGCGAACCCTGGATCTATGGCGAAACCTGGATGGCGCGGGTGAAGACCGTGCTGGACCGTCGCCAGCAGCTGCTGCCCTACATCTACAGCACCGCCTACCAGGTCTGGTCCGAGGGCCTGCCCATGCTGCGGCCCCGCTTCTTCCTGGATCCCGCCGACCCGGCCCAGCGCATGGACACCTCGGCGTTCCTCTTCGGGGATGCCATCCTCATCGCGCCCGTCACCCAGTCCCTGGAGCGCGAGGCGGTGAAGCGCGTGCGCCTGCCCAAGGGTGCCTGGTACGACGCCTTCACGCTGGAACGCCACGGGGGCGGCAGCGAGGTGGCCGTGCCTCTCAGCCTCGACCGCTTCCCGCTGTTCTACCGCGAAGGCGCCATCATCCCCGTGGATGCGGGCGCGGGGACAGAGGGGCTGATGCTCTTCCCTGGGCCCACTCCCACCACCTTCACGGTGTTCAGCGACGATGGCGAGACCGAGGCCTATCGGCGGGGTGCGGGCGAGAAGCTGCGAGTGGAACTGGATGCCATGGGGGTGAGCTTCTCGGGCATCACCCGGGAACGGGACATCCTGTTGCTGCTCCCCAGGACAATGAACCTGCCCTGGGCATCGCCGAAGGGAGACGGGGCCGACCCCCTGTTCCAGCACTTCCGCCTCAGGCTGAAGCCGGGGAACCAAGGGGTGTCCTTCCAGGCGCCCATCGAGCACTGACTTCAAGTGCCACCGGCTTCTTGCCGCTCCCGTGGATCGACTCGAGCTTCTTTGGCTGTGGTCAGGTCAAGAAACAAAGGATCGCGATGGGCATCAGCTTGGGAGGGGTCAGCCCTTCAACAACCAATCCTCCGCCAGCCGGATCATGTGGTCCGTGGCGAGGACGCCATCCTGGTGGTTCATGCGCTGGAAGTGGCCGCGCAGGTGGCGCAGGGTGCGTGGCACGGCGGGGGCGAAGTGGGCCCTGCGACGGTGGACCAGCTGGTACCCGAAGGTGCCCAGGGCCTTGAGGCTGCGCTGCAGGGCGCTGAGGTTCAGCTCCTCCAGCAGGGCCTCGTGGCTCCAGCCCAACTCGGCCTGGAGGGGGTCCAGGAGGGCGCGGCCCGCCTCCTTTGACCAGTCCCAGTAGGCGTCATAGAGCAGGCTGGCCAGATCGTAGGTGGCGGCGCCCCGGCGGGCGTCCTGGAAGTCGATGGCCACCAGGCGATCGCCGTGGACCATGAGGTTGCGCACGTGGAAGTCCCGGTGGACGAAGAAGCGGGCCCGGGTCTCCAGGCTGGCGTGGACTTCCTCCATCATCCGGTCCAGCCAGCGGGGCGGATCCTTCTGCAGGAAGTCCTGGAAGAAGTTGGCGCGGCAGTACTCCCACTCGAACTCGAACTTGGCCTGATCGAAGCACCGGCTCATGAAAAAGGTGTGGCCCGGTGCGCCCAGCGTCAATGGCCCGGCCAGGGTGGTCAGCAGCCAACCCGCCTTCTGGGCCCAGGCCAGTTCCTCCTCGGGATGCTCCATGAGGCGGCGCTCCAGGGTGGTGTCCCCCAGATCCTCCACCAGCAGGCAGCGGTCGGCGTCATCGCTCGCCACGATGGTGGGCACCCGCAGCAGGGGGTCCAGGTAGGCCTGCAGGGCCCGGAACTCGAAGTAGCTGTCGTCGGTCTTCTCCGGCGTATCCAGGGGGTGGAGCACCACCAGGGCCGTGCCCAGCTGGGGATGGGCCACCCGGAAGTACTCCCGGGCCCCGGCGTCCCCCGCCAGCGGTCGGGGGTCCGATACTTGCCAGCGCTCCAGGGCGCGCGCGAGACGGGGGTCCATCCGACCAGGGTACTCCCAGACAAGACTTCAGCCACAGATGAACCAAGAAACAGTCTTCTGTGGCAACCGCCTAAAGCGCCAGTCTTACTTGATTGCCACGCTCCTCGAACCACAGCGCATCGGCATCGGTGACGGCAGTCGGGGGTGCGGCACCGGGACCCAGGATGCAGCGGCTGAGGCGACCGGAGGGCCGGGCGGTGGGATGGACGTAGCAGCCGGGCAGCCGACCCTCCTGCCCCGGCGCCAGGTCGGCGGCGGCCCGGATGAGGGCCTCGGCGGTGCCCACCTCCCGCCAGGCGAAGGGCTCGACGACCACGCCCAGGTGGAAAGGCAGCCGAGGCCGCAGGTCGTTCACCTCGCTGGGGCCCTCCGGCAGCAGGGCCAGGGCCTCGGGGGACCAGGCGGCGGCGCCGGTGAAGTGGTAGGGCCCCCGGGGGCCGACGACGTCCTTCGGAAGGACGCGGTCCTGCTCGTCCATCCACACGGGATTCCAGGGGCCACCGGGATGAGGGATGAGCAGCCAGCTGAGGGTGGGGCGTACCTCCCGATGACGGCTTCGCAATCGATCAAAGGGTACGGCCTCGGCCCAGACGTCCGCATTCCAGGTGAGCAGCTCGGAGGCCACGTGGCCCCGGGCAGGTCGCAGGCCCCCGGCACTGCCCAGCAGCTTGGGCTCCTCGAAGACCTCCAGCCCCCCGGCCACGGTCCGCAGGCGCTCCGGCAACAGGTGGGCGTTGCAGCCGATCCGCCGGACCCCGTGGGCCCGCAGGGCATCGGCCCCCCACAGCAGGAGGGGGCGCCCCTGGAGCGTCCAGGCGGGCTTGGGCAGGCACTGGCTCAGGGGACCCATGCGCAAGCCCAGGCCCGCGGCCAGCAGAAAGCCCTCCAGGGGCTCAGCCACGGACCTCGTCCTGTTCCGCCGGGGGCGGCAGGGGCTTCAGCAGGAACTGTCCCGGAGCCAGACCGCGCATGGACAGCACCCGGATGCGCCAGCCCTGGAGGCGCAGCTCGTCCCCGGGGCGCAGCACCCTTCCCAGCCGCTCCTGGAAGAAGCCGCCCAGGCTCACGGAGCCGGCCTCGGTCTCCAGGTTCAGGGCCAGGTGATCCACCAGCTGCTCGAGCATGACGCCACCCTGGGCCAGCCAGGCGCCGCCACGGGTCTTCCGCAGCTGGATGGCCTCCCGGTCGAACTCGTCCTGGATCTCGCCCACCAGCTCCTCCAGCACGTCCTCCAGGGTCACGAGGCCGTCCACCCCGCCATGCTCATTCACCACCAGGGCCAGGTGCTGCTTGCGCTGCTGGAACTCCAGCAGGAGTCCCTGGATGGGCTTCATCTCCGGCACGAAGAAGGCGGGCCGGGCCAGCTCCCGCAGGTCCACGGCGCCATCCTGGTCCTGCATGGCCCAGAGCAGCTCCTTGATGTGGATGACCCCCACCACCCGGTCGAGGTCGCCCTCCACCAGGGGAATGCGGGTGTGGGGGGTGGTGCGGGCCAGCTGCAGGTTCTCCCCGAGGCTGCGGGTGAGGTCGAAGCAGACCACCTGGGCCCGGGGCACGGCGATCTCCTTCACCATGCGGCGGCTGAAGTCGAAGAGGTTCTCGATGAGCTCCTTCCGGTCCAGATCCAGGTGGCCCTGGGCCTGGCTCCGCTCCAGCATCCGGCGGAACTCCGCTTCCGAAGGCAGCATATCCTCCGCGTCCGCCTCCGGATGCACTCCGAAGAGCCTCAGCACCAGATGGCTCAGCTGGGTGAGGCCCCAGGTGAGGGGCCGCACCAGACGGGACCAGGCCAGCAGCGGGGTGGCCGTGCGAAGGGACCAGATCAGGGCGGAGCGGATGGCCAGGCTCCGGGGCACCAGCTCCGCCAGCACCACGTGCAGGGTGGTCATCACCAGCAGGGCCAGGCCCGTGCTCAGGGGCAGCACCAGGGCGGGCCAGGGCAGGTGGCCGAAGAAGCCCCGGAAGGCGTGGCTGAACAGTTCTTCGCCCACGGCGCCCAGGGCCAGGGCGCAGAGCACGATCCCCGCCTGGATGGCCGAGAGGTGATAGGACAGTCCGCGATGGATCTCGAGGGCGCGGCGGGCGCGGGGATCCTCCTCCACCAGGGCCTCCAGCTGCGTCTCCCGGACCCTCACCGCCGCGAACTCGGCCATGACGAAGAAGGCGCTGATGAAGATGAGGGCGGCGCAGATGAGGGCCGCGGCAAGGGTCACAGCAGCTATCCTCTCGCGAGATCCGAACCACGGCGCAGCTTGTCCTGGATCTCCTGCAGGAGACCGTCGAGGTTCTGCAGCCGGTCCCGGTGCTCGGAGAGCTGGCCGTGGACGGCCTGCTTCTCCCGTTCCAGCAGGCCGTGGGCTTCCTGGTGCTCCGCCAGGACCCGGTTCAGGCGGTTGATCTCCCCATCCTTCTGATCCAGGCCGTTCATCAGCTCGAGCCGCTCGTCCTCATGCTGGATCTTGGCCTCTTCCAGGTCGTTCTGGGCGGCACTGAGCTGAGTCTGGAGTTTGGCGATCTCTTCCTCGACCTGCTGGAGGACCTCCTGCCTGGCCAGCAGCTGCTGGTCCCGCTCAAGGATCTGGGTCTGGCAGGCTTCCAGCTCGCCTTCGCGCTGGCGCAGCTGGACACCCAGCTCCGCCAGATCCCGGCCCTGGCCACGCATGGTGGCTTCCAGGCCCGCGATCTCCAGCTGGAAGGTATGGGCCTTCTCCTTGAAGCCGGCCACCTCCAGGAGGGCGGCCTGGTGGACGCCTTCCAGGCTCGAGTGCTGCACCACCAGGCTTTCCAGGGTGGCGTCGAGCTGGGCCTGGGCCCGCTGGGAGTCTTCCAGTTCCTGCTGCTTGATGGCCAGGGACTCCAGCTTCCCCACGAGCACGGTCTCCAGCTCCTCCTGCTTGGCGGCCAGGGCTTCCGTTTTCGCCGCCAGGGCACCCTCCAGGTCCTGTGCCTTGGCCTTGTAGGGCTCCAGGTCCATCAGCTCGTGCATGAGCCGGTCCCGCTCCTTGAGAAGCTCAATGGCCCGCTGGGCCTTGTCACCCACCTGCTGGTTCAGGGTCTCCACCTGCTGGATGAGGTCCGTCCGCTCGGTAAGGGCCTCCTTCAGCTGGGCCTTGAGGGACTCGGCCGTTTCGCCATCCCGGCCACGGGTCTCCTCCAGGACCCGGAGGGCAGCTTCGGTTTCGGCGAGCCGGGTCTTGAGGGTTTCCGATTCCCGGTTGCTCCGCTCCAGCTCATCCAGGTTCAGGGTCACGGAGTTCATCTGCCGCTGGATCTGCAGGGCCTCCGCCTGGGCCGCCTGGACCCGCTGTTCCGCCGCCGCCAGGCTCAGGTCCCGGGCCCGCAATTCCTCATGCAAGGCCGCGACCTGGTCCTCCAGGAGGCGCACGTGCCGGGAATCGTGGGGCACGTCGGCATTCGGGTCCACCTTGGCATCCAGGTTGGTGGTCTGGACGGGCGAGGGTGGGAGTGTCCCGAACATCTGGGAAGCGGTGAGGCCCCCCCCCTCGGCGGGGCCGTCCAGGGCGCCCTTGAGGTTGTCCAGCCAGTCATCCCCCAGTTCCGTATCCACCAGCTCACCCAGGGGATTGTCGGGATCCAGGGCCCGCACGGGCACCAGGGGCGTGAGCTCAGCCACCAGGGCGCTGGGGGCGATGGGCTTGTGGAGGTAGAGATCGGCCTTGCCCTTCAGGCTCTTGTGGCGCCGGTACTCTTCCTCGGTGGCCTTGGCGCTGATGAGCACGATCTTCACGCCGTCCAGCCTGGGGCTCTTCCGGATCGACGAACAGAGAGCATAGCCCTTATTGTCAGCTACTTCCACACAAATGAACACCGCGGCGAAAGCACCGGTCTCCAGTCTGGCAATCACGCCTTCCGGCGAGCCCACCACCTCGAGATCGAAGGCCGCTTCGAGACTGACCCGGTGCTCCTTGAGGAAGCTCCGGTCGCTGTCCACGAGGAGGAGGCGTTGGCCCATGGTTGATCCTTAGCCTAGGTTGAACCTTCGAGTCTAGGAGCCTGAGCGGCTAATTGGAATGGCTGCGCATGTTTCGCCGCTGAACGGTAGGGAGGGAACTCCGGGTAACCGGGGCTCCCTCCATGTGTATCGGCTTGTTCTGGGGGCGACCTTTAACGGGGCGGGACCGGCATGGTGATCTTCTGGCTGCCGTTGGGGGACTGGATGTAGAGCAGCAGGGTGCGGCCTCCGGCCTTCTTCACCTGGGCGCTGAACTCGGTCAGGTTGTTGACGGGCTGGCGGCCCACCTCCGTGATGACCATGCCCGGGGCGAGTCCCCGCTCAGCGGCGGGAGAACGGGGATCCACCGCGGTCACCACCACGCCCTTGAGCCGGTTCTTGGCATCCATGGGCTCCACGGTGAAGCCGTAGGTCTTTTCCAGGTTGAGACTCTTCTGGTCGCCTTGCGGCTTCTTGGCGGGTTCCTCCTCGGGCTCTTCGCCCGCCTCCCGGCGGCGCTGGGCCTCCAGGTCCTTGCGATCCCCCAGCGTGGCGGTGAGGTTGAGGGTCTTGCCATCCCGGAAGATGGTCAGCTTGAGGGTGTCCCCGGCCCGCCGGCTGGATACCACGGCCACCACCTCGTCGGGGCTCTTCACGGGCTGTCCATCCAGGGCCGTGATGACGTCCAGACGCTGCACGCCGGCCTTGTCCGCGGCCTGGCCCTTCTCAACGGTGCTGACCACCACGCCCGCCTTGACGCCCAGGGCATCCTGGTAGGCCTGGTCCAACTCCGCGGGGCCGATGCCCAGGTAGCCCCGACTCACGGGCTTGCCGCTGCGGAGGTCCTTGAGGATGCGGTTCACCTGGCTGATGGGCACCGCGAAGCCGATGTTCTGCCCGGCGGGGTTGATGGCGGTATTGATGCCCACCACCTCGCCCCGCAGGTTCAGCAGCGGCCCGCCGGAGTTGCCCCGGTTGATGGCAGCGTCCGTCTGGAGGAAGGAGCTGACGCCCGTATCGAGCTTGCGCCCCTTGGCGCTGATGATGCCCTGGGTGACCGTGTGCTCCAGGCCAAGGGGGTTGCCGATGGCCACCACCCACTCGCCGATGCGCAGGGAATCCGAATCGCCCAGCTTGGCGTGGGGCATGTGGGCCGCATCAATCTTGATGAGCGCGATATCGAGTTCCTTGTCCTTCCCCAGCACGGTCGCCTTGTAGCTCTTCCCATCACTCGTTTTGACTTCCAGGGCGTTGTCACCACCCCCCATGCTGGCGATCACGTGGTAGTTCGTGAGGATCTCGCCGCTGGGGGAGATGATCACGCCTGAGCCACCGGAGACAGCTCGCTGCTCATCCTCTCCGCCCCGGGGTGTCCGGCGCTGCTGGGGCCCGCCGGGGCCGAAGAAGAAGTCGAAGAAGTCCTGACCGCCCACCTGGGGATGCTCGAAGCCCCCCCGGCGGTTCTTCACGAAGCTGGTGTTCGTAATCGACACCACGGTGGGATTGAGCTTCTCGGCCACTTCGGTGATGGGCGGCAGCCGGTCCAGGCCCTTGGCGTCCACCACCACGGGCTTCTCCTCCTGGGCTGCCACCTGCCACCCGTGGCTGAGCCCCATCCCCAGGGCCATGCACCCGGCCGCGAAGACCGACAACCCCAGAACCTGCTTGACCTGACGATTCATGGATCCCCTCACTCGACCGGCTGTCCGGCATGTCTTCGATGACCGCAGTCCCCGGAAGGTTCCCGCTGGCCTTCCCTGGCCGCCCAGGATAATCTGAATGGTCCGACGGCGGCTGTAGCTCAGTTGGTTAGAGTACTGGATTGTGATTCCAGGTGTCGTGGGTTCGAGTCCCATCAGCCGCCCCAATTCATGAAGCCCCCTCTGGGGGGCTTTTTGAATTGGGATGTGTTGGACTCAAGCCCACGACAGTGGACTTGCGGAGACAGCCCAGTGGGCTGTCGGGAGCAGGGCCGCCGGACGCCGCAGGCGGTAAGGGGGTGGGTTCGAGTCCCATCAGCCGCCCCAATTGAAAAGACCCCCAACGGGGGCTTTTTCAGTTGGGATGCCCCAGACTCGAACCCACGACAGTCGCGACCCCAAGGTGTTGCAGATCCGACCTGCGGGGATGAAGCAGCCTGTGCGGTTCAAGTCACAAGGACCGGTCCACCCGATCCAACACTACATCGTTCCGTGTAATATCCATTCGATGGCCAAACCGCCCCTCAAGCTCCCCGCCTGCCCGCCCAGAGCGCCCCTCACGGAGCGCCCGCTGCTGGGCGTGGCGTTGGCCTCGGAGCTGGCTCAGGTCTTTGAGGTGCTGGCGTCGGACACGCGCTTGCGGCTGCTGCACGCCCTGGTGCTCCTGGGTGACCCCTGCATGAGCGATCTGGCCGGGGCCGTGGGCATGAAACCCCAGGCCGTCTCCAACCAGCTACGCCGTCTGGTGGATCTGGGCATCCTGTCCACCCGGCGCCATGGGACTCACATCCACTACGCCATCGTCGATCCCCGTATCATCCGAATGATGCACCACGGCCTCTGCCTGAAGGAAGAGACCCGCGACCATGCCCAGGTGAACGCCTCATGAGGCGCTGGGTGGCGATCCTCCTCCTCTGCCTGGCCTCGGTCTACCTGGGCGCCACCGGCGTGGATCAGTGCGCTGAAGGCGTGACGGATGACTGTGCCCCCATCTGCCACATCCTTTGTGCCGATGGCTGCGGCACGGTGCCCGTGCCCGAAGCCATCCTTCCCCCATCCCCTGATCCACTCCTCCGGCCACGCTTCGAGGCCCAGCAGGTGGTGAACCTCGTCACCCTGGACATCGAACCAGAGAAGGACCCTCCCCGGGCTTGAAGGTCTTCGCGACTGATCACGCGGGTGGGCCTCGCCCTGCCGCGCTGTCCAACCTTCTCCGCCGAGGTTCCGATGCGAACTTTCTTCCTGGGGGCGCTGCCCTGCCTGCTCATGGCCCAGGCACCGCCTCTCGCTTACGAAGACATCCTCAAGCTGGCCCGGACGAGTCCCGAACAATACCGAACCGAGGCCCTGCTGGCCGAGCGGCATCGGGCGCTGAGTGGCACCCGGGGGTTCCTCCGCGAGGGCCCCTCCCTGGGTGTCGCCGCCGGTCCCCGGACCAACCCCATATCGCCCACCACAACAGATCAGTCAGTAGAGCTTGACCTGCCCCTGTTCCTCGCCCCGGGCACGCGGCGGCGCCTGGAGGAGTCCCTTGGTCTGGCAGACCCTGCGCTGCGAGAGGCAGCCAGGACTGAGGCCCGCTTTCACCTCCGCCGAGCCTATCTGGATGCCTGGCTGAGCGAACGGCTGCTGCAACTCCGCGAGGCGGATCTCGCCACGGTGGAATCCTGGCTCAAGGCCGCCAGGGCTCGGCTGGAAGCGGGGGCAGATCCGGGGTTCCAGGTCAGCCTGGTGGAAGGCGAGGTTCTCCGTGCCCAGGCTGATCTGGACGAGGCCCGCCGACAGCGGCTCCATGCCTGGGCGGCCCTTCGGGGGGTGGCAGATGTGCCGGGGATAGCCACGCCACTCGCCGATCCTGGAGAAGCCCTGCCACCCCAAGCCGAAGGGCTCGCGGTCAAGTTCGAGACCAGTGCTTTCCGCCGGGCCCTCCAGGGTCGGCTGAATCTAGAGGAACAGGCCATGCGGCACCAGGAGGCCGTGGCCACCAGCCGCTGGAGCCTCCGGGGTAGCTACGCCAAGGAGGGCGAGGAACGCATCGGCAAGGTCGGGTTGGCCTACCGCTTCTCCCGCCCCGGTGAAGGCCAGGCCCTTCGTCGAGAGACCGAAGCCACCCTCCAGGCCACCAGGCGTGAGTTGGAGGTGGCCCTGCTTGAACTGGATGCCCGCTTCCAGTCGGCGCTGACCCGCCTTCAGGCCGCCACCCCGCCTTTGCCCTTCAAAGGCTTCGACCTGTCCCTCAAGGCCATCAGCCTGCGCCTCAGCGAAGGCAAGGAGCGGCCCTCAGAGGCCCTCCCCATCCGCCGCCAACTCCTGGAGGCCCAGGCCGCGTCCTACCGCCGCCTCCAGGCCGCCCACCTGCTTACCGCCGAACTCCAGGCCCTCACGGCCGAGGTGAACCCATGAACCACGCCATCCGACTTTCCCTCTTGGCAATCGCGCTGGTCGCCACCCTGGCCTGTGAGCGCAAGACCCACTCACCGTCGGAAGCCAAGGCGACCCACCAGGAAGCGGGTGCCCACGCCGGGGACGGTGCCCACCTTCCCCTGAAAGACATCCGGGGGCTCAGCTTCCTGGTGGTCCCCGGGCCGAAAGCGGGGGGTGCGTGGTACCCCGCCGAAGCCATCGGCGATGAGTCCGCCCAGGCGATGCTCAGCAGTCCAGTCAAGGGTATCGTCTCGGCCATCCTCATCCCTCCGGGACAGCACGTGGGGACCGGGTCTGGCCTGATCACCCTCCAGAGCCCTGAACTGGCCCGCCTCAAGGCCGACTGGCTGTCCAGCAAGGCCAAGCGCGAGCGCACCGAGGCCGAGCTGGCCCGCGAGCAGCGGCTCTTCGAGGCCCAGGCCGGATCCCGGCGCGACCTGGAAGCCGCCCGGAGCGAGGCCGCCACGGCCAGGGCAGATGAAGAAGCCGCACGGCTCGCGCTGGAGGCCCGGGGCCAGAATCCGGAAACCGCAGGCGCCATCCTGACCGTGAAGGCCCCGAAGGGCGGCTCGGTCACGGCCTACAAGATCCAGCTCGGCCAGGGCGTCGAGGCGGGACAGGAACTGGGCAGCTTCCAATCCGCGTCCGCCGCCATCGCCCGCCTGGAACTGCCTCCCCCCGCCCCGGAAGGCTGGCGCCCCGGGGCCATCACCGACGTTCGCCGGAGCGATGGGCACCATTGGAAGGCCCAGCTTGAGGGCACGCCCACCACGCTCACCACCGACACCCGGCGCCTCAGCTACCGCCTGCGCCTTCTGGGCGGTTCGCTGCCCCTCCCTGGCACTTCCCTGGAAGTACAGGTGCCCCTTGCGAATGCCGTCTACCTGCCCCAGGCGGCCCTTCAGCAGGTGGATGGTCGCTGGGGTGTCTACGTGATGAGCCAGGATGAAGCCATATTCCGGCCCGTCAAACGCGGGTTGGATGTGAAGGACGAAGTACTCGTGGTGGACGGCCTGAAGCCCGGTGAGACCGTGGTGGCCGAGGGTGCCTACCTCCTCAAGGCGTTCCACCAGAAGCGTGCCCAGCCGGAGGCGGGAGGTGGTCATGGGCACTGAGCCAAGCCTTCCGAATGGGTCCGAGGTCCCGCTCGATCCGGCCATGCCGCATGATCCCTACGCGGTCTACACCCCTCAGCACCGAACCCTGATCCGCCGCTGGTTCGACTTCCTCCTCCCCCACAAGGGTTGGGTGTTTGCCCTCAGCCTCATCTGGGGACTGGCGGGCGTGTTCACCTTCGGCAACCTCAAGCGCGATCTCTTCCCGGACATGAACCTGCCCATTCTCAGTGTGCTGATCCAGAGCCCTGGCCGGGCCACCCCGAACTGGAGCTGTCCGTGGCCCAGCCCACCGAGCAGGCCCTGGGGGGCATGCCCGGGGTCAAGCGCGTCGCGACGACCGTCCTGCCCGAGCTGGTCCAGGTGGTGGTGACCTTCGATGGGGACACGGACCCATGGCGGGCGCGACAGCTGGTGGCCGAGCGGCTGACCGGGGTGATCGGGAGCTTCCCGACCGGCACCCGTCCACCCCTGATGTCCAGTGCCTCCGGGCGCCTACAGGAGCTGATGGAAGTGGTCCTGGAAAGCGAAAAGGTGGACCCCATGAAGCTGCGGGACTATGCCGAGCAGGTGCTTGGGCCTAGGCTTCAGTCCTTGCCCGGCGTGGCCCGGGTGGAACGCCTGGGGGGACAGGAGAGGTCCCTCCAGATCACGCTGATCCCCGAAAAGGTCAGCAGCTTCGGGGTCGGCCTGGATCGCGTGATGGCGGCCCTGGAGCAGAGCCACCAGGACATGGCGACGGGGGTGCTGGAGATCCAGGACAAGGGCTGGTTCATGACCGTGGGCAGCCTTGCTGCGACCCCGGATGACGTGCGTCGGCTCCCTGTGCAGGCCGCCAAGGGGGTGGTGACCCTGGGCGAAGTCGCCGAGATCCGGGAGGCCCCGGCTTTCCGCCGGGGCCTGGCGCGGCATGACGGCCATGAGGACGTGAGTCTGCGGGTCGTGAAGCAACCCACCGCCGCCACGCTGGACGTGGCCGAGGGCGTTCGCACCGCCGTGGTCGAACTGAAGCAGGGCCTGCCGGAGGGCATGCGCCTGGAGGTGATCTACGACCAGGGGCGTCTCGTTACCCGCGCCCTGAACGGCGTGACTCTGGCGCTGCTGGTGGGCGGGATCTTCGTGGCCATCGTCCTCGTGGTCCTTCTCGGCAACCTCCGGGGGCCCTGCTGGTGCTGGCTGTATTGCCTCTGGCCACCTTCGGGGCAGCGATCCCCCTGCACTTCGCCGGGCTGGGCCTCAACGCCATGACCCTCGGCGGCCTAGCCATCTCCGTAGGCCTCCTCGTGGATGCCGCCGTGATCATGGTGGAGAACCTCGCCCACCGACTGCACACGCACAAGGAGCAGGAGGAGCCCCGCCGGGTGGCCCTCACCCGGGCCGCCGCCGAGGTGGCCACGCCCATCCTCATCGCCGTCCTGGTGATCCTTGCCGTCTTCATCCCCCTGCTCTCAATGGGTGGCATCGCGGGCAAGCTCTACGCGCCCTTGGCCGTGGCTGTGGCCTCGGCCATGACCATCAGCCTGGTGCTGACCTTCACCCTGGTGCCCGCCCTGGTGGAACGGTTCCTGCCCCCGGGCACCTCCCTGGATGAGCCGCGGTTCGTGACGGCCATCAAGCGGATCTACCAGCCGGCCCTCGACTGGGCCCTGCACCATGGCCCCCTGGTGCGCGTGCTGGCCCTGGGCCTCACCATCCCCAGCATCTGGCTGGCAGTCCAGCTCGGCACCAACTTCCTGCCCACGCTGGACGAGCGGGCCTTCATGCTCCTATCCAAGGTCCCGCGGAGAGCAGCCTGGAGGCTGTCGATCAGGCCAACGCGCACCTGGATGCCCGCCTGAAGACCATCCCGGGCGTGGAGTCCGTTTACCGCCGGAGCGGACGGGCCGAGGTCACTGAGGACCCCTGTCCCATCACCGATAGCGAGATCATGGTGATCCTCAAGCCTGATGCCGATGAACGCACCGTGGGGCAGGAGGTGATGGAGGCCGCCGAGGCCATGCCCTTCCCGGTGGAGGTGAACACCCCCATGCAGGAGCGCATCGCCGAGGGCATCGGCGGCACGCCCGCCGACATCCAGGTAAAGGTTTTTGGCCGCGACCTGGAGGCCCTTCGGGGGTCGATCAAGGAACTCCGGGAGCGGCTCATGAAGGTCGAGGGCATCCGTAGCGTTACCCCGGACACGCCGGACCCCATGCCGCGCTGGCGACTGGTGCTGGATGAGGAGGCCCTGCGGCGCCTGGGCGTCTCCCGCTCCTTGGTGACGAGGACGCTTCAGGCTGCCCTCCAGGGTCTCCCCTCCGAGATCCGCTTTGAGGGCCCCCAGCGTATCGAGCGCATGGTCCGCTTTCCCAACGACGGGCGGACGAGTCCCGAGACACTCAAGGGCACCCCCCTGGTCCTGGATGATGGCCGGGCCCTGACGCTCGGTCAGGTAGCCCACTTCGAGGAAGCCTCCACGCCAACCCTGGTCCGACGAGAGTCGGGTCAGCGGCGCATCGGCCTCAACATCCGCACCTCCGGCGATCTCGGTGGCACGGCCAAGCGCATCGAGTCGGCCCTGGAAGGTGTGAAGCTCCCCGAGGGCGCCTTCATCAAGCTGGGTGGGAAGATCGAGGAGGCCCGTGAAACCCAGAGGCGCCTGGGCCTCGCCATCGTGGCCGCCCTGACGCTGGTGGTGGGTCTGCTTTACATCGCGTTGAAGACTTGGCGGGAGGTGCTGGTGGTGCTCGCCACCCTGCCGGACGCCTTTGCGGGTGCGCTCTTGGCCCTCTGGCTGGCCGGGGAGACCTGGAACATCAGCTCCATTGTGGGGATGATCGGGCTCTTTGGCGTGGCGGTGCAGAACAGCCTCGTGCTGATCACTCAGGCCAAGAGCCTGATGGCGCAGGGCCTCCCCTTCGAGGCCGCCCTGCGGGAAGCCAGCCTGGGTCGCGTGCGCCCCAAGCTGATGACCGCCGGGGCCGCCATCCTTGGGCTCATGCCGATGCTCTTTGGCTTCGGCGGTTCGGAACTGGAGCGGCCATTGGCCATCGCCATGGTGGGTGGTCTTGTCACCAGCACCCTCTTCACGCTGCTGGCCTTGCCCAGCTTCTATGCCTGGGTGGGGAAGCCGAAGACGGAGGCCGTGGCCGAATACCACTAGGTTCTGTTGTGTCTGTGGGGTGGCCCCAAGGGGCATTCCGCAGACGCCCATGTACACTCACTCTCCGAGCTTCGAAACCCTTCTTCTGATTCCAGGTGTCGCGGCTCCAGGGCCGGGATCGAGCCGGTCTGCGGCAAGCCGGTGAAGACCTGCCGCGTGGGAGCGTCAGCGCAGGAAGGCCCACCAGACCCAGTAGAGCAGCGGCACGGCACAACCGATGGCCGTCAGCCAGGCGCCCCGGCCGGTGATGCCATTCGGCCCGCGCAGGATGAAGAGGCCAGTGATCCCCAGGGTCAGCAGGCCCAAGGCGTAGAGGTCGGCAAGGTAGGTCCAGGCCTGCTTTGGCGCGTTGATGTGCAGCCGGTTGAAGGCATAAAGCACGGGTCGCGGTTGCACGGCTTCGTAGCACCTGGCCCGTAGGGAGGTCAGCAGAATATTTTCCCTGCTTCATGAAGACATCGAGCGTGTCTTGATCCGGCTGAAACGAGGCGCGGGGCTGCTCGGCAACCTTCAGCCGTGCCAGCAGCAACCGCGTGAGCTCCTCCTCGGGCAAGTCACCAGGCAGCGGGCCCACCTCCCGCCAGGCCTGGACCACCCGGTAGTTGGGATTCCAATCGGCCATGTGGTTGATGGCCAGGCCAGAGATGGCGTAGAGCACCGTCAGCCCCGCGGCCAGGTAGCCGATATCCCGGTGCAGGGCGCGGTTCCACCGGCGCCAGGGAATGCGTTTGAGAAGGTGCAACGGGCGCGCCAGACTAGTTGATGAGATCAGCGCCCAGTCCGTCCAGCCGCACGATCTTCATGGGGCCCTTGATCTTGGCGGGATCGAACTTCCGATTGAGGGCCTTGGCCTCGATGGGGCACATGTCCTTCTGTTCCTGCTCGGAGATCACCTTGAGGGAGATCACACCCTCCGCCACCGCCACCTTGCCCAGGGCATCGGCCGGGAAGACGATCACGCCATCATCCACCTTGAACTGGAGCTCCTGGAACTTCCTGTCGCCCTTCAGGTTCAGGAAACAGCCACGCTCCGCGCAGACGTTGGTCACCACGCCACGAACCTTCACCTTCTTCCCTGCGAACGTCTCGGGGCTGGCGAGGATGTCACTGATCCTGGTCTCTTCCTTGACCGTGAAGGGCTTGCCGTAGTGGATGGGTCCCGTGGCCCCGAGCAGGGCGGGGATCAGGATGAGCACAAGCGTCGGAACAGTTTCACGGGGAACTCCGGGGATGCCTAAAGCTCTTTGGGTCAAGTATAGCCAGCAGGTCAGCCCCTGACAGAGATGCTAATGGGCATCCCTTGCGGCAGGATCCGAAGCTCCCGGTGACAAAGCAACTCGCTGTCTTTCCTTCACCAGGCGGTCCTGGAGGTCGGTCAAGGCATCCTCCAAGGGCTTCAGGGACACATCCTCCGAAGACTCCTGCTCGTAATAACCGAAGGGGTTATCCAAATCCCCGATTAGGAACAGCAGGAACAGGAGCAGATAGCTGACCACAACCAGGAAAAACAGGGATTCATAAAAGGGTTCGATGCGCGCGGCCACAAGCCCCAGCAGTAAAAAGAAGGTGGTCGTCCGCGCGATGAAGTAGCCCGATGAGATGAATTCCGTTTCGCGGATGGTATGGATTCGGATGATGATCCGGCGGATGGCGCTCTGTTCCTGTTTCAGACGGCAATGAAGTTGGCCTGGGTGAGCGGCTCTATGGCCAGGAAGTGTTCATTCAATCCACTGATGAGGGTCATGACGCCCCGGCTACGCTCCCGCTTGTGCAGCCACTGGTGGATGGTGTTACCGAGGGTGTGGACATGCTCCAGAGCGGCCAATGCCACCGGGGCGCAGGTCCGCTGATGAAGGCTCTGCATCTCATCGGCCAGCGTCGCCAGACCGGCCGCCATGTCGCCTGGCAGGCGCTCGCTCTCCCGGTAGTCCGACAACACGCCGCTGAGCAGGAAGCCCATGAGGAAGACGTTCGCGCCGATGAGCCCGGAGAAGATGGCGTTGATAGACAGCAGCTCCAGGCCAAACCGGTGCAGCACCAGCTTCGCCAGGACGAGCAGCGCGATGAAGGCAGCACCCGGTAGAATATGCGGTGTGCCTTGGGGATGCGTTTCGCGAGCTGGTTCAGCATGAAAGCAGGGTTCCTTCACAACGTGCACGGGAGGAAGCTTGTTAGTCTACCCGGCCATCAGCTTTCAGTGCCACGCGGATCCTAATCATCGTCATCGTGGCCTCTCGGCATCCCAGCGGTCCCAATTTCCTGCCGCCATGACTAACTCTCCGAGACTCGATACCATTCTTGTGATTCCAGGTGTCGCGACCCCGGTGGCGCTGCGGGGTCCAGGCGGGAAAGAGTGGAATTCATATTTCGATATTTTCCGATATAACCTGGTGTAATTCCTCCTGGGACTCCCAGCCGGTGCACCCGGAGCTGGGGCCAAGGCTCATGAGGTGACCCGCATGGCGGACGACCTGAAGTCCCTGGTGGAGCAGTTGAAGGCGGTGTCCCACCCGCTGCGACTGCGGGTCCTGGCTCTGCTGGAGCCCGGGGAGTTGTGTGTGCCAGATCGCCGAGACTCTACAGGTGCCCCAGTCCTCCGTTTCGGAAGCCCTGCGGGAGCTGCGCCGGGCGGGCTTCGTGCAGGAGCGCAAGGAAGGCCGGTGGGTGTTCGTGTCCGTCGTGCCCAGGAAGCAGGCCTCATCCCTGCTCAAGGGCCTCCTGGCGCACGCCGGAAGCCTGCCGGAAGTGCTCGCGGACCGCGCCCGCGCCCTGGAGGTAAAGGCCGTGGCCATCCCGATCGTGTGCTCCAAGGTCCAGAAGTCCTCCCCGGTGGACCGGGCGGTTTCTCGTGTCTGACGGGCAGCACGACCAAGCTGGCTCCGGCGGGGCGGCTGGCTCCTCCTGGCCCTGCCTCTTTGGGTGTTCCTCTACGCCGTGAACCACGCCATGTCGGTGTGGCTCGCCTTCCGATTCCTGGGGCTCACCCCCAAGTCGCACCTGGGCGAAGCGGTGGCCTTCCTCTTCTACGACACACCGAAGGTCCTGCTGCTGCTCACGCTCGTGGTTTTCATCGTCACCTTCCTCCAGACCTTCGTGAACCCCACCCGGGTCCGGGATGCCCTCTCCAGGCGGCGGCCCGGCCTCGGCAACGCCCTGGCCTCCCTCTTCGGGATCATCACGCCCTTCTGCTCCTGCTCGGCGGTGCCGCTCTTCATCGGCTTCCTGCGGGCGGGGTGCCCCTGGGCATGACCTTCAGCTTCCTGGTGGCCGCACCCATGGTCAACGAGATCGCCCTGGGGATGCTCTTCGCCATGTTCGGCTGGAAGATCGCCCTGCTCTATGCCAGCACCGGCGTGGCCATCGCCTTCGCCTCCGGGCTCATCCTGGGCCGCCTCCGCATGGGAGCGCTACCTGAGAGCTGGGTCAGGACGCCCTGAACGCCCCTGCTCTCGGTGAAGTGGGAGGAGGAACAAGCACCCTTCCCGCCCGGCTCGATCTGGCCGTCCAGGGCGTGAAGGAGATCGTGGGCAAGGTCTGGCCCTACATCCTGGCGGGCATCGCCGTGGGCGCCTTCATCCACGGCTATGTGCCCGAAAGCTTCATGGCGGGTCTGCTGGGGAAGAACCACTGGTACAGCGTGCCCCTGGCGGTGCTGATCGGCGTACGCTCTACTCGAACGCGGCGGGCGTCATGCCCATCGTGGAAGCCCTGCTGGGCAAGGGCGCGCCCTGGGTCCACCCTGGCCTTCATGATGGCCGTCATCGGGCTGTCCCTGCCGGAAACCATCATCCTCAGCAAGGTGATGCGGCCCGGCTCATCGCCACCTTCGTCGGTGTCGTATCCCTCGGCATCCTGCTGGTGGGCTACCTCTTCAACGCCATCCTCTAGGAGATCCCATGCTCATCGAAGTCTTCGGTCCCGGCTGCGCCAAGTGCCAGACGCTGGAAAAGCACGCCAGGTCAGCGGCCGAAAAATCCGGAGGGAGCCACCAGGTGGTGAAGGTCTCGGACTACGCGGCCATGGTCGCCCGGGGCATCCTCAGTACGCCGGCCCTCGCCCTGGACGGCCAGCTCAAGTCCCAGGGCAAAGTCATCAGCACCGACGAGATCCTGGCCCTGCTCAAGGGCTGAGCCGCCCCAACAGCCCGTTCCTGTCTCCAGAGGAGGCCCCATGCCTTCCCGCGCCTTGGCGCCCTCGTGTTCACCCTTTCGGCATCCTCTTCGCCCAAGGGCCGGTCCCGCCCTCGATCCGGCGGGCCTCGGGCCAGATCCTCAGTTCCAGGAAGTGGACCGTCATCGAGTTCGGCGGGCCCACTTGCGTGCCCTGCGTACGGATGCAACCCATCCTCGGTGAGCTCCAGCAGACCTTCGGGAGCCGCGCGCACATCCGGAATTTCTATGTCACCCAGTACCCGAAGGAGGCTCAGCTCCACAGGATCATGGTGATGCCCACCCAGGTGGTGTTCGATCCCGCGGGGAGGGAAGTGGCCCGCCACATCGGCTACTGGCCCAAGGACGAGTTCCTTCCGCCCTGGCCAAAGCTGGACTGAAGTGATGGAAGGCTTCATTGGCCGCATGGCGGACTTGGTGGCCCAGGCCCCGGGCTACCAGCAACTGGGCCTCGTGTTCTTAGGCGGCCTGCTCACCTCGGCCAACCCCTGCGTCCTGGTGGCAGCCCCGCTGGTCGTGGGCTTCACCGGCGGCACGCAGGAAAGCCCGCCACCATCCCATGGTGCTGTCCGGCCGTATGCGTGCTGGGCCTGGGCGGCCTTCACCCTCCTCTGGGGCTCGTGGCCGCCCTGACCGGCAGCCTCATGGGGGATGTGGGCTGGGGCTGGAAGGCCCTGTTGGGGCTCATCCTGCTGGCCGTGGGGTTGCACCTGCTCGGACTGTTTGCGCTCCCGACTCCGTCCCACAGCCACATGGCGCGGTTCCATGGGGCCGGGCTGCTGGGCGCCTTTGCACTGGGCGGCCTCACCGGAACCCTCTCCGCCCCGTGCGCCACCCCAGCCCTGGCGGCGGTGCTCACCATCGTGGCCCTCCAGAAGCAGGTGCTCTGGGGCGGCGTGCTGCTGTTCACCTATGCCCTCGGCCATGTTCTGCTGTTGTTCTGGCCGGCGCCTCGTCAGGCTGGGCCAGCAGGTATGCCGAAAGCCACTTCTCCGGTTCCTGGGGCGCTGGCTGCCCAGGGGCATGGGCCTGCTCCTGAGCGGCTGCGCCCTCTGGGTGCTGTTCCTCGCGTGGAAGACGCGATTCCCCGTCTGAGGAGGCGGGAATCCACGACCACCCAGGCGGCGGGCCATGCGGATCCGGGGTAATCAGAGCTATTTTGCGTCGCCGCTGGTGCGGGCGAACGCATGGCACCTGCTGCAGGAGTTCGGCATGATGTCGAAGTCCTTGCCCTGAGGGATCCGGGTTCTGAGCACGGAGCTCTGGGCGGCCAGACGATGTCGAAGACGTGGGAGGGCACATTCCTTCGGCCACGGCGCTGCGGCCTTCCTTGTCGAAGTCGAGGTGGTATCGAGGCCAACGTTGATGTCCTGGAGCTGCCGATCTTCGGCATGTGGCAGGACATGCAGTTGCCCACGGGCATCTTGGGATCGGTGGCGTGTAGAGGGTCTCTGCCCATGCCGGCCCCGACCTGCATGTGTTGGCCACGCTCCGGGCGACCTGGTTCCGCGCCGCCCGGCCTCCATGCGCTTCACCGCCACGGGGCCCCGTCCTGGCGACCTTGCGCCCCGCCCAACCTGCAATGCCATCGAAGGGGGTGATCCCGGCGAAGGAACCTGCGGGAGGCATGGCAGGTAAGGCACAGCGTTGTTGCAATAGGCAGCATTGGTGAAATCGTATCCCCCGGCCTTCAGCGAGGCGGGTCCCCCGTCCATGCTGTGGGCATCGTGGCAGGAGAAGCAGGTCAGCCTCTGGGTCCTGTTGTTGAAGTGGGCCGAGCGCCGCAGCTCCGACAGCTCCATGGAGTGGGAGCGGGCATGGATCTGGTCGGGCCAGGACATAGGGCCCTCCTTCCAGTCGGGGTTCAGTCCGGTGGTCGGCTGCTCATAGCTGGCGAAGAAAGTGGCAAGGTCACACGCCCGGCACGAAGAAGCCGTGGCCGAGGGTGTCCTGGTAGGCCCCGTCGAAGGCGGGTTTGAACACGCCAGCAGGAGGCGCTGGCTGCGGCCATCGTGGTTCCCGTGGCACTGGCCGCAGGTCTCGTTGCCCGCCTTGGCGGTGAGGTGCTGGGGCGCGATGATCTTGGCTTTGTCGGAGCTGGCCGCATGCTCGGATCCGGGTCCGTGGCAGCGCTCACAGCTGATGTTCAGGTCCTTGTAGTCCCAGGCCACCACCACCGACCCTAGCTTGTGGGCCGGATTGGGATCGTTGAGGAAATCCTTCGTGGTGATCTTCACGCCCGTGACGTGGCAGCCGGCGCAGTTGCGCGACAGGGTGTTGTCCGGCGTGCACCAGTGGTCGGGGGATTCTGCCAGAACATCGGCGCCCCCCCACCTGCCTTGGCCAGGACCTTGGAGCCCTCGGGCGTTCCATCCTGCATCATGAACACCGGCATGTAGCAGATGTAGTCCTGCTTCTGCCCCTCTCCCGGATACGCCGTTCTCCTTCATCCATTTCACGAGGTAGGGCACGTCCTGGACCTTGCACATCCAGCGCTGCTTGCCTTCGCCGAAGTTGGGATGGCGGTCGGGCTGCTTGTGGGCGGGATCCACATAGCCCCTTGCCCCAGCTGCCCTCGCCCCGATGGTGGCGGCCACCCGGATCCAGACCGCGTTCGTGGGCTTGTCCGAGGCATCCAGATCGGCTTCGGTGAGCGCTACTCCGGCCGGCTGCTCAGGGTAGAACTTGAACCAGATCGCGGTTGGGATCCTGGCCCCTGGTGGTCAGCACCATGCACCAGGCCCGTGCCGTCCAGCGGATCCTGACCTCAGCAGGTTGCCCTTGGGATCCCGGGGCAGGCATTTCTCGCCCGGGGCCGGCCACTTGTCCTTGTAGACCATGTGGCTGGTGCCTCGGTCACGAAGCGGGAGTGGATCGAGGCGTTCGGGGTGCCATTCAGCGCCTTCGTGTGGGGCCTTCACGGCAGGCCGCGCAGGCCTTGCCGCCGACATAGGTGGCCCTGTCGATGCCTTCCGGAGAGGGTGATGTCCACCCCGGGTCGTGGCCCCGCCTTCACCATCACGGACTTCAGGGTTTCGCCATCCAGGAGGGCCCGGCTGAGGCCTCACCTGGAGGAAGACTGGTCGGGTTTCACGCCCTTCAGGCTGAAGGAGCCATCCTTGGCCGTGGTGGCCTTCGCGGCCTGGCCTTCGACGGACACGATGGCGCCAAGTACCTCTGCCCCATTGACGTCCTTCACCTTCCTGGATACCCGCTTCCCCGTGGTGGGTTGGGTGTCTGAGCCTGCAGCAGGGCTGCGGGGCCCAGCAGGCTGGTCGCGAAGAAGAGCCATGGGGCTAGCCATCGCTTGGTGTGGGGGCGGCAATGCATGTGACCTCCCCTATCGTTTGTATTGGTGATCTACTGATCGTGATTGTGATCATCTCAGGAGACTCCGCGAATGAAATTGATATCGGATGAATGGATCGACTGAATCCAAGCCCCGCAGAAGGGCCCGATTGCGGGGCCACGCCGCGGAGCCTGCCCACGGAAAGAGCGCACTGCCCTGGGCTTTCCCGGTCGAGCTGGGAAGATGGGTCAAGGGTCGACCCTTTGTTTGCAAGCCCTGCAATGCAGCATCCCTCAAAGGATCTCTCCATGGGCTTGCCCTTGCCCTCTCCTCACTGGCCCCTGCCTGCCCAGGCCCAGGATCCGCAGCTGTTCTCCCTGGAGCAGTACTGCTGGACTTCGACTACGCCGAGCGGCGGACACGAAGATCGGCAGCAGGGACTCTGGTGAAGCTGCTCCAGGAGAAGAAGGGCCATTCTCGTGGATATCCGCTTCAAGGAAGAGCACGCGGCCTGGCGCAAGGGCTTGGGCCGCAGATTCCCCTGAATGAGCTGCCGCCCAGGCGGCTGAAGGAGCTGGATCGCACCAGGCTCATCGTGACCGCCTGCCCCCCACAAGGACCGGTCGGCCCTGGCCATGGCCTACCTCAAGACCCAGGGCTTCGACGTGAAGTATCTGGAGGACGGCCTGCTGGGCCTCGCCGAGCTGCTGCGGGGGACAAGGCCCGCGACTTCAAGCCCTGAACCAACCAATCCGAGTCAGAACCGCTCGGCCTTCACAACTCCAGGCGCCGCCGACTTCATCCGGCCCAGCCCGGAAGCGAGTCCGGAGGTCATCTGGCGTAAAGGGCCGGATCGTCGCTGGCGGGGTCCGGATGGGCCAGTGCAGGCGCTCGGCCTTGCCCAGGAAGAGGGCGCAGACCTCTTCGGCGCAGAGGGGTGATGACGAGATCCACGGTGGCCGGGTCGATGTCCTGGACGCTCTTGGAGGTGTGGGTGCTGGCGTCGATGCCCTGCTCGGCCAGCACCTCGATGGCATAGGGGTTCACGTGGCTGGGGCGGCTCCCGGCGCTCTGGATCCTCAGGTTGGGGAAGAGCCGGGCGATTCCCTCGCCCATCTGGGACCGGGCACTGTTGGCGACGCAAAAGGGAACAGGATGGGGAAGGGTCATGGGGCGCCTCTTCTTTTTGGAAATCATCACGCAGGCGCACTCCCCATGGAGGACGGCCTGGGATCCGGTATCAAGGGGGAAGGCCCTCCTGGTCCCAGGCGAGCATCCCGCCGTTCAGGCAGGCGACCTCGCTGAAGCCGTGATCCAGAAGGGTGTGTGCCGCGTCCTTGGTGAACACGCCGGACGTGTCAGCCAGGAGGAGGGGGCGGTTGGTCGGTAGTTCCGAGAGCAGCCTGGTGGCTCGCCGTAAGGGAATGTGGATGGTCTCCGGGACGCGGAAGGCCTTCATCTCTGATGAGCTCGTCGCTGCGCAGGTCTCACCAGGAGCGTCTCGCCGTCAAGGCATCCAGGGGCTTCCTTCGGGCGAGAACTGGAGCCCTCCCGGATCACCATGGCCCTGCCATCGAAGGGACCCATCGTTCACCCTCTGTCGGCCCGACCGTTGACAGCAGGTGACATCAGAGATCTGCGCTGCCCGGATACCACTTCCTCAACCACAAGGACACACTCACGAGGTTGATCAGCACCGGCAATTCCACCAGGGGCCCGATGACGGGTGTATAAATGGCCCCGGGCGATGCTGAAGGTGGCCACGGCTACTGGCGATGGCCAGCTCGAAGTTGTTAAGCTGGCGGCGGTGAAGCCAGGTCGCGCTTCGGGGCAGGTGGCCCGACTTTCTTGGACATCCAGAAGCTCACCAGGAACATCAGCCATGAAGTAGATCAATAATGATGGCGATCCGGATGACATCGAAGGGCAGCTTCACGATGGTGTCGCCCGAGGCTGAACATCACGACGATGGTGAAGAGCAGCGATAAGCGTCAGGCTGATCCTCGGCACGAAGACCCGG
>JADKIO010000009.1 GCA_016721195.1 Candidatus Geothrix skivensis | reverse complement strand
GCCTTCAGCGAGGCGGTCCTCGTCCATGCTGTAAGTATCGTAAGAGGAGAAGCAGGTCATTTCTCTGGGTCCTGTTGTTGAAGGGCCGAGCGCCGCAGCTCCGACAGCTCCACGGGAGGGGAGCGGGCATGGATCTGGTCGGGCCAGGCATGGAAGGCCTCTTCCCTTCCAGTCGGGTTCATCATCCGCGGTCGGGCTGCTCAGCTGGCGAAGAAAGTGGCAAGGTCATACACGCCCGGCACAAGAAGCCGTGGCTGAGGTGTCCTTGTAGGCCCCGGTCGAAGGCGTTGCTTGAACACGCCAGCGGCGCTGGCTGCGGCCATCGTGGTTCCGGTGGCACCGGCCGCAGGTCTCAAGTGCTCTCGCCTTGGCGGTGAGGTGCTGGGGCGCGATGATCTTGGCCTTGGACTGGCCGCATGCTCGATCCGGGTCCGTGGCAGCGCTCACAGCTGATGTTCAAGGTCCCCCCTTGGTCCCAGGCCACCACCACCGACTATGTCAGGGCGGATTGGGATCGTTGAGGAAATCCTTCTGTGGTGATCTTCACGCCCGTGACGTGGCAGCCGGCGCAGTTGCGCGACAGGGTGTTGTCCGGCGTGCACCAGTGATCGGGGGATTTCTGCCAGAACATGGGCGCACCCACCTGGCCCTTGGCCAGCACCTTGGAGCCCTCGGGCGTTCCATCCTGCATCATGAACACCGGCATGTAGCAGATGTAGTCCTGCTTCTCCCCCTCCCGGGATACGCCGTTCTCCTTCATCCATTTCACGAGGTAGGGGACGTCTTGACCTTGCACATCCAGCGCTGCTTGCCTTCGCCGAAGTTGGGATGGCGGTCAGGCTGCTTGTGGCGGGATCCACATAGCCCTTTGCCCCAGTTGCCCTCGCCCCCGATGGTGGCGGCCACCTGGATCCAGACCGCGTTCGCGGGCTTGTCCGAGGCATCCAGATCAGCTTCGGTGAGCGTCACCCCGGCCGGCTGCTCAAGGTAGAACTTGAACCAGCATCTCCTAGGTTGGGATCCTGGCCCCTGGTGGTCAGCAAATGCACCAGGCCCGTGCCGTCCAGCGGATCCTGGACCTTCAGCAGGTTGCCCTTGGGATCCCGGGGCAGGTACTTCTCGCCCGGGGCCGGCCACTTGTCCTTGTAGACCATGTGGCTGGTGCCCTCGGTCACGAAGCGGGAGTGGATCGAGGCGTTCGGGGTGCCATTCAACGCCTTCGTGTGGGGGCCCTCGTGGCAGGCCGCGCAGGCCTTGCCGCCGACATAGGTGGCCCTGTCGCTGGGCCTTCCGGAGAGGGTGATGTCCACCCCCGGGGTCGTGGCTCCCGCCTTCACCATCACGGACTTCAGGGTTTCGCCATCCAGGAGGGCCCGGCTGGGGGCCTTCACCTGGAGGAAGACTGGTCCGGGTTTCACGCCCTTCAGGCTGAAGGAGCCATCCTGGCCGTGGTGGCCTTCGCGGCCTGGCCTTCGGCGGACACCGTGGCGCCAGACACCGCCACCCCATTGACGTCCTTCACCTTCCCCTGGATACCCGCCCCCGTGGTGGGTTTGGGCGCCTGAGCCTGCAGCAGGGCTGCGGGCCCAGCAGGCTGGTCGCGAAGAAGAGCCATGGGGCTAGCCATCGCTTGGTGTGGGGGCGGCAATGCATGTGACCTCCCCTATCGTTTGTATTGGTGATCTACTGATCGTGATTGTGATCATCTCAGGAGACTCCGCAAGTAAATTGATATCGGACGAACGGATCGACTGAATCCAAGCCCCGGCAGAAGGGCCCGAATGCGGGCCACGCCGCGGAGCCTGCCCGCGGAAAGACACTGCCCTGGGCTTTCCCGGTCGAGCTGGGAAGATGGGTCAAGGGTCATCGACCCTTTGTTTGCGGCCCCTGCAGCATCCTCCAAAGGATCTCCATGCGGCTTGCCCTTGCCCTCCTCCTCACGCTGGCCCTGCCTGCCCAGGCTCAGGATCCGCAGCTGTTCTCCCTGGAGCAGCCCTGCTGGACTTCGACTACGCCGAGCGGCGGGACATGAAGATCGGCAGCAGGGACCCTGGTGAAGCTGCTCCAGGAGAAGAAGGCCATTCTCGTGGATATCCGCTTCAAGGAAGAGCACGCGGCCTGGCGCATGGGCTTCGGGCTGCAGATTCCCCTGAATGAGCTGCCCAGGCGGCTGAAGGAGCTGGATCGCACCAGGCTCATCGTGACCGCCTGCCCCCACAAGCGACCGGTCGGCCCTGGCCATGGCCTACCTCAAGACCCAGGGCTTCGACGTGAAGTATCTGGAGGACGGCCTGCTGGGCCTCGCCGAGCTGCTGCGGGGGGACAAGGCCCGCGACTTCAAGCCCTGAACCACCCAATCCGAGTCAGAACCGCTCGGCCTTCAACAACTCCAGGCGCCGCCGGATTTCATCCCGACCAGCCCGGAAGCGAGTCCGCAGGTCATCTGGCGTAAGGCTTGGATCGTCGCTGGCGGGGTCCGGGATGGGCCAGTGCAGGCGCTCGGCCTTGCCCAGGAAGAGGGGGCAGACCTCTTCGGCGCAGAGGGTGATGACGAGATCCACGGTGGCCGGGTCGATGTCCTGGACGCTCTTGGAGGTGTGGGTGCTGGCGTCGATGCCCTGCTCGGCCAGCACCTCGATGGCATAGGGGTTCACGTGGCTGGGGCGGCTCCCGGCGCTCTGGATCCTCAGGTTGGGGAAGAGCTGCCGGGCGATTCCCTCGCCCATCTGGGACCGGGCACTGTTGGCGACGCAAAGGAACAGGATGGAGCGGGTCATGGGGCGCCTCTTCTTTTTGGAAATCATCACGCAGGCGCACTCCCCATGGAGGACGGCCTCGGGATCGGTATCAAGGGAAGGCCCTCCTGGTCCCAGGCGAGCATCCCGCCGTTCAGGCAGGCGACCTCGCTGAAGCCGTGATCCAGAAGGGTGTGTGCCGCGTCCTTGGTGAACACGCCGGACGTGTCAGCCAGGAGGAGGGGGCGGTTGGTCGGTAGTTCCGAGAGCAGCCCTGATAGCTCGCCGTGGGGAATGTGGATGGTCTCCGGGACGCGGAAGGCCTTCATCTCGACGAGCTCGTCGCTGCGCAGGTCCACCAGGAGCGCCCCCGCCTGCAAGGTATCCAGGGCTTCCTTCGGGGCGAGGAACCGGAGCCCCTGGATCACCATGCCCTTGCCATCGAAGGGACCCATCGTTCACCTCTTGTCGGGTTCGACCGCCGGACAGCAGGTGACATCAGAGACTTCTCCGGCGCTGCCCGGATACCACTTCCCTTCAACCACAAGGACACGCTCACGAGGCCGATCAGCACCGGCACCTCCACCAGGGGCCCGATGACGGCGGCGAACGCGGCCCCGTGGGCGATGCCGAAGGTGGCCACGGCCACGGCGATGGCCAGCTCGAAGTTGTTGCTGGCGGCGGTGAAGCTCAGGGTCGCGCTCTGGGGTAGGTGGCCCCGACTTTCTTGGACATCCAGAAGCTCACCAGGAACATCACCACGAAGTAGATCAATAACGGGATGGCGATCCGGATGACATCGAAGGGCAGCTTCACGATGGTGTCGCCCTTGAGGCTGAACATCACGACGATGGTGAAGAGCAGCGCGATAAGCGTCAGGGGGCTGATCCTCGGCACGAAGACCCGGTGGTACCAGTCCAGGCCCTTGACCTTGCCGAGAACGAAGCGGGTCAGGAAACCTGCGATGAAGGGGATCCCCAGGTAGATGAAGACGCTCTGGGCGATCTGGCCGATGGTGATGTTCACCACGGCGCCCTGGAGGCCCAGCCTGGCGGGCAGGATGGTGGCGAAGAACCAGGCGTAGACGCTGAAGAACAGCACCTGGAAGATCGAGTTGAAGGCCACGAGCCCGGCGCAGTATTCCGTATCGCCCTTGGCCAGGTCGTTCCACACGATGACCATGGCGATGCAGCGGGCCAGGCCGATGAGGATCAGGCCCAGCATGTATTCGGGCTTGTCCCGGAGGAAGAGCACCGCCAAGCCGAACATGAGCAGGGGTCCGATGACCCAGTTCTGCACCAGTGATAGGGCCAGCACCTTCTTGTTCTGGAAGACCAGGTGCAACTCCTCTACTTCACCTTGGCCAGGGGGGATACATCATGACGATGAGACCGACGGCCAGGGGCACGCTGGTGGTGCCCACGTTCCAGGCATTGATGGCCCTGTTGAAACCGGGGACACCAAACCCCAGCACCACCCCTAGACCCATGGCGAGGAAGATCCACAGGGTGAGGTAGCGGTCCAGGAAGGAGAGGCGTTTTTGCTCGGTCACGGGAGACTCCAGTCAGGCCGACTTGCGGGCAGAGATGATCATGCTGGTGATGTAGTCGGAAGGCTTGGTGCCCGCCGGAAGGAGCCCAAGCAGGTGATCCGTCATAGGGTCGTCCACGGGGAGCATGGCTTCCACGGCCTCCCCCTTATCGGTAAAGGCGCGATCCGTGAGGCCAGACGCCTCCACCATGCTCTGAAGGTTAGCCAGGAGGGGAGCACCCGAGACACAGCCCACCAGGGCCTCGACACTTTCCCGAACAGCTTCAGGCAGGGGCCTCAGCAGCACCATGTCGGAGGTGGACACCCGCCCGCCGGGCTTCAGCACCCGGGCGATCTCCTGCCAGACCTTGGGCTGGTCGGGGCTGAGGTTCAGCACACAGTTGGAGAGCACCACGTCCACCGAGGCGTCCGGCAAGGGAAGGGCTTCAATCTGCCCCTGGTGGAAGGTCACATTGTTCAGGCCGGTGCGCCGCCGGAACTCGGCGGCGTTGTGCCGCGCCTTGGCCAGCATCTCCTTGGTCATGTCTACACCGTGGACATGACCCTCGGCTCCAACGCGCTGGGCGGCCAGGAAGACATCCAGGCCCGCGCCGCTACCGAGGTCGAGAACCACCTCCCCGGCCTTCAGGTCGGCCAAAGCCGTCGGGTTCCCGCAGGATAGGCCGAGGTTGGCCCCTTCGGGGAGGGTCGCCAGTTCGGCGTCCGAGTAACCCACGCCTTGGGCGACCTCTCCAGCGCGACCGCCCCCACAGCAGCCGGACTGAGGGCCGCAGCAGCCGCCCCCGAGGCTGGCGATCTTGCCGTAGGCGTCCTGGATCTTCAGGTGGGTGGGGTGGGTGGTCGGTTCCATGGTAACTCCCTAGATCAAAGGCAGTTGGGATCTTTGCAGCCGCCGCCGCAACAGTCCTGCCAGAGATACTCGGTCAGGGCCTTGAGCTGGTCGAAGCGGGCGGCATAGCGGATCGTCGTTCCCTGCCGGGCCGCAGTCAGTAGCCCGGCCTCGGTGAGGTCGGCCAAGTGATGGCTGAGGGTAGAAGCGGCCATACCCAGTTGGGTTTGAATCTGGCCCGCTGGAGTTCCTTCCATGGGTCCCTGCACCACGGCCCTGACCACCGAGAGGCGGCCTGGATGGGCCAGGGCCTTCAACTGCTTGGTGACGTTCTGGAGTGTGGGGTCTGAGTGGCTCATACTTCATTATTCTTTATTTTCTAAATTACGAAATCAACAACAAAATCAAGGGTCTGTGTAATTTTTCTGAACCAGAGTCATCCCCAAAAGGCGTTCAGCCCCAAGGGCGTGGGGGCTGAGGTGCACAGTTATCAGGAGCGGGCTGGTCAGCTCTGTGGCTTGTGGGTCACGTCCCGCACCCAGGTGAAGGCGGCGACCGTGGCGGGCATACCCAGGGTGCCTGCGGCCAGGGCCACGACCTGCTCCATCTCCTCCACGGTGATGCCCATGTCCAGGGCCTTGCGGGCGCTGGCGTGGACGGCACCCTCCCGGAGAGCTCCGATGGACACGGCAAGCTTCACTAGACGCTGAGTCTTGGCATCCAGGGGACCTGCGGCGCCTGCCTCGTGGATGGAATCCCAGGCTTCAGCCAACTTGGGGTAGCGAGCGGTGAAGTCTTTGTATTTCTTCGGAGGGTCCGTCTTCATGCGAGTCATGTCACGTCTCCTTTGACTACCACCCTAACCCTTCGTGCCCACCAAGGTAGAGGCGGATCAGGGCAGCTCTTCCGTGATGGCCTTGGACGCTTTCTTGAACTCCTGGATCCCCTTCCCCAGGGACCTCCCCAGTTCGGGCAGCTTGGAAGGCCCGAAGAAGAGCAGCAGGGCCACGCCGATCAGGAGGATTTCCGTCATGCCGAGGTTGCCCATGGGGCTCCTCCTATGGAAAAGGGGGGCACGGATTGAAGCATCCGTGCCCCCGACTATCGGGACTAGGCTTTCACCTTCACGAGCTTCACGCGGGTGTCGTAGAAGCTGACGCTGCCACCTACCTTGTCGATCATGCAGGTGTTCTTCAGGTACCTGCTGGTGGCTGACGCCGAAAAGCTGTCCGAGCTGCTTCTGAGGAAGGGCCACTCCATAGGTCGTGGACAAGTAGAAGGATCCTGCTGCTGCCCGAAAAACTTTCTCCAATAGTTCGTTGTTTCGGAGATTCAGAATCGCCTTGGGGATCTCGCCTTGGTAGGAGTTCCACAGGAACGGCTTAGCCTCTGCTGGATTTACCCCTGCACTATAGGTAGTGGAAGAGAAAACATGTATGGGTGAATGGTTAGCCTGCTCTTCTGGCCTGAATGAAGTGAAGAGATGCAGCTTTGAATAGCTCTTCTGCATCAGCTCTAGCATGTCCATGTTGATGAAGGTGTGGTCTGTGCCCTGCCTGTCTATGCAGTAGGCACTCACTCCCTCTCTCCTCTTGTTCAGCCGCTCACCCTTCCTTGTCCAGAATCCGTTTGGACCGCCAAACTGCCAGGCGAGGAACTGCCTCACCTCCTCCATGCTCCAGTTCTTCCCTGTGGTTCTGAACATCACCTTGAGGTGTCCACCAGATGAAGGCATGACGCAGGCCCTCTCATGAAATGCGCATGAAAGCAGGTGCTCCAGCATCTCAAACGAGGGATAGCCCTCCGGGAGTACGTCAAAGTCAGCAAAGATGAGCCTCTCGTTTCCTGGGCCCGTTAGTCCTTCAAGTCGGACAGTCCTGCGACGGAACAGGTTCTCGACAACAGCAACGGTCAGGTTCTTCTCGTGCTTCCGATAGTCCTTTCTGGGCATGGAGACGCTGTAGCCTCCAAGAATTGGCTGGTTGGTAGCCAACTGGTGGAGGATGGTCCGCTTGGCCTGCACCCACTCCTGGAAATCAGACTGTTCCTGATCTGGCTTCGGGACGAATGGCAAGGGTTCGGATTGGTTGGACAGGGCGGCCTCCAGTTCAGAAGGCCGTCCGCTATTCATGGGAAGGCTTGCGAGGCCTTCCCCAACACCTGCATCTCTCGCCAAACACTGGGAGCCGTTCGGCTCATCATGTAGATGTTGTTTTAATACTGTATTTAACGCTTGAACGCGCATGATAGCTCCCTTTTAGACGGAGGCTCGCTTGCCTCTCAATGTCCTGTATCGATGGCCAGCGCCAAATCCCTAGGCCATTTCCTGGCCTCCTGCTCTTAGTCCAGGAGAAGGATCCAGTTCTTGCTGGGCTCGGATCGGGCTTCAGAGATGGGAGGAGGCACTGATTCCGTCACCAAGCGGTTTAAGTCCGTGTTCTGAATGATCTCACTGACCACTCGCTCTTCCAGTTGGGTTCGGATGCAGCGAGCTGGGGTATCTGGTGGCAGCCCAAGTTCGGCGCCAATAGATACCCAATTGACCGATTCGGGTTGTTGGCCAAGCCTGGTTCTCAGCCTCTCGCAAACAACTCGAGCCACTTCTTTCTGGATGGCGTAGGCTAATCCACTCTCAAACAATTGGTATTCCATGACTTCATTGGTGAAGTTCTCAACAAAATCTTCAGGTGGGTTGGTATCAAGGTCGTTCATTGCCGTTATTACCTCTCTGTTTTTCATTAAAATATTTTTCAAGGGCAGTTCTTATATACATACTAATTTTCATTTTATTATCATTAGCATAACAACGAACAATTGATTCCAATTCAGGAACCAGATAGAACTGAACTCGTCTATAACGTTCTTCTTTTTTAGGTCTTCCCATTTGCGATTTCCTTTATAATTAATTCTGTTTCGAGAGTCATGATATTTCGATATTTTTGGATTTTTTTATTGACCCAATTCTAAATGACATCAATTTCAAATCCCTTATCTTCAACTTGGAATGTAAGAGTCCTTCTCCAAGGCCCCGGTCAAATCTTTTTCCGAAGATAAGGCCGAAAATCTTTCGAAGTTTCTCTGTGATTTTGGTTCAAATCAAAAAGCCAAAAAAATCAGAACACGATTTTCGTTCATCTTCATTTGGCGCCAACTGGTATATCGCTCCGAGTGAGGCAGAAACGAAGACAGAATCCCTGGATTCAAACCTCCTGACCCTAATCCCCGCCAGGTCAACGATTTCGAGTGGGTTAGCCCCCTGTCAGGTTGGGCTATACCACATTCCGACAGCCCAACTAGTCACGTAAAACGTCCAAATAGGATCCAAACGGCTATTACTTGACATTTTCCGAAAAGGGTCTAGACTCTAATCAGACAGGAGGCACCATGTCGAAGGGTCAGGTGGTCGGATACAAGCGAGTCAGCAGCGTCGGCCAGAACCTGGACCGTCAGCTGGACGGGATGTCCCTTGATCGAATCTTTGAAGAGAAGGTCAGCGGGAAGGATTCCAACCGACCTGAGCTTCAGGCGATGCTGGCCTATGTCCGTGAGGGCGATGAGGTGGTTGTTCACAGTATGGACCGCCTCGCCCGGAACCTCTCTGACCTGCTCTCCATCGTGAACGGCCTCACAAGCCGTTGTGTGAAGGTCAGGTTCGAGAAGGAGAATCTGATGTTCAGTGGCCAAGATGACGCAATGTCCAGATTGATGCTCTCGATGATGGGAGCATTCAGCGAGTTCGAGCGGTCGATCATCAGAATGCGTCAGCACGAGGGCATTACGCTGGCCAAGAAGCGTGGAGCCTACAAGGGCCGCAAGCCCTCGCTCAATCAGGTTCAGAGAAAGCAGCTTCGGGCCCGGGCCCAGGCTGGAGAGAAGAAATCCGTGCTGGCGAGGGAGTTCGGAATCAGCCGGGAGACGCTTTACGCCTATCTTCGCAATGATTCCGTGCCGGCCAAGCAAGAACTGAATATTGAAACATCAATCCGTCAACAGGCATCCGAGTAGATCCGGTGTGCCATTCATCAGAGGTTTTTTGGGAAATAACCATCAGAGGAATATTTTCATCGATTTTCAACACGACTAGGGCAAGATATTCGATGACATCAACAGGAGCTCCAAAATGAAAGCTGAGAAATGTTTCTCTTGCGGCAACAGTTTTACACCAGAATCCGCTCAATCCACTCTTTGCGATAGTTGTCGTGAAGCAGCTAAAAAAAGAGCGTCGAATCCTGTTGTTATGTCAAGCGAACCCCCTCAAAACGAGAAACCAGTCGCGAACATGGTTCCACCAATTTCCACCGGAGGGACTTCTGCTTCACAGTCTAAATTTCAAGGATTTAGAACCTATAATGTTGGCGGATTTATATATCTGATGTCATATTTTGAAGCAATATTCAGCGGCGAGGGAACTCCGATGGGTGTAGCGGACCAATTTACTAAATTTGTCGCCAGTTATGCTGCACAAGGCTTTGAATTTTTTCGTTGCGATGAAGTTCCATACAAGGTCGTGCCAGGTTGTCTCTCTGGGCTATTTGGAGCTAAGACAAGCTTTGGTAATTGCACCATTGTTACATTTCGGTAAAAAATGGACTAGTGATTGAAAGCGATCATATCCTTTCTGATTCGTCGGTACCAGGAGTGGGCGCCGAGCAAAATTCGTGGAAATTGTCGTTTTACGCCGAGTTGTTCCGATTACATGCTTTTAGCCATCGAAAAGCATGGTGCGTTAGTTGGCGTAGCTAAAGGTTGCCGGCGTCTCATTCGGTGTGCACCACCAAATGGTGGGGTGGATTATCCTTGAATTAACCATTTGGCTAATTAGATAGCCCTTCGAAGGGCCATTTAATTAGCGAAATGTAGCTATCCAACTTTCAATCGTAGTGTCAAGACAAGCAGAACACATAACGCAACTGGGGTCTGCAACACCATGTAGTGCTTGGATTATTTCTGAAGCAAACCGCAACTTGTGCGGCGCATAAGTTCGAATAATTGCCTGTAAATTAAATTGTCTTGTAGTCAATGAATGTGCATCGCACAAACCTGAACCACATTTCACACAAACAGCACTGTGCCGTTTCCCGCAGCCACAGAAGTCATTGATTTCCTTAACCTGTAATGAGCTTTTTGCGTTTTGTAGCGAGGAAGCACAGTATGGACAGCTAATTGCACGGTGGTTCGTACTCGCACGAATTGATGCGCCACAATTCGGACATTTTACAGATTCGAGCGGAGAGGCCATATCTAACTCGTTACAGGGCACGGGTAGACCCGGCTTGTTTACTAGAAGGAACGAAGAACAGAACGAAGAAACTAGGTTATCAACCAAAATCTTCAGGCCAACCTCTTTCTGCCAAAGGCTAAATGAATTCGTTACCTGTGGCATCATAGATATTGAGACTGTGTTTCTCTTACTGCGAGAACCAGTTACAATTTGGGTAACTGAAAGGTAATCCGAGGCCAGCTTGTTGTTTCAAATACTACAAATGAAGAGGTTGAAAACGATGAGTAACTACCCCGAACACATGTTTCCTTCTGAGTGAAAGAGGCAACCCTATTTGGAGTTCGATCTCATCCAAGTCCTAGTCTCTCTCCGAGAGCATCCTGAGCCCTACGCTTGGCACCCAGGCTGGTCTCAATGTAAATCATGGTCATGGTGATGCACTGGTAGCCAGGCGTGCTCTCGATATCTGCAATGGGTGTTCTGGTTTGGGCATGAAGGCTAGCGAAAGTGGTTCTCAAACGATGTTGGGTGAGATCGCAGAGATCAAACGTCTATCTGAGCGAGTCTCTTGTCTCGGTGGCGGTTCAGGGCACACCCAGTTGGCTTCAAATGCTCTGGCATTCACGGTTGCCCTGCGCAAAGGTAATCAGTGATGAAGCGTGAAAACGCTTTACCCGTGCGGATCTTCGGCCGATATTGTTGTGTCGTGGTTGTGCACTTCCTCACTGGAGAGGCACATCTGAACTTAAAATCTGGAGGCTTGGCAGGCCTTCGGGAATGACAAGGAGCGATAGCCAAGTTTAGAAAAAAAGGCTCTTGCTTCTGAATATCTTGGTGCGCCCAGCTGGACTCGAACCAGCGACCTGCAGCTTAGAAGGCTGCTGCTCTATCCACCTGAGCTATGAGCGCGCAGGGGTCAGTTTAGCGGGTCTGGGGGGGGAGGGCGGATCTGGCGCGCTCGCAGCGAAGGGCCGGTGCCATATCCAGGGTTTCCGGATGGTCTGGCCATTCGGAACCGGATCTGGCCCCTCTGCTGGCAACGGCCGATCCCGCGGGATCGATGCATGGAATCTAAAGCATTCCTTCGGACGCACCGCTAAGCCCTTGAGGGGCAGGGGACACCTTGTTCAATCGATTCCGTTGACGACAGGCGAAGTTTTCCCAGGTGGGGGTTCCGATGTGGCTAGGCTGGGGCGCTGTCTTCCTCGCCGTGATGATCATGGGGGTCCTGCTCGTCCGCAACAGCGGCACGAGCGGCCAGGGCCTCTTCTACCACCGCCGGTCCAGCGGTCGGCCTGGGTGGCGGGAGGGCCTGAACGCGATCCGGACCCCTGCTGGTGGAGCTCGAACGGGAGGAGCGGGTGGCCCGGGAGCGCTTCGAATATGTATATGCCTCTCATCCCCAGTGTTTCTGCGCCGAGGGACAGATCCGGAGTGAGTAGGCAGACCCACCAGGGCCAGGGGGCCGGGTGGTGGGCCTGGGCCTGCCAGGCGGGTGGGCCGGCCCGGATTCAGGCTGCCCCATGAACACCCGATAAGGTCCTGTCCGCAAGGCGATTGCCGTGAAAACCCCTCCGATGACCGTTGCCAGTCCCAGGCAAGGTGGCCCTGTCAGGTGGGGGTGGTCCGGGCTGATGGCAGCCGGGCTGGTGATGCTGCGGATTCTCGTGTGGGCCTGGTGCAGCCTGACCCTCTCGGCTGACCCGCCCCCGCCGCCGCTCACCGTAGCCACCAACATCGGGAACCGGCCCTACGAGTACCTGGATGAAAAGGGATCTCCCGCGGGTTTCAGCAACGACCTCCTCCGGGAGCTGGAGCGGGTCATCGGGCGCCCCATCAAGATCTGTCCCCTGCCCTTCGCCCAGGGCCGGGAGGCCTTCGAAAAGGGCGAGCTCGATGCCCTGGGCACGGTGATCTATACCAAGGAGCGGGCCCAGGTGATGGATTTCACCGTGCCCACCCATTCCATGACCTACATCCTGCTGATCCGCAGGGACGACCGGAGCATCACCTCCGAACGGGATCTGATCGGGAAGCGGGTGGTCGTGAACCGTCGCAATGCGGTGGCGGAGTACTTCCAGTCCCAGGGCATTCCGTTCCAGGAGCTTTCGACCAACGAGGCGTGCATCCAGGCCCTCGCGGCTGGCCAGGCGGATTGCGCGGTCGCACCCAATACACCTGGCTCTACCTGAAGAGCCAGCAGGCCTTTCCCAACATCTCGATGCTGCCCACCGAAATCTATCCCTCCCGACGGGGCCTGGCCGTCCAGAAAGGCGAGGCGCAGCTCCTGGCCCAGCTCAACGAAGGCATCTTCCGACTCAAGGAGAACGGCACCCTCGACCACCTCTACGCCAAGCATTTCGCGGTCCTGGAGGCCTCGGAAGTCCCTTTCTGACCAGCCTCCGGCGGGTCGCCCTGGCGGCCCTGCCCATCCTCAGCGTCATCCTGCTGGGCGGGCTGGCACTCTGGTCCTGGTCCCTGAAGCGGGTGGTCCGGAAGCGCACCCTGGAGCTGCGGAACGAACTGCAGCGTCGTTCCCAACTGGAGGCGGACCGGGAACGGGCCCTCTCCGAGCTGACCCTCTACAAAGCCCAGCTGGAAGAGCTGGTCACCCTGCGTTCCGGGGAACTGCAACTGGCGAACGCCGACCTGGTGGGCGCCAAGGAGGCGGCCGAGACTGCCAACCGCATGAAGAGCTCCTTCCTGGCGAACATGAGCCATGAGATCCGCACGCCCATGAACGCGGTGACGGTGCTGACCCACCTGGCCCTCCAGACGGACCTCACCGAGAAGCAGCGGCAGCTGGTCAAGACCAAGGTCGCTGCGGATTCCCTGCTGGGGATCATCAACGACATCCTGGACTTCTCCAAGATCGAAGCCGGGAAGCTCCAGATGGACGCCAAGGAGTTCTTCCTGGAGGAGGAGTTCGAAAAGGTCACGCAGCTGGTCGGCACCAAATCCGCCGAAAAGCACCTGGAATTCCTGCTGAACATCGCCCCTGACGTGCCCCCCTGCCTGGCCGGCGATCCCATGCGGCTCGGTCAGGTGCTCACCAACCTCTGCAGCAACTCCGTCAAGTTCACCGAATCCGGTGAGGTGGTGGTCACCGTCACCAGGCTCCAGTCCGGAGAAGGCCGGGTGACCCTCAAGTTTTCGGTGCGGGACACGGGCATCGGCATGTCGCCCGACCAGATGCGCATGCTGTTCCAGCCCTTCAGCCAGGTGGACAGCTCCAGCACCCGGAAGTTCACGGGCACGGGCTTGGGGCTGGCCATCAGCAAGCACCTGGTGGGCATGATGGGGGGCGAGCTCTGGGTCGAGAGCGAGCCGGGCAAGGGCAGCGAGTTCTTCTTCACGGCCATCTTCGGGATTGGGCACCTGAGGCCCGCGCCCCGGGACGCCCGGATGGATGACCTCACGGGCCTCCGCATCCTGGTGGTGGACGACAGTCCCATCGCCCGCCTGATCCTGCATGGCCTGGCCACGGGCCTGGGCTACCCCACCACCATGGTGGCCACCGCCGAAGAGGCCTTCGCGGAGCTGCAGCGGGCGCCCTTCGACCTGGTGCTCCTGGATTGGCACCTGGCCCATGAGGATGGGTTCGAGGCCGCCCGCCGGATCCAGACTGAATTGGGTGTCCATGCCATCCCAAGGATCATCATCGTGACCGCCTACGGGGATGAGGAGGTGGCCCGGCGGGTGGAGGAAGAAAAGCTGGACGGCTACCTCACCAAGCCCATCTCGCCGTCTTCGCTCTTCGATGCCATCACCCACGCTTTCGGCAGGAAGACTCCTGTCCAGCGGGCCCCCGCCAGGCTGGCGACAGCTGCAGAGGACCTGGGTCGACTGAAGGGTGCCAGGATCCTGCTGGTGGAAGACAACGACTTCAACCAGCAGGTGGCCATGGAGCTCCTGGCCCTGGTGGGCATGGAGGTCACCCTCGCCGTGGACGGACGGGATGCCCTCGAGAAGGCCCACTCAGAGCCCTTCGATGCGGTGCTGATGGACATCCAGATGCCGGTCATGGATGGCTACGAGGCCACCCGACTGCTGCGGGACGAGGCCCGCTTCGCCACCCTGCCCATCCTGGCCATGACCGCCCACGCCATGCTGCCGGAACGGGAGCGGTGCCTGGCCCTCGGCATGAACGACTACGTCACGAAGCCCATCAATCCCGACGAGCTGTTCGGCACCCTGGCGAGATGGATCCAGCGGGAAGAAACAGCCCCCGGTACGCCGCCCCCTCTCCCTCCGCCACCCCAGGCTGCTGGCACGGGTGTGCCGCCCGGGCCGGAAGGCCTCTCCCGGGAGGCCGGCCTGGCCGCCTTTTCGGGCAATGTGGCCCTCTACGAAAAAATGCTGGGTCGCTTCCTGGAGCTCAAGCTGGAAGCGGCCCAAGAGATCCGGGAGGCCCTGGCCCAGGGGGAGGCGGAAACGGCTTCCCGGCACGCGCACTCCATGATCGCCGTGGCCGGCACCATCGGCGCTGTGCAGCTCTCCGGCCTATCCAGGGATCTCCAGAACGCCATCCAGGATGGGCCTCCAGAAGCCATCCCCCCCCTGCTGGCCCGGTTCGAGGCGGCCCTGGCGGCGGTGGTGATCGAGCTGAAGGAGCAGCTGGGGCGGGGCTGAGGTTTTGTCATCGTCCTCGCATACGGAGAGTGGAGGTCCTCCATTCTCCGTGAAGACCCACCTGGGCGCGGATTCGACCTGCGTCTGGCTTCGCCAGCCGCCAGTCTCGCTCCGACAGGTCACCTAGCCCTGTCTCCGCAGTCCCACTTGGAGGTGGGCCCTTCTCCCTCCTCAACCTCGACCCACCTGGGCGCGGATTCGACCTGCGTCTGGCTTCGCCAGCCGCCAGTCTCGCTCCGACAGGTCACCTAGCCCTGTCTCCGCAGTCCCACTTGGAGGTGGGCCCTTCTCCCTCCTCAACCTCGACCCACCTGGGCGCGGATTCGAACTGCGTCTGGCTTTGCCAGCCGCCGGTCTCCTCCGGCGCCACATCTGGTGGCGCCTCCACGATCCCACTCGGAGGTCCGACTCTCCTTTTTTATCCCAACCAGCAACAGGGGGCCGGCTGGCCCCCTGTTGCTGGTCGGGGCGAGAGGATTCGAACCTCCGACCCTCTGCTCCCAAAGCAGATGCGCTACCAGGCTGCGCCACGCCCCGACGGAAGGGAGATTGTAGCGCAGGGGCTGCGCTTGGAGCGAGGGGTGCCGGATCCTCCGGGGTCAGAGCTCCTGAAAACCGACTACAGACCTGTGTTTGGAATCCCTCCTGTCCCGTTTTCCGGGCGGGTATTCCACAATCAGCGCAGCTGGAGCTCTAGCCTCGCTACTTCCCGCCGACGGCCACGGCGCGCAGGTTGAGGCCGGCGCGCTGGAGGTCGAAGATCTTGGCGGCAAGGCCCACCAGGAGCTGGGTTTCCATTTCCACGGGGCCCCGCTTGGTGGCGCCCGCAGGGGGGATGGCGGCGATATCGGCGGCGGTGCGGGTCTTGGACCAGGCCAGATCCATGGCGAAGGACACCTTCTTGTCCTGGCTGGCCAGTTCGCCGGCGACATTGGCCATGCGGCCATCGCCGCCGTAGCCCACCCGCAGCCAGCCCGGCCCTTCGAAGCCCCGGCTGCTGTTGCTGATGTTCACGGACTGGAGGCGCCCGCCGCTGCCGTAGGAGAAGTCCATGCGGGTCTGGACGCCCTGCTCATCGTTGCGGAAGTCGAGCCGCAGGGGCTGCTTGGTGGTCTTGTCCACCATGACTTCCAGCTTGCCGCGCTTCCAGAAGCCCAGGCTCTGGGCCATGCTCTGCTCCCGCTTCTTGGCATCCCAGCCCGCGGTCGGCGCGTTGAAGAGCAGCCGCTGGACGGCGCGGCCCTCCATGGTCTCCTCGCCCCCCAGGCTGGCCTTGAAGGTGGGGGCGTCGATGTAGACCGCCTTGATGTCGTTCAGGGTCTGGCGGAACCAGGCCAGGAAGGTGGTGGGCGCGTCACTGGGGGGCAGGTCCACCTTGGTGGTGTAGGCGTTCTGGTCCTTGCTGTAGAGGAAGCCCCGGTTGCCCCGCCGGGTGTAGAGCAGGTTGCCGAAGTCGCCGGCCAGGTCCGTCTTGAAGTCGCCATTGGCGAAGTAGGTGCTCTTGACCCGCAGGTTGGCCTGGCCGCCCTGGCTGTTGCCCTGCACCTGTCCCTGGCTGAGACTGTCCACCTTCTGGTTCACGGCGGCGCCGCTGAGGGCGATGCCAAGGGTACCCTGCAGCTCCACGGAGGAGACCCCCTGGTAGGGCTGGCCGAACCAGCCGGCATCCACCGCCTCCAAGGTCTGGCGCAAGGCCGTGCGAGCTGCCTCGGATTCCGGCGTGGGCTTGGCGGGAGCAGCCTTGGGGGCGGGCTTCCCCGGGGCCGGCTTTGGGGTCTTGGCAGCGGTCTGGGCCGGCAGCAGGCTGGCGACGAGCAGGAGGGGGAGCACGGGAAGACGCATGGGCAAACCTCAGTGGCTAACGATGAGTGTGTCGGGGGGGGGTCTTTGGTTCCGGTCGTTCCTTGGCGAAGCAGGCCCGGCAGAGGGCCTTGGCCGGCTCATCGGGGATGAAGGGCAGGTATTCCTGGGCCCCGCAGGTGGCGCAGGTGATGTGGGTGAGGATCCGGGCGGCTTCCGGGCCCCCTTTCCGCTTGTAGGTGAAGGAGCGGCGGTAGCAGTCCGGGCAGAGGTAGAACTTCTGGCCCGACTCGACCTTGAAGTGGATGCCACACTCGGCGCAGATCTTCTCCCGGGGGGCCTTGGGGTCCGGCGCAGCCACGGCGGCCCGCTTGGTGAGCAGGACCGGGGTGGGCTTCGAGGCCAGATCCTGAACCCCATCCCCCGAAGGCGGATTGTTCGCAGATTTGGGCCCTTTTTTCATCGACAGGTTTCCAGTGCGGCCAGAGCCGAAGGATCAGAGTACCCCATCCGGGCAAGGCCCGCGAGTTGCTGGGCCGGAAGTCTGGCATCCTGGGCACATGCCGCCGCCGATCGACCTCCTGGAGCCCCTGTGCCGCGGGGATCACCGGGCCCTGGGCCGGGCCATCTCCTGGATGGAGAACGGCCATCCCGGCGCCCGGGATCTGATGTCCCGGGTCTGGCCCCGCCTGGGCCGGGCCGCGGTGGTCGGCATCACCGGTTCCCCCGGGGCCGGCAAGAGCACCCTCACGGACCAGCTGGCCCGGGTCCTGCGCGCTGAAGGCCAGCGGGTGGGCATCCTGGCGGTGGATCCTACTTCGCCCTTCAGCGGGGGCGCCATTCTCGGTGACCGCATCCGCATGCAGCGCATCGCCGCGGATCCCGGCATCTTCATCCGGAGCATGGCCACCCGCGGGGCCCTGGGCGGCCTGGCCCGGGCCACCCAGGATGCCATCGACCTCCTGGACGCCGCCGGCTTCGACACGGTGATCGTGGAAACCGTGGGCGTGGGTCAGGACGAGGTGGACGTGGTTTCTTGCGTCCAGACCTGCTGTGTGGTGCTGGTACCGGGCATGGGGGACGAGATCCAGGCCATCAAGGCCGGCATCATGGAAGTGGCCGATCTCTTCATCATCAACAAGGCCGACCGGGCCGGCGCCGACCAGGTGGAGCAGGAGCTGGAGGCCATGAAGTCCCTGGCCATGCCCCAGGGCTGGGACCCCCCCATTGTCCGCACCATCGCCCAGCAGGGCGAAGGGGTCGCCGGGCTCCTGGTCGAGGTCCGCCGGCATGGGCAGTGGCTCCGCCAGCACGGGGGCCTGGCCCGGAAGGCCCGGGAGCGGGCCCGCCTGCGCTTCGAGTCGCTGCTGGCCGAAGAGTCCCTGCGGCGGGCCAAGGCTCAGGCGGGACCGGATCGGCTCGAAGCCGCCATCCAGGGCATCGCCGACCGGACCCTCGACCCCTACACGGCCGTGGTGGACCTTTTGGGCGAAGCTTGAGTCCCTGGCCAGCCACCCGATAGATCACCATGGCCCGCAACCTCAACAAAGAACAGACCGAAGCCATCCGCATGGTCTTCCAGCGTCTGTGCGAGGGGGAGGAGCGGCTCCAGGTGACCTTCGGGACCCTCCACGGGGAGTTCAAGGTGCTGGCGGAGGCCCCGGACCGGGTCATCCTGGGCATCTCGGATCTGGAGCGGGGCCAGTGGCGGCTCAAGCCGGGGGCCCGGCTCACCATGAAGCTCCTGGACCGGGGCCTGCCCTTCGAGGCCGTGGTGAACTTCCAGGGCCACGGAAAGCTCCACGGCGTCGAGGCCTGCCACGTCACCATGCCCCGGCTCCTGCGGGCCCTGGATACTCACCGCCTGGCGGACTTCGTGCCGGACCGGCCCGTGCCCTGCCCCTTCTCGGACCAGCGCAACGACGTGAAGGATGGCCTGGCCATGGCCTTCGGGGAGGACGGCCTGGAACTGGCCCCGCCCCCGGGGACCCGGGTGCTGAGCGACATGCTGCGGCTGAACGCCACCTCCACCGTGGAGCTGCGAGCCGCCGCGGGGGACAGCCTGGTGCTGCCCGTGCGGGTCGCCTATTTCGGGGAGCGGATCTGGGGCATGCGCTTCACGGACAACGCCGACCGCATGACCGTGGGCCGTTACCGCCAGTGGTTCCTGGAGGCGCGCCATCAGCAGGCCAACCGGGACCGCTCCCGCTTCAATCCCGGCGGGCTCGAGTCGACCCGGCTCCAGGGCCGCCGGGAGCCCATCAAGCCCCCCGCCGCCCACCCGAGACTCCTGGTGGACCGGGATCCCCTGATCCTGGTGCTGGCGGAGGGCGACGCCTTCCCCACCCGGCTGGCGGAGGCCGTGGGGCGCAAGTTCGGGGTGGCGGCCCTGGATCCCGGGCCGGGGCCCCTGCGGCCCGCCCTGGGTGACTTCGGTGTGGACGAGCAGGGCTGGGGTCGCCTCCGCCTGGTGGTGATCCATCACCACATCCGGTCCGGCACGGCCCTGGAGCGCTGCAAACGCCTGACCCAGGATGAGCAATGCCCCCTGCCCATCCTCCTGGCGGGCACCGAAGAGGAAGCCGACCTCAAGCGCAATCGCGCGCTGTCGGCGGGGGCCGTGGACTACCTCGTGGTGGAGCCCTTTCAGATCCTGAGCGTCATCCGGACCCTGGACCAGACCCTGAAGCTCTTCGCCTGAGCCTCAGGTTCGGGTCGCGGGCGAGCCGGTCTCAGGCATGGGTCAGGCTGGTCACGCGCCCACTGCGCCGCTTCCTGCCGGCGGCGATCTCGCGCACGCCCTCGATGGCGGCCTCGATGTGAGCCTCGCGGTTGAACGCCCCGATGCCGAAGCGGACGGCGCCGTGGAGGACATCCGTCCCCAGGTGCTCGTGGACCATGGGTGTGCAGTGGAGTCCCGTGCGGCAAGCGATGTTGTGGTCCACGTCCAGCATGGTGCCCACGTCCATGGCTTCCAGCCCGTCCACGTTGAAGGACAGAACGCTGATGCGGTCCCGTCCGGGAACATCCTCGGCGCAGTAGAGGGTCACGCCCTCAATCTCCCGGAGGCCGTCCCGCAGCCGGGTCCAGAGGGCCATCTCGTGGCGGTGGATGGCCGTCAGGCCCAGCTGGTTCACCCAGGTGACGCCCGCCTGCAGCCCGGCGATGCCCGGCAGGTTCGGGGTGCCGTACTCCATGCGGTAGGGGTACTCATCCAGGTGCTGCCGCTGGGCGCTCTTGACCCCGGTGCCACCGGCCCGGGTGCGCCGCAGCTCCACGCCCTCCCGCACGTACATCCCCCCGATGCCCATGGGGCCCATGAGGCTCTTGTGGCCCGTGAAGCAGACGATGTCGGCGTTCAGCTCATCCATCTTCACGGGCACCATGCCCGCGCTCTGGCTCACGTCCAGGATGAAGCGGATGCCCCGCTCCCGGCAGGCCCGGCCCACGGTGGCCACATCCTGCACGGTGCCGATGACGTTGGAAGCGTGGTTCATGACGCAGGCCCGGGTGTCTGGCCGGAAGCGGGCGATGACCTCCTGGGGGTCCACGTAGCCCGTGGCGTCGAAGTCCACCCAGTCCACGGGGCAGCCCTCCTGCTCCAGCTTCCAGAGGGGCCGGAGGGTGGCGTTGTGCTCCAGGTGGGTGGTGACCACGTGGTCCCCGGGCCGCAGGCTGCCCCCGATGGCCAGGTTCAGCGCGTCGGTGGAGTTGTAGCCGAACACCAGGCGGTTGGGATCGGTGCCCCCGAAGAAGGCGCAGAGCAGGTGCCGCGTGTCGTCCACCAGGGCCCCCGCCTCCAGGCAGAGGTCGAAGCCGCTGCGGCCGGGGTTCACCCCCGCCGAGCGGTAGAAGGTGTCCATGCGGGTGTAGACCTCCTGGGGCTTGGGGAAGGAGGTGGCCCCGTTGTCCAGGTAGATCATCTTCACTTCGGGCGGGATGGGCAGGTCGAGAAGGGTCATGGCTGGACCTCGGCGGAAGCGGGGGGGACGAGGGCCGCGGCGACGAGCTCCGCCACGGTCTTGATCTGGACCTTCAGCTGGTATTCCTTGTTCAGCTCGCTGAGCTGATCGATGCAGTTGTGGCAGGGGGCGGCCACCACCCGGGCGCCCGAAGCCTTGATCTGGTCGGCCTTCATCCGCCCGGCCCCGAGGCGCCGGTTCCGGTACTGGCCCATGGCCAGCTGGCCGCCGCCCCCGCCGCAGCAGAAGTTCTCGGCGCCGTGGGGGGCCATCTCCACCAGCTGGGTGACGGTGCGGCGCAGCACCCGGCGCTGGGGCTCCGAGATGCCGCCATGACGGACCAGGTTGCAGGGGTCATGGAGGGTCACGGGCTGGGCATTCTTCGAGGGATCCACCTGGATGCGGCCCGCTTCCAGGTAGCCGTCCATGAGCTCCAGGATGCTCAGCACGGGGAAGGGGAAGGACTGCTTCAGCCACTCGGGCCCCATCCACCGGGCGCTCTGGTAGCCGTGCCCGCACTCCCCGATGACCAGCACCTGGCAGCCCAGCCGGGTCATGGCATCCGCCAGGTTCTTGACGATGGCGGCGGCCTGGTCATCCTCGCAGGTGAAAAGGGCGTAGTTGGTGAGATCCCAGCCCCCGTCGCTGGCCATGGTCCAGTCCTCGCCCGCGGCCCAGAAGACCTTGGCGCTGGCCTGCAGGGAGAGGGGGAAGAACTTCGCCTCCCGGGGATTCACGGTGAAGAGGCAGCGGGCCCCCTGCTTGTCCAGGGGGATCCTGGCCTGGGGATCGCCGGTCTCCGCCTGCAGTTCCTCCTCGATCCACTCGACGGTCTCGACCCACTCCTCCCGCTCGATGGCCATGTTGTTGCCGTGCCGCAGGCTGTTGTCCACCGTGGCCTGGAGGTCTTCGGGCACCAGGCCCATGGCCCCCAGGGCCCGCCGGGCGGCCCGGAACAGGCTGGGCATGGGGATGCCGATGGTGCAGTTGAGGGAGCAGCGCCCGCAGAGTGTGCAGCGCCCGAACACCGCGTCCACCCAGGCGCGCAGCATGTCCCGGTCCATCCGCCGGGCCCCCACCAGCCCCGGGGCCAGCCGCCCCATGGTGGTGAAGTGGGCCTTGAAGACCGCGGTGATGTGATCCAGCTTCCGGGCGGGCACGTTCTCCAGGTCGGCTTCGGCCCGGTGGTAGTGGCAGCTGTCGGCGCAAAGCCCGCAGCGGACGCAGGCGTTCAGGAAGCTGACTTCGGCTTCCTTCAGGTGGCCCTGGAAGACTTCCAGCCCCCGCGCGTAGTCCGCTTCCGTAAGGGCATCCAGCTTCTGCTCGAGGTCATGGGACACGGAGCTCTCCCTGGGGGAAGACGCCCCGGCGGCCGAAGAAGGCCCCGAGGTGGCGCCGGGCCACGAAGAAGAAGAGGCAGTGCCGGATCTTGCCGAGGGGCACGTAGATCAGCAGGAGGATGGTGCTGAGGCGCCAGGCCCAGACAGGTCCAGTGAGGGCCAGAACCAGGAAGGCCGTGGGGAGCAGGTTGGACAGGTAGTCATCCGGGTGGGACAGCCCGCGGAGCTCCGGCTGCAGCAGCCGCTTCAGCAGCAGGCTGGCGCCGCCCAGAATGCCCAGGCCCAGCAGGGCCTGGATCAGCCCCAGGAGCGGGCGCGGCAGCTCCAGACCGAGGAGCGAGCTGATCAGGAGGCCCAGCCCCGTGAAGATCCCGCCGTGGTAGGCCAGGCCCGCGGCGTAGGAGGGCAGGTGTTCGCGAACGCTTTCCTTGGCTCCGGGGCGCATGGCCTGGGTGAAGGCGTAGCGCACCCCGGCTCCGGCCTCACCGGCGGGCGGCGCGTGGAGCGCCCTTTCTCCGTAGGCCCGGGTCCTGTCCCGCAGCAGCCAAAGGCCCGCCAGGGCCCAGCCCGCCGCAGCGACCACCCCCAGGGTCCAGGGATTTGGCATATTCCCCCCGGCCTAGACGCAGCCGTCGGGCTTGGGCAGGCCCGCCAGCTTGCAGGCGCCCTTGGCCGGACCGCTGGGGAAGAGGTCGTAGATGTGCTGGAGCCGCAGCCCCGTGGTCTTGCAGATGGCCCGCACCATGGGCGCCGCGCCCTTCTCCTCGTAGGTGGCCCGGATGAACCGGATGACCGCCCAGTGCTCCTCGCTGAGGGCCTCCAGCCCCTCCTCCGCCTGCGCCAGGGCCAGGGCCAGCCCCTCGTTCCAGAGGCTGGGGTCCTCCAGGAAGCCCTCCTCGTTCAGGGCCACCGACTGACCATTGAATTCCAGAGCCCCCATGGATCCCTCCCGAGCCGCACCGGCGGCCTTCGAAACCAGGACTGGATTTTGTGTGGTTTCAAACGAGAATTGTGTGCATGACAATCTGGGTTCCCGAGCTCCCCGAGGATGGCCGCCCCACCTACCTGGCGGTGGCCGACGCCATCGGAGCCGCCGTGCGCCTGGGTCGGCTGCGACCCGGGGACCAGTTGCCCACCCACCGGGCCCTGGCGGACCTGCTGGGGGTGAATGTGAGCACCATCACCCGTTCCTATCGGGAGGCGGCCCGGCGCCTGCTGGTGGGCGGCGAGGTGGGCCGGGGCACCTATGTGCTGGGCCTGGCCTCCGAGGCGGCCCTCTTCGCCTTCCAGAACCGGCCCGAGGGCGGCGTCATTGATCTCTCCACGAACCGCCCCCCCGTGGGCCTGGCCGAAGAGGACCTGGCCGAGGGCCTCCGCGCCATCGGCGGCCAGGAAGGCGGACGCCTGCTGAACTACCCGAGCCCCGGCGACACCCGCCTGCACCGGGAGGCCGCCGTGGCCTGGATGGCGAGGCGCGGCCTGGGGGCTGAGCCCGACCGGGTGCTCATCTGCGCCGGGGCCCAGCACGCGGTGGACACCGCCCTGGGCCTGCTGGGCGAGCACGAGGACCTGGCCTGCGAGGCCCTGGTCTATCCCGGCCTGAAGGCCGTGGCCCGCCACAGCCAGCGCCGCCTCCACCCCATGGCCATGGACGGGGAGGGCGTCCTGCCTTCGGCCCTGGAGGCCGCCTGCCGGGCGGGGCTCCGGGTGGCGGTGCTGTCCCCCACCCTGAACAACCCCACCACGGCGACCATGGGCCCGGGGCGCCGGGAGCGGATCGTGGCCATCGCCCGCAAGTACGACCTGCTGCTCGTCGAGGAGGACGTCTACGGCCTGCTGCCCGAGGGGGCCCCGCCCCCCCTGGCGGCCCTGGCGCCCGAGCGGGTGCTTTATGTCACCGGCCTCTCCAAGACCGTGGCCCCAGGCCTGCGGCTGGGCTACCTGCTGCTGCCGCCCATGCTGCGGGCCCGGGCCCGGGAGGCCGAGCACCACACCACCTGGTACGTCACGGGCCTGAGCATGGCCCTGGGCACCGCCTGGCTGGAGGATGGCACCGCCTGGCGCCGACTGGGGGCCCAGCGGAAGGAACTGGCCGCCCGGCACCGGCTCTGCGCCCAGGGCCTGGGCCGGCTGCCCTGGCGGGGGGAGCCCCAGTGCCCCCACGTGTGGCTGCCCGACCCGCCCGGGGGACCGGAGCGGTTCACCCGGCGGGCCCTGGAGGCGGGCGTGGTGGTCGTGCCGTCGGAAGTCTTCGCCGCCACCCGGGCGGTGCAGGAGCCGGGCATCCGCATCTCCATCGGCGCCGCGCCGGACCGGGCCACCCTGGCCCAGGGCCTGGCGCGCCTGGAGGCCGTGGCGGAGGGCCTCCGGGCCGACTGAGGCTAGGTACGCCTCAGTCCGTCTTCGAGATCAGCCCGTACAGATCCGGCCGCCGGTCCCGGAAGAAGCCGAAGGAGGCCCGGTTGCGCCGGATCTCCTCCAGATCGAAGTCCGCCAGGATGACGCCGGGCTCCGTCCGGCCCAGCTCCGCCACCTTCTCGCCGCGATGGTCGGTGATGAAGGAGTGGCCGTAGAAGGTCTGATCGCCCTCCAGGCCGATGCGGTTGGAGGCGATCACCGGCACCACGTTGGACACGGCGTGGCCGATCATGGCCCGCTGCCAGAGATCCTTGGTGTCGAGGTCCGGGTTCTCGGGCTCGGTGCCGATGGCGGTCGGGTAGAGCAGGAGCTCCGCTCCCTGGAGCATCATGGCCCGGGCGCACTCGGGGTACCACTGGTCCCAGCAGATGCCCACGCCCAGGCGGCCGAAGCGGGTGTCCCAGACCTTGAAGCCCGTGTTGCCGGGCCGGAAGTAGAACTTCTCCTCGTAGCCGGGGCCGTCCGGGATGTGGCTCTTGCGGTAGACGCCCAGCACGGCGCCATCCGCATCCACCATGGCCAGGCTGTTGTAGAAGGCGTGGCCGTCCCGCTCGAAGAAGGAGACGGGAAGGGCCACGCCCAGTTCCTTGGCCAGGGCCTGGAATCGGTGAATGGTTGGATGGCCTTCGACAGGCCGCGCCCAGTCGAAGAAGGCATCCTTTTCTTCGCGGCAGAAGTAGAGGCCTTCGAACAGCTCAGAAGGCAGGATCACCTGCGCGCCCCCTGCGGCGGCCTCCCGCACCAGGGCCTCCACCCGGGCCACGTTCTCGTCCAGGCTGCCGGTGAAGGCGCACTGGGTGGCGGCGACGCGGATGCTGCGGGACACGCTCATCGGACCTCCGGCTGCTGCTGGGTGATGCAGTGGAAGGCGCCGCCCCCGCTGAGGATGGCCCGGGCGGAGCGGCCCAGGACCCGGCGCCCCGGAAAGAGGGGCGTCAGGGCGGCCACGGCGGCGCCATCGTGGGCCCGGCCATAGGTGGGCACCACGACCGTGCGGTTGCCGATGTAGAAGTTCACGTAGCTGGCGGGCATGGGCTCGCCCTCCTCATCCTCCAGCAGACCCGGCGAGGGGATCCGCAGCACCCGCAGGCGGCGGCCCCGGGCGTCGGTCATGCAGGCCAGGTCCCCGGCGATGCGCTCCAGGGTGGCGGCATTGGGGTCGGCGGCGTCGCCGGCCTCCATGCAGACCACCACCCCCGGCGCCACGAAGCGGGCCAGGGTATCGATGTGGCCGTCCGTGTGGTCGTTGAGCAGGCCCTCCTCCAGCCAGAGCACCTTTTCAGCGCCGAGACTGTCGCGCAGGGCGGCTTCGATGTCGCCCTGGTCCATGCCTGGGTTCCGGTTGGGGTTCAGCAGGCACTGGCGGGTGGTGAGCACGGTACCCTGGCCATCCGCCTCGATGGAGCCCCCCTCGAGGATCCAGGGGTGGTCCAGCCGCGGCCGCCCGGTGATCCCAGCCACCCGGGCCGCCACCTGGTCATCGCCGGGCAGCTCGTACTTGCCCCCCCAGCCGTTGAACCGGAAGCAGGCCGCCTGGAGGGCGCCCTGGCCGTCCTTCACGAAGATCGGCGCCGTATCCCGCAGCCAGATGTCCCCCACGGGCACCCGGTGGAAACGCACCTGGGCGAGCACCGGAGTGAGGACCCGGCGGGCCTCGGCTTCGGCGCGGTCATCCTGCACCAGCAGTTCGAGGGCCTCGCCGCCGTCCTCGGCAATGGCTTGGCAGAGGGCCGCGACCTCCGCCTGGGCCGGGGCCAGGTTGGCCTGCCAGAGGTGGCCGTGGCTGGGCCAGGCCAGCCAGCAGGCGCTGTGGCGTTCCCATTCGGCGGGCTGGAGGTAGGTGGCGTGGGACATGGGCCTGGGATCCAGAAGGGTCGGGCCCCGGCGCGGGGCGCACCCCCCAGTTCAGCAAAAGCCGGCCCCCCCGTCGAGGAGAATGAGGGCCGGGCGGGGTGTGGGGGGCAGATACCGCGTAAGATGAGGCCCACCTCCCGGAGCCCCCGTGATCCTTCCCCGGCGCCTCTGCCTGTCCGCCCTGTTGCTGGCGCTGCTGGGCTGGGGCCCTGCGGCCCTGCCAGTCCCCCCGAAACCATCGACCCCATCGGGAACCGTCCACGCCGTCCGCGATCGCTACACCAAGCGGGAGGTCCTGATCCCCATGCGGGACGGGGTGAGGCTCTTCACGGCCATCTACACGCCGAAGGATCCGGGACGCCTCTACCCGATCCTCCTGCAGCGCACCCCGTACAGCCTGTGGCCCTACGGCGAGGAGGCCTACCCCGACCTGCTGGGCCCTTCGGCCCGCTTCCAGGCCGAGGGCTTCATCTTCGTCTACCAGGATGTGCGGGGCCGGATGATGTCCGAGGGCGACTTCGTGAACATGCGCCCCCAGCGGGCGGTGAGCGGGGCCCCCGTGGACGAGAGCACGGATGCCTACGACACCATCGCGTGGCTGCTGGAGCACACCCAAGGCCACAACGGCAAGGTGGGCCAGTGGGGCATCAGCTATCCCGGCTTCTACGCCGCCGTGGCGGCGCTGTCGGGCCATCCGGCGCTGAAGGCCGTGTCGCCCCAGGCTCCCATCGTGGACTGGTTCCAGGGGGACGACTTCCACCGCAACGGCGCCCTCTGGCTGCCCCACGCCTTCAACTTCATGGTGAACTTCGGCAAGCCCCGGCCGGGGCCCACCCGGGACTTCCCCCAGGTCCTGGATCACGGCACTTCGGATGGCTACGCATGGTTCCTGCGCCTGGGCAGCACCGGGGCCACCCGCCGGTACACCAAGGACGTGGCCTTCTGGAACGAGCTGCTGGAACACCCCACCTACGATGCGTTCTGGCAGGCCCGCAACCTGCGGCCCCAGCTCAAGGACCTCCGTCCCGCCGTGCTCACCGTGGGGGGCTGGTTCGATGCGGAGAACCTCTTCGGCGCCCTGCAGGTCTTCAAGACCGTGGCGCGCCAAAGCCCCGCCACGGACAACCGGCTGGTCATGGGCCCCTGGTTCCACGGGGGCTGGGAGCGCAGCCGGGGCGATCATCTGGGGCCCGTGCAGTTCGGCGCCGACCATTCGGACTGGTTCCAGTCCCAGGTGCTCCTCCCCTTCTTCCTGCACCACCTGAAGGGCGCCAAGGCCCCGGACCTGGCCAAGGCCACGGTCTTCGAAACCGGCACCAACCGCTGGCACACGCTCGAGGCCTGGCCGCCGAAGCAGGCAAAGGACGCCAAACTTTACCTCCATCCCGCAGGACATCTTTCCTTCACGCCGCCCTCGCCAGAGGGCGGCGCCGACTCGTTCATCTCCGAACCGTCGAAGCCCGTCCCCTTCATCGAACAAATTGCCATCGGCATGCCCAAGGAGTACATGACCGCCGATCAGCGCTTCGCGGGGCGGCGACCGGATGTCCTGGTGTTCCAGACCGAGCCCCTGAAGGAGGACCTGACCCTGGCGGGACCCCTGCGCCCGGAGCTCTTCGTGGCCACCACGGGCACCGACGCGGACTGGGTGGTGAAGCTCGTCGACGTCTACCCCGACGACTTCCGGAACCCGGATTTCGTGGAGGGCGGCCTGCCCTGGGACAAGACGCCCAACCCCATGGGCGGCTACCAGCAGCTCGTGCGGGGCGAGGTGATGCGCGGCAAGTTCCGGGACAGCCTTTCAGCACCCGCGCCCTTCACCCCCGGCCAGCCCACCCGGGTGGCCTGGGCCATGAACGATATCTTCCACACCTTCAAGAAGGGCCACCGCGTCATGGTGCAGCTCCAGAGCACCTGGTTCCCCCTCATGGACCGCAATCCCCAGGTCTTCATGGACATCAACAAGGCCGAGGCCACCGACTACAGGTCGGCCACCCATACCGTGTTTCACGATGCGGCAAGGCCGAGCGGTATCGGCGTGGGGGTGATCACCCGTTGATGACTACTCGCCACCGAGACACCAAGGAAACAGAATTGAACCACCAATAAACATCGACCAAGCCCGTCGTGCCTTTCGCGGTGTCAATCGGTGGTCATCGGTGGCTAATCTTTCTTTTCCTTCCACCCCTCCAGCACCCTGAACCGGCTGCCCATCATGCCGGGGAGGGTGAGCTGCATGAGGTTGTCGGTGCGGGTGCGGCGCTCGGCTTCGGGCAGGGCCATCCACTCGCCGCCCCACCGGTCCAGGGGCGCGTGGGTGCGGATCCATTTGCTCAGTTCGATGTGACCCAGCTCCGTCAGCCCCTCGCCCTCCAGCAGGCTCGCCAGGCGGGTGAAGTCCACGTCGGCGGTGAGGTCGGCTTCGCCGAGGTCCTCGTGCCAGCGGCCATCGACGCCGTGGGCCTTGAAGCGGCGCAAGTCCGCGCCCTTGGCCAGCAGGCGGTCGGCGGACTCGCCGTAGTCCACCGTGAGGAAGAGCCCCGCTTCCAGGGAGGCCGCCAGTTCCTGCACCAGGCCCGGCAAGGCCTCGCACCAGATGCTGCCGTCGCGGGGCTCCAAACCGTCCGTGTGAGCGGCGAACCAGGCTCCGGCCTCGCCGGGATCGGCGGCCTGCCACTGGGGACCGGCTACCGTCAACACCTCGCGGGTCCAGCGCTCGCCCTCCCAGCGCCAGGGCTGGGCGGGCAGGGCGTCGAAGAGCTCGTTGCTGAACACCGCGCCGACAAACGGCTCGATGGGTTCGTTTTCGGCGGAAAACCGCGCGCGGTTCGCCGTGAGGAAAGGAGCGAGGGCCTCCTCGGCGGCGCGTCGCGCTGCGGGGTTGTCGTCGCGGTGGACGTAGACGAGCGCATCGGCGAAGGGCCCCGATACGGCATTCAGCACATCGCGGCCCAGCCAGCCGCGCCCGGCGCCGGGCTCCAGGGCCGTGAAGGTCGCCGGCCGGCCCAGGCGCTCCCAGGCGGCCTCCAGCCGCAGGGCCAGGGTCTGCCCCAGCAAGGGGCCCAGATCCAGCGCCGTGTAGTAGTCCTTGCCCGCGAAGCCCCAGGGACCTTCGTTTCGGCGGTAGTAGCCATGCTCTGGATGGTAGAGGCCCAGGGCCATGATCTCGGCGGCGGGAACGGGGCCCGCGGCGAGGCGGGCTTGCAGCAGCTCGTTCAGGGGGTTCACTTCTTCTCCAGGGGCCACTTCTCCAGCAGCACGGGCAGCAGCCACTGGGTGAGCAGCAGGGCCAGGGCCACGCCGCCGAGGCAGGCCAGGCCCAGGCCCCGCAGGCCGCGGTAGCCGCTGAAGACCATGCCGCCGAAGCCCGCCAGGGTGGTGCCCGCACAGACGGCGTTCACCCGGGCCACGCGTTGGGGGGCGTCGGCCTCGCTGCGGGCCCGGTGCAGCAGGTTGAAGGCCGTGTCCACGCTCACGCCCAGGGCGATGGGGATGGCCATGAGGGACAGGAAGGTCAGGGGCTCGCCGCCCCAGCCCAGGGCGCCGAAGGCTCCGGCCTGGCTGGCCAGCAGGGGCACCAGGGCGTACGCGGCGAAGCGGAGGTTGCGGCCGAAGTAGGCGATCACCACGAAGATCCCCGCCAGGGCCAGCAGCACGGCCTCCTGCACCGCCTCCCGGGCGATGCCCTTCACCACGCGGAAGAGGGGCTGGGTGCCCACGAAGCGGCCCCCGGCGGCTTCCACCTGGGGGGTGAGCCGCAGCAGGGCGGCTTCGTCCAGCCGCAGGGGCACGGTCAGGGCCGGGGCCAGGGGCGCAGGCTTGCGGCTCCGCTTCAGGCGATCCCAGAGGTTCCAGGGGTGTGGATCTTCGGGCTGGGTGGCCCTTGGCAGGAGGGATTGGAGGGCCTCCACGGGCAGGGTCGGGTCTGCCGCCGCTGCGGCCAGGGCCGACAGGGGGCCTTCCAGACCGGCGGGATCGAGCCCCGCCTTGGCCGCGGCCTCCAGCACCTGGCGCCGCCAGGTCTCGGAGCCCAGGGCGTGGCGAAGCTCCGGATCCAGGGTCTTCCAGTCCGGCACCGGCAGGCCCGCTTCCCGCAGGATGGGGCTCAGCTTGTTCCAGCGGGCGGGCAGGCGATCCGGATCCTCCAGGGGGATCTGGAGGGCCAGGGGCTGGAGGCTGGCGCCCAGCGTGCGGGTGAGGCGTTCCTGCAGGGTGAGGGCGGGATTGCCCTGGGCGCGGAAGCGGCGGAGGTCCTCCTCCCAGCGGGTGCGGGGGGCGCCCACCAGGGCCAGCACCAGCAGGCCCAGGGCCGCCCAGGGGGTCCAGCGGCGGCGAGTGGCCACAGGCGCGGGCGGCCCGGGCGCGAAGGTGCCCGTCCCGCGGTCCAGCCACATCAGGAGGGTCGGTAGCACGAGGAAGGTGGCGCCAAGACAGGCCAGCAGCCCCAGGCCCGTGGTGAGCCCCAGGTCCCGGATGCCTGGAAACGGCGCAAAGGCCAGGGCCAGGAAGGCCATGGACGTGGCCAGGGCCCCGGCCACCACGCCGGGGCCCGTGCCCAGCAGGGCCGCCCGCAGGGACCAGGCCTTGCTGCGGCCCGAGCGGCGCTCATCCCGGTAGCGGCTGAACAGCAGGATGCCCACATCGTCGCCCACCCCCAGCAGCACGGCGCCGAAGCCCGCGGCCATGAGGTTCACCCGGCCCAGGATCCAGCCCGTGAGCCCCAGGGCCCAGACCATGCCCACCAGCAGGGGCACCATGACGAAGCCGTAGCCCGCCAGGGTGCGGAAGCCCAGCCAGTAGACCAGGCCGATGAGCACGAAGCTCAGGGCCAGGCTCAGCAGGACCTCCACCGTCAGGCGATGGGACTCCCAGGCGGTGATGGCGTGGGCGCCGGTGACCTGGAGGGGGAAGGTCCGTCCTGCCGCCGGGGCGAGGGCAACCTCCGCTTCCCCCAGGCTGGCGGAGGCGGGGAGGGGCCCCGTGGCTCCCCGGCCCAGCCAGGCGATGGCCCGGGTGGTGGCCTTCGCGTTGGTGGCGGGGAACCCCGCCACCAGGGGCAGCAGGACGAAGCGCCCGTCCTTGGTTTCGAAGTAGCCCGTGCGCAGGCGCAGGGTGAAGGCCCTGCCCAGTTCCGTGGCCTTGGCCATGCCCTCGCCGTTCTGAGGCGCCAGGTCCCGAAGACCCAGGGGATCCAATCGGGCCAGGGCGGCGGCCAGGGGATCCGGGGAGGAAAGGGCCTTGAAGCTGGCCTGCAGACGGCGCTGGAGCGCGACGGGATCTGTGAGCGGCTCGAGCCGGTCCCCCAGCCAGGCGGGAGCCAGGGCATAAAGGGTTTCCGTCGTGAGGCGACCCACAGCCGCATCACCTTCCGCGATGGCACCCACGGCGAGGAGGGCGGGCCAGGGGCTCACGCCGCCGGGCCCCGGTACGGGCACGGGGCCCGATAGCCGGCCCTCCGCGGCCAGGCCATTGAGGGGCAGGCTCCCGTCCGTGAGGAGGCGGTCCACCAGCCCCTCGGCCCAGGCACGGCGGGCCTCGAGGTCGCCTTCGCCTCCCTCGGCCACCAGCCAAAGCAGCTCCTGCTGCCCCACGCCCGCCTCCAGGTTGGCGCGCACGGCCGGGTGATCCGAAGGCAGCAGGCTCATGAGGTCCAGGGCCCGCTCCACCCGCAGGGTGCCCAGCCCCAGGAGCAGGGTCAGGAGGGCCACGCTGAACCAGAGTCCCGGGGACCGGGAGAGGTGCAGACGGAGCAGTCCCCGCAGCAGGGCTTTCATCGCCTAGGAGCGTTCCATTCGGTCGATCCAGGGCCGGAGGGCCGGCACCATCTCCACGCGCTCGGCGCCTTCCAGCCGCTTCAGCAGGCTCAGGTCCTCCAGGCGGGTGAGGGGGTGGTTCTCCCGGAGCTCCCGGGCCTCCGGCGAACCCGCCGCCGTCAGGATCGTGGGCAGTTCCTCGCCGTAGCGGTGATCCAGCAGCTGGGCCAGGGCCTGGGCCACCCGGATATCCGAATCCATGCGGTCCCAGTCATCCAGGACGAGCAGGGGCTTGTCCTGCAGCGGTTCGATGAGGTCGCGCACGCTCTGGAAGGCCTGGTTCTGGTAGCTCCGGATGTCGTGATAGACGTCCTTGATGGACTGGCTGAGGGTGCGCACGGATACGAAACTGCCGGCCTTGCCCGTGCGCTCGGTCCAGCCCCGCAGGGCCGCGGCGGCCAGGGTGCTGCGGCCGCTCTGGGCGGGGCCGTGGATCCACCAGAGCTCCCAGCCGTGCCGGAACTTGTGCTTGCCGTTCTGCGCCCATTGGAACAGCGACTGCGCGCCCGCCGGATGGATGCCGTGCTCGGGTTTCTTTCTCACGGCTTGCAGCAGCTTGACCAGGTCATCGCGGGAAGGGATCGGGCCGACTTCCTCCTCGGGCCGGGTCAGCCATTCCTCCAGGTCCGACACCCGGTCCAGCAGGGCCCGGACGCCACTGGCCTGGGAGTTGTTCCACCACTTCCAGAAGCGGGTGAAGTCGGCATCCCGGTACCGGGAAGGCAGCCCCAGGGTTTCCGCATCCGGCGCCAGATCCGCGGTGCAGCCGCAGACCAGCACGGGCTTCTGGGGATCCGGATCGAAGACGAGACCCTTGCCCAGGCACCGGGGACAGTCGGGACGGCCCCTCATGGCCCATCCCCCCCGCGCAGGAAGCCCCCCAGCACCTCGCGGCGGCGCTCGCGGATGCGGGAGAAGGCCCGCTCTTCCAGCTGACGCACGCGCTCGCGGGAGATGGGCGGAACGAAGCGTTTGCCGATCTGCTCGAGGGTCAGCGGATCCTCGCCGCCGATGCCGAAGTGCAGCGAGATGATGGTGCGCTCCTTCTCGCTCAGGGCCGCCAGGCTGGCCTCGATCTGCTCCAGGAAGGCCTCCTGGTCCAGGGTGTGCATGGCCGAAGGTTCCACCTCCTGCTCCAGGCTGTCGCCCACGGTGAGGTCCGAATCGCCGAGGCCCTGCTCGGTGGAGATGGTGGAGGTGGTCTGCTGGAGCAGCTGGTAGCGCTCCACGTCTTCGACGCTCAGGTTGGCAGCGGTGGCGATCTCCTGGAGCATGGGTGGACGCCCCAGGGCCTGGCTGAGCTTCTGTGTGACCCGGTTCAGCTGCACCAGGTGGCCCGCCACCTTCTGGGGCAGGCGGATCTTGTTCCCGTGTTCGGCCAGGGCGTGGAAGATGGCCTGCCGCACCCACCAGGAGGCGTAGGTGAGGAACTTGTTCAGGCGCTCGGGGTCGAAGCGCTTGGCAGCCTCGATGAGGCCCAGGTTGCCTTCGCTGATGAGGTCCAGCAGGTCCAGGCCCATGCCCTCGAACTTCCGCGCCTCCTTCACCACGAAGCGCAGGTTGCCTTCCACGAGCTTCCGCAGCCCTTCGGGGTTGCGGTCGTTCTGCCAGAGGCGCCCGTTGATCCGCTCCTCCTCCGCCGTCAGCAGGGGCAGGTGGCGGATCGAGTCGAAGTACTTGTCGAGCGAGCGCTCTTCGAGATGCCGGAGGGGCACGGTTCACCTAGGAGGAAGGATCAGCATAGCAAGCGATCCCGACCGCCAAAGCACCTGTCCGAAAGAAGTCAGCGCTTCCTCAGACCGTGGGGGACCAGTTTCACCAGGCCCGTGGCCGAGGTGGGCCGGGGGACGTCCTTCAGGCCCGCGGCGTCCAGCACCTGCGCCAGGCGCTCCATGTCCTCCTGCATGCGGCTCAGGCGGTCCCGCATGCTCAGCACCACCTCCACGCCCGCCAGATTCACCCCCAGGTCCCGGGTAAGGTTGAGGATGAACTCCAGGCGTTCCAGGTCCTCGTCGCTGTATAGGCGCGTCTTGCCTTCCGTGCGGCTGGGGGTGAGCAGCCCCTCCCGCTCATAGAGACGGAGGGTCTGGGGGTGCACGCTGTAGCGCATCGACACCACGCCGATCATGTAGGCGCCCAGGCGGGGGTCTCGAGAGCTCATATGGCACTCCGCTGCTTGCGCACATCCGCATCGTTCAGCTCCGCCAGTTCCCGCAGCAGCTCCTTGCTGCGCTCATCCTGGATGGCGGGGGTCACCACGGCCACTTCGGCGATGAGGTCCCCCCGCTGGCTGCCCCGGGGAATGGGCATGCCCTGGCCCTTGAGCCGCAGCTTGGCGCCGGTCTGGGTGCCGGGCGGGACCTTGATGGTCTGCTGGCCCTCGGGAGTGGGCACGTCCACCTTGGCACCCAGGGCCGCTTCAGAAAAGCTGATGGGCAGGCGCACGTAGAGGTTCGGGCCCTTGCGCTCGAAGCGGGCGTCAGGCTGCATGCTGATCTGCAGGAACAGGTCCCCCGGGCCACCTCCCCGGCGTCCCGCCTCGCCCTTGCCGGCCACCCGCAGGCGCGCGCCATCCTCCACCCCGGCTGGAATGGCGATGGTGACGGTTTCCTGCCGGCCATGGCGACCGGCCCCATCGCAATCGGGACAGGCGGGCGACTTGGTGCCCCGGCCCCCGCAGTCGGGACAGGCGCGCCCGAAGGAAAGGAAGCCGCCGCCGCCGCCCAGCTTCCCCTTGCCCTGGCAAGTCCGGCAGGTCTCCTGCTTCCGGGAGGATTCGCCGGTGCCACGGCAGGTGAGGCAGGGCTCCGAGCGGTTCACCCGCAGGCTGAGGCGGGTGCCTTCGAAGGCCTCCTTGAAGCCCAGGCGCACCGCGTGGATGAGGTCTTCGCCCCGCTCGGGTCCATGCCGCATGGGGCGGCCGCCGAAGCCCGCAAAGATGTCCTCGAACCCGAAGCCCGCCCCCTGCTGGAAGCCCGGCGGGATCTGGGCCCCGGGGCCCGCAGGATCTCCGTAGGTGTCGTAGTTCTTCCGCTTCTCGGCATCCGACAGCACGTCGTTGGCTTCGGAAAGCTTCTTGAACTCGCCTTCCGCCTTGGCGTCCCCGGGGTTCAGGTCGGGGTGGTGTTTCCGGGCCAGCTTCCGGTAGGCCTTCTTCACGTCCTCCTCGGAGGCCGATCGGGGCACGCCCAGGATCTTGTAGTAGTCGGGGTGGGGCATGGGTTTAGTGTAGGACACTAAGATTTCGTTCGTGCAGAAAAAGGGGGAGCCCGGTGGCTCCCCCTTCGTTTCGAACGCTAGCTGACGACTTCCGCGTCGATGACGTTGTCATCGGCCTTCTTCTCGCCGCCGGGGTGGGCGCCGGGGGCACCAGGAGCCGCGCCGCCATCCTTGGGGGGCTCCTGCTTGTAGAGGCTTTCCGCCAGCTTGTGGCTCTTGGCGGTGAGGTTCTCCAGGGCCTTCTTGATGCGCTCCTTCTCCAGGCTGGCCAGGGCGGCCTTGGCTTCGACGATGGCCTCTTCGGCCTCCTTCTTGTCGTCCTCCGGCAGCTTGTCGCCGTTGTCCTTCAGGAGCTTCTCCACCTGGTAGACCATCTGGTCGAGGTGGTTCTTCTCCTCCAGCAGGCCCTTGCGCTCCTCGTCCTCGGTCTTGTGGGCCTCCGCATCCTTCACCTTGGCGTCGATCTCCTCCTTCGAGAGGCCCGTGCTGCCGGTGAGGGTGATGCTGGCGTCCTTGCCCGTGCCCTTGTCCTTGGCGGTGACATGCACGATGCCATTGGCGTCGATGTCGAAGACCACCTCGATCTGGGGCATGCCCCGGGGGGCGGGGGCGATGTTGCCCAGGTGGAACTGGCCCAGCAGCTTGTTGCCTTCGACCACGGGGCGCTCGCCCTGGAAGACTTCGATGTCCACGCCGGGCTGGTTGTCCACGGCGGTGGTATAGACCTCGCTGCGCTTGGTGGGGATGGTGGTGTTGCGGGGGATGATCACGCTCATCTGGCCGCCGTTGGCGTTGATGCCCAGAGACAGCGGCGTCACGTCCAGCAGCAGCACGCCCTTCACGTCGCCGGAGAGCACGCCCGCCTGCACGGCGGCGCCGATGGCCACGACCTCGTCAGGGTTCACGCTGTGGTTGGGCTCCTTGCCGAAGATCTGCTTGACCAGTTCCAGCACCTTGGGGATGCGGGTGGAGCCGCCCACCATCACCACTTCGTCGATCTCGTGGTGGGCCAGCTTGGCGTCCTTCACGGCGTTCTCGCAGGGCCCCTTGATCTTCTGCAGGACGGGCTCGATCATCAGCTCGAACTTGGCCCGGCTGAGGGACTGGTTCACGTGCTTGGGTCCGCTGGCGTCCGCGGTGATGTAGGGCAGGCTGATCTCGGTCTGGGTGGTGCTGGAGAGCTCGATCTTGGCCTTCTCGGCGGCCTCCTTGAGGCGCTGCATGGCGTCGGCCTGTTTGCGGAGATCGATGCCCTCGGCCTTCTGGAACTCGTCCGCCAGCCAGTCGATGATGGCCTGGTCGATGTTGTCGCCACCCAGGTGGGTGTCGCCGTTGGTGGACTTCACCTCGACCACGCCTTCGGACACTTCGAGGATGCTGATGTCGAAGGTGCCCCCGCCGAAGTCGAAGACCGCGATGGTGCCATCCTTCTTTTTGTCCAGGCCATAGGCCAGGGCCGCGGCGGTGGGCTCATTGACGATGCGCTTCACCTCCAGGCCCGCGATGGCGCCGGCATCCTTGGTGGCCTGGCGCTGGGCGTCGTTGAAGTAGGCGGGCACGGTGATGACGGCCTCGGTGACCTTCTCGCCCAGGTAGGCCTCGGCGGCCTCCTTCATCTTGGTGATGACGGCCGCGCTGATCTCCTCGGGGCTGAGCTTCTTCCCGAGCACATCCACGGTGCAGCCGCCCTTGTCGGCCCGCTCCACCAGGTAGGGCACCAGCTTCTGCTCCCGGTCCGAATCGGCGAAGGGCAGGCCCATGAAGCGCTTGATGGAATAGATGGTGATCTTGGGCTGGGCCACCGCCTGCCGCTTGGCCGAAACGCCCACGAGGCGCTCGCTGGTCTTGGGGTTGAACCCCACCACGGAGGGCGTGGTGTTCGCCCCTTCCGGATTCGGGATCACCTTCGGCTGCCCGCCTTCCATGACGGCCACGCAGCTGTTGGTGGTGCCGAGGTCAATGCCGATGATCTTGCCCATGTGAATCCTCCTTGGGGTCCAGACCGGGCCATGCCCACCCTGGATTCCCTGAGGATAAGGGCCATGCTTCCCCTCGTCAACAAGATCTTCAATAAATTACTCATATTTTCTTCGTTCTTGTTGTCGATCTCTTTTCGAATAGGCTGATAGCCATGACCCTTCGCCCCTGCCCCACCTGCCGCACCCCCACCCCCTGGGAGGGGAACCCCTTCAAGCCCTTCTGCTCGGAGCGCTGCCGGACCCGCGACCTCGGCGCCTGGTCCAGCGAAAGCTACCGCGTCCCCGAAAAGCCCCAGGAGGAGAATGGCGAGGGCTGGAGCGAAGAAGCCGCGGAGTAGGCGGCTATTTCGCCTGGTGGACTTTCTTCACCATGTACCGGGGCCGGTCCCGCACTTCCTGGTAGATGCGGCCGATGTACTCGCCCAGCAGGCCGAAGGCGATGAACTGGCAGCCCACGAAGAAGAAGAGGATGGCGAACAGGGTGAACACACCCTGGGCCGTGCCCTCGGGATGCATGAACCGGTAGATGACCAGGCCCAGGAAGAGCAGAAAGCCCAGCACCGCCGTGATCACGCCGAACACGCTGAGCATCTGCAGGGGCAGGAGGCTGAAGCTGGTGAGCAGGTCGAACTGGAGGTTGATGAGCTTCCAGAGCCCGTACTTGCTGGTGCCGGCGGCCCGCTCCGCGTGGGCCACGGGCACCTCGGTGATGCGCTTGGCGAAGCTGTTGGCCAGGGCGGGAATGAAGCTCGAGCGCTCCTTGCAGAGCAGCATGGCGTCCATCACTTCGCGGCTGTAGGCCCGCAGCATGCAGCCGTAGTCGTGGAGCTTCACGCCCGTGGTCCTGCGGGTGATGGCGTTGACGAGCTTGCTGGGCATGGTGCGGAAGAAGCTGTCGTTCTCCTGGCGGCCCTGGCGCCAGCCCCCCACCACGTCGTAGCCCTCCTCGATCTTGGCCACCAGCTTGGGGATCTCCTCGGGGGGGTTCTGCAGGTCCGCATCCAGGGTCACCACCACCTGGCCCTTCACCTCGGCGAAGGCCCCGAAGATGGCACTGTGCTGGCCGTAGTTGCGGTTGAACACCACCACCCGGACCCGGGGCTCGGCGTTGGCGATGTCCAGGAGCATGGGCAGGCTCCGGTCCCGGCTGCCGTCATCGGTGAAGATGATCTCCCAGGGCTTCCCGGGATCCGCGAACCGCTCGGTCATGACCCGGGACAGGCGCTCCCACAGGGCGGGGATGTTCTCCTCCTCGTTGAAGATGGGGATGACGATGCTGAGGTAGGGATCCATGGACACTCCAGAATGTCCATTCTAGTAGGATCAACAGGTCCCCGGAGTTTGCGATGTCCCTGCCCAAGATCCTGCTGGTGGAAGACGAGCTCAGCCTCGCCGAAGGCATCAAGCTGAACCTGGAGTTGGAGGGGATGGCCTGCACCTGGATCCCCCGTGGGGACCAGGCCCTGAAGCAGATCCTGGCGGAATCCTATGACCTGGTGATTCTCGACGTGATGCTGCCCGGCATGGATGGCTTCACCATCTGCGCCAGGGTGCGCGAGGCCAAGAATTTCACCCCCATCCTCTTCCTCACCGCCAAGAACACGGACGACGACCGCGTACAGGGCTTTGAAACCGGGGGCGACGACTACCTGGGCAAGCCCTTCCAGGTGCGCGAACTGCTGTTGCGGATCCGGGCCATCCTGCGGCGGGAGAGCTGGTACAAGAGTCGGGAGATCAGCAGCAAGCAGGCCTTCGGCCCCTACTGGGTGGACTTCGACAATTTCTGTGGAGAGGGCCCCGGCGGCGCCTTCATGCTGGGCGTGAAGGAATCCATGATCCTCAAGCTGCTCATGGAGCGACCCGGCCAGGTGGTCAGCCGCACGGACATCCTGGACAAGGTCTGGGGCGAGGATGCCTATCCCACCAGCCGCACCGTGGACAATTTCATCGTGCGCATCCGCCGGATGATGGAGGATGACCCCCACCTTCCCCGCTGGGTCCACACCATCCGCGGCGTGGGCTACCAGTTCGACCCCGAAGGCAAGCAGCGCAAGGGCGAGGAATAGGCACAGGAGCGGGGCGCCCGGCGCACCGCTCCTGTCCTGGAATGCTGCCTATTTGACGTCGATCTCGCGGCTCCGGCCCTGCCGCTCGAGCAGCGGCAGCTGGGCCACCGGGGATTCGGCGGGGGCGCCCAGTTTCACTTCCGTAAGGACGGTCCGCTTTTCTTCGCCCTTGCTGAACTTGCTATCGCCGACCATCGGTTCGTAGGTGGGCAGTGGCACCCACTCACCCACGGCGCCTTCGGGCGCCCTGGAGGCCGAAACATCAGCGGCCCGGGCCAGCAGACCGGCACCGGGGTTCGCCCCCAGGCGGCGCAGGTCCAGCCAGCCGAAGGCGGGATCCCGCAGCAGGTCCAGATCATCCTTCCCGAGCCAGGCGATCAGCTCATTGAGGGCCTTGGTCTGGGCGGCATCCGGCAGACGCCGGGTCTTCTTCTCGCCCTTGACCTCGACCTCCTGGGGGGTGTTCTCGATCCAGTCCTTGGCCCGCTTCACCCAGAGGGCCGTGATGGCCTTCTGCTCCGAGAAGCCATCGGGCGACTTGGGCCCCTTGGCGGCTTTCGCCTTCTTGCCCTTGGCCCCCTTGGTGGCGGCCACTTCGGGCTCGGCCCAGCTGGGTGCCACGGCATCCACCTTGGCGTCGAAAAGCAGGCCCTTGAGCTTGGCCAGGCGCGCCTCCAGCCCCTTGGGACCGGTCTTGGCGGCGCCCCGGGCAGCGGCCTGCAGGGATTTCCAGCTGCCTTCCATGAGGAGTTTCTTGCCGTCGGCGTCATAGAGGCCATGGTGGGCCCGCAGCTTCATCAGGTAGGCCTCCACCATGGGCAGGGCCGTCTGGGCCTTCTCGGGGATCTCGGCCTTGGCCTTCACCAGGGTGTCCAGGGCCTCCCGGACCTCGAGCACCTTGGGGTGGCTCCGGTAGTAGCCCAGCTCGTGGGCCGAGAGGGCCGCGCGCTGCAGGGTGTAGGCCAGCTTTCGCTGGCTGGGACGGAGCTGGTCGAAGGGCTTGCCTTCGGGGGCCTGGGCCACGGGGGCCTTCACCTCCTGGGCCACGGGAGCGGGGGGCTGTGCCGGGGGCGCCTGCCCCTCGGGCTTCACTTCCGCCGGCTTGGCTTCGGGCAGGGTGGCCGGAACCGGATCGGGCGGCGGCGCGGGGGGTGGCGTCTGAGCCAGGAGGCCCGAGGCCACGATGATGGCCATGACCCAGTGTCGCTGCATAGATGACTCCTCGGTGAGGGTGCGGGATGCCCCATTATGCAGCAGGGGGCAAACTCACGCCTCGATCGGAGTCTCTAGGAGGCGCTCGAGACTTTGCTTGAGTTGCTTTAGATCGAAAGGCTTACCCAGATAGGGCACCTGGCTGGTTTCGAGGAACTGCCGGGTCCGGGCATCGAAGGCATCCCCCGTCGTATACAGGATCCGCTTCGTCATGACCGGCTGGTTGGCCTTCAACCACTCGAACAGCTCCATGCCGGACAGCCCGGGCATGCGGATATCCGACACGATCAGGTCGAAGCTGGCTGCGGTCAGCTGCTCGATGGCCTCATCCCCCCGGGTGCTGGAGGTCGCCTCCACCCCCCAGGCGCCAAGGGCGTCCACGAGGCATTCCAGCAGGAACGATTCGTCATCCACCACCAGGGCCCGGATGCCCTGGAGGCCCGCCCGGACGGCTGGAGGGGGCAGGGCGGCCGGTACCGGCACCTCTTTGCAGGGCAGCTCCAGGAGGAAGGCGTTGCCCAGGCCCTCCTGACTGCGGGTGCTGAGGCGGCCCCCATGCTGGCGGGCGATGAGGTCGGCGATGGGCAGGGCGAGGGCCTCCGTGGTGGTGGCCTGGGCTGGATCGAACAGCTCGGCCTGCCGGGCCTCACTGAGAGCCGGGCCCGTGTCCTGGATCACCACCTGAAGCATGTCGTTGGAGAGGCGCGTGGCCACCCGCAGCCGCTTCATGGGGCTCTGGGTCATGGACAGGAGGCCGTTCGCGAGGAGGTGGCCAAGGGCCTGGAGCAGGAGGTCCGGGTCGAGGGCGATTTCAGGCAGGGTCCGATCCAGGTTCAGCTCGATGGAGGCGCCCATCCGCTGGGCCTTGGCCTCCGCCAGGGAGACGGCCTCCTGCACCAGATCGTTCACCTGGACCGCAACGGGCCGGGGACTGGGGGGATTGAGCACGGTCTGCAGCGGCTGCAGCAGGGCCTGGATGGAGTCCACGGCCTTCACCAGCCGCCCCGCCTGCTCGGCCTGATGGGGATCCATGGCGGATTCCGAGATGAGCCGGGCCTCCAGGAGCACGGGCGTCAGGCGGTTGGAGGCTTCATGGAAGAGTGAGGGCACCAGGCGGCCCAGCGCCTCATGCTTCTGGGAATGCACCAGGCGGTGCTCCAGGTCCTTCTGCTCAGACACGTCCCGCACGAGGGCCGAAAGCGCCAGCACCCGGTCATCGTTCCCCAGGACCGGGGCGAAGGTGATGAGGGCAGGGAAGGTGACTCCACCCTTGCGCAACCGCGTGGTGGTCATGTCCCGGACCACCTGGCCGCGGCCCACCTGCTGGGCCACCTGCTCCAGCTCCGCCAGGAGATGGTCCGGGGTCAGCTGGGCCATGTTGCGCCCCACGATCTCGGGACGGGAGTAGCCGAAGATCCGCTCGGCGGCCATGTTCCAGGTCAGGATCTTGCCATCGGGTGAGTAGGAGATGACCGCCTCGCCGATGTTCTGGACCAGGCCTTCCAGGTATTTCCGGGTCTTCAGGTTGTCCTGGTTGGCCCGGTCCAGCTGGGAGTAGAGCTGGCTCATTTCCTCGTTCTTCTTCTCGAGGGAATCCTTGACCTGCTTGAGCTCCGAATAGAGACGGGCCGTTTCCATGTTGGACTTGAGGGCGTCCTCCAGGAGCTCCTGGGCATCGGCGACCTTTCCGGGCACCAGGTCCGCCACGCTCACGTTGCTGTGGCGGAGCACGGTGGTTTCCACCGCCGGGGGCTGGTTCGCTTCTGGGGGCGGAGGCAGCTCCCGCATGCCGGTGCGCACGTTGGACTCGATGAGGTTCAGCATCTCATCGAAGTCTTTGATCTTCTTGTCGAGGTGGTACTTCTTGAAGGTGTAGCCGACCGTCTCCCGGGTGATGGACAGGAAGGTATCCAGCACGCCGTTGCCCCGGTTCGCCACGGATTCGAAATAGGGCACGCTGCGGAAGTTCAGCCGCCGGTTCATGACGCCCACGGCCATGGCGTCCCCCAGGTCCCGCTTGTTGTACTGGATGACGAAGGGGATCTGCTTGATGTTCAGCCGGTTCGCATTGAGGTTGTGGTAGAGGTTCGACAGCGAGTCCACGTTGTCCTGCATCTTCGCTTCGCTGGAGTCCGCCACGAACACCACGCCATCGGCCCCGCCCAGCACCACCCGGCGGCTGGCATCGTACTGCACCTGCCCGGGCACGGTGTAGATCTGCAAGTGAATGGCATTGCCGTAGATGTAACCCAGGTTGATGGGCAGCAGATCGAAGAAGAGGGTGCGGTCCTCCTGGGTGTTGACCGAGAACATCTCACCCCGCTGCGCCTCCGAGCACATGGCGTGCAGGGACTGCAGATTGGTGGTCTTGCCCGAGAGCCCTGGCCCGTAATAGACCAGCTTGAGCAAAATCTCATTGGCACGGGTGTTGAACTGAACCATGGGTTCGCCAGAAAAATGATGAAAACCAGCCTAACACGGGGGGTCGTGGCGGGGTGCCGCCTCACCCTCTTAACGGCAGGCCCTGTGCTAGCATGACCTTTTCCACTTTTTGAGGTTCCTGGCGCGATGACCGTCCCGACCCATGTCGCGATCATAATGGACGGCAACGGCCGCTGGGCAGCCCAGCGGGGCTGGCCTCGCATCAAGGGGCACAAGGCCGGCGTCATGGCGGTGGAACGCATCCTGGAGGCGGCCTCGGAGGCGGGCATCCGGCACCTGAGCCTGTACGCCTTTTCCACCGAGAACTGGAAACGGCCGCCACTGGAGGTGGCAGCCCTCATGGCCCTCCTGCGCATGTACCTGCGCATGTTCGTCCACCAGCTCGCCAAGAAGGGCATCCGCTTCCACCACCTGGGCGCCCCGGAGGGCATGCCTCCCGGCATCCTTGAGGACATGAAGACCCTGGAGGAGGCCACCGCCCAGAACACGGGCATGGCCTTCCATCTTGCCGTGAACTACGGCTCCCGGCTGGAGCTGGCTCAAGCCGCCCGGCGCTGCGTGGTCGATGGCCTGGGCCCCGATGAGGTCGACGAGGCCGCCCTGGCCGCCAGGCTCTGGACCGCAGGGGTGCCCGACGTGGATCTGCTCATCCGGACCAGCGGGGAGCACCGCATCTCGAACTTCCTGCTGTGGCAGTCAGCCTATGCGGAGCTCTACATGACCGACCTCCTCTGGCCCGACTTCGGTCCCGCCGAGCTGAGGGAAGCCCTTGAGGACTATGCCCAGCGCGAACGGCGCTTCGGGGGGATCTGATGGAACGCACCACGCCGAAGGTGGATACCAGGAACATGACGGTGCGGGTGACCACGGCCCTGGTTTTTGGGGTCTTCTTCTTCAGCCTGCTCTGGTTCGGGGATGCCCCTTGGGCCCCCTGGGCCTACCTGGCGGTCATGGCCCTGGCGACCATCATGGGCATCCGCGAGATGACCCTCCTGGGCCGGGCGCGGGGCTTCAATCCCTCCCTGGTGGCCGGCACCCTGGTGGCCCTGGGCATCATCGTCCACTTCTTCCTGGCCAGCGGCAACCGGGATCCCCTGCCCCTGTGGCTGGTCTTCGCCGGCGGGGCCCTGGTCATCCATTTCGGCGCCCTCTTCTTCGACCCCAAGCTGGAGGAGGCCCTGCCCAGCCAGGCCATCACCTGGCTCGGGGCCCTCTACCTGGGCTTCGGCCTGGGCTTCCAGCTGAAACTGTTCATGCTGCAGGGCACCCTGTCCCGGACCGGCAGTCGGCTGATCCTGGCCCTGTTCATCATCACCTGGTTCGGGGATACCGCCGCCTACTTCGTGGGCAGCTACTTCGGGCGCCGGAAGCTGGCGCCGAAGGTCAGCCCGAAGAAGAGCTGGGAGGGCGCCTTCGGCAACCTCCTGGGCAACCTCATCGGTGCCTTCCTGATGAAGGCCACGGTCTGCACCGAGTGGACCCTGGTGGACGTGGTGGCCCTGGCCCTCCTCCTGGGCACCGTGGGCCAGCTGGGGGACCTGGTGGAAAGCACCTGGAAGCGCAGTGCGGGCGTCAAGGACTCCAACGCCGGCGGCGTGGCCATTCCCGGCCACGGCGGCATGCTCGATCGCGTGGACAGCCTGGTCTTCGCCGCCCCGGTGCTCTTCGCCTATGTCCACTTCGTCCATGGATTCAATTAGTGCGGGCCCTCGCCCTCCTCGGCTCCACGGGGAGCATTGGCACTTCCACCCTGGACGTCGTTGCCGCCCATCCTTCGCGGCTGTCGGTGGTGGCCCTGGCCGCGGGTCGCAACCGTGACCTGCTTCGATCCCAGTGTGAAACCTTCCGCCCCCGCTGTGTGTCGGTGGGCACCCGGGAGGACGCCGACTGGCTGCGCTCGAACCTGAGCTACCAGCCCGAGCTGCACTGGGGTGAAGCGGGCCTGCTGGCCTGTGCCCTACATGCCGAAGTGGACACGGTGGTAGCTGCCATCGTGGGCAGCGCGGGGCTGGCCAGCACCGAGGCCGCCCTGCGGGCCGGCCGCCGGGTCTGCGTGGCCAACAAGGAATCCCTGGTGGTGGGCGGGGCCCTCATGCACGAGGCGTCCCTGGCGGGGGGCGGGGAGCTGCTGCCCGTGGACAGCGAGCACGCAGCCCTGCACCAGCTGCTGGACGGGCGGGATCCCGCCTCCATCCGGGAAATCCGCATCACCGCCAGCGGCGGTCCCTTCCGGGACTGGCCCCTGGCGCGCATCCAGGCCGCCACCGTCGCAGAGGCCCTGAACCACCCCACCTGGAAGATGGGGCCCAAGATCACCATCGATAGCGCCACCCTCATGAACAAGGGCCTGGAGGTCATCGAGGCCTCCGTGCTGTTCGGGCTTTCCCCGGATCAAGTGGGTGTCACCGTGCATCCCCAAAGCCAGGTGCACGCCATGGTGGGCTTCCACGACGGCAGCTACCAGCTGCAGGTCTGCGCCAACGATATGAAGCTGCCCATCCAGTACTGCCTGCTCTACCCGGACAAGCAGCCGGGCCCAGTGGTCCCCTACGCATGGGAGGGCCCCCGCGCCTGGTCCTTCGAGGCGCCCGATCTGGATCGGTTCCCCTGCCTGGCCCTGGCCTTCCAGGCCCTCCGGGCCGGCGGCACCGCTCCCGCCCTGCTGAATGCCGCCAACGAGGTGGCCGTGGCCGCTTTCCTCCAAGGCCGCCTGGGCTTCTGGGACATCCAGGCCTGCAACCGGGAGGTGCTGGACCGGATTCCCGTCACCCCCCTGGGCTCCCTCCCCCAAGTGCTGGATGCGGATCGGGCGGCAAGGCGTCATGCTGAAGGGTGGGTCCAAGCAAGGACTCACTGAACCTGGATGTCCATGAAGCGCCTGCCTCTCCCTTTCACCTTCTGTCTCGCCTTGACGACCGTGGCCGTCTTCGCATTCCAATTTCCCGGCGTCGGGTTCTGGGGGCCCATCCTCATGTTGGGGGGCCTGATCTTCCTGCATGAGGGCGGCCATTTCCTGGCGGCCAAGTACATGGGCATGCCCGTGGAGACCTTCTCCCTGGGCTTCGGTCCCCGCCTGATCGGTTTCAAGTGGCGGGAGACCGATGTGCGCCTCTCGGCCCTGCCCCTGGGGGGCTACGTAAAACTGGCGGGGTTCAACCCCGAGGAGCCCGGCGCGGACGACCCCTATGGCTTCCTGAACCAGCCCTTCGGCAAGCGCATGCTCTTCTACAGCGGCGGCATCCTCGCCAACCTGGCCACCACCCTGATCCTCTTCACCCTGGTGGGGGCCGATCAGTCCCGGGTCACCAAGGTCCAGGAGTCCTGGACGGTCATCGAAGTGGTGCCCGGCGGAGCCGCGGAACAGGGGGGCCTGAAGGTTGGAGACGAGCTGCGCGGCATCGGCGACCTGAGCTTCCCCGCCTCCACGTGGGAAGCCGCCGTGGCCTACATCCAGTCTCATCCCGACCAGCCCGTGCCCTTCCGGATCACCCGCGAGGGCAAGCCCCTGGAGCTGCCCCTCACCCCCCGCCTCGACGGCGGCAGGGGGCGCCTGGGCTTCATGCCCGCCCCCATGGCCATGCCGCTGGAGCGCCGGGCCTACCGACCCGGCGACTTCCTGGTGGGCGGCCGCTACGCCCTGACGACCTCCTGGCGCATGAGCGGCCAGGTCCTGGGCTTCCTCAAGAAGCTCGTCACCTTCCAGGCCAAGAGCGCCGAAGTGGCCGGGCCCATCGGCATCATCCGCCAGGGCAGCCGGGCGGCCAAATCCGGCTGGGATGTCTTCCTGTTCATGACCGGCGCCATCAGCCTGCAGCTGGCCCTGCTCAACGCCCTGCCCATCCCGGCCCTGGATGGCGGCCACATGGCCCTGCTCATCTTCGAGAAGCTGCGTCGCAAGGACCTCACCATCGAGCTCAAGGAGAAGATCCTCACCGGCGGCTTCCTGTTGCTGGCCTCCCTCATGGCCCTGGTCATCGTCATGGACCTGCTGAAGCTGAGGAAGTAGCCCCTCAGGCCCTCGGAAAGAAGATCTGGAAGCAGGTGCCCTTGCCGGGGCCGCTTTCCACCTGCATGGTCCCGTGGTTCTGCTTCACCACGCCGTGGACCATGGCGAGCCCCAGCCCGGTGCCCCTGCCCTCGGGCTTGGTGGTGAAGAAGGGCTCGAAGATCCGCGTCACCAGGTCTGGCGACATGCCACAGCCGTCGTCCGACACGCTGAGGCACACGTGATCGCCGGGCTCAGCCTCCACCATGGTGGCGCAATCGGTCTGCGTCAGGGTCCGGTTGGAGGTGGTCACTTCGATGCTGCCCCGGGAGGCGATCGCGTCCCGGGCGTTCACCACGAGGTTGGTCAGCACCTGGCCAAGCTGAGTGGGATCCACCCGGATCCTCCAGAGACCGCTTCCGGGCGTCCAGCTCAGGCGGATCTCGGGCCGGATCAGCCGGCCCAGCACGCCCTGTAGGCCGTCAATGGCCGCGTTGAGGTCCACCACCTGGGGATTCATGGGCTGCTGCCGGGCGAAGGCCAGCAGCTGACCCGTGAGCTCGGCCGAGTGCCGGGCCGCCCGGGCGATCTCCTCCAGGTTCCTTCGATCGGGATGCTCCGGCGGCATGCGGGAAAGGGTTATGTCCGCATTGCCCAGGATCACGCCCAGCATGTTGTTGTAGTCGTGGGCCACGCCGCCCGCAAAGCGGCCCACCAGCTCCATCTTCTGGGCCTGATGCAGCTGGGCCTCGAGGCGGCTCCGCTCGGCCAGGAATTGGCGTTGCTCGGTCACGTCACGGCCGATGCCCAGGACCCCAATCAGTTCCCCCTCCTGGTCATAGATCGGCGTCTTGAGGGTCTCGAAGCATCTTGGTTGCTGCGTCCCGGCAGGGGAGAACCACTCCTCCTGCTGTCGGGTTCCCCCAGAGGCGACCGCCTCCCGGTCATTCTCACGAAAGAGGTCCGCCACCTCCTTTGGCACAAAATCGTAGTCGGTCTTCCCGACGATCTCGGCCTCCCGGGCGCCATACACCCGCTCGAAGGCGCCGTTGCAGCTGCGGTAGACGCCCTCCGGATCCTTCAGCCACACCAGGTCCGGGATCGCCCGGATGAGGGTCTGGAGCTTGGCTTCCCGATCGGCCACGCCATGGACCAGCCGCTTGACCATGATGAACAGCAGGGTGGCGGTCACCGCCACGAAGGCCCAGCCCTTCGCAATGCTGACCCGGGTCATGAGGGTGGCGTCCTGCACCAGGGCCTCCACCGCCCGATCGGACAGCAGGATCCAGAGTCCCGAAAAACCGGCATACAAGAGGGCCACCCGCAGGGCTCCGGTGGTCGCCAGGGATGCTTTCGGATGCAGCTTGTCCGGCTCGGACATGGGGGAGGGTCCACCTTCCAAGAGCTATCCTAAACCAAGGTGGCTTTGCTACAGCCCCAACAGCTCCTTGATCCTGGGCGTGGCGCTGCGGCTCACCTCCAGATCCAGGCCTTCGCCCACCCGCACCGAGGCCCGGCCGCCCTCCAGGGGCTTCAGTCCCAGCACCGCCTCCGGGCGCAGCAGCAGATGGCGCTGGATCCGCACCAGCCCCGCGCCCGGGAAGGCCGATTCCACCTCGGCCAGGGTGGTCCAGGAGGTGCGATGGCGGCCTCCGGCCACCCAGGCCCAGACCACCTCCTCTTCCACCTCGAAGTGGGTGGTGCGCTTGAGATCCAGGAAGACATGGCCCTCGCCGGCCTTCACCGGGAACCGCTGGGACGGCGGTGGTGCGCCCTCCGCCCGCCGGGGGCCGCCCTCCCGCAGCCGCGCCAGGGACTTGGCCAGGCGTTCGGCGGACACGGGCTTCAGGATGTAGTCCACGGCGGCGGCCTCGAAGGCCCGCACCGCGTGCTCCGAGTAGGCGGTCACGAACACCACGGGCGGGCAGTGGCGGCAGTCCGCCAGCTCGGCGGCCACCTCCAGGCCCGTGGCCCCGGGCATCTGGATATCGAGGAAGAGGGCCTCCACCTCCCGGGGTTCCCGCAGCCACTCCAGCACCGCCGGTCCGTCTTCCAGCTCTGCCTTCACTTCACAGCCGGCCTCCTTCAGCAGCCGCGCCAGCCGGGCCCGGGCCAGGGGCTCGTCATCCGCCAGGGCCACCCGCAGGAGCTTCATCGCCTGGACTCCAGCTGTTCCAGCAGCACTTCGGCCACGGTGGCCGACCCCTCGGACCCGAGGTGGAAGGTGGCCCCGGGCCCGTAGGCCAGCCTCAGGCGAGCCTCCAGGTTCTGGAGGCCGATCCCCTGACCGGGTACCAGCCCGAGGCCGCGCCCGGTGTTCAACACCCGCAGCCGCAGGCCCTGGCCCTCCCGCTGAAGCCGGATGACCAGCTCCCCGCCGGTGGGTGCCGGGGCAATGCCATGCTTCAGCGCGTTCTCCACCAGGGGCTGGAGCAGGAAGGGCGGCGCCGGGACCCCATCCAGGCTCTGGTCCCAGTCCCAGACCACCCGCAGGCGATGGCCCATTCGCAGGCCCTCCACCGCCAGGAAGCGCTGGACCAGGGCCCGCTCGTCCCCCAGGGGGGCCCGGGGGCGGTCCCCGTGTCGCAGCAGGGCCCGATAGAGCTCTGACAGGTCCAGGATGGCCTGCTCGGCGGCCACGGGATCCAGGCGCACCAGCTCCGCCAGCCCGTTGAGGGAATTGAAGAGCACGTGGGGGCTGAGCTGGCCCCGCAGGAGCACCCACTGGGCCTCCTCCAGCCGGGCTTCGGCGGCGAGCTTCTCCTCCTCCGAGATGACCGAGAAGGAGATGATGGCCCCGATGATCGTCATCAGGGGCAGACCCACCATCATCTGCAGCAGGAGGACAGAACCGAAGCTGGCCTTGGCGCCCTGGGGGAGGCCCAGGACCTCGGCCTTGAGGTTGGCGTGCCGGACCATGACCCAGCTCATGGCCGTCAGCGCCAGGACGAGCAGGGCGTTGACGAGAACGGCCTGGCCCAGGCCCCGCCAGAAGGGCGCCCGGGATCGTTCATCACCACTCCAGCGCCAGGGCAGCGGCGCCAGGAAGCCATAGGTGAAGGAGATCAGGAAGGGCATCACCAGGGAGTTCAGAAGGGCTCCCGGGTGCTTCAGATGCACCGACAGGGGAATGACGAGGAACTGAAGGGCCGTGAAGACCGCCGCGAACGCCAGCACCACCACCCAGGGCGCCCGCCTCCGCAGGCGGGCCCGGAAGTGCTGCTGCAGGGGGGCGAGGCGCATGGGAACCAGCATGACCGGGGCCTGCCCGGCCCGGGAGAGGTCTCCGGCCGGACGGGCATATCCGCCCGCTCGGCAGCGGCTTAGCCCCGTCGAGCAGGGCCGCAGGAACACAAGGCTCCCCAGCGGCACCCAAGGATGCGTGCCCCCGGAGCCCGCATGCATCCCGCCCTTGCCCTTGCCTTGATCACCGCCCTGTCGCTCCCCGCCGCAGAAAGGAAGGTGCCCGTGTCCCTCTACGACCTCACCCTCAACAGCCTGGAGGGCAAGCCCCAGGCCCTTTCCACCTACAAGGGGAAGGTGGTGCTGGCGGTGAACGTGGCCAGCGAATGCGGCTACACCCCCCAGTACGCAGGCCTGCAGAAGCTCTATGCGGCCATGAAGGACCGCGGCCTGGTGGTGCTGGGCTTCCCCTGCAACCAGTTCGGCGCCCAGGAGCCCGGCAGCGCCGCCCAGATCGAAAGCTTCTGCCAGAAGAACTATGGCGTGACCTTCCCCCTCTTCGAGAAGCTCGAGGTGAAGGGCCCCGGCAAGGCCCCCCTCTACCAGTTCCTCACCGCCAGACATGGCGAGCCCGCCTGGAACTTCCACAAGTACCTGGTGGGCAAGGACGGGCAGGTGATCGCCGCCTTCCCCAGCAAGGTGGCTCCGGACAGCCCCGAGCTGAAGGCCGCCATCGAGGCCGCCCTGAAGTAGGCCGCGCTACTTCGTCGCCACGATCGCCGGCGGCGGCATCTGTCGGATCTCGAGATAGAGCGCCTTCACACCGTTGATGAGGAACTGCATGGCCACGGCCGCGAGGATGAGGCCCATGAGCTTGTTCACCACCTTGGTGCCGATGGCGCCGATCCTGGCGAGCACCGCGGGGGCCTTGCGCAGGAACAGGTAGGTGGCCCAGGCGTTCGCGAGAATGGCCAGCAGCACCACGCCGTACTCCCACCAGGTCACGCCCGCGATCATGCCCATCACCGTCGAGAGGGTGCCGGGACCCGCCAGGAGCGGGATGCCAAAGGGCACAATGGCGAAGTCCTCGGGGTGCTTGAGGCTGGCCTCGGCCCTCTCGTCGTCCGTGGTGCGCTCGCGGGGATCGTCGCCGTAGAGCATCGAGATGGCCCGGTAGAGCACCAGGACGCCGCCCACGAAGCGCATGGCCAGGGCCGTGAAGCCGAAGAAGCTGAAGATGAATTGGCCCACCAGGGCGAAGATGATCATCGCCGCGCCCGCTGTCAGGGCGGCCTTCCGCGCACTGCGGCGCAGGGCCCGGCGGTCCATACCCACGGTGGCGCTGGCGAAGATGGCTGCCGCGCTGATGGGATTGAGCACCGAGAACAGGGATGTGGTCACGCCCAGGGCGAAGGACCAGGTGGGCAGGGGGCCAAGGTGGGGCATGGGAGAAGTCTACTGTCCGAAGGCCCTTGTCTGTCCCCTGTTCCACTACCCTGATCCCATGCGCGATCCCGAATCCCTCCGCGACCAGCACAAGCGGCGCCTGGCCTGGATGCCCTGGCTCTACTTCGCCCTGAAGGCGAGGCACCGGCCCTGGGCCGAGGCCTGGCAGGCGGACGTGCAGGCGCGTCTGGTCGCCCAGGAGACGGTTCAACTGGGGGAAGGCTGCTTCATCGCACCCGACGCCGCCATCTTCGGCGAGCCCGGGCGGTCCGTGGTGCTGGGCGACCGCTGCGCCATCGCCGCCCAGGCCTTCCTGCACGGCCCCCTCACTCTGGGCAGCGAGGTCAGCATCAACGCCGGGGCCAGGCTCGATGGTGGCCGCAAGGGCCTGATGGTCGGCGATGGCACCCGCATCGCCAGCGGCGCCGCCCTCTACGCCTTCGACCACGGCCTGGGGCCCGACCGCGCCATCAAGGACCAGCCCGTGCGCTCCCGGGGCATCCGCATCGGACAGGATGTCTGGATCGGCGCCAATGCGGGGGTCACGGATGGCGTCACCATCGGCGACCACGCCGTGGTGGCCATGGGCGCCGTGGTCACCAGGGATGTGCCGGACTGGGCCATCGTGGCGGGCGTGCCCGCCGTGGTGGTGGGGGACCGCCGCACAAGGTGATGGCTTGGCAACGGCGGAGCGACTTGCCACGCCGTGGCGTACTCGCGTTGCAATTCGCGGGTGGCCGATGGGAAGCCTTTGGTCAAAGGCTTGCGGCCATTGACTTTCAACGCCTGGCACGGGTCGTGAACCTGGAGGACCGGGGCTGAGGACCACTTGCCCCGAAGGAGCCCCCATGCGAACCCTGGCCCTGCTTGCCCTCGCGACCCTCGCGGTCCTCCCCCTATCGGCCCACGGGCACGGCCGCCACCACCGCCCCTGGATGGAGTTCCGGGAATCCTGCGGACCCGCCTACGGCTGGGAGGCCCGGCAGCATGAGGTCCGACGCCATGGCGACCGGCGTTGGGAGGACCGCTGGGAGGACCGGTACCGGGATCAGCGCTGGGAACGCTACGACCGCGACCACCGCTGCGAGGAGCCCCGCGTCATCCTGCGGCCCTTGGCCCCGCCCTTCGTGGGGCGGGTGGTGGTCCGGTTCCGCTGAGGGAGATTCGACAGCCGCTGTCCTGGGCTCATCCGGATACTGAAGCAACTCCCAAACCAATCCCTCTGTTTTTTTTCGCACCAAGGCCTTGACATTGGCGAATAAAATACGAATATCTAAGGGACGGGACAGATGGAGCCCCCATGCGGAACGACCTGCGCAGTTTCGGCTACAAATTCAGCGGCTACTTCATGGAATACGGCCCCCTCGAGGCCGAAAGCCTGGATGGGGCCAAGGCCCAGCTCCGCAAGCGCCTGGGCCTGAGCCGCCTGCCCCTGGGGGTCCAGATCTGGGATCTGGCGGAGCGCCCCCTGGTGCGCTGGCGGGTGGACCAGGCCAGCTAGATCCCTGGGCGCTTCAACCCCTGTTCGCCTTCCACCAGGCCTGTCCCGCGGCCACGTCCCTGGCGATCTGGGTCCGCAGCTCGTCCACGGAGGCGAACTTCGCCTCGCCCCGGATGCGGTGGAGGAAGCGCACCTCCATGCGGGCGCCGTAGAGATCCTCTTCGAAGCCCGGCAGGTGAGTTTCCACCGTGAGACGCTGGCCTTCGAAGGTCGGCTTCTCGCCCACGTTGGTCAGGCCCAGGTGGGTGCCCCCGTGGTGGGGCAGCACCGCGTCGGTCACGTAGACACCGGAGGCCGGCAGCTGCTCCTGCTCCCAGGCCAGGTTCGCCGTGGGGAAGCCCAGGTGGCGGCCTCGCCGGTCCCCCTCCACCACCACGCCCGTGAGGGCGTAAGGATGGCCCAGGAGGGCCGCGGCCTCCTCCGCATCGCCCGCGTCCAGGGCCTCGCGGATGCGCGTGCTGGACAGGCGGCCCCCATCGGGCGCCCGCAGGGCCAGGGTGTGGATCTGGCAGCCGTGGTCCCGGCCCCAGGCCTCCAGGGTCTCCACGGTGCCGCTGCGATCCCGCCCGAAGCAGAAGGCCCGCCCCACGTGCACCTCCACCGGCGCCAGGATCTTCAGGATCCGGTCCAGGAAGTCCCAGGGACTCAGCTCGGAGAAGGCCCGGCTGAAGGGGATCACCCAGGCCAGGTCCATGGCCTCGGCCTCGAAGGCCGCCAGCCGCTGGTCCAGGGTCATGAGCAGCTTCGGCTTCCGCTGGGGGGCCACCACCAGGGCGGGATGGGGATCGAAGGTCACGACGGCGGCCCGCTGCCCCTGGGCCCTGGCCCGGCCCGAGGCCACCCGCAGCAGCTGGCGATGGCCGGCATGGACGCCATCAAAGGTGCCCAGGGTCACCACGAAGGGGCCGGAGGCAGGGGCCGTCTCCAGGGTGTGGTGCCAGACCTCCATCACGGAGTCCCGTCCTGCTCCGAGGGCCAGGCCAGGCTGGCGACCACGCTGCCCGCCAGCACCGCCGCGATGACCAGCAGGCTGTACTGCACCGGGATGTGGACCCACTCGGCGATGCACATCTTCACGCCCACGAAGGCCAGCACCACCGCCAGTCCGGTCTTCAGGCGGTGGAAGCGGTCCATCATCTTGGCCAGCAGGAAGTAGAGGCTCCGCAGGCCCAGGATGGCGAAGATGTTGGAGGTGTAGACCACGAAGGGGTCCCGGCTCACCGCCAGCACCGCCGGGATGGAATCCACGGCGAAGACCAGGTCCGTCACCTCGATGGTGATGAGCACCAGCAGCATGGGGGTGGCGAAGCGCTTCCCTTCCCGCACCACCCAGAAGTGCTCGTGGCCGCCGGTTTCGTCGTAGGGGACAAGCCGCTTGAAGGCCCGCACCATGGGGTTCTGGGTGGGATCGGCCTCCACCTCCTTCACCAGCAGCATCTTCAGGCCCGTGTAGACGAGGAAGCCCCCGAAGACGTACATCATCCACTCGAAGCGGTTCAGGAGGGCCGTGCCCGCCAGGATCATGGCGGCGCGCATGATGAGCGCCCCCAGCACGCCCCAGAAGAGCACCCGGTGCTGGTGGCGCAGGTCCACCTGGAAGCTCTGGAAGACCAGCACGAACACGAAGAGGTTGTCCACGCTGAGGGACTTCTCCAGCACATAGCCCGTCAGCCACTCCAGGCCCTTCTGCGGACCCTCCGCCTGGAAGATCAGGGCATTGAACACCAGAGCCAGGCCGATCCACACGGCGCTCCAGGTGGCGGCCTCCCGCACGGTGGGTGCGTGGACGCGCCGGTTGAAGACGCCCAGATCCAGGGCCAGCATCAGAAATACGAAAGCGTGAAATCCAGCCCAGGCCCACCAGGGCGCGGCTTGGAGCAGGGCATCGACCAAGGTTCCTCCAGACCCATCAGCTTAGCTGGGTTGCAAGGGCCCCGCGCAGGGCCCAACGCCGAAGGGGCCTCCAGAGAGGCCCCTTCGGGCATGCATGCCGTGGGTGCTACCGGGTCTGGGCGTCGTGCTTCTGGCGCTTGATCTGGCGGCTCGCCCGGTTCTGTTCTCTCTGGATCTTGCCCGCTTCCTTCTTCGTGACCTTGCCGTCAGCTTCGGCCTTGACGATATCGCGATCGATCTTGGCCTCCTTGCGCTCGATGCGGGCGGTCTCCTTGGGGGTCAGGGAGCCGCTGGCAACGCCCTGGGCAACGCGCTTCTGCTGGCGCTCCGCGCGCTTTTCCATGTGCTGCTCGCGCTTGGGGGTCACGGTCTGCGTGCCGGGTGCGGGGGTCTGGGCCATGAGGGAGGCGCCCAGAAGGAGGGCGGCGGTGAAAGCGGCGGCAAGGCGTCCTGCGTTCATGGGGGTTCCTTTCGGTGGGGGGCATCGGCCCCTGGGATTTCTAGTCACGACCCATGCCAGATGGGTATCTGAGTTGACCCCAAGACATCCTGAAAGGTTGAAGGGTTTCGCCGTGGAGAGTTGCCACTGGGGCGCCGTGAGCGGATGCAGCCTGCCTCACGCAAGCGAGCCGGAATCCCCCATCATGTCCCCATGAGCCTGCCCCGCTTCTTCATGGACCCCCTGCCCGCCGCCGAGAACGCCACGGTGCCCCTGGGCCCGGAGGCTGCCCGGCACCTCAAGGCCCTGCGCCTGCGGCCCGGCGCCGCCCTGGAGCTGGTGCTGGGCGACCAGGCCTGGACCGCCGATCTCGCGGAGCTGGACCGGGGCCGGGCCCTGGCCCGGCTCGTGGCTCCCCTCCAGGAAGACCGGGAACCATCCATTGCCCTCCAGGCCCTGCTGCCCCTGCCCGCCCTCCTCAGCCTCTTCGACGAGTGGCTGCCGCCCCTGGTGGAGCTGGGGGCCACCCTCATCCAGCCCGTGGTCTACCAGCGCAGCGAGTTCGACGGCCCCAAGACCGCCGCCCGCCTAGAGCGCTGGGGGCGGCTCATCCAGGCCGCCGCCGAGCAGAGCCACCGCAGCCGCCTGCCAGAGCTGCGGCCCCCCATGCCCTTCGCGGCATTGCTCAGCTGGGAGGCGCCCCAGAAGTGGGTGGCCTACGAGCTGGCCACGGGCCAGCGGAATCCCACCCTGCGGCGGGAGGCCCTGGCCTTCACCAGCGGCCCCGAGGGGGGCATCAGCGACGAGGAGTTCACCGCCCTCACGGCGGCCGGGTGGCAACCCGTGAGCCTGGGCCGCAGCATCCTCCGGGCCGTCACCGCCCCCGTGGCCCTGCTGGGGGCCGTGCAGTTCGAGCTGGGACGGCGCCCCGTCTCCTGAAGGTGGGGGCCACTGGAACCCCCTGTAAACCCCGTCTTGCGAGGTAAGCTGGAGGCTTCCATCGGAGCCCCCATGCGCGTCCTGCTCGGCGTCCTGGCAACCGCCCACCTGCTGGCCCAGACGGCCCCGCCGGTACCCAGGGTGCAGGAGGCGCCCCTGCGGGCCCACCTGGCCTTCCTGGCGGATGATCTGCTGGAGGGCCGGGGCACGGGCCAGCGCGGGGCCGAGCTGACGGTGCGCTACCTGGAGACCCAGCTGCAGACCCTGGGACTGCAGCCCACCAAGGGGGCCTCGTACCGGCAGCCCGTCGCCCTGCTGGGGCTGAAGACCCTGGACGGCCAGAGCACCCTGAGCTTCATGGGCGGCGGCGCCTGCGCCACGCCGAAGTTCAGCACCGATATGGTGTTCGGTTCCGGCGTCGCACAGGCTGAGCAGACCTTCGACGCAGGCGTGGTCTTCGTGGGCTTCGGCATCGACGCGCCGGAGCAGGCCTGGGACGACTACAAGGGCGAGGACCTGCGGGGCAAGGTGCTGCTCATGCTGGTGAACGAGCCCGCGCCCACGGCGGAGGAACCGGATCTCTTCGATGGGCCGAACCTCAGCGCCTACGGCCGCTGGACCATGAAATTCGAAATGGCCGCCCGGCACCGCGCCGCGGGCGTGCTCCTGGTGCACACCACGCCCTCCGCCAGCTACGACTGGTCCGTGGTGCGGAACAGCTGGGTCAATGAGCGCTTTTCCCTGGCCAAGGGCCCGGCGGGAACGCCGGTGCAGGGCTGGGTGACCGAACACCTGGCCCGGGCCCTGGTGCGGCAGGGCGGCCAGGACCTCGACGCCCTGCGGGCCCGGGCCCTGCAGCGGGACTTCCGGCCCGTGGCCCTGGACCTGACCCTGAAGGGCACGCTGCGCAGCAGCGTCCGCACGGTGGAGCAGTTCAACGTGGCGGGGGTGGTGCCCGGCCGGGACCCCCTGCTGAAGGACGAGCTCGTGGTCTACTCCGCCCACTGGGATCACCTGGGCCGGGGCGCAGCGCCCGGGGTGGATGCCCACCCGAACCACGGCACGGGCCCGGACACCATCTACAACGGCGCCGTGGACAACGCCTCGGGGTGCGCCGCCCTGCTGGCCATGGCCCAGGCCGCCATCCAGGCCCCGGCCAAGCGCAGCCAGATGTTCCTCTTCGTTTGCGCCGAGGAGCAGGGCCTCCTGGGCTCCAAGGCCTACGTGGCGGATCCCCTCTGGCCCCTGGCCAAGACCGCCGCGGACTTGAACCTGGATAGCCTCAACTTCGTGGCCCCCACCCGCGACATCGGCCTCCCCTTCGGCGAGCGCAGCACCCTGGGGGAGCTGGGCGCCACCGTGGCCAAGGCGGCGGGACTGAAGGTGGCGGCCTCGGGCCCCGATACCGCCGGGGGCTATTTTCGGTCGGATCACTTCAGCTTCGTGCAGGCCGGCGTGCCCGCCCTCTCGGTGTGCGGCGGCAGCGAGTACCTGGGCGCCGACCCCACCACCCTGAAGGCCATGGCCGCCGCCTACGGCCCCCGCTATCACCAGGTCACCGACGAGTACGATCCCGCCTGGGATCTGCGCGGCATGGTCCAGCAGGCCCAGTTCACCTTTGACCTCGGGCAGATTCTAGCGAACGCGGCGACGAGGCCGGTCTTCAAGGTCGCGAAATAGGGCGACACCCCGAAGCGAAGGAGGGTTCCTCCACTCCGGGGTCCTGCTAGCCTGGGCGCAAACCAACCGGGAACGCGGTTGCTTTTTGAGCTCAAGGTTTCGGATCACTGCGGGCATCGGAGGGGGCCATTCCTGCCGTATTTCAATCCAACCGTCAAAGGTGAACCGACCCGCATGGGGCAGTTCGTCTATTTCTTCGTTAGGACTCCCGGTGTAATTGGCTCCGTTTGCTCTTCTCTTTTCTTGTTCCCTGGGTGGCAAACGCTGAGAATGGCAACAATCTGAAACTCTCTTTGGCGGCCTTTGCCGCTCGCCCCCGCCCCCCGCATGCCTTCGATCTCTCAACGTTGCTCTCGGGCCCGTTGGGTGGCCATGTCCATCGCCCTCTACATCGCAGCACTTCTCCTATTCCTGGTTGGGGTGGCTCATTCCTACCTGGGAGAGCGTTACATCCTCATCAGGCTCTTCCGTCGCGAGGATCTGCCCAAGCTCTTCGGTGGCACTCAGTTCACAATTCGGACGCTACGCTTCGCCTGGCACATCACGACCATCGCCTGGTGGGGCTTCGCAGGCCTACTGGTTCATTTAGCGAGCGGTTCGATTTCTCGCAACGTAGTTGCCATGACCATAGGCATCACCTTTCTGGCTACCGGTCTGGTCACTCTTGCGGCTTCACGGGCGAAACATCTTGCTTGGCCAGTGTTCATCCTCATTGGCATCATCTCCCTATGGGTCGGCGCCACCTAAACCTCTCGCTCAACCCGGACCCCGCCTGCATTGTCTTCCGTTCTTTCTTTTCTTCTCGCTTCCTCGGCTTCGCTCAGCGCCTCAGTGCAGGCGGTGCAGTGCGATCATTTGCCCACGCAGGAAAAGCTCCCGGTACCCTTAGCCTTCAAACACACCACATCGTTAGGCCTCACGATTTCTTGAGGAGTTCCTGAGTGCGCATAAGCCTTCTATGCCTCCTTTCCTGCCTTGCTGGTGCAGGCATTCCTGAAAATCAGGCGGCACGCCCATCGCCCCCGAAAAGTATCCAGTTCAAAGTTCCACAAATCCCGTGGTGGAACAGCGCAGAGAAGGCCCGCGTGGCCTCAGGTCCGGTCTTCAATGGTTCCGAAAGATCCCTAGGCAAAGCAAAACAGCACCTATTCCTAATGCCATACCCCTACCAGGCTCCACCAAGCGCTCAGGCCTACTTCTTCTTCCAGTGAGCACGAACCAGCCCCCCTTCGACCTAACCCTTAGCTCAACTCGGACCTCGCCTGCCTTGCTTTCCGCCTTCTCTCACCTTCCCGCTTCCCTACCTCAGCTCGGCGCCTCGGTGGATGCGGGGCCGGTTGGGTTCTTTCGTTAACCCGCACCAAGCACAGCCCCCCAATCCGCCTACCCTCTTCCGTTAGCCCCCTGCTTCCCGGAGGATCCCATGGCCAATCGCCCGACCACCACCCTGGCCCTGACGCTGGGCAGCATCCTCGTCCTCTTCGCCGGGCTGCTGGCCTTCATGGGGCACCTGGGGTTCTTCACGTTCACGGGCAGCGACCCCAGCTCGAAGATCGTGGCGGCGGCCCTGGCCCTGGTGGGGGCCTTCCTGGGGGCGGCGGTGTCCATCGTGGGGCTGGTGGTCAAGGCCTCCATCGACCGCCAGACGGAAAGCCGCCAGGCCATGGAGTCCGAGCGGGCCGCGGCCCTGCAGTGGGAGGCGGAGCAGCGGCTCAAGCTGGAGGCCGGGGTCCGGGCCCTGCAGCTCTTCAGCACCAGCGCGGGCGAGCTCACCCCGGCCATCCAGCGGGAGGGCGCCCTGTTCATGCTGGCCAACCTGGGCCAGCACGAGCTGACCCTACAGCTGGTGGATGAGCTGCTGTCCAAGGAGGAAGTGAGCCCCGGGGCCGCGGTGGCCATCCTCAACCAGGCCCTCCTGAAGGGCGGCGAGGAGCACAAGACCCGGGCCATCAGCGTATTCTCCAGCCATGCCCACCGGATGGTCACCCCGGCCGGGGCTGATGTGCCCGAGTGCCTGCTGAACTGGGTGCCGGGCCTGCCGGCCTATGTGCGCGAGTGGGGGGTCATCGCCCTGGCGGATGTACTGTTGGCCCGGTCGGCCGAGGAATGGCGGGAGCAGTTCCTCTTCCAGGCCTACTCCCTGCTGGCGGCCCTGGGCATCGCCTGGACCGAGGAAACCGACCCGCGGCTGCGCCGGAACCTTGGGGCCATCCTGCACCCCCTCCTGGCAGCCTTCCCTGAATCCCAGTTGCTCTGCCACCCCCGCCTGTCCATCGATACGGACCGCATCCGCGACGAGGTGGCCCACCAGGTGCCGGACGGCCAGGCCACGGAGGAGCTGCTCCAGCGACTGGCCCAGTGGGGCGCCCCGGCCGACCCCGCCGGCCCCAGGCCCGGTGCCGGCCTGAACCCCATCAACGCCTGAGATCCCATGCCGGGGAGCCCGCGCCTGGGTTGGGCTGGAAAAGCTGAACTGCATCTGGCCGGTGATTTCGGTGATGAACCTGATGGGGCCGTGGCACTCGCCGCGCGGGTCCGGCAAAGACGCCAAGAGCGCGATTAATCCGTTTTTTTGCCTAAGCACCCCTACACATACCCTTGGATTGAGATACCTTGTTGGCACGTCCAGCTGGACGATCCTGTGGTCCCCCACCAGGGGGTCCCTTCGAGGAGGCGGGCATGGTGAAGACCCTCGTGTTCTGTGCGGACGGCACCTGGAATGACCCCGGCCAGGACGAGAACCACGACCGCTCGGCGGATCCCACCAACGTCTACAAGCTCTTCACGGGTCTGGCCGGCGAACTGGACCCGAACACCCTGCTCCTGGCCGATGAGCAGGAAAAAGTGCTGAAGGAGGGCGGCGCCCCCCTCCAGATCGCCAAGTACCTCCATGGGGTGGGCGATTCCAACAACCTCATCCGCAAGCTCATGGGCGGCGCCTTCGGGGCGGGCATCATCTCTCGGATCGTGCGGGGCTACACCTTCCTTTCGCGCAACTACGAACCCGGGGACCGCATCGTCATCACTGGGTTCAGCCGGGGTGCCTACACGGCCCGGGCCCTGGCGGGGCTCATCGCCAGCCAGGGCCTGCTGAGCCAGGCCCTGACGGCCGACCCGGAGACGGCCTACCGCGCCGGGGCCGGGGCCTGGTTCCGCTACCGGCAGAAGGCCACGGCCAAGCCCTTCAGCCTGGCCCACCTCGCCGAGATCGCATCGAACCTGCCGGCCTTCCTGTCCCACGGCTCCCTCAAGGACTCGGACCTGGTGCCCGTGGACCAGATCACGGCGGTGGGCGTCTGGGACACCGTGGGCGCCATGGGCCTCCCGATCTACGCCGGCGGAGGGAAGCGGCTCGATGCCTTCCAGTTCGCCGACACCAAGCTCAGTGCCAAGGTCCAGCACGGCTTCCACGCCGTGGCCCTGGACGAGCAGCGCAAGGACTTCGCGCCCACCCTCTGGGAGCCCCGGGAGGGCGTGCTCCAGGTGCTCTTCCCGGGGGCCCATGGCGACGTGGGCGGCGGGTACCCCACCGTCAACCAGGAAAGCGGCCTGGCGGATGGCGCCCTGCGGTGGATGCTGGGCCAGCTGGCTTCGGTGGGGGTGCGCTTCAACGCCGCCTGGTTGGGGGCCATCCAGCCCATCGACTCCGGAACCGCCCACCAGCCCTGGGCCAAGCTGCCCTGGACCCTGCCGGGCGTGGCCATCGGGCCCCGGAGCTTCCCCAAGGGCCTGGCCGTGGACCCCGCCGTCCCCGGTCGGAAGGCCGCTGGGCCCGTGGTGGCCGAACCTGGCACCCCGGCCGCGCCCTATGATCCTGGGAACCTCCCCTAGCGTGGGTCCCGGGTCGCCTGCAGGGAGGCCTTGGCGGCCTCCATGCGGGTGAGGGCCGCCGGGCCCTTGCGGAGGGCCAGGGCCACCGTGAGCACATCGACGATGGCCAGGTGGACGAGGCGGGCCACCATGGGCGCGTAGACCTCGGGATTCTCCTGCACATCCGCGGGCAGCAGGATATCGGCAGCCTGCGCCAGGGGCGTGTTGGAGCGGGTGAGGGCGATGACGGTGGCCCCCGAACGCCGGGCCAGGGCCACCACCTCCAGCAGCGAGGTCGTTCGCCCCGAGTTCGAGATCACCAGCACCACCGCATCGCCGGGGAGCAGCACCGCGGCCACCCGCTGCATCTGGGAATCCGTGCAGGCCACCGTGGGCGTGCCCAGGCGAAACAGCTTCATCTGGGCATCCTGGGCGGTGACGCCGGAGTTGCCCAGGCCGTAGCACTCGATGCGGCTGGCCCGGTCCAGGGCCGCCACGGCCGCCTCCAGGGCCTCGGGGCGCAGGGCGTCCCGTCCCTCGGCCAGCCCCGTGAGGGCGCTGTCGAAGACCTTGCCGATGAGGTGGGCCAGGTCATCCCCGGGCACGAGCTTCGCGTGGACGAAGGGGATGCCCGCCCCCAGATCCCCCGCCAGCTTGAGCTTGAAGGCAGGCAGGCCCGAGCACTTCAGGCGGCGGCAGAAGCGGATCACCGTGGGCTGGCTCACCCTGGACCAGAGGGCGAGCTGGGACACCGGTGCCGAGACCACCTCCACGGGCCGCTGCAGCACCAGCTCGGCCACCCTTTGCTCGGAGGGCGGCAGCTCCGGTAGGAGGGCCTGGATGCGGGAGAGGAGGCTCATGGTCACGGCGCCCAGAATACCGACACTGGCACCGCCGTCTGTCGAAGGAGGGCCCGCACGGGCAGCGCTTCCACGGGGCCGTCCTCCAGGGCCCGCTCGAGGATGGCGCGCTTGGGGGCGCCCGAGATCATGAGCACCAGGTCGCGGCTTTGCAGCAGGGCCTGGAGGGACAGGCTCAGGCGCGCGTGCGGCGCCCGGGGCGGATGCACCGCCAGAACCGGAGCCTCCGTCGCCAGACCCACCGGAAGCTCGGCGGCGCCCGGGAACAACGAAGCGATGTGGCCGTCCTCCCCCATGCCCAGGATCACCTCGCTGAAGGGGCTCGGCAGGGCCGCGAGGTTGGCTGAAACTTCTGCCACGGCTTCTTCGGGCGTGCTGTCCCCGGTCCAGAGGGGCACCATCCGGGCGGTGGCCGCGGGGCCCTTGAGGAGGTGCTCCCGCACCAGCGCTTCGTTGCTATCGACGTGATCAGGGGGCACCCAGCGCTCATCGGCGAGGGTGACGGCCACCCGGCTCCAGGCGAGGGGCTGTCCCGCCAGGGCCTGGAAGAAGGGCACGGGGCTCCGGCCCCCGGATACCACCAGGACGGCCTGGTCCTGCTTGGCCAGATCCGCTTTCAGCCGCTGGGCCACGTGCTGTACCAGGGCCGCAGTGAGCCGGGCCTGGTCGGTGAATTCCCGGAGGGTGCACACGGCCTAGTCCTCCTCGTTCCAGGCCAGCCCGTCCCGGGAGAGCAGGGCGCTGGAGGCCGCCGGGCCCCAGCTGCCGGAGGTGTAGAACTTGGGGCGGTCTTCGGTGGCGGCCCAGCTGTCGAGGATGGGCTCCACCCAGCGCCAGGCCGCTTCCTGCTCGTCCCGGCGGACGAAGAGGGTGAGCTTGCCGCGGATCGCGTCCAGCAGGAGCCGCTCGTAGGCTTCCAGGCGCCGGGCCCGGAAGGATTCCTCGAAGTCGAGGTTGAGGTGCACGGGATGGAGCGCCATGGCATCGCCGGGCTGCTTGGCCACCAGGTGGAGCCGCATGCTTTCGTCGGGCTGCATGCGGATGATGAGGCGGTTGGCCCGACCGCCATGGGCCGCCTCGCCGAAGATGGGATGGGGCACCCTGCGGAAGTTGATGACGATCTCCGCCAGCTTCTCGGGCATGCGCTTGCCGCTGCGGAGGAAGAAGGGCACCCCGGCCCAGCGCCAGGTGTCGATCTCGGCCTTCACCGCCACAAAGGTTTCCGTGCGGCTGTCCGGGGCCACGCCCGGCTCCTCGGCATAGGCGATGACGGGCTGGCTGCCCACGGCCCCGGCCTTACTGGCCGCGCACGGTCTTCGAGGCCACGTCCTGGGGAGTGAAGGGCTTGAGGGAGCGCAGCACCTTCAGCTTCTCGTCCCGCACCGCGTCCGGATCACTGCCCGTGGGGGGCTCCATGGCGACGATGCAGAGCAGCTGGAGCAGGTGGTTCTGGAGCATGTCCCGCAGGGCGCCGGTGTGCTCGTAGAAGTCGCCACGGCCTTCCACCCCCAGCTGCTCGGATACGGTGATCTGCACGTCCTGCACCCACTCCCGGCGCCACAATGGCTCGAACAGGACATTGCCGAAGCGCAGGGCCAGCAGGTTCTGCACGGGCTCCTTGCCCAGGTAGTGGTCGATGCGGAAGATCTGACGCTCGGCGAAGTGTCGACCCACGGCGTCGTTGATCTCCCGGGAGGAATCCAGGTCGTGGCCCAGGGGCTTTTCCACCACCACCCGGGACCGGGAGGTGACGAGGCCCGCTTCCCCCAGGTTGGCGGACATGGCCGCGAAGAAATCCGGGGAGGTGGAGTAGTAGAAGACGCGGACGCGGTCGGGATGCTGGCCCAGGGCCAAGGCCAGGTCCCCGTACGTGCCGGGGTTCTTGGCATCCAGGGGGAAGTAGCTGACCCGCTCCGCAAAGGCCTTCCAGGTGTCGGCATCATAGTCGGCGCCCAGGAAGGGCCTGCAGGTGGCCTCGGCCAGCTGCAGGAAGGCCTCCCGGGAGAGCTGCTTGCGGGCGGCCGCCAGGACGCGGGAGCCCGGCGTGACCGTGCCCGCCTTCACCTGCTGGTAGAGGGCCGGCAGCAGCTTGCGCATGGCCAAGTCCCCGGTGCCTCCGAACAGCACCATGTCGAAATCGGGCAGGGTCTTCATGCTCACTCCATGTGTAGCAATACTACATTAAAATTTGCTGCAAGCGGTTACAAGGAGTAATATTATTACATTCACCCGGCTCGAACCGGGCTCTCGAAGGAACCGCCATGGCTTTGAATCCCCAAGTGGCCACCCTCACGGATCGCATCCGGCAGCGCAGCCGGGTCAGCCGGGAGGCCTACCTGACCCAGATCCGGGAGGCGGCCTCCCTCACCCCGCACCGCTGCGATGTCTCCTGCGCCAACCTGGCCCACACCTTCGCCGCCGCGGGCCCCGACAAGGCCGCCCTGCGGGAAGGCCGTGGGCCCAACCTGGGCATCGTGACGGCCTACAACGACATGCTCTCGGCCCACCAGCCCCTGGGGGACTATCCGGCCTGGATCAAGGAGGCCGCCCGCAGTGCCGGCGCCACGGCCCAGGTGGCCGGCGGCGTGCCCGCCATGTGCGATGGCATCACCCAGGGCCAGCCGGGCATGGAGCTGTCCCTCTTCTCCCGCGATGTCATCGCCATGGCCACGGCGGTGGCCCTCTCCCACAACGTCTTCGATGCGGTGCTCTGCCTGGGGGTCTGCGACAAGATCGTGCCGGGCCTGCTCATCGGCGCCCTGCAGTTCGGGCACCTGCCGGTGATCTTCGTCCCCGGCGGGCCCATGGTGACGGGGCTTTCCAACAGCGAAAAGGCGGCGGTACGCCAGCGGGCCGCCGCGGGCCAGGCCGACCGCACGGAGCTGCTGGAGGCCGAGGCGAAGTCCTATTCGGCGCCGGGCACCTGCACCTTCTACGGCACGGCCAACAGCAACCAGATGCTCATGGAAGTCATGGGCCTGCACCTGCCGGGCACCGCCTTCGTGCCCGCGGGCAGCCCTCTGCGGGAGGCCCTCACCCGCCACGCGGCGGTGCGGGCGGCGGCCCTGGTGGCGGGGGGCTCCGAGTACGCCCCCCTGGGCCTGGTGATCGATGAGCGGGCCATCGTGAACGGCCTGGTGGGCCTGCTGGCCACCGGGGGCTCCACCAACCACACCCTGCACCTGGTGGCCATCGCCCGGGCCGCGGGCATCCTCATCGACTGGAGCGATTTCGACGCCCTGTCGGCCCAGGTGCCCCTGCTGGCCCGGGTCTATCCCAATGGCCAGGCGGATGTGAACGCCTTCCACCGGGCCGGTGGCACGGGTTTCCTCATCCGCGAGCTCCTGGACGCGGGTCTGCTGCACGGGGACGTGCTCACCATGGCCGGGCCGGGCCTGCGTCCCTATACCCAGGCCCCGGAGCTGGGGCCCAATGGCCTGGTCTGGCGCGACGCCCCCGCCGCCAGCGGCGACGAGGAGGTCCTGCGGCCCGTGGCCTCGCCTTTTTCGCACAACGGCGGGCTGCGCCTGCTCACGGGCAACCTGGGGCGCTCCATCATCAAGGTCTCAGCGGTGAAGCCCGAGCACCGGCACATCCTGGCCCCGGCCCGGGTCTTCGATAGCCAGGAGGACCTGCAGCGGGCCTACCGGGCCGGCGAGCTCAACCGCGACCTGGTGGCCGTGGTGCGGTTCCAGGGGCCCAAGGCCAACGGCATGCCCGAGCTGCACCAGCTCACCCCGCCCCTGGCGAACCTCCAGGACCTGGGCTTCCACGTGGCCCTGGTGACGGATGGCCGCATGTCCGGCGCCTCGGGCAAGGTGCCCGCGGCCATCCATGCCTCCCCCGAAGCCCTGGTGGGCGGTGCCCTGGCCAAGGTCCGGGACGGGGATCTCATCGAGCTGGACGCCGAGCGGGGGACCTTGGAGATCCGGGTGGATCCCGCCGAGTGGGCCCTGCGGCCCGCGGCCCCAGGCCCCGAGCGCGGCCACACCCGGGGCCTGGGTCGCGAGCTCTTCGGCCTCTTCCGGGCCCACGCCACCTCCGCCGAAGAGGGCGCCACCTCCTTCGGCCCCAGCTTCGACAGGACCCAGCCATGACCACCGACCAAGCCCTTGAGCGCATCCTGCGGGCCTCCCCGGTCCTGCCCGTCATCGCCCTCGACCGCCTGGACCAGGCCCTGCCCCTGGCGGAGGCCCTGCTCAAAGGGGGCATCTCCACCCTGGAGATCACCCTCAGGACCCCCGTGGCCCTGGAGGCCATCCGCTGCATCGCACGGGCCTTTCCCGAGGCCCACGTGGGGGCCGGCACGGTGACCACCCCCGAGGCCCTGCGTCAGGTCGCCGAGGCCGGGGCCGCCTTCGCCGTGAGCCCCGGGCTGACCCGACCCCTCCTGGAGGCCGCCGCCGCCAGCCCCATCCCCCTGCTGCCGGGGGTCATGACCCCCACGGAGGTGATGGCCGCCATGGACGCGGGCTTCCGATTCCTGAAGCTGTTCCCCGCCGAGCAGGCCGGGGGCATCCCCATGCTCCGGGCCCTGGCGGGGCCCTTCAAGGAGCTTCGCTTCTGCCCCACGGGCGGCATCGGCCCCGGCACGGCCCACGGCTATCTCGCCCAGCCCAACGTGCTGTGCGTGGGTGGCTCCTGGCTCACCCCCAGGAACCTGCTGGAGGCCGGCGACTGGATGGCCATCCAGGCATTGGCGCGTGAAGCGGCGGCCCTAAGGCGCTAAAGTTAACATTGCTGCATTTTTCCCAGCACCCTTCAAGGAGCAGATCCATGGCCATCAAGGTAGGCATCAACGGTTTCGGCCGCATCGGGCGCATGGTGTTCCGCGCCGCGGTCCAGAACTTCCAGGACATCGAGATCGTGGGCATCAACGACCTGCTGGAACCTGAGTACCTGGCCTACATGCTGCAGTTCGATTCCGTGCATGGCCGCTTCAAGGGCACCGTGGCCGTGGAGGGCAACACGCTCATCGTGAACGGCAAGAAGATCCGCCTCACGGCCGTGAAGGATCCCGCCGAGCTGAAGTGGAGCGAGATCGGCGCGGACGTGGTCATCGAGTGCACGGGCCTCTTCCTCACCCAGGAGACCTGCCAGAAGCACATCACCGCCGGCGCCAAGAAGGTCATCCAGAGCGCCCCCAGCAAGGACGACACGCCCATGTTCGTCTTCGGCGTGAACGACAAGTCCTACGCCGGGCAGACCATCATCAGCAATGCCTCCTGCACCACCAACTGCCTGGCCCCGGTGGCCAAGGTGCTGAACGACGCCTTCGGCATCAAGCGCGGCCTCATGACCACGGTGCACGCCGCCACCGCCACCCAGAAGACCGTGGATGGCCCCAGCAACAAGGACTGGCGCGGGGGCCGCGGGATCCTGGAGAACATCATCCCCAGCAGCACCGGCGCGGCCAAGGCCGTGGGCAAGGTCATCCCCGAGCTGAACAAGAAGCTCACGGGCATGGCCTTCCGGGTGCCCACCTCGGACGTCTCCGTGGTGGACCTCACGGTGGAGCTGAACAAGGAGACCACCTACGAAGCCATCTGCGCCGCCATGAAGGCCGCCTCCGAGGGGCCCATGAAGGGCATCCTGGGCTACACGGACCAGAAGGTGGTCTCCACGGACTTCCGGGGCGAGAGCTGCACCTCGGTCTTCGACGCCGAGGCGGGCATGGCGCTGGATGGCACCTTCGTGAAGGTGGTCAGCTGGTACGACAACGAGTGGGGCTACTCCTGCAAGGTGCTGGAGATGGTGCGGGTCATCGCGAAGTAGTCGCGGCCCCCACCTGCGGTTTCACCGCAGAGGGCGCAGAGGACGCAGAGAGAATCTTCTTGTTCTCTGCGCTCCCTGCGCCCTCTGCGCTTGAATGCCTTTGGCCCGGAATGATCGGTATTCTTGAAAGCCATCTCCGCCTAGGGAGCCGCCGTGCTCAGATCCTTCCTGCTGCTTTCGATCCTGGCCCTTTTCATTCCAAGCCTTCAAGTTCGGGCCCAATCCTCACCCGCTGCCCAAGCCCTGGTTCCTGCGGACCTGCCCACGGGTGAGCGCTGGCTGAAGCACTTCAACGAGGACCTGCTCCCCTTCTGGAACCTGCCGGATGCCTGGGGCACGCCCCGGGGCGACTTCCCCACCTTCCGGGGCAACGACGGCAGGGCCGTGGACTGGGCCCAGCGGCCCGCCGAACTGACGGAGGCCCCGGGCTGGATGAAGGAGAACTTCGGCCGCGAGTACGTGCGCATGAAGTCCCGCCAGACTTACTTCTACGGCGTGGCCTACCACCTGACGGGCGATCCCAAGATGCTCGCACTGGCCCGGGATGGTGCGGCCTTCATCCGGAAGCAGGCGCTTGACCCCAGGACCGGCAGCGCCGTCTCCTACTGGGAGAAGGGCGTGGCCAAACCCGAGGTGCTGGCCCGCACCTCCCAGGACCTGGCCTACGCCCAGCTGGGCCTGGCCATGTACTACTACCTGACCCGGGACGAGGCCACCCTGCGGGACATCAAGCGGCTCAAACGGCACATCTTCACCCAGTACTGGAACCCCGAGTGGCAGGCCCTGCGCTGGGTGGTGACGCCCACCCCAGAGGGCGACCACCTGCGCCAGGAGCTGGTGGCCCAGCTGGACCAGGTGAATGCCTACCTGCTGCTGCTCACCCCCATCCTGCCCGCGGCGGATCGCCGGGAATGGACCGCGGACCTGAAGCGCCTGGCCCGGGTGATGGTGAAGGACTACCACGATGCGGATCGCCATCTCTTCTGGGGCAGCCTCCATGATCCCGCCCAGAAGCAGCTGGGCTCCCGGCACACGGACTTCGGCCACACGGCCAAGGCCTACTGGATGCTGGAGCGCATCGGGCGGCTCACGCAGGATCAGACCCTGGTGGACCTGGCCACCACGGGTGCCAGGGCCGTGCTGAAGCAGGCCTACCTGCCGGAGTCGGGGACCTGGGGCTCGCGGCTGCGCCCGGACGGCAGCGTCGGCACCGGCAAGGAGTGGTGGATCTACGCGGAGCTGGACCAACTGGCGGCCACCCTGGCCCTGACGGACCCGGCCCAGGCCGCGCCCCTGCCCCGCACGGCGGACTTCTGGTTCCGTCGCATGGTGGATCCCGTGAACCATGAGGTCTGGGGCGGCACCGGGGGCGCCCCTGACTTCGAGCCTTGGCAGGGCCCCAAGATCCACCAGTGGAAGAGCGGCTACCACTCCGCCGAGCACGCCCTGGTGGGCTACCTCACGGCCCAGGCCCTGCACGGGCAGCCGGCCACACTCTATTTTGCGCCGAAGGACGCCAGGGCCAGGCTCCGCCCCTACGTCTTCGAAGGCACCGTTGGCCAGCGCACCAGCCTCCCGCTGCCGGGCTTCCCCGGGCGGCGGAAGGTCAGGGTGGCCTTCACCGAGCTGCGCTGATCACTTCCTGAAGATGGCCGAGGTCAGGGGCTGGAGGGTGATGCTGCTGCCACCCGCCGTGGCCACCACGGATACGCCTGTGGGCGTGGTGATGGCCGTAAGGCCCGCCCGGGCGCCATCCACCAGCAGAGCGCCCGTGCTCAGGTCCTGGCTGGCGTTGAAGGTTTTCGCCGTGGTGTCGGCATTGTGAAAGACGTAGTAGGCGGTGCCGTCGGTGGCCAGACACTTGTACCCGAAGGCCAGGGTGCTGGCCCCCATGCCGAAGGGATCGATCCGGGTGAGGTTCGCGGCACGGGAAGCGTCCGGCAGGCGGAAGGCGTTGGTGCTCTTCCGGAGGGCCACCAGGCCCTGGACATAGGCATAGAGCTGGTAGCCGTTGCTGGTGGAGGCGTAGTTGGTGAAGCCGCCGGAGATCGGGTCCCCCGAATAGACGGTGGACCATTTCACCAGGTTGATGGCGTCGGAGGCGTTGTAGGAGTTGTCCACGAAGGAGCGGTGGGAGCTGGTGCTGGACTTGGTGTTGCTGAAGCCCCCGGTGGTCTCCTTGGTGCGGAACATTTCGTCCCCGGCGTGGATGAAGGCAAGGCCCTGGGAAGTCAGGAGCACGGCGTAGCCCACCCTCGCCCGCTTGAGAATCTCCGCGTCCCCCGCCACTCCCACAGCCACGTTGGTGGCCATGGCCAGGACATCGTACAGGCAGAGGTTGTCGTGGCAGGTGAGGTAGCTCGCCACGTTGTTGGTGGAGCCCGGGGCGAAGGCGGGGCTGGTGTTGGTGGGCAGGCCGGCGACGTTGGCAAAGAGGTTGGCCGGGTTCTGGGCGGAACCGGTCAGGAAGGCCGTGGCGCCATCACTGGGGTAGCCGTTCTTGAAGATCTGCCGGTAGCTGTCGGAGAACATGGCGATGTTCAGACCGTTGAACAGGCCCGAGTTGCCCTGGTCGGCACCGGTGGTGGCGTCGCCGTTGAAGTCGGTGCTGACGCCGCTGTAGAAGCCATTCCAGCCCTCCCCCAGGAAGAGCACGCCGGGATTGAGGGCCTTGGCGGCGTTGTAGGCGGACTTGACGGTCTGGGTGTCCAGCACACCCATGAGGTCGAAGCGGAAGCCGTCCACCTTGTACTCGCCCACCCAGTGAACGACGGAATCCAGGATGAGCTTGCGGACCATCTTGGCATCCGAGCGAACATCCTGACTGCCGGCGCCGTTCCGGGAAGTACTGCGGTAGAAGTAGCCCTGGATGCCCGAATCCCCGAGGACGCTGTTGTTGGCCGTGTGGTTGTAGACCACGTCGAGGATGACCCCCATGCCCTGCTTGTGGATCTCGTTGATGAGGGTCTTCAGCTCGTTGATGCGGGCGGCCGGATCCAGGGGGTTGGCGGAGTACATCCCCGTGGGGGTGAAGTAGTTCTGGGGGTCGTAGCCCCAGTTGTAGTTGGCGCCCGCGGTCTTGGTGATATCCAGCTCCCGGGTGCGGATCTTGGTCTGGTCGTAGGTGTAGTTCGCCAGGGGACAAAGGAGCTGGACATGGGTGACCCCCAGCTTCTGGATGTGGGGCAGCATCGCCACCAGCCCTTTGTAGGTGCCCCAGGTGCCGCCGCTGGCGAAGCTCCCCAGGTTGGGGTCCACGGTCAGGTCGCGGATGCCCGCCTCGTAGACGATGGCGTCCCGGTTGGACGCATAGGCATAGGGCACCGGCGTGGCGCCGTCCGGCCCCTTCATGCGGGAACCGTCGAAGTAGTTCGCGGCGCCGCTGAAGGCCCAGCCGCCGTCCGGCAGGGTCTGGGCGGAATCCAGGATGGCCCCCTTCCCGGTGGCGTCCCCGCTGATGGCCGCCCCGTTGGCGCGGACCCACTGGGCCATGGACTTGGCATAGGGATCCAGCACGAACTCGCTGCCCACCTTGTAGGCGTAGAAATTCTGGGAGGGGAGCGGGATCGACCCCGTGCTCCAGACGCCTCCGGCGCCCCGGGTCATGGCGCGGGTGGCGCCCGCGCTCAGAGCGTCGTTCCAGCCGGCATAGAGGTAGAGGGTCACGGAGCTGGCGTTGGGGTTCCAGTAGTTGAAGGTGACGTTGCCGCCGCTGACGAGGGCCCCCAGCTGGGTGCTGGGCACCTTGTAGTAGGCGGGGTCCACGGCCGGAGTGGCGTTGGGATCCGCATCGAGAGCGGCAAAGCCGGGCGTGCCGGGCGTGGAGCCGCCCCCGCCCCCTCCCCCGCCGCAGGCCAGGAGGAGCGGCAATCCGAAGGTCAACAGGGCAGACAGGAAGCGCGTCATGGGGACCTCCAGCGGGGTTGGTACGAGAAGGCTAGCGACCGGCGCGCTTGTACATCCGGCTGTAGTACTCATCGAGCATGCGCTGGACGCCGAAGGCGTCGCGGGTGCTCTGGATCGAGGCGACCATCATGTCCACCCAGGCCTCGTGGCCCTCGTAGTAGGTGGGCAGCACCTCCTCGGCCAGCACCTTCTTGAAGGCCTTGAAGTCGTGCTTGTCGAGCACAGCCTCATCCTCGCTCTCGAAGCCATCGCCGAACTGCCAGCCGTTCACGCCGTGCTGGCAGGCCTCGGGCCACCAGCCATCGAGGATGGAGAGGTTCAGCACGCCGTTCATGGCGGCCTTCATGCCGGAGGTGCCGGAGGCCTCCTTGGGCCGACGGGGGTTGTTCAGCCACACGTCCGAGCCGCGGGTGAGCATGCGGCCGATCTCCATGTCGTAGTTCTCGAGGAAGACCACGCTGCTGGGATACCGCTTCGTCATCTCCAGGATGTTCTCCACGATCTTCTTGCCGTTGTCATCCAGGGGATGGGCCTTGCCGGAGAACACGATTTGAAGTCTTCCGCTCTTGAGCAGGGGCTCGATGAACTTGCGGTCCGTGAAGATGAAGTTGGAGCGCTTGTAGGGTGCGGCCCGGCGGGAAAAGCCGATGAGCAGCTTGGCGGGGTCGAGCTTCACGCCGGTGCGGGATTCGACGAAGGCGATGAGCTTCTTCTTGTTGTCCAGGTGCGCCTTCCACAGGGCGTCCTTGGTCTTCTTCGAGCCTTCGCAGGCGGCCGCCAGATCGAGCATGCGGGGATCCACCCAGGTGGGCCGGTGGATGGCGTTGGTGATGCCAATGATCTCGCAGCGGCCGTCGACCTTCTTCCACATGCCGTTGGCCGTGACCCGGTGGAGGTCGGCCACCGCATTGGCGATCCGGGCGAGCCGCAGGGCGCCCACGGTCATGTTGAAGGGGCTGCCGCCCAGCTGCTTGAGCTGGGCCCTGGTGAGGCCAAGGCTGGCCCCCATGTAGAGGAAGCGGTCGATGGGGTGGGACTCGTTGCCCTGGACGATGGGGGTGTGGGTTGTGAAGACCACGTCCTCGCGGGTCTTGGCCCAGGCCGCCTCGAAGGTGGCGCCCTTGGCCATGCGCTGGTGGATCAGCTCGAAGCCAGCGAAGAGCGCATGCCCTTCGTTGAAGTGGTAGACCTCGGGCTTGATGCGCAGGGCCTGCAGGGCCCGCACGCCGCCGATGCCCAGCACCATCTCCTGGGCCACCCGCTCTTCCCCGAACCAGCCGTAGAGCTGGCCGGTGATCCAGCGGGCCTCCCCATCGTTCTCTTCGATGTCCGTATCCAGCAGGTAGAGGGAGTCCACCCCGAAGCTGTTCACCCGCCAGACCTTGATCTTCACGGGCCGGCCCTTGATCGCCACCTCGACGATAACGCCCGTGTCCTCGAGGAAATCGTGCTGGCCGTTCCTGTAGGCGTCATAGACCTGGCCGGAGGCCGCGTCCACCATCTGCTCGCCGTAGCCCTGCTTCCAGCGGATGCCGATGCCCACCATGGGGTAGTCGTGGTCCTTCACCCCCTTGAGGTAGTCGCCCGCCAGGATGCCCAGGCCCCCCGCGTAGATCTTGAACGGGCTCTCCAGGGCGTATTCCATGCAGAAATACGCCACCTTCGGCAGCTTCTTGGTGGACATGGGGGCTCCTTCGTTCTTGATCAGTGCTGTGATCTTTGGGCGTCATCCATTCCGAATGGCGCGAAGTGGAATGTTAGGGGGCGGTGACCTGCACGCGCTCCAGCAGGACATAGGTCTCAGCCTTCAGGGCGACCCTGCCGCCCGCCACCTTGGCGGTCTGGCCGGTGTAGGCATCGCGCAGGGTCAGGCCATCCTCGAAAACGCCCGCCACCGCAAGGCTCACGTCGCCCTTGGCACCCAGGGCCACCACCACCCGGTCGCCACTGGCGGGCTCCACCCGGCTGAAGGTGTAGGGGGTCTCGCTGAGCTGCCTGTGCTCGCCGGTGGCCAGGGCCCGGTGCCGGGCCCGGAAGGTGCCGAGCTTGCGCCAGTGGGCCAGGACCTTCGTGTCCTGGGTCGTCCAGTTCATATCCGAACGGGTGGCCTGCTGCTGATCGGTGCGGGGCATGGGGCCCAGGGGCCGGGCCGTTTCATCGCCGTAGAAGATCTGCACGCCGCCCGGGGCCAGCAGGAGGGCCGCGCCGCCCTCGATGAGCCGATTGCGCTCGAAGAGCTCCGTATCGTGGGAGGAGAGGTAGTTCAGCATGTGGACGGGCTTGCCGGCCTGGGCCTGGGCGTAGCTCTTGAAGAGCTTCTCGGGCTTGGCGAAGGCGCCTTCCTGTTGCTGGAAGTCGAAGTTGATCATGGCGTCGAAGCCGGAATCCGTCAGCTTGTGCCGGGTGGGCCCCACACCCCAGAACTCGCCCACCATCCAGAAGGGGGCGTCGTCCACCTTGCGGGTGGGGTGCTTGGCCTTGAACTCCACCAGAGCCTTCTGGGCCTCGTCCTTGAGGGCGGCCCAGGCCGCGGGCTCCACGTGCTTCACGGTATCGGCCCGGAAGCCGTCGATGCCGTACTCCCGCACCCAGTCCGTGAGCCACTTGATCAGGTAGCCCCGCACCGGGGTGTTCGCCAGGTCGACGGCCCTGGTGTCGGCCTTCTCCTTGAGGAATTTCGGGAGCTTCACGGCCTCCGTGCTTTCCGTGCGGAAGTCCGGCAGGTAGGCCAACTGCATGGTGAGGTCATCACGACCGCCATCCAGATAGCCGGGCAGCCCCGCACGCACCCAGGGCTTGCCCCACCAGTCGCCGAACTTGAAGGAGTTGTAGTCGATGTAGTTGTGGTAGTTCCGCAGCAGGTTGGCGTCCTTCTCCCAGTCGGGCCAGAGGACATCGACCTTCATGTCCCTGGCGGACTGGATGTCCAGGTAGCCGGGATGGTTCATCACGATGTCGAAGAGGATGCGGATGCCCTGGGCGTGGGCCGCATCCACCAGTTCCCGCAGTTCCTCGGGGGTGCCCATGTTCTTGTCCAGCACCGTGTAGTCCAGGGCGTAGTAGCCATGGTAGGCGTAGTGCTTGAACTCCTTCTGGCCCCCCTGCACCCAGCCGTGGATCTGCTCGTAGGGCGCCGTGATCCACAGGGCGTTCACGCCCAGGTCCTTGAACCAGCCCTCCTTGAGCTTGAGGGTGAGGCCCTTGAGATCGCCGCCGTGGAAGGTGCCCGCGTCCTCCTTCGGTGTCTTCTCCCGTCGCCTGCCATAGCTTTCGTTGTTGGCGGGGTCGCCGTCGAAGAAGCGGTCCGTCATCACGAAATAGACGATGGGATTCTCGGCGAAGGTGCCGGGGACGGACTGGGGTAGCTGGGCGACGCAGCGCTGGCTGGCCGCGAAAAGGCCCGCGGTCAGAAGGAGAGAACGGGTGGCAAAGCGCATGGAACCCCCTGGGCTCAGAATCGGAGAAACGCGCCAGGGAAGGTCGAATCCCCTCCCCTGGCGAACGCCCTAATCCGGAGCGAAGCTCCGGAGCCATTCGGAACTACTTCTTGCAGGCGTGGTCCTTCAGGGCCTCTTCCTTGGAGTAGTAGATGGTGCGGTCGTTGTTCACCACCCAGATCGCCTTGTGGGCATTGCCGTCGAAGGCCATGTCCTTGGCGCCCTGCTCCTTGATGTCCCCCTTGTGGATGATGTAGTTCACCTGGGCCTTGGAGCCCGTCTTGAACTCCTCGAGGTCCACGTGCCAGAAGACGCCAAAGTCGTTCTTGCCGGTGGGCATCATGGGGTTGGGCCACTCGATGTCGGGCAGGGGCATGTTGGGGCTCTTCCAGAGATGCACGCCCCACTTGGCGAAGTTGCCATCGCAGCGGTGGTAGTTGATCTCGATCTTGCCGGCAGGGGGCTCGGCGAGCAGGGGGGCGAGGGCCAGGGCGAACACGGCGAACGCCTTGAGCAGGCTGGAGCGGAGACTCATGGGTGACTCCTTGGTGGGAGGGGAGGGCCTGGGCCCTCGGGTTGGGAAAGATCAGCCCTTGTTGGCGCCGGAGGTAAGGCCAGAGATCATCCAGCGTTGGACGAGGATGAAGACGATGGAAATGGGCAGGCCCGATAGGATGGCCGCCGCGGCGAAGTCCCCCCACAGATACTTCTGCGCGTAGAGGAACTGCTTCATGCCGGCGGCCATGGTGAGCTGGTCCTGGCTGCGCAGCAGCACGGATGCCACGGGGTACTCGTTCACGGCACCGATGAAGGCCAGCAGGAAGACCACCATGAGGATGGGCAGGGCCATGGGCAGGAGGACGCGCCAGAAGGCCTGCCAGGGGGTGGCGCCATCCACGGTGGCGGCCTCCTCGATCTCGCCGGGGATGGTTTCGTAGAAGCCCTTGATGGTCCAGATGTGGAGGGCGATGCCGCCGGAGTAGGCCAGCACCAGGGCCCAGGGGCTGTCGATGCCGACCAGGGGGAAGGTGTGGCCCAGCCGGGAGAAGATCGAGTGGATGGCGATGAGGGCCAGGATGGTGGGGAACATCTGCATGAGCATGAGCCCCACCAGCGCGGCCTTCTTCCCCGCGAACTTCATCCGGGAAAAGGCATAGGCGGCGGTGGTGGACAGCAGCACGGCCACGGCGGCCGAGAGGGAGGCCACCTTCACGGAGTTCCAGAGCCAGCGCAGCACCGGCAGATCGGGGATGATCACGCGGCCGTCGGCGTTGGTCACGGGCAGACCCAGGGCGAAGCGCCAGTGCTCCAGGCTGATCTCCTTGGGGATCAGGCTGCCGGTGGCGAAGTTGCCGGGCCGCAGCGAAATGGACACGGTCATCAGCACGGGGAACAGCACGAGGGCGCAGAGGGCAATGAGGAACAGGTGCGCCAGCAGCACGCGCCAGCGCTGGGATTTGTCGATGACGATGGCCATGGCGTCCCCCTCAGCGCTTGGTGTCTTCGGCGATCCGGGTGGCCCGGATCTGAATGATGGAAATGGCGGCCACCAGGAGGAAGACCACGGTGGAGATCGCGGCCCCCAGGCCGAACTTCTGGCCGGAATCCTGGAAGGCCATGCGGTAGGTGTAGGACACGAGGATGTCCGTGGTGCCCGCCGGTGTGGCGGTGTTCAGGAAGTCCGGCAGGCCGCCCGTCAAGAGGCTGATGAGCACGAAGTTGTTGAAATTGAAGGCGAAGGAGGAGATGAGCAGGGGCGTCAGGGGCTTCAGGACCAGGGGCATGGTGATCCGGAAGAAGTTGGTGAGGGGTCCGGCTCCGGCCACCGCCGAGGCCTCATAGAGGTCATTGGGGATGGCTTTGATGAGGCCCATGCAGACGATCATCATGTAGGGGAAACCCAGCCAGGTGTTCACGATGAGGATCATGGTCTTGGCCAGGAAGGGATCCGAGAACCAGGTGGGCTTCACCCCGAAGAGGGTGCTCAGCACGAGATTGATCTCGCCCGAGTTGTTGTTGAAGAGGCCCTTGAACACCAGGATCGAAATGAAGCCCGGGATGGCATAGGGCAGGAAGAGCACCAGCCGGTAGACGGACCTGAAGCGCAGGTTTTCCCAGTTCAGGAGCACCGCCAGGACCATGCCCAGGGAGGTGCAGAACACCACCGTGAGGGACGAAAACACCAGCGTCCAGATGAAGATCTTCCAGAGGGGCTCCCGCAGGGCTTCGTCAGTGAAGATGTCCACGTAGTGCTTCCAGCCGATGTCCACCTGGAAGCCCGGGTCCACGGCCTCGCCCCCGGCAGTCTCATAGAAGCCGGTCTTGAAATTGGGATTCAGCCGGCTCTGATCCTGGTTGTTGGTGAGGCTGCCGTCCTTGTTCAAGGTGTAGAGGGCGCGGGCGGAGGCGAACTCCCGAAGGCCCGTCATGCGGACCTGCCCTCCATTGGGCAGGAGCACCACCAGACCCTTGAGGAAGAGCTGATGGTCGATGAGGTCCTTGAGGGTCATCTCCTCGCCCATCACCGGAGTGGCAGCGGGTTCCGCCCTGATGGTCCAGGGTTTGGGCGGTCCGATCAGGAACGGCTCGGTCACCAGGGTGGCGCTGACCCCTTCGGCGTCTTCCAGGCGCAGGCGCCACTTCCCATCCTCTGCATGGAGGGTCGAGGTGTAGGTGGGGCCCTCCGCCCGGTAGGTCTCCTCCAGCAGGTAGTTGGTGGCCCGCTTGAAGGTCAGGAGGTTCTTGGAGCTGTAGTTGGTGAATCCGATGCGCACGGTGTAGAGCATCGGGAACACCACGAAGATCAGGGCCGCCCCGATGCCCGGGAAGAGGTAGCGGTAGGCGTAGGTCTTCGGCGAGGAGTAGATCCAGATGAAGGCCGCCAGGGTCACCAGCATCACGCCCGCCAGCAGGCTTTCGCCGGTGGCATAGATGGCTGTGATGAAGTACAGCCCCACCAGACCCAGCAGGATCATCAGGGCGGGCTGGAGGAAGCGCTTGAGGGCGTCGGGCATGGGTGTTCCCGTTTCAAGTTCAGATCAGCTCCAGAAGCGGGCCAGGCCCGCTTCTGGAGAAAGGAGCAACTACTTCAGGATGCGCTTCGCGGCGGCGTCCAGGGCTTCCTTCGGGGTCTGGCGCTCCTCGGTCATGTTGTTGAGGGCGGAGACCATGGCGGCCCAGAACCGGCCCATCTGTGGGTTGTTGGGCATCACCACGCCGTCCTTGGCGCTGGCCATGGACACCTGGATGAAGGGGTCGTTCTTCATCTTGGCGAAGACGGTCTTGTTGGCCGGGGCGCCGATGGCCACGTCGGCGTTCATGGTCTCCAGGCCCTTCTGGCTCAACATGTGGTTCTCGATGAACTCGCGGGCGACGTCGACGTTGCCGGCGCCGGAGGCGGCCTTGGTGATCATGGCACCCAGGTAGCCCACGAAGGGCGCCGCGGGCTTGCCGCCCACGGAGGGGATCTTGGCCACGCCGAAGTTGATCTTGGCCTTCTTCAGGTTGTCCCAGGCCCAGGGGCCGCTGATCATCATGCCGAGCTTGCCCTGCGCCATCTGGGACTCCATGTCGGCGTAGGTGGCGCCCTTGGGCATGACGCCCTCCTTCACCAGGCGGGTCAGCATCTCGGCGCCCTTCAGGGCCCCGGCGTTGTTCACGCCCGTGTCCTTGGGATCGTAGGTGCCATCGGCCTTCATCTTGAAGGCGTAGCCACCGTTGGCCGCCAGCATGGGCATGGTGAAGTAAGTATTGGTGTAGTCCCAGAGGATGGCCTTCTTGCCCTTGGCCACCATGGCCTTGTCGATGGCGAAGATCTCCTCGAAGGTTTTGGGCGGCGTCTTGATGAGGGCCTTGTTGTAGATCAGCGAAACCGCCTCGATGGCCACGGGGTACGCCCAGACCTTGCCCTTGATGGTGAAGGCCTGCCAGGCGGTGGCATCGATGTCTTCTCTGATCTTCTTGCCGGGGGTCAGGGCATTGATGACGCCGCTCTCGGCCCACTCGCCCACCCGGTCATGGGCCCACATCCAGATGTCCGGGCCCTTGCCCTCTTCGGCGGCCTGCTGGAACTTGCCGGGGGCATCCTCGGGGTGCTCCACCACGACCTTGATGCCGGTCTTCTTGGTGAACTCGTCGCCGACCTTCTGGAGGCCGTTGTAGGCCTTGTCGCCGTTGATCCAGATGAGCAGCTTGCCCTTCTCGGCGGCCTGGGCCAGGGTCAAGGCGCCTGCGACGAGGAACATGGCGGTGGTCGTCGCCAGCTTGCGGAGGTTGGATGGGTGGCTCACGTCTGACTCCTTGTGGGTGGTGGCCCGGGGGCCCCTTGTGCGGTGGGGGTGCTAGGAAAGGCGGGGCAGTGTCCGGCTGTCCGGACCGAAGAGCAGGCAGTGCTTGGTGGGGAAGCGGAGGTAGGTCACGTCATCGGTCCGCAGGGGGTTCTCGGGCTTGGCCTTGACGGTGAGCTGGCCGGTGGAGCCCGGGGACTGGACGTACAGGAACACGGTGTCGCCCAGGTGCTCCGATACGATCACGGTGGTCCTGGCGGTACCTTCGCCGGCCTCCGTTTCCGCGAGCAGGCGCTCGGGCCGGATGCCCAGCGTGAGTGCAGTACCCTCCGCCAGCCCCCGGGCATCCGCCCCCGCAACGATCACCGTGCCATCCTCCAGGCGCACCCGGGCCCCGGCCTCCGTGGCCGACTCGAGGGTGCAGGGCAGGAAATTCATCTTGGGCGAGCCGATGAAGCCGGCCACGAAGCGGTTCGCGGGGTGGTGGTAGAGCTCCAGGGGCGCGCCCACCTGTTCGATCTGCCCCTGGTTGATCACCACGATGCGATCCGCCAGGGTCATGGCCTCCACCTGGTCATGGGTGACGTAGACCATGGTCGTGGCGAGATCCTTATGGAGGCGGGCCAGCTCCACCCGCATCTGCACCCGGAGCCCGGCATCCAGGTTGGAGAGGGGTTCATCGAATAGGAAGACGCCGGGCTTGCGCACGATGGCCCTGCCGATCGCCACCCGCTGACGCTGCCCCCCCGACAGCGCCTTGGGCCGACGATCGAGCAGGGATTCGATCTGGAGAATCTCGGCGGCCTTCTGGACCGCCGCCTTGATCTCCCCTTTCGAATGACCGGCCAGCTTCAGACCGAAGGCCATGTTTTCGGCCACGGTCATGTGCGGATAGAGGGCGTAGCTCTGGAACACCATGGCGATGCCGCGCTTGGAGGGGGGCACCTCGTTCATGGGCTGGCCGCCGATGGCCAGCTCCCCGCTGCTGATCTCCTCCAGACCGGCGATGCAGCGCAGGAGGGTGGATTTCCCGCAACCCGAGGGCCCCACGAACACGATGAACTCACCGTCCTGGATCTCGAGGTCGATCCCGTGGAGGATCTCCAGATCACCGAAGGACTTGCGCAGCGCTTTGAACTGAAGGTTGGCCATGGGTTGCGTCCAGGAAGGGGCTTTAGCTCAGGGAAGGTCGCCGTGGAGGGTGCTCTGGAAGCCGGAACCGGCGACATAAAGCACCCTCACGCCATGGGGCGGGAGGCTGGCGGCCGTGAAGGTGTCGCCGGCCAGGGCGCTCACGCCCTTGAGGTCCCCCAGGATGGCCTGCACGGGACCACTGGCGGGGACGCCATGGGAGCTCAGGCCCGAGACCACCACGGTCTGGGTCGAGGCCGTGAGGTTCGCCACCACCAGCACCCGCTCGGTCCCGCCATCCCGCAGATAGGCCAGCGCCTTGGCGGGTCCTGCGTCGGTGCTGAGCGTGGCGTAACCGCCACGCAGGGCGGGATAGGCCTTGCGGGCCTGGATGAGGTACTTGCACCAGCTGAGGATCGAATCGGGCTGGGCGGACTGGGCTGCCACCGCGGCCCAGTCCATGGGCTGACGGAGGTTGAGATCCGTGCCGGACTGGCCGGACATGCCGACCTCGTTCCCGTAGTAGAGGATGGGGGTGCCCGGCGAGAGCAGCGTCAGCGCCTCCGCCAGGATGATCTTGGCCTTGCTCCCGCCGTACTGGCTCCCAGGCCGGGAGATCAGGTTGTCGTGGTTGGAGTCGAAGGTGGCCGAGCGGTACCCCGCCGGGTAGGTGCTTTGCTCGAATTCCCAGAGCGAGGTCAGCTGGGTGGCGTCGCCCTTGGTGATGGTGTTGGAAATGGCCCAGGGGGCACTGAAGTCCAGACACAGGTGGAACTCATTGGTCCCGTTCCCATAGTAGGGCGCCACGCCGGAGGCATCGTTGGTCCAGGCCTCGGCGATCATCACCTTGGCGCTGTGCCTGGCCGGGTCACCGCCCGGGTGGGGATGAAGGTCCCCACTGCTGTACTCATCGAGCAGGGTCCGGAAGGCCTGGAGCCGCCCGTGGGTGTCGGCCAGGTCCGCCTGCCGGCCAGGTCCCGCCTCGCATAGGTAACGCACCGCATCCATCCGCAGGCCATCGAAGCCGCGATCCAGCCAGAAGGCCTGTACTTTTCGCATCTCCGTCTGCACATCCGGGTTGTAGAAGTTGAGGTCCGCCAGGGAGTCCGTGGCGAACGAGGTGTAGAAGTAGGTGTTGCCGCCCGATTTCCAGACATCCTGCGGAGTTCCGCCTCCCCAAGGCAGGCCCCAACCGGCGGGCTGGTCGGTCTTCCAGAGGTACCAGCTGTCGCGGGTGGCGGCCGAGGTGAACCAGGGGTGCTTGGTGGAGGTGTGATTGGGCACGAAATCGAAAAGGATCCGCATGCCCCTGGCATGGAGGGCGTCGATGAGGCTCTTGAGGTCCGCCCGGGTGCCGAAGCGGTTGTTGATGGCGTAGTAGTCCGTCGTGTCGTAGCCGTGCATGTTGTCGCCCTTGTAGTCGCACTCGAAGATCGGCGACAGCCAGAGCGCATTGACCCCCAGGGCCTGGAGGTAGTCCAGTTTCCCCTGGATGCCGGGGAGGTCGCCGATGCCGTCTCCATAGACGCCATCGGCGAAGGCCTTCACCCAGATGTGGTAGATGACCGCGTCCTGGTGCCAACCGGGTGCGCTCTCCAGTTGCTGGCCGGGGCCGATGGTGGTGGTATCCACCGGGTACCGGCTCGCGACCTTGTCGCCGGGCCCACTGCAGCCCAGCCCTCCCGCCAGGAGGCAGGTGAGCAGGGCGGCATGGTGGAGGCGTCGGGGCTTCACATCAGGTCCTTGAACGAATCGGCCAGACAACGGCCCGCCCCTGCGGACGGGCCGTTGGTCTGAGACTGCTTACCACCAGGCTTCGATCTGGGCACCGAAGGTCATGCCCTGGAGGGAATTTCCGAACTGGCCTTCGCCCACCAGGTTCCAGCTGTTGGCCGTCTTGTTCCAGTCCGCGCGGGTGGCGAAGATGCGGATCACCGGACGACTCCAGTAGGAAGCCTGGGGGCTCCACTGCAGGGCGATGGTGTTCTTGAGGAGCTTGCGGGCCTCGTCCTGGTTGTCGAACTTCAGCTTGTCCATGCCCACTTCGTAGGCGACAGAGAAGTGCTTGGTGAAGAAGTAGACGGGCCGGACACCCACGGAGATCCAGGAGTTGGTGTTCCCCAGCATGCTGTCCTTGCCATTCTGCTTGCGGTACTGGACGGTGCCCTGCATCTCGAGGTTGGCCATGGGCTTGATGTAGAAGGCATCCATGATGTGCCACCAGGTGTTCTCGGTCTTCACCTCGGGGCTGTACCAGTTCCAGAAGGTGGAGCCGTTGCCGTAGGTGGCGTAGACGCGGTTGTCGCCGCCCAGGAACCCGGCCTGGTTGAGGATCACGTTGAACTGGGTGCCCTTGTTCTTGTTGCCATCGTTCTCAAAGCCCGTCTTGGTGCGGGCATCGTTGAACTGGACGCCCAGGATCAGCGAACCGCCCTCCCAGAGCTTGATGTCGGAGAAGCGCAGGTCGTGGGAACCCACGATGGTGTGGCCGCCGCCACCGACCCACTGGGCATAGGGCTTGACCACACCACGGATGGCGCCGTTGTTCCAGTCGTTGTCCAGGTTCCCCGTGTCGTGCTGGATGTAGGCGTAGTGCATCTTGGCGCCGCCGAGATCGATGTTCTCGATGCCGACGCCGTCGCCGCTGTTGTTCCAGTAGAACTGATCGCGGAAGTGGAGGTCATGCCGCTGGTAGAACCGGCGGCCGGCCCACAGGGAAGCGTCCTTGAAGGCGCCGCTGTTGCCGAACACGCCATTGGCCTCGCCCCAGCTCTCCCGCAGGTAGACCATCTGGTTGGGGTTCGCGACCTTGGAGTTGTCGACGTTGCCGCCCGCATCCGCCGACGAATCGCGGACCTGATAGTAGCTCCGGAAGGTCGGCCGGAAGTGCAGCTTGAAGTTCGTGTTGCCCTTTTCGTAGGCCTTCACGTCAATGGCGAGTTCCAGGTAGTTGTCGGTCTCGTTGCCGAGGCGGTAGCCGGGGCCGCCGGTGGGGGCGCCGCCGGTGTTGGCCAGGAAGAAGGACACCTGCTCGCCGCCGTTCGAGGAACGGCCGACGCCGGCGCGGGTGTAGCCGTGGATTTCGACCACGTCCTGGGCGAGGATTGGTCCGCAGACCAGCGCCATGGGCAGCGCGGCCTTGAGTAGGGAGAGACGCTTCATTGTCTTGCCTCCGGGGGAGAGTTGCCGCTGCGCGGCGGGGGTTGGGTGGGTGGAAAAAGCGAAGAATGGTCGCAGGGAACTCAAGTCCTGCGGCCGAAGAAGCCTCCCCAGGGGGGAAGGTGAAGGTCCCGGCCCTCCAGGCGCCCCGAGGGCAGGCCGTGCCCTTCGAGGGGCTGGACTGAGGCGGGGAGTCGGTATTGGACGGGAGCGGAGCCCAGGTTGAAGGCCGCCAGCACACGATCGCCACCTTCCTCCCGATCCAGGGCGAGGATGGGTTCGGGAGCCCGGTGGAAGTGGATGGAGCCCCGGCGGAGGGCCAGGGACCCCTTCCGCCAGGACAGGAATCGCTGGTAGAAGTGCAGGACCGAATCCGCCTCCGAGGCCTGTCTCGTCACCGAGCGATCCAGGTGGCCGGGGGACATGGGCAGCCAGGGCTCCACCTGGGAGAAGCCGCCCCGGGGCTGCTGGCTGGTCCAGGGCATGGGGGTGCGGCAGCCGTCCCGCCCCTTGTAGTCGGGCCAGAAGGCGATGCCGTAGGGATCGATGAGCCGGTCGAAGGGCACCTCGCCCTCGGGCAGGCCCAGCTCCTCGCCCTGGTAGATGCAGAAGCTGCCCCGCAGGGAACCGAGCACCGCCAGCAGGAGCTTGGCCAGGGCCGGATCGTCCCCGCCACGGCCCCAGCGGGTGACCACCCGGACGTTGTCGTGGTTCGAAAGGGACCAGCAGCCCCAGCCCCCGCCCTTGCGGATGCGACGCTCGTACTCCTCCACCACCGAGCGGATGCGCCCGGCGCTGAACTCCTCCGTGAAGAGGCTGAACCCGTAGGCCATGTGCAGCTTGTCGCCATCCGCGGTGTATTCCGCCATGGTGGCCAGGGCGCCTTCGTCCCCGATCTCGCCCACGCTCATGGCGCCGAACTCGTTCATGAGGGTTCGCAGGCGCTTGAGGAAGGCCAGGTTCTCGGGGCGACTCTTGTCGTAGCGGTGGATCTGGCAGCCGTAGGGATTGCCTTCGCGGACCGAGGTCAGCTCCACCTTGCCGGGCCTGGCCACCGGGTTGTTCCTGAGCTTTTTATCGTGGAAGTGGAAGTTGCAGGCATCGAAGCGGAAGCCGTCCACGCCCCGCTCCATCCAGAAGCGGACCTCCTCCAGCAGCTGTGCCTGCACCGGCTCGTGGTGGAAGTTCAGGTCCGGCTGGGACTCGAGGAAGTTGTGCAGGTAGTACTGGCGGCGGCGGGGCTCCCAGGACCAGGCAGAACCACCGAACACCGACTGCCAGTTGTTGGGGGGGGTGCCATCCGGCCGCGCCTCGGCCCAGACGTACCAGTCGGCCTTGGGGTTGATCCGGCTCGTGCGGCTCTCCTTGAACCAGGCATGCTGATCCGACGAGTGGGAGAGCACCTGATCGATGAGCACCTTTAGCCCCAGCCGGTGGGCCTCGGCCACCAGGGCATCGAAGTCTGCGAGGGTGCCGAAGGTGGGGTCCACGTCCCGGTAGTTGGCGACGTCGTACCCGAAATCCTTCATGGGCGAAGTGAAGAAGGGGGAGATCCAGATGGCATCCACGCCCAGCTCCGCCACATAGGGCAGGTGGGCCGTGATGCCGGGCAGATCGCCCACGCCGTCACCATTGGTGTCCTGGAAGCTGCGGGGGTAGATCTGGTAGATCGCCGCGCCCCGCCACCAGTCGGCGGAGCTGGACCGACGGACCGCCTCCGGGGCAGGCATCGTCAGGGTTGCTTTGGCGGGGGGGAGGAGCGACATGGGCGGCAGCGCTTCAGTAGTCAAGCAGGGGAACGGGCTTCAAGGGCGGGTGTAGTGGTTGTGTAAGCGGTTACAAGAAACAGGAGTGTTGGGGTGATGTGCGTAGCTCGACTGGGTCTCTGGGCGGGAAGTGGGGAAAGGATGACGAGGTTGTGTAAGCGGTTACAAGAAGGCCGCAGGTATGGTCGACCGCCGTTACGGGTCTGTCAAGGCGGGAGTTCGTGATCCTGGGAACTTTTTGGCATGTGTTTTTAAGTGCTTGATTAACAACCTGATATCTATTCCCCGCAGGCGGTGAATTCCTTTCCGCTCCGGAAAGGGTACTGGCCTCAGTGGACGAAGGCACCCCAAACAGGGACCATCTTGGTCACCGGCGTCGCCTTCCGCCGGACATCCTTTCTCTTGGACCATCCTGCCCTTTTGAGGTGTCTTTCCCGTGGATGCAAGCGCTGACAATCCCCTCCTGGTGGCCGACGTGGGTGGCACCAACCTCAACCTGGCCCTCCTGGCCCGGGATGGGGCTCGTTTCCGGCTCCTGCGCAAGGCACGCTACAGCACCCAGGAGGAGCGGTCGCTGCTGGGCCCGCTGCAGCGCTTCCTGGCCCAGGATCCAACCAGCCGTCCTGCCATGGCCTGCCTGTCGGCGGCGGGGCCGGTGCTGGATCGCCGCATCCACCTCACCAATGCCCCTTGGGATATCGATGCCGTGGCCCTGGAGCGGGAGCTGGGCCTGCCCATCCACCTGGTGAACGACTTCATCGCCCTTTCCTGCGGCGTCCTCCAGCTCGACCTGGCGGATCCCCGGCAGGTGACGGCCCTGCCCCATGGGGATGGCAGCCTGCCCTCGGCGGATCCCAAGGGCGTGGCCCTGGTGGTGGGGGCTGGTACGGGTCTGGGTGTGGGCTTCGTCGTCCCCACGCCCGCGGGCCCCAGGGCTTTCCCCAGCGAGGGGGGGCACATCGGCCTGCCCGTCTTCGACGAGGACTCCCTGGCCCTTTGGCGGCACCTTAAGGAAGGCCTGCCCGGCCCCCCAGGGGCTGAGATGGCCGTCTCGGGTCTAGGGCTCGCGCTCATCTTCCGGTTCCTGCTGGACACCCGCCGGGTCCCCTGGACCCCGGTGGCCTCGGCGATCCTGGCCCTGCCGGATCCGGACCAGCCGGCCGCCATTTCGGCCCAGGCCCAGGCTGATCCCGCCTGCGGCCGGGCCATGACCCTGTTCGTGGAGCTCTACGCCCGGGTCTGCGCCGAGCTCTGCGCCGTGTTCCTGCCCACGGGCGGGCTCTTCCTCGCCGGTGGCATCGCCTCGAAGAACCGGGACCGCTTCCTGGAGGGGGGCTGTTTCATGGACCGCTTCGAGCGGAACTACCGGGCCCACCTGGATCTCCTTACCCGCGCCACGCCCATCTTCCTGGTCCACGACTACGACCTGAGCCTCTACGGCGCGGCCCTGGCCCCGGCCTGCACCATGTGAAGGTGGTGCGCGGGATCGACCTGGGACTCCTGCGGCCCGCATTGACGCCCGGCACCCCGAACGGTATTCATGGGGTAGAGACATCCCCTCCCCATTCCCCAACCCACAGCGGCACCCATGAAGATCACCATCGGCGAGATCGCCCGGCAGGCCGGGGTTTCCACGGGGACCGTGAGCCGCGTCATCAATGGCAAGCCCACCGTCGCCGCCGAAACGCGCGCCACGGTGCTGGCCGTCATGAAGAAGCTGGGCTACGAGCCCGACCCCGTGGCCCGGGAGCTGTCCCGACGCACCAAGCACACCCTGGGGATCTGGGTGGGGGCTGGCGAAAACCGCCTCAGCCCCTACTTCAACGTCATCTGGCGGGCCCTGCTGCGGGAGATGCAGCTGCACGCCACGCAGTTCGTGGAGCTGCCGGTGGACATCACCCAGATCCGGCGCCGCATGGATGCCGTGCTGATGTTCCACTGCGCCGACATCGACCAGCGGCTGGCCACCCTCTGGCGGCGGGGCGTACCCGGCGCCCTCATCGGTCACCACCCCGGCGTCTCCTGCGTGGCTCCCGACGACATGGGCGGCGGCCGGCTCGCGGCCTCCAAGCTGCTTTCCCTGGGCCACCGGGACCTGCTCCACATCACCGTTTCCGACGAACACCAGTGGGCCGTGGATCGCGCAGCGGGCTTCACCTCCGCCCTCGCCGAAGGTGGTGGCACCTCCCTGGTGCCCGTCATCCTGCGGGGCGGGGGCTCCGTGCTGGGGGGCTACCGCCTCATGCGGGACGCCTGGAAGCAGGGGCACCGGCCCACGGGCATCTTCTGCGCCACGGACGAGATGGCCGTGGGCGCCCTGGGGGCCCTGGCGGACCTGGGCGTGTCCGTACCCGGGCAGGTCTCCGTGCTGGGCTTCGACGGCCTGGTGGACCTCTTCCCTGGCCTGGCCTCCGTGGCCCAGGACATCCCCGCCATCGCCCACGAGGCCGTCTCCCTCGCCCTCGGCGCCATCGACCGGGAATCCGTCCGCCACGTGGTGGTCCCCGTGCAGATCATCGACGGCACCACCCTCGGACCGGCGCCCAGGAAGCCTTGAGGCGCCCCCCTTCCCACCGGGCGGCATCCCAGGCTGTGCACATCCTCCGAGGCACCCCATGACCTTCCCCGCCCTTTGTGTGTTCCTCCTGGTCCTGCAGCCCCAACCCCCGCTGCCGGTTTCGTCCTCCATTTCCCCCACCACGGGGGGCATCAAGGCCGGGATCCAGTCCTCGGGGGGCGTGCCGGTGGCGGGTGTCCAGATTCGCCTGAAACACAAGGATGGTCGGGTATGGGGGACCCTTACGGACGGGATGGGGCGGTTCATGGCCGGGGGCCTGCCCCCTGGCGAGTACCGGATGGAGTCAAGCCTGGCGGGCTTCAAGGGGGAGTCTTGCGCCATCCAGATCAAGGCCCAGGCCTGGCTCATGGGAGTGCCCGTTGGCCCCCGGGCTTACGAAAAGCCGGGCCTCCGGGCGTTGCGCTTTCAGGGCCCCGCGACCTATGAGGTCCCCGGGGGGCTGATCCGGCCCCAGCAGCGCCCGGAGCTCGGCAAGATCCCCATGCACTGAGCCCTCTCCCCTCAGCTGCGCTGGAGGGCGAAGCCCTGGAAGCCCTCACCCTCCCAGGCCAGGGGGTGGGGCCTGAAGAGGGCGGTGGCCTCCCTTTCCGTATCCCGGGCAGCCCCCATGGCCGCGGGCCACACCTGGGCCGGACGCAGCTCCGGGTGGGCCTCCTCCAGCCAGCCAAGGTGGGAGACACCTTCTTCGGGCAACCAGGAGCAAACGGCGTAGATGAGCAGGCCGCCGGGAGCCAGGCGCTGGGCGGCGGCCGCCAGGAGGCGCCGCTGGAGGCCGGTGAGCCGTGGCAGGTCCTCGTGCTTGAGCCAGGGCCACTCGGGGTGCTTCTGCAGGGTGCCGCTCCCGCTGCAGGGGGCGTCCAGCAGGATGAGGTCGAAGGTGGCGCCGCAGACCTCCAGCCACTGGGCCGCGTCGGCCTCGACCACCTGGGCCTGGAGGCCCCGCTGCTCCAGGGTCTGGCGCAGGCGTGCGGCCCGTTTTGGGTGTACCTCCAGGGCGGTGATCTTGGCGCCGGGGTGGCGCAGGGCCAGGGTGGTGGTCTTGCCCCCGGGGGCGGCGCAGGCATCCAGGATGCGCGTCACGGGGCGGTCCCAGGCATAGGCGAGAAGGGCCTGGGAGCTCCGGTCCTGCACCATGCCGCCGGATGCCTCCAACCAGGGCCGAGGGAAGGGGGCTCCTTCCGCCAGGCAGAGGCAGCCGGGGAGGCCTGCCACGGACACCAGGCCCTCGGGGACCTCGCCTTTCAAGAGCCGGAAGTCCGGGCGGGGGGGCTGCTGGAGGCGCGCCCAGAGGGCTTCCAGTTCTCCTTCCGTCTGATGGGGCGCCAGGGCCGCCTGCAGGGCCCGCTCGGCGACGGGGCTGCGGTCCAGGGCGGCGGGCAGGGCCTCCAGCTCGGCGGCCAGGGCCGAGCGATCCTTGGCGGCCCGGCGCAGCAGGGCGTTCACCAGGCCCTTGTGGGGCAGGAACCCCAGGTCCCGGTCCGCCGCCAGGTCCACGGCTTCATTCACGGCGGCGTGGTCGCTGACACCCGGCAGCCAGGCCAGCTGGGCCAGGCCCATGGCCAGGCTGACCCGGGTGCCCAGGGGCACGCCGCGATCGGGATCTTTCAGCTTGGGCTTCACCCAGGCCTGGAGGCGGCCCCAGCGGCGCAGGCACAGGCCCAGCAGGGCCTGGGCCAGGTGGGCATCCTCCCCCAGCTCCCGGTCCCAGATGTCCGGCACGCGACCCCCCTCTCCGAAGACCTCGTGGAGGGCATGGGCGACGTGGAGGCGGGCGGGCGTGGGCATGGCCTTCCAATCATTCAAGCAAACAAGTGACCGCTAAAGCTGCGAAAGAACGGGAAACAGGTCGTGGGTGGCACTGCTGCTGACCCGGCGAGCCAACCTAAGCTTAACTGTTCGCGGCTACAGCTCCTTCAGGATCTCGGCCTTCTTGGCTTCGTATTCCTTCTTGTCGAGCAGGCCCTTCTTGAAGAGCTCCTGGAGCCTCTGCAGGCGCTCCTCGGGGCTGGCCTTGCCGGGGGCGAGTGCTGCCTCGGGCTTGGGCTGGAACTTTGGTTGCGGCTCGGCCCGGGGCGCCGGCTCGGCGCGGCGCTCAGACTGGCGCAGGGCCTCCTGCAACGAAAGGGCCTCCTGGCATTCCCGCAGGGCCGTCTGGAAGATGCTGGCGTCCGGCTGCATGTCCAGGGCGGCCCGGAGGTAGGGCAGGGCCTCGTCGTAGGCGCCGAGACTGAAGTGGATGATGCCGAGGTTGTACTGGGCCCTGGGGTAGAACTTGGGCTTCTGGCCCTTGTCCCGCCTCGATTGCTCGAGACCTTCCTGAGCCAGGGTCAGGGCGCCTCGGAGGTCCCGGGCCCTCAACCGCTCATGGGCCCGGGCCATGCCGAACACCTCGTCATCGAAGAAGGTCAGCTTCCGCACCTCGCTCCAGGCCAGGAGCATGCGCAGGACCTTCACCTTGGCGGTCTCGAAGGCCAGGCGCCGCACGTCGGCGTCCCGGGGATAGGCGGGAAATCCCTCATAGGAGGTGTTGCTGAGGCTGGGGGTGTCCTCCAGGCGCTGGGCCCCGAACACGCGGCCCGTGCTGAGATCCACCACCTGGACGGTGGCGCTGAAGTCCAGGCTGGTGATGCTGGTGCGCTTGAGGCGGACGATTTCCTGCTTGGTCTTGTAGTCGGTGCTGCGTTCCTCCTTGGTGGACTGGTTGCGGCTGAGGTCGGAGCGGTTCACGTTCACGATGACCAGCACGCTGGGGCCGAGGAGCTTGCCCAGGCGGGCGATGGTGGCGGGCTCCACGTAGCCGCTGGCCCCCAGCTCCTGCTCCTTCAGCACCGCATCCAGGTGGGCGCGGTCCACCACCTCCACCTGACGGCTCTGGACCAGGTCCGCCGTCAGCGCGTCGGCCAACTCCCGGGAGTTGAGGTCGCGGCTCGGGGCAAAGGCCAGGCGTTCCACCTTGAGGCCCAGGCCCGGCGGGTGCACCAGGGTGACCTCCACCTTGGGGTTGGCGATCTCGCTCCAGAACTGGGCCTGGACGGGCAGGGCGATCAAGGCCAGGGAGAGGGGCGTCCAGGGGCGCATGGGGGCTCCAGAAAGACGCCCCAGGCTAGCACGCAGAGGGAAGACCACAGGCACTGTGGCATCCTGGCAGCAGGCATCCCGAGGAGCACCCATGGCCCACAGTTACCCGCTCACCCTCAGCTGGACCGGCAACACCCTCGACACCACCTACAACCGCAACGCCACCGTCACCAACCCCGGCAAGCACCCGCTCGCGGTGAGCAGCGCCCCGGAGTCGCCGGCGATCCGACCCGCTGGAATCCCGAAGACCTTCTGGGCACGGCGCTCTCCACCTGCCACATGCTCACCTTCCTGGCCCTCTGCGCCAAGGCCAAGGTGGAGGTCCTCGGCTACGAGGACCACGCGGAGGCCATCCTGGACACGGTGGACAAGGTCTCCCGCGTCACCCAGGTGCACCTGCGCCCGGTGATCCGCGTCGCCCGGGGCACCAGCATGGCCAAGGTGGTCGATCTGTTCGAGAAGGCCCACAAGTACTGCTTCGTGGCCAATTCCGTCACCTGCGAGGCCGTGCTGAATCCGCGGGTCGTAGAAGCCTAGTACTGGGAGATTCATGCACTGTCCCTTCTGTGGACACATCGAGGACAAGGTGGTGGACTCCCGGGAATCCCGGGAGGGCGATTCCATCCGCCGCCGCCGCGAGTGCCTGTCCTGTGGGCGCCGTTTCACCAGCTACGAGCGGGTGGAGGAAGTGCCCCTGGTGATCCTCAAGAAGGACGGTCGCCGTGAGCCCTTCGATCGCCAGAAGCTCATGAAGGGCCTGCTGCTGGCCTGCCAGAAGCGGCCGGTCTCCCTGGCCCGCATCGAGCAGCTGGTGGGCGATCTCCATGCCCGCCTCATGGAGCGGCCCGATCGGGAAATCCGCAGCCGGGAGCTCGGCGAGCTGATCATGGACGAGCTGAAGGGCCTGGACCAGGTGGCCTACGTGCGCTTCGCCAGCGTCTACCGGGACTTCAAGGATCTGCCGGATTTCGTGAAGGCCCTGGAGGGGTTGATGCAGAAGGAAACGACCGCGAGCCGCAGTGTTCCGGCCGTGATGGCGCCCCTGCCCCCGATGCCCCAGACGCTCTTCCCCGTCGAGACCGTGGATCTGCCGATCAGGAAGTCGCGAAAGAAGTAGGGGTATCCTGGGGGCCGAGGTTTTCCGTGTCCGATGACATTCTCCTGCCCCCCACCCCCGACGAGACGCCCAAGCTGCCCGAAGAGCTGCCGGTGCTGCCCCTGCGGGACGTGGTGGTCTACCCCTATGTGATCCTCCCCCTCAGCATCAGCCGGGAGAAGTCCATCCGCGCCGTGGACACGGCCCTGGTGGAGAACCGCATGATCCTGCTGCTCTCCCAGAAGCAGACCGAAATGGACAACCCCCGCCCCGAGGACCTCTACCAGGTGGGCACCGCCGCGCTGATCATGCGCGTGCTGAAACTCCCGGACGGTCGCATCCGCGCCCTGGTGCAAGGCCTCCAACGGGTGCGCGTGGAGTACTTCACCGAAACCGAAAACCTTTTCAAGGCCCGGGTGGAACCGCTGGCCGAGCCCGAGCTCAAGACGCCAGACCTGGAGCAGGACGCCCTCCTGCGCAGCGTGAAGCAGACCCTGGAGAAGGCCGTGGCCCTGGGCAAGACCCTGCCCCAGGAGGTGCTGGTCATCGCGGGCAACTTGGACAACCCGGGCCGCCTGGCGGACCTGGTGGCCTCCAACCTGGACCTCAAGCTCGCCCAGACCCAGGAGGTGCTGGAGATCGCCGACCCTGGCCTGCGGCTCAAGCGCGTGAACGAGCTGCTGCAGCGGGAGATCCAGCTGCTGGAAGTGCAGCAGAAGATCACCATGGAGGCCCGCGGTGAAATGGACAAGAGCCAGCGGGAGTACTACCTCCGCCAGCAGCTCAAGGCCATCCAGCAGGAGCTGGGGGAGGGTTCGGAGCTGTCAGAGGAGGTGGCAGCCTTCCGCGACAAGCTGGCGAAGATGAAGGTCCCCGACGAACCCCTCGTCGAGATCGAACGCAACCTGAAGAAGCTGGAGCGCATGCACCCGGATTCCAGCGAAACCGCCGTGACCCGGACCTACCTGGAGTGGATGACCGAGCTGCCCTGGGGCGTCCAGACCGAGGACAACCTGGATCTCAAGCAAGCCCAGGAAGTGCTCGACGAGGATCACTTTGGCCTGGTCAAGATCAAGGATCGGCTGCTGGAGTTCCTGGCGGTGCGCAAGCTCAAGCCCGATCTGCGGGGCACCATCCTCTGCTTCGTGGGTCCCCCGGGGGTGGGAAAGACCTCGCTGGGCAAGTCCATCGCCCGGGCCCTGGGCCGCAAATACTCCCGCATCTCCCTGGGCGGCGTCCATGATGAAAGCGAGATCCGCGGCCACCGCCGCACCTACGTGGGAGCCATGCCGGGCCGCATCGTGCAGGCCCTGCACCAGGTGAAGAGCATGAACCCCGTGATCATGCTCGACGAGGTGGACAAGATCGGCCGGGACATGCGCGGCGACCCCAGCGCGGCCCTGCTGGAGGTCCTGGATCCCGAGCAGAACCACACCTTCCGCGACCACTACCTGAACGTGCCCCTGGACCTCAGTCAGGTGTTGTTCCTGGCCAACGCCAACGAACTGGAACCCATCCACCCGGCCTTCAAGGACCGCATGGAGATCATCTACCTCAGCAGCTACACCCTGGAAGAAAAGATCGGCATCGCCGAGCAGCACCTCATCCCCAAGCAACTGGAGAAGCACGGCGTCACCCGTAAGCAGGTGGCCATTCCCCGGAGGGCCCTGAAGGCCATCATCCAGGGCTACACCCGGGAGGCGGGCCTGCGCCAGCTGGAACGAGAGATCGGCGCCGTCTGCCGCAAGGTGGCCCGCCGCGTGGCGGAAAACAGCCTCAAGAAGAAGCTGATCCTCGATGACAAGAGCATCCACGAGCTGCTGGGGCCCGTGAAACTGCTGCAGGACGAGCGGCTGAAGGCCCCCCGGGTGGGTGTGGTGACAGGCCTGGCCTGGACCTCCGTGGGTGGCGACGTCCTCTTCGTCGAAGCCCTCCGGATGCCTGGGAAGGGGGCCCTGATCCTCACGGGCCAGCTGGGCGACGTCATGAAGGAAAGCGCCCAGGCGGCCCTCAGCTACATCCGCAGCCGGGGCGAGGCCTTCCAGATCGATCCCGAGGTCTTCCAGAAGCAGGACATCCACATCCACTTCCCCGAGGGCGCCATCCCCAAGGACGGCCCCAGCGCGGGCCTGGCCATCGCCACCGTACTGTTGTCCGTGCTCAAGGACGTCCCCGTGCGCAACACCCTGGCCATGACCGGGGAGATCGACCTTCGGGGCGAGGCCCTGGCCATCGGCGGCCTCAAGGAAAAGGCCCTGGCGGCCCTCCGCCTCGGCATCAAGGACATCCTCATCCCCCACACCAACCAGAAGGACCTGGAGGAGATCGATCCCGAGCTGCGCAAGCAGCTGCGCTTCCACCCCGTGAAGCACGTGGAAGAGGTCTTCGAGCACGCCCTGGTGGGCTGGAAGCGGCCCGAGGTGAGAAAACATCCCGCCAAGGCCAGTCCAAAAAAACGCTAGATTAGATCGATTAAATACAATAACGATTCTTGCGCGGCAAGCATTTTGGCCCCATCCTTCCCTGGGGTTTGTCATGGTGCTCGAAAGCCTCGTCTGGTCCGTCGCCCTGCCGCCCTTGGCCTTCGGGCCAGGGCTGCCCCCCAACCCCTTCGCGCCACCCCGGGCCCTGGTGTGTGACATCTACGAGCTGGGACGGATCCACCAGACTGGGGCGCCCCGATGGTCGGTGGCTCCGGTCGTGGATCCCCGCAGCCTTCGTCCCGCCCGGGAACCCTACCTGGTGAACCGCGCCGTGGACACCCTCCTGCTTCTGGGTGCGGCTGTCGCGGGAAGGGCCACCTGGGGAGACGACCGCCCTGGGTTCAACCAGACTTGGCAGGTCAGCCCGGCCTGGGTCCTCCCCCTGGCCCTGACCCAGGTCCCGGGCCCGCGCTAAGGGACCTCACGCGCCGTCTGTTCCATGTGGAACAGTCACTGGAGTTGGGTGTGGCGACTGGGCTTGGCCCCAGACCGACCCAGCCCGAGGGTCGGGAAGGAGCGCAGCTTCGGGCCCTGGGCGCATCCCTCGCCCAGAACCACCCAAAGGTTAGTTAGACTGAACCTTCGCGAGGTGTCCGTGGGTCTTCTGGGTGGCCTGTTCGACAAATTCAAGCAGGGGCTGCGGCGCACCCAGGAGCTGGTGCTGGCGCCCATGGGCCGCCTGCTGGGACTGCGGCGCCTGGACGAGGGCGAGCTGGGGGAGTTGGAGGATCTGCTGCTCCAGGCTGACCTGGGTCTGAAAGCGGTAGACCAGCTCATGGTCCGGCTGCGGACCGAGATGAAGGCCGGCGACATCGACCCCAAGGCCCTCCTGAAGGAAGAGTTGCTGCGGCTCCTGCGGCAGCGGCCCCCCCGGCCCTTCCTGGCGGACGGCACCCAGGTGGTGCTGCTGGTGGGCGTGAACGGCGTGGGCAAAACCACGACCCTGGGCAAGCTTGCGGCCCACCTCAAGGCCCGGGGCGAGGGCGTGCTGGTGGTGGCCGGCGATACCTTCCGGGCCGCGGCCATCGATCAGCTGGAGCTCTGGGGCCAGCGGGCCGGGGTGCCCGTGATCCGCAACCAGATGGGGGGGGACCCCGCCGCCATCGCCTTCGATGGCGCCACCAGCGCAAAAGCCAAGGGGACGCCCTGGGTCCTCATCGATACCGCCGGTCGGCTGCACACCAAGGACCACCTCATGAAGGAGCTGGACAAGATCCGGCGCAGCCTCCAGAAGGTGATCCCGGAGGCCCCCCACCGGGTGCTGCTGGTACTGGACGCCACCACGGGCCAGAACGGCCTGGCCCAGGCCGAAGCCTTCGTCCAGGCCGCTGGGGTCACGGATCTGGTGCTCACCAAGCTGGACGGCAGCGCCAAGGGGGGCGTGGTGGTGCCCATCCTGGACCGGCTGGGGCTCCCCATCGCCTTCGTGGGGGTTGGGGAGGGCCTTGACGATCTCATCCCCTTCGACCCAGAGGCCTTCGTGGACGGCCTGCTCGATGCCTAAGTTGGAGCTCACGCAGGAGCTGGCCTGGGCCCTGGCCACCGGGGGGCCCTGGCCAGCTCCCGAGTCCTTGACGGGGGATGCCCGGTTCATGGCCCTGGCACTCCGGGAGGCACTGCAGGGGGTGGGCCTCGCCAGCCCAAATCCCCCAGTGGGCTGCGTCCTGGTCCGGGACGGCAGGGTCGTGGGAGCCGGTGCCCATACCCGTGCGGGGGATCCCCATGGCGAGATCATGGCCCTGCGGGACGCGGAATCCCGGGGCGAGACCCCCGAAGGCACCACCGCCTATGTGACCCTCGAGCCCTGCTGCCACCAGGGCCGTACGGGCCCCTGCACCCAGGCCCTCATCCAGGCGGGCGTGACCCGCGTGGTGGTGGGTGTGCGGGATCCCAACCCCCGGGTGGACGGGGGCGGGCTGGCCATCCTCAGGGCCCAGGGGCTGGCCGTGGAGGAAGGCGTTCTGGAAGAGGCCTGCGCCCGCTTCCACGCCCCCTTTTTTAAATTGATCCGCACGGGCCTACCCTGGGTCACCCTGAAGCTGGCCCTGGGCTCGGATGGCTCCCTGGGCCCCGCGGGTCGGACCACCCAGGTAACGCCCCCAGAAGTACAGCGCCTGGCCCATGCCCTGAGGCGGGCTTCCGAGGCCATCGTCGTGGGCCGCCACACCATCGAAGTGGACGATCCCCAGCTCACGGACCGCTGGCCGGCTCCCACCGCGCCCCACCGCAGCCTGGCCCGGGTGGTCATGGACGAGGCGGGACAGGTACCCCCCGGTGCCCGGGTCTGGGCGCCAGTGGCGGGCCAGCCGGCCTTCCGGGCCGTCACCGGGGACCCGGCACCGCTCCGGGGTGTGGTGGACCTGCGCCTTCCGCCGGAGGGTCGGGGGTGCAGCCTGCGCCACCTGCTGCACGAACTGGCCGCCTTAGGGGTGGGCCGGGTGCTGGTGGAGGGTGGCGGGACCCTCGCCGCCGCCTTCCTGGTCCTGGGCCTGGTGGATGAATTCCACCGCTTCCAAAGCGAGACCCCGGCCCTGGGGCCCGCCCTGTCCCTGCCCCTGCCACCGACCTGGCGCCAGGTTGCCTCGGCGCACTGGCCGGGCGGACGCTGGGAGGTCTGGCGGTAGCGAAGGGCCGGTCAGCCTTCGGCTGGCCTGCCGATCCATCAGCCCCCGCCCACCAGTCGCACCACCTCCAGGCGGTCCCCCTCCCTCAGGGGCGTGGTGGCGTGTTCCGCCCGCCGGATGACCACTCCGTTCAACTCGATGGCACTGCCGAAGGCCGGCAGGTCCAGCCAGGCGGCCAAGTCGGCCAGGTTGACCAGGGGTGGCGTGTCCCTGGACTCGCCGTTGAGGTGCAGCTTCATCGGATTGCCGCGGCGGCCTGGAAGCCTTGCTCAAGATCGGCGATGAGGTCGGGCTGGTCCTCGATGCCCACCGAAAACCGGAGCAGGCCATCGGTGATGCCCAGGCGGTCCTTCACCTCGGGGGGGGTCTTCAGGTGGCTCATGCTGGCGGGGTGCTGGATCAGGCTTTCCACGCCCCCCAGGCTCACGCCCCGGGTGATCACCTCCAGGGCCTCACAGAAGCGCTGGCCCGCCGCGAGGCCAGCCCTCAGCTCGAAGCCGACCATGGCGCCGAACCCTTTTTCCATCTGCCGTAGGGCGATCTCGTGCCCCGGGTGGGTGGGCAGGCCCGGGTAGTCCACCCGGGCCACGTGGGGCTGCCAGAGCAGCCACTGGGCCAGGGCTTGGGCATTGTCAGAGGCCCGGCGCACCCGCAGGGCCAGGGTCTTCAGTCCGCGCATCAGCAGCCAGGCGGCCATGGGGTCTAGGGTCGGCCCCAGGAGCTTGGCCAGGTGCCAGCAGGCCACCACATCCGCATCCCGTCCCGCGAGAACCCCGGCCACCAGGTCCGAGTGCCCCCCCAGGTACTTGGTGGCGGAGGCCACGCTGAGATCGATGCCGAATGCCAGGGGCTTGGTGTGGATGGGGCTGGGGAAGGTGTTGTCCGCCACCGTGCGGATGCCGTGCCGCTTGGCCAGGCCCGCCACCGCCGCCAGGTCCGTGAGGGCCAAGGTGGGGTTGGAGGGAGTCTCCACCCAAAGCAGGCGGGTCTGGGGCCGGATGGCCGCTTCCCACTCCCCCAGGTCGAGGGTGTTCTGCACCCAGGTCACCTTTAGGCCCCTTTCCGCCTCCCAGCGACGGATCAGCTGTTCCGTGCCCAGGTAGATGGCGGCGGGGGCCACCAGATGATCCCCGTTCTTCAGGAAGGCCTCGAACACCAGGGCGATGGCCGCCATCCCCGAGGCGGTCACCAGCGCCCGCTCGGCCCCCTCCAGCTCTGCCAGCACTGCCTCGGCCTCGCTGGCGTTGGGGTTGCCCCAGCGGGTGTAGAAGGTCGGCGGCTCCACGCTGGCCGAGAACTCCGCACCCTCCCGGTTTTCCAGCAACTGGAACACCGAGGTCTGGAAGATCGGCGTGATGACGGCCCGGGTGGGGTTGCAGTGCCTCCCGGCATGAATGGCGATGGTGGTGGGTCCCCAGGGTTTGGGCATAAAAGAGCTCCTAACGAGGCCCCACGGCGCCGCGCGAGGGGTGCCGGGCGAGCGAGGCGAGGAACGCGAGTCAAAGCGTAGCAGGTACTACGCGCGACGAGCGTGACGATGGATCGCGACGCCCGCCACCCCTCGCCCGTAGGGATGAAGCCATGCGGGCGCCCCGCGGCGTCAGGCCCCTTGAACAACGAACCACGTTGGCCTGCGGGCCCTTCCTAGCGGCGCATCCCGCCTGGCTTCATCGCGGCATTGTCGAGCTTCGCTAGGAGCTCTATTGCTCCAACCCCCAGAATAAGGTCAGCGCTTCCAGAAGACGATGGCCAGGGCCACTACGGCGAAGAGAATCACCACGATGAGCCGCCAGACAGTGGGGCGGTCATCCGGCGGGTCATAGGTTCCCCCGTCCTCCAGGGCCGCCCGGGTCAGTTCGTCCACGGGGGCCGGAACCAGGCCCCGGCAATCCACGCAGCGAAAGGGCTCCCCAGGGGTGAGCACCGCATCCACCACCCTGCTCCCGCAGCGCTGGCACACATGCACTACGCCGGGGTGATAGGCCTCGAGGGCGGGGGGGATCTCGTTGGGCATGGCTCAGGATGGGGCCTGGCCTAGCCCTTGACCAGCCTTTCGGCCAGGACCTCATTCACCAACCTGGCGTCGAGGCGACCCTGACCCGCCTTGAGGATCTGGCCCACGAGGAAACCCTTCAGGCTTTCCTTGCCGCTGCGAACCTGGGCCACGGGTCCAGGATTCGCCTCCAGGATCTTGTCCACCAGGCTTTCAACGCCGGCCCGGTCGCTGACCTGGGCCAGGCCCCGTGCCCTCACGAGCGCTTCGGCGCCACCCTCCCCGGCGAGCATGGCCGGGAAGACCTGGTCCTTGGCGGTGCCGAAACCAAGGGTCCGGGCCTCCACCAGGCGCACCAGTTCCGCCAGGTCCACAGGCGCCAGGGGCAGGGCCTCGATGCCGAGACCACGGTCGTTGAGGGTTCGGCTCACTTCCCCCAACATCCAGGCCGCCGCGCCCCGGCCCGAGCCACTCAGCCTGGCCACTTCCTCGAAGTAGGCCGCGAAAGCGGGATTCTGGGCCAGGGCTTGGGCTTCCTCTAGGCCCAGCTGGAAGGATTCCCGCCAGCGGTGGATGCGCTGGTCCGGCAGCTCCGGCAGGGCCGACCGGGCGGCTTCGATCTCGGCGGGGTCGACGATAAGGAGAGGCAGATCCGGCTCGGGAAAGTAGCGGTAGTCCATGGCCGCCTCCTTGGTCCGCTGGCCCCGGGTCTCCCCCAGGGTGGCGTCCCAGCCCCGGGTTTCCATCTGCACCACCCCGCCCCCTTCGAGCAGGCCCGTCTGTCTCCCGATCTCGTGATCCAGGGCCTGGCGCATGAACCGGAACGAATTCAGGTTCTTCACCTCCACCCGCGTGCCAAAGGCCTCCGTCCCCAGGAGGCGGATGCTCACGTTGGCATCGCAGCGGAAGCTGCCCTCCTCCATGTTTCCATCGCAAATGCCCAGGCCCACCACCAGCCGGTGCAGAGCCTTCAGGTAGTCGGAAGCCTCCCGGGCGCTGCGAAGGTCCGGGGCCCCCACGATCTCCAAGAGGGGCACGCCGGCCCGGTTCAGGTCCACGTGGCTGACCCTGGCCTCCAGGTCGTGCTGGCTTTTCCCGGCATCTTCTTCGAGGTGGGCCCGCTCAATCCGGATCCTCACCGGACCCTCCGCCCCCCGGACCAGGGGGTCGCCAGGGATGTCCAGGTGACCATCTTCCACCAGGGCCACGGGCCCCTGGGTGATCTGGAAGCCCTTGGGCAGGTCTGGGTAGAAGTACTGCTTCCGGTAAAAAGCGCTCCTGCACTGGATGGTTGCCTTCAGGGCCAGCCCCAGGGAAAGGGCCATGCGCACTGCTTCGGCGTTGAGGGCGGGCAGGGCCCCCGGCAGGCCCAGGCACACCGGGCAGGTGTGGCTATTGGGTGGCGCCCCGGTGACGTTTCTACAAGCACAGAACATCTTGGAGCGCGTCCGCAGCTGGACGTGCACCTCCAACCCGATCACCGCTTCGTAGCCCGGCTTCATGGCGACTCCCGCGCCCAGTCTACTTGGCCGGGCCTATTTCCCAAGACAGAAGCCACTGAAGAGGGCGTCCAGGGATCCCTCGGCCCGATCCTCACCTGTGAGCCGGGCCAGCAGGCCCCAGGCGCCCTGGAGCAGGGAGGCGGGCAGCTCCGGGGGGCAATCCGCCTCCAGCCCGAGGAGCAGGTCCACCTGCCGACTCAGGTCCTCAAGCAGCTCGATCTGGCGGTCCGTGGTCAGTGCGCCCAGGCAGGCCTCGGGAGCCAGCCCCCCCAGCAACCGCGACTTCAAGGCCGCCTCAAGGGCGTCCAGGTCGCCCTGATTGGCGGCCACGGGCAACCCCGGGGCTCGGTTCAGGTCAGCAAAGGTGTTCACCTCCAGCACCTTTCCATGGAAGGGCGCGAGGATCGCCGCCGAGAGGGCCGGGGCCTCCTCGCCCGCAGGCACCAGGTGCAGCACCAGGTCCGCCGCCTCCAGCACGGGGCCCACCCGCGCCACCCCCAGGCGTTCCACGGGGTCCTCCGTGGCCCGGAGCCCGGCGGTGTCAAAGAGACGAAGGGGCAACCCCCGCCACTCGCAGCGAACCTCCAGCACATCCCGGGTGGTGCCCGGGATCTCGGTGACGATGGCCCGGTCCTCCCCGGCCAGGGCGTTGAAAAGGGTGCTCTTTCCCGCATTGGGCCGCCCCACCAGCGCCAACCGGATGCCATCCTGCAGGCGCCTGGCCGCCCGGGCCCGGGCCTGTTCCACGTGGAACTTGTGCCGAAGGGGTCGGAGGTCCCCACACAAGTCCTTCAAATTCAACAGAATTCCCTCGTCTTCACCATAGTCCACCGCCGCCTCGGCCCGGGCCAGCCAGGGAACCAGCACCTGCCGGGCCTCGGTGATCCAGGTGGGTTCGACGCCGGCCCTGGACTGGGCCAGACGGATCTGGCTGTCGGTTTCTGCGGCCACAAGGTCCCGCAAGGCCTCCGCCTCCAGCAACCCCTGCTTCCCATTCAAGAGGGCCCGCCGGGTGAACTCACCCGGTTCGGCCAGGCGGATGCCCAGGGTGCCCAGGTGGCCCAGAAGGCGCCGCACCAGATGGGGATTGCCGTGGATCTGGAGTTCCACGACATCTTCACCGGTGTAACTGGCCGGACCGGGGAAATGGAGAACCAGGGCCCTTTCGCTAAACCCATCCCAGCGCAGGGTACGGAGGGACGCCATCCGTGGCGGGGGGAGGGGCACCAGGGGCGCCAAGACCCCCGCCAGGCCCGGGCCCGAGATGCGCACCAGCGCCACCGCCGACGGAAGGAGGGGCGTCGCGGGTGCGCAGATGGGGGGCTGGGGCAACGTGGACAAAGGGTTCACCCTTGCATTTCTACCTCCGGGCGCAGCCCGGAGCCAGGCCTGGCCCTCGTTGGAACCACTTACTTCCGGAAGACCTTGACCGGCTTGAAGGTGCCGGTGCCCTCGCTTTCGGTGCCGAGCCCCTCGATTCGGCTGACCACCAGGTGCACCCAGCGGCGCTCCCGGGCGCTGAGGGCGCCGAGGGTGTGGCTACCCAACTCCCGGGCCTTCTCGGCGGCGAACTGGCCCATGGCCATGACCTCCTGCATGCGGAAGAGACGGGCGCCCTTCACGTCCAGGTAGGCCAGCTTCTGGTCCTCGCGCTCCCCTTGGGCCTCGTGCACCAGGAACTGCAGGGCGTCCAGGGCCGCGCCCCGGTTGGCCCCCAGCAGGGCCGCGTCGGGTCCCGCGATGGCCAGGCGGTTCGGGAAGGCCTCTTCGTCGCCGGAGGGGGAGAAGCGGGCCTCCAGCGCCAGGCCGAGGTGGCCCCCCCAGCGGGCGATGAGCTCGGGGACAGACTCCAGGGTGGCGCCGCTTTTCCGCATGGCGGGACTCCTAAAGGACGATGGGCTCGGGCTTGTAGGACCGCATGATCCACCAGGTCTGAGCCAGGCCGATCATGTTGAAAAGGAAGTAGTAGATGGTAAGCCCCGCGGGACTCTGCGCGAACATGAAGGTCATCATGGCGGGCATGAGCACCAGCATCATCTTGCGCTGGGCGGGGTCGCCCACGGCGGGGGTCATGTACTGCTGGGCGAACATGGAGGCGCCCATGAGCACCGGGTAGATGAAGAGGGGATCCCGGGCGGACAGATCGGTGATCCAGCCGAAGAAGGGGGCGTGGCGCAGCTCGAAGACGTTGTTCAGCATCGACCACAGCGCGAGGAAGATGGGCATCTGGAGCAGCATGGGCAGGCAGCCGCCCATGGGGTTGTGGCCGTTCTTCTTGTAGAGGGCCATGAGCTCCTTCTGCATCTCGGCCTTCTTGGTCATGTCGCCGCCGAACTTCTCGTACTTCGCCTGCAGGGCCTTCTGGTGGGGTTCGAAGTCCTTCATCCGCAGCATGGAGATGGTCTGCTTGGTGTTCAGGGTCCAGGTGGCGATGCGGATGATCAGGGTGAAGATGACGATGGCCCAGCCCCAGTTCCCCACCACCGCGTGGATCTTCTTCAGCATCCAGAAGAGCAGGTGGGACACGGCGCCGAAGAATCCGTAGTCAATGACCTCGGTGAAGGGCTTTTCGAAGGCGAGCAGGGGCTCCGCCTGTTTGGGGCCCAGGTACAGGGCGGCTTCCAGGTGGCCATTTTGGGGCAGCAGCTCATAGCCAGAGGCGTCCCGGCCCGCGGGGCGGGGCAGCTTCCAGAGGGCGGCAAAATAGTGGTTGCTCTGGGCCGTCGCGTCCTTGTCCACGCCCGCATCCATGCCCAGCCGTTCGGCGGCGGGGGGCAGCACCTTGCGCTTGGCGCCCAGGAAGCTGAAGAAGGGGTCGCTCAACATCTCGGACCAGGTCACCGCCTCCACGCTTTTTTCTGTCAGGGTGAACACCCGTCCCAGGCCCTTGACGGGCTCTTCGGTGCTGGGGTTGGAAATCAGGTGGAGGGCCGCGTTGCGGGAAGAGTTGGCCTCAACCTTCAGGCGGTGGCCCCTGGTGGGCACCAGGTAGCTGAGCCGGTCACCCGCGGCGTTCTCGAAGATGACGGCCGTGCCCGCATCCCCGCGCTCCTCGCGCACGGTCTCGAAGCCCCCGCCCTTGAGGGCGCCAAGGCCTTCGAACTTGCTCGGGAAGAAGGTGGTGCCGTCGGCCCGCCACAGCACCTGCTTGAGGGCCCCGGTGGCCACCTGCCAGGTGAGGGTGAGGTCTTCCGAGCTGAGGGTGTGCCGCAGGGCGGGATCGGCGCCCTGGGTACCGCCCGGGGCCTTGACCTCGGGGGACTGGGGCACGGGAGCCGGAGCGGCGGCCTCCTTGGGAGCCGGGGTCGCGGGTGCCGCCTGCGTTGCCACCGCCTTGGGTGCGGGCTGGGCGTACCTGGAGGAAAGCCAGAACTGGGCCCCCAGCAGGATGACGCTGCCAATGATGAAGTAGAGGATGTTGCGGTTGTTCATGGGGTATCCAAGGCTGGAAGACGGCGCAGGGCCTGCTGGAGCTGGCTTTCGATGTCCTGAAAACGAATGCTGCCAAGGGGTGGGGCCATGCGCCCGGGGCGCACCCACACCACCCAAGGACCACCCAGGATGGGTTGCAGGCCCGCGAGGAAGGCCATCCTCACCTGCCGGCGGAACCGGTTCCGCTGCACCGCGCCACCGGTCTTCCGGGGGGAGGTCACCAACAGCAGGGGCCCCGCGCCTTCGGACCGCCGCCAGGCGCGGATATCCAAGAATGCAGAGGGCCCCAGCAGGGGCCGAGGCAACGGTGCGGGAACCGCGTGGTCTTTGTGCCGCACCGTCCGGAAGCGGCCCTTGTAGATCACCGGCGGGCTAGAGCGCCAGGACGTGACGACCTTTGGCACGGCGGCGCTTGAGCACCAGGCGGCCATTTTTCGTCTTCATGCGGCTCAGGAAGCCGTGGGTCTTGGCGCGGCGACGGTTGTTGGGCTGAAAGGTGCGCTTCATGGTTCCACCTCGGGGGTCCCCTCCCGGGGAGGAGAACGAACCTTTGAGGTTATCAGCGAGGAGCCGCGGGCTCAAGGGCATTTCCACTCTCCCAGGAGCGCCTCGGGATGCTAGATTGGGTTCCCCCCTGGCGAGCCTGGCGTGGACGGAGTGTGTGCTGCGCTCTCCGTCGATGGTGTGTGCCCGCGCCCTGTCCCATCCCTGCTGGTGAAACCATGCGATCCGCCGATCCCACAGCCCTCTGGGACACCATCCGCTCGGGCCTGGCCAAGCAGCTTCCGGAGGCCAGTTTCCGCGAGTGGATCGCCCCCTGTGAGCCCCTGGTGGTGAAGGATGGCTCACTGTGGATCCAGGTCCCCAGCGCCGCGGCCAAGCTCTGGATCGAGCAGCAGCTGCCCGAAGAATTCAGCGACGCCCTGGCCCAGGGGGGGCTGGGGGACCTGCGCCTCGAATTCCACATCAACGGCGCCCCTCCAGTGCTTTCCAGGCCCAGCCCCAAGAAGCCCTTTCATGCAGCCATGGCCGGGGCGGAACAAACGGTTTCCTTCCCCCACCTGTTCAACCGCTACACCCTTGACCGCTTCGTGGTCGGACCCGGCAGCCAGCTGGCCTTCGCCGCCGCCAGGGCCGTGGTCGACAGCTTTGGAAAAGCCGCCACGCCCCTCAGCATGAACCCCCTGTTCATCTATGGCGGGGCGGGGTTGGGCAAGACCCACCTCATGGTTGGCATCGGCAAGGGGCTGCTGGAGCGGGATCCGCGCTTGCGGGTCGTCTACCTGAAGGTGGACAACTTCTTCAATGAGCTCACCGTGGCCATCCGCGCCAAGAACACCGAGCCCATGCGCAAGAAATACCAGCAGAACGATGTGCTGCTGTTGGATGACGTCCAGACCCTGGGGAAAATGGAGCGCACGCAGGAGGAGGTCTTCCACATCCTCGAGCACCTGCTCCAGCATGGGAAGCAGATCGTCATCACTTCGGACAAGCCGCCCCAGCGCCTGGAGGGCTGCCACGAGCGGCTCATCACCCGCTTCAAGTGGGGCCTGACCGCCGACATCCAGCCGCCGGATTTCGAGACCCGCATCGCCATCCTGAAGAAGAAGCTCGAGGACGTGGACTTCCGGCACGTTCCACCTATCCCCGAGGACGTGCTGACCTTCATCGCCCACAAGGCCAAGGGCAGCGTGCGGGACCTGGAGGGCTTCCTCACCCGAGTCATCTTCCAGGCCAGCCTCCTCGGCGTGCCCCCTTCCCTGGAGGTGGCCCATGCGGCCTTCCAGGGCCAGAGCGGGGAGGAGCCCCTGGCGCCGGTCCATCCGGACCGCATCTATCGCATGACGGCAGAAACCTTCAATGTGTCCTTCGTGGACCTGATGAAGAAACGATCCCGGCAACAAGCCATCCTGGTGCCTCGCCAGGTCGCGATGTATTTGGCCCGGGAGATTTCCTCATCACCCTTCACCGACATCGGCCGTTCCTTCAACATGCACCATTCGACGGTCATGAACGCCATTGACTCGGTGCGGGACCGGATGAAGCGAGATCCAGATTTCCACAGGATGGTCCAAGCCTTGTTGAACAGTATTCATTGATTTATTTAATCTTATATATTTGTCCACAGCACCAACCGCTCTCGGATCCACAGGCTTGCCTGCGAGGCGTTTTGGAGCGACTCCCGGGGCCCCGCCCCACAGGGTCCAGGGCCATTTCCACAGCCTGTCCCGTGCAGCGAAACTCCGCTAGAATATGGCTTTGACGCGTCTTTCCACAGGTTGCCCAGGTCCTCAGCATCATCAAGGGTGATTCATGAATCTTCAGTTACAGGTTTCCAAGGATCGTCTGGATCGGACGCTGGGTCTCTTGAAGCATGCCCTCGACCGCCGGGTGACCCTTCCGATCCTCCAGCACATCCTTGTGGACGTCCGCCCCAAAGAGGTCGTGCTGAAAGCCACGGACATGGAGCTAGCCTTCGAAGCCACCGTGCCCGGGGAGGGGCAGGGACAGTGGACCATGGCCGTGCCCGGCAAGAAGTTCATCGAAACGGTGCGGGTGTTCCCAGAGGGGGTGCTCAGCCTGGAGTGTCCGGACGCGGGCGGCCGCCTCTGGCTGCGGGCCAAGGGTATGAACTCGGAGCACAACATCCAGCCCGGCGAAGGCTTTCCCGAGCTGCCCATACCCGGCAAGGAACTGCCGGTGGTCAAGATCCCCGTGCTCCGCCTCAAGCGGGCCATCCAACTGGGCTCCATCGCCGTCAGCAAGGATGCCACCAAGCCAACCCTTTCCGCCGTGCTGCTGCACCTGTCCAAGCACCACGTCCGAGTGGTCTCCACCGATGGGTTCCGCCTGGCCGTGGCGGAGGTGCCCTGCGACACGAAGCTCAAGGACGAGGTCCGCCTCATCGTGCCCAAGCGGGCCCTGGATCTCATCCCGACCCTCCTGGGGGACGAAGGCGAGGTGGAGCTCTGTTGGGATGGCACGACCCTCTTCCTCGACCAGCCGGGCCTGAAGTTCAGCACCCGCCTCGTGACCGGCAACTATCCGGCCTACGAAAAAGTGCTGCCCGCCGAGTTGCCCAAGCGGGTGATCCTGGACCGCGAGGTCTTCCTGCGCACCCTCCGCTTTGTGGGACTCAAGAAGGACGACTACAACAAGAACGTGCGCTTGTTTTACGAGTTCCCCAACCTGCGCACCGTCTTCCAGCACCCTGACGAGGGGGTGAACCAGGCCACACTGCCCTTCACGGGTGAGGAACACCCCTTCGAGCTGGCCTTCAACATCGACTACCTCACGGAGTTGCTGGAGCGGCTGCCGGGCGAGGAGGTGGTCTACCAGTTCAAGGACGAGGTGGGGCAGGGCGTCTTCATGTCCCCCAGCCTTGAGGACTTCAGCTTCCGCTACGTGCTCATGCCCGTCCGCTTTGCCAACAGCGCCACCGCCTGACCCGCGCTGTACCACCGCTTTTCACCGTACCCAACCAAGTGAGTCTTGATGTCCGAAGAAGTCCTTAGCGCACGCGTCCACACTCCCCTTGAAACCGACAGCTACACCGCCGACAACATTACGGTTCTGCGAGACCTCGAGGCCGTCCGCAAGCGGCCTGGCATGTACATCGGCGATACCGACGACGGCAGTGGCCTCCACCACATGGTCTACGAGGTGGTGGACAACGCTGTGGACGAAGCCCTGGCGGGCTTCTGCAAGCGCGTGGACGTGATCCTGCACGGCGACGGCAGTTGCAGCGTGGAAGACGATGGCCGTGGCATCCCTGTGGACATCCACAAGGAAGAGGGCCGCAGTGCCGCCGAAGTGATCATGACCGTGCTGCATGCTGGCGGGAAATTCGACAACACCAGCACTGATGGCAAGAACGCCTACAAGGTGTCCGGTGGCCTCCATGGCGTGGGCGTGTCCTGCGTCAACGCCCTGTCCAGCAAGCTCTGGCTGACGGTCTGGAAGGAGGGGCGGGAGTACGCCATGAGCTTCTCCCGGGGCAAGGCCGATGCCCCCCTGAAGCCCGTGGGCCCCACGGCCCGGCGGGGCACCCGGGTGCGCTTCCTGCCCGATCCCGAGGTGTTCAACAATGTCCTGGACTTCAGCTTCGAGATCCTGAGCCAGCGCCTGAGGGAGTTGAGCTACCTCAACCAGGGCGTCCACATCCGCATCACGGATGAGCGCACGGGAGATACCCACGACTTCGTCAACGCCGGCGGCATCAGCGCCTTCGTGGAGCACCTGAACCGCAACAAGGTGGTCCTCCACAAGCCCCCCATCTTCATCAAGGATGAGAAACAGGACACCACCGTCGAGGTGGCCCTCCAGTGGAACGACTCCTACCAGGAGACCCTCTACTGCTTCACGAACAACATCCGCAACCGGGACGGCGGCGCCCACCTGGAGGGCTTCCGGGCCGCCATGACGCGGGTCATCAACGCCTACGCCGAGCGCAACAACCTGCTGAAGAGCGCCAAGGTGACCCTCTCGGGCGAGGACGTCCGCGAGGGCTTGACGGCGGTCTTGAGCGCCAAGGTCCCTGACCCCAAGTTTTCAAGCCAAACCAAAGACCGACTGGTCTCCAGCGAGGTGAAGGGCATCGTCCAGACCATCGTCTACGAAAAGCTCTCAGCCTTCTTCGAGGAGAACCCCCGGGAGGCCAAGGCCATCCTGGAGAAGGCCATTGAGGCGGCCCGAGCCCGGGAAGCCGCCCGGAAGGCCCGGGACCTGACCCGCCGCAAGGGGGCCCTGGATGGGGGCGGCCTCCCCGGCAAGCTGGCGGACTGCCAGGAGAAGGATCCGGCCCTCAGCGAGATCTTCCTGGTGGAGGGCGATTCCGCCGGCGGCAGCGCCAAGCAGGGGCGCCACCGGGCCACCCAGGCCATCCTGCCCCTCAAGGGCAAGGTCCTGAACGTGGAGAAGGCCCGCTTCGACAAGATCCTCAGCCACAACGAACTCCGGGTGCTCATCCAGGCCCTGGGCACAGGCATCGGCAAGGATGAGTTCAAGGTCGAGAACCTCCGCTACCACAAGGTCGTGCTCATGACCGACGCCGACGTGGACGGATCCCACATCCGGACCCTGTTGCTCACCTTCTTCTACCGGCAGATGCCCGAGCTGGTGGAGCGGGGCCATCTCTACATCGCCCAGCCGCCCCTGTACAAGGTCAAGAAGGGCAAGACAGAGAAGTACCTCAAGGACGAACGGGCCCTGGAGGAGTTCCTCTTCCAGAAGGCCCTGGACGGCTGGGCCCTCACCCTGCCGGACGGCAGCGAGCACAAAGGGGCCACCCTGGTGCGCGAGATGAAGAAGTGGGGCGAGGTGCAGCAGCTCTACGGCAAGCTGAACCGCCGCGGCTACGCCCGGCCCATCGTGGATGCCCTGCTGGCCGAGGGGCTCCTGGATGCCGAGCGCTTCGAGAGCAGGGAGTCCCTGGAGCAGCTGGCCGCCGCCATCACCCGGCAGAAGCTGGGCACCTGCGAGATCGAGACCATTGAATCCTCCGAGCGGGCCGCCGAGGGCGAGGACCCCGCCATCACCATTCCCGCCAGCCACCGCCTCCGGGTGGTGCGCCTGCACCTCAGCCGGCCCATCACCCTGTGGATCGACACCCTCGTGGCCCACTGGGGCGAGTTCCGACGCCTGGCCGCTCTCCAGGTCGAGCTGGCGGCCTTCCGGGGCGGGGAGTTGCGGCTCCGCCGCCTCAAGGACGCCAAGGAGACCGCCAAGGACAAGGAGGAGGACGGCGACGAGGGGACCACCAAGCTGGGCAAGGAACAGGTCTTCTCCGACCCCGAGGCCATGCTGGCCATGGTCATGGAAGAAGGCAAGCGGGGCCTGGGCATCCAGCGCTACAAGGGCCTGGGCGAAATGAACCCCGAGCAACTCTGGGAGACCACCATGGATCCCGAGCGTCGGACCCTCCTACAGGTCCGCGTGGACGACGCCGTGGAGGCGGACGAAATCTTCACCATCCTCATGGGTGATGCCGTGGAACCCCGGCGCCGCTTCATCGAGACCAACGCCCTCCTGGCCGAGAACATCGACATCTAAGTTCTTGTTTTTCAAACATGTCGAGTTGCGTTCCACGTAGAACACCGGAAGACACATGAACCCGAATCGAATCGAGCCCCTGGAAATCGAAAAAGAGATGCGGAAGTCCTACCTGGACTACGCCATGAGCGTCATCGTGGGCCGGGCCCTGCCCGATGTCCGGGATGGCCTCAAGCCCGTGCACCGCCGGGTGCTCTTTGCCATGAAGGAAGCCGGCAACGACTGGAACCGGGCCTACAAGAAATCCGCCCGCACGGTGGGTGACGTGATGGGTAAGTACCATCCCCACGGCGACTCGGCCATCTACGACACCCTCGTCCGCATGGCCCAGCCCTTCTCCATGCGCCACGTGCTGGTGGACGGCCAGGGCAACTTTGGCTCCATCGATGGCGACTCCGCGGCGGCCATGCGCTACACCGAGGCCCGGCTGTCGCGCCTGGCCAACGAGCTGATGGGCGACATCGACCAGGACACGGTGGACTTCGGCCCCAACTACGACGGCAGCATGGAGGAGCCCCTCGTCCTGCCTTCCCGGTTCCCGAACCTGCTGGTGAACGGCTCTCAGGGCATCGCCGTGGGCATGGCCACCAGCATCCCCCCCCACAACCTCCGTGAGTGCTGTGGCGCCCTGGTGCACCTGATCGACGACCCCGGTTTGGCCCTGGACGGCCTCATGGGCCACATCAAGGCCCCGGACTTCCCTGGCGGCGGCATCATGCTGGGCACCGAGGGGGTCCTGGATGCCTACCGCACGGGCCGTGGCCGCTGCGTGGTGCGCGCCAAGTCCCACGTGGAGCAGATCCGGCGGGCGGGGGACCGGGAGCAGCTTGTCTTCACGGAGCTGCCCTACCAGGTGAACAAGTCCACCCTCATCGAGAAGATCGCGGAGTTGGTGCGGGACAAGAAGATCGATGGCATCAGCGACCTGAGGGACGAGAGCGACCGGGAGGGCATCCGCCTCGTGGTCGAGCTCAAGAAGAACGAACCCAGCGACATCGTGCTGAACCAGCTCTACCAGCAGACCCAGCTCCAGAACAGCTTCCCCATCACCATGCTGGCCATCGTCAATGGCCAGCCGCGGATCTGCACCCTGCGGGAAGTGCTCCAGGAGTTCATTGGCTTCCGCCGGGAGGTGGTGACCCGGCGCACCCTGTTCCAGTTGCGGAAGGCCGAGGAGCGCCACCACATCCTGATGGGCCTGAAGATCGCCCTGGATCACCTGGACGCGGTCATCAAGCTCATCCGGGCCGCCAAGAGCCCCGAGGAGGCCAAGGCCGGCCTTATGGCTGGGGCCTTCGCCTCCGCCGCGGCCCTCAAGAAGGACCCCAGCCTTTGCCTCTCGGCCCTGCAGGCCCAGGCCATCCTGGACATGCGCCTCCAGCGCCTCACGGGCCTGGAGCGAGAGAAGATCCTCGACGAACTGGCGGAGATCGAGAAGATCATCGCCAAGCTCAAGGCCATCCTGGCGGACGAGAAGCTGCTCCTGAAGGTCATCAAGGAAGAGCTTCAGCAGGTGGCCGACCAGTTCGGCAACGACCGCCGCACGGAGATCGTGGGCTACTCCGGAGAGATTCGCATGGAGGACGTGGTCCCCGACGACCCCATGGTCGTCACCATGTCCAAGGCGGGCTACATCAAGCGCACCGACCTCAACGCCTACCGCCGCCAGCGCCGCGGGGGCAAGGGCAAGGTGGGCATGAAGACCAAGGACGAGGACTTCGTCGAACAGCTCTTCATGACCAAGGCCCACGACACCCTCATGGCCTTCACGGACAAGGGCATCGTCTACGCCCTCAAGGTCTATGACCTGCCGGAGGCTGCCGCCTCCACCCGGGGCAAGCACATCCGCAACCTCATCTCCCTGAAGGACGGCGAGAACGTCGTCACCCTCATGGCCCTCCGCGACTTTCCCGAGGGGGAGAACCTGGTCTTCGCCACCGCCGACGGTACCGTGAAGAAATCCAGCCTGGCGGCCTATGCCAACATCCGGGCCAATGGCCTCATCGCCCTCAACATCGATGATGACAATGCCCTGGTGGCCGTGCGCCGCTCCACGGGCTCCCAGCAGATCTTCCTGGCCACCGCCCAGGGCAAGGCCATCCGCTTCCCCGAGGAGGATGTGCGCGCCACGGGCCGCGCCACCACGGGCGTACGGGGCATGAAGCTGGCGGCCAAGGATCACATCGTGGACATGGAGGTGGCCGACCCCCTGCCGGATCTGCCGGAGGGCGTGGAGCCCGACGAAAGCACCGAGGACCACGGCATGCTGCTCACGGTCTGCGAAAAGGGCTACGGCAAGCGCAGCCTCCTCCAGGACTACCGGCTTCAGGGCCGGGGCGGTACCGGCGTCATCAACATCCGGGCCGGGGTTCGCAATGGCCACGTGGTGGGCTTCAAGCTCGTCAAGCCGGGGGAGGGGTGCCTCCTCATCAGCCAAGAGGGCATGGTCATCCGCTTCCTCATCGACGAAGTCCGCAAGACCGGCCGCAACGCCCAGGGCGTCGGCCTCCTCAAACTGGCCAGCGCCGAGGATCGGGTGGTGGGCCTCGCCAAGATCGATGCCAGCGCCATGGCTCTGGACGAGGAAGAGGACTTGGCCGACGCCGACCTGGCCCATCCGGGTCCCGATGAAGGTGGCGAGCAGCCCAAGTTGGGTTTGTAGCAAGCCCTTGGTTTGACAGTCGCCAAACGGTGCGGGCTTGCCCGCGTCGTTTGGCGTTAAAGGTAGGGACCCCAGTCTCCGTCCAGGATTTCGGTGGCCTCCCGCTCCAGCCTGGGCAGTCGTTCCACATGGAACAGGTAGGCCCAGGCCTGGTAGGAATGCCCGCCCTCAAGCCGCACGGACAGGATCTCGCGGCTGAAGAGCCCTTCCTCTACGCCTTCGAGAGGATCCAGGTCCGCCAGGGCGGAGCTGAGGTCGCCTTCGTCTTCGTAGCCCACGAAGTCGCCCCGGACCCAGCCGGGCCCCGGGGGTGGTGCACCGGGCGCTGGACCCGGCACCAAGGCCGGGTAGCCCGCCGGCAAATGGAAAAGCCGCCCCGCCACCCAGGCCCGGGTCAGGCCCTCGGGATGGGTGCGCATCAGCCAGGCATGGTTCGACCCACCCTCCCGTAGGGTCCCGTAGACGAACAGCCCATCGGCCTCGGTCATGCACACCCCGGGGAAAAACATACCGCCGAAACACAGAGCGTTTCGGCGGTGGGAGCAGATCGGACCAGGTTACTCGGGAATGGGGAACTGATCGGTCAGGTGGAAAACCTCCTGGCGGACCCGGGCGAAGGTGCTTTCGTCGGCCCGGTGGCGCAGGGTCAGGTCGAAGAACCGGGCGATATGGTCCATCTCCGCTTCGGTCATGCCCCGGGTGGTGAGGGCAGGGCTGCCGAGCCGCACGCCCGAGGGCTTGAGGGGCGGGTTGGGGTCGAAGGGAATGCCGTTCTTGTTGGTGGTCATCCCGGCCCGGTGAAGGCACTGCTCGGCCTCGTGGCCCAGCAGGCCGTGGTCCCGCAGATCCACGAGGAAGAGGTGGGTGTCCGTGCCGCCGCTCACGATGCGCCAGCCACGCTCCTGGAGGCCCTTGGCCAGGGCGTGGGCATTGCGGATGACCTGGCCGCTGTAGGCCTTGAAGTCGGGCTGCTGGATCTCATGGAGGGCCACGGCTTTGGCGGCAATGATGTGCATGAGGGGCCCGCCCTGGACACCGGGGAAAACAGCCCTGTCGAGGTCCTTCGCGTACTGGGATTTGCACAGGATCAGGCCGCCGCGGGGGCCCCGCAGGGTCTTGTGGGTGGTCGTGGTGACATAATCCGCATGGGGCACCGGGCTCGGGTGATGCCCCGTGGCCACCAGCCCCGCGATGTGGGCCATGTCCACCATGAGCAGCGCATCGACTTCGTCGCAGATTTGCCGGAAGAGTGGGAAATTCCAGGTGCGGCTGTAGGCGGAGGCGCCCACCACGATCATCTTGGGGCGGTGCTGGAGGGCCAGGGCACGGACCTCGTCCATGTCCACCCGCTCGTCTTCCTGGCGCACGTGGTAGGGCACGAACTTGTAGAGGATGCCGGAGCTGTTGAGGGGATGGCCGTGGGTGAGGTGGCCGCCGTGGGAAAGGTCCAATCCCATGACGGTGTCGCCAGGCTTCAGCGCGGCGAGGTAGACCGCCATGTTGGCCTGGGCTCCGCTGTGGGGCTGCACGTTGGCGTGCTCGGCCCCGAAAATCTGCTTGGCCCGGTCCCGGGCCAGGTCCTCGATGATGTCCACGTTGCTGCAGCCGCCGTAGTAGCGCTTGCCGGGGTAGCCTTCTGCATACTTGTTCGTGAAGTGGGAGCCCATGGTCTGCATGACCGCGCGGGAGGCGTAGTTCTCCGAGGCGATGAGTTCCAGGTGGTGCCGCTGGCGCTGCACTTCCAGCTCCAGGGCCTGGAACACAGCGGGGTCAGAGGTCCTGATCACTTCATACATGGCGTCGGCTCCCAAGTGATGCTTCCATCCTAGCCGCGACGGTCACCTTCACAGACCCCCTCTTCGTGAGCCGGGTCACAGGTCTGCGCGTGTGAGACACTGGTGGGCCGGAGTTCTCATGTCCTTCCTTCCGCCCCACGACAGTCCCGAGCTGGAGCGTTTCGAACACCCCCTGGCCAGCCGGTACGCCAGCAAGGCCATGGTGCGCCTGCTCTCACCCCTCTATCGGCAGCGGGTCTGGCGTCGGCTCTGGATCGCGCTGGCGGAAGCGGAGTCAGAGCTTGGCCTTCCGGTGACCCAGGCCCAGCTCTCGGAGCTCCGGACCAGCCAGGATGCGGTGGATCTCGAAGCCATCGCCCGGCATGAGGCCGCCCTGCGCCACGACGTCATGGCCGCCATCCACGCCTGGGGCGAACAGGCCCCGGGGGCCCGGCCCATCATCCACCTGGGGGCCACCAGCTGCTTCGTCACCGACAACGGGGACCTGCTCATCGCCCAGGAGGCCCTGGCCCTGCTACGGCGCCGCCTCCAGGATGTCATCGCCGCCCTGGCAACCTTCGCGGCCCAGTGGCAGGACCAGCCCACCCTGGGCTTCACCCACTTCCAGCCGGCCCAGCCCACCACCGTGGGCAAGCGCGCCACCCTCTGGATCCAGGACCTGCTGCTGGACCTGGAGGACCTCGATCACCTCGTGCGCACCACCCCCGTCCGGGGCGTGAAAGGGGTCACCGGCACCCAGGCCACCTTCCTGGAGCTGTTCAACGGGGATGGGGCCAGAGTCGAGGAACTGGAGCGACGCTTCTGCGCCAAGGTGGGCTTCCCGGCCATCCCCGTCTCGGGCCAGACGGCCACCCGGAAGCTGGAGGACCGCATCGGTCAGGTACTCTGCGGCCTCGCAGCCTCGGCCTCCAAGTTTGCCTGCGACCTGCGCCTGCTCCAGCACCTGAAGGAAGTGGAGGAGCCCTTCGAGGACAAGCAGATCGGCTCCAGCGCCATGCCCTACAAGCGGAATCCCATGCGCGCCGAGCGCATCAACAGCCTCGCCCGCTTCGTGCTGGGCCTGATGCCCTCCACCTACCAGACCAGCGCCACCCAGTGGCTGGAGCGCACCCTGGACGACAGCGCCCACCGGCGCCTCACCATCAGCCAAGGCCTGCTGGCCATCGACGCCATCCTGGTGCTCTTCAAGAACGTGGCCTCGGGCCTGGTGGTGAACCCCCGGATGATCGAGGCCCGACTCCAGGCCGAGCTGCCCTTCATGGCGGCGGAAGTGATGCTCATGGAGGGCGTGACCCGGGGGGGCGACCGCCAGGACCTGCACGAGGCCTTCCGGGTGGCCTCCCTGGAGGCCGGCCGGCGCATCAAGCAGGAGGGCCGCCCCAACGAGCTATTGTCGCTGCTGGCCCAGGATCCGGCCTGGGCCATGACCGAGGCCGACCTGGCGGGCCTCCTGGATGCCCGGCGCTTCACGGGCCGGGCCGGCGAGCAGGTGCGCCAGTTCCTGGCGGGCCCCGTGGCCGCCGCCCTGGCGGACCACGTCCCCGGGGATGAAGCCACCATCCGGGTTTGACACCGAGGGGATCCCCATGCTGAAACTTGCCGTCATCGGCGCCCAGACACTCCTGGGGCGCGAGCTCGTGGGGGCCCTGGAGGCCCGCGAGGCCTCCGTGCTGCCCCTGTCCATCGGGGCCCTCACCGTCGAGGAGGAGGTGGGCGATCTGGTGGTCTTCGCGCCCAGCAGATTGCTGCTGGAGGGGCTGGATGCCGTCATCCTGGCCGATACGCCGGACATGGAGCTGCTGGAGGGCTTCCCGGGCCGCATCCTGGACCTCCGGCCCGAACCGGAGGGTCGCATCGAAGCTCTCCCGCTCACGGGGCCCTGGCCGGAAGGGGTCAAGTCCCTGCGGGGCCGACCGGCCCTGGAGCAGGTGTTGGCCCTGATCCCCTCCCTCCTGGAGGGGGTGGGCGAGGTGGCTGGAACCCACCTGCGCTCCGTGGCCTGGATGGGGGATCGGGGCCTGGATGGTCTCGTGGAGCAGACCCTGGCCGTCCTCAACGGTGAGGACCCGGACCTCACCAAGATGGGCTACCGCGCGGCCTTCGAGGTGGTGCCGGTGACTCCAGTGGTGGGCAAGGGGCGGCTCATGGAAATCCGCGTGCCCTCCTTCCACGGGGACCTTCTCATCCTTCACCTCCGCGCGGCGGAGGGCAAGACCCTCGCCAAGCTGGAGGCACCGGGGGGGGCCAAGTGGGTGGATTCGGCCCCCAGCTCCCGGGACGTGGCCATCAGTGCGGAGCTGCTGGCACACCTGGACCTCACCGGCGATGGCCGGGCGGCCGTGCTTTCCCTGGGCTTCGATCCCGTGCTCTGGGGCGTGCTGCGGCCCACCCTGCGCGTCTTCGGGCTCATGTAGAGTCCCCCGATGGCCAAGAAGCTCGACGAACCCCAGGAGCGCGGGGACTTCTTCAAGTCCCTGGGCACCCTGTTTGCGGGCTTCGTGGCGAACCGCCTGGAGGACGTGGTCACGGGCCTGGGGCCGAAGCTCCTCCGCCCCCCGGGCGCCCTGGACGAGCTGGAGTTCCTCACCAAGTGCACGCGCTGCGACAAGTGCATGCGGGCCTGCCCCGAGAACGCCATCCTCCTGGCCTCCCCCTCGGCGGGCCTGGCCCTGAAGACGCCCTACATCGAGCCCCGCAGTGTGCCCTGCTTCCTCTGCACCACGCTGCCCTGCGTGGCCGTCTGCGAAGACGAGGCCCTGGTCTGGCCCCGGCGCACGCTGCCCGATGGCACCGAGCTCGTGGGCCCCAAGGCCACCCGCATGGGCACCGCCCGGGTGAAGCCCGCCCAGTGCGTGACCTGGGAGACCCTGGACCGGGAGGCCCGGGCTTGCCGGGTCTGCGTGGACCGCTGCCCCTATCCCGAGGAGGCCATCCGAATCTCGCCCCCCGCCGAGGGCGAGAGCATCGGCCACCCGGTGGTGGATGCCGACACCTGCACGGGCTGCGGTCTTTGTGTGTTCGCCTGCCCAGCCGAGCCCACGGCCATCGTGGTGGAGCCGCGCCGGGACTGAGCCGGAGCCGGGGACTTGCGCGTTCCGTGGGATGCCCTTGAGGCGCTGGATGGACCTTGCTAGAGTCGTCCATCACCCTGTTCCAACAGATACCGTCGTCCTGCCGGGGGAGCCATGCCATTCAGGGAGCACCCGACGGCCTTTGCCGTCCAACACCGGTATGACCGATGGTTCTACCTTGGCTTTGCGCTGGTCGCCTGGGCCGTGGTTTCCATCGGCTTTGGCCCCGGCCTGCTGGCCCGGCTCCAGGGCCACCTGCCGCCTCCGCCGCTCATCCTGCACGCCCATGCCGCCGCCTTCACCGGCTGGCTGGTCCTACTCAGCGTCCAGACCTTCCTGATCGGGGCCCACCGGACCGAGCTGCACCGGCGGCTGGGTGTCTTCGGAGGGGGCCTGGCCGTGGTCATGGTGTACCTGGGGATCGCCACCGCCCTCGCGGTGCACCGGGAGCGCTTCGAAGCGGGGCACGGCGAGCGCATCGCCTTCCTGATCGTACAGATCATGGGCATGGTCATCTTTGGTACCTGTGTGGGCCTCGCCATGGTCTTTCGAAAAAACCCTTCCGCACACAAGCGCCTGATGCTGCTGGCAACGGTCGAGCTGCTGGGGGCCGGGTTCGGCCGGTCCCTGGGCCGCATCCTGATGAAGCAGTTCGGCCCTGGCCTGATCGGCTTCCCTCTGGCCCTCTTCGCCGGGGGCTATGTGTTGATCCTCCTGGCCATGCTGTACGACCTCTGGACCCGCCGACGCGTCCATCCTGTCTATCTCATCGGCCTGCCCGCCATGATGGCTGCGCACCTGGTGATGTCGGTGATCTTCCACCACCCCGCCTGGCCTCCGGTGGTTCGGAAGCTGATCGGCCATTGAACCGGCAGGGGAGCCAGGCCAAAGACGTGATCGCGTCCTCGAGTAGAGCCAGGCTAGATGAGAAGCAGCAGGCTCAGCGCCATCACCGCCATGCCGGCCACCAGGCCGCCGATGCAATGGTGATGCTTGCCGTACTTTTCGGCCGTGGGCAGCAGCTCGTCCAAACTGATGAACACCATGATTCCGGCCACCGCTGCGAAGACCAGGCCGAACAGGGCCTCGCTGACCAAGCTGTGCAGCAGAAAATAGCCGAGCACGGCGCCCGCAGGCTCAGCCAGCCCCGAGAGGAAGGAGTACCCGAGGGCCTTCCTCCGGCTTCCGGTGGCATAGTAGATCGGCACGCTGACGGCGATGCCTTCCGGGATGTTGTGGATGGCGATGGCGGCCGCGATGGGCAGGCCGAGCCTGGGCTCCTGCATGGTGGCCATGAAGGTGGCGAGTCCCTCGGGGAAATTGTGGATGGCGATGGCCAGGGCCATGAACAGGCCCGTGCGGGCGAGGGCCGTCCGTCCGGCGGGGTCTTCGTGGAGTTCTTCGATCCGATGCGCTTCGTGGGGATTCTCGGCCCTGGGCACGAGTTGGTCAATCAGGGCGATCAGGGCAATGCCAGCGAAGAAAGCCAGGGTGGTCGCCCAGGCCCCGCCCCGCGGTCCATAGAGAACAGAAAGGGAGGCCTGGGCCTTGGGCAGGATCTCGATGAAACTGACGTAGAGCATGACGCCGGCGGAGAACCCCAGGCTCACCGAAAGGAAGCGGGTGTTGGTGTGGCGAGCGAAGAAGGCAATGGCGCTGCCGATGCCGGTGGAAAGGCCGGCGAACAGGGTAAGACCGAAGGCCAGTGTTAGGTCGGACATGACCCCATCTTAGGTGCTCCGGATCGAGGAAAGGCCGCCCGAGTGCTGTTGGCCAACCCAGGTGGGATGAGTTTTGGTCAAGCGATGCTGATGCCTTCGAACTCAGCCACCTCATGGGCGTTGAAGCTGGAGCGCACCAGGGGGCCGGCATAGACGGTTGTGAAGCCGTAGGACTTGGCCTTCTGGCCCAGGGCGGCGAACTCGTCGGGATGGACGTAGCGCTTCACGGGCAGCTGGTGCCGGGTGGGCCGCAGGTACTGGCCCAGGGTAAGGATGTCCACCTGGGCCTTGGCCAGATCCTCGAAGGTGGTCAGCAGCTCGGCTTCGGTTTCCCCGAGCCCGAGCATGAGACCGCTCTTGGTTTTGAAGCTAGGGCCATACAAAGCACTTCCCATTAACTTCGCGTGCGAAAGCACGCGAAGCGATCGCTCAAACCTCCCCGCGGGCCGCACCTCCGGGTAGAGGCTGGGCACGGTCTCGGTGTTGTGGTTGAACACGGCGGGGCCCGCGGCCACCACCCGGGCCACGGCCTCCAGGTCCCCCAGGAAGTCGGGCACCAGCACCTCCACGCCCACGCCAGGATTGCGGCGGCGGATGGCCAGCACGGTCTCGGAGAAGTGGGCGGCACCGCCGTCCGGCAGATCGTCCCGGTTCACGCTGGTGAGCACGGCGAAGCGCAGACCCAGGGTGGCCACCCGCTCGGCGGTTTCCTGGGGCTCAGCGGGATCCAGGCCCCGGGGCTTGCCGCTCTGGATGCTGCAGAAGCCGCAGGCCCGGGTGCAGACCTCGCCCATGAGCAGGAAGGTGGCCGTGCCCTGGGTGAAGCAGTGGGCCCGGTTGGGGCAGCGGGCCTCCTCGCAGACCGTGTGCAGGTGGGAGTCCCGCAGCCCCTTCTTCATGGCATGCAGCTCCCCCAGCTTCACCCGCTCCTTCGTGATCCACTCCGGAAGACGGGGGTGCCCTTCCAGCACCTCGCGGCCAGCGCGCTTCGAGAAACGGGCCATTCGGCCTCCTGATCCTCCAGTCTTCCCTATCATTCAGGAATGTCCAAGCCGCTATCCAGGTTGCTCCGCCAGGAGCAGTTCGCCTTCCTGGCGCGGAACCACACCGACTGGAGCGGGCACCTGCAGCGGGTGCGGGCCTTCCTGGGCGAAGGCCTTCAGGCCGCTGATCCCTCCCGGCCCGTGCTGATCCTCGGGGCCGGTGCGGGGCTGGAGGTGCCCTGGGCCCTGGCACCTCCCCGTACCACCGGTTGGGACGGCGATCCCTGGAGCCGCACCTGGACGGCCCTGCGGCACGGTTGCTGGCCGCCCTGGGTCTTCGCGGACCTGACCGGCGGCTTGTCGGACCTGGAGGCCATGGCCCGCCGGGCGGTGATGGAGCCCTGGTCGGGGCGCCGCCGGGACCGGGAGACCGCCCGGAAACGGTTGGCGGGCCTGCTGCCCTCCCTGCAGCCGGACCCTGAACCCCTGAGGGCCTGGATCGAGCGGCATCGGCCCGGGACCATCCTGGCGGCCAATGTCATGGGCCAGTTCGGGGTGGTGGCCCAGCGGCTGGTGGAGACCCGTTTCGGCGGGCCTCTTGGGGATCCGGATGCCGAGGGCGCCGATCCCCTGGTGGAGGCCATGGAGGCCTGGACAGGATTGGCGATCACGGCCTTCCTGGGGGCCCTGCGGGACAGCGGCGCCGACCTTTGGCTGGTCCATGACCGGGCCGTGGTCTTCGGCGCGGGACCCCTCGACCTGGGCCCCTGGGAGCAGGACTGGACCCGGCAGTTGGGGGGCTGTTCGGGGCTGGAGGCCGGTGATCCGCTGGCCGGGCTGGATGTGCCTACCCTGCTGGGGGTGGAGACGGAGGCGCTGGCGCGGAAGGAGCGCTGGCTCTGGCCGGTGGCGCCAGAGCAGCGGCACCTGGTGGAGGCTCTGGCCTTCTGCCGGCGCTGAAGTCGGGCCTTCCGCTTTGCTGTGCTGAGGATCAAACCTTCTCCTTGGAGTGTGGCGGGCATGGCGTGGTTCGGTGGGGCAGGAGTGGCTTTGGGTGTCTTGGCGATGAATCCCTCGGGCCAGAGGGTTGCCCGTTGATCCAGGAAGGGTGAGCCGTGGCCAAAGTTAGAAGGGTCCTTCTGGGCCGGCGGTTGGCCAGCGAGGAAAGCCACGAGGCCCGGATCAGCAATCCCGTTGCGCTGGCAGTGTTCAGTTCCGACGCGCTGTCATCCGTGGCCTATGCCACGGGCGAGATCATGGCCGCCCTGGCGCCCTATATGGCCCTGGCGGCCTTTGGGCCCACGGTGCTCAGTCAGTCCTGGCCCGTGGCCGTCGGCATCGTCGTGTTGCTGGCGATCCTGACCGTGAGCTACCGCCAGACCATCTTCGCCTACCCCAGCGGCGGCGGGGCCTACATCGTGGCCAAAGAGAACCTGGGGGAGCTCCCCGCACAGGTCGCCGGGGCCAGCTTGCTCGTTGATTACGTGTTGACCGTGGCCGTGAGTGTCTCTGCTGGCGTCACCGCCATCACCAGCGCCTTCCCGGGGATGGATTCGCACCGGGTGCTGCTGGGTGTGGCAGTGATCGCCTTCGTGGGCCTCATGAACCTGCGTGGCGTCAAGGAGAGTGGCGCCGTGTTCGCCTTGCCCACCTACGGGTTCGTGGTGATGATGTTCATCATCATCGGCCTGGGCTTCTGGCGGTACTCCACTGGCGGCGCCCCTGTCGGCGAACACCACGAGATGGTGCCACCTGCCTTTCCTGGCTGGATAGCCATCTGGGTGTTCATGAAGGCCTACGCTGCCGGATGCACGGCGCTCACCGGTGTCGAGGCGATCTCCAATGGCGTGTCGGCCTTCCGGGAACCCACCTCGCGCAATGCCTCCAACACCATGGTGTCGATGGTCCTCATGCTGGGCGCGATGTTCCTGGGCATCACTTGGCTGGCGAACCACCTTGGCGTGACCTACACGGGCGGCGCCGAGTCCCTGCTCTCCATGCTCTCCCGGCGGATCCTCGGGGATGGGCCGGGCCTCTCCCACTTGGCCTACCTGGCGATCCAGACCTTTACCATGCTGATCCTCCTGCTGGCCGCCAACACGGCCTATGCCGACTTCCCGAGGCTGGGGGCCATGATGGCCCGGGATGGCTACCTGCCCCGGCAGTTCGCCAGCCAGGGTGACCGGTTGGTCTTCTCGAACGGAATCTTCATCCTTTCCATCCTGTCTGCAGCCCTGGTCTGGCTCTTCAACGCGAAGGAGCACCACCTCCTGCCCCTCTATGCGCTGGGCGTCTTCCTGGGTTTCACCCTCTCCCAGACGGGCATGGTCCGTCACTGGCTCAAGGAGCGGGGTCGCCACTGGGGCCTGAAGGCCGTCATCAATGGTGGCGGTGCCATCACCACCACGGTGGTGATGGCCGTCATCATCGTGACCAAGTTCACCCACGGCGCCTGGGTGGTGGTCCTGGTCCTGCCCCTCATGGTGATGACCTTCTTCAACATCCACCGGCACTACATCCGCGTGAAGTCCATCCTGGCGGGCAGCCGGGCCGACTTCATCAGTCCCCGCAAGAACCGCGTGGTGGTGCTGGTCTCGGGCATCCACTCCGGAGTGGTCCAGGCCCTGAACTACGCCAAGGTGATCGCCGAACATGGCGAGGTGGAGGCCCTGACGGTGGACTTCCCCGATGAACACGGCCGGGAGAGCGCGGCCCTGGAGCGCCTGCGCTCGGATTGGCCCCGCTACTGCGAAGGCATTCCCCTGCGCGCCATCCGCAGCCCCTACCGCAAGATCGTGGAGCCCATCGTCGAGGAGCTGGACCGCATGCGGCGGGTGGAGCCGGAGTACACCATCACGGTGATCCTCCCGGAGTTCGTCACGGGCCACTGGTGGGCCAACCTGCTCCACAACCAGACGGCCTGGCGCATCAAGGGCACCCTGCTGATGAAGCCCAAGACCGTGGTGATCTCCATCCCCTACCACCTGGAGCCGCTGGTGGAGTAGCCGTGCTCAGCGCAGCCGGGGCAGGGGGCGGGCCAGCAGTTCCTGCCCGCTGAGCAGTTCCGCCAGGGTCTGGTGGCGGGGGCTCAGCACCATGCAGAGGAAGCTCAGGGGGAAGCAAAGCACCGACACCAGGTGCACCAGGGAGAAGGCCATGCGCCGTTCCGGGGAGTTCTCCGGCAGGGTGACGCCAAAGAAGCCCATCATCGGGGACTGGCCCGTGAGGACCAGGGGCCCCAGGAAGAGCGTCCAGGAAACGGCCAGCAGGTAGGGAATCACCAGGGGCCAGGCGCCCTGGAACAGCCGGTTCGGCGATACGCCCAGGACCCAGCCCGGCAGCAGCAGTGCCAGGCCCTGGACCAGGACCAGCAGCAGGGCTTCGGAGGCCTCGACCTTGACCAGGGGCCAGAAGCTTGACACAGCCTCCTCACCGCTGAGGGTTGGGAGCCCCGGGGGAGTGGGATCCGGCATCGCTCGTTCGGGCCGCACCAGCTCCTCGGGGCCCACCTCCACGGCCACCGGCGCCACCCGGCCCAGGGCCGGGGCCCGGAGGCTCCGGGGGGGCGGATCGAAGCGGACCTGGGCCAGGGCCGAGGCCTGGAAGAGCAGGGGCCTGCCCTGCCGGGGCGGCGCCAGCGTCAGCCCACACTCGGGACACTCCGCCGCGAGGGGGGAAAGGCGGGTGTGGCAGCTGGGACAGGTGCGCCGGGTTGGACTGGCCATCGGAAACCACTATCCGCCAGGGACAGGAACTCTGTAAACGCCCCCCTCCTGATGGCAGGATGGAAGGCTGTCCCATCCAGGAGCTCCATGCCGTCCGTTCCGTCAGTCCAAGAGCGCCCCGCGCCACCCCCCGCCTTCCGCTGGCTGGTGCTGGTGGTGATCAGCCTGGCCATGTTCGGCAACTACTACGTGTACGACGCCATCAGCCCCCTGGCGGACGTGCTGCAGAAGCAACTGGGCTTCACGGATGCGAACATCGGCCTGCTGCAGGGCATCTACAGCGTGCCCAACATCGTGATGGTGCTGCTGGGCGGCATCCTCATCGACCGCATCGGCGTGAAGCGGGCCACCTTCATCTTCGCTGTGCTCTGCTTTCTGGGGGCGCTGCTCACGGCCCTTTCGCCCAAGCTCTGGATCATGGCCTCGGGCCGCCTCGTCTTCGGCCTGGGGGCCGAAAGCCTCATCGTGGCCGTCACCGCAGCGGTGGCCCAGTGGTTCCGGGGCAAGGAACTGAGCTTCGCCTTCGGCATCAACCTGCTCATCGCCCGCCTGGGCTCCTTCGCGGCCCTGAACAGCCCCACCTGGGCCCAAGGGGCCTTCGGCTCCTGGCGCACACCCCTGCTCATCGCCACGGTCTTTGGGGCGGTTTGCGTGATCGCCGCGGGCATCTACTGGCTCATGGAGAACAGCGCCGAACGCCGCTACACCCTGGGCTCCCAGGGGGGCACCGACAAGGTCATCTGGGGCGACCTGCTGAAGTTCAGCCCCACCTACTGGTACGTGGTGGCCCTCTGCATCACCTTCTACAGCGGCATCTTCCCCTTCCAGACCTTTGCCGTGAAGTTCTTCCAGGATGCCCATGGCGCCACCCGGGAATCGGGGGGCTTCCTCTCCTCCATGCTCACCCTCTTCGCCATGGTCGGCACGCCGCTCTTCGGCCTGCTGGTGGATCGCGTGGGCAAGCGGGCCCTCTTCATGATGCTGGGCAGCCTGCTGTTGATCCCCGTCTACCTGCTCATGGCCTACACCCACGTCAGCCTCTACCTGCCCATGGCCATGATGGGGATCGCCTTCAGCCTGATCCCCGCCGTGATGTGGCCCTCGGTGGCCTACCTGGTGCCCGAGGCGAAGCTGGGCACGGCCTATGGGCTCATGACCCTCATCCAGAACGTGGGCCTGGCGGGCTTCAACTTCCTCATCGGCTGGGCCAACGATTACGCCGGGGCCAGCGCCGCCCATCCGGCCGGCTATCGCCTGGGCATGTGGATCTTCAGCAGCCTCGGCTTCTTCGGCTTCCTGTTCGCCTACCTGCTGCGTCGGGCCGAGACCGGGCCGGACGCCAAGGGCCTCGAAACCATCACCACCGCGAATCAGCCGGCCTGAGGCGCTACAATTCCCGCAGCTTCCGGAGGACGCATGACCCGCTGGCGATGGATCCTGGCGCACCTGGCCGCGGGCCTGGTGGGCGCCCTGATCCTGCTGCCTCAGGTGGCCTGCGCACCCGGGGGTGGGTCCGGTGTGCCCACCCAGCCCCCGGCCCAGGTGCAACAAATCCAGGATCCGGTTCCCGCCCATGCCCGGGAGACCCTGCTCTACATCCGGAAGCACGGCTATGCGCCGGCGGGTTACGTGGGGGGAGGGTCTTCGGGAACTACGAAGGGCAACTGCCCCGCTACGACGCCAAGCGCAAGCGCATCGAGTACCGGGAGTGGGATGTGCGGCCCCGGGCCGAGGGCCGCAACCGGGGCGCCGAGCGCCTGGTCACCGACCGCACGGGCCGGGCCTGGTACACCGCCGATCACTACCGCACCTTCATCGAAGTGAAATGACCGGGCCATCCTTGCCCGCCCAGGGCGGCCCGCTGCTCCAACCCTGGCGGGGCACCGCAGAAGCCCTGCTGGAGGCCGCCAACCGCCAGGCCCCGCTCTGGTGGCTGCGGGGCTCCCGCCTGCGCACCAAGGCCGGGCTCATGGACGAATGGGCCGCCGCCGCCCAGTTCCCCCCCCACTTCGGCGGCACCTGGGACGCCCTGCGGGATGCCCTGGCCGATCTGCCCGAGGGCGGTACCTTCCTGGTGCTGGAGGCGGAGCAGTTGCTGCAGGACGCACCACCGGGGGACTTCCCGGCCCTCCTGGCGGTGCTGCAGGAGGTGAGGAGGGATCTGGCGCCCCAGCCCTTTGCGCTGATCCTGCAGGCCGAGCCGAAGCACTACGAGACCCTGATCCAAGGTCTGCGGGCCCTGGGCGGGGGCTAACGGGCGGAGGTCTTGGCTCGGTAGGTCGCCAGGGCCCGAAGGGCTTCGCCCCGCACCTTGGCCTGGAACCAGGGCGTCCATCCCAGCAGAAGACCGACGGGACCGAAGGCCTGACGGGCCCAGGCCCAGAAGCTGAAGTCATCCCGGTGGGTGCGGATGAGCCCATCTTCCAGTGTGAAGGTGGCCTCGATGCGATTGAGCACGGGCCGTCTCGTCCGGGTGAAGGTGTAGCGGGCCTCCCAGCGAGCCAGGACCCTGGAGCCAGCTTCTCCCAGAATCTGATGGGTGACAGTCAAATCGGCGGAGCGACCCAACAGCATGGCCCACATGGCGCAGGCAGCCTCACGGTCCAGGGGACCGAAAGCCGGATCCTCGAAGGTGGCGCCTGGGTGGTAGCAGGCGGCCATGGCGGCCGCGTCCTTCTGGGCAAAGGCCTCGTAGAACCGATGCACCACCACGGCCTGGGGCATCAGAACTGGGCCTTGAAGGCTTCGAATTCCTTCCGCAGCTCTGCGAGTTCCTCGCGGAGGAAGGAAAGATCGACCTCTAGTTGATCCATTCGACCCGGTTGGGAAGACGCGGCCGCCCGAGGCGCCGTGGAGGCTTCTATGCCACCCCCGAGCAGGTGCGCCACGCGGGCTTCCCGGGCACCAGGGGCCCGGGGCAGCCGCACCACCAGGGGCGGCTCGGCTTCCATGAGCACCGCCAGGCAGCCCTCCAGCTCGGCGAGATCAGGGAAGGGATACATCCTGCGTGTGTTGGTGCGCAGCTCGCCGGAGGTCTGGGGCCCCCGCAGCAGCAACTCCGCCAGCAGGGCCGCCTCCTGCACGGAGAGGTTCCAGGTGGGCTTGGCGGTGTGGGCAATCTTCAGCACGCGCCCCGGCCAGTGCTCCGCCAGGCCATTTTCGATGAGCCCGGCTACCGCCTCCTGGACGTCCGGTTCGGTCACCGACAGCACGGGATCCCGGTTGCTGGACTGGTTGCAGGCGTTCACCAGCGTGTTCATGGAAAGCGGGTACACATCCGGCGTGCTCAGCTGTTTTTCCAGCAGGCAACCGAGGGCGCGGCACTCCAGGGGGGATAGGTTCACAGACGTCCAGGCTCCATGGAAGGTTGCAACATCGAGAATGACTCGAGAGCGTTGTGGTTCTGAAACCTGCTCAGGGCGCAGTTGAAGCGGAGGACAGTATGAACCGTTCTCGCTGCGCCTTTCCAGCGACCATGGGGCCTCCACGGGAAAGCCTCGTCGCGTGCCCAAGGCCTTCGGTCGACCAGCTGAAAACGCGCGAAAAGGTGGTCCGGACCTTGGCCGAGCCGGGGCCCTGAACCACATCAAGGTGGAGCCTTCCCTGGGGTACAGACCCGACAGGGTGCGCCCGGCCGCATCCCTTGCGCGGGTTCGAACTGGAAGAAAAGGGTGGAATCAATCCTGGTCTAGACAGTAAACCGGTGAATATAACTATCATTGAAATCAATAGAAACTTGACGATAATCACATCGCCAATTGAGGCATCAGTCCCATAGTGGCTTCCATCCACATGGTTCCAGTACTGGATCGTCTCAACCTTGCAGCTGCTTGTTGGAGCGCCGAAGCCGGGGCCGCCCGAGGTGGTCTTTCTCGACGCGAAGGGCGAGTGGTTGTCCATGTCATAAGCAGCAATTCCAAGGCCAGAGCCATTGCCGTGATTTAACCCAAGGTGAGCTTCACCTTCGTGAAGCCCGTTTGCCAACCAGCTTGAATGAAAGGACAACCTGTATGCCGTGGAACCAGAACTACGCCGCGCTCAACGGAAGCCTGCTCCTGACGGCCCTGGTGGTGGCCATCCCCATCTTCTTCCTCTTCTGGGCCCTGGCCGTGAAGCGCATGAAGGGCCATGTGGCTGGGCTGCTCACCCTGGCCCTCACCATCCTCATCAGCGTGCTGGTCTACAAGATGCCAGTCACGGCGGCGCTCTCGGCCTCCGCCCTGGGCATGGTCACCGGCCTGTTCCCCATCGGCTGGATCATCCTGACGGCCGTTTTCCTGTTCAACCTCACCGTTGAGTCGGGGCAGTTCGAGGTCATCAAGAGTTCCATCTCCTCCCTTTCCCCGGACCGCCGCATCCAGGCGCTGCTCATCGCCTTCTCCTTCTCCGCCTTCATGGAGGGCGTGGCGGGGCAGGGCGCTCCCGTGGCCGTGGCCGCGGCCATGCTCATCGGCCTGGGCTTCCCGCCGCTTCCAGCGGCCGTCATCTGCCTGGTGGCCAACACGCCGCCGGTGCCCTTCGGTCCAGTGGGCGTGCCCACGATCATGATGTCCACCGTGACGGGCATCCCCGCCACGACCATGGCCCGCGCCATCGGCATCGACATGGCCTTCATGGCCCTGATCATCCCCTTCTTCATGCTGGTGGTCATGGTGGGCTTCAAGAAGGCCAAGGAAGTGCTTCCCGCAGCCCTGGTGGTGGGCATCAGCTACGCCGCTGCGTCCTTGATCGTGTCCACCTACTTCGGGCCCGAGCTGCCCGCCATCACGGCTTCCGTGGTCTCCCTGGCGTGCCTGATCATCTTCATCCGGTTCTGGCAGCCGAAGACGACCTGGAACTTCCCGGAGGACGCCACCTCCAGCCAGGCCACCGGCACACACTATTCTGCGGGCCAGATCTTCAAGGCCTGGTCCCCCTTCCTCATCCTCATGGTGATCATGGCCATCTGGGGCACGCCGTTCTTCAAGACCTACGCGGAAAAGACCCACCACTGGTTCCTGGCGGTGCCCAAGTGGCCGGGGCTGGATGGCGTCGTCTTCAAGGCCGCGCCCATCGTCGCCAAACCCACCCTCTACGCCGCCAGCTACAAGTGGCAGTGGCTGACGGCCCCCGGCACGGCCATGTTCCTGTCCGCCCTTGTTTCCATGGCCGTCCTGGGCATCAGCCCCGCCACCGGCGGCCGGGTCTTCCTGAAGACCTTCAAGCAGCTCCGCTTCGCCCTCATCACCCTGTCCTCGGTCATCGGCCTGGGCTTCCTGGCGAATTACTCGGGCATGTCCTTCACCCTGGGCCTGGCCTTCGCCGTCCTCACGGGCATGGCCTTCCCCATCTTCTCCCCGGTCATCGGCCTCCTGGGCGTCTTCCTCACGGGTTCGGTGACCTCTTCTGCGGCCCTGTTCGGCAAGCTCCAGCAGGTCACGGCCATCCACCTGGGCCTCAACCCCATCCTCACCACCTCGGCCAACCTCTTCGGGGGCGTGATGGGCAAGCTGATCTCCCCCCAGTCCATCGCCGTGGCTTGCGCGGCGGTGGGCCTGGTGGGCAGGGAAACGGACATCTTCCGGAAGACCCTGAAGTATTCAATGATTCTCCTGGGGATCGTGGTGGTCGTGGTGCTCTTGCAGGCCTTCGTCATCCCCTGGATTCTCCCGACCGCGCCCGCTGTCGCCTGAGCCTGAACCCGCAACCTCGAATCCTTAAGGAGAACCCGCCATGACAACTTGTGCGCCCGAAGCCCTGAAGGGCCTCATCGACTCCGTTCCGAACGTGGCCGTCCTGCTCAACCTGCAGGACTACTACACCCAGCGCACCCTGCCCGAAAAGGGCGTGGACAGCGAGGTGGTCTACGAGTGCCCACGCACGCAGATGATGATCCGGACGGCCGTGAAAGGCACCACCATCGGACGCCACTTCCACACGGTCTGCGACGAGTACGTGATCGTGGTGGGCGGCAAGGGGGAGATCTACGTCAACGGCGAGTGGAAGCCCGTGAAGCTGGGTGACGTGCACGTCTGCCCCCGGGGGATCGCCCACGACACCAGGGCCCTGGAGGAGAACCTCCAGTACCTGTCCATCTTCACCCCGCACCTTCCCGCCGGAACCGACATCAATTGGCTGCAATAACATCCTGAGGAGGACCCCATGCCCGCACTGCTTCCCAACATCGACCCCGATGGACTGCTGGAATTCTCCGTGGTCTACACCGACCACGCCCTGAACCACATGTCCAAGCGCTTCCAGCAGGTGATGCGGGAGATGAACCGCATCCTCAAACAGGTCTACCACGCCCAGGCCGCCGTCATCGTGCCCGGAAGCGGCACCTTCGGCATGGAGGCCGTGGCCCGGCAGTTCGCCACGGGCAAAAAGGCGCTGGTGATCCGGGACGGCTTCTTCAGCTACCGCTGGTCCCAGATCTTCGACATGGGCGGGATTCCTTCCTCCCACACCGTGCTCAAGGCCCGCCGCGTGGGCACGGACCGGCAGTCGGCCTGGGAGCCCACGCCCATCGCCGAGGTGGTGGCTGCCATCGCGGCAGAAAAGCCCGAGGTGGTTTTTGCCCCCCACGTCGAGACCGCCGCCGGCATCATTCTCCCCGACGGCTACCTGAAGGCCGTGGCTCAGGCCACCCACGCGGTGGGCGGCCTCTTCGTGCTGGACTGCGTCGCTTCGGGCTGCATGTGGGTGGATATGGAGGCCATCGGCGTGGACGTGATCGTGACCGCCCCCCAGAAGGGCTGGAGCGGTACCCCCTGCGGCGCCATGGTCATGCTTTCCGAAAAGGCCATGGGCGTCATGGAAGGCACCACCAGCACCAGCTTCGCCTGCGACCTCAAGAAGTGGTCCGCCATCATGGATGCCTACCTCAAGGGCGGCCATGCATACCATGCCACCATGCCCACGGATTCCCTGGCCCGGGTCTGCGCGGTGATGCAGGAGATGGAGGCCTATGGCTTCGAGAAGCTGCGGGCCGAGCAGGCGGACCTGGGCGCCAAGGCCCGGGCCCTGCTGGAAAGCTGCGGCCTGCCCAGCGTGGCCGCCGAGGGCTTCAAGGCCCCGGGCGTGGTGGTGAGCTACACCACGGACCCGGACGTGCAGAACGGGAAGAAGTTCCTGGCGGCGGGCCTGCAGGTGGCCGCCGGCGTTCCGCTGCAGTGCGACGAACCGGCGGATTTCATGACCTTCCGCATCGGCCTGTTCGGGCTGGAGAAGCTGCACCATGTGGACCGCACCGTGGGGCACCTGGCCGCCGCACTGACCGAGGTCGGCCTTCGAGAAGCTGTTTCGGCGCACTAACCAACAGCCCCCAAGTGGAGAAGCGCCCGGCCCCGGCCGGGCGCTTCGTTATCCAATACGAGGGTCAGGGCCCCGGGAGGGGGCGAGGCTTGGCGGTGCCGCAGCTCCAGCACTGGGTGAACTGCGCCTCGAGGGATTCAGCGCACGTCGGACACTGCCAGGCAGGCCCAGAGGATCCCGGCAGCGCCTCGCCCCGGGTGTAGCGCCGGACCAGATCCAGGGCCAGGGGGACCTGGGCGGGATTCGCTACCCACACCTCGGGGGCCGCCCCGGGAATGACGGTGGGCGCTTCGAGGGTGGTGAACAGGGCCTCGCCACGGACCTCCGCGGCGATGCCGTTGGTTTCCAGCAGCCCTGTGACGAGGTGCGCCTCGGCGTGATGCTGTGCCACGAAGACCATTGGCATGGTGGACTCCCGGTGCTGTTTGGTAGGACGCGCCCGGCGGGGACTACTTCCCGATGACCCCCGCCACCGGGCTGCTGGCGCTGGCGTAGAGGCGGCGGGCCATGCGGCCGCTTTCGAAGGCGAGGCGCCCGGCGATCACGGCGTGATCCATGGCCGAGGCCATCTTGGTGGGCTCGCCCGCCTCGGCCACGGCGGTGTTGAGCAGCACGCCATCGGCCCCCAGCTCCATGGCCAGGGCCGCGTCGGAGGCGGTGCCCACGCCCGCGTCCACGATCATGGGCAGCTTGAAGGCTTCCATCACTTCCTTGATGAGCAGGAGGGTCATGGGGTTCTGCACGCCGAGCCCCGAGCCGATGGCGCTGCCCAGGGGCATGACGGCGGCGCAACCCACATCGCAGAGCTTCTTGGCAAGGATGGGGTCGGCGTTCACGTAGGGCAGCACCACGAAGCCCTCTTTCACGAGGATTTTGGCGGCTTCCAGGGTTTCTTCGTTATCCGGGTAGAGGCTCTTCTGATCGCCGATGACCTCCAGCTTTACCCAGTTCGTGTCCAGCGCCTCCCGGGCCAGGCGCGCCACGCGGAGGGCATCTTCCCGGGTGTAGCAACCGGCGGTGTTGGGCAGCAGGGCGATGTCCTTGGGAATCCAGTTCAGGATGTTGTCCTCCCCCTTGGCCCCCAGATCGAAGCGGCGCACGGCCAGGGTGACCATCTCCACCCGCGCGGCCCGGTAGCAGGCCTGCATGGTGGCAAAGTCCTTGTACTTCCCCGTGCCCAGAATCAGGCGGTTGTGGAAGGTCTTGCCGGCGATGACGAGGGACATGGGCGCTCCGGAGCACCAGTGTAGCCTTGCCGAGTGGTCCGGGGACCGGCGCCCTGACCAGAGAACCTCAGGCGTGGCTTGTGTGGGGCTGGACCGGAAGGGCGAAGGCCAGCCCCAGGAGGGCCCCCCCGAAATGGGCGGCGGGAAGGCTCTGCCAACCCTCGGGCACCCCCATGACTCCCCCGCCCAGCGAGGCCTCCGCGCAGAGCTTGAGCAGCAGCCCGCCCAGGAGCATCAGGGCGATGGCAGCGGAATGCCGCCGGAAGGAAAGGCGTATGCCCACCCAGGCCCAGAGGACGCAAGCCAGGCCGGAGGCCCCGCGGTACTGGCCCAGCGCCGGATCGGCCAGGAGGAGCAGGCTCAGCAGGGGTGCCGCCACCAGGACCACCCTGAGGAGCCGGATCCGGTCCCGCCCTTGCACCAGGAGGAGGGGCACCGCCAGGGCGAAGGCATTGGCCAAGGCGTGGGCCCACCCGTAGTGGACCAGGTGTCCGGTCCACAGGCGCCAGGGCTCACGAAGCGCCTCCGCCGTAAGGGCCAGGGAGTCCATCAGGCCCGCCGCAGCCGCAGGGCCGCACCCAGGATGAGCAGGGCACCCAGGGTCTCTATCCACCCGAGGCTGCCGCCGAAGTTCCTGCCACCGCTCTGCCGCAGGGACACACCCTGGCGGTCCACCACGTCCACGTCCTTGCGGCCCCCGCTGGCGATCTCGGCCTTGAAGGTGGCCACCTCGGCATCAAGGTTCTTCGCCAGGTCTGTCATGGCCAGTTGCAGGCCTTTGGCGGAATGCTCGCGGAGCTGCACCTCCCGGTGGGCCCAGGTGGAGCTGCCCTTCAGCTGGCTCTGGCCCGGGGCGCGCATCAGGAAGGTGTGGCTGGCCACGTCGTAGACGGCCGCATCGATGAGGGTGCGGGTATCGTTGGCGTCCCCCGGCAGCACATAGGCCCCCACGATCGAGAGATAGGTGAAGCTGTACCAGCGCGGATCCGTGTACTGGATCTGGTCGACGCTCACGAGCGCCATGAGGTCCACGCCGTACATCCGGGCCACCTGGTCCATGTTCTCGAAACCACCGGCGGGGCGCAGATACGTGCTGGGCACCAGCTTGATGTCCGCGATCCAGGGCTTGTCCTTGAAGCTCTGCTTCACCACATCCAGCAGGGGTCTCTCCTGGCCCGGAGCCAGGAGGCTCTGGACGCGCCAGGAACCGGATCCGCCGGGTACGAAGGCGATGCCCAGCTTCAGCGGCAGCTTGAGCCGGGCGCCTGCGGGGTTGGGCGACGGGGCGCTCTGGGACTTGGGGTAGAGGTAGTCCATCAGGCTGCTGCGGCGGGTCGTGGTCTGGGGCGTGTTGCAGCCCAGGAGGCCAAGCAGGGACAGAGAGAGGCCAAAGGCCATTGAGCGGGAAAGACGTGTCATGGGAGCTCCTGGATGTTGGCGTGGTTCAGCGGCGCGCAGGATCATAGGCGGCACTGCCCAGGGGGTTGCCATCCTTGTCCACCAGCTGGACATCCTTGCGGACGCCCTTCAGCAGATCCTGCTTGAACCCTGCGACGCCCTGATCCAGCGAGCCGGACAGGTTGGCCATGGCCAGGGCCAGGCTCTCCCGGGACTGCTGGCGGAAGGCCTCCTCCCGATTGGACCAGCTGGAGCTGCCCTTGACCGTGCCGATGCCCCCGGCCCGGAAGAGGAAGGTGTGGGAGGGCACGTGGTAGACAGCGGCGTCCACCAGGGAGGTGGTGTCGTTCTTGTCGCCCTTCACCATGTAGGCCCCCACCAGGGTCCAGTAGGTCCAGGCGTACCAGCGGGGGCTGCTGAACTGCACCTGGTCCACGCTGACCAGGGCCACCACGTCCACACCGAAGCTGCGGGAAACCTGGTCCAGGTCCGCGAAGCCCCCGCCTTTGGCCAGGTAGATGGCCGGGATGATCTTGAAGCTGAGGGCCCAGGGCTTCTGGCCGAACAGGTCGGCCACCTGCTTGTGCAGATCCTGTTCCTGCGCGGGGTCCATCAGGTTGGCCGGGGCCGTCGCGTTCAGGGAGCCGGCCCGCTGGCCCGCATCCGCGGGCACGAAGGCGATGCCCAGGCGCAGGGGCAACTGGAGCTTCGCGGGGCCGGTGGCCGGCTCCGTGGGGGGTGAGGCCTTGGCCCCCAGGTAGGTAGCCAGACTGCTTCGTCGCTGCACGGTCTCGGGGGTGGCGCAGCCCACCAGGAGCAACAGGGCGGCCAGGGGAGCGGAAAGCGATGTTCGCATGGAGACTCCGTATCGATACGTATGCGTATGGTTGCCATACGGTATGGTATGGTATGCTGGTCGAGTCTTCTGTCAAGGCCACCATGCCCGCCCCCAAGCGAAAGTCCCGTCCTGCTGCTCCGCTCTCGAGGGAGGCGTGGGTGAAGGCTGCCACCAACCTCATTGCTCAGGAGGGCGTGAAGGCCGTGGCAGTCGAGCCCCTGGCGCTGGCCCTGGGGGTCACCAAGGGCAGCTTCTATTGGCACTTCCAGAGCCGGGATGAGCTCATCCATGCGGCCCTGGAGGCCTGGGAGCAGGATCAGAGCGCTGATGTGGTGACCCGCTACGGCGGCATTGAGGACCCGCGGCGGCGCCTGCGGGTGCTGCTCTTCGCGGCCTTCGAGGACGTGGAGAACGGGAAGTTCTTCGCGGCCCTGGCGATCTCGAGCGAGGACCCCCGGGTGCGGCCCTACCTGGACAGGGCCACGGCACGGCGCCTCGCCTTCGGCGTGGAGGCCTTCCTGGCCCTGGGTTGTTCAGACGCGGAGGCCCGGGAACGGGCCCTCTTCGCCTATGCGGCCTACGCGGGCTACTTCCAGCTGCTGCGCTCCACGCCCGAGGCGGTGGGGGCCGTGACCGACCTCAGCGGCTACGTGCGCCGCCTGGCAGAGGCCCTGGTGCCCGCGAAGGCCCGCCGTTCCTGAGGGGGTGGGCCGGTGTTGCGCCGGGACCCAGGCCATGGGAAGCTAGGGTTTCCGATGGAGGAGCGGTCCCCATCAGTAGCGGCGGTGAGGGTGATGAGCCCCATGATCCGGCGCGAAAGGGGCGGATCGCCGAAGGGAAAGCGGATCATCGACGCGCTCCCTGGACGACGAGGGGAAACCCCGGCGGCTGTCGTGCCGGTCACCCGGCGCGGAGGGCCTGAGGCGCAGCGGCGGGATGCTTCCCACCGCGTTCCTGAGGGCACCATCGGCACGCCGAGGTTTCCATGAACGCATCCCCCGCAGATCTCCGAAGCTGGCTCAGTGCCCGCCTGCTGTCCCTCTGCGCTGCGGAGACCACCTCGGGCCAGGAGGATGCTGGCCTGCCGGGGCTGCGGATGTTGCTGCAGGAATTGGGTGCGACCGTGGTGGAACAGCCGGTGGCGCCGGGGCGCACGAATGTCTTGGCCCTGTGGGGCCGGCCGAAAGTGCTCTTCTCGACCCACCTGGATACGGTGCCGCCCTATGTCCCGCCCCGCGTCGAGGGGGACCTGATCCTCGGCCGGGGGACCTGCGATGCCAAGGGCCAGGCTGTGGCCCAGCTGGCGGCGGTGAAGTCGCTGCTGGATCAGGGACGGGAGGGCCTGGCGTGGCTGGGGGTGGTGGGCGAGGAAACAGATAGCGCCGGCGCCGCGGCGGCCCTGGGCCTGGCGGATCACCTCCGGGAGCTGAGGGCCCTCATCAACGGCGAGCCCACGGAGCTGAAGCTGGCCACGGGCCAGCGCGGCGTCCAGCATGTCTGCCTCCAGTGCCAAGGGAAGGCCGCCCACAGCGGCAGCCCCCAGCTGGGCCACAACGCGACCTGGCCCCTCCTGGACTGGCTCCAGCGCCTGCGAGAGCAGCGTCGCCCGCTGGATCCCGTGCTGGGGCCGGAGCTGTGGAACCTCGGATTGCTGCAGGGGGGCGAAGCGCTGAACTCAGTGCCCGCCAGGGCCGAAGCGCACCTGATGGCGCGGGTGGTGCCTGGCAGCACCTTCCTTGATGACGTCCGCCGTCTGGCCCCGCCCGAGGGTGCGGTGGATCTGCGCCTGGATGAACCCGCCGACCTCTATCCGAGCGTGCCGGGCTTCGCCCACGCCCCCATGCCCTTCGGCTCCGACGCGCCGGCGCTGCGGGCCCTGGTGCCGGACCGGACCGTCGTGCTGGCGGGCCCTGGCAGCATCACCGTGGCCCACACCCTCGAGGAACACATCACGTTGACCGACCTCGAGGCCGGCGTGGATCTCAACCGCCGCCTGGCCCTGCATTTCCTGGGAGACTGAACCATGACCAACATGATCCCCGTCACCGTCCTGGGCGCCGAGGCTCCACCTCCGCAAGCGCGGCCGCAGAGCGGCAAGCGCGCGGGAGCACAGCGCAATGCGCTGTGCGATAGGTGGAGGGCTGAGCCGGTGGCGCAGCACTACGTCATTCAAGGGCAGGAGAACCCATGACCAACAAGATCCCCGTCACCGTCCTGGGCGCCACCGGCGTCGTCGGCCAGCGCTTCGTGCGCCGCCTGGCCAACCATCCCCTCTTCCGCGTGGAGCACCTGGCCGCCAGCGAGCGGAGCGCCGGCAAGCGCTACCGCGATGCCTGCGCCTGGCGCCTGGATGGCGAGGCCTACGGCGGCCTGGGGGATCAGGTCATGGCGGAGGGCACGCCGGAGTTCGCGCTCTCGCCTGTGGTGTTCAGCGCCCTGGATACGGATCCGGCCCGGGAGCTGGAACCCGCCTTCGCCCGGGCGGGGGCCATGGTGTTCTCCAATGCCGGGGCCTTCCGCATGTCGCCGGAGGTGCCCCTGCTGGTGCCCGAGGTGAACGCCAGCCACCTGGGCCTGCTGGACGTGCAGCGCCACCACCATGGCTGGACCGGAGGCATCGTCACCAATGCCAACTGCACGGCCACGGTGCTGGTCATGGCCCTGGGCCCACTGCACGAGGCCTTCGGCGTGGAGGCCGTGCTCATGACTTCCATGCAGGCCATCAGCGGCGCGGGCTACCCCGGCGTGGCCAGCCTGGACATCCTGGCCAACGTGATTCCTTTCATCCGCAACGAAGAGCCCAAGGTCGAGGAGGAGACCCCCAAGATGCTGGGCCGCTTCACCGGCAGCGCCGTGGAGCTGGCGTCCATGACCGTGAGCGCCCTCTGCCACCGGGTGCCCGTCATCGAGGGTCACACCGAGGCGGTGAGCGTGCGCCTGAAGGGCAGCCCCACTCCCGAGGCCGTGCGGGAGGCCTTCCTGGCCTGGAAGCCCGAGCCCCAGCGCCTGGGCCTGTTCTCCGCCCCCGCGGTGCCCATCCACGTCCACACCCTGGAGGACCGCCCCCAAGTGCGCCGGGACGTGGAGCGGGATGAGGGCATGAGCGTCCACGTGGGCCGCATCCGGGTCTGTCCCATCCTTGGCATCAAGTTCGCGCTCCTCGGACACAACACTGAGCGAGGGGCCGCGGGTGGCAGCATCCTCAATGCGGAACTCGCCCATGCTAAGGGGTACATCCGATGATCCGTTCCGTGACGCGCCCCTCGCACGTGTTCTCTGGCAGCCCGCGATCGGACAGGCCATCCAGGCCTGTCCTCCTGCTCCCCGCTGCGCGGGATCGCAGAGCGGGGCCCCCCCGAACGAGGGCCGCGGGTGGCAGCATCCTCAATGCGGAACTCGCCCACGCGAAGGGATACATCCGATGATCGTCCTCAAGTTCGGCGGCAGCAGCGTGGCGGATGCCGCCTGCATGCGCCAGGTGGCGGAGCTGGCCCGGGAGGCCCTGCCCCAGGCGCCCCTGGTGGTGCTTTCGGCCATGGGCAAGACCACCAATGGCCTGTTCGCCGCGGCCAAGGCCGCCGAGACCGGCGATCTGGCGGGTGCCATGGAGCAGCAGCGGCTCCTCATGGCCGCTCACCGGAAGGCCGCCTCGGAGCTCTTCGACGAGGCGGTGCCCGAGGCGCTGGATGGGACCCTGACGGAGCTCTTCGGCGAGCTGGAGCTGCTCCTGCGGGGCGTGGCCCTGCTGCGGGAACTGAGCCCCCGCAGCATGGATGCCATCGCGTCCCTGGGCGAGCGCCTCTCCACGCGGATTTTCGCGGCCTTCGTGGGCGGCGCCTGGGTGGATGCCCGCACCGTCATGCGCACGGACAATGTCTTCGGTGAGGCGGCGCCCCAGCAGCAGGCCATCCGCATCCTGGCGGACCAGCACCTCGGACCGCTGATCCATGTGGATCGGATTGTGGTCACCCAGGGCTACATCGGCGCCACGGAAGAGGGCTACACCACCACCCTGGGACGGGGCGGCAGCGACTACTCGGCGGCCCTCTTCGGGGCGGTTCTGGGGGCCAGGGAGGTTCAGATCTGGACGGATGTGGAGGGCGTGCTGACCTGCGATCCCCGCGTCGTGCCTGAGGCCCTGCCCATCTCCGAGCTCAGCTTTGCGGAAGCCGCCGAGCTGGCGGCCTTCGGCGCCAAGGTCCTGCACCCCGCCACCATCCAGCCCGCGGTGGAGGCCCACATCCCCGTGACCGTGCGCCACACCCAGAAGCCCAGGGGCCGGTTCACCACCATCTCCTCAGAAGTGAACACGGGCCGCCCCATCACCGCCCTGGCCAGCCGGGGGCCCATCACGGTGCTCACCGTGAGCAGCACCCGCATGCTGGCCCAGAGCGGTTTCCTGGCCCGCCTCTTCGAGGTGTTCGGTCGCCGGGGGGTGAGCGTGGATTTGGTGGCCACCGCCGAGGTGAGCGTCTCCCTCACGGTGGAGGCGGACGTGCCGCTCAGGCCCCTGATCCAGGAACTGGCCTCCTTCGCCAAGGTGGAAGTCCACGAGGGCCGGGCCATCATCGCCGCCGTGGGCGAGCGGCTGAAGTCCACCCCGGGCATCGCCGCCCAGCTGCTTTCGGCCCTGGGTGACATCAACGTGGAGATGATCAGCCAGGGGGGCAACGAGATCAACCTGAGCATCGTGGTGCAGGTGGAGCACACCCATGAGGCCCTGCGCCGGCTGCACCGCGTGCTGGTGGCGGGGATCCGATGACCGGGCCGCGCATCGGCCTCTTCGGCCGGGGCCGCCTGGGCTCCGCCATCGCCGCCGAGGCGGGGGAGGCCCTGGCCTGGGCGGTGGACCAGGGTGAGGCGCCCCCGGGCCCCGCGGATGTGGCCATCGACGCCAGCATCGCCGTGGCGGTGGAGTCCCACCTGGCCTGGGCCCTGGAAACGGGGACGGACCTGGTCATCGGCGTCACGGGCTGGTCCCTGCCGGACCTGGAAGCCCGGGTGGGGGATCGGATCGGCGTGCTCACCTCCTCCAACTTCTCCCTCACGGTGGCCCTCATGGCGCGGCTGGCCACGGTGCTGGGGCGCTTCGCGGCCCTGGATCCCGCCCAGGATCCCTTCCTGCTGGAGCACCACCACCGGCTCAAGGCCGACGCGCCCTCGGGCACTGCCAAGACCCTGGCCGCCGCCCTCATGGCGGGGCTGCCGCGGAAGACCGAGTGGACCCTGAGGACCCCCGCGCTGCACCAGCTCCACATCGGGGTGGTCCGGGCGGGCGCGGAATTCGGCACCCACACCGTGGGGCTGGATTCCCCCGCGGAGGTGCTGGAGCTCACCCACCGGGCGCGCTCCCGGGCGCCCTTCGCCCAGGGTGCCCTGCGGGCAGCCCAGTGGCTGCGGGGCCGGAAGGGTCTCTTCACCATGGATGATCTGGCCGCCGAGCTGCTGGACCCCCTCTTCGACTTTGGAGGCAAGTCATGACCCTGGATCTCACCGGTCTCGCCGTGGCCCTGGCCACCCCGTTCACCGCCGCGGGGGAGGTGGATCTCCCCGCCTTCCGGAAGCTGGTGCGCCACCTGGTGGGCGGCGGCGTGGACACGCTCATCCCCCTGGGCACCACGGGCGAGGCCTCCACCCTGCTCGATGCGGAGCGGGACGCTCTCATCGGCGCCTGCCTCGAGGAGAGCAAGGGCCGGCCCGTGGTGGTGGGCACGGGCTCCAACGCCACCCGCCAGGCCGCAGCTTTCACCAGGCGGGCCCAGGAGCTGGGCGCCGCCGGCGCCCTGGTGGTGACCCCCTACTACAACAAGCCCAACGCCGATGGGCTGGTGGCCCACTACGCCGCCATCGCCGAGGCCGCGCCGGGCCTGCCCCTCATCGCCTACAACGTGCCGGGCCGCACGGGACTGAACGTGACGCCCCCGGTGCTGATGCGCCTCTGGGAGAACCCCCAGGTGGTGGCCGTGAAGGAGAGCAGCGGGAACCTGGCGCAGATCGCCGAGATCGCCCGCTCGCTGCCCCCGGGCAAGACCCTGCTGTGCGGCGACGACAACCTGGCCCTGGCGGCCATCGCCGTGGGCGCCACGGGCCTGGTTTCCGTGCTGGGGAACGTGCTGCCCCGGGAGACCGCCGGGATGGTCGCGGCGGCCCGCCGGGGAAACACCCTGGAGGCCCTGCAGCTTCACCAGCAGTTGATGCCGCTCATGGATGCCCTGTTTCTGGAGAGCAACCCGATCCCCCTGAAGGCCGCCCTCAAGCTCCTGGGCCTGGGCGAGGAGATCCTGCGGCTGCCCCTGATGCCCGCCTCCGCCGCCACCCGCACCCGGGTGGCCGAGGCCCTCTGCCTGTCCACGGACGGCACCTTTCCCGGAGTGATGTGATGGTCGTCGATCTTGATTCCATCCGCAGCTTCTTCAACCAGCCGCCCGAAGCGCTGGCGGTGGATCCCGAGGCCCCGGCCTGGCACCAGGTGCTGCTGGTGGCCCTGGAGACCGGCGCCATCCGCGCCGCCGAGCGCCAAGAGGACGGCACCTGGCAGGCCAATGCCTGGGTGAAGCAGGCCATCCTCTGCGGCTTCCGCCGCACCAGCCTGGTGCAGATGGAGGGCCCGGGCTTTCCCATGTTCGACAAGACCGCCTACCCGCCCCGGCACTTCGGCCCCGAGGACGCGGTGCGCCTGGTGCCCGGCGGCTCGGCGGTGCGCCGCGGGGCCCACATCGCCCGGGGCGTGGTGCTCATGCCCCCGGCCTACGTGAACGTGGGCGCCTTTGTGGACGAGGGCACCATGGTGGATAGCCACGCCCTGGTGGGCAGCTGCGCCCAGATCGGCAAGCGGGTGCACCTGTCGGCCGCGGCCCAGATCGGCGGCGTGCTGGAGCCTGCCGGTGCGAGGCCGGTGATTGTCGAAGACGAAGCCTTCGTGGGCGGCCTCGTGGGGCTGTTCGAAGGCATCGTGGTGCGCCGCCGGGCCGTGCTGGCCTCGGGGGTGGTCATCACCGGCAGCAGCATCATCTACGACCTGGTGCATGGCCGCGAGCTGCGCCAGGAGGTGCCCGAGGGCGCCGTGGTGGTGCCGGGCTCGCGCCCCGCCTCGGGGGACTATGCCAAGGCGCACGGACTCCAGCTGGCGGCCCCCTGTATCGTGAAGTACCGCGATGACAAGACCGACGCGGCCACCGCCCTGGAGCAGGCGCTGCGCTAGCCGCCGCGCCCCGATCGTCCGAGAGAGCCATGAAGCCCGCTGCCCGCCTGTCTCTGCTGAAGCCTTCGCCCATCCGGGCCATCACGGACGGCACGCCGCCCGGGGCCATTCCCCTGGGCCTGGGCGAGCCCACCTGGGATCTGCCGGAGGTGGCGCGCAAGGCCCTGCTGCGGGAACCCGGCCCCTGCGCCTACGTGCCCCACGTGGGGCTCACGGAGCTGCGCCGGGCCGTGGCCGCCTTCCATGGCGCCCAGGTGGACGAGGTGCTCATCACCACCGGCTCCCAGGGTGCGCTCTTCTCGCTGTTCCAGGCCTGGGTGAACCCGGGGACGAAGGTGCTGATGCCCGATCCGGGCTTCGTGGCCTACCCAGCCCTGGCCCGCATGGCCGGTGCCGAGCCGGTGCCCTACCGCCTGTCCGCAGACCGCTTCCGCCTCGATGCCGACGAGCTGATCCGCGTGCTGGAGGCCACGCCAGACGCCTCCGCCGTGATCCTCAACCTGCCCTCGAACCCCACGGGTGGTGGCGGCGACCTGGCCTCGCTGAAGCGCGTGGCGGACGCCTGCACGGCCCGGGGCGTGCTGCTGATTTCGGACGAGGTCTACCGGGACCTGCACTTCGGGGTGCGGGCGCCCAGCCTGCGGGATGTCACGGACCGCGGCGTGGTCACCAGCTCCGTGAGCAAGGGCTGGGGCGCGCCGGGCCTCCGGGTGGGCTGGGCCGTGGGCGACCCCGCCTGGCTGCTGCCGGCCCGCACCGTGCACGGTTATGCGGTGACCGGCACCGCCACCCCCGCCCAGTGGGCGGCGCTGGCTTTGATCGAGAACTCCGACACCGTGCTGGCCGAGGCCCGGGCCGCCGTGCAGCTGCGCTGGCAGGCGCTGGCCGAAGCCCTGCGGGAGGAGCTGGGCCACGCCGTCACGCCGCCCGACGGCACCTTCTACCACTTCATGCCCCTGCCCCCCTCGGCCCACGCCGATCCCCTGGCCTTCTGCCTGCGCCTGCGCGACGAGGCCAAGGTGGTGCTCATCCCCGGCCTCGCCTTCGGCGACGGGGGCCGCGGCCATGCAAGGCTCAGTTTTGCCGCCACGCCTGAGCAGCTGCGGGAGGGCGTGCGACGCTTGGCGCCGTACTGGAAGGGGTGAGCCATGCGAGCTGGGCGGGCATTCAAACCAGGACGTCTCTGTTGCGGATGGCAGGGGTTCCCATGACGAGCATTGAACTTTCAACGGCCGCGTTAACCACCGTGAATCATATCTCGGCCATGGTGGCCTATTGGGACCGTGATCAACGGTGTGTGTTCGCGAACGAATCCTACCGGGATTGGTTTGGTCGAGATCCTGAGCAGATGGTCGGAATGACCATGAAGGAGCTTTTAGGTCCACTCTACGAAAAAAACCTACCCTACATCCAGGCTGTTCTGCTGGGCGAGAAACAGGTCTTCGAGCGAAGGATCCCACTGCCTGGTGGTGGGTTCAGGGATTCCATCGCCACCTATACACCGGACATCGTCGGGGGGGTGGTGCACGGGTTCTCAGTACACGTGGCGGACGTGACGGCGCTTCGAGAGCGGGAGGCTGCCCTGGAGCGCACGATTCGTGAGCGAGACGAGGCGTTGAAGGAAGTCCTCACTTTGCGGGGACTGCTTCCGATTTGTGCCAACTGTAAGTCCATCAGGGACGACCAGGGTGCCTGGCAACCCATCGAGAAATATGTGGCAGACCGAACCGAAGCCAGTTTTACCCACGGGATCTGTCCTGAGTGCAGGGAAAGGCTATACCCGAAACCAGCCAGGACCCCGGACCGCCCGTGAGCCTGGCCCGATTCGGTTCACTTCCAGTCTGCGGCAAGGCCTTTCGGGCCCGTGGGTTTCCCGTCCCAAGCTAGGCCCTGCCCGAACCCCCTTCAAGGCTCTCCATGACCCCCCTCTTCGCCCTCGACGACGCCACCTGCCGCTCCCTGGCGGAAGCCCACGGTACGCCCTGCTTCGCCTACTCCGCCGCGGCCGCGGCGGAGCAGTTCACCGCCCTGCGGGCGGTGCTGCCCCCCCGGGTCCGCCTGGCCTACGCGGTGAAGGCCAACCCGCATCCGAGCCTGCTGGCCTGCTTCGCGGCCCTGGGGGCCAGCTTCGACTGCGCGTCCATCGGTGAGCTGGAGCGGGTGGAGGCGCTGGGGCTGCCACCGGGCCGCACCTTCTTCGCGGGGCCGGGCAAGCGGGAGGCGGAGCTGCGCAAGGCCCTGGCCATGGGTGTGCGGGTGCAGGCGGAGGGCTTCGAGGACCTCGCCCGCCTCGACGCGCTGGTGGACCGGGAAACCGCCGTGAACCTGCGGGTGCATCCGGCTTTCGAGATCGACGAGGGCAACCGCATCATCGGCGGCAGCGGGCCCTCGGCCTTCGGCGTGGACGAGGAGGACATGCCCGCGCTGCTGGCCCGGGCCGCGAACCTTCGCCACGTCCGCATCCGCGGCCTGCACGTGTTCGCCGCCAGCAACCAGCGCGAAGCGTCGAAGCTGCTGGCCATCCACGGAGCGGTGGCTGACTTGGCGAAGCGCCTTCAGGAAACCCATGGGCTGGACTTCGAGCAGATCGACCTGGGTGGCGGCCTGGGCATCCCCTATGCGCCGGAGCAGACACCGCTGGATCTTGCCGCCCTGGGGCGGGGCTTGTCGGAGCTGCTCGCGCAGCACCCCTGGTTCAAGGGCGAGCTGGTCCTGGAGCCGGGCCGTTTCCTGGCGGGGCCCTGCGGCGTCTATCTGGCCCGGGTGGTGCGGATCAAGGAAAGCCGCGGCACGCGCTTCGCCATCCTGGAGGGCGGCATCAACCACCTGATCCGCCCCCTGCTCACGGGCGAGCCTTTCCCCGTGAAGGCCGTGGGCCGGGGCGAGGGCACGGTTCCGTACACGCTGGCGGGGCCCCTCTGCACCAGCCTGGACCGCCTGGGCGAGGTGCGCCTGCCGGAGCTGGCCGCGGGGGATCTGCTGGCCTTCGGCTGCACGGGCGCCTACGGCCTGAACGAAGGCATGACCCATTTCCTGAGCCATCCCGTGCCGCCGGAGATCTGGGTAGGGTAGGGCTATCCCAGCAGCGCGATCCAGGCGGCGCGCTGGTCCTTGGGCATGACCTTGACCTTCTCCAGGAGCTTGATTCGGGCCTGCCAGGTCTTGTCGCCGGGGAACAGGGCGCGGCCCCGGAGCAGGTCCTCCCGGGCTTCGTCCCACTTGGCCTGGCTGGCGTGGGCGAAGCAGAGGGTGAGGTGCAGGCGGGCGGCTCGGGCCCTGAGCTCCGGGTCATCGGGCTGGGCGCGCAGCAGGGCGTCGATCACCTTGAGGGCGGCCTCGAGATCGCCGTTCTGCAGGTGCTTCTGGAATTCCGACAGGCTGGCGCCGCTGACCCCGCCCGGGAGGCCGGCCCGGGCCTTCTCCAGCAGCTGGGGGGCGGCGGCCTCGCCGGGGTTCCGGACGAGGAGGGTCTGGGCGCGGAGGTAGGCCCGCAGGGGGTCGATGCCCAGTGCGGCTTCGGCCTCCTCGCGGAGCTCGGCGGGGGACTCGGCGAGGTCCGGGGCCTGGGCCTGCTGGGCCAAGGGGGCCACGGCCGCGATCCGGGCGGCCAGCACGTCCTCCTTGAGAGCCTGGTCCTTGCGGTAGCTGTGAATGAAGCCAGTGGCCAGGGCCAGGACCAGGACGCCGCCACCCACGCCGACGAGCAGCTTGGGCTCCCTCAGCCAGGGCATCTGGTCGGTGGACTGCCGCAGGCGCTCTGGCAGTGACAGGCCTTCCCGGGGAGCCGGGGCCGCCTTCTGGAGGGCGGCCGGGGGTTCCACGCCCTGGGGTTCCGTGGGGGCCGCCGGGGGTTCGGACTCGGCCATGGCGATGCGGCCCTGGGCGTCCAGGGAGAGCACGGGGGCGGATCGGACCGGGCTGACGACGGGGGCGGCCTGGCCGCCCTTCCGGCAGCGCTCCAGGCCCTGGAGGGCTCGGGCATTGCCGGGATCCAGGGCGAGGGCCTGCTGGAAGGTGAAGGCGGCCTCGTCCCGGCGCTGAAGGTTGAGCAAGTGCTCCCCCTGCCTCAGCTTCAGATCCAGGGCCTCGGAATCGGCCGACGCGGGGCGGGGCTGTTGAAAGTGCGCCGGCTGGGCGGGCTCCGGAAGGGCCTCCCGGCGGGCCTGGCGCAGGTAGCCCTCGATTTCATGCCGCTGCGGCTCCAGCACCAGGACCCGTTCCCACTTGGAGATGGCTTCGTTCGTCAGGCCCATGTCGTAGAGCTGGACGGCCTCCCGCAGGAGCTTTTCGACATCCACTTCGGCATGGTGGATCTCCAGCGGAGCCGACATGGGCGCCGCCTGGACCTCCAGGCTCGGCAGCCCCAGCTCCCGGCGGGCTCCGTTCGCATAGCCCCGGGCGAGGTGGTTGTCGGGATCCAGCGTGAGCACCTGCTCCCACTTGTTCAGGGCGTCCTGGAGCTGGCCCATGTCGTAGAGGGTGCAGCCCTGCCTCAGCAGCCGCTCAGGATCCAGGGCGCCGGTGACCACCTTCCCGGGATCCACGGGAGCCGGACCCTCCGGGGCCGTGGAGCGGGGGTCCACCCTGTGCATCGGAGCCTCCGGTGCGGTGGCGCGGCTATCAAGTTCGTGTGGCGGTGCCTCGGGGGCCGTGGCGCGGGCGTCCACCAGGGGTGGTGCGCTGGGAGCCGGCTCTGGAAGCGCGGGCTCCGGAGGGGCCGACGGGGGGGCCGGGGCTTGGGTGGTTGTCGCGGCGGCGGCCTCCGCTTCCCGGAGGGCCAGTAGGCGCTGCTTCAGCACCAGCAGGTTGGCGCGGGCTTCCGCGTGGTTCGGGTCCTGCTTGAGGATGGCCTGCCAGATCTGGCCGGCCCGGACAAGCTCGCCCCGGGCGAACAAAGTGTCCGCCTGGCGGAGGTGGGGCGCGTAGGGATCGGGGATCATGGCATCGGTCTCAGTGAAGCGGAAACTCTTCCGTGTTGCGCACCAGGAGCATGAAGGTGCTGTTTCCGCAGGTGAATTCCTGCTGGCTGAGAAGCTGGACCGGGCCACTGATGCGCTCCCCGTTCACCAGGGTCCCATTGGTGGACTGCTGATCGCTGATCCACACGGTGCCATCCCGGTGGATCTCCACCAGGGCATGGCGGCGGGAGGTTTCCGGATCCCGGGTGACCACATCCCCCTCCTCCCGCCCGATGATGATCTTGGGCCGGTCGAGGACGTGCACCGTGGAGGCCTGGGGCCCGCTGAGGAAGGCCAGGCTGAACTTCAGGCCCGGGGGCATGCCCGGGACCTGCAGGCCCGCGGCGATGAGCATGGCCTCCCGATCGCGCTTGGCGGTGGTCTTGGCGGCGGCGGCCGGCGCCGGGGGGGTGGGCTCGTCCGGGGGCATCACATCGGGGAAGGGATCGGCCATGTCCTCATCGAAGGGCTCGGGCCTGAAGGCCGGGTTGGCCACCTCGAACACGTGACTGCACTTCGGGCACTTGAAGCGCTTGGTACGAACCGTACCGAAGCGGCTGTCGTCGTACTGGAAGCGGGCCTGACAGGCCGGGCAAACCACGATCATCGGGGCCTCGGGAAACCGTTGAAGTGTACCCCGATAACCCTATTTCTTGCGCGTGGCGAAGAAGCTGAATTCACTGCGGAGGGGAATGCCCTCCGGCAGCCTGAAGTCCTTGACGCTGGCGGGCAGGGGCTGGTTGATCCGCAGGCTCCCCAGCTCCAGCAGCCAGGAATCCCCGCTGCGCTCGATCCACTGGATCTGGCGCGGCAGCCAGGTCTCCTTGTCCACCCAGAGGTTCAGGGCCAGCAGCCGCTTCCGGAGGGAGAGCGTGCGGGGGGCGAGGGCCAGGTGCCAGGTGTTGGGAACGTCCCTGGTTTCGCTGAGCGCGATCTGGAAGTAGTCCGCGAGGTAGCTCAGCTTCTGGCCCAGGCCCAGGAATTTCCGATCGGAGTTCTTGATGAAGCCGATCTTCATGAGCTCGCCTTCCTTGGCTTCGGGGCTGTAGGAAATGAGGGCCTTGGGCGTGAGGTGGAGGATCAGGTCCTCCGGGGGCTGGAAGGCGAAGTGGGCGAAGTCCGAACCCTGCAGGTACAGCGTGCCCCGGGTGGTGGAGGGCGTCTTCAGCAGGGCCCGCCGCAGGGTGAGGGTGAAGGGGCACTGCAGGGTCTGGACCTGGGCCTGGGCCGCGTCGAAGCGCTCCACCACCTCCCGCAGGGGGGGAGGGGTCTGGGCCCCGAGGGACAGGACACACAGGAGAAGGGCGAGGGCTTTGGGGAGCATGGCGACTTTCAATGGGAAGCCCAGGGGAGGGCGAGGGGCTGCCGCTGGTGGGCGAGGTGAAGGGCCACGGGGGTGCCCCGCAGCACTTCCTCGGCGGCGAACCGGGCCAGGTCCGGGTGGTTGTTGGATTCGCTCAGGTGGGCCAGGACCACCTGCCGTAGCCGCGGCGAATAGACTCGGGCCAGCAGCTCGGCCATGGCCGCGTTGCTGAGGTGGCCCACCCGGCTCAGGATGCGGGCCTTGAGGGGGGGCGGATAGGTGCCCTCCCGGAGCATGTCCACATCGTGGTTGGCCTCCAGCACCAGGAGATCCAGGTCCCGCAGGTGATCCGCCACCAGCTCGGTGGGATGGCCCAGGTCCGTGACCACCGCGCAGGCCCCGCCGCCGGTCTCGATCCGGAAGGCCACGGGATCGGCGGCGTCGTGGGGCAGGGCGAAGGGCAGCACCCGCCAGCCCCCCCAGTCCATGGCGCGACCGGCCTCGGCCTCGATCCAGCGCTCGGTGGGAATCTGGACCCCCTGGGCCCACTCCACCGCCTGACGGGTCTCCCGGGTGGCCAGGATGGCCCAGGTGGTGCGGCGCAGGATGACCCCCAGGGCGGCCACGTGGTCCGAGTGCTCGTGGGTCAGGGCCAGGGCCTGGACCTCGTCGGCCCGGAGGCCCAGGACCTCGAGGCGCTGGCGGATCTGGCGCAGGGAGATGCCGGCATCGATGAGGAGGGTCCGCCCGCCCTCCGAAAGGGCGTGGCAGTTTCCCTTGGACCCCGAGGCGAGCGCGGCATAGTGCATGGGCCAGGATACCGCTGCACTTCATGGAAAGGCTCGATTCAACCGGACGCAAAGGCCTACACTATCCCCATGAGCGCCACGCCGATTCCCACCCTGCGTCCCTCCACCCCCGCCGACCTGGAAACCCACGTCGCCCACCGCATTGCCATGTTCCAGGATATGAAGCTGGGCACGGAGGAGGGCCGCCACCGCATGGCGGAGGCCTTCCGCCATCAGCTGCGCAGCTGGCTGGTGACGGGCCAGTGCCGGGGTCTCGTGCTGGAGGAGAACAAGCGAGCCGTGGCCAGCGTGCTGCTGCTCCTCAAAGAGACCCTGCCCACGCCCGTGACGCCCCTGGCCCTGCGGGGCTACCTGTTCAACATCTACACCGAGCCCACCCACCGGCGTCGGGGCCTGGCCGCCCGGCTCACGGACGCGGCCCTGGATCTGGCCCGGGAGCTGGGCATCGAGATCGTGGAGCTGCACGCCAGCCTGGAGGCCGAAGGCCTCTACCAGCGCATGGGCTTCGTGCCCACCAGCGAGATGCGGCTGGTGATCAGCGCCGGCGTCAAGACGCCGAAGCAGTGGAAGCACCGCCGCTAGATCCGGCAGCCTCCACGCCCTTCCAGCGCCACAGCAGCAGGATCACTCCCAGGCAGACCAGGGTGCAGGGCAGGCTGGCCTCCAGGCCGAAGGTGCCGCCGGTGAGCCACTCCGGGCGGCCGTGGAAGACGGGCGTCCAGGCCCCCCGGATGTTGGTGGTGCCGCTGACGCCGAAACCCAGCAGGCTGCCCTGGGCCCAGTTCCAGCCCAGGTGGACGCCGATGGGGAGCGCCAGGCTCCGGGTCCGCAGGTAGCAGAACCCCAGCAGCACCGCCGCCAGGGCGATGTTGAGCGTGGCCCAGGCCCGGGTGGCGCCATGCATGCCCGGGTTGCCCCAGTGGCCCAGTGCGAAGATCCCGGCGAAGACCAGCTGCCCCACCCAGGTGCCCGCGCCCTCCACCAGGCGCTGGAAGGGGAAGCCCCGGGACATGATCTCCTCGAAGAACGCCACCCCGAGGAAGGCCCAGGCCGCGGCGAGCAGCTGCCGGGGGCCGACGCTCACCGCCCGCTCCCAGTGGAAACCATCCAGGCCCCTGACCGCCAAGGCGGTCACCAGGATCAGCAGGATGCCACCCAGGGTGCCCGCCCCGAACTCACTCAGCCAGCGCTTGCCTGGATGAAAGCCCAGGTCCCGGAAGGGGCGCTTCTCGAGGCGCACGCAGATGAAGCTGGCCAGGGCCACGACCGCGGCGTTGATCCAGACGCCGAGGCCCATGCCCAACCGGGGCACGTGGAGGGCCTTGGCCACCTGCGTGAAGACCACGCCGATGGCGGGGAACAGCAGCATGAAGCCGAGCACCTTCCAGCCACTGCGCAGGGAGCCCTGCTCATTGAGGAAGCACTTGGCAAGCCATCCGGGCATGGATTCTCCTGAAGGACCTGGCTACGGCAGGGTCCTTGGTGGGTTGAGCCCTACATCACCGTCTGGGTCTCCGCGAAGGCCCGGCTGATCTCCAGGAACAGCTTCTCCTCATTGGGCTTCAGGGTGGCGGCGCGGGCGAACCAGGTGGCGGCCTTCTTGCGCTGGCCCGCCACCAGCATGGCCCGGCCGAACAGGAGGAAGCGCTCCCAGTTGTCCTTCTCAAGGGCCACCAGCACGCCCATGTAGCGCTCGGCCTCGTTCACCAGGCCCACTTCCGCGAGGTCGATGGCGGCCAGGGTGACGACCTCCTTGTTCTTGGGGTCCCGCTGCACGATCTTTTCGTAGCCCTCCAGGGCCTCGGTCTTGTAGCCGTGCTTCAGCCAGGCCTGGGCGATGAGGCGCAGCACCTGGCCATCCTTGGGCTCGCGGGTCTCCGCCTCCTTGAAGGCCGCCTCCGCCTTCGGCTTGTCCATGGCCGCCAGGTAGGCCCGGCCGCACTCCGCCAGATACTTCGCGTCCTTGGGCTTGAGGGAGCGGGCCCGGTCGGCGCAGCCCGCCAGGATGGCCCGGCGATCGCCGTTGAAGAAGGCCTCGTTGAAGATGGGCACGGGTTTCGGCGCCTGGGCAGCGAGGGCGAGGGTGGCGAGGGCGAAGATGGCGGCGCGCATGTCTGGCTCCTAGACGGGTTCTGCGCCGTGGTCGGCGTAGGCGAGGGCGATGGCGTTCCACATGCGCTCCTCCTGGGGCTTGGCCTGGCTGGCCCGGGCGAACCACTTGGCGGCGGCCTCCCGGCGGGCCTTGCGCAGGCAGCTGCGGCCGAAGGCCACGCAGTTCTGCCAGTCCGAGGGATCCAGGATCCAGGCCCGCTCCATGAGGGCATCCGCGTCCTTGGCCTGGCCGAAGTCCTGGAGGTTCACCGCGGCCCGGGTGAAGGCGTTCTTGTCCTTGGCGTCAGCCACCTGCATATCGGCGATGGCCTTCAGGGCCTCGCCCCGCTGCCCGGCCCGCAGCCAGGCCACGGCGATGAGGCGGTGCACATCGGCGTCCTTGGGCTTGTCGATGCGGGCGGCCTGGAAGCACTCCTCGGCCTTGGCCCGCTCCCCGGCCGCCAGGAAGGCGCGGCCGTACTCCGCCAGCATCTTGGCATCCTTGGGCCGCAGCAGCCGGGCCCGGTCGGCGCAGGCGCCCGCCACCCTGCGGGCGTCGCCCCGGAAGGCGGCCTCATCCATGGCCTGGGAGAAGAGGGGCAGGGCCAGCAGGCAGAGTGCGAGGGGGCGCATGGGGACTCCGGGGTAGGTACCCGCATGCTACCGCCGGGAGGGGGCTGCCTACAGGGGAATGTTCCCGTGCTTCTTGGGCGGCATGCTGTCGCGCTTGGTGTCCAGGAAGGCCAGGGCCTTGATGAGCTTCAGCCGGGTCTCCCGGGGCAGGATGACCTCATCGATGAAGCCAAACTCGGCGGCAATGTAGGGGTTGGCGAACTTTTCGTTGTACTCGGCCACCAGCTCCGCCTTCTTGGCGGCGGGATCGGGCGCGATGGCGATGGACTTGCCGTGCAGCACGTTCATGGCGCCCTCGGCCCCCATCACGGCGATCTCGGCCGTGGGGTAGGCGAAGTTGAAGTCCGTGCGGATGTGCTTGCTGGCCATCACGCAGTAGGCGCCGCCGTAGGCCTTGCGGGTGATGACGGTGATCTTGGGCACCGTGGCCTCGCAGAAGGCGAAGAGCAGCTTGGCCCCGTGACGGATGATGCCGCCGTGCTCCTGGGTCACGCCTGGCAGGAAGCCCGGCACGTCCTCGAAGGTGATGAGCGGGATGTTGAAGGCGTCGCAGAAGCGCACGAAGCGGGCGCCCTTTTCGCTCGACGCGATGTCCAGCACGCCGGCGTAGAAGGCGGGCTGGTTGGCCACGATGCCGATGCTGCGGCCGTCGATGCGGGCGAAACCCACCACCAGATTGGGCGCGAAGGCTTCGTGCACCTCGAAGAAGTGGGCGTCGTCCACCACGCCCCGGATGATGTCCCGGATGTCGTAGGGCTTGCTGGCGTCGTCGGGCACGACCTTGTCGAGGTCGGGGTTCTCCAGGGGCATCTCGCGCTTGGGCGCGCGGCGGGGGGCCTCGCCCAAGTTATTGCTGGGCAGGAAGGAAAGCAGCTCCCGGGTGTGGGCCAGGGCCGCCAGGTCGCTGGGGCAGACAAAGTGGGCCACGCCGCTCTTGGCCGAATGCGTATGCGCCCCGCCCAGTTCCTCCTTGGTCACGTCCTCATGGGTGACGGCCTTGATGACCTCGGGCCCGGTGACGAACATGTAGCTGGTGCCCTTCACCATGGTGATGAAGTCGGTGATGGCGGGGCTGTACACCGCGCCGCCGGCGCAGGGGCCCATGATGAGGCTGATCTGGGGGATGACGCCACTGGCCAGGGTGTTGCGCAGGAAGATGTCCGCGTAGCCCCCCAGGCTCACCACGCCCTCCTGGATGCGGGCGCCGCCGCTGTCGTTGAGGCCGATGACCGGGCAGCCCACCTTCATGGCCAGGTCCATGACCTTGCAGATCTTCTTGGCGTAGGCTTCCGACAGCGAGCCGCCGAACACCGTGAAGTCCTGGGCGAAGATGGCCACCGGGCGGCCGTCCACCCGGCCGAAGCCCGTCACCACGCCGTCGCCGGGGATCTTTTCCACGCCCCAGTTGCGGTGGACCATGAGGGCGTCCATCTCCTCGAAGGAGCCCTCATCCAGGAAGGCGGCCACCCGCTCCCGGGCCGTGAGCTTGCCCCCTTCATGCTGCTTCTGCACCCGGGCCTCGCCGCCCCCGGCCTGGGCCTGGGCGTGCTTGGCCTTCAACAGCTCGATCTTCTTTTCGAGGGACATGACGACTCCCGGGGTGGGATCAACAGGCGACATCTGGGGGATCAGAGGCCAGTTTACCCCAGCCCGGCGAAACACACCGGCTCTGTTGGCACCTCCACCGCGCTGCTAACCCCCGCGAGCCAGGTTCCCTTGGAGGGGGGAACCCCAGGTCCCTACTTGATGGCCCGGGCCGCGACGAAGGTGGCGAACTTGTCCGCCCACTTCACGAGCTTGTCCTGGATGTTGCTCATGGCGGTGCCGCTGATGGCGCGGTGGTGGACCGCCAGCAGGACCTCGCCGGTCTTGGGGTCCAGGATCTTCAGGTCCCAGGTGGCCGTTTCGCTGCCGGCGCCCAGGCCGATGAGCCACTTGGCGGCCTTGCTGCCGGCGTTGGCATCCACGAAGCGGCCCATGAGCACCAGGTCGCCCTCGGTGCGGCTCACCTTGGCCTTGCCGTTGAAGGCCCCGGTGAGGGCGCCCCGGAGCATGCCGGGGAAGCTGTCGGTGATCTCGGTGGCCTTGGCGTTGTCCTTGCCGTCCCGGCCCTTGCGGAGCATGGCCGGGTCCTCCCAGGGCTTCATGTGGATGATGCGGCCCGTCAGGTCCAGGCCGGGCTTGCTCCAGAAGTAGTCCACGTCATCGCCCTTGGTGAAGGTGATGCCGTTCCCGAACCAGGCCGGGTCCAGCAGGCCTTCATCCAGGAGGGGGGCCTTGACCGCCGGCGCTGGGGCGGGGGCCGGCGTCGGCGTGGCGGCCGGTACGGCGACTGGCGCGGGCGCTGGTTCAGCGACCACCGCAGCGGGCGTGGGCTCCGGCTTGGGAGGCTCCTGGGCGCCGAGGCCTGGGCAAAGGAGTGCCAGCATCAGGATGGTGCGGGACATGGGGGCTCCTCAGGATGAGAGCTTTCAGTGTATCCATGGCGCCACCTCAGGGGATATCCGCCTCCCGGTCATCCCGTGGGTAGGTTCAGCTGCGGCCACTTCTGGCCCAAGGTGTACACTTGGGGAATCACCTCCAAGAATCTGGATATTTCCACGGCACATTCCATGGCGACCACGGCCTTCAATCGCCCCTTGTTCAGCCTGGTTCTGCTGGCTTCCTGCTTGGGTTGCGAGGTGATGGTGCGAGCGGCTCTCCAGGGGGCCGCAGCTTCTGGTCGAAGCTCCAACACCGTCCCCTTCGAAAGGACGCGTTGGGTGGCCGATGGCCGGATCGCTGACCTGCACCTGCTTGACCGGAAGGAAGGCGCCCTGGAGCTACGATTCGTGCGGGATGTGGGCTTCCCAGTTGAGAGTGTGTTGATCTCCATTGATGGCGCCTTGGTGGCGGATTTCTGGGAAAGGGAGGCCCTTGCCGTGTGGCTCCCTCCCGGCCGTCACCGCGTGACGAGCCTGCAGCGGCTGCGTCCCGACAAGCAGCTTCCGATCATGCCCAGGGCAGTCATTGACAGAACCGATGAGGCCGCCTTGGACCTCGAGGTGGCCCCCGGCCCCGTCGCCTGCATCAGGATCGCGATCACCGGAAAAGGACCTCGGCTGATCCACCAGTCCCCTTGAAAATGGCCAGTCAACTTTGGGTGGATTACCGCACGGCCCTTGGCTGGGTCATGGCCTCTAGGCTGAGGGCCTCGTCCAGCTCGGCGGGGGTGAGCCAGCCCTTGCGGAGGATGAGCTCCCGCACGGGCACGCCGGTCTCCAGGGCCTCCTTGGCCACTTCCGTGGCGCGCTTGTAGCCGATGGCGGGCATGACGGCGGTGACGATGCCGATGCTGTGCTCCACCAGGTCCCGGCAGCGCTCCCGGTTGGCGGTGATGCCCACGATGCACTTGGTGGTGAGCACGTTCACGGCGGCCGTCAGGGTGCGCATGCTGGTGGCCAGGGCGTAGGCGAGCACGGGCTCCATGACGTTGAGCTGGAGCTGGCCCGCCTCGGCGGCCAGGGTGATGGTGAGGTCGTTGCCGATGACCGAGAAGGCCACCTGGTTCACCACCTCGGGGATCACGGGGTTCACCTTGCCGGGCATGATGCTGCTGCCGGGCTGCATGGCGGGCAGGTTGATCTCGCCGAAGCCGCAGCGGGGGCCGCTGCTGAGCAGGCGCAGATCGTTGCACATCTTGCTGAGCTTCACGGCGGCCCGCTTGACCACGCCGGAGAACATGACGAAGGCGCCGGTATCGGGCGTGGCCTCCACCAGGTTTTCCGCCAGCACGATGTCCAGGCCGGTCACTTTGCGGAGCTCCTCCACCACCACTTCGGGGTAGCGGGGATCGGCGCAGATGCCCGTGCCGATGGCCGTGCCGCCCATGTTCACCTCCAGGAACAGCCGGGCGGTCTCCCGCAGGCGCTGGATGTCCTCGCCGGTGGTGACGGCGTAGGCCTCGAACTCCTGGCCCAGGGTCATGGGGACGGCATCCTGCAGCTGAGTGCGGCCCATCTTGATGACGTCGGAGAACTCCCGGCCTTTGACGTGGAGGGCCGACTTCAGCCGGTCCATGGCCTCCAGCAGGTTCTTCAGCATGAAGATGGTGGTAAGGCGCAGGGCCGTGGGGTACACATCGTTGGTGCTCTGGCCCAGATTCACGTGGTCGTTGGGATGGCAGAACGAATACTCACCCCGCTTGTGCCCCAGCAGCTCCAGGGCCCGGTTGGCGATGACCTCGTTGGCGTTCATGTTGGTGGAGGTGCCGGCGCCGCCCTGGACCATGTCCGTGGGGAAGTGGCCGTGCCAGTGGCCGTCGATGATCTCCTGGCAGGCCCGGTCGATGGCCTCGGCGATGGGGGGCTCCAGCAGGCCCAGGCGCGCGTTGGCGCGGGCGGCCCCCTGCTTGACCATGGCCAGGGCGCGGATCATGGCGGGGAAGTGGCTGGTGGGGGTGCCGGTGATGGGGAAGTTGTGCACGGCCCGCAGGGTCTGCACGCCGAAGAGCGCATCCTCGGGCACCTCCAGGGGACCGATGAGGTCGGATTCCCTGCGGGTGCGGCCGCTGGCATAGGCCTGCTCCCGGCCCGTGCGGGGCGTGGCCGAGTAGAGCAGCCGCTGGTGCATGACATTGGCCACCTTGCTCAGGACGGTGATGGCCGCCGCGCCATCTTTGCTGAGGTTGCCCAGCACGGTCTCCCGGTCCAGGTCCAGCAGCACGGCGGGGGTCAGCGCCGCGGCGGTGGCGGTGTGGGTGCTGGCGGCCAGGAAGGACTGTTCGCCCGCCACGTCGCCGGGGCCGAGGATCACCACGGGCTCGGGGCCGTCCCCGTTGTCCCGGCTGATCTCCACCCGGCCTTCGGCGATGACCGTGGCCCCCAACCGGGCCTCGCCCTGCTGGAAGAGGGTGGTGCCGGCGGGCACTTCCCGGCGCCGGGCGGCCGAGGCGATGAGGCTCAGGTCGGCGTCGGAAAGCCCGGAAAAGATCTCGCAACGGCGGAGAACGGTCGTGATCGCATCCATGGAAAGCACCTCGAGGCCTGGCATCAGCAAGCCGTCATGCTACCCGGCATTCCTCCGCAGATCGTCGGGAATGCGAAGCCCCGGCTGACGATTTGACGGATCGTCATCTTGGGCCCTCAGGGCTTCTGCACGGGGTCCTTGGTGATGGCGTCCTCGCGGAGCTTCTCGCCGCCCACCACGTGAAAGTGCAGGTGGAAGACGCTCTGGCTGGCGTCCTTGCCGGAGTTGGTGATGACCCGGAAGCCGTCGTCCAGGATGCCCTGCTCCCGGGCCACCTTCACGCAGGCGCTGAGGAGGGCCGCCCGGGTTTCCACCGGCAGCTCCTCCAGCTCCTTCAGGCTGGCCACGTGCTGCTTGGGGATGACCAGCAGGTGCACCTTGGCCCGGGGCCGGATGTCCCAGAAGGCCAGGACGTACTGATCCTCGTAGACCTTCCGCGAGGGCTCCGTGCCCGCGAGGATCTTGCAGAAGACGCAGTCTGCCGGGGCGTTGGCGGAGATCGGAGGCCTTGGTCCCGTCGACGGAGCCTGGCAGGCACCGAGGGCGAGGGCCGCGAAGAAGGAAAGCAGCCAGCGCATCAACGGCCGCTCTTTTTCCAATCGGCCAGGAAGCCTTCGACGCCCTTGTCCGTGAGGGGGTGCTTGAGCATCTGATCGAAGACCTTGGTGGGGATGGTGGCCACGTGGGCGCCCGCCAGGGCCGAATCGGTGACATGGCGGGGGCTGCGGATGGAGGCCGCCAGGCACTGGGTGTCGAAGCCGTAGTTCTCGAAGATGGCGCAGATCTCCCGGATGAGGTCCATGCCCTCCAGGTTGATGTCGTCCAGGCGGCCCACGAAGGGGCTCACGTAGGTGGCGCCGGCCTTGGCGGCCATGAGGGCCTGAGTGGCGCTGAAGCAGAGGGTGACATTGGTGTGGATGCCTTCGGCCGTGAGGGCCTTGCAGGCCTTGAGGCCCTCGGCGATGAGGGGCAGCTTCACCACCACGTTCTTGTGGATCTTCGACAGGCGGCGGCCCTCCTCGATCATGCCCGGGGCCTCCAGGCCGATGACCTCGGCGCTGATGGGGCCGTCCACGATGCCGCAAATCTCCTCGATGATCTGCTCGAAGGGCTTGCCGGTCTCCTTGGCGATGAGGCTGGGGTTGGTGGTCACCCCGTCCAGCACGCCCAGGGCGTTGATGCGCTTGATCTCGTCGATGTTGGCGGTGTCGATGAAAAAGCGCATCAGTGTCTCCGTGCGGGGGGGGGGGTGGCAAATTCGAATCAGCACAAGCCAATCCCAGGATTGACCGATCCAGCGCGCCTCATTCTCCCATGGCCAACGGTTTTGGGTGGCAATTGGTCAGGGCTGTTCCTGATAGAGCACATAAGGGTAGCTGCTGTTGCTGCTGCCATAACCCGCCGGCACCAGGAGGAAGATTTTATCGAGGGGATCGAACCCGAGCAGGGGGGTGCCATAGCTGCTGGGGCCCACCAGGGAGGTCGTCCAGGTTCCCGAGGTCCACACGCGCAGCATGCTGCCGCCGGCGGTGGGGTAGTAGAGGCCGAACCGGGTTCCAGTCTTGTTGGAGGCCAGGGTGCCACTGAAGGAGGAATAGCCGGTAGTGGTGAGGACGGTCTCCTCCGGGAGCCAGGCACCCGCCTCCTTGCGGAACATCATCAAGTCGTAACTTCCGTCGTAGGGCTGGTGGGCCCGGTTGACGAACACGGTGATGGCAGCCGGGCCAGAGGCGACACCCCCCAAGAAGTCGTAGTACCCCACCGAAGCGTTGTTGGCGGGGATGGACTCCATGGTCCAAACGCCTCCGGACCGAACCTGGTGGAAGAGGTTCTGCCACGCCCCCACGAGGACGTGGGGCTGTCCCGTGGGGTCGAGAACCAGCTTGTAGTTGCCGAGCGAGTACGCCGAGGTCATGCCGGTCAGACCCTCGACGATCCAGGCTCCATCAGCCCCCTTGACGGCGTACTCCAGATCCTGGAGGCCCCCAGGGTTTTTCAACCAGAGGAGGTGCAGGCGGTCCTGGGCGTCCAGGGCGAAGGTGCAGGACGCCAGCGCAGAAGAGGAGTAGAGGGTTCTCCGGGCGATCTCCTCATTCTGCCAACCAGTGGCATCCTGCCAGGCGTGCATCAGGGCGACTTCCTGGGTGCCTTGGACCACGGAGCGGGAGTAGACGAGATGCGGGCGGTCCTGACTGTCCAGCAGGAAGTAGGGATCCGCCCATAGCTGGGCATTCGGGGGCGTGTAGTCGATCCAGGAAGAGCCGGAAGGCACGCGTACCGTGACGGTGCCATTCCTGTAAGGCCCAGAGAGGAACCAGGCGCCCAGGCTGCTCCTTCGGAGGACCCCGGCCTGGGGAAGGGTGAGGATCGTGGGTGTCACCGAGGCACCGTTTTGAGGCGAGAGCGTGGCGACCTGCACCATGGCGGATTGTGCCGGAGTCAGCCCGGTCTTGCGATTCTCCAGGCGGTAGGTGTAGTAGCCGGTGGCGAGCTGATTGTCGGTGTAGGAAGTCGTGCCCGTCGATACCAAGGCGACCTGTTGGGGGCTGGAGTAGGCGTCCAGGCCAGAGGCACGCATGATGGCAACCTCCGTAGCCACCTGGCTTGGATTCTGCCAGGTGAGTCGGACACCCTCGACCAGAGGCGTGGCTGTGAGTTGGGCGGGGGCGACCATGGGCATGCTCACGGAATACGAGGTGGCCTGGGCCGAATCCTGGCCCTTGCTGTAGGTCACTCGATAGGAACAAGCCGCACCCTCGGTTGCATTCTGGTCAAACCAGGTGGTGGAGCCGAAGTGAACACTGGGAATGGAACTCCAGGTCGTGGTGGAGCCCAGTGTGGTCCCCCGCTCGAGCAGGAGCGTGTCTGCCACCAGACTGTTGTTGGACCAGGCGATGCTGATTCCACCTGCAGATGAGTACGGGTAGCCGATGGCTGGAGTGAACAGACCGACCCGTGCGGCCGACTCGTTGCTGTAGGCAGACGGCGTCGTCCCGCGCATGACCCGCAACCGGAAGGTGAAGGACGTCAGCTCGGGCACCGAGGAACCCGCGTCATAGAAGGCCTCGAGCCACGTGTTCGGGATCAGTCCGGTGTGGAGCTTGGCGAAGGCCTCGGTCCCCTGGTGGCCCTCGAACTCGTACCCATCGAAGGCGGTGGAAGGCCGGGTCCAGGTCAGTTTGAACTGGCCCGGTGCCTGGTAAAGGGTGGCTGCAAGCGAGGTGGGTGCGTCCATCGCAGGTGCCGGAGCGGCATTGTTGCCGCCGCCCCCCCCACCACAGGCAGTGGCCAGGGCGACCAACAGAACACCTGCCATCAGAACGCGCACCAGAACCTCCGAATAAAGGATGAAAACATCGGACATTTATATTACTTTCACATCATCTATATACCAAGAAACTTGGCCGGTGGTCCCGGGCTAAACTGAACCCGACCACTGGAGTGTGCATGTCCCAAGTTGACATCAAGGTGTTGGACAAAGGCTTCGTCCGCCTCATCGACCACATGGGTTCGGACCTCTCGGTGGTGAACGCCGCGCGGGTGTCCTTCGGCAAGGTGAAGACCACCTTCGAGGAAAACGACGCCCTGCTGGTGGACTACCTGGCGGCCCACGAGCACACCTCGCCCTTCCGCCACACGGCCCTGACGCTGCACGTAAAGGCCCCCATCTTCGTGTTCCGCCAGTGGATGAAGCACCGCATCGGGTCGGAGTTCAACGAGATCAGCGGGCGCTACGTGGAGTTCCCCGAGGATGAGTTCTTCGTACCGGAGCAGTTCCGGCGCCAGGCCAAGGTCAACAAGCAGGGCAGCGAGGGGAGCATCGATCCGGCCCACCAGCCCCGGGCCCTGGAGAGCTATCTGGAAAGCTGCCGCGGCGCCGTGGCCCACTACAAGGAACTGCTCGGCCTGGGGGTCTGCCGGGAGCAGGCCCGCTGCGTGCTGCCCCTGGGCCTCTACTCGGAGGTCTACTGGACCGTGAGCCTCCAGGCTGTGGCCCACTTCATCCGCCTGCGGGCCGACAGCCACGCCCAGTGGGAGATCCAGCAGTATGCCGCCGCCGTGCGGGCGGCGGTGGAGCCCCTCTTTCCGGTGAGCCTCAAGGCCCTCCTGGCCGTCCCCAAGGGATGAACACCCCGCCCCTCAACCCCGCCCTCTTCCACCTGGACGAGGCCCACCTCTGGGTCATGCACTGCGCCGAGGGCCCCGTGCCCCGGGCGGGCATGCGCGCGGTGCGGGCCTTCATGCTCAAGGAGCTGCGCCCCTGGGAGATGAGCTGGGAAGGGGACTTCCAGGGCCTGCCGACGGCCCTGCGGGCGGAAGCGGCCACCCTCCTCGGGGGGCGGGCCGAGGACATATCCCTCACGCCCACCACCTCCTCGGGCCTGGTGACGGTGGCCCAGGGCTTCCCCTGGGAGCCCGGTGACGAGGTGCTGGCGCCCCTGGGCGAGTTCCCCGCCAATGCCTGGCCATGGCTGGCCCTCCGCGCCCGGGGCGTGACCTTCCGCGAGGTGCCCCTCTGGGAGGGCCACCGGGCCGGCGCCGGGGCCTGGCTCAGCGAGCCCCCCCGGGTGCCCTGCGATCCCGAGGCCAGGCTCATCGAGGCCCTGGGTCCCCGGACCCGGATCCTCACCCTGTCCTGGGTGCGCTTCCAGGATGGCCTTCGGCTGGACTTGCAGCGGCTCGGGAGGGCCTGCCGGGAGCGCGGCGTCCACCTGGTGGTGGATGGCATCCAGGGCATCGGGACCCTGCCCCTGGACCTGGAGGGCCTGTCGGCCTTCGCCACCGGGGGCTACAAGGGCCTGCTGGCCCCCGAGGGCCTGGGCTTCCTGTGGACCGAGGCGGCCTTCCGGCAGTCCCTGGCGCCATCCGGTTCCTGGCTGTCGGTGGAGGAGGCCACGGAGTTCTCCCGGCCCTCGACGGACCTGGACCGGGACTGGCTGCCGGATGGCCGGGCCCTGGAGCCCGGCGGCCCGAACCTGCTGCTGGCCTCGGCCCTGCTCGAGTCGCTGCGGTTGCTGAACGGGACCGGCATGCCCGCCATCGCCGATCACGTGACCCGGCTCCAGGCCCGGCTGCTGGCGGCCCTGGAGGGGTCCACCTGGCGCCAGGAGGCCCGGCGCCTGGAACGCCTGCTGGAGGCCGGGCGGCTGGGGCCCATCCTCGCCTTCCACCACGGGGGCGGCGGACCGGACGCCCTGGACCGTCTGCTGAAGGTGGGCTACCGGCAGGGTGTTTTCGCCTCCGTGCGGGAGGGCTACCTGCGGGTGGCCTTCCACGGATTCCACACCGAAGCCGATGCGGATCGCGTGGCCAAGTGGCTGGACACTTCTACCGGAACAGCCAGCTGAACTTGGCCTGGATGACGTCATCCGAGGGCAGGGTGCGCAGCAGGGCGAGGTCGGGGCGCGGAGAGAGGCTGGCCCGGTTGTTGATGAGGGCGTCGGTGCTGCTGCCGTGGGTGTACACCAGGAAGAACGTGGAACCGGGCCGGAACTCCCAACGGGTGATGAGGTTCAGGTTCCAGGTGCGGTAGCTGAAGGACGTCTGGGGCACGGTGCCGCTGGGCTGGTCCGGGGGCAGCCCGGGCCGGAGCGTGGGACCGCCGGCATGGTGCTTCAGGTCGCGGAAGTTCCAGTTCGCCGCCAGCCACTGGCTGAACAGCTGGATCGTGAGGCGGGGGTTGAAGGCATAGGCCAGGCGCAGGGTCTGGTCGAACTGGCTGAGGCGGCGCAGGCCCACGATGGGCGTGGCCACGGGCGTCTCCAGCCACTTCAGCTCTCCCTCGTGCCGGGTGAGGCTGGTGGACAGCTGGATCTCGGTGGCGAAGGTGGGCTTGATGCTCTGGAACAGAGTCGTGTCGGTGGAAGGCCCTCCCTCGTGCCAGGAGCGGCTGGCGTTGACGCGAACGTACCAGGGGCGGTTCCCGGGGGTGTCCCCGCCGAGGTTGAGGTAGGGCAGGGAGGCGCGGGGGAGGTACTTCTTGGCGGGATCGGCGTAGGTGCGCAGCTCCCGGTCATCCTCGATGGCCAGGTCGACCCCGCCGCCGCCCCACAGGGAGACGAAGTTGGTGAGATCGGTCTTGGCCCAGGTGTTGAAGTTCCGCAGGAAGGTGTGGCCGGCCTGGTCCCGGGCCACCACGTGCTCGAGTCCGAATTCCCGGCTCCTCAGGATGCCCCAGGGCTGGTCCCAGCGGCGGAAGGCCACGGCGTACAGCCGCTGCTCGTCCGCGCGGCTCAGGTAGCCCACGTCGTTGGGATCGTAGGTGCGGCCCGCATTGATTGCCTGGACCTCGGCGCCCCAGCCATTGCTCCAATCCCGGCGAGCCCGGAGCCGTCCGCGCCAGCCCTGCTCCTGGGCTTCTTTGGGCCCGGCCTGGCTGCGGCTCAAGGTGCCCTCCAGGAGCCCGCTGCGGTCGCTGGTCTTGTAGAGGCCGTCCAGGGCCTGGACCTGGGCCACCCGGCCCTCGGGTCCGGCCTGGTGCATCCCGGAGGCGAAGCCCCCCAGGTAGCTGCCACGCCCATCCAGCAGCTGCTGAACCCGCAGGACCCCGAAGTTGGTGAGCGGGACCAGCTCGCGGCGGAGGCGGCGGCCGGAGGGGTCCTGGATCAGCGCCCGGGCCGGCTCCACGCTGGCCCCCAGCAGGCCCACCTGGGTGCCGTTGGGGAACTTGGCGGTGTACTTGGCGGCGGCGGTGATGTCCGTGGCGGCGGGGCGATCCTGCAGGGATTCGCCGGCGTTCAGGGTTGGATCCGACAGCCCTTGTCCAATGCGGCGGCTGTAGAAGAGGTCTGGACCGGCCACCCGGAAGGCGTCCATGCCTTCGAGGAAGAAGGGCCGCTTCTCGGGGAAGAAGGTCTCCAGGGTGCCCAGGTTCAGCACCGCCTGATCCACTTCGACCTGGCCGAAATCCGGCCGGACGGAGAGGTCCACCTGGGAGTGGGAGTTGAGGCCCCACCGGGCATCCAGACCGGCCCGCTGATCCCATTTGCGATCATCGAAGGGGCGGGTGGTTTCGAACTTCCGCGCGGAACTCAGGAAGGGCACCCACTCCTGCCGGGGCTGGGGCCGCAGCCCCTCCAGCCCTTCGAGGGTGGGGAACCGGCTCACGAAGCTGCTTTCGCCCCTGGGCACCACCATCCAGCGGCTGAACTCGCGAATGGTGCCCTGGTCGGAACGGCTGAAGTTGATGCCCCAGGTCTGGGGTCCCTCTCCGGGCTTGAAGCGGAGCAGGGCGAGGGGGATCTTCAGTTCCGCCGTCCAGCCGCCCTCGTCCGCGCTCACGGCGCTTTCCCACACCCCATCCCAGCTGGCGTCGAAGCTGACGTCATTGTAGATGACCTGATCCTTCTGGACGCCCGCCGCGTTGACTTCGAAGACCAGGGCTGTCCTTCGATCGTGGTTGGAATCGATGGCCGCGCCGAACCAGTCGGACTGGCTGTCCTGGTCCCGCCGGTGGAGGCGCTTCACCACTGTGGCCCGGCCGCCGTCAAGGGTCGGATCATGGTGCATGCGGGCGCCGATGTACAGGTAGTGGTCATCGTAGAGCACCCGGACTTCGGTGCGCTGGCGGGTGGCCTGCCCCCGCAGGGGCCACTCCTGGGTGAAGCCCGAAGCCGGGGCTGCCTGGGACCAGACGACCTCGTCCAGGCGCCCGTCCAGCCGGATGGTCTGGGCAGTCCGCTGGGCCCGGAGCCCCGACTCAGGTCCCGGGGCCGCCCCCAGCGCGGCTGCGAGACAGGGAATCACAAAGTGGGACCTGGCGCGCATGGCTCTCCCGGCGGCGCAGCGGCCTCCTGGAACATGATGCCACAGCTTGCGATGTATCATCCAAAGTGGATCCTTCGCCGATCGAGCCGCACTTCATTGGAGAATGATTGCCTCGGAGTACCCATGCGCCTGCTTCTCGCCATCCTGCTATCGCTTCCCCTGCTGGCGGGGGGCGGCGGCACGGTCGCCTTCAAGCAGCACTCCTTCCTGGCGGAAGTGGCGGTCACCCCCCAGGAGACGGGCAAGGGGCTGATGTACCGGCAGAGCCTTGCCAAGGACCGCTGCATGTTCTTCGTCTACGGCGAGGATGGCTACCGCCCCATCTACATGAAGAACTGCCTCATCGCCCTGGACGTGGTCTGGATCGATGCCGAGGGGCGCGTGGTGGAGTTCGTCGAGCGCGTTCCCCCCTGCAGCCCCATGCGGGGCGAGGATTGCCCCACCTATGGCGGCCTCGTGCCTGCCCGCCACTTCGTGGAGTTCCAGGCGGGGACCATCAAGCGCCTGGGTCTGAAGAAGGGCGACCGGCTGGGTTGGGACCTCACCCTGGATGATGGCCGCCCGGTGCGGGGCGGCGCCCCCCTGCCCAAGGCCAAGAAGAGGTAGGACGGACCTACTCTTCGGCCTTGGCGGCTTCCTTGCCCCGCCGGGGCGGGCGGGTGAGGGTGCGCAGGTGCTCGGGGGTGGGCGGTAGCGCCCCCAGGTCCAGGGGTCTGAGGCGATCGGCCAGCAGCTTCCAGGCCTTGGCCTGGCGGGGCAGGCGCTCGGGCTGGATGACTTCGAAGCCCTGGGCATAGCTCACGAAGGGTGGCATCACCAGGGCGAAGCCCGTATAGAGGAAAGCCGGCAGGCGGATCCAGTCCGCTTCGCCGCTGGGGCCGGGGTTGGGCACGGCGAAGAGGGGGTGCACGCCACCGTTGATCCAGAAGCCATGGGACGGCTCGTGGCGGGGATAGACGAAGATCCGCCGCCGGTGCATCAGGGTGAAAGGGCCCACCCGGTGCTGCTCCACGGGCTCGATGCCCGTGCCCTCCAGGGCGGGGCCGCTGCTGCGATCGGGGTGGCCCACCACCTGGACCACCGTCCGGCCGCCGGCCTTCAGCTTGCGGAAGATGGTTCGCAGTTCCTCGGCCTCATCGCCCTCCACGGTGCCCTGGCTGGGCTTCAGATCCCCCAGCAGGGCCACCTGTGCGGGCGCATAGTCATCGATCAGGCTGAACACCCGCTCCCAGATTTCCATCTGCGGGGTGGCCGGCATGGGGTCGGGCCGCCGCCGGCGAGCCGCGCCCAGGCCGAAGAAGAGGTCCGACAGCACCAGGGTCTTGTGCCGCGGCAGCCAGATCGCCCGGCGGCTGTCCAGGGTCACGTCCTCGTTGAGCTGCACCTGCACCGGAACCTCCAACCTTCCATTGGAACACAGGCCGGCGCAGAATCTCGGGGTGGGGAAACCGGTGAGCCTTGGCCTTTGACGTGAGCCACCTGCTGGCGGGCCTGGGCACGGGCCTCTGTGGAGGCCTCCTGGCGGGCCTCTTTGGCGTGGGGGGCGGCATCGTCATGGTGCCCCTCCTGGGCCTGGTCCTGAACCTTGATCAGCACCGGGCCCAGGGCACGACCCTGGCGGCCATGCTGCTGCCCACCGGTCTGCCGGCGGTGCTGGAATACCGCAAGCGGGGCATCGCCTCCAGCCTGCCCCTGGTGGGGGTGCTCGTCCTGGCCTTCCTGTTCGGGATCTATGGCGGTTCCCTGGTCGCCAATCGCCTCCCTTCGAATGCCCTGCGCTGGGGCTTTGCGGGGTTCCTGGTCCTGCTCGCGATCAAGACCCACCTGCGCCAGGAAGCCTCCCAAGTGGATCGTGGCCAGACACCCTTCGACCTGACGGCCCTCTGGACCTGGGGCCCGGCCATCGGGCTCCTGGCGGGCACGCTCTCGGGTCTCACGGGCCTGGGCGGGGCGGTGGTGGTGATCCCCCTGCTGGCGGCGAAATTCCGGATGACCCAGCACGAGGCTCAGCTCACCAGCCTGATGATGATGCTGCCGCCCATCGGCCTGCCCGGCGTCTACGTGTACGCCAAGTCCCAGGGGGGCCTGCCCTGGGTGGTGATCCTGGGGGTGGCCGCGGGCTTCGCCTTCGGCGCCCTGGGCGGGGCCCGCCTGGCCACGCGCATGCGGGGCGCCCGGCTGAAGCAGGTCTTCGCCGGAATCCTGCTCCTGATGGCTGGGCTGATGGCCCTGCGGGGAAGATGAAGCGGCGGATTCGGGATCAGAGGAAGTTCAGCCGCCCATAGGTGGAGCCCAGCAGGCTGTTGGTGGTGGCCGCAGGCTGGCCCAGCCAGCGTTCGAGGACGGTGGCGTAAAGGCTCCTGAAATCGGTGGTGAACCTCATGTTCCCGTTGCCGTCCAGGTTGGCCAGGTCCGGGTAGCTGCCGTAGAGGCCGCCCTTGACCGCCTTGCCCACACAGAAGGAGAGGCTGGCGGTGCCGTGATCGGTGCCGCCATTGTTCTCCTGCACCCGGCGGCCGAATTCGCTGTAGGTCATGATCATCACCCGGTCCTGGGCGATGCCGGAGGTCGTGGTGATGCTGGCGAGGTCGTCGTAGAAAGCCTTGATGGAGCCGCCCAGCGCCCGCTGGAGGTTCGGATGGTCAACGGCCTGGTTGCTGTGGGTATCCCAGCCGCCCAGGCGGGAGAAGTACACCTGGGAAGGCAGGCCCGCTGCGATCATCTGGGCGATGAGCTTGAACTGACGGCTGAGGCCGCCATTGAGGGTGCCGGTGTCGAGGCGGGTGACCGGGTAACCGGCGTCGCCCGGGTAGAGCACCGAGGGGGTGCGGGCCAGCAGGGAGCCGCCGGCGCCGAAGGCGGGGTTGTTCTGGGCATCGTAGAAGAGCTTTCCGGCCTGGGCGGCGGCCAAGTAGCCGGGGTCGGTGCTCGCGGCGCTCAGGGCCGTGCCCCAGCCGCTTTCGATGAGGGCCGCATCCGGCATGGTGTTGCCGCTGAACAGGTAGGCCGGGAACACATAGCCCCCGGCGCTGGAGATGGAGAGGAAGCTGCGGTTCGCGCCCTTCAGCATCAGGGGCAGGTCCGAAGTCACCGTGAGGCCCCGGAGCACGTCCCCCGTGGGGTTGAAGGCCGTGTCGGCGAAACGGCCCAGCCAGCCGGTGCCCCCGGGGGTGGCGGAGCCCTGCCCCCAGATGTCCCCGGCGGTGAAGTGGGAAAGGTTCGGGTTGGGCATGCCGATGCCGGGGATCCAGGCCACCCGCCCCTGGGCGTTCAGCGCATCCATGCCCGTGAGGTCGATGTTGAGGCCGACGCCGCCGCCAAGGTCGCTCATCTGGGCGGAATCCAGGATGCCGAGGTTGGCCCGCTTGGACTGGTACACCCCCAGGTTGGCGCCGGCGTTCGGAGGGAGGATGTTCAGCCAGTCGTAGCCCCCGTCGATGTTCACGACGACGAGGATGGGCGCCGACGGAACGGGGATGGGAGGTTGGACCGGCGTCCCTCCGCCGGAGCCCGACTTGCTCCCTCCACAGGCGGACAGGCCCGCAAGGGCGGCGCCCGTGGCGCCGAGGGTCTGGATGAAGTCGCGTCGCGTGGTCATGGCAGCACCCCTAGTAGAGTTGGCCCGCGGGCGAGCAGAGGATGAGGAAGGCCAGTTCCCGGGCCTTGGTCTGGGAGGCGGCATCCCAAACGAAGGAGGTGGGCCAAAGGGCGGCCAGCCATGCGGTGCCCACCGCCGTGGGGATGGGACCGGGCTGGAGCAGGGCCACCAGCCGATCGTAGACGGCCTGGGTGGAGGCGGGGGCCGTGGGGAACCAGTCCGCGGTGACGGAAGTGGGGAACAGGGCGTAGGTGGTGCCATTGGAGGAGCGGGTCTCCGCCAGGGCCAGGGCGGCGGCGGCCTTGGTGCGGTAGCGCATGTTGTTGCTGTTGAGCCAGCCGGTGTGTTCCTTCCAGCCGTTGGGCCCCCCGGCGTCCAGGAGCTTCATGCCCATCTGATCAAAGGTGGTGGCGTTGTTGGTGACCAGGCGCCAGGCGGGGTAGCCCTTGGGGGTCTGCCCGGCGGCCACGGTCAGCGGGGGGCAGAGCATCCGGGCGGCCCGCACGGTCCAGGACACGGGGCCCTCCGCCAGCGCGAAGCGGTGAGCTGAATCGAAGAAGTACTGGGACTTGAGGAGGGTCTTCAGGACCACCCGCAGGTCGAAGCCCGAGGCCTGGATCATGGTGGCCACGTCATCCCGGTCCTGGGTGGTGAAGGCGGCGGTGACGAAGTGGATGAGCAGTCGCTCCGCCAGGAACTTGGCGCAGTTGGCGCCCTTGACCGTGACGATGCTGCGCAGGGCGTTCTCGCCCTTGGCCCAGCCGTTGGCGGTGGTGGTGATATCCAGGGTCTGGCCAAAGAGGCTGATGGTGCCGGTGCGGTGCATGTTCTGCAGGGTGGTGCGGGTGCCGCCGTACCAGGCCCGGGTATCCGGGGCGATGGCGCTGCCGTCGTAGACCCGGAAATGGCCATCCGCCACGGTCCTCTGGGAAGGGCTGGCGGGGTTGGGGACGTAGTCGGCCTCGGCCAAGGTGAAGCTCCAGCCGCTGAGGGCCAGGGCCAGTTGGGTGATGTCAGCCTGGCTGTAGCCGTTGTCGGCGCCGAGGCTGTAGAGCTCCATGGCCTCGCGGGCGTAGTTCTCGTTGGGAATGCTGGTGCCCGGGGCGTTGTTGAGCACCGAATCCAGCCAGATGCACATGGCCGGATCCTTGCTCACGGCCACCAGCAGATCGTCGAACCGGCCCAGTCCCTGGCTGCGGAACAGCTGGATCTGCTTGAGCATCAGGGCGGCGTTGTTGACCTTGTGCCAGCCGGTGGCGAAGAGGTTGTGCCAGAAGAGCACCATGCGTTCTTCGAAGGCATGGGGATTGTGCTGCATGCGCCAGGCCAGGTAGGCCTGGGCCGTGTTCAGGTTGTTGCGCCAGGCGTTGGCCGTGTCCACCAGGAAGGCATGGGGTCCGGGCACCGCAGCCACGTTGACGGCGCCGGGATCCGTGGTGCTCGCGTTCACCTGCGACTCGGTGACCACGTCGGCGGTGGCCAGGGCGGCCGTGAAAGCGGTGGGGTCATAGACCGGACCCGTGCCATCGATCCAGGCGTCGATGGCGGTCCCTGGCGCCTGGATCTGGAGGGCGGCGGCGTCCGTGGGGTTCAGCCCGAAGCCGGCCCGCCTGGCGAAATGCTGGACATCCGCCAAGGTCCAGGTCGAGATGGCGCTGAGGTTGGCCATGGCAGACTCCTAGTTGTTGAGGGCCCCGGCGCTGATCCAGGCCGAAAGCGTGTCCACGGTGGGGGTGCAGAGGGCGGGCGCCCCCTGGGGCATGCGGGTGCCAAACCCGCCACCGGGTTGGTCCTTGGTGACCTTCTCGATGACCCAGGACTGGGCCGGGACCCCGGGCTTGATCAGCACCCAGCCTGCGGGGGCATTGGCTGGGGCCACGTTCACCCACTGGGCGTGGATCTGGGCGGGCGTGCCGGCATAGCTCACATGTCCACTGGGGGCGGCCCCGCCGTGGCAGCTGCTGGCGGCAGAGCCGCAGCTGCTCTTGAGGGCCGGGACGATGTCGGCGGAGAAAGAGGGGCTGGCCTTGGCCACGGGGATGGGGCAGGTGGTGGCCGGCGGGGGCGTCTGGGCAGCCGGTGCCCCGCCGCCCCCGCTGCAGGCATGGAGGAGGAGCGCGAGCAGGACGAGCAGGGCCAGACGCATGGTCCACCAAAGGAGTAGTGAACCAGGATGGAGAACCCTTGGGATTGGTCAAGGCCTTTTCTGTTAGATCTTTAGGCGTAGCACGAGAGGACAAACAGGCAGCACGGGGTTTAGCGCGTCCTGGGTTATTCTCAACCCGGAGGTTGCTGTGGCCCTGGATGTCCCGACCCCCCTGTATGCGGGGGAGCGCTTGCGAGATCTGATCCTGTGCTATTCCGGTCCCTGGGCCTTCCTGCCCTACATGCGGAACCGCGAGGATACGGAGCTGCTCTGGCATGCCCGCCAGGGCGTGATCCTGGCCTTCACGGAATGCGTCATGACCCTGGCCCTGGTGATCGTGGGGCTCTTCCCCATCTTTGGATCGATCTCCGTGCGGTTCTTCCTGCCCCTCTGGCTGCTTTGGTGCCTGGGCATGTCTGTCACGAGCATCCTCCAGGCCACCAAGGGGAAGAAGCACCGCATCCCCGTGATCCACCAGTTCGTCGAGTACCTCTGATCCGATGCGGGTCGCGAAGCACGCGACTGAATGTCGCGGGCACAGCGGGGCCCCACAGGGAGCGAATCACGCCTGGTGGTGGATCGAGCGTTTCAGGATCAGCATGGCGTCCCCATAGCTGAAGAACCGGTACCGCTCCCTTACCGCCTCGGCGTACGCGGCCTGGGCGAGCTCCAGCCCCAGCAGCGAGGACACCAGCACGAACAGGGTGCTTTCCGGCAGGTGGAAGTTGGTGAGGAGGTGGTCCGCCGTGCGCAGCCGGTAGCCGGGCGTGATGAAGAGCCGGGTGGCGCCCTCGCGCGCCAACCGTTCCCCATCCCAGGCGCCTTCGAGGGTGCGCAGGGAGGTGGTGCCCACGCAAAGAACGGGGCGGGAGCGGTCCACCAGCACGGGTTCCAGGAGGGCCGCCGTGGCTTCCGGAATCTCGAAGCGCTCTTCGTGCATGGCGTGATCTTCCAGGCGCTCAGCGGTCATGGGCCGGAAGGTGCCGAGGCCCACGTGCAACCTCACCGGATGCCAGCCGCAACCCTTGGCTGCGAGCGCCGCGATCAGCTCCGGCGTGAAGTGGAGGCCCGCCGTGGGGGCGGCGACCGCCTCGCCCTCGCTGGCCGCGAACACGGTCTGGTAGCGGGTCTCGTCCTCGGCATCCGCCAGATGCTCGATGTAGGGGGGCAGGGGCAGGCGGCCGATGCGGTCGATCTCGTCCCAGTCCAGGCCATGATCAGACTGCACCCGCACGACCCGGAGGCCTTCGGGCAGCGTCTCCAGCACCTCGATCCGCGCCAGTTCGGCCGCAGTGAGCGGATCCACCACGGCCGCCGAAGCGCCGGGTTTCAGGCGGGCCCCGGGCTTTACCAAGGCTTCGAAGCGGCCGGCCCCCAGGCTGCGCAGCAGCAGGGCCTCGCCGGCGCCGCCGCCGCGGCGCCGCAGGAAGAGCCGGGCGTGGCGGACCCGCACATCGTTGGGGACGCAGAGGCTGTCGGGCGGGATGAGCCCGGGCAGGTCCCTGATGGTCCGGTGGGACCAGGTTCCGGAGCGGGCGTCCACCACCAGCAGCCGTGCCCCGTCACGGTCTTCAGGCGGATGCTGCGCGATGAGCTCCCCGGGCAGGTCGAAGTGGAAGTCGGAGCGGAGCATCTAGGAACGTGTCCAAGTAATGGGTGGGGGCTGCACTGGGGCGCCAGCCGAGGGAGGCAAGGAAGGCGACGAAGGCCTTGGTGGTTCCAAGGGCGAGGAGCCTGACGCCGCATCCCGACGGCTGCCGCCCCAGCCCGAAGGGTTGATGGCAAAGGGCTCCCATGCTGCGTCAGCGGGCTTGAACGGTGAACCTGCACCGCCCTGCGCCCACTTCCTTGCCTGGAAACCCTTTGCCGTCAATGCAGCCCCTATCGATTACTTGGACACGCTCCTCGCCTTCACTGGGCCTCGGCGAACTGCAGCCTGTGCAGCCGTGCGTACTCACCATTCCGGGCCAGCAGCTCCTCGTGCGTGCCCTCCTCGACGATGCGGCCCTGCTTCATGGCGCAGATGCGGGTGGCCCGCTGGATGGTGCTGAGGCGGTGGGCAATCACCAGGGTGGTGCGGTTCTCCATGAGGGTCTCCAGGGCCGCCTGCACCGCCCGCTCGCTTTCCGTATCGAGGGCGCTGGTGGCCTCGTCCAGGATGAGGATGGGGGGATCCTGGAGGAGGGCCCGGGCGATGGCCAGGCGCTGGCGCTGCCCGCCGCTGAGGCTGGAGCCCGTCTCCGCCAGGGAGGTATCGTAGCCCTTGGGCAGGGCGCTGATGAAGGCGTGGGCATGGGCCTTCTTCGCGGCTTCGATGACCGCCTCGCGGCTGGCTTCCAGCCCGTAGGCGATGTTGTCGTGCACCGTGTCCATGAAGAGCAGGGTCTCCTGGGTGACGGTGCCGATGACCTTCCGCAGCTCCCGGGGATCGAAGTCGCGCACATCGATGCCGTCCAGGGTGATGCGGCCGGCGGTGGGATCGAAGAAGCGGGGCACCAGGTTCACCAGGGTGGTCTTGCCGCCGCCGCTGCCGCCCACCAGGGCCACGGTTTCGCCGGCGCGGACCTCCAGGTCGATGTCCCGCAGGACCGGGTGCTTGGCATCGTAGGCGAACTGGACGCCCTCGAACCTCAGGCTGGTGGGCCGGACGGGCACGGGTGTGGGCTGGGTCGGAACCGGGAGCTCGCTGGTGCGGCTGAGCATGCTGTAGACCCGGTCGAGGCTGGCGGTGGCCACCTGCACCTCGTTGTTGAGCTTGGTGAGCCGCCGGAGGGGATCGTAGAGCTGGTAGACCGCCAGCAGGTAGGTGAAGAAGTCCGCGCCGGTGAGGCGGCCCGAGCGGATCTCGGCGGAAGCATAGGCCACCAGGCCCGCCAGCAGGCAGCCCCCCACGAGCTCCATGATCGGTGTGGAAAGGGCGGCGGCCCGGGCGCTCTTCATGCCCAGGCGGTAGAGCTCGAAGTTCTGCTTCTGGAAGCGCCGGACTTCGAAGTCCTCCCGGGCGAAGCCCAGCACCACGCGGATGTTGCTGAAGACTTCCTTGAGGCGCTGGAGCAGGTGGCTGGAGGCCTCCTGGTTGCGGTGGTTCACGGCGCGGATGCGCTGACTCAGCTTGCGCACGGGGATGACCACCAGGGGGCCGGCGATGAAGAGCGTGAGGGAGAGCTTCCAGTCCATCCAGAGCAGGGCGGCGATCATCGCCGCGGCAAGGCAGATCTCCCGGACGGCCTCCGCCAGCTGGTTGCTGGCGATGCCCTGCACCGCCCCCACGTCGGAAATGCAGCGGGTGATGAGCTCGCCCACGGGATGCTTCTGGAAGAAGGCGGGCTCCTGGCGCAGCAGGTGGGAGAAGAGCCGCTCCCGCAGCGCCTGGGTGGCGCGGATGCCGGATTTGACCATCAGCAGGGTCCCCGCATAACCCAGGAGGCCCTTCAGCAGGAAGAGGGTCACCAGCAGCAGGGGGACGAAGCGTGTGGTCTGCTGGAGGTCGCTCTGCTGGGGCAGCTGGGCCATGAGCCAAAGCTTCATCTGCTCCAGCGCGGCGAAGGCGCCGGTGGCCTTGGCCCCCGGCTGGACCATGTGCAGGTTGTCTTTGAACACGAAATTGAGGCTGCCGATGAGCAGGGACTGACAGAGCCCTGCCGCCAGCAGCAGCAGCATCCCGCCCAGGATGGCGGGCAGGAACCGGAGCAGATGCTCCCGGTAGAAGCGGCGGATGCTGGACATGGACCCTCGGCCTTCCAGCTTAAGCCCTATTCCACCGTCACCGTCACCGTGCTCTTTCCGTCATCCAGGCTGAACAGCTCCGAGCCCTTGGGCGCATTCAGGGCCTGGTCCATGAGCCGCTCCAGATCCACCCCCTTCTTCTTGGCCTGGCGCATCTGCTCGTCCGAAAGGTAGCCGCCCACGGCCCGAGCCAGCCCCACCGCCAGGCGCACGGTGAGGGCGTCGGCCTTGTCCCGCTCCTTCACCCGGACCACCAGGAAGCGGCCCTTGGCCGGGCCCGTGGTCTGGGGCTGGACGCCCATGGAAAGCAGTGCCAGACGGCAGGACTCGGAAGAGGCGTCCACCCGGAGGCAGGCCTGGAGCACGGGAACCGCACGGGAGTCCCGGAGCTTGGCGAGCTGCAGGGCGGCCGCGATGCGGACTTCCTCGCGATCATCCGATAGGGTGCTGGCGAGGCCGGCGACGGCCGTGGGGCTGTCCCACTGCCGGATGCCCCAGCAGCGGACCCGGTTGAGCCGAGCCTCCTTGCCCAGCAGCCGCTGGTCGGGATGCCGACTAAGAAAATCCGTGTAGGCTTCGGCGGCCTCGTCCCAGCGCTGATCCTGCTCCAGGCTGGAGGCCAGCCAGTAGCGGGCGTCCGCCGCCTTGGAGGAGGCCGGGTACTCCCGCAGCAGGGTTCGGTAGGCCTGGGCCGCCTCGAACCAGCGCTGGGCGTAGCGGAGGTCCCGGCCCTGGCGGAAGAGGGCATCCACGGCGGTGTCCGGCCCGAGGTTGGCCAGGGGCTCCAGGGCCGCGGGCATCACCAGGGCCGGGACCATCATCCAAAGGCCCATGATCATGCGCTCGCTCCGCGGAGGCGCCGTTCCATCCGCTCAGCCTGGGATTCCAGGTGGTTCGCGGCGGCCCACTGGCGGAGCTCCTTGGCGCGCTCCGGGCTGAGGCAGCTGTCCTCGAAGGCCACTTCGGACAGCCAGGTGTGCAGGCTGGCCCGGATGATCTCGGCTTCCTTGAGGGGCGCCCCCTGGGCTGCCAGCTGGTGGCTGGCTTCCAGCAGGGCCATAGCCATGTCCCGTTCCTGCCGCCGGTCCTCTTCACCCTTGTTGCAGAGGGCGGGGTTCTGCTCGAAGTCCTGGAGGAGGGTGGTGCTCTGCTGGAAGAAGGCGATCCAGGCCCGGTCCTGGGTGCGCTTCTGGGCCAGTGCCTCCAGGCGGACCGTGTCCTGGGCCTGGATGCGGAGGGACTGAAGCCGCTGGACGGTGAAGGCGGCGGGGACGAGGGCGATCAGGAGGACGGCGGCCGCGGCGAGGGACCAGGAGGTGGTCCACCGGGCCCGGGGGGCGGGGGCCAGGTCCAGGGCCAAGTCCGGACCATGGTGGCTGAGGGCCAGGTGGAGCGTGAGCAGGTCCGCCAGCTCGGCCTGGATCTTCGGATCCTCGGGCCAGGCTTCGGGCTGCTCGAGCAGGTCGAACAGGCGGGCCTCATCCAGGGTCGTGGGATCGAGGCGCTGGGGTTCGGGGGCGGAGGTCATGGCTGGGGTCCAAGGGTTTTGCGGAGCTTCTGGAGGCTTTGGAAGAGGGTGGCCTTGACGGTTCCTTCGGCGCAACTGAGGTCCTGGGCGATGCGTTTCACGGGGTGTTCCTGGACGTAGTAGGCCAGGACCATGGCCCGCTGGCGGGGGGTCAGCCCCTCCAGGGCCCCTTTCAGGGCCTGGATCCGCCGGCTTTGGTCCACGGATTCCCAGGGTGTGGCTTGGTGGGGATCCGGCGCGTCAAAGGTCTCGGGAGGGGGTACCTCCCGCCCTCTTCTACGCAGGTGGTCGGTCGCCGCATTAGCCGCCAGCGTAAAAAGCCAGGCGGCCACGGGACGGCCCTCCTCAAACCGCTGGCAATGCTGGAGGCACTTGAGGAAAACCTCCTGGGTCAGTTCCTGCACGACCCCGGCCTCCCCCTGGAGGCGGCGGTGCAGGAAGGCCAGGAGGGGGCGCTCGAACCGGGCCATGAGGTGGGCCAGGGCCTCCTCCTGCCCGGCCTTCAGGCGGGACATCCAGTACTCGGGGGACAGCTCCTCCTGCGATGCGAAACCGCGGTCGGCAGGAAGGGGAAGGGCCGGACTCATGCCTTGCGGCCCCCCTGCGGGAGCGAGAAGGAGAAGCCCGGCTGCCCCAGCTTTTCCATCACCAGCTTGAGCTGTTCATTGGTGAGGGCACAGCGCAGGCCCACCCGCCGCTTCTCCTGCAACAGTTCCGGGGCCGAACCCGGCGTGCCCTGGATGGCGTTGGCGGCGGCCACCAGACGCTGGAGCCAGGGCGAGACCTGGTTGATGCCTTCGGGGCTGCCCGCCAGGGCCAACTCGAACCGGACGGGATCGTCCTTCCCCTCCCCGGGCGTGATGCTCCAGAAGAGGGCCGTGACCCCCTGGGGGAGGTCCTTCACCAGGCTTTCCTCCAGGTGCTTCCTCAGGCCGCCCAGCAGGGGCTCGGGCTGCAGGTAGCCCTGGAAGGGGGCCTTGGGGTTGATCCACTCCGCAGCCAGGGCAGCGTCGGGCAGGGAGCCAAGGTTCGCCTTGGCGGCCAAGTGGTTCAGGGCGTCGAGGGAGCCGATCCAGACTTGGCCCTTCTCATCGCTGGCCGCCCGGATGTGGGCCTTCATGCCCTTCATCTCGATATCCAGGATCACGTAGAGGGGCCAGTCCCGGCCCTGGATGCGGAGGCTACCCTCCTGGGGGAAGGATTCCGCCAGGGCGCCGATGAGCGCCACCGGATCCTTGAACTGATTGAGCTGGATGAGGGCGTGCTCCAGCCCCTTCTGAAGGGTCTCTTCACCCTTCGAGGGCAGGCCGATGAGGTGGAAGGTCACCCGGCCGGTTTCGGACCGGGGGTTGATGTGGGCCTTCTGCAGGAAGAGGTCGAGGGCCCGTTCCACCATGGGATCGCGGGAGATGAGGGACTGGACCTCCTTGTGGGCCAGCATCCAGCCCGCTTCCCCCGACACGGCCGCCAGGCTGTCGCCGGGGGCGGCCTGCACCCAGGCGGGCAGCCGGGGCTTGGCCCGACAGGAAAAAGCGAAGGGTAGGCAGGTCAGGGCCACCGCGGCGGGAAACAGTAGGGCGGCGGGACGTCGCATGGTGGCTCCTGCTGGGGCTACGCGATCGCGCAACTTGCGTTTACATCTTGCGGCTTAGGCCATGGAACGGAGAATGGCCGGCAGGTGGGGGCTTCTAAGGAGCTGCTGCTGCTCGGCTTCGGACAGCAGGCCCCAGATGCGCATGGCGGCGTCCCGGGGGGTCTTGGGATTGAGCAGCAGCTCAGACATGATGGCCGCATGGGCCATGAGGACAGGATGGGCCGCGATCTGTTCCAGCACGGCCCGGGGGGTGAGCTTGTTCCGGGCCAGCCGCAGCAGGATCCCCGGATCCAGCTGCCGGTCCGCCACCATCCGCCGCAGGGTCTCCTCGTCCTGGAGCACCTCTTGGGGGAGGTGGCGCACCAGCTCGCCGCCGGAGGTGCGCAGGGCCGTGATCCGCTCGGGGATGTCCATGTCCAGGTAGAGCCGGCGGAGGTGGTCCAGGGTGCGCCGCTTGACCTCCAGGTGGAGGATCCGGGCATCGCGCAGGATCTCGATGGCCGGCTTCATCCCGGGGAGCCGGCCCAGCAGCTGCAGGGCCGAGGCTTCGGAGATCTGGGGATGGTGCACCAGGGCCTCGGCCACCATGGGGTCTTCGGCCCAGGAGGGGTGGGCGGCCAGGGTCTCCACCCGCTCGTGATCCAGCGCGGACAGGCTGGAGACGAGGAGCCGCGGGCTCAGGGCGGGGTTCTCCAGGGCCAGCCGGAAGACCTGGAGGTTGGGATCCCGGAGCACCTGGCTGATCTGGTCCTCCTGGGTGGCCTGGGTGGCGAGGAAGACCCGCTCCTCCATGGTCGCCCAGCGGCCCTCTTCCCCCCGCTCCGGGAGGGCGGAGGCCAGGCCCGAACGCTGGCGCTGGAGGCGGTCGTAGAAGTACTTCACCACCCGCAGCAGCTGGGGCGCCTGCCGCTTGGCCCAGAAGGTGACGAATTGGTACTCGCTTTCGTCCAGCTGGGTGAAGAGGCTGACGATGCGGCGGAGGGCGGCCGTGTCCGGGGCCCCATCCTCGAGGGCCGAGACCAGGTGCTGGGACAGCCCCACCCGCCGGGACAGATCCGGGGGGCAGCCGGGGGCTTCCTGGAGGCTGGCGCGCACGGGCTCCCGGAAATACCAGCGGGCCTCGGCATAGACCTCTTCGAAGAAGCCGGACTCGCCGCAGCTGGCCAGGGCCTGGCAGACCAGCTCCTCGGAGACCAGGGGATTCTGCAGGGCCGTCTGTCGGAGCTCGGGATCCGCATCCACGAGGAAGGCGAGCAGTTCTTCGAGCTGGGCGGTCTCGCTGGCCCGGGCCAGGCGTCCGGCCCGGTCCAGGATCGGCTGCGGCGGCCGCCCCGGCAGGGGGATCGGCACGGCGGTGAGGGCCTCCCAGTCCGGATGCTCGGAGGGAAGGGGGGGCAGCTCCTGGGTCAGGCCCGTGGAGGAGACGGCCTTCGCCAGCTGCTTCGCCAGCAGCTTGGCCACGGGCTTCAGGGTTGGATCCAGCTGCGAGTAGAGGGCCTTCACCGATTCTGAGCGCTCGAACTTCTCCGCGGCCGGAGCCTTGTCCATCTCCCGCATCTGGTCAAAGAGGGAGACCACCATCTCGAGGTCACGACGGATGGATTCCGGCGTGGCCTCGTTCTCGGCCAGGCCCAGCAGGACAGGCCAGTGGGCCAGCCAGTGGGGGGTGCGGGCCATGAGGGCCAGCAGGCGCGGCGAGGCCAGCGTGCGTGCCAGGCCCTCCAGCATGTGGAGCTGGCCTTCCGAGGGCAGCTGGGGCCGCACCAGCGCCAGGTGGCGGAAGTGGATGCGCTCGGGTTCCGTGAGGGTTTCCAGGATCACGGATTCCCCAGCTGTCACGGTTCCTCCCAGGTTAGGCGCAGGTGGCCTGGAGGAAGGCCATGAGCCTCGGGTTCTGGTGGAAGAGCAGGGCATCCACAAGCGCGCCCTTCAACCCATGGTGGGCCAGCACCGCCTCCAGGTGATGCGGGGCCGTGAGGCTGCCCCCCATGACCAGGGGCAGACCCGTGGCCTTCGCGAGCTCCTGAGCCGTCGTGAAGTCCGGATCGGCGGTGGCGTCCTCCGGGATGTCCACGAAGAGCAGGCGGTGGAATCCGTAGGCCTTGGCCCGGAGCGCGAGTTCCAGCGCGCTCACGTGGGTGGTGTCCACCCAGCCGGAGCGATGGACCCTTCCCCCCCGGGCATCGATGGCGGCGGTGAGGAAGGACTGGAAGCGGGCCATGAGCTGTTCGGAGACCATGGGCGACTTGTGCAGGATGGTGCCGACCACCAGCCAGGCGGCGCCCTGGTCGATGAAGAACTGGGCCTGATCGGAACTCCGGATGCCGCCGGCGACCTGCACGCAGACCTTCCGGTCCCGGGCGTGGCAGCGCTGGAGGATCTGGCCGATCAACTCGCGATTGTTGCCACGGCCCTTGGCGGCATCCACGTCCACCAGGGCCAGGCGGGTGGCGCCTTCCTCGATCAGGCGACCGGCGAGGTCCGCGGGTGCGGCGAGGCAGGAGCTCTCCTGCCCTGCGGTGGAGACCACACGGCCGTGCTCGAGATTCAAGGTCGGGTAGATCTTCAAGCGCAAACCCCGCGGGTGAGGCAGAAGCGAGTGTAGCGCAAGCGTCAGATTTCCGTGTGGGTTCCGAGATGATCCAGGAGTCGCTGGGCGGCCTCGCCTTCGGCCCGTTTCCGGGTGCTTCCCTCCGCCTCGGCCGACCGGTCGCCCACGGCCACCCGCATGGTGAACCGGGGCGCATGCCCAGGTCCCGCCTGCTCCACCTGGGTATAAACCGGGGCCGGCAGCCCCAGCCGGGCGGCGGTCTCCTGAAGGTGGGTCTTTGGGTCGGATCGGGTCCAGCTCTCTGGGCGGGCCCCGCGGATGGTCTCCAGGAAGCGGGCCTCCACCAGGGCCTGCACCGGCCGGAGGCCATCCTCCCCGGACTGCTGGGCATCGAGGTAGACGGCCGCCAGGACGGCTTCCAGGGCGTCGGCGAGGGGCTTGGGGCCCATGGGCGGGGCCTTGCGGGGGTGGGCCGACTGGAGCGCCCGATCCAGCTCCAGGCCGAGGGCCCAGGCGTGCAGCGACTCGGTGCGCACCAGCATCCCCCGCAACTTGCTCATGGCGCCTTCCTGCCAGTCGGGCCGCTCGCGGTGCAGCAGCAGCGCCACCGTGAAGTTGAGCAGGGCATCCCCCAGGAACTCCAGGCGCTGGTTGTCCCGGGCCGCCCCGGCGGATGCATGGGTGAGTGCTTCCAGCAGCAGCTCGGGCGCCTGGAACCGGTAGCCCAGCCGGGCCTCCATTCCGCCCAGGGCCTCGTGCCGTCGTGACATGCTCAGTCCGCCAGATCGGCGGGCAGCTTCCGGTTGAACCGGGCCTGGTTGAGGACGGACTTGAACCGGACGTTGCGGGAAGCCATCTGCCCCAGGATGCCCTGCCGCCGGGCCTCTCGCAGCTCCTGCACGAACTCCGCGGTGCGGCCCTGGTCATGGAGGGCCACCGCCAGCCAGGCGTGGGCATTGACATTGTAGGGGTCGGCCTTGATGGCCTGCCGCAGCCCCAGGATGGCTTTGTCGGGCTGGCTGTCCACCAGTTGGATGGCCTCGCTCAGAGAGACGTTGCCCAGGTTCAGGCGCTCATGGACCTGCATCTTGTCGAGCTTCTCCGGGTGGTAGAGCTCCGGCTGGTCGATGGCCTTGGCTTCCACGTTTTTCGGCGTCGGGTTTTTGGGCGACGCGGGGCGGACCGGCTCGGGGTGGGCTTCGACCCGGGGTTCCGGGCTGGGAGGGGGCGGTTCGGTGCTCCTGGAAGTGGGCAGGGTCACCGGGCCCTGGGACGCCGGCTTGGCCTCGGCGGAAGCGCCGGGCCGGGGCTTGCCGGTGGCTACCACCGGGGCCGGTGCCGGCTGGGCCTTGGGATCGCTCTGGGGGGGAAGGGCCGGGGCGGGTCCCCGCAGGGCCCACCAGGAGGCGCCGCCGATCCCCACCAGGAGCAGGGCGGCCAGGCCGATCCACAGGCCTTTCTTGCTCCCGCTGCCGGGCGGGGGGGCGGGCCTGGGCGCAGGAACCACCACGGGCGGCGCCGGCGCAGCCGGAACCTGCAGCGTGGTGTCGGCGGGTGGGGGACGCACCGGCGCGGTCGGAGCCGCGGACTGGAGGAGGGTGGTGGCTTCTTCCACCTGCCCCATCCAGGAGGGGTCCTTGGCCGCCCGCAGGGCCTTGGCCAGCTCCTCGGCGGTCTGGAACCGCTCGTCGGGGTTCTTGCAGAGGGCCCGGTCCAGGACGTTGCGGATGGCTGGGCTGATGCCCTTCAGCTTCTCGGTCTCGATGGGCTCAGGGGCCTCGTTCACGATCTTGTAGAGCACCGTGGGGGTGGTGTCGCCAGCGAAGGGCTTGCGGCCGCTCAGGCTCTCGTAGAGCATCACGCCCACGGCGAAGAGGTCGCTGCGGGGATCGGGTTTGCCGGTGCGGATGTACTCCGGGGCCATGTAGCTGACCGTGCCCATGACCATCCCGGTGGCGGTCATGTCGGAGTTGCTGATCTTGGCCACGCCGAAATCCATGACCTTGGCGTGGAGGCGCTTCCCGTCCCGCTGGACGCGGACGTTGGTGGGCTTGATGTCCCGGTGCACGATCTGCTGCCGGTGGGCGAAGCCCAGCCCGTCGCAGACCTGGGCCAGCACCTCCAGGGCCTCGGAACGGCTGAGGGACTGCTCCAGCAGCAACTCGTCGAGGTCGTGCCCCTTCACGAACTCCATGGCGATGTAGAGCACCCCCTGGTCCTCGCCGAACTCGTAGATGGTCACCAGGTTCGGGTGGTTCAGCACGCCGGCGGCCCGGGCCTCCCGGGCGAAGCGCTCCTTGGCCTCCCCCCCCTGGGCCGCGGCTGGGAGGATGGTCTTGATGGCCACCTCGCGGCCGATGGAGGGATCCACGCCCAGGTAGACTTCGCCCATGGCACCGTTGCCAAGGACACGCTTGATCTCGAACTTCCCGAGCTTCTCGAACATGGGAGGACCCTTCCGGGTGCAGGGGTGACGGGAACAACAGGATAGGTCCAGACGGGACCAGGGCCAAGAAACTTGGGATTATTCGGCATGAAACCGATGCTTTGGGGACTGGCGCCCTGGCCCAGAACATGCAAACTGATAACCACCCCGGAGATTGAGTGCCTGAAGTCCGCATCCGACATTTCCTGCCGGCCCTTATGGGATCTCTGCACCAGCAGCAGGCGGAGGGCGAGCTCGTGCTCGAGCAGAATGACGGGACCCGGCGGCTCTACTGGGCCAATGGCGACCTGAGGTACTTGCGCAGCGATGCGGTGGGCGAACAGTTCGGGAACTTCCTCATCCGCCGGGGCGTGCTGGACATGGCCTCCCTGAAGGAGCTCCTGGCCGATGGCGAGGGGATCCGCGTGGGGGACCGGGTGGTCCAGTGGGGCCTGATGACCCAGGAGGAATGCGACGAGCGGCTGCACGAGCTGCTGGGCTCCATCCTGCTGCACGCCATGGAGCACACGATCATCAAGATGACCTGGCTGCCCGGGGACCTGGGGAATCAGCTCAGCGGCGACCTGCAGTTCCGCCTGGACCACCAGTGGCTGGTCTGGGACACGTTCCAGAGTGCCAAGATCGACCGGGAACTGGTCGCGATGTTCAGCAGCGAGCCGGACTGGCGCTGGAAGGCGATTCCCAACCTGCTGGAGGTCCTCAGTGCTCTGCCGCTGACGCCCACCCTGGCCTATGCGCTGTCCCTGCTGGGAACGGAGCCCCTGGGATTGGATACCATCGCCTCCCTGACGGGCCTACCCCGGGAGGAGGCGGCCAAGCTGGTGGCAACCCTCTGGGCCCTGGGGGGACTGAACCTGGTCCGGGGAGAGCTCCCCCTTCTTCCCAAGGAAGAACCGCCGCCGCCCACGCCCCAGGCGGAGCTGGACATCGAGCTGGAACCCGATCCGGAGCTGGACCAGATCCTCCTGGACCAGGAAGACCTGGTCCCGGCCCCGGCCGCGCCTGCTCCCTTCGATGCCGACCCCTTCCATCCAGAACCCCTGGAGCTCGACCTGCCGGAGCCGACGCCCACCAGCCTGCCTCCCCTGCCCGAGGGGGATGACGAGCCCTCTGCGGCCGAGCGGGCCCGGCGGCTGGTGGTGAAGGCCAAGTCCTACATCATGCAGGACCGCACCAGTGAGGCGATCCGCTCCCTGGAGCAGGCCATCAAGCTGGACGGCGATTCACCTGGCGCCTACGAGACCTGGATGCTGCTGGGCCGTCTGCGCCTCAGCAACCCCGCCTGGTCCACCCGCGCCATCGAGGCCCTGCAGATGGCCTCCCGGCTGAACCCCCGGGCCGCGGAACCCTGGGCCCTCATGGGCGAGCTCTACCACCGCAAGGGCTTCAAGGCCAATGCCCAGGGCTGCTTCCGCCGGGCCCTGGAACTCGATCCCTCCGTGGCCGTTCCCGCCGGCTGGTCGGTGGAAGACCCCGTCCAGCCCACCGCAAGGGAAGGCCAGAGCGGCCTCATGGACCGGCTAAAGGGGATGTTTGGCGGCGGAAAGGGCTGAAGGGAGGATGTGTTCTCACTTGAGCCAGAGGGCTTGGCCAGTTCCTAGGTACAGGGTGTCGATTCCATATTCGTCAACCGCCCGTCGCGCCCCGAGGCAGGTGGGGAACCCGTAGTCGTCAAAAACCATAATGCCGCCAGGTACCAGGCGAGGCCAGAAGTAGTCCACACAATCCTTCACGGATTGATAGATATCTACATCTACATGAACGAATGAGAAAACCCCATCTGCTTCTGCTGGAACGGTCTGCGGGAAGACTCCCTGAAAAAACTCAACATCTCCCACCGTCCCAACAAAGGTCCGAACGGACTCTAGGGAGGTATCGGAAAACATTCCCTTAGTACAGAAATTATCCTTGTCGCTGCATTCCGGCATTCCTTCAAACGTGTCGAATAAATATAGCTTCTTGACCCTTCTGAAAACTTCGGACAGTAGCAGTGCGGTACCTCCCTTGTAGACGCCAATTTCTGCGGCAGCCCCCGGAAGCTTCAGGGCCCGCTTGGCCAGCTGGTACAGAATATGACAACGCTCAACATCCACGAGGGTTCTCCCCTGCAGGGTGTTGTACACCCGCATGAACGACTGATCCGCAAGCCAGAGCTGGTAGGCTCCTGTCGAGGTGTACATAGCCAGATTCCTCCGATGTGTGATGGTATGGGCTGCTTAAGGATGAGCGCTACCGTGCGGACCGCAAATGACATCAATAGGCGGCGGTGAATTGAATCGGATCGAATTCGTAGGCTAGCTGAAATGACTACATCCAGTTGTCATGAGGGGTGAGGACTTCCCGGAGTCCTTCAATGGGTCGCATCTCCCTGTGGATGGCCAACATGTTGATCGACACGATCCCCGGGAATACGTTCACCGAATTGCCATTGAAGTTGTCCGGGCTGAACAGCGGCGGCGTGTGCCACCAGAGGCGGTAGCCCATGTCGAAGAGCCGCTGGATCAGCTCGGCGGACTTCTCCTTACGATCGTTCTCGATGTACATGATGGGATGGCAGCGTGCGATGGTTTCGGCGGCACCCTCCAGGACCTGGGATTCGAAGCCTTCCACGTCCAGCTTGATGAAGTCCACCCGCTCCAGCTGGAAATCGTCCAACCGACCCATGGGGACGGCTTCGCCCTCTTCCACCATATCCACGCCGATCCCGCCGAAATTGTTGGGCTGAGAGTAGTCAAGAACGGGAAACAGGCATTCCCCCTCCGCATTCCCGAGGGCCATGGCATAGGTCAGCACATTGGGGATGCTGTTGAGCACGAGGTTGGCCGAAAGGATCTGGTGAAGGACCGGCTGGGGTTCAAAGGCGACCACGACCCCACCATCGCCCACCAGCTGGGCGAGGGGCACGGTGTGGGCACCGATGTTGGCCCCGATATCGAGGACCACTGCCCCGGTGCCGATGAAATGAGAAAAGAGGTCCAGCTCTCCCTGGCTGAACTGCCCGTATTCCTTGAAGGACCGTCCCACGTACTGATCTTTGGGTGGGAAGAGGATGTGGCCGAAGCGGCACTCCGCCAGTTCGACGAAGGGGGGGAAGACTTGGCTGGGGTTGGCCCGCACAGGAGCCTCACCCTTCTTCCTTAGCACGATTTCAATGGCGCATTCGGCGGTGGCGCTCGCGGTCTGGTCAGCGTCCCCCAGGTCAAACCGGAAGCCGGCCTCGATTCGCTCGACCTTGATGATCTCTACGCTCTGCCAGACGGTCATGAGCAGATCGAAGATGTTGATGGATTTAGGCAGAAGAGGCGCGCCGCGGTAGATGGTGAACGACCACTTGTGGTCCTGGTTGAAGCGGCTGGGCCAGTGGAGGTGTTCGTACAACTCCTCATCAGGCACCGTGATCACGAGGAAACCCCCGCCCCGCACGACCCGGATCCAGTTTGCCAGGGCAACGGCAGGGTCCACCATGTGTTCCAGGCAGTGCGAGCTGTGCAGGAAATCGTAGGTGCCATCCGGAACGCTTGTGAGGAATTGGGCATCTCCGTCGGGCATGTCCCAGTTCTTGCAGCTTTCGAAGCCCAGGAGCGAGGCGTAACGGTCGAGGCCATCGTGGCCACCGCCCACATCGATCCCATGGCCCGTGAAGTAGGGCTGCCCGGTCGCGATGCGCCGCCTCAAAGCCAGGGAAGTTCCGCCCAGTTTCATGGTTGTTCACCCCTTCGTAGAAGCCATGGTCTAGTTGAATTTGCACTGTTGCTTGCATTGATCCAGGGGGTGCTGTCACCGGTTAGCCACGCTCGAGTCGGACTGGCCAGACCCTTACATCCAGGGCAGGGCTTGGAGAGCCTGTTCGTAGGGGATGCCTATCCTACTATCGGACAGGGCCTTCCGAACATGATTGTGGGGAGGAATTCTATCTTAACTATCGTGACCGACCCCTTCACCGTGGACCCAAGCCTTGCCTGTGGCAGGTGCATCGATGGTTGAAGCCCTCTGGTTCATGGTGGTGGTGAGTCGAACTGGCGGTTGCCCTGGAGGAAGCCGCAGAGCCACCTTCAAAGCGAAAACCTTCGAGTAAGTTTGCTTCGGGGCCCAAGTTAATGCCCCAGGCCTTCACGCCCGACCAGGAAGGAGAATGCCGGTTCCATGGGCCAGCTGAGAGGGGTGTCTCGACGGGAGCAGGGTCAGCGATTCAGCCCCCATCCAGTAGCGTGCTGGTGTCAGGAATGCTTTCGGGGAACGCCATGAAGAAGATGATCACCGACACCATGCTGATGCCGACCTATGTCAGTCGATTTTCCTGCATCGGCGGGGAGTGCGAGGATACCTGCTGCGCCGGCTGGGGCATCACCCTCGATAAGGACACCTTCCTCCGCTACCAGTCCAGCTTCGATTCCGTCCTTCGGCCGCTATTCACCCAGCACGTGAAGCGCTATTCGAAGTCCAAGTCCAATGAGGACTATGGCCACATCGAGCTCGGGAAGGATGACTGCAAGAGCTGCCCGCTGCTCGACGAAGGGAAGCTGTGCCGCATCCACGAACGGCTGGGTGAGAAGGCCTTATCGGACACCTGCTCGCACTACCCCCGGACGGTCCATCGCTTCGGCGACCTGCATCAAATGACGCTCGATCTCTCCTGCCCCGAGGCCGCCCGCCTGGCCTTGCTCGCGGAGGATGCCTTCGACTTCGTTGCGGAGGACCGGACCATCAGCCAGGGGTTCATCACCGTCGTCCGACCAAAAGAGGGGATCGATCTGGCGACGATGGAGGAGGTGCGGTCCCTGATCGTCCAGATCCTGCGCAGCCCGGACATCACGCTGTCCAACCGGCTCAGGGTGGTGGGCCAGTTCTGCGAACGCCTCGACGGGCTGATCCGGCAGCGACGGTTCGAAGACCTGCCCGGTTTGCTTGGCGATATGGAGCAGGATCTGGACAGCGGCGCCGCCATGGCCCCCTTGGCGGGGTTCACAGCACTCCCGGAGGTGCAGGCCCAGGTCTCCGCGCCCTTCCTGATGGCGGGCCTGAAGGCCTTCCAGTCGCCCCATGTGCGCCGAGTCCTTGAGGAGGTGGCCCAGGGCCTCGGATTCCGGGAGGGCCTCGCCCCCGAGGGCCCCGCCCTGGTGCGGGCGTACGAAGTGGGCCGGGCTCGCCTGGCACCGGCCCTCGCAGCCGTGCCCTGGCTGCTGGAACACTTCGTTCTCAATGAGGTCCTGCGGGACCTCTTCCCCTGGGCGGGAGAGAGCCCCAAGCGGCAATTCGCGGGTCTGGTCATCCGCCATGCCACCGCGAGGCTCCTGCTGGTGGGGCGGGCGGCCAGCCGCGAGGGCATGCTCACGCCCCTGCAACTGGCCGAGACCCTCCAGGTGGCCTGCCGGGGCTTCGCCCACGATCGGAACCTCGTCCGTCACAGCCACCAGGTCCTGGAGGAATCCGGGTGGGACAACCTGGAGCGGCTCTACACCTTGATATAGGGAGCCGGGATCATGGGTGCCACCCATTCCGGGCCGGTCATCTGAAGCCACAGAGCCGCCGGATTCCCGAGACCCCAAAAAATAAATTAAAGGTTCTCGCGCACCTGTCCGAAAGAGAAAAAGTCGGGGGTTTCCCCCACACAACCTGGCAGCACGGATGCTGCCAACAAACATCACGGAGGATGTTATGGTTACTATCCTGGCGAACGTCAACGCTCTGGCCGCTAGCCGTCAGATCGGCGTCAGCAAGATCGGCCTGAACACGGCCATCACCCGCCTCACCACCGGTCGTCGCGTCAACAACGCCGGTGACGATTCCGCGGCCCTCACGGCCGGCAACACGGCCATGGCCGCCTCCCGCAAGGCCGGCGCCGAGGTCTACAAGGCCAACGCCGACTACTTCAAGGCCGTGCAGGCTGACGGTGCGAACGCCCAGAAGACCCAGGATGCCTACCGCATGGCCGAGATGGAAGGCGCGGGCACCATCACTGACGCGGAATACACCGCCCTCAAGACCTCTTCGGGTGGCACGGATTCGGCGGATGCGCTGACCAAGATCGCCGCCAGTCAGGTGACCAATGCCGCGGCCATGTCAACGGCCCTGAGCACCGCCAACCTGAAGGGCATCGAGCACGAGAATCAGTTGGGCATCGCCGATGCCTGGCTGGGTGCCGACATGGGCGCCGAAATGGCGAACCTCACCAAGTACCAGATCATGATGCAGGCTGGCACCAGCGCGCTCAGCAACGCGAACCAGTCCGCGCAGACGATCCTCGGCATCTTCCGGTAGGTAGGCGTTCACTAACTCCCGGGGGGGGCGGATCATTCCTGCCCCCCCTGGGTGTTTGAATCCGGAGAGGAGGTTTGTCATGGCCAATCAGATCAGTACGGTCGGAAGCGCGCCGATTCTGTTGGCGGGGGCAGCCCCCGCGCCGGTGGCCGCACGACCTGCCCCAGCCAAGACCTCGGGAAGCCCTGTCCCCAAGACGGGCAGCCCGGAAATCGCCATGGCCCAGGTCAACCAGCACCTGCAGCAGGCGGAACCTTCGCTCAAGCTCCAGGTGGATGCCGCCTCAGGCCGGACGGTCTACCAGGTCGTCCAGCAGGGCACCGGCGAGGTGGTCCTCCAGGTGCCATCCGCGGAAGTGCTGGGCATGTCCCGGCGCGTGCGGGAGCTGGAAGGTCAGACCGGGTCCTCTGGGGCCCTGGTGGACCAAGAGGGCTAGTCGGAGCGGTCCTCCGAGAATCGAGGTGAGTCATGGCGACGACAGGCAACTCGTTAAGCGGCATCAGCTCGGGCATCGATACCAAGGCCTTGATCGACGCCATCCTGGGCATGAAGGGCGGCTCGGTCACTCGGCTGCAGGCCAAGAAAGATCTAAACGACAAGAAGACCGAAGCCCTGACCGCCATGCGGACCAGCCTGTCGGCCTTCAGCCTCAGCTTGGCCGTCATCCAGGACAAGCTCAGCAGCCGCCTGATCACCAGCAGCGATAGCAACAACACCAACGTCACCGCCACGGGCACCGGGGCGGCTGCGGGCAATTACGACATCACCGTGCGGACCGTGGCCACCAAGGGCCGGATCTCGGCGACCCTGGATGCCCAGGGCTGGGCCACCAACCTGGCCGTGGCCAGCCCCACGGATTCGGTGAGCTCCAATGTCTTCACCCCGGGCACGCCCGCCCAGTTCGCGATCCAGGGCACGGATGGGGTCATCAAGACCATCACCATGACCGAGGGCGCCAATACGCTGAACGGCCTGCGGGATGCCATCAATGCTTCCGGGGCCGGCGTCACCGCCACCGTGGTCAACATCGGCAAGGGCGACAAGCCCTACCAGTTGGTGCTTTCGGCCAAGGAAACGGGCATCGGCACCACCCAGGGGGTGGTGACCCTCGTGGACATCACCAACATGGCCAACGGCCAGCCGGGTGCGGCGGCCAACAACCTGGGGATCACGGCGGGCACCGTGGATAGCCTGGTGACGCCAGCGGCGCTCACGGGCGGACTCACCTCCACCGTGTCGGGCCTGTCGGCCACGAATGCCAATTTCACCCTGAACGGCGTCGAGCTCACCCGGACGACCAATGTGGTCAAGGATGCGGCCGAAGGCATGACCTTCACCCTCAAGCAGGGCGGCCAGACGGGCACGACCACCCTGTCGGTGACCCCGGACAAAATCGGCGCCACCGCCGCCATGCAGGACCTCATCACCAAGTACAACGCCCTGGTGAAAGACTACAAGGCGGCCTCGACGTCCACCAAGGACTCGGATGGTTCCATCATCCAGGCGCCCCTGACCAACGATGCCTCCACGCGGAACTTGATGGCCACCCTCAAGTCCACCCTGGCGGGCGCCTCCGCCGGCCTGCCCGGCAGCGCCACCTACAAGACCATGGCGGACCTGGGCGTGCGGACCATGGCGGATGGCACCCTGTTCCTGAACACGAACACCCTGCAGACCGCCATGGGCAACGACCTGGCCAGCGTGCAGCGCCTCTTCAACTTCTCGGGGGATTCCACCAACCAGGGCGTGGCTTTCAAGAGCGCCGGGCCGAAGACCATCACGGGTCCGGTGGATTTCCAGATCACCCAGGATGGTGGTGGGACCCTGTGGGGTGCCTTCACCCGGAATGGCGTGACCAGCTCCCCGATCCAGGTGGCCGCCGATGGCACCCTGGTGGGCACCGGCGACTATGAAGGGCTGAACCTCAAGGTCACCGGCACCGGATCCGGCACCCTGACCCTCAGCCGTGGCGTGGGCAGAGCCGTCACCGATCTCCTTTCTGCGTTCACGGGAACCAGTGGTGGCATTGACACGCTCCTGAAGTCCATCACCACCCAGAACACCAACCTGGGCAGCCAGATCGTGCAGGGCCAGACCCGCCTCGACAATGAACGGACGGTTTTGACCAAGAAGTTTGCTCAGATGGAAGCCATGCTGGGACGGATGAAGGCGGCCTCGGGATCACTGTCGGGACTCTAGGGACCTCCAGAATCATGTTCGGCGGGAATCCGCCGAAACCATGTTGGGAGGAACACTCGTGAATGCCTACGCCAGAACCGCCGAGACCTACCTCACCCAGCGCATCCTGAACGCCAGCCCCGAGCAGCAGGCGGCCCTCATCATGGAAGCGGGGCAGCTGCACCTGGGTCGGGCCATTCAGGCCCTGACGAAGAACGACCCAGTGGCGGCCGCCAACAGCTTCCTCCGCGTTACGGAGGTGCTGCGGGAGGCCACCATCCGCCTGAATCTGGAGGAGGGCAACGAGCTGGCCCAGTCCCTGAACAAGCTCTACGACTTCTGGGCCCAGGAGCTCCTGGCGGGCAGCGCAAGCAAGAACATCGCTCGGCTGGAGGCCGTGGCCCAGGGCATGGGGGAGATCCGCCAGGCCTGGGAGCAGTTCCACGAGAAGAAGAACGCCCCGGCCCAGCCCTCCTCCTTCAACCTGGGCAACCAGATCGTATGACGGACGCTGCGGTCGAGGCCGCCATCGGCACCATGGAGGCCTGGCTGGCGGATCCGGCCTGGGCGCCGGACCCGGAGCAGCTGGATCGGTGGCAGGCGGACTTCCAGGCGGCCCTGGCCCTGGCGGAGAAGGCAGCCGGGTGGCCGGACCTGGTCCGCAGGGCCCATGGGGCGAGCGCACGGCTGGAGGCCCGCATCGCCGTGCTGACCGAGGCGCGGGATCAGATGCGGTCGGAGCTTGAAGCCCAGGACCGGGGCCAGCGTGCCCTGAAGGGCTACGGCGCGAACGCCCGCTGATTTGCCCCCTCAGCCGTCCTGGGTCAGGTCTGCGACCATTTGGCGCAGCGGAGCCTCCCAGTCTCCAAAGGTAGCCTGTCGATAGATTCGCAGAGTCGGGTACCAAGGACTGTCATCCCTTCCCATCAACCAGCGCCAATCTGGAAGGAAGGAGACCAAGAGCAGCGTGGGGATCCCAAGGGCCCCGGCCAGGTGGGCCATGGCTGTATCCACCGTGATCAACAGATCCATGCCACTGAGCGCATACGCGGTATCAGAAAAGTTGCTCAACAGGGGCGCCACGGATGCAATTCCATAAAGAGGGGGCATTTCCACCACATTGTGCTGGAAAGAGAACCAAGCCACAGCAGGCAGTGATCGAAGGGGGAGAAGAGCCCCAGGAGCGATGGACCTTTGGGCATCTCTGGCGTGGGATGGGTTACCACACCAGGAGACACCAATCCTGGTAGGACTGCGAGAAGCGGCAAGAAGTGCATCAATGGCCTCCCGGTTTGGGACCTGCTCTGGAACATCTAGATAAGGAATCTCTGCAGGAATGCACTCCAGGTCCGTATGGAAAACGCGGGGGAGGCTCATCAACGGAAGGTGGAGATCAAACGGAGGTATGGGACTTCCCTCGACAATCACAAGGTCCACACCTGGGCAGGTTGCCACCAGATCCACTAGCTCAGGTTGGGCCAAGAGGAGCACCTTGCCCCCGAGTGCCTTCACCAAGGGTGCATAACGCACAAACATCAAGGTGTCGCCGAAACCCTGCTCACAGTGCAGCAGCAGTGTCCTACCTTGGAAGGCCGAACCATCCCATAGGGGCTGGGGGAACTCTCGTTTTGGATTGGTCAGTCCTGGGTTGTTCCAGCGGGATTCGTGCTGGTCCCAGCCTTCAGGCATCACGCCAAAGAGAAGGTTCACGCAACAGGTCTCCCACTCCAAGGCAGCCCCTGAATAGTCCAGGTAGGCCCGACGGAGCATCTCTCGGTGAAGTGCTGGCCAGTTATTTTGTCGGACCAATACTTCAATGAGAAACTTGGTGATGAGCAAGTTGGCAGGATCCTGTTCCACGGCTGCGCCCAGAACGATCCGGGCCTGGTCCAGCTCGCCCTGTTTCCATCGACAGCGTGCTAGATCAAGGTAGAGCTCAGTCTGTCGGGGATCGACAGAGAGCCCCCTGTTCAAGGTGGGTTGCTGCGTCTTCAAACTGGCCCAGCCTCAGGCAGACCCTTCCTTGCCCGGCCAGAGCAGGAAGGAAATTTGGGTCAATGGCTAAGGAATTGGCATAAGCAGTCCGGGCACCTTCAACTTGGTTCTGGGAAAGGAGGAGGCTCCCATATTCGGCCCATGCGTCGGAAGCTTCTGGGTGGATTCGCAAGAGGCTGGAATAGGCCACCAAGGCGCTTTGATCACCACCTGAGAACCTTAGAGCGCGAGCCTCCTCCAGCAGTTTCAAATAGGATCCCGCCACCAAGACGCCCCCTCCTTGAATCGTCCTGATTTCCAGGGCGCTTGGTTGAGTGTATTCACGCAGCGGGTCGGTGGCCAAGGAAGCCCGGCCAAGGGGCGGCCAGGGGCTGGCTCTGACCGTGTCTAGGCCTCTTGAGTCAGGTCTGTGACCATCCGTCGAATCACGGTTCCCCAATCTCCATAGGACGGTTGCCGATAGAGGCGCAGGGTGGGGTACCAGGGGCTGTCGCTCCGTTCCAGCATCCAGCGGTAGTCCGGCTGGAAGGACAGCAGCAGCAGGGTGGGGATGCCCATGGCGCCGGCCAGGTGGGCCACGGAGGTATCCACCGTGATCAGGAGATCCATGGCATTCAGGGCATAGGCCGTGTCGGCGAAGTTCTCGAACAAAGGGGCCAGGGAGGTGAGGTTGGGCAGGGGTGGAACCTCCTCCCTCCCGACCTGGAAGCTGAACCAGGCGACGCCCGGAAGCTGGGCCAGGGGTGCCAGGGCGGCCACCGGAAGGGAACGCTCAAAGTCCCGTCCGTGGCCAGGACTCCCCGCCCAGACCAGGCCCACCCGGGTGCTTTCCCTGGCCTGGTCCAGGCACACCTGAAGCTCCTGCCGGTGGGGCACCTCTTCGGGAACGCCCAGGTAGGGAACCTCGGCGGGAATCGAGGTAAGCTCCGTCCGGAAGATCGAGGGCAGGGACATCAGGGAGGCCTGCAGATCGAAGGGCACCCAGGGCGCACCCTTGGGGATGAGGATATCGGCGCCTGGGCAAGTGGCCGCGACCTCCAGCAACGGGGGCTGGGCTTCCACCAGGACCCGCCCCCCCAGGGCCTTCACCAGCGGGACATAGCGCAGGAACATCAGGGTGTCCCCCAGCCCCTGCTCGGCCCAGAGCAGCAGGGTTTTTCCGGCAAAGGGCTCACCGTGCCAGGAGGGCTGCTTGAAGGCTCTTTTATTTAACCTCAACTCCTTTTGGATTTTCAATCGGGCTTCAAACCGCTGCCAGCCCTGTCGCATGTCTCCGAAGAGCAGATCCACGAAGCTCTGCTCGTAGTCCAGGTAGGCGGAGGTAGGGTCGATGGTGCGAAACCGAGCGATCTCGGCCCGGTAGGCGTCCCAGCGCCCCAGGGTGTAGTAGGTGCCCGTGATGCTCTTGTGAACGATGAAGTTGCTGGGCTCCTGTTGGAGGACCCTTTCGATCTCTTGTTCCGCGAGGGGCCACTCTCCTTGCCGAGCCAGGCAGGTGATCAGCAGCAGGCGCGCATTCTCGTCAGAGGGGTGGTCGGCCAGCAGGGACCGGAATTGGCTTTCCGCTTCGTCCAGTTGCCCCTGCGCCATGTGGATGGATCCGAGGTTGGCCCTGGCCCGGAGGTTGGATGGCTCCAGCAGGAGGGCCGCCCGGCAGGCCCGCTCGGCCTCGGTGAATCGTTGCACCTCGAGAAGGGCCAGACCGAGGATCGCCCAGAGCTCCGCATGCTTGGGCCTCAGCAGCGGGTAGCTCCGGTCTGCCCGTCCGGCGGGGGGGATCGCGGCGAGGACCTGCCGGGCGCCCTCCAGATCCTTCCTGTTGAGGAGGCACTCGGCCAGAAACAAGTGCGCATCGATTCGGTGGGGATCCGATACCAGGACCGACCGCAGCTGGCGCTCGGCCTCCTCGAGCCGGTCCTTTCTCATGAGAATGATCCCGAGGTTGATGTGCGCGGAAAGGTGATTCGGGTTCAGGGCCAGCGATGCCTCGCAGGCTGCCTGGGCCCGGTCGAAGTCGCCGAGCTTCAGCAGCTGTCCAGCAAGGTCCGACCAGGCATCGGCGTGCTTTGGCTCACGCTTCAGGTAGGCCTCGTAGGCGAGGGAGGCGTCCAGGGCCTTTCCGGCAAGATCCAGTGCCTGGGCCTTTTTAAGAAGTTGCAGATGGTTGCCATGCACTGGCGGCTCCAGGTTCCGGGGGATGCCCCCTTTTTCTCACGGAACCTTCCCATCTGGGTATTCCCAATATCGAAACAGGGCCCTCTCATAGTCACGCTTCTGGGTGAGGCGGCCGATACAGCCTGAGGATGAACATGCCATGACCCCTGCCCACGATCCTGCCGGTGCGTCCCTTCATGCGGAGCCGGCCGCCATTCCAGAGCACGTGGTGATCCTGCTTCTGGAGGGGGCCCAGCGGTTCATGGTGAAGCTCGAGGAGGCCATCGGCGCCGGCGAGCCGAGGCTGGTGGGCTACTTCACCCAGAAGGTGATGGTCATCCTGGAGGAGCTGCACCGGCGCCTGAACCACGAGCAGGGCGGCGAGCTGGTGGAGAACCTCGTCCGGCTCTACGAATGGTGGCGGGGGGAAATCCACCAGGCAGGTGAACAGGGCGATGTCAGCCGCCTGCAGAGCGTCCGGGCCCAGATGGGCGACATGCGGCAGGCATGGGAGTTCGTGCTCTTCCGGGGCGAGGGCATGTCCGAAAGCCCGGGGCTCTGGAGCCGTCGGGGGGGCCCCCGCGCCCCCCCCCCCCCCCCCCCCCCCCCCCCCCGCGCCCGCCCCGCCCCCCCCCCCCCCGCCCCCCCCCCCCGCCCCCGGCCCCCCCCCCCCCCCCCCCCCCCCCCCCCCCCCCCGCCCCCCCCCCCCCCCCCCCCGGAGGGGCGCCCCCACCCCCCCCCCCCCCCCCCCCCCCCCCCCCCCCCCCCCGCCCGCCGCCGGGGCGGCGGCGGCCCCCGCCCCCCCCCGGGGGGGGGGGGCGCCCCCCCCCCCCCCCCCCCCCGGGGCCCCCCACCCGGGCGGCCCCTGCCGTGCCGAAGAGCCTGTCGCCGGCATCGCCCAGCCCCGGCAGGATGTAGCCCTTGTCGTTGAGCTGGCGATCCACGGCCCCGACCACGATGGTGAGGTCCGGGTGGTCCCCCTGCAGGCGCGCGAGGCCCTCGGGGGCTGCGAGGATGGCCACGAGGGAGAGGTTGATCGCGCCTGCGGCCTTCAGCTGCCGCACGGCCTCCGAGGCGCTCCCGCCGGTGGCCAGCATGGGATCGAGCACGAAGACCGGGCGAGCCTCCAGCAGCGGAGGGAAGTTGCGGTAGTAGGGCACGGGCACCAGGGAATCATGATCGCGGTAGAGGCCAAGGTGCCCCACCTTGGCCGTGGGCAGCAGCTTGAGAAAGGAGGGAAGCAGTCCCAGGCCCGCCCGCAGGACGGGCACCAGCACGGGATCCAGGGACTTCAGGCGGAGGGTGCTGGTCCGTTCCAGCGGCGTCTCTATCACCACCGATTCGGTGGTGAGGGTGCGGGTGGCCTCCGTGGCAAGGATGAGGCCCACTTCCTCGATGAGGGCGCGGAAGAGGCTGCCCGAGGTCTTCCGGTCGCGGATGAGGGAGAGCTTGTGATGGATGAGCGGGTGGTCGACGACATGGATGGTCATGGGCGCTCCTTGTGCTTTCAGCAGGATTCCGAGGGTCCGCTTCGGTTTTGCCTGGTGCCGGAGAGGCGAGTTGAAGCGTAGCAGAGGCGGCTCCCCCGGGGGCGCTCTGGTACCCATCCTGGATCGTCCGGGGAATGTTTTCCAGGTTCACTCGACGATCCCGATGGTGGAGGTCACCTCTAGTCGAGCTTCGCGTAGAACGCCTGTCCATGGGGGTCTACGGAGACGGCTACAAGAGAGTCGCGGCGAATTGTCGATCGAAAGGCGCAGCAGAGCAGCTTCCGGGGGACGAGAATGTGCTCGCGGGAGGCCGGACTCGAATGGACTCACCCGGGGAGGTAGCGTCAAAAAAAATGAAGATTTTTTGTTTTTCTCTGTTGACCTCATCCAGATCGCTGGTTTCATGTTGAATCAGAGGAAAAATGACCGATCATCTTCCCCATAGGGCCAGCAGCGAGGTATCTGAGATTTGGAGAGTGGGAAATGCTAAAGAAAGTCGCCATCTTCAAGGCCCTGGATGTTGAAATCAAGAAGCAAAGGGGTCCTGTGGCGGTGAAGGATGCCTACAAGGGTCACCATTCCCTCAAGGAAGAGCTTAGTCAGCCTGGAATCACCATCTTAGGTGAAGTTGCCGGGGGTGATCCCGGTCGTGGCCAGGTCCGCGAGTCCTATAAGGCATCCACCCACGCCAAGAGTCTTGCCGAAAACGGGGCCCGGGCCCTCTCGATCGCGACGGATAAATTCCTGTATTACGGCGAGGACAAGCACCTGTCGGAAGTGCGGAGCCAGGTCAAGCTGCCCCTGCTGCGCCGGGAATTCATCTTCGAGGAATACCAGGTCGAGGAGAGCAAGATCCTGGGCGCCGACGCCATCTTCCTGATGCCAGCGCTTCTCTCCCAGGACCGCTTGGCGACCCTGCTCAAGTTCGCCACCAGCAAGGGTCTCGACGTGGTCGTCGAAGTCACCTCGGAAGGCGAGCTGGCCCGCGCGCTCGAGGCCGGAGCAGACATCATCTGCGCCGTGGGGCGGAACCTCGACACCTGGGCGGCCTCCTGGGAGCAGGCGGTGGCCCTGGTCAAGAAAGTACCCAAGAGCTGTCTCAAGCTCATCGAAGGAGGGATCCAGCGTCTGGAGCAGATCAAGCAGGTGGAAGCCCTCGGCGTCCATGGCCTGCTGATCGGTGACGCCCTCCTCGATGACTACTATCCCGGCAAGCGCCTGGCCCAGATTCTGGCAGGCGTGGAGCCACCGAAGAAAGCCGCGAAGCCCAAGGGCAAGACCGGCTCTGCCGCAGATGCGGCGCAAGCCCCACGGCTGCTCCGGCGGCCAAGGAACGCATATCCACCCAGCGGAAAGACTCGGCCCAACTTGGCGCGAAAGATGCTAAGGGCAAGCCATCTTCCCGCACGACCCCTTCCAACCCCGCCCAAAAGGGCGTAAAGGAGCCACCCATGGCTGAACTGACCAACCTGGTCGCCACCCCCGAGCCCGCCGCCGCCAAGAAGCCGGCGAAGAAGGCCGCCCCCAAGAAGAAGGCCGCCGCCAAGAAGCCGGCCGCCAAGAAGGCCGCGCCGAAGAAGGCCGCCGCCAAGAAGCCGGCCGCCAAGAAGGCCGCGCCGAAGAAGGCCGCCGCCAAGAAGCCGGCTGTCAAGAAGGCCGTGAAGAAGGCCGCGCCGAAGAAGGCCGCCGCCAAGAAGGCCGCCCCCAAGAAGGCCGTGAAGAAGGCCGTGAAGAAGGCCGCGCCGAAGAAGGCCGCTGCGAAGAAGGCCGCGCCGAAGAAGGCCGCGCCGAAGAAGGCCGCCGCCAAGAAGCCGGCCGCCAAGAAGGTCGTGAAGAAGGCCGCGCCGAAGAAGGCCGCCGCCAAGAAGCCGGCCGCCAAGAAGGTCGTGAAGAAGGCCGCGCCGAAGAAGGCCGCCAAGAAGTAGGCCCAATAGGCCCACGCAACCTGGCTATTATCAGAGGGGCGCGCTGGCGCGCCCCTCTGAGTCAGGTGAGTTTATGATCATTCTCGACCGCGTTTCTGCCCTGGAAGTCCTCGACAGCCGTGGGAATCCCACCGTGCTGGCCCGGGTTCAGCTTTCCGATGGGACGATCGGTCAGGCCATCGTCCCTTCGGGTGCCTCGACGGGAAGCCGTGAGGCCCTTGAGCGGCGTGACGGCGACAAGAAACGCTACCTGGGCAAAGGCGTGCTCGGGGCCGTGGATGCCATCAATGTCGAACTGGCCCAGGCTCTGCAGGGCATGGATCCCTTCCAGCAGGCAGAACTCGACGATCTGATGTGCGACCTGGACGGGACCGAGAACAAGGGCCGGTTGGGCGCGAATGCCATCCTGGGGGTCTCCATGGCCCTGGCGGATGCGGCGGCCAAGGCCTCCCGGATGCCACTGTACCGATACCTGGGTGGGGCCTCGGCCCGCCTGCTGCCGGTTCCGATGATGAACATCCTCAATGGCGGGGCCCACGCCGATAACAACGTGGACATCCAGGAGTTCATGGTGCTGCCCGCAGGGGCCCCCAGCTTCCGGGAGGCCGTCCGCTGGGGCGCCGAGGTCTACCACGCCCTGAAGGGCGTCCTGAAGGCCCGGAAGCTGGCAACTGGCGTGGGGGACGAGGGCGGGTTCGCCCCGAACCTTGGCTCCAACGAAGAAGCCCTCGAGCTCATCGGTGAGGCGGTCAAGAAGGCCGGCTACAAGCTTGGGAAGGATATGTTCCTGGCCCTGGACTGCGCGGCCAGCGAATTCCATAACGGCAAGACCTATGGCCTGGATGGGGTGCAAAGACCCCCACCCAGCTGGTGGAATACTATGCCGGCCTGGTCTCCCGCCACCCGGTCATCTCCATCGAGGACGGGTTCGCCGAGGGGGACTGGAAGGGCTGGAAGGCTCAGACTGTCGCCATGGGGGCCAAGACCCAGCTGGTGGGCGACGACCTCTTCGTGACCAACCCCGCCATCCTGGCCAAGGGCATTGCGGAGGGAGTGGCCAACGCCATCCTCATCAAGCTGAACCAGATCGGCACCGTCACCGAAACCCTCCGGGCCGTGGAGATGGCCCACAAGGCTGGCTACCGGGCCATCATCAGCCACCGGAGCGGTGAGACCGAGGACAGCTTCATCGCCGACCTGGCCGTGGCGACAGGCGCCGGACAGATCAAGACCGGTGCCCCCTGCCGCACGGACCGGGTGGCCAAATACAACCGTCTGCTGCAGATCGAGTGGGAACTGGGTGCTGCCGCCCGCTATGCGGGTCGTGAGGCCTTCGGGTCCCGCCTCGGCTAGGAGGTCTCCGGAATGAATGCCAGCTGGCTCCTGAAGTCCTCCACCCTGTGGGGCGTCCTGGGAGCCTCGGGGCTCCTGTCCCTGCTGGCCATGCTCTTCTCCCAGGGGGGGCTGCCGGAGCTGCGCAAGCGCGAGGCCGAGCTGCTGAGTGCCCGGACCCGCCTGGTGGATCTGAACCGCCACAACCGGGAGCTGATGGAAGAGGTCCGGCGGCTGGCGGCGAAGGACCCCGAGCTGATGGAAGCCCTGGCCCGCCGCCAGGGCTATGCCCGTCGGGGCGAGACCGTCTACACCTTCCGGAACCGGGAACGGTAGCTTGGAACTCCATCTCGCCGCCGCCGCTGGGAATGTCTTTGGCTACCTCTGGATGGACGAGGCTAAAGATTGGACCGGAGAGGATTATGCAAAAATTCTTTGTCCGCGGGGATCGGGCTTTGGTTTAGATGGCCTTTTTTTGATGCAAAAGCCCGATGGGGGGCCATGGGTGCTGGAACATTGGGATACAGATGGATCCAAGTCCTTTTGTTCCAATGGTAGTAGAGCAGCGCTAGCCATTCCCGGAAGCCCCGATGGCCCCATCATCGAGGTGATCTCCAGCGGAGAGCGCATCCTCCTCCGACGCGGGGAAGATGAGGTCGGCATCCGGATGCCTGAGGGCAGCGGCTTCGGTCTGCGCGAGGTACCGCTGCCGACGGAATTGCCCGCGGGCTTCGGCTGGATCGGGAATCCGCAGCTGGTGCTCCGCGTCCCTTCGGTGGCCGCGGTGGACCTGCCAGCCTTCGCGCCGCCGCTCCGTCACCATGCTGCGCTCGCAGGCGGAACCAACGTCAGCGTGATCGAAGTCCTGGGTGCAGGCGAAGCGAGGATCCGTTCCTGGGAGCGGGGCGTGGAGGGGGAGACCCTCTGTTGCGGTACCGGTTGCGCGGTCGCGGCGGCCTGGCTGGCCCAGACCGAAGGCATCCGCACCTGGCGTCTGCACACTGCCGGGGGCGAGGTCGTGAAGGTGGAGCTGACCCTGGACCAGGGGGTGAATGGCGTGGGTTGTGGCTCTCCAGCAGGGTCCGTCGGCTGGGTGTGGTGCATCCCGATCCTTCCCTCTTGCTGCGGTTGCAAGGCTGATCACGGCGCGCTTGGCCGTGGAACCCAACCTGCTAGACTGGCATGTTCCACACCCAAGGGGATGCCGAGATGCACGGGTTGACCAGTGCCTGCACCAAGATGAGGGCCGCCTGATGCGCGCCGGGTGGTGGTTCTGGCGAACCAGAAAGGCGGCGTGGGCAAGACGACCACGGCCATCAACCTCGCCGCATCCTCGCGATGATGGAGAAGATGGTGCTGCTGCTGGACTTCGATCCCCAGGGCCACAGCACCACGGGCCTCGGCTTCCCGAAGCCGGACCACCGGGCCGGAGCCTATGCCCTGATGAAGGGCGCCCCCGCGGAGGCCCTGCTGCTCAGCACCGAAGTCCCGATGATGCAGGTGATCCCCGCGGGGAAGGACCTTGCCCAGTTGGAGTTCGAGCTGTTCGAGTTGCCCCAGCTCCAGGTCCTGAAGCTGGCTCTCGCACCGCTCATCGACCGCTTCGACTACATCCTCATCGACCCGCCCCCCAGCCTGGGGATGATCACCCTGAACGCCCTCACCGCCGCGGACGAGGTCATCGTGCCCATGCCCTGCGAGTTCTTCGCGCTGGATGGCCTGGCGGAATTGACCGAGACCCTGCGGCGCATCCAGGCCGGGCCGAACCCCCGCCTTCAGCTCGGGGGCATCCTGCTCACCATGGCCGAGGAGCGCACCAACCTCGGTGCGGCCGTGGCCAACGAAGTGCGCCACGCCTTTCCCGGAAAGGTCTTCCAGACCATGATCCCCCGCAACATCCGGCTGGCCGAGGCACCGAGCCACGGCAAGCCCGTGGCCTTCTACGATCTGCGCTCCAAGGGCGCCCAGGCCTACCTCAGCCTCGCGAAGGAGTGGCTCGGACTGGAGATCTTGGCGAGGAGGGAAGCCTGATGAGCCTGCTGAAGCGACCGGCCCTGGGCCGCGGACTCACCTCCCTCATGAGCCAGCTCGCCCCCGAGGATTCCAGCCAGCGGGAGCTGCCCCTGGGCAGCATGGTGCCCAACCGGGCCCAGCCCCGCACCCACTTCGATGAAGCGTCCCTGAACGAGCTGGCGGAAAGCCTGAAGCTGCACGGCATGGTGCAACCCATCGTGGTGCGCAAGGTGGGGGACCAGTTCGAGATCATCGCCGGTGAGCGCCGCTGGCGGGCGGCTCGGAAGGCCGGCCTCGCCATGGTTCCGGTGGTGATCAAGGAGGTGCCCGATGACCGCCTTCTGGAGATCGCCCTGGTGGAGAACATCCAGCGCCAGGAGCTGAACCCCATCGAGGAGGCCACGGCCTACTGGCAGCTGGGGGAGCACCTTCGGCTGACCCAGGAGCAGGTGGCGGACCGGGTGGGCAAGTCCCGGCCCCAGGTGGCCAACACCCTGCGGCTGCTGCGCCTGCCTGCGGAGCTCAAGGCCGAGGTCGCCCACGGGCGTCTGAGCACGGGCCACGCCAAGGTGCTGCTCGGCGTGTCGGACCCCCGCCTGCAGGAGCAGCTGGCCCACGAAGTGGTGCAGTTGCAGCTCAGCGTGCGCGCCCTGGAGGCCCGCATCCAGCACTTGCAGAAGCAGACCAAGGCCAAGGGGAAGCGGAGGCATCCCCAGGAGCTGTTCATCAAGGCCGCCGCCGAGGAGCTCACCCAGTCCTGGGGCACCCGCATCGAGATCCGGGCCAAGGGCAAGGCGGGTCTCCTGGTCATGCACTACGGCAGCGAAGGGGAGCTGGACCGGCTCTTCGAGGCCCTGAAGCCCGGCCCGGCCAAGCGGCGCTAGGAGTCCTTATGTCGTCCTGGTTCGTCAAGAAGCGCCAGCAGAAGACCGCCGTGGAAGAAAAGACCGTCCGCGTGCCCGAGGGTCTCTGGATCAAGTGCGAAGCCTGCAAGGAGCTGATCTACCGCAAAGAGCTGGTCAACACCCACAACGTCTGCCCCAAGTGCGGCTACCACTTCCGCATCGGCGTGGAGGAGCGGCTCGAGAACCTGCTGGACCAGGGCTGGACGACCCTGTTCAGCGACCTGCGCAGCACGGACCCCCTGGGGTTCGTGGCCATGAAGAGCTACAAGGAGCAGCTGAAGAAGCTGGATCAGGCCGGGCAGACCGAGGATGCGGTCATCGTGGTGGAAGGAACCCTGTCCGGGCATGTGGTGGTGGCGGCCGTCATGAATTTCGATTTCCTCGCCGCCAGCATGGGCAGCGTGGTGGGCGAGAAGCTCCGCCTGGGGGCCGAACGGGCGCTGGAGAAGCGGTGCGCCTTCATCATCGTCAGCTGCAGCGGCGGAGCCCGCATGCAGGAGGGGACCCTGTCCCTCATGCAGATGGCCAAGGTCAGCGCCGCCCTGGCCAAGCTGGACAAGGCCGGGCTGCCCTACCTCAGCATCCTCACGGATCCCACCACCGGAGGCGTCAGCGCCAGCTACGCCATGCTGGGGGACCTGAACATCGCCGAGCCCAAGGCCCTCATCGGGTTCGCCGGGCCCCGGGTCATCGAGCAGACCATCAAGCAGAGCCTGCCCGAGGGCTTCCAGCGCTCCGAATTCCTCCAGGCCCACGGCATGGTGGACAAGGTCGTCAACCGGGACCACCTCAAGGACTTCATCGCCGCCTGTCTGGCCTGGATGATGCCGACGCCCAGGGACTGATGGAAAGCTTTACACCCGTCCACCTCCCGCGCCTCCTGGAACGGGGCCACTTCGGCATCAAGTTCGGGCTGGAGAACATCCGGGCCCTGCTGGAGGGGCTGGGTCGCCCGGACCAGGGCTTTCCGGTGATCCTCATCGCGGGCACCAACGGCAAGGGCAGCACCGGCGCCTTCCTGGCCCACATGCTGAAATCCGCGGGCTTCATCGTGGGCTGGACCACCTCGCCCCACCTGGTGGATGTGACCGAGCGCATCTGGGTGGATGGCGAACCCATCGGCACGGGTGCCCTGGACCTGCTGCTGGGGGAGGCCTTCGAGGCGGAGGCGGCGGCCGGTTGCCGGGCCACCTACTTCGAGCTGATGATCACCGCCGCCCTGTCGGCCTTCCGAATGACCGGCGTGGAGGTGGCCCTGCTGGAGGTGGGCATGGGCGGTCGCTGGGATGCCACCAACGCCACGGAGCCGATCCTCACGGTGCTCACCACCATCGACCTGGACCACCAGCAGTACCTGGGTCACACCCGGGAGGCCATCGCCCGGGAGAAGCTCTGCACGGCCCGGGAGGGACGCCCCCTCGTGCTGGGGCCCACCCTGGAGCCGGGCTGGATCGAACCCCTGCTGCCCTGTCGGCCCACCCTGCACCAGGCCCCCCGCCTGGAGGGAACGGAGCTTCGCTGGGACCACTCCCTGGTGGAGGGGCGGCGGGTGGGCCTGGCGGGCGCGCATCAGCTGGACAACCTGGCCACGGCCCTCGAGGCGCTGCGGCGGCTGCAGCACCTGGGCTTCCCCATCGAGGCCGATCGCGTTTGGCCTGGCGTGGCCGAGGTGCAATGGCCCGGCCGCCTCTGGCGAGTGCCGGGGCTGCAGGAGGTGTGGATGGATGGCGCCCACAATCCGGAGGGGGCCAGGGTCCTGTCCGATCACGCCCTGGCCTGCGGTGTGCGGCCCCATCTCTACGTAGGTGCCATGGCGGACAAGGACCTGGCGGGGGTGGCCCGGGAGCTGCTGCGCATGCAGCCCCTGTCCGTGACCTTCGTGCAGGGGGAGGCGACGCGGTACGCCACCGCTTCGGCCCTCGGCGAGGCCTGGGGCCTGGAGGCCCAGATGCTCACCCTGCGGCAGGCGGCCGTCCACCTGCGGGCCAGGTCCGAGGCACCCCGGCTGGTGACGGGTTCTCTCTACCTGCTGGGGGACCTGCTCAGGCAATTGGGCATCCAGCCGTTCTAAGGATCAGACCAGATGTCTGCCGATGGGAAGCCATGCGCTGGTTCCTCCTCTGCCTCGGCTTGACAGGCACCCTGGGTGCCCAGACCCCCCTGCGCATCCTGGCGGTGGAACGCCGGGGACTGCCGCCCTATGAAGCGGCGGACCGCGTCTACCGCCTGGATGGGGGCCAGGATCAGGGGCTGCGGGTGGGCAGCCGTCTGGTGGTGAAGCGCCCGGGGGAAGCCAGGAGCCTTGGACAGCTGTGGGTGATCGAAGTCCAGCCGGAGCAGTCGGTCGCACGGTTTGAACCCAGGGCCGCCCTCGCACCCATGAAGGGGGACCTCGCCCTGCCCGAGGAAAAGAAAGGACTACCGACAGCGGGCTCTGTGGGACCGGATCCGCTGCCGTCGATTCCGACACCCCTGCCCAGCCAAGAAGCGCCGCCCCGGGAGGGGGTCCTCTTCTTCCTGCCCCAGCAGTCGGAGCTGAGCCTGGCGGGCCACAAGAAGCTGGAGGGCTGGGTCGAGCAATGGGGCGCGGGGGGCCGCTGGGCCATCCAGGTGCCTGCGGCCAAGGCCCTGGCCCCCGCGCTCCAGCAGCAGCGGGCGGAGGCTCTGCTTGCGGCGCTGCGGGCCCTGGGCATCGAAGCGGTGAAGCTGGAGACCGGCCTGCGGACGGCCGAGGGCAAGTACGATCCAACCTGGATCCGCCATTGGGACTGACACGGTAATCTGACCTCATGTCTACCGGTTCAGCCCGCGCCGTGGCCCTCGCCCTGATCGCCAATGGCGGCATCGCCATTTCCAAGTTCGGGGTGTTCCTGCTGACGGGCAGCTCCAGCCTGCTGACGGAGGCCATCCACTCCAGTGCGGACTGCGCCAACCAGGTGCTGCTCTTCATCGGCATGCGGCAGGGGCAGCGGCCCCCCAGCTCGAGGCATCCTCTGGGCCACGGCCAGGCGGCCTTCGTGGCCAGCTTCCTGGTGGCCCTCCTGCTCTTCAGCGTGGGCGGCCTCTATTCGCTGGTGGAAGGCCTCCACAAGATCCGCCACCCCGAGCAGCCCCACCACCTCGGCTGGGCGGTGGCCCTGCTGATCCTGGCCATCGGACTGGAGGGCTGGTCCCTCCGGGGCGCCCTGCGGGCCGCGGAACCCGAGCGCCGGGGCCGTTCCCTCTTCCGCTACCTGCAGCGCTCCAGCAGCACCGAGCTGGTGGTGGTGCTGGCCGAGGACATCGCCGCCCTGCTTGGACTCGTGTTCGCCCTGGTTGCGGTACTGCTGACGATGATCACGGGCAATCCCGTGTGGGATGGCATCGGCAGCGTGGCCATCGGGCTCCTGCTCATCGCCGTGGCGGCCTTCGTGGGCGTGGAGGTCACCAGCCTGCTGATGAACGAGGCGCCGACCCTGGGCCTGCGGGCCGCCATCCGGGCCGCCGTGGACGAAGATCCCGCCGTGGAGCAGGTGCTGAACCTGGTGGCCGTGATCATCGGCAGCGATCGCCTGATGGTGGCGCTCCAGGTGAAGTTCCTGGAGCAGCCCAGCGGCGCCGCCCTGGTGGAGGCCATCAACCGACTCGAGCGGGAGCTCCGTGGACGCTTCCCGCAGATTCGGCACCTCTTCGTGGAGCCAGACGAGATTTGAGCAGGGCCGCGACAACATGACGCAGGGCCTTGCCTCAACCGCTGTCTAGATTGCTGGTCAGTGATCCAGAAGTCCCTTATCAACCGGGGTACCCCCGCCCGACGAGCGCTGTCTGGACGGGCGGAGCCGCACCTTGCCCCCACGGGGCATCCATCCAGGAGGTTTCATGCATCGCTTAATCCGTTTGTGCCTCGTCGCCGGTGTGGGGCTTGCGCCCCTTAGCGGCGGAGAGAATCCCCTTCATCAGCAGGCCGCTCGAAGCCTGTCGGCCCGGGTCTTCCATCTCGGGTTGGACCGGGACCACGGGTTTGCACCCGGGCTCATCCACCAGGACAGGGTCCTGAATGAGGCGGATGTCCGGATGCACCAGCTCTACCGGGGTGTGAAGGTCTTCGGAGGGGAGGCCATCGTCCATCTTTCGGGTGATACCACCCGTGCGATCACGGACGGGCTGCTGCGGGGCTTGAAGCTCAACACCAAACCAACTCTGACTTCCGGTGAGGCCCTGGGGCTGGCACACCTGGCCTTGAACCCCATGGGGCCGTACGCCCACCCGCCCTCCGCAGAGCTGGTGGTCGCAGCGGTCGAAACGGGTGGCAGGCCCGTTCATGCCCTGGCCTGGCATGTCCATGCCGAACTGGAGAATGGTGCGGCCGAAACGGCTCATACCGACTTCTTCGTGGATGCCCACACGGGATCGATCCTTGAGCGCTGGAGCACCCTCCAGACCTCCGGGGTGGTGGGGACGGGCCTCTCCCAGTACAGCGGCGTGGTGAACCTCAACACGAACAGCCTGACCTCAGGCTTCGAGTTGCGGGACATGACGCGTGGAACTGGTGGCACCTATGGTCAGAACGTGGTCACAAACATGAACCACAGCACCACCGTGAACGGAAACATCTATACCGATGCGGACAATACCTGGGGAGATGGATTGAACTATGTGGAGACGACGGATACCACTTTGCCCAATGGCCAGACGGCGGCCGTAGATGCTGCCTATGGCATGCAGAAGACCTGGGACATGTACAAGAATGTCTATGCCCGCAATGGCATCGACAACACGGGCAAGGCCACCTTCAGTCGCGTGCACTACAGTTCGGCCTATGACAACGCCTTCTGGTCCACCACCAGCTTCTGCATGACCTACGGTGATGGCACCTCCTTCACGACCCTGACTTCCATGGATGTGGCGGCTCATGAAATGAGCCACGGGGTGATGGCCTTCTCCGCGAACCTGGCCTACAAGGGCGAGAGTGGTGGCCTGAACGAGGCGAATTCGGACATCATGGGCGCGGCGGCGGAGTTCTACGCCCGGGGCGGCGGCACCACGGTGATTCCCAATTTCACCGATATCGCCACCACCATCAGCACGGTTGGCGGCGTGGTTCCCGCTGCCAATTACCTGATCGGTGAGCAGCTCGAGACGGCCGCTTTCAACCATCCGCTGCGCTGGATGTACAAGCCCAGTCTGGACGGAAGGAGCCCCGATGCCTGGTCCAGCACCCTCCGGCGCCTGGATGTCCACTACAGCAGCGGCCCGGCGAATCACTGGTTCTTCTTGCTGAGCCATGGCAGCCAGGTGGATGCCTTCTCGGGCAATATTGCCAGCCCCATGGCCAATGGCGTCACCAGCATCACGGGTGTCGGGAATCATAAGGCTGCGGCGATCTGGTACCGCGCGGTCACCAAGTACATGACCTCCACCACCATCTATTCTGGCGCGCGCACAGCCACCCTTCTGGCCGCCACGGATCTCTATGGAGCCAGTTCCGCTGAATATGCGGCCGTGAATCTGGCCTGGAAGGCTGTGAACGTCCTCTAGGCCGTCCAGCATAGGAGGGCCCCGATCCGATCGGACCGGGGCCCTCCTTCTCTGCGGCGATTTGGCAGCCCGGGATTGTGAAGTCGTTGACGATCCGGAGGCTGTTCTTGGTGACCATGAAACGGGGAAGGGGTGTTTCCATGGCGCGGGAAGCAGTGATGAACCCGAGGTGAACCCAGCCTTCTCAATCTCAATTTAGTCTTCGGTGGCACCCGCGACTCACGGCACACTGAAGGCCGCCCCAGGACGCTCCATGCTGCTCATTCCGGCCATTCTCCTGCTCCAGACTTCAGTGCCCGGCCCCGTGCCCCAGGTCGGAACACCGGATTCCGTGCCTCCGGCCCGCATCGAGATCACCACGCCCTTTCCCGTCCACCTGGGCAGCGTGGGCCCCCGGGAAATCCGGGAGGCGCGCTTCGGCGTCCGCAGCACCCATGACCGTCCCTTCAGCTTCCGGATCCTGGATGTCTCCCTGGGGGTCAGCCCGGATCCGGCCAGCCTCGCCGAGCCGTTGAAGCCCGGGGAGACGCGGATGATTCTGATCAAGGTCGATCCCTCGGGCCTGGAGGGCTACATCAAGGGGGCGATGCGGCTGGGCACGGACGATCCCGGCCAGCCCAACTACATCCTCCGTTTCGATATGCTGGTCCGCCCGGAGGTGAGTGTGGACAGCGGGCGGAAGAGCCTGGGCGAGGTGGCGCCCCACGAAAGTCCGGAGTCCCGATTCCGCTTCACCCGGGAGGGGGGCGAGCCCCTGAAGCTGGCCCTGGCGGGCGCCGTGCCCCCCTACCTCGACGCTGAGCTCATCCACGAAGGTGCCACGGCGGATCTGCGGCTCACCCTTCGCCCCGAGCGGCTCGTGCCGGGAACCACCGCGGGACTGGACGTGCTCAAGGTGACGACGAACGGGCCCAGGCAGCCGGAGTTCACCCTCTACCTGGACTGGCGGATCACGACCCCGGTGGTGGCCACGCCCTCCCGCCTGGTGTTCACCGACCTGAAGACCACCCTGCAGGGACTGGAGTTGACCGCCCGGGATGGCAAGCCCTTCCGGATCCTGAAGGCCGAGATCCAGGGGAAGGGGTTCGAACTGCTCGATGGGCCCGGACCGGAGGCCGCCCGGCACCTCCTGCGGATCCGCCGCACGGGCCGATCGCGGGAGGGCCTGCTCCTGCTCGAATGCTCCAACCTGGATGGACCGCTCAAGGTGCCTCTGCGCTTCCTGGATCCCAAGGCGAGGCCCAGCAAAGCCTCGGCACCACCGGCTCCGCTTCCTGAGCAGGGGCACGGGCATGAGCACCGGCACTGAATCCTTCCGTTACAAGGCTCTGTTACCCTGATCCCCCCTTTGGAGGTGATCTTTGGTACTCATCGCTTTGCTGCTGTTCGTGGCGGGTGCTCTGGCCTGGCGCATGAAGACCAAGGTCGAGTTCCCCCTTTCCGCCCGCCTCGCCATCCTGCAGTGGGTGGGACTCGTGGCCGGCGCGATCGTGCTGCTGGGTTCCATGGCCGTCATCGTGAACCCGGGTCAGGCGGGGGTGGTGGTGCTGTTCGGGAATGTGCGTGCGCAGGTGCTGCCCGCCGGCCTGCACTTCATCAACCCCTTCTCCCAGGTGGTGGAGATGGAGGTGCGCACCCGGAACTACACCATGTCGGGCATCGCCGACGAGGGACAGAGAAAGGGCGATGACTCCATCCCGGTCATCACGTCGGACGGCCTCACGGTGAAGCTGGATTCCACGGTGTTCTACCACCTGGAACAGGAGTACTGCGCCAAGATCTACGAAAAGATCGGCCGGGACGTGGAAGGGCAGATCCTCCGCAGCCAGATCCGCACGTCCCTGCGGGATGCCGCCGCCTCTCTGACCGCCACCGAGCTCTACACCACGAAGCGCATGGCCTTCGTGGAGAACGTGACCAAGACGCTGACGGCCGCCTTCAAAGAGCGTGGCATCGTCATGGAACAGGTGCTGCTGCGCAACGTGCTGCTGCCCGATCAGATCACCAAGGCCATCAACGACAAGATCAGCGCCGACCAGGACGCCCAGAAGATGGCCTTCGTGCTCCAGAAGGAAAAGCAGGAAGCCGAGCGCAAGCGCATCGAAGCTGAGGGCCAGGCCAAGGCGCAGCAGATCGTGAGCCAGAGCCTGACCCCCCAGATCATCGAGTACCAGCGCATCCAGGCGCTGCGCGATATCGGCGCCAAGGGGAACCTGATCATCACCCCCATGGGCGGCGCCACCCCCATGATCCAGGTATCCGGAAAGAAGTAGCAGCTCCCCAATTCCACGCTCGATGAAGGGATCCGGCCTCAGATGCTGGCAGGCTGTGCCTTCATGGGCCCGCTGGCGGGCGGTTCCCGGAGGTCCAGCACCACCTTGATGACCTGCCCGTCCCGCAGAACATCAAAGACAACCTGCTCCGGGGGCAGTCCTGTCTGCACCATGGTCAGCCATTCGAGCAAGGCCTTGAACTGCCCGGCGCTGGTTAGGGCCACACCCTCGAACGCCAGCAGGATGTCACCCATGGCGATGAGCTGGCCGGCCTTGTCGACCCGGAGGGGCCTGAGGCCGGCCCTGGCCGCGGGCGTCCCTGGGTCCACATCATTCACCACCAGTCCCCGTTTGATGCCAAAGGCCTGATCGGCCTCAAAGGGAGTCAGGGTGGTAAACCCCATTTGGAGAGTCTCGATTTTTCCTTTAGAGATGAGCCTGGGAACGATGTTGTTCAGGGTGTCCACGGGGAGGGCGAAACCCACGCCCACGGAGCCTTCCGACCGGGTGGCGACGATGGCCGTGTTCATGCCGATGAGCCGGCCGCTGGTATCCAGGAGGGGGCCGCCGGAATTGCCGGGGTTGATGGCGGCATCGGTCTGGATGGAGTTGGTGGTCCAGGTGCTGTAGCCCGTGGAGATCTCCCGGCCCAGGGCGGAGATGACTCCCCTGCTGAGGGAGTGATCCAGGCCGAAGGGGTTGCCGATGGCCAGGACCGTCTGGCCCACCTGGAGGTTGGAGCGCTGGCCGAGGGGAATGGGGCGCATGGCTTCGAGGGGCGCGAAGGCCTGGATGACCGCGATGTCGTAGGCATAGCTCCTTCCGATCACACGCCCCTTGTAGGTCTTGCCATCGGCCAGGGTGATCTCCACTTCTGTCACATCCGCGAAGAGCTTCCCGTCCACCTCGGCGCCGATCACATGGCGGTTGGTGACGATGTGGCCCCACTCGTCCCAAACGAAGCCCGTGCCGCTGCCGGTGGCGAGCTTGGGAGGCCCTTTGGGATCCGGATTGGGGAGGAAGGCGGAGATGAACACCACGCTGGGCTTGGCCTCCCTGAAGCGCCGGATGGTGTTCCTTTCCTCAGCAGTCAGGGGGGCGCGGGGGGCGACGGGGCGCGGCTTGGCGTGGGCGCGGAAGCGCTGGATGGTGCTGTCCTCCGTGGGAACGGCGGGCCTGGCCGCAGCCTGGGCGGCCAAAGGCAGGGCCAGCAGGGCGATGAGCGCGACGCGGATCATGGAAACTCCCAGGGAGAGTATGAGGCAAAGGTTGCGCGGAGGTGCTGCCCCAGGCCCTCCTTCGCCCTGTCGGGGCCCTTGGGCCCTTCTCATTGGCCCGGGTGCGGGCCTACTCTGAAGGGCCATGTCGACCCAGACGTCAAGATCACCTCGCTCGACCCTGTTCCTGGGGCTGACGTTCCTGCTGCTCCTCGGGGGTGGCTGCGGGCTGGCCTGGCTGCTGGCCCGGGCGGGCGTGCGGGGCCCGCTTCGAATTGTCCTCATCGCCCCCAGGGTCGAGGCAGAGACTGGGCTGGAAGCCGCCGAGTGCCGGGCCCTTGGCAGCCTGATCCAGGATCACCTCGAGCACCTGGGCGGTTTCGCCGTCACCAACCTGGATGAGCTGCCGGCGGATCCGTCGGCCTCCCTTGGCGGGGCCCGGACCCTGCTCCTCCAGCCCCGGCCCAGGCGGCAGGGCGATCAGCTGGTGCTTTCCTACCGGTTCGCCTGGGGCCGGAAGCTGATCCAGGCGGGCGAGCCGCCCTGGCGGGTGCACACGGCCGGGGCCCTCGCGCCAGACCAGGCTTTCCTGGCCTTCCTGCAGTCCTTCCCGGAGCCGCTCCGCGTCAGGCCCGCGACCGCGGTCTCGGCCCTCCTCCCCAGGGGGGCCGGTGCCTTCTGGGATCTCGTTCGGGCCGGAGCCTGGCGATTCCAGAACCTGCACCTGCCCGAAGCCATCGCGCTCACGGAGCGGATCACCCAGCAGGAGCCGGATTGCGCAAGCGCATGGATCCTGCTCGGCAACCTCCGCTACCGAAGAATGCTCGACAGCCCGACCACGTTCCGCCAGCAGCAGGCCGATACGGAGGCCCTCCTGTTGCGCGGCCTCCATCTGGCACCCTTCCATCCCCGGGGGACCTTCCTGTTGTCCCTCCTGAAGAGCGACAACGGCAATCAGCGGGAGGCGCTGACCCTGCTCCTGCAGGCCCGGCGACACCAGCCGCACAACCCGACCATCCTCACCGGAATCGCCTATGCGGCCCGGGGCGCGGGCCTGCTGCCCATGGCCCGACGGGCCATCGACATCCGGGATGGGCTGGCCATCTCCCGGCTGCAGCCCCAGGCGGTGGACATCACCTGCCTTTATACCGGTGAGATCCAGAAGTTCGAGACCAGCCTCCAGGAGCAGCCGGGGCACCTGCGGAGCGCCTCTGGGGTGCTGCCCTTCTACCGCGGCTACCTGGCCCTGGTCAGGGAGAACCACGCGCTGGCCCGGCAGGAATTCCGCAGTGTCGTCGGCCAGGCCAGCGCCTACCCCAGCCTCCTGCGCCTGAGCGAGATCTACGCACTGATCCTGGAGGACCGGAAGGATGAGGCCTGGACCAAGCTGCGGGAGTACGAACAGGAGCGGACCGGCATGCGGGAACCCGATGGGGAATTCACCATCCGCCTGGCGGAAGCCTATGCCCTTCTGGGCGACCGGGCCAGTGCCATGGAGATGGCCAACCGGGCCTTCGCTCGGGGCTTCGGCTGTACCGCCTGGTACGAGCGGAGCCCCATGCTGGAGTCGCTGCGGGGGCTGCCCAAGTGGAATGCGCTCATGCAGCACGCGAAGGAGCGGCAAGCCCTGATGGAAGACCAGTTCCCCCTGGGCCTGCTGGAGGATAACTGACCCATCGGTCGCCGAGACCCCCTTGGAAACCGGCCCTTCGGGTGGGTGCGGGCCCCCGGTAGACTGAGCTTTCGGCCGAATGGGGGTCCCATGTCCACCGCTGCCCTGCCAGGATTCGCTGACCGTCCGCTGGAAGGCCACTCGCCCCGGCACAAGGTGCGGTTCATCACTGCGGCCAGCCTGTTCGACGGCCACGACGCCAGCATCAACATCATGCGGCGCATCCTCCAGGCCAGCGGATGCGAGGTCATCCATCTGGGCCACAACCGCTCCGTGCAGGACATCGTCGACACCGCCATCCAGGAGGACGCCCAGGGCATTGCCCTCTCCAGCTACCAGGGCGGTCATGTGGAGTACTTCAAGTACATGGTGGACCTCCTACGGGAGCGGGGCGCGGGTCACATCCAGGTGTTCGGCGGTGGCGGCGGCGTCATCTCCCCCGAGGAGATCCGCGAGCTGGAGGCCTACGGCGTGGCCCGGCTCTACAGCCCGGATGACGGCCGCCGGATGGGGCTGCAGGGCATGATCGATGACATGGTTGAGCGCTGCGATTTCGATCCGCGCGCCAAGCCCACGGCGCTGCCCTTGGCCCGGAAGATCACCGAGATTGAGCTCGGCTCCGCGGGTCAAATTGAAAAGCCTGTGACGAAGATTCCCGTCCTGGGCATCACCGGTACCGGCGGCGCGGGGAAATCTTCCCTCATCGATGAACTCCTCCGCCGCTTCCTCGTCGATTTCCCCCAGAAACGCGTAGCGGTTCTGAGCGTAGATCCCACCAAGCGCAAGACCGGCGGGGCCCTGCTGGGCGACCGCATCCGCATGAACGCGCTCTACCACCCCGAGCTGCGAGACCGGGTCTTCATGCGCAGCCTGGCCACCCGCAGCGCCGCCCACCGGGCCACCAGCGAGGCCCTGCTGGCCAGCATCGCCGCCGCCAAGGCCGAGGGCTTCGACCTCGTCATCGTGGAGACCGCGGGCATCGGCCAGAGCGATAGCGAGATCGCGGACATGGCGGATCTCTCGCTGTATGTGATGACGCCGGAGTATGGCGCCGCCAGCCAGCTCGAGAAGATCGACATGCTGGACTTCGCCGACCTCGTCGTGCTGAACAAGGCCGACCGGCGGGGCGCCGAGGATGCCCTGCGGGATGTGCGCAAGCAGTACCAGCGGGCCCACCGGCGCTTTTCGGAGGCCGCCGACGACATGCCGGTCTATCCCACCTGCGCCAGCCAGTTCAACGATCCGGCCACCAACTGGCTCTTCGTGAACCTGGTGAAGGCCATCGCGGCCAAGTGCGGCCTCGACTGGGTGTCCAGTCTCGAGGCCGCGGCCGGGAACCCACGCCGTGCCGCCATCATCCCGCCGGAGCGCGTGCGCTACCTGGCGGAAATCGCCGACACGGTGCAGGCCTACAAGGCCTGGGCCCGCCGCCAGGCGGAGACCGCCGAGCTGGCCCACGCCCTCTGGACGAGCCTGCGCGCCCTGGGGGACAAGGTGCCCCCCGCCGGGGCCTTCTACGACAGCATCCACCTCACGGAGCCTGGCGAAGGCGACCAGGGGACGGCGGTCCTCGTCCTCCGCCAGCGCTACCAGGAGCACCTGGGCGAGCTGCACGCCGACTGCCGCCGCCTCATCCACGACTGGACCGAGCTGAAGCGCAGCTACACCGAGCCAGAGAACGTCTACGTGGTTCGTGGCAAGGAGATCCGGACCGCCAACCACACCACCTCCCTGAGCGGAACCCTGGTGCCCAAGGTGGCGCTGCCGGCCTGGTCGGGCTGGGGCGAGCTGCTGGCCTGGCAGCTGCTGGAGAACCTGCCGGGCCGGTTCCCCTTCAGCGCCGGTGTCTTCGAGTACAAGCGCGTGGGCGAGGATCCCACCCGCATGTTCGCGGGCGAAGGCACCCCCGAGCGCACCAACAAGCGGTTCCACTATGTGAGCCAGGGCCAGCCCGCCGTGCGCCTGAGCACGGCCTTCGACAGCGTCACGCTCTACGGCGAGGATCCCCACGTCCGCCCCGACATCTACGGCAAGGTCGGCAACAGCGGCGTGTCCGTCTGCACGGTGGACGACGCCAAGAAGCTCTACTCCGGCTTCGACCTCCTCTGCCCCAGCACCAGCGTGAGCATGACCATCAATGGTCCGGCCCCCACCATGCTGGCCTTCTTCCTCAACGCGGCCATCGATCAGCGGGCCGAGCAGTGGCTGAAGGAGCATGGCCAGATGGAGGCGGCCCAGGCCAGGATCGAGGCCCTGTACGCGGCCAAGGGGCTGACACGCCCCCGCTACTCCGGCGAGTTGCCGGAGGGCAACGATGGCCTCGGCCTGGCCCTGCTGGGGGTGACCTCCGACGAGCTGCTGCCGCCGGAAGTCTACGCCAGGCTGCGGACGGAGGCGCTACAGACCGTGCGGGGCACGGTGCAGGCGGACATCCTCAAGGAGGACCAGGCCCAGAACACCTGCATCTTCAGCACCGAGTTCAGCCTCAAGGTCATGGGCGATATCCAGGCCACCTTCATCGAGGAGAAGGTGCGCAACTTCTACTCGGTGAGCATCAGCGGCTACCACATCGCCGAGGCCGGGGCGAACCCCATCAGCCAGCTGGCCTTCACCCTGGCCAACGGCTTCACCTTTGTGGAGTACTACCTCTCCCGCGGCATGCACATCGACGACTTCGCGCCGAATCTCTCCTTCTTCTTCAGCAACGGTCTGGACCCCGAGTACAGCGTCATCGGCCGGGTGGCCCGCCGCATCTGGGCCGTGGCCATGAAGGAGAAGTACGGCGCCAACGAGCGCAGCCAGAAGCTGAAGTACCACATCCAGACCAGCGGCCGCTCCCTCCATGCCCAGGAGGTGGATTTCAACGACATCCGCACCACGCTGCAGGCACTCTACGCCATCTATGACAACTGCAACAGCCTGCACACCAATGCCTATGACGAGGCCATCACCACCCCCACGGAAGGCAGCGTGCGCCGGGCCATCGCCGTGCAGCTCATCATCAACCGGGAGCTGGGCCAGGCCAAGAACGAGAATCCCCTGCAGGGGGCCTTCTTCATCGAACAGCTGACAGAGCTGGTGGAGGAAGCGGTGCTCCTGGAGTTCCGCCGCCTGGCCGATCGGGGCGGGGTGCTGGGGGCCATGGAGACCATGTACCAGCGGGGAAAGATCCAGGAAGAGTCCATGCAGTACGAGCACCTCAAGCACAGTGGGGAGCTCCCCATCATCGGCGTGAACACCTTCCTCAACCCCCAGGCCGCAGAGCCCGGCACCCCTGAGCTGATCCGCAGCACCGAAGCGGAAAAGCAGCAGCAGATCGACACCCTGGCTGCCTTCCAGGCCCGCAACGCCCACCGGGCCCCGGCGGCCCTGGAGCGGCTGAAGACCGTGGCCCGGGACAACGGCAACCTCTTCGACGCCCTCCTCGACGCCGCCAAGGTCTGTAGCCTGGGCCAGATCAGCCAGGCCCTCTACGAAGTCGGTGGGCAGTACCGCAGGAATATGTAAGCGACCGCCGGGTGGCGAAGTGGGCGACTGAATGTCGCCCACGAAGCCGGGACCCGGCGAGGAGCTTATGCCACGGAGGCCGATGGGTGAGAGTCAATCTCCTGCGGGACAGCCTGCGAAGCCGGCGCCCGGCGAGTAATTTATTCCAGCCGACCACCCGTCGGGCTGAGTATCTCAACCAGGTTGGCCTCAGTAACCCAGGGTGGTACCAAGGCCAGTGGCTGCCGAACAAAGAAACCCAACCCACTGACTCCAGTCATCAGAAAGGCAAGCAGAGGTAGCCATGACCACCGACCGCCTCCCAGACCTCGAAGGCACCACCCTTTCCGGCCGCCCGGCATCTTTCCCCCGGGATCTGCCCGAGGCGGGCCTCGTCCTCATCATCGGCTTCACCCACGAGGCCCGGCATGACGTGGGCGCCTGGAAGACCGCGCTGGCTGCAGGGGGCATTCCCTTCCTCAGCCTGCCCACGGCGGCCATGGATACCGACGCCGGGGCCATGGAAAGCGTGGCCAGGGCGATGCGAGCCCACGTGCCCGGAACGGTCTGGGATCAGGTCGTCCAGATCCACCGGGGCGGCGAGGCCCTGAAACAGCGATTCGGCTGGCAGGCCGATGTTTTTGCCAAGCTGGTACGTGTCACAGGCGGGGGCAAGGTGGAAGCGCGCCATGATGCGGGCCCCTTCGCCGAGGCCGCCCTCCGGGCCTTCCTGGGCTGACCGCAGGCCAGGCCGTATCATGAAGGCCTGATGCTCCGACCTCTGCTCCTTCTCTCCCTCGCCACCCTGGCCCTGGTCGCCGGATCGCCGAGGGTCAGCAAGGATCCGGTGCGGCCCGGCGTCACCTACCTCTACACCTACTACGACCCGCAGGGCCGGCTGGTGATCAACAACCTGCCGCCCGCCTACATGAAGGGCCAGGGGCTGGTGCTGAAGCACGTGGGCGTGGGCAAGGTCCGCCTCGCGGTCACGCCCGCCGAGATGGCCAGGGCCCTCAAGAGCCCTGAGCTCATCGCCCTGGTGGACGAGATCGCCCAGGTGGAGGGCGTCGACACCCACCTGGCCCGGGCCATCATCCAGGCGGAGAGCGCCTTCAACTACAAGGCCCGCTCCCGGGCCGGGGCCCTGGGCCTCATGCAGCTCATGCCCTCCACGGCGGAGCGCTTCGGCGTGCTGGACCCCTTCGATCCCCGCCAGAACATCAGCGGCGGCGTAAAGTACCTGAAGTGGCTCCACGACTACTACGCGGGGGATCTCATCCGGGTGGTGGCGGCCTACAATGCCGGCGAAGGCGCCGTGAACAAGCACAAGGGCATCCCTCCTTTCCGGGAGACCCGGGCCTACGTGCCCAGGGTGCTGGACCTCTACCACCGCAAGGCGGTGCAGGCGGATCCCAAGCTGGCGGGCAGCATGGCCCTCCTCCAGAAGGGCCGGGGCGGCTTCAAGGTGGAGGAGCAGAAGACGGTGCCCGAACCCTCGGTCCAGCAGCGGGCCGCCACCCGTGTTTACCAGTGGACCGATGCCAGCGGCAGGATTCAGATCAGCGATCAGCCGCCCCCGAAGGGTACGGCGGGTGTCAAACCCTACGGCGGCCCCTAATTCCCGTCGAGGCCGGCGATGTAGGCTTCCAGCGCCGTCAGGGTGGTCTGGAAGGCGGCCTGCAGGCGTTCCGGCAGATCCGGCCCCGCTTCGGCCGAACCACTCCGGCCCAGAGACTCCAGGTCCGAGGCCAGGTGGCGCAGGGCCTCGGCGCCCAGGGCGCCCGCTCCGCCCTTGAGGGCATGGGCCGCCCGGGACAGATCCTCCGCATGCCCTTCCGTGGCGGCAGCCAGGATGTCCCGGATGCGGCGCGGCGTGTCGTCCCGGAAGATCTCGATCATCTCGGACAGGAGCCCGTGGCCGCCATCATCCAGGTCCACCAGGTTCTGGAGGGTGGTCAGGTCCAGCAGGTTCTGCGCCGTCATCAAGGACTCCTGGCTCCATGCTGAGGCAGACGGCCCCGTTCTCCAATAGGTGAGGAGGCCTCCAGTCCCGGCCCCGGCCTACAGGTAGACTGAAGGCATGACCGAAGCACCGACCCTTTCCCCGGCGGAGACCGCCCTCTCCCTCCTGTTCCGGAAGCTGCACCCCCACCTGGAGGACGCGGCCCACGCCCTGGCCAAGGGGGCCCCCCGCCGGGAGCTGGAGCGCCTGCACCTGAAGCTGATCACGGCCCGGCTGAAGACCGTGGAGGTACTCGAAGGCCAGGTCGCCACCCTGGCGGAAGAGGCCCCCCTGGCGGAGCTCCTGGGCACCCTGGCGGCCAACCTCACGCCGGTGGGGGAAAGCTACCGCCAGGCCCTCATCCTCACCCAGCTCTGCCTGGAGGAGGCCCCGGCAGATCTGCTGCCCCACGTGCCCGAGGGCTGCGTGGCCGGCTCCAGCTGGGGGCCCCGCATGACCGACTTCCTCGTCCACCTGAAGGACCCCGCCTACCAGGCCCGCACCCGCTGGGAGGCCATCGAGGAGGACATCGGGGAGACCGAGGAGGGGGAGTAGGGCACGTTCCAGCAAAGAAATGCCCCGCGGTGGCGGGGCGTTTCTTTGAGCGCAGCAGTCTAGAAGCGGATGCCGCCGTAGATGCCGATCTGCAGCTTCGGGGCGAAGGACCTCATGTTGTCCTCGTCGCTGGCGGTGGTACTGAAGCTCTTGCTCATGAGGGGCAGGGCCACCTCAAGGCCGATGAACGGCTTCACGACCGGGCTGGGGATGGCGTAGCCCAGGTTGGCCCGCAACCAGGGGCGGTTGTAGGACGTGTCACTGAGCCCTGAGCCGGTGATGTTCAATTTTTCGAAGCGGTACTCGATTCCGGCTCCGAAGGCCACCCCGGCCTTGAAGTTGAACATGGCGCCCACACTCATGTGCTGGTGCTGGAACTTGTCTCCGACATCCGTACCGTTGACCTCGATGGCGGAATCGGTTTTCGGCTGGAAACCAGCGGTCAACTGGAAGAGGGCGGGTCCCAGGTCGACCACGCTATAGCCCACTCGGGCACCCAGGACGGTCTTGCTCTTCGGCTGGGCAGACATGCCGAAAGCATCGATGCTCTTGTAGGACTGCTGGCCCGCGAACAGGCCGAGTTCTATGGACTGGGACGCCAGGGGGGCGCCGACAACCAGGGCGGCCAGGATGATTTTTCGCATGGGAAGCTCCAAAAGAGGATTAAGTGGTAGTCAGTAAAAAATAACAGGGCGTCCAGCCAAGGGCAAAATTTTTCAAAGCCACCAACCCACCGGCAGCCAGGGATTCACGGACCTGGCGGGTACCGGTGTCGAGGCGGAGGGTGCCCCCGTTCAACCCCCTTTCACTGCCATTCGGGCCCCCCAATCTGTCATCCGCCAAGGAGGTTCCACCGGATCCCCGCCATGCGCATCTCCTGGTGTGGACGGATGACCCGCCCCATGACAAAGGAGCTTCCCATGACCACCCACCCCCTTCGACTCGCCGCCCTGGCCCTGGCCCTCACGGCCATCGGCACCTCCCTCTCGGCCCAGGGTCCCGGCTCCGGACCCGGTCGCGGCCACGGGCCCATGGGCGAAGGCCGGGGCCTCCGGGGCCTGAACCTCACCGAGGCCCAGCAGGCCCAGGTGAAGGCCATCCACGACAAGCACCAGGCCAGCGTCCAGGCCAAGCAGGAAGTCGCGGTCGCGGCCCGGAAGGCCATGCACGAGGCCATGGCCAGCACGGCCACGGAGCCCAGCACGCTCAAGGCCCTGCACGACAAGGTCTCCGCGGCCCAGCTCGACCTGATGCTCGAGCACCGGGCCGTTCGGCAGGAGATCCTGCCCCTGCTCACCCCGGAGCAGAAGACCCGGTTCGAGAAGCCCGGCAGGGGAATGGGCCCCCGGGGCGGACGGGGTCGGGGTCCGGGTCGCGGGTTCGGCGCCGGCCATCCGGGCATGGGGCCCGACTGCCCCCTGGTGAAGCCCACCTGAGGATCCGGTCCCCGCTATCCTGAGACACCATGCGCGCATCAGCGGTTCTTCAGGCCACCTGGCAGCGGACGCGGCGCCCCCGGACCTGGGGCGCCGCGTTGCTGTTTGGGCTGGTGTGGAACGGCGCCCGGATCCTGATGGGGATGCCCGAGCCGGGGCTCCTCGAGCTGGTCACGCCTTCCCTCTGGGTGGCCCTCTTCCTGGTGCTGGCGCCCCTGCCCTGGCAGTGGACTGGCGAGGACGCCCCCGTGGCCGGCCCGCTGCGGGGCGCGGCCCAGGCCCTGCCCTGGATGGGGGCCCTGACCCTGGCGGTCCTGCTGCTCCTGGGTGTGGCCGGGGGTCCTCCACCGGGTCGAGGCCTAAGGCCCGGCCTGGGGATGGGTCTCGCCGAACAGGGCGGACACCGCCGGGGCATGGGCTTCCACCGGGAGGAGACCCGACTGCTCCCGATCCATCCGCGGTTCTGGATCCTCGGGGTGGCTCACCTCTCCTTCGGTCTCCTGCTGGGCTGGATCCTGGCGGACCGGGAGCGGGCCGAGCAGCAGGAGGCCACCGCCCTGCGGGCCGCGAACGAGGCCCAGGCCCGGGTCCTCCAGGGCCAGATGAACCCCCACGTGCTCTTCAACGCCATCAGCGGGCTCACCGAACTGGTGCGGGAGGATCCGGTGGCCGCCGAAACCGCCCTCGTGAACCTGGCAGAGCTGCTGCGGGCTCTGTTGGCTCAGGGCTCGCGGCTGCTGGCCCCCCTGGGCGAGGAGCGCCGCCTGGTGGAGCTGCACCTGGCCCTGGAGCGCCTGCGCCTGGGCCCGCGCCTGCGGGAAAGCTGGGACTGGCCCGGGGACCTGGATGGCCTGGAGGTGCCACCCCTCATGATCCAGCCCCTGGTGGAGAACGCGCTGAAGCATGGCATCGCGCTGGCCGTGGGCGGCGGCGAGCTGCGGGTGCAGGTGCGCCGCGCGGGGGATCAGCTCCTGATCAGCGTGGCCAACACGGGCCCGGCCCCGACGGAAGCTGAAAGCCCAGGCCTGGGCCTCAGCAACCTGCGGGAGCGGCTCAACCTGCTGGGGGCCTCCGCCGACGCGCTCAATCTTCGGCGGGACGGCGACTGGACCGTGGCCGAGCTGCGCCTGGCGGTGAAGGCATGAGCCTGCGCGTGCTCGTGGCCGAGGACGAACCCTTCAACCGGAAGCGCCTCACACGCCTGCTGCGCGAAGCGGGCTGCGAGGTGGTGGCCGAACTGGAGGACGGCCCTTCCGTGCTGGACTGGCTGGGCCAGGGGGAACCCGTGGATGCCCTCTTCCTGGATATCCAGATGCCGGGCCTCACGGGCCTGGACGTGGTGGCGGACCTGCCGCGCCCCTTTCCGGTGGTGTTCGTCACGGCCTATGCGGAGCATGCCGTGAAGGCCTTCGAGCAGGCCGCCACGGACTACCTGCTGAAGCCAGTGACCGCCGAGCGCCTGGCTGCGACGCTGCAACGCCTGCGCGCCCGGACGGAGGGGGTACGACCCGCGGAGCCAAGGCCTTCGGGCCCCTTCCGGTTCCCCGTGAAGGCGGGCGAGGGCGTGGTGCTGGTGGACCTGGCCAGGACCACGCACTTCGTCTTCGAGGATGATGCCGTGTGGGCCTTCGCGGGCGAGCGCATGCGCACCACCTGGAAGACCCTGGCCGAAGCCGAGGCCGCCCTGGGCAGCCGCGTGGTCCGCGGTCACCGCCACCTGCTCCTCCGCCCTGAGGCGGTGGTGGGCGTGAAGACCGGTGATTCGGGTCGCCTCCACGTGCGCCTCAACGGCGGCACCGAGGTGGAGGTGAGCCGCGGCGCTGCGCCGGGACTCAAGGCGAGGCTGGGGCTGGGCTAAGGAAGCTGGTCGCGGAAGGCACAGAAGAAGCGCAGAAGCCACGGAAGCTGGCTTTCTGGATCCTCTTTCCGCGTCTTCCGCGACCAGCCGTCACACTTCCGCAATGAGCTCGATCTCGACCTTGGCGCCCCGGGGCAGGGCGGCCACCGCCACGGTGCTGCGGGCGGGCTTGGCGCCGCCCAGGGCCTTTTCATATACGGCATTGAAGGTGACGAAGTCGGCCATGTCGGTGAGGAAGACGGTGGTCTTCACCACCCGGTCCCAGCCAGTGTTGGCGGCGGCCAGCACGGCGCTGAGGTTCTTCAGCACCTGCTCAGCCTGGGCTTCGATGGGGCCCGTGACCATCTCCATGGTCTCGGGGACGAGGGGAATCTGCCCCGAGGTGAAGAGATGGTTGCCGGAGATCTGGGCCTGGCTGTAGGGGCCGATGGCGGCGGGTGCGTTCGGGGTGGAAATGGTACGCATGAGTACTCCTGGTGCGGTGACTATTGTCAGCTCTTTTTGCCCCAGCGCCGCTTCTTGTGGCGCCAGTTGCGACTGGGTTTGGGGGCGGGCTGCAGGGGGGCATCGAAGGGCGAGGCGGGCTGTTCGGGTTCGCCCTCCCCATCCTCATCGTCCATGCGATGGGGGCCGTCCTCGATCTGCTGCTGCACCCACTGGGCGGTGCGGTGCATGAGGGCCGCCAGGCAGAGGCTGGTCTCGATGCGGGCGTGGGGCAGGGGACCCAGCTGGGTGAAGACGGAGGGATCCGGCGGGATCACCCGGGGGATGCCGATCTCCGGCAGGGGCATGGGCAGGGCGTCGTAGGCCTCCTCGGGCAGGCGCCGCCAGGGCTCGGGCTCGGGCAGTTCCTGCCGCAGCAGGTCCGCCACGGTCTGCTGCTTCTTGGGCGGCCGCCCCCGCTTCTTCGGGGCCGCCACGGCGGCGGCATCGAGGGCCGACTGGAGGGCCTGCAGCACCTCATCGCGGCTCTTGCCCCGCAAATCGAAGAGCAACCAGGGATCCCGGTCCAGGGCCTCGGCCATGACGTAGCAGACCGCCGCCACGTGCTTGCAGGGATTGGCCCAGTCCGGGCAATCGCAGTGGGTCTGGAGCTCCTTGGGTACCCGGGGGTAGAGGCTGGCGCCCGCCTCGCGGAAGGTCTCATCCAGGCCCTGGGGCATCTCGCCCGCCAGCAGGGAAGCCACGAAGCGGCTCTCCAGGGCGATGCGGTCCAGGGCCTTTCCCCACTGGGCGCCGGTGAGGGCCGGCAGGCCCAGGGTCACGTTATAGGTCTTGCGGCCATGGACCCGGGCCTGGATCTCGCCGGGCTGCACACCGAAGTGCGACACGTGACCGTCCTCCGCGTACTTCTTGCCGCGGGGTAGGCGATTCTCGTAGTCGTCCCCCAGCTTTTCGAGGCCGTTGATCCAGAGGCGGCCCCACCAGGTGGCCCCGAAGCGGTCGGTGTGGCTGATCATGAGGCCACCTCCTTGGCCTTCCGGCGCATGACTTTGGGAGCTGGGGGTGGTTCTTCGCCATTGCCCTCATCGGAATCCAGCAGCTCGGCATCGGGATCCAGGGCCACCAGGCGGCGCAGGGCCTCGTCGTCCAGCTCGGTGAGCCAGCCTTCGCCACTGCCCACCACGCGGTCCGCCAGGTCCCGCTTCGATTCCAGCAGGGCGTCGATCTTTTCTTCCAGGGTGCCGATGGTGACGAGCTTGTGCACCTGCACGTTCTTGGTCTGGCCGATGCGGTAGGTGCGGTCCGTCGCCTGGTCCTCCACGGCCGGATTCCACCAGCGGTCGAAGTGGAAGACGTGGGTGGCGGCCGTGAGGTTCAGGCCGACGCCGCCGGCCTTCAGGCTCAAGAGCAGCACCGGCGGGGAATCGGGATCCTCCTGGAAGCTGCGGACCATCTCGTCGCGGCCTTCCCGGGTGGTGCCGCCGTGGAGGAAGGGGGGCTCGAAGCCCAGGGCCTCCTCCAGGTGGATCTGGAGCCGGTCCCCCATCTCCTTGAACTGGGTGAAGACGATGGCCCGTTCGCCGGCCTCGACCACTTCCTCGAGCATCTCCGTCAGGCGGTCCAGCTTGCCGCTGCGGCCCCGGTAGGGGCCCTGGGCCTTCAGGAACTGGCTCGGGTGGTTGCAGATCTGCTTGAGGTGGGTGAGCAGGGCCAGGATGCGGCCCCGGCGCTCGATGCCCGTGGCCACGTCCAGCTCCTCGTCCATCTTCTCCACGCGGTACTGGTAGAGCTCCGCCTGCTCCCGGCTGAGGGTGGTGAACACCTTCATCTCGTGCTTCTCGGGCAGGTCCTGGATGATGTTCTTGTCGTTCTTGAGGCGCCGCAGGATGAAGGGGCCGATGCGCTGGCGCAGCTCGTTGGCGGCATCCGGATCGCGGTACTTTTCGATGGGATTGGCGAAGCGTTCCTTGAAGTGGGATTCGCTGCCCAGGTAGCCCGGCAGGCCGGCGCTCATGATGGCCCACAGCTCGGTGAGCCGGTTTTCGATGGGGGTGCCCGTGAGCGCCAGGCGGAAGGCGCCGTGGAGCTTGCGGATGGCCTTGGCCTGGGCCGAGCCGGCGTTCTTGATGGCCTGGGCCTCGTCCACCACCACGCCGCCCCAGGGGCGCTTGGCGAACGCCTCCTCCTCCCGGCGCACCACGCCGTAGGTGGTGAGCACCAGGGTGTGGGGCTTGAAGGTGGTGGGCAGGCGGTCCCGGTTGTTGCCGTGGTGCACGAAAACCGGCAGGCTGGGCGCGAACTTGGCCAGCTCCCGCTCCCAGTTGCCCAGCAGCGACGTGGGGCAGACCAGCAGGGTGGCGGGCCCGAACTCGGGGCTCTGGGTCTGGCGGTGCAGCAGCAGCGCCAGCACCTGGATGGTCTTGCCCAGGCCCATGTCGTCGGCGAGGATGCCGCCCAGGCCATGGCGGGACAGGCCCTCCAGCCAGGCGAGGCCCCGCAGCTGGTAGGGGCGCAGCTGGCCATGGAAGCTGGCGGGCTGGGTGATGGGCTTGTCCGGCAGGATCTTGAGGTCCTCCAGGGCCGCACCGAAGTCCCCGGCCACTTCCACCTCGATGGCCTCGCTGACGCCGGGAATCCTGGCGGTGCCCGTGAGGGCCGCCGCCAGGGCCTCGCCCTTGGTCATGCTTTCGAAGCCGGCACCGCGGCTGGCCTGGATGACCGTGGAGATCTGCTTGAGGGTCTCGGGATCCAGGGCCACCCACTTGCCCTTCCAGGCCACGAGGGGGTGCTTGAGGCTCGCGATCTGGGCGAAATCCTCCACGCTCAGGGTGTCGTCGCCGAGCATGAGCGACCAGTCCGCGCTCACACTGCCCTCGAGCCCGGCCTGGGCCAGGGGCGCCGAGTCCACCACGTTCCGGGCGCCGAGGCGCACCTTGGCGCGAAGGCGCTTGGCCCCGCCGAAGTCCGCCAGGCCCTCGGGGATGTGGACGAGGAAGCCGGCCTCCTTCAGCTGGGCGGCACCGCGGGTGAGGAACTCCCAGGCTTCCGTGGGGCGCAGTACCAGGTCCTCGGGCTTCTGGCCCGACAGGGCCCGCTCCAGGGCCGGGAAGAAGGGCACGGCCCGGGCCAGGCCCCGCAGGAGGATCTGGCGGGCCTGCAGCACCTCGGGTTCTGTGGAGGGCTCCCAGAGCTTGGCCACGCCGATGGCGACCTCTGCCTCCGTCTCCAGACCCACCTTGAGCATCCAGCCCTCTTCGGAAAGGCGGTCGGCGTCCTGCACGGCCTGGGTGACCGTGGGCACCTCGGGGGCTTCGAGGCGCAGGCTGGGGCGCAGCCATTGGGGGCGGGCCCCTTCGCTCCACTGGGCCAGCTGCTCGCCCAGGGTGCGCTCGGTGATGCCCGTGGTGGGGAACTCCGGCAGCTGGTGGGAGAGGGCCACCATGATGCGTTCGTCCCAGGGCAGGCGGTCCCGCTTGTGGCCCCGCAGCCGGTGGATGAGGCTGAGCCGCGGATCGTCACCGGCCCGCAGGCCGCCGGACACGAAGCGCATGATGAAGTCGGCGCCGTCCTCCAGGAAGGCCGTCAGCACGGCGTCCGCGGCGGGGGGCATGGCCAGGTCGTCCTCGATGTCGAAGGCGTCCAGCTCCCCCAGGCCCAGGGTCTTGGTGAAGGCCCAGACGTCGGTTTCCGGGAAGGCCACGGAGGCCGGCGGCATGGCCTCGGCCAGCTGGCGCAGGACGGCCCGGTCCGAGGGGCTGGTGAGGCTGATGCCCCAGCGGGCCTTCCAGGGGTTGCCCCGGGTATCCAGCTGGGGCAGCATGGCGCCGCGCACCACCAGCGACTGCAGCAGGCGCAGGGCCATGGCCCAGTAGCGCAGCGTCGGCCCCGCATGGGCGGGGCGCAGGGCCAGGGAGGAGAGCCAGGGGTAGGCCCGCTGCCAGCGCAGGGGCACCGCATGCATCTCCACCAGGGAGCCGTCCGCCAGGAAGATCTGGGCCTTGGCCGGGGTCAGGCGCTCCCGGCCCTGCAGCTCGCCCGGCAGGGAGCGGAGGGCCCGCACCCACTCGGCGGGTTCCACCGCCTCGGGCATGCAGAGCAGGAAGCCCCGGTCCTGGGGCCGGTACTGGAGGAAGGGATTCAGCATGGGTGGGCCAGGGGCGGACAAGAGACATCTGACGGCGCATGCACCGGCGGATGTAGGCTGTAGGCTGGGGCCGTGGGGGCAGGGCGATGAGACTTGGGTTCGCAAGCGATCATGCGGGATTCGACCTGAAGGAGCGGCTCAAGGCCTGGGCCATTGGGCAGGGGCACGAGGTGGTGGATTTCGGCACGGATGGCATGGCCTCGGTGGATTACCCGGATTTTGCGCACCGGGCGGCGGAGGGCAGGAATCAATGGGAGCGCCTGGTTCTGGTCTGCGGATCGGGCATCGGCATCAGCATCGCGGCCAACCGCCATGCCGGCATCCGCTGCGCGCTGGTAACCTCCCCCGAGCACGCAGCACTGGCCCGGCAGCACAATGACGCAAACGCCATCGCTTTCGGCCAGCGGCTGACGGATCCGCTCCAGGCAGAATCCTACCTTAAAACGTTCCTGGAAACATCTTTTGAAGGAGGACGCCACCAGGGGCGGGTGGACAAGATCGAGTGGAAGGGCTGATGACGATGCGCCAAAGCGAGGATCTGCGACCCCTGGACCTGGAGAAAGGCGTGCAATTGCACGCCGCGGGCTCCTGCCTGGTGAAGCTGGGCCGGACTCATGTCCTCTGCGCGGCCAGCCTCGAGCAGAAGGTGCCGGGCTGGATGAAGGGCCGGGGCACCGGCTGGCTCACGGCGGAGTACGGCATGCTGCCCGCGGCCACCCATACCCGCTCCGACCGGGAGGCCGCCAGGGGCAAGCAGCAGGGCCGCACGGTGGAGATCCAGCGCCTCATCGGCCGCAGCCTGCGCCAGGCCGTGGACCTGGCGGCCCTGGGCGAACGCACCCTGGCCGTGGACTGTGACGTGCTGAACGCCGATGGCGGCACCCGCTGCGCGGCCATCACCGGCGCCTGGATCGCGGTGGCGCTGGCCCTGCGGTCCCAGGGATTGTCGTCGGCCCTGGTGCGCCAGGTGGCGGCGGTGAGCGCGGGCATCGTGGAATCCGGCGAGGGTCGCCGGGGCCTGGTGCTGGATCTGGAGTACGAGGAGGATCACCTCGCCGCCGTAGACTGCAACCTGGTTGCGGCGCGGCCGGCAGCGGGAGGCGAGCTGGAACTGGTGGAACTGCAGGGCACCGGGGAGGGGCGCTCCTTCAGTCGGGCCGAGGCCACCGCCCTCCTGGACCTGGGCTTGGCGGGCTGCCTGGCGCTGATGGAGGCGCAGCGGACGGCACTCTCATGAGAAGGCGCCTGCTGGCCTGGGGACTGCCCGCCCTGTTGGGGGCCCAGAACCCCGTGGCGGACCTCCTGGCCCGGCCCGCCGAAGCCCGCCGGATCGACGTGCAGGTGCAGCCCGCGGACATGGTGTTCCGCTTCACCCCCCGGGTGAGCATCCCCGGCATGCCCCGGGTGGCCCTGGCCCTGAGCGGCGGCGGGGCCCGGGGCCTGGCCCACATCGGCATCCTCCAGCGCCTGGAGGAGGTGGGTTTTCCCCTGGACAGCATCACGGGCACCAGCGCCGGTGCCCTGGTGGGCGCCCTCTACGCCAGCGGCTTCAGCGGGCGGGAGATCGAGGATCTCTTCGGCCGCCTGGACCTGACCCGGGCCTTCATGGAACCCCTGTGGCGCAACCCCGGAGAAACGCTTCTCGAGCAAGAGGATCGCGATTCCACCTTCCTGTCCATCGAGCGGCACAAGGGGCGACTGTCCCTGGCCCAGGGTCTCCGGAGCGGCCTGGAGATGCAGCACACCCTCCAGGGCCTCCTGGCCCGGGGTGCCTACTTTTCCCGTGGGGATTTCGACCACCTCCAGCGGCCCCTGCGGGTGTTGGCGACCAACCTGGAAACCGGCCAGGGGCGGGTGTTCGGACGGGGTGATCTGGCCGAAGCCGTGCGGGCTTCCATGTGCATCCCCGGCGGGTTCCGGCCTGTGGTCATCGAAGGCCAGCAGTACGTGGACGGCGCCCTGGTGGAGAACCTGCCGGTGTTCACGGCGAAGGAGGCCTTCCATCCCGATATGGTGATCGGCGTCGACATCAGCGCCCCGCTGGAGCACCGGCCTTCCAGCAGCATCTTTTCCGTGGCCACCCGAAGCCTGGATCTGGTGGTCGAGCGGCGCCAGTGGGAAAGCCGCGCCGCCTCGGACTTCCTCATCCGCCCCGAACTTCGCAACGCGCCCACCCTCGAGTACGGTTCCGAGGGCGCCAAGCTGGTGCTCCAGGGGCGGGAAGCCTTCGACGCCCGCCGGGAAGCCCTGTTCACCCTGCTGCGCGGTCGGCTGAGCCAGGAGAGGCTGGACGCGAACCGGGTGGCCTTCGAAGGCCCGACCCCCCCCAGTGCGGCGGTCCTGGGACTCCAGGCGGCCGCCCTGAAGTCCGTGGAATCCGGCATCCGCGTCCAGGACATTCAGATCTACCTCCAGCAGATCCTGGTGCATGGGCTGGCCCGGTCGGCCTGGGCCACGGTGGATCCGGACCGGCTACTCACCATCCACCTGCGGCCCTATCCCCTGGTGAGCGAGATCCAGCTGGACGTTCCCGAGGCCTGGCGGGCCGAAACCCTGGCCGCCGCGACGGCGGCCCTCCCGGTGGGGGAGCCCTTCAATCCCGAGGTCTTCGGCCGCCTCATGAGCCAGTTCGTCTACCAGCACCTCATGGACGGCGCTCCCCTGGTGGATGCCCGGGGCTCCTGCCTTCACTCCGACACTGGACGCCTGCACATCATCCTGGAGGAACCGCTGGTATCCAGGGTGGAAGTCCGGGCGTTGCCCGGCACTGAAGTGGACTCCTACCACCTGCTCCGGCTGCTGGGCGAGCTGAAGGGAAGGCCCTTCCGGCCCGCGGATCTTCAGAAGCGCATCGCCCTGGCCGAGCATCGGCTCCACCTCGCCGAGCTGCGCTACCAGGTCCGGCCGGATGGACAGGGCGGGGCTGTCATCACCCTCGTCCCCGTGCCCCAGAACCGGGAGCGGCTGGATGTGTCACTGGGCTATGAAACGAGCCTCGGGGGGGAAGTGGGCATGGCCTATCGCGCCCTGGACCTGGGCTTCCAGGGCACCGAACTGGCCCTGAGCGCTGCGCGGAACCGGCTGCAGCAGCACGCCGCCCTGACCCTCAGGAGCCCCTTCGGGTTTTCCACGGGCGCCGGGATGGAGCTGGCCGGGAACTACTGGCAACAGCGGATGGATGTGCCTCTTCCCTGGGTGGTGCCGGAACTTCTGGGCAACGGCCAGGAGGCTCGCATCAGCGTGTCCGATCTCATGCTCCGGGCCTATTTCCGCTTCAGCGGCCTGGGCACGGGCAAGCTGAACCTGGAACTGGTCCGGCGGAACGCGGCCTTCCTGGACCAGAGCCAGCGCCGCACCCAAAGCCAGGATGCGGTCTTCCTGTCCAGCGAATGGGACAACTTCGACCGGCACACCCTGCCACGGGAAGGCCTCCTGCTGCGGGCCCGGTTCGGGCTGGGAGATGCCCATCCCGGCGCCCTGCAGGCGGCCAGTTTCCAGCAAAGCTACTTCAGGGCCCATGGCCTCACCTCGTTTAGTGAAGCCCTGGGGGCGGACCTGGATCTGGAGTGGGGGCAGGGCAGGCGTCTGCCCCTGGACCGCTGGTGGGTGCTGGGAGGACCCTCCTTTGTCATCGGCAGCCGGTCGGCCGGGTACATGGCGCCGAACTTCGCGGCGCTGCGCTTCGGGATCCCCCTGCGCCTCTACCTGGGCCTGGGCCTCACGGTGGAACTGGTTCCCCGCTTCGACCTGGCCTGGATGGCCCAGGACCCGACCTTCCTGCTCAAGCCGGAGGCCCCCCTGCGGGCCCAGGGCTCCGGCCTGATGCTGCGCACCACCCTGTCCAATTTTTATGTGGAGCTGGCCTACGGCTTCCTGAAGGTGCGCACCCCGATGGAGGCGGGTCGGGCGGTGGGCACCTTCAACGTCCTGATCGGCACCCAGCCCTTCGACCTCTGGAAGCGGCATTGAAACTTTCCGAACTGTAAACCACAGGGCGGTGGCTCACCGGCCCCGCGGGTCCCGAGAAGCCCCCTGATACCCTGGAGCGTTGGCGTTTCAACGTTCTTTGCCGAGGCCACCATGCGCTACCTGCCTTCATCCCCCTCCGAGGATCGAGCCCTCCTGGACACCATCGGCGTGCCTGACGCAGAGGCGCTCCTCGCGGGCATTCCCGCAGCGGCGCGCCTGAAGCGTGAGCTCGACCTGCCCACCCACGGGGCCGAGCAGGAAGTGGCCTGGCAGATGATGGGCCTGGCCAACAAGAACATGCGCTTCTGCGCCCAGTTCCTCGGCGCAGGGGCCTACGACCACTTCGTGCCCTCGGCCATCGACGCCATGATCAGCCGCCAGGAGTGGTTCACGGCCTACACGCCCTACCAGCCCGAGATCAGCCAGGGCACCCTCCAGCACATCTTCGAGTACCAGACTCTGATCTGCGATTTGACGGGGCTGGAAGTGACCAACGCCAGCCTCTACGATGGCGGCACGGCCTGCGTGGAAGCGGCCCTCATGGCCGTGCGCGTGGCCAAGAAGCGCAACACCGTGCTCATCAGCCGCGGCCTCCACCCCATGTACCGTGAGGTGCTGAAGACGAACTTCGCCCCCCACGATGACCTCAAGCTGGTGGAAGTGGGCCTGAAGGATGGCGTCACGGACCTGGCGGACCTGCAGGCCAAGCTCAGCAGCGACGTGGCGGCCGTCATGGTGGGCTATCCCAATTTCCTGGGCGCCGTGGAGGACCTGGCGGCCCTGGCGGAGCCCATCCATGCCGCCGGTGCCCTGCTGGTGAGCGTCACCCAGGAGGCCTTCGCCTTCGGCTGGTTCGAGGCCCCCGGCAAGGTGGGCGCCGACATGGCCTGCGGCGAGGCCATGAGCTTAGGCAACAAGCCCAACTTCGGCGGGCCCTTCCTGGGCTTCCTGGCCGTGAAGGATGCCCACAAGCGGGAGATCCCCGGCCGCGTGGTGGGCCAGGCCAAGGATCTGAACGGGCAGACGGGCTACGTTCTGACGCTCACTGCCCGGGAGCAGCATATCCGCCGGGACAAGGCCACCAGCAACATCTGCTCGAACCAGGGACTCGTCGCATTGCGGGCCAACATCTTCATGCACCTCGCCGGTCCGGAAGGGCTCAAGGGCCTCGCCGCGCAGAACGCCGCCAAGGCCCAGTACCTGCGCCAGCGCCTGCTGGAGCTGCCGGACATGGAGGCCGTGCTGGACGCGCCCTTCTTCAACGAGTTCGTGCTGCGCTACACCGGCGACTACGCGGCGCTGCAGGAGGCCTGCCTGAAGGAGAGCCTGCTGCCGGGGCTGGACCTGGGCCGCTTCTATCCGGAGACGCGGGCTGCATCCTCTGGTGCGCCACGGAGCTCCACACCCGCCAGATGATCGAGAGCCTGGTCGAGATCCTGGCCCGCGTCCCCGCCACGGTTTGAGGAGAGAGCCATGTTCCTTCGTCAGCGCGAACCCCTCTCCTTCGAACGCTCCGTCCCCGGCAAGCGGGGCATGGACCTGCCGAAACTCGATGTGCCCGCAGCCCAGGACACCCGTCCCGCCCACCTCCGGCGCACCGGCTTCGACGCCCTGCCGGAGCTGAGCGAGGTGGAGGTCATCCGCCACTTCACCCGCCTCTCCAAGTGGAACTACGGTGTGGACGACGGCATGTACCCCCTGGGCTCCTGCACCATGAAGCACAACCCCCGGCTCAACGAAAAGGTCGCGGGGATGCCCGGCTTCACCGACAGCCACCCCATGGCGCCGGACGCCCTGGTCCAGGGCAACCTGGAGACGCTCTACACCCTGCAGGAATGGTTGAAGGAGATCACGGGCCTGCCCGGCGTCACCCTCCAGCCCAGCGCCGGCGCCGCGGGCGAGCTGACGGGCGTCATGCTCATCCGCGCCTACCACGTTTCCAAGGGCGCCAAGCGTCGCGTCATCCTCATTCCGGACAGCGGCCACGGCACCAACCCCGCCACCGCCGCCATGGCGGGCTACGAGGTGGTGGAGCTGCCCTCGGGCCCCGATGGCACCATCAGCTTCGAGGACGTGACCGACCCCGTGAACGGCAAGGTGCGCAAGGGCCTGAAGACCCTCGTGACCGAGCTGGGCAGCGAGATCGCCGGCGCCATGATCACCAACCCCAACACCATCGGCGTCTTCGAGTACCGCTTCAAGGAGATCAGCGACCTGCTGCACAGCGTGGACGCCCTGGTCTACATGGATGGCGCCAACATGAACGCCCTGGTGGGCGTGGCGCGGCCCGGCGATTTCGGTGTCGACGTCATGCACCTGAACCTGCACAAGACCATGTCCACCCCCCACGGCGGCGGTGGCCCCGGGGCCGGCCCCGTCTGCTGCGGTGCCAACCTCATGCCCTTCCTGCCCGTGCCCGTGGTGGTCCGGGACACCGTGAAAGTGGGCGAAGGCGAGGTGCCCCGGCACAGCTATCGCATGGACTGGGACCGGCCGCAAAGCATCGGCAAGGTGCACACCTACTACGGCAACTTCGGGATCCTGGTGCGGGCGCTGACCTACTGCCTGAGCCACGGCTCCGATGGCCTGAAGGCCGCCACCCTGCGGGCCATCGTCAACGCCAACTACATCCGCACCCGGTTGAAGGGCGCCTATGCCTTGCACATCGACTCGCCCACCCTGCACGAGGTGGTCTTCAGTGATTCGAACCAGGCCAAGCACGATGTCCACACCCTGGATATCGCCAAGCGGCTCATCGATCACGGCTACCACCCGCCCACGATCTACTTCCCCATGATCGTGCCCGGCGCGCTGATGATCGAGCCCACCGAGAGCGAGAGCAAGGAAGAGCTCGACGCCTTCTGCGACGCCATGCTCACCATCGCCAAGGAGGCCGAGGAGAACCCCGACCTCCTGCACCAGGCCCCGACCCTGGCGCCCCTGCGGCGGCTCGACGAGACCACCGCCGCCCGCAAGCCGGTGCTGAGGTGGACAAAGGCGTAGTTCCTGGATTGCGCAGAAACGCGGGCCATCTGGCCCGCGTTTCTGCGTGAGCCTCCGCCTGCGGCAGAGGCATCTTCAATCGTGCGGAATCAGGTGCACCGCCGCCGCCTTCAGGATGGCGCAGACCTGATCGCCCTCGGTGAGGCCCAGGTCCACACAGGCCTGGCGGGTGACGAGGCTCTCCAGGGGGAACCCGCAGTCGAGGCTGATGCGGACCAGGGAGCCTTCCGGGTTCAGGGCGGTGATGCGGGCCGGGAGCCGGTTGCGGGCCGTGGATCCGGAGCCGGGGCCGGCGCCGCGCTCCACGGCCACGTCCTCGCCGCGGATGCAGACGAAGACCTCCCAGCCCAGGCCCCCGGGGTCGGCGGCAAAGAGGCGGGCCGCGCCCACCGCGATGGTGGCCATGCCCCCCACGATGGCTTCGATCCGACCCCGGACCACGGTCTCCACGCCCAGGATCCGCGCCACGGCGGGATCCGTGGGCCGGTCGAACACCTGCTGGATGTCGCCGCACTGGCAGACACGGCCCTGGTCCATCACCACCAGGCGGTCCCCGAGCTGGAGGGCCTCCGCGCGGTCATGGGTCACCAGCACCGTGGGGATGTCGAGGGTGCGGAGCAGGTCGCGCAGCTCCTTCCGGAGCCGGACCTGGGAGGGCCGGTCCAGGGCCGACAGGGGCTCATCCAGCAGGAGCAGGGCCGGCTTCCGGGCCAGGGCCCGCCCCAGGGCGACCCGCTGCTGCTGGCCGCCGGAGAGCTCTCCGGGATGGCGCTGCTCCAGGCCCTTCAAATCCAGCAGCCCCACCAGCTCCCCGATGCGGGCGGTCCGAGCGTGGGCGTCCAGCGCGGCCAGTCCGTAGCCCAGGTTCCCCGCCACGCTGAGGTGCGGGAAGAGGGCGTAGGCCTGGGGCAGGAAGCCCAGGTCCCGGCCCTGGGGTGGACGGTGGATGCCCTCCGTGGCGTGGGACCAGGTGGCGCCGTCGAAGCGGATGCTGCCCCGGTCCGCCCGCTCCAGCCCCGCCAGGAGACGCAGGGCCGTGGTCTTGCCCGAGCCCGAGGGCCCGAAGAGCACGGTCACGGAGAAGCCCGGCCGCGGGATCTCGAAGCGTGCCTCGACGGTGGGGCCGCCCCGGTAGTGGCGCTCGGCGTTCGCCAGCAGATGGGGGCCGTCAGCGTTCAGATGAGCGTCCACGGCTTCCTCTGGTGGCGCCGCAGGGCGTAGGTGAAGGTCAGCACCAGGAAGGATACGCCCAGCAGCAGCGCGGCGGTGCGGGCCGCCGGGGCGTAGTCCATGGCCTGCACCTGGTCGTAGATGGCGATGCTCACCGTGCGCGTGCGGCCCGGCAGGTTTCCGCCCACCATGAGCACCACGCCGAACTCGCCCAGGGTGTGCGCGAAGCTCAGCACCACGCCCGTGAGGATGCCCGCCCAGCTGAGGGGCGCGATGACGCGCAGGAAGGTCCGGAGCCGTGATTCACCGAGGCACCAGGAGGCCTCGATGAGCCCGCGGTCCACGGAGGCGAAAGCGGCGGCCAGGGGCTGGATCATGAAGGGCAGGCTGTAGAGCACTGAGGCGATCAGCAGGCCTTCGAAGGAGAAGGGCAGGGTGCTGCCAAAGAGGCCCTCCCAGGCGCGGCCAAGGGGGCTGCGGGGGCCCATGGCCATGAGCAGGTAGAAGCCCAGCACGGTGGGTGGCAGTACCAGGGGCATGGCCACCACCGCCTCCACCAGGAACTTCCAGCGCCGCCGGGAGAAGGCCAGCCAGTAGGCCAGGGGCAGGCCGAGCAGCAGCAGGACCACCGTGGTGAGGGCCGCGAGCCAGAGGCTCAGGCGGATGGCCTGCCAGTCCATCAGCGGCCGTCCACCACGAAGCCGTAGTGGCGAAGGATCTCCACACCCTCAGGCGAGCGCATGAAGGCGCGGAAGGCCAGGGCGTCGGCGCGGTTCCGGGCGTGGTTCAGGATCACGCCGCCCTGGTCCAGGGGGGGATGCGCGTCCTGGGGCACCTCCCAGAAGCGGCCGGAAGCGGCCATGACGGGGGCCTTGGCCAGGGAGAGGGCGAGGATGCCGATGTCGGCGGCGCCGGTCTGCACGAACTGCGCGGTCTGGCCGACGTTTTCGCCGAAGACCAGGCGCGGCGTCACAGCCTCCAGCAGGCCGAGCTTGGTCAGGGCTGCTTCGGCGGCGCGACCGTAGGGCGCATGCCGTGGGTTGGCGATGGCCACCTTGCGGGCCGCGGGATGCAGCAGGGCCTTCATGCCGAGCTGCTCGATGGGGATGGGGGAGGCCTTGGGCACCCACAGCACCAGGTGGCCCCGGCTGTAGAGGAACTCGGTGGTGCCATCCGCCGCGCCCGCCTCCACCAGCTTCTTCGGATAGCTCAGGTCCGCCGAAAGGAAGAGGTCGAAGGGGGCCTTGTTCAGCAGCTGGGCGTAGACATTCCCGGAGGAGCCATAGGTGACGGCGACCTCGATCCCGGGGTTCGCCTTCAGGAACGCCCCCTTCATCTCCCCCAGGGCGAACTGCAGGTCGGCGGCGGCGGCGATGGCCAGGGTGCGGGGCGGCTCGGCCCAGAGGGTCAGCCCAAAGCAGAAGGCCAGGAGGGGAAGGCACAGGATCCGGAGGCGGTTCAAGGGGTCTCCACGGGCGCGGCCGGGGGCCGCTGGGCTTTCTGAAAGTAGGGTGACATTCCTGCGGGGTCAATCAGCGGCACAATAGAGGGTTCCTTGGAGCCACCATGCGCCTCATCCCAGCCCTGATTCTCGGCGTGCCCCTGCTGGCTCAGTTGGCCGCCCCGGTCCAGGACCGGGCAGACCGCTTCCTGAAGGTGGTGAACGCGGGCTACCAGTCCCTCTACTACGTGGCTTCCGAAGCCCAGTGGGCCGCCGCCACGGACGTGAAGCCCGCCCACGACGCCGCCGCCGAATGGGCCGGGAAGGCCGCCGCGGCCTTCAACGGCAACCCGGCCCTCATCACCGAGGCCCGGGAGCTGCTGGGCCACCGCAGGGAGCTGAAGGAGCTCACCGTCCGCCAGCTGGAGCGGGTGCTGCTCAATGCCGCCGAAGGCCCCATGACCCACCCCAGGCTGGTGGCCGATCGCATCGCGGCGGAAACGGCCCAGAACAGCACCCTGAACAGCTTCGTATGGAAGCTGGAGGGCCAGCCCCTCTCCGCCAACCAGATCGACGAGCTCCTGGCCAGGAGCACCAGCCTGCCCGAGCGGCTGAAGGTGTGGGAAGCCTCCAAGGAGAACGGCCCGGCCTTGAAGGCTGGCCTGCTGAAGCTGCGGGACCTCCGCAACGGCTGTGCGAACGCCCTGGGCTACCCGGACTACTTCGCCCTGCAGGTGGCCAAGTACGGGCTCAGCACCGACGAGATGATGGCCTACAACCGGAAGTTCAGGGCCGAGCTCATGCCCCTCTACCTGCAGCTGCACACCTGGGTGAAGTACGAAATGGCCAAGAAGTACGCCCAGCCCGTGCCGAAGGCCATCCCCGCCCACTGGATCAACAACCGCTGGAGCCAGAACTGGACCGGGTTCGTGAAGGCCGTGGACTTCGATCCCTACTTCAAGGGCTGGCAGCCCGAGCGCATCGTGAAGACCGCCGAGGCCTTCTACACGGGGTTGGGCTTCGAGCCCCTGCCCGCCAGCTTCTGGACCAAGTCCGACCTCTACCCGGTGAAGGCGGGCGACCCCCGCAAGAAGAACAGCCACGCCTCCTGCTGGCACCTGGACCTGGACACGGACATCCGCTCGCTCATGAGCGTGGAGGCCAATGCCCAGTGGTTCGAGACCACCCACCACGAGCTGGGCCACGGCTACTACTTCATGTGCTACACCAATGCAACCGTCCCTCCGCTCCTGCGGGATGGCGCCAACCCCAGCTTCCACGAGGGCATGGGCGAGCTCATCGCCCTGGCCACCCGGCAGATCCCCTACCTGAAATCCGTGGGCGTCCTGCCCGCCGACTACAGGGTCAACGACATGGACGTGCTGCTGAACGACGCCCTGGAGGTGGCCATCCCCTTCATGTTCTGGGCCTGCGGCACCATGCCCGAGTGGGAGGCGGAGTTCTACGGCAAGAACATGCCCGCCGATCAGATGAATGCCCGCTGGTGGCAGCAGGTGCGGGACCTGCAGGGCGTGGAGCCACCCAGCCCCCGGGGCGAGCAGTACTGCGACGCCGCCACCAAGACCCACATCAACGACAACCCCGCCTACTACTACAGCTACGGCTGGGCCACGGTCTTCAAGTTCCAGGTGCACGACCACATCGCCCGGAAGATCCTCCACCAGGATCCCCGCGCCACCAACTATGCAGGCAACAAGCAGGTGGGCGCCTTCCTTAAGCAGCTCATGGCCAAGGGCGCCACGGAGGACTGGCGCAAGGTGCTGAAGGAAGCCACCGGAGAGGACCTCTCCACCCGCGCCATGATGGACTACTTCAAGCCCCTGATGGCCTGGCTGGAAAAGCAGAACAAGGGCCGCCAGATCGGCTGGAACTGAACCCATGCCCGAACCGATCCACCAGGCCCGAGTGCTGAAGGCCCTCACCCAGGACCGGCACATCCGGCTGTCCTCGATGAATGCCAGCCCCCTCTGGGATGGCGTCCGGCGGGGGCACCCGCACCTGGAGCCGGCGGCCTGCGCGTGCCTCACCGAGCTGCTGACGGCCACGGCCCTGCTGCAGGGACGCACGGCCTTCGCGGAGCGCCTGCAGCTGCTGGTGAAGGGTGCGGGCCGGGCCCGGGCCGTGGTGGCGGACTGCTGGCCGGATGGCACCATCCGGGGCGTGCTGGATCTCAGCGCCGGGTCAGGGGGCGACTGGGTCGCCGCCCCGGGCCTCCTGCAGGTCATGCGCTCCACGGCCACGGGCCAGCCCTACATCGGCAACCTGCCCCTGGTGGAAGGGGGCATCCAGGTGCAGATCGAGCACTACCTGCAGAACTCAGAGCAGATCCAGGCGAGCCTCACCCTCTGGTGCGATTCCAGCACCGGCGAAGCCGGCGGCCTGCTGGTGGAGCCCCTGCCGGACTGCCCGCCCGCGCGGCTGGCCCGGCTGGTCCAGGCCATCGAAAGCCTTGAGGTGGTGCCCTTCTGGGAGCGCACGGCGGAGTTCCTGGCCAGCTGGATCTCCCAGGGCGAAGGCACGGAGGAGGCCACGGCCACCACGCTGTTCTACCGCTGCCGCTGCACCCGCCAGGCCCTGGTGGAGGCCCTGCGGCGCTTCCCCTCGGAGCAGAAGGCGGATCTGTTCAAGGGGGACGAACCGTTGGAAGTCCGCTGCGACTACTGCGGCACCCTGTACCCCATCACCCGCAACGACCTCATGGCCGGGGAGGCCTGATGGCGGTCCGCCTCGATATCGCCGAGCGGGGACGGCCCCTGGGTTCGCCGCTGTCCGTGTGGGTGAACTTCCGTCTGGTGCCCTTCCTGGTGGCGGGCCTCTCAAAGCTGTGGTCGTACACCCTGCGGGTGCGCCGGACCGGCTTCGAGGCCGTGGAAGACGTGGTGGCCCGGGACGAGCGCTTCATCCTGGCCTTCTGGCACCGGCGCCTCTTCATGATGCCCCTGGCCTATCCCTTCCGGCGCAGGGAGCGGGGCGTGGCCATCCTTTCCAGCGACAGCAAGGATGGGGAGCGCAGCGCCGCCACCTGGCGCTGGTTCGGCATCCACGCCGTGCGCGGCACCGCCAGCGACGACGGGGCCAAGGCCCTGGTGCGCATGATCCAGGCGGTGCGGCAGGGCTGGGATTTCGGCATCACGCCCGACGGCCCCCGGGGCCCCCTCATGGAACTGAAGCCCGGCACCATCGCCCTGGCCCGGAAGACCGGCGCCTGGATCGTGCCCGTGACGCTGGCCTTTGATCGGCAATTCGAGCTGAAGACCTGGGACCGCATGGTCATTCCCCTGCCGTTCGCCACCTGCTCCATCCGCTACGGGGAGCCCTTCAAGGTCCCGCCGAAGGCCGATGATGGCGCTGAAGGCCTGCGCCTTCAGCGGGAGATGGATGGTTTGGAGGCGTGGGCCGAGGGGGTTCACCATGACTGAACTCGCGGTGGTCTCCCTCTCCGGCGGCATGGACAGCTGCGTCACCGCCGCCATCGCCAGGGCCGAAGGCTACGAGCTGGCCCTGCTCCACGCGGACTACGGGCAGCGCACCCAGACCCGGGAGCGCCAGGCCTACCGCGACATCGCCGACTTCTACCGCGTGCCGGAGCACCGCCGTCTCGTCATCGGCTTCGACACCCTGAAGGCCATCGGCGGCTCGGCCCTGACGGACGCCTCCATCGCCCTGCCCGAGGGCGACCTGGATCGCCCCGGGGTGCCCGTGAGTTATGTGCCCTTCCGCAATGCGCACCTGCTGGCCACCTGCGTGAGCTGGGCCGAGGTGCTGGGAGCGAGCGCCATCTTCGTGGGCTTTGTGGAGGAGGACAGCAGCGGCTACCCCGACTGCCGGGAAGCCTTCCTGAAGAGCTTCGAGCAGACCGCCAACCTCGGCACCAGACCCGAGACGCAGCTCGCCTTCCACGCGCCGCTCATCCACCTGCGCAAATCGGAAATCGTGGCGAAGGGCCGCGAACTCGGTGCGCCCCTCCACCTCAGCTGGTCCTGCTACCAGGGCGAGGCCGAGGCCTGTGGACACTGCGACAGCTGCCACCTGCGCCTGCGGGGGTTCAAAGAAGCGGGGTTCGCGGATCCCATTCCTTATGCGTACATTCCGGAAAGTCTTAAGATCTAACCGCAGACGGAACAGTTGGTCGCAGATGAAAACCTGCGAATCCAATCTGCGTCAATCTGCGGCATCTGCGGTTTCAATGAGAGGTTTCCATGGTCGCCAATAAAGCCCCCAAAGCTTCCCTCCCGAATCCGCTGCCCCAGTTCGTGGTGACGCGCCCCACAGGGGAACTCGACACCTTCGTGAGCCCCCGGCCCGGGCGGCCCTTCACCATCACCTTCGAAACGGAGGAGTTCACCTGCCTCTGTCCCCTCACGGGCCAGCCGGACTTCGCCAAGCTGCGCATCGTCTACCAGCCCGATCAGCTCTGTGTGGAGTCGAAATCGCTCAAGCTCTACCTCTGGAGCTTCCGGGACCAGGGCGCCTTCCACGAGGCCGTCACCAACCAGATCCTGGACGACCTGGTGAAAGCCCTAAGTCCACAGTGGCTTCGTGTGGAGGGCGACTTCCTCATCCGCGGCGGCATCCGGAGCCTGGTGGTGGCGGAACACGGAAAGAAGCATTGACCACCGATGTACCCAGGTGCAATAGCCACAAAGGCAAAAGTATTGGGAAGCCACCGATGAACACCGATGAACACCGATCAACTGCTGATAAAAAGAGATGAAGGCCCACGGATGTTCATGGAGTGGTCCAGGCCCACAGGGTGTTCAGCTGCGTCGGATTAGGCAGATCCTTATCGGTGTTCCTCGGTGTTTATCGATGGTTCTTCTTGAGTATTTTTCGTTATGAAGGCCGTCATTGCCCTTGGCTCGAACCTCGGTGACCGCCGGGCGCACCTCGACGCGGGACTCGCGGCGCTACGCACGCTGGGGACGGTGCTGCCCTCCCCGCTCGTGATGGAAACGCCGGACGAGTCCGGTCAGGGCCCCGCCTACCTCAACACGGTGGCCATCCTGGTGACCGGAGAGGCCGATCCCTGCCGCCTGCTGGAGGCCCTGCTGCGCCTGGAGCTGCTGGCAGGCCGGGATCGCAACGCCGGGAAGAACGCCCCCCGCACCCTGGATCTGGATCTCATCATCACGGATGGGCCACCGGGCAGTTGGACCTGGGCCACGCCGGAGGATCTGCAGATCCTCGGGGAGGCCATGAGCCTGGAATTGCCCCACCCCCGGGCCTTCAGCCGTGCCTTCGTGCTGGAGCCCTGGCGGGCCCTCTCAGATCCAGGACAGTGCGGCGGCGTCATCCCCCGGAACTGACTACTTCGTCCACTTCTCGCACCACCCCAGCACGGTCTCGTACCAGAGCTTGCTGTTCTGGGGCTTGGCGACGAAGTGGGTCTCGTCGGGGAAGTAGAGCAGTTGGCTGGGGACGCCGCGGATCTGCAGGGTGTTGTACAGCTGGAAGGCCTCGGTGACGGGCACCCGGTAGTCCAGCTCGCCGTGGATGACCAGCATGGGCTTGGTCATGCGGGCGATGGCGCTGCTGGGGCTCTGGGATTGCCAGCGGGCCTTGGTTTCCGCGTTGTCCCAGGGCCAGCCCCTGAACTCCCAGTGGGGGAACCACAGCTCCTCGGTGCCCAGCTGCATGGACTCGGTGTTGAAGATGCTGGCGTGGGTGACGAAGGCGGCGAAGCGCTCGGGGAAGTGTCCGGCGATCCAGTTCACCGCGTAGCCGCCGTAGCTGCCGCCGGCCGCCACCACGCGCTTGGGATCGGCATTGGGGTACTGCTTGAGCACCGCGTCCAGGGTGTTCATCAGATCGGTCATGACGGCGCCGTTCCAGTCGCCGCTGATGGCATCCGTGTAGGCCTGGCCGAAGCCCGTGGAGCCCCGGGGATTGGGCAGCACGGTGAGGAAGCCGCGGCTGGCCCAGGCCTGGGCGTTCCACCGGGGATGCCAGGCGTTGGCCCAGGCGCCCTGGGGTCCGCCGTGGATGACGAAGGCCACGGGGTAGGTCTTCTTGGGGTCGTAGCCCAGGGGCTTGACGATGAAGGCGTGGGTCTTCGTAGGCTTGCCCTCCACGGGGAGGGTATCGACCCACACCTCCTCGCCCTGGTTGAGGCCCAGCTCCGCGGACAGGGCCTCGTTGTGTTTCGTGAGGCGGGTGGCCTGGCCGGTCCTGAAGTCCAGGGTGTAGAGGTCCTGGGGCGTGGTGAGGCTCGTGGACGTCAGCACCGCGTGCTCCTTGCCCAGGGCGAAGCCTTCCACATGCAGGCCGGTGCTGAGGCGCTGGAGGCTGCTGCCATCCCAGCGGAAGAGCTCCGTGTGGCCCTGCCGGTCGCTGGTGCCCACCAGGTCGGTGCCCTGCCACCGGTAGTCGCCGAAGCTCTGGTCGAAGGCCTGGGTGGTGCGCACCACCTGGCCCGTGCCGCGGTCCATGACCCACAGCTCCCACTTGTCGGCCTCGAAGCCCTGGCGGCGCTGGGCGCGCCAGGCCAGGTGCTTGCCGTCCGGCGAGTAGCGTGGGGTGTTGTCCATGGCCGGATTGTCCGTGAGCTTTTTCGCGGGACCACCGGAGAGGGCCACTTCGTAGATCTCGCCGTTGGTGGTGGTGGCCTTGGCCTGATCGGGATGCGAGTCGAAGGCCAGGGCCTTGCCGTCCGGGGCCCAGGCGTAGCCGTCCCCGGCGGAGACGTCGGCGTAGTTGGGCACATCCGTGGTGAAGCCAGCCGTGAGGTCCCGGGGCGGGGCGCTGCCGTCCGCGGGCACCACGAAGAGGTGGCTCACCTGCTTGGCGTCCTTCCAGGCGTTCCAGTGGCGGTAGCTCAGGGTCGAATAAAGGCGGCCCGTGACCTTGGAGTCCTCCCGGGCCTTGAGGTAGGCCACATTCTCGGCCTCCACGCCGCTGGGCACGGTGGTGCTGAGGAAGGCCAGCCACTTGCCATCGGGACTCCAGGTGTGGCCGGAGGCGCCGCCACTCAGCTTCGTAAGCTGGCGCTTCTCCTTGGTGCCCAGGTCCACGATCCAGACCTGGCCGCCGGCCTGGTAGGCGAGCTTCTTCCCGTCGGGGCTGAGGCGGGGCCGAGACTGGCTGCCGCCCCCCAGGTCCAGCTCCTTGGCGGCGCCGCTCCCGGTCTTGAGCCAGAGGCGGTTCACGGTCTTGTTGGCGGCGAAGTCCACGGTGCCCACCTGGTAGGCCAGGGCTCCGGAGGCGGCGAGCTGGGGGTCGGTGACCCGCTTGACCCTGAAGAGGTCGTCGATCTGCAGCGGGCGCGAGGCCAGCAGGGCCAGGGAAGCCAGAAAGAGGAGGGCCGTGCGCATGGAGACTCCGGGAATCAGTATTCGGACTGCAGGTACCGGGCGATGACCATCCGCTGGATCTCGCTGGTGCCTTCGCCGATGGTGCAGAGCTTCACGTCCCGGTAGTACTTCTCCACCGGGTAGTCCTTGATGTAGCCGTAGCCGCCGAGGATCTGCACGGCCTGGTCCGCCACGCGGCAGGCCACTTCGGAGCTGTAGAGCTTGGCCATGCTGGCGGCCTTGGCGTAGGGCAGGCCCTGGTCCTTCAGGGCCGCGGCCCGGTAGATGAGCAGGCGGGCGGCCTCGATCTCGGTGCCCATGTCCGCCAGCTTGAACTGGATGCCCTGGTGGTCGGCCAGGGGCCGGCCGAAGGTGTGGCGGATCTTGCTGTAGCGCACGGCCTCCTCGAAGGCCCCCTGGGCCATGCCCAGCCCCAGGGCCCCGATGCTGATGCGGCCGCCGTCCAGGGTCTTCATGGCCTGCTTGAAGCCCAGGCCGTCCTCGCCCAGGAGGTTGGCCTCGGGCACCTGCACATCCTCGAAGATCAGCTCGGAGGTGTCGCTGGCCCGCAGACCCAGCTTGTTCTCCTGCTTGCCGGAGCGGAAGCCGTTCATGCCCTTCTCCAGCACGAAGGCGCTGATGCCGTCGGCGCTGCTGTGGCCGGGCTGGGGGGGCCGGGTGCGGGCCATGACCACGAAAATGTCGCCCACGGTGCCGTGGGTGATGAAGGTCTTGGTGCCGTTCAGCACGTAGTGCGAGCCTTCCTTTTTGGCCGTGGTGCGCAGCGAGCCCGCATCGCTGCCGGAGCCGGGCTCCGTGAGGCCCCAGGCGCCGAGGGCCTTGCCGCTGGCCAGGGGCACCAGGTAGGCCTGCTTCTGGCGCTCGTCGCCCATGGCGTAGATGTGGTTGCTGCAGAGGCTGTTGTGGGCCGCCACGGTGATGCCCACGGAGCCGTCCACCCGGGAGAGTTCCTCGACCACCACGGCGTATTCCAGGTAGCCCATGCCGGCCCCGCCATATTCCTCGGGGAAGATGATGCCCATCATGCCCATCTCGCCCAGGCGCTTCACCACGTCAAAGGGGAAGGTCTTGGCCTCGTCCCAGGTCATGACGTGGGGGCGGATCTCCCGTTCGGCGAACCTGCGGACTTCCTGGCGCAGGGCTTCGACGTGCTCGGGAAGCGTGACGTCCATGGGGAAACCCCGTTTCAGTGGGTGGAGGCGACCGTGGAGGCGGGCTCGCGCCGGAGGAGCAGCTTCTTCTGGAGCAGGGCCTCGGCCTCGGGCATGAGCTCCAGGGCCTTGAGGATCTCCGGGTTCTTCTCGCACTGGATCTTGAAGCCCGCCTCGATGCCGAAGGCCACGTTCTGCATCTCGATGGAGAGCTGCTCCTGCATGGTGGCGAGGTTGGCCTCCCAGTCCTTGTCGGAAAGGGTCAGCTTCTGCTCCAGGGCCCAGGCGCGGAAGCGGCCCATGACCACCTCGTCGGCGTGCTGCCCGGCCTTGATGCCGAAGTGCTCCTTCTCGTGGACGGCAAAGCGGAAGAAGGCCTGGTGGCGGAACCGCAGATCGACCATGAACTCGTTGAGGCGGAGGGTGGGCAGGGCGTAGTCGGGGTTGATGCCGCCGCCGCCGTAGACCGTCCGGCCCAGGTCCGTCTTGTAGGCCGGGCCCTGGGGCTTGGCATCCTTCTCGTCCTCGGGGTTGTAGTAGTCGTCCAGGCCGTGGGTGTAGTCCCGCTGGATGCTGCGGCCCGAGGGCGTGTAGTAGCGGGCGGTGGTGAGGGCCAGGCCCCGGGAGCGGTTGATGGTGAGCACGCTCTGGACCAGGCCCTTGCCCCAGCTGGTCTGGCCGACCACGAGGCCGCGGTCATGGTCCTGCACGGCACCGGCGACGATCTCGCTGGCGCTGGCGGAGCCCCGGTTGATGAGGATGACGAGGGGAAAGGGATCCAGCATGGCGCCCTTGCTGGTGCGAGTCTGGTTCTCGTCGCGCCCGTCGCGGCCCTTCTGGCTGACGATGAGCTGATCGGGCCCCAGCAGCTGGCGGCAGATGCCGATGGCCGCGTCGAGGACGCCGCCACCGTTGCCCCGCAGGTCGAGAATGAGCTGCTTCATGCCCTGCCTCTTCAGGTTGCCGACGGCCTTCTCGAACTCCTCGGCGGTGGTCTCTCCGAAGTCCTTGATGAGGATGAAGCCCGTGGTGGGGTTCAGCATGAAGCTGTAGTAGACGCTGTTGGTGGGCACCTCGGCCCGGGGGATGGAGAAGCGCAGCAGCTCGGCGATGCCGCCCCGCTGCAGGGCGATCTCCACGATGGTGCCCTTTTCGCCGCGGAGCTTCTGCAGGGCGGCGTTGGAGCTCATGCCCTCGGTGCTGGTGCCGTCGATCTCCTTGATGATGTCGCCGGAGCGCACGCCCAGGCGCTCCGCGGGGCCGCCCTTCATGGGGCTGATGATGGCGATGCCCTGGTCGTGCTGCTGGATGATGGCGCCGATGCCGAAGAAGGAGCCCTTCTGCTCCTCCCGCAGCAGCCTGAATTCGCTTTCATCCATGTAGTTCGAGTGGGGATCCAGCGTGTGCAGCATGCCCTGGATGGTGGCGTGGGTGAGCTGCCGGGGGGTGGGTGGCTCCGGGCTCTGCTTCTGCACCAGGTCCATGATCTCGGTGAGGGTATCCAGGCTGCGCTGGCGGGCGGTCTCGCCGCTGGACCGGGCCAGCAGGGGGCCCGTCAGGGCCACCGTGGCGGCCATCACCAGCCACATCCAGTTGCGCTTGAGGAAACGGGCCATGGGGCTCCCGGGAAGACAGGCTCCAGGATACGCCCGGGCGGTTCCGGGAGCGAATCAGGGTTTTGTCACGGCCCCTGGTCAAAAGCTGTCGAGGATCCGCTGGGCCGCCGGAGCCATGCGTTCCCGCCCGGCGCGGGTGGCGAAGACGATGCTTTCGAACTGCCGGTAGGCGATCTCCAGATCGTCATTCATCACCAGGTAGTCGTAGGCCGGATAGAGCTCCAGCTCGTGGCGGGCATGGCGCATGCGGATGGCGATCTGCTCGTCGGAATCCTTGCCGCGGCTGCGCAGGCGCTGCTCCAGGGAGGCGGCGGAGGGTGGCAGGATGAAGATCATCCGCGCATCGGGAATGACCTTCCGCAGGTTCTGGGCGCCGGTGGTTTCGATGTCCAACAGCACGTCCCGGCCGGAGGCCAGCACGCCTTCCAGCCAGTCCCGGCCGGTGCCGTAGCGGTGGCCGTAGACCTGGACCCACTCGACGAAGCCGCCTTCGCGGATCATGGCCTCGAAGCGCTCATCGTCGATGTAGAAGTAGTCGCGGCCGTCCACCTCGCCGGGGCGGGGCTTCCGGGTGGTGAAGGAGATGGAGAAGACGAGGTCCGGCACGCTCCGAACCAGCCGCTGGACGAGGGTGGACTTGCCCGCCCCCGAGGGCGCCGAGACCACGAACACATTGCCGGGATGGTGCATCCAGATCCTCCAGGCTCCACTTTAGCGGAAGAGCTCCTGACGCTGAGTGCGCCGGCTATTCGGCATCCTCGGGCTCGGGCGGGGGGGGCTTCGGCAGGTCCTTGAAGATCGCCGAGGCGCTGCGCCGCCCGTCCATGATGATGTGGACGGGCCTGTCCAGACGGGTGTGGACCAGGGAGCCCGAGCGCCAGACCTCGGGCTGCTGGCGCAGCCAGTCCCAATCCAGCCGGCTGGTGCCCCGGGGGTAGGGCACGGTGAAGTAGCCGATGTTCAGGGACGTCACGTTGTGGAAGAAGTGGGAGCCCAGGGAGGCGTCCGCCTGGAAGTTCGCCATGGCGTACTCCACGATCACCTGGGCGCAGGAGATCATGGACCAGCTGATGGGGATGCCCAGGTGCCGGTCGTTGCTGCCCCAGCGGCCGGGCCCCAGCAGCACGTACTTCCCGCCCTCCGCCCGGAAGCGGTCATTGAGCTGTTCCAGCTGCTCGGCCAGATTCAGGGTCTCGAACTTGTCGAAGAGGTCCGGGTCCACCCAGACGATGTCCTTCAGGCCCTCCACCGTGCCGTTGCCCACGCAGCGCTCGGAGTAGAGGAAGAGCTCCGCCGGATCGAGCTCTGCAGCCGTCAGGTTGACCTCGACGTTATCGATGAGCTGGTGCTTGATCTGGAGCAGGGTGAAGGTGGGCTTGCCGTTCTCGGGATCCTTCTCGAGGTTCACGGCGAACTCGATCTCCACGGGCGTCTCCATGGCCTCCCGGATCAGCTTCAGCAGGTGCTGCAGGATGCTGGCCAGGGGGAACTGGTCGTACTTGAGAATGTTCCGGAAGTTGACGATGCGGGGGCCGCGATGGTCCAGGCCGTCGCGGATGCGGTCATCGTTGGCGTCCCACACGGAGGCGCAGTGCCAGAGCGCCCCATCCTGTTCGGCCTGCTGGATATCCAGGGACAGCAGGGTGGCCTCCTCTCCGTTGTACAGATCCATCGAGGTCCGGCTCATGTCCAGGGCGTAGAACTGCTTCTGGGTGGTGCGCAGCTGCTCCCTGGGGGGCAGCATGTCCATGTCGGGGTAGGGGGGGGCGAAGCGGTAGGTCTTCCCCCCTTCCACCACGTACTTGCCCAGCCCCACGGCGAGGTTGGCAATGCCGTCCTGGGGCTGGGTGTAGGCCACCGGGTAGTAGTTGAAGGACTGGGCCACGCCAGAGATGTGGGGGTAGAAGCGGTCGCCGAAGCGGCTCCCTGCCAGTTCCTGGATGAGGATGGCCATCTGCTCTTCCTCGATCTTGTAGTCGATGGCCTGGAAGTAGGAACGGGACTCCCGGGAATAGACCGAGGCGTAGACCAGCTTGATGGCTTCGGTGAGCTGGGCCTCCCGCACGTTGAAGTCCGGGTCGTTGTTGGGCAGGAAGAAGGTGTTGTAGAGCCCGGCGAAGGGGTGCGAGAGGCTGTCCTCCAGGAGGCCCGAGGAGCGGACGGCCAGGGGGACCTTGCTGTGCTTGGTGAGGAAGAGCCGCAGCTTGGCCGCCAGCTCGGGCGAGAGGGCACCCATGAGGAAGCGCCGCTTGATGGCGTCGTCGTCCACCCCGTGCTGGAGCATCTGCCGGAGGCCGTTCCGGCTGATGAAGGAGGTGAACTCCTCGGTGCCGATGATGGCCGAGCGGGGGATGCGGATGTTGGCCTCGGGGACCAGGTGCTCCAGGTCCATGCGGGAGAGCAGGGAGTGCATGAAGGCCACGCCGCGGCCCTTGCCGCCCATGGAGCCCGGCGCCAGCCGGAGGATGTTGGGCTCATCCTTGGGGGTGGATTCGGTCAGGGGGATCACCTTCCCCAGGGACTTCATGCGCTGGACATAGTCGCCCACGTTGATGAGGAAGGTGCGCAGCTCCTCGGGATTCGGATAGTCCGAGAGGCGGAACTTCCCGAGCACCCTCGCCACCTGGACCTCGCCCCGGGCCATGATCCAGGCCGAGAAGTGGTTCCTGGAGGCGTGGTAGACCAGGGACTCCACGGGGATGGTGCGGAGCTTGGCCTGGAGGTCCTCCATGTCCGTGGCGCGGGCGATCTCCTGGCCCCGCTCATCCCGGAAGATGAAGTCGCCGAAGCCGAGGCTTTCGTAGAAGAAGTTGGAGAGCTCGGTGCCGAGCGTGAAGGAATTCTTGTTCAGGAAGCCGCTGTGGATGGCCGTGGCCATGGATTCCTTGTCCGGGTCGGAGGACTGCAGCAGGGTGGGCAGGTAGGGGTTGCGGTTCTTCACGGCCTTGATGAGCTTGATGCCCGCCTCCGGGTCCAGGACGCCCTCCACGGGGAACTTGCGATCGGTGATGATGCAGAGCAGGTAGTCCATGTACTGGTCGCAGTAGGCCATGGCCTCTTCGTACGTGGTGGCCAGGATCACCTTGGGCCGCACCCGCATGGAGAGGGTGCGGGTCATGCCGTCCATGTTCTGGTCCTTGGCCAGCCGCGTGGTCTGTTTCAGGATCTCGGCGTAGAGGATGGGCAGGTACCGCGAGTAGTAGCGGATGCTGTCCTCCACCAGCAGGATCACGCGGGTGAGGCCCACCTTCGTATCGTTCTCGACGTTCGCGCGGTCCTCCATGAACTTGACCATGGCCATGAAGATCTCGGGATTGCCGTTCCACACGAAGATCTGGTCGAAGTGGCGCTGCAGCTCCCGGCGCCGGCGGTCCATGGCGCCCACCTCCACGTTGTCGTTGAGCAGGAGGTAGAGGGGGATCCTGGGGGCCGACTTGCGCAGGGCCTTGGACAGCTCCACGTGGCCGCCCTGGCCCAGGCGGCTCATGACGATGATGATGTCGAAGTGGCGGGTGGCGCATTTCTCCTGGGCCTCTTCCACCGTGGAGACGTTGATCACCCGGGGCGGGTTGCTCATGTTGAGCTGGTAGTAGCCGTCGAAGAGGATCTCCGTGAGCAGGCCGTCCTGCTCCAGGGTGAAGGCGTCGAAGGCGGGCGCCACCAGGAGGATCTCCCGGGTCCGCAGGGGCATCAGATCGTGGAAGATCTCCTTGTCGGAGGTGTACTTCCGGAAGATCTCGTTGAAGTTTCGGTCGATCATTCGGGGGGCCTCGTCTCCAGGGCAGTTTACTGGTCCGGACAGAAAAAGGGGGCCGTGAACGGCCCCCTCTCAGAGTCGGCAGATCGCGTCGGGTTACACGAGGCCCTGGTCGATCATGGAGTCGGCCACCTTGAGGAAGCCGGCGATGTTCGCGCCATTCACGTAGTTGCCGGGGGTGCCGAAGCGGGTGGCGGCTTCGACGCAGGACTTGTGGATGTTGACCATGATCTGGTGCAGGCGGGCGTCCACTTCCTCGGCGGTCCAGCCCAGGCGCATGGAGTTCTGGGACATCTCCAGGCCCGAGGTGGCCACGCCGCCGGCGTTGGAGGCCTTGCCGGGGGCATAGAGGATCTTGTCGGTGTTGGCCTGGAAGAACTCGACGGCGTCCAGGGTGCTGGGCATGTTGGCGCCCTCGACCACGGCCTTGCAGCCGTTGGCCAGCAGGGTCTTGGCCTCGTCCAGGTTGAGCTCGTTCTGGATCGCGCAGGGCAGGGCCACGTCCACGACCTGCTCCCAGGGGCGCTTGCCCGCGTGGAACTGGGCGTTCTTGAACTTCTCGACGTAGGGGGCCACGGACATGCGGTCGATGCGGAGCATCTCTTCCATGTGCGCGATCTTCTCGCCGGAGATGCCGTCCATGTCGTAGATGTAGCCGTCGGGACCGGAGATGGTCACCACCTTGGCGCCCAGCTGGGTGGCCTTGGTGACCGCGCCCCAGGCCACGTTGCCGAAGCCCGAGATCGCCACCTTCTTGCCCTTCATGCTGTCGCCCTTGAGCTTCAGCATCTCTTCGGCGAAGTAGACCACGCCGAAGCCCGTGGCTTCGGGACGCACGAGGCTGCCGCCCCAGTACTGGCCCTTGCCCGTCAGCACGCCGGTGAACTCGTTGGCCAGCTTCTTGTACATGCCGAACAGGTAGCCCACTTCCCGGCCGCCCACGCCGATGTCGCCGGCGGGCACGTCGGTGTTGGGGCCGATGTGGCGGAAGAGCTCCATCATGAAGGACTGGCAGAAGCGCATCACTTCGGCGTCGGACTTGCCGTTGGGATCGAAGTTGGAGCCGCCCTTGCCGCCGCCCATGGGCAGGCCGGTGAGGCTGTTCTTGAAGATCTGCTCGAAGCCCAGGAACTTCAGCGTGTCGAGGGTGACGTTGGGGTGGAAGCGGATGCCGCCCTTGTAGGGCCCGATGGCGCTGTTGAACTGCACCCGCCAGCCGTTGTGGATGCGGATCTGGCCCTTGTCGTCCACCCATGGCACGCGGAAGCCGATGGCGCGCTCGGGCTCGACGATCCGCTCGAGGATGGCGTGCTTCTTGTACTTGGGTTCCTTCTCGAGGACCGGGCCGAGGGAATGCAGGATCTCAGTGGCCGCCTGGATGAAGAGGCTTTCCCAGGGGGCCTTCTTCTGCAGGCCCTCAAGGACTTCGTTGACGTACTGGCTCATGGTTCCTCCGGGAGGATGGTGTTGAGAAAGATTGGGCGTGGGCCCGGGTCAGGATGAACTGGATGGGTGCGGCGCAGGACCTGTCCCGAGGTTGCGAAGCGTGGTGGAGAGCCGGAAAACAGGACGACATGACTCTAGCCGCTGGAAGGGCAGGCGGCGAGGTCAAGGAATGAAGAGGTGATGGGAAGCACTAAATAGGAGACAATTGGAGCTATTTCGAGATGAATCATTGACGAAATGTCAATAAATCTCGAACTACTGCCATAACCTGGCCATGAGCCCCGTCGTCAAGAAGGGACCTCAGCTTCGGGGTCAGGTCTGGCTCCTGCGCACGGCGGAACCGGGGGCCTTCGCGGCGCCAGCCAGCCCATAGAGGTGGGGCAGGTGGGTGAGTGTCACGGGATCCGGGTCCAGCCCCTTCCAGGGGGAGTGGCTCTGGAGTTCCTGGCCAGGACCAGGGCGAGCCTCTTCACCTCGACACGAGGAACTGGTGCTGCTCGAAGCGGGAATCACGCAGCACCTGGCCTTGATCCGGTTCGAGGCTGTGTGATTCCGCTGTCTTTGCTTCCAGGAGTAGCGTCGATGCCGCAGGGGCGAAGGTGAAACATCCACCGGCTGAGGGTCCCGTAAAAACGTTCCGGGTTGGTACCTGCGACCTTCGGGGAGAGGACTGTTTCCGGACTAGGCCGGAAGGCCCAGCCAGACGTCAAGGCGGCGAACCTCGCCAGCGCGCTGGAAGATGGCCCTGCTGGTGACGGCATCCAGGGCCAGTTCTTTGAGGAGGTCCACAGAGCCCGACCGGCGGAGGATCCGGATGCTGGGAGTGCCTGTGCGATGGACCACCACGGGAACCTGGCAGAGGGTGAAGGCGAAGGACCCCGGCTCCAGGTCCAGATGGTCTGATTCCCCGGCGACATCCGGATAGGAGAAGCTGGCTGGGTGGTTCAGAAACTCACCATGGGGCACCAGCCAGGGCAGGAACGCGATGCGCCCCTGCGAGACCTGGACCCCCATCTCGCCCAGGCGGCTGAGGATGTCCTCCTTGACCTGACCCGTCATGCCGGGCTGCTGGGCGCCGGCAAACCCGGTGGTGTGGGAGTAGGGATCAATGGGGATCGCGCCGTGCAGGGCGGGAGGCTTGTGCACACCCAGGCCATCGCGGATCGCCCGGTAATGTGCCTCGAGACTGTGGGCGACGGCAGGAGCACCCCCGGCGGTGCGTTGCTTCGTCTCGTCCACGGCCAGCAGCAGCTTCGACACCATGTGCCAGTAGATGCAGCCCAGGCCTTCGTACTTGTAGAACGTGCCCGAGCGGCCGGTGAAGGACTGGTGGTCAAAGACCTGCTCGTAGAGCGCGAGCAGCCGGGCTTCTTCGGCTTCCACGAGGCTGCGGAGGTCGCCGAGTTTCAGGCGTTGGAGGGCCTCGCGGAGGAGACCGGCGTTTCGGAAGGCGGCGTTGAAGTGGACGCGTCCTTCGACATCACGCGTCACCAGGCGCTCATCCCCGGTGGCCAGCAGCGCCGTGAGCAGGGGCGAGGCGCTAACGGACGGGTCCGGGAGGATGTTCTTCTCCAGGAAATGGGGCAGGGGGCGATCCGGGTAGAGGAGGTAGCTTGCCTGGTCGGCCCGGTAGAGCTGGCTCGACTGCAGGGCGTCAAGGACGGCGACTGATTGTTCCCCCGAGAGGACGCCGGAGCTGAGCACGGCCACCTGGCCTTCGAGCATCTCGTAGAGCGGACGAACCGCGATCCCGTCCCCGACGACCTTCATCACGTGGTACGAGTGGTAGAGCCCATCGGGCCGCTGATTCTGCCGGATGGCGTGGTCGATGTGCTGCAGCGCCACCTCCAGGAAGCCGAGGAGGCGCTCCAACGGGACCTGGACCCTGATTCCCGAGAATCCGCTGTCGTAGATCCCGGTCCGGTAGGCCGTACCGGCCTGGCCCAGGGCATCCAGGACCTGCTTGCGTTCGCGGTCCGAGATGGCCTGGCCGGGTGTCGGCGGATGGGCGGACAGGGCGCGGTCCACGCCCTCCAGGAACCGGGAGAGCTCCACCGCCACCTCGAGCCTTCCCCCGGGTGCCTCCGGCAGGAGCTCCCGGCAGAAGGCCAGGTACCGCCGAAGGTAGTAGAGGGTCACCATGGACACGCCGTAGCCCACGAGGGCGTTGTTGGCGTCGTTCCACTCCGGTCGCTGGGTGTTCATCCAGATCCCGGCTTCCGGAACATAGTTCGCCAGCTTGGAGAGCGACACCAGCAGGAGCTTCTCGGTGAGGCTGGCCCGGACCGGCCCGTGGGGGCCCGGCACCGCCAGTCCGTCGGCCCCCACAGCCTGCGCCCTTTTCAACGCCTCTTCGTGGGCCGCCTCATCGAAGGCGATGGTGTCATGCGGATTGGCCAGCATGTCCGGGTAGGGCTTGATGCGGTAGGGGACATCGGCATAGGTGAAGATCTGCCGATCCAGCAGACCCCTCAGCAGACCCGGGTCGAAGCGGTGGGAGGCCTCCAGCAGCTTGAGCAGGTAGATCACCTGGTGGTCGCCCCAGTAGCCGATGAAGGACCAGGGATCCTGGGGATCGCTCACCTCCCAGTCGAAGCCGACCCGCATCAGGCGGTAGGGGTTGTGGCCATCCACCGTCGAGCAGTCGGCGAACTTGAAGATCATGCTCTCCAGGAAGCCGGGGAAGGCATGGCCCAGGGCCTCCCAGTTCTGGAAGATGTCCCGCCAGTTGCCCTCGTAGTTGAGGATCTTTGCGCCCTGCTCATCCCTGACTTCGATCGAGAAGCTGTTCCAGGGTCGGCTGGGATCCCCATGTCGGCGGCTGAAGGTGAGGGGAAGATACTCCTTGGCGAGACGCTCGAGGTCGAGGTCGCCCAGGGTGGTCACCCGGTCGATCAGGTCACGGTGTTGCAGGTGGTCCGGAAGCTGCGCCAGAAAACGCGCATGCCTGTGCGCCACCTCCCTGTTCGATTGGGTCAGGAAGGACACGAGATCGTTCCGGGAGATCCGATAGCCGTCGTCGGGAACCCCTCCTCGCAGGAGGTTGAAGAGGGTGTTCGAGAAATGCCGCTGGGCGTTCAACGGGTCACCCGTGAGCTGGAGTCCATCGGAGCTGGCCACGATCCGCAGCAGGTTCCGGGTGCCTTTGGCCACGTCCTCGAGGACGTCTCCTTGAAGGTTGGCTTCGGACTCCAGGCGGTGCTTCAGGGCGACGACGGCCGTGGCGTCCTGGTTGAGTTCGGCCACGATGAGCCAGTCCTTTCGCTCGCCACCGCCCAGGGGAAAGCCGGCATGCAGGAGGTAAGCGCCACGCTGCCCGCGGATGTCGCCTTCCTCGTGGGGGGCCGCCCCCAGCCGGAAGGCCTTGATCTGGGTCGTGGAAAGCAGACGCTGGGCAGGCTCCAGCCCGGTGGACCAGGCGAGGTTCACCCGCAGCGCCTCGCTCGGCTCAGGTTTGTCCACGGGTACTGAACTCAGGCGGAACAGGGCGAGACCCGAGGGCCTGATCAGCTCCGTGCGCTTGTAGCCGTCGACCAGGGTGCTGAACTCCACCTGGAAGCGTCGCTCGACGCCCGCAGGCAGGACGTTCTGGATGCCGTCGAGGAGCTGGACCTGGACTTCGTCGTTCCCCTGGTTGGCGAGCATCGCCTGTCGGACGAACCCGAAGCGTTCGCTGTTCATCCAGGCATAGCGGAAGGTGAGGCCCAGGTCGTGGTTGGCCTCCTCGAACAGGATCTTGTTGCCATAGACGCTCTTGTACAGGCTCCGGGTGGCCTGGTAGAGCCCTTCAAGCCGCTGGCTGAAGGGTTCCCAGAGGAAGGTTCGGCCTCGGCGCGTGATGCGGAGCAAGGTCAGGCTGCCGGTCTGATCCTGGCTGTCGTGGATCCGGTCGTCGGTGTAGTAGGGGAAGAGCGCGTGCTCCGCGTCCTTCCGCCCGGCGGTGAGGGCGCCATTGCTCGAGATGAAGAGCCAGTGGTCCGAGTCGCTCACCAGGCTCATGAAGAAGGGAGCCATCGCATCGTGGTTGGTGATGCGGTAGTAGGACTCGCCCTCGAATTCCACGATGGAACCCTCGATCGGGAAACCGGGATCCTTCAGGATGGCATCCGCTACATGGGTGGCTGGCATACGCTCGTTTCTCCGTGTATCCATCAGGCCTCGCTCACGGCCTCTTTTTTGCGGCTGGCCAGGTCCTTCTCGATCTGGACCATCTTCTTGTCATCCAAGGGGTAGGCCTTCATGAGCACGGCGGCCACCACCAGCATCAGGGCGGGGATCAGGCTCATCGAGAGTCGGATCCCCAGCAGCGAGGTGGCGGACTGCTCCTGATTGGCGAGGTAGCCAAACCCCGTCAGGAGGAGGCCCGTCACCCAGGCGCCCAGGGCCAGCCCGATCTTCATGCCGAAGACGGCCGATGCGAAGACCAGGCCCGTGTTCCTGCGCCCGAGACGCCACTCCGCATCATCGGCCGTATCCGCAAACATGGCCCAGACCAGGGGCGAGTTGAATCCGATGATGAAGCTGGCCAGGATCTGGAGCCCGAACATGAGGCCGATGTCCGTCGGTTTGGCCAGCCAGAAGCCGCCGATGATGAGACCACCGATTCCGATGGCCGCGATGAAAAGAATCTTCTTGTCGAAGTGCCGGGCGATGGTCGGTGTGATGACCACCGCCGCCAGGAAGGCGAGGGCGTTGGCCACCAGGAAGGGCCCGAGGAGGTCGTTGCGCTGGACGTAGTACTTGAAGTAGTAGGCCGAGACCGAGCCCCTGAGGACGAAGGACATGATCATGATGATCAGCACCCCGAGCATCACCACGAAGGCGCGGCTGGTGAGCATGCTCTTCAGGTCCTCCTTGAAGTCCGGATTCTGATCCTCGGGCGGGGTGACCCGCTCGCGGGTGGTCGCGAAGCAGAGGATCAGGAGGACGACGGCGAAGCATCCATAGAGGACCATGGTCATCTGCCAACCCTTGGCAGGGTCAGAGGGCAGGGTGAGGAAATCCCGGGAGAGGAACCAGCGAACCCAGTCGATGGGGTGCGCCAGGAAGCTGTGCTGGGCGCGCAGGGCTGGCGACATCCCGAACCACTGGGCCAGGCTGGGCGTGCAGTACTGGACCAGGACCGCCACGGAGAAGGCCCCGACGAACCGGAAGGAGGCCAGGGAGGTCCGCTCCTTGGAGTTGGGCGTCATCACCCCGAGCAGGGCGCTGTAGGGGATGTTCACGGCCGTGTAGAGCAGCATCAGGAGGCAGTAGGTCACATAGGCATAGAGGAGCTTGCCGCCGGGGCCGAGGTTGGGCGTCGTGAAGGTGAGGACGCCGGCACCGGCCAGGGGGACGGCGAACCAGAGTACGTAGGGGCGGAAGTGTCCCCAGCGGGTCTTGGTGCGATCCGCAATGGTCCCCATGACCGGGTCGGCCACGGCGTCCAACACCCGGGTCACCAGCATCATGGTGCCGACGGCGCCGGCGGAGATGCCGAACACGTCCGTGTAGAAGAAGATGATGAAGAACTCGAAGGTCTTCCAGTAGAAGTTGGAGGCCGCATCGCCCAGGGAGTAGCCCACCTTCTCCCCGAAGGACAGGCGGCCCTCGTCGAGCGCGGCGGCTGCGGGGACGGGAATGCCTTCGGCTGTGCTCACGGGAACCCCCACATCAGGTTATTGACAAGCAGATGGACCAACGCACGGTCTCACCCGGCGGCACCACGCGGCACTGGTGCCATGACTCCATGGCCTCCAGAAGGGAATCCGGGGCGCCCGTGCAGGGCTCGAGGGCGAGGTGGTGAAACCCACCGTGGCCGCGGTTGATCCAGAGCCCCAGGAAGGGCACGGCAGATGCGTCCCAGCCGAGCTCCAGCCGGTCGCCGGTACGCTCGTTCAGGATGGCCGCACGGCCGGTCTCCAGGGGGCCGGCAAAGCCCTTCACGCAGCCTCCGGGCATGCCGGGGACTTCTCCTGCATCCAGCCTCAGGCCAGGAAAAGGCTCCGGATAGGCCCAGACATCGCCGCGGGAGATGGCGGTCCCCAACCCCCCGTCCAGCCGGAGGCTCAGGACCTCTGCCGGAAGCTCGAGGCGATCTCCGGGTTCCAGGGCCATGAGGGGGTGGAAGGACCACAGGTACGGCTCGGGCTGGTCGCCCTCGTTGGTGAGGGCATAGTCGAAGACGAAGGCGCCATCCTCTCCGACCCGGATGGCACGGCGGAAGGTGAAGGGCGTGATCGCCAGCCGGAGGGAAGCCGCGAGCTCTTGTTTGGCCAGGGCATCCGGTTCCAGTTGCCAGGCCTGGAACCAAACCTCGCCGTGATCCGGAATGTCCCGGTCCAGCACCCGGCAGGCCGCCACGGAGGGCACGCACTCGTCGATGCCTGCCTGGGGGCTGTCACCGAAGGCGTCGCCTGGGCGGTTGCGCCACAGCCAGTCCGGGCGGGGCTGGTGCCAGCACCACTCCCGCCCGGACTTCAGGCTGCGCAGGCTGATGATCCTGCCCCCCAGCTCAGGGACCATGAGCAGCTCGGCGGTCCGGCTTCGGAGCCCCCTCACCGTGAAACCCTGCTCCATCGAAGTGGAGACGGCCGGCGTGTTCACGTCAGCGCCCCAAGGATCCGGGGCGCTGGCGTCCCCCACGCGGTCAGCATCCCGGGCTCACTTCGACCAGAAGACGCGGTCGATGTAGATGGGGTTCGTGGGGTTGCTGTAGGCCGGCTTGCCGGTGTTGCTGAACACGTCGGCGACCACGAAGGGGTTGGCGACCATGGTCATGTCGAGCTTCGAGAGCGACGCCAGGGGCATCCCCGAGCCCATGGCGCCCCAGGGTGTGAGCGCGCTGATGGGGATCTTCACGTCATGCCAGGCCCCGTCGTTGTAGTAGCCGTAGTTGCCAGGGGCAAGCGGAAGAAACACGTTGTAGAGGGTCAGGTCAATGGGGTTGCCAGTCTGGAACCCGACCAGGAGCGAGCCCGGGTAGGTGGTCTTGATGCTGAAGTTGAGGTAGCCGGAAGTGGCGAAGGCGCTCAGGTCGTCAGCGTGCTTGGTGTAGGCCAGGGCCAAGCCCCAACCCCAGGGCTGGGGACCGGGCGTGATCTGCATGCTGGTCGTGCCTTCCACTGCGGTGCTGGTGTTGGGCACCGCTGCGGTGTTCCAGGTCCATCCGGCCCAGGCGAGGGGCGCGGGAGGCAGGGCTTCACCCGCAGTGGCCGTCTCGGCGTAGAGCGTGTACCTGCCGGCCGTGACCGCGGAATTCTGGACCGTAGGGACGTAGTGCAGGGCGTCGGCGCTCGTGTAGGTTCCGGACTCCCAGGTGGAGGCCGGGTAAAGCCCGCGCACCACGAAGCGGGCCTGACGGCCGACGTTGAAGAGGCCCCAGCCATCGTCACCGCCCTTCCAGGGCTCGTCGAAGGCTTCGAACCAGAAGATGTTCTTGGGGCCTGTCCCTGAGATGCGCCAGGCGCTCAGGAGGTTGAAGAAGATCTGCTGATTGACCGGGTGGGCCCGCTCGAACTCGCCCCCCGTGGGCACGGCCTTCCACCCGGTTTCGCCGATGACGATGGGCAGGGCGGCGAAGCCGGTCTTGTCCAGATAGGTGCGGGCCTCGTTGTAGTTCTGCTGCTCGAAGGCGAGTGCTGCGCCCATCATGGCCGCAGCCCGGCCCGAGGCGGGAACATCCGTCTGCTTCCAATCCCACGGCTGCCCATACAGGGTGTCGAGCAGGGCATAGGAATGGATGGAGACGAAGTCGAGGGTGTTGAGCAGGTAGGTCGGAGCCGAGGCGAAGAAGGCGTAGTTGTCGTCGGTGGTGACGGGCTGGGTGATGGCCGACCGCACCTGGGTGATGTAGGAGGCCATCTGGGCCGGGGAGACCGGATTGCCCGCCCAGCTGACCATGCACTCGTTGCCGACGCTCACCACCAGCACGAGGTCGGGGAAGGCGTTCGCCAGGGCGATGCAGCGGGCGATCTCCAGCTGGTTGGCATTCTCGATGGCGGGGACATCCGCCGGCGCGGCGTATTTCGTGCTGGAGATCCAGCAGCCGAGGTGCACCTTGATGTCCAGGTGGTTGTTCTTGATGATCTGCAAGGTCTGCTTGGCCACCTTGTCGGAGCTGTCGAACAGCCGGATCAGGGTGAAGTTCCCCTGGGCGAGCAGGTTCAGGTCCTGGGTGATCTGGCCCACGGTGGGCGTTTCGGTCTGGATGTTCCCCGTCCGGTAGGGCGAGTAGGCCACCGCGGTGCGGGTGAGGTATTCCGTGGGCAGCGGGCGGATGGACTTGGCATCGACGGTTCCGGGCACGACCCCGCCACCGCCGCAGGAGGTCAGCGCGGCGACGAACAGGAGGCCAAGGAATGAGCGGAGGACCCTGGTGAGAGCTGGATTCGACATGGCTGGGTTCCTTTTGGCTCAGAGGACGTAGAGGAGGCCGATCAGCGCCCAGTTGCCGTTCCGGCTCACACGGGAATCAACCCCGGTGAAGGCGGAATTCGTTGGCATGGACATGGGCGACAGGCCCAGGCGGCCGTAGCGGACCATGCCGACGCCGCCATAGGCGGACAGGCCACGCCCGAAGTCGTACTGCACGCCCATCGTGTTGAAGTTCGCCCAGTTGCTCTGACCCCGCTCGGAGGGGTTGGCGGTGGAGGCCGTGCCCAGAATCTGACCAGCGAGCCAGGCGGACCACTTGTCGCGACGGTAGCGCAGGGCCGCAAAGCCGTCCGTGGAGGTGGCGGCGTAGCCGGGGTTGGGAATGCCGTCGCGGGTCCCGCCCCAGTCCACGTTGAACATGTTGTTCCACTGGGACGGCGGCCCGGGGACCGTGATCACGGCATCGGCACCGCTCCAGCGGTTCGACCGGAGGCCGCCGGACACCTGCCAGTGCGCATCGATGTCATACCGGGCCATGACCATGGCCATGCCCTGGCCCGCACCGCCGATCTTGGCATCGTCCCGGGGGAAGGGCGTCAGGCCCGTGAAGGGGCCGTGGCCCCAGGCCTGGGGGTTGCCGTTCCGCGTGTCCTGGACGATGAGGTCCACCACCAGGCCGGCGTTGTGATACTGCGCATAGAACTCCCAGAAGCGGGGCTTGTGGATCTTGAAGGCGGTGTTGCCCTGGTCGTAGGTGGCCTCCAGGACGAGGTCCCCGCTGAAGACATCGAAGGGGCGGGAGGTGTACCGAATGGCCTTGGTCAGCAGGCCGTAGCCGGCGCCGCTCTGGGCCCACTCGTTGGCCAGGCCCACGGAGGTGCCATAGGGGTAGTCCGCCACGCTCCAGCCCCGGGCGACCATCTTGCCCACCGCCAGCCGGCCATAGTCCTCGTGGCTGATCGCCACGTTCTCTTCGTATAGGAAGCCGGGAACATCAACGGTGTTCGGCACGCCCATGCCGCCGCGCCAGCGCTGACTGAGCATGGCAGTCGCCTTGAACCCACCACCCAGATCGAACTTGACCCCCAGCCAGGGCTGGAAGAGCCAGACGTTGGTGGGCTCGGTGCCGAAGCGGGTCCCGGGCACGAGCTGGTCGGCCCACTGCTGCTGCTTGGTCGCATCGTTGTAGAGCTGGAGGCGTTCGTTGAAGTTGCTGGTGCGGGCCCCCTCGTACTTGGCGAAGGCATTGAGGCTGAAGGGCCCGTACTGGAGGGCCTGGGCCTGGGCGCTCTGGCCAGCCCAGCACCCGAGGAGCAGGAGTCCCGCCCAGGCTCCCCAGTAACCCGGGGCTGATCGGGAAGGAGGCGCCTGGTCACGATCCGTGGCGGTCCGGAGGGATGGGATGCGCATGGGGAGCCTTCTCAGAAAGGGTCCGGTGAAGGGAGCGGCGGGCCAGGCAGGGGGCGGATGATTGTCACTGGGCCCAGATGCTCGGTCCCTCCGCGGGTTCGCGACTTCGATGATGGATTGAGCAAAGCTGATCAAGGGTGATTCAAAAATAGGGGAAGTAAATTATCTTTTTTCATTTTTGTGGGCAATTTTTCGTCACGCTTTATCCTCTGGATTATTGGGCATTCAAGGTATAGGATTCTCGACCGAATCTAAAAAAACTTCATGAAATGATCAAAATTATCAAGGAGTCGCCCGTGAAAGCAGTCCGGAAGTCCCTCCAGGTGGTCCTGCTTTTGTCGTTGGTGGTTTTCCCCGTCATCGCTCAGACCGTGAAGGTTGGTGCTGGAGCCTACTGGTTGGGCACCCAGGGGAGTGACAAGGATGTGCCCCCGGCCCCCCACCGGACCGAAGCCATGCTGAAGACAGCCGCCCAGACCAACCAGTGGTATTCCACCCTCATCTTCAATCGGACGCCCGAGGCCATCTTCGCCCAGCCGCTCACCTTCAAGGCGGTCCCTTCGGGCCTGGAGATGTCCCTCCCCGTGAAGTCCGTGGTCAGCACGGAGCGCAAGGACACGGAGATCCACTACCCGCACCTGGATCCGGTGCTCCTGGCCCCCGCGGATTTCGAGCCCGGCCCGGCCCGGTTGGCCAAGGCGGGCGACTGGTCCATCGACATCGACTTTTCCCGCGGCCCGGACCGGATGCTGGCGACCATCGCCCACGGGAGCCCCTACGCCTACCTGCGGGTTTCCCGGGGAGACGTCAAGGTCGTCCTTCCGGATGTGGGCGTCCGCCTGCCGGCGAGTGGGGATCCCAGGGTCCTGGCCCTGCGGATCAAAGGCAAGGTGTACGCCTTCTTCGGGCCTGCGGGGGTGCGCTGGGAGCAGACGACCGAGCGGCAGTGGCTGGCCAAGATGCCCGCCGGCCGGGACTACCTCTCGGCGGCAGCCCTGCCGGACGACCGGGGCGAGACCGTGGCCCTCTTCACCCGGCACGCCTACGCCTTCGTGGAGGACACCCGGGTGTCCTGGCACTGCGACGCCGCTGCCAGCAGCGTCGAGACCCGCTTCGAGACCACCGCACGGGCCATGGAAGGGACCGAGGCCACCCCGCTGCTGGGGCTGTACCCGCACCAGTGGTCAGGGAATGCCAGCGTCCAGGGCCGACTGGGCCCGGCCTACGACACCATCCGGGGCCGCATCCACCTGCTGGCGGCCACCGGCTTCAAGACCACGCTGACCTACCCGGGCATCCTGCCCTGGTGGCCCGGCGTGAAGGGCTCCCCCAGGACCTCGGAGCTGGCGGACATCCTCAAGGCGGATGTGCGGAAGGCCCGGCCGATGATGCTCGAGATCGGCAATGGACCGTACTGGCAGGGCAAGGGCCTGCAGCGCATTGTCCAGCTGATGAATGTCGCGGAGCAGCAGGGTGACCTGGAAGCCCGCGACGGGCTGCTCAAGCTGTTGAAGGGCCGCGTCGAGCAGTGGTTCTCGGGGACGGACCGCAAGACCTACTTCCGCTATTCCAAGATGCTGGGGACGGTGGTGGCCTACCCCGAGGAATACTTCAGTGTCGAGCAGGTCAACGACCACCACTTCCACTACGGGTACTGGATCTTCGCCATGGCCCAGATCGCGCTGCGCGATCCAGCCTGGGCGGCCAAGGACAAGTGGGGCGGCATGGTGGACAAGCTCATCGCCGACATCGCCACGCCGACCAGGGGCGGGGCGGAGTTCCCCTTCCTCAGGAACTTCGACCCCTATGAAAGCCACTCCTGGGCATCCGGGATCGGCCTCGGCGCCTTCGGCAATAACCAGGAGAGCTCCAGCGAGGCAGTGAACGCCTGGGCTGGCCTGGTTCTCTGGGGAGAAGTCACCGGCGACCGGGCCCTGCGGGACCTGGGCATCTGGCTCTACGCGAGCGAGATCAAGGGCATCCAGACCTACTGGTTCGACCTGGACCGGCAGGTGCTGCCCGCCGAGTATCGGAACATCGAGGTGAGCATGCTCTTCGGCGGAAAGTTCGCCCACAACACCTGGTGGACCGACGAGCCGAGACAGATCAAGGGCATCAACCTGCTGCCTCTGACCACGGCCTCGCTCTACCTCGGCCGGGATCCGGGCTTCGTGAAGCGCAGCCTGGCGGAGCTGCCCGCACAGAGTGCAATCTGGGCGACCCGCGGCCGCCGCCCTGATCCGCCGGACATCTGGCAGGACGTCTTCGCCGAATACATGGCCCTGGCGGATCCGGCGGCCGGGCTGGCCCAGTGGAACCGGTGGGGTGCCGTGGAGTTCGGCAACACCCGCTCCCACACCCTGCACTGGCTGCTGAGCCTGCAGCGCATGGGCCTGCCGGACTTCTCGGTCACCGCGGACACTGCGCTGTATTCGGTCTTCAGGAAACCGGATGGCATGAGGACCTACCTCGCCTTCAACGCGGGAGCCTCGCCCCTCACGGTGACGTTCAGTGACGGCACGAAGCTCCCGGTGCCCCCGCGGAGCCTTGCGGAGTCCATGGCCACTGGCCGTCCCACGGTGCCTTGACCAAGACTGCTGCGGACCCTCAGCGCCGGGCGAACTGCGCCCGGTAGAGGGCTGGAGTGGCGCCGGCCTCGCGCTTGAAGAACCGGCAGAAGTAGGTGGCCGAGGTGAACCCGCACTCCCTCGCCACCTCCTCGATGGCGAGGTTCGAGTCTTCGAGCAGGCGCATGCCCCGGTTGAGGCGGATGCGAAGCATCTCCTGGGCCACGGGCCGGTCCAGGTGCTTCTTGAAGAGGTTGTCCAGGGTGGAGCGGGAGCAGTCTACGAGCTCGCAGATCTGGTCCACGGAGATCCCGTGGCAGGCGCGGTCCCGGATGATGCGGGAGGCGGCCAGGACCAGAGGATCCTGGGCCGTGGTGATGTCCGTGGACTGTCGCTCGACGATGCGCAGGGGGGCCATCCGGTGGAGGACGGGCTCGACCTGCTCGCCGTCCAGCATCCGGTTCAGCATGTCGGCGGCCATCTGGCCGATGCCCTCGATGTTCGGGGCGATGCTGGTGAGGGTGGGGCGGCAGAGTCGGCAGAGGATCTCGTCGTTGTCCACGCCGATCACGGAGACATCCGAGGGCATGGAGATGCCCAAGTCCCGGCAGGCCGTGATGATCTGCTGGCCGCGGATGTCGTTGCAGGCCAGGATGGCGATGGGCTTGGGCAGCTTCGAGAGCCAGGCGGCCAGGGCGGCCTCGTATTCGAGGCCCCGAAGCTCCTGGAACTGCAGCTTGATGGTGGCGGCGACCTTGTCGGGGGGCTGATAGCAATGCACCTGCCGTCCATGGGCCTCGAGGATCCGGCAGAATGCGGCTGAGCGGCGGTCTGAGAAGAAGATGCCGGGGTAGCCGCCAAAAGCGAAGTTGATGAAGCCCGCCTGGAGGAAGAAGTCCCCCGCCAACTGGGCCACCGCCTCGGGATCCGTGTCGAGCACCGGGGAGGCAGGGCAATTGCCCTCCCCCTGCACATCCACCACGGGGACACCAAGGGAGGAGATCTGGCGGCCGAGTTCCGGTGTCGTGATGAATCCTATGATGCCGTCGATGTGTCCCTTCTTGAGCCAGGCCGGCAGTTTGGTGACCTCAGCCCGCTCGTAGGGGAAGATTAGCCAGTCATCGTGTTCCAGGGCATAGGTGGCTACCCCCTGGCAGACGCCGCGGCTGTAGCCGCCGGAGGCGGGAACGAGCAGGGCAATGTGGCGGTTCTTGGGCATGAAAATGGATTGTAGCTTGTCTAGATTTTATGTGGGTGCGGTTCAACGGCCTGATTGGCTCCATGGGGCCTTGTCCGTTTCTGGGGGCGAGAGGTCCGAAGATTGGGCAATTGGGAAGAAGAATGATTTATTTAAAAATTATTATTATTCTATTTAAAAATTAGGTCATCGCTCTTTGATGGAAATTACCTCGTATATGACCAACGAGCGACTGACTCTGAAAATTAATACAAAAATACGAAAAAAGATCATATACAACCCACTTTCCAGAACCCAACCTTGACCAGCCCTACCTCAGCCCATAGTCCGTACCTTCTCCCGCACGCCGCAAATCAGGTCCATTCCCCGTTCGACCACGCATGCATCGGCTTTCAAGCCATTCCCTCCCGAGGAGACCCCATGACCCACCGTCGACTGCGCGGATTCCTGCTTCCGCTGGCGCTCCTGGCGGCACCATTGGCCCTGATGATCAGCTGCGGCGGCAAGGCGACGCCGGCCGCACCGATCCAGACCTTCAATCCGGCCCCGGCGGTAGTGATCGGCGGTGCCAGCAGCACACCAGTCTCTGGCCCCATGACCTGCACCTTCACGTTCAGCCAGCCGGTGAGTTCCTTCCCTGTGTCGGCCGTCACGATGACGAACTGCACCGCAGCGGCCTCCACCGCCAAGGTGTCGAGCAACCAGTACACGCTGGTCGTCAGCCCCCCGGCCAATGCTTCGGGCACCATGACCATCGCGGTGGCCGCGGGCGCTTTCAAGAGTGCCGCAGGGGTCGCCAACACTGCCGCAGCCAGTGTGAGCCAGGCCTATGACACCCACCCGGTGGTGCTGACCCAGATGGACCTGCCAGTGAACTTCGACCAGGCCACCGTGAAGTACGGCCTGCTGGGATTCGGGGGGGCGGAGGATTCCACGATCGTCGTGGACCCTGCGGGCGGAACCAACAAGGTGGCGAAGGTGGTCAAGTCGGCCACGGCCGAGACCTGGGCCGGGACCACCCTGACGGGGGACGGCACCCTCGGCTTTGCCACGAAGATCCCCTTCAGTGTGGGCAACACGCGGATGACCGTGCGGGTCTACTCGCCCAATGCGGGAATCCCGGTCAGGCTCAAGGTCGAGGACCACACCGCGCCTGGCACCTCGGTCGAGACCGAGGCCGCGACCACCGTGTCCAACACCTGGGAGACCCTGACCTTCGACTTCGCCAGCCAGTCGACCGGAACGGCCGCGCTGAATGTTGCCAGCACCTATGACAAGGCCACCATCTTCTTCAATTTCGGCGTCAGCGGCGCCACTGCCGGCGCCAAGACTTTCCACTTTGATGACGTGACGTTCATCGGCGGCACGGGTGGAGGCGGTGGCGGGGGGGCCACGGGGTTCAGTGCCATCACCTTCGACGACAGTGCCCTGACCTACACGCTGACCGGCTTCGGTGGCGCCGAGGATTCCTCTGTCGTGGCCGATCCGGCAGGAGGCGCCAACAAGGTCGTGAAGGTCAACCGGTCCGCCACGGCCGAGACCTGGGCGGGGACGACGGTTTCCACCGGCGCGAACCTGTCCGTCGGGAAGATCCCCTTTGATGCGACCCATACGCGGATGTCCGTGCGCGTCTATGCGCCAGCCACCGGCATCAAGGTCCGGTTGAAGGTCGAGGATGCCACCAACAACACCATCACCTGCGAGAGCGAAGCGACCACGACGCTCGCCAACGCCTGGGAGACCCTGGCCTTCGACTTCAGCAGCCAGGCCACGGGCACGGCCGCGCTCGACCTTGCCAAGACCTACAGCAAGGTCTCGCTGTTCTTCAACTTCGGAACCGCCGGGGCCACCGCGGGCGCCCAGACCTTCTACTTCGATGACGTGGCAATGAGCACCGGTGGCAGCGCGGTGGGCTACAGCACCCTCACCTTCGACGACAGCGCGCTCACCTACACGCTGACGGGCTTCGGCGGTGCCGAGGACTCCACCGTGGTGGTCGACCCCACTGGTGGCGCCAACAAGGCCGTGAGGGTCAACCGGTCGGCCACGGCCGAGACCTGGGCGGGGACCACCCTCTCCACTGGGGCCAACCAGTCAGTCGGCAAGCTCCCCTTCGATGCCGCCAACACCCGAATGACCCTGCGTGTCTACTCACCTGCCGTGGGCATCAAGATCCGCTTGAAGGTTGAGGATGCGGCCAACAACACCATCACATGCGAGACGGAGGCGACCACCACGGCGGCCAACGCCTGGGAGACCCTCACCTTCGACTTCGCCAGCCAGGCCACGGGCACTGCCGCCTTGGATGTCAGCAAGACCTTCAACAAGATCTCCGTCTTCTGCAACTTTGGGACGGCCGGAGCCACCGCGGGTGCCCAGATCTTCTATCTGGATGATGTGGCCTTCATCGGCGGGACCGGGTCGGGCGGTGGCGGTGGGGGAGGCCTCGCGTTCAGCACCCTGACCTTCGAGACTGGCGCGACGACCTACACGCTGACAGGCTTTGGCGGTGCCGAGGACTCCACGCTCACGGCCGACCCGAGTGGTGCGGTCAACCAGGTGGTCAAGGTCGTGAAGTCCGCAACCGCTGAGCTTTGGGCGGGGACCACCATCTCCACTGGGGCGAATCAGTCCGTCGGCAAGATGCCCTTCGATGCGGCCAATACCCGGATGACCGTGCGGGCCTACTCTTCCGTCGTCGGCATCAAGGTCCGGCTGAAGGTGGAGGACGCCGCGAACAACACCATCACCTGCGAGACGGAGGCGACCACCACCGTGGCCAACGCCTGGGAGACCCTGACCTTCAACTTCGCCAATCAGGCCACGGGAACGGCCGCTCTGGACGTGACGAAGACCTACAACAAGGTGTCGATCTTCTTTGATTTCGGCACGACCGGCGCCGCCGCGGGCGCCGCCAGGACCTACTACTGCGATGACGTGACCTTCATTGGCGGGACCGGCGGCGGCGGGGGAGGTGGTGGAGCCACCTACGCCCCCATCACCTTCGACGATGCGGCCCTCACCTACACCCTGACCGGTTTCGGCGGCGCCGAGGACTCGACCGTAGTGACGGATCCCGCCGGCGGCACCAACAAGGTGGTCAAGGTCGTGAAGTCCGCCACCGCCGAGCTGTGGGCTGGAACCACGGTGTCCACGGGAGCGAACAACTCGATTCCCACGCTGCCCTTCAGTGCGACCAAGAAGCAGGTCTCGGTGCGCGTGTGGTCGCCTGACGCGGGGATTCAGGTCCGGCTCAAGGTCGAGGATGCCGCGGACGTCACCCATACCTGCGAGACGGAGGCCACGGTGACCACCGCGGCGGGCTGGCAGACCTTGACCTTCAACTTCGCGAACCAGGCCACCGGCACGGCCGCCCTCAATCTGGCCTTCACCTACAACAAGGCCTCGATCTTCTTCAACTTCGGGGTCACCGGCGCCACGGCCGGCGGGGCCAAGACCTACTACCTGGACGACATCACCTTCCTGCCCTGACCAGTGGTCGCCCCGGGCGGAGACATCCCTCCCGGTGCGACGTGGAACGCCCGGCTCGCAGTACTGGTGCCGGGCGTTTCTGCAAACCCAGATCAGACAACCGGGGCTCCGCACCCATCCAGCCAGTCGAGCTTTCCCGTTCGCGTTCCTTGGCACCCCCGTTTCACTGGAGCTCCTTGATGACCAAGAAACTCAGGACCGTCCGGCAGGTCATGGAGCTGTCCATCCAGCACCATGTGCCCCCGGAGATCGATCCGTCCCGGGGAGAGGAAGCCTGGACCCTGGAGGCGTACCTGGAAACCCTGCCACCGGAGTTCGCGTCGGCTCTCCGCGCAGAGATCGTCAAGGGCACGCTCGTGGTGTCGCTGGTGCCCGGGGGCGTGGCCCGCGGAAGAAGCAAGAGCAGGCCGCCCAAGGCCGCTCCAGGCACCTGAGCCCTCCGGGAGTCCTGCCATGTCCCAACCCAAACCGTCGCGCTCAGCCGGGGAAACCCCCAGGCTTCACTCCGGCGTCGCGCATCCCGTCTGGACCGGCTCGGAGCCAGGTGCCACGGGTGAAGGGGCTGCCAGCCCGAAGGGTCATGCTTCCCTGCTGGAGGAATACCACCACGTGATGAAGACCGGGGTCCACGGCCTCTGCTTCAGTCCCTACCTCGAGGGCCAGGCGCCAGGCTCGATCGTTACCGAGGCACAGATCCTGGAGCGACTGGAGATCATCCGCCCGTACACCCGCTGGATCCGGTCCTTCTCCTGCACCGAGGGGCACCAGCACACCCCGCGGCTCGCCCATGGCCTGGGCCTGAAGACCCTCGTGGGCGCCTGGCTCGGGACCGACCGGGAGGACAACGAGCGGGAGTTCACCGCAGCCATCGAGGTGGCTCGCGCCGGGCATGCCGACATCCTGGCCATCGGCAACGAGGTCCTGCTGCGGGAGGACCTGTCCGAGGACGAACTGCTGGACTACCTCCAGCGGGCCAAGGCGGCGGTGCCCGGGGTTCCGGTCGGCTACGTGGATGCCTACTACCTCTTCGAGAAGCACCCCCGCATCACGGCGGCCTGCGACCTCCTCATGACCAACTGCTACCCCTTCTGGGAAGGCTGTCCCCGGGAGCAGGCCATCGCCTACATGCAGAGCATGTACCAGCGGACCCTGGCCGTGGCCAAGGGCAAGCGGGTCATCGTCAGCGAAACCGGCTGGCCCAACACCGGGCAGGCGTTCCACGGTTCGGTGCCGTCGTTGGAGGGGGCGCTGCGCTACTTCATCGACACCTGCAACTGGGGGCGGGCGGACGATGTCCAGATCTTCTACTTCGCCGCCTTCGACGAGGCCTGGAAGGTCGGCGATGAAGGGGACGTGGGAGCCTACTGGGGGCTCTGGGACAAGGACGGGCACCCGAAGTATGTGTAGCGCTGGAGATGCCCGGACATGCTGATCCTTCCGGCCGGCAACGCCATCTGCTACTCGGGCTACCGGCGGGGCCAGAGCCCGGGTGAGCGGATCTATCCTTCGAAGGCCGAGATCCTGGAGGATCTGCTGATCCTCGCCAAGCACTGGCAACTGCTGCGGCTCTACGACTGCAGCCTGCACGCGGAACGGGTCCTGGAGGTCATCCGCGCGGAGGGGCTCGGCTTCCGGGTCATGCTCGGTGCCTACGTGGGTGCCGAGATGAACAACTTCGGCTGCCCCTGGGGCACCACCTACACCGAGGCGGAACTCGAGGCCAGCCAGGCCGAGAACGACGCCGAAATCGAGCGGCTCGTGTCCCTGGCCGGCCGGTTCGAGGACATCGTCTTCTCGGTGGCCGTGGGCAACGAGGCGACCGTGGACTGGACCGATCACTTCGTGCCGGTCAGCCGGCTCATCGAGCTGGTCCGCCGCGTCAAAGGGCGCATCCCGCAGCCGGTGACCTTCTGCGAGAACTACGTGCCCTGGCAGCACAAGCTGCGGGAGCTGGCCGAGGAGCTGGACTTCATCTCGCTCCATACCTATCCGGTCTGGGAGTACAAGCGAGTCCACGAAGCCATCCACTACACCCAGGACAACTACCTGAGCGTGGCCAGGCTCTATCCGCACAAGCCCGTGGTGATCACCGAGGCCGGGTGGGCCACGAGCTCCAACGGCCGCGGCATCCACCCTGAGAACTCCTCCGAAGAGCTGCAGGCGACCTACTTCGAAGACCTCATGGCCTGGACGAACGTGGAGGGCATCCTCACCTTCGTCTTTGAAGCCTTCGACGAGCCCTGGAAGGGCTCTCCGGATCCGCTGGAGCCCGAGAAGCACTGGGGCCTCTTCACGGTGGATCGCCGGCCGAAGCTGGTCATGCGAACGCGCTACACCGAGGCTTTACCCGAGAAGAGGTAGGTGGCGATGGACCGCGGCGGGAGCCCGGTCCGAAACCCAGCTCCGTCGATGATGTTCAGCTCAAACCCCAGGGTAGCTTCCGTACGGTTCATCACCACGGTGGCGATGGTGCCGTCCGGGTTGCGAAAGGCCGTGGCCTCCAGGTTCGCATCCGTGGACTCGCAGCCCAGGCGGAGCGCACCCACCTTCACGAAGCGGGCGAAGTGCCCCAGGTAGTAGTACGAGCTCTGCCAGAGCAGGGCGTCCTCGGTTGTGTCGGCCAGCACCGGCGCGCTGCAGAGGTTCCCCACGTGGTTGGGGCCGCCCCGGGTGTCGAGCAGCAGGTTCCAGTCGATCCAGCCCTCCGTCCAGCGGTTGAGGTCCTGGATCATCGAGCGGGCATAGCGCTCGCCCAGCTCCCAGGAGCCCCTGTGCGGCCCATCCTCCTGGCAGCCCTCCGTGAAGAGCAGGTGCTTGTGGGGCCAGGCATCGTGCACCTGCTGCACATGCTCGAAGCAGTCCTCACCGTACCAGTGGAAGCCGGTGCCCCAGATGAAGTCTGATGCGACCGGATCCGTAAACGCCACCCTGGCGCGCTCGACCATCAAGTCCCGGTTGTGGTCCCAGATGATGATCTTGACCTCACCCAGCCCTGCCGAGGCGAGCTCCGGCCCCAGGAAGTCGCGCACGAAGTCCCGCTCCGCCTCCGCCGAGTAGAGGCAGGAATCCCAGGGCTGGGTTGCCATGGGTTCGTTCTGTACGGTGAGGCCCCAGATCGGGATGCCCTCCTCGGCATAGGCCTGGACGAAGCGGACGAAGCAGCGGGCCCAGGCCTGGCGGTATTGGGGCAGAAGCGTGCCGCCCTGGTTCATCTGGCCGTTGCTCTTCATCCAGGCGGGCGGACTCCACGGTGAGGCCAGCAGCTTGATGGGACCGCCCGCCACCTTCTGTGCCGCTCGGATGAAGGGGATCAGCGCCTGCCGATCGCGGGCGATGGTGAACGTCGCGAGTTCCACGTCACCTTCCGTTTCGACATGGGCGTAGTTCCCCAACGCGAAATCGCAGCTTCCCATGGGCACCCGGCAGAGCGTGTAGCCGTGGCCCGCCACCGGGTGGAAGTAGGCCTGCAGGACTTCCTCTCGTCGAGCCGGGCTCAAGGAGAACCAGGTGACCGCCGCCGCCTCCGTGAAGGCACCTCCGAATCCCTCGATGGTCTGAAATGTCAACCCTGGTTCGACCTGGATCCTGTGCCGCTCCGGACCAACCGTGGCAGGCCACAGGGCGGGAACCTCTGCCAGACGATGGTTCTCGTCCCGGGCGGTGAGGAACATGCGGATGGGACGCGGGGAGGGAGGCGGCATGGACATAGAGGTTCGTTGCATTCCATCTTCCCCTGGATTCGACAAGGCCATCCAGACAGACCGTCATCGGGTAGATGTCTCGTAGGGCCGCACCCCTGCGGGCCGCGGCGTTGATTCCTATCGATGGAACCTCAGGTTGAGCACGACCCCGCGATCTGGTGGTGGGAGTCCCTCCGCATCACTCCTGCGGAGTGACGCTCCGGCCGCGCGAACATCCCCCGCGGCGGGGCGGGGGGGGCCCCCCCCCCCCCCCCCGGGGGGGGGCGCCCCCGGGGGGGGGGGGGCCGGGTTCCGGCCGTGCTGGCACGCCGCTGATCCCCTTCGACAGCCCCCCGGGCTGTCTCCGGGGGCGGCTACCTGCCAGCATTTCAGCGATTTCGACTCCCCCGCCTCCGCCACGCAATGAAGCCCCGCGGATGCGGGGCTTCGCGGTGGAGGTGGTGGGAGTCGAACTGTTATTATATGGATGCATATGTATTCGGAATAATTTGATCAAAATGTAGAAATATTTGGAAATAATTGTTTTAATAGTTTATATATATTCAAATTATTTATCTTGAACTTGGTTGGATTTTGGTTCATTGTATGGACGGAGTATGGACTCCAGGTTGGTTTGAGGAGTGCTATGGCCAAGGTGACACGCAGTGGGAAGGGCCCAGTTTTCGAAGTGGCTACGCTTGCCGCGTGGCACGATCCGGGAACGTTTTGCGACCACGTGGGCGGCGGACTCTATCTCCAGGTCAGGCCAGGTCTGCGTGAACGGCGCCAAGCAGTGGGAGACCACGAAGCAGGGTAAGCGCGTCGCCAAGGTGACGAAATGCTGGACCTTTCGGTATTGGCGCAGAATCCAGGGATGGTGGACGCAAGCTCAAGGAATTTGGCATCGGACCCTTTACTGATTACTCCCTTGAAGAGGCCCGTGGGATCGCGACCGAGCAGAGGAAGATCCGTCGCAAATTTGATGACCCGATCCTCGAGCGCAAGAGACGGAAGCAAGAGGCTCTAGATCTGATCGCCAGCATGAAAACATTTGAGGAAGCGACGCAGGCATGCTGGGAAGCCCATAAGGCAAAGTGGACGTCTGGATATGCGGATGATTGGTTGAACTCCTTGAAAACCCACGTGTATTCCATGCTGGGGTCCATGGAGATCCGGTCCATTCGGACCACGCACGTCCAGGTGTGCTTAAGCCTATCTGGGAGGAAAATGCGGAAACAGCAAGTCGCGTCAGGAGCCGCATCGAGGCCGTATTCGACTTCGCTAAAGGCAAAGAGTGGTACGACGCGGACAATCCCGCAGCGTGGGAAGGGAAGCTTGAGGCCCTCCTTATCGAATCACCCAGGCTCAAAAAACTGGTAAATTACCCATCGCTTCCTTTTTCCCAAATTGGAGCATTCACAGAGGTGCTTCGGCAGGAGAAAGGCACCGCAGCACGGGCCTTGGAGTTCTTGATCCTGAATGCCTCTCGCCCGCGGGAGGTCCGTGGCGCGATGGGCGAAGAATTCGATCTCGAAAAGGCCCTTTGGACAGTGCCAGCGATGCGCATGAAGGGCAAGAAGGAACATGTGATTCCGCTGTCACCTCGCGCGGTTGAGATCATTCGGAGCATGGGCAAGCTCAAGACCGGACAGTTCGTGTTCCCTGGCGGAAAGCCTGAGACTTGCCTGTCTGACGCGGCCATGACCGCGTTGATCAAGCGCATGGATGCACATCGTGCGGAGGTGGGAAACATTGGTTGGCGCGACCCGAAGGGGAAGCGCGTCGTCCCCCATGGGTTCCGTGCGACGTTTAAAACGTGGGGGCAGGACCATACCGAATTCGACCGTCAGGTCATCGAGTTCGCCCTTGCCCATGGTCTGCCGGACAAGACTGAAGCCGCCTATTCGAGGGGCGCCATGATCAAAAAGAGGCGGCCCCTGATGGATGCATGGGCTGAGTTTTGTGCCACGAAAGGACTTGGGAATGCAGCGGAACGGAAGTTCCGACGGGTAAGGGACTACTCAGTTCCGAATCCCAAAACTGTTCTCGTGGAGGTTTTCGATGAACAGTCTTCGTAGCCGGTCAGCAACGGCGATTGAACCTCTAGACGAATCGAGGCTTCAATCATTGACTAGGAAAGAAGAGGATTCAGACCACGGGAAAAAGTACCACCCAAGAATCTTGCGGTCCAGCTAGAAGGCCTAGATCAGTCGGTGATGGCCTCTGGCATGAATCTGCATCCACGGCTTGTGCCACAGGCGCTGAGGCAGGTGAGAAGTAGAGGCGGACTTCACAATGGAGATAGCCATTCGATTCATGTCGAATGAAGACGGCCATTCCTGGAGGTTGCTTTGATCTTTCATATTCCAGAAGGAATAGCGCCTTGATGCGTTCCACGGCTTCATCAGCCATCGATGCATCGCCAAGGTTCTTGGTAAACCAGTCTCTCATCCGTATTCTTCCACCCAGTGATCGGGTCCATTGGGCAAGTTACATATATGTTCAGTGCTCAGGATGACGATGCACATCCTTCCCTCGGGGGTGAGTCCGCTGGGGTGAGGATGGTGTATCAAGCTGTTGCGGCGCACCATGTCGCGTACCGAGAATAGGAGTGGCTTTGAGAAGCCTTGGTGGCCTGCTGCCTTATCCCTGGAGGCTACTCTCCATCGCAATGGCGCGAGGATGAAGGATCTGGTTCTCAAGGTAGATATGCAGGTGGATGTCCGCTTCAAGTCCTGCAAGGCCTTGGTAGAGGGCCTGGAAGGTGGCGCAGCCATCTGCGGGGGCGGTATAGCTGTTCGTCAGTTTCCGGAGTTCCGCGAGGATGGCGCCAACAGCCTCATGCTCCATCTCCATCACCCGGATGGGGCTTTGGACGGTGCCGAAACAGGCACCACCTTGTTGCCCACTCTCCATGCTCCGGATGAAGGGGTAGAGGATCTGCTCTTCCTTCATGAGGTGGGGCATGAGGTCGGCTGTCAGTGCCTGGAAAAGGTCGTAGATCCGCTCCATCTCAGGATGGCGCTCGCCATGGACCTCCAGCACCTTGGTCACCAGCTTGTCCAGCCTTGGCAGCTCGGTACGCAAGAAATCGTGATGCGTGGGGACGATGTGCGCAATGAGATCGGTCAGTGTCGCCTTCTCCCAGTCTGCGGGTGACGGGCTTCCCTCTGCTGCCTTCGGCAGGGATCCCAAAGTCTTCAGGACTGAATCACAATCCAGGCCGACTGCGTCACAGGCCTCACCGAGAGGCCGATGACCGCCACAGCAGTAGTCAATGCCGACGCTCTCGAAATACCTCATGGCTTCAGGCTGGGTCTTGATCAGATCGCCGAGGCGGGTCTGCGCGTTGAGGCTCGTCATGTTTGCTCCCTTATTGGTGTTGGTTGGTCTCTGGGATAATTACTAGCACTTCACTTCTGCATTGGTTCTTGCGTAGTAGTACCAATTCAGGACGAGGCAGAGCAGGTAGAAGAACGCAAAGCCGTAGAGGGCCACCTCCACCTTTCCGGCATCCACCTGGATCTTGAAAATGGCCGGGATAATGAAGGCGCCATAGGCGGCAGCCGCCGAGGTCCAGCCGAGGACCGGACCGGCGAGCTTGGGCTCGAAGATGAAGGGCACCATCTGGAAGGTGGAGCCGTTGCCCAGTCCCGAGGCCACGAAGAGCAACAGGAAGAGGATAAGGAAGGGCATGAAGTGGACGGCGGGATCCGGGGCGGATTGGGCCAGCTTGACGAAGTGGGCGACGCCGAGGGCGCCGAGGATCATCAGGACGGTGGCCCACTGCGTTACACGCGACCCGCGAAATTTGTCCGACAGCATGCCGCCGATGGGCCGCACGATGGACCCCACCAAGGGGCCCAGGAAGGCATAGGCCAGGGGGTTCGGGCTGTGCGGGTTGAGCACCCCCACGGGGTAGCGTCCGAACACCACCTTGATGAGCAGGGGCAGCGCGGAGCTGAAGCCGATGAAGCTGCCGAAGGTCATGAGGTAGAGCACGGTCATGATCCAGGTGTGCTTCTTGGGGAAGATCGCGAACTGAGCATCCAGGCCCGTTTTGATCTTGCCGGGCAGGAGCTTCATCAGGCCGAGGCAGACCAGGATGGTGAGCACCAGCACGCCCATCTGAGGCAGAAGTCCGAGCTTGAAGCGCAGAAGCAGGAGGACGCCCATGGCCGTGGCGGCGAACCCGATGAGGTGGAGCCCCAGGATTTTCAGCAATGCGAGGCTGGTGGGCTCGCAGTCCTGTCCCTCCCGGTTGTCCATGAGGAACCAGGCGAGGAGAGCGACCACGGCCAGGAAGGGCACCCACACCAGCGCGCCATTCTGCACCCAGAGTTGACGACCGGCCGCATTCAAATGCGGTGCCCCAGCGAGCGCGCCGAACAATGAAGTGCCCATGACCGCAGGCACCAGGATCTGCATGATGCTGACGCCCAGGTTGCCCACGCCCGCGTTCAGGCCCAAGGCCAAGCCAGCTAGGCGCTTGGGGAAGAAGCCGTTGATGTTGGCCATGGATGAGGCGAAGTTGCCCCCGCCGATGCCGCTGAGGGCCGCCAGAATCGCGAAGGTGGCGAAGGGAGTGGTCTTATCCTGGAGGGCGATACCCGCGCCTAGGGCGGGTGCCACGAGGAGTGCGGTGGTGAGGGCGATGGTGTTGCGGCCCCCCGCCAGGCCCACGAGGAAGGCGCTGGGGATGCGCAGCGTGGCTCCACTCAGTCCGGCAATGCTGATGAGGGTGAAGAGTTGGGCGGCGGTGAAGGGGAATCCGGCCTCCTTCATCCGGACAGTCAGGACGCTCCAGAACATCCAGATACAAAAGGCCGAGAGTAGGGCCGGTACGGAGACTGCGAGGTTCCGCCAGGCTGTGCGGCTGCCGCCTGCGGCCCAAGCCTGAGGGTCTTCAGGTTTCCAGTCGGTGAGCTTGGCCATGGAGGCCTCCAGTGACGGGTTCAGGCGGGTTCGACGACTTCATCAGGCGCAAGGGCAGGTGCATGGTGTTCGAAGCGGGTGTAGAGGGTCTCATTCTGCTCCCGGGTGATGCGGCGAACCACCGCATGGAGCCAAACCAGGCAGATGACCGAGAGGATCATGAGGAACATCCACATGGTCGTCCAGAGCCCTGTGGCCTTCAGGAGGTAGCCAAAGAGGATGGGACCCGCGAATCCACCCAGCCCACCGATCACACCCACGATGCCGCCGACCACCCCCACTTCATCGGGGAAGTAGTCAGGGATGTAGCGATAGACCGCGGCCTTCCCGATTCCCCAGACGATTCCCACCATGAACACCAGGAAAGTGAAGATCCACACATTGGCCTGGAAGAACACATGCGTGGTACCTGAGGCCAGCAATTGCTTCTTCTTCACCCGGTCGCCTACTTTCACCACGGGGGTCTGCCAGAACCGGCTCTGAGGGAACACCAGCATCTGGTCGTTCCGAGTGTCCGGTTCCGCACCCTTGGTCCGCAGGGGATAGGTCGTATCGCCTACTGTGATGTGTTCAGCGCTGACTGCGGTCACCACACCGCCGATCTGAGCCAGCACGGATGGCCCCGGGCTTTCGATGGACATGCGCGGGACCATGAGCGCCGCACAGGCAAAGATGCTGAGGCCGAAGGTCCAGTACATGACCGTTCGGGCCCCGAATCGGTCCGACATCCAGCCGCCAGCGGCGCGGATGAGGCCGGAGGGCAGGCTGAACAGGGAGGCCAGGAGTCCTGCCATGACCAGGCTCATGCCGTAGACGCCCACATAGTAAGGGATCAGCCACTGGGCCAAGGCTACGAAACAGCCGAAGACCAGGAAGTAGTAGAGCCCAAAACGCCAGACACGAACGTTCCGCAACGGGGTCAACATCTGGGCGAAGGACCGGTCCTTCGCTCCTTCGGCCTTCTTCTCCTGGGTGAAGAGGAAGAAGGCCACAGCCATGACGAGCAGCACGATGGCGTAGATCTTTGGCAGCATCCGCCAGGCTTCCAGGTTCGTCCCGCCGGCGGTGAGTTTTTTCAGAAGGAGCGGTGCGCCCATGCTGGTGATCGCGGAACCGGCATTGCCTGCGCCGAAGATGCCCAGGGCCGTGCCTTGACGGGCTTTGCTGAACCAGACACTGGAATAGGCGATGCCCACCGCGAAGGCCGCGCCGGACAGACCGAAGCCCAGGGAGGCGAACAGGAAGCCCTGGTAGTCATGGACACTGCCTAGCAACCAGGTGGGCAGGGCGGCCAAGAGCAGGAGGATCGTGTAGACCTTGCGCCCGCCAAAGCGATCGGTGAGCAGGCCCACGGGCAACCGCATGACGGAGCCCGTGAGCACGGGGATCCCAATGAGCCAGCCGATCTGGGCCGTGTCCCAACGGAAAAGACCGTTCTCCACCAGGAAGGTGACGAGGACGCCGTTGAGCGTCCAGACGGCGAAACACAGAGTGAAGGCCAAGGTGCTCATGGCCAGGGCTGTGTAAGCTTGGGATCGTTCCGACATGGTGGCTCCGAGGGTTGAAAAATCGGATAGATCAATCCTAAATCAAAACAGACCCCCAGCCACTGGAAGTGATTCGGATCACGCGTTCATAAATAATTAAACGGGCACCGCATCTGGACGGTCTGGTTCATCGGAAATACTAGACAAGTCGTGAGATACCTTTAGATCCTGCAAGGTGGTTTCGGCCATAAAGGCCGTAAGCTGGTTCTGAAGGACATCCCAGGCCGGGCGGATGGGGCAATGACACCCATCCTTCCCTCCGTGGTGACCTAGGAGGCAGTCCCCAAAGGGTTCGGGACCCTCCATGGCCACGACGACCTCCTTGAGGGTGATGTCCTCTGGCGCCCGATGCAGGCGGAACCCGCCGGCGGGTCCTCGATGCGATTCCAGGATTCCACATTGGCTGAGGATCTGGAGGATCTTGGCCAGGTAGGGGCCGGGAAGCTCGAGGTCGGCAGCCAGACAGCGGGCCAGGCGATAGGTGCCATCACTGGGAAGTCGGACGAGAACCTGGAGCGCATACCGGGTCGGCGTGTGGAAGATGCTGCGCGAAGGGGCAAAGCCAAGCTCGGAATGCTGCATGGACCATCCAGATGGACATTAAAAGGATTAAGTCATCCGAATATAGTCACGACCATTACGGTGATCCAGGGCCAATTTTGCTTATTTTTCAACCTGTCTGGAGAGAACCCCATCCTGGGCCACGCATTCAGGCGGCGTGGGACTGAATCCCGAATTTCGGGGGACAACACACCGGATCTATCAAACAAATACGTATAACCTAAAATATAACTGTATTTGTTAAATTGTCACAATTCACATATTTTCATGGACTACCCCCTTGCGCAGTTCGATATACGCGGCACATACTTGGGCACTATTTCCGATTCATACATCCTAAATATGCTCGCGCCAGACGCGGGCACTCCCTAGAGGAGGTGTCGTGTTTCCCCGAACCGCGCCACGACTGATTCTGCTGTCAGCCCTGTTGCTCCCTCTGGCACAGCCCCTGGCCGGCCAGGATGCTGAAACCCAGTTCCGGAAGAGCTGCATGAGCTGCCACACCATTGGTGCGGGCAAAAAGGTGGGGCCGGACCTGAAGGATCTGGGCAAGCGCCGCCCTCATGACTGGTCCACCAAGTTCATCACCGGGGCCGCAGCCATGATCGATGGGGGAGATCCCACCGCCACGACCCTGCTGCGCGAGTTCAACGGCGTGAGGATGCCGGACCTCGGGGTGACGGTTCCGGAAGCTCAGGCTTTGTTGAAGTTGATCGATGATTACAGTGCCCAGGGCAAGGCTCTGGGCACGGCGGCGATTTCACGGCCCGCGACCCCTGAAGACATCCGCAACGGCAGGCTCTACTTCACAGGGGATCGGCGTTTCAAATCCGGGGCCCCTTCCTGCATGTCCTGCCACCGCGCTCAGGGTGTGGGCGGCTGGGGCGGTGGGTGGCTGGGACCGGACCTGACCGGTGCGACCGCCAAATACGGGGCCGGCTTGGCGGGGGTCATCGAGAACCCGTCCTTCCCCACCATGCAGGGTGTGTTCGCGAAGACCCCAGCCAGCGCCGAGGAAGCCTTCCAAGTGGCCAGCTTTCTGAAGAGCGTGGGCTCCCAGCCGCCGGATCAACGCGATGTGGTCTTCCCCGTGCTCGGCGTTGTTGGCCTGGTGGGGGGAATGCTGCTGGGGGGCCACCTGGGCCGGAAGCGATTGAAGGGCGTGCGCAAGAACCTGAAGCCAAGAGCCTGATCCAGACACGAGGAGACGGAATCACCATGACCGAGCGTAAGCAAAGCCACTGGATCACCGACATCGTAGACCCCGAAACCCGCACCTGGGAGGAGTTCTACCGGAACCGCTGGGCGCACGACAAGGTGGTGCGCAGCACCCACGGCGTGAACTGCACTGGCAGTTGCGGCTGGAACATCTACGTCAAGGAAGGCATCGTCACCTGGGAGATGCAGGTGGTGGACTACCCGCTCCTGGATGAGACGGTCCCGCCCTATGAGCCGCGTGGCTGCCAGCGCGGCATCAGCTTCTCCTGGTACCTCTACAGCCCCCTCCGCGTGAAGTTCCCCTACATGCGCGGGGCGCTGATGGACCTCTGGAACGAGGCCAAGGGCAAGGATCAGGATCCTGTCGCTGCCTGGGCCAGTATCCAGAACGATCCGGTCAAGCGGGCGCGCTATCAACAGGCCCGGGGGAAGGGAGGCTTCCGCCGCGCCTCCTGGGAGCAGGTAAACGAGCTCATGGCTGCGGCCAACATCCACACCATCAAGACCCACGGCCCCGATCGCATCGCGGGCTTCAGTCCCATTCCCGCCATGTCCATGCTGAGCTACGCCGCAGGCTCGCGCTTCATCCAGCTCATGGGCGGCACCAACCTTAGCTTCTACGACTGGTACTGTGACCTGCCGCCCAGCAGCCCCGAAATGTGGGGCGAGCAGACCGACGTGCAGGAGAGCGCGGATTGGTACAACGCGAAGTTCCTCGCGGTCATGGGCAGCAACCTGAACATGACGCGCACACCTGACTGCCACTTCGCGGCGGAATCGCGCCACAACGGTACCAAGATGGTGGTCTTCAGCCCTGACTTCAACCAGGTGGCCAAGTACGCCGACGAGTGGATGCCGGTGCATCAGGGCCAGGATGGCGCTTTCTGGATGGCCGTGAACCACGTCATCCTCACGGAATTCCACCATCAGAAGCAGGTGCCCTTCTTCCTGGACTACCAGAAGAAATACACGGATGGTCCCTTCCTTGTTGAACTGACACCGATTGAGGGCGGCTACCGCCCCGGCCAGCTACTGCGGGCGGGTCGCCTCGAAAAGTACGCCGAGGAAGAACATGGCGAATGGAAGTTCCTCATGTGGGACCACCCCTCTGGCGCGCCCAAGATGCCCAAGGGAGCCATGGGTCAGCGCTGGAGCACGAAGCAGGGTGAGTGGAACCTGTTGCTTCAGGACGGCAAGGACGATAGCCCCATCGATCCGGCGCTGACAATGCTTGGCCGTGAGACGGAGCAGGTCCAGTTCGACGATTTTGCAGACGGGAAGACGCTCTTCCGGGGTGTTCCCGTGAGACACATCCGTCTGGCGGATGGAAGCTCGGTTCCTGTGACCACGGTCTACGACCTCCTCATGGCCCAGTTTGGCGTGGATCGTGATTTGCCTGGCGCCTACCCGAAGGACTACAACGACGCCTCCGGGGTCTACACGCCCGCCTGGCAGGAGAAGCACACGGGGCTGTCCCGCGACAACGTGCTCCGCTTCGCCCGCGAATGGGCTCACACCGCCGAGCTGACCAAGGGCAAGTGCACGGTCATCATCGGCGCCGGCATCAACCACTGGTACCACAACAACCTGATCTACCGGGCCGCCCAGCACGCCCTCGTGTTCTGCGGGTGCATCGGCACCAACGGCGGCGGCCTCGCCCACTACGTCGGCCAGGAAAAGTTGGCCCCGGTGGCCTCCTGGAGTGCCATCGCTCTGGCCAAGGACTGGGTCTCCGTGAACCGGCTCCAGAACGCTCCAAGCTGGCACTACGTGAACAGCGACCAGTGGCGCTACGAGAAGGAATTCAAGGAATACAACACGGTCCCGGATGGCAGTGAGCTGGTGGAGGGCCACTGCATGAACATGCAGACCCGCGCCGTGCGCAGTGGCTGGCTGCCCTACTTCCCCCAATACAACGAGAATCCCATGCAAGTCGTGGCCGATGCCCGCAAGGCGGGCGCCAAGGACAACGCAGCCATCATCGCCAGCACCGTGGACCGCCTGAAGAAGAAGGATCTTCGGTTCTCCATCGAGGATCCAGATGCCGCCGAGAATTGGCCCCGCGTCTGGTACATCTGGCGCGGCAATGCCATCGGTACCTCGGCCAAGGGCCACGAATTCTTCCTCAAGCACTACCTCGGCACCCACACCAATGCCATCGCCGACGAGGTGGCCGAAGGCACGCTGAAAGATGTTGTGTGGCGCCCCACGGTCACGGGAAAGATGGACCTGGTGGTGGACATCAACTTCCGAATGGACACCTCGGCCCTTTACAGCGACATCGTGCTGCCTACCGCCACTTGGTATGAGAAGACGGATCTCAATTCCACGGACATGCACAGCTTCATCAATCCCCTGTCGGCGGCAGTTCCGCCCTGCTGGGAATCCAAGAGCGATTGGGACATCTTCAAGGGGATGGCGAAGACTGTCAGCGAGCTGTCGGCCAAGCACCTGCCCAACCCCATCGAGGACATCGTCTCGAGCCCGCTGGCCCACGACAGCATCGGCGAGATCGCCCAGCCCCACATCCGGGACTGGATGGCCGGCGAATGCGAGGCCATTCCGGGCAAGACCATGCCGAGTCTGGCCGTCATCACCCGCGATTACACCAAGCTCTACGATCAGTTCATCTCCCTGGGGCCGAATGTCCGGGAACAGGGCCTGGGCGCTCACGGTGTGAAGTACCCCATCAAGGACATCTACGACCGCATGCTCGAAACCCATCCCACGGTGATGATCGAGGGTCAGAAACGCCCCAGCCTCGAAGAGGACATGGAGGCTGCCAACGTGCTGCTGCATCTCTCGCCCGAGACCAACGGCGAACTGGCCTACCGGGCCTACGAGTTCATGGAAGGCCGCACGGGCCTGCCGTTGAAGGATCTCGCCGAGCCGTACCGCGGCATCAAGTACACCTTCAAGGATCTGCTATCCCAGCCCCGGCGCGTGCTGAACAGCCCCTGCTGGTCGGGCCTTGTGGATGAGAAGCGGCCCTACTCGGCCTTCACCTACAACGTGGAGCGCATGGTGCCCTGGCGGACGCTGACGGGTCGCCAGTCCTGCTACCTGGATCATGAAGGCTATCTCGCCTTTGGCGAACACCTGCCAACCTACAAGCCGACGCCTCCGGCCCAGGTGCTCGGGGATTTGCGCTGCTCCAAGCGCGAAGGCAAGACACTGGCGCTGAACTACCTGACCCCCCATGGCAAGTGGCACATTCACTCGACGTACGGGGATACGGAACGCATGACCACGCTCTCGCGGGGGTGCGATCCCCTCTGGCTCAGCGAGGAGGATGCCGCTTCCGTGGGATTGAAGGACAACGATTGGGTGGAGGTCCACAACGACAACGGCGTGGTGGTCACGCGGGCCTGTGTCAGCGCCCGCATCCCCAAGGGCGCCTGCATCCAGTACCACGCGACGGAGCGCACCTATGGCGTACCCAAGAGTCCCATCCGGGGCATGAAGCGCGCGGGTATGAACAACAGCCTGACCCGCATCCGCCTCAAGCCCAACCTCATGGTCGGCGGCTATGGGCAGTTCAGCTACCACTTCAACTATTGGGGCCCCACCGGTGTGAACCGCGAAACGGTGGTCTATGTCCGCAAGCTCGGCCAACTGGTCTGGTAGGAGGAACCCTCATGGATATTCGCTCTCAAGTCGCCATGGTGTTCCACCTGGACAAGTGCATCGGCTGCCACACCTGCTCCATCGCCTGCAAGAACGTGTGGACCGACCGCAAGGGCGCCGACTACATGTGGTGGAATAACGTCGAAACCAAGCCCGGCACCGGCTATCCCACCAAGTGGGAGGACCAGGGCGAGTACAAGGGCGGCTGGATCGTCAAGGATGGCAAGCTCGAACTGCGCCTCACAGGCAAGGGCAAGTTCCTTCAGAAGATCTTCTACCAGCCGGACCTGCCCACCATGGATGAGTATTACGAGCCATGGACCTACCGGTATGAGGATCTCTTCAACGGTCCCGAGCTGGACGACCAGCCCACGGCCATACCCATCAGCAAGGTCACTGGCGAATACATCGACGTCGAGTCCGGCCCCAACTGGGACGATGATCTTGGTGGTTCCGCGCTCTATGCCCGCAATGATCCAAATCTGGCGGCCATGACCGAGGAGCAGCGGTTGCAACTCCTCAGCATCGAGACGCTGGTGATGTTCTACCTGCCGCGCATCTGCAACCACTGTGCGAATCCCGCCTGTGTGGCCGCCTGTCCCAGCGGCGCCATCTACAAGCGGGGCGAGGATGGCATCGTCCTCGTCAACCAGAACGTCTGCCGGGGTTGGCGCTACTGCGTGTCCGCGTGCCCCTACAAGAAGGTCTTCTACAACTGGAGCACGGGGAAGTCCGAAAAGTGCCTGCTCTGCTATCCCCGCGTGGAAACCGGTCAAGCCCCGGCCTGCTTCCATTCCTGCGTGGGTCGCATCCGTTACATGGGGGTGCTGCTCTACGACGCGGACAAGATCCAGGAAGCGGGGGTAAGGCCCGATGCCGAGCTGGTGGACGCCCACCGCGACATGCTGGCGGACCCCTTCGATCCTGCCGTGATCGAGTCCGCCCGGAAGAATGGCGTCACCGAGCAGATCCTCAAGGCCGCGCAGAAGAGTCCCGTCTACAAGTTCGTCAAGGAGTGGGGACTGGCCCTGGCGCCCCACCCGGAATTCCGCACCTTCCCCAGCCTGTTCTACGTGCCCGCCCTCGGACCGGTCACGTATTCGGTGGAGAACGGCATCGCCCTGAACCCCACCTCAACGGACGAGATCTTCGCCCCGCTGGATCAGGCGCGGCTGCCCATGAGCTACTTGGCCAGCTTGTTCGGGGCCGGGCAGGAGGCGCCTGTGCGCTATGCCATGAAGAAGATGATGGCCATTCGCACTTGGAAGCGCGCGGTGACGGTGGGGGACGTAGAGATGCAGGTCGCCCTGGACGGCCTCCGCGAGGCCGATTGCACCACCGAACAGGCCGAGGCCATCTACCGCTTGACGAGTCTCTGCAACTACGAAGACCGCTTTGTGATCCCACCCAGTCACCGCGAACAGGCGGTGGAAGTGCTCACCAATCCGCTTGAAAAGAAGGGTGCAGCGGGCTTTGGTTTCCGCGAGCAGCCCCAGAGGGGGTTCTGATGCCATCCATGCGCGTTCCCACCCAGCTCATCCCCGGCATCGCGGTCTTGCTGCGCTACCCCGATGCCGATACTCCCAAACTGGCCGGGGCCCTGGCCGACGAGGCCATGAAGACCGGCCACCCCTGCCAGGAGTTCCTGGAAGCCTTCGCGCTGGTGGCCAGTACCACGAGCCAGGAGGACATGGCCGAGCTCTATACCCGCAGCTTTGATCTGAATCCGGAATGCGTGCTGGAGATCGGCTGGCACCTCTTCGGGGAATCCTACAAGCGGGGTCAGTTCCTGGCCATGATGCGCCACCACCTGCGCGAGAACGAGATCGAGGTGGGCCAGGATCTGCCCGACTACCTGCCGGCCCTACTGGATCTGACGATGAAGCTCGAAACCCAGGATGCCATCGACCTGGTGGATGACTGCATCCTGCCCGCCATGGAAAAGATCCAGTCGGCAATGAAAGATGGCGCCTATGCCCATCTGCTCCAGGCGCTGTTTCTCATCTTCACCGCCCACCGGATGCCCGCCGAGGTGAGCCATGCTTGATAAGTTCCTCTGGGTTGGCTTTCCCTATGTGGCGTTGGTTCTCGCCATCGTGGTGAGCATCCTCCGGTTCGTGTGGAAGCCCTTCAGCTATTCGAGCCTCTCCAGTCAGTTCCTGGAGAACAAGCAGCTCTTCTGGGGGTCGGGGCTCTGGCATTGGGGCATCGTCTGGGTGTTGACTGGGCATCTCGTGGCCTTTCTGATCCCTGGGCAGATCCTCGCCTGGAACTCCGCACCCTTCCGGCTCTACCTCCTCGAATTCACGGGGCTAACCGCCGCCTTGCTGGCCCTCGTGGGGATCGTGGCCCTGATGGTTCGCCGCCACACCAGCTCGCGCGTGAAGGTCGTCACCACCGCCATGGATTGGATCTTGCTCGGTTTTCTGCTCCTCCAAGTGACCACGGGCATCGACACCGCCCTGCGCTACCGCTGGGGCAGTTCCTGGTATGCCTCCAATGCCGCGCCCTACCTCTGGAGCCTCCTGAGCCTGAGCCCCAGGCCCGAGCTCATCGTTCCTTTGCCTTGGTTGCCCAAGATCCACATCCTCAGCGGCTTTTCGGTGATCCTGTTGATCCCGTTCACGCGGCTCGTGCACTTCCTGGTGGTGCCCATTTTCTATTACTGGCGTAAGCCCCAGGTGGTGATCTGGAACCGAAAGGGGCTCAGATGAGAGTCAGGACGGTCGCCCTGGGGGGCGCTGTGGCCTTCGGGGCCTCCCTGATGATCCTTGCCGTCAGCGTGGACACAAAGCTGCTGGGGGACAACTCCGGCTACAAGCCGGTCCAACCCATCGCCTATTCCCATGCCCTGCATGCGGGCGAGCTGAAGCTGGACTGTCTGTTCTGCCACACGGGCGCCGAGCAAAGCCGGCATGCGGGAATCCCCCCGGCGAGTACCTGCATGAAGTGCCATGAAACCATCCTGAACAAGGCGGGCACCAAGCCTGGCGTATCGGATCCGAGTCCTGAGATTGCCAAGCTGGCCAGGGCTGTGAAGGAAGGACGCCCGATCGAATGGGTGCGCATCCACCGGTTGCCCTCCCACGTGGATTTCCCGCACAGCCGGCACGTCAACGGTGGTGTGGCCTGCCAGAACTGCCATGGCGAGATCCAGGGCATGGAGCGCGTCGAGCAGGCCCTGGCCTTAACTATGGGCGAGTGCCTAACCTGCCACCGAACCGAGAACCAGAAGCTGCAACTGAACGGCAAAGCGCCTATGGCGCCCACCGACTGCAGCGCCTGTCATCACTGAGGAGAAGCCATGCACGTATGGAAGAGCCTCGGCGAACGGCGGGGACTCATCAAGAAAACCAAAGCGGAGTTCAGCGACGAACTTCCCGTGGGCGAGAGCGTGCGCCAGATCACCCGACGCGACTTCTTTCGGTTCTCCGGACTTGGTTTTGCGGCGGGTCTGGCCATCGGATGCAAGAGCAAGGTGGTCGAAAAGGCGATGCCCTACCTGAACGCCCAGGAAGGCCTCACGCCTGGCGTGGCGCAGTGGTACGCCACCACTTGCCAGGGCTGTTCGGCGGGCTGCGGCGTCCTGGCCCGCAGCCGCGACGGTCGCCCCGTGAAACTGGAAGGGAATCCCGACCATCCCCTGAATCGCGGCGGCCTATGCGCCATCGGCCAGGCCCAGACGCGCGGACTGTACGATCCTTCGCGTCTCAAGCAACCTCGCTTGCAGGGGCAGGACTGCGCCTGGCAGGCATTCGATGCTGATCTGGCCAAGCGGTTTGCGGAGATCAAGGGGAAGGGCGGGAAGCTCCGGATCCTGACTGGAACCCTACTCAGCCCCACGTTGAAAGCCACCATCCATGGCTTTCTCGGCGGATTCAAGGACGGCAAGCTGATCAGCTACGATGCCCTGAGCTGCGCCGCCATCTCTGCCGCCTATGAGCAGACGCATGGGCTGAAGGTACTGCCGCACTACCGTCTCGAGGAAGCTGAGTTCATTCTCGGCATCGAGGCGGATTTCCTGGGGACTTGGATCAACCCTGCAGGCTTCACCCGGGCCTACGCCAGTCGGCGCGGCCCTGACAATTCACGGCCCATGTCCAAGCATGTGCAAGCCGAAGCCTGCATGTCCCTGACGGGCAGCAACGCTGATGAACGCCTCCGTCTCGCGCCTTCCGAGGTTGTTCCGTTCCTTGAAGCCCTGGCCTCGGCCCTGGGTTCTGGGAAGTCCGGCGGAGACCTGCGGAAAGAGCTCAGTACCAAGGCCAATGCTTTGGCTCACGAGCTGGGCGAGCACAGGGGTTCATCATTGGTGCTTTGCGGCGCCAACGACCTGTACGCGCAACTGCTCACGGCACGCATCAACCACCTGCTGGGCAACGAGGGCCACACGGTGGATCTGTCTCATCCAAGCCTCCAGAAGCAGGGTGATGACCGGGCTCTTGCGGGGCTCATCAAGGAGATGGGCGAGGGACAGATCGATGCGGTGATCGTGGTGGGTGCCAACCCGTCCTATGACCTCCCCGAGGAGTTCTCCAGTGCCTTCGCCAAGGTGCCTATCCGAATGAGTCTCGGTCTGACGGCGGATGAAACGGCGGTGACCTGCACCCATCTCGCACCCGATCATCACTGGCTGGAAACCTGGAGTGACGCGGAACCGGTGGCTGGGACCATGAGCCTGGTCCAGCCCCTCACGAATCCCCTATTTCAAACCCGCGCGGCCCTGGAAAGTTTCCTGACCTGGGGTGGCCAATCTTCATCGGCCCTGGAGCATCTCCGAGAGCACTGGCGAAAGGAAGTCTTCTCCCGTCAGAAGGTCGTGGGGGATTTCGGCACCTTTTGGGATGGAGTGCTGCAGAAGGGAGCGGTCCAGCTTGAAGGGAGCCCGACCCCACCGGCTTATCGCGAGGACCTGAATGCCTCACTCCGAGCGAGGAACGAGGCGAAACCAGGAACCTACGAGTTGCTGCTCATGGCCAAGGTAGGCATGGGGGATGGCCGTCATGCCTTCAATCCGTGGCTCCAGGAATTGCCTGATCCCATCACCAAAATGACCTGGGACAACTATGTGTCCGTGTCGCCCGCCACAGCCAAAGGGTTGGGCCTGGAGCAGGGGGATCTGGCGGCTCTGCGACCTCAAGGTCTACCTGAGCTGACCCTTCCCGTGGTGGTGCAGCCCGGACAGGACGACCGCACCCTTGCCGTGGCTCTAGGCTATGGCCGGAAGGAGGGTGCCCCCAAGGACTGGAAGACCGTGGGCACCAATGTCTATCCCTGGCGCCATCTGGCCAGCGGCTTCCTGGCTGCTTCCTCAGCGGCCCTGCAAATCAGAAGGGTCGGGGGTCGGGCCGAACTGGCTGCCACCCAGGATCACCACAGCCTCGAAGGGCGTGAACTGGTGCGCGAGATGGCCCTGGAACCCTACCTGCGGGATCCGGCCTCGGCACGCCCCCATGAACAGCCGGGACCTTCTGTCTATGGGGAGCATCCTCACGGCAAGCATCGCTGGGCCATGGTCATCGACCTGAACAAATGCACCGGTTGTTCCGGCTGCGTCATTGGCTGCCAGGTGGAGAACAACATTCCCGTCGTGGGCAAGGAAGAGGTCGCGAAGAAGCGGGAGATGCACTGGCTGCGCATCGACCGGTACTACGAAGGCAGCGAGGCTGAACCCAAGGTGTTCCACCAACCCATGATGTGTCAGCAGTGCGACAACGCGCCCTGCGAGAACGTCTGCCCCGTGCTGGCCACGGTCCACAGTGAAGAGGGTCTCAATCAGCAGGTCTACAACCGCTGCGTGGGCACACGCTACTGCGCTAACAACTGCCCCTACAAGGTCCGCCGCTTCAACTGGTGGGAGTATCCCCACAACAGCGAGGTGGAGCGGCTGGCGCTCAATCCCGATGTGACGGTACGCAGCCGGGGCGTCATGGAGAAGTGCAGTTTCTGCGTGCAGCGCCTCATGACCGCCAAGATACAGGCCAAGAATGAAGGCCGTGAACTGAAGGACGGGGAAGCCCAGCCGGCCTGCATGCAGAGCTGCCCGGCCCAGGCCATCGTCTTCGGCGACGTACAGGATCCGGATAGCCAGATCAGCCATGCCATGCGCGACCCAAAACGGTTCCTCGTGCTCGGGGAACTGGGTATCGGACCCGCTGTGAGCTACCTCACAAAAATACGCAACGCGGACTCGACCGAAGCCAAGGGAGGCCACCATGGCGCCTGAAGACCACACCTCCGCCTTGCCCGCCACTCTCCTGATCGAGGATGAACAGGAGCGTGGCTACGGTCATGTCCTGCCCCTCATCGACGGGAACAAGACCTATTCCCAAGTCACTGAGGAAGTCTTCAGCACCACGGAGCGCATGCCCCCCCTCAAGTGGTGGCTGGCTCTCTCGGTGTCCTTGTCACTGCTTCTGCTGGGGGCCTGGGCCGTGACCCAGACCGTGACCCGGGGCATCGGCACCTGGGGCCTCAACCGCACTGTGGGCTGGGCCTTCGACATCACCAATTTCGTCTTCTGGGTGGGCATCGGGCACGCCGGGACGTTGATCTCCGCCATCCTCTTCTTGTTCCGGCAAAGGTGGCGCACCAGCATCAACCGAGCAGCGGAAGCCATGACCATCTTTGCGGTCATGTGTGCCGGCACTTTCCCGATCATCCACATGGGCCGACCCTGGCTGGCTTTCTGGGCCACGCCCTATCCGAATACCCGGGGCCCGCTTTGGGTGAACTTCAAGAGTCCGTTGCTGTGGGATGTCTTTGCCATCAGCACGTACTTCATCATCTCACTCACTTTTTGGTATCTGGGTATGGTCCCTGACCTGGCCACCATGCGGGACCGGGCCAAGACCAAGGTCCGCAAAGCCATTTTCAGTATCTTCTCCCTGGGTTGGAATGGATCCAACCGGACCTGGAGCCGCTACGAGACGGTCTACATGTTGCTGGCGGGTCTCAGCACGCCGCTTGTAATCTCGGTGCACACCATCGTGTCCATGGACTTTGCTACCTCCGTGATTCCCGGCTGGCATGCGACGATCTTCCCGCCCTACTTCGTGGCTGGGGCCGTCTTCAGCGGCTTCGCCATGGTGCTCACGCTCATGATCATCGCCCGGAAGGTGATGGACCTGGAGGAGTACATCACGGTGCGGCACCTGGAAGCCATGACCAAAGTGATCATCGCCACTGGGATGATCGTGGGCATGGCCTATGGCACCGAGTTCTTCATGGCCTGGTACAGCGGCAACAACTTCGAGCGCTACGTATTCATCAACCGTGCCCTTGGCCCTTTCAAATGGGCGTACTGGTCCATGGTGAGCTGCAATGTGATCATCCCCCAGCTCTTCTGGATCCGGAAGGTGCGCACGACGCCCTGGATGATTTTCATCCTGTCCATCTTCGTGAACATTGGCATGTGGTTCGAGCGCTTCGTCATCATCGTGACGAGCCTCCACCGCGACTATCTCCCTTCCTCTTGGGCCATGTACACACCCACCTTCGTGGAAGTGGCCATCTTCCTGGGCAGCTTCGGGCTCTTCTTCACCTGCTTCCTGATCTTCACCCGGTTGCTGCCCATGATCGCGGCCAGCGAAGTGAAAGGAGTGCTGAAGCATGAGGAGCACTGACGCCATCACCCTGACCCGGTTCCGCGCCAGCTTCGCGGATCCCCACCTCCTGCTTGAAGCCGTGAAGCGCCTGAAGCAGGAGGGCTATCCGATCATCGACACCTACTCGCCCTTCCCCGTGCACGGGATGGATGAGGCCATCGGCCTGAAACCCTCCCGCCTACCCCGTGCCTGCTTGGCCTTTGGACTGCTCGGTCTGGCTACCGCGCTGGGCGTGCAGATCTGGACCTCGGCCTATGACTACCCCCTGATCGTGGGTGGCAAGCCCCTGGTGTCCCTTCCCGCTTTCATCCCTGTGTCCTTTGAACTCACGGTCCTGTTCGCGGGGCTGGGTGTGGTGGCCAGCCTGTTCGTGGCTTCAGGCATGAGGCCGAAGTTTAAGGTGCCTGATCTTCATCCGGGCGTGAATGACGATCGCTTTGTGGTAGCCGGTGAGATCCAGGCCGGCGCCAGCTTTACGGTGGTCCAATCCTTGATGGCGAGCCTTGGTGCCCTAGAAACCGAACTACTGGTGGAGGACAAGAGTCAAACGGATCACTCCCTGCTGGATCGCGAGGCGAAACCCCTTGCCTTCCTCCTGGCCGCCATTCCCGCGGTGCTGGTGCTGGCCGCTTTGCCTCTGCTGAACCGAAATTACTTGAAGCGGAACCTTGCTTGGGACGGGGGCATGATGGCCCCTGTGGCCTACCAGTCCTTCGATCCGCACCCATCATTGCCGGGCGGGCAGGTGCTCCAGACACCTCCCGCAGGCACCGTGTCGCGCAAGGGGCTGGTGCCGCTGCCCTATGGACCCGGAAAGGTGGAGGCCGAGCGTGCGGGCCTGGAATTGAAGAATCCCTTTCAGCCATCTCAGGAGAATTTCAGCCGCGGGAAGCTGGTCTACGATCGGAGCTGCGCCGCCTGCCATGGCCTGGACGGTGACAACAACAGCAGTGTGATCGTGGCGAGGGGCCTGTTGGCTCCAGCGATCCTGGTGGCACCGGTCGTGAGGGACATGCCTGATGGGCGCCTCTTCCATGTGGCGACTTTCGGGGGTCCCCAAAAGATGAAGGGGCTGGGCGATCTCATCAGTCGGGACGACCGCTGGAAAGTGGTTCTCTACATCCGGGAACTGCAGAGAGCCGCCGCGCCGAAGCCCTTACCTGCGCCGCCCCCGAGCACTGGAGCGACATCATGAAGCCCAACCAGGTGTTCTCCGTTCCTTCACGCGATCTCACCAGACCCCAGTTCCCCACCCTCGCGGAGATAGGGGAGAAATTCCGTCTCGGGGCCTGGACCCTTTCAGGCCTGGGGCTGTTGATGCTGGGCATCGGCCTCGCCACCAGTCCTCTTCATGCCTGGGCCAATGTGCTGATGACCGCCTTCAACCTGACCTGCGTGGGGCTCGGGGGCCTGTTCCTGTTGGCCATCCAGTCCACCACGGGCGCCCGCTGGAGCGATCCCATCCTGAAGGCCCACCGTGCCATGCCCGCCCTGCTGCCCATCGCGGGACTGATGATGCTGGCGCTCTGGTTCGGGGCTGACACCCTCTACCCCTGGGCCCGCCCTGAAGCCCATACGGATCACCTGCTCAAAGGGCGGCTCGTCTGGCTGAACAAGCCCTTCTTCTTTGGCCGAATCCTGCTTTTCTTCGCGCTGTGGATCCTGCTTGGGCGCCGGATGGTGCAGCGAGGCAAGGGCGCGGCGGTCTTTATCCTGGTGTTCGGGGTTTCCTTCGTCCTGGCGAATTTCGACTGGATCATGTCCCTGGAACCCGCCTGGAACAGCACCATCTTCGCCATCTACGGCTTCTCGGGGATGTTCCTCCAGGGCATCGCCATCGTCACCATCAGCGCCATCGTCCTGCGCCGCGTGGGCCTGCTGCCGGAGATCTCCAAGGCCCAGAACCATGACCTGGGTAAGCTGCTCTTCGCCTTCAGTTGCTTCTGGGCCTACATCTGGCTCAGCCAGTTCCTGCTGGTGTGGTACGCGAACATTCCTGAGGAAACCGCGCCCATCCGCCTGATGCTCAACAGCAAGTGGACGCCCTTCTTCTACCTGAACCTGGTGCTCAATTTCGGCCTGCCCTTCGTGATGCTGCTCCAGCGCAAGGCGAAGACGAATGAGCGGGTCCTGATGGTGGCCTGCTTCACGGTGCTGGCCGGGCATTGGCTGGACCTCTATCTCATGGTCTTGCCTCCCGTCCTCAAGGGGGCCGCTCCCGGCTTCGGGTTTTCAGAGGCTGGTGGGATCCTCCTGCAGTTCGGAGTTGGGCACATGGCCTGCTGGCCAGTCTTCATGAAGGATGTAAATCCGGATCAGGAACTGCCTCAGGCTGGATGATCAGTCCTTCCGCCCATGCTGAGTAGTGCTCCGAAAGGCCAGGAACAAGGCCACGGCTGTGAGGGCCAGGGAGACCCCGAAGGCGCCGGCCAGGACACCGCGCTGGCCATCAAGGACCGCGCCCAGTACGGTCTCAAACAGGTAGAGCTGGATGACCAGCAGCACGAGGATCACACCCAAGGCTGCCGGAGAGATGCGGACGCTGGGAGTGGGATTCATGCCTGCACCTCCGCTTTCTCGCGTGGGCAATCCGCCACGCGATCTAGGTTCTCGAGGGTGGGTTTGGGAAGCTCACCCACCGCCCATAGACTTCCATCGGCCCGCTGCTCAATGGCAATGGCCGAAAGGGGCCGGCTGGGCGGCCCCTGGACGGGGAAGCCCCGGTCTGTTTCGAAGAAGCCCAGGTGGCATGGGCATTCCAGGCGCCCGCCGGAAAAGCGCACGGCGCAGCCCAGGTGCGTGCAGGTCTGCCGGTAGGCTTTCAACTCACCCTTGGCGGTTCGCAGCAGGATGCAGGCATCGTGGGCATCCCGGAACTTGAAGAGCTTGCTCTCGCCGGTTTTCAGATCGGTGGCCAGGCCTAGGGCCACGGGATGCTCGGAAGGCCCGGATGCTGGGTCGGAGGCGCCCTCAAGGGGCTTCTTCCTCAGCCAGAGGTAGCCGATGCCGCCGGTGAAGCCGGCGCTGACGAGCGCCAGGAAGCGAGCAAACTCGCGACGGGAGAAATGGCCTTCTTCGGCCAGTTCGAGGGGGAAGGCGCGGCGCCACCAGGCCATCAGTAGCCTCCGTCGATGAGTAATGCTGCGTCAAGGTGCAGCGGTGTCTCAGGATCCGGCACCATGAGGGCGTTCTTCGTCTTCACGTGCACGGCACCAATGAGGAAATCGCGCAGGGGCTTGTTCTTGCGCAGGTTCGCCACCTCATCCTTGCGCACAAATAGCAGGGCCTGGCTGGGGCAGACCGTGGCGCACATGGGCTTGTGGCCCACAGAGGTCCGGTCGTAGCAGAGGTCGCACTTGAGCATCTGCTCGAGGCCCGAGAAGACGATGGGAATGCCGAAGGGGCAACTCAGCTCGCAATTCTGGCAGCCGATGCAGCGGGGTTTCTGGGCCGCGTGGACGACGCCATCCTCACTGCGCTTGATCGCGTCCGAAGGGCAGACCTGGGCACAGATGGGATCTTCGCAGTGCATGCAGACGGTGGGCACAGTCTGGGTGCTGTTGAAGCGATCCATCTCGTCGAGATGGATCATGGACCGCCCTCGGTGAGTGCCGCACTCCGCGCAGGCGCCCACGCAGGAGCGGCAGCCGATGCAGCGCTGAGGGTCGATGAAAAAGCCGTAGTCCTGGGGCACCATCAGAACACCCGCTCTGGCATGTCGGTCTGGTTGCTGCGGGCCTCGAACCCCATGCGTTGCAATTCGGCCAACTCGGGAGAGAACTGGTCCTTGGTGGTCTTCTTGAGCCGGACGGCGCTGATCTTAAACTCCGGGATTTTAGATACGGGATCGAGGTGCCGGGCTGTGAGTCGGTTGGCCGACAGGGCCCCTGGCCAGTGGTAGGGAATGAACACGGTGTCAGGTCGGATGGTCTTGACCACCTTGGCAGGCAATACCATGGAACCGCGCCGGGAAGTAATCTCTACGGCATCCCCTTCCTGGAGCCCGTATCGCTCCGCCAGGCGGGGGTGGATCTCCAGGTAGGGATGCGGGCACTGCTCGACGAGGAAGCCAATGCGGCGGGTCTGGGTGCCGCTCAGGTAGTGGAAAACCACACGGCCCGTGGTGAGCCAAATTGGGTAGTCGTCGTCCACAACTTCCATGGGTGGTCGGTAGGGTGTGGGATTGAACTTCGCCTTACCGTCCGGGTGGAAGAACTGCCCCCCTTCGAAGAGCCGCGGGGTGCCCGGATGATCCTCCGTGGGGCAGGGCCAGAAAATGCCCATGTTCTTCTCGATCTTCTCGTAGGTGATGCCCGCGTAGTCGGCGGTACCACCCTTGGAAGCCACCCGCAGCTCGTTGAAAATGTCCTCAGGTTTCTTGAAGTGGTCAAAGTACTTGCCCTGGCCCAAGCGGTGGGCGATCTCCACCATGATCTGCCAGTCGGGACGGGCATCTCCGGGGCAGTCCACCGCCTTGTTGATCTTGATGACGCGACCTTCGGCGCTGGTGGAGGTGCCCTCATCTTCTTCATGCAGGGCCGAGGGGAACACGATGTCCGCGTGCTGGGCGCTCTCGCTAAGGAAGAAGTCCAGGCAGACGAAGAACTCCAACTTGCTTAAGGCCGCACGGGTGAACTCTGTGTCAGGCAGCGACACCAGCGGATTGAAGCAAAGCAGCAGCAGGCCCTTGATCTCGCCCGCGTGAATGGCGTTCATGATCTCCTGGGCACTCTGGCCCAGGCCCGGCAGTTCTTCGTCCGTGCAGCCCCACACCGAGCAAATGTATTTCCGGTGCTCGGGATTGCTGATGTCGCGGTTGCCCGGCAATTGGTCGCACTTGTGGCCGTGCTCACGTCCGCCTTGGCCGTTGCCCTGGCCCGTGATGGTGGCGTAGCCACAGCCAGGTTTGCCGATGCGACCGGTGGCCAGCACCATGTTGATGCAGCCGAGAACGTTGTCCACGCCCTTGGTCTGGTGCTCGATGCCCCGCGCGTGAAGCAGGAAGCTAGTCCTGGCCTCGCCCCAGATGCGGGCGGCCTTTTCGATGGCCTCCACCGGCAGGCCGGTGATCTGGCTGGTCCATTCAGGTGTGCAGTCTTTCACGGCTTCGAGGGTCGCGTCGAAGCCGTTGGTGTGCTCATTGACGAAGTCCCAGTCGATGAGCTTCCACTTGTGCAGCAGGTGCAGGATGCCGTTGGTGAGTGCCGAGTCCGTGCCGGGCTTCAGGGGCAATACCAGGTCTGCGGTGCGGGCCAGGGGTGTGATGCGGGGATCGACCACGATGAGGAGGGCGCCGCGGTCGCGGGCACGCCAGATGTAGTCAGTGGTGATGGGAGAGCACTCAGCCACATTGGAACCGGCCACCCAGATGACATCCGCCAGTTCGATGTCCGCCCAGGAATTGGCCGCACGATCCACGCCGAAGGCCTTCTTGTTGCCGGCGCCGGCGCTCACCATGCAGAGGCGTCCGTTGTAGTCGAGGTTCTTGGTCTGCAGTCCCAGGCGGGCGAACTTTCCGGCCAGATAGCTCTTCTCGTTGGTGAGAGACACACCGGAAAGGACGGCGAAGGCATCCTTGCCATGAACCTGTTGGATCCTCTGGATCTCAGACACGGTACGGTCCATGGCTTCATCCCAACGCATGGGCTCGAAGCCATTTTCCGTGCGTTTCATGGCCTTGGTGAGCCGGTCGGGGTGGTTGCCTTGGAGGTAGCGCTTCACGCCTTTGGGGCAGAGCTTGCCCTGGTTGAAGGGGAATTCCTCCCAGGGCTCGAAGCCGATGACCTGGTTTTCCTTCACCTTGAGCTTGATGCCGCACTGCTGGCCGCAGAAGCAGCAGTGAGTCTCCACGATCTTGTCCGGAGTGGGGTCGGAGAGCCAACCACCAGGAGGGGCGAGGTTCAGGTGGGGGCCGAACTGGGCGCGGAGCTGGTCCTGGGAAAGGGGGAGCGTGCTCATGAAAACCTCAGGACTTCATGCTGGTGGAATCAAGGATGGGCTCGGCATGCACAGGGATCGTGGCAAAGGGATCGAAGGCCCCCTGCAGACGTTCCCCCTGAGCTTTAGCGACGAGCCGCCGTTTGCAGCGGGGGCAGAGGTCCAGGTGATGAACCCCCCCACCATGTTGTGCGCCGTCCAGGTCCAGCTCCTTCCAGAGGGCGCCGAGATCGCGGCGCTGGTTGGCCCGGATGAAGGGCGTCCCGCAGCCCTTGCAGGCCAGTCGTCCCTCGGCTTCGCCCTCGGCCTTGTAGAGGGTGACACCGAGCTGGGCGGGCCGCTGGATGACGTGGAAGAGCTTGCCGAAGGGCAGCCCGAGCAGCATGAGAATCACCGTCAGTTCGTGCAGGAAGGAAAGGGTGGCGAAGTTGCGGCCCTGTAGCCACTTCTCGGAAGCGGTGAGCATCAGTCCCGTCATGCTCACGGCGATGAGCAGGACCAGGGGCAGGAGGTCCAGATCGAAACGTTGTGTGGCGGTGTCACCTTCATCCTGCTTGCGACGGATGAGGCTGAGCACGCAGCCGGCGATCACCATGAAGGCCGCCAGATCCAGAACATGGAAGCTGCAGAAGGCCATGAAGCTGTCGAGCGGGAAGGACCCCGCCGGGAAGCCGAACAACCAGGCCTGGTACCGGGCGGAGTTCAGACCTTCGCTGGTGAAGCGGATCCACCCGAACACCAGCGGAATGGTTACGGCAAAACCCAGCATGCAGCCCCAGGCGATGAGGGCGTGGGCTCCCCAGCGGCGAAGCGATCGCTTCTCGATGAAGCGCTGCAGGAACATTTGGTCCAGGGCCAAGACGGCCATGCGGGGGAGCGCCTTGAAGGCCTTGGGGGAGAGCAGTGTTCCAACCGTGTGCTGGAAATACATCCGAGTGGCCGGCCGCTCGATCCAGGTGAAATAGCGGTAGGCCACGCCGAAGCAGGCAAACAGGGTAGCCAGGAGGTAGCCCAGCAGAGCGGGATCAAGCCAACGTCCCCATCGGCTGCCCAGAGCCACGGCGCCACAAACAACCAGTGTGGTAAGGGCAGCCCGAATCAGTGGGCGTGGTTCGAGGTCAAGGCGGTCCGACAAGGACATGGCAAGGCTCCAGGAGACCCAGTCTTAATTTCAGAAACCGGAATCAAAAGGTGACGGTATCAACGAGGACAAGCAAGGCCTGTTCGTGAGTGTTTTTTGGTGGGTCCCTTCAAGTTGCGCAAGTCCATCAGTTGTAAATCTCGAATGGTGGCTTCGGTCATCGAGGAGGCTACCTGGGACTTCACGGCGCTCCAGGCATCGTGAAGTGGACAGGGATGGTCACCGCTACAGACCGGGAAACCCATGACGCAGCCATCCAGAGAATTGGGGCCTTCGATAGCTGTGACCACTTCACCCACAGTGATTCGATGAGCGGGTCTCGTGATCCGGAAGCCACCCTTGGGGCCCCGCACGGATTCAAGGATGGTGGCCTGAACAAGGGACTGGAGAATCTTGGCCAGGTAGGGAGCAGGCAGGTCGAGACGTGAAGCCAGATCCTTTGAAAAACAGTGGCTCCCGTCCTCGGGCATGGCCGCAAGGGCGCGGAGAGCATATCCAGTGGCGGTGTTGAACAGCATTTCGGAGTCCTCACTCTGAATTATAGGACCAGTGCCTGGATTGCAACAGCCTAACCCGCGTGATGAGGGTCATACGAACGCCTTGAACCACTCTTCCGATGGGGTATTGCCTTCAATCAGTATCGAGAAAAAACGGCTGCAACGACTGTGCACAAGGCGAGGATGAGATTGACAGCGACTAGCCTACGAATTTCGTTCATGACGATTGCAGCACTTGGCCAAGCTGAAGCAAGGCAGTGCGCTCGGAGTCTTGGGAAGAGGCTTATGTAGACGTAGCCGAAGACCATCGTCATGACCATCCCGAGTGCGGCCATAACGAGCCAGCCAACAGGGGCCACCCGGATGCCTACTTGGAGGAGGAGAGCGAAACCACTGATGACAATGACAACCACCGCGATGGCGATGTAGCGGAGGAAGTATTCGAAGGTTGCCGTCCAAAGAGGCAGGCGTTCGGGTGGATTGAGTGACTTGGCTGCAGCGGGGCGGAGGCAGAAGTATGCGAACCACATCCCACCAAACCATGTGATTGCCCCCAGGAGGTGAAGAAGCACAAAGAGTTCGCGTGCGAATGGGGTCATATCGATACATATCCTTTCAGCGGCTCGACAAGGGAAGCCGACCAAGCCCTACCTGCAGGGCGGTGCAGGGATGAGCCGAGGAAGCGTAAGGTTGAGAGAGACCGAAAGGCAATACTGGCAGGGTGCCTGTTGAGTATGGGGTTTGAGTCCATCGGGCCAATTGCGTGACGAAACATCCAGGAGGGCGACTTCCGCTTCGCACCTCGACTTGGTTAAGGCTGTTTCAGACCCGTATAGGCAAGAATGAAATCGGCGATAGCGACTGGATCGTTCAGGTCCAGCCGAGGGATCTTCAAGCCCGGCAGAGGTATATCGCTGGCGACCGCCACGATCTCAGGATCCTCGGGACAGAGCAGTGGCTTGCCCTCGGAGTCACGATGGATTTCCAGCTTGGGGTGGTGGTGGGTCTTGAAACCCTCGATGAGAAGCAGGTCTACAGGCGTCATGCGTTCGATCAGGGATTCGATGCTGGGCTCGGGCTCCTCGCGTGATTCGTGCATCAGCACCCACCGGGATGAGGTGACGACCAGGACCTCCGAGGCCCCGGCCTCTCTATGGCGGAAGGAGTCCTTGCCAGGCTTGTCTACATCAAAACGGTGATGGGCATGCTTCATGGTCGAGACCTTGAGGCCATGCTCCTTGAGGATCGGTAGAACCTCAACCAGCAGGCTCGTCTTGCCGCTTCCACTCCAGCCGACGATGCCCAGCACCTTCATTCATGCCTCCTCGCTGATTTTAGGAAAAAAGGGAAGAAACCACTAAAAGGCTGGCATGAACCCATCCCACATGACTACTTGAGGGCGGTGCTGATCCAAGACCCGATAGCCTTACTTACGACCACGACTGAGGCAGCCACCAGTAGATGTTTGACGACTTCGAGAAAGGCTCCCACTTTTCGTTCGCGGGCCACCAGGAAGGTCAGTGCGGCAAGTAGCAACATGCCCCAGGCGATGATAAGCCCGAGGGCCACCGAAACCGGCAAGAGCCAGACCAGTAGGATGAAACTGAGGCAGACCAGCAGTCGTGTGACGAAGTTTGACACCGTGCCGGCGAAGGCCTCCTTCTGGTCAAGTTGTTCGGATTCCTGGAATATGTGGATGCTCAGTGAGTCTGTAAGGTTGTCGGCGAGCGCAGCGATGAGAAGGGCGCTGGCCACCACCGGCTTCATGGCCCCCGCCGCACCCAGACCACTGACCAGGGCCATGCTTGTGGCGATGGCGGCGCTTCCCCCATAACTGATCCTGCTGGTCTTGAACATGCGGGCACTCTTTCAAATTGTGGCCGAACTGCAGGCCCCGGGAATCAAACTGGAGTTGGAGGCGGAAGAAGGCTTCAAGCGGTTTTTTCTGCCCGGCTCAGTACGCCATCCTCCATCTCGTAGATGGTGTCGAAGACATCCAGTGTCCGATGGTCGTGGGTGACCACCACCACAGCCGTGCCCTGCTCGCGGGCCACCTTTCGAAACAGTTCCATGACGGCCCGACCCCGCTGACTGTCCAGGGCCGCGGTGGGTTCGTCGGCAAGGATGAGTGGTGGCGCAGGCGCAAGGGCCCGGGCGATGGCAACCCGCTGTTGTTCACCGCCGGAGAGCTCTTCCGGAAAATGGCGGCTCCGGTTTCCGACGCCCAGATACTCGAGCAGTTCCTGCGATCGGGTGTAGGTCTCCGGGCCCATCTGGTCGTTAAGGGCCAGGATCAGGCGGACATTCTCGTGGGCCGACAAAAAGGGGATCAGGTTTGATTTCTGAAACACGAACCCGATGCGGGAGCGGCGCAGGGCCGCCAGGTCACCAAAGGCCTTACCATCCTCCAAGACTCGCTCTCCCATGAGGTCGATTGTGCCCTTCTCGGGTGGATTGAGCAGGCCCAGGCCTGTAAGCAGGGTGGATTTGCCAGAGCCACTTGGGCCCAGCAGGGCCACAACTTCTCCGGCATGGGCAACCATGGAGACTCCGAGCAGGGCCTTCACTTCCGTGGCCCCGTGCCCGTAGGTCTTAAATAGGTTTTCAGCGCGAACGGCTTCCATGGATCACCCCGCCAGAATGAGGGTGGGCGGGATTCGCAGGGCCCGCACGATCCCTGCCGCACTTGCCAGTGTCACCAGGATCAAGACCAGCATGCCGACCCCAAGGTATTCTCCGGGCCCCAGCAACACCCGCCTTGGGAACAGGGGAAATAGGAACTTGGCGATGAGAATGGCGAAGCCGTAGCCAAGGGCTCCAAGCAAAAGGCCTTGATTCAGAACCAACTTTACGACCACGGAACTTCGGGCTCCCAAGAGTTTGAGGAGCGCAATATCGTGGGTTTTCGCCACGGTCATGTTGTACAGAATCAGGGTGACCACGATGCCCGAAACGATGGCCAGCAAAGCCCGAAAGAGACCGATCTGCTTCCGGGACTTCTCCACCACACCCTTGAGCAGGAGGTCCCGCTGCTCTTGGGCGGTGTAGGCCGTCACATCGGGCCATGCCTCCAAGCCACGCTGGACTTCTTCTATGGATGCGCCTGGCCGCAGGTTCACCAGGATGGCATTCGCCGGGAATGGCGCCAGGGTGGGCGGGCTGAAGCGCTCGTCCCGAAGCCGATCCTGATTCGAGATCGAGTCCAGTTCGGTACCAGCCAAGCGAGCCAATCGGCCCTCCCGTTCGACCCGCTTGGCTTCGGGAGCCTGCCAGTTGAGGATCGCCCGGGCATCCAGTTCCGTGCTGAAGACCAGACCATCCCCACCGGAGGACAGCATGCCCTGGGTGAGCCCCACAACCCGGAAGGTTTCATCACCGAGTGGAAGGATCTCCCCCAAGGCCAGCCCCAGGCTTCGATCGGCAATGACTTCCCGATGCGGATCCCGCAGGTGCCGTCCGGACACCAGAGGGAGAGCCTGGCCCTTATCCTCGGGCCAACTGAGGCCCACGACTGTCATACGCAGGCTGCGTGCCCCAACGATTCGCTGGATGGTGGCTGTGCTGAAACTTCGGGCTGAGGCCACCCCTGCCTGAGCCCTCAACCGATCTTCCAGGGCCGGGGGCACGGTGGATCGCTCTGCGAAGGGCCCACGGGTGTCGCGTTGAACCACCCAGATATCGGCACCGAGGTGATCCACCAGCAGGGTGGCATCCTCCACCAAGCCGCGATAAATACCGCCCATGGCCAGAACGATGGCGAAGAGCAGGCCGAGGCCCAGGGCCGTGGCCGAGAAGCTGACCTTTTGGCGCCGGAGATCTTTCATCGCAAGGTTCATATGTCTGCCTTCACCTGCACGCGGCGAAGGGAGGGCAGCGCCTTCCCCTCCTCAGGTGATCGAAGCACCTGATCCCCGGCCTGGAGACCGTCTTGGATTTCCACGAAGTCACTTCCGGTGAAGCCCACCTTCACTGCCACCCGGTGGATGCGTCCCCCCTTTTGCACAGAGCAGGTGCGGGTTTTCTGATCCAGGAAGGAAGCTGGTACACGCAAGGTATTCGCCTTGCCGGCCACACTGATGCGCACGTCTGCCCGCTGGCCCACGGCGAATCCTTCGGGCAATTTGAGCAATTCCACGTCCACCAGCAGCTCATGGGTTTGCCGATCGGCCTGCCGTCCAATCCGGTCGACCCGGCCTGGGAACACCTGCCCCGGATGGGAGCGCAACGCCACTTGAGCGGGTTGTCCCAGGCGCAGATCCCCCAGGGAGGTTTCATCCACCCAGGCTCTCACCCACAGTTTGCGGGTGCTGATCACTGTGAGGACGGGGGTTCCTGAGGGAACGATGTTGCCTGGCTCCCGGAGGCGACGGGTCAGCAGGCCGTCCACGGGGCTGAGTAGGCGGCCTTCTTCGAAGGCCAGCCGCTGGAGGGCCTCCGTGCCCTTCGCCTGGGATTCGCCACTCCGGGCCTGGGTGCCCGCCGCGCCCACGGCCTGGACCACCGCCTCGGCCACCTTCAGTCGTTCCTGGGCAGCGTCCAAATCTGCGCGGCTCAGGATGCCCTCCGTCTGGAGGCGCTGCACCCGCTTGAAATCCGAGCGGGTGCGCGCTTGAGTGGCTAGGGCCTGTTCAAGATCCGCGGTGGCCTTCCCTATGCCAGCCTGTGCGGATCCCCGGGCAGCCTGGGCCACAGCCAGTTGCTCTCTTAGATCATTGGGATCCAAGCGGCCCAGCACTTGGCCCTTTGTGATGGGGCTCCCCTCGTCCAGGGGAAGTTCCAGGATGCGCCCCCCGACCTTGAAGGCCAGAGGCACCTCCTGCACGCTTTCGAGGGTGCCGGTGCCTCGGACATCCATCGAGACCGGGCCCCAGTTCACGGTGGCACCCAAGGCGTCCACGGGTACGAGGAAGCGGGCCCCCAGGACCAGCAGGAGGAGACCGGGCGGCACCATGACCAGGCGACGGAACAGGGGCTTTTGGGTGAATTCAGGCAGGTTCATATCAATGACTCCGTTCGGGGGCGAGGAGGCAGGCCAGGCTTGCGAAGACCTCGGTGGCCTTGGGCACCTTGCCGAGCTCTGACGGCAGGGCGTTCAGGAACACCAGATGCTGGAGGCTGCCCAGCACGATGGGCAGCAGTGCCTTTGGTGGCAGGTCCTTCCGGATCTCCCCACGTTCAATCCCCTCTTCCAAGGCCTTGAGCACAAAGGCCCGCGTGCCCCTCACCAGATCGAGCATCCGTTCAGCGGCCGCGGGAGGCAGGGCCAGGGCGAACTGCTCGGAGAAGATGAAACGCGCCACCCCGACCTGTTGCCCCACCGTCTGGACCCGCGCCAGGAAGAGGGCCTGAAGGCGCTCCAGAGGGGGCAGGAGGGTCTTGGGGTAGGTGTCGGCCACCATGTCCGCAACGCGCTGGGTGGCGGCTTCGAGGATCTCATCCCTGGACTCGAAGTGCCGGAAAGGCGCGCCAGAACTGACCCCCAGTTCCTGGGCCAGGGAGGCCGTGGTGAGGGCGACGATGCCCCGCTCCCCGATGATCTTCAGGGCCGCGTCGGCAATTTCAGTCTGTTTGGGGGTGAGGGGTAGGAGAGGGTCGCGCATGATTCGATTGTAAGTAAGTAGTTACTCATGTCAAGAAAATGAATAACTGCCTCATTTGATTCAAACCACAAAATAAAAATATAAGACTAATTAAAAGATGATTTACAAAATTTGTCATCGTATCGCTTGACGTAAGTATTTATTTACTTACATTGTTTCTAACGGCCGATTCGTCTGGCCCTCTCCTTGAACCGAACCCAGCCCTCCCAGGTGAATCCGCATGATCGTCTCGACTCGACAGACCACCGCCAAGCGCACGGAAATCGCGGATGCGGCGCTACGGATCATCGGGGAGCGGGGTATCACGGCGCTGACCATGGCCACCCTTGCGGCGGAGCTGGGCCTGAGCCCGGGGGCGCCGTTTCGGCATTTCGCGTCCCGGGATGAGATCCTAGAGGAGGTGGCCCACCGGGTGGTGGAATTGATCGGGGCCGCGTTCCCAGATCCGGCGCTGCCACCCCTGGAGCGGCTTTCACATCTCTTCCTGGCCAGGACGGAAGTGTTGGGGCGGAACACGGGGTGTGGCCGCCTCATCTTCTCGGACCAATTCGCCAAGGCCTTGCCGGAAAATGCTGCCGCCACGATCCGAGGGCTTGTCCGTCAAACCCGTACCTACCTGGTGAGCATTCTCAAGGAGGCCTCGGAGGCAGGACAAATCCGTAATGACCTCGCCCCTGAGGATCTCTTGATCCCGGTCATCGGTACCCTCCAGCACCTGGCCTTCCTGGCTTCCCTGCCAGCCGACGGCCCGCCGCTGCGGAGGCCCGACCCCAAACGGGCCTTGAACACCCTTCTGACGCTCTTGTCCCTTCCGGACAAGCATGCCAATTAATCCACCTTCGTTCCCTCAAGGAGAACCCCATGATTCCCATCACCAACCTGAGCGACACGCTCCCCATGCCTGAAGGCCAACGGGCCTCCCTCCCCCTCTTGGATCTCAAGAACGACACCAAGCTCGTGCTGGTGGCCCTCCCCAGTGGTGTCCAGATTCCAGCGCACGCGGCGCCCTATCCGGCCTCGGTCCTTCTCCTTTCCGGCGCCATCGAAGTGATGCTGGGCGAGACCTGGAAGCAGGTCGGCCCCGGCGAATTGGTGCCCATCGCGGAGGAGCTGCTTCATTCCGTCCGGGCCAGCGAGCCCTCGTACTTCCTGGTCTCCCATCTGCGGGGACTGGGTTCCAAGTCCAAGGCCTCCAATTAACCCTCTTTCCCCCAAGGAGACCCCATGCGATTACATTCCACCCTACGATCCTTCGGCCTCGCCCTTCTCCTTGCTCCCTTCCCGGCCATGGCACACTGCGACAGCCTGGATGGCCCTGTGATCAAGGCTGCAAGGGCCGCCTTCACGACTGGGGACGTGAACCATGTGCTGGTCTGGGTTCACCCCAAGGACGAGGGCGAGATCCGTGGGGCTTTCCGCCGCGCTCAGGAAGTCCGAAAACTCGGCGCCGAAGCCCAGAAGCTGGCGGACCAGTACTTCTTTGAAACGCTGGTCCGGGTGCACCGGGCTGGCGAAGGCGCTCCCTTCACGGGCTTGAAACCAGCGGGGGAGGACTTCGGTCCAGCCATTCCCGCCGGTGACAAGGCACTGGAGAGCGGTGATCTGAAACCCCTCTGGAAACTCGTGAACGACAACATCCACACCACCCTGCACCAGCGCTTCGAGGCGGCGGTGAAGGCCAAAGCCTACAAGCCTGGCGACCTCAAGGCCGGCCGAGAATACGTGTCCTCCTACGTCGGATTCATCCACTACGTCGAGGCCGTCTACGGGGCCGGTGCCGCTTCCGAACATGGAGAAGGCCACGAGGGGCATTCAGGTCACGAAGGCCACTAGTCTGCAACCTTTTCAAGCGATGGGCCGGAGCCTTCCATGCCCAGTGACACTCTTCCCGCCGCTGTTGCCATGCCACTGAGAGGTCGACCCCATGTCGTCATCTTGGGGGGTGGCTTCGGGGGTCTGGCCGCAGCCAAGGCCCTTCGTAGGGCTCCGGTCGATGTCACCCTGATCGACCAGCGGAACCACCACCTCTTCCAGCCCCTGCTCTATCAGGTAGCCACCGCCGCCCTCAACCCCAGCGATATCGCGGTGCCCATTCGCCAGATCCTCCGCAGGCAGCGGAACGCCTCGGTCCTGCTTGCAGAGGCCGTGGCGGTGGATCCTATCGGGAAGCGGGTCCTTCTATCCGATGGGGTCAATCCCGAGGGGGCCGTTCCTTACGACTTCCTCATCCTCGCCACAGGCGTGACCCATTCCTACTTCGGCCACCCGGAATGGGCCGGGGCCGCCCCGGGGCTTAAGACCATCGAGGATGCCCTCGAAATCCGAAAACGCATCCTCCTGGCTTTCGAATCTGCCGAATGGGAAACGGATCCCGCCCGCCAGAGGGCCTGGCTAACCTTCATCCTCGTGGGGGGCGGTCCTACTGGGGTGGAACTGGCGGGGGCCATCGCCGAAATCGCCAGGCATGTCATGACCCGGGACTTCCGGCGGATCGATCCCGCCAAGGCGCGGGTGCTGCTCATCGAAGCCGGGCCCCGCATCCTTCCGGGGTTCGCCCCAGAGCTCTCCCAGTGGGCCACCGAGGCGATCTCCCGGCTGGGAGTGGAGGTATTCACAGGAAATCCCGTGACGGCCCTGGATAATGGGGGCGTCACGGTTCACGGTGAGAAGATCGAAGCCCGCACCATCCTTTGGGCAGCGGGAGTGGAGGGTTCGCCCCTGGCCAGTTCGCTGGGAGCCCCCCTGGCTTCCGGAGGCCGCATTCCCGTCCAACCCGACCTCAGCCTGACGGAGGCCCCAGGTGTTTTTGTCATCGGAGATCTGGCCTCCCTGCACCAGGATGGCCAACCCCTGCCTGCCCTGGCCCCGGTGGCCGTCCAGGAAGGTCGTCATGCCGCCAGGAACATCCTGCGAGCGCTCCAAGGGTTGCCCGGCCTTCCGTTCACGTACCACTCCCGGGGGATGCTCGCCACCATCGGGCGGGCGGCTGCGGTGGGAGAAGTGGCCCGCCTGAGATTCACTGGATTCGCGGCCTGGCTTTTCTGGCTCCTGGTCCATATCGCTTGGCTCATCGGCTTTCGCAACCGTTTCCTCGTCCTGACGGAATGGGCCTGGACCTACCTCCGCTACGAACGCGGGGCACGGCTGATCACCGGCCCCAAACAAGGGGGATTGCCAGATCGTCCGTCTGGCACGAAAGGATGACTGACCTCTATCTCCTCCCGAATCGGACCCCCCCCGATTCCTTCAGCCGTCTGGTGGGAAGGCGTATGCTGATCCCCCCGACCCGTTCTCGAGGCCAGAATCGCTTCCTCAAAGGAATCTGCCATGAGCACCGCAATATCCGATTCAACCCCTCTGTCTCCCCGTTGGCGCCAGGCTGTCATCCTCGTGATGATCTTCGGCTTCAGCCTGCTGATCTGGATCACCGCAAAGACCTACACGGGTGCACCTCCCATCCCGGCCAGAGTCATCGGGAGTGCGGGCCAGGTGCTCTTCACGGGGGAGGAGGTCAAGGATGGCCAGGAGGTCTTCCTGAAGTACGGCCTCATGGAACACGGAACCCTGTGGGGCCATGGCGCCTACCTCGGGCCCGACTACACCGCTGAGTATCTGCACCGCCTTGCCGAGATTGGACGGGACTCCCTGGCTCAGGCCCACTACGGCAAGGCGTTCAAAGAGCTGGGAGAGGGCCAGGCTCTGGAGATCGGGGCTCGGCTGAAAACCCTGATCAAGCAGAATCGCTACGACGCGGGCGCGAATACCCTCCGATTCACAGATGTCGAGGCCGACTCCTACCGCATCCAGACCGGGGAGTGGACGACTTACTTTTCGGGCGAGAAGGCCGCGGTGGGACTGCCCACCAAGTTCATCCAGGACGAGCAGGAACTGAAACACCTCACGGCCTACTTCGCCTGGGCCACCTGGGCCACGGTGGCGCCACGCCCGGAGAAGGACTACTCCTACACCAACAACTGGCCCTACGAGCCCCTGGTGGGCAATGGACCCACGGCCTCGACCTATCTGTGGAGTGCGATGAGTCTAATCACCCTGCTGGGTGGCCTGGGTCTGATCCTTTTCATCTTCGGAAAGTTCAACTACCTGGGATGGGGCGGCGCGGCTGGCTGGAAGCACGCGCAAGAAGGCCGGCTCCAAGCCTGGACACTCACACCCAGCCAGAAGGCCGTGGGCCTCTTCTTTGCCGTGGTGGCCCTCCTCTTCCTGGGGCAGGCCGCCCTTGGCGGCGTCCTGGCGCACTACCGGGTCGAGCCAGGTGGCTTCTACGGTTTCGATCTGGCCCGGTTCCTGCCCTACAATCTGGCGCGGACCTGGCATCTGCAGCTGGCGATTTTCTGGATCGCCACGGCCTGGGTGGGGGGAGGGCTCTTCCTGGCCCCCCTCGTGGGTGGTGGGGAGCCCAAGGGTCAGAAGGCCGGAGTGCTCGTTCTTCTGGGCGCCCTGGCGATCGTGGTCTTCGGCAGCCTGTTTGGAGAAATGGCCGGGATCAACAACAAGCTGGGCAGTCTGTGGTTCTGGCTGGGGCACCAGGGGAGCGAATACCTCGACCTGGGCCGGTTCTGGCAGATCCTCCTGGCCGCAGGGCTGGTGTTCTGGCTCTTCCTCATGTTCCGGGCTCTCCGCCCGGCCATGAAGGGCACAGAGCAGGGAGAACTGCCCTCGCTGTTCTTCTACGCGGCCATCGCCATCCCGCTCTTCTATGTCCCGGCCCTGTTCTACGGGCCCCGAACCAATTTCGCCGTCATCGACAACTGGCGTTTCTGGATTATCCACCTCTGGGTCGAGGGATTCTTCGAACTCTTCGCCACGGTGCTGGTGGCGGTGATGTTCTACCAACTGGGCCTGGTCACTTCCAAGTCGGCGACGCGGCTTGTCTATCTCGACGCGATCCTCTACCTGGGTGGGGGCATCGTGGGCATCGGGCACCACTGGTATTTCACCGGCCAGGGCACCCTGAACATGGGCCTCGCGGCCAGTTTCTCTGCCATGGAAGTCATCCCGCTCACTCTCTTGACTCTGGATGCCTGGGACTTTATCCGCCTGCAGGACCGGAACTGCGCAGAATGCGACCGCCCCTTGGCTGCCAAACAGCGCTGGGCCATCAAATTCCTCATCGCAGTAGGTGTATGGAACTTCGTCGGCGCGGGCGTCTTCGGGTTCCTCATCAACTTGCCCATCGTCTCCTACTTCGAGGTTGGCACGACCTTGACGGCCAACCACGGGCATGCGGCAATGTTCGGCGTCTTCGGGATGCTGGCTCTGGCCGTCCTGGTCTTCTGCCTGCGGGAGATCAAAGGTGACCTAGCCTGGGGCAAGGTGGAGAAATTCATCCGCCTCGGCTTCTGGGGCCTCAACATCGGCCTTGGCCTGATGGTCGTGTTGGATCTCTTCCCAGGAGGCGTCATCCAACTGTGGGATGTCCTCTCCAACGGGTACTGGCATGCCCGGCGCCTCGCCTTCCTCATGGGTGGCACTTTCCACACACTGGAGTGGGTCCGCATCGCCGCGGACATGATCTTCCTCTTGCTCGGCGCCGTACCCATCGCCTACGCGACCCTGAGGCTGGTCTTCAGCCGCGAAGGGGGGGACACCACCTAATTTCGGTACAGCACGGGTCTACTGTTATCAACTCACCCAGGCCGAATGGCAGGGAGACTGCCTCAGGATGGGTTCACCGCCCGTGGCGTATCGGAAGGAAGGCCAGTTCTCGGGACACGTCTTCCAGAACCTGCAGCCGCTGCTCCCGTGGAAGCTCATCCGCGGCTGGATAGATGGTTTCCTCCTCGATGGCGTTGTGGGAATCCAACCGGAGCCCCACCGCCTCTAGCGCTGCCCTTATCAACGCCACGTCCGGCGACGGGCCCTTCATGGCCTTCACCGCCCCCGCCAAAGCGCTCATGAAATAGTCATGATCTTCATGAAGGGCCTGGAGCACCGATTGGAGATCGGGTCGGACCTCCACCAGAGCCGGGAAAACCACCTTGTGTTCGGCGCGGATATGGACCGCTAGGCGCATCCAGATCCGATCGACCACGGTGTGGGCCTCGGCCTGCAGGTCACGTTCCAGGGCCATCCGGGCATCCCGGAAGAGTCCCTCGATCTCCCCATGATCGGCTGTCAGACGGGCGTTGAGGGTTCTGGAATTGGGGGCGTCCGCCGAAGGTATCTGGGGAGGGGGCGTCAACGGAAGGCCTCTTCTGGGTGAACTTCGCCCTCAGGAGTGGACAGAAACATAGACCACCACCAGTTCGGAACCCGGAGAGCTCCTGATCTCGTGCTGTTCTCCCGGCTCCACAAGGAAGGATACGCCGGGCCGAAGTGGATGGGGCACGCCATCGACGATAAGGGTGCCTTCTCCTGATTCGATGTAGAACAGTTCAGTCATGTCTGGATGGGCGTGTGCGGGGGCCACCTGGCTCGGCTGGAAACAGGCCCGAACAAATTGCATGACATGCGGAACCTCACCCGGGCCCACGAGCATGTGCTTTTGAATGGCCGCGCCTGAACCTAGGGTCATGACGGGGACTTCCTGGAGGGAATGGATGCGCATGGCTCTATGATAGGGCCCCTGTTCGCCAAGGGGAGGATAGGTCAAGTCCAGGTGATCAAGAACCGAGTGCCATGTTGAGCCTAGCGTCGCCTGTGTGGACCTTCTCGAACACACACAAACCAAGCCGGTTGTAGGCTTGGTGTGCGAAGGCAATCGGTTCCGCAAAGCAGGAGCAACCCATGGAAATCGGCATGATCGGATTAGGTCGGATGGGCGCCAGCATGGCGCAGCGCCTGGTCAGTGGTGGGCATCGCGTGGTGGGCTTTGATTCGAATGAGATGACACGCGCAGGCATGGCGGGCCAAGGCGTTGGTTGCGTGGATTCCCTGGAGGCGCTAGTCGGGAAACTGCAAGCGCCGCGGGCAATCTGGTTGATGGTTCCGGCTGGCGAAGCCGTGGACAGGACGATCGCCGCCCTGCTGCCTTTGCTCACGGCAGGTGATGCGATCATCGACGGTGGCAACTCCAACTACAAGGACACCCTACGCCGCGGGACAGATCTCCTTGAGCCTCAAATCCACTTTGTGGACTGCGGCACCAGCGGCGGCATCTGGGGACTCACCGAAGGCTACAGTCTGATGATCGGCGGAGAATCGACGGTGGTCGAGCGTCTGCGTCCGATCTTCGAGACCCTGGCGCCCGCACAGGACCAAGGTTGGGGCCGGGTGGGGCCAAGCGGCGCCGGCCACTTCACCAAGATGATTCACAACGGCATCGAATATGGCCTGATGCAGGCCTACGCCGAAGGCTTCTCCATCATGCAGCACAAGCCCGAATTCGGGCTAGACCTTCACCAGGTGGCCGAAATCTGGCGCCACGGAAGCGTGGTGCGCTCTTGGTTGCTGGATCTGACTGCCCATGCGTTGGAACAGAACCCGAACATGGCTGGCATCGCCCCGTACGTGGTCGATTCCGGGGAGGGGCGTTGGACTGTGAATGAAGCCCTCGAGCTGAACGTGCCAGTCCCCGTGATCACCCAATCGGTGATCCAGCGATTGCGTTCACGCGATTCTGAATCATTCTCAGATCGTCTGTTGGCCTCGATGCGGAATGAATTCGGTGGCCACTCTGTTCAGAAGCCATAAGCACTAGACTGATGGGTCCCAAGGCAGGAATATACTCGGCGGTTCGAACCGATACGGCCAGGCGGGAGTGGCCTATCGAGCTACAGATTGGATTTTGCTATATGACCATGAGGAGATTGGCAGATGATTCCAGACAAAATGTTGCAGGTTCTTAAATGCGAGGGTGTAGTTGCAGTCGTGACCATGGGTGACAACAGTCCTCATGTTGTAAACACATGGAATAGCTACCTGTCTATCACCCAAGACGATCAACTTCTGATTCCCGTTGGAGGAATGATTCAAACTGAGGCCAATGTGGAAAAAAATCCTGACATCCAAATAACCGTGGGGAGCCGTGAAGTTGACGGCTTTCATGGTCCAGGTACTGGATTCCTAATTAAAGGCTCAGCGACCTTCTTGAGATCCGGCGACCTATTCGACCTCGTAAAGGCGCGGTTTCCATGGATAAGAGCGACTTTGAATATCAAAGTGAACTCAGCCACCCAGACCTTATGAGCACCAGGAATCCTGGTAATCGGGAAGGTCGTTCACCAAGAACCCAGTTGGGTGTCAGGGTCACATTGACTTGAGTACAAACGTTAGGTTGGCCGTTCTGGCACGATTCAGGAGGGGCGACCGGTCTCGATTACGCCGTCATTCTGCCGAGGGTCATTCGCACCTTCCGGCCGAAATCCCACACGGGGAGATCCGGTCAGTGTCCACAGGCTCTGCTTGATTGCCAGCATAGAAATGCCTCGAGGCGCAGCTTTTCGATAGAACTTACTGCTGGTCCGAGGTGGTGTCGACCTCAGGGGTCAGCGCCGTGATCGGGATCGAGAAGCCCTGCAGGGCAAGTGCCAGATAGGGCTCGGGATCGACTACATCGTCGAGCTGGATGCAGGTGGGAACGAGATTCTGGTTCATTGTCATCCTCCGTGGAATGGAATTAGTTTTCCTGCCATTCGTCGTTGATGCGGGCCGAAAAATATGACCGCTCCGAGACGATCAAGACATCGAGAATGCTCAGGCTGATCACGGTAGCGCTGATACGTAAACGATCCATGAGGGTCCGGTCAGTTGCGGTTGGGATGGCCTCAGGACAAGGCTGGTACCGGTAAACGACCAGTGCATCAGCGCCCACGCGAAGGGCTTCACGGAAAATCTCCCTCAAGTCGATGGAGCCGAAATCATGCATGCCCTGGAAGAGGATGCGATCCACCAGGATGCGGTCGTGGGAATCGACAGCAATGAGACCGATGCTCGGAAGCTGGTGCTTTTCACCGCAGATCCGGATAATCCGAACGGTGTCTTCAAGTGAGGCGAGGCGGATCGTCCGCCGCTGCTGGATCACACGGGTGGTGAGTTCCAGCACGACCATGAGGCGAGTGATCTCGTTCTCGTGAAAGCCGAGGGCTTTCAGCTCCACCGGCCCGGCGTGGATGAGCGTATTGAGATTACCTGATCGGAGGGCCTCCTCGGCACGTTGGAGATCCTGCTGCCGGAGCAGGGTCGAGAGGAGCTGGGCGTCGGAGAGGTGTTCCGTGCCACGCAGGACTGTGGCCAGTAGCAGGTTGTCCGGCTCTTGTTCGGTCCAGGGATGCTGTGCGTTGGGTTGGGTCATGGTTGAACCTTTCTGGAGGACCGGTGGATGGTCACGAAAGGCAGAATGGCCAAAGCTTCTTCCGGAATTTATTTGTCTCGAACCGAGTAGCGGGCAGGGGCAAAAAAATTTGCAAAGACGCGTCCCGGCCTGATGCAGTGAACATCCACTGGAACTCCGAGAAGTTCATCCAGATCAATAAGCACGCAGGAGGATGGACGGTGTAGGTAACGTCATGCTTGAGCCAAGACTTCTCAGGTACAGCGCGAGGGGCTCTTGGCATTTGACCCAGAAGTACCAGGATCAGCCTGCGTCAGGATCGCCAGGATGTCGGACCGATGCAGGGTCTCGGCTGTGATCAGGTGTTGGACGAGGATTCCCAGGCTGGCCTTGTGACGGGTGAGCTCCTCCAGGGCTCGGGCTTCCGCATCTTGCAGCCACACTTGGATGCGCTCCAGTAGCCTGGGTGCGAGCGCCTGCTGCAGGCTAGGTGACAAGGCGTCCAGGGACACCATGGGGAATTCGGGATCGAGACCCCACGTCCCCACGGCAAGCTGGGCCATGGTAGTGGCTTCCTTGATGTCGTTTTCAGCGCCACAGGAAGGGCCGCCATCGGGGTAGCTCAAGGCCTCTGCGACCCGGCCACCCAGGAGCACGGCCAGGCGCCTCTTGATGAAATCCGCATCCGGGAGGTCGAGGGATTCTGACTGATGGATGTATGCCGCACCCAGGGCGCCAGAGGCGGTAGGGATCACGGACAGGTGCTCCACACTGCATGGGCCCAGGAGGTGATAGGCCAACAAGGCATGACCAGCTTCGTGGCAGGCTAGGCGCTGCTTCGTGTCGGGGCTCAAAGGTCGGCTGAAGTCCACCTCACCCCGCCGCAGGTTAAACAGGGCTGACGTGAGGTTCTGTGAGGAAATGCCATGAACATCGCCTGCGGTTGCCTGCTTGATGCGGTCGACCAACTGGACCAGATCAGCAGGGCTCAAGCCGGTTGTCATGGTGACGGCTTCGTTGATGGTCGCGTCGTCAGCCAAACCTTTGAGCAGGCCGTGGAGGATGGCGTGCCGGTCCTTGGTGGTAGGCAAGCCCATGTAGATGTGTTCGCCCATGCGCATGCTGCGGACGATGGCCGGATCGATGCGCTCGTACTGGTTGGTGGTGGCGAGAAGCAGCACACGGCCGGGCCCTTTGCGCAAGAGATCGATGCTGCGCAGCATGGTGCCGACGATGGAGGACTGGTTGGCGGCGGACCACTCGTTGCTCTGCCCGCGCGCCCAGGCGATGGCATCAAATTCGTCGATCACCATCACTGCAGCGTCGTACTTCTGCAAGGACGCAAACGTTTCCCTGATGATGCGTTCAGACTCCCCGTACCACTGGTTAAGAAATTCAGAACCGCCTACCAGAATGCAGGGGGCGCCCGCCTCGCCGGCCATGGCCTCGCAGGCATGGGTCTTACCCGTCCCCGGTGGGCCGGACAGGACACAGGCACGAAGGCCGGGTTCGCCGCGGGGGTCCTTCAGCCAATCCAGGTAACCCTGAAGCCTAGCCTTGGTGGATTCCTGGCCCAGGACATCCCTGAACCGGGCCGAGGGGATTGTTCCCCACGGAATGTCCCGTTTGAGATCCTGGGCTTGAAGCACGCGCTCCTCCCCATCGTAATCGAGGATTGCCGTCACATGAGGATCGCTAGGGTGAAAGCTCAAACGCAGGTGTGTGCGCCATCGCAGGTGGGAGGCCTGGCATCGGGCAAAGTATCTGGAGAAAAGCGCTGCCTCCATGGCCTTATCAAGAAGATTCCTGGCGGCAGTCTGTCGCGTAGTGATGCCAGCCTTGGCCTGACATTTGATCGGGATGATTAGGTCCTGAAGCCAGGGCTCCGCCATCAGAGAGCGGCGGGAGTCGACGAGAAATCGCACCACCAGATGATCCAGGCCTTCAAGGGAGGGCAAGGAATCCTTCCCGTTGTGATTGAACGCATCAATCAGAACCAGTCCGCCAGGAGGCAGTTGGTGCAGGCCTTCAAGCGTTTTGACAACCTGCAAGTTGATTTGTTTGTAGGGAAGAAGGCGTCGCACCAAGGCCTCGATCCCAGGGATACTGCTGACCAGATAGGTCCAGCAAGTCACCTCGCTCAATGCTTCTTTCAAGCGTAAGGAAAGTAAACCGTCGGCCTGCACGACGAATTCCGGGGGTTCCTGCATCTGCTGAAACCTGGCGCCAAACGTGCTTTGGGCCATCATCAGCAGGTCCAGGAAGAATCGGTCCAGGAGCCGTTCGGCCGTGCGGAGGTCTTTCCCGGGCAAGTGAGACAAGGCGAGGGCTGGAAGCACGCCACTCTCCACCTGGAAGGTGAAGCCGGAGTGAACGAAGGATTTGGTTTCCATTAGGACACCTCTTTCTTCGCAACGCCGCTCTGTTGTGCCTTCTGCAGCATGTGATGGCCATGGTGCCGTCGGAACAGCACCATGGCCCCCTTGTTCAGCCTGCTGAGCAGTTCCTTGGGGACCGGTGTCTTGTGCCAGTCGGATTTGTCTTCGACCTTCTCAGCCAGGCCAAGCAGGTCCATGAGGTCAACTTCGAGCGTGCCCTCCTCGGGAGTAGCCGGACGGTTCCACAGTTCGGAACCCAAATTGGTCGTGAAGATAAACACCGCGTTTCGGAAGTCCACCTTACCCGTCGGCGACGGCAGGAAGCCCTGGTCGAGGACTGGCAGGATGCTCTCCAGTACCTTGCGGTGGGCCTTCTCAAATTCATTGCAGATGACCAAGGCATGCGGGTTCTTGGCGACAAACTGGGTGATGGAGCCCTGCCGGGAACCGTCACCGAACAGGTCCACGCCACTGGCCCACTGCACGTGCTGAGTCATCTCCACCTCAAGGACTGCGAGTCGGCGCGACTTGTGTTTCGCGAGAGAAGAAAGGCCAAGCGCCTCCGCGAACAGCCGTGCCGCAAGGGATTTGCCCGACCCGGGCGGCCCCAGGAACAGTGCCGTGGCTGGCGAGGAGCCAACCCCGCGTCGAAGTTCACGTTGGAAGGCCAGACGCTTGAGGGCTGCCACCGCCTCGGACTGGCCGACCAGGCTCTGCCGGAGTTCCGTTTCGACAGCCAGCGCGCAGTCATGGGCGGCCTTGAGGGCCAGCCTCGGATCGTGGCTCAGTCCGGACTCGGCTGCTGAACCATAGAGGCGAAGGAAGACTTCTTCCCTCGTGTCGAGGAACGTTTGGAAGCAAGCCTTGAGGGGACGGCGCTGATTGAGCATGACCACCACCTCACTGGGGAGGTGGTAGTCAAAGGGAAGAACCTTTGAGGGCCGATCGTCGAGTTGGATGTTCTCCTGCGCACAGGTGCTTAGCATGGAGCCGTACCAGTCGGGGGGATCCACAGGACCTTGCCGGCCGAGGGGCTCCAGCAGGTCCGCCCATTCGAGTGCGACAGCCAGATCGTCAGAGGAGACGTAGGTGCCATCCAGAGCCAAGGCCAAGGACGTGGCTGTCAGCACCCAGCGATCGGTGAGGGGGTCCCCATTGGACTGTGGGGCGTTTGGCGGCGCAGAGCCCTGGCGCCGATGGCTGGCCTGAGCCAGGAGTTCGTCGGACATGATGTGTCCTGATCCCGCCAGTGAAACGAAGGTTCATGCCGGCCTGGGCTCACAGGTCAGTTCCGCAGTCCGTGCGATGTGGACTAGGGAGAACGTTCGACTTCGCTGAGGGGAAAGGGGGGTGCCGGGGCCACCCGAATTGTTTGAGTCACCGACGGTATTACCGGAAAGCCATCCGTTGGGCGCGGTTTGCTAGTCCCCGTTGGATTACCAGGCATCTCACGGAGAGACCCCAGATGTTGTTGTCGGTGAGAGAAACGTAATCCAAAAAGTTCAGGATGGCAATCCGGAAAAATGAATTCCGACACCATTGATTCCAAGCACGCTCTTGTGATCTATGAGCAAATATCCAGATCACGCGTTCGCTGGAATTCGTTGGATTGATTTGAGGAACTCAAAGGGATCGTCCAGTGGTTCAGACCGGAGGGCCCCGTGTGACCAGGCCCTTGAGGGCCGAAGGATGCTGTATGGAAGTCATTCTCCTAGGCCTCCAGGGAGGGCTCGTCTTCAGGCATGGCCTCTCCCTCAAGCACCAGGTCCCAGAGATCCTGGGGGTCGGCCACGTCGTCGAGCGCGACGCAGGTGGGGATATGCGGGGTTGTCTGGCTCATATACTCCTCCGGGGGTGCCAGCGCAGTGCCGGCAAAAACGGAACGGTGCTGCGCTGGTGCCGCTGGAGGAGTAGCAAGACAACCCGCCCCACCCAGTTCTCACGAGGTGCAAGTAGATCCTGATAAGAGCCATGTCTTGGTGAGGGGATCTCCACCACTGGAGTTAAGGACGCCGCAGGGCTTATCACATGGGCCAACACTGCTCGGCGAAGCCAGCGTATTAGAATCGAAGCCACATCACACTGCTGACCTCTGGCATCGACGGCATAGCTGCAATGCTATTGGGCCCCCATGGCCTGAGGCCAGAGCCATTCCTTGATTGTGAAATCGTGTGTTCCCATCGACCATCTGCCAGGGTTCGGGAGAAGACCCTCCTTCTTGGCTGGTATCGAAAAGAGGTCGCCTCTTTTCAAATCATCATTCCTGCCGTGTGTCCCGGTCATGAGCCCCCCGCGAATCGAGGGGCTCATGACCGGGCGCAAGCGATACGCTGGTTCCTGGAAGCAGTGATGACGGGATTGGTCAGCACCTTGCACGGCGCCCCGCCATCCGAAAGCGTGCCAGGTGGCTTTCCTGGCGCGATTCCGGAGGGGCGGCCGCGGGAATCCTGTATGCGATACTATCGAGATTCCAAATATGGACTGGCATCACCAAGGAGAACGGATATGCCAAACATTGCATCCATCTTGAAAGATGAAATAGTCCGATTGGCTCGAAAGGAAATGCGCAAAGAACTTGAAGGCCTTCGGAAGGCTTCCGCACAGTATCGTTCTGATATTGCAGGTTTGAAGCGCCGAGTTGCGGATCTCGAGAAACAGGTATCACGGGCGGCGAAGAAGGCCCCAGGAACCGCAACATCTAAGACCACGGATGAGTCATCCACCAAGTTCAGATTCCGCGCGAAAGGCTTGGCCACGCATCGGCAGCGACTTGGGCTTTCAGCCGCTGAAGCTGGGGTCATCCTTGGAGTGTCGGCCCAGACGGTCTACAACTGGGAGGCAGAGAAATCCAGGCCAAGACAGTCGCAGTTGGCCGCCATTGCAGCGTTCAGAAAGATGGGGAAGCGGCACGCCAAAGGCGAATTGGCGAAGACGGAGGGCTGACGCCTAGGGTCGGTCCGGTTCAGACACAAGGGTTGGGCCCGGCCCAGCTCCGTACGCCGTACTGTCCCTTGTTGTGAGCCTGCCGAACGCCTCGGGCCTTGAGCATCAAACCCATGCTTAAAGGGAGAGGGCGGCCTCAACCATGGGCTTGGCCCAGTCGGGAGTTTGCGCCAGTGCGGTTCGACTGGGCCCTATCACCCGCCCTTTCCGAAGATGGAGCAGGAGAAGGGGCTGGGGGGTCTGGCCCTGATGGGGATCAGCCTCAGCGGAGTTGTCGAACACTTTCAGTTCGGCCAGCCGTCCCATGAGCCGGATCAGGTTCAGGCGGCTATCGTTGAACCGTTGGCGAATGGTTCACGGGCCACCGCATCGGGATCGAAGTGGGGCGCACCGTTCTGGCGCAGGTACTCACCGGCGATGCTGCTCTTTCCGGCTCCGTTCGTTCCAGCCAGGACGGTGACGGTCGCTTTAGCCACGTTTCTTGGCGCCCTTCACCGCCGCACCTCCGAGGTCATCAGGAGATGCCCCGAAGAGGGCGATAGCCCCAGCTTTCGACTTGGAAGTCTGCATCGCGGCAAATCGAAGATCAAACCGCTTCCGCAGGTCGGCCAAGGGGTCGGTGTGTTCGTGGAGGAGGGCCTGATAGGTCTCGGCTGACAGGAGGACGGCGCTCACTTCCTCATGGCGGGTAATGCTGACCACCGCCCCGCGCTGAACCCTTCCCAGCAGCTTGCCGAAGTAGTTCTGTGCATCAGTGGAAGTCACGGACTCCATGGGATGTCCTGGGACCGCAGTGAGCGTCTGAGTAGGCATGGGCATTCCCTCGTTCCCTATTATAGCCATTTTACCTATTATGGCCAATTCAATGAGTGATCCGAGTGGCTGCGCTGGCTAGGCATGACTGGCCGCGATAGGGGGGCCAAGCCAGCAGCTGCTCTGGGAAGGGCCTCGGGTTCCAGGAACTCGTGGCCGTGAGACCCGAGGTAGGAACGGGTCATTGCCGGTAGGCGCTGGACGGCTCTGATGATGGCCGTGGTGGGCCAGGTGGTGTTCCTGCTGACAGCGAACCAGCTCATCCAGGGCGACACTGGGGCGCCCAGCGCGACCGGACAAGGGCAAGGCGACCGACCGAACCAGATCTCTTCCTCGGTGAACAGTCCGCGCAAGGGGCCCAGGGATTCGTCTTTTGGCGGCGACCTCAAGCCCGTTGCACATCGACCACAAGTGGACAGCAGCTGTATTGGAGTGTGTCAGCCAACCGGGGGGAAGGGCCGATCCGGCGCGGAGGTCGCCAGAAGGTCTGAAAGAGAGGGGAACGAAGGCCTGCTTTGGGCCCAGTTCGAACGGTCAAAAGCTGGCTGATCGATGAACGGAAGCCAAGCCTTCGGCAGGGTCCAGCCTGCACGGTCGGGCCCAGTCCAGCCCAAGGGACCAGGGGGGTGGGAAGGCTGGGCGACAGAGGGCAGGATGGGTGCGGGGCCCCGTTTTCAGACCCCAGATCGCCACGTGAACCATGCCATCCAGAAGGGGCGTTCAGGTGGTCATCGAGTTGGGGATTTGCCCTGCAGGATTGCCTTCGGGGAGGGTGGGCGGGATACAGCTTCGGGCCCCCAGCCCGTCAGGTCTTTGGTCCAAGGCCGGCAGCGCCGGTGAGTCGCTTCTTGGGGTCAGGCTGGACAGTTTCACGGACTCGGTCGGGGCCCAGAATTCGCCATTTCGGTGTGCTCGGTGGTGGCGTCCATTCTGCGGAAAAGGGCACTTCGGCGGGCCCCCCTGGGGGTGTTACATGCTGGCCCGGGAAGCGCCACGACTGGCCTGCGAATCCGACAGCCTTCCGGCCACCTTTTTCCGCGCTTGCCGGTCCTCCGACTGGCCTCACGGCCCTTCCCGGAAGGAGAAATTTCCAAAATGGAAAAGGGGCGCAAAAGGGGGGGTTCGGAACGGGTGAAATTCAGAAACGGGTAAAAATTACCTACAATTTCACTGCAAATACTGATGCAAAGTTCATAGGTGTAGTCGGGGCCCTTGGAATGATGGGTCTTGGTGCATAAGCTGACTGGTGTCTATACCAAGATTTCGCTTGGTGCAAACTAGCCGGGAGCCCAGTCATGCAATTTGACCCTAGTATCAGATTAATTGATCTATTTAGTCATTTAATCAACTGCAAATTTTGGTGCAAACTATTTTTATTATAACATGATTATTTCCAATAAATGATATCATAAAACTTGAGCTTTCGGGAAAAATCGGTTAAATGTAAAGTCCTTTTTGGCAGATTTCATGGCAGAAAGCAGCGCATCGCGTTCGACCGCGATCGCATGCTTAAATCTAACGCTAGACCTATTGGTTGCGAAATACAATGAATAACCATATGGATGCAAGCGAAGTTGTTTCATTGGCGCTGGAACATCTCTTAGAAGATGGCTGGTCAGATGCAGAACGAATCAGGTGGTTCGGCGCTGGTCGCGGCAGGGGGACATGAATAAGCCTATTATGTCCAAGTATTGGTGGGGCGTGCGCAGCACCACTGTTGATATTGCCGCAATATCAATTGTGCCACTAATACTGACCTGCCGCGGTCAGTGCCCGGCACCTGCATATATTCGCCTCCTTTCCGCCAGCCCAACACTATGCGCCCGGGGGCGCGTTGGGCGGGGGCGTTGGCGCAGGTCTAAGACAGCAGTGGCGGTCCATGATCTGGCTGAACGGTCGAGGTCAGCATTGGTTGGAACTCGGGCCACGCATCTCGGACACCACCCAACGTTGCTTGTGATCGGTGCTCCTGCGCCGCGTTACGTAGGCCTAGTTGGTGTGCTGAAGGCATGCCAAATGCATGTACGCCCTGCCAGAACGTGGTTTGCAGGTCAATTTTAAGCTAACAGTTGTTGATGAAAGAACATACGTGCTTGAAACCCTCGTAAACGCGGCGAATAAAACCCGTCCTTCGGCCCATGGCGACTTATCGGCACTTGAAATCCCAGGGATCACGCCATTGCCAGGCACTAGTCCAGTAAGCCCACGGCCGGTGGCACCCGGTTGTCGTGGGCGGTCTCCGCGTCAACATCGGCCTCGGGCCCAGCGGTATTCAGGGATTACAGCCATGTTGGTGGCATGTCAGCCATGATCTACTGGCAGGTGATATCGACATCGGAAATTCCCAGACCGGGAAAGGCCACCGGAAATGGGAATCATGATGGTGGAAGGCGGGACTGTCAGAATTGCCCAACCCCTGAACTCTGGACCCCATGACCGACCTCGCCCCCGAGCAACGCGCCCGCCAGCAGATCGATGCGCAACTGGCCGCGTCGGGGTGGGTGCTGCAGGACTACAAGCAGTTCAATCCCGGCGCGGGGCGGGGCATCGCCCTGCGGGAAGTGCCGCTGAAGTCCGGCACCTGTGACTACCTGCTGCTGGTGGACCGGGCAGCCGTGGGCGTGGTCGAGGCCAAGAAGGTGGGCACCCTGCTATCCGGTGTCGCGGAACAGTCCGATCACTATGCGGCGAACCTGCCGGACTTCTTCCAGACACTGACCGCAGGCTCGCTGCCCTTCCGGTACGAATCCACGGGGGTGGAGACCTTCTTCCACGACCACCGCGATCCTTCCCCCCGGACACGCCGCGTCTTCTCCTTCCACCGTCCGGAAACCCTGGCCGCCTGGCTGTCGGAGCCCGACACCCTCCGCGCCAGGCTGGCGGCCCTGCCCACGGCCCATCCGCTCCCGGCCCAAAACCTCCGCGCCTGTCAGCTCGAAGGCATCGCCAACCTGGAAGGTTCCTTCGCCGCCGACCATCCACGCGCCCTCATCCAGATGGCCACGGGCGCAGGCAAGACCTACACCGCCTGCAGCTTCACCTATCGGCTCATCAAGTACGCCGGGGCCAGGCGCGTGCTGTTCCTGGTGGACCGCGCCAACCTGGGCCGTCAGGCCATGGCAGAGTTCCAGCAGTTCGTGGCGCCTGACACCGGTCGGAAGTTCACCGAGGTCTACAACGTCCAGCACCTCACGTCCAACAACCTGGATCCCGTGGCCCGGGTCACCATCTGCACCATCCAGCGCCTCTATGCGATGCTGCGCGGCGAAGAGCTGGACGAGGACCTGGACGAGACCTCCGGCTACGAAGTGGCCAGCGCCGATGACCGTCCCCCGGGATGTGACCTACACAGAACGCGTGCCCATCGAGACCTTCGACTTCATCGTCACCGACGAATGCCACCGCTCCATCTACGGCCTCTGGCGGCAGGTGCTGGAGTACTTCGACGCCCACCTGGTCGGCCTCACGGCCACGCCATCGAAGCAGACCATCGGCTTCTTCCGGCAGAACCTCGTCATGGAGTACAACCACGAACGGGCCGTGGCCGATGGCGTCAACGTGGGCTACGAGGTCTACCGCATCAAGACCGAGGTCACCGATGGGGGCGGCAAGGTCGAGAAGGGCTTCTTCGTGGACCGGCGCAGCAAGGAGACCCGGGCCGTCCGCTGGGAACGGCTGGACGAGGACCTGGCCTACGACGCCAGGGACCTGGACCGCTCCGTGGTGGTGCCATCCCAGATCCGCACCGTGCTCCAGGCCTTCAAGGAGGCCCTGGCCACCGAGCTGTTCCCCGGCCGCGCCCTGGTGCCCAAGACCCTCATCTTCTGCAAGGACGACTCCCACGCCGAAGACACCGTGCACCTGGTGCGCGAAGTCTTCGGCAAGGGCAACGACTTCGCCAAGAAGATCACCTACAAGACCTACAACCCTGAGACCAAGCGCTACGAGAAGTCTGAGACCCTCATCCAGGAATTCCGCACCTCGCCCACCCTGCGCATCGCCGTCACCGTGGACATGATCGCCACGGGCACGGACATCAAGCCCCTGGAGTGCCTGCTCTTCCTGCGGGACACGCGCAGCCGCACCTACTTCGAGCAGATGAAGGGCCGGGGCACCCGCGTGCTCACGCCCACGGACCTGCAGGCCGTCAGCGGGGCGGACGCCCGCGCCAAGACCCACTTCGTCATCGTGGATGCCGTGGGCGTCTGCGAGAGCGAAAAGACCGACTCCCGGCCCCTGGAGCGCCAGCGCACCGTCTCCATGGACGCCCTGCTGCTGGGCGTGGCCCTGGGCAAGCGGGACGAGGACACCCTCACCACCCTGGCCGGTCGCCTGGCCCGCCTGGATCGCCAGATCACCCGGGACCAGGCCAAGGCCTTCGTGGAACTCTCCGGTGGCCATTCACTGTCCCAGCTCTCCGGCACCTTGCTGAAGGCCATCGATCCCGACGCCATCGCCGAGCGGGCCACGGGCCGGGCCGGGGCCACGCCTTCGGAAGTGTCCCCCGAAGTCATGGCCACTGCCGCCAAGGCTGTGGCCGACGAGGCCTGCGCCCCCTTCGACGTGCCCGCCCTGCGCGAGGCCCTGGTGAAGGCCAAGAAGGATGCGGAGCAGACCATCGACACCGTCACGGTGGACGCGGTGCTGAGCCAGGGCTTCGACGCCGCCGCCAAGGAGAAGGCCACGGCCCTGCTTCGGTCCTTCCGGGAGTACATCGACGAGCACCAGGCCGAGATCGCGGCCCTGCAGATCCTCTACAGCCGGCCCCACAAGCAGCGCCTCACGGAGCCCATGCTGAAGGCCCTGGAGCAGGCCCTCCGGGATCACCACGCTGCCTGGACGGAGGATCGCCTCTGGGACGCCTGCGCCGTGGCGGAGCCCGGCAAGGTCAAGGGTCGCAGCCAGGCCGGGCGCTTCGCCGACCTGGTGGCCCTGGTGCGCTACGCCCTGGCCCAGCAGCCGGTGCTCGCCCCCTTCGCCGAATCCGTGGCCCAGCGCTTCGACGCCTGGCTGAAGGCCAAGGTCCAGGCGGGTGCAGTCTTTACGGATGAACAGGTGGCCTGGCTCACGCTCATCCGTGACCACATCGCCACCAGCCTCAGCATCGATGCTGAGGATCTGGAACTGTCACCATTCAACCAGCGCGGTGGACTGGGGAAGGCGCACCAGCTCTTTGGGGATCAACTGCCCAAGCTGCTGGATGAACTGAATGAGGTGTTGGCGGCATGAACGAGCCCTTGAGCCTACCGAATGGTTGGGTTGAGACGACCTTTGGTGCAGTCGTTACACCGGTTTCGGTAAACGACAAGAAACTGCCCAGGGGGGAGTATCTGGAATCAGGCCGATATCCCGTTGTGGATCAAGGCCGACAGTTCATTGGTGGCTATTCGGACGATGAGACCAGAGTCGTATCAGAGGATCTGCCGCTATTGATCTTTGGCGACCACACCCGTGCCTTTAAGTATTTAGACCAGCCATTTGTCCCAGGCGCGGATGGAGTAAAAGTCCTGAAGCCGCTCGGCGTGAATGCCAAGTGGTTGTACCAGATTGCTCACGTGCTTGATTTTCCAGATAAGGGGTATGCCCGCCATTACCAACACCTGAGGTCAGCGAGATTGCTCGTTCCGCCTTTACCCGAGCAGCGGCGAATCGTAGCCGAGATCGAAAAGCAATTCACCCGGCTGGATAAGGGTGTGACCGCGTTGCGGCGGGTGCAGGCCAACCTCAAACGCTATCGCGCCGCCGTCCTCAAAGCCGCCTGCGAAGGTCGCCTCGTCCCTACCGAAGCCGAACTCTCAAAGACCGGGAGAATGAAGGTCGACTTCGACACTGGTGAAACCCTGCTCTCCAGCATCCTCACCGAACGTCGAAAAGGGTGGCAGAGTCGTGGCCAATACAAGGAGCCCGCTACACCAGATACCACAGTACTTTCGCAGTTGCCTGATGGTTGGATGTGGGCACGACTTGAACAACTTGGTACAACCACCGGTGGTTTGACGAAGAACCCAAAACGGGCAAAGCTAACAAAAAAAATGCCATATCTCCGCGTTGCGAATGTATATGCGAACGAACTACGACTCCAAGAGATTGAGCATATTGGGGTCGAAGACTCGGAACTCGAAAAGCTCCTTGTCTGCGCTGGTGACCTTCTAATCGTTGAAGGCAATGGAAGCAAAGATCAAATCGGACGATTGGCGGTTTGGGATGGCTCAATCGATCCATGTGTTCACCAGAACCATCTAATTAAGGTTCGGCCCACTGAGCCGCGGATGTCGAAATGGATTCTTCACTGGCTGCAATCACCGAATGGTCGGAACTTTGTTGAGATGGTGGCAAGTTCCACGTCCGGGCTTTATACGCTTAGTGTTAACAAGGTTGGCGACCTTCCGATTGCGCTCCCCCCCCTCGCTGAGCAGTCCCGAATCGTGGCGGAAGTTGAGCGGTGCTTGAGTGTGGTGGAGGAGCTGGAGGCGATGGTGTCCGCCAGCCTCCAGCGTGCCGCCCGGCTTCGGCAGTCCATCCTCCAACAAGCATTCACAGCAAAACTCACCAGGACCGACAAACCATGAAACTGACGCGTCTTCGAATCAGGAATTTCCGTTGCTATAAAAATGAAATCACAGTCGATTTCGATGACATGACGGTCTTTGTCGGCAGGAACGACGTTGGGAAGTCGACCGTGATGGACGCACTTGATATCTTCCTTAACGATGGGGCACCCGACAAGCACGACGCAACAAAGGATGGTGATGGTAAAGACCTAACTATTATTTGCGAATTCTCGGATCTTCCAGCCAGCATTGTTATCGACGAAGACAACCCGACCTCCTTTCAGGATGAATATCTACTGAACGCGGATGGCAGGTTGGAGATACATAAGACATTCAGCGGCCATCTTGCGGCGCCCAAATGTATTAACGTTGCCGCCCTCGCTGTTCATCCAACCGCTGATGAAGTCGCGGACCTCCTCCAATTGAAGAATCCAGAGCTCAAGAAGCGGGCGGAAAAGCTGAAGGTCGACCTGAACGGCATCGATCCAAAGGTGAACGCTCAATTGAGACAGCGCATTCGGGAGACGGTTGGAGATTTAAAGCTCAACACAGTGCTTGTTCTACTCAACGAAGACAAAACCAGCAAGCCATGGGAGCGGATCAAGGCGTATATGCCATTACTAGCGCTGTTCAAGTCCGACCGCGCTAGTACCGATCAAGATCCCGAAGCGCAAGACCCACTTAAAGCTGCTGTTAAGGAGGCGATCAAACAACGGGAGGCCGAACTGAGTGCAATCGCTACTCACGTCGAAACTGAGGTCCGCCGGATTGCAAAGGCAACGTTAGAGAAGCTTAAAGAGATGGATGAAACTCTCGCGCAGCAATTGAATCCACAAATCACCCTCAAGAAATGGGACACGCTTTTTAATGTCAGCATCACAGGCGACGAAGACATTCCCATCAACAAGAGAGGGAGTGGGGTAAAGAGGCTCGTTTTGCTAAACTTCTTTCGCGCAAAAGCAGAGCAGCAAGCACGTGAGAAGAGCAATGCCCCAGTGATCTATGCCATCGAAGAACCGGAGACGAGTCAGCACCCTCACAATCAACGACTTCTCGTCAACGCACTCCTGGACCTTGCCGAAGACGGTCAGGTGATCATCACGACACACACTCCGATGTTGGCGCGCACGCTCCCGGACAGATGTTTGCGATATATTCACCTAAAGGACGACAAATCCAGAGAGATTCTCTCCGGCGGTGGGGCAACGAATAAGTTGTTCGCGACTTCGCTTGGCGTGCTCCCAGACAATGCCATCAAGCTTTTTATCGGAGTTGAGGGGCGGCATGACATTACTTTCTTAAAGCACATTTCGAAAATGCTGCGACAAGCCGGATGCGACGTGCTTGACCTAGAAAAAATGGAACTAGACGGAGAGCTAATCTTCTTTCCACTTGGAGGTTCGTCTCTGGCGCTTTGGACATCCCGCCTTGAACCGCTATCGCGGCCTGAGTTCCACCTTTTCGACAGAGATAACCCTCCGACTGTACCTGCGAAGTACCAGGACGCGGCTGACGCAATTAACCTGAGATCTCGCTGCAAGGCGATTATTACTGGAAAGAAGGAGATGGAAAACTATCTGCATCCCGATGCGATAAACGAAGCGTATAAGCGTGTTTGCAATATCACACTCGGTTTGGCCGCGCCATTTGCAGAGTTCGAAGATGTGCCCGTAAAGGTTGCGGAATTAGTTCACACGATCTCTGGAAGCCCCACTGCCTGGGTAGCACTTGATGACGAAACTCGGGGCAAGAAGGTTTCCAAGGTGAAACGAATACTCAATGAACAGGCAGCGTCTTCAATGACCAAGGAGCGTCTTGATCATGTTGATCCAGACGGCCATGTTGTCAGTTGGTTCAACGAGATGAAGGCCCTTGCGAATGTCTAACCCCGCCGCCCTCGTCCAAAAGCTTTGGAACTACTGCAACATCCTGCGGGATGACGGCCTGTCCTACGGGGACTACGTTGAGCAGTTGACCTTCTTGCTCTTCCTGAAGATGGCGGACGAGCAGACGAAGCCACCCTTCAGCAAGATCTCGCCCATCCCCAAGGGCAAGGACTGGCCCTCGCTGCTGGCCAAGGACGGTGACGCCCTGGAGATTCACTACCGGCACACGCTGGAGGACCTGGGTCAACGGCCTGGCATGCTGGGCGTCATTTTCCGCAAGGCGCAGAACAAGATCCAGGATCCGGCCAAGCTGCGCCGCCTCATCGTGGACCTCATCGACAAGGAGCAGTGGTCCAGCCTCTCCGCCGACGTGAAGGGCGACGCCTACGAGGGCCTGCTGCAAAAGAACGCCGAGGACGTGAAGGGCGGTGCGGGCCAGTACTTCACGCCCCGGGCCCTCATCGCCGCCATGGTGGATGCCGTGGCCCCCCGGCCCGGCGAGGCCATTTGCGATCCTGCCTGTGGTACCGGCGGCTTCCTGCTGGCCGCCCACGACTACCTCTCCAAGCACCACGCTCTGGACCGGGCCCAGAAGAAGCAGCTCAAGAGTGGCACCTTCTACGGCATCGAGCTGGTGGACAGCGTCACCCGCCTTTGCGCCATGAACCTGCTGCTGCATGGCATCGGCGGGGACCTGGAGGAGGATCTGCCGGTCGTCACCAAGGACGCCCTTGCCGGGAAGCACGGCGAATACGAGCTCGTCCTGGCCAATCCACCCTTCGGCAAGAAGAGCAGCGTCACCATCGTCAACGAGGCGGGCGAGTCCTCCAAGGAATCGCTCATCATCAACCGCGACGATTTCTGGGCCAGTACCAGCAACAAGCAGCTCAACTTCCTTCAGCACATCTTCACCATCCTCAAGCAGCACGGCCGCGCGGCGGTGGTGCTGCCGGACAACGTGCTCTTCGAGGGCGGCGCGGGCGAGACCATCCGCCGCGAGCTGCTCAAGCAGGCGGACGTGCACACCCTCCTGCGCCTGCCCACGGGCATCTTCTACGCCCAGGGCGTGAAGGCCAACGTCCTATTCTTCGACCGCAAGCCCGCCCAGGAGAAGCCCTGGACCAAAAAGCTCTGGATCTACGACCTGCGCACCAACCTGCACTTCACCCTGAAGGAGAACACTCTCAAGCGCAGCGACCTGGACGATTTCGTAGCCTGTTACAACCCCAAGAGCCGCACCGAGCGCAAGGAGAGCGAGCGCTTCAAGGCCTTCACCTACGAAGAACTCGCCAAGCGCGACAAGGCCAACCTCGACATCTTCTGGCTCAAGGACGATGCCCTCGAGCAATCCGCCAACCTGCCCGCCCCCGGCATCATCGCCCAGGAAATCATGGATGACCTGGCGGCCGCGCTAGAGCAGTTCGCGGCCATCGCGGAGGATTTGAAGTAGGCGCTAGATCTCTTGAACGGACGACGATCCCAATGGGAAACGGGAGAGCACAACATGGTTGAGACGAATCTCCCCAATGGCATCTACATGGTGTGGCAGAAGTCCTCCCATAAGGGTGTCGACCACTATGGGGTCCTGGACGTGGGCAATTGCCTCCGCATCGCACAAACGGATGGAAGCAGGCCAACGGTCATTCACCAGGCCCCTCCCGCGATCACTTTGGATACGCTTGAGAACACTGGGCCATGGGTGGTCGTCGCCCAGTCCAATAACATTGAGCAGTCCTTCCAGACCTTCTGGCAGGCATGTGGGAATCCACAATATGACTGGTTGTCGAACAACTGCGAACACTTTGCTCGCAGTGTGGTTTTAGGACGGCGTGAGTCTACCCAAATCCAAAATGTGGTAGTTGCGGGCGCACTGGTTCTTGCGGTCCTTGGACTGACACAGGCCGATTGAATCGAGAACGTATGATCCCAATCCGGGCTTAGAATCGGCTACACGGTTTTCTTCAATAGGTGTTGTGGATGACCAAACGGTCGCTGTCCCAAAAAATCGGAGCGGTAGGGCATCGTTGGTTGATGTCGCATATCGAGGACAATCCTCACTGGCTTGCCAGAGAGCTGGGAGAGGATTATGGAATCGACATAGAAGCAGAACTTACTGAACACGGTATAAGGGGCGACATTCTAAAAATCCAAATCAAATCGACAAATAATATTGAAAGAAAGCCTGGTTTCGTTCGATCCATCATCGATCGGAAATATGTCGATTACGCAACTTCGTGCAGGTACCCAGTCGTGTTGGTCGTGGTCGACGCAGTCGCTAAAGAAGCTTGGTACTTATGGCTTCAAGACTGGATCCTGAAACACCGTTCAAATGAGGGCGCATTCGACTCTATACAGGAATCTTGGGTCCATTGGATACCAGAACGGCAGAGTGTGGCCAACGGCTTGCAGTCAGAGTGGAAGTCCATTGCGCGATGGGAGGGTGAAAGCCAGTTGGTGCTCAGTTTGATGGACGCTTTGAAGTCCGCCGCCGCCATTCAAAACCGTTCGATGGTGGAGGCCCTATCGAACATTATCGATGAAGGAGCCCCTGCATTTGGAGACGCAGCGCTGAATGCATTGATCGATGAGGCCATTCGGCTCGGGAATCGGATGCATGGTGATCCCAATGGGAACGCAGTCGCGGATCAGCTCTTCGCCCTGGTCCGGAGGGTTGGGGGGCGGATCTCACAATCGACCGTGCGAAATCTTGTCCTTAGAGGCGAGTCCTATTCTCGTGTGGGGCTATCTGCCCTTGCGATCCTCTACGATGAGTTTTTCGACCACATCAAGACACTCAAGCTGCCTGAGATGTTTCTTACTCTTGAACCTCGAGTCGCGTTCTATTGTGCCTTCCGAGAGGCCTTCCCCGCCGAGCAATCCGCGAATGTGTTCGTAGATCCATCGGGGTTCACGTTTGCTGGACTAGCTTATGTTCAGCCGGAAATGTTTTGGGATAAGTATGCCAATCGCGGCCCTTCTGCCTTGCTGGATTACCTGGGGATTGCAGACGCATCAACTTCAGAAATAACAGGAGACACCTCCTCAAAGAGGTTCGGTACAGAAACCTGAGTCACTACGGCTGACCCAGAAGAAAAATCATGTCTCTTCACCAGGCTACCCGCCCGAATCCCCAGGAGCCGCAACCTGCGATCAAGGGCGACGCGCTTGAGGCTGGCCCGAGCCGCCTCCCGCAGGGAAGCGGCATCGGCGATAGGCATGGACAGAGTCTGGTCCCGGGTGATGGTGGTGAAATCCTCGAAGCGCAGTTTGATGCCCACGCACTGGGCCAGGTAACCCTTGCTGGAAAGATCCAGGGCCAGTCGCTCACAGAGATCCAGCAGGATCTTGGACAGCGCTTCGCGATCCAACTTCACATGGAGGTCCCGCTCGAAGGTGGTCTCCCGGCTGATGGACTTGGGTTCGCGAGAGAGTGTCAGGGGGCGGTCATCGAGGCCATGGGCGGCCTGATGCAGCCAGTCGCCGTAGCTCTGTCCGAAGTGTTCCACCAGCCACACTGGATCGGCCTTGGCCAATTCGCCGATGGTGCGAATGTCGAAGGCCTCCAGTTTCGCCGTGGCCTTCGGACCGATGCCGTTGACGGCGCGGCAAGGCAGGGGCCAGATGCGGGTCGGAATGTCGTCGAGGCTGAGGATCGTCACCCCATCAGGTTTCTCAAGTTCTGACGCCAGCTTGGAGAGCAGCTTGTTGGGGGTGATGCCGATGGAACAGGTCAACCCTGTGGCTTGGCGAACGGCCTCTTTGAGGCGCAGAGCCAGTTCCCGGGATCCCCCCGGAACCTCGGTTAGGTCGATGTAGATCTCATCGATACCGCGGTCTTCGATCAATGGCGCCACCTCGGCCACGGCTGCCTTGAAGGCCCTCGATACCCGCGCATAGGCCTCGAAGTGCGCGGGCAGCAGGATCGCCTCCGGGGCCATCGCTGCGGCCTTCATGAGACCCATCCCGCTGTGCACGCCGAAGGCACGGGCCTCGTAGGTCGCCGTGGTGGCCACACCGCGACCCACGTAGTCCTTCAGCCGTGGGTAGGGCTGGCCAGCGATGGCGGCAACCGGGCATCGGCCGCCCACGACGACTGGAAGCCCCTTCAACTCGGGATGCTCCAGTAGCTCTACCGAGGCGAAGAACGCATCCATGTCCAGGTGCGCGATGCGCCGGGGAGTACCGGGCCCGCCCAGGTCGCTCAAGGAGGAACGTCCTTGGCAGCGATGCGTGGGGACAGGAAGGCCTGCAGACGCTGCGCCTCGTCGCCGTCCGCTGGAAGATGGATCGATACCTGCTGGAGGAGTTCCAGGGCCATTTCCAGTTCGCCCAGGGCCACTGCGGCCACGACCAGTGGCTGCAGGTGGCGATAGCGCACCAGGTAGCCCCGCAGCTCGAGGCGGAGGCCGGGGTGGGTGGCTTGGAGGTGGTCCATCGGATTCCTGCGGGGATTGATGATAGCGAAAAATAGTCGAAAAAAATTGAATCCTGGAAGGCGAAATGATGACCGAGTTCTGTATGGATGGAGGTATGGAATTTATATGAATAAAAAAATAAGCCACTGATTTATCAGTGGCTTACGTGCACTACTGGTGGAGGTGGTGGGAGTCGAACCCACGTCCAAGACATGCCGGATGGCGGTTCGTTCCACAGGCTTGGTCCGTTCTTGAAACCTTCCGGCGGGGAACGGACGAGCCGCTCGGAACGTTTGCCCCCTGATCTCGGCCACCGTCAGGGTGCGTCGCGGCGGCCTATCTGGTGCCCCTGTCCGGCAGGCCGAAGCCACCCTTTCAGGGGTTTAACGAGCCCGGTACCCAGAGATCCCGGGGACTCGCTCGGAGCCTAGGTTGCCCTAGGCAGCGAGAGCCAGTTCGAAGTTATCGTTGGCAGTTTGATGTGGGCGGATTGATAAGGGGGCCATCCGTCCAACCCCCGCCTGCACCGTGCACCTGGATCACGACCTGTCGAAACCAGTCACCCCCCTGCGTACGATTCACCTTGTGAGGGTGACCGCCCGTGCCTGCCCCGCGAGGAGCCGGATCGAGCGGATCCTGAGTATGGGTGCGCGGGTGGCTCCGCGCACGGCCGGACCTACTGCCCCTGGCGCCTCCGGGCGGGGACGGGCTCGGCACCGATGCGCCGGTTGTCGGTGTCCACCTCGTCGATGACCACCACCGTGGTCTGCGGATTTTTGTGGAGCACGTCCACCAGGAGCTGGGTGACGCCCTGGATGAGCTGCGCCTTCTGCTCGGCGGTGGCGCCCTCGCGGGTGATGCGGATGTTCACATAGGGCATGGCGGCCTCCTGGGTGGAAGCATAGGACCGTTCAGAGCGGAGCCATGGCCTTCTTCTGGAGCACGGCGCCGCTGTGCCCATCGGCGAAGCGCCAGGGTCGGGCCTGATCTTCGACGCTGGCGAAGGCAACGCCCAGGCGGGGGCCTGCGAGGATGACCGCGGGCGGAAGGCCCGGGCGCAGCTCCAGGCCGCCGGGGGCCAGGAGGTCCTGACCATCGAAGGTCTTGTCCAGGCCCAGGGCCTGGGCCACCTTGCCGGGGCCCGCGCACAGCAGGGTGTGGGCTTGGCGGCCTTTCGGCGGCCCAGTGCCATTTCGAGCCCGGCCAGCACCTCAGCGCCGCGGATGAGCACCGCGGAGGCCTCTCCTTCGGGGCCCGTCACCACGTTCAGCATCCAGTGCATGCCGTAGCAGAAGTAGAGGTAGGCCCGGCCCGGGGGGCCCCACATGGGCGCGTTGCGGGCCGTGCGGCCGTGGCGCGCGTGGCTGGCGCTGTCCTCCGGCCCGCCGTAGGCCTCGACCTCGGTGATGCGCAGGATGACGTTGCCGCACGCCAGCCGCTGGCCCAGCAGGGCGCGGGCGGCCTGGTGGGCGGGGCCCCGGAGCATCATGCCTTCAGCAGCTTCCGTTCCTGCAGGAAGCGGGTCAGCTCCAGGCTGGCGCTCTCATCCATGGCCCGCTCGGGGAAGATGACGGCCTGCGCCCGGTTGATGGTGAAGATCCAGAAGCCGCTGTGCCGCTGGATCCGGGAGAAGGCCGACCAGGGCAGGCCGCCCTCGCTCGAAGGGGTCCGCAGGGTGAGGCCTTCGTCATCCAGGGTCACTACCGTGGGCGGGTAGGCCTCGGAGCCCCGGCGCCGCTCGGCCCAGCGGAGGACGGCCTCCGGGCATGATCCAGGAGCAACAGGCCATTGAAGGTCATGATCAGGGAGAAGCCCCAGGAAGCCCGGGCGGCCAGGAGGCTGCATTCCGAAGAGGACCAGGATCGCCCCAGAGACCGTGGCGGCCTCATGCAGCGGCGCTTGAAGGCCCAGGTGCCCTTCAGGGCCTCCTCGGCGGTGAGCGTATGCTGGGCAAGGATGTGCATGGGCGTCTCGATTCGGCTTTGGCCGCGTGCGCGGCCCAAGTAGGAAACATTTCATGAAAAGGGCCCGCGTTGCGGGCCTTTCCTAGCTCTGTTCGCGCAGCGAGCAGAGCAGAGGCGATAACAAAGCTCAGTCCTGCTTCAGGTTCTTGGGGGCGATTTCGAAGCGCATGAAGGAGATGCCGAAGTTGCCATCGGGCTTCTTGACGCAGGTGACGGTCAGGATCTTCTTGCCATCGAAGCCCAGGGCCATGTCCTTCAGGATGTAGGTGGAGCCATGCTGGCGGGCGGAGTTGTTGTCCGTGATGCCCATGTGCTTCATCTTGGCCCAGGACTTGGCGGTGAGGCCCTTGGTCAGGCGGTAGATGCCAGCGTTGAAGGCCAGGCGGGCGTCCTTGACCGGGTAGTCATCGCTGGGGCTGCCCGACAGGTTGTCCAGCTTGGCTGCCAGGTGCTCGATGCCCAGGCCCTTGATCTCCTCGGGCGTGAGCTCCATCCCCTGGGCCTTGGCATCCTGGTGGAAGTGCAGGGCGCCGGAGTAGACGAAGTCCGGAGTGATGGGGCGATGGCCGCAGCCTGCTTGTAGTCCTGCCGCACGGCCAGGTGCTGCAGGTTGTAGAGGATGTCGGCGGGCTCCTTGGCGGCCGCGGGGGGTGCTGGGGATGTCGTCACCTCCGCAGCTGATGAAGGCGGGCACGAGAAGCAGGCTGGCCAGGGAAAGCACGAGGGAACGGCGCATGGGACCTCAAAGGGATCATTCTGCAAGGATGGTGGAACCTTCCTGCTGCGCTGCCAAGGAATTCATCACAATACGATCATGTATCCCATCTGCCTGATCTCCTTCGGCCGCCTCCGCCTGGAACCCTGTCGTGACCTGGAAAGCACTACCTCGACATGCTCCGGCCCTACGCCCGGATGGAGGTGCTGGAGCTCACCGAGGGGAAGGGCGACCCCGTCCGGCAGCTGAAGGAGGAGGCCGAACGCCTCCGTCCGCGCCTCCCTCGCCGCGAGCTGTCCGGTGCTGCTGACGCCCGAAGGAACGGCCCGGGACAGCGAAGGCTTGGCCAAATGGCTGGTGGATCACGCGAACCGCGGCGACAAGCTGGCCTTCGCCCTGGGCAGCAGCCACGGCTTCGACCCCGAGCTGAAAAAGGAGGTCCCGGAGAAGCTGAGTCTGTCGCCCATGACCTTCCCCCACGAGCTCAGCCGGGTCCTGTTCCTGGAGCAGCTCTACCGGGCCTTCACCATCATCCGTGGGAAGGACTATCACAAGTGAGCGGTCAGTCCTGACAATCAGGAAAGCCGTTCGCTCTTTTCCGCCCATGGTCCAGACTAGGGTTATGACAAGACCCGGTGCCGCGTGAACGGGGGCCCGCGGGAGGGGGGGGGTGGTTGTGGCCGGGGGCGCCGTCTCCGGCGGGGGGGGGGGGGCGGGCCCCGCGGCCCCCGCTCCCGTCCCTCGCCCGGCGCCCCGGGGGGGGGGTGCCCCCCTCCAATGGCGCACTCCATGGATCGCTACTTCGCCCCGCCGGAGGGACGGATCTTCGCCTGCTTCCCCGGGGCCGAGGACCGGCCCGGTCAGCGGCGCATGGCGGAGCTGGTGCACAACACCGTGCTCGAGGGCGCGGCACGCTTCCAGCAGTGGCGGGACGCCGGCAGCGAGGCGGAGGCCCGGCCCGAGGCCGTGATCCAGGCCGTGGAGGCCGGCACGGGCACGGGCAAAGCCTGGGCTATCTGGTGCCGGTGCTGGCGGCGGGGCGGCACCCCATCCTGGTGGCCACCCGCACCAAGCAGCTCCAGCGGCAGCTGCTGGAGGAGGACGTGCCCCGGGGCCTCGGGCATCCTGGGTCGTCCCATCAAGGCCGTGCTCGCCAAGGGCCGGGCCAACTACCTCTGCCGCACGGCCTGGGAGGCCGCAGGCCGGGATCCGCACCTGGAGTTCACCCGGGCCGATCAGCAGCTCTGGCTGGCCCTGCAGCGCTGGACGCTGGAGACCCAGGACGGCGACCGCGAGGGCCTGGGCCGCTTCGGCGAAGGCGAGTCGCCCCTCTGGGATCGGCTCAATGCCCGCGCCGAAGCCCTGCACGGGCCGCCAGTGCCCCCGCTACGAGGACTGCTACCTCACGAAGCTGCGGGCGGAGGTGGCCGAGGCGGATCTCATCATCGTGAACCACGCTCTGCTGCTGGCGGACCGCGTGCTGCGGGAATCGGCCTTCGGCCAGGTGCTGCCGGACGCGCCGGTGCTCATCCTGGACGAGGCCCACGACCTGGAGGAGCAGCTCACCAGCTGTGCCGAGGCCTGGTCCAGCCGTGCCATGAACCTGCTCTTCACGGACCTGCGCGACGCGGCCCGGGATCAAGGCGCAGCCCTGGCGGGCCTCCTGGAGCCCTGGGAGCGGGCCTGGACGGACATCCTCTCCTGGGTGCCCCTGGAGGGCGGCGTGCTGCCCCTGCTGAGCCCGGGACCCGAGATGCGGGCCCTGGCGGACGCCGTGGGCGCCTGGGTGGAGGCGGGCCATCCCCTGTGGGTGGAGGCCCGGCGCCTGGCTGCGTCCGACCCCGAAAACCCCAGTGGATGCGGCTCGCCGAGCGTGTGGGCACGGCCTTTTCGCGCATGGAGCAGATCTTCGCCCAGCCCGAGGGTGGGTCTCGACCCCTGAACCGGGAGGGCCTAACCTGGTCCACTTCAAGTCCAATCCCGTGGACGTGCGCCCCTTCTTCCACCAGCACGTGCGGCGGGTTTCGAGCGTGGTGCTCACCAGCGCCACCCTCCGGGATGGCCGCGGCTTCAACGGCCTGGGCCTGCGCCTGGGCTTCACGAAGCCCGAGGTGGAGGCCGCCGAGAATGGGAAAGCCCCTTTGACTCGAAGCCCAGGGCCTGCTCTTCGTGCCGCCGGACCTGCCGGAGCGGCGGGCCGGGGCGGCAGGGCCGTGGGCAATCCCGACTGGATCGAGGCTTCGGCTCTATGCCATGGAGCGCCTGCTGCGGGCCAGCCGGGGCCGGGCCTTGCTGCTCTTCACCAGCCGCAAGATGCTGGCGGCCTTCCGGCCCCGGCTGGAGACCGCCCTGCCGGAGCTCACCTTCTTCGTGCAGGGGGATGGACTGTCCCGCACCCAGCTGCTGGACCGCTTCCGGGCCACCCCCTCGGCGGGCCTGCTGGGGCTCGCCAGCTTCTGGCAGGGCGTGGACCTGCCGGGGATGCGCTGAGCCTGGTGGTGGTTTCCGCGCTGCCCTTCGCGCCGCCGGATGATCCCGTCCTCCAGGCCCGCATCCGCGAGGCGACGCCCAGCGGGACGGCCTGAGCTTCATCGGCATCCAAGTACCCCAGATGACGTAAGCTCAAGCAGGGCATCGGCCGCCTCATCCGCACCCGCAGTGATCGCGGCGTGGTGGCGGTGCTGGACCCCCTCATGCTGCCCTCGGAGGATCGCCTGGGCAAGCGCTACGCGGCCCCGGTCCGCGCCGCCCTGCCGCCCTTTCCGTGACCCGGGACTGGAGCGGGTGGAGGCGTTCCGCAGACTCTGAGACGCCCAGGGCCCGCTTGGCGTTCTCCGGGACGGGGACATCGACGGGGGGCTGCTCAGCGCTCCGGCGCGGGCGGCGGTGGTGGTGGGGGTGGCGGTGCGGGGGCAGCGGGCGGAGCCTCGGGTGCCTCCGGCGCGGGCGGTGGCGGTGGCGGTGGGGCGTGGGCAGAATGCCCTTGGGCGCGGCGCTGGGTTTTGGGAGGCGCTGGGGTTTGGGGGCTTCGGCGTCACAGAGACCTGGTGCTGCAGGTGGTCCAGGCGGGACTGGAGGGCCCGCAGCTCGGCCTGGAGCTCGGCGATCTCGGCCTGGGGATTCTCGCCGCCACGGCGGTGCGGAACCGGATCTCCGGCATCTGGATGGGCGGGATGTGGAGGTCCCTTTCGGAGCTCCTCGCCCTCGGGCCCCACGAAGGTCCACAGGGTGGTGCCGCCCTTGGGCCCGTCCTGCGGATGATCTTCAGGTGCTGTTCGAGTTCCTTCCCATCGGGACCGGAGAACACGATGCTCTCGCCGTTCCCCTCCTTCCGGAGGACCTTTCACGCTTCTCGACGACCTCCTTGCCATCCACCTTCTTTGCGGATGACGACGGTGCCGGGGCCCACGTCCTCGGTGAGGATCTCCACATCCTTCCCGGCCTCATCCTTGCCGGGCCCATGCTTGCGGATGATGACGGTGCCGAGGGCCTTCGCCCTGCTCCGGAGGACTTCTACGCGCACCTTTTTGCCCTCGGCCCGGGCCTTGTCCAGCTCGACCTTGGCCTTGTCCAGGTCGGCGCGGACGCGGGCACCCTCCTCGGGGCTGAGGGACTTCAGCTGGACCTCAAGATCCTTCGTGTGGGCTTCCAGATCCTTGGCGTGGGCCTCCAGCTCCTTCATGTGCTCGGCATGGACCTCCACCACGTGTTCCCGACGCCGCTCGACCTTGGCCCGCTCCTTCTCGCCCTCGGCGCGATCCAGCACCACCCCTGGGCTTCATCTGCCCGGCCCTTTTCCGCCCGGCCTGGGCCTTGACAGTCTCGGCGACGAGGGTGCGCACAGTCCCTCGCCCTCCTTGTCGAGGGGGTCTCCTTCCCGTCCACGGTGTAGGTGGCCTTGTCCTGGTCGCGGCGTAAGCGCGGGTCCTGCCGCCCTTCTTCTCCTCCGCCCGGAAGCTGCCTTCGCCGGGGATGGTGACGGGGCTCCGGGGCCTCGCCGTTGAGCTTCACCTCGCCCTTCGCGCACATCCAGGTGCGCTTGTCGTCGGTGACCTGATGCGCGTGGTCCGGTCGGACCGGGGGTTCGTCGGTGGAGGTTGCCCATGGCGACGCCCGCGGCGCCCAGCAGGGGAGGCGGCGAGATGGCCAGGGCCGTGGCCCGGGCCCGCTGGTGATGGGCAGGGCGGGATGGAGCAGGTGCCGGACGCGGTGCATGAGGGAGCCTCCGTTGGCCGCCAGGGCCAGGTGGGATGGGGATGGTTGGACGGGTTCGCGCAGGGCCTCCGGTCCGTGAGGGCCCGGGCCAGGATCAGGGATCGCCGCAGAGCTCCGCCGCCACGTCATCGCAGCAGAGCTCGCGCTCGGCCCGGACGGGATGACAGCCACCACACGGCGGGATGGTAGAAGAGCAGCACCTCCACAGGGACTGCAGCAGGTTCACCAGGAAGTCGCCCCGGCGGATGTGGGCCAGCTCGTGGCCAGGATGGCCTCCGCTGCAGGGGCGCCAGGCCCGTGAGGGCGCAGGCGGGCGGCAGGATCGGCGGGGCGCAGCCAGCCCAGGGCCGTGGGCACCTCCACCGCGGCGGACTCCAGCAGGCGCACCGTGCGGAGAGCCTCAGCTCCCGGCAGAGGCGGGACGGCACCGGAGTGCCATTCGGCGGCACGGGCACGGCGCTGCGACGGCGGGAGCGACTGCACCGCACTCAGCTGCCCAGGAAGCGGATGGATGGGATCAGCACGCCCGCCGCCCAGCCCAGCAAACAACCAGGGCAGGGGTCCAGCCAGGCTTTCACCTGCTGGGTCAGGTGCGGCGGAACGGCCCGTTCGCGCTGACGCCGGGCTCCGCCGCCAGGACCGGCAGACCGGACGCAGCCTGCCCAGGGCTCGGGCTGCGGAGCAGCAGGTCGCCACCGGCGCGGCCACCATCAGCAGCAGGAAGCCGGCCGGGCCGCCATACCGGCCTTGGCGTTTGGCGCCCCGCAGCAGGACAGCGTCAGCCATGCCAGCAGGCCCAGGACCGCGCCCCTGCCAAAGGAAGTGGAGCAGGTCCAGCCCAGGGTCGGGGCGGCAGGGGTGGCAGGAGGGACTAGGGGCGTGGTCATCGGGTCCTCCCTTCCGCCTGGTCGATGAGCTTGCGGATCTCCGCGCCGCTCCGCCTGGCTGGCCTTGGTGTGGCCAGGCCTGCATCACGGCTGGTGGACGAACCGGAGGCTCCAGCAGGGTCCAGCAGAGACCTGCTGGGTCTGGGTTCGGTGTGCGTGGTCGAGAAGGTGTGCACGCGGTCCGCGACTTCCCGCTGCACCAGGCCCTTCGTTCATGATCTGGAGCATCTTCAGGACCGTAGTGTAGCCAGGATCCTTCTCCTCCAGCACCTCGAAGACCGCCGGACCGTGCTCGGACCCCGCTCCCAGAGCACCCGCAGGATGGCGAGTTCGGCGTCGGTGGGGCGGGTGACTGCGGCCATGGGGTGGGGCTCCAGAGGAGGAATGCTGAAAAGATACGACAAGTTTCGTAGTCGTCAACGAAATTCTTCGTAATCGGTTTA
>JADKIO010000008.1 GCA_016721195.1 Candidatus Geothrix skivensis | reverse complement strand
TGCCCCAGATGACGCTGAAGCTCAAGCAGGGCATCGGCCGCCTCATCCGCACCCGCAGTGATCGCGGCGTGGTGGCGGTGCTGGACCCGCGCCTCATGCTGCCCTCAGGAGGTCCGCCTGGGCAAAGCGCTACGCGGCCCAGGTCCGCGCCACCTGCCGCCCTTTCCATGACCCCGGGACTGGGGAGCGGGTGGAGGCGTTCCTGCAGGGCCTCTGAGACGCCCAGGGCCCGCTGGCGAGCCCTGGGACAGGGACATCGGCAGGCTGCTCAGCGCTCCGGCGCGGGCGGCGTGGTGGTGGGAGTGGCGGTGCAGGGGGCAGCGGGCGGAGCCTCAGGTGCCTCCGCGGGCGGTGGCGGTGGCAGTGGGGCGTGGGCAGAATGCCCTTGGGCGCGGCACTGGGTTTGGGAGGCGCTGGGGTTTGGGGCTTCGGCGTCACAGGGCCTGGTGCTGCAGGTGGTCAGGCGGGACTGGAGGGGGCCCGCAGCTCGACAGGCTCCCGATCTCGGCCTGGGATTCTCGCCGCCACGGCAGGTGCGGAACCAGATCTCCGGCATCTGGATGGGCGGGATGTGGAGGTCCTTTCAAGGAGCTCCTCGCCTCGGAGCCCCACGAAGGTCCAGGTGGTGCCGCCCTTGGGCCCGTCCTTGCGGATGATCTTCAGGTGCTGTTCGAGTTCCTTCCCATCGGGACCGGAGAACACGATGGTCTCGCCGTTCCCCCCTCCTTCCGAAGGACCTTCACGCGCTTCTCGACGACCTCCTTGCCATCCACCTTCTTGCGGATGACGACGGTGCCGGGGCCCACGTCCTCGGTGAGGATCTCCACATCCTTCCCGGCCTCATCCTTGCCGGGCCCATGCTTGCGGATGATGACGGTGCCGGGGCCTTCGCCCTTGCTCCGGAGGACTTCTACGCGCATCTTTAGCCCTCGGCCCGGGCCTTGTCCAGCTCGACCTTGGCCTTGTCCAGGTCCGCGCGGACAGCATGCACGCCCTCGGGGCTGAGGACTTCAGCTGGACCTCAAGATCCTTCGTGTGGGCTTCCAGATCCTTGGCGTGGGCCTCCAGCCCTTCATGTGCTCGGCATGGACCTCCCACCACGTGTTCCCGACGCCGCTCGACCTTGGCCCGCTCCTTCTCGCCCTCGGCGCGATCCAGCACCACCTGGGCTTTCATCTGCCCGGCCTTTTCCCGCCCGGCCTGGGCCTTGACGGTCTCGGCGACGAGGGTGCGCAGCCAGTCCCTGCCCTCCTTGTCGAGGGGGGTCTCCTTCCCGTCCACGGTGTAGGTGGCCTTGTCCTTGGTCGCGGCGTAAGCGCGGGTCCTGCCGCCCTTCTTCTCCTCCGCCCGGAAGCTGCCTTCGCCGGGGATGGTGACGGGCTCCGGGGCCTCGCCGTTGAGCTTCACCTCGCCCTTCATGCGCACATCCAGGTTGCGCTTGTCGTCGGTGACCTTGATGCGCGTGGTCCGGTCGGACCGGGGGGCTTCGTCGGTGGAGGGGTTGCCCATGGCGACGCCCGCGGCGCCCAGCAGGGGAGGCGGCGAGGATGGCCAGGGCCGTGGCCCGGCCCCGCTGGTGATGGGCAGGGCGGGATGGAGCAGGTGCCGGACGCGGTGCATGAGGGAGCCTCCGTTGGCCGCCAGGCCAGGTGGGATGGGGATGGTTGGACGGGTTCGCGCAGGGCCTCCAGATCGGTGAGGGCGCGGGCCAGGATCAGGGGATCGCCGCAGAGCTCGGCCGCCACGTCATCGCAGCAGAGCTCGCGCTCGGCCCGGATGCGGGATGACAGCCACCACACGGCGGGATGGTAGAAGAGCAGCACCTCCACCAGGGACTGCAGCAGGTTCACCAGGAAGTCGCCCCGGCGGATGTGGGGCCAGCTCGTGGGCCAGGATGGCCTCCAGCTGCAGGGCGCCAGGCCCGTGAGGGCGCAGGCGGGCAGCAGGATCATGGGGCGCAGCCAGCCCAGGGCCGTGGGCACCTCCACCGCGGCGGACTGCAGCAGGCGCACCGTGCGGGAGAGCCTCAGCTCCCGGCAGAGGCGGGACAGCACCAGGTGCCATTCTGCGGGCACGGGCACGGCGCTGCGACGGCGGAGCCGCTGCACCCGCACCCAGCTGCCCAGGAAGCGGATGGATAGGATCAGCACGCCCGCCGCCCAGCCCAGCAACAACCAGGGCAGGGAGGGGTCCAGCCAGGCTTTCACCTGCTGGGTCAGGTGCATGGGAACGGCTCCGTTCATGACGCCGGGCTCCGCCGCCAGGACCGGCAGACCGGACGCAGCCTGCCCAGGCTGCTGCAGGAGCAGGAAGGTCGCCACCGGCGCGGCCACCATCAGCAGCAGGAAGGCGCAGGCCAGGCCATACCGGGCCTTGGCGTTGGCGCCCCGCAGCAGGAACAGCGTCAGCCAGGCCAGCAGGCCCAGGACCGCGCCCTGCCAAAGGAAGTGGAGCAGGGTCCAGCCCAGGGTCTGGGCGGCGGGGTGCAGCAGGAAGGATAGGGGCGTGGTCATCGGGTCCTCCCTTCCGCCTGGTCGATGAGCTTGCGGATCTCCGCCAGCTCCGCCTGGCTGGCCTTGCGGGTGGCCAGGGCCTGCATCACCAGGCTGGTGGACGAGCCGCCGAAGGCCTTGTCCAGCAGGTCGTCCAGCAGGGTCTGCTGGGTCTGGGTCTGGGTGTGCGTGGTCGAGAAGGTGTGCACGCGGTCCGCGACTTCCCGCTGCACCAGGCCCTTCTCGTTCATGATCTGGAGCATCTTCAGGACCGTGGTGTAGCCCAGGTCCTTCTCCTCCGCCAGCACCTCGAAGACCTGCCGGACCGTGCTGGGACCCCGCTCCCAGAGCACCCGCAGGATGGCGAGCTCGGCGTCGGTGGGACGGGTGGCAGGCTGCATGGGAAGGATCTCCGTAAGGGAATGCAGAAAAGATACGACAAGTTTCGTAGTCGTCAACGAAATTCTTCGTAATCGGTTTAGGGGTGGAAGATGGAATTTTTGGCTTGTTAAATTTTTTGTTGATTACAAACGGGTTGGTCTTGTCCGGCTGGATTGAAGGCTGTGCGTTGATCGCCCCATTCCCTCGGGCAGCACGTTCGAGCGCTGACCCGTTGGGAGAGAAGGGATGGAGGGCCTTGCAAGTGCCAGCGGAACCCGCCCAGGAACCCGGGTTGCCATGGGGCATCCGGTCGCTGCCCCGAACAAGCCGGATCCACCCGGGTGGTACCCTTGGGGCTGGGGGCTTGAACCCATTCGCCTGTAACCGATCCTGTACGGCGGGTGTCTAATCCTCTGGAGGTGCGCCATGAAGATCCTGTTTGGCTCCCTGTTGATGTTCGTGGCCCTGGTGGCCCTGCCCTTGAAGGCCGCCGCGCAGGAACCGGAACGGACGCCGGCCAGCACCAGCGCCCAGGCGTCACCCAAGCCCACACCGGAGGCGGCAGAGCCGCCCACGCCGGCCCCCTCCACCCGGCCTGCGCCGCCGCCTTCGGAGCCCCCGCCTCCGCCCCGGCAGGAGAAGCCATCCGATTCCGGCCAGTGGGTCTACACCGAGCAGTACGGCTGGGTGTGGATGCCCTACGGCGATCGCTACACCCACCTGCCGCCGGACGGCGGCACGCCGCACATGTACGTCTACTACCCGGAGAGTGGCTGGTGCTGGCTGGTGGCCCCCTGGCTCTGGGGCTGGGGTCCCTCCCCCTACTTCGGGGTGTTCGGTCCCCGGTACTACGCCTGGTGGGGCGTCGGGCTGGGCCGCTGGTACGGCTTCGCGGGCCCCTACGCCCATTGGGGCTGGTCCGGCCGGGCCTACTGGCATGGGAGCCGCTGGAACGGGGTTGGCCGGGGCCATGGCGGCTACGGCCACGGCATTCCTTTCCGGGGCTTCAGTGGTCCTTCCCGGAGCCTTACGCCCGGCTGGCGCCGCTAGCGTCCCAGGGTCGCGCCTGATCCCTTCCGGGCCAGTCTCTCGCTGATGTCCCTGAAGGCGGGCAGGCTCCGATAGCCCTCCAGCCGCTACCGCCGATCCTCCGGGCTCAAGCGGAGGCCGAACAGGGCGCAGGTGTGGTCCAGGGTCTGGGCCGTGCAGACAGCGAAGGTCTCGTCCTGCTGCATGAGCCCCCACCGGAAGGAAGCATCCAGCTGCCTGTCCCGCCAGGCCCGGGAGAAGTCGCCGCCCGCGGTCCCAGGCGCATGGGGTTCTTTCCTTCCCTCGCTTCCCGGGAATTGTAAAGGCCCACCCGCCACGATGGATGTTTCGTCCCGGGCGAATCGCCATTGTCCTGGAGCCGGATCCTTGGTCTCATCGTCTCCTCTCGCAGCTCAGGTGCCATGGTCTCCTTCCCCCCACTCGGCAAGACGAACCCCGGCGATGACCTGGGTCTGGGCACCCGGCCCGGCCCCGGCCGCAGCGTGAACAAGGACGGCACCTTCAATGTGCATCGCAAGGGGCTGCCGGCCTTCCGGGGCTACGAGCTCTACCACCGCCTCATCACCATGGGCGGCTTCCGGTTCCTGGGACTGCTCTTCCTGGGCTTCCTGATCACCAACGCCCTGTTCGCAAGCCTCTACCTGGGCATCGGCATGGAGCACTTCGTCCGGCCCGGCGGGGAGGGGCGTCTGGACCGGATGCTCGATGCCTTCTTCTTCAGTGCCCAGACCCTCACCACCGTGGGCTACGGCCACATCAGCCCCAGGAGCCAGCTGGTGAGCGCCGTGGCGGCCCTGGAGTCGCTGCTGGGCCTGCTCAGCTTCGCCCTGGCCACGGGCCTCCTCTACGGGCGCTTCTCCCGGCCCCATGCCCAGATGCGCTTCAGCCAGAGCGCCCTGGTGGCCCCCTACCAGGGCATCACCGCCTTCATGTTCCGGTTCGTCAACCGGCGCAGCAATCAGCTCATCGAGGTGGAGGCCACGGTGTCGCTCTCCTTCCTGGAAGCGGAGACCGGCACGCGCCGCTTTGCCACCCTGCCGCTGGAGCGCAGCAAGATCAACCTCTTCCCCACCAGCTGGACCGTGGTGCATCCCATCGACGCGGCCAGTCCGCTCGCTGGCATGGGGGATGAGGACCTGCGGAAAGCCCAGGCGGAGTTCATCGTTCTCATCAAGGCCTTCGACGACACCTTTGCCCAGACCATCTACCAGCGCACGTCCTACACCGCAGACGAAGTGCTATGGGGCCACCGCTTCCGGCCCATGTCCAGCGTGGCGGCGGACGGCGTCCTGGAGATGGATGTGGATCTGGTCGATGCCACCGAGGTTGTGGGAACCTAGCGAAGCGCCCTAGTCCTCCACCCGGAGCCGGTAGCCCACGCCGGGCTCGGTCTGGAGGTACTTCGGCCGCGAGGGCTCCTCTTCCAGCTTGTGGCGAAGCTGGGTCATGTAGACGCGGAGGTAGAGGGGCTGGGCGCCGGCGGCCCCGCCCCAGACCTCCTTCAGCAGCTGGCGGTGGGTGACCACCCTCCCGGCATGGCGGATGAGGGTGGTGAAGAGGCTGTATTCAAGGGGGGTGAGGTGAACCTCCTGGCCCTCCACCAGCACCTGCCGCTTGGCCAGATCCACGCGCCACCGGTCGAGCTCGAACACAGGTTCCTCGGCCGCCTCGGGCCCCGCATGGCGCAGGGCCACGCGGATGCGGGCCAGCAGTTCCCGAGTGCCGAAGGGCTTGGTGAGGTAGTCGTCCGCCCCCGCGTCCAGGGCCGCCACCTTGTCGGTTTCCTGGCCCCGGGCGGAGATCACGATGACCGGTGTCTGGCTCCACTCCCGCAACCGCCGGACGAGCTCCAGGCCATCCATGTCCGGCAGGCCCAGGTCCAGCAGGATCGCCTCGGGGCGCAGCTGCACGGCCATGGCGAGCCCCTCCTGTCCGGTGGCGGCTTCGCCGTAGCGGTAGCCGCTGCCTTCCAGGGCGACGCGAAGGAAGCGGCGCATCTGGGGCTCGTCCTCCACCAGCAGGATGAGGGGGGCCTCGCCGCTCATGGACCCTCCACCGGCATCATCGGCGGCGTGCCCAGGGGCAGGGTCACGAGGAAGTGGGCACCGCCCTGGAGATGGTTGGTGGCCTGGATGCGGCCGTGGTGGGCCGTGGCGATGCCCTTGCAGATGGCGAGCCCCAGGCCCGAGCCCGGCCGGTGGGCGGTGGTCTGGCCCCGGGCCAGCTTCTCGAAGATGCGCTCCTCGTCACCCGGGGCGATGCCAGGACCCTGGTCGGAGATGGAGATGGTGAGGGACTTCCCCACGGCCCAGGCCTTGATGTCCACGGGGGAACCGGGGGGCGAATACTTCAGGGCGTTGTCCAGGAGGTTCAGGAGCAGCTGCTCCATGAGCACCCCATCCATGGCCACCAGGGGCAGGTCCGGGGGGAGGGACACGCGCACCCGGTGAGCCTCAGTGGCCAGCTCGCGGCGGTTCAGGGCCGCCCCTACGACTTCTTCCACCGGCATCCATTCCGTGTGGAGATCCAGGGAGCCCGATTCCAGCCGCGTGATGTCGAGCAGGTTGCTGACGAGGCGATGGAGGCGCTGGGCCTCTTCCTGGGCGGACTGGAGCAGCTCCCGGCGGGCGGGTTCCGGCAGGTCCGGGGTCTCCAGGGCCGTACTCACGGCCCCCGTGATGACCCCCAGCGGCGTCCGCAGGTCATGGGACACGGAGCTGAGCAAGGCATTGCGCAGCCGCTCCTCGTCCGCCCGCCGCCGGTCCACGGCCCCCTGTTCGGCCAGCAGGGCCCGCTCCAGGGCCAGGGCGGTCTGGTTCGCGAAGGCTTCCAGTAGCTGCCGCTGATCGGGCTCGATCCACCGGGGTGAGCCCTCCGGCAGCACACCCATGACGCCGATGGGCCCTGCCACTCCCTTGAGTGGCAGATAGGTGGCTCGTGCGCCGGGGAGGGTGAGCGTGCCGAGCCCCGCGGGCTCCGCGTGATCGAAGACCCATTGCGCAACCGCCAGCTCCTGCTCGTTGAGCGGGAAGGCCAGGGGATGTTCCGGCGTCTGCAGCCGACCCTGCTCATCGGGCTGGAGGACGACCCCCTGGCCCTGGAACTGGGTGGCCACGTTTTGGATGGCCGAAGCCACCAGGGCCGCCGATCCGGCACTGCGGGCCAGCTCCTGCCCGAGCCGGTAGAGGGCGTGGGTACGCTGTTCCCGGCCCCGGGCGAGCCGGGCCTGGGCGCGGATGCGCTCGGTCAGATTGCCGATCACCACGCCCATCAGGAGCATCACGGCGAAGGTTCCCATGTGCCGGAAGTCGTTGACCGCGAACGTCAGGTACGGCGGGATGAACAGGAAATCGAGGGCCGCCACGCTGAGGAGGGAGGCCAGCAGCGAGGGCCCCCGGCCGAAGCGGGTGGCCACGATCAGGATGCCCAGCAGGTACACCATGACGACGTCAGCCAGCTCTGTGCGCCGGAAGATGAGGCCGGCCAGGGCGCTGGCCAGGGCCACGGTCAGGGCGCTGAGCAGGTAGTTCCGCGCCGGGCTGGTGATGGTCCGGCGCAGGAGCGGGGCAGCCGGTTCGCGTCCAGGCTCACCGCTGATCACGTAGACATCAATGTCCTGGCTGTGGCGGATGAGGTCGTCCACGGTGGAGCCCATCACCAGTTCCATCCAGCGGGGCCGGGAGGGTTTCCCCACCACCAGTTTGGTGATGTTCCGGTCCCGGGCGAAGGTGAGGATGTCCTCCTGGAGGCTCCCGCCCCCCTCGATGACGGCGGTTTCCCCGCCCAGCTTCTCAGCGAGCCGCAGGTTGTCCTCGATGCGCGTGCGGTCGGCCTCCGTGTAGCGGAGGTGCTTCCGGGATTCGATGTAGAGGGCCAGCCAAGGGGCGCCCAGGGCCCCGGCCATGCGGCGGGTGCCGCGAATCAATCGTTCGGATAGCTCCCCGGGCCCAACGCACACCAGCAGTCGGTCCCCCGCCGCCCAGGTCTTGTGGATGCCCTCGGAGGCCATGTACCGGCGCATCTGGGCGTCCACGCTCTCGGCGGTGTGACGCAGGGCCAGCTCGCGCAGGGCCAGGAGGTTGCCCTTGCGGAAGAAGTGCTCCCGGGCGTGGCGAGCCTGGTCCGGCAGGTAGACCTTTCCCTCCTTCAGGCGCACCAGCAGTTCATCGGGCGGCAGGTCCACCAGTTCGACTTCATCGGCCCGTTCCATCACCGTGTCGGGAACGTTCTCGCGTACGATCACACCCGTAATCTGAGCCACCACGTCCTTGAGGCTTTCCAGGTGCTGCACGTTCATGGTGGTGTGGACGTCGATGCCCGCGTCCAGCAGCTCAATGACGTCCTGCCACCGCTTGGCATGCCGGGAGCCTTTGACGTTGGAATGGGCCAGCTCATCCATGAGGATGAGGGTTGGCCTGCGCTTCAGGGCCGCGTCCAGGTCGAACTCGGGCAGAAACTGCCCCGAGTACGCCAGTTCCTTCCGGGGCAGCACCTCCAGCCCCTCCAGCAGGGCGGCGGTCTCGCTGCGGCCGTGGGTTTCGACCACCCCGATGACCACGTCGATGCCCTCGGCCCGCCGTTCCTGGGCTTCCATCAGCATGGCGTAGGTCTTGCCGACGCCGGGCGCGGCGCCGAAGAACACCTTCAGCTTGGCGCGCCGGACACGCGTCTCTTCCTCCTGCACCCGGCGGAGCAGTTGATCAGGGTCGGGCCGGCGATCGTCCACGTGCCTAGGCTAACGCAGCCGTTCAAGCGCGAGGTTCAACTTCAACACGTTCACCTTGGCATCGCCCAGCACCCCGAGCTGGGGGGGCTCGGTGTGGGCCATCACCAGGTCACGGACCTTGGCCTCGTCCAGCCCCCGGGCCTTGGCCACGCGGTGCACCTGGAAGGCGGCGGCGGCGGGGCTGATGTGGGGATCGAGGCCGCTGGCGGAGCTGGTGACCAGGTCCACGGGCACGGGGCCGGTGGTGTCGGGATCCGCGGCCCGGAGCACGGCGATGCGCTCCTCCACGGCCTTCTTCAGATCGGGGTTGCTGGGGGCCAGGTTGGAGCCGCCGCTGTTGGCGCCGTTGTAGGGCAGGGGCTTGCCGTTGGCATCCACCGTGGCCGAGGGGCGGCCCCAGAAGTCCCTCGGGTCTGTGAAGGGCTGGCCGATGAGCTCGGAGCCGATCACCTTGCCATCGGCCTTGATGAGGCTGCCCGCCGCCTGCTTCGGGAAGATGACCTTGGAGAGCCCGGTGATGACCGCGGGGTAGGCGAGGCCGGTGATGGCGCTGAGGGCGATGAAGGCGACGAGGGCGGGGCGGAGTTGCAGGTTCATGGGAGCTCCCTATGCAGCCAGATGAAGGGCGACGAGTAGCCAGTCGATGAGCTTGATGCCGATGAAGGGCACCACCAGGCCGCCCGCGCCGTAGATGAGGAGGTTCCGCTGCAGCAACTGGGCGGCGCCCACGGGCCGGTATTTGACGCCCCGCAGGGCCAGGGGGATGAGCACCACGATGATCAGCGCGTTGAAGATGACCGCCGAGAGGATGGCGCTTTCGGGGCTGTGGAGGCCCATGATGTTGAGCGCACCCAGGGCCGGGTAGGTGGCCACGAAGGCCGCCGGCAGGATGGCGAAGTACTTGGCCACATCGTTGGCGATGCTGAAGGTGGTGAGGGAGCCGCGGGTCATGAGCATCTGCTTGCCGATCTCCACGATCTCGATGAGCTTGGTGGGATTGGAGTCCAGATCGACCATGTTGCCGGCCTCCTTGGCGGCCTGGGTGCCGCTGTTCATGGCCACGGCCACGTCCGCCTGGGCCAGGGCCGGCGCGTCGTTGGTGCCATCGCCGGTCATGGCCACCAGCCGACCACCCGCCTGGTATTCGCGGATGAGCTTGAGCTTGGCTTCCGGCGTGGCCTGGGCCAGGAAATCGTCCACGCCCGCCTCGGCGGCGATGGCGGCGGCGGTGAGCGGGTTGTCCCCGGTGATCATCACGGTCTTGATGCCCATGCCCCGCAGCTCCGCGAAGCGCTCCTTGATGCCGCCTTTCACAATGTCCTTGAGCTGCACCACGCCCAGCGCGTGTGCGCCCTCGGCCACCACCAGCGGCGTGCCGCCGGCCATGGAGATCTGATCGACGGTACAGCGGAGGTCGTCCGGGAACTTGCCCCCCTGGCTCTGGACATAGTCCTCGATGGCCGACGCCGCGCCCTTGCGGATCTGGCGCTCGCCGCCCTGGCCCGCAAGGTTGACGCCGCTCATGCGGGTCTGGGCCGTGAAGGGCACGAAGTGGGCGTCGAGGGCCTGGAGATCCCGCTCCCGGAGGTCGTATTGCTCCTTGGCCAGGACCACGATGCTGCGGCCTTCGGGGGTTTCGTCGGAAAGGGACGACAGCTGGGCCGCGTCCGCCAGGGCCTTGATGTCCACGCCCTCGGCGGGCAGGAAGGCCACGGCCTGGCGGTTGCCCAGGGTGATGGTGCCGGTCTTGTCCAGCAGCAGCACGTCCACGTCGCCGGCGGCCTCCACGGCCCGGCCCGAGGTGGCGATGACGTTGGCCTGGATCATGCGGTCCATGCCCGCGATGCCAATGGCGCTCAGCAGCCCGCCGATGGTGGTGGGGATGAGGCAGACCAGCAGGGAGACCAGCACCGTGAGGCTCACGGGGTTGCCCTGGCCGGCGGCCTTGGTGGCGAACATGGAGTAGGGCAGCAGGGTGGCCACCGCCAGCAGGAAGATGATGGTGAGGCCCGCCAGGAGGATGTCCAGGGCGATCTCGTTGGGCGTCTTCTGGCGCTTGGCGCCCTCCACCATGGCGATCATCCGGTCGAGGAAGCTTTCGCCGGGGTTGGCCGAGACGCGGATCACCAGCCAGTCGGACAGCACCAGGGTGCCGCCGGTGACGGCAGAGCGGTCGCCGCCGCTTTCACGGATGACGGGGGCGCTCTCACCGGTGATGGCGCTTTCATTCACGGAAGCGACACCCTCCACCACCTCACCGTCGCCGGGGATGGTTTCACCCGCCGCCACCAGCACCAGATCGCCGATGCGGAGGTCGGGCGCGTCGACGGTGTCGAAGGCCCCCTGGCGGTCTGTGCCCTGCAGGCGCTTGGCCTTCACGTCCCGCTTGGACCTGCGGAGGGAATCCGCCTGGGCCTTGCCCCGGCCCTCGGCCATGGCCTCGGCGAAGTTGGCGAAGAGCAGGGTGAACCAGAGCCAGAGCGAGATGGCCAGGATGAAGCCGGGGCGGCCTCCGCCATGTCCCGCCAGGGCCTGCACCCACAGGCCCGTGGTGAAGGCGCTGCAGATCCAGACCGTGAACATCACCGGGTTCCGGAGCTGATGCAGGGGGTTCAGCTTCCGGAAGGAGTCGATCACCGCGCGGCGCACGATGCTGGGTTCGAAGAGGGGGCGGGCCTGACGGTCCTGCCGGGAATGGGAAACCATGAATGGCCTCGCGAAAGGAGTCAACGCAGGGCCAGCTGCTCGGCGATGGGGCCGAGGGCGAGGGCAGGCAGGTAGGTGAGGGCGCCCACCAGCAGGACCACGCCCACCAGCACGGCCACGAAGAGGGGCGTGTGCGTGGGCAGGGTGCCGAGGCCCTCGGGCGTGTACTTCTTGCGGCCCAGGGAGCCGGCGATGGCCAGCACCGGGAAGATGACGCCGAAGCGGCCCACGAGCATGGCCAGGGCCAGGCCGTAGTTGTAGAAGGGGATGTTGGCGCTGAGCCCGCCGAAGGCGCTGCCGTTGTTCTGGGCGCAGCTGCTGAAGGCGTAGAGGATCTGGGTGAAGCCGTGGGGTCCGGGATTGGAGATGGAGGCCGAGGCCGTCGTCGACAGCACGGCCGCGGCGGTGCCGATGAGGATGGCGGCCGAGGGCAGCAGGATGGCGATGGAGGCCATCTTCATCTCGAAGGCCTCGATCTTCTTCCCCAGGTATTCCGGCGTGCGCCCCACCATGAGGCCGCCGATGAAGACGCCCACCAGGGCGAACAGCAGCATGCCGTAGAGGCCCGAGCCCACGCCGCCGAAGACCACTTCGCCCAGCTCCATCAGCCACAGGGGCACGAGGCCGCCCAGGGGCGTGAAGGAGTCATGCCAGCCATTGATGGCGCCGCAGGAGGCCGCAGTGGTGATGGTGGCGAAGAGGCTGGTGGAGCCGGCGCCGAAGCGGACCTCCTTGCCTTCCATGTTGCCGCCGCCCTGCTGGAGGGTGGCCACCTGGTCCACGGGGAGGTTCCTCAGGCCGGGGTTGCCCTTGGCCTCGGCCCAGGTGGTGACGGAGAGGGCCATGACGAAGATGACGGTCATGGCGGCCAGCACGGCCCAGCCCTGGCGGCGGTCCTTGACCATCTTGCCAAAGGTGAGGCAGAGGGCCGCGGGGATGGCGAAGATGGCCAGCATGTGGATGAAGTTGCTGATGGCGTTCGGGCTTTCGAAGGGGTGGGCGGAGTTGGCGTTGAAGAAGCCGCCTCCGTTGGTGCCCAGCATCTTGATGGCCACCTGGGAGGCCACCGGGCCCATGGCGAGGACCTGGCCCGAAGCCGTGTGCACGTAGGCGCCGAAGGTCTGGATGGCGCCCTGGGAGACCAGCAGCAGGGCGATGACGGCGCTGAGGGGCAGCAGCACATAGAGGGTGCTGCGGATGAGGTCGGCCCAGGCGTTGCCGATGCCATTGGACGTGCGGCGCATCAGGCCCCGGATGAGGGCCACCAGCACCGCCATGGCCGTGGCGGCGGACAGGAAGTTCTGCACCGTGAGGCCCAGCATCTGGGTCAGGTAGCTCATGGTGCTTTCGCCGCCGTAGGCCTGCCAGTTGGTGTTGGTGATGAAGCTGACGGCGGTGTTGAAGGCGAGGCCCGTGGGTAGTTTGCCCATGGCTTCGGGGTTCAGGGGCAACACGCCCTGGGCCTTCTGCAGCACGAAGACCGCCACGAAGCCCAGCAGGTTGAAGCAGGCGATGGCCCAGGCATAGGTCTTCCAGCCCATGTCTTCCCCGCCGGAGATGCCCATGAGCCGGTAGATGCCCCGTTCCAGGGGCCCGAGCACCGGGTGGAGGAAGGTGCGCTCCCCTTCCATCACCTTGGCGATGAAGGGACCGAGGGGCACCGCGATGCCGAGCAGCAGGAAGAGGAACAGGAGGTTCTGGATCCAGGCCGTGGTCATTGGAACTTCTCCGGCTTCAGCAGGGCGAAGGTGAGGTAGCCCAGCAGGCCCAGGGCCAGCAGGGATGCAACCAGGAGGGTCGGGCTCATGGCTGCCTCTCCACGAGCCACACCAGGAGCGCGAGCAGCCAGGACAGCAAAGGGAACCAGCCCAGGATCAGCACGGTCAGACGGTCCCCGCGGCTGCCCTTGGTGTGGTGGATGATGTGGGCGGTCTGGCTTCCGTACCAACCTAGCGCAAGGGCTGCGGGCAGGAGCAGAAAGAAATTGGCTGGATTGGAGGGATGCATCACTGCTCCGGACCCGGCTCATCAAGCCGACGCCAAAGCATGCTTCCCTGGGTGTTAAGGCGGTGTTAGGAGAGCGCCCCGAGCCGTTAAGGTTCCGTAGAGAAGGGGCTTCTCAAGGGGGCTGAGGCGCCTCGGCGCCCGCCGTGAAGGCACCCCCTGCTTCCTCCCCGAGGAGGATCTTCTGGAGCAGCAGGGTCCAGGCCTCCCGAGGTGCCCCTCCCTGGCTCTGGCCCGGGGTGCGACATCGTGCCGCATTCCCAGGACGACCTGGTCGCCTGATGCTTGGAGCCAACCAACCAACGGGGGGGAAATGGGTGTCCAGGGGACTCTGGGTCAAGTACTGACGGCGAAGGAACCCCTAGCCGGCTGTTGGGGGGTCCCCTCCGAGGCCTGGCCGTTGCATGGGGCCGCGGCCTCCTGGGAGGCCTGCCCGGCGCTTGCCAGGGATGCCTTCCGGAACCGGCAGTTCCTGGCCACCTTCGCCTTCGATCTGGTGCAGCGCTTCCGGGCGGAGGAGGCCCTGCTGAAAGCGGCCAAGTCACCCCGGCTGGGGAGCCTCCGCCAGGAAAACCACCATCTCGCCCTGTGGCTGCGGGACCTCATGGAGGAAGCGGACCAGGGCCTCGATGTCACCCCTGGCATCCGGGCCTTCCTGGTGGCCTGGCGCTTCCACGAGGCTTGGGTTCCAGGGCCCGCCACAACGCCGAAGGCCCTGGGGCACTGAAATTCTGACCATCGCCTCTGCGTCATCTTGACGCAGGGTAGGACAACTCAAAAGTCGTTAAGGTCGACTGGTTCCCTGGAGAACCATCCATGACCTTGACCCGCCTCTGCCTCCGTCTTTCCCTGGTCTGCACGCTGCCGCTGGCCGCCGCAGAAACGGACCCGAAACCCAAGAAGCCCACAGACAGGACCGCCCCGAAACCCGTGCCCTCCGCCGTGGTGGAGGTGACGGCACCGCTGCCCACGGAACCCCTGGTGACGGTGATGGATCCCAAGGCCCCGCGCCAGCCGCTGCCGGCTCAGGATGGCGCGGAGTACCTGAAGGGCATCCCGGGCTTCTCGGTGATCCGCAAGGGTGGCACGGATGGCGACCCCGTGCTGCGGGGCATGGCCGGTTCCCGCCTGAACATCCTGCTGGATGGCGAGCAGCTCCTGGGCGGCTGCGGCATGCGGATGGATCCGCCCACCGCCTACGTCTTTCCCGAGTCCTACGATCGCATCACCGTGGTGAAGGGCCCCCAGACCGTGCTCTATGGCCCGGGCAACTCGGCGGGCCTGGTGCGCTTCGAGCGCACCAACGAGCGCTTCCAGAAGCCTGGCTTCCGGGGCGTCGCCAGCCTCATGGGCGGCAGCTTCGGCCGCAACGATGCGGTGCTGGACGCCACGGGCGGAACCTCCGCGTTCTACGTCCGGGGCATCGGAACGCGGTCCCACTCGGACGACTATGAGGACGGGAAGGGCACCACCATCCACGCCCGCTACACCCGCTGGAGCGCCAACGCGGCCTTTGGCTGGACGCCCAGTGACAACACCCGCCTGGAATTGTCGGGCACCCGCAGCAACGGCGAAGCCGCCTATGCGGACCGCACCATGGACGGCGCGAAGTTCCTCCGCGAGAACGTGGGGTTTCGGGGGGAGTGGCGCCAGCTGACTGATCGCATCGAGAAGGTGGAATTCCAGGTCTACCGCAACTACGTGGACCACGTCATGGACAACTACACCCTGCGCACCTTCACCCCCACGATGATGATGCCTGGCCCCATGGTGAACAGCCCGGACCGGCTGACCCGGGGCGGACGCCTCGCCCTGGGGTTGCGGCTGGCCGAGGCCACGAAGCTGACCCTGGGCCTGGACACCCAGGCCAATGACCACACCATCCGCAAGACCGCCAACGAATACACCATGCCGGTGGAGAACATGGCCCGGAACGACGATGGCCGGTTCAAGAACTCGGCCTTCTTCGCCGAAGTGGAACACCCCTTTTCGGCGAAGGATCGCCTGGTGGCCGGGCTCCGCGCGGATCGCTGGCACGCCGAGGATCCGCGGGCGGTGGTCGCCATCACCATGATGGCCAACGTGGCCAACCCGACGTTCAACCATGAGCGCAACGAGACCCTCAGCAGCGGCTTCCTTCGCTACGAGCGGGAAGTGTTCACGGGCTCCACCTTCTATGCGGGTGTGGGCCATGCGGAGCGCTTTCCGGACTACTGGGAGGCCATCAGCAAGGAGAGCCTGAGCACCGCCAGCGCCTTCGATACGAAAGCCGAGCGCACCACCCAGCTGGACCTGGGGTGGATGAAGCAGACCGGGGCGATCCAGACCTCCTTGTCCTTCTTCTACGGCAAGGTGAAGGACTTCATCCTCATCCAGTCGAACGTGGTGAAGCCCCTCATGGCGGGCACCCGGATGGCCACGGTATCCCGCAATGTGGATGCCACCACCTGGGGCGGGGAAGTGGCCATGGGCACCAAGCTCGCGGGCTTCCTGAAGGTGGACGGCAGCCTGGCGTACACCCGGGGTGAGAACGATACCGATGGCCGGGCCTTGGCGCAGATTCCGCCCCTGGAAGCCCGCCTGGGCCTGGGCTATGAAGCCGAGGCCTGGTCCACCGGGCTGCTGGTGCGCGGGGTGACCCGGCAGGATCGCTTCGCCGTGAACCAGGGCAACATCGTGGGCCAGGACATCGGCGCCACGGCAGGTTTTGCGGTCGTGTCCTTGAACGCCGGGTGGAAGCCCGCCAAGGGCTGGCTGGTCACCGGGGGCGTGGACAACCTGTTCAACCGCGCCTACGCCGAACACATCAGCAAGAGCACCAGCATGATTCCGGGCTACCTGGTGCAGTCGATCCGGGTGAATGAGCCGGGCCGAACGCTCTGGCTGAAGGCCTCGCTGACCTTCGGTCGATAACGGTCCATCGGGAACTTCCGTGGATAATGGCTCCACCATGACCCATCCCGGCTTCGGCATCTCCCTCACCTGGCTGCTGCGCCTGCGCTGGATCACCGCGGTCTCCCAGACTGCGGCGATCCTGGTGGCGAAGCGGCTGCTGCCGGGGGAGTTGGCCATTGGGCCTCTGCTGGGGCTGGTGGCCTTCGGGGCCCTCAGCAATGTGGCGCTGATGCTCCGTCTGCGCAGGCCCGAACCGGTGCGGCCCGCCCTGCCGGGGCTGGTGCTGGGTCTGGATGTGCTCCTGCTCACGGGGCTGCTCTATGGCAGCGGCGGCGCGGCCAATCCCTTCACGGCCATCTACCTGGTGCACATCACCCTGGCGGCCGTGGTCATGCGGGGGCTCTGGGCCTGGGCCCTGGGGCTCCTTTCGATCTCCGGCTTCGGCCTGCTCTTCTTCTACAACGTGCACGTGCATTCCCTGGCCCACATGGATCATGGCAGCGGCGGCGGCATCTCCCTGCACCTGGTGGGCATGTGGGTGGCCTTCGCCATCAGCGCGGGACTCATTGCCGCCTTCGTGGGCCTGGTGACCGAGGCCCTCCGGCAGCGCGACGAAGAGCTCGCGGCCCTGCGGGACCTCAGCGCCCGGCAGTCCCGGCTGGCGGCCCTCACGACCCTGGCGGCGGGCGTGGCCCACGAGCTGGGCACGCCGCTGGGCACCATCGCGGTGGCGGCCAAGGAGCTGCAGCGCACCGCCGAGGCCCTGGGCGGGCAGGGCTCCGACATCGCCCAGGACGCGGCCCTCATCCGCGAGGAAGTGGGCCGCTGCCGCCGCATCCTCGACCAGATGGCCGATCCCAGCGGCACCACCCTGGGCGAAGCCTTCCAGGCCCTGGTCTGGGCGGACCTGGAGGCGGACCTGACCGAGGGCCTGCCGTCCGAGGACCGCGCCCGGCTGCTCTTCCTGTGGCCCGCTGCGGCCTGCGGTCCCATGCCCCGCCGCGGGCTCGTCCGGGCCATGCGCGCCGTGATTTCGAATGCCCTCGAGGCCACGCCTCGGCCCGGCCCGGTGAAGATCCTCGCCCGGGAGGACCAGGGTGCCTGGCGACTGGAGGTCGAAGACCATGGCAGCGGCATGGCGCCGGAGGTGCTGGCCCGGGTGGGCGAGCCCTTCTTCAGTACCAAGCCCACGGGCTCGGGCATGGGCCTGGGCTTGTTCTTGGCTCGCACCTTCGCCGAGCAGCTGGGCGGCGGGCTGCGGGTGGATTCGCAGCTGGGCCAGGGCACCCGGGTCGAGCTGAGCTGGCCCACCCATGCCTGATCCGCGACCCTCCCTGCTGCTGGTGGACGACGATGCCACCTACCGCGAGCGCCTGGCCAAGGCCATCTCGCTGCGGGGCTACGAGGTGCGCACCGCCGCCGAAGCGGAGGCTGCCGTCGCCCTGGCGGAGGCGGACAGCCCCGAATTCGCGGTGCTGGATCTGCGCATGCCCGGCGAATCGGGCCTGGACTTGTTGCGTCGCCTGATGGCCATCGATCCGACCACGAGAGTCTTGATGCTCACGGGGTATGGCAGCATCGCCACCGCCATGGAAGCCGTGCGCCTGGGCGCCGTGAACTACCTCACCAAGCCCGCCGATGTGGACGATATCCTGGCGGCCTTCCATCCGCAGGCTCAGGCCGGGGAAACGAACCCAGGTCTGGCGACGCCCTCCCTGGCCCGGGTGGAGTGGGAGCACATCCAGCGCGTGCTGAACGACTGCGAGGGCAACCTCTCCGAGGCCGCCCGGCGTCTGGGCATGCACCGCCGCAGCCTGCAGCGCAAGGCCGGGCGAAAGCGGCCCGCGAAGTAGCTGCGCACTGCGACAAAATGACACAGACCTATTCCTGTTGATACAGGCACCATGAGGGCTCCCTGTCCAGTAGGAGCTCTGCTTGCGTCAATGATCCGGCCCCTCTCTTCTCATGGTGATCCTCGCCGCAGCCCCCTCGGCCCGGGCCTGCCGGGCCTGCGGCTGCACGCTGCACTCGGACTGGGCCATCCAGGGACTCGGCGCCAAGCCCGGCTTCCGCTTCGACCTGCGCTACGACTACTTCAACCAGGACCAGCTGCGCGCGGGCACCAAGTCCGTGGGCCGGAGCAGCTTCGAGCTTCCCAACGAGCTGGAGATCCAGGAGAAGACCCTCAACCGCAACCTCACGGCCACCCTGGACCACAGCCCCAACGCCGACTGGGGGGTGACGCTGCTGGTGCCGATCTTCAACCGCTACCACGCGACCATTGCCCCGGGCCATGCGGATGCGGGCTTCATGCGGGCTTCACCCCGCACCTGCAGCTGAACCTGCGGGCCGAGGGCCGCGAATCCGGCCTCAACGCAGATGTGGACAACAGCGGCGCCACCCTGGTGTACCTGAGCCCCGGCCTGACCTTCAACCTGAGCCCTCGCTTCCAGGTCTACGCCTTCGCCCAGGTGCCCGTGGCCCAGCGGGTGACCGGCCTGCAGATCGAGCCCAGGTGGAGCGCCTCGCTGGGAATGCACTGGACTTTCTGAGCTTGCGAAGCCACCGAGCACCAGGGTTCACAACGAACGGATGGCTTCTTCCTGAATGCCTTTCTTGATCAGCTTTTAATCGGTGTTCATCGGTGGTTCCAGGCTTGGTGGCCAAAATGCCCTATCTGTGGCCCTCCTGTGTTCAGGCCATCGGGATTTCCTTGTAGAATCAAGGGTTCTACTGGAGTTCCCCCATGCCCTTCCAGCCCCTGACCCAGGAACCCGAGATCCAGCGCCGCTGGCTCGAGTCTGGCGCCTTCCGCGCCAAGCGGGCCGGGGAGCTGCTGCCGGACTCCAAGACCTTCTACATGCTGGTGATGCTGCCCTACCCCAGCGGCCGCATCCACATGGGCCACGTGCGGAACTACACCCTGGGCGATGTGACGGCGCGCTTCCGCCGCATGCGGGGCTACGCAGTCATGCACCCCCTGGGCTGGGACAGCTTCGGCCTGCCCGCCGAGAACGCCGCCATCAAGCACGGCATCCACCCGGCCATCTGGACCCGGGCCAACATCGAGGAGATGAAGGGCCAGATCCAGAAGCTGGGCATCAGCTACGACTGGGACCGGGAGATCGCCAGCTTCCAGGACGACTACTACCGCTGGAACCAGTGGCTCTTCCTGAAGATGTGGGAGGCGGGCGACGTGTTCCGCGCCATGCGCACCGTGAACTGGTGCGAGGCCCTGGGCACCGTGCTGGCCAACGAGCAGGTGGTGGATGGCAAGGACGAGCGCACGGGCCATCCCGTCACGCAAAAGCCCCTGGAGCAGTATTTCTTCAAGACCACCAAGTACGCCGACGAGCTGCTGGAATGCCTGGACGGCCTGGACTGGCCCGAGAACGTGAAGACCATGCAGCGGCACTGGATTGGCCGCTCGGAAGGGGCTCGTGCGCGCTTCGCGCTCACGAGTGGGGAAGAGATCGAGGTGTTCACCACGCGGCTCGATACGCTGTTCGGCGTGACCTTCATGGCCCTCAGCACCGAGCATCCCGTCATCGAGAGAGCCGCCGAGACGGACCCCGCCCTCAAGGCCTTCTGTGATCAGGTGGCCTCGTTGAGCCGCGAGGAGCGCCTCACCAGCGACGAGAAACTGGGCCAGCGCACGGCGCTTTCCGCGATCCACCCCTTCACCGGCGACAAGGTGCCCGTCTTTGCCGCCAACTACGTGCTCATGGACTACGGCACCGGCGCCGTCATGGGCGTGCCCGCCCACGACGAGCGGGACAATGAGTTTGCGAAGAAATACGGCCTGGCCATTCCTCAGGTCATCGAATCCGAGAGCGAGTGGGACCTGGGCACCCTCATCAACAGCGGTGAGTTCACGGGCCTGAAGAGCGAAGACGCAGTCACGGCCATGGTGGCGAAGCTGGGCGACCGCGCCGCCAAGACCACCACCTACAAGCTCAAGGACTGGGGCCTCAGCCGCCAGCGCTACTGGGGCACCCCCATCCCGACGGTGCACTGCGAGGCCTGCGGCGTCGTCCCCGAGAAGGCCGAGAACCTGCCCGTGCGCCTGCCCGAGGACGTGGCCTTCCATGGCGTCGGGCCCTCGCCTCTCCTCACTTCCCGCTCCTTCTTGGACACAACCTGTCCAAGCTGCGGGAAGCCCGCCCGGCGCGAGACGGATACCATGGATACCTTCGTGGACAGCAGCTGGTACTGGCTTCGCTACCTGGATCCGAAAAACATCGAGCTGCCCTTCGCCAAGGCCGAAAGCGACGCGTGGATGCCCGTGGATCTCTACGTGGGCGGCATCGAGCACGCCACCATGCACCTCATCTACGCCCGCTTCTTCTACAAGGTGCTGCGCGACCTGGGCCTGGCCTCGGGGCCCGAGCCCTTCCAGAAGCTCATCTGCCAGGGCATGGTGCTGAAGGACGGCTCGAAGATGAGCAAGTCCAAGGGCAACATTGTGGATCCCGACGCGGTCATTTCGAAGTACGGGGCCGACGCCCTGCGCCTCTTCATGATCTTCGCGGCGCCCATCGAGAAGGAGATCGACTGGACGGGCTTCGAGGGCATCGAAGGCGCCAGCCGCTTCCTCAAGCGCATCACCCGCATGGTGGAGGAACATCAGATAACGGCTGAGCCGCTTCCAGCCAAGGACCAGCTCGATGCCAGCGAGAAGGCACTCCTCATCAAGCTCAACCAGACCCTGGCCCGCCTCACGGACGATCTGGAGCGTCGCTACCAGTTCAACACCGTGGTCTCGGGCCTCATGGAGCTGTCCAACGCCCTGCACGACCTGCCGGCGGACGCACCCCACCGCGGCGCCGTGATGCAGCACGCGCTGGATGCCTTCGTGCGCCTGATGTCCCCGGTGGCGCCCCATGTGGCGGAGCAGCTCTGGAGCCAACTGGGCCGCCCCGGCCTCTGCATGCAGGCCGCCTGGCCCGAGGCGGATGCACAGTATCTGGAAGCCGACGAGGTGCTCGTGGTGGTGCAGGTGAACGGCAAGGTCCGCGGTCGCATCACCGTGCCCGCAGCGGCCAACGAAGCGCAGCGCCGGGAAGCGGCCCTGGCCTGTCCCGAGGCCCAGTCCCACCTGGCGGGGAAGGAGATCGTGAAGGTGGTTCTGCCCCCCGGCGGCAAGCTGGTGAGCATCGTGGTGAAAGGCTGATCCCGTGACCAGATCCCTGCCCCCCGTCGTCGATTCCGTCCTGGACCTGGTGGGGAACACCCCCCTGCTGCGCCTCACGCGCTTCGCGCCGGAGTTCCAGATCTTCTCCAAGCTCGAGTACCTCAATCCCGGCGGCAGCGTGAAGGACCGAATCGGCGTGGGCATGATCCGGGCCGCCGAGGCCCTGGGCCAGATTCGCCCCGGTGTCAGCACCATCATCGAGCCCACCGCGGGCAACACGGGCGTGGGCCTGGCCATCGCCGCCAAGGCCCTGGGCTACCGCTGCATCCTCTGCGTGCCCACGAAATACAGCCGCGAGAAGATGATGCTCATGAAGGCCCTGGGGGCCGAGCTGGTGCTCATTCCCAAGGAGCTGGGCATGAAGGGGGCCATCGAGAGATGTGCCGAGCTGGCGGCCAGCATTCCCGATGCTTTCGTGCCCCAGCAGTTCGCCAACCCCAGCAACCCCGATAGCCACTACGCCACCACGGGCCCTGAGATCTGGGCCCAGATGGAGGGCCGGGTGGATGCGGTGGTGCTGGGCGCCGGCAGCGGCGGCACCTTCACCGGCATCGCCCGGTACCTGAATGAAAAGAACCCGGCGATCAGGGCCATCGTCGTGCAGCCCGAGGGTTCCATCTACTGCGGGGCGCCCCTCAAGGAATGGGTGGTGGAGGGCGTGGGGAACAGCTTCATCCCCGCCAGCCTGGACCTCTCCCTAGCCGACCGCATCATCGATGTGGCCGATGCGGACAGCCTGGCCACGGCCCGGGAGCTCATCGCCACCGAGGGCTGCCTGGTGGGCGCATCGAGTGGCGCCAACGCCTGGGCGGCCCGGGAAGTCGCCAAGACCCTGCCCGCTGGGGCCCGAGTGGTCACCCTCTTCCCCGATGGCGCCGAGCGCTACATGTCCAAGCAACCCGTGGCCGAACTGGAGCTGTGATGCCTCTGTCTCCTCGTGATCTTGCTGGCTGTCTGCTGGATGTGGGGGCGGTGCGGCTGCAGCCCCTGGAGCCCTTCACCTGGGCCAGCGGGCTCAAGTCGCCGATCTACTGCGACAACCGCCAGCTCATGGGCTTCCCCCAGGTGCGCGACCAGATCGTCGAGGCGCTGGTGGCCCAGTCCAGCGCCCTGGGCCCGAGCCTCGTCGCGGGCGCCGCCACGGCGGGGGTGCCCTGGGCCGCCATGGTGGCGGACCGGATGAAGCTGCCCCTGGCCTACGTGCGCCCCACGCCGAAGAACCACGGCATGGGCCGCCAGGTGGAGGGCCCCCTGGCCAAGGGGCACCGGGTGGTGCTCATCGAGGACCTGATCTCCACGGGCATGTCCAGCCTGCGCTGTGCGGAAGCCCTGCGGGCCGAGGGCGCCGAGGTGCCCGTGGTGCTGGCCCTCTTCAGCTACGGCCTGCCCCAGGCCGAAGAAGCCTTCGCCGCCGCGGGCATCGATATCGCCGTGCTGAGCTCCTTCGAGGTGCTCTCCCGGGAGGCCGAGGCCCGGGGGAATCATGGACACGGCAGGATCGGCGGCCCTGAAGTCCTGGCGTTCCGATACCGTGGCCTGGAGCCGCGCCCACGGGGGGGCATAGGTTTCGACCCACACGGGCGAAAAGCGCTGACAGGATTAACAGGATGAAAAACAGGATTAACAAGATTAGATAAAGACAAATTCAAATCACACCATCTCTTTTTATATGTTGCTTTAATCCTGTTAATCAATCTTTTAATCCTGTTAATCCTGTCCCAGTTTTTTGAGGTTGCCATGAAGCTCTACACGCGCACCGGTGACGACGGCTCCTCCGGCCTCTTCGGCGGCGACCGGGTCAGCAAGTCCCACCTGCGGCTGGTGGCCTATGGCACCCTCGACGAGCTGAACAGCGTCATGGGCCTGCTGCGCCTCCACGCCACGCCCACCTGCGCGGGCCCGGGGACCCTCCAGCAGATCCAGCAGGACCTCTTCGTGCTGGGCGCCATCCTGGCCACGCCGGCGGCCCGGGTGAGCCTGCTGGAGGCCCGCATGAGCCGTCCCACCTGGGAGCTGGCGGACATGGAGGCGGACATCGACCGGCTTTCGGCCCTGGCCCCGCCCCTTACGGCCTTCGTGCTGCCTGGGCGGCACGGCGGCCTCGGCCCATGCCCACCTGGCCCGCACCGTCTGCCGGCGGGCGGAGCGCGAGGTGGTGGCCCTCACCCACGAGGAGCCCATGAACCCCGCCGTGCTGACCTACCTGAACCGGCTGAGCGACTGGCTCTTCGCCCTCGCCCGCGCCGAAAACGCCGTGGCGGGCGTGGCGGATGTGCAGTGGATGAGCAGGGACTGACACGAAAACGCCCCCGGAAGGGTTCCGGGGGCGCTCTGGAGCAGTTGGTGAATCAGTACTTGATGCGGATGCCGAAGTTGTAGCGGCGGGGGGCCTGGTACTGATAGGGCGCATCCGGGAGGACGCCGGACCGGATGTTCAGGCCCTCGGCGAGGTCCGTGGCCTCCTGCCGGTTGGTGAGGTTGATGATGTCCAGGTAGACCTCGCCCCGCACCTTGCCGAAATCCCGGCCGCATTGAACCCGGGCGTCGAACTGGTAGAGCATCGGCGTCATGAGACTGCCCAGGTTCTCGGCGAAGAACTGGTTGGCCCCGGGGAACTGCTGCAGCACGCGGGTGCTGGCGGAGGTGCCCCGGGTGTAGTGGTAGCCGCTGTTGGCGTTGAAGGTCAGGCCCGCCATGAGGCCCATGTCCCAGCGGAAGTAGCCGTAGGCCTTGGCCAGCCAGTCCACGGACCCTTCCAGGCGGCCGTTGGCGTAGGGCAGGCGGGGATCGTACTGGGCCAGGTCACCCTGGAAGTCCGCGTTGCCGCTGCTCTGGCTGTTGCCCTTGGCGTTCACGAGGCTGAGGCTCATGAAGCCGCCCCAGTGGTTGGCTTCCCGGCGCGTGACCGTCAGGTCGAGGGTCTTGTAGATGCGCTCGCCGCCGGGCAGGTTGGCGAGGACGAAGTTCAGCTGGCCGCCGGCCACCCGGGCCACGTTCTGCGCCCCGGAGTAGCCGCCGCCGGCGAAGTAGTTCGGATCGATGACCAGGCCGCGGAACCGGTTGATGATGGACTGCTGCGTGGCGCTGGGGATGGCGGAGCTGGAGAGGCCCAGGAGGCCCCGGGCTTCGGCTTCCAGGTTGCCGGCATCGGTGTAGAGGGTGGGATCCCAGTCCTCGACGATGTCGTAGTCCTTGCGCTTGGTGTAGGTGATGTCGAAGGTGTAGATGCCGGCGAAATCAGTCTGGTACCCGAGGCGGAACTCCTCGGTCTTGGGCAGCTTGAAGGTGTCTGCGAAGACCGCGTCCACCACCTTGGAGCCGCCGCGGGTGATGACGGTCACCCACTGGTTCAGGAGGCGGGCCTGCTCCAGGCGCACGGAGCTGGTGAGGCTGCCGGTGAAGCGCACCATGTCCAGCTTGATGGGATCGATGTAGCGGCCCCAGTAGGCGTAGACCTTGGACTTGCCATCCCCCTTGGCGTCCCAGGTGAGGCCCACCCGGGGGGCCACGGCGAAGTCGGTCTTGAACAGCGACGTGCCGTTATCGGCCAGGAACTCGCATTTCTGTCCAGCCGGACGCCCGGAGAGAAGGTCCAGCGGCCCAGCTGCCACTGATCCTGGACGTAGAAGCCCTGGGTCTTCATCTTGGGCGTGGAGCTCGCCAGGCTCTGCTGAATGGTCCGGTAGCTGTAGAAGCCGCCGATGGGATTCGGTTCATTGAACACGTAGCTGTTCAGATCGGAGGTGACGAAGTTCCCGGGCGTCGTGGTGCTGGTGGGGGTGAAGCCTGCGCCGACGAAGGCGGCCTTGAGGGCGGGGTCGTTGTTGATGGCCGTGATGGAGACGCTCTTGGCGCCGCTCATGGTGCTGGTGGGCAGGGCCCCCCAGGTGTAGGTGCCCACGTCGAAGCTGTCGTAGAGGGCACCCTGGGCCACGCCCACGGTCTGGGTGAGCTTCTCCTCGCCGAACTGGAAGCCCGCCTTCAGGGTGTGGCTGCCGGCGGCATCGAAGAGCCAGGTCACGTCCGCCCGGCCCAGGTCCTTTTCATATTTCCGGGCGTCCAGGGCCGAGCTGTTGCCGAGCTGCTGCTGGAGGGGGGTGAGGGGGCTGGCACTGCGGATGGTGTTCTGGGGGCCCTCCGAGGTGTAGAGCCCGATGACCTTGTTGTCCTCCTGGTGCCTGGCGTAGCGGACGTCCAGGAACACGTTCGACCACTGGTGGCCGTAGTTGAGGATGTACCGGTTGCCGCCCTGTTCGGTCTTGGCCGCGCGCCGGGTCAGGGTGGTGGGCGTGCCCAGGTTGTCGAACTTGAAGGGGTTCGAGTTGAAGGTGGCGCTGAGGATATCCGAGGGGGTGATCTGCCAGGTCAGCTTGGCGAAGAGGCGGGTGCCATCCTGCAGCAGTCCGGTCCTGCTTTCACCGGGGGTGGGCGTGGCGGTGGACGCGAGCTTGACCTTCACCTCGTCCTTCACCTGCTGGGCGCTCACCACGCACCAGAGCTTGTCCTTGATGATGGGGCCCATGCCCCAGATGGAAAGATCCGAGCTGTTCCGCTCGGCCACATTGAAGCGATCGGGTGCCACGCTGTTCTGGAGGGAGCCGGGGGCGAAGGCGGCGGTCAGGCCCGCGCTGAAGTCATTGCCGCCCACCTTGGTGGTCACGGAGGAGAACAGGCCCGCCCGGGCGCTGTATTCGGCGGTGATGGCGCCGGTCTTCACGTCCTGCACCTGGATCAGCTCGGGAGCGATGTTGGTGCGGAGGGTGCCCGCCTCGGGGCTGGTGACGTCGATGCCATCGATCATGTAGGTGTTGTTGCGGCCACCATTGCCCCCAGGTTGTCGCGGCCGAGCCCGGCCGTGAGCGATGGGTTGCCGTTGACGCTCGTGCTGGCGATGACGCCCGGGGCGAGGAGCAGGGCGGACAGCTGATCACGGCCGACCGGGAGGCGGGTGAGCTCCACTTCACTGACCTGCATGCCCTGGGTCACCGTGGTGATATCCACCTGGCTGGCGGAGGCGATCACCTCGACGGTGGCGCTGCCCACGGCCACCATCTTGGTGCTCACGGAAGCGGTCTGGTCCACCAGCACCACGGCGTTGAGGTTGGTCTGGGTCTGGTAGCCAGCGGCGGAGATCTGGATCTTGAAGAAGCCCGGCGACAGGCGGATGAACCGGGTCCGGCCCGCCGAATCGGTGACCTGGGTGCGGGCGCCACCGATCTGGGTGGGACTGGAGATGATGACCGTCGCACCGGCAAAGGGCTTGCCGGCGGCATCCGTCACGGCCACGGACAGGTTGCCATCGCCGGCGGCGTAGGCCGTGGCGCCCAGGGCCACCAGCAGTGCCGTCGTGCGAGCCATCCGAAGGGGAGTTGGGTACATGAGAACTCCTGGTGAGTGCGAGCATTCGCACGGGTGGGGGGGGGAGATTCGGTGTCCGGGGCATCTGGGGTCATCCGGTCAGGTCAGGCCGGAGGTCAGAGGTCCATGTGGGGACAACCAAAGATCGGGGGAGGTGTCGAAAGCATAGGACAGGTTCCCCGGTTCAATGAATTTTTTTTAAATTTTATGAATTTAACCTCAATAAATGAGGCTTTTAGATGATGGACTGATCGCTATTAAAGGCTGCGGTGGTGCACCGCGGACAAAAAAAGGGGGGAGGTCGAAACCTCCCCCCTTTCCGGGAAATCGGTCTGGCTTAGAAGCTGAACTTCACCCCCAGGCGCACGCGGCGGCCGTCGTCGTAGGCGGGGGTGCCGCCGATCACGCCGGTCGGGCGCATGTAGTTGACATTGGGGTAATTCGGGACAGCAGGCGGAATGGGGGCGATGCCCACATCCTGGTTGGTGTCCAAGGCGGTCACCTTCTGCTGGTTGAAGACGTTGAAGACATTGGCAAGGAAGATGAGTTGCTTGGACCCACCCAGCTTGAGCGTGTACTGGGCGGCGAGGTCGAAGAGGAACCGTGAGGGCAGGCGGCCTTCCACCCCACGACCGTAGACGGGAATCTCGCCCGCGTTCTCATAGACGGGGTGGGCGAGGTACGAGGTGATGGGAGTGCCGGTCAGGTAGCGGGCCGTGAAGCCCACATTGAAGCCCAGGTCCAGGTTGTAGCTGCCACCCGCATTGATCACGAGGGTGCGATCCGAAGGCAGGGCGCCAATGAGGAACTGCTCATTGCCGGTGAGGCCCCGGCCAGAATCCACCATCGCCTCGACCGGAAGGTCATAGAGGCTGGAGATGTTGGGATCGGACTGGCCGTTGTCATTGCGGAACAGACCTTCGTAGTTTCCTTCGAGCTTGGAAAGGCGCAGGTTCATGAAGGCGTTGTATTTCGATGTGGACTTGCGCAGCTCGAACTCGAAAGCGTAGTAGTTGCGGGTGGGATCGGGGAAGGTGGCCACGCCGGTGAACCCCGTGGCGGCGGCGATGGCGCCGTTGTTGGAGCCAGGATTGGCGATGAAGTAGCTGTCGCCATCCAGGGACATGTCTTCCAGGATCCGTCCCAGCTTGCGGTAGATGAAGCGGTTGCTGAGGGCAACCCCATTGGCGAGCTCGACATCAAAGCCGAAGACCAGTTCATCCTGATACATGGACTTGGTGCCGGGGATGACGATGGTGGTCTGGTCGCCCGTGGTGCGGTAATGGCTGGTGGTTGGGGCCGTGGGATCGGCGCCATCATCCACCACAGGAGTCCCGTCCAGGATCGGATTCGACAGGCCATTGAAGCCTGGTGCCAGGGTCAGGAAGTCTGAGCGGTTCACGCCCTTTTCGTTGGAGAAGGCGCGAACGCAGATGTCATTGGGCACCTTTTCGAAGTAGCGGCCCCAGAAGGCATAGAGTTTCGACTTGCCGTCGCCATTCATGTCGTAGGTGACACCCAGGCGGGGCGCGATGTTATCGCTCATCTTGAACGTGTAGGACTGATCCTGCCCGATCATCTTCTGGCCTTCCATGCGGACGCCCAGCTTGAAGTTGAACCGGTCGAGCTTGATGGCGGTCTGCAGGAAGAAAGCATCGTACTCGGTCTTCGTGGTGATCTTGGGGTCGGAGATGTCACCCCGGGTGATGCGGTAGTAGGGTGTGCCGGCGGGGCCCCCGTTGATCGAACCGTACCGCTTGTCGATCCGGAGTCCCTGCGAGAACACCGCCCCGGAGTGCGGATCCACAAAGCCCAAGGGGCCGGAGCGCTGCAGGTTGGAGGCGTATTGCACGTTCTCGCGGAGGTAGCCGATCTTGAAGTCGAAGTTGCCCCAGCTGCGGGAAAGCTTGATGTCGTACTGCTTGTTCTCACCCTTCAACTTCTGTTCATAAAGCCCAGCGGAGTTGAGGGAAATGTCGGCCAGGTTCAATGCCGTGTCGCGTACCTGCCATTCGGAGTTGCCCAGGGCGGAGACGGCGGTCTTGAAGGTGTTTTCGGACGACGTGAGGCGGGCTTCCAGGAAGTATTCGTTCAGGAAGGTGGCGTTGTACTTCAACGTCATGGTCGTGCTGCCGAAATCAAGCCCACTGTCCTTGCCCGCCGTGCCCCGGAAGGAACCGAAAAGCTGGGGGCCCACATCCCGCTTGCCGGGATCGCCGAAGGTGCTGAATTCCAGGATCTGGTTGCTGGTGACCACCCACTGCAGCTTGGCGTAATAGGCGCTGCTCGAGGCCTTGTTCTCCAGGGTCTGGCCGCTCCTGGGATAGGCTCCGACCACCACTCCGCTGTCGTTGGTCTGGAACGGGGCCACCCGCTTCTGGCTTTCGGTGACGGGGTTGTAGCCGATGAAGTAGAAGAGCTTGTCCTTGATGACGGGACCCGACACGGTGAAGCCCAGTTCCGTGCGATCGTAGGATTTCCAGGTGGGCTGCTCGGTGCCACCCACCCGAACGACCTGCCGGTTCGTGGCCTGGAGGGAGTTCAAGTCCAGGAAGGCGAAGGCGCTGCCCTGGAAGGTGTTGGAGCCGGACTTGGTGACGGCGTTGATGATGCCGCCCGTGGTCTGGCCGTACTCGGCCTCCATGGCGAAGCTCTTGACCTGGACTTCCTGGATGAAGTCCGAGTTGATGCCCGTGCCCAGGGAACCGTAGATGATGGAGAAGGAGCCGCTGCCGCCGAAGCCGGTGTTGGTGGTGTTGGCACCGTCGATCACGTACTGGTTCTCGAGGCCAGAGCCGCCGGAGATCGAGGGGTTCCCGGCGCCCGTGCCGCCACCGTCCACCACGCCGGGAGCCATGGAGGCAATGGCGACGAAGGAACGGCCCAGGGGCATGGTCGTGAACTGATCCGAGCTGAAGGTGGTGCCACTGGTCACCGTGGTGGTATCCAGGGCCTGGGAAGTGGCGACGACTTCCACCACCGCGCCGGCGGCCTTGCTCATGGTCACGCGGACGGGGCTGAGGGTATTGATGTTCACGGAGGTCGAGAGCTTGCTGGCGGATTCGAAGCCAGTGGCCGTGACCGTGATCTGGTAGGTGCCCGGGATCAGGGCCGAGGCCTTGAAGGTGCCGTTGGCATCCGTGACGCGTACGACCTGACCACGGCCGCCGTCCAGGACGACCCTCGCGCCGGCGACGACCGCGCCGGTGGGCCCCGTCACTGTTCCGGAGATGGCGCCGGTCGTCGAGTCCTGGGCATAGCCCATGACGCCACTTCCAGCGATCAGAGCGAGGGTGGTGAACCCTAGCCGGTTGATGATTCTACTCATGGAGGACTCCTTTGAGTGTCGCGGCCGTGCCGCTTGGGGGGGATTGGGGAAACGGCGGATGGGCTTCGGGAATGGGTTAAACGGCCGCTTCAAAGGGGCGACCGGAATTCCTGGACCAGGCTGTGGATGGGGGCAGTTGCTGCCGACAGACTAGAACAGGTTCCCCGCTATGTTTTAATTTTTTCAAAGGCTGCTCGGGACTTGTGATTCCGGACGGCGAGGGGCAGAGACCCACCAGGGCGGCGTTTGGGCTTGGCCGGGCGCGAATTCTGGCGAAGCCATTGGCGACTGCTTCTCAACAGGGCCAACCAAGCCGGGGTCCCAGCGGAAGGGCTGATGGACAGGCAGACTGAATGTGGAGATAGGGACTCCGAAAGGCGAGCGCACGGGAACGCTGGAACTGGGGTTGAACCGAGGCTGGGAACCGTCCCGACGGACCTGGGTTTGAGGGGGTTTGCACGCTCCAGTGGTTGGAGACCCGATGCCCGTCACGGAAACCGGATGGTTGGCTACGGATCGGAGGTCGGGATTGGCATCACTCTCCGTTCCCGCCAGCGCTTCCACAATCCCCTTTGGGGCCAATGCCCCCAGGCCAGGGGTGAGCTCCTGATCCGGTGGGGTGAAGTCCAACGGGAATCGGGAACCAATCATCTGCCCGTAAAGGACTTGGCGCAGGTCCCCAAGGTGAGGTGGATGCGCCTGGGGCCATGGCTCCACCATCGTGCTCAAGGGGCGCCTTGCCCACGGGTACGGGACGAGGAGCCCTCAAGCTGGGGTGAAGGCATCCGTCGACTCGAAGGACGGGGTTCCCGCGAGCCAGGGAAGGCGGAAGTCCATGAGGCGTCTGGGGCAGGGCCGAGGGAGGTGTGGATCGCTCCGGACCGGAAGTCCTTCCTGGTTCCGCGATGAACTCAAAAAAAACGAGGCCCTTTCGGGCCTCGTTTCGGGGTGGTACCGGTGCGCCTAGAAGCGGAACCCGGCGGAAGCAGTGATGGTGCGGGCGATGCCGTAATTGCCGCTGGCACTGGTGGGCTGGCCGTAGCTGGAGCCGCGGACCCAGGCGGAGTTCACACCGCCGGTGGGGGTGCCGTAGGTGCCCGTGGCGGCGCCCCAGGCGGTGTTGAAGGAGATGATCTGCTGGTGGTTCGTGAGGTTCTGGATGACCAGCTTGGCGAAGGCCGTCACGTCCTTGCCCGCGACCTTGAAGAGCGGGAAGTCGTGGGTGGCCGCCATGTCCAGGTAAGACGAGGCGTTGAAGACGCCGGCGCCACGGGTCTGATCCAGGTACTGGGTGCCGGAGGTGCCGAACTGGGTGGACAGGGTGGCGCCGCCCAGGCGGGCGCGGCTGATGGTGCGGGTGTTGCTGTAGTGGGCGCCGGAATCGAAGCGGTAGATGAAGCCGATGGAGGTCTTGCCATAGGCATTGGTGAAGGACCGGTTGGCGTTCAGGCGCATGCGCAGGGGATTGTGGCCCACGAGGTAGCCGTAGGGCGCGGTGTCGGCGTTGTTGAAGAGGGTGACGCCGTTCTGGACATTGAAGGCGTTGATGCCTTCGCCGCGGGCCGGGGTGCTGGTGCCTTCACCCTCGTAGTTGCCCTTCAGGCTGCTCCAGGTGACGTTGCCGCCGTAGGACCAGCCATTGCGGTTCAGGGAGCCTTCGAGCTCGAGGCTCTTGTACTCGCGCTTGGCATCCGTGTTGTTGTCCCAGACCTTCAGGTAGAGGGGGGTGCCGGTGGGATCGAGGACCGTGCCGTTGTTGCCGACGCTGTAGTCGATGAGGTTCTTCCACTTCTTGGAGACCGCGGTGACCTTCAGGAAGCCTTCGCCGATGGCGGCGTGGTTGAAGCTGTAGGCGTAGTTCGCCTGGAACTCATCCACGGTGGGGGCCTTCAGCTTGTCGCTCAGCTTCACGTTCAGCGCGGGGTCGTTGTAGTAGGCGATGCCGGCGGGGGAGATGTCGTAGTTCGCCAGGTTCTGCAGCGCGGCGAAGGACTGCGGGCCGCCGGGGCCGATGTAGAGGTAGTCGATCTCGGTGGGGTTGCCCTGGCTGGTGACGGAGTTGGTGATGCCTTCCAGCACCTTGGCGTTGTAGCGGGCGAAGCTGAAGCCGGCGATGTGCTTGCTGTCCCCGAAGAAGTCGTACTTCAGGCCCAGGCGGGGCGAGATGCCGCTGGCGCCGGCGGTCTTGGCGCCGCTTTCGCTCTTGGCCTTGTAGTTGTCGAAGCGCACGCCGAACTGGAAGTTCCAGTGCTGATCGATGCTCCACTTGTCGTTGACGTAGATGCCGGTGGAGTAGTTGTCGGCGGAGCCGCTGCCGCTGTAGTAGGTCCAGATGTCACTGCCGAAGCCGACCCGGGCGCCCACGGTGGTGGCCGCGGGGAACTGGGTGGCGGCGTTCAGGCTGAGGCCGTAGGCGCCGATGATGTAGCCCGTGGGGGTCTGCTCATTCTTGGCCGTGCGGGTGCCCTGGTAGAGGTCGATGCCGAAGTCGGTCTGGTGGCTGCCGGCGGCATTCCAGAAGAGGCTGGCCTTGACGTTGTAGGTCCTGTTGTCCCGCTGGTCGCCGCCATCCGTGTTGTTGAAGATGCCGTTGTTGTAGAAGAAGCCGTTGTCATAGCTGTAGATGGGGCTCTGGCCGTTGGCAGCGCCGCCGGCGGAGAGGTTCTGCTTCTTGCGGCCCGTCTTGATTTCGGTGGTGAAGTTGGTGGTCCAGGCGGAACGCAGGGTCAGGTTGGCGAACTCGGAGGTGGAGACCTGGGGCACCAGGGACAGCAGTTCACCGGCGGAGTAGTTCCGGTTGGTGTCGTTGATGGAGGCGTTCATGAAGGAGCCGATCAGGGTGTGATCCTGATTGATGGCCCAGGTGAGCTTGGCCTGGCGGCGGATTTCCTTGCGCCCCGTCTGGTACCCGGCGTTGAGGCCGTAGGTGGCATTGTTGAGATTCTGGGCAAGGCCACTAACCAAGGGATAGTAGGGCTGACCGACGTTGAGATCGGCGCCGATGGACAGGGCCGTCTGGGTGTCGGTCTTGAAGTAGGAGGCGGTGAACCAGAGGGTGTCCTTGAGGATGGGGCCGCTCACGAAGAGGGTCTTTTCCTCGCCGAGGACGTTGCTCAGGGCCGTGGCGCGGTTCTCGGTGGGCCGGGAGGCATTCCAGGCCGGGTTCGTGAGCTCCCAGCGCAGGGAGCCGCTGAACTCGTTGCTGCCGGAGCGGGTGATGGAGTTGATGACGCCGCCTTCCACATCGCCGTACTCGGCGGACATGGCGCCGGTGACCACCTGGGTCTCTTCGATGGCGTCGTCGATGGTGCGGATCCCGCGGTTGTTGTAGGCGTTGTCGGCGATGTTCTGGCCATCCAGCAGGTAGAGGTTGCCAGAGGTCATGGCGCCACGCATCTGCACGCGACCGCCCACGCCGACGGTGACGCCGGGGGTGAGGAGGGCCACGGTTTCCATGGTGCGGTTGGCGGTGGGCAGCAGGTCCACCGAGTCCATGCGGTAGTTGGTGGCGGACTTGATGTCCGTCTTGTCCACGGCGGGAGCGGCGGCGATCACTTCAACCACGGCGCCACCGACCTTGCTCATGGTCATCTTGGGGCTGAAGGTCTGGTCAACGCCGAGCTGCTCGGTGATCTTGCGGGTTTCCAGGCCGTCCTTGGTGTAGGTGACGGTGTAGAGGCCCGGGGGCAGCAGGCGGGCAATGAACTTGCCGGTGGCATCCGTGGTGTAGGTGCGGACGCCCTGCAGGCTGGGGGAGGTGAGGCGGACCATGACGCCGGCGACGGGGGCGCCAGCGGCATCCACGACCGTGCCAGTGATGTTGGCGGTCTGAGTGCCCTGCGAATACAGAGCTGCCCCGCCCAGGGCGATGAGGGCCGTGATGCGGCCCAGGCGGTTGTTCAAGAGATGCATAGCATCCTCCAGAGAGTGGGACCGGATTTGGGGGGATGGTCCCGGGGAAAAAATCAGTCCTCAATCCAAGGGGTGGCACAGGTCCACCACCGTGATTGGGTGTGGCTGCATCTATCGGGATTGAAGACGGTGATAAAGAACGAGGAGACAGGAGGGTAACTTTAGCAGATTGCCCCCGGCCCCCTGGTCTGACCGCGAAAAACATGGGAACAAAGTCACACAACCTGGCACAGGGCAGGGTTGGCTTCAAGGGGCTTCAGCAGCCGATGGTTCCCAGGAGCCACGGGGTGGCTACCGGCTTGGTTGTTGACCAGTCAAGGGCTGCCAGGTATAAATCCGGCGTGACCTGCTGCTGGCCCTTGGCGAAAACCCGGAAGAGGACCTCCCCCTGGGCCACCTTCTGGCCGAGGCGGGCCTGAACCTGGATACCCACCCCCAGGTCGAGAACATCGTCCCGATCCCGGCGCCCGGCCCCCAGGTCCATGGCGAGGATGCCCAGGGCCCGGCCGTCGATGGCGGCGATGTAACCATCCTGTGCCGCCCGCACCTCGACCACCTGGCCCGGCTGGGGCAGGCGGCTGAAGTCGTCGAGGGCCTCGGCATCCCCCCCATTGAGGGCCACGAAGCGCCGCAGGGTCGCCAGGGCGGAGCCATCCTGGAGGACGGCCTGGACCTTGGCCAGGGCCTCGGGCAGCGTGTTGGCCGCGCCGCCCATGATCAGCATCTCGGCCGCCAGGCGGAAGCTCATCTGGGCCAGCTCGGAATCGCCGTGCTCGCCCCGCAGGATCTCCACGGACTCCATGACCTCCAGGGCATTGCCGATGGCCCAGCCCAGGGGGGCGTCCATGCGGGTGATGAGGGCCCGGATCTGCATGCCGTGGGCGGTGCCCACATCCACCATGCTCTGGGCCAGGGTGGTGGCGTCGTCCAGGGTCTTCATGAAGGCCGTGGGCCCGCACTTCACGTCCAGCACCAGGGCATCGGCCCCACCCGCCAGCTTCTTGGACATGATGCTGGCGGTGATGAGGGGGATGCTCTCCACCGTGGCGGTGATGTCCCGCAGGGCGTAGAGCTTCTTGTCCGCGGGGGCGATGTCGGCGGTCTGGGCGGAGTTGGCGAAGCGGGTCTCAGCCAGGCTGCGCAGGAACTCGGCCTCGCTGAGCTCGACCTTCAGGCCGGGGATGGCGGCGAACTTGTCCACGGTGCCGCCGGTGTGCCCCAGGCCCCGCCCGCTGAACATGGGGCAGGGCACCCCGCAGGCGGCCACGATGGGGCCCAGGATGAGGGTGGTCTTGTCGCCCACGCCGCCGGTGCTGTGCTTGTCCACCTTGAGGCCGGGGACGGAGGACAGGTCCAGCCGCTTGCCCGAGTCCCGCATGGCCAGGGTGAGGGCCAGGGTCTCCTCGGTGCTCATGCCCCGCCAGCAGATGGCCATGAGCAGGGCCGCGCTCTGCTCGTCGGGCACGGTGCCATCGGCGGCCCCCTTCACCCAGAAGGCGATCTCCTCCGGGGACAGGGCGCCGCCCAGCTTCTTGCGGTAGATCAGGTCGTACATCCGCATGGGATGACTCCTTCTTTGGTCGGGATCAGATGCTCTGGAGGAGGCCATCCAGGGAGGCAGCCTCGCTGCGGCCCTTGAACCGGGCCTTGTAGTCGGCGAGGTCCTTGAGAGCCTGGGCCCGATCGCCCGCAAGGCGGTCCGCCTCCAGCTGGTTGAGCCAGAAGGCCTCACCCCAGGGCTCACTGGAGGTGGCCCTGGCCCGCAGGGGATCCAGCAGGGTGCGGGCCTCCTGGACCTGCCCCAGGGCCAGGGCCCGCTGGGCCAGGCGCAGCTGGGACCAGGGATCCTCGGACTTGGCCGGGGCCGAGCCCTTGCCGTCCAGGGTCAGGCGCCAGGTGGCCAGCAGGGCCGCCGTGGCGGCCTTCTTTGAGGAGGGAGCCGCCTGGGCCAGGGCCTCCAGCTTCCCGAGGCGCTCGCGCATCCGCTTCTCGACCTCGGGGGCGGGCAGGGGGGTCACGCCGTCGCCCTCCACCTCCACCTGCAGGGCCGCCAGGGTCGCCTCATGCTTCTCGATGGTGGAGGCACGCCAGGCACTCCAGCCGCCGATGAGGAGCCCCACCACCACCAGGGCGGTGACGCCCAGGAGGATGGGCTTCAGCAACCCCGCATCCTCCTCCTGCCCCTGGTTGTACTTGGTCTGGAAATGGGCCAGACTCTGGGCGGGCTTCTGGACCTGGATCTGGCGGTGCTTGGTGGGCTGGGCCATGGGGTACCCCTTCGAATGAACATCAGTCGGACCCTAGAGGATGCACCAAACCCCCCCCGTCCCGCACTTGAAAATGCGCCCCTGGCTGCTATCCTGGTCCTTCGTGCCTGGGTAGCTCAGTTGGTAGAGCAATGGATTGAAAATCCATGTGTCGGCGGTTCGATTCCGTCTCCAGGCACCACCATTGGCAAGGCCCCCGACCGGGGGCCTTGCCAATGGTGGAGAGACGGGATCGAAGTCACAGGAGTCTTGGGGCGCGTTTCGGAGGCCGGAGCACGCATGCGTGCGGAGGCCGGAGGCGCCCCTAGACTCCGTGCGGCGGAGGGGCGGCGGAGGGGGAGGCTCCACCTGGGCGAGCTTTGCGAGCCCGAGACGCGCCCTGCGCGGCGTCAGGTGGAGCGCGAATGCGTGGCCCCGGAAGATTCCGTCTCCAGGCCCGGCGGGGTGGGACGAAATCGAAACTGAGGCCGTGGGGGCATCCGTCTCCAGACCAGACGGAGTGCCATGGCATCCGGTCCAAATCCTGCCGCCCAGCCGCCCCTGTTTGCGCCTGTTGATCGGGCCGAGAGGGAGGCCTGATTTCAGAGGGCGCCCCGCGAACGGGCAGAACCAGCGAGGCCCCCAACCGGGGGCCTCGCTGCGGGCACCAGGCCGATGGCTACTCGCCCGCGGGCCGGTAGTCGTCCGCCAGGGTCACGGGCACCTTGGCCTTGATCTCCTTCTGGATCTCCTGGCTGATGGCCGCCATGCGCTGCTGCTTCAAGCCCTGGGCCATCTGGGCCTTGACGGTCTCGAAGGGCGGGATGCCCTGGTTCTGCCCCATGGCCTTGGCCTTCTCCACCTGCTCCTTGTAGAAGGCCAGGACCTGGTCATCGGTGGGCTCGGCCGCGGTTATGCGCTTCTTGGCCAGGGCCTGGAAGTACACGCCGGCCTGCTGCTGCTCAAGCTGGCGCATGACGCTGGGGTCCTTGTCCAGTCCGGTCTGCTTGGCGTACGTGGTGATGGCCCGGGACATGGCGATGCGGCTGGCCAGGTTCGCGCGCTCGCCCTGGGCGGCGGGATCCGTCAGGAAGGTCTGGGCCTCCTTGGGATCCGGGGACAGGGTCTTCACCACGTCCTGGAACTCGGCCTCGGTGATCTTGTCGCCGCCCACGTTGGCGATGACGCGGCTGGTGTCCTTCTTGGCGTTGTTGCAGGCCAGGGACAGGACCAGCGCCGAACCGGCGAGGAGGGCGACATGAAAGGTCGTCTTGGACATGGAAGCTCCGCGAAAATCATCAAAGGACCCAGAATGACAGGTCCCGGAGGCTCGCATGAACCGAATTCCTGAACTGGCTGGTCTGGATCTGACGGTCTACAGCGCCACCTGGTGCCCCGATTGCCGGCGCCTGGAGGCCTGGTTGGCGGCCCACGGGGTCGCCCACCGCAAGGTGGATATCGAAAGCGTCCCCGGGGCCGCGGAAAAGCTCGAGGCCGAGACCGGGAAGCGCGCCATTCCCTATGTGCTGGTGGATGGGGGGCGCTGGGTCCGGGGCTACCACAAGGAACTGCCGCAGCGGCTGGACGGGGATTTGCTGGTGGAGGAGCTGTTGGCGGCGGGGAAGTGACCCATTCCGGCCTGATTCCCTCCGAGTGGGGCCCCGCTCCACAGAGCCCACTGGGCTCTGTTCCGCGACCCACTTGGTCGGGACAGCGGCTGGACGGGGATCTGCTGGTGGAGGAACTGCTGGGGGCGGGGGGTTGATTCGGACCCACTCCGCTGATTCCCTCCCAGTGGGGCCCCGCTCCACAGAGCCCACTGGGCTCTGTTCCGCGACCCACTTGGTCGGGAGGTGGAGGAGTTGCTGGCGGCGAAGTCGTCCCTTCTCCCTAGCAGTGGCCGGGCTGGTCCATTCGTGGCACCCTAAGGGGTTCTCCAGGAGTCCTCCGTGGCCAGTCTTTTCTCCAGCCAGTTCTGGTCCAACCTGTTCAATTCCGACCTGGCCATCGACCTGGGCACGGCCTCGACCCTCATCCACACCAAGCAGGCTGGGCGCATCGTCATCTATGAGCCCTCCATCGTGGCCGTGAACACCGTCACCCACGAGGTGGAGGCGGTGGGGGACGAGGCCAAGCAGCTGCTGGGCCGTGCCCCCCAGGGGGTCCGCACCATCCGGCCCATGAAGGACGGCATGATCTTCGAGGTGGACGCGGCGGAGAAGATGCTGGCCGCCTTCATCCTGAAGGCCCGCCCCAACCGGGGCATCGCCCGCACCCGCATCGTGGTCAGCGTGCCGCCCCGGGCCCACCAGGTGGCCCGCCGGGCCGTCAAGCAGGTCTGCTACGACGCCAAGGCCGGCGAGGTGTTCCTGGTGGATCAGACCATGGTGGCCGCCATCGGTGCCGGGCTGGCCATCAACGAAAAGCGCGGCTGCATGATCGTGGACATCGGCGGCGGCACCACGGATGTGGCCGTCATCAGCTACAACGGCAAGGTGTTCTCGGATTCCATCCTCATCGCCGGTGACGAGATGGACGAGGCGGTGGTGAAGTACATCCGCGAGAAGTACAACGTGCTCATTTCCGAATCCTCTGCCGAGGAAGTGAAGTGGACCCTGGGTTCGGCCTTCCCCTCGGAGCTGACCCGCACCATGGACGTGAGCGGCCGGGACCAGTTCGAGGGCCTGCCCAAGACGCTGACGCTCAACGACGCCGAGATCCGCGAGGCCCTCGCCGAGCCCATCAACGCCATCATCGATCTGGTGCGCAAGGCCCTGAACGAAACGCCGCCCCAGCTGGCGGCGGATCTCATCGATCGCGGCATCTGCCTCACGGGTGGTGGCTCGCTGATTCAGGGCATGGACGAACGGCTCCGCAAGGAGACCCACCTGCCGGTCTTCCGGGCCGAGGATCCCCAGACCGCCGTGGTGCGCGGCACTGCCCTGCTGCTGGAAAACATCCCGCTCCTGCGCCGCATCCAGATCCTCGACTAGAGGAGCTTGCCCATGGCGCTCCGCGCAGCCAGGTGGAGATGGAGCCGCACGGTGTGGCAGCGTCTGGCATTGGTTCTCCTCTGGCTGGGCCACGGCGTCTGGGTCTTCCTCGGCCCGCAGCCCGGTCGGCACTGGACGCGCCTGGCCGACAGCCTGTCCCGGCCCTCCCAAAGCCTGGCCTCCCGCTGGCAGGACTGGCGGAGCACCCGGCGGGAGGCCGCCCGTTCCCATGCGGAGACCCGCGCCGAGAATGCCCGGCTGACCGCCGAACTGGCGCAGCTGAAGACCCGGGCCGCCCAGGAGGCTCCGGTTCTGGCGGAGGCGGAGGCGGCCGTGCGCCTGCTGGGCCTGAAGAAGCAGATTCCCCTCGAGCTCGCCTCGGCCCGGGTGATCTTCAGCACGCGCCCGGCGACCTTCGGCGGGCTGATCCTCGACCGGGGCGCGGACCTGGGCCTGGTGGCCGATCAGGGGGTGCTGGTGCCGGAGGGCATCGTGGGCCGGCTCTGGTCCGTCAGTGCCACCCAGGCCAAGGTGCTGCCGGCGGATGCACCCAACGCTTCCGTGGCGGTGATGCTCATGCGCAGCCGGGCCACGGGGGTGCTCCAGGGCCTGGGCTCTGGGCGGGCGCTCATCCGCTACCTCAGCAATCAGGAAGTGGTGCAGGTGGGCGAGGCGGTGCTCACCAGCGGCCTCGACCGCGTGTTCCCCCGGGGTCTGCTGGTGGGCTACGTGGCCGAGGTGACCCAGGGTGACCTGGAGCTGCAGGTGATCGTCCACCTGGCCGCCCCCCTGGATCGCGTCAGCCACGTGCTGCTGCTCCCCTCCCAGCCCCCCATTGAAGTCCAGTCCCCCTTCCTCGCGCCCGAGCAGAAGGTCCAGCGGAAACGGGGGAAGCCATGAGGATTCCGGCCCCCTCCCTCCTGCGCCAGAACCTGCTGTGCGCCGCCGCCCTGGGTCTGCTCTTCCTCAGTGCACCCTTCCCCCAGATCCAGACGATTCTGCATGCCCTGCTGGTGCTCGCCCTGGCGCCCCGGGTGGAGGCCCCCCTGGTGGGTGCTTTCTGGGCCCTGGCGGCAGGCTGGACCGTGGAGGGCAGCCTGCGCCTCCTGCCCCACCTGGGCGGGACTCCCTGGGCGGACCTGACGCTGGTGCTCCTGGCGGGCTGGATGGCCGGGCGCTGGCCCCTGGAGGGACTGAAGGGCTGGCTCCTGCGCCTCGCCGGCCTCAGCGTCGTCCACTTCCTGGCGGTCCAGGCCGCCGTCGCCCTGGCGGCAGGGCCCCACCCCTGGGGTTGGGGCTGGCTCTGGGTCCTGCTGAGCCTGCCCCTGTGGGGCTGGCTCTCCTGGCGGCTGCTTTACGCTGGCCCCGGATCCGGAAGGCGCTGATGGATCCGCGCCAGCGACCTCTTCTGCGCCGGCGGCTCGGGGTCTTCCGGGCGCTGACCTGGAGCCTCGTGGCCCTGCTGCTGGTGGTCTACGCCTGGCTGCAGCTGGTCCGGCATGGGGAGTTCAAGCAGCTGGCCCTGCAGCAGGCCGTGAAGGTGCGGCCCATCCCGGCACCCCGGGGCCTGGTGCTGGACCGCAACGGGCATCGCCTGGTGGACAACCGGCGGGCCCTGCACCTGGTCATCCAGCGGGAGGACCTGCCCACCCGGACCGAGGTGGTGACCGCCCTGGCGGAATCGCTGTCCTTGGATCCCGCCGCCCTGGCGAGAAAGATCCAGAGCTACCGGCTGGCGGGGAAGGGGCGCCCCCTGGTGCTCAAGGAAAACCTCGACGAGTTCGGCATCGCCCTGGCCGAGCGCGTCCGGGCCCGCTACCCCTTCCTCAGCGTGGAAGTGGCCCCCCGGCGCGTCTACCTCGGCGATGAGCTGGCGGGCCACGTGCTCGGCTACGTGGGGGAGGTGGACGAGCCGCTCATGAAGGCGAAGCCGGACCTCTTCCGGCTGGGGGAGACCATCGGCAAGGAGGGCTTCGAAGCCAGCGGCAACGACAAGCTCAAGGGCCTGGACGGGCAGAAGCGCATCCTGGTGGATCAGCTGGGCACGGAGGTCGCCAACTTCGGGCAGGAGGACGCTACGGCCGGCCGCAGCCTCTACCTGACCCTCGACGCGGGCATGCAGAAGATCGCCCAGGACGCCATGGGCGAGGAGGCCGGGGCCGTGGTGGTCCTGGATCTGCGGGATGGGGGCGTGCTGGCCATGTACTCCGGACCCTCCTACGACCCGAACCTCTTCCTGAACCGCCTCAGCCAGGACATGGTGGACCGCTACCTGGCCAACAACCTCACCCGGCCCATGGTGAACCGGCCCATCCAGGGCATCTACGCCCCCGGGTCCACCTTCAAGCTGCTGGTGGCCCTGGCGGCCCTGGAAAAGGGCATCATCAGTCCCCAGACGCCCATCTACTGCGCCGGGAAGAAGAACTTCTACGGCCGCGATTTCCGCTGTGACAAGCCCACGGGCCACGGCCTCGTGTCCATGGTCCAGGCCATCGCCCAGAGCTGCGACGTCTACTTCTACGAGCTGGCCTCTCGCATGGACATCGATGTCATCTACGCCACGGCGGAGAAGTACGGCCTCACCGAGCGCACCGGCATCGATCTGCCCCAGGAGAAGCGCACCCGCATCCCCAGCCGGGAGTGGAAGCGCAAGGCGGTGCCCAGGGATCCCAAATGGTACGCCGGCGAAACCATCAGCGTCGGCATCGGTCAGGGCGCGGTGGGAGTCACGCCCCTGGGCCTGGCCCGCTTCTACGCCCTGCTGGCCACCAAGGGCAAGCTGCTCACGCCGCACCTCTTCCACGGCTTCCGGGATGACCAGAGCAATGAACTGGTGCTGGCGCCCGTGCCCAAGCCTCTGGACACGCCCATGGATCCAAGACACTGGGCCATCCTCAATGAAGGCCTGGCGGAAGTGGTCCTGAGCGGGACGGCTTCCACCAACCCCTTCGTGCGCGAGATCGCCCGGGAGATCCCCTTCTCGGGCAAGACGGGTACCGCCCAGGTGGCCACCTTCGTGGACAAGGCCCACTACGCGCGCCAGGCCAAGAAGTTCAAGGACCATGCCCTCTTCGCGGGCTTTGCGCCCCGGGAGAACCCCCAGATCGCCTTCGCCGTGGTGGTGGAGAACGCGGGCTTCGGCTCCACCGCCGCCGCCCCCATCGCGGCCAAGCTCGTGAAGTACTGGTTCGTGGACCGGCTCGCCAATCCGCTGCCGCCACCCCGGGGCCGGATGGTGGATCCCTTCGCCCCCCCGCCCAAGGAGGACGGGGAATGAGGGAGCGCTTCCGTGCCCTGGATCCGCACCTGCTGTGGGTGGTGCTGGCGCTCCTCGCCCTGGGCACGCTGACGCTCTACTCCGCCGGCCGCAACACCGCCCAGTCGGGGATCTGGCTCAAGCAGAGCCTCTGGAACCTCATGGGCCTGACCCTGATGCTGCTGCTGGCCACCACGGATCCCCGGCGTCTCTTCCGCTACAGCTTCCCTTCGTACCTGCTGGGCCTGGTGGCCCTGGTGGCGGTGCTGCTGGTGGGCCGGAAGATCGGGGGCGCCACGCGCTGGTTCGTCGTGGCAGGCCAGACCTTCCAGCCTTCGGAGCTGATGAAGTGGGTGACCCTTCTGTACCTTTCCCACCGCCTGGGCTCCCGGCCCCCGGAGACCTATGGGCGCCTGGAGCTCGTCGGGGCCGTGGGCCTGGTGGTCTTCCCCATGCTGCTCATCCAGCGCCAGCCGGACCTGGGCATGGCCCTCAGCTTCCTGCCCGTCCTGCTGATCATTCCCCTGATGAAGGGCCTGCGGGCCCGCTGGGTGGTGGCCCTGCTCCTGCTGGTGGGCGTGGGCGGCTTCGGGGCCTGGAAGTTCGCCCTGAAGCCCTACCAGAAGCAGCGGGTGCTGATCTTCCTGGATCCATCCGCGGATCTGCAGGGGAAGGGCTACCAGGTGAACCAGAGCCGCATCGCCATCGGCTCCGGCGGCCTCATCGGCAAGGGCTTCACCAGCGGCTCCCAGACCCAGCTGAACTTCCTCCCCGTGAAGACCACGGACTTCGCCTTCAGCGTGTGGGCCGAGGAGCGGGGCTTCCTGGGCGTCCTCCTGGCCCTGGGCCTCTTTGGCCTGTTGCTGAGCCGCATCCTCGATGCCGCCCGGGAGGCCCATACCAACGCCGAGGCGTACTTCTGCGCCGGGGCCGCGGGCATCTTCTCCCTGCACCTGCTGGTGAACGTGGGCATGGTGGCAGGCGCCCTGCCCAACAAGGGCATGGTGCTGCCCTTCTTCAGCGCTGGCGGCAGCAGTACCCTGAGTTTTTTCCTGGCGCTGGGTCTCATCATGGGCATCCTGCACCGCTCGAGGGTGAAATGACGGAGCTGCGGCAGCGCATGAAGGACCTGGCGGATCGGGTGCGCCAGCATCGCCATCGCTACTATGTGTTGGACCAGCCGACCATTTCGGACACCGGGCAGATGCGCTGGAGTGGGAGCTGCGGGACCTCGAGGCCAGGCACCCGGATCTGGCGGATCCCAACAGCCCCACCCGCCGCGTGGGTGCGCCGCCGGTGGACGCCTTCGAGAAGCGCCGCCATGCCTCGCCCATGCTCAGCCTCGACAATGCCTACTCGGAGGAGGAGCTGCGCGAATGGGAGGCCAAGTGGCGGAAGCTTGCACCGGATGCGGCCCCGCGCTATGCGGCCGAGCTCAAGGTGGACGGACTCTCCCTGTCGCTCCGCTATGAAGGTCGCAAGCTGGTGGAAGCCCTCACCCGCGGGGACGGCGAAACGGGCGAGCTCGTGACGGAGAACGCCAGGACCATCGCCGACATTCCCCTGGAGCTGCCCGCCGACGCCCCCGGGCGCCTGGAAGTGCGCGGCGAGGTCTTCCTGTCCCGCAAGCGCTGGGAGGAGCTCAACCGGCAGCGGGACGCCCGGGGCGAGCCCCGCTTCGCCAATCCCCGCAATGCCGCCAGCGGCACCATGAAGCAGCTGGACAGCCGAGAGGTGGCCGCCCGGGGCCTGTCCTTCCTGCCCTGGCAGGTCCTCTGGGGCGAAGGGGACCCCGAGGATCATGCGTGCTCCATGGCCCGCCTGGGCACCTGGGGCTTCGGTGAGATGCCCGCTCACGGGTCGGGCGATCTGGAGGCGGTACTGGCCTTCATTGCTACCCAGGGAGAAGCCCGTCTGCTCCTGCCTTTCGATACGGATGGCGTGGTGCTGAAGCTCCTCGATCCCGGGCTTCAGCAGCGTCTCGGCGCCACGGACCGCGTGCCCCGCTGGGCCATTGCCTTCAAGTTCCCGGCCACCCAGGTGACCACCACGGTGCTGGGCATCACCTGGCAGGTGGGCCGCTCGGGCAAGCTCACGCCCGTGGCGGAGCTGGAGGCGGTGGAGGTGGCGGGCTCCACCGTGCGCCGGGCCACCCTGCACAACGCCGACGAGCTGGCGCGGCTGGGGCTGCGCATCGGCCACCGGGTGTTCATCGAGAAGGGCGGGGAGGTGATTCCCAAGGTGGTGGCCCTGGTGCCCGGCGAAGAGGCCCGGGACCTGCCCGCGCCGATCATTCCGGCCACCTGTCCCGTCTGCTCCGGCGAGGTCGGGAAGGCGGACGACGAGGAAGTGGCCATTCGCTGCCTCAATCCCGAGTGCCCCGCCAAGCTGGTGGCGCGGCTGCAGCACTTCGGCGGCCGCTCGGCCCTGGACATCGAAGGCCTGGGCGGGGCCCTGGCGGAGCAGCTGGTGGGCTCCGGCCGCTTCGAGCAGCCCTGGGAGGTGATGAGCCTGCCCCTGGACCCCCGGCAGGGCCTTGGGTACTTGTCCGGGCTGGAGCGCATGGCGGAGAAGTCCGCCCAGAACCTGATGGACGCCCTGGTCCTGGCCCGGACGAAGCCACTGGCCCGCTGGATCCATGCCCTGGGCATCCCCATGGTGGGGGCCCGCACCGCCGAGCTGCTGGCCGAAGCCCATCCCTCGCTGGAATCCCTCTGGGCCGCCGATGAGCACCGTCTCCAGGCCGTGGAGGAGGTGGGCCCCAAGGTGGCCGCCGCGGTGCGGGCCTTCGCGGACCTGCATCCGGACCTGCCCGCGCGGCTGGCGGAGCTGGGTGTGCGGCCCGAGCCGCCGGCGCCCCGGGATCTGAGCGGGCTGCCCCTCGCCGGCGAGGTGGCGGTGGTGACGGGCACTCTGCCCACCCTTTCCCGGGAGGACGCAGAGGCCCTGCTCAAGCGGCTGGGTGCCAAGGTCACTTCGAGCGTGTCCCCCAAGACCACCCTCCTCCTCGCCGGGGAGAAGGCCGGCTCCAAGCTGGCCAAGGCGGAGGCCCTGGGCATTCCCGTGCGGGACGAGGCCTGGCTGCGGTCCCAGGGGAGCTGACGGCTCATCCGTTTCCCTGGCGTCGGGCCCCGGGTTGCCACCCCTCCGTGCGGCCTGCGTGAAGCCGGATTTACCCAAGGCCCCCGGCCGCGTCGAGCCCCGGTAGAAAGGCCTGGACGGCAGCCCACACCCGTTGGATGATCGGACATCCAACGTCTGGGAACCCTGTGCTGACGCGCCTTGGCAAGTTCGAAATCGTCCGGCTGCTCGGGCAGGGAAGCATGGGCGAGGTCTACGTGGGCCGGGACCCGGTCCTGGGCCGCGAAGTGGCCATCAAGGTCATCCACACCTCCGCCGGCCTGGGGCCCCAGGCCCGGGAGCGCTTCGCCACGGAGGCCCGCGCCGCCGGCATGCTGAACCACCCGAACATCGTCACCATCCACGAGATGGGGGAGGAGCAGGGCGTCCTCTACCTGGCCATGGAGCTGGTGAAGGGGGAGGATCTCGGCACCCTCATCCGGGCGGGAAACCTGGCCCCCAGGGACACCCTGGAAGTGCTGGCCCAGGTCTGTGAAGGCCTGGCGGTGGCCCACCGGCACCAGATCCTCCACCGGGACATCAAGCCCTCGAACATCCGCGTGATCTGGGACGGCAAGACCCTCCAGGCCAAGGTGCTGGATTTCGGCGTGGCCAAGCTCATCAACACCGACACCACGGACGAGGGGACCGTCTTCGGCACCGTGAACTACATGGCGCCCGAGTACCTGCAGAGCGGCCGCCCGGATTCCCGCAGTGATCTTTTCGCCGTTGGGGTGATCCTCTACGAAGCCCTGGCCGGCATTCCGCCCTTCGATGGGCCCAGCCCCGGCTCGGTGATCTACCGGCTGCTCCACGAGACGCCGGTGCCCCTGCCGCCCACGGCCTTCCAGGGCATCAGTCGGGACGTGCAGGGGGTGCTGAACCACGCCCTGGCCAAGGATCCCGGCAACCGCTTCCAGACCGCCGAGGAGCTGTCCTCCGTGCTGCGGGCGGCCAAGGACGTGGGCTGGCGCTGGGCGCAGGAGCGGCCCACCATGGCCCACCGGATCCAGCGGAACCCCCCGGAGCGGAACCCCACCTCGCCCCGGGGCTTTCCCATGGTCCCATCGACCTCCCGCCCCGGTCAGGCCAGCCGGCCCCCTGCTTCGGGGTCGGGCCCCATGCTGCGGCCCATGCCGTCCCAGCTGCCCTCCATCCGCGAAGCGAAGGCGCCTTCCGGCACGGGGCCCTATGGCCGGACCGAGGTCCACCGCGACATTCTGGAGACCACCAAGCGTCAGCTCCTCCAGGCCCTGGAGATCGATCCCAGGAATGCCAAGGCCCACGCCATGCTGCTGGTGACCCACTACCGCCTGGGGCGCATGGACGCGGTGATGCAGACCCTGCGCCAGGCTCGGGAGCGGGGCATCGCTCCCGCCGAGATGAAGCGGGTCGCCCGCTGTCAGCAGCTGGTGCTGGAGGAAATGCAGAACTGCCGGCTGCCCATGGACCAGCATGGGGAGTTCATGGAGTACCTGGGACTCTGAGCCCCTGGGCCGATCGGGAAGGTGCCGCACCCTGCCGGATGCGATGAGCCTTGGCCTGCTCCAGCAGCGCTTTCAGCGACCGTCGAGGGACTGAAGCTCCGCGAGCCTCCAGTCGCTTCCGGCCTTGCGCCAGCGCAGGCGGAAGCTGCGGTTGGAAGCCTCCTGGGGGAGCAGCCCGCCGCTCCGCCCGGTGAGGAGCAGGTCCACCTCTTGCAGGGCCTCGTTCCCCCGCACGGCCACCTCGTTGCGCAGGACAGTGACTCCGATCTTCTCTCGCTTCAAAGTGCCCATGAGGAAAAGCCTCGCGCTGGCCCGGTCCATGCCGTCCGGGCCCAGGAAGGCAGGATCCAGTGGGGCGGCAGCGGCAGCGGCATCTCCGGCCTCCACACCCCTGCGGCAGGTCTCGAAGGCCTTCCGCACCTGCTCCTCGGGCTTGTCGGACTGGCAAGCCAGGAGGGCGAAGACCGCGCATAAAGAGGCAATGCTTTTCCCCATGGCACCTCCCCCTCACACTGTGGACTCACCGAAGGATAACGCCATGATTCCCGAAGGCCGTTTCGACACCCTCTGCATCCACGCCGGCCAGTCGCCGGAGCCCATCAGCGGCGCCATCATGACGCCGGTCTTCTTCACCAGCACCTACGTGCAGGAAGGGCTGGGCCAGAACAAGGGCTTCGACTACGCCCGGGTGCGCAACCCCACCCGGGACGCGGTGGAGGCCAACCTGGCGGCCCTGGAGGGGGGCGCCCACGGCATGGCCTTCGCCTCCGGCATGGCGGCCGTGCAGGCCATCTTCGAGCAGCTCTCCAGCGGCGACCACGTGGTGCTGGGCGACAACGTCTATGGCGGCACCTTCCGCCTGCTGGACAAGGTGATGACCCGCTTCGGCCTCACCTACACCCAGGTGGACACCGGCGATCTGGCGGCCTTCAAGGGCTCCCTGCGGCCCAACACCAGGCTGGTGATGCTGGAGACCCCCACCAACCCCATGCTGGGCCTCACGGACATTCCCGGCGTGCGCCAGGTGATGACCCTGATGGGATCCCAGGCGGTGCTGGCGGTGGACAACACCTTCGCCACCCCCTACAACCAGCGGCCCCTGGAGCTGGGCGCGGACCTGGTCTTCCACTCCACCACCAAGTACCTGAACGGCCACAGCGACTCCATCGGCGGCATCGCCATCACCAACCGCGAGGACCTGGCCGAGGGCCTGCGCTTCCACCAGAAGGCCGCCGGCGGCATCCTGTCGCCCATGGAGTCGTGGCTCATCCTGCGGGGCGCCAAGACCCTGCACCTGCGCATGGAGCGCCACAACGCCAGCGCCCTGAGAATCGCCCGGTGGCTGGAGGCGCGCACCGACCTGAGGGCCGTCTACTACCCTGGCCTGGAGTCCCACCCCCAGCACGCCCTGGCCAAGCAGCAGATGAAGGGCTTCTCGGGCATCGTGAGCTTCGACACGGGCGATGCGGAGCGCACCCGGCGCATGGCGTCCTCGTTCAAGGTCTTCGCCCTGGCCGAAAGCCTGGGCGGGGTGGAAAGCCTGGTCTGCCACCCCGCCAGCATGACCCACGGCAGCGTCCCCGAAGCCGACCGCCAGCGCCTGGGGATCAATGACAACCTGCTGCGCCTGAGCGTGGGCGTGGAGGATGTGCAGGATCTGATCGAGGATCTGGAGCGCGTCCTCAAGGTGTGACCTGCGTCCATGGCAGACGCTCCCACCACTTCTAGTGTGGTGTCCCGCGAGAACCTGGATCATCTGAAATGGTGGGCACCACACTTGGCGGGGCACGGCGGCCCGCCCGCCAGCCCCCCCGGTCCAGGGCCAGCACACTAGAATGGGCGCAGGGGACGGCTGAACACGGTCCCGCCCGAGGCCCATCATGGCCCACCGCACCCTCAAGGCCAGCCACCAGCTGCTCGTGGAGCGCCTGAACCGCTTTCCGCAGGGGGCGCCTCCTTCGGAGCTGCTGTTCCAGATCCTGAAGGTGCTCTTCACCGAGGAGGAGGCGGGCCTGGTCGCCCTGCTGCCCGTCCGCCCCTTCACGGCCGCCCATGCGGCCAAGGTCTGGCAGAAGTCCGAGGTCGCCTGCCTGGCCATTCTGGATCGCCTGGCGGACCGGGGCATGCTGCTGGACCTGGAGCAGCCCGACGGCACCCGGACCTTCGTGCTGCCGCCCCCCATGGCGGGTTTCTTCGAGTTCTCCATGATGCGGGTGGGCAACGGCTACGACCAGAAGCTGCTGGCGGAGCTGTTCCATCAGTACCTGAACGTGGAGGAGGACTTCGTCCGGGAGCTCTTCGCCGGTGGGGAGACCCAGCTGGGTCGCGTCTTCGTGCACGAGGGGGCCCTGCCCGGGGACGCCCTCCAGGTGCTGGACTTTGAGCGGGCTTCGGAGGTGGTCCGCACGGCCTCCCACATCGGCATCGGGACCTGCTACTGCCGCCACAAGATGGAGCACCTGGGGAAGGCCTGCCAGGCGCCCCTGGACATCTGCATGACCTTCAACGGCACGGCGGGCTCTCTCATCCGGCATGGCGTGGCCCGCCGGGTGGACGCCACCGAAGGCCTGGACCTGCTGGCCCAGGCCCGGGAGGGCCACCTGGTGCAGTTCGGCGAGAACGTCCGTGACCGGGTCGCCTTCATCTGCAACTGCTGCGGCTGCTGCTGCGAAGCCATGCTGGCGGCGAAGCGCTTCGCGGTGCTGAATCCCATCGCCACCACGAACTTCCTGCCGGAAGTCGAGGCCCAAGGCTGCAACGGCTGCGGGAAGTGCGTGGAAGCCTGCCCGGTGGAAGCCATGGGGCTGGTGTCCTTGGGCGATCCCCAGAAACCGAAGCGAAAGAAGGCGCACCTGGAGGAACCCCTCTGCCTGGGCTGCGGGGTCTGCGTGCGGGTCTGCCCGAACCAGGCCCTCCGGCTGCGCCCCCGGGCCCGGCGCGTCATCACGCCACTCAACACGGCCCACCGGGTGGTGCTCATGGCCATCGAGCGGGGCAAGCTCCAGGACCTGGTCTTCGATCAGCAGGCCCACCTCCACCACAAGGCCATGGCGGCCATCCTAGGCGTGGTGCTCCGGCTGCCGCCATTGAAGCAGGCCCTCGCCAGCCGACAGCTGAGGTCCCGCTACCTGGAGCACCTGCTGGCCCGGAAGGATGTGGTCCACCGGGCCTAGGCGTCTAGGAAGGCGGAAGGGCGCCCAGCCCATGGGCCAGGTAGAGCTCCGGATAGCTGCGGGGCTCGGCGTGGTCGGGGGCGAGGCCCAGGCCCTCCATGGCCACCCGGATGGCCTGGGGATCTCCTTCCAGCTCCAGGTAGCAGCCGAAGGGCGTTTCGTCGAGGCAGGCTTCGAGCTCCTCCCGCCGCCACACGGCCCGCACCTTCTCCATGCGCAGGATCGGTGCGTAGCCGAGGGCCCGCAGGAGAGCCTCCAGCGCATCGAGGTCCGTCACGCCGGTTTCGAGCTCTGGACGGATCTTCAGCATGGGGTCCGGCACCTTGGGCCCCTTCCAGGTGAGGCGGGCCTGCCCCGCGTAGGCGCGGGTGCGGAGGGCCGAGCCCGCGGTTCGGAGCTCGCCGCCCCGGTCCCAGAGCACGCTGACCTCGGACTGGGCGGGGATGGTCTCGCGAAAACCCAGGGCTTCCAGCAGGGGGCGCAGGGGCCCCGTGGCGGGGATGCGCAGCTTCAGCTCGGTTTCCAGGGCGGGTTTCCTGTGCATCTCGGACCAGCCTCCACCGCGGGTATGGGGCATCATGATCTAGCCTCCCGGGAAACCCGTGATCCCTCAACGGTACATCATCGCCAGCCTCTTCATCGCCGCCATGCTGCTGCTCTTTGCGGTGGTACAGGCGCCGCGCCCCGTCAGCGCAGGCGGGGTCAGTGCCGGGGACTCGCCGGTGATCATGAGCCTGGGGGGCTACGAATCCCTGGCGGAGTTCCGGCTCATCGACGGCTGGGCGCCGCGCTTCCAGGGCACCCAGGACCCGGACCAGTCCGAGGCCTGGCCGTACGAGGGGGGCTTCGGTACGCCCTGGGAGCCAGCCTCGCCCTACCTGGGGGATCTGGGCCTGGCCTTGAACGGCCCCGGGGGCCGCAGCGAAGTGGTGCTGTGGCGCGGACTCGAGTGGCGGCACTACCGCTTCGACGCGCCCCTCTGCTCGGCGCGCCTGGACCCCCTCAAGGGCCACCGGCTGTTGGTGACCCTGCAGATGGGGGCCGCCCGCTTCGAGACCCGGCTGCTGGAGGTGCCCGAGGGCCGCGTCCTGTGGTCGGCGCAGTCGGGCCCCTGGAGCCGCTTCAGCTGGGACGGCCGCAGCGCCCTCATCGGGTTCTTCGAGCCCAGCTCCGCCCGGGGCGAGGCGAGGCTGCTGCTGAGTGCCCTGCCCTGCGAGGCGGAGCCCGGCGAAGCCACCCTCGCGGCCTGGGATGAGCCGGGACTGCCCGCGCCTCCCAAGGGCCTCGCCACCCGGCCCGAGGCCCTGTCCGAGGATGGCCAGGACCTTCCGGGCGCGCGCCTCGAGCTTCCCTGGCGCCCCGGTGACCGCCTCTGGGTGCCCCTGGGTGATCGCCTGTGGCACGGTGGCCTCCAGGGCTGGTCGGCCTGGGTCCTGGAGGGTGGGCGCTGGCGCCGGCAGGCCACCGGGGCCGGCCTGCTGAATGCGCATCCCCCCAGGCGCATGAGCCTGGTGGCCCCCGCGCCCCAGGAGGGCATGCTCCGTTGGACCAGTCCCCTGGCGAAGGCCGAGTGGACGGAAGTGCCTGCGGAGGCCTTGCCCTGGCCCGCTGGAGATGCCGCCTGGGCCTGGCGGGAGCAGGGCGCCTTCGATGCGTGGGATCAGCGGTGGAACGAGAGCGCCCTGCCGCCGGAGCGTCAGCGGCAGGCCCTCTTCGAGTCCTTCCGGTCGGAGTGGCGGGCCGCCCTGGGCCTGCGTGCCTCAGTCAAGGGGTGGCTGCCCCGGGGGCCCGAGGTGGCGCTCCGGGAGCCGCTGGGCACGGCGTGGATCTGGGTGGGGGACCGGGTGCTCCTGGTGCGGCTCGCGGAGGTCGAACGCGTGCGGTTAATCAGGAAGCTGTTGCGCTGATCCGATCCCATGCTATCTGCAGAGCACATTTCTGGTAGCGTTGTGCCCAGCCACTCGTACTTCCTTCCGGCTTCCCGAGGTTTCCGATGTCCCGTCTCCTCCTCGTGGACGACAATCCGAGCATTCACAGGATTGCCGAGTCACTCCTTGCGCCCACGGATGTGGAACTGGTCTGTGTGGACTCCGCTGCGGAAGCCCTGGATCGCATCGCGAGGGGGGAGCGCTTCGATGTGGCTCTGGTGGATACGGCCATGCCGGGCATGGATGGCTGGACCCTGCTCACCCGGCTCCGGGCCATGGAAGAGACGGCCCGCATGCCCATCGCCCTCATGGCCGGCGTGCTCGATCCCGTGGACCCCGCCAAGCTGGCCAAGGCCCCCATCCAGGGCTTCCTCAAGAAGCCCATCGAGCTGCGCGAGCTGGGCGATCGCGTGAAGGCCCTGCTGGCCACGCCGGTACCCGTGGCCCCCTCGCCCTTCAGCACGGTTCCCGCCACGCCCGCCCAGGACCTCATCAAGCGCGCCGAAACGGCCCTGCCGGAATTCCGCTCCGAGCCGGTGGTCCCACCAGTGATGCAGGCCCCCCCGGTGGACGAGTCCGACGACCTTGCGGATCTGGTCCTGGACCTGCCCACCCATGACCTTCCCACGCATGAGGAGGACCTCCTCCTGCTGACTGCGGAGGATCTCTGGCCCGAGGAGCCGGTCCACACCCTGCCTTCCGTACCCGCGCTGCCGGAAGTCCATCTGGAGCTGGAAGAGCTGGATCTGGATAGCCTGCAGGACCTGACTGGGGAGCCCGAGCCGGAAGCGCCGCCCATGGCCGAGTCCCAGCCGGAACCCGAGCCCATGCCGGAACCCGAGCCCATGCCAGCGCCGGTGCCGGTGCTCGTGGTGGAGACGGTCCCCCCGCCGATTCCCGCCGAGGAGGATCCCCTGGCCACCTTCGCCGGGTTGGAGGAACTGGAAGCCCTGCCCGCGGATTTCGATTTCCTGCCCCCCAGTCCCCCGGCGGCGGAACCGCTGGTCCCCGAGCCGGCAGCGCAGGCCGTGGCTGAGCCTGAGGATTCCTTCGCCCACCTGCCCGCTGCGGCCACCCTGCTGGGGCTCGCCGGAACGGCCGCCGCGGCGGGCCTGGCCCTCCATGGTACCTCCCATGAGTCCCTTCAGGAGGTCGTTGGGGAAGCCCAGCAGCCAGCGCCGGCTCCCGAGGAGCCCAAGGCCGAAGTCGCCCCGGAGGTTTGGCCCCCTGCCGCAGGTGGTCAGGTGCCTGCCGTCCCCGGTCCACCCGTCCCGGCTCCAGGGGAGCCTGCTCCCGTGAGCGCCGAGCAGGCCCGGGCCGTGGTCCAGGCCATCCTGGCGGATCCGGTGCTGGTGGATGCTCTGGTCAAGGCCGTGGTGGCCCGCATGGGCGACCAGGTGCTGCGCGAGATCGCCTGGGAAGTCATGCCGGATCTGGCGGGAAGATTGCAACGGTAGGCGCATGCAGCGTCCAGCCCCCTCGCCCACCAGGTTCCCCTCATGATCACCGGCTACAACACCGATGTGCGGCACGGGAACCGGGTCTTCCACGTCCAGACGGAAGACAAGGGTGTATCCAATCCCAGGATTGAAACGCTCATTTACGTGGGCGGGGAGATCCTGGACAGCTACCGCTCCTCCTACGAGGACCTGCTGTCCAGTTCCCCCCTTTCCGAGACCACCATCCAGGGCCGCATGGACGAGCAGCACCGGGCCATCATCCGCGACATCAAGAACGGCAAGTACGATCTCACCCCACCGGACGTCCTGGAGCACCAGGCCTTCAATGACCGCCCGCTGGATCAGGCGATCCTGGAGTTCCTCCAGCTGGAGGGGGACGTGGAGACCCTGGAACTGGTGCTGGACCAGCCCATGAAGCCCACCTTCGGCGGCCTGTTCCGGGTGCAGGTCCGGGCGCGGTTGTGCCAAAGCCAGAGCCCCGTGGCGGACGCTGAAGTCTCCGTGAAGCTGGTCTCCAGCCTCAAGAAGGCCACGGGCCTGCTGTCTGGCCGCACGGACCCCGATGGTCTCTTCACGGGCGAGGTCCAGCTGCCCCCCAGCCAGCCGGGCCAGTGCGCCGTGGTGGTGTCCTGCACCAGCGACCAGGGTTTCGATGAGCTCAAGGCCACGGTGGTGGCTGTTTGAGGTTTTCCCGGCCCCCGCGCATCATCCCGGCACAGCCGGCCTGATGCTTTAGTCTAATTAATTATCTAGACACTAGCGTCGAAACGCCTATCATGATCCACGAGGTGGGTCATGGTGAAGGTCGAGCCTGAACTCCTGAGCATTGGAGATATCTGTTCAGAAACGGGCCTTTCGGCGGATGTGGTGCGCGTCTGGGAGCGCCGCTACGGGTTCCCCGTGCCCGTGCGGCTGCCCTCGGGCCATCGGCGCTACCAGCAGCAGGATCTGCACCGCCTGCGGCTCATGGCCGAGGCGGTGGCCCAGGGGCATCGCCCTTCCCTGGTGGCCAGGGCCGAGGAATCCATGCTGAGGCGGCTGCTCATCCCCACGGACTACCCCCAGGTGTCGGCTTTGTTCGAGGCGGTGATCGCCATGGACACGGACCTCATGCGCCGCCTCTTCCGGACCTCCCTGGAAGAGCTGGGTCTCAAGCCCTTCCTCCAGCAGGTGGTGACCCTGCTGTTGGACCGGGTGGGCATGGCCTGGGCCGACGGTAGCCTGGCCATCCAGCAGGAGCACCTGCTTACGGAAGTGTTGGAGGACCTGCTTCGGGAACTGCGCCTGAAGTGCAAGACCGAGCCCAGGCATGGGTGCGTGCTGCTCTGCACCCTGCCCGGCGAGCGTCACCGGCTGGGCCTCCTCATGGCGGCCCTGGCCTACGCGGCGCAGGGGACGCGCACGGAGCTGCTGGGGGTGGACCTGCCCGTGGCCAGCATCGCCCAGGCTGCCAAGGCGCTGAAGGTGGATCGGGTGGCCGTGAGCCTCTCCATCCAGAGCTCCGGGGAAACGACCCGCAAGCTGCTCATGGACCTGCAGGAGCGCCTACCCGCCGACTGCCGCCTGCTCATCGGAGGCCAGGGCGCCGCCCGCACCCGGAGAATCGAAGGGGTGGAGCGCATGCTGGGGCTCGATGTGATCTGAGCTAGACCGGTTCATCCGTCGACCACTGCTTCTTGACGCGGTGGAGCAGCAGGCGCAGCTCCAGCAGCAGGGGCCTGGCCGCCAGGAAGCAGAGGAAGCCCGCCAGGGGCACGGTCACCTTGAAGCCGATGTGCTTGAATCCCAGGGCCCCCGCCACGCCGCCGCTCAGGAAGGCCGCGAGGATGAGCAGCAGGAGGGTGAGCTTCTGCCGGTCCGCCAGGATGCGCTTCCGCCCGACCTTGTCGTGCAGGTTCAGGTAGGCGAGCCGACTCAGCTCTACGCCGATGTCGGTCACTGTGCCGGTCAGGTGGGTGGTGCGCACCGCGGCGCCGGAGATGATCGAGGTCACGGCGTTGTGCAGACCCATGATGAAACAAAGCAGCATCACGGTGATGGGCAGGTTGAACTCGATCCTCTGCTGCAGGCGGCTGCCCATGAACCCGAAGATCAGCATCAGCGCCGCCTCGACCACCAGGGTCAGGGCGTAGCGGCTCCGCATGCGATGGCGCTGGCCGAAGCTGATGAGGGTGGTGCAGGCAAAGGCCCCGCCCAGGAAGCTGAGCATCATGGCCAGGGCCGCCAGGGCCGTGGTGAGGTCGCCCAGGGCCAGCTCATCGGCCATGGAGGACACCACGCCGGTCACATGGGAGGTGTAGTGGCCCACCGCCAGGAAGCCGCCCGCATTCACCGCGCCGGCCACGAAGGCCATGGCCCAGGCCAGCTGACGGTTGAGGGATTCCGACCGCAGGGCCCCCTCGCGCACCAGCAGCTTCTCTTGGATGGGCAGGGTGGCGATGGCCCGATCCACGGCGGCCTGGAGCTGCTGCCCGTCCAGGCGGTTCCTCAGCAGGCGCCGGAGGTAGCGGGCCACGATCAGCTGGATCGCTCGGGGAATGCGGCGCATGAAGGGTTCAGTCTACTGGGTCGGGAGTTCGAGCCTCAGCCTCCATCGGGCAGCGCAGGCGCCACCCGCTGTCCGTGGTCAGCCTGTAAACTGCTTCCATGCGCAAGATCCTCCTCCTCCACACCGGCGGCACCCTCGGCATGGCCCCCAGCGGCGAACCGGCCTCGCTGGCGCCGGGGCCTTTCCTGGAACACCTGCTCGTGCAGGTGCCCGAGCTGGGTCAGCTGGCGGATCTGGCGGTGGAAGTGCCCTTCAACCAGGACTCCGCCAGCCTCGAACCCTCGAACATCCTCGCGCTGGCCCACCGGGTGCGGGAGGCGGCGGATGCCTTTGATGGCTTCGTCATCATCCACGGCACCGATACCATGGCCTTCACCGCCTCCTGCCTGGGCTTCCTGCTGGCGGACCTGGGCCGCCCCGTGGTGCTCACGGGCAGTCAGCGGCCCCTGGCCTTCGTGCGCAGCGACGCCCGAAGCAACCTCGTCAACGCCGTCGACCTGGCCTGCCGCGCCATCCCCGAGATCGGCATCTGTTTCGGCACCCACTGGCTGCGGGGCGTGGCCGCGGACAAGCTGAGCGTCCATCAGTTCGAGGCCTTCAAGAGCCCCAACCTGGCGCCCCTGGCCGAGATCGGGGCCGAAATCCAGCTGCACCCTGGGGTGGGCAAGTTCACACGCCAGATGCCCCCCGGGCTGGGACAGGGGATCGAACTGAACATCCACACGGTCACCCCCCATCCCGGCATGGCCTGGTTCCCCGCACCCGACGGCGCCCGGGCCGTGCTGATCCAGGCCTTCGGCGCCGGCAACCTGCCCATGGACCGCCCGGACCTGAAGGCCTTCCTCCAGGACTGCCGGCAGCGGCAGGTGCCCGTGGTGGTGACCTCCCAGTGCGCCTACGGGGGCGTGGACCTCTCCGCCTACGAACTGGGGCGGCAGGTTGAGGGCTTCGGCGCCATCTCCGGCGGCCTGCACACCCGCTGGGCCGCCCTGGCCAAGCTGGGGCTGGTGCTGGGGGGCGGGGGTGGCCTCGCTGAGGCAAGGGAAGCCTTCAGGGTGGCGTGGGCCGGGGAGCCCATGCGGGACGGGGCGTGGCCGCAGGCCTGAGCTGCCCGTGATTCCCTCCCGGTGGGGCCCCGCTTCACAGGCTGCCCCGCAGCCTGTTTCGCGACCCACCTGGTCGGGAGGGCCGGGGAGCCCATGCGGGACGGGGCATGGCCCCAGGCCTGAGGCCCGGCGCGGCCTTCGGCCCAACGCATAGATTCCTGACCTTGAGCTAGGTTTTCGCTTGCCTGGGCCCCTGCTCCCCAGTAAGGTTCCTGCGTGCCTCGGAGGGAGCAAAAGTTCCTGGGGAAAGAGGTCCGATGGACGCGGACCTCATTTTCTTTGGTAATCTTGCCCTCTATCTCGATCATTCGCCCTGTTTATGGAGGAACCACTGTGAACAATCTCGCCCGCATATCCAGAATCGCAGCCCTGTCCATGATGATGGGCACGGTCGCCTCCGCCCAGGATCCCTGGAGCCTGGCCTTCAAGATGGCCGGCGGACCCACCTTCCAGAAGATCAACGAGTACACCGGCAAGGCTGGCTACACGCTGGGTGGGGACTTCGAGCTGGGCTACCAACTGAGCAAGACCAGCCAGGTGGCCTTCAGCCTGGGCTACCGCTTCTTCCCGGGGGATTTCCAGCAGGTCTCCTTCGTTCCCACGCCCCTGCCGACCCGGGCAGCCATCGGCGTCTACACCCTGGAGAACCGGGTCCGCAAGGCGGACGTCCAGGGCTTCCAACTGGCCGCCATCTACAGGGGCGACCTCGCCCAGTGGGCCGGTGCCTACTGGCAGGGGGGCGTTCGCATCGGCATCAACAAGGCCAAGGAAATTGACACCGGCACCATCTACACCCAAACCACGACCGTGATCAATTCCGCCGGAACCCTCACCGCGGGGTCAGCCATCGCCACGGTGACCGAAAAGACCAAGGTGTACCCGGGCCTGACCGCGGGCCTGGGCTACCGCTTCAATGACAGCTACAGCCTGGAGGCGAACTGGTACATGACCGGCGCGACCTCCCCATCGACGGGTGTGAAGCAGTCCGGGCAAGCCGCTGAACTGTCGTTTGGCATCCGGTTCTAACCGAGCCCCCTAGGAGAAGACTCATGCGCATGATCCCACGCAATCTTTCCCTGATGGCCCTGGCGCTCGTCGCCGCCCCTGCCCTGGTGGCGCAGGAATCCACCGGCCAGGTGGTCGGCATGGTGAAATCGAAGACCGGCGAAGTGATGGCCGGTGTGGAAGTCCGGCTCTCCGCCCCCACCCTCCAGGGCGTGCGCGTCGTGACCACGGATGCCAAGGGTGCCTTCCGCGCGCCGCTGCTGCCCCCGGGGCTCTACAGCATCACGCCGGTCAAGGCCGGGTATGTCGCCGCCAAGGTCGAGGTCGAAGTGGGCCTGGGCCAGGTGGTCCGCCAGGAGATCCTGATGGCCCAGGCGGGTGGCACCGCCACGGTGGAAGTCGTCGCTTCCGCTTCCAGCGTCGACAAGACTGACGTCAAGGCGGCCACCGTCATCAGCAGCCAGGACATGGACCTGCTGCCCCGCACGACCCGGGGCCTGAACACCATCGCCCTGCTGGCGCCCGGCGTGACGACCAATGCCACGGGCCGGGTGCAGATGCGCGGCGGCCAGGGCACGGGCAACCGCTTCCTGGTGAACGGCACGGACATCTCCGACAACGCCTTCGGCACCTCCGACGGCCGCCAGTTCTTCGTGGACGACTCGGTGGACCAGACCCAGGTGATCCTCAGCCCCATCTCCGCCCGGTACGGCGGTTTCACGGGTGGCGTGGTCAATGCCATCACCAAGGTGGGTGGGAACGACTGGACCGGCATCTTCCGGGCCGACCTGCGCCGCACCTCCTGGGCGGCCGTGGCCCCCAAGGGCCTGCGCCCGGACAACGTGTCCCAGCCCTCCACCGGCGTGGACGACCTGACCCGCAACTACTCGCTGTGGATGGGCGGCCCCATCCTCAAGGACCGCCTCTGGTTCACGGTCTCCACCAAACAGGATCCGCCGTCCTCCACCCCCACCGTCTGGTCCAATCCCACCGCCAGTGGCGCCACCGGGCTGATCACGGGCGACACCGGCCCCGGCTCTGGCGGTCCCGCCTACCTCACCAATGCAGGCGGTATTTTCGTCGCCAGGGCCGAGACCAAGTTCTACGAGCTCAAGCTGACGGGCAGTATCAGCACGGACCACACGGTCAGCGTCTCGGGCAGCTACTCCAAGAATGCCACCCCCGTCCGGGCCTACACCTCCTCCAGCGCCACCGGTGGGTCCTTCGATCCCGCTGTGCTGAGCGATGGCTATTTCGAATACAAATACTATGCCGTGAACTACCGGGGCATCCTCTCCGCCGCCTCCAACCTGGAAGTGAATGCCTCGAAGAAGAAGCAGAAATCCGTGAGCGGCGGCTACCCGGAAAACGGCGATACGATCTTCGCCCGCTACGGCAACGGATCTGTCTACCAGTTCAACAACGGCATCTTCAACCACTCGGATGGTGGCGACAACCGGAACATCGATAGCTACACCGCCAACTACCAGTGGTTCAGCCCCCAGACGGCCATCGGCAGCCATCAGCTGGATATCGGCTTCGAATTGCTGCGGCAGCAGCGCATCGCCCGCAATGACCAGTCCCCCAACAACCGCCGGTTCTACGTCTGGGGCCGGAACGCGGACGGAACCTACCGCGCCGCGGGACCCAACAGCTTTGCCCCCGGGTCCGCCGACGCCACCAATGCCTACAACAACAACGCGACCTGGCTCTACTGGAGCGATGGTGGCACCGCCAACACCAACCTGGATGGCTACTACATCAACGATGTCTGGACCATCAGCAATAACTTCCAGCTTTCCGCGGGCATCCGGTTCGACAAGGTCTCCTCTTCGGACACTCTGGGCTCCAAGGTCATCAGCTCCAGCCAGACATCGCCCCGGCTCCAGCTCACCTATGACCTGCGGGGAGACCAGTCCTGGGTGGCCCGCGCCAGCTGGGCGCGCTACACCTCCAAGCTCCAGGATGGCTTCGCCAACCAGTTCACCCTGGCGGGCAACCCCATCGAAGAGGACTACTCCTGGCGGGGGGCCGCGGCCACGAACCTGACGGTGGCCCAGGTCCAGGATCTCGCGAACTGGGATCTGAGCGTTGCGGGCCTGCGCTATGTGGGCAGCCCGGTGACCAATACCATCAACCCAAACACCAAGTCCCCGTATGCGGATGAGACCAGCCTGGGCCTCCGCCGGTCCCTCACCGATGGCGGCTTCATCTCATTCACCTATGCCCAGCGCACCTTCAAGAACTTCTTCAACGACTTCCTCAACGTCGGACAGGAAATCAATGTCCCCCTCCGGGCCGTTCCCGGTGCCACCTCCCGGGCGATCCTGACCACCTGGGGCAACGATGACCGCCTGAAGCGGGACTACAAGAGCTTCGAAATCGAGTTCATGTCCAAGTTCAATGGCAACTGGTCCATGGGCGGGAACTACACCTACTCCATCCTCAAGGGCAATGGCGAGGGTTCCGAGGGGCAGTCCTCGACCCTGGCGGTGAGCGGCGATGTCATCGGGAACTACACGGGGGTGCACGATGCCCGGGGTCGGGACGAAAGCTACTTCGCCCCCTACGGCTACCTCGCCGGCGATGTCACCCACCGAGCCTCCATCCACCTGGACTACGTGAGCCGCACCGAGCACGGGGCCACGTTCACATCATCCCTGCTGTTCAACTACAACCCGTCCATGAGTGCCAACTCGGCCTCGCAGGTCTACAGCCTGACCCGGACCAACGGCTTTGAAGCCAGGACGGACGCCACCACCGCCGGGAGTACCATCGCCAGCGCGTATCCCACCACGTACACGCGCTATTACGGGCCCCGTGGCATTGGCCGCTTCAACGACAACTTCAACTTCGACTGGAAGGTGGGCCTGGAAGTGCCGCTTTTCGGGAAGGCCCGGTATTTCGCCGAAATCACGGTTCTGAATGTCTTCAACCACTGGCAGCTGGTCAGCTATTCGGCTTCCAACACGGCAGGCAGCGCCAGCCTGGTGACCAATGCCCCCAACGCCGGCTATTACGCCACCGCCTGGTCTTCCAGCGACCGGAACCGGACCGGCTATGGCACCTATGGATTTGGCGACTATACGGGCGGGCGTTCCCTCCGCCTGTCCACCGGGTTCAAGTGGTAGTCCTGGAATTCCACGAAGCTAAGAGATGGAGCGACTGATATGAAGACTAAAACCCTAGCGATTCTCCCCCTCCTCGCCCTGTCCCTGACGGCTGGAGAGGGCCGGCCCCTCGGACTGGAGGCCTCGAGCTCCCTGGTCATCGCCAGCCAGGACATGAACAAGCTCACCGATGGCGTCAACCTCGCCGGCTACACCCTGGGCCTGGGGCTCCGCTCCCAGATCAAGCCGGGGCTGAACCACCGGCTCCACGTGGACCTGATGAGCTTCCGGGGCGGCCGCTTCACGGGCCTCGAGGGGGCCAGCCCCAAGCACCTGATCTTCGGGTGGGACGTGCTCCAGGATCTGGGCCGCTGGACGATCTTCGGCGGCCTCATGGGCGTCAAGTGGAAGCAGGACATCAAGGCCGACACGCTGGCGGCCTACCAGGGCCTGCGCGGGGAGGCCAAGGGCGTCAAGTTCGGCGCCCGCATCGGTGCCGAGTACGCCATCACCGACCACTGGCGCTCGACCTTCTCCTACAACCAGACGGAGTTCAACCGGAACCTCAATCCCGGCTGGTGGGGCGTGGGCCTGAACTACCGCTTCGGCGGGATCGGCAAGGCCGCCCCGGCCCCAGCGCCGCTGCCGGCGCCCCTGCCTGCCCCGGCCCCGCTGCCCCCGCCGGAGCCCAAGCCCGAGCCGGTGGTGCCGCCGCCGCCTCCCCCGCCGCCCCCGAGCCGGTGAAGGAAGTCGTCAAGCCGGTGCCGCCCCCGCCGGCCAAGATCGTGCTGGATGAAGCTGTCCTGCACTTCGCCAATGGCAAGGCCGAGTTGGGTGCCGAAGCCATCACCGCCATCCAGAAAGTGGCCGAGGGTCTCAAGGCCTACCCAGGCAGCTACTCGCTGGAAGTCAGCGGTCACACCTCCTCGATCGGCGGGAAGGCCCTGAACAAGGCCCTCGCGAAACGCCGGGCCGACGCGGTGGCCAAGGTCCTCGTGGACGCCGGCATCCCCGCCGCCAAGGTCAGCACCGTGGGCGTGGGCCCTGACAAGCCCATCGCCGACAATGCCAGCAAGGAAGGGCAGAGCAAGAACCGTCGCGTCGAGATCGATGTGAAGGTCGACGACGGCAAGGTCGAGGTCCGCAAGACCGCGACCGGCACCGTGGAAGCGCCAGCGCCCGCGCCCGCGCCAAAGAAGCCCGCCAAGAAGGCCGTGAAGTAGGGCTGCCCGCCCCAGACCGGCGCGAACCGGGCCCTGGCCCCACGCCCCATCACCGGCCCTGCCGGTGATGGGGTTGGTTCGTACCTTCGAGCTCTGGTCGAAGCCGGGTCGCGACGGAGGCTGGCCACGGGTTTCCTCCATACGCGCCATGGGCGCGTATGGAGCAAGGTAAACTAAACCTTTCAGGACACCTCCATGTTGGACGCCAACCTCCTCCGCAACGACATCGACCACCTGGCGGCGCGCCTCGCCGAGCGGGGCTACAGTCTGGACCGGGCCCAGTACCAGGACCTGGACCAGCGCCGACGGGCCATCCTGCAGGAAGCTGAGGCCCTGAAGGCCGAGCGCAACCGCGTGAGCGACGAGGTGGGCCGCCTCAAGCGGGCCAAGGAGAACGCGGACGCCCTCATCGCCCAGCAGCGCGAGGTGGGCGACCAGCTGAAGCGGCTGGAGGCGGCCGAGCGGGAGATCGAGGCGGCCTTCAAGGACTTCCTCGCCGGGATCCCCAACCCGCCCCACGCCAGCGTGCCCGTCGGCCGCGACGAGCACGCCAACGTCGAGATCAAGCGCTGGGGCCGGCTCCCCACCATCGCCACGCCCAGGGACCACGTGGACCTGGGCACCTCCTTGGGCATCCTCGACCTGGACCGGGCCGCCAAGCTCAGCGGCGCCCGCTTTGCGGTGCTGAAGGGGCAGGGGGCCCGGCTGGAGCGGGCCCTCATCGCCTTCATGCTCGACCGCCAGACGGCGGCGGGCTACCTGGAGGTCATCCCCCCCTACCTGGTGAACGCCGAAAGCATGTACGGCACGGGCCAGCTGCCCAAGTTCGAGCAGGACCTGTTCAAAGTGGCCCATGGCGAGGGCTCGCTGTACCTCATCCCCACGGCGGAGGTGCCCGTGACGAACCTCTACCGGGACGAGATCCTGTCCGCGGAATCCCTGCCCCTGCGCCACTGCGCCTTCACGCCCTGTTTCCGCAGCGAGGCCGGCAGCTATGGCCGGGACACCAAGGGCATCATCCGCCAGCACCAGTTCCACAAGGTGGAGTTGGTGACCTTTGCCGCCGCAGAGCAGGCCGAAGTCGAGCTGGAGCGGCTGACGGCCGATGCGGAAGCCATCCTGGAGGCCCTGGAGCTGCCCTATCGGCGGGTCCTGCTTTGCACCGGCGACATGGGCTTCAGCAGCCAGAAGACCTACGACCTGGAAGTGTGGCTGCCTTCGCAGAACACCTACCGCGAGATCAGCTCCTGCAGCTGGTTCGGGGACTTCCAGGCCCGCCGTGCCAACATCCGCGCCAAGGGCCGGGAGGGCAAGCCCACTTTCGCCCACACCCTCAACGGCAGCGGCCTCGCCGTGGGCCGCACCTGGGTGGCCGTCCTTGAGAACTATCAGCAGCCCGATGGCAGCATCCGCATCCCGGAAGTGCTGAAGCCCTTCATGGGGGCCGAGGTGATCCGCTGACGGGCCATTCGCTGCTTTGCGCAGAAGGCCTCGGCCTTCTTCGTGAGGGAAAGCGGGTGTTGGCAGACGTGTCCTTTACCATCGCCCCAGGCGAAGCCTGGGGCGTCATCGGCGCGAGCGGCTCGGGCAAGACCACCCTTCTGAACCTCGTGCTGGGGCTGCTGGAGCCCACGGAGGGCCGCATTCTGCTGGAGGGCGAGCCCTGGTCGCCCCTGCGGTCGCAGGCCCGGCGCAGTCGCCGCCCCCGCCTCCAGGCAGTCTTCCAGGATGCCCTGGCCAGCCTGCCGCCCCACCGCACGGGCTGGGAGATCCTGCAGGAGCCCCTGGCGGTCTGGCGGCGGGGCAATGGATGCACCCGCCGGGAGGCCGCGGCCCGCATGGCGGCACGGGTGAAGTTCCCCGAGGCCGCCCTCACCCAGCGGCCCCTGGCCTGGTCCAGCGGCCTGGCCCAGCGGCTGGCCCTGGGGCGGGCCCTCATGCTGGAGCCGGCCCTCCTCGTGCTGGATGAGCCCTTCTCGGCCCTGGACGCGACGCTGGGGGGCCACCTCAGGGCCCTGCTGCTGGAGCTCAAGGCCCTGGGCACCACCCTGCTCCTGGCGAGCCATGACCTGCCTGCGGTGGGAGCCCTCTGCGATCAGCTGCTCCTGCTGCAAGATGGCCGCGCCCTGTGCCAGGGGCCCGCTGGACAACTGCTGTCCGATCCCCCGCACCCGCACCTGCGGGAGCTGCTGGAGGCGGTGCCTCGGTTGACGAAAGCCTAGTCCTCCACCGACACCTGGGTGGCGCTGGCATTGACGTAGATGCCGCCGAAATGCCCCCAGAGGCTGCTGAAGCCGGGCCGCTTCCGGCCCTGGCGGTCGAGGGCCTGGAGCTCCGCGGACAGCAGCTTCTGGGCCTCGGCGGTCTGCAGGTCCTGGATGAGGTTGCGGCGGGTCTCGAAGACGAGGGCCGGGGCGGGCTCCCGGGAGCTGATGCGGGCCACCCACAGCTTGCCGTCCTGGGTCCAGAGCACGGGCGTGGGCTGGCCCACGGGCGTGTCGAGCAGGGCCTTGCGGATGCCGGGGTGGGCCACCAGATCCCGGAGGCCGCTGAGGGGTGCCGCCGCCTGGTCGGTGACGGGGCCCACCGCCTGCAGGCCACCGGCCTTGAGGGCCTGCTGGGCCTTGGTCACGGCCTGCTTGCGGGCTTCTTCCAGCTGGTAGGCGGCCAGCACTTTCACGCGGATGTCCTTGAAGGGCGGCACGGCTTCCGGCAGCTCCTCCTGCACTCGGAAGAGCAGGTGGTGGTCGGCGGAGGGGATGGGCTTGGAGACCTCGCCCACCTTGAGGCGGAAGACCTCACCAAGCATCTGGGGCAGCTCGGGGAGGCCCGGCACCTGGGCGGAGGGCTCGTTGCTGAAGGGCTGGCTGAGGCTGGCGGTGCTGCCCAGGCTCTTGGCGGCGGCGGCGAGATCGCCCCCGTTCGCCCGCTTCTTGATCTGCTCCAGGCGTTCCTGAGCCCGGGCGGTGAAGCGGCTGTCGCTGATCTCCTTGGCGAGCTGGGCCTTGAGATCCTCGAACTTCTTTTCCCGGCGGCCCTCTAGCTTGATGAGGTGGACGCCGAACTGGGTGCGCACGGGCTGGCTGATCTCCCCCTGCTTCATCGCGGCGGCGGCATCGGAGAAGGGCTTCACCATCTTCGAGGCGTTGAACCACCCCAGGTCGCCGCCATTGCCCTTGGCGCTGGGATCCTCGCTCTGCTCCTCGGCGGTCTTGGCGAAGTCCAGGCCCTTCACCAGCCGCTCGCGCAGCAGCAGGGCCTTGGCCGTGGCCTCCTGCACCTGGGCCTCGCCTTCGGCCTTGAACAGGATGTGACGGGCCTTGAATTCCGTGGTGTCCCCCTTGCGGGCGTCGAAGGCCGCCTTCAGGGAGGCCTCGTCCACCTGGAGGTCCTTGGCCATGGAGGCCCGGTCCACGGTGACGTACTGGATGACCCGGCGGGGGGGCTGCAGGAAGCGCTCCCCGCCGGCCCTGTAGAAGGCTTCCAGGCTGGGGTCCCCGGGATCGGCTACCTTGCCCGCATCCACCGTCAGGGTGGCCTGCTGGAAGGCGACTTTTTCGTTGTGCAGGCGGTTCTCCTGGGCGACCCAGGCCTCATCCACGGGGACCTGCAGGGCGGACTGCTGGACCAGCTTGGTGCGCAGCAGCTCGGACCGGATGCTCCGTTCCTGCAGCGCGGGGTTGAAGCCCATGTCCTGGAAGATCTGCTTGAGCTCGGCGATGGGCTTCAGGTTGCCCTTGGGGTCCAGCAGCATGGGGTACTGGCGGAGGAAGGCCCGCAGGCGCGCGCCCACCTCTTCGTCCGTGACCACCACGTGGTGCCGTTCGGCCAGCTCCTCCATGAGCCGCTGGTTGATGAGGTCCCGCAGGGCCTGGGACTGGACGAAGGGCTTGAGGGCCTCGGGGCTGGCCTGCTTGCCGTAGCGCTGGTAGAGCTCCTGCATGTGCTCGGCCAGCTCGCGCATCAATACCTCGTGGCCATAGACCCGGGCCACCACGGTGTCGGCCGACATGGCTCCGCCGGAGGGCGCCAGGTAGGCCACCAGGCCCAGTAGGACGACGATCATGACCGCGGCCATGGGCGTGCGGTTGGATTTGAAGACCTGGCGGAAGGAACGAAGCATGCGTGGCTCCAGACGGACCTCCCAGATTAACAAGGGATTGGCGTTCGATTACACTGGAATGCTGGGGAGGTTGAATGGCCGTTCTGCCCGTACTTACCTGGGGGGATCCCCGTCTCAAGAAGAACAGCAAGGACATCGGGGCCTGGACCCCTGAGCTGGAGCAGCTGGTGGCCGACCTGTTCGAGACCTCCCTCCACGAGGAGGGGGTGGGCCTCGCGGCACCCCAGGTGGGCGTCAACCTCAACCTGGCGGTGATCGACTGCTCCTGCGGCGAGGACCCGGAGCAGAAGCTGGTGCTCATCAATCCCGAGGTCACCCGGGAGGAGGGCTCCCAGGTGGGGCCCGAGGGCTGTCTCTCCATCCCGGGCATCCGGGAGGTCCTGGAGCGCCCCCAGAAGGTCACCATCCGCAACCGGGGCCGGGATGGCAGCTGGCACGAGCTGACGGGCGAGGACCTCATGGCCCGGGCCTTCTGCCACGAGATCGACCACCTGCGGGGCCGGCTCTTCGTGGAGTACTTCGGCCCCGTGAAGCGCCAGTTCCTCCAGAAGAAGTACCACAAGCAGGCCAAGGAATGACCCGCATCGCCTTCCTCGGCACGCCGTGGGTGGCGGTCCCGGCCCTGAAGGCCCTGGCGGAGGAGGGCATCGAGGCGGTGTTCTGCAACCCGGACCGGCCTGCGGGCCGGGGCCGGCACCTGGAGGCCCCCCCGGTGAAGGTGGCGGCTGAGGAGCGTGGCTTGGCCGTCCACCAGCCGGTGAGCTGGAGGTTGCCGGAAACCCGGGAGCTTTGGGAGGGCCTGGGGATCGATCTGGCGGTGGTGGTGGCCTACGGCCACATCCTGCCCACGTGGATGCTGGATGCCTGCCCGGGCGGGGTCTGGAACCTGCACTTCTCCCTGCTGCCCCGCTGGCGGGGCGCCGCGCCCGTGAACCACGCCCTGCTGGCGGGAGACCAGGAGACCGGCGTCAGCCTCATGCGCCTCACCCCGGGCATGGACGAGGGCCCCGTCCTGGCCCAGTGCCGCCGGGCCATCAACCATGAGGACACGGCCGAGGGTCTGCTGCGCCAACTGGCCCTGGATGCGGCGGACCTGCTCCTGGACGAGCTGCCCAAGCTGCTCTGCGGCTGCGCCTGCCCGGTGGAACAGGACCATGCGCTGGCCACCTACGCCCCGAAGCTACGCAAGGACATGGGCCGCCTGGACTGGCGCCGCCCTGCGGCGGAGCTGCACCGGCAGGTGCGGGCCCTGTGGCCCTGGCCGGGCTCCGAGCTGGAGCTGGAGGGCCAGGCCCTCAAGGTCTGCGGCGTGGGCGGCCTGCGGGCCTGCTACCGGGATCCCGGCCAGCTCGTCTGGAGCAAGGAAGGCGCCTGGCTCAGCACCGCCGATGGGGCCCTCGAGCTGACCCAGCTCCAGCGACCCGGCAAGCCCGTCCAGCCCTCCCTGCAAGCCCTGCAACCCTGGGGCGCCAGCGGGAGTCGGGCCCTGATTCAGCCCGCTGCCCACCCGACCGAAGACTGAGGGCGGTGGAAAGACCAAAAGCCCTCACCCGGCTCTGCCGAGGAAGGGCGTGGGGGTCCGGGGGGAGGCTCCGACTCCGCGAGCATGCGAGCGGGAGCACGCAACGCGTGCGTCAGGCGGAGGCGCGCAGCGGAGCGGAGCGCGGAACCCCCGGATGATAGAGGTTATCGAAGCCCGAGCCCGGCTTTGCCGGGGAAGGGCGTGGGGGTCCGGGGGTGTGCGCGCAGCGGAGCGGAGCGCGGAACCCCCGGAGAGTATCAACCCAGCCGCGCGGCCACGTCCCTGTACTCGGGGTCCATTTCGAAGACGGCCTTGAATTCTTCCGAGGCCATGCTGGTGTGGCCCTGCTGGAGGTAGATCTCGGCCAGGTCGTAGCGCAGGCCGATGCTGTCCTCGGGCGGGAAGCCGGGGGCCAGGATGCCCTGGCGCAGCCATTCCACGGCGGCTCCCAGGTCCCCCCGGGCCTGCTCGCAGATGCTGAGCATGGAGCAGCACTCCAGGGTCCGCTCGGGGTCGCCCATGGCGATCTTGAACTCCTCGATGGCGGGATCGATGAGCATCATCTCCTTGTAGGCGATGCCCAGGTTGTAGTGGGTGTCGTAGTCGTCCCCCTTGACCTGCTTCTCGACGCCCTCCCGGAAGGCGCTGAAGAGCTCGTCCACGCTCTGGATCTTCTCCACCATGTGGGTGGCGTCGTGCATCTCCTCGCCTTCGCCGCTGTCCATGAGGGCCGTGCCGAGCACGTCCGTGAGATCGAAGAAGGAGTTGGTGGTGTCCGCATCGTCGAAGGCGTGGGCTTTGGCGGTCTTGCCCAGCTTCTGGAGGGCCGATTCGGCCCGTTCAAGCCGGTCCTGCAGTTCCGGGTGCCCGGGGAACTGCCTGAGGGCGGCTTCGATCTCGATCTTGGCCTCCTCGGGACTGCCGTAGTCCAGCTGGAAGTCGATATCCCCCAGCAGGCTGTCCAGCTCCTCCTGATTGGGCCCAGGTGCGGCGGGCGCCTGGACCGGGACCGGCGCCGCGGGCTCCAGTTCGGGAAGGGCGCCCAGGGCCTCGATGACCTCCGGCTCCAGCTGCTGAGTGGGCATGGGCGGGAGAGGGGCGGTGGGGGCCGAGACGGCGGCGGCCTGGGCCTCCTCGAAGTCCGTGAGGGTGGTTTCCATCCAGCTGAGGTCCGAGGCCTCCAGGGAGATGGGCTCGGGAAGGGGCTGGGTCGGTTCCGGGAGCGGGGCCTTGGGTGCGAAGGGATCCGGGGGCAGGGTCAGGTCTGGCAGAAGGGGCAGGCCTTCGCCCAGGGCGATGGGTTCGAGTTCCGGCTGGGGCTTGATGGGCAGGGCGCGCTCGTAGCCCGGGAGATCCAGCCCGATGAGCATGTCCAGATCGCTGGGCGGCGGCAGAACCGGGGGCGGCGGAGCGGGCGCTGGGGCTGGGGCTGGCGGAGCCGGGGCGGCTTCGGGGGCGGGCTTGGGCGCCCGCGAGGTGGGGGGTGGCAGGACGCCGGGCTCCGGTAGGCCCATGGCCCGGCGATGGATGCGGGTGGAGCCGGGGAAGAGCCCCTCAGCCAGATCCAGCAGTTGGGCGGCCTCGCGCTTCCGGCCCGACTGGGCCAGGGCCTGGGCGCTCTGCACGTACTGCATCTGGACCTGGGTGAGGCGTCCGGTGGTGCGATGGACGGCGACGATGGCCTCGATGATGGTGAGATCCGCCGGATCCAGCTCCAGGGCCTTCTTGTAGGTCTCGATGGCGCGCTCGGGACTGCCCCCGCGCATGAAGGCCTCGGCCTCCCGGGAGAACTGCTCGATGCGCAGCCGCCGGACCGGATCCAGCTCCGTCTCGCCGCCGTGGCGGGTGATGTCTTGGTACGCGGGCTCGGCGAGAGAGGGGCCGCCGGGGAGGGCGAAGGCCGAGGAAGTCGGCGCTGCGGTGCCCGGCACGACCCCCAGACCCTGCAGCTGGGTGGCGAGGTGGCTGATGAGCACCTGGTCGTTGTTCTGGTAGGCCATGCCATAGGCGGTCTGGAGCGCCTGGATCTGATCGGCGCGGTTGCCGCTCTGGTGGGCGATCTCCGCCAGCAGGATCCAGGCCTCGATGCCGATGTTGCCCTGGAGGGCCGTCCGCAGGCTGCGGCCGATGACATCCCCGGAGCCCCGCCGGGCCAGCTCCCGGGCGATGGGGGCGAAAAGCCGGATGCCTTCCTCGCCCCGATCGGCGTTGACCAGGTTGCGCAGGGCCTTTTCGCACAGGGGCAGGGATTTCTCGGGCAGCTGGGCCACTTCCGCCAGGGCCTCGAGGGCCCGATCGGGGTGGCCGCTGCGCAGCTCGATCTCGGCCAGGGCCTCCAGCAGCTCGGTGTTCCTGGGATTGCTGGTGAGGCCCTCCCGCAGGTGCTGGGCGGCGGTGGTGTAGTCCCCCTGGATGACGCCCAGGCGGCTCTGGGTCAGGAAGACCTGGGGCGTGGAGATCATCGCCTTGGCGCGCTCCAGGATCTGGTTGGCCTCCCCGTGCATCTGCTCCATGGCCAGGGATTCGGCCACCTCCAGGTAGATGCCCGCGGCCCGCTCCTTCATGCCCTCCTTGTTGTAGAGGTCCGCCAGCTTGACCTTCATCTTCAGGTTCTTGGGATCCAGGTCGACGACCTTGTTGAACTCCTCCAGGGCCCGCTTGATGAGGCCCTTCTTCTGGAAGTGCTCGGCCACCTGCAGGTGCACCTTCACCGCGTCGCCGGTCTTGTTCATCTGGCGGTAGAGGTCCGCCAGACGCTGGGCCGCGTCGATGTCCTCCGGGGCGTTGCGCACGACCTTCTGGAAGATGGCGGCGGCGCGGGCATGGAAGCCATCCCGCTCGTAGGCGCTGCCCAGCCGCTTGTGGATCTCGACGCCTTCCTTGTTCCGGCCGATCTGGACGCAGAGGTCCCCGATCTGGTTGAGGGTGCCGTAATCCTTGGGGTTGTCCTCCACGAGCTTCTGGAACTCGTCGATGGCCCGCTCCACCCGGCCTGCCGTCAGCAGCTTGTCAGCTTCCTTCTTGATTTTGACGCGATCAATGGCCATTCAGCTGCCTCGGGATGCCGGTCTTGGAGTTCGGAAAGTTTAGGCCCGGGGGGCGGCAGGGTCCTAGCGAAAATGTCCAACCGTGAAGCTGTGAGGCAGCAGATTTTCCAGCCGGTGCAGCTGGCGGGCGCTGCGGTTGGCCAGGAGCACGGGGAGTTTCCCCGCGAACTCGACGAGGGCCTGGCGGCAGGCTCCACAGGGGGGCGTCAGCTCCGCCACGTCGGTCACGACCACCGCCGCCCGGAGGCCGCCAGGCTTCAGGCCCGCGGCCACGGCCGCGCTCAGGGCCCCGCGCTCGGCGCAGAGGCAGACCGGGTAGGCGGCGTTTTCCACGTTGCAGCCCCCGAAAACGACTCCTTCCGAGGTCAGCAGGGCCGCCCCCACCTGGAACATGGAATAGGGTGCATGGGCGTGGTCCCGGGCGGCCCAGGCCGCCGCCAGCAGGGGTTCCCAGGCCGGGGATTGGGGATCATCGAACACAGAGCCTCCGGGGTGTTCAGCTTACAGGACCTTCGTGGATCACGCCCTCACCGCTTCCCGCCGCCTGGACCAGGGCCAGGGCCCGCCAGCAGGGGGTGTGGCCATGCACCTCCCGGATGCCCTCCGGGCCGTGCAGCTCCAGGCTGATGCCGCGCTTCTGGAGCCGCGCCTGCAGCACGGCCCCGGACAGCCGCTCCAGTTCCCGCTCGAAGGGCCGGCCCGGCCCCCAGGCCAGGAGGTCCAGCCGGAGGTGCAGCCCCAGGGGCCGCTCCTCCTCGAAGGTGCGCACCCAGGGCTGGCTGCGCTGGGCCGTGCGCTTCCAGTGGACCCGGCCCGGGGCGTCCCCCAGCCGCAGGGGCCGCGCGCCCTCGGGGCTGCTGCTGCCCTCCCGGGGCAGGGTGCGCTGCCCCTCGCCCCGCCAGCTTGCGGGCCGGGCGGTGGGGGTGCGGGGGTGGGGCAGCACCAGGAGCGTATGGTCCAGGTCCACGAACCGGGACTTCTCCAGCAGTCCGAAGGGAAAGCGCGTGCGGAACTCCAGGCGACGGGCCCGCACCCAGCCCCGGTGGTTGACCCGGGCCTGCAGCACCACCAGGGTTTCGCCGGTGCGGCTGGCGGCGCCCAGGAAGCTGGGCTCCACGGTGGCGTCCTCGAGCTCCAGGTGCAGCTCCAGACCCCGGATGCGGCCCCGGCCGGGGTCCTGGAGCCGCAGCTTGAGGCCGCCACGGACCCGGGCGAAGAGGTTGCCCTCCTCCAGCGTCAGAACCTTGAGCTCCTGCAGGGCGCGGCGGCTGAGGATGCCCGAGACCAGGAAGAGGCCGAGCATCAGGGAGAAGACCAGGTAGAGCAGGTTGTTGCCGGTGTTGATGGAGAAGGCGCCCACACCCAGCAGGGCCAGCAGGTACTGGGCCCCCAGCCCCGTGAGGGACAGGCGCAGGTGGCGGTCGTTCCAGAGCTTCACGCGGCACCTCCGCCCTCCCCCCCCCCCCCCCCCCCCCCCCCCCCCCCCCCCCCCCCCCCCCCCCCCCCCCCCCCCCCCCCCCCCCCCCGCCCCCCCCCCCCCCCCCCCGCCCCCCGGCCTCCTGTGCCACGCCCTGCGGGCTTCGGCTCCGCCAAAGTGGCACTTCGCTCCTGCTTCGTGCTCACGCGGCACCTCCGCCTATCGCACGCTGCGCGTGCTCCGGCGCACGTCGCTTGCCGAGGCGGAGCCTCCCTGTGCCGCGCCCAGGGGCCCGCCTCTGCGAGGCAAGGCCGAGCAGGAGCACCTGGCTTGATGCCAGGTGCGATAGGGGGGAGGGCTTCGGCTTGACTCGCGCACTTGGCGCTCGCCCCTCCGGGGCCGTCTGCTTCGCAGCCCGTCCTATTCGCCCTGGGCGAATGGTCGCCAAAGTGGCACTCCATGGATCGGACAGCGCCCGGCGCTGTCCTCCCACTCGCCCAGGCTCGTGGACCTGGAGCCTCCCCTCCTGCTTCGTGCTCATGGCCTCCAGCCTAACGCTTGCGGTGCGCCTGATAGCATGAACCCTCTCCCAAGGTCTCTATGATCCGCCAGCTGTTCCGCCAGTTGCTTCGCACCAAGCCCATTGAGCAGATCCGCGCCAATGCCGAGGAGGTCGGACACCATGGCCTCCGGCGGACCCTTACGGCCTGGGACCTGGCCCTCCTGGGGGTGGGTGCCATCATCGGCGCCGGCATCCTCTCGGCCCTGGGCACCGGACTCGCCGGCGGCTTCGATTCCACCTTCGGCGTCACCCGGCCCGCCGCCGGTCCGGCCCTGATCATCAGCTTCCTGATGACGGCCCTGGCCTGCGGCTTCACGGCCCTCTGCTACGCGGAGTTCGCCAGCATGATCCCGGCCTCGGGCAGCGCCTATACCTACACCTACGCCACCCTGGGCGAGTTGATGGCCTGGATCATCGGCTGGGACCTGCTGCTGGAGTACGCGGTCTCCAACGTGGCTGTGGCCATCAGCTGGGGCAGCTACATGGACAACTTGCTCCGCGGGGTGGGGCTCACCCTGCCGCGCTGGCTGAGCATGGACCCGCGGACCATGCTGTTCCCCACCGAGGCTTTCGCTGCGGCCCACCAGGGGGCGCTGAACCTGTCGGACAAGCTCCACTACCTGGCCCAGGCCAAGGCCGGCGGCCTCGATGGCGCCGCGGTCTTCGCGAACTGGAGTGTGCTGAAGACCGCCCCCATCGTCGGCGGCTTCCCCTTCGGGATGAACCTGCTGGCCATGATCATCACGTTTCTCATCACAGCTCTCTGCATCTGGGGCGTGAAGGAGAGCGTGCGGGCCAACAACATCATGGTGACCGTGAAGGTGGCCCTCCTGCTGATGGTCATCGCCATCGGCGCCTTCTACGTCAAGCCGGAGAACTTCCACCCCTTCGCGCCCAACGGCTGGCGGGGCATCCAGGCGGGGGCGGCCATCATCTTCTTCGCCTTCATCGGCTTCGACGCCGTCAGCACCACCGCCGAGGAGTGCAAGGACCCGGCCCGGGACATGCCACGGGGCATCATCGGCAGCCTCCTCATCTGCACGGTCATCTACGTGGGCGTCTGTGCGGTGGTGGCCGGCATCCTGCCGTACTCGGCCTACCTCGGGGTGGCGGACCCCATCGCCCACGCCTTTACCGCCATCGGCATGAACCGGATCTCGGCCATCGTCAGCGTGGGGGCCGTGGTGGCCCTGGGCAGCGCGCTGCTGGTCTACCAGATGGCCCAGCCCCGCATCTTCATGGTGATGAGCCGGGATGGCCTCCTGCCCCCCTGGTTCGGCCGGGTCAGCCCCCGCTTCCGGACGCCCCTGAACGCCACCCTGCTCACCGGGGTCATCGTCCTGCTGCCGGCGGGGTTCATGAACATCGACGAGATCATCGAGCTCACGAACATCGGGACCCTCTTCGCCTTCGTCCTGGTCTGCGCCGGGATTCTGGTGCTGCGGGTGCGACGCCCCTTGGCGGAGCGGCGGTTCCGGGCACCCCTGGTGTGGCTCACCGCGCCCCTGGGCATCCTCTTCTGCCTCTGGCTGGCCCTGGGCCTGCCCCGGCACACCTGGGTGCGCTTCTGGATCTGGCTCGGGCTGGGGCTCCTGGCCTATTTCCTATACAGCGCGAGGCACAGCCGCCTCCGGCAGCCAGCTGCGTCATGATTTGAGGGGAGTGCAAGCGATGTTCACTGGACTCATCCGACAGCTAGGCACCCTCGAAGGCCGCTCCTCCCGGCCCGGCGGGGCGCGGCTGCGCATCGCGGCCACCGCGGAGCTGCTGGCCCGGGCCGAGCGGGGCGCCAGCATCGCCGTGAACGGCGCCTGTCTCACCAGCGTGGCCGTGGATGCCCGCAGCTGGGACGCAGAGCTCAGCGAGGAGTCCCTCGAAAGGACCACGCTGGGTCGCCTGGCCCTGGGCGCGACCCTGCACCTGGAACCAGCTCTGCGGGTGGGCGACCCCCTGGACGGCCACCTGGTGTCGGGCCACATCGATGGCATGGGCCAACTGGTGGCGCGGCCCCAGGGGCAGGGTGGCGTCGACGAAGGCATCTGGCGCTTTTCCATGCCCGCGGCCCTGGCCCCCATGACCGCGCCCAAGGGCTCCATCGCCGTGGACGGCATATCCCTGACCGTGGTGGACTGCGGCCCGGACTGGTTCACCGTGGCCCTCATCCCCGAGACCGTGAAACACACGGCCCTCCACGGCATGCGTCCGGGCGATGCCGTGAACCTGGAGGCCGATCCCATCGGCCGCTTCGTGGCCCGGTCCCTGGCGCTGCGGGGATCGGACGAAAAGCTGGCCCGCTTCGTCCAGGGCGGCTGGAAGGCATGATGGCCGCCCCGGGGGGCATGGAAGCATTGCATCACGGAGTGAAGCCATGAACACCCTTCTGGACCGCCCCTTCCTCCCTGCGTTGCTTGCGCTCCTGCTGCTCGGCTGCGGTGGCGGGAAGGGTCCGGCGGCGGGTGGCACCGTGCCGACCTACCTGCCCACGGACCCCACCACGGGCCCGGCGGCGGGGAACCCCGATGGCCGGTACCCGGTCCCCGCGGAGGCCCTGGCCCAGGATGTGTCCCGGCCCGATCAGGTGATCGGCACGGGCACCCCTGAAAGCTGCACGCCCGAAGCCTTCATCGCCGCCGTGGCCCAGGGGGGGAAGATCACCTTCAACGGGGGCTCCAAGCCCTTCACCCTCACCCTCCCGCGCCCCGCCAAGGTCTTCAACAACAAGCCTGACGTGGTGATCGATGGGGGCGGCGTGGTCACCCTCAGCGGCGGGGGCCGCACCCGGATCCTGTACATGAACACCTGCGATCCCGACCAGGTGTGGACCACCAGCCATTGCGACAACCAGGAGCACCCCCAGCTCACGGTCCAGAACCTCACCTTCATCGATGGCAACTCGACGGGTGAAACCCAGTACGACGGGGGCGGGGCCATCTGGGTGCGGGGCGGGCGCTTCCGGGTGGTCAACTGCCGCTTCTTCAACAATGCCTGCGCCAGCCTGGGGCCCGATGTGGGGGGGGCCGCGGTCCGTGTCTTCAGCCAGTTCAGCGGGCTGCCCGTCTACGTGGCCCACAGCACCTTTGGCGGTGCCACTGGCTTCGGCAACCGCGGCTCGAACGGCGGGGGCCTCAGCAGCATCGGCGTCTCCTGGTCCATCTACAACAGCCTGTTCTCCTTCAACCAGGCCCAGGGCAATGGCGCCAATCCACCTCAGGCGGGTACGCCCGGCGGGGGCAGCGGCGGCGCCATCTACAACGACGGCAACACCATGCGGCTGGGGATCTACGGCACCCTCATCGAGCAGAACCAGGTGAACGCCCACGGCTCGGCCATCTTCTTCGTCAGCAACGATGGCACCGGCACCGTGCACATCGAGGATTCGGTGCTCCGCCGGAACCTCGGTGGCTCCTGGTACGTGCGGCCGGGCCTCTCCATGGATGCCGGATCGAGGCTGGAGGTCGTGAACTCGACCCTGCAGTAGCGGCCACCTCCCACCGGGGTTCCGCCCTGTGCGGGAATGCCTGGATTCGGCGCCCCCGCTACTCCCGGGCACCCTTCCGGATGCGGTCCATCTCGCGCTTCTGCTCACGCTGCTTCAGGGCCTCGCGCTTGTCGCCCACGGCCTTGCCTTCGGCCAGGGCCACCTTCACCTTGATCATGCCCTTGTCATTGAGGTAGATGGCCAGGGGGATGATGGTGAGGCCCTTGCGCACCACCTTGGCGGTGATCTTCGTGATCTCCGCCTTGTGCAGCAGCAGCTTGCGGGCCCGCAGGGGCTCGTGGTTGGCGTAGGTGCCGAACTCGTAGGGCGAGATGTGGGCCTGCTTCAGCCACAGCTCGCCACCCACCGCGTCCACGTAGGCATCCTGCAGCTGGCCCAGGCCCGCCCGCAGGGCCTTCACTTCCGTGCCCTGGAGGGCGACCCCCGCCTCCCAGGTCTCGAGGACGTGGTAGTTGTGGAAGGCCTTGCGGTTGCGGACGAGATCTTCGGACATGGTTCCACTATCTCATCGAACTCACTGGCCGTTCTTCCCTGGCGCCGGGCCTTCAGGAATTCGAAAACAGCAGGCAGCACGGAAATGAGGATAATGACGATGATCACCGCTTCGAAGTTGCGCTGGACCCAGGGGATGCCGCCGAAGAGGCGTCCTGCGCCCATCATGGATCCAACCCAGAGCAGGGCCCCGGTGACATTGAACAGGGCGAAGCGGGGGTAATCCATTTTCCCGATGCCCGCCACAAAGGGGGCGAAGGTGCGCACGATGGGCACGAAGCGGGCGAGGATGATGGTCTTGCCACCGTATTTCTCGTAGAAGGCGTGAGCCGCTTCAAGGTGGTGCCGGTTCAACCACCGGCTGTCTTCCCGGTGGAACACGGCGGGCCCCAGGCGACGACCAATGGCGTAATTCACCGCGTCGCCGAGAACGGCGGCGATCACCAGCAGCCCGGCCATGAGCCACAGGTTCAAGGGAATGCCGGGAATGGCGCCCAGGGCCCCGAGGGCGAACAGCAGGCTGTCGCCGGGAAGGAAGGGCAGGATCACCAAACCCGTTTCACAAAAGATGATGGCGAACATCAGCACGTACGCCCACACACCCATCTCCCCGGTGAGTATGGCGAGGGAGGCGGGGTCGGTCAGGCGCTTGAGGAAATGAAAGGCGGTACGAAGCAGGTCCACGGGGATGGGATCTCCAGGGTGAAGGAATCAGTGTTCCAGTCTTTCGCTCAGCGCGCGAACCGATCCGTGGCCGCCACCAGCGCCCTTGAGATGCCGGCGTCATAGGCGCTGTGGCCGGCATCGGGGACGATGACGAGGTCGGCCTTGGGCCAGGCTTTCGAGAGGGCCCAGGCACTTTCGATGGGGCACACCATGTCGTAGCGGCCCTGGATGATGGCGCCGGGGATGCCCTCGAGCCTGGGCGCGTCCCGGAGCAGCTGGGCTTCTTCCATCCAGCCCTTGTTCAGGAAGTAGTGGCATTCGATGCGGGCGAAGGCCAGCGTGGTGGCCACGTCCCCGTAGGAGGCGATGAAATCGGGGTCGGGGATGAGCTTGCTGGTGGCCCCCTCCCAGATGCTCCAGGCCTGGGCGGCGGGCAGGTTCACGGCGGGGTCCTCGCTCAGCAGCCGCTTCGCGTAGGCCCGCAGGAAGTCGCTCCGCTCGGTCTCGGGGATGGCGTCCCGGTAGGGCTCCCAGGCATCGGGGAAGATGCGGCTGGCCCCCTCCTGGTAGAGCCAGTCCACCTCCCGCTGGCGCAGCAGGAAGATGCCCCGGAGGATCAGCTCTGTCACGCGCCTGGGGTACTTCTCGGCGTAGGCCAGGCCCAGGGTGGCGCCCCAGGAGCCGCCGAAGACCATCCAGCGCTCGAGCCCCAGGTGCTCGCGGATGCGCTCGATGTCGGCCACCAGCTCCCAGGTGCCGTTCTCGCGCACCTCGGCGTAGGGCGTGCTCGCGCCGCAGCCCCGCTGGTCGAAGAGGATGATGCGGTACTTCTCCGGGTCGAAGTAGCGGCGGTGCTTGGGGCTGGTGCCGCCGCCGGGGCCGCCGTGGAGGAAGATGACCGGTTTCCCGTCGGGGTTGCCGCTTTCCTCGACGTGCAGCTCGTGCAGGTCCGACACTTTGAGCCGTTGAACCTTGTACGGCTCGATGGGCGGATAGAGCCAGCTGACGGGATCCTTGCGCAGGGACATCGGCACTCCTACAGGAAGAACAGGGCCGCGGCGCCGCCGAGGGCCAGCAGCGTCCCGAGGATCGCATGTCCCCCCACCTTCTCCTTGAAGACGAAGTGGGACACGGGCAGGAGGATGACGGGCGACAGCGACATCAGCGTGGCCGCCACGCCCATGGGGGCCTTGGCGATGGCGATGAGGGAAAGCACCACGCCCAGCACCGGCCCGGTGGCCGCGCCCAGGCCGATGAAGGCCGTGGCCCGGCCATCCCGGAGGGCCCCGAGGGTGCTTCGGATCTGGCCCCGGAAGCCGAAGTAGAGCAGCAGGGCCACGACCCCGGCGGTGACGCGGATGAGGTTGGCCGAGATGGGCGGGAAGTCCCCCGCCAGCCCGAACTTGCTGCAGACCAGGCCGATGGACTGGCCCAGGGCGCCCCCGATGCCCAGGAGGATGCCCCGCCAGAGGTGGGGATGTTCTTCGTGCTCGCCGCCGCCCCACACCACCCAGGCGATGCCGCCCAGGGTGACGGCCATCGCCAGGAGCTTGGGCAGGCTCAGGTTCTGGCCCAGGAAGAGCCAGGCCAGCAGGGCGCTGAAGATGGGCGAAAGCGTCATCAGCAGCATGGCCAGCCGCGCTCCGATGAGCACGAAGGCTTCGAAGAGGACGGCATCCCCCAGGGCGAAGCCGATGAACCCCGATAGCGCCAGCCAGCCCAGCCGGGCGCCTCCGGCCTGCATGGGGAAGAGGCTGCCGTAGATCACCAGGTGGACCAGCAGCAGGGTGCCCCAGGCCATGAGCAGGCGGCCCAGGTTCACGGCGGCCGAGCCCACCCGGCGCCCCGCCACCGTGAAGCACACGGAGTTCAGGGACCAGCAGAGGGACGTGAGGAGGGCGGCACTTTCGCCGAGGTAGGGCAAGGGGACTCCGGGGGGGATTCCCCGCCTGGGGCCCACATCCATCCTACGGGGGCGGAAGCATCCCGCGGTGCGCTCGGGAGAGGGTGGTCACCAAACCTTACGGAGCGACAAGCAGGCCTCGCTGCCGGTGAATTAGACGAACAGCTCGAACACCTGGTTGCTCAGGAGGCGCCCCCGGTCCGTCAGGCGGAGGATGGGGCCGTCCCGCTCCAGGAGCCCCCGCTCCAGGTGCTGGCGGAGGGCTTGCTCCCAGGCGTCCACGAGGGGCAGCAGGTTCTGGTGGGTGGCCAGGCTGCGCAAGCGGGGCCAGTCGACGCCGGCGTGCTGCCGCAGGCCCAGCAGGGGGATCTCGGCGAGGGCTTCGGCGGCGTCCAGCTCCTGCAGCTCCACCACTCCGCCATCCCGGGTCCAGGCGGCGATGTTGGCGCTTTCGGTCCAGCGGAAGGGGCCCAGCTGAGAGGCGGCGCCGGGGCCCAGGCCCAGGTAGGGCCGGCGCTCCCAGTAGCGGCTGTTGTGGATGGACTCGGCGCCGGGGCGGGCATGGTTGCTGATCTCGTAGGGCGCGAGGCCCAGGCGGGGCAGCTCCGCCTGGAGCGCCTCGAAGACATCGGCCACCTCGTCTTCGGTGGGCAGGGCCAGGCGGCCCGCGTCGATCTCGGCCCGCAGGGGGCAGGCCTTGTCCAGGTCCAGCAGGTAGATGCTCAGGTGCTCGAGGCCCGTGGCCGCCAGGGTCCGGGCATCCTCCAGGACCTTGGACAGCGCCTGTCCAGGAATGCCCACCATGAGATCGGCGCTGCGGCGCCGGAACCCGGCCTGTTCCGCCAGGGCCAGGGATTCCAGGGCCTGCTCGGCGCCATGGATGCGGCCCAGGCGGGCCAGCAGGGCATCGTCCAGGGCCTGGACGCCGAGGCTGATGCGGTCCCAGCCCAGGTCGCGCGCCTGGCTCAGCCAGCCCAGGTCCACGGTGCCTGGGTTGGCCTCGAGGGTGGCCTCCGCCAGGGGGGCCAGGTCGAAGGCGGCATGGACCGCTCCCGTGAGGTCCGCCAGCTCTTCCGGGCTCAGCAGGGAGGGCGTTCCTCCGCCCAGGTAGAGCGTATCCACGGCAGGCCGCCCCAGGGCCGCGCCCCAGCGGTGGACTTCCTCCAACAGCCGCCGGATGGTGGCCGGCTGGAGGCTCCGGTCCCGGGTGGTGGTGAAGGAACAGTAGGTGCAGCGATCCAGGCAGAAGGGGATGTGGAGGTAGAGCCCCAGGGGTTCCGCCAGGGCCGCCGGCCGGAGGACACCCAACCGGGCCGCGAGCTCAGGGTTCAACCATCACCCGCCGCATGGCCTCCCGCAGCGACTTCACCTCTCCCGGGAAGCGCCAGGGGGACTGGAAGGGCTCCGCCGCCTGCTCCAGGGCCCGGTACCGCTGTTGCAGGAGGGCCCGGTGCTCCGGCCGCGGGGCCTTGCCGGTACCCATGTGCTGCTCGAGCAGCTCCAGGTTCTGCCGGAGCCGCGCCGCCTGCGGGTGGTACAGGAAGACGTTCAGGAGCAGGTGCCCGAAGGCCAGGCCCAGCAGCAGGAATCCCACCACCAAGGGGAGCCGGGAGCCGGGGCGGAGGCCCAGGGCCAGCCACCAGCCCAGGAAGCTCATCAGGGTCACGGACAGGAAGGGCAGCACGGGCATGGCCCAGAGGCCGCTGCCCCAGAGGCAGTCCTGGATCAGGGAGTTGGAGACGGCCTCCAGGGTATGCCGGTCCCCTTCGGCCCGGGCCTTGGCCAGGCGCTGGTCCAGGGCCTGCCAGGCCTGCTGCTGGGCGGGACTGAGGGCCTGTCGCCGGCCGCCCAGGCTGGCGCTCTGACGGACCACCTCGGGACGGACGGTCTTGCCGGGCTCCACCGCCGGGGGCGGCGGGGCTTCCAGCAGCTCCGCGTCCGCGGGGGGCGGGGTGTTGGTGATGTGCGCCTGGCCAGCGGTGTCGCGCCAGTAGTAGGTGCGCGGCTGCGGGGGCCCCAGGAGGACCAGGACCAGCAGGCCGCCGAGAACCATCAAGGCCTGGCCTCAGAAGTGGGCATCGAGCGCCTCGCACCAGAAGTGGTAGACCATCTGGTGGACCTCCTGGATGCGGGCCGTGACGGCGGAGGGCACCACCAGGGCCTCGTCCATGAGGCCGGCGAGCTGGCCGCCGTCCCGGCCCAGCAGGCCCAGGGTGCGCATGCCCAGCTCCTTGGCTGTGGCCACTGCCCGGATGACGTTGGCGCTGTTTCCGCTGGTGCTGATGCCGACGAGGAGGTCGCCGGGCCGGCCCAGGGCCTCCACCTGCCGGGAGAAGATCTGGTCGAAGCCGTAGTCGTTGCCGATGGCAGTGAGGGCCGAGGTGTCGGTGGTGAGGGCGATCCCCGCCAGGGCCTTCCGCTCTTTCACGTAGCGGCCGCTGAGCTCGGCGGCCAAGTGCTGGGCGTCGGCGGCGCTGCCCCCGTTGCCGCAGACCAGAATGCGGCCGCCCCGCCGGAGGCGCTCGGCCATGTCGTCGGCCTGGGCGACGATCCGGCCCATCTCCTGCTCGAAGAAGGCCTGCTTCAGCTGGAGGGAGGTCTGCACGTGCTGGAGGAGGGTCCGCTGCATGTCGGCGATTGTGACAGGATTTTCAGCCCATTTTCCCGGGCGAGGCTGGCAGACTGCGGTGAGTCTTGCCATCAACAGGTGTGGATCCCATGGAATGGATTGCCCTCAAGCATGCGCTGCTGTCCCACCTTCCCGTGGCGACGGGCCTCCTGCTCCCCTGGGCCCTCCTGGCGGCCCAGCGCTCGGGGCGGGGCATCCGCCCCTGGTGGACCGTGGCCCGCTACCTGGGCTGGGCGGGCATCCTGGGCACCCTCGCTGCGTTCGTGAGCGGATACTTCTCGGGACGCTTCCTGGCCCTCATCCCCTCCCACCGCCTCCTGCCCCCCTGGGGTGCCGGCGCGGGCCCGGAGGCCCTGCTCATCCGTCACGCGATCCTGGGGGGCGCCTCCCTCCTCCTGGGCCTGGCGGCCGTCTGGGCCATGAACCGGCCCCGCAAGGATCACCAGAGCCTCGGGCTGCTCGCTCTGGGCCTGGGCCTGGCCTGGGCGGCCATGGTGCTGGCGGCGGGCGAGGGGGGCTATCGGCTGGCCCACCAGCATGTGCGAGTCTCGAACCCGGTCCTCGTTCCTGCCGCGCCTGCGCCGGTGAAGATCGAACCGGATCCCGAGTCCAGGCTGCCGGTGCGCGCCCTGGACTTCGCCTCCCTGGAGGCCATCCATCCGGACCCCGTGAAGTCTCCCGCCCACGGTGGCCGCTGGATCCGGGCCTGGGCCAGCCCGGAGGCCGCCGCCGCCTACCGCGCCGGTGAGGCGCTGCCCCAGGGCGCCCTGGTGGTGCTCAGTTCCCTGGAGGATCGCTGGGGCCGCCCCGGCGTCGAGGGTGGTCCGCTCTACGCCCTGGAGATGGGGCCCAAGGGGCCGCTGTTCACCTTCTACTGGGCCCGCATCCCCATGCAGCTCCGCCCGGAATTCGGGGGGGAGTCCAGGGCCTACTGGCGCGGCGAGGATCCCCGCCTGGAGGCATGCCGGGGCTGCCACACCACGGGCATGGCCGATCCCGCCCAGCGCAGCCGCTGGCGGCCCAAGCGCGTGGCTCCGGTGGAATGAGAGGAATGAAAAGGGCCGGCCCAGAGGCCGGCCCTTTTCCGGATTCAACCGGCTAGTCGATGGTGAAGTCGCCGGTGTCGATGATGGTGATCTCCGTGGGGAGGAAGCGGACGTCGTAGCCCTTTTCCTTCAGCAGGTGGTAGGCCAGCTCACCACGGATGCCGGTGGAGCAGAGGCAGACGATCTTCTTATCCTTGGGCACTTCGGAGAGCCGGCCCAGGAGCTGGGGCTCGGGGATCAGCAGGGCGCCCTTGATGACGCCATTCTTGGTTTCATCGGGATTCCGGACATCGAGGATCACGGCGTCGCGCTGCGCGGGGGCCAGTTCGGCCAGCTTGGTGAACTCGGCGGGGGAGATGGAGCCGGGCCGGGGCTTGGGCACGAAGACGGCCTTGGTCGCCAGGGCGCCGGTTTCCACGGGGAGGGTCGCGGCCTGCCAGGCCTTGAAGCCGCCGGAGAGGAGGTTCACGCCCACGTAGCCGGCCTTCACGATCTCAGCGGCCACGGTCTTCGCGGTCTCGCCACCGGTCTCATCCACCACCACCACGGGGGGCTTCAGCTTGGCCGAGGGGAAGGCCTTGAGCAGGTCGGCAACCTTGGTGGGATTGACGGCCACGGCGCCCTTCACGAAGCCCTTGGCGGCCTCGGCGGCGGGACGGACGTCCAGCAGCACCAGCGGGGTGTTGGTGTCGAAGTAGGCCGCCTTCAGGGAGGCGGGGCTCAGCACGCCGGCGTTCTTCTTGGTCCAGGCGGGCATGCCGTCGATGAACACCTTGACGTTGGTGTAGCCGAGGGCCTTGGCCTTGGTGAGTGATCCGGGGCTCATGTTGCAGGTCTTGCCGCTGCAGAAGAAGATCACCAGCGCCGCCTTGTCGGCCGGCAGCTTGGCCACATTCTTGTCGAAGGCGGGGAAGGGCAGGTTCACGGCCGTGGGGATGGAGCCTTCCATGAAGCGGGGAGCGGGCCGGGAGTCATACAGGAAGTACTTCCCCTTCTCGGGGCCCATGGCCACCAGCTTCTGCACCTCGTCCAGGTTGATGGACTCGTGGGCCTCCAGCTTGACGGGGGGCTTGGCATAGACCCCCACGGCGGTCTTCACGCCGTCCTTTTCGGTGTACTGGACGCGAACCTCGTGGCCCTTGGTGATGGACTTGAAAGCAGCATCCACATCGGCGGCGGGTTCCGGCGTGACGACCTTCACCTTGGCCTTGTCGTAGCGCAGCACCTCGACCCGCTCGTCGATCCTGAGCTGGAAGGAGCTGTTCTTCAGGGCCAGGTTGTCGAAGTGGCCCCGGAGGTTGTCGGGGGCGGTGGTGTGGCAGGTGGTGCAGATCTTCGCCGAGGCAGGCTTGGCCGCTGGGGCCTGGGCGCCCAGGGAGAGGGCGGCTGCGGAGAGCAGAAGCAGTGGCAGATTCCGGTGGTTCATGGGGGCTCCAGAGAGAGGTTGCCATGAGGAGTTTATGATTGATTACTTATGAATCCAGAAAGTTGTGATCCAAGTCTATTCCATTCGGGTGGCAGGTTTTCGAGCCCAGCCTGGGGGTCGCGCGGTTAGTCAAATCATGTCTTCTCCGGAGCGGGGCGGCCCCCGGGGGAGGCGCACCTGGGTCGAATCAGGAGGGGGGGCCAAACCGAGATTCCACAGCCAGCCCAGGGGTTCCGGTGACATCCGGCCGACCCACCCTGCGCCCCGGATCTACTCGGCCTCGACGAGCACTTCCCTCGGCTTGCCTGCGCCGCGGTCCGGGCCCACGATGCCCTCCTCCTCCATGCGGTCGATGAGGCGAGCGGCGCGGCCGTAGCCGAGGTTCAGCTTCCGCTGAAGCAGGCTGGTGCTGGCCTTCCGTTCCCGCCGCACCACGGCAAGGGCCCGGGCATAGATGTCGTCCACCCCGTTCATCTCCGTCTCGTCGAAGAGGGCCGTTTCTTCCTCGGTCTCCATGGCACTGATGAGGGCCTGGTTGTAGTCGGGACGACCCCGCTCCCGCAGCCAGGTGACGAGACGCAGCGTCTCGTCTTCGCTGAGGAAGGGGGCGTGGATGCGCCTGGGGTGGCTGGCCCCGTTGGGCAGGTAGAGGGCGTCGCCGGCCCCCAGCAGCTGCTCGCCGCCGCTGCAGTCCAGGATGGTGCGGCTATCGATCTTGGTGCGCACGCGGTAGCTGAGGCGGCTGGGCAGGTTGGCCTTGATGACGCCGGTGACCACGTCCACGCTGGGGCGCTGGGTGGCCAGGATGAGGTGGATGCCCACGGCGCGGGCCTTCTGGGCGATGCGGGCGATGCTGTCCTCCACCTCGCTGCGGGCCACCATCATCAGGTCTGCAAGCTCGTCGATGACCACCAGCACGTAGGGCAGGTGCTCCAGGATGGCGGGCCGGTCGGGCCAGCGGGGGTTGGGCGTGCGGTCCGTGAGATCGATGGCGCCGCCCGCATCGGCGACCTTGGCGTTGAAGCCCTTGAGGTCGCGGACGCTCAGCAGGGCCAGGCGCCGGTAGCGATCCTCCATCTGGGCCACCACCCACTTGAGGACCCGGCCCGCCTCCTTCATGTCGGTGACGACCGGCGCCCAGAGGTGCGGAATGTCCTCGTAGACCCCCAGCTCCACCATCTTGGGATCCACCAGGATGAGCTTCACTTCGTCGGGCATGGCCCGCACCAGGCAGGAGCAGATCATGGCGTTCACGCCCACGCTCTTGCCGCTGCCGGTGCTGCCGCCGATGAGCAGGTGGGGCATCTTGTTCAGGTCCGCCACCACGGGTCGGCCGGCGATGTCCTTGCCCAGGGCCAGGTGGAGCAGGCCGCCCGCATCCCGGAAGGCGGGGCTGTCGATGACCTCGCGGAAGGTGATGATCTCCCGCTTGGGATTGGGCACCTCGATGCCCACCAGGTTCTTGCCGGGGATGCGGTCCATGCGCACGGCCTCGGCCTGAAGCGCGAGGGCCAGATCCTCTTCCATGCCCAGGATGCGCGAAAGGGGGATCCCGGCGTCCGGCTGGAACTCGAAGACCGTGACCACGGGGCCCGGCTGCATGCCCGTGACGACGCCCTTGATCTTGAACTCGGACAGTTTCTGTCCAATCTTCTCCTTGATCACTTCCAGCACCGCGATATCGACCTTGGCGTGCTGCCCTGGGGGATCGAAGAGGCGGCGGGGCGGCAGCGTCTCGCGCTCGGTGATGGAGGGCCTGGACGGTTCCGGGGGCAGGGCCGGGAGGGGTCTGGCCGGAGTGGGCTCCGTCAGGGGGAGCGGCGGCTGCACGATCTCCCGGCCGAAGCGGTCCTTGGCCACCCGGGCCTGGGCCACGGTGGGCTTGGGGGTGGGCGGCAGGGGAGCCTGGGCCAGCAGCTTGGTCCGGAAGGGCGCCGTGGGCTGGTCACCGCTGGCCACGGGGCCCGTGGCGGGCAGCGCCTGGGCCTCGATGAGGGTGCCGGCGGCATCCAGGTTCATGGAGTGGATGGGCGGCAGCAGATCCTCCACGCGGATCTGCGGCTGCTTCCGCTTGGCCTCGGCGGTTTCCAGCTCGGCCTTCAGCAGGGCCTCCCGCTGGTCCTCCAGGGCCTGCTGGCGCAGGGCCAGGGACTGGAGCTCGGCGGCGTCACTGGCGTCGATATCGGGCTGGCTCGGATTGCGGCCCCGCAGGAAGGGGCGCCGGACCATGCCCAGGAAGCCCTGGAAGCCCTTGGCCGGCATGGGCTTCACCCAGGGCCAGGCCTTTTCGCCGAACCAGTGCCGGAGCAGGCGCCCGAAGCCCCGGGTCAGGACGGGGGCCAGCACCAGGGCGCAGACCAGCACCAGGAGGGCCAGCAGCAGGGGCAGGCCCACCGGGCCGAGAAAGCGCCGCTGCACGGGCCAGAGAGCGCTGCCCAGCCAGCCGCCCCAGCGGAGCTGCAGGGTGCCGCCCTCGGGCAGGCCCGCCCAGGTGCGGCTGCCGAAGGCGCCGAGGGCGGTCCAGAAGGAGAGTCCGAGCCCAAGCCAGGCCAGCCGACCCGGCCAGTGGCGGCCCTTCCGGGGCCAGGCCTCCCAAAGCAGGTAGGGCGGCACGATCCAGGCGCCGATGCCCATCAGGGTCTGCAGCAGGCCCGCCAGGGTGGCTCCCACGGTGCCGCAGAGGTTCTGGACGGCAGCCACTGCCGCGCCCTGGGTGAAGGGATGGGGATCCAGGGGATGGTAGCTGCCCAGGGAGAGCAGCAGCACCAGGGCGACGAAACCCAGGACTGCCCTCAGCGTCCAGCGGCCGATCCCCTGCAAATCCCCTCCACGGTGGTTCGGCACCAGTGTAGCCCAGCGGGAACGCTAGCGGCGGGGCGCGGGAGCCTCGGTGAGCAGGGCGAGGCGCTGCTGCGGATCCCAGGCGGGCTTGCCGAGATCCTGCAGGATGGTGCCGACGGTCACGAAGGTCCAGCCCTCCTTCCGGGCCCGGTCCATGAAGGCCCCGAGGCCCTCCGTCGGGCGATCCCCGAGCTCCCGTGCGGAGCCCAGGTGCATGAGCACGATGAGGCCATCGCCCTCGCGGCCCAGCCGCTTCTCGAGCCGGGCCACGATGGCCTCGCCGCTGCGGTAGAGGCGACGGTCCTTGGGCCCGGCCCAGTCCAGGGTGTCGGCCCCCTCGCTCCACCCGATGTGGCGGTAGCCCACCTCCTCGGCCCAGCGGCGGATCTCCGCCGTGTGCTCACCGTAGGGGGCCCGCCAGTAGGGATCCATGGGCCGGCCCAGGAGGCTCACCAGGGCCGCGTCCGCGTCCAGGAGCTCCTTCTGGACGCGCTCCCTGGTCCACTTCGGATCCCGCTTCATGTCCGGGGCGAAGTGGGGGTGGTTCATGGTGTGGTTGCCCAGCTCGTGCCCTTCGGCGGCCATGCGCTTCACCTGGGCCGGGAAGCGCCGGATGAAGGCGCCCGTGAGGAAGAGGGTGGTTCGCACGCCGCGGGCCTTCAGGATGTCGAGGACCTCGGTGGTGACTTCGTTGCTGGAGCCGCCATCGAAGCTGAGCAGGAGGCGCTTCTTCCCGACGGGTCCGCGGGTGAGGTTCAGGGCCTCGCCGCCGCCCGGCCACGCAGGGGCCGCGCCCGGCCGAGGCACCACCGGAGTGACCAGGGAGGCCGGGGGAGGTGCGGGCTTCGTGAGCGTTGGTGGCGCCGATTCCACCACGATGGGCGTGAAGGTGGCCGCCCGCGGCGGCAGTCCCGTGGGGGCCACGGCGGGGCCCGGCAGGGCCAGGGGCTTGCGCCCTGGGATCGGTGTGGCGGGCAGGCTCCGGAGCCTGGCCTCGGCCCTGGTTTTCGGGGTCGGCTCGGGCTCAGGCGCCGGGAGGACCGCCTTGGGTGGGGACGGTGGAGCGGGGCTTGGTTTCGGCTGGGGCAGGGGCGCCGGGGCGGCCTTGGGCTGAGGCGGAGCCGGGGTCGGGGGCTTCGGCGTTGGGGTCGGAGCCTTGGCCGCTGGCACGGGCGGGGGCAGGGCCTTTTTCGCGGGAGCCTGGGCGGGCTTGGGCCTCGCCCCCGGCACCGGCACCGAGAACTCGAAGCGGGCCAGTTCCCGGCCCTCCTCGGTGCGCAGCACCGCGGTTTCCCCCGCCGGGGGGCGGAAGAACTCCCAGCGGACGGGACCGATCTCCGTGAAGCGCCGCTCCCGGATGGAGCGGCCCTCCAGGAGGAGCGTCGTGGGTTCCGTCACTTCGCCCTCGATGACGGCCAGGCCGCCCAGGGGGTGCCAGGTCCAGGGGCTGGTCGCCGCGGCCGGGCCCGGGGCCTGGGGCGGCGCTGCCTTGGGCTGGTCGCTCCGGTCACAGGCCACCGGGAACAGCAGCAGTGCGGCGGCGAGCCAAGCCCTCATCGGTCTGCACCGGCGCGGCAGAGGGCCCAGTAGTTGGCCTTTTCGCGGACCTTCACCCAGCGGGGCTCAAGGGCTGCGCCCTTGAGATAGAACAGGGCCTGCTCGGCCAGGACTTCGGCGGTGGGGTTCCGTCCGGCCAGGGGCGGGAGCTCGTTCAGCAGGCGGTAGTCGAGGGTGGCCACCCAGGCATCCAGAGCCATGGCGAGGGCAGGTTCCTCCGCCTCGGAGCCGAGCTCCGCGCAGGCCTCCACCTCCCAGTTGTGCCCGTGGCGATCCTCCTGGAACCCCGGCAGGTCGTGGAAGTGGTCGGCCACGAAGGTGCGCCGGAGGGAGAGGGTGAAGGCCATGGCGAAGTATAGCTCCCCATCGGGGATTCTAATTCCCCCGGAACTCCACATCGATCTCGATGCGCAGGGCCTTCAGAAAGTCCTCCATGGTGCGCTGGCGGGATTCCGCCATCCGGCGTCCGGTGGCGGTCTTCATGAGCCCCGGAAGCTTCAGCAGCTTCTTTTCGAAGTGATCCAGGGTCCAGGCCTTGTCGTTCAGGTCCCGGTTCCGGGCAAAGGGATCCAGGGGGTGCCAGAGGCCCGCGTTGAAGCTGCCCCCCGTGGCGAAGACCCGGGCCACGCCGATGGCTCCCAGGGCCTCCAGCCGGTCCGCGTCCTGCACCACCGCCGCCTCCAGGCTGAGGGGCTGGCCCCCGCCGGTCCAGCTGTGGCTGGCCACGGCCGCGGCCACCGCCTCGGCCTTCTCCTCCAGGCCCGGGGTCTCCCGGCACCAGGTGGGCACCAGCTCCGCGGCCATCTGGGCCGTCCGGGCCGATTCCGGATGGTTCTTGGGGCGGTAGACCAGGTCGTGGAGCAGGGCCGCCGCCAGGCAGACCTCCTGGTCGGCGCCCTCCGCCTGGGCCAGGGTCTGGGCCAGGGTGGAGGTGCGGAGGATGTGGCCCAGGTCGTGGGCCGCGTCCCGGGGGGCGGGCTCGGCGGCCAGGTGGGCCTTCAGGCGGGCGATGAGGGGGACGTACCAGGGAAAGGCGAAGCGCAGGGTCATGGCTATAGGCTAGTGCACCTCGCCTGAAATTCCTGGATCAATGGGTTGATGGCAAGGTGCACTTCCCCCGGCCAGCGCATGCGCTGACCGGGATCTAGGGTCATCGGGGCATGGCCCCTCTGGCGCCCTTGCGCGCAGACGCGCCAGGGCTGTCACCCCGCTGGGGGCACTGGCGTACCCCCAGACCCCCGCCACGTGGTGCCCGCGGGCGTGGTGGACGATCCAGCTGTTTCGCGTGGGCACCACTACCGGGACCTCCCACCAGGGAGGAGCCCCGGGGGCGCTACCATGGAGAATTCTGGTCTGGAGCCCCCATGCGCCTGTTGACCCCGATCCTCCTGAGCCTCTGTCTGGCCCTGCCGGCCCTGGCCCAGCGGGCGGACCCCTCCTTCGATCCCAAGAAGGACGTGACCCTGGACTTCCAGAAGGGCGCCGTGGTGGTGGGCGTGCCCGCGGGCGCACACCTCAAGGCCTCCTTCATGGCGGTGGTGAAGAAGGAGGGCCCCGGCACCCTGACCATGGGCAAGCTGCCGCCCACCACGGCCAAGGACGAGCTCGGGGATGGCATCTGGCACGGCACCGTGAGCGTGCCCGTGAGCGGCCAGGGCCTCTCCGGCAAGGTGAAGCTGTACGTGACCTACCAGCCCTGCACCGAGGGCGAGGGCGGCGTCTGCTTCCCGCCCACCACGCGCTATATCCAGGTGATGGCGGAGCTGATTCCCGCAGGTGCAACCTTGGCAACACCCACAGCAACTCCCGCGGCCTCGCCTGAGGAGAAGCCGAAGGAGGGGGCCAAGGTCGAAGCTCCACCTGCACCTCCCAAGGCACCCAACTCGCGCCCGGAAGTCCCCGCGGCGCCGGCTTCCACCGGCCTCCTGCTGTCCTTGCTGCTGGTCTTCCTGGCGGGCATGGCGGCCTCGCTGACGCCCTGTGTGTATCCGATGATCCCCATCACCATGGCCATCGTGGGGGCGAAGGGTGGGGGCAAGGCCCGCGGCTTCTTGCTGTCGGTCATGCTGGTGCTGGGCATGGCCGTCACCTACACGACCCTGGGGGTGCTGGCGGCCAAGAGCGGCGCGGCCTTCGGTGCCTTTGCACAAAAGCCGGCCTTCCTGATACCGGTGTCCCTGCTCTTCGCGGCCTTTGCGTTTTCCCTTTTCGGTGCCTTCGAGATCAACCTCCCGCCGAGCCTGGCGGCGAAGCTGCAGGGCGATGGCTCCCGCAAGGGCTTCGGCGGTGCCTTCCTCATGGGCTTGGTGCTGGGTCCCCTTTCGGCGCCTTGCGTGGGGCCGGTCATCGGGGCCGTGCTGGTGGGCATCGCCCAGCAGGGGGATGTGTGGCTGGGAGGCCTGCAGCTCTTCGTGTTCTCCCTGGGCATGGGCGTGCTGTTCATGACTGTCGGCACCTTCTCCGCCGCCCTGCCCAAGAGCGGCGACTGGCTCACGCGCTTCAAGCAGATCATGGGCCTGGTGGTGCTGGGCTTCGCGGCCTGGAACGTGCGGTTCATCGTGCCTGAGTGGGCCAACTTCACCCTCTGGTCCTTCGTGATGCTGGTGGGCTCGGCGGTCTTCGGTCTCTTCGAAGCCGCGGAGGACATGGTGGGCCAGATCCGCAAGGGCCTGGCCATCCTCCTGCTGGCCTTCGCGGTCCTGCTGGGACTGCGGGCCGTGGAAACCTTCCTTTCCGTGGAGCTGCTGCCCCGGGGCGGTGGGGCCACAGCCGCCAAGGAAGAACACGCCGGGTGGCTGGAGCAGGATCTCGAAGGCGCCCTGGCCAAGGCCAAGGCCGAGAAGAAGCTCGTGCTGGTGGACATCTACGCCGAGTGGTGCGCCCAGTGCAAGGAACTGGACGAAAAGACCTGGCCTGACAAGGGCGTGAAGCAGTGGCTCGCCCAGAACGCCGTGGCCATCCGCATCGATACCGATGCCAAGCGGAAGGATCTCGCCGAGAAGCTGAAGATCAACGGCTACCCAACGGTCATCCTGATGGACGCCGAGGGCAAGGAACTGCGCCGCATCCTGGGCTTCCAGAAGCCCGAGGCGATGAAGGCCTGGCTCGAAGGTAAATAGAGAGGGCCCGCGGATGCGGGCCCTCTTCTCAACTGAATCCGCGCAGTGGATTCAGCAGAGCGCTACTTCCCCAGGAACTTCTCCAGGGTCTTCTCCAGGTTCGTGCCCCGCAGGTCGCCGCCATTGGCGACGATCTTCCCATCGGGGCCGATGAGCAGGGGCTTGGGGATGCCCTTCACGCCGTAGGCCACGCTGAGGGGGTTCTGGAAGCCCCCTTCGATGAAGGCGTGCTTCCAGGGCATGGGCGTGGCGGCCTGGGCGCGGTAGGGGGCGATGTGCTCCACCTTGCGGTCGAAGGAGAGGGAGAGGATATCGAAGGGCTTGGCCTTGAAGGCGGCCCAGGCGGCGTGCATCCCGGGCATCTCCGCGCGGCAGGGCGGGCACCAGGTGGCCCAGAAGTCGAGGAGCACGTAGCGGCCCTTGAAGCTGGCCAGGGTATAGGTGGTCTTCGCCTCCCCCAGGGCCTGCACGCTGAAGGCCGGGGCCGGCTGGCCGACGCCGGTCTTCTGTTCGCTTTCCAGAATGTCCTTGGCCTGCTTGGCCTGGCGCGTGGTCGCGAACTCCGATTGCAGGGTTTCGTAGGCGGGCTTCCAGGCGGCCTCGTCTTTCGCATCCAGGCGCTCCCAGAAGAACTCGAAGAGCAGCAGGCTCCGCACCGCGGGATCGCCGTGCTTGGCGCGGGCCTCGGCCACGTAGGGGCCCCAGGCCTTGGGATCCTCTTCGGCCCGGGCGGCCAGCATGGCGGGGTTCAGGCTCCAGGCGGGGGCGGTGGCGGGGACCTCCTTGCGCACCTGGGCCTGGAAGGCTTCGCTGGGGTTCTCCTTGGCCATGACCAGGTGGAAGAAGCGGCTCACCAGCAGGGCGTGCCGCACCTCGGGCCGGGTTTCGGTGGCCAGGCGGGTCTCCAGTTCCGCCAGTTCCTTGGCGCAGTCGGGCCGGAAGTCCTTGCTGTTCTTGCCGCCCTTCACGAAGGCGTCGCGGGCCTCCATGACGGACTTGTACTTGGCACGGGCGGCCTCCAGCACGGCCTGGGCTTCGTTCACGGGGGCGGGCGCCTGCAGGGCGGGCAGGGGCGCCAGGAGGCAGAGGAGGGGAAGGGGCATGGGGTCTCCGGTGGATGGGCGAGCTCGACCCGACCAGGATACCTCTAACCGCGAGGCCTAACTCGGGCGGAGGCTCCGCACCAGGTCCAGGGCGGCCTCCGTGCGGCTCAGGTACCAGGTGAGGATCTGGCCATCCACCAGGTGGACGGCGGCCTTCGGGAACCGCTTCTGCAGCTCCTGCCGGTGCCGCGCGCTGAAGCGGAAGGGCTCCGTGGGCAGGAGGATCACCTGGGGCGCCAGGGCGTCCAGCTGATCCTCGGTCAGCACGGGGTAGCGATCCGGTCCCAGGGGCGTGAAGCCCCCCTGGCGCAGCAGGTCCCCCAGGTAGGTATCTGGCCCGGCGCTCATCCAGGGCGACCTCCACACCAGGACCAGGGCGCCGGGGCCCCGGCGCCCCGGCGCCGCCGCCCCTTGAGCATGGCCTCCAGGGCCGCTGCCCGCGGCTCGGCCGCGGCGGCCACGCCCAGCTTCTCCCCAGCAGGCGCAGCGCAGCCACGCAATCCTTCACCGAGCGGATCTCCAGGGCCAGCCAGGGTAGGCCCAGGGCCGTGAGGGCCTCGGCCGTTGCCTGCAGGTTCTCGTCGCGCTCGAGGATCACCAGGTCCGGCGCCAGGTCGCGGATGCGGGCCAGATCCGGATCCTTGGTGCCGCCCACCGTGGGCACGGTGTTGCGGATCCACCGGGGCTCGATGCAGTAGCGGGTGCGCCCCACCAGCCGCGCCGCCAGCCCCCACTGCACCAGCAGCTCCGTCACCGAGGGGACCAGGCTGATGATGCGTCGGGGTGCGTCGTGCTCTCGGTTGGGGCCGGGCTCGGGGGGCGCTCGCGCCCCCCGAGGGAGGAAGAAGATGCTGAAGGGGAAGCTCGTTGTGTTCTTTGCTTTTCTCTCACTCCAGAAGGGCGAAGCCCTTCTGGAGCAATCACGAGCTTCACGCCAGAATGGGGATCCTTCACCTTCCCCAAACCCGTGGGACAGAGGTCCAGCAGCGTGCAGCCCCCGCAATCGGGCCGGCGGGCATCGCAGACCCGACGCCCATGAAAGATGAGCTGGTGGTGCAGTTCGATCCAGTCCTCCCGGGGGAAGTGGCGGCAGAGATCCGCCTCCACTTTTTCCGGCGTGGTGGCCTTCGATAGCCCCAGGCGGCGGGCCACCCGGAAGATGTGGGTATCCACGGGCAGGGCCGGAACCCCGAAGGCATTGGACAGCACCACGTTGGCGGTTTTCTGGCCCACGCCAGGCAGGGCGGTGAGGGTGGCCAGGTCCGCGGGCACCTGGCCGCCGTGCCGCGCCATCAGGGCCTGGCCCAGGCCGATGAGGTTCCGGGCCTTGTTGTGGTAGAAGCCCGTGGATTTGATGAGGCCCTCCAGTTCCTCCAGGGAGGCCGCCGCCAGGCTGGCGGCATCGGGGAAGCGGGCGAACAGGGCCGGGGTGGTGAGGTTCACCCGGGCGTCCGTGCACTGGGCGCTGAGGATGGTGGCGACCACCAGCTGGAAGGGATCCCCGTGGTCCAGGGCGCAGCGGGCATCCGGGTAGGCCTCGCGCAGACGGGCCTGGAGGTCGCCGGGCTTGGGCTTGGGAAGGCTCATGGCATCAGCATAGGCGGGTGGTCTGCCGGAGAGGGCGGTAGCATTCCATAGACTACAATCGAGAGACTGAGGTAACGCATGACCACCACCTTGACGGGAAAGCTCGACTGCCAGGAAACCGCCCGCCACTACTTCGAACTGGTGCGCGCCAACGTGAAGCGGCTGGGCTTTTCGCCGGGCCTGGGGATCGTCCTGGGCAGCGGGGATACCGGCAGCGTCACCTACCAGCGCTGGCTCATGAAGGACTGCGAGGACGCGGGCATCCACGCCACGGATCTGCGGGTGGAGAACGGCATGCAGATCGTGAAGCTGGTGGCGCGGCTCAACCAGGACGAGAAGACCCACGGCATCTTCATCTTCTACCCCCTGCGCTACCCGGACATCAAGGACGACGAGGTCATGGACCTGGTGGATCCCGGCAAGGACATCGAGGGCCTGCACGCCATCAACATCGGCTTCCTGAACAAGTACCGGAAGCGCATGGACGACGGCACCCAGCACCGCTGCATGACGCCCTGCACGGCCCGGGCCGTGGTGAAGACCCTGAAGCGCGGCTTCGGGGAGGCCTGGCTGGCGGGCAAGACCGTGCTGGTGATCAACGACAGCCTGCGCATCGGGCGCCCCCTCACGGCCATGGTGGCCAACCTCAAGGCCACGCCCATCCTCTGCCACCAGAACACCAACCCGGTCCACCTGGAGGGCTTCGTCCGCATGGCCGACGTCATCGTCAGCGCCGTGCCCGCCCCGGCTACCGCATCAACACGGACTGGATCAAGGACGGGGCCCTCTGCTTCGACCTCAGCGGCGAAGGCAACTTCGACTACGAGGCCCTGGACCGCCGGGGCATCCCCTACACCGACACCCTCAAGAACAGCGTGGGCAAGGTCACCCGCGCCATGGCCCTGCTGAACCTCACCTATGCGGCGGGGCTGGGCTGAATCGATGGCGCGGATCGTCACACAAGGTCGGCCTCCGATTGCGAGCGGCTCAGGGGCGCTTGGGCTTCTTCGGGTGCAAATAAATCAAAGCCACGGATGAACCACGATAAACACCGATGAAAAGCTGATCAAGAAAAGCAGGTCGAAAACCAAAGCGCCCTGTTTTATTCATGTCTTTATCGGAGTTCATCTGTGTTCATCGGTGGTTAAAGTGCCTTTGCTTTTCCCTTCACGCCTGCGATGCGATGGTGCAAAGCAGGGCCCCCTCCAGTCCACAAGCGGTGGCCTCGGTTGGCTGACCAGGCCGGCCTAGAACCGTGTGGTGAGGGTGATGCCGAGGTTGCTGCGGCGGCGCACGCTCAGCCCCGGCGAGAAGGGCCGCTCCAGGTGTTCACCCTCCAGGCTGAGGGCCCAGCTGGGGTGGAAGGCCCAGCCCACCCGCAGGCGGGGCCCCAGGAAGGCGCCTTCGCCAGGGGGCACTTCGATCACCGCGCCGAAGCCCAGGAACAGGGAATTGGCGGTGGCATTGGCATCGGCCACGAAGCGCAGGGCGTTGTCGCCGTCATCCCAGTGGCGCACCCCCAGGCCGATGCCCAGGTGCAGGTGGGCGAAGTCCCCCTGCTTGCGCACCTGGAATTCGGTGATGGGCACCGTGAACTCGGCGGCCGTGGCCTTCGGCTGGCGGATCACCGACACCAGGGCGGACTGGGCCGCCAGGGGCGGGAGGGCTAGGGCCAGGAGGCAGAGGATTCGGCGCATGGGGAGGCTACCCGATCTCTGCCGGGTTGGTTTAGCTCCGTCGCCACTCCTCCGCCAGCATTCCGTACACGGCGTGATCCACGTGCCGGTCCGCCAGCTTTTCCACCTGCCGCAGGGTACCCTCGTGGCGGAAGCCCAGGCGCTCGGGGATGGAGCGGCTGCGACGGTTCCGCACGCCCGCCCGGATCTCGATGCGATTGAGCCTGAGGGTGCGGAAGCCGTGGCGGAGCAGGGCCGTCACGGCGGCGGTCATGAGCCCGCACCCTTCGGCGTCCTGGGCCAGCCAGTAGCCGATGGCGGCGCTGCCGTTGGCGGGATCGATCCAGACGAAGCCCGCGACGCCCACCAGTCGCTCCTGCCACCAGAGCCCGAAGGACTGGCCCAGGCCCGTTCGGCCCTGGGCCCGCACCCGCAGGATGAAGGCCCGGGAATCCAGCACGCTGCGGTTGGCATCGGGCCAGGGCAGCCAGCGACGCAGCCGCGCCCGGTTGGCCTCCACCAGGGCGAACAGGGCCTTGGCGTCGCGGAGATTGAGCGGTCGCAGTGCCAGGCCGCGGCCTGCCTTCAGGGCTTCGGCCATCACTGCCCCGCGGGGTCTTGCAGGGCGGCGGCCCGGCCGGCGCGCCAGAGCACCTGCAGCTGATCCAGCAGGTCGCCGAAGCGGTCCAGGTGCATGGCGTTGGGACCGTCGCTGTGGGCCTGTTCGGGGCAGTCGTGCACCTCGAAGAAGAAGCCGTCCACGCAGGTGGCCGCGGCCCGGGCCAGGGTGGGGATCATCTCCCGGGCGCCGCCGGTGGCGTTCCCCAGGGCGCCGGGCTTCTGCACGCTGTGGGTGGCGTCGAAGATGACGGGGCAACGGGTCCTGCGCAGGTGGGGGAAGCTCTGGAAGTCCACCACCAGGTTGCCGTAGCCGAAGGTCGAGCCGCGCTCGGTGACCCAGACGGGGCCATGGCCAGGGACGGACTGGAGCTTTTCCACGCCGTGCTTGAGATCCCAGGGGGCCAGGAACTGCCCCTTCTTCAGGTTCACCGTGCGGCCCGTGGCGGCGGCGGCCAGCAGCAGGTCCGTCTGGCGGCAGAGGAAGGCAGGTATCTGCAGCACGTCCACGGCCTGGGCCGCAGGGGCGCACTGGTCGCTTTCGTGCACGTCCGTCAGCACCGGCACGCCGTAGCGGCTGCGGACCTCGGCGAGGATATCCAAGCCGCCGGCCATGCCCGGCCCGCGGTGGCTGCTGGCGCTGGTGCGGTTGGCCTTGTCGAAGCTGGACTTGTAGATGAATGGGATGCCTCTGGCCTCCGCCAGGTCCCGCAGGCTGCCGGCCATGAGGTGGGCGTGCTCCCGGCTTTCGATGACGCAGGGGCCGGCGATGAGGAAGAAGCTCTGGTCGGTGAAGGGTCGGTTGAAATCCATGGCTACCTCGCCTTCAGTTTAACGCCCCAAAGGCCCTTGACGGGTTGTCATCCGCCCTGTTCAATCAACTGTCACAATGTCCAATCAAGGTTAGCCCACCTTTGTCCGGAGCCACTCATGGCGAAGCTGCTGATGGAAGACGATCTGAACCGGCGCCTGGTGGCCCTTCTCCAGCAGGAAGGCCGCATGAGCCATGCGGAGCTGGCGGAGCGCCTGGGCGTGAGCCGTCCCACGATCATCGACCGGGTGAAGCGCCTGGAGGCGGATGGCGTGCTGGGGGGCTACGCTGCCCGGGTGAGCCCCGCCTCGGTGAACAAGCCCACCGTGGCCTTCGTGGCGGTGCGCTACAAGGACAACAACGAGATCATCGAGCAGCGCTTCATCAAGGCCCTCGAGGAGGAGCCTGACATCCTGGAGGCCCACACCATCGCCGGGGACGACGCCCTGCTGCTGAAGATCGTGGCCGACACCCCCGCGGGCACGCCGAGCGGCTCCGCCGCATCCGGTCCCTGGGGCCCATGGTCACCACCCGAACGACCATGGTGCTCGAGACCCACTGGGAGAAGGCCGGTCCCAGCCCCTTCCCGGTGGACCGCGAGGGGAAAAAGGTCAAGAAGTGATCGCGGCCACCCCGGAGCCGCCCTACCTCGCCGCGATCTTCAGCAGCCAGCGACCGAAGGCGACCGGGGCTACGCCCCCATGGCGGAGCGCATGGTCGAGCTGGCACGCATCCAGCCCGGCTTTCGGGGTGGAGAGCGCCCGGGACGGGTCAGGCTTCGGCATCACGGTGTCCTACTGGAAGGATGAGGCCTCCATCGCCGCCTGGAAGGCCCAGGCCGAGCACGCGGTGGCCCAGCGGCTGGGCCGGGAGCAGTGGTACACCGCCTTCCGGTTGCGGGTTTGCCGCGTGGAGCGCGAGTACGGAATGGATCGACACTGATGCTGGCCTGGCTGGCCTACCTGACGGTGGCCGTGGTCTGGGGTTCCACCTACTTCTTCATCTCCCTGGGCCTGGAATCCTTCACTCCCTACGGCATGGTGGCGGCGAGGTTCTCCGTGGCGTCCCTCCTGGCCCTGGGCCTCGGCCGACTCCGCCGGGAGCCCTGGCCGCCCCTGCGGGAGACGGGCCACCTCATGGTGGTGGGCGCCCTGCTGCTGGGGGGCTCCAACGCCCTGGTGTCCTACGCCGAGCTGCATGTCTCCACCGGCCTCGTCGCCGTCCTGGCGGCCCTGGTGCCCCTCTGGCTGGCGGTGTTTTCCATGGCGAAGGAACCCTTGGGCCCCAAGGGCTGGGCGGGCATCGCCCTGGGCATCGCGGGCGTGGCGGTGCTGGTGTGGCCCAGCGGCGGCCTGCGGGTCCACCTGGGCGGCCTGGCGGCCATGGTGGCGGCGCCCCTCATCTGGGCCTGGGGCACCCTCCACGGCAAGCACTTCGTCCATGGCGGCGGCCTCATGACCAACGTGGCCATCCAGATGCTCACGGCCGCGGTCATCGGCCTGGTGGTGTCCCCCCTCACGGGCGGGTTCCTGCGGGGGCCGCTCACGCCCAAGGCCCTCTGGGCCGTGGCCTACCTGGCCCTGTTCGGCTCCCTGCTGGCCTTCTCCGCCTACATCTACCTGGCCAAGGCCTGGCCCCCGGCCAAGATGGGCACCTACGCCTATCTCAACCCCGTGGTGGCCGTGCTGCTGGGCAGCCTCATTCTGCACGAGGCCTTCGGCCCCCGGGAGATCCTCGGCATGACCGTCATCCTCATCGCCGTGGCGCTGGTGCAGCTGCGGGCGAAGGTGCCGGAGCGAGGCTGAACCGAGTCTATTGGCTCTGCCGGAACAGCCGCCACGCAGCGCCCCCCCAGCACCAGCAGGGCCAGCCCGGCGATCCAGGGCATCCAGGGCCGGGCGCGCTGGTCGGCGCCTTCGCGGTGGGGGATGCCTTGGTCGTCGGGCTCAGCGGCGCCCAGGCTGAGGGGTGCCGTGCGGGTGAGGGCGCGCAGGGCGGGCAGGGCGCCCAGGCTGCCGGGGGCAGGCTTGGCCTCGCCGCCCAGGTGCAGGGCGTAGGCCTGGCCAGCTTCGGCGGGGAAGATCAGGGTCTGCCGCCGCACGAGGAGGCGGGCCCGCTGGGGCGTGGCGCCTTCGGGCAGGGTGAAGGTGAGGGTCTTCGCCAGGACGGGCGCGAAGGCGATGCGACTCGACCTGGTGTTGAGGGCGGGCAGGTTCCACACCAGGTCGCTGCTGGACCAGCCGGTCTCCGCTTCCGGGCCTTCGCCGATGCGGATCTCCGGCCGCAGGGGGGCCACGGGGGGCGTCAGCAGCAGGTCCAGGCCCACCACCCGCTGGGAGTCCGGCAGGGTCAGCCGCCAGGCGCGGGGCCTGCCGGGCTCGGGCCGGAGCACGCCGTCCATGGCCAGCTCGGTCTCCAGGGCCTCGGGCCGGGTTTCGGCGCGGGCCGTGAGGCCACGGATCCGCGGGGCCTCGCCCTGGGAGGCCAGCAGGGTCAGGCGGTAGCGCTCGCCGTCCCAGGGCAGGTCCAGGCTGCGGCGGCTGCCGGAGGTGGCCAGGTCGTAGAGGTGCAGCGGTGAGGGGGGCTCGTAGGTGATGAAGCCGCCGCCCTCGCGCTGACGCTCCGCCTGCACCTGGGCCACCCAGGGGGCCCGGCCATCCAGCTCGAGGTCGAACCGAAGATGCTCGCGTTCTCCCACCCGCCAGCCCTCCGGCAGCCGCAGGGAGAACTCCACCGTGGGTCGGCCTTCCTCATCCTTGCCCGTGAGCAGGTTCTCCATGGGCAGCGTGCGGGATTCCCAGAGGCCCTCCCGGGCTTCCAGGAAGGGGATGCTCCGGCCGGTCGCATCGCCGATCCAGGCCCCCTGGACCTGGCGCTGGGCGTCGGCATCAAGGGGCAGCCGCGCCCAGCCGCTGGAAGGGGCCGGGCTGAGGGGCCGGCGCTGCAGGGAGGCGCGGTCCTCCCGGGCGCAGGCGAGGGCGAGCAGGAGCATCAGGACGGCGCGCTTCATGACGGTTCTCCCGATCGTCTCCGGTTGGCCAGGATGGCCGCGGCCATGCCGATGGCGCCCACCCCCAGGAAGGCCAGGGCCCGCAGGGGCGTATCGGCCCGGTCCAGGTCCGAGGCGATGAGCTTGAGGCTGGCGAGGCCCATCCAGGCATAACCCGCGAACATGAAGGCGCGGCGGGCCTCGTCCCGCTGGCCGAGGCCGCGCATCCACTGCCAGGCGCCGGACAGCGCCCACACCAGAGTCATGGCGATGGAGGCCGCCCGGGTGAGGCCGTAGGCTGGGCGTGCGGGCGCCTGGAACCACTGCACCGCCCGGGCCGCCTCCAAGGCCAAAGTCACGTTGGCGGTTACCTCCAGGGCCAAGAAGGCGACGATTCCGAGCGGTCCGCCGCGACGGGTCAGCAGCCACCACGCGACCGCCGCCAGGGCACCCTCCGCAAAGGCCGAATTCAGGAAGGGCGTCAGGACCCGGCCGTACAAGAAGAGTCCGTCGAGGCCATGGAAAGCCCAGCGCAGCGTGGTCAGCAGGGCCAGGGCGGCGGCCAGCCAGCGCAGGGCCGTGGCCTCCTGGGCGAAGTCGCTGTCCTCGGCCTTCAGGGAGGCCCAGGCGAGGCCCAGGGCGAAGGCGCCCCAGAGGGGCCCCACCCAGCGCCAGGCCAGGGCCACCGGCACCGCCAGGGCCAGGTGCCCGGCGGCCAGGGCCAGCAGGCCCCAGTCGGCGCGGCGGCCTTCCATGCGCTGGCGCAGCGGCTGCACCAGCAGCAGGTTCAGGGCGGCGACGGCGAGGACCGGCAGGGCGAAGGTCTCCGCGGCGAGTCCCAGGTGCTTCCAGAGCAGCCAGCCGTACGTGGTGGCCAGGATGGAGGCCACGAGCCAGAGGGCGGTGGGCGTGCCGGGGATTTCGTCGGTGCGGGGCAGCCAGGCCCAAAGGCCCGCGATCAGCAGGTGGAGGATCAGCAGCAGACCGAGGGTGGCGGCGTCCGCCCTGCCCACCTCCAGGCAGGCGGGTAGCAGCAGCAGCCAGGTGCCGATGAGGGCCGTCCACCGTGCCCCATGCCAGTTCCCGCCGGTGCGGGCCAGGTAGGGCACGGCCAGGGTGGCGGCCATGAGCACGGCCAGGTAGATGGCCAAGGCCACTTCGTGATGGCCGCCCTGGCTGAACACCAGGGGCGCCACCAGGCCCGAGATCAGCGATACGGTGAGTGCCCCGCCGCTGCGCCCCCGGGCGGCCAGGGCCCCCGCCAGCAGGGTCACGAGGGCCGTGGCGGCCAGGCCCATGGGGGCCGCGTAGAAGTGGTATTCCATGGCTCCGGCGCGGAAGGTGAACTGCAGGGTGCCCAGCCCCGCCAGCAGCAGGGCCACGCCCAGGCGGCGGCTGTCCCCAGGATCAGCTTCGCGGCGAAGGCGGCGATGGCGCCACCCACCAGCAGGCCCAGGACGAAGCGCAGCTCCGCCCCCACCCAGCCCTGCTGGATGGCCCACCGGAAGAAGAAGAGCGCCCCGAAGAGGAAGATCGACGCCGCGATGCCGGCAATCCACACCACCGGCGAGATCTCTTTGCGCGGCATGGTGGGGCGGATCACCGGGCGGGGCCGGGTGGGCGCCAGGGGCTGGATGGGTGCCGGAGCCTGAGGCGTGGGTGCCTGCTGCCGCTGGAGCAGCCAGGCGACCTGGGCTTCCAGGATGGCGACGCGTTCGGTGAGCGCCTGCGGGCCGGTGGGGTCCTGGGGGTCCTGGGGTTCCATGCTGACTCCATACGGGTGCGTATGGGATCATGCAGCCCTGGCCCCCGGACTGTCAAGGCCCAACCCGGGCTCAACCGACGACGCGGTTCCGGCCTTCGGCCTTGGCCCGGTAGAGGGCCTTGTCGGCGCGGGAGAGCATGTGCTCGATGGAATCGTCCCCGGCTTCCCAGGTGGCGAGGCCGATGCTCAGGGTCACGCGGTCATTGACGGGCAGTCCGGGAATGGGGTCCACGGCCACGGATTCCCGCAGGCGCTCGGCCATGGCGCGGACGCCCTCCAGGTCCGTCTGGGGGCAGTAGGCCAGGAACTCCTCGCCGCCGATGCGCCCCAGCTGATCCACCTTGCGCAGGCCGAAGACCATGCGCTGGGCGAGGACGCTGAGCACCTGATCGCCCACCGCGTGGCCGAAGCGGTCGTTGACGGCCTTGAAGTGGTCCAGGTCCACCAGCATGACGGACAGCCCCTGGTGGAAGCGCCCGCACTGATCCAGCTCCATGCCCAGCATGTCGAGGATGTGCTTGCGGTTGAAGAGGCCCGTCAGGGGATCCCGGATGGCCTGGTGGTAGATGCGCAGGCGGGAGTCTTCGAGGCTGAGCAGCCGGCCCAGCTCCTCGGCGGCGATCTCGAACAGGCGTTCGTAGTCCTCGGCGGAGCGGCGCTCGGTGACGAAGGCCAGGGATCCCACCACCGGATAGCCCGGGGTGGTGGCGGGGAAGACGCGCATGATCGGATCGCGGAGGGTGCGCCGACGCTCGTCGTCTGCGGAAGCCGGGTGCCACTGGCAGCTGGGTGCCGACTGGAAGAGGCCCTGCTTGGCCACGGACTGCTCCAGCTCCAGCAGGTCCTCGGGGCTGGCGGAGGAGCCGTGCACACCCTTGCACCAGAGACCCTCCTCGCCCAGGTAGGCCACCAGCAGGGCGCCCGGGAGGATCAGCTCCTGCAGGATCTCGATGAAGCCCTGGATGAGCCGCGGCGTGTCGTGGTCCGCCGTGTAAAGCCGGGCGATGGAATCCCGCAGGGCCGTTTCGATGAGGCGCTGTTCCAGCGCCTGGGCCAGCCGGTGCTGGATGGCATCGACGCCGAAGTTCTCCTGGGCCAGCCTGGGCACGGCATGGGCCGCGCGCGGCTTGGAGCTCTGCGCCGCCAGGGCGGCCGCCACCTCCACCACATGGTCGAGGTCCCGGCCCTTCACCAGGAACCGGTCGGCCCCGCAGGTCTTGGCCCAGAAGCGGGCAAGGCCGGTGCCCTGGGCGGTGAGGAGCAGCACGGGCAGGTGGCGGGTGGCCCGGTCATCCTTCACGAGGCGGCAGAACTGGTAGCCATCCAGCAGGGGCATGACGCAGTCGCTCACCACCACGTCGGGGAATTCCGTCGCCAGCACGATCAAGGCCTCGGCCCCGTTCCGGGCCTCGATGGTCATGTGCCCGTGGCGCTGGAAAAGGTGCCGGAGGAGGCTCAGCTGAATGGGATTGTCATCCACCAGGAGGACCTGGAGCGGCTGGGGGCCCTTCGGCGCGGGATGGGTCATGGGTTCCATGTTTCGGGTCATGCGAGACTGCGGCAGGTGTTCCGGAACCCCGCGGCCATGGTCCGGTCCGTGGGATGCTGGGACGGGGAGAACGCCTCATCATGACTGGTTGGAACAGAAAAGGACAAGGGCCGAGAATATGAACCGGGACCAGGGCTAGGCATGGAGGCGCCTCTGCTGCTCGCGCTTGCGCGGGCTTGGCTGCGGGAACGGGCAGAGCTGCCCGTCGACGGGCTCTGGGCCTCGGGGCGGGCCCTGGGCCTCCGCTGGGCCGGGCGGAGGCTGCAGGAGGGCTGGGTCCTCCTGCTTCAGCCCCAGCCGGAGTTCTGGCTCCTGGGCACGGACCATCCGGCCTGGAAGCGGCTGCAGGCTGAGGCCCCGAAGGACAGCGCAAAGCTCTGGGGGCCCTGGCTCCAGGGCGCCCGCCTGCGGGCGGTGGAGGGGGACCCCCGGGAGCGGTGGCTGGGCTTCGTCTTCCAGAGACGGGCCATCACGGGCCGGCTGGAGACCCTGCGGCTGGCCTTCCAGGCCATTCCGGGGCGGCCGGGCCTCCGCATGGATGGCCTCGATGTGCAGGTGCCGCGGCTGGGTCTGGGCGTTCCCTTCCCCGCCACCGCCCCACTGCCCACCGAAGAGCCCCCGCCCCTGCGGCGGTGGCGCGAGCGCTGGGGGGAGTGCCTGGAGGCCGCCCTGGCCGGCGAGGAGCCGGAGGTGCTGGAGGGCGAGGGGGATCTGCTGACGCGGCACCGTGCCTGGTCCGAGGGCAGGGCGGCCACCTTGATCCTGGCCCCCGCCCAAGCAGCAGCCGAGCGTCGGCGCCAGACGGAGTCCGCGCGGCTGGATCGGCTCGGCCAGGCGCTGGAGCGGGACCGGGCGAAGCATGCGGCCCAGCTCCCCTGAAGGCCGCGGCGCGACAGGTCTCTGCCGAGCTCTACCGGCTCAAGGGCGCCACCCGGGAGGTGATGCTGCTGGACGGCACGCGCCTGCCGCTGCCGGAGGGGAGCGCCGCGGAGGAAGCCGTGCAGGTCTGGTTCACCGCCGCCAAGAAGGCGGAGCGGGGGCTGGCCCGGGTGGCGGAGCTGGAGGCCGAGCTGGTCCGGGAGCGGGCGGCCTGGGTGAAGCGGGCGGCCCAGGAAGCGGAATTCCTTGCGCCGGAGCTGCCCCCTGCGCGACAACCGAGAGGGAAGGGCGGGGCGCCGGGCGCCTCGAAAGGGAAGGGGACGACGCGCATGCAGGGCGGCGAGGGGAAGCGGAAGGATGGCAAGGGCACGGCCTTCCGCAGCGTCATGATCGATGGCTTCGAGGTGCTCATCGGCAAGGGGGATGCGGAGAACGACCAGCTCACCTTCAAGGTCGCCGACAACCTGGACTTCTGGTTCCACGTGGCCAGCGTGCCCGGCTCCCACGTGGTGCTCCGCAACCCCGACAAGCTGAGCGAGCTGCCACGGCATGTCCTGGAGCGGGCTGCGGAGCTGGCCGCCTACCACAGCAAGGCCCGGGACGGCGGCAAGGTGGAAGTCCACATGGCCCGCATCGCCGATATCAGCAAGCCGAGAGGATTCGCGCCCGGAAAGGTGATCCTCAAAAAGTGGATTGGCCTCCGCGTCTATCCCAAGCCCTGACCTCCATCGAAGGCGAGGCACCCTCACGAGAGCGGTGTCTCGCGCATCGTCGCAGGCGATACCGAGAGGAAGGGGTCCCCCCCCCCCCCCCCCCCCCCCCCCCCCCCCCGCGGGCGGCGCCCCCCCCCGCGGGCGGTGTCTCGCGTATCGTCGCAGGCGATACCGAGAGGAAGTGGATTGGCCTCCGCGTCTATCCCAAGCCCTGAACCCCATCTGACCTTTCTTGGGTGGGACTGAAACACCAGGGCCCGGCATCTGCCGGGCCCTGGCCTCGATGCCGGGTCCAGAGGAGGAAACGAGTATCTGCCTAGCGGGCTTTCTGGATCTGTTGCGTGAGCTCCGGCAGCAGTTCCATCAGGTCGCCCACGACCCCCACCTGGGCCGCCTGAAAAATGGGGGCCTTGGGGTTCTTGTTCACGGCCACGACGAAAGGGCTGCCCTTCAGCCCACCCAGGTGCTGGAAGGCGCCGCTGATGCCCAGGGCCAGGTAGACCTTGGGCTTGACGGTCGCTCCCGAGGTGCCCACCTGGCGACCCTTGTCCAGCCACTTGGCGTCCACGATGGGTCGGGAGCAGCACACGGTGGCGCCCATGGCTTCCGCCAGCTCGTCCACGAGAGACAGGTTGTCCTGCTCGCCGATGCCGCGCCCCACGGCCACCAGCACATCCTCGCGGGTGATATCCACATCACCCGCTTCGGCCTGCACCACTTCCACGAATCGGCGTCGGGCGGTGAGGCCCGCGGCTTCGGCGGACTTGTCGACCACGGTGCCCGCAGCGGGGCCCGGCTGGGCGGGCTGGAAGGCGCCCGAGCGCACGGTGATGACGGCACCCTTGACGATATCGGCCTGCACATGGGCGCTCACCTGGCCCGAGAATTCCTGGCGGACCACCTTGAGGAGGGAGCCATCGATGCCATCGAAGCCCACCACGTCCGGCAGGTAGGCGGCACCCAACTTCACGGAGAGGCCCGGTCCCAGATCGATGCCCAGCGTGCTGTGGGGCAGCAGCACCACGGCGCCTGCGGGCAGGATCTTCAGGAGGAGGGGGCGGATCAACTCGGCATTGGGGTAGGCGAGGACCTCCTGGCTGAAGCCCCAGACTTCGGGGTAGGCCGCGGCCGCTTCCTGGGCCACGGCGGTCTGATCGGCGCCCGCACCGAGGACGAGAGCCGTGGGAGTCACCCCGGGGAACATGGCCCGGGCGGCGCTGAGCAGTTCAAGGGCGGCGTCGTCGGCCTTGCCGGCGGCGTGGGGGATGAGTACGAAAACCTGGGTCGCCATCAGTTGAGCCCTCCCTTGGCCTTGAGCAGTTCCACCAGCTGGGCGGCCACCTCTTTGGTGCTGCCCGTGAGCATTTCGGCACCTGCACTGACCACCGGCACGAAGTAGTCCACGCGCCGGACCTTGGCGGCTGCCTTGCCCACCGACGCAAGATCCACCCCAAGGTCGGCGCCATTCAGCACGGGGATCTCCACGGAGGCCACCTTGCGGATGCCGCGAAGGCCCACGTAGCGTGGCTCGTTGATGCCGGTCTGGATGGAGAGCACGCAGGGCAGGTCGATGTCGCTGAGTTCCTGGCTGCCGCCCTCGATCTCGCGACCGATGCGCAGGGTCTGGCCGTTCACGTCGACCTTGTTCACCAGCGAGGCGTAGGGATGGTCCAGCAGGGCCGCCAGCATGCCTCCCACCTGGGCGGCGCCGTCCTCGGCCTGGGCGCCCGTGAGGATGAGGTCGTAGCGCTTCTTCTGCGCAGCGGCCTTCAGGATGGTGGCCACGCCCAGGCCGTCGGAACCGGCGAAACCGGCGTCCACCAGCATGAGGCCCTGCTCGGCCCCCATGGCCATCTCGCGCCGGACACTCTCCTCGATTTCGGCGTCGCCGAGGGCAACCACCGTGACGGAGCCGCCTTCGCGCTCCACGATCTGGATGGCCTCTTCCACGGCGTAGTTGTCCCACTCGTTCACTGCATAGACCAGATCCTCACGGCAGATGTCAGCGCCGCCAGCGGCCACGTTGATCTCGTTCTCCGCCGAGTCGGGAACGCGTTTCACACAGACAAGGATCTCCATAGGTGCTCTCCTTTGGTTGAATCGGATGCGGTGGGTGGGCTTCGCTCAGTCACCGCGTGGGGGGGGTCCTGGGGGGGACATCGCGAGCGACTGCGAGCAGGCGGTCCTCCCCCGGATCAGGTCAGTGCTGCAGTTGTGCGTCGACCAGTTCGCACAGGTCTATGGCTTCCATCTGGCCTTCGAGGCCCGCCACCTTGATGGCGTCTTCCAGGTTGGTGAGGCAGAAGGGGCAAGCGGTGACGATCACGCTGGCACCCGCTTCCCTGGCCATGTGGATCCGGACCACGCCCATGCGCTGCTCCTCCTCGGGCTCGAAGAAGAGGCCCAGGCCGCCGCCCCCGCAGCAGAAGGAGCGGTCGTGGCAGGCGCCTTCCATCTCCACCCGCCGGATGCCGGGGATGGCGTCCATGGCCACGCGGGGCGCCTCGTACAGGCCGTTGTGACGGCCCAGGTAGCAGGGGTCGTGGTAGGTGTAGGTGCGAGTGGTATCGGCCAGGGGATTGAACTTCAGCTTGCCGCTTTCCACGCCCGCGGCGATGACTTCGCTGACGTGTTCGACCGGTGGTAGTCCCGCGTAGTCGTTCTTCAGGGCGTTGTAGGCGTGGGGATCGCTGGTGATGATGCGCCTGGCCCGGGTTTCCAGGATGGCCTCGGTGTTCTGCTCCTTCAGGCTCTGGAAGAGCATCTCCTCGCCGTAGCGCCGCACCTCGTGGCCGCTGTCCTTCTCCTCCTTGCCCAGGGCCAGGAAGTCCACGTCGGCCTTGTGGAGGATGCGGGCGGTGCTCTGGGCGATCTTCTGCATGCGGTCGTCGTAGGAGGTCATGCTGTCGACGAAGTAGAGGGCCTCGGCGCTGTCGCCCTTTTCGGCCAGCTTCACCTCGAAACCCTCGCCCACGCCGGCGGCCCAGTCGGCCCGCTTCTTCTCCAGCTTGCCCCAGGGGTTGCCCCGTTTTGCCAGGGCGCTGAGGGGCTTCTGCAGGGACTGGGGCACCATGCCTTCATCCACCATGCCGCGCCGCAGGTCCACGATCTTGTCGATGTACTCGATGCCGATGGGGCATTCCTCTTCGCAGGCGCCACAGGTGGTGCAGGACCAGATCTCGTCTTCGCTGTAGATGCCACCGATGAGGGGCTCGGCCTTGGCCTTGCTCGCACCGAAGAGGGGGTAGCGCTGGTAGGTGTGATCGCGGCCCTTGATGCTGATGAAGCGGGGCGAGAGGGGGCGCTTCACGCGGTTGGCGGGGCACTGGTCGGAGCAGCGGCCGCAGTCGGCGCAGCTGTAGAAGTCCAGCAGGTGCTTCCAGGTGAAGTCTTCGAGGGTCTTCACGCCGAAGGACTTCAACTCGTCCAGGCCCTTGTCGTCCACACCGTGCTGCACGGGCTTCACGTTCCCTGGCCGAAGGCGCATGAAGGCGACGTTGAAAAGGGACGTGATGACGTGGAAGTGCTTGCCCACGGGCAGCAGGCACAGGAAGTAGAAGAAGGTCAGGTCGTGGATGGCGTAGCTCGCCAGGTTCACCTGGGCCAGCACGGGCAGGCTCAGCCCGGCCAGCAGGTGCTGGCAGGCCCAGGCCAGGGTGAGCGGGGCCGCGCTGCCATGGCCGCCTGCCGCCAGGAGGCTGCCTTCGAAGGCGCTTTCCGACAGCAGCAGGGTGGCGATGAGGCCCAGCACCAGGATGGCCTCCCCCGTGTGGTCCTTGCCCAGCTCCCGGGGCACGGCGTAGCGGGCGGGCCGCACGATGCCGCGCCGGTAGGCCAGCACCACCACCGACAGGAACACGGCGGTGGCGGCGTAGTCCTTGGCGACGTTGTAGACCGCGCCCAGGGGGCCCCCGAACCCGGGCAGGGTGAAGGTCTCCATGAAGCCCAGGAAGACCAGCTGGAAGGAGCGCAGGCCCAGGACCAGGAAACCCAGGAACAGGACGATGTGCAGGACACCGGCCAGCATGTAGCGCGGGTGGCGCCACTGGGCCAGCCAGACCTTGAGCACCAGGATGGTGCGCTCCCAGATGTTGTCGAAGCGCGGATCCGGGGCGGCCTTGAGGAGGGGCGCCACCCGGCGCACCATCATCCAGCTGAAGCAGGCCAGGCCCGCCAGGGGGATCAACAGGAACAGCAGGCGGGCGGGAACCCCGGCCACCACAGCAGAGGCGGGGGAAAAGGGCAGGGCAGGCATGACGATCTCCGTGAATGCGGGCGGGCTACCTGCCGCCGAAGGCGTCTTCGGAAATGTCGTTGGCGATGCTGCTGGCGCCCAGGATCGATTCCATGCGGCCCAGGGTCACGGGCAGCATGTTGCGGCTGAAGAATTCGGCACTCATGATCTGGCCCTCGTAGAAGGCGTTGTCCTTCTCCTTGGCACCGGCCCGGAGGGCCGCGGCGGCGATGTTCGCGCGCCACAGGAGCATCCAGCCCATGACCATGTCGCCCACAGCCTCCATGAAACTGAAGGCGTGGGCGGAGCCCGTCATGGGATCCGTCTGCATGGTGCTGGTCATGTGGGCCGCCGTGGTCTCGAGGCGGGCCAGGGCTGCGGCCAGACGCGCGGCGATGGGGGCGGTGCGTTCCAGCCCCTGGGCGGTGGAGATGGCCGTGCGGACGTTCGCGAAGAGGTCCTGGATCGCCTGGCCGTTGTTCTGGCTGAGCTTGCGACCGATGAGGTCCATGGCCTGGATGCCGTTGGTCCCTTCATAGATGCTGGTGATGCGGACATCCCGGAGCAGCTGCTCCACCGGGTACTCCCGGATGTAGCCGTAACCCCCATAGACCTGGACGCCCAGGCTGCAGACGTCGAAGGCCCGCTCCGTCACATAGCCCTTGGCAATGGGGATCAGCAGATCCACCAGGGCCTGGGCCCGGGCCTTGTCCTCTGGGGCGGTGGCGAGGTGGTTGCGGTCCATGCAGAAGGAGATGAAGTATCCAAGGCTGCGCATGCCCTCCACGTAGACCTTCATGGTCAGGAGCATGCGGCGCACATCCGGGTGCTGGATGATGGTCACCGACGGGGCGCTCTTGTCCGCGCCCTTCAGGAGGTGGCGGCCCTGGGCGCGGGTGCGGGCGTAGTTCACGGCGTAGAGGTAGGAGGCGCTGGCGCAGGCCAGGCCCTCGCTGCCCACCATGAGCCGGGCTTCGTTCATCATCATGAACATGCCCCGCATGCCCTTGTTGGGCTCGCCCAGCAGGGTGCCGATGCACTGCCCCTTGCTGCCCAGGGCGAGGGAGCAGGTGGCATTGCCGTGGATGCCCATCTTCTCCTCGAGGCCCGTGCAGACCACGTCGTTGAACTCGCCCAGGCTGCCGTCGTCGTTCACGCGGAACTTGGGCACCAGGAACATGGAGATGCCGCCGGTGCCGGCTGGAGCGCCCTCGATGCGGGCCAGCACCGGGTGGATGATGTTCGGGACCAAATCGTGCTCGCCGGCCGAGATGAAGATCTTGTTGCCGGTGATGGAATAGGTGCCATCCGGATTCAGGCTCGCCGTGGCGGCCAGGGCGCCCACATCGGAGCCGGCTTCGGCTTCGGTGAGGAGCATGGTGCCGCCCCACTCGCCGCTGTAGAGCTTCCTGAGGTAGAGCTTCTTCTGATTGGCCGTGCCCAGCTTCTCCACCAGCTTGCCGGCGCCGTGGGTGAGTCCGGCGGTCAGCATGAAGGCGAAGTTGGCGCCCATGAGGTAGTCCGTGGCCGCGGAGGCCACCGTGTGGGGCATGCCCTGGCCGCCCCAATCGGGATCGTCGGTCATGGCCAGCCACTCGCCTTCCTTCAGGGCCTTCCAGGCCCTGTGGAAGGAGGCGGGCATGGTCACGGCGCCATTGGCGAAGTGGGCGCCGATGCGGTCGCCGTCCACCTGGGTGGGCAGGATCTCCTTCACGGCCAGGTTCCTGGCCTCGTTGACGATGAGGTCGATGGCCTTGCGGTTGAAGTCGGCGAAAGCTTCGTGCTTCGCGAGGTCCTCGACCTTCAGCTGTTCGTGGAGGACGAAGTCGATGTCGCGACGGTCGGCAAGGATCTGGGCCATGGGGGGCTCCGTGGGGTGCGGGGCGCGGGAAGGAAGGGGCTAGGGCCCTGCGCCAGTTCGGGGTCAGTGGGAAAGTAGGGCTGCCTAGACCAGGGTCGGCTTGGGCTTGGGCGCCGAAACCTTCTTCCTGGAGATGGAGGCGATGCGCGTCACGTTCAGCAGATGCTTGTAGGTGAAGTTCTCGGAGATGGAGTTGCCGCCCCAGCTGCCACAGCCCAGGGTGTTGGTGAAGGCGAGCCCGCCCTCGACGGAGCCGCCCGCCGTGGTGGCGCAGGGCGCGTTGACGATGAGGCGCGAGACGGGAATCCGGGAACCGGCCTTCCGGATGTTCTCCTGGTTGTTGGAGTGGATGCCGGCGGTGTGGCCGCTGCCTTCCAGCAGGAGGTTGGCGGTGGCGATCTGGATGGCCTCGTCGATGTTCTTGTAGCTGAAGGCCGCCAGCACGGGGCACATCTTCTCTTTGCAGATGATGTCGGCTTCGCCGATGCCCTTGGCCTCGAGCACGAGCACCTTGATGCCCGCGGGAACGGAGATGCCCGCCTTGGCGGCGATGAAGTTCACGGACTGGCCCACGGCGTCTTTCGCCAGGCCACCGTTCTCGAAGATGGCCTCCACCACCAGCTGCCGCTCCTGGTCCGGCACGACGTAGGCGCCCTGGGCCACGAAGGCGGCCATGACCTCGGCCCGGTCGTCCTCGTGGTAGATGAAGGACTGCTCGCCCGAGCAGATGATGCCGTTGTCGAACTTGCGGCCCGTGATGACCTTGAGGGCGGCCTCCTGGTAGTCGATCTGGCGATCCAGGATGACCTGGACATTGCCGGCGCCCACGCCGAAGGAGGGTTTCCCGGAGGAGTAGGCGGACTTGACCATGGCCATGCCGCCGGTGGCCACCACGACGTCGCAGGACCGCATGAGTTCCTGCGTCTTTTCCACCGAAGGGTTGGACAGGATCTGCACCAGCCCCTCGGGCACGTTGAATTTCTGCAGGGCCTTGTTGATGAGCTCCACCGTGAGGCCCGAGCACCGCGCGGCCTTCGGGTGGGGGGCGATGATGATGGCGTTCTTGGTCTTGAGCGCGAACATGATCTTGGACATGGGGGTGACCACGGGGTTGGTCGAGGGCGTGATGCCCGCCACCACGCCGATGGCCTTGCCGATCTCCACCAGGTTGGTCGTTTCATCCACCCGGAGGACACCCATGGACTTCTTGTCCTTCAGGTCGTGCCAGACGCCGGTGGATTTCCCGTGGCACTTGGCGATCTTGTCTTCCACCACGCCCATGCCGGTCTCCTCGACGGCCAGCTCGGACAGCCTGTGGGCATTGTCATAGACGGTCTGGGCGACGGTCTGGACGATCTCGTCAACCTGCTCCTGACTGAAGTTCTTCTCGAAAATGGCCTGGGCCTTGCGAGCCTTGGCGACGACGCTCTTGACTTCCATGGACTCATCCTCCTGTGCGGGTGGCGCGGTTAGAAAAGGGATTTGTAGATGTCGCGGATCTCGTCCCGAGTCAGCGCGACGTAGTTGTTGGCCAGCAGCCGTCCCTGCTTCTGCATGACGGTGTCGGCGAAGGTCTCGATCTCCGCGGGCTTCATGCCGTAGGAGCGGAGGCTGTTTCTGGAGAGCAGCTGGCCGAAGAGCCGCTCCAGGCGGTCGTACACGTTGGCCGTCTCCGTGTGGAGGAGCCCCGCCAGCAGCGCGTCGAGTTCCTGGATCCGGCCCAGGGGCTGCTTCTCCTGGTAGCGCTTGAACACGGCGGCGAAGAACTGGTAGTTCGCTTCGCCATGGGGCACGTGGTAGGTGCCGCCGAGGGGATAGGAGAGGGCGTGGACCGCACCGACGCCCGTGTTCCCGAAGGCGATGCCGGCGAAGTTGCTGGCCATCAGCATGTCCTCCATGCGCTCGAAGCGGTACTCGGGACCGCGTTCGAGGATCCCGCCGAAGACGTCGAGGATCAGCTCGATGGCAGCCTTGGCGTAGAGCCTGGTATAGGGATTGGACTTCGGGGAGACGTAGGATTCCACCGCGTGGATGAAGGCGTCGATGGCGCTGTAGGTGTAGAAATTGAAGGGCAGGCCCCGAAGCAGCTCCGGGATGATCACCGCCTCGTCCGGCAGGATCGCGTCGTCGGCCAGGCCCATCTTGGTCTGCTTCGACGTGATCTCGGCGATGGAGAGGTTGGTGACTTCGCTGCCGGTCCCGCAGGTGGTTGGGATGATCACCAACTGCTTGCCCTTGACTAGGGGAATGCTGCGCTCGAAGGCTGTCACCACGTCCACCAGCCCTTCCAGCACGAAGAGCTTGGCGATATCGATGACGGTCCCACCGCCCACGGCCACGACCCGGTCGAAGCTCAGGTCCTTCACGTCCGCGAGGATGCTGTTCATCATCACGTCGGAAGGCTCGCCGGCGCCGTACCGCTCCTGCATGACGAAGTGGCAGGGCAGGTCCAGCGGCTTCATGAAGGGCTCATGGAGGAAGGCGTGGGTGATCACCAGATCCCGTTCCGTGAGCCTGAACTCCTGGGCGAAGGCCGCGAAGCTGTCGAACCGGCTCAGCCGCGTCTTGAGGGTGAAGAGCTGCATCTCAGACCCCGACGGCGCAGAGGGTGGCGGCGAAGCGGCGGGCGAACTCCTCTTCCAGCTCGTCGCGGAACGCGGGATGGGCGATGGCGATGAGGCTCTGGGCGCGCTGCCGGAGGGTCTTCCCCTTGAGGTGGGCGATGCCGTATTCCGTGACCACGTAGTCCACGTCGTTCCGGGAGGTGGAGACCGCCGCCCCCTGGGCCAGGAAGGGCACGATGCGGGAGAGCTTGCCACCGGCGGCGGTGGAGGGCACGGCGATGATGGATTTGCCGCCCACCGCCATGCTGGCGCCGCGGACGAAGTCCACCTGGCCGCCCACGCCGCTGAACTGCCTCAGGCCGATGGATTCGGAGCCCACCTGCCCCATGAGGTCCACTTCGATGCAGGAGTTGATGGAGACCATCCGGCTGTTCTGCATGATCACCGTGGGGTGGTTCACGTAGTCCACGGGGTAGAGCTTCACCTGGTCGTTCTTGTGGACGAAGTCGTAGAGCCGTTGGCTGCCCATGAGGAAGGTGGAGACCAGCTCCCCCTTGTGGATGGACTTCCGGCGGCCGTTCACGACGCCCAGTTCCACCAGGTCGATCAGTCCGTCCGAGAACATCTCCGAGTGGATGCCCAGGTCCTTCTTGTCCTTCAGGAACATCAGGACCGCATCGGGAATGGCGCCGATGCCGAGCTGGAGGGTCGAACCGTCCTCCACCAGGGTGGCGCAGTGCTCGCCAATGAGCCGCTCCGTCTCGCCGATCCTCGGCAGGGGCAGCTCGAAGATGGGATGGGAGGTCGCCACGATGTGGTGCAGCTGGGACACGTGGATCAGGTTGTCGCCGCCGATCCAGGGCATCTGCTCGTTGGACTCCGCGATGACGATCTTGGCCTGGTGCGCGGCGGGCTTGGTGTAGTCGCAGGACACGCCGAAGCTGCAGAAGCCCGCGGCATTGGGCGGGGTGACCTGGATCAGGGCGACGTCCACGGGCAGCTGGCTGCTGAAGAGCCCAGGGAACTCGTGGAAGTAGCAGGGCGTGTAGTCCCCCCGGTTCTCCTCCACGGCCTTCCGGTTGTTGCTGCCGACGAAGATGCCGTTGAAGCGGAAATGGGGCTCCATGCCCTCGGCCAGGTAGCCGCCGTCGCCCAGGCAGAGCATGTGGACGAGCTCCACCTCCCGCAGCCGGGAGCGCCGGGCCACCAGGGCCTTCAGGAGCACCTCGGGGGCGCCGGCCGCGTGCCCCACCACCACCCGGTCACCGCTGAGGACGGTGGTCACGGCTTCTTCGGCCGACGTCAGTCTTTCCTGGTACGTGCGCTTCCATTCCATGGCTTCTCCTTCCGTCCCTCGGGGGACAGTCCGCTTTCGGCCGGGACGCGTGTCGCTCGGCTTGTTCGTGTGGACCGGTTGAACCGGACTACTTGTTCTCGCTTTCGTTCACCTTGGCGATCTTCTTGGCCAGCGCCTTCTTGGCCTCGATGTTGGACTGGCGGGCGATCATGATGCGCTGGGCCTGGGGCGAGCCGGCGCCGTGCATGGACTCGGTGCGGTAGCCCACGGCCGCGGTACCCAGGGTCAGGTTCTCGACGAGGCGCAGCACCCGCATGCGGTTCTCGGTGCTCACGCTGGAGACGCCCTTGAGGTACTTCTTCACGAAGGGCCCGACCTTCTCGTCTCGGTAGTCAGCCTCGGAGGGCATGGTCACCATGATGCCGCCGGCGATGTCCTCGGCCAGGCGGGCGATCTCGTAGGGAAAGCGGGTGACGTTCTGCTTGCAGACGTTGGCCAGCAGGTTGTCGATCTGGTAGTTGCCGGCCTTGGTCCTGCTGCCTTCCGCCGAGCAGGCGATGCCGCAGGCGTAGAGCGTCTCGTTGAGGTGGGTCATCTCGATGAGCTTGTCCTTGATGTGGTTGGCCTTCGCCGCGCCGTTGTAGTCGGCGGCCAAAGCCGCGGCGCCGATGAGCACATCGCCCACGCCCGTCTTGCAGCCGCCATAGGACTGCCGGTGGTAGCCCGCGAAGCGCTCCACCATCATCCCGGCGAACTCCCACTCCTTGCAGAGGAACACCCGGTTCCAGGGCACGAAGACATCCTCGAAGATCACCAGGGCCTCGTGGCCGCCGAACTCGGAATTGCCCACATCGATGTCCGCGCCAGCCTCCATCTTGCGGGTGTCGCAGGACTGGCGGCCGTAGATCATGAACACCCCGTCCGCGTCCGAGGGCACGGCGAAGGAGACGGCGTAGGCCTTGTCCTCCTCCTTCATGGCCTGGGTGGGCATGATGAGGTGCTCGTGGGAGTTGAGCGCGCCGGTCTGGTGGGCCTTGGCGCCGCGCACCACGATGCCGTCCGCGCGCTCCTCCACGATGTGGAGGTACATGTCCGGGTCTTCCTGTCTGGAGGGGGACAGGGAGCGATCACCCTTGGGGTCGGTCATGGCGCCGTCCACGGTCAGGTCGTTCTCCTGCACGAACTTCATGTAGTCCGTGAAGCGCTTGTGGTACTCGGTGCCGCACTTGGCGTCGATCTCGAAGGTGGTCGAGAAGATGGCATTGAAGGCGTCCATGCCCACGCAGCGCTGGAAGCAGGAGGCCGTCTTCTGACCGAGAAGCCGCTGCATCTTCACCTTCTTCACCAGATCTTCGGTGCTCTGGTGCAGGTGACAGAAGCGGTTGACCGTCTTGCCCGTGAGGTGCGACGTCGCCGTCATCAGATCCTTGTGCTCGTCCTGCCCAGCCAGCTCATAGGTCATGGCGACGGAGTTCAGGGAGGGGCGGATCATCGGGTGGTCGACCGGGTTCTCGACCAACTTCCCGAAGAGGTAAACCTTCAGGTTGAGTTTTCTCAAACTCTCGATGTATTGGTCTTTGTTCATGTCAGCACCATGTGAGGGGGCCGGATTTTTCAATGAAAGGCAGACGGAGCTCTCCCCACCGGATGGCAGGGGCCACCGGGTTGCCTTTCATGCCTCTTCAACCCGGCGTTGATGGATCGAGAAGACAAACCGGTAAATCATTACCGATTGGTAAAGTTAAAAACCAGACCCAAGGACGCGTCAACCCAATTCCTCGTGACCGACCGAGCGGAATTGGGTGAGAATGGTTGGTTTTTTACAAAATAAACTAAGCAATGGTGGGCTTCTTGGATGGGCATATGCTGGTTTCGAGTGGATCCCAGCGCCGGATCGGTTGTGTCGAAGATCACCATAGATTACCGTTGCATCGTAATTAATCGCGCCGATGGCTAAGCCAAATCCATCCAGTCGAACCCGGAGATTCGATGGTTGTGCGCCGGGCTGAATCGGGCCCTACTCCACCTTGACCGCGAAGGGCTTGAACCCGGCCTTCTTGAGCTTCTCGGCGGTCTTGTCCATGGCGGCTCGATCGGCGGATTTGGCCAGGCGCACTTTCAGCTGGCCGTTATCCTTCACCGTCGTGGTGGCGAAGCCCGCGGCCTTGGCCTTGTCGGCCACCCGCTTGGCTTCGGCGGCGTCGGCGGTGGCGATGAGCTGCTGGGTCCAGGCCTCTGGTGCAGGGACCTTCTCCGGCGGCTTGGGGGCCGGCTTGGCGGGCGCCTTCACCTCGTCCTTGGGCGACCCTGCCTCCACCTTGGTGGTGGGCACCAGCCGATCCGGGCCCTCGCCTTCGAAAAACTTCAGCTGGTCCGCCAGGGGCTCTGGGAGCTCCTTCAGCTCTTCTTCCACCCCCTTCACGAGGGGGCGCCGGAGGGCGGCGCTCTGCTTGCCCACCTGCACGCCCAGGACGAAGGCCAGGGTCAGCAGGCCCACACCCACGCCTGCCACCCAGAGGATGGACTGGCTGCCGATGCTGATCTGATCGCGTTCCCTCATGACCGATCCAGCCTAACGCCTTCCAGCAGCGCCGCGAACTGGGCGCCGCTGCTGGCCGGAGCCGTGACCAGGGCGCGGTCGGCAGGTTCCAACAGGGCCGCGGCCAGCAGCTGGGCGCCGGAGCCGCCGAACTCGCCCCAGAGGAGCTTGGGATGGAGCGCCGCAGGCCAGCCCGGATGGGCAGCGGCCAGGTTGGCTTCCATGGCGTCGAGGCGGGCGAGGCCGTTGCCGCCGCCGATGCGGCGGTGCGGGGTCTCCGGGCCGAGGTCCGAGGCGGCCGCGCACAGGGCTACCGAGCGTTCCGATTCGGAGGTGCCCGCGGAGGAGCGGCTGGCGAGGGCACGCAGGGTGGCTCTGGGCTTGGCGCCGCGAGCTTCCGCGTGACCCCGGGTCTCCAGCAGGAAAGCCTGGGCGCCTTCTCCCGGCAGGAAGCCCCGGCCCGATCCGAATTCCGGGTGGCCGCTGCGATCCAGCATCCGGGCGCCCCGGCAGATGTCCAGCAGCAGGGGGAAGAGGCCGTCGGTGCCCAGCACCAGGGCCACTTCCGCCAGTCCCGCACGCAGCCAGCGGGCGGCCTGCTCCAGGGCCACGAAGGCGGCATTCTCCCGGTCCACGAAGGTGACGCTGGGGCCCTTGAGGCCGAAGGCCAGGGCCAGGTGGCCGCTGGCGGCATTGGCCACGCAGTTGGGGAAGACGAGCGGCGAGGCCCCCTCGGGGCCCCGCTGGAGGTAGGGCCGCATGAAGGCCTCGCTGGCCTCGCTGCCGCCGGTCAGGGTGCCCACGGCCACGGCGATGCGCTCGCCCATGGGCTTCGGATCGAGTCCCGCATCCTGGAAGGCCTGGTGGGCGGCCACCCAGGCGAAGCGGGAGGGGCGGTCCAGGCGCCGCAGCTGCATGGGGGGGATGATGCCCGCGGGGCCGAAGGCCGTGCAGGCGGCGCCAAGGCCCTTGCCCAGGGTCTCCGGCAGCGACCCGAAGCAGGGGGCAACCGAGGCCAGGCTGGCCCGGGCGGCCTCGAGGCCATCGCCGCAAGGCAGCACCAGGCCCAGGCCCGTGATGACGAGATCCGAGCTGCTCATCGCCCCTCCCATCGTCGGAGCAAAAGCGACACGTTGTTGCCACCAAACGCAAACGCATTCACCAAGGCAACCCGCACCCGCCGGGCCCTCGCCTCCTTCGGCGTGCAGTCGAGATCGCACACGGGATCGGGCTCCTCCAGCCGCAGGGTGGGGCTCACCACCTGGTCCCGCAGGGACAGGATGGCGGCGGCAGCCCCGAAGGCCCCGGCGGCACCCAGCGTGTGGCCGAACTGGCTCTTGGTGCTGGTGACCGACACCGCATCCGCGGCGGGGCCCAGGGCCCGGCGGATGGCCAGGCACTCGGCGCCGTCGTTGGCGGGGGTGGCGGTGCCGTGGGCGGAGACGAGATCGACATCGGAGGCTTCGCAGCGACCCGTGCGCAGGGCCATGGCCAGGGCCCGGGCGGCGCCCTCGCCCTCGGGATGGGGGGCCGTGGGATGGTGGGCGTCCATGCTGGCGCCGTAGCCCAGCACCTCGGCGTAGATCACCGCGCCCCGGGCCAGCGCCCGGTTCAGGGGCTCCAGCACCAGCTGCACGGCGCCTTCACCCAGGTTGAGGCCCGCCCGATTCCGGCTGAAGGGACGGCATTTTTCGGTGTCCACTGCCTTGAGGCAGGAGAAGCCGCCGTACGTGGTGCGGCAGAGGCTTTCGGCGCCGCCGGCCACGGCCAGGTCCAGTTCCCCGGCCGCCAGCCGCTCCCAGGCCTGGCCGATGGCCAGCAGGCTCGACGAGCAGGCGTTCATGATGGTGCCCCGGGGCCCCTGGGCACCCAGGCGCCGGGCCAGGGCATCGGTGACCGTGCTGGGGCTCTGGTAGGCGGGCTCCACGGCCCGGCCCCGCTCTCCGGCCAGGCGCGCCTCCAGGTAGGCTTCGGCCACGGGGAGGCCGCTGGTGCCCGCCCCCTGGAAGACACCCACGCGGTCCGGGTCGCCTTGGAACAGGTGACCATCCAGGGCCTCCTCCAGGGCCCGCAGGGCCATGCGTTCGCAGAGGGTCTGGTGCCGGGCCGGATCCATGGCCACCTGGCCCGCCACCTGGGCGGGTTCCAGGGGCAGGTGGAGGCGGGTCAGGGGCCCCAGGCCATCCCTCCCTTCGAGCATGGCGGACCAGGTCCCCTCCCGGTCCAGGGCCAGGGAGGACACCATGCCCAGGCCGGTGACGACGACGCGGCGAAAGGGTCGGCTCATAGGCGCTTCACCAGCAGGGTGGCGGTGCAGAGCTCCCGCCCTTCGCAGCTGACGGCGCCCTTCAGCTTCATCAGGCCGGCGAAGGCGCCTTCAGCGGTCACCTCCAGCCGCAGCCGGTCGCCGGGCAGGGCGGGGGCCCTGAAGCGGGCGTCCTGGACCCCGGCCAGGAAGATGGCGGCCCCATGCAGGGACTCGGCCTCCAGGAAGCCCCCGGCCTGGGCCAGCATCTCCAGCAGCAGCACGCCGGGCACCAGGGGACGACCTTCGAAGTGGCCCTGGAGGTAGGGCTCGCCGTTGGTGACCAGCTTCTCCGCAACGACGCGGACCCCCGGCACCCGCTCCAGCACCCGGTCCACCAGCAGGAAGGGGTAGCGGTGCGGCAGGTGGGCCGGGATGTCGGTCATCGGTCGCCTTCGGCTACTTCGCGTGCTCGGCGATGAAGTCCGTGAGGGCCTGCACGGATTTGAAGGCCTTGAGGCCCGCGGCCTCGTCCTCGATCTTCACGCCGAAGACCTGCTCGATGCCCAGCACCAGTTCCAGGGCGTCGATGGAATCCAGCCCCAGGCCATCGCCGAACATGGGGGCCTCGTCGTCGATCTGCTCCGGGGTCATGCCCTCCAGCTTCAGACGCTCGATGATCATCTCTTTGACGCGCAGCTTGAGGTCGCTCATGGGTTTCCCGGCAGAAGGGTGGAAGGGTGTGCGATCGATTCTATCCCAGGGCCCCGGGCCCCGGTGTCCTGTGATCTTGACATGGCCAACGGCCGATCAAAGGGCGCTAAGCTGGATCCTCGCGGAATCCTCCGCCCGAGAGCGCCATGGCCAATCCCGCATCGCCCTTCCTGTCGGTCCTGATCCTCCTGCTGGTCGCCGCCGTGACGGCGATCGCCATCCTGGTGTTGTCCGGCTGGGTGCTGCCCCTGCTGAAGCCCAACAATCCCCAGGAAGCCAAGCTGCGGGTCTACGAGTGTGGCGTGCCGCCGGTCCAGACCGGCGCCCGGCACAAGTACTCCGTGAAGTTCTACCTGACGGCCATGCTCTTCATCCTGTTCGACGTGGAAGCAGCCTTCCTCCTGCCCTGGGCCGCGAACTACAAGCAGGCCCTCTGGACCTTCGCCGCCATGATGAGCTTCATGGCCACCCTGCTGGTGGGCTACATCTACGCCTGGGGCAAGGGCGCCTTCGAGTGGGAGCGCTGACATGGCGGAGCTGAACATCAACGATGCCGTAATGACCACCCGCCTGGACGCGGTGGTCAACTGGGGGCGCAAGAACAGCCTGTGGCCCATGCCCTTCGGCGTGGCCTGCTGCGCCATCGAGTTCATGAGCATGATGTCGTCGAAGTACGACCTCAGCCGCTTCGGCGCCGAGGCCATGCGCTTCAGCCCCCGGCAGAGCGACATGATGCTGATCCTGGGCACCATCACCAACAAGATGGCCCCGGTGCTCCGCACCATCTACGCCCAGATGGCCGAGCCCAAGTGGGTGATCAGCGTGGGCGTCTGCGCCAGTTCGGGGGGCATGTACCGCACCTATGCCACCCTGCAGGGCGTGGACCGGATCATCCCGGTGGATGTCTACGTGCCGGGCTGCCCGCCCCGGCCCGAGAGCATCATCTACGGCGTCATGAAGCTGCAGGAGCAGATCGAGAAGGAATCGCTCTCCATGCGCAAGGACCACATCGCGCGGTTCTACGAAAGCCTGGCCCGGCAGGATGCCCTCCAGGCGGAGAAGGGCCTCACCAGCCAGCAGACCATCCGCGAGATGCTGATGGACGCGGGCGAGCGCGGCGTGGGCACCATTTTTTAGGCGGGGATCATGAGCATGAAGCAGGAGCGGAATGCCACTTCGGTGACCATTCGCCGCAGGCGAATAGGACCGACTGCGAAGCAGGCGGCCCCGAAGGGGCGAGCGCCGTTCCCGCGAGTCAAGCCGAAGCCCGGAGGGCGCGGCACAGGAGGTGCCGCGTGATCATCGAGCACATCGACGCACAGCTGCCCGGCACCATCACCGACCGGCACGACTTCCGGGGTGACCAGACCATCGTCATCCCCAGGGAGAGCCTGCTGGCCCTGGTGGCCCTGCTCCACCGCGAAGGCTTCCAGTTCCTGGTGGACATCACGGCCGTGGACTGGCCGGAGCGTGAACAGCGATTTGATGTCGTTTACCACTGGCTCAACCTGGCCAGCCAGGAGCGGCTGCGGGTCAAGGTCCCCGTGTCCGACGGCCAGTCCGTCCCCAGCCTCACGGGCACCTTCAAGACCGCCAACTGGTTCGAGCGGGAGGTCTTCGACCTCTTCGGCATCCGCTTTGACGGCCACCCGGACCTGCGGCGTCTGCTCACCTGGGACGACTTCCCCGGCCATGCCCTGCGCAAGGACTTCCCCCTCGATGGGGGCGACGTCTTCTGCATGGAAGGCTGCACGGCGCCCTTCAACAACGGCGAGCGGGGTGGAGAATGACCATGGACTCCATCGCCCTCTCCCGGCAGCAGTTGGACGGCGATCGCATGATCGTCAACATGGGGCCCTCGCACCCCACCACCCACGGCACGCTCCGCATCGTGCTGGAGCTGCAAGGCGAGACCATCACCAAGGCCACCCCCGAGATGGGCTACCTCCACCGGGGCGTGGAGAAGCTGGGCGAGAACCTCAGCTACCAGCAGTTCATCCCCCTCACGGATCGGCTCAACTACTGCAGCTCCATCATGAACAACGTGGGCTATACCACGGCGGTGGAGAAGCTCCTGGGCATCGAGATCCCCAAGCGCGCCCAGCAGATCCGGGTGCTGGTCTCCGAGCTGGCCCGCATCGCCGACCACCTCGTGTGCGTGGGCGTGAACGCCGTGGACATCGGCGCCTTCACGGCCTTCCTCTACCTCTTCCGGCAGCGGGAGACCATCTACGACCTCTTCGAGATGGCCGCCGGCCAGCGCCTGCACACCAGCTTCACCCGCATCGGCGGGCTCTTCCGGGACATCCCCGAGGGCTTCGTGCCCCTCACCGAGCGCTTCCTGGTGGAGTGCGAGGCGAGCCTCAAGGAGATGGAGAACCTGCTGTCGCACAACCCCATCTGGCATGACCGCACCAAGGGCATCGGCGTCATCAGCGCCGAGGATGCCGTGAACTGGGGGTACTCCGGCCCCTGCCTCCGCGCCGCGGGCGTGCCCCAGGATCTCCGCAAGGCCCAGCCCTACCTGGGCTACGAGACCTACGACTTCGACATCCCCATCGGCACCACCGGCGACGTGTTCGACCGCTACTTGGTGCGCACCGAGGAGATGCGCCAGAGCCTGCGCATCATCCGGCAGGTGCTGGACCGGCTGGAGCCGGGCCCCGTCATGGTGGACGACCCCAAGATCGCCCTGCCGTCCAAGGAGAAGGTCTACACCCGGATGGAAAGCCTCATCCACCACTTCAAGCTCATCATGCACGGCATGGAGATGCCCGTGGGCGAGGTCTACAGCGCCACCGAAGCCGCCAACGGCGAGCTGGGCTTCTACATCGTCAGCGACGGCGGCAAGAACCCCTACCGCATCCGCGTCCGTCCGCCCTGCCTGCCCATCTTCAGCAGCTTCGAAGACCAGGTGAAGGGCGGGCTCATCGCTGATGCTGTCGCAGTCCTCGGGGCAATGAATATCATCGCAGGCGAATTGGACCGCTAAGAAACTGGGTCATTCAACGACACAGGCGCCATGAGCGCGGAGCAGGAGCGGAGGCCGACCGTGCGCGAACCGCAGGCCCCTGGAGGGCCGGGCCAGCACCATTGCTGGTGAACCCGGCCGCTGGTCCCTGGCCGCCATCTCGCCCTGCAACGCCACCCGCTGGCCGCGGGGGTCGTTGCGCAGCCGCTGGCGTGGCGTGAGGCAGCGGTCCACCTGCCGGCCGAGGACTTTGTGGCGGGTGTGAATGCGGGCTCCCAGGACCGGGCCCCTGGCCACGATCTGCATCCGGCTGCCCCTACGGCCGGCGGGGTTCGCGCGGAGCTCTGCCATCCTGGCCTCCGCCGCGCTACTCCTTCACCAGTTCCACACGCCGGTTCAGGGCGCGGCCTTCTTCGGTGCCATTGGTGGCGACCGGGGCGAGAGGCCCGACGCCATGGCCCCTCAGACGGCCCGCAGCAATGCCGTGCTGCTTCACCAGGGCCTGCACCACGGCCTCGCCGCGGGCCTGGGAGAGCTTCATGTTCGCCTCCATGGACCCGGTCATGTCCGTGTGGCCCACCACCTTCAGCCTGAGGCCAGCATCCAGGTTCAAGAGCTTGGCGATCCACTCCAGGGCGGGTCCGGATACGGGCTTCACTTCGGACTTGCCGGTATCGAAGAAGATGCCATACAGCGCCACATGACCCGTGGCCTTCAGGTCGCCGCCCATGGCCGCGGCATCGGGAACGATGTACTGGGCCATGCCCTGCTTCTCGACGATCCGCAGCCAGATCGTGCCATTCCCCCGCTCTGCCTGCACCCAGCACTCCCTGCCATCCTTGAGGATCTTGCCGTTCACCCACCAGTCCGGTCGCTGCTGCAGCACCTTCCCACCGGCTTAGAGCGTGGCGTTCTCATGGTTCCGCACGATGGCCACGGCGGAAGGTTCAGCCCTCCGATCGGTGATGGCATAGGTGATGAACGTGAACCTCCCCTCGACCGGCACCTTCTCTCTGGGGTTGGTGGTGTCGAGCAGGGCGCTTCGGATGAAATAGAAGACCCAACACTCATGAACATCAAGGGGCTTGGGCCGGGCTGACCCAAAAAATCATGGAATGGCTCGTCGGTTCGTGTATTTTCACTATAATGATCCCATCATCCATTATGAATATCCAGAGCTCACCCCATGCGACCTGCCTCCGCTTCCTGGCGTATCTCGGGAAGCCCTGCCGGGTAGCGTCTGGTTCACCGGGCCCTGGAGAGCTGACTCTTTCAGCCTTTGATCCCGCGCACGGCAGACCAGCCCTGGCCCCCACCCAGTCAACCACTAGAACCACCCACCCGAGGAGGGACGAATGACCGGCCCGTTCAGGCTCCTGATTGCTCTCGGCTGCATGCTGCTCCTGGGGGCGCCGGCCCTGGCGCAACCCCGTGCGCCGCTGCAGCCGCCCAAGTATCCGCAGAGCTTCACCCTGCTTCCCGGGGAGCGGACCTCCTTCGGCTTCCCGGTGACGCGGGCAGGCCTCGTCCTGGCCGATCTCCAATGGCAGGGGGGCATGCCCCTGACGCTGGATCTCACTGACATGACCGGCCGCAGTGTCGTCGCCTCCAAACCCATGAGCTCGCCCGCCAGGCTCACCTACAGCGCCACGGTCCAGGATGTGGCGACCGGCATCCTCTGGCGGGTCGGGGTGGCCTATCCGAAGGCGGCCTTCACCCTCCCGGCCACGGTCACGGCCACGATCCGGTTTCCGGAGGTGGATCTGGCGGCGCTCGCCAAGGCGGAACCGGGCCTGACCGCTAAGCTGAAGCCCCCGGCGGTGCGGCCGAATGTGGCCCCAGCCGCCCACCAGGCCAGCCTTGCGAGAACCCTGGCCGAGCTGCGCCAGCCCACCCAGCAGCGCATCACGACCTACAAGGCCCAGGCGGCGACGCAGTTCGCCGCCGTCCAGAAGAGCGGCCCACCGAACCTTGTCTCGAATGTGACGCTGGCCCAGAAGCCGGCCCTGGTACCCACCGCGGCTCAGCAGGCGGCCATCGCCGCGGGTGTGTCGACCTTGCTGGAGGCCGTGCCCGCCAAGGCCTCCCCCGGGGAGAAGGTCGTCCTCCACGGCAAGAACTTCAAGGCCCAGAACGGCCTGTACCAGGTGGCCTTCACTGTCCGCGCTGCCTATGTGAAGACGGTGCCCACCGGCAACCCCGCCCGGCCCGTCGACGTCATCCAGATGAAACCCCTGGTGCTGACGGCGGCCGTCGAATCGGTGACGCAGCTGTCGACCGGCCAGCAAGAGCTCATCGTGCACATGCCCGCCCCTCCTGCCGGTGACGCCACCGCGTCCTATAACGGCGATGTCTCCCTGAGCAGCGCCACGGGCTTCGTGAGCAATGTCCTGCCCTTCCATTACGAGGCGGTGATCGTCCCCATCCTCAATGGCGTCGCCACCGTGCCCGGCACCCCGGGTCAGCAGATGACCCTGAATGGCGGCCTGTTCGCCAGCACCGATACCCTGCACCTCGTTCTGAACGACGGAAAGGACAGCATCGTGCCGTCCACCTACGGCTCGGCCTCCTCCCTGAAGTTCACCGTCCCCACATACAGCGCCCGCTATGACTTCGACGCCCAGGCCTACCTGGCCCGCGTGGTCAACGGCCTCACCTTCAAAAGCCAGCCCGTGCGGTTCACCCTCAAGGGCACCGAGATGGACGCCACCAGCCTGAGCATCCGCGAAGGCGCCATGGACTGCCCCCTCATCATCTCGGGGTACGGCTTCGAGGCCAAGCCAGCGGTCCAGTTCCAGGTCGGCAGCATGGTCTATCAGGGCACGGTCAGCCAGTCCACGCCATATGCCATCTGGGCCATCGTGCCGAAAATCGGCGGAGTCAGCAGCACCACGCCGTGCAAGGTCACGGTGCTCAATGCCAAGCAGACCAGCCGGACCCCACTGACCTTCACCTACCTCCCCACCTTCGTCCATGAAGTGATGCGGTTCTGCGGACCCCCCTTCACGACGGACGTCCAGTTCGGCGAGCCCCTGACGACCCTGACACCAACCTATGCCACCGGCTTCAACTGCGGCTACTCCATTTTCTGTGGCAGGCCTGGTGATTTTGTCCAGGGTGAGGCGTTCGTCCTGGGTTCCCACGACACCTCCCAGGGTTTCTATGGCGGCAAGAGCGGCTACGACGACTTCTTCGCCCGCACGACGCTGAGGAACGGCTGGAAGCTCGAGAAGGTCGTCGTGACCCTTGACCCGCGGAGCACCACCTTTGGCCTGGGGGGCATCGGCGCATACCTGGCGGACAACGGCATCGGCACCAGCAGCGCCCGCATCCGCATCCGCTGGTGGGGCGATTGGGGCTGCGGCGTGGACTACTGTTTCACTGCCATCGTCACCGGCCCCTTCGGCACCAGCTATTATTAGGCCAGGGGCCGAAGCGGGAACCCGCTACAGCGCGGTGCGGGGCTGCACGGCCGCATGGGCCAGCAGCAGCCCGGTGAGCAGAGCGATGGCCACGAAGAGGGCCTGGAAGGCCGTGTCGAGGCCCATGACCAGCTGTTTCTGAATGATGAACTCGAGGCCCTTGAAGCCGAGGCCGCCGGGCACCAGCACCATGAGACCCGGCAGCAGGGTCACCACGGAGGGGCGCCTTCGGAAGCGCGTGAAGAGGTTGCTGGCCAGCCCGAGGGCGAAGGCGCCGAGACCCACGCCGAACTGGGGCCCGAGGTAGGCCGAGCCCTGCCGTGAGCCGTAGAAGGCCAGCACGCAGGCGGCGAAGATCCAGGGCAGGTCCGATAGGCGTGCCTTGAAGATCACCACGAAGGCCGCGGCGGCCAGCAGCAGGGTGGGCAGGATGGTCCAGGCGGGCAGGGGCAGGGGGGCGCCCTGCAGGGCCTGCTCCATGAGGGGGGCGGCCAGCCGTTGGCCCAGGGCCACGCCGAAGCCCAAGGACAGGAAGGTCATGACCGTGTCCATCAGGCGGGCCGTTCCTGCCACCAGATTGGCCGTGGCCAGTTCGTTCATGGACACCACCAGCCGCAGGCCCGGCACCAGGACGATGAGGCCCGCCACCGTGACAACCTGCGGGGACACGTGGGGAAACCGATAGGCGGCGGCCAGGGCCAGGAAGCCCACCAGGGTGCCCGCCACGGGATGGACCAGCCGCGAGGAGCCGGCCTTCCGCCCGAGCAGTACCGCCGTCAGACCCACCAGGGTCCCCAGCACCGCCGTCAGCAGCATCTCCCGCCAGCCACCCCCGAAGAACATGGCCGCCGGGGCCGAACCCAGTCCGAAGCAGAGCACGGTCAGGAGGAGGCCCCACTGGTCGGGGGCGGCGAGGATGGCTCGCACCCGGTCCCGGGCCTCGGGCGTCGAGAGGCGGCCCTCAATGAGGGCGTCGGTGGCCTCCTGCAGGTCCGACAGCTTGGCCAGGTTCGCATCCCCCGCGGGGCTGCGCTGGATGAAGGTCCAGTGCTGGTCCCCGTGGGTGAGGGATGCGAAGAACGCCGTGGGCAGGGCGAAGAACTGGCCATCGAGGCCCAGCCGCGCCGAGATGCGGGATAGCGCGTCCTCGAAGCGGTGGGCGGGAATGCCGAAGGCCTGGAAGGCCTGGCCCAGTTCCAGGCAGAGGGCGATCTCAGGAGGCGTGGCGGCGAAGCTCGCAGGTGCGGAGGGGAAGGGAAGGCCTTCCCGGGGCGTGGGCGAATCGGGTGTGGACATGCTCCAGGTTAGCGACCCGGGGGATCAAGCAGCCCTCCTGATCTTGGCTGCTGGCCCCGGGAGGGCGGCACCAGGGCTGGCCTGGACGGGTAAGGTCACCCCTGCTGCAGCGCCTCCAACTGCCCCCGATGATCATTCCGCAGCCGCTCCAGGATCCCCAGGAGGGTTTCGCGCTCCTCGGCGTTGAGGCACCGGTCCACCTGCTGGCAGAGCGCCTGGTGGCGCCCGTGCATCTTGGCCTCCAGGGCCAGGCCCTTGGGGGTGATCTGCACCCGGCTGCCCCGGCGGTCGGCGGGGTTTTCGCAGCGCTTCACCAGCCCCCGGGCCTCCAGGCGGTTCACCAGGCGGGGCACGTCCGCGAAGCGGTAGATCATGCGGCAGCGGATGTCCTTCACCAGGTAGCCGTCCTTGGGGCCGCCCTTGAGGATGCGCAGCACGTTGAACTGCTGGTCCGAGAGGCCCTCGGGCTCGTAGAGGCATGCCTCGAAGAGCCGGGCCACGTATTCCCGGGTGAGCAGCAGGGCCAGGGCCACTTCGTGCCCCGGCTCCAGGGGCTTGGTGATCTGTAGTTCCTCGCGGATGTGCATGGGGGCTCCGGCCAGGGCAAGAATGACAGAAAAAGGAAAAAAGGTGTTGCAACTCTCTAATTTCGGCCTAGACTGCAATGCGTGGTTAAACACCTATCCCAAGGAGGCCCCATGCGCCACCCCTTCCGCACCGTCCTGGCCCTGCTCGCCCTGGCGGCCCTGCCGGCCCTGGCCCAGGACACCTACAAGATCGACCCCACCCACAGCGAGGTCAGCTTCAAGATCCGGCACCTGCTGGCCAAGACCAGCGGGCGCTTCACGAAGTTCGGCGGGACCATCAAGGTGGATCCCGCGGACATCAGCAAGTCCAGCGTGGAAGTGAGCATCGATGCCACCAGCATCAACACGGACAACGAGGCCCGGGACAAGCACCTGAAGAGCGGTGATTTCTTCGACGTGGAGAAGTTCCCCGCCATCACCTTCAAGAGCACCTCGGTGAAGGAAGTGGCCAAGGGCAAGCTGGAAGTCACGGGCGACTTCACCCTGCGGGGCGTCACCAAGCGCATCACCTTCCCCATCACCAACGCGGGCAGCCAGCCGGGCATGAAGCCCGGCACCGTGGTGGCGGGTTTCATTGATGGGGCCCTGACCATCAACCGCAACGACTACGGCATCAGATGCGGCCCCGCCATCCTGGGCGAGGACGTGGCCATCAGCCTGAACATCGAAGCCGGAAAGTAGGCGGGCCGTTCCATGAGCGAAACCCTTCCGAAAGTCGTCGCCAAGGCCCCGCCGTCCTGGATCTCCAGCCCGGCACGTACTTCTGGTGCACCTGCGGGCTCAGCGCCAAGCAGCCCTTCTGCGATGGCGCCCACAAGGTCTGCGACCTGCGCCCCCTGAAGGTGGAAGTCAAGGAGGCCGGCAAGCTGGCCCTCTGCCAGTGCAAGCACACCAAGACGGCCCCCTTCTGTGACGGGAGCCACTGCGACCTCTAGGTCGCGAACCAACTGGACGTGATGGGGGGCACCGGGTTTAACCGGAGGCCCCCTGTCACCTTTGGGCTAAACTGTGCCCTCATGCGAGCGCGCCCATGAATCATCCCCAGCCACCCGAGACGTCGAATGAACCCCTGGCTCCGGGCCAGCGGCTCCCCGAATCCGAGCGGAAGGAGTTCAGTCCCGAGGCCGTGGCCGAGATCCAGGCCATCATGGCCCAGTACCCCGACAAGCTGGCGGCCACCCTACCGGCCCTCTACATCGCCCAGCGGGAGTTCGGCTTCGTGAGCCTCGCGGCCATGAAGGCCGTGGCCAGGGCCATCGGCATTCCCGAAGGGCACGTCTTCGGCGTCGCCACCTTCTACACCATGTACCAGAAGAAGCCCGTGGGGAAGTTCCACCTCTCGGTCTGCACCAACATCAGCTGCGCCCTGCGCGGGGCCGCCCAGCTGCTGGAAAAGGTCTGCGAAAGGACCGGCGTGCAGCCCGGCGCGGGACCCAGTCCCGACGGCCTGTGGAGCGTGGAAGAAGTGGAGTGCCTGGCGGGCTGCGGCGTGGCCCCCTGCATCCAGGTGAACCAGGATGTCTACGACGAGCTGGTGGACGAGCAGAAGCTCATCGAGGTGATGGAAGCCTGCAAGCGGGGCGAATACCGCCCCTGGGCCGAGTAGCGGAGGAACGACCATGGCCGCCATCCGCACCAAGCGTGATCTTCACACCTACACCTTCCCCGGCTTCGGGTCGGAGAAGTTCCCGAACCTGATGCTCCGCGGCGCCGGGGACCTGGACAACTGGCACCTCAAGGTCTACGAGCAGCGCCACGAAGGCTACGTGGCCATGAAGGCCGCCCTGAAGCTGGAGCCCGTGGCCGTCACCGAGGAGGTCAAGCTTTCCGGCATCCGGGGCCGCGGCGGGGCGGGCTTCCCGGCGGGCCTCAAGTGGTCCTTCATGCCCAAGGACACCCCTGACCGCAAGCTCACCCGCTACCTGGTGTGCAACGCCGATGAGGGCGAACCCGGCACCTTCAAGGACCGCGTCATCCTCGAGTACAACCCCCACCAGCTCATCGAGGGCATGATCATCGGCGGCTGGGCCATGCAGTGCGCCATGGGCTATGTCTATGTCCGTGGCGAGTTCCTGTGGCTCATCGAGAAGCTCGAAGCGGCCATCCAGCAGGCCCGGGACGCGGGCTACCTGGGCAAGAACATCCTGGGCACCGGCTGGGACTACGACATCCTCGTGTACCGCGGCGCCGGCGCCTACATCTGCGGCGAAGAGACGGCCCTGCTGAACTCGCTGGAGGGCCGCCGCGGCGAGCCCCGGGTGAAGCCGCCCTTCCCGGCGGCCAAGGGTGCCTTCGGCCAGCCCACCACCGTGAACAACGTGGAGACCCTGGCCGCCGTGCCGCCCATCCTGCGCATGGGCGGCGCCGAGTACGCCAAGATCGGCACCCCCAAGAACACGGGCACCCGCATCTTCGGCGTCAGTGGCCATGTGAAGCGACCGGGCATCTACGAGCTGCCCATGGGTACGCCCATGAACTTCCTGGTGGATGAGCTCTGTGGCGGTTCCAGCACCGGCCGGAAGATCAAGGCCATCATCCCCGGCGGGGCCAGCTGCCCCATGCTGGACGAGAAGGACTTCGACGTTCCCATGGACTTCGACAGCCTGAAGGCCCGGGGCTCCATGGGGGGGTCCGGCGGCCTCATCGTCATGGACGAGAGCGTCTGCATGGTGCAGGCCACCCTGCGCCTCATCAAGTTCTACGCCCACGAAAGCTGCGGCCAGTGCACTCCCTGCCGGGAAGGGTGCAACTGGCTGGAGATGATCCTCCACCGCATCGAGCATGGCGAAGGGCGGATGGAAGACCTGGACCTCATCGCCAGCCTCACCCCCCGCATCGGCCTGCGGACCCTCTGCCCCCTGGGCGATGCCGCCTGCGGTCCCGTGGACTCGGCCCTGCAGAAGTTCCGCCACGAGTTCGAGCATCACATCACCCACAAGACCTGCTACGCCCAGGGCTCCCGCCTGCTCTCCACCCTCGGCGCCCACTAGGCGATGCCCATCACCGGAGTGGGGCTGGCCTTCACCCTCGTGGGTGCCGTGGCCTGGGCCCTTTTTGATGCCCTGCGGAAGCGCCTGGCCCGGGAGGTGTCGCCGGTCTACCTGGGGCTCCTGCTGTCCCTGGTCCAGGCGCCGCTGCTGGCCCTCTGGGCCGCCACCCGGGAGCCCTTCGGCCTGCCCGCCGCCTGCCTGCCCGCCCTGGCGGGATCGGCCCTGCTCAATGGCCTTGCGGTGGTGCTCTTCCTGGACGCCCTGCGGCTGGCCCCCATGAGCCTGCTCATTCCCCTGCTGAGCTTCACGCCGGTGATCTCCGCCACCCTGGCCTGGATCTTCCGGGGCCAGGCGCCGGGGCTCGCGCAGTACGCGGGGGCCTTCCTGGTGGTGCTGGGGGCAGGGGTGCTGCGGCTGGGCGCGGGACCAAGGGAAGGCTTCGGGGCCACCCTGCGCGAACCCGGGGTGCGCCGCATGCTGCTGGTGGCCTTCCTCTGGAGCTGCACCAGCGTGCTGGATCAGACCGCCGTGAACCGGGGCGCGGGGGCCTGGTACGCGCCGGTGGTGACGGCGGCGGTGGCTGCCCTCATGCTGGTGTGGACCGGGCTGCGGGGGCAGCTCCGGGCCTTCCTTCAGGCGTCCATTCCCCTGGCCTCGCGACCCCTCCTGGGGGGCCTGGCGGTGGTCATCGGGGCGGGGGCCCTGGCAGTGCAGATCGAGGCCTTCCGGTGGGCCCCGGTGGGGTTCGTGGAGGTGGTCAAGCGCGGCGTGGGCATGGCCAGCGCAGTGCTCCTGGGCCGCTTCCTGTTCGGCGAGCCCCTCAGCGGCCAGAAGCTGGTGGCCGTTGGCCTGCTCACCCTGGGGGTGGCCCTGGTGGTTGGGCTGCGCTGAGCCTTAGCGGTGCTGCAGGGTGGCGTGCCGGGGTTCGGGTGGGCCTTCCTTGCCGGGCCAGCCGCTGAGGATCAGGTGCAGGCAGGCCTGGGCGATGGTGTCCACGCTCTGGCGCTCGTTGTTGAACACGGCGTCGTACCAGCGGGTGGCGGTGATATCGGCGTGCAGGCAGTCGCTGATGAACTTCTCCCGGAGCTTGGACTGGGTCCGCACCAGCTCCTCGGCCTGGGCGAGGGGCAGCTCCAGCCGGCGGGCCATGGTGGCGGCCCGGAAGCCGAAGCTGCCCACCAGGCGGATGTGGAAGCAGTTCTTCAGGTCCTGGCAGGCCACGGCACCGCCCCGGCCCACGAGGATGGCGCAGCCCGCGCTGGCGATCTGGACCAGGTGCTTCACCAGACTGGCGTAGGCATCCTGGTGGGTGAGGAAGCCGAAGTGGGTGCGCAGCACGTCCTGGGCGTGGCTCTCGTCCCCCAGGTGGTGCAGGAGCCGCCGGGAGAGCTGCTCGTCAGAGGCGACCTTGTCCACCAGGGCCTTGTCGAAGACGGTCCAGGGCTGCCCCGTGGCCTCCTCCAGCAGGGCCTCCAGGCGCAGAGCCAGGGGGTAGCCTTCGCAGCCGTACTCCCGGGAGATGGTGACGGAAGGATGCACCGGCGGCCGGTGGGCGTGGGCCAGGCGCTCCTGCAGCTGGATCCAGCCGGTTTCGCGCTGCTCCACGCTGGGGATCAGGGATGCGAGGGTCTTCGCCATGGCACCTCCCACTCCGGGACCGCCCACCCGAAGGCTGGTGACTGGAAGATAGGGTCTGCGGGACCAAAGGCAAGGCCCTACCCTGGGTGCATGCGCAGCCTGCTCCTCGCCTTCCTGACCCTCCTCCTGCGGGCCCAGGGGGCTTTCCTGGTGCAGCCCTACCTGCAGCTGGGGGATGCGCCCCGGGCCGCCCGGGCGGAGCGGCTGGATCTGCTGTGGCACGCGGAGGATCGCGAGGCCGCCTGGACCGTCGAAGTCCGGGGCCCAAAGGGCTGGATCCTTCAGGCCGCGCCGGTCTTCCACCGCCTGGACGCCCCACCGCTGCCCGCCCACCGGATCTACCGGGCCACCCTGGGAAACTTGGTTCCCGGTACGGTCGTGCCCTATCGCGTGAAGCGGGACGCCGCCGTGGTCTTCGAGGCGGAAGCTCAGGCCCGCAAGCCGGGCGCCCACCGCATGGTCGTCTTCGGCGACGCGGCGGACGGCTCGAAGGGCCAGGCCGCCATCGCCCAGGCCGTGCTGGCGGCCAGGCCCGACGCCGTCTTCATCACCGGGGACCTGGTCTACGGCCGGGGCCGCGCCGCCGAGTACCGGACAGTGTTCTTCCCCTTCTACAACAGCGAGACCGTGCCCCTGCTGCGTCGGGTGCCCTTCCTGGGGGTGCCCGGCAACCACGATGTGCCCTTCGCCAACTACCCCGATGCGGCCGCCTATTTCGCCTACTGGGCCCAGCCCCTGAACGGACCGGCCCTGAAGGCGGGGGACAAGAACGCCGCGCCGGTGATCCCGGGGCTCCACGATGCCGTGGTGGCGGCCTCGGGCGCGGCCTTCCCCCGCATGGCCAGCTTCAGCTTCGACTACGGGAACGTGCACTGGACGGTGCTGGATTCCAATGCCTACACGGACTGGGAGAGCCCCGCGCTGAAGGCCTGGCTGGAGGCGGACTTGGCGGCGGCGAAGCATGCCACCTGGCGCATCGTGGCCCTGCACCACCCCCTCTTCCAGAGCTCCCGCACCCACTTCGACGACCAGTGGATGCGGCCCATCAGCCCCGTGCTGGAAAAGTACGGCGTGGACCTGGTGCTGGCGGGCCACGTGCACAACTACCAGCGCAGCGCGCCGCTCCGGTTCCGGCCCACCAGGATCGGTCGCCGGGGCCGGCCCGTGGAGGGCGAATTCACGGTGGACGAGGCCTTCGACGGACAGAAGGTTACCCGCGCCAGGGGCATCATCCACATCGTCACTGGCGGCGGCGGTGCGGAGCTCTACGACCTGTGGCAGACCGAGGCCAGGGTCAGCTGGCAGCCCTGGACCCGCATCCTCCGTTCCGACACCCACTCCTTCACCGTGCTGGATGTGGAGGGTCCCACACTGAAGCTGCGCCAGCTCGATGCTCAGGGACGCGAGCTGGATGCCATCACCCTGACGAAGTAGGCGGCCTCCCGGGCCCGGTGCATCCTGACAGGGGCGCGGCTCCGACCAGCGAGCAGCCCGGCCTAGGGCGCTGGGTTCACCTGGTCGGCATGGTTCCGTCTGGAACGCCAGAGCAGGAAGGCGCTGGCGCCGGCGAAGAACAGGCTGCACAGGAAGCTGCCCTCAGGCCCCTGGGCGCCCCCGGTCAGGAAGGCCGGACCCGCGGGGGTCAGCTTGACCAGCAGGGCCGGCAGCTTGACCTCGAGGCCCGTGACCGGCACTTCGAATCCGATGGCCAGCAGCCAGTTCCAGCCCGCGTGCCAGCCCGTGACCCCCCAGATGTGGCCAGCCCGGAGGGCCCAGGTGCAGGCGAACAGCGAAAACAGGAAGGTGCCCAGGGTCACCAGCCAGGGCTGCCCCGGGCCGACATGCAACAGGGAGAAGACGAGGGAGGTCAGCGCGACCGCGATGGCGCGGTTGAATTTGCGGGCGATGACGGACAGCAGCCAGCCGCGGTAGAGGAGCTCCTCCACGCTGGACTGGACCGCAAAGCACAGCAGCAGGAAGCCCATGCTCAGGAGGGCGCTCACGGAGCCGAAGGCCTTTCCGACGCTGCCCACGGCATAGCCCCCCGCCCCCCAGATGGCCGCCACCAGGGCACAGGAGGTGGCGAGGCCGAGGGCATGGCCCCGCAGGAAGGCCCGTCCCCCCGGGCCGCCGGTCATGTCCCCAGCCGGGCCCCGAGTCAGTCCGAGGGTCGCCAGGGGCGGCGCTCGACGAAGCGCACCCAGGCCAGCACCGCGAGCCCCGTCAGGGCGAAGGGAAAGAGCAGGAAGGCGTAAAGACCCGCCAGGCCGATCGGATCGCCCTTGGCGTTCCCCAGGTGGAACCACTCCAGGACCTTCGAACCGCCGTACTGGGTCGTCCCCACGAACAGGACACAAAGGAATGGCGCGAGGGCCCCCCAGGGGAGCCAGCCCCGGGCGGGTTCGGCCGAATAGGGCGCGCGTGGGCTCATCGGGCCTCAGGTCCCAGACCCATCGTTCGATGGTGGCGGGACGGACTGCCCCCTGACTGTGCGCTCACAGGGGCCGGAGCTGCTCGGCCAGCGTGCGGGTCTTTTCGGTGACGACGCCGCCCGTGTGCAGGGTGGACTTGCGCTCGATGAGCAGCAGGTGGCACTCCTGCTCGGCCACCGGGTTGTGGCGCACGCCCTTGGGCACGACGAACAGCTCCCCCTCGTCCAACTCCACCACGCCCGCCTCCAGCTCGATGCGGAGGTGGCCCTTGAGCACGAGGAACAGCTCGTCCTCCGCCTCGTGGCTGTGCCACACCAGCGAGCCCTGGACTTTGGCGACCTTGAGGTAGGCGTCATCGACCTCCCCGATGATCCGGGGCGACCAGAGCTCTGTCAGGGCGGCCGCGGACTGGGCTGGAGAAACGACCTTGGTCATCGCGGCTCCCGGAGGTGTCGGGGGGGCGCGACGCCCTAGCGCCCGAAGCTGATGGAATAGGTCAGGGGCTTGGAGAGCTGGGGGCTCTTGATGGTGGCGCTCATGGTCAGCGCCTTGCCGTCGGGGCTGAGCCTGAAGACATTGGTGCGCTCCCCCTCGTCGTTCTTGAAGGTCTGGATCATCTGACCCGGGGTGAGCTGGGCGGCCACCATGAACTTGTCGCCGTCCTCGCGGGTCCAGGGGCCGGGCTTGCCGCCGGGGGGCATGGGGATGGAGTCGCGCTCATCGAACTTCACGAGCACGCCGGTGTCCGAGATGGCGATGACGGCCTTCTTGTAGACGGGGTTCAGCCGGGTGAGCTTCTTCCGGGCGATGGGGCGCTTGATGAAGTTCATGTCCGCCACGACGTTGTCGATGGCGGCGGCCACGTCATCGGCCTTGGTGGTGGTCCAGGTGCCGGACAGGGAAGGCTCCTGCGCCGTCAGGGAGACGACTGCGAGTACAGGGACAAGGAACAGCCGGGCCAGGCGCATGGGAACTCCGAGGTGGTTGGGTGGCCCAACCATAGCACTTCTGACGCAGAAATGGCCCCATCCGGGGCCATTTCTGCGCGACGTGAAACACTACCCGATGGTCGCCACCATCACGGCCTTGATGGTGTGCATGCGGTTCTCGGCCTCGTCGAAGACCACGCTGTGGCGGCTGCGGAAGACCTCGTCGGTGACCTCGCGGATGTCGAAGCCGAGGGCCTTCTGCTCCTTGGCCAGCTTGGTCTCGAAGTCGTGGAAGGCGGGCAGGCAGTGGAGAAACTTCACATCCGGGTTGCCGGTCTTCTGCACCATGTCCATGGTGACCTTGAAGGGGGTGAGCAGCTTCACCCGGGCGGGGATCTGGTCCTCCTCGCCCATGCTGGCCCACACATCGGTGTAGATGACGTCGGCGCCCTTCACGGCCTGGTCCACGTTGTCGGTGACTTCGATGGTGGCGCCCGTCATCTTCGCGGCTTCGCGAGCGGCGGCGAGCACCGCCGGATCCGGGGCCAGCTCTTTCGGACCAAGTGCCACCATGTGCATGCCGGTCTTGGCGGCGCCGTACATCAGGGCGTAGCTCATGTTGTTGCGGATATCGCCGCAGAACACCAGCTTCACCTTGTGCAGGGGCTTGGCCACGTGCTCTTCGATGGTGAGGAAGTCCGCCAGGATCTGCGTGGGGTGGTCGGTGTCGGTGAGCCCGTTCCACACGGGCACCCCGCTGAACTTGGCCAGGGCTTCCACCACTTCCTGCTTGTAGCCGCGGTATTCGATGCCGTCGTAGAAGCGGCCCAGCACCTTGGCGCTGTCCTCGATGGATTCCTTCTTGCCCACCTGGGAGCTGGCGGAATCCAGGAAGGTCACGTGTGCGCCTTCCTCCAGGGCACCGACTTCGAAGGCACAGCGGGTGCGGGTGCTGGCCTTTTCGAAGAGCAGCACGATGTTCTTGCCCTTCAGGAGGTAGTTGAACACGCCCATGCGCTTCTTGGCCTTCAGGTCCCGGGACAGGTCCAGGAGGTAGCGCACCTCCTCGGGGGAAAAGTCCATCAGCGTGAGAAAACTGCGACCCTTCAGATTGACGGCCATGGCGCCCTCCAGCACATATGCTGGGCACAGAGTAGCGCTGTGCCCCAGGAACCACGATTTGAAAAGCCCATGGCCGTGAAAGCCTTTACAGACTGTCACCTGGAAACCCGTCGACGATGACTCATGGCCCAGCCCCATCGGTCGATGGGAGGTGAAGCGAAGGCGTTTCCCTGGGCCAGTTGAACAACCAACCTCAAGGTGTGCAATACTCCTTCCCAATTCCTCCTGCGGGACAGCCCATGCTCGGCCCCACGCCCCAGCGCCTTCGGATCCAAGGTCACGAGCTGGCCTACCATCGGCAGGGGCGAGGTGCCCCGCTGCTGCTGGTGCATGGCATCACCACCTACTCCTTCATCTGGCAGGGGCTCTTTACCCAGCTGGCCGAGCATCACGATGTGGTGGCGGTTGACCTGCTGGGCTGCGGGGATTCGGACAAGCCCCTGGATGTGAGCTACAGCGTCGCCAGCCATGTGGATCGTCTGGAGGCCTTCACCCGGGCCCTGGGCTGGGGACCCTTCGGCTTCATCGGCCATGACATCGGCGGGGGCATCGCCCAGCGGTTCGCCGTGAAGCATCCAGAGCGCCTGACCCATGCGGCCGTCCTCAATGGCGTGGCCTACGACTTCTGGCCCGTGCAGCCCATCCTCACCATGCGGACCCCCATCGTCCGGCAGCTGGCCATGGCCGCGCTGGATCTGGGGGCCCTCAAGCTGATCGTCAAGCGCGGGATCTTCCATTCAGAGCGCGTCACCCCCGAGCTGATGGCGGATTTCCGGAGGCCCCTCGAGACCCGGGAGGGGCGCAAGGCCTTCCTCCACTTCGCGGAATCCCTCGACAACCGCGACCTGACCGCCATCAGCGAGGACCTCCGCCAGACCCGGATCCCCTTCCTGATCCTTCGCGGCCTGGAGGATGTCTATCTCAGTGGCGAGATTGCACACCGGTTGCATCAGGAGATCCCGGGCAGCCGCCTGGTGGAGGTGGCGGAGGCGGGGCACTTCTTCCAGGTGGACCAGCCTGAGCGGCTGGTGGCGGAACTCCATGCGTTCCTGGGAGCCTGAGCCATGACGCCGGATGCCGAAGGCCCGGATGGCCTGCGCGACCGCCTGCGGGTGCTCGAGAAGGAGAATGAGCTGCTGGCGGAGCGGGCCGAAGAGATTTCGCTGCTGGGGCTGGTGGCCGAACAGGCTGGCAGCGAGCAGGACCCCGTGGAATTGCTCACCTCCGTCCTTGAGCAGGTGTGCCTGCTGAAGGCGATCACCTTCGGAGCCTGCCTGGAGCCTGCAGGAACCCAGCTGCGGGCAGTTGCCACCTACGATTTTCGGCGACCTGAGTCGCCGGCCTCGGATCGGTTCGAGCTGCGCGCAGCCGACCCGTGGCCGCCGAGCAGGGCCATGGTGCTGGATCCAGCCGGCCAAGGCCAGCTGTTCCGGGAGCTCTCCATTGCCGGGACGGGATCCACCCCATCGGCCCTGGCCCTGATCCCGCTGCGGTGCCAGCTGAACCCGGCCTGGTGCCTGCTGTTCATGGACGAAGTCAGGGCGGCGGAGGAACTGGCCTCCGTGTTGCCTCTGCTCGAGCGCGTGGGGGACCTGGTGCAGGCGCGGCTGGACAACCTGTCACTCATCGGCCGGCTGCAGCAGTTGAACCAGAGCCTCGACCTGAAGGTGGAGGCGCGGACCGCCGAGCTTCGGCGCAGCGAGGAACGCTACCGCCTGCTGTTCGATCATGTCCCCGATGGGGTCCTGCTGGTGGATGCCAATGATGAAGGCAGCTTCGGCCGCATCGAGGATGCCAACGAGACGGCGGCCGCCATGCACGGATACACCCTCGCCGAGCTGAAGCAGCTCGACATCGAGGCCCTCAACGCACCGGGTCCGGGGCCTCGGCTGGAATCCTTCGAAGGCCGGGTCTGGCGGTTGCAGCCCGGTGAAACGGTGCAGGAGGAGCTGCTGCACCGGCGGAGGGATGGGTCCACCTTCCCGGTGGAGGCCATCGGCACCCTGGTGCGGCTCCAGGGGCGCCAGTACGTGCTTGGGTTCATGCGGGACATCTCCGCCCGGAAGCTGTCGGAACAGGCCCTGCTCAGGACCCAGCGGACCGAAAGCGTGGGGGTTCTGGCGGGCGGCATCGCCCATGACTTCAACAACCTACTGACGGCGATCATGGGACAGACCAGCATCGCCCTGGAGCGGATGGCACCCCAGGCCGTCGGCCGGGACAACCTCGAGAAGGCCCTGGACGCCGCCGACAAGGCCGCCACCCTCACCCAGCAGATGCTGGCCTATTCCGGCCGGGGCAAGTTCACCATCCAGCCCGTATCCATCAACGGCCTCATCCAGGAGAACCTCCGGTTCCTGGAGGCGGCCATTCCCAAGCAGGTCGCCTTCCACCTGGACCTCGACGCGAGGGTGCCTTCCGTCACCGGGGATCCCAGCCAGCTGCAGCAGGTGGTCATGAACCTGGTGATCAATGGGGCCGAGGCCATCGGGGAGGACCAGGGCACCATCACCATCCGGACCCGGGCCCTGCACCTGGACAAGGTGGATGGCGCCCAGTGGCCCCTCAGTGGCAACAGCCTGACCGCCGGCGACTACGTCTGGATCGAGGTGGCGGATTCCGGGTGCGGCATGAGCCAGGAGGTCCGGGCCCGCGTCTTCGATCCCTTCTTCAGCACCAAGCCCAAGGGCCATGGGCTCGGGCTTTCTGCAGTGCAGGGGATCATCCGGGGGCATCGGGGCGGCCTGGGCGTGGACAGCGAGCCTGGTCTGGGCACCACCTTCAGGATGCTCCTGCCAGCGGGATCACCCGAAGTCCTGGCCCAGGAAGGGGAGGCCCCGGAGGCCCACGGACGCAAGGGCAGGGTAGTGCTGGTCATCGATGACGAGGAGTACATGCTCGACGTGGTCCGGGACATCCTGGAAATCCACGGCCACACGCCGCTCCTGGCCCGGAGCGGCGAGGAGGGGATCGCCCTGCTCCGGCTCCACGGGGCGGGCATCGATCTCACCCTGCTCGATCTGACCATGCCCGGGCTCGGGGGCGTGGAGACCTACCGGCGCCTGCGGGAGGTGGAACCAGGGGTGGCCGTCGTGCTCACCTCGGGTTTCGCCGAAGAGGAAGCCACCCACCAACTCAAGGGAATGGACCTGGCGGGTTTCCTGCAGAAGCCCTACCTGGCCAGGGACCTGATCCGCATGGTCGAATCCGCGCAAGTCCCGGGACAGCAGGATCCGGCCGCCGGCTGAAGGGCGGAGCCGCTCCGCCTGCCACGGCTTCTACTCGAACTCCACCAGCAGCTGGCCCTTCATCACCGTGTCGCCGGGGGCGGCGTGCAGCGCCTTCACCGTGGCCCCGTGGTGGGCGGCGATGTGGTTCTGCATCTTCATGGCCTCGAGGATGAGCAGGCTCTGGCCGGGCCGCACGGCATCGCCCGGCGCCACCAGCACCTGGAGGATGAGTCCGGGGATGACGGCTGCCAGACGCTTCGGATCCGTCGGCGCGTAGGGCTTTCGGTTCGCGAACTTCTTGGTGAAGACCGTCTCGTAGACCGTGTCGTGGAGGGTGAGGGTCTGGCGGGTGGGCTTCTGGTCGGAGGTCATGGGAGCTCGCTCAGAAGGGCGGCACGCCGTGCTTGCGGCTCGGGCGCAGCTCGGACTTGCCTTCGGAGATCTCCAGCGCATGGAGGAGGAAGTTCCGGGTCTCATGGGGCGAGATGACGGCGTCCACGTGGCCGTTGGCCGCGGCCACGTAGGGGCTGGCGAACTTCTCGGTGTACTCCCGCACCTTTTCCTTCCGGAAGGCCTCGGGATCCGCCGCGGCCGCGATCTCACCCTTGAAGATGATGTTGGCGGCGCCCTCGGGGCCCATGACGGCGATCTCGGCGCAGGGCCAGGCGAAGACGAAGTCGGCGCCCAGGTGCCGGGAGCACATGGCGATGTAGCCGCCGCCGTAGGCCTTGCGCAGGATCACGGTGATCTTGGGCACGGTGGCCTCGCTGTAGGCGTAGAGCAGCTTGGCGCCGTGGCGGATCACGCCCGCGTGCTCCTGGTCCACGCCCGGCAGGTAGCCCGGCAGGTCCACGAAGGTCACCAGGGGGATGTTGAAGGCATCGCAGAACCGGATGAAGCGGGCGGCCTTGTCCGAGCTGTCCACGTCCAGCACGCCCGCCAGCACCTTGGGCTGGTTGGCCACGATGCCCACGGTGCGGCCGTCCAGGCGGGCGAAGCCCACCACGATGTTGGCGGCCCAGAGGGCCTGGACCTCCAGGAAGTCGGAGCCATCGCAGACGGCCTTGACCACGTCGCGCACATCGTAGGGCCGGTTGGCCTCCACCGGGATGATGTCCTCGAGGCTCACCTCGCTCCGGGAGGGGATGGCGTTGACGGGCTCGGCCTTCTTGCGGTTGTTCCAGGGGATGTAGGTCACCAGGCGCTTCACCTGCTCGAAGCACTCGGCCTCGCTCTGGGCGTAGAAGTGGGCGTTGCCGGACAGCTCCGCCTGCACCCGGGCGCCCCCCAGGTCCTCCATGGAGATCTCCTCCCCCAGCACGGTCTTGATGACCTCGGGCCCGGTGATGAACATCTTGGAGATTCCGTCCACCACGAAGACGAAGTCCGTGAGGGCCGGCGAGTACACGGCCCCGCCCGCGCAGGGGCCAAGAATGATCGAGATCTGGGGGATGACCCCCGAGGCCAGGGTGTTGCGGTAGAAGATCTCGCCGTAGCCCGCCAGGGAGTTCACCCCCTCCTGGATGCGGGCGCCGCCGGAGTCGTTGATGCCGATGAGGGGGATGCCCATCTTGATGGCGTGGTCCATGATCTTGGTGATCTTCCGGGCGTGGGCCAGGCCCAGGGAGCCGCCCGCCACGGTGAAGTCCTGGGCGAAGATGGCCACCGGGTGGCCCAGGATGGTCCCGGTCCCCGTGATGGCCCCATCCCCCCGGAGCTGCTTCTTCTCCATGCCGAAGTCGGAGCACTTGTGCTCCACGAAGAGGTCGTACTCGTGGAAGGAGTCCCGGTCCAGGATGGCCGTGATGCGCTCCCGGGCCAGACGCTTGCCCTGGGCCTTCTGGCGCCGGGCTGCCTCCGGGTGGGTGCCTGTGGCCTCGGCATGCTTGGCGGCGTGGTCTCTCATCTTCTTCGGCATGGTCATCTGGAAATCCTCGGCGGGCTGGACCATTAATGCAATTGGTGATGTCTTCATAAGGCGACACCTTCATCCTGAATAAATATGTCAGGGGATAGTTGCGGCATTGGTCAAGTTTCCTCCGGGTAGCCCCGTGGATTCCCTGTCCACAGGGTTCCGGGATCACCGTATAGTCAGGTCCACGCACCACCCACTCAGGGCAGGAAATGGTACAGGAGGCGGTCATGCGGCCACTGCAGCAGTTGATCGAGGCAAAGCGTTCCATGGTCTCCGTGGGACCGGAAGATACCGTCTTCACGGCCCTGACCCTGCTGGCCCAGTTCGATATCGGCGCCCTCCCGGTGTTGGAGGGGAACCGGCTCGTGGGGATCTTCTCCGAGCGCGACTACGCCCGCAAGATCGTCCTCAAGGGCAAGGCCTCCAAGGAGACGCCGGTCCGCGAAATCATGAGCGAGAAAGTCACCTGCGTGACCCTCAAGGAGACCGTCGAAGAGTGCATGGCGCTCATGACCGACAAGCACATCCGCCACCTGCCCGTGCTCGGCGCGGACAACCAGATGCTCGGCATCCTTTCCATCGGCGACCTGGTGAAAGAGACCATCTCCCACCAGAAGTTCACCATCGATCAGCTGGTGCACTACATCCAGAACTGAGGCGCGAGGGGCTCAGCCCTTCGCCTTTCCCGCGTCCCGCCAGGCGGCGATGAGCTTGGCCTCCTGCTCGGCGCTGGGGCCGGCGAGCTTGGTGCGGCCCTTCTCGGCCTTCTCCTGGGTCTTGAACCAGGCCAGGGTGTCCTTCACGGTCTCGGCGGCGGGGCGGAACTTCAGGCCGGCCTTCAGGGCGCGGGCGTTGCTCCAGGTGTGGAAGCCCTTGGTCTCGCCTTCGAAGGGGGCCCAGATGGGGAACTCGATGTCCTTCTGGGCGGCCAGGAAGGCCGTGGGGAGCCACAGGGGCTTGGCGTCGGGGCGGACCGTCTGGAAGGCCTCCACCAGGGTGCCCCAGGCCAGGCGCTTCTCGGGGCCGCAGGCGTTGAAGACGCCCGAGGTACCCTGTTCGACCAGGTGCACCAGCCAGGCCGCCAGGTCGCGCACGTCGATGATGGCGACGGGATCCGTCTTCTCGCCGGGCACTGCCACCTCGCCGCCCTTGTGGAAGCGCACGGGCCAGTAGGTGAAGCGGCCCGTGGGATCGTCGGGGCCCACGATGTAGCCGGGCCGGATGATCGCCGTGCGGCCGGGCATGGCCTTCTGGGCGGCCTGCTCGCAGAGGGCCTTGAGGCCGCCGTAGTTCTGGTACTCCTTGCCCATCTCCTCCACGGCGGGATCCGCCAGGGTGGCCAGGGGCGCGTCCTCGGTGCCGTTCTCGGGATTGGGCTCCTTGTAGGCGCTGATGCTGGAGATGTAGAGGTACTGCTTGGCCCGGGGCGCCAGCAGGGCCGCCGAGGCGCCCACCATCCGCGGGTAGTAGCCGCTGTTGTCGATGACCGCGTCCCAGGAGCCCGTCTCCAGGGCCTTCAGGCCCTCGCCCTTCTTGGGGTCGCGGTCGCCGTGCAGCTTGGTCACGCCCGGGAAGAGGTCGGGGCGCGTCTTCCCCCGGTTGAACATGGTCACCTGGTGGCCGCGGGCCTGGGCGATCTCGATGGTGGCGGGGCCCAGGAAGCCCGTGCCCCCCAGGATGAGGATCTTCTTGGGGGCCACCTTGGCGGGGGCGGCGGACAGGTCGAGGCCCGTGGCGGCCAGGGCACTGGCGGCGGCGGTCCACTGGATGAAATCGCGGCGGGAGACGGTCATGAAAACCTCCGGCGGTGGGGTTGACGGGGATACATCGTGAACTGATATATACTCCTTCCCGTCCCCTCCGCAACACCTTTTCGGATGGCCCATGACCCCCGCCCGCCTGCTCCGCCGCCTGGTGCTCCTCGAAGAAGGCGAAGCCCCGGCCCTGCTCTGGTCGGCGGCCTACTTCTTCCTGCTGCTCTTCGGCTACTACCTCTTGCGGCCCGTGCGGGAGGCCATCGGCATCGCCCGGGGCGCGGACAGGCTGCCCTGGCTGATGACGGGCACCCTGCTGGTCATGGCCCTGGCCAACCCGGCCTTCGCCGCCCTGGTGTCGCGGCTGCCGCGGCGCCGCTTCATCCCCGCCGCCTACCGCTGCTTCGCCCTCACCATGCTGGCCTTCTTCCTGGCCTTCCGCTTCCTGCCCCACCGGGGCGGTCCCGCCCTGGGCTATGCCTTCTACATCTGGCTCAGCGTCTTCAACCTCTTCGTGGTGTCGGTGTTCTGGGGCCTGATGTCGGACGTGTGGTCCGAAAGGCAGGGCCAGCGGCTCTTCGGGTTCATCGCCACCGGCGGCACCCTGGGCGCCATCGCCGGGGCGGCCCTCACGGGACTGCTCACCAAGGGCTTCCTCCTGGGCAGCCTGCGGATCAAGGTGGACCCGCTGTCGCTGCTGCTGCTGTCCATGGTCACGGTGGAACTGGCGGTGCAGTGCGTGGGGCGGCTGGCGGCGATCTTCAAGCTGGGGGACGTGGCCCATGGACCCCGGGAACCGGGGCCGGGCCCCCTCGAAGGGCTGCGCCTCATCGCCACCTCCCGGTACCTGCAGCTCATCTGCGCCTACATGCTGCTGTTCACCATCACCAGCACCTTCCTCTACCTGCAGCAGGGCGCCATCGTGGAGCGCGCCTTCAGCGGCACGGCCGCCCGCACGGCGGCCTTCGCCCGCATCGACCTCTGGGTGAACGTCCTCACGCTGGCAACCCAGGTCTTCCTCACGGGCCGCATCATCACCACGTTGGGCATCCCCTTCGTGCTGGCCATCCTGCCGGTGCTCACCCTGGGGGGCTTCGGCGCCCTGTGGCTCTGGCCCACCTTCGGCGTCATGGCCCTCTTCCAGGTGCTGCGCCGGGGCCTGCACTACGCCGTGGACCGGCCCGCCCGGGAGATCCTCTACATCCCCCTGGGCCCGGAGGAGCGCTACAAGGCGAAGCCCTTCGTGGACACCTTCGTCTACCGCAGCGGCGACCTGCTGGGGGTCTGGGCCCCGACGGCCCTGGCGGCCCTGGCCCTTCCCGTGGGGCTGGCGGCGGTGGGCTGCTCGGGGCTCTGGCTGGGGAGCAGCCTGGCCCTGGGACGCAGGGTGAAGGGCGCGGGAAGTCAGTCTCCGGATTGACTTTCCCGGGCTTTCCCGGATGATTGGACTCATGTTGTTTCCGATGAATCCCATGCCCTTCTCGCCGGTCTGCACCGGCGATGCGGGCCTGTTCATCACCTTCGGCACGACCGGTATTACCACCATGCATGCCACCGTGCGGGGCACCTGACCTGAATCCCGACCTTCAGATCCAGCCCCGCGAACCTCACGCGGGGCTTTTTGTTTTTCCGGAGTGCCCATGTCCAGCCCCATCCGCGTCATGAAATTCGGCGGCACCAGCCTCGCCGGCGCGGCGCGGTTCCGTACCGTGGCAGAGCTGATCGCCGAGGCCTGCGCCACCCACCGGGTCTGCGCGGTGGCCTCGGCCATGGCGGGGGTCACCAACCTGCTGCTGCACGGGGGCCGGGTGCCCGATCGCGCCGAGGCCGACCAGCTGCTGCAAAGCTTCCGGGACCGCCACGAGGAGGTGGTGGCCGAGCTGGCCCCGGACCTGGGCGGCGAGGCCGCCATCGTGCGGGAGGCGCTGGCGTCCCTGGAAGCCACCGGCCGCCGGCTGCTGCACGGCATGGCCCTGCTGGAGGAGGGACCCCCCTCGGTGCTGGCCCAGGTGTCCAGCCTGGGGGAGCGGGCCTCCAGCGCCATTCTGCTGGGCCTGCTCAGGGCCCGGGGCCTGGCCCCCAGGTACCTGGATCCAGTGGCGCACATCCGGGTGGAAGGCGATCCCCTGCAGGCGCGGCCCCAGATGGCCGAGATTCAGGCCGGCTTCGCCGCCCTGAAGGCTGGTCCAGACCGGCTCTGGGTGCTGCCGGGCTTCTTCGGCGGCGACGCCGAGGGGCGCATCCTGTCGTTGGGCCGGGGCGGCTCGGACCACAGCGCGGCCCTGGCGGCGGCCGCCTTCCACGCGGACCTGCTGGAGATCTGGACCGATGTGGCGGGGCTCTACAGCGCCGACCCCAGCCTGGTGCCCGAGGCCTTCCCCCTGCCCGAAGCCAGCTTCGAGGAGGCCATGGAGCTCTCCTTCTTCGGGGCGAAGGTGCTGCACCCCAAGACCATCCCCCCGGTGCGGGAGCGGGGCATCCCCGTGCGGGTCTGCAGCACTTTCGATCCGAACCACCCGGGCACGATCATCCGCGAGGAGGTGCCGCCCCCCCCCAGCGGCGTCCGGGGCATCTCCTTCCTGCGGGATCTCTCCGTGGTGAACCTCACGGGGCCGGGCATGCCCGGCGTGCCTGGCATCGCGGGCCGCGTGTTCAGCGCCCTGGCCCGGAAGGGCATCTCCGTGGTGCTCATCACCCAGAGCTCTTCCGAACTGTCCATCTGTTTCGCGGTGCGCCGGGCCGATGGCCCCGGCGCCGTGGCGGCCATCCAGGAGGCCTTCCCGGCGGAGCTGTCGGCGGGCTTCATCGATCCCGTGGCGCTGCGGCCAGGCCTTTCCGTGCTCAGCATCGTGGGCGACGGCATGCGCACCCGGGCGGGCATCGCTGGCACCTTCTTCGATGCCCTGGCGGAAGTGGGCTGCAACGTGGTGGCCATCGCCCAGGGCGCCAGCGAACGCATCATCTCGGCGGTGGTGGAGGAGACCGACGGCGCCCGGGCCATGGCCCACATCCACCGGCGCTTCTTCAACACCCAGGTGGTGGTGGACGTGCACCTGCTGGGCGCCGGCAACGTGGGCGGCAGCCTGCTGGGCCAGATCCAGCGGCAGCACGATCAGCTGCTGGGCCTGGGGCTGGATCTCCGGGTCGTCACCGTGGCCACCAGCCGCCGCCTGAAGCATGACGCGCGGGGCCTGGACCTGGGTCGCTGGCGGGAAGACCTGGCGGCCAGCGGCCCCATGGACCTGGATGGCCTGCTGGAGGCCGTACGAACCGGACCCCCGGCCCTGTCCGTGCTGGTGGACTGCAGTACCAGCGGCGAGCTGGCGGCCCGCTATCCGGATATCTTCGATGCGGGCTTCCACGTGGTCACCGCCAACAAGAAGGCCAACAGCAGCACCCAGGAGTTCTACCGCGAGCTGCGGAGGCGCTCCTCGAAGCGCGGCCTGCGCTTCCTCTACGAAGCCAACGTGGGCGCGGGCCTGCCCATCATCGATACGGTGAAGAACCTGGTGATGACCGGGGACCGCGTGCTGCGGGCCGAAGGCATCCTGTCGGGCTCCATGTCCTACATCCTGGGGCTGCTGGGGGAAGGCGTGGCCCTGTCCGAGGCCGTAGGCCGGGCCAAGGAAAGCGGCTTCACGGAGCCCGATCCCCGGGACGACCTCAGCGGCATGGACGTGGCGCGCAAGCTACTCATCCTGGCCCGGGAGCTGGGCCTGGAGCTGGAACTCGAAGACGTGGTGGTGGAGGGCCTGCTGCCGGCGGGTTTCGATGCCACCGGTGACATTCCCTCCTTCCTGGCGCGCCTGCCGGAGCTGGATGCGCCCTTCCGCGAGCGTCTGGCCGCGCTGAAGGCCGAGGGGAAGACGCTGCGCTACGTGGGCTCCCTGTCCGAAGGCGGCTGCCGCGTTGGCCTGCTGCCCGTGGATGCGGACCATCCCTTCATCGCCATCAAGGGGGGCGAGAATGCCCTGGCCCTGCTCACCGAGCGCTACCAACCCCACCCCATGGTCATCCGGGGCTATGGGGCCGGAGCCGAGGTTACGGCCGCCGGCGTGCTGGCGGACATCCTGCGCCTGGTGCCCCCGGGGGCCCGCCCGGCCCGGAGGCTGTGATGACGAGCCTTTCCGAACCCCCATCCGCGGGCCTGGTGGCCTATGCCCCCGCCAGCATCGGCAACGTGGCTGCGGGCTTCGATCTGCTGGGCGCGGCCCTGGCCCCCCTGGACGGCAGCCTGCTGGGGGACCTGGTGCATGTGGCCCCCGCGGACGCATCCTCGTTCCAGCTCACCGGCCCCTTCGCTTCCGCGCTGGCGGATGACACCCGGCCCAACCTCGTGCTGCGGGCCCGGGACCTCTTCCTCGAGGCAGTCCGATCGAACGGCGAGGAAGCCGGCCCCTTCGCCATCACCCTGGAGAAGCGCCTGCCCGTGGCCAGCGGCCTGGGTTCCAGTGCCAGTTCCATCGTGGCCACCCTGGTGGCCCTCCAGGCCCTCTGCGGCGATCCCCTCAGCGGCTCCGACCTGCTGGAGCTGGCGGGCCGGGCCGAGGGCCTCACCAGCGGCGGCATGCACCTGGACAACGTGGCCCCCTCCCTGCTGGGCGGCCTCCAGCTGATGGTGCCCGGGCGGGACGGTCAGCCCGCCACCCGGCGCCTGCCCTGGCCCGCGGACCTGCTGCTGGTGGTGGTGCATCCGGCCTATCAGCTGTCCACCGCCAGGAGCCGCGCCGTGCTGCCAGAGCGGCCGGGCTGGCACGAGACCGTGGACTTCGCCGGCAACCTGGCGAGCCTGGTCCACGCCCTCCACAGCGGGGACCGTTCGCTGTTGGCGCGCTGCCTGCGCGATCCCCTGGTGGAGGTGCACCGCGCGCCCCTGGTGCCCGGCTTCCGCATCGCCCAGTCGGCGGCCTTGGCCCTCGGCGCCCTGGGCTGCAGCCTGTCGGGTTCCGGCCCCTCCGTGTTCGCGGTGGCCGAGGACGAGGGCCGGGCCGGGGCCATCCTGGAGGCCATCCGGGCCGCCTTCCTCACCGCGGGACTGGACAGCCGCGGCTGGCTCTGCGCCCTGGATCCCGAAGGAGCCCGCGTCATCAGCCCGGGTTCCCATCACCCCTCGCGGGAGGCCCACCCATGAAGCTCGTCAGTACGCGCACACCGAACCTGACCACCACCTTTCTGGAGGCCGTGCGGGCGGGTCTGGCCCCCGATGGGGGGCTCTACGTGCCGGTGGAGATCCCCCGCTTCGTCGATATCGCTGATTTGCTAAAGCTCGATTTCCCTTCGCGTTCGGTGGAGATCCTCCACCGGCTTATCGGGGATGAGTTCCCCCTTGACGTGGTGGATGACCTGGCCCGCTCCGCCTTCACCTTCCCGGCCCCCCTGGTGCCGGTGGACGCCCGGACCTCGGCCCTGGAGCTCTTCCACGGGCCCACCCTGGCCTTCAAGGATTTCGGCGCCCGCTTCCTGGCCCGGGTGCTGGCCCTGGGGGCCGGGGACCGGCGCCGCACGGTGCTGACGGCCACCTCAGGGGATACGGGCGCCGCCGTGGCCCGGGCCTTCCACGGCCTGCCCGGCGTGGACGTGGTGGTGCTCTACCCGGCGGGACGGGTGTCGCCCCTGCAGGAGCGCCAGTTCGCCACCTGTGGCGGCAATGTGCTGGCGCTGGCCGTGGAGGGCGCCTTCGATGACTGCCAGCGGCTGGTGAAGGGGGCCTTCGAGGACGCGGAGCTGGTCGCGCGTCTGGGCCTGACTTCGGCCAACAGCATCAACATCGCGCGACTGCTGGCCCAGTCGCTCTACTACTTCGAGGCCTTGGCCCAAGTGACAGGCGATGCGCCCCTGGTGGTCTCGGTGCCCAGCGGGAACTTCGGCGACCTCTACGCCGGGCTGCTGGCCAAGAAAATGGGGGCGCCCATTCCCGCCTTCGTGGCCGCCACCAACGCCAACCGCGTGGTGCCCGACTACCTGGACAGCGGCACCTACACGCCCCGGGCCTCCGTGGCCACGCTGTCCAACGCCATGGACGTGGGGGCCCCCAGCAACTGGGAGCGCATCTACACGCTGTTCGGCGGGGACCACGCCGCCATGGCCGCCGCCCTGCGCTGGGGCAGCTGCACGGACGCGGACACGGAGGCCACCCTCGTCGAGCTGGATCGCGCGGGCTACCTGGCGGATCCCCACGGCGCCGTGGCCTACCGCGTGCTGCAGGCCAACCTGCGGAGCGGCGAGCAGGGCATCTTCCTCGCCACGGCCCACCCGGCGAAATTCATGGAAGCCCTGGCCCCGGCCCTGGGCCGGGAGATCCCCCTGCCCAAATCCCTCAGCGACCTGCTGGCACTCCCCCTCCTGAGCGAGCCCCTGCCTGCGGATCAGGGAGCGCTGCGGCGCCGGTTGAGTTGACTCGCAAGGGGCTCAGATTCCATCGGTGATCAGCACGGCCGGTGCGAACGGGAGGCCCGCGGCTTCCGCCGGGGTCTTCATGCCCCACAGCGCCAGGCGCTGGGCGTAGGGCGCCCAGAGCTCGGGCCGGGCTTTCACGGCTTTCAGGGGTGGGTGCAGCCAGAGGGCTTCCGGCAGGTCGGCCAGTTCTTCTGCGCTGAGGTCCAGGGCCTCATCTGTTTCCCACAGGAAGCCGCAGCGGGCCGTTTCGCAGGCGGCCCAGAGCTGCAGGACTTCGCTGTGCTCGAAGCTGCTGAACAGCACCCGGTCCAGGGCCTCGGCGGCCTCCACGGCGGCCAGGGCCTGCTGCCAGCCGGGCTCGCCCTTCAGCTCCACGTTGATGAGCCGGGCGGGCAGCTCCAGGACATCCGCCAGCCGGGGCACCCGCTCGCCGTTCTTCAGGGCGGGCAGTTCGGCGGCCTTCATCTGGCGGAGGAGGCCAGAGCCGTTGGCCGTGCGGGCCAGGTCCTCGTCGTGCAGCACCAGGCAGACGCCATCCCGGGTGGGCTGCACATCCAGCTCGAAGCCGTCCATGCCCGCGGCCAGGGCCGCCCGGAAGGCCTCCAGGGAGTTCTCCAGGTGCTTCGAGGAGAGGCCCCGGTGGCCGAGGACGAGGGGGCGGGTGGTGGACATGGCGGCTCCCGGGCATGGGTTGATTCTGCCCGGAATCGGCCCGCCGAGGGGCTCCACGCACAGGATTCGCCTTTCCCCGGGCCGCGGCCGATGAGAGGGGTCCGCGCTGCGGCATGGAGGAGGTAATCAACGATGCGGATCCTTCTGGTGGATGGGGATGAGGCCTTCCTCCAGCAGATCCGGCGCGCCTTCTGGAAGCGCCACCGCGCCTGGGAGGTGCTCCTGGCCCCCAGCGGGGCCCTGGCGCTGGAACTGCTGGCCCGGGATCCCGTGGACATCCTCATTACGGAAACACAGCTGCCGGACATGGATGGCGCCGAGCTCCTCCGCCGGGTCCGGGAGCTCCAGCCGGGGACCGTGAGGATCGCCCTGGCGAGCGATGGGGTGGCGGAGTGGGCCGAGCGCGAAGAAGGGGACCTGCACCGGCTCTTCCCCAAGCCCCTGGGGGCGGATTTCCTGATGGGCGTGGTGGACAGCCTGAGCATCGAGGATGACGAAACGAACGTCCGCGCGGTCCGCGCCTTCGTGGGTGGGCTGGGGCGGATCCCGAGCCTGCCGAGCCTCTATTCGGAGCTGGTGGCCCTGCTGCAGCGGGAGGACGCCGGCATGGCGGACGTGGCCCGGCTCATCCGGCGGGACCTGGGCATGGCGAGCCAGGTGCTGAAGCTGGCCAACTCGGTCCACTGCGCCTCGAACCGGCCCGTGACCGAGATCGGCCAGGCCGTGGCCATGCTGGGCGTGGACTCCCTGCGGTCCCTGGTGCTGTTCCGCGGCATCATCTCCAGCTTCGACTCGCCCCGGCCCCAGGGCCTGGATCTGGAGAAGCTGTGGTTCCACTCCTTCGAAGTGGCCACCGGAGTCCGCCAGCTGGCGGTGCTGGAGGGGTTCACGCAGCTGGCGGACCTGGCTTTTTCCACCGGGTTGCTGCATGACATCGGGCTGGTGGTGCTGGCCACCGAGCCGGCGGGGCGCTACCGGGCCATCCTCGAAAAGGCTCAGACCACCCGTGTGCCCCTGGCGGTGCTCGAACACGACACTTACGGCGTGGACCACGCCCAGGTCGGCGCCCACCTGCTCAACCTCTGGGGCCTGCCGCCCACCTTCTGCCGGCCCGTCCGCGAGCACCACGCCCCGCCGGAGGGTGGCGAGGGCTTCCCGCTTTCCGCGGCCCTGCACGTGGCCGACGCCCGGCATGGCGGTGGCAAGACGGCGGGCATCTTCGCGGATGGCCGCTGGGGCCTGCATCCCCACGTGCTGGGGGACCCCCAGCGCTTCGCCCGGTGGAAGGCCTGCCTGGCGGCGGACCGGGCGCCGATCTAGGCTCAGAGCTAGGCCCCGATTCAGGCCCCGATTCAGGCCCCGATTCAGGCTTTGGTGCGCAAGGTGGAGCGCCCCCCGTCCACGCCAAGGATCTGTCCGGTGATCCAGCCGGCCTCCGGGGAAAGGAGGAAGGCAGCCAGGGCCGCCATGTCCTCCGGCAGACCCAGCCGCTGCAGGGGATGAAGGGCGGCCAGGGAGGCGGCGATGGGCTCGCTGGACACCAGCCCGCTGGAGAGTGGCGTGCGCGTGAGAGAGGGGGCGATGGCGTTCACCCGGATCTTGGGAGCCAGCTCCGCGGCCAGCGCAAGCGTGAGTCCCGAGACGGCCCCCTTGGCCATGCCCAGGGAGGCGTGCATGGGGAAACCCTGCTGCACCGCGACACTGGAGAACAGCACCACCGACGCGGCCCCGGGCGCCTGCATCAGGCCCGGCAGGGCCGCCTGCACCGCCAGGGCCGCGCCCAGCGCGTTGGTGCGGAAATCCCGCAGGAAGTCCTCCTCCTTCAGGCGCTGGAGGGGGCGCAGCTGCAAGGTGCCCACCGCGTAGACCAGCCCGGTGAGGCCGCCTCCGGATGCCTCGGCCACGCGGGCGAAGAGCTCCGCCTCCAGCACATCCCCCACCGTGAAGGTGGCCCCGAGCTCGGCGGCCAGGGCCGCCAGCCGTTCGGGGTTCCGCCCCACCAGGTGCAGGTCCGTGCCCCGTCCCCGCAGCAGCCGGGCCGTGGCGGCACCGATGCCGCCCGTGCCTCCGTAGATCAGCACCTTCCCTGCCAAGGGACCTCCCTCAGAATCGACCCTTCAACGAATGGGCATAGCCCGTGAGCTCCACGTAGGCCTCGCCCACCTCGCGGCCGGCGCCGTCCATGACCCGGCAGGCGCCCTCCCAGTAGGTGATGCCGGTGCTGCGGCCCGTGCGCAGCTCCTGGTCCAGCAGGATCGGCACGAGCGAAAAGCGCTCGCCCCAGGCCTCCAGCCGCAGCGGCAGCGGATAGGTGGCGCCGCTGGCGGGGCTGCGCCAGGCCCCTTCTGCTTCGAGGGTGAAGGCCCGGGTGCTCCGGCGCAGGCGGCCCTTGGCATCCACCTCCGTGAGCGTGGAAAAGGGATCCTGACTGCCGTCCCCGCGTCGCAGGCGGTAGGCCATGAGGCTCCGCCCATCCCGCAGCTGGATGCCCGCCCAGTCCCAGCCCACCTGGTCCGGCGCGAGCTGGTTGGAGCTGAACTCGTGATCCATCCAGCCCAGCCCCTGGACGGCCAGGACGCCACCTTCGGGCAGACGCAAGGTCCCGGCGGCCCCCAGGCGGGGGAAGGAGATGTAGTGGCTGGCGGCGCTGGGATCGGCGCCCTTCCGGCTCACCCCATCCTCCCCGAAGATCACCGGTGGGGTGCTGGGAAGGAGGGCCAGGTCGAGCACGGCCCCCCGCACCGTCATGTGCAGGTGGATGGAACCGGCGGCATCCTGCGCCACCGACCAGTCCTGCTGGAAGACCTCCAGGCCCGTTTCCGAGGCGCCCGCCAGCAGGCCGGCGCGATCCAGCCGTTCGTCCACCAGGAGGCGCCGGCCGGCTTCATCGGTGAGGGCGGCGTGGGCCAGGTGGAGCTGGTCGCTGCGCCAGGTCGGCAGCCCCTTCCAGGGGGAGGGAGGGCTGGCCTGGCGGAAGAAGGTGAGCTGGTAGCCGAAGCGGCGGGTGCCGTCCGGAGTCCAGAGGTGGCCCGTGAAGTACCACCACTCGGTGCGGAAGGCGGGATGGCTGCCGTGGTCGCGGGGGAACGCGAAGACGTAGCCAGGGCGGGCCGTGGCGAAGGCTTCCTGCCCGGGCGGCGGGACGGCGGAGGCGGCCAGTGCCAGCGTCATCATCAGCAGCGTCTTCATGCGCCCTCCTCGACTTCCCGGTCGGCCCCGAGCCGCGCGCCCCAGCGGGCCGCCGGCACCAGGGCCAGGGCCGCCGCCCCCAGCGTCACCAGGGCCACCATGGCCAGGAAGCCAACCGGCAGGCGGAAGGCCAGGGTCCAGCCGAACACCTGGGGGTTCAGCACGTCCACGAGGATGCGGGCCAGCAGGAGGCCCAGCCCCAGGCCCGCCAGCAGTCCCGCCAGGGCCACGCCCAGGCCCTCGAGCAGCAGGATGCGGGCGAGGTCCACCTGGGTGGCGCCGAGGGCCCGCAGGGACCAGACTTCCCCCCGGCGGGCCAGGGCCAGGCCGGTCAGGCCCTGGGCGAGGCCCAGGACTGCCACCAGCAGGCCGATGGCCTCCAGGGCGTAGGTGATCGCGAAGGTCTGATGGAAGATGGTGGCCACCTGTTGGCGCAGCGCGCCGTTGCTGCGGATCTGCAGACCCGGATGCTCGAGCCGGAGCCGGGCGGCCACCGCTTCGGCGGATTGGCCCGGCTTCAGGTACAGGGCCAGGCTCGCCACGCGGGCATCCTGAAACCAGGCCAGGAAGACCGGCCGGTCGAGGATGAGGCTGCCCCGCTCGTTGCCGTAATCGGCGAGGATGCCGCGCACGGTGACCCGCCGGGTGCCGGCGGGGGTGGGCAGGTCGAGCACCTCACCCACCCGCACGCCGAAGTGCCGGGCGAAGGTCTCCGAGGCGAGCACGCCGGGAGCCTCCGTGCCGCCCTGGCGCAGGGCCAGCAGTGGTGCCGGGAAGGGACCGCCCGCCGCCAGGATCAGCCCGCCCCGTGCCGCCTGGACGGCCATGTCGCCGGCACCCAGGAAGGTGGGGCGCCCCCGGAAGGTGATGGGCAGCATCTGGAAGCGGTCCGCGGCCGCGACGGTGGCATCCCCGGCCAGGGCATCGGCGGTCTCAGCACTCAGGCGGTGCTGGCTGGCGGCCCCGGCGGAGCCGATGGGCGCGACATAGAGATCCGCCTGGAGGCTGCTGCCGATCCAGGTGAGCACCGTGTGCTCGAAGCTCTGCACCATCACGCCCATGCCCGTGGTCATGCCCACGGCCACCGCCAGGGCCGCCGCGGCGAACCCATGGCGGCTGGTGGGGCGGAGCAGGGGGCGCAGGGCCAGCCGCAGCTGCCACCGGCGCGTGGATCGCCCGGGCAGGCCCAGCAGGGGCAGCAGCGCCACCGCCAGGAGGGAGCCGCCCGCCAGCACCAGCAGAGAGCCCCCATAGGCCTGCCAGGCCACCCCTGGCGCAGGCCGGATGCCGTAGGCGAGGGCCACGCCACCCAGCAGGGCGCAGCCGCCCGCGAGGCCCAGCCGGAGGGTCGCCACTGGCGGAGGCCCGCCCTCTCTCGCCAGGAGCTGCACGGCCGGGGTGCGGGCCGCGCGGCGGGCGGGCACCCAGGCCGCCACCAGGCAGGCCAGGCTGCCGAAGAGCAGGGCGAAGAAGGCTTCTTCCCCATGGAGGGCCGCACTGCGGGCGGCGCTGGCCCCATAGAGGGCGTTCACGGTCTGGCTCACGGCCCGCACGCTGCCCTGGGCCAGCAGCCAGCCCAGCCCCAGCCCCAGCAGGCTGCCCAGCCCCCCCAACAGGGCCGCCTCGCCGAGCACCAGGCGCAGGAGGGCGGCGGGTGGCTGACCCAGCGCCCGCAGGGTGGCCCAGGTCTCGCGGCGCTGGTTCACGGAGGCATCGAAGGCCTGGAACAGCAGGTAGGCCCCCACCGCCAGGGCGATGAGGCTCAGGATGCTGAGGTTGAAGCGGAAGGCGGCGGTCATGGTGCGGCCGCTTTCGGCCCGCTGCTCGGGAGGCTCCAGCACAAGGCCTGGCGGCAGCAGGCGCCGGGCCTGGGCTTCCAGGTCTACCAGCCGGGCGCCGGGACGCAGGCCCCATTCCACGCGATCCAGCTCCCCCTCGCGGGCCAGCAGGCGTTGGGCCGCCGGCAGGTCCATGACCAGGAGGTTCCGCTGGATCCGGGGCCGGCTGGGGGCGTCCGGCAGGACGCCCGCCACCCGCAGGCGCACGGGCCGCTCCTGGACAAAGCCCTCCAGCACCGAGCCCGCGGCCAGGCCCTCGGCGGCCAGGGCGGTGGAGATCAGGACGGCCTGCGGGTCCTGGATGACCCCGTAAAAATCAAGGGTGGCGCGGTCCCGGGAGGCCCCGTCCGGCGCGGCCGGGCCAAGGTCCTGGGCGGGCTCCGGGGCCGCGGCGCCCAGCCCCACCAGGTCCAGGCCCAGCAGCTGGAAGCCCTCCAGCGTGTCCTTCCGGGCGAAGCTGCCTTCGATCACCGGGCGCATCCACCCCTGCGCCAGCAGGGGACGCAGCGCGGGCAGCTGGGCTTCCCGAAGGGGGCCCGCCTCGGCCCGCAGGACCAGGTCGGAGCCCTGGCCCACGCCCTGGGTGAACTGCTCGAAGCTGGCCACGGCCGCGCGATTGGCCAGGCGGATGGAGAGGAACACCGCCACCCCCAGGGCCACCGTCAACAGGGTGAGCAGGGCCCGGCCCCACTCCCGCAGGAGGGCCCGGACCACCAGGCGGCGGGACAGCCAGGTCACGCCGGGCCAGCCAGGAACTGGCCGTCCTCCATGCGCAGCACCCGGTGGCAGATCCCGGCCGCAGCTTCGGAATGGGTGACCAGCACCAGGGCCGAGCCTTCCTGCTCTGTGAGCTCCGCGAGCAGGGCGAGCACGGCGCGCCCCGAGGACCGGTCCAGGTTGCCCGTGGGCTCGTCCGCCAGCAACACGGCGGGCCGCGCCGCCAGGGCCCGGGCCACGGCCACCCGCTGCATCTCACCGCCCGATAGTTCCGCGGGCCAGGCGGTGGCGCGGTGGGTCAGGCCCACGGACCGGATGAGGGCCGTGCAGCGCTCCCGGATGGCTGCCTCCGGCCAGTCCAGCATCCGCAAGGGCAGCTCGATGTTCTCCTCGGCGGTGAGCGTGGGGATCAGGTGGAAGAACTGGAAGATGGTGCCCAGCCGCGTGCGCCGCAGCACCGAAAGTCGGGCCGGGCTGGCCCGGTGAAGGGGCTCTCCCTCAAGGAGAACCATGCCCTCATCGGGGCGGTCGAGACCGCCCAGCAGATTCAGCAAGGTGGTCTTGCCGCACCCGGAAGGTCCCAGCAGGGCGACCCGCTCCCCCGCCTCCAGGGCCATGTCCAGGGAGCGGATCACCCAGCGGGAGCCGAACCGCCTGCCCACACCCTGGGCCTGAAGCACCGCCATCCGTCACCTCGATCCCCTCTGAAGTTGAGGGTTGGAGCCTAATTTGTCTATATAAATTATTAGACTTTAGAGCCTTCCTTTGGCTACAGGACTTTCCCCGGATTGAAGATGTTCTGGGGGTCCAGGGCCCGCTTGAGGGCGCGCAGGGCCTGGATCTGGGCCGGGTCGCTCAGGGCCAGGAAGGCCTCCCGCTTGGCCAGGCCGATGCCGTGCTCGCCGCTGAGGGTGCCGCCCAGGTCGATGGCCAGGCGGAAGAGGTCCATGAGCTGCCGGTCCAGCAGGGCGGGATCGGTCTCACCGGCCGCCAGCAGGTTCACGTGCAGGTTGCCGTCGCCCAGGTGGCCATAGGTGACCGCGGGAAAGCCGAGACGGTCCAGGCCCGCGAAGAAGTCCCGCAGGCGGCTGCGGGGCACCACGATGTCCTCGCTGACCTTCTTTGGATGACGCTCCTTCAGGAAGGCGCTGGTCATGCGGCGCACGGCCCAGATGCCTTCGCGCTGCCGCACGTCCGAGGCCACCCGCAGGCCCTCGGCCACGGGCCCCAGCAGGTCGAGCAGGCCTTCGAGGAAAGCGTCCGAGGTGCTGCCCCGCTCGTCGAATTCCAGGATGGCCAGGGCCTCGCCGGGCAGGCGCCGGGCCTCTTCGGGGCCATGGGCCCGCAGCTCCGCCAGCACCGCCGGATCGAAGAACTCGAAGGCGCTGGGCAGGAAGCCGGCGCCGCAGAGCCGGCCCGGCAGATCCAGCAGATCCTCCCAGCGCTTCACGGGCAGCAGCAGGGTGGTGCGCTCCCGGGGCAGGGGGGTGAGCCGGAGGGTGGCGCCCAGGATGAAGCCGAAGATGCCCTCGCTGCCGATGAGCAGCTGGCCCAGGGACGGCCCCGCGTTCGCCTTCACGCTGCTGATGCCGAAGGTGTGGAGCTCGCCATCTTCCAGGAGCGCTTCCACGGCCAGCACCCAGTGGCGTGTCATGCCGTACTTGCAGGCGTTGGGTCCGCCGGCGTTCGTGGCCAGGGTGCCGCCCAGGGAGCAGCTCTCCCAGGAGTTTGGATCCGGGGGATAGAAGAGCCCGTGGGCTTCCGCCGCCGCCTTCACGTCGCGCAGGAGCACGCTGACCGGGGCGCGGAGGCAGAGGTCCTGGGGGGAGACGCGGGCCTCGCCGGGCCAGGCGGAGAAATCCACCACCACCGTCCGCTCCGTGGGCAGGCAGCCTCCGGCCTTGCCCGTGCCCGCGCCCCGGGGCACCAGGCCGAAGCCCTCGGCCTTGGCCCGGCGCACCAGCTCGCGCAGTGCAGCGGGACCGTGGGGTTTCACCAGGGCCAGGGGGAGGGTGCCCCGCAGGTGGGATTCATCCCGGCGGCAAGGCTCCAGGTCGCTGGGATCCTCGATGAGGGTGGCTTCGGGCAGGCCCTTGAAGGGGTTCATGCCTTCAGTCTGACGGAACTCATGCGCCCAAGGTAAGCTGCCCCCATGCCTTCCTTCCGTGCGCCAGCGCCCCGGGCCCAGCGGGGACGGTTATCCGATCTCCTGGGCCAGGCGGCGCCTTGGCTGGTGCTGCTCATGGGCCTGGGAGGCACGGCCTGGGCCTGGCGGGCCCTCACCCTGCAGGAGCGGGGCTACCAGTCCATCCGGCTGGATGGGGCCGTGGCCCAGACGCGCGAAGCCGTGGATCACCACCTGCGGGACCAGGCCAGGCTGCTTACCGGCGCCCAGGGGCTCGTGGTGGGCCGGCCTTGGCTCGTGGCCGAAGACTGGCGGGCCTTCGTGGCCAGCCTCAACCTGCGGCAGACTTCACCCGGAACCCGGCTGCTGGGCTACGTCTCCAGGGAATCCTTCGAGGGCCACCGCGGGGCCACTCCCCTGCTGGAGCCCGAGGTGGAAGCGGTCCCTCTGGGGCCCAAGGGGGCCGGGCTGCTGGGCCTGCCGGCCTTTCAGCAGGCGACGGTCAAGGCCCGGGACACCAGCGAGCTCGCGGTCACCGGATGCCTCAGGCTGCCCGGGCACCAGGGATCCGCCATCGTCTTCGTGCTGCCGGTGTACAAGGACTTCACCGTGCCCAGCGACCCGGTGGCCCGGCGCTCCGAGTTCCAGGGAGTGGTCTTCGCGGTGGCCGATGGCCACGACATGTTCCGCACCATGTTCGGCGCCAGTCCCATCCCCGAGCTGGACGTGGAGATCTACGACAGCCCCGCCTGCCGGGAGGAGGGGCTGATCTACGACCGGGACCTCTGCCAGGGCACCCTCGGCCTGACCAGCGTGGTGCAGCCCGATGCGAGGCGCATCCCGCTGCTGGTGGGCGGGAACCAGTGGACCCTGGTGGTGGGCTTCCTGCCTCCGCAGACTGGCGCCCGGGAAAGCCGCCCCCGGATCGTGGCCCTCGGCGGGGCGGTCTTCAGCCTGCTGGCCTTCGGCCTGACGCTCTTCCTGGCCTACAGCCGCGCGAAGCTGGAGGCCCTGGCCCACCGCCTGAGGGAAAGCGAGGCCCGCTTCCGGTCCGTGGCGGAGACCGCCTCCTGCGCCATCCTCATCTACTCCGAACGCATCGAATACATGAACGAGGCGGGCTCCCGCCTCACGGGCTATGACCTGGAGGAGATCCTGGGCAAGCCCATCCTCGACCTGGTCCATCCCCTCGATCGGGATCTGGTGGCCTCCCGCTCCCAGGCCCGGCTGCGGGGGGATTCCGCGCCGCTGCGCTACGAGTTCCGCCTGCTCACCAAGGGGGGCGAGACCCGGTGGATCGACTACGCGGCGGGCACCCTCACCATGGGGGGCCGGCTGCTGGCTCTGGGCACGGCCTTCGACGTCACGGCCCGGGTGAAGGCCACGGAGGCCCGGCTGAAGGTCGAACGGAAGCTGCTGGAGGCGCAGAAGCTGGAAAGCCTGGGTCTGCTGGCCGGCGGCGTGGCCCACGATTTCAACAACCTGCTGACGGTCATCCAGGGCAACGCGAACATGGCCCGGGAAGCCCCGGAGGACCCCGATGTGATCGGGGGCTGCCTCCGCAACATCGAGGACACCTGCCGGCGGGCCTCGGATCTCGTGCGGCAGATGCTCGCCTATTCGGGCCGGGGCCGGATCCAGGTCCAGGACCTGGACCTGAACCACCTGGTCCAGGAGATCGCCCAGCTGCTCAGCGTCTCCATCCCGAAGACCGTGGCACTCCGGTTCGAGCTCGCGAAGGAGCTGCCCCCGGTGTCTGCGGACGCGGCTCAGCTGCAGCAGGTGGTCATGAACCTGGTCACCAATGCGGCGGAGGCCATCGGCGAGGCCCCGGGCTGCATCACGCTTCGATCTGGAGTCCAGGAGCTGGGAGAGACGGACGTGATGGGGCTCCAGGTGGCCGAGTCCCTGAATCCGGGAGCCTTTGTCTACCTGGAAGTGGCGGACACGGGTTCGGGGATGGATCCCGAAACCCAGGCCCGCATCTTCGATCCCTTCTTCACCACCAAATTCACGGGGCGGGGGCTGGGCCTGGCTGCCATGCAAGGCATCGTCCGGGGGCATGGCGGCGGGGTGGAGATCCGGAGCAGCCCCGGCGATGGGACCCTGTTCAGGGTCTATTTCCCGGCCCTGAGTCGGACCCTTCAGCTCTCTGAGGCCGTGCCCCTGTTGCCGCTGCCGCCGGCGCCGGGCTTCGGGCTGGTGCTGGTGGTCGATGACGAACCGGGCATCCGCCAGTTCGCCCGCCACATCCTGGAGGAGGCGGGGTTCGAGGTGATCATGGCGGAGGATGGGGTCGACGCGGTGGAACAGGTCCGGGCGCATCAGCAGGAGCTGCGGCTGGTGCTGCTGGACCTGACCATGCCGCGGCTGGGGGGCGAAGAGGCTCTGGTGGAAATGCGGGGGATGGGGTTCCGCGCCCCGGTGATCCGCTGGAGTGGTTACACCCACCAGGCTCCAAGGTTGGACAGCAGCATGGCCTTCCTCCGGAAGCCCTTCAGCTCGGAGGAGCTGCTGACAGCGGTTCGGACAGCCTTGGGTTGAGCTGGCTCAGTTGACCAGCGTGCCCACCGGCTCGCCATTGACCGCGGCCACCAGGTTGCCGGGCTTGTTCATATCGCGACCACCGGGTGACGGAGCGGGCTCCTGTGGAGCCCGCGGAGTCGGGACCCGGTGAGGAGCGGATCACGCCCACTTCGCACTGGGATATAGGTATCAGTTGACCAGCGTGCCCACCGGCTCGCCATTGACCGCGGCCACCAGGTTGCCGGGCTTGTTCATATCGAAGACGAGGATGGGCAGCTTGTTGTCCATGCACAGCGCGATGGCGGGGGCGTCCATCACCTTCAGCCCCTTTTCCAGCACGTCCTGGAAGCTTATGTGATCGAAGCGGGTGGCCGTGGGGTCGAGCTTGGGGTCCGCGGTGTAGATGCCATCCACGTTGGTGGCCTTCATCACCACTTCGGCGTTGACCTCGTTGGCGCGGAGGGCGGCGGCCGTGTCGGTGCTGAAGTAGGGATTCCCCGTGCCGGCGCCGAAGATGACCACGCGGCCCTTCTCCAGGTGGCGGGTGGCGCGGCGGCGGATGTAGGTCTCCGTGACCTTGGGCATCTCCAGCCCCGACAGGGTACGGGTGTGCACGCCCTTGTGCTCCAGCGCGTCCTGGAGGGCCAGGGCGTTGATCATGGTGGCCAGCATGCCCATGTGATCGGCGGTGGTGCGGTCCATGCCCTTGGTGGCGCCCGCCACGCCCCGGAAGATGTTGCCGCCGCCGATGACCAGGCCCACCTCCACGCCCATGTCCCGGATGGTCTTCACCTGGTCCGCGATCATGGAGACCACGGCGGGATCGATGCCGCCCTTCTGCTCGCCCATGAGGGCCTCGCCGGAGAGCTTGAGCAGGATGCGCTTGAATTTCATGGAGACCCCGGGGATTGGTTAAAGCCTAGCTTAAAAAAAGGGCGGCACGGATGCCGCCCTCGTTGGGATGATTCGAACCCTACTTGGCGGCGGCGACTTCGGCGGCGAAGTTCTCGCTGCGCTTCTCCAGGCCCTCGCCCATGATGTACTTGGTGAAGCGGCGGATGCTTAGCTTCTCGCCGATCTCCGCGGTGCGCTGGGAGAGGTACTGCTGGATGGTGAGGTCGGGGTTCATGATGAAGGGCTGTTCGAGGAGGCAGACCTCCTTGAAGATGCTGTTCATCTTGCCTTCGACGATCCGCTCGACGATGTTGGCGGGTTTGCCGGTGGCCAAGGCCTGATCAGTGGCGATGCGCTTCTCGGTTTCCAGGAAGTCCGCAGTGACTTCTTCCTTGGTGACGAAGCGGGGGGCGGGATCGGCGGCCGCGATGTGCATCGCGATCTCCTTGACCAGGCGCTGGAAGGCCTCGGTGCGGGCCACGAAATCCGTTTCGGAATTCACTTCCACCAACACGCCCACGCGGCCACCAGGGTGGATGTAGGCTTCCACGATGCCTTCACCGGCGATGCGGTCGGCCTTCTTGGCCGAGGCAGCCAGGCCCTTCTTGCGGAGCCACTCGTTGGCCTGCTCCATGTCGCCGTTGGTTTCCTCCAGGGCCTTCTTGCAATCCATCATGCCGAGGCCGGTCTTTTCGCGCAGTGCCTTCACGTCTAGGGCGGTGAATGCCATGGGTCGTCTCCTGATCGTTGGGGATTCAGACCATCAGCCATCAGCGGGGGGACCACCGATGGCTGACGAATGGGTGGATGGGGATTAGCCCTCGACTTCCATTTTTTCGGCCATCATCTTCTTCATTTCGTCGGTGTCGCTCTTGTCCTTGAAGGAATGGCGCCCTTCGAGGATGGAGTCGGCCACGCGCTCGGAGAAGAGCAGGATGGAGCGGATGGCGTCGTCATTGGCGGGGATCACGTAGTCCACCATGTCGGGATCGCAGTTGGTGTCCACGATGCCCACGACCTTGATGCCGATCTTCTTGGCCTCGGTGACGGCGATGTCTTCCCGGTGGGGATCGATGACGAAGATGACATCGGGCAGCGAACGCATGTCGCGGATGCCATGGAAGGACGCTTCCAGCTTCAGGCGGGTGCGGTTCAGGGTGAGCAGTTCCTTCTTGGAGAGCGCGGCCGTCCGCGCGGGATCCGCCAGGGTGGCTTCGATCTCGCGGAACTTCTCGAGACTCTTCTTGATGGTGCTGAAGTTGGTCAGCATGCCGCCCAGCCAGCGGTTGTTGACGTAGAAGGCGCCGCAGCGGGCGGCCTGCTCGGCGATGAGCTCCTGGGCCTGGGGCTTGGTGGCCACGAAGAGGAAGTTCTTCCCTTCGGCGGCGGACTTGGTGAGGAAGTTCGCCGCGGTGTTCCAGAGGCGCAGGGTCTTCTGGAGGTCGATGATGTAGATGCTGTTGCGGGCCCCGAAGATGTACTTCTTCATCTTGGGGTTCCAGCGCTTGGTCTGGTGCCCGAAGTGGGCACCGGCCTCGAGGAGTTCCTTCATCTGGATGGCAGCCATGCTGGCCTCCCTGGTCAAGCGGCGAGATTTGAAGGACGCCGCGGGTGGGATGAAAGGCGTTGGGTTGGTTCCCTCGGCCCGAATCGTCCGTCCAACCTTGGGATTGGGTGCGGACCGGAAAAGCGGAAGGGGGATCCGAGGATCCCCCTTCCAGAGACGGACTAGCGCTTGCTGAACTGGAAGCGGCGGCGGGCAGCGGCGCGACCGGGCTTCTTGCGCTCCTTCATGCGGGGGTCGCGGGTCAGGAGACCGGCGCCGCGCAGGAGGGACTTCAGCTGATCGTTGTAGCTGAGCAGGGCCCGGGAGATGCCCAGGCGGATGGCCGCGGCCTGGCCGGCGGGGCCGCCGCCGGTGACGCTGATGAGCATGTCGAACTTGCCGTCGAGGTCGGCCAGCACCAGGGGCTGGTGGACCATCATGCGGAGCACGGCATTGGGGAAGTAGCTCTCGAGGCTGCGGCCGTTGACGGTGATCTTGCCGGTGCCGGGGCGCAGGAAGGCGCGGGCGGCCGCGCTCTTGCGGCGACCGGTTCCATAGTTCTGGGTAATGGCCATGGGTTCCTCGCCTCTTACTTCTGGATGGTCATGATCTGGGGCTGCTGGGCGGACTGGTCGTGCTCGGGGCCGGCATAGACCTTGAGCTTGCGGTACATCGCCCGGCCGAGGGGGCCCTTGGGCAGCATGCCCTTGACCGCGCTCTCGATGATGCGCTCGGGGAAGGTGGCCTTCAGCACTTCGGCGCGGACTTCCTTCATGGAGCCGGGCTGGGTGGTGGTGCGGCGGTAGATCTTCTGCACGCCCTTCTTGCCCGTCAGGACGGCCTTCTCGGCATTGATGACGATGACGTGATCGCCGGTGTCGAGGAAGGGGGTCCAGGTCGGCTTGTTCTTGCCGGACAGGACATCGGCCACGGCGGTGCTCAGGCGGCCCACGGGAATGCCCGCGGCATCCACCAGGAACCACTGGCGCTTGAGATCATTGGCTTTCGGGAAGTACGTGCTCATGGCCTGCTCCGGAATCGCAATCGATCCGCAAAGACACCACCCCAGGGGTGGCGAGTTCACAGAAGGGAAAGCTTATCGTTGAGTGGCCGGAGGGTCAAGCCGGGATTTCCGAAAGGCGCCACAGCTCCTGGGCGATGCGGGAGGCGGCGAGACCATCCACCAGGGCCATGCCATCCCGCACCTGCTCCTGCCGGTTGTCCTGCCCCACGGGCCCCAGCCATTGGGCCAGGGCCTCGCGCACGATGCCGAGGTCGGCCTCGGGGCCCACGCCCAGGTCGAGGCAGCCGTTGGCCAGCGCCAGGTCGGCCAGGATGCCGTGCTGGCGCTCGTTCTGTCCCCAGACCACGGCGGGGATGCCCATGCAGAGGGACTCGGCGAGGGTGACGCCGGCGGAGCACCAGATGGCATCGAAGGCCGGGATCCGCCGGGTGAGGCCGGGGAGGCTGCGGACCACGGTGCAGCCCGGGAAGGGCTCCCCCTGGATGCCGTTGGGTGCCAGCAGCGTGCAGGCGCCCCGCCACCGGTCCTCGGCCGCCAGCTGGGCCAGGGTGTCGAAGGCCTTCTGGGCCAGGTTGGGCCCATCGCTGCCGCCGAAGGTGACCAGCAGCTTGTGGACTGCCAGGGGCTGGAGGGGCATGCGCTTGGGCCGCAGAACCAGGGCCGCCGGGTCCACCACGATGAAGCTGGAGCCCCGCAGCACGCGGCAGGCCCCGGAGGTGGTCTCGAAGGGGCGGACCTTGCGGCCATTCACCAGCTTCACGGGGTGATCCGGCCAGCGGACGCCTTCGATGAAGGGCTGGAACAGCAGATCGGCACATTCGTGGGCGTCGGTGTCGTCCTCGACCACGGCGACCTTCAGGGGGCGCAGGGCCTGGAGGAAGGCCGCACTGACGTCCCACTGGTCCACCAGGGCCACGGAGCCCCGGGCCTGGAGGCTCTTGGGCAGCGGGGCATGCAGCTCCTGGCCCAGGTAGTGGGCCTCGCAGGGCAGGGGCTCCTCCAGGAAGGGGTGGGTGCCGCCACCCACCCGGCGGGCCCGGTCGTCTCCGGAGACGGCGATGCAGGCCTCTCCGCCCAGCGCGCGCCAGGCTTCCTGGATGGCCAGGGCCCGGGCCACATGGCCCAGCCCAAGACGCAGATCAGCGTGGACGCGGAGAATCAGCAGGGGGGACATGATCCGGAGAGTCTAACCGTCATCGAAGGGGATGGGGAAGGGGCTGCTCCACTTCCCGCTTCATGGAATGCTTGAGGGCATCCACTGGAGATCGACATGTCCGATGCTTTCCCGAGGCCTGCCCCCGGCGCCAAGGCCGCCAAGATCTGCGGCATCCTGGCCATCCTCTGCGCCCTCACCTGCATCGGCTTCCCCATCGCCATCCTCCTGGGCATCGTCGCCCTGGTGCAGCAGGCCAAGGCCAAGCGCCTGGCCAAGGCGGAACCGCAGAGCTACCTGCCCGTGCCGGCCACCGGGCTGGTCACGGGCATCATCGGGCTGGTGCTGCCGGTGGTGATGCTGCCCTTCGTGGGCATCGTCGGCGCCATCGCCATTCCCGCCTTGCTGAGCCAGCGCGAGCGGGCCCGCGAGGTCGCCGTTCAGGCCATGGTGGAGGCAGCGCAGCGGAAGGCAGAGCTCATCGTGGCGGACCTCCACGCCAAGGCCCCGGGCCAGATCCCTTCCCAGGATGGGGTGATCCAGGCTTTGTCGGGGGATCCCGGCATCCTGGCCTTCAGGAACCCCTACAACCCCTCGGCGCCGGCCTTCAAGCGGGGCAAGGAAGGGGGGCTCGGCACCGTGACGGTCCATCCAGACATGGAGGAGGTGGGTGGTGTCACCACCTGGTCCATCAAGTTCCGGGGGACCCTCCGGCACGGCGGTCAGGAGCGCCTCATCGAGGCCGAGGTCATCACCCACACCCAGGAGAAGGTCCAGGGCCGCACCGAGGATGGCTGGGAAGTGGTCCACCCGCCCACGGAGGCACCTGCCGTCCCGCCAGCCGAGCCCAGATAGGTCCCTGTCCCCCCTGCGACCATCGGCCTATGGAAACGGATGCCCCTCGGCGAAGCCGGGCTGGGGGGTGTCGATCACCGGGGCTTCGGCCATGGGCCAGCCGTCCAGGAAGTAGGCCTCCTTGTAGCGCACGTAGCGGGTCCAGACGCTGGCCACGAGCTGGCGCTGGGCCTCGCTGAGGGGGCCCTTCACGGCGGCGGGCCAGCCGGCGACGAGGCTGTGGGGCGGGGCCTGGAACCCTTCCCGCACCAGGCTGCCCGCAGCCACGAGGCAGCCCTCGCCGATCTCGGCGCCATCCATGATGGTGGTACTCATGCCGACGAGGGCGCCCTTCCGGATGGTGCAGCCGTGCAGCATGACGTTGTGGGCGATGCTCACCTCCTCCTCGATGAGCAGGGGCCACTTCTGGTTCGTGACGTGGAGGCAGCAGGCGTCCTGGATGTTGGTACGGGCCCCGATGGCGATCCAGTTCACGTCGCCGCGGATGGTGCAGTTGAACCAGATGCTGGCGTCGTCGCCGAGGCTCACGTCCCCCAGGACGAGGGCACTGTCGGGAACGAAGACGCGGCTGCCGAGCTTCGGGACCATGCCTTGGAAGGGGCGGATCATGGGGTTCTCCAGGGGGATGAGTCTATCCCACCGTCAGCAACCCCAGCTTCACGGCGCAAAGCCCCAGGGCGCCCACGACCAGCCACAGCAGCAGGCCCTGCAGGAAGGGGCGCAGCCCCACGCTGCGCAGAGCCTCGCGGCTGAGGCCGGCGCCGATGAGGAAGAGGGTGAGCACCAGCACCCGGCGGGCCAGGGCGGCGATGACGTGACCGGGCCCCTGCAGGGCCGGCACGAAGGTCATCAGGGCGGCCAGGGCCAGGAAGCCGGCGATGAACCAGGGCTTCTTCATGGGAGGCGCACCGGGGGCGGCCTCCCCTCGCCGCGCCACCACCCAGCCGATGCCCAGGGTGAGGGGCACGATCCAGAGGGCCCGGGCCAGCTTCACGGTGGTGGCAACCTCCAGGGCCCGGGGGCCAAAGGCGAGCCCCGCCCCCACCACGGAGCTGGTGTCGTGGATGGCCAGGGCCGACCAGAGGCCGAAGGCCTCCTGGCTCAGGTCGGCCCAGTGGCCGATGGGCGGGAAGAGCACCAGGGCCGCGGCGTTGAGGAGGAAGACCGTGGCCAGGGCCACGGAGATCTCCTGCTCCTTCGCGCGCAGGACCGGCGCCACGGCGGCGATGGCGCTGCCGCCGCAGATGGCCGTCCCCACGGAAATGAGCAGACCCGCATCGCGACCGACCTTCAAGAGCCGGGCCAGCCACCACCCCAGGGCCAGGACCAGCGCCAGGCTGAGGGCCGTGTAGCCCAGGCCATGCAGGCCCGCCTTCGCCACGGCCCGCAGGTTCATGTCCGCACCGAGACCCACCACCGCCAGGGGCAGCAGGCGGTGGGTCCAGAGGCGGGTCGTCGCCTGCCACGGATTGCCCAACGCCAGGGCCAGCAGCGCCCCGCCCACCAGGGCGACGGCGGCGGGCGTGAAGGGCGCCAGGGCCAGGGCACCCCCCAGCCCCAGCAGGGGGGCGGCGAGGCGGGAGGGGGGCACGGCAGCCGACATGCGCTCAGGGTACTCTGGAGCCATGACCCTCCAGCTCCTTCCCACCCGGCGCGCCTTCCTGGCGGACGATCCCATCTTTGCCCTCAATGCCGAGGCCCAGGCCCGGAAGGCGGGCGGGGAGTCCGTGCTGAACGCCACCGTCGGTGCCCTGCTGGATGACTCGGGTCAGCTGGTGATCCTCGAAACCGTGATGGACCTCTGGCGGGAGCTGACGGCTCTGGAGGTGGCGCCCTATGCGCCCATCGCGGGCGATCCCGGCTTCCTGAAGGCGCTCGTGCGGCGGCACTGGCCCCTGGTCCCCTCGTCAGGCGCGGCCTGCGCCACGCCGGGAGGCAGCGGCGCCCTGGCGATCTCCCTCCGGAACTTCCTGGAGCCGGGCCAGAGCCTGCTGACCGCGGCCCCCTTCTGGAGCCCCTACGGCACCCTGGCCGCGGAAAATGGCGTCGCCCTGGCCACGGCTCCCTGGCCCCGGGCGGGGGAGGCCTTGGACACCGGAGCCTGGGCCGCGGGTCTGCAGGCCCTGATGAAGGCCCAGGGGCGGATCCTCCTCTGGCTCAACGATCCCTGCCACAACCCCACGGGACGGAGCCTCAGCCCGGCGGATCGGGCCTGCCTGGCGGGTCTGCTGCGGGAAGCCGCCACCCGCGGTCCCGTCACCCTGCTCCTGGACTTCGCCTACCTCGACTACGCCCGGGACCCCGGGGCGGTGGCCGCCGCCCTGGCGGACTACGAAGCCCTGGGCGCCGAGGGCGAGGTGCTGGTGGGGGCCTCGCTATCGATCTCCAAGTCGCTGACCCTCTATGGCGCGCGCTGCGGCGCCCTGGCCTTTCCCTGGCGGAACGAGCCCACGCTGCAGGCCGCGCTCACCCAGTCCTGCCGGGGCACCTGGTCCAACTGCGCCCGGGCCCCCCAGTCCCTGGTGGTGCGGCTGGCGCAGGAAGGCAGGGCCCAGGAGCACCTTTCGGCGGAGCACCGCCACTGGTCCGAAGTGCTTTCCCACCGCGCCGCGGCGCTGGATGAGGCCATGGTCGCCGAAGGCATGGAGGCGCTCCATTGGGCCGGCGGCTTCTTCGTCTGCGTGCCGGTGGTCGAGCCCACGGAGGTCTGCGCCCGCATGCAGGCGGACGGGGTCTTCACGGTGCCCCTTCCCGAGGGCCTGCGGGTGGGCCTCTGCGGGATGCGGGCCGCCGAGGCCCCCCGGTTCGCCCAGGCCCTCCGGAGGGCCCTGGTCCCGCGCTGATTCTGGCTTGGAATGCGCGCCAACCTCCGGTATTCTGATCGGCCGTGGGCGTATAACTCAGCGGTAGAGTGCTACCTTCACACGGTAGAAGTCCCAGGTTCGAATCCTGGTACGCCCACCAAAAACCCCTCGCTGTCGCGAGGGGTTTTTGAAGTCAGGACCTGAACTGCCGCCCTGGAGATCCCATGCCACTGATTCTCGCCACCCAGGTTCGCGCCGGGATGATCGTGAACTTCGAGAACGAGCTCTGCCGGGTCATCAGCACCGAGCACCAGACCCCCGGCAACCTGCCGGCCCGGGTCCAGGTGAAGATGAAGCGCCTCAAGGACGGCATCAACCGGGAGAACCGCTTCGGCAGCTCCGACAAGGTGGAGAAGGCCGCCCTCGAACAGCACGTCCTCGAGTTCCTCTACGAGGACGGCGACAACCTCATCTTCATGAACAACGAGACCTACGAGCAGCTGGAAGTGAGCAAGGAGATCCTCGGCGAGGATCTGGTCTTCCTCGAGCCCAACATGCAGGTCGAGATCGAGTTCTACGAAGGCCAGGCCATGGGCGCCACCCTGCCCCCCAGCGTGGTGCTGGAGATCATGGAAACCGATCCGGTCATGAGGAACGCCAATGCCACGGGCTCCTACAAGCCCGCCAAGCTGAACAACGGCATCACCGTGGGTGTGCCCCCCTACATGGAATCGGGACAAAAGATTCGAGTGAACACGGTGGACCGCACCTTCATGGAACGGGTGAAGTAGCCTCCAGCCAGCTATATGGGTGACCCTGGAACCCCGGTGGCGGCGATGTTCCTTCCCATCGGGTGGGAGGGAGTCCATCAGGGCCCTGGGGACCGCTCAGCCATCCTCAAGGGGAGGTGACTTTTTCCCGATGAAGGCCCGGTAGGCAGATGCCGCCGGGTCTTTGTCTTTGATGAATTTCCCAAGTTGAAATTCCAACCCCGCGGTAAAGTACTGGTCGCCCGGTTCCCGGGAGCGTGACCTAGGTCACAATGAAACGGGAAGTATGCGATAACTGTCTGGATCTATCGGTGGAGCCCCATGCCTCAAGCAGTACTCAACCTCAGACGGATCGAGTTCCTGGCCGGACTGCCAATGAACGCGGCGGAAGAGCTGGCAAGCATCGCCGAGATGCGGCGCTTCCCCGATGGGGCCCGCGTCTACACCCAGGGGGACCTGATCCCGGGGGTGTACGTGGTGGTCAAGGGCGGCATGAAGGTGTTCCGAACCGATGGTCGGGGCCGGGTCCAGGTCCTGCAGTTCCTGAAGGTCGGCGATTGCGTGGGTGAAGTCCCGGTCTTCGACGGCGGCCCCGCCCCCTCCAGTGCCGAGGCCCACGGGGAGACCGAGTGCTGGTTGATCCCCCCCGCCCCGCTGCGCCAGATCGTGCACCGCCACCCGGAGGTGGCCGAGATGATCATCCATCACTTCACCGCCAAGGTGCGCCACCTGGTGACCCTGGTGGAGACCCTCAGCCTGCACAGCGTTCCGGAGCGCGTGGCCCAGCTGCTGCTGGAGGCCCACGACTCCAATCCCGTTCGGTCCCTGGTGGAGTTCCAGGAGACCCAGGAAGACCTGGCCCAGTGCATCGGTGCCAGCCGCGAGGCCTTCAGCCGCGCCCTGCGCCTGCTCACGGACCTGGGCCTCATCCAGAGCACCTTCCCGGTGGTGCGGATCCTGGACCTGGGCAAGCTGCAGCGGTACGCCAAGGGCTGAGCCTTGCTCCATATCGCTTCGCGTCTTGGGGTCGGGTAAAGATCTTTTCTCACTCCAAAATCGCGCGGCGATTTTGGAGCAGAGCTACACCACCAGCAGGTAACGAACCTTGGCCCCGGCCTCCTGGCCGGGGCTGTCGATCCAGGCAAAGGCATCCGCCTGGGCCAGGGTGATGAGGTCGGCGGAACCCTGGCCCGGCAGGGGCTGGAGGCGACCCTCCACCAGGCGGCAGGGGTGCAGCAGGGGGCGATCGCCCTTGTGCCTCACCGGGGCCACCAGGCGGGCCCGACGCCAGGGAGCTGGGGCGGCACGGCCTTCCAGCCGGGCCAGGGCCTGGGGCAGGAAGAGCAGGGCGTTCAGGTAGGCCGAGACGGGGTTGCCGGGCAGGCCCAGCACCAGCAGGTCCCCCAGGAGGGCCGCCAGCATGGGCTTGCCGGGCTTGAGGCGGATCTTGTGGAAGAGGATGGTGGCGCCCAGGTCCTTCAGCACCGCAGGCAGGTGATCGTGGTCGCCCATGCTCACCCCGCCGGACGTGAGCAGGATGCGGATGTCGCCGGCATTGAGCAGGGCCGCCGCCAGGGTCGGGGGATCGTCCGGCAGCGCGGCGCGAAGTTCTGCCTCGGCACCCAGGGTGCGGGCCAGGGCGGCCAGCATGGGCCCGTTGGAATCGCGGATCTGGTGGGGCTTGGGATGGGCCACCAGCTCGTTGCCGGTGGAGGCCACGGCGACCCGGATGCGGGCGTGGGGGGGCAGGGGCAGCCCCGCCATGGCGAGGAGGCCCAGGCGGGCGGCGCTGACCGGACTTCCGCCCGCCAGCAGCAGCTCCCCGGCCTTCGCCTGGTGGCCCCGGCGCCGCACATGGTCGCCGGCCACAGGAACCAGGTTGGGGCGCACCGCGTCCCCGGCGGGTTCCAACGCTTCCACCGGCACGATGGCGTCGGCCCCCGGGGGCAGGGCCGCGCCCGTCATGATCCGCACGGCCGTTCCGGGAACGACCTCATAGGCCGCCGGATCATCCCCGGCGAAGAGGGTGCCCAGGATGCGGCGGGGGGCTCGGCCTTCCGAGGCCCGGAGGGCCACGCCGTCCATGGCCGCCAGATCCATGGCGGGGTCATCGCGCTCGGCCCGCACCTCGGGCAGCGCCGGCGCCGGCAGGGCTTCCCAGAGGCGCCGCAGGGCCTCCTCCAGGGGCAGCAGGTCGGGATGGTCGCAGCTCATGGCCATGGCCTTGATCCTACCCGCTGCGCTGGCCCGTCTGGTGGCTCAGCCGCGTTTGGCCGCGCGCCCCTCGGCGGCCTTCTGATTGCGGAAGTCCATGAGCTGCAGATCGCGGATGGTGGCCTCGGTCATGGAAGAGGTCACCTGGGTCTTCACGGCGGACCAGGCATCATGCAGGGGGCAGGGATGGTCGCCGCCGCAACTTGGGAAGCCCATGATGCAGCCCTCCATGGCGTCGGGGCCCTCCATGGCAGTCACCACCTCGCCCACGGTGATGCGGTGGGAGGGGCGCGTGAGCCGGAAGCCGCCCTTGGGCCCCCGGACGGACTCCAGGATGTCGGCCTGCACCAGGCCCTGGAGGATCTTGGCAAGGTAGGGGCCCGGCAGCGTCAGCTGCTTGGACAGATCCTTGGCCAGGCTGAAGGTCCCGTCCTCGGGCAGCGCCGCAAGGGCGCGCAGGGCATAGCCAGTGGCCGTGGAAAAGAGCATTCCGGAATCCTTTTCTTAATTGAGCATCAGGCGGGGGGTGGCCCGAGTCCAGCCCGTTGTGACCAATGTCAGGACAGGGCTCGCCAGAGCAGCAACAGGCTGGCCACGCTGAGGGCCCCTTCCCGCCAGCCCAGGACCCGGGCGGGAATCGGCCGGTAGGGCGCCAGGGCCCGGAGGTACAGCAGGGCCGTCCAGCCGGTCCAGAGCTTCCCGGCCAGCCCCCGGGGGGCCACCAGGAGGGCCGAGCAGACCAGCAGCAGGCCGTGAAGGACGTGGACCGGGATCCCACGCCGGACGAGCTCAGGGGCCTCCAGCTGGTGGGCATGGCCCAGGATCCGGCGCACGTGGGCGAGGTTGGCCGCCCCCACCAGGGTGACCAGGAGCCAGGCGCGGGCGGCCTGGGCGGGGCTGGCTCCGCCGGCCATGAGGATGGCCGCCGCCAGCCCGGCGAAGGCGCCCTGGGCCGCCATCTCCACGGTGAGGGTCCGCACCGCCCGGTCCAGGTCCGCCCGCAGGGCCAGCAGCACCAGGGGCGCGACCAGGGCCAGGGGGATGAGGAAGCGGAAATCCGAAAGCAGCAGCGTGACGAAGCCGAAGGCCACGGAGGCCCCGCCGAGCAGGGCCAGGGCCCGGGTCTGGGCCGGGTCCCGCTGGCCGTTCAGGTGGCGCCGGAGGGGGGGGCGGCTCAGGAAGAAGGCCAGCGCGGCCAGGGCCAGACCGGCGCCCGCCAGGCTGGGGCGGAGCAGCAGTCCCAGCGCCATGGGAAACCCGAGCATGAACCAGGTGCCGTGCTCGGCGGGAAGGAGGGCGCGCAGGGGGGGGAGGAAGCGGGTCATTTCGGTTTTCTTCATCTGAAACACAGTGAGTCGGGACTCAGCTCGCCGGGTCACTCGTCCTTACTGCTCGGAGGCGATGAGGCGCAGGCCCTCGAGGGCCGCTTCCATGCTGAGGAAGACGGGCAGGCCCGCGGCCTGGAGTTCCCGGCGGTAGAGGTCGAAGAGGGCGCCCCCCTCCACGGCGAGGCCCAGCCACTTGCCCGCGGCCTGGGCCAACCGGGCCAGGTCCGCGGCGAAGGCCCGGATGGCCTCGGGCTCGGTGGTCCCCAGGCGGACGGTGAGGGGGACCAGGCCCATCACCACCACATCGGCCTCCGAGCCCAGCAGCACCCGGGCGGCGGCCAGGTAGGCGGCTTCGTTGGCCATGGGCGTGAGGTCCAGGGGGAGCCGGGGGCTCACGAGCCCCGCGAGCCCTTCGGCCTCGATGGTGGCGGCCAGCGCCGTGGTTTCGGCCGCCGTCAGCCGGGCACCCCCGAAGGGGCCCTGGAGCAGGTCGGCGGCGGCCACGGCTTCGAAGCCCGCGTTGGTCAGGATGGCGACTTTGCGGGGGCGGCCCGCCGGGTAGGCGCCCAGCCAGGCCAGGGCCGCATCGAAGGTCTCCATGCGCTCGGCGAGCATGACGCCCGCCCGGCGCAGCAGGCTGGCCTGGAGCGCGTGATCCCCCGCCAGGGCGCCGGTGTGGCTGCTGGCGGCGGCCATGCCCTCCTGGCTGCGCCCGCCTTTGTAGAGCAGGACCCGGCGGCCCGAGGTCCGCAGGGTCCGGGCCGCCTCCGCCGTGGCCTTGAGGTCGCCGGGGGCGAAGCCCTCCAGGTAGGCGCCCACCACCTTCACGGCGGGATCGGCAGCGAAGCCCAACAGGAAATCCGAGCAGCGCAGGTCCATCTGGTTGCCGATGGCGACGGCGGCCCGGAGGCCCAGGCCTGACTGGCGGCTGAGGCGGGTGATGAGAAAGGCGCCGCTCTGGCTCACCAGGGCCAGGTGGCCGGGCTTGGCCGTGAGGGGCAGCTTCGCTTCGGGAATGAAGAAGGTATTGAGGGCCAGGTCGGGACTGAACAACCCCAGGCCGTTGGGGCCCACGAGGGCGGGGGTCCACTTCCCCGCCCGGCGGTGCTCGTGCAGGCAGGCCATGAGCCGCTGGCCGAGACCCTCCGTATCGGCGCCATCCCCCAGGCCTCCGGCCACCAGGTAGACCACCGTGGCGCCGCCGCCCTGGAGGCAGAGCTGTTCCACGGCCTCCAGGGTCTGGCGGGCCGGCAGGGAGAGGATGAGCTGATCCGTGGGGGCCGTGGCCAAGTCGGCGATGGCGCCCAGGCAGGGCAGCCCCAGGAACTCCGTGACGCCGGGCTTGATGAGCCGCAGGGAGCCTTCCGGCAGCAGCGCCTTCCGCGCATTCTCCAGGATGATGCGCCCCACCGTGCCTTCCCGGCTGGAGACACCCGCCACCACCAGGCTGCGGGGATTCAGGAGGGCCTGGTACCAGGCCGGATCCGGGGCCGCCCCCCCCGGGGCGAGGGAGACATCCAGCGTTCCGACTCCGTCCAATGCGGTCGGCAGGCCAGTGCTGTCCAGCACCACCGGGTTGAGCTCGAGCAGGGACACGCCTTCCCGCTCCAGCCCTTCCACGGCCCGCCACAGGCCCTGGAGGAAGGCCAGCAGCCGGGCCTCGTCCGTGAGGGCGGCGGTGCCCCGCTGCAGGCCCAGCCAGGTGCGGCCCAGCCAGTGGGCGCGCAGCTCCCCGAGGGCCGCCTCCGGGGTGACGGCACTGAGGGGCCAGAGCAGGGGCGGCGCCAGGGCGGCCCAGGCATCCGCCTGGAGGCCGCCGATGCCGAACACCACCAGCCAGCCGGCCTCCGGATCCCGCTTCAGGGACACCAGGGCTTCGGTGGGCAGGCCGGGCAGGCGCTGGAAGGCCACCCGCTCGCAGACCAGGCCGCCCACCCAGGGATGCTCGGCGACCCGCTGGCGCATGGCCGCGGCTTCGACCTGCAGGGCCGCGAGATCGAAGTCGGCGAAGTGCACGGCGCCTTTGTCCGACTTGTGCCAGAGCTGATCAGCGATGCCCTTGAGCACGATGGGCTCGCCGGGCAGGAAGGGCAGGGGGCCAGCCTCCAGGAAGCCGTGCCGGGGCACCCGCAGACCCGCGGCGGCCAGCAGGCCGTAGGCGCGACCCTCATGGAGGAAGCCAGGGGTGGGGGTCATCAGGCCTCCCCGGCCTTCCCGACCTGCCTGCGCTTCGATTGGAAGGCCCAGCCCATCGCCATCTCAACTCCCGACATCAGGCTGCCATGAACCGTGTCGGTCGCCAGCCCGTTCCAGCGGGAAGTATGTTGGGCCCTCCCCGTGCCCGGGGTCACAGGGTGATCCGCACGCGCGGGATCAGGCCCAGCGGGCAGGCGCAACCGCCAGGGGGCACGGCTCCCGGCAGCCTGGCTTTTCGGGAGAATCTGGACTTGGCCCGGCCATCGAAACCTTCCCGCGAACGGTCATCGCGCCCGAAAGGATCGAGCGGTCCAGAGCTTCCTCGACCACCATCCTTCGAACTAGCGCCCAGTAGGGGAGAAAGGCTAAAGCGGGTGCCAACCCGATCAGCCTCCCCCCAGGGGATGAGATCCGTCAGAGCGCGGATTTTTTCAGTGAAAGCCGGGAACCTTTCCGGGTGCCCCTCGTCACAAGTTTGTCGAGCAGGCGTCGATGATTAAAAAAAGTGAAAATATTTATGCCTTATTTTTCATAAGCCAAGGTCTGTTCAAATCATGTCATTGATGTATTTGTGATTCTGTTGGTTGTGGATGTAAATATGAATGTTTTTACTCTATTGAATCATTGAGGAATACACAAAAAACCATTTGACTCTCTTGAGGTCGACTAAGTAGGGGCATACCCTCGTTCCTGGTATCACCCTCTCCCCCGCTCTTTCGATGCCCACTGGAGTCCCCGAGTCCTGGCCCTCCGGCAGAACCCGTGACACCTCCATGACTCAGCCTTGAATCGAACACGGTCCTCCCACTCGTCTTCCAAATAAATGGCCCAACGCACCGCGAACTGCAGATGAGGCGAAACATGAAACGACACACTTACGTGGCCCTGCTAGCCACCCTGATGTCAGCCAGCGCCTGGGGCCAGGAGGTCAGCCTCTACGGCACCACCATGGCCCAGATGTGGAAGCAGGAGGCACGGGGCTTCGACAAGGCGACCTTCACGCCGGCGACCCAGTATCTGGGCATCGACGCCACCAGCCTGGGGACCGACAAGCTGTCGCTGCACCTGTTCGGCTGGGGCCGGACCGATCTCAGCGATTCGACCAACTTCGACGGCTCGAAGTCCGGCGGCTACCTGAACTACGGGTACCTGCAGTACCGGTTCGGCCAGGCCAATGCGGAGATCAAGGCGGGCCGCTTCACGGTGAACCAGAGCACGGGCTTCGAGCAGGTGGATGGCGTCAGCGTCCGGACGGACCTGCGGGGCGGCTTCACGGTGTCGGCCTTCGGCGGCAAGCCGGTGCTCTACAAGACGGTGGATGCGACGAGCCAGAAGGACTACGACTTCCAGCGCGACTTCATCTTCGGGACGCGGCTGGCCTGGCGCTCGGGGCGGGTCACGGAGATCGGCCTCTCCTACCTGCAGGATGGCACCAAGGCCGCGAAGGACCTGCCCATCCCCTCGGCGACGAACTACACCCGCAAGCAGCTGGGTGCGGATGTCGCGATCATCCCCACCAGCACCTTCGATTTCCGCGGCCGCACCGTGTTCGACATGGCCAGCCGCCCCGCGCTGGCCCCGGGCGCCAAGGAGCCCTCCAAGATCGCCGAGCACGACTACACGGCGACCATGAAGCTGGGCAGCCAGATCGCCGTGTCCGGCACCTATTCGGAACGGAACTTCTACGCCTACTTCGCCGGCACCAACCTGCCTTCGCTGTTCCGCCAGGACGAGAAGGATGCCTTCAAGGGCTGGGGCGGCAAGGCCGTGTGGAACACCACCAACGCCTTCCAGATGTCGGTGGACTACCGCCACATGAGCCGCGAGGCCTTCGGCGACAGCAACCGCTTCGGCGGCGATCTGCGCTGGGAGCTGAACGAGAAGACCTGGCTCATCGGCATGGGCGGCCACCGGGTGAGCGCATCGGCCATCCGGTTCGTGGATCCCGCCGCCCCCTACAAGAGCCTCAGCTACAAGGAAGGCCGGATCTGGACCATGGTCACCAAGGGCCGGTTCACGGCGAGCCTGGATGGGATCATCCAGCGCTTCGAGGACGGGAATCCGTACCTGGCCGGGGTTCGCAAGGTGTATGAAGCGATCGGTTCCCTGGGCTTCCAGGCCACTTCGAATGTGAAGCTGTCCGGAGACCTGAGCTACGGGACCTCCGCCCAGGCCGTGCATGAAACGCGAGCGCTGCTGAGGGCCGAGTACCGGTTTGGCACCGCCAAGAAGGGAGGCAAGTAATGGCCCGCAAGACGATTCTCCAAGTTCTAGGCATGGTGCTGGGCCTTGGCATGCTGATGGCATGCGGCCTGGTCTCTCCAGAGGCGAGCTTTGCTGCGACCCATCCCGAGGGACTGGGAGCCGGCAAGCCCTCCTGCTCCGAATGCCACACCAACGACGTGTCCAAGGGGGCCCTGAAGCCCTACGCGACCTTCGACCACACGCCGACCTTCGTGAAGAACCACAAGGCCCAGGCGAACCAGGACGCGAACACCTGCGCCACCTGCCACGCCCAGTCCTTCTGCGTGGACTGCCACGGCGGGAAGGTGCCCATGAAGCCGGCCATCAAGCTGAGCGGCAGCCCGGATCGCATGGCGCCGCACCGGGGGGACTTCCTCACCCTCCACAAGATCGAAGGCAAGCTGGACCCGTCGAGCTGCTACAGCTGCCACGGCCGAGCCAACAACGACAAGTGCCGCACTTGTCACCGGTAGTCATCCGCTGAGTCCGAAGGGGAACACCATGAGCAAACTGAAATGGATGGCGGGTAGCTGTTTCGCGCTGGCCCTCACGCTGCTGGCCTGGGGCTGCTCCGGAGCCAAGTCCGGCGCGGCGGCGCCCTTCAGCCCGGTCAAGGGCGAGCACCCGGCGAACTGGATGCAGGTCCACTATGCCGACTACGCCAAGGCGCCGGAACAGTGCCGGAACTGCCACGGCTCCACCTCGGATCCCGCCCTCGCCGGCGGCATCTCCAAGGTGAGCTGCTTCACCTGCCACACGGAAGTACCGCATCCCACCAGTTTTGCCGGCTACCTCCAGCATGGTCGGCAGGCTGCGCAGCTCGCGCCCAGCACGGTACCCACGGCCATGGCTGGCTTCGCCCACTGCGCCAAGTGCCACGGGGCCGACTACCAGGGCGGCCTTGCCAACGTCTCCTGCAAGGCGTGCCACACCAAGGCTCCCCACCCCGCCAAGCCCTGGATCGGCGCTGCCGGTTCGGCGCCCACCCACACGGCCACCAACATCAACAACGCCCCCGAGTGCTTCAAGTGCCACGCGGCCGGTGCCAACTCCACCCTGAAGCCCCTCACCACCCCGCCGGCCGGGACGGCCCCCGGGTGCTACAACGACACCATGTGCCACAGCCAGAAGTTCTAGCTGCCGGCCCCATCGTGCCGCTTGAATGCGCTCTCACCCCGCTGGCCATGACATCACGCAGGAGGTGGCTATCTGGCTGACCGAACACCCTCACCGAACCCTGTCCTCAATCGCTTCACCAACTTGCATGGAGAATGGAATATGAAGCATCGCCCTCTGAAACAGCTCTGCGGGCTCATCGCCTCCGCAGCGATCGCACTCGTGCTGATCGGTTGCAACGGGAAGGCCGGCCAGAACGGCACCAACGGCACCAATGGCACCAATGGCACCAACGGCTCCGCCCCTGCCGTCAATGCCGCCATCCTCACGCCGGAGCAGTGGGCCGACCTGCAGCCCACCGTCACCGTCTCCGGCGTGGCGATCACGGCCGGCAAGCCCGTGGTCTCCTTCAAGATCGCTGACCTCGCCGGCAACGGCATCAAGGGCCTGGGCGGCTTCACCTCCCAGAGCTCCACGGCCACCCTGCCCAGCTACCCCAACCTCGCCTTCGCCATCGCGAAGCTGGTGCCTGAGGACGCCGTCACCAAGGCCCCCAGCAAGTGGGTGAGCTACATCGTCAGCACCGTCCCCACCAAGAACGCCTCCACCGGCGCCATCACGGCCGCCACGGCGAGCAGACCGACCACCGACAACACCGGCACCCTGGTGGACAACGGCGACGGCACCTACGTCTACACCTTCTACCGCGACATCACCACCATGCAGGCCTTCCTGGATGGCCTGACCCTCACGCTCCCCAACAACAAGGCCGACCTGGGCGATGTGACCTACGCCCCGAACCTGGTACATCGTCTCGATGTCCAGTTCTCGGGCAATGCCCGCGGCACCGGGAGCAACACCCCCAATGGCGTCACCTCGGCCACGGGCGTGGCCATGAACTATCCCGTCAACCAGATCTATGACTTCATTCCCGCCACCGGCCTGCCCATCGCCGCGGGCGTGGACAACCGCGACGTCGTCAAGATCGTCAACTGCAACGAGTGCCACTCCAAGCTCGCCTTCCATGGCGGCGGTCGCGTGGAGACCCGCTACTGCGTGGTGTGCCACACCGACCAGCGCAAGTACGGCTATGCCGAAGCCGCGGCCGGCACCACCACCACCTACACCGGCAGCACCAACAAGATCAAGGGCATGGCCCAGGGCGACATGCCGATCATGGCCCACCGCATCCACATGGGCACTGAACTGAGCAACACCGGCTACAACTACGCCAATGTCCTCTTCGACAAGCTCGGCTACTCGATGATCGACAAGGGCGTGCGCATGTGCATCAAGTGCCACGATGGCGGGGCCCAGTCCACCAACTGGAAGACCAAGCCCTCGCGCCTGGCCTGTGGCGCCTGCCACGACAGCACGGACTTCACGACCACCCACGGTGGCGCCGCCGCCATCCCCGCCCAGTCCTCCGACGTGGCCTGCGCCGGCTGCCACACCGCCGCCACCATCCCCGTCTACCACTACACCCTGAACAAGACCACCCACAATCCCGTGGTCTCGAAGGGCCTGACGAACTTCACCTATGAAATTTCTTCCGCAACCCAGGCCGCTCCCGTGGCCGGCGTCGCCCAGAACGTGGTCATCAAGTTCCGCATCATGGGGGAGAAGGATGGTGTCACGGCACCCGTCGTCTTCTCGGCTGCCACCACTCCCATGGCCAACCCCCTGACCGGCTTCACCGGCTCCCCCAGCTTCCAGCTGGCCTGGGCCATGCAGCAGGAAGGCATCGCCGCCCCGGCCGATTTCAACAACCTGTTGACCGCCGATGGCGCCCCCTCGTCTTCCAACTACCAGCCCCGCAGCGTCTCCATCGCGGCCCTGCTGGACACCACCAAGACCCTCTCGGACGGCACCCTCTCCGCTCCTGATGCCAGCGGCTACTACACCGCCACGATCGTCGGTGCGGGCCGCATCTTCCCCGCCGGCGCCAAGCTTCGCACCGTGGGCCTCCAGGGCTACTTCACCCAGAATGCCGGCACCTGGGATTCCGACAACGATGGCGTGATCGACGCCACCAAGGACACCATCGCGGCGGCCCGTCATTCCATCTCCGTGACGAAGACCCTCACGGGTGAAACCGCCCGCCGCGTGGCCGTGGACAACAACAAGTGCATGAGCTGCCACGAGTGGTTCGAAGGCCATGGTGGCAACCGCGTCTATGACATCAACATCTGCCTCCAGTGCCACCTGCCCGGCCTGGTGACCAGCGGCAAGGGCATCGCCGATGCCGAGCTGTCCACCTACTACAATGCGAACCTCTTCACGGCCAACGACAAGGAAAGCCTCACCAAGTGGACCGGCGTCAGCTTCGCCACCAACCCGGTGACGGCCGGCAACGTGAACGTGGGCCTGCTCTTCCCCCAGACCAGCAACAACATGAAGGACATGATCCACGGCCTCCACGCCGGCAAGGACAGGACCTCCCCGATCCAGATCGTGCGAAACCGCCTCCCCGGTGCCCTGAACGTGATCGACGGCGCCCGGATCGGTTTCCCGGGGATCCTGAACAACTGCCAGATGTGCCACACCTACAACGGCTACAACGTCCCGACTTCGGGCGCCCTGCTGGCCACCCGTGACCAGGCCATCAATGTGGCCGGCAACACCACCCCCGCCCTGGCGAAGGCCGCTCTGGCCACCTCCAATGCGACGGACCTCATGATCAGCCCGTTCACCGCCACCTGCTTCAGCTGCCATGACAGCGCCCCTGCTCAGGCTCACATGAAGCTGAACGGCGGCCAGATCCGGGTTGCCCGCAGCGCCCTGGCCACAGCCGGTGAGTCCTGCGCCGCCTGCCACCGCAGTGGTGCGGACTTCGATCCCGTCAAGGTCCACAAGTGATGGCCCGAGGAGGCGCGGGGTGACCCGCACCTCCTCCCACTAAGCACAGCCCGGATGCGTGACCGTATCCGGGCTGTTTCTTTGTATCCTGCTTCTTCCAGGTCTACCCGGCCTGCCCATTCCTTCGAGGCCCTCATGACCATTCGACGCCACTCCCCCCTCTTCGCAGCCCTCCTGCTCGCCATGGCCCCGCTGCCAGCCCTGAGGGCCCAGGAACCGGCGCCGACCAAACAGGGCGCGCCCACCCCCAAGGCGGTCACACCCCCAGCGGCCGCCGATGGGAAGGCGACCACCGCTCCCAGGCCGAAGGCCCCCGCCCAGGCCCCGAAGGCCTCTGCACCGGCCCCGAAGGCGGCCGCCAAGCCGGAGGCCGTCCTGCCCCGGACCAAGGGCAAGCTGAAGCCGGTGAAGCTCAACAGTGCCACCAAGGAGCAGATCGGCTTCATGCTGGGCATGGATGCGGACCTTGCCGCCAGGATCGTCGCGGCCCGGCCCTTCAAGACCAAGGCGGAGCTGGTCACCCGCGGGCTCATCTCCCAGGCCACCTACAGCACCCTGAAGGATCGTGTCGTGGCCGATGCCGTGAAGGCGCCGGCCAAGTAGCCACCAACCGCCAGGGTTGGCCCGGATTTGATGGCGTCCCCCGGAGGGGCGCCATCGAATTTACCGCGGCAAATCCTAGCCCCCGGGGTTAGTGAACCCCAGGGCTGCTGAAAGCCTGGAAGGCCTGGACGGCCTCAGGGCATTCCTTGGGAGAGCTTGGCATCCACCGAGAAAAAGCCGTCATTTTTGTGGGCATGTCCAGTCGCCGAACAGATATCCATCCCCCTTGGTGATTTAAGTCACTGAGGGCCTTGACGCAATAAATTACCGGATCATCATCATTTCCAAGGCCTGCTCTAACATGGGCTTTCATGGAGGTCTCGATGCTTCCGCTTTCTCAGACCACGGGTTATGCGGTTCGGGCACTGCGGTGCCTGCAGGAGCCCGGCGGGCATCCGGTGCTGGTCGAGGAAGTGGCGGAGTACACCGGCATCCCCCGCTCCTACCTGTCCAAGCTCATCCACAAGCTGGCCAAGAAGGGCCTGGTGGTGGCCCGCCGGGGGCACCACGGGGGGGTCGTGCTGGCGCGTCCCTCCACCGAGATCACCCTGGAGGACCTGTCCGATGCCATCGATGGCGTGGCCTGGCGGAAACGCTGCCTGATGGGCCTGCTGGGCTGCACCGCCAGCACGCCCTGCATGCTGCACGAGTTCTGGCAGGAGACCCTGGACCAGATCCTGGCCCGGCTGCGCTCGGTGTCCCTGGCGGACCTGGCCCAGAACCCCGATCCCGGCGTGGAGCGCTTCCGGGCGAACCATGGCGTGAACGACCAGAGGCCCGCCGAGCCCAAGGCCGTGTTCACCATGGCCGGCGAGCACCTGCATCCTGTCGAACCCATCCCTGGCGAGGCCGTGGCCCACTAGGCGGACGAAGCCTGACGCGAAGAGGCCGCCCGAGGGCGGCCTCTTCGCGTGGAAGGCGAACCCGTCAGACCTTCTTGGCGGCGGGCTTCTTGGCAGCGGGCTTCTTGGCGGCGGGCTTGGCGGCCTTCTTGACCCGGGGCTTGAGCTTCTTCTCGGGCAGGGCATCGGCCAGGCGCCAGGTGCGGCTCTGCTGCTCGAAGGTGCGGATCTCCTCCAGGGAGATGTCCTTCAGGCAGCGGTGGATGTGATCCCGCTCGGATTTCCAGAAGGTGTGGGAGGGGCAGGCCCGCTCGTCCGAGCAGTCCTTGAAGCCCAGCAGGCAGGTGTTCCGCCACTCGGAGCCGTCCACCGCCTCAGCGATGAGGTCGAGGGTGATTTCCTTGGCGGCCAGGGACAGGACCACGCCGCCCTTGTTGCCGCGCTTGGCCAGTACCAGGCCCACTTTGGCGAGCTTGTGGATCATCTTGGAGAGGTAGGGGCGGGGGAAGCCCGTGCGCGCCGCAACATCCACCACGAGGGTGGGTTTGCCGCCCGGATCTTCGAGGCAGCTCATGGCCAGAACCGCGTAACCAGAGGATTGGGACAGAGGGAGCATGGTCACCTTCGCTGAAAGAAGTGGATGAGTCTGATAGATAATAGACGATCTTCAGGTCAATCACCTCCAAAGACTATGATTTTCCTCACAATGCAGGGGACCCCCGGTGGCCCGGGGGTCCCCTGGTCGTTGAAAGGATTTAGGGCTTCCAGCCGTTGAGGATGCGCATGTAGTTGGCGCGGGTGAAGGCCTGGGGGTTGGGGGACTTCACCAGGCTCATGCTGCCCTTGGCCTGGGCCAGGGACTCGTATTCGTGCTCCTCGAGCCAGGTGGCAAGGCCCGCCTTGGTCTGGGCCAGGCGTTCGGGTCCGTGGATGAGCAGGGCGGACACCATCTGCACGGCGTCGGCACCGGCCATGACGGCCTTGAGGGCGCCGATGGCATCATGCACGCCGCCGGTGACGCCCAGGCTGCCCTTGACGTGGCCATGGAGCACCGCCAGCCAGCGCAGGCGGAGCAGAAGGTCCGAGGGGCCCGAAAGCTGCAGGCTGGGCTCGGCGGTCAGCTCCTCCACGTTGATGTCGGGCTGGAAGAAGCGGTTGAAGAGCACCAGGCCGTCGGCGCCCGCGGCTTCCAGTTCCACGGCGAAGTGGGCCAGGGCCGAAAAGAAGGGCGACAGCTTGACGGAGACCGGGATCTTCACCTCGGCCTTGACCGCGCGGACGATGTCGAGGGTGCGCTTCTCCACGTCGGTGGCGGATTCCTTCGTGTCCGTGGGGATGTGATAGACATTGAGCTCCAGGGCGTCCGCGCCGGCATCCTGCATGAGCTTGCCGTAGTGCAGCCAGCCCGCGGGCGTGGTGCCGTTGAGCGAGGCGATGACCGGCACGGAGACGGCGCCCTTGATGCGGCGGAGCTGCTCCAGGTACTTCTCGGGGCCCAGGCGGTACTCGTCGGCCTGCGGGAAGAAGGAGATGGCCTCGGCACTGGCGTTCGAGGACAGCTGCATGTCCATGATGGTGCCCTGCTCTTCGCGGGTGATCTGCTCCTCGAAGAGGGAGTGCATCACGATGGCCGCAGCGCCGGCGTCTTCCAGGCGCTTGACCATGCCCATGTCGTCAACCATGGGTGAGGCGCCCGCCATCAGGGGGTGGGCGAGCTTGAGGCCGAGGTAGGTGGTCGAGAGGTTCATGGCGTCTCCCTTCAGCTGTTCTTGGCCACGACGGACAGCTTGGCGAGCTGTTCGTAGACGGAGTAGCGGTTGGTGGTATCGAGCTGGGCCTGGGCCATGAGCTTCTTGAAGCCCTCGGGGTTCTGCTGTTCGATCATGCGGTAGCGGGTCTCATTGCGGACGTAATCCATCATGGACACCTTGGGGGCACCGGAATCCATCTGCAGCGGCGCCTCGCCCTTGTCGAGGCGGCGGGGGTCGAAGCGGAACAGCGGCCAGTGGCCGGAATCCACGGCCAGCTTCTGCTGATCGCAGCCGTGGGCCAGGTCGTAGCCGTGGGCGATGCAGTGGCTGTAGGCCAGGATGATGCTGGGTCCGTGGTAGGACTCGGCTTCCTGGAAGGCCTTCACCGTCTGTGCGTCGCGGAAGCCGAAGGCGACCTTGGCCACGTAGACGCCGCCGTAGGCCATGGCGATCATGCTCAGATCCTTCTTGGGCATGCTCTTGCCGGCCATGGCGAACTTGGCGCCGGCGCCCATGGGCGTGGCCTTGGAGGCCTGGCCGCCGGTGTTGGAGTAGACCTCGGTATCGAGCACCAGGATGTTGACGTTCCGGCCGGAGGCCATGACGTGATCCAGGCCGCCGTAGCCGATGTCGTAGGCCCAGCCATCACCACCGACGATCCAGATGCTCTTGTCGACGAGGTAGTCGGCGATGTCCAGGAGCATCTTCGCTTCGGGCTCGGCCAGGCCGGCCAGTTTCTGCTTGAGGATCACGACCCGCTCGCGCTGGGCCTTGATGCCGGCTTCATTGGTCTGGTCGGCGGTGGCGATGCCGGCGATGAGTTCGTCGCCCAGCTTGGCGGAGAGGCGGTGCATGAGCTCCAGCGCGAACTCCTGGTGCTTGTCCACCGAGAGGCGCATGCCCATGCCGAACTCGGCATTGTCCTCGAAGAGGCTGTTGGCCCAGGCGGGACCGCGACCGTCACGGTTGGTGGTGTAGGGCGTGGTGGGCAGGTTGCCGCCGTAGATGCTGGAGCAGCCCGTGGCGTTGGCGATGAGGGCGCGGTCGCCGAAGAGCTGGGTGAGCAGCTTGACGTAGGGGGTCTCGCCACAGCCCGAGCAGGCGCCGCTGTATTCGAAGAGGGGCTCGAGGAACTGCGTGCCCTTCACGTCCATCTTCACCGTGGTGCGGTCCACTTCGGGCAGGTCGAGGAAGAAGCTGAAGTTGGCGGCCTCGGCTTCGCGCAGCGCGGGCTGGGCGACCATGTCGATGGCCTTGTGCTTGGGGTTGCTCTTGTCCTTGGCGGGGCAGACTTCCACGCAGAGGGTGCAGCCGGTGCAGTCCTCGGGGGCCACCTGGAGGGTGTACTTCTGGCCCTTGTATTCGGGTCCCTTGTAGTCGATGGACTTGAAGGTGCCCGGGGCGCCGGCCAGCTGGTCGGGCTGGTAGACCTTCGCGCGGATGGCGGCGTGGGGGCAGGCCAGGACGCACTTGTTGCACTGGATGCAGATGCCGCTGTCCCACTCGGGGATCTCGAGGGCGATGTTGCGCTTCTCGTACTTGGTGGTGCCCACGGGCCAGGTGCCATCGATGGGGAAGGCGCTGACGGGCAGCAGGTCGCCCTTGCCTTCCATCATCACGGCGGTGACGCGCTGGACGAAGTCCGGGGCGCCGGCGATGACCATCGGGGGCCGCTGGCGGGTGGAGGTGGCCTTGGCGGGCACCTTCACTTCGTAGAGGTTGGCCAGGGTCTCGTCCACGGCCTTGAAGTTCTGCTGGACGACGGCGTCGCCCTTCTTGCCGTAGGTCTTCTTGATGGCCTTCTTGATCTGGGCGATGGCCTCGTCCTTGGGCAGCACGCCGGAGATGGCGAAGAAGCAGGTCTGCATGATGGTGTTGATGCGGACGCCCATGCCCGTGGCCTTGGCCACTTCGTAGGCGTCGATCACGTAGAACTTGAGCTGCTTCTCGACGATGGCATCCTGCACTTCCTTCGGCAGCGTATCCCACACGTTCTCGGCGTTGTGGGGCGTGTTGATGAGGAAGGTGGCGCCCTTCACGGCGGCTTCGAGCATCTCGTACTTGTCGAGGAAGCTGGTCTGGTGGCAGGCGATGAAGTTGGCCTTGGTCACCAGGTAGGGGCTGCGGATGGGACGGGGGCCGAAGCGCAGGTGGCTGATGGTGATGGCGCCGGACTTCTTGGAGTCGTAGACGAAGTAGCCCTGGCCGTAGTTGGGGGTCTCCTCGGCGATGATCTTGATGGAGTTCTTGTTGGCACCCACCGTGCCGTCGGCCCCCAGGCCGTAGAACAGGGCGCGGGTGACGTCGGCGGGCTCGATGTCGAAGTCCGCGTCGTAGGACAGCGAGCTGTGGCTGATGTCGTCCACGATGCCCACGGTGAAGTGGTTCTTCGGCTTGTCCTTGGCCAGGTTGGCGAAGACGCCCTGGACCATGGCGGGGGTGAATTCCTTGGAGGAGAGGCCGTAGCGGCCGCCCACGACCATGGGATCGAGGGTGGTGTGGCCCTCTTCGCGGCCTTCGCGCAGGGCGGTGATGACGTCCATGTGCATGGGATCGGCGGGGCAGCCGGGCTCCTTGCAGCGGTCCAGGACGGCGATCTTCTTCACGGAGGCGGGCAGGGCGCGGACGAACTCGGAGATGGCGAAGGGCCTGAAGAGGCGCACCTTCAGGACACCCACCTTCTCGCCCTTCTTGGCGGCCCAGTCCACGTACTCGTGGGTGGTGTCGCAGCCGGAGCCCATGATGATGACCACGCGCTCGGCCTCCGGGTGGCCGACGTACTCGTAGAGCCGGTACTGGCGGCCCGTCAGGGCGGCGAAGCGGTCCATCTCCTGCTGGGCGATGGCGGGGAAGGCGGCGTAGAAGGGCGTGCAGGCCTCGCGGGCCTGGAAGAAGGAGTCGGGGTTCTGGGCGGTGCCACGGATGACGGGGGCATCGGGCGTCAGGGCCATCTTGCGGAACTTGGCCACCAGCTCGTCGGGCACCATGGTGCGGAGGTCCTCGTCGGTCAGGACCTCGATCTTGGCCACCTCGTGGCTGGTGCGGAAGCCGTCGAAGAAGTGGAGGATGGGCACGCGGCTGCGCAGGGTGGCCGAGTGGCAGATGGCCGCGAAGTCGTGGGCCTGCTGGACGCTTTCCGAGGACAGCATGGCGAAGCCGGTCATGCGGCAGGACATGACGTCCGAGTGGTCGCCGAAGATGCTGAGCGCGTGGGTCGCCAGGGTGCGGGCGGATACGTGCATGCAGAAGGGCGTCAGCTCGCCGGCGATCTTGTACATGTTCGGGATCATGAGGAGCAGGCCCTGGGACGCCGTGAAGGTCGTCGTGAGGCTGCCGGCCTGGAGGGCGCCGTGGACCGCGCCCGCGGCGCCGCCCTCGGACTGCATCTCCACCACGGAGGGGATGGTCTTCCAGACGTTGGTCTTGCCCTGGGAGCTCCACTCATCCGCCCACTCGCCCATGTTGGAGGAGGGAGTGATGGGATAGATGGCGATGACCTCGCTGAGGCGATGGGCCACCGAGGCGGTCGCCTCGTTCCCATCCAGGGTTTTCATGACTCGCTTGCTCATGGTTGGCTCCTTCCAGGTGCCTTTCGGGCAGTTCCGGCAATGGGGATCAGGACAGAAAACGCGCCTCTTCCATCATACGAGATGGACCGGTCACATTCATCACATTAGGTCAGGTGGTCAGACCGGGGTCTGGACCACTCCCATGAGGCGCTGATGGATGGCCGCCGCGGCCCTCCGGCCCTGGCCCATGGCCAGGATGACCGTGGCACCGCCGGTGATGACATCGCCACCGGCATAGACACCGGGAAGGGAGGTTTCGCCGGTTTCGTTGTCAACCACAACAACTCCCCCCTTCAGGGTCCGGAGCCCCTTGTCGGTCATGGCCAGCAGGGGATTCACATCGAAGCCCAGGGCGACCACCAGGGTTTCGCAGGGGATCATGATGCGCTCGTCGGTCATCTTGGGGCTGCGGCGGCCATCGGGTCCGGGCTCGCCCAGCTCCATCACGGCGCACTCGGCGTGGGTCATCCAGCCCTTCTCGTTGCCGTGGAGCTGCACGGGGGTGCAGAGGAACTTGAACTCCACCCCCTCCTCGTGGGCATGCTCCAGTTCCTCCTTGCGGGCGGTGGATTCCTTGACCGTGCGGCGGTAGACGATGGTGACGTGCTCGGCGCCCATCCGGCGCGCCGCCCGGGCGGCGTCCATGGCGGTGTTGCCCGCGCCCACGATGATGACGTTCTTTCCCACGGACACCGGCGTGCCGTAGCTGGGGAAGAGGTCGGCCCGCATGAGGTTGATGCGGGTGAGGAACTCGTTGGCGGTGTAGACGCCCTTGTACTCCTCGCCGGGGATGCCCATCATCTTGGGCAGGCCGGCACCGGTGCCCATGAAGATGGCGTCGTTCTCCTGGCGGAGGTCCTCGAGGGTCATGCTGCGGCCCACCAGGGTGTTCATGATGAATTTCACGCCCAGTCGACGGAGGTTGTCCACTTCCTGATCCACGATGGCGTTGGGCAGCCGGAACTCGGGGATGCCGTAGAGCATCACGCCGCCGGGCTTGTGGAAGGCGTCGTAGACCGTGATCTGGTGGCCCTTCTTGACGAGCTCGCCGGCGACGGTGAGGCCCGCGGGGCCGGCGCCGATGACGGCCACCTTCTTGCCCGTGGGCGCTGCGATGGGCGGCAGCTCGGTGGAGCCCAGCATGGAGTCGGCGGCGAAGCGCTCCAGGCGACCGATGGAGACGGGATCACCCTTGATGCCCACCACGCACTTGATCTCGCACTGCTTCTCCTGGGGGCAGACGCGGCCGCAGACGGAGCCCAGGGAGGAGCTTTCCTTGATGACCCGGGCCGCGGCCTGGGGATCGCCATCGACGATCTTCTGCAGGAAGGCGGGGATGTCGATGCTCACCGGGCAGCCGTCGATGCAGGCGGGGTGCTTGCACATGATGCAGCGGGCGGCTTCCAGCCTGGCCTGCTCGGGGGAGAGGCCCAGGCTCACTTCGTCGAAGTTGCACACCCGCAGCTCCGGCGGCTGGCAGGCCATCTCCTGGCGGGGGATCTTCATCTTCTGGCTGGGTTTGATGGTGCCCAGGTCGAGGTTCTTCCAGTCCAGGTCGGTGACGGGCGCGTTCAGGTACTGCGAGTAGTCCACGGGTCCCGCTGCGGCCACGCGGCCGATCTTGCACTCGCTGGGATCGCACTGCTCTTCGGTCTTGTACCAGTCCTGGCGGTTGCGGAGCATGGCGAAGTCCACCTTGTGGCCGTCGAAATCGGGGCCGTCGAAGCAGGCGAACTTGACCTGGCCGCCCACGCTGACGCGGCAGCCGCCGCACATCCCGGTGCCATCGACCATGATGGCGTTGAGGCTCACCAGGGTGAAGATGCCATGGGGCTTGGTCAGGTCGGAGACCGCACGCATCATGGGCAGGGGCCCCACGGCCACCACCTCGGCGATGGCTTCCCGGGCAATGATGTCCTTGAGGGCGTCGGTGACCAGGCCCTGGCGACCCAGGCTGCCATCGTCGGTGGTGATGATCAGCTCCGAGGAATGGGCCCCCAGCTCGTCCGCCAGAAGCACCCGCTCCTTGCTGCGGCCGCCCAGGATGGTGATCACGCGCCGACCCTTGGCGAAGAGCTCCTCGGCCGCCGGCAGGATGGCCGCGCTGCCGTAGCCGCCCGCCATGAGCACGATGGTGCCCTCCTCCACCAGTTCGGTGGGGGCGCCCATGGGACCGGCCACGGCGTAGAGGCGGTCGCCGGCGCTGAGCTTGCCCATGGCCTGGGTGGTGGAGCCCACCTCCTGCATGATGAAGTGGATGTAGCCCTTGCGGGCATCGCCGCCGGCGAGCGTGAGGGGGATGCGCTCGCTCTCGGGGAAGGGGGCCACCATGAAGAACTGGCCGGGCTTGCGGCCCCGGGCCACCTGGGGCGCCTGCACGATGAAGGACCAGGTCTCGGGAGCCACCAGCTTCTTCTCCAGGATCAGGTAGCCGTCCTGGGTCTCGTCATCGGAGCAGTAGAGCGACTTGCCCTTGAGCAGGGGCAGCATGAGGAACTCTTCCGCCTCGATGTGGTCCCGGATGAGGTCCACCAGCCGCTGGCCCAGCAGGGTGAGGGAGCGGGGGGCGCGCACCTGTCCCTCGCTGATCTCGGCGAGGAGCTGCAGGGTCAGGTCCCACATCTGCCGGTGGTCTTCGAAGAGGCGCTGGTAGAGGGATTCCGCGCCCAGCTCCTCCAGCAGGGGGAAGAGCTCGCGCTCCTCGGCCTCGTTGTGGGGACGCAGGACCTCGAAGATCCACTTGGCCCCGCGATCCACCTCTGGCCAGTCCCCGGTGCCCAGGGCCTCGGCCATGCGGGTGAGGCGCGTCTGGGCTTCGACGTGGGTGGCATGCCAGTTGGGAGCAGGAAGATTGCCGGAACTGATCAGCTGAGGGGCCGAGTCGGACATGAATGCCTCCAGATCCGACCAGCATGCGATGCTCGGACCCGAATTTATGTGTCTAAAAACCGAAATGTGGCCACTTGTGACTCTTGGCACAGGCGTTGGCAATACAAGAGTTTAGGCCCCTTGTCTTGGGTCCCCGAATCTTTATTGATCTCCAAAGTCGCCACTTTGCTGGCGGAGCAGCTCCCGGACCTTGTGAACCAACTCCCGGACCCGGAAGGGCTTCTGGAGGAAACCATCCGGAGGCAGGTCCGCCAGGGATTCCAGGGACTCCTTCTGGGTATACCCGCTGGTGAGCAGCACCCTGACCTGAGGCGCCAGCTCCCGGATGCGGCGGAAGGCCTCGGCGCCACCCATCCGGGGCATGGTCATGTCGAGAAGGACAAGGTCCGCGCCCGGTGCGCCCGCTTCGAAGCGCTGAATGGCCTCCAGGCCGTCGCGCGCCTCGATGACGCGGAACCCGGCGTTCTCCAGGGCCTGCCGGGCCAGATCCCGGATGATGCCCTCATCGTCCACCACGAGGATCGTGCCGGACACGGGCAGGGAGGCCTCGGCCGCGGGGGGCGCGGGGCTGATGCGGGCCTGGGAAGCGGGGAACAGGAGGATGAAGGTCGTGCCCTTCTGGGGGCTGCTCTCCACCCGGATGCCGGCCCGGTGGCCCCGAACGATGCCCAGCATGGCGGACAGCCCCAGGCCCCGGCCGGTGAACTTGGTGGTGAAGAAGGGGTCGAAGATCCGCCCGATGGTTTCCGCGTCCATGCCGCAGCCGTCGTCTTCCACCTCCATGCGCACATAGGGCCCGGGCTCAAGCACCTGGCCCGGGAAGGCTTCGGAGAGATCAGCCTTGTCGTAGACGACGCTCCGGGTCCGGAGGGTGACGGTCCCGGTCCCCTCGCCGATGGCTTCGGAGGCGTTGATCACCAGGTTCATCACCACCTGCTGGAACTGGGCGCTATCGGCGGCCACGGGCGGCAGGCCGGGCTGCAGGTCGGTCCGGAGGGCCACCTTCTTCGAGATGGAGACCGACAGCAGGTCCCCCATTTCCTGAATGAGGGCGTTCAGGTCGAGGGGCTTCACCTCGAAGTGGGCCTTGCCGGCGTAGGCCAGGAGCTGCCGCGCCAGGTCCGAGCCCCGCTGGGCTGTGGCCTCGATGCGCTGGAGGGCGACCTGCAGACGGGGGTCCTCGGAGGCTCGCTCCAGGGCTGCATCCGTGTTGCCCAGGATGGCGGTCAGCAGGTTGTTGAAGTCGTGGGCGATGCCGCCCGAGAGCACGCCGAGGCTTTCGAGCTTTTGCGCCTGGCGCAGCGCCTTCTCGGAGCGGTTGCGCTCGGTGATGTCATTGGCCAGGCAGATGGCCCCGACGAACCGCCCCTGCTCGTCCCGCACGGCGCTGTTGTACCAGTCGCACTGGATCCGCTGACCGGTCCGGGTGAGGTTCTCCATGGTGAGACGGTTGCCGCTGTCGCTGTCGAGCAGGTCCCGGCGGCGGGGGGCCACCTCGGCCTGACCCTCCTTCGGGACCAGGATGCGGGGGTCCAGACCGAGGGCTTCCTGCCGCGAGTAGCCGAAGATCCGCTCGGCGGCCTGGTTCCACTCGGTGATCCGGAAGGTGGAGTCGGTCTCGATGACCGCCAGGGGGGTATAGGCCAGATGGCTCCGGTTCCGCTGCAGGGCTTCGTGCAGCTCGGCGTTCATGGTCCGGGCCAGGTCCAGGGCCCGGCCCCGGGTGCCCGCCAGGGACCAGACCAGGCCGGCCAGGACGAGGCTCAGGGCCAGGCCCGACACCAGCAGGATGAGCGGCTCCCGGCGGCCCTCGCTGCCGTAGAAGCCGGGCTTGACGGCGTAGTGGAGCTGCAAGCCGCGCCCGGCCACGTCCAGGGTTCGAATGGCATCGGGCGGGACACCCTTGGGCCAGTCCGGCGTGGCATAGAGGAGCTGGGGGCCCTGGGCCGCAGCGGCGTCCACCAACCGGAGGGCCAGGCCCTGGTCCTCACCCTGGAGGATGTCCTCGATCAGGGGCCGGATCAGGATGCCCGCCGATACCCAGCCCTTGAAGGACCGACGGCGGGCCTCCGAATCCGCCGCCGCCCCCCGGAAGACCGGCACGAACAGGGCCAAGGCGTCCTCGCGGCCCCCCGGCAGGGTGAAGTGGAGCAGCCCGGAGAGCGTGGGCTGGCCGGTGGCCTGGGCCCGTTCGGCGGCCATCCGCTGGGTGCGGCTGGCGCCCACGTCCAGGCCGAGGCCCCGGGTGGACCGTTCCCCGGGTTCGCAGAGCTCGATGATCAGGTGATCCCCATCCTGGCCCACCGGCCCCAGGGGCAGGGGGTCGGAGAGGGGCGTGTGGAGGCGCCCGGTCAGGTGGGGCCGGGCTTCCAGGAAGGCTGCCAGCGCCGGGGGGCGCACCCGGGTGATGAAGGCCAGGCTGGCCAGTCCGGGGTGCCGGCTGGGCAGATCCAGACGGTCCACGTAGTCGCGCCAGGGCTCCACGGAGAGGAGCGGGGGCTCATGGGCAAAGAACCCCTGGGCCCCCCGGGCGATGTCCTCGTAGCGCCCCAGGCGGTTCTGGAGCCCAGCCTCGGTGCGACCCACGAAGCGGCTGAGGCGGCGGCTGTCCCGCTCGGACTGGCCCTTCCGGGCGAGGTTCCAGGCCAGCAGGGTGGCCCCCAGGCTCAGCAGGAGCACCACCAGCGTCAGCACCCAGGACCGGCGAAGGAGGCCGGGCTCGGGGGCGGGCATGTCGTTGCGAACGGGCATGGGGTGGCTCGACAGTCGTCCCATGGTAGCGGTACCCAGGGACAATGCCGGTGTGCCCGGGATTCCCGGGTGCGGTAGGGTAGAGCCTCCCGGAGACCCGCCTTGGACCTGCTCGACGACTTCCTGCCCTATGCCCAGGCCTGCCTGAAGCATCCAGCTGATCGGGCCCGGCTCGCCGCCATCCTCACGGCGTGGACGGACAAGTGGCGGGGGAAGCACCGGCTCTTCGACTGCTCCCGGAGCCACCATGGGGGCTTCTTCCACTTCAATCAGCTCATGGAAGGCAAGTGGGTCCAGGCCTTCACCTTCGTGGCCACCAGGCGGGAGGGGGTCTGCCTGCGGGGACCCGAGCCGGACCGGGCCCGGAAGGCCCACAAGTTCCGCCACAATCCCCTGAATGCCGCCCCCCTGGATGCGCTCTTCGAAGCCTGGTCCCAGCACCCCGAAGCCCGGCCCTGCGGCCATGCGGTGGAGTTCTTCCTGGAGGAGACCCCGGACGAGGTGTGGGCCGCCTGCCTGGCGGAAGCATTGACCCACCTCGGTGCCTGAATTAAGCTGTCAGGACCGCCATGTTGACCTCCCGCCGCTATTTCGCCTTTAGCTTTCGCGCCTCGGGTGCGAGGGTAGGCGGTAACTAGCTCCAAACCGCTTCCGACATCGCCCCCGAGACCTCACGGCTCGGGGGTTTTCGCATTCTGGAGTGCCCATGTCCCGGCTCGACCCCCCTAACCTCGCCAGCCTCCGCCAGGCCATCGACGCCGTGGATGACCAGGTGCTGGCCCTGCTCAACCATCGGGCCGGGCTCGCCGCCGAGGTGGGCCGCCTGAAAACGGAAGTCTCGCCGGAGGCCCTCTTCCATGCCCCCAAGCGGGAGCGGGAGGTCCTCACCCGCCTGGTGGCGGCCAACGGCGGCCCCTTCCCCGACACGGCCGTGCGCACCATCTTCCAGGAGATCATGAGCGCCTGCCTCAGCCTGGAGAAGCCCCTGCGGGTGGCCTTCCTGGGGCCCGAAGGCACCTTCACCCACCTGGCGGCCCGCCACCAGTTCGGCGGCTCCAGCCAGGCCCTGCCCCAGGGCACCATCCAGGCCGTGTTCCAGGCCGTGGAGCGGGCCCGGGCCGACTACGGCGTGGTGCCGGTGGAGAACGCCACGGAAGGGGCCGTGGATTCCACCCTGGATGCCTTCCTGGAGAGCCCCCTGCGCATCTGCGCGGAGATCCTGCTGCCCGTGGATCAGGCCCTGCTGGTGCGCCCGGGCCTCGACCTGGGAAGCGTGCGGCGGGTCTATTCCCATGCCCAGGGTCTGGGCCAGTGCAGCCGCTGGCTAGAGGCCCACATCCCGCAGGCGGACCGGATCGAAGCGCCTTCCACCAGCGAGGCCGCCCGGCTGGCCCGGGAAGATGGTGAGGGCGCGGCCGTGGCCTCCGAGCTGGCCGCGGAGCTCTTCGGCCTCCAGGTGGCCGAAACGAAGATCCAGGACCTGGCCGCCAATGCGACCCGGTTCCTGGTGCTGGGCCCCAAGTCCGCCGAGCCCACGGGCCGGGACCGCACCACCCTGCTGGCCCTGGCCCGGGATGGCTCCGGCGCCCTACTCCGGTTGCTGGAGCCCCTGGCCCGACGGGGCCTCAACCTCAGCCGCATCCAGAGCCGGCCCACCCGGCGAAACCTCTGGGAGTACGCCTTCTTCCTGGACGTGGAGGGCCATGCGGAAGACCCGCTCATGGCCGAGGCCCTCGTCGAGCTCCAACATGCCTGCGCCTCCCTGAAGGTGCTGGGCAGCTACCCGCAGGCCGTGACCGAAGGCCTGCCATGAACCTGGAGACTCCCATGACCCCTCACGCCAAGCAGCCCTGGACCCCCGATTCCTGGCGGGGTCTGCCCGCGGCGCAGCAGCCCGTCTACCGCGATGCGGCCGCGGTGGAGGCGGTGCTGGCGGAGCTTCGGGAGCTGCCGCCGCTGGTGGTGGCCGAAGAGGTCGACTTCCTCCAGCAGCAGCTGGCCGAAGCCGCCGAAGGGAAACGCTTCCTGCTGCAGGGCGGCGACTGCGCCGAGGCCTTCGCGGACTGCCGCGGGGCCATCATCCAGGACAAGCTGCGGGTGCTCTTGCAGATGTCCGTGCTCATCACCCATGGGGGCCGCACGGGAGTGGTCCACCTGGGCCGCATCGCCGGCCAGTACGCCAAGCCCCGCAGCGGCCTCACGGAACGGGTCAACGGTGAGGAGGTGCCGGTCTACCGGGGGGACCTCATCAATGGCCTGGGCCTGGACCAGCGGGAGGCGGATCCCCGCCGGCTGATGGAGGCCTACCACCGGGCCGCCGCCACCCTGAACCACCTGCGGGCCCTGGTGGACGGCGGGTTCGCGGACCTGCAGCACCCGGAGCACTGGGACCTCTCCTGGAGCCGGGAGGATGCGGGGCACTACCTGGAGACCCTGGACCAGGTGCGGAACTCCCTGGCCTTCGTGCAACGGCTGGGGGGGCTGCCCGAGCACCTGCGGACCGGCGAGCTGTTCACCAGCCACGAGGCCCTGCACCTGCCCTTCGAGACGGCCCTCACCCGGTTCGTTCCCGAAAAGGGCCGCCACTACAACCTGGGGGCCCACTTCCTCTGGATCGGCGAGCGCACCCGCCAGCTGGACCACGCGCACCTGGAGTACGTCCGGGGCATCGCCAATCCCATCGGCCTGAAGGTGAGCGCCGTCATGACCCCCGACACCCTCCGGCAGGTGCTGGCCAGGCTGGATCCCGAGCGCAGACCCGGCCGCCTCACCCTCATCACCCGCTTCGGGGCGGGCCGGGCCGAGGCCGCCCTGCCGGGCCTCATCGCCTGTGCCCGGGAGGAAGGTCACCCGGTGCTCTGGAGCTGCGATCCCATGCACGGCAACGGCCGCCAGGCCGCCGGGGGACTCAAGACCCGGGCCTTCGGGGACATCCTCCAGGAGCTGCAGGAGGTCGCCTCCCTGCACCGGGCCTGCGGCTCCCGCATGGGCGCCGTGCACTTCGAGCTCACGGGCGAGCCCGTCACCGAGTGCACCGGTGGCATGGAGAATCTGGATGAGGCGGGCCTCCAGCGGGCCTACCGCAGCGGCTGCGACCCGCGCCTGAACCGCAGTCAGAGCCTGGAGATGGCCTTCCTCATCGCCCAGATGATCCGGGAGGCTTGAGGGCGCTCGTCGCCCTGGCAGCGGGGGCCCCCCCCCCCCCCCCCCCGCCCCCCACCCGCCGCCCCTCCCCCCCCCGCCCCCCCCGGCCGCACCCGCCCCCCCCCCCCCCCCCCCCCCCGCCCCTCACCCCCCGATGTGCGACATCTCGATGCGGGGCAGGCCCTGGGTGTTCTCGCGCCGCAGCTCCGAGTAGCGGTCCTCCCGGCGCCCCCAGTGGGCGGAGAGGAGGGCGGTGAGGTCGGCGTCGCTGTGGCCCACGCGCAGGCAGCCCTTGAGGTCGAGGCCCGTGGCCGCGAACAGGCAGGTGTAGAGGTGGCCATCGGCCGACAGCCTGGCCCGGTCGCAGTCCCGGCAGAAGGGGGCCGTCACCGAGGCGATGAGGCCCACCTCGCCCCGGCCATCCCGGTAGCGCCAGTCCCGGGCCACCTGGCCCGGGGCCACCGGCAGGGGCTCCAGAGGCCAGCGGGCCTGGAGGATCCCGCGGATCTCGGCGGCGGGCACCACGGAGTCCAGCTTCCAGCCGTTGGTGGTGCCCACGTCCATGAACTCGATGAAGCGCAGGGTATGGCCCTGCTCCCGGGCGAAGGCCGCCAGATCGAGGATCTCGTCCTCGTTCACCCCGCGCTGAAGCACGCAGTTGAGCTTGATGGGGCCGAAGCCCGCGGCCCGGGCGGCCTCCAGGCCTGACAGGACCTTGTCGAGGGGCAGGTCCGTATCGCTGAGGGACTGGAAGCGGTCCGGCCGGAGGGTATCCAGGCTCACGGTGAGCCGCTTCAGCCCGGCCGCCCGCAGGGCCGGGGCCAGCTCCCCCAGGAGGGCGCCATTGGTGGTGAGGGCCAGATCCTGGAGGCCGGGAACCGCGGCCAGCATCCGCACCAGGGTCGGCAGCTCCCGGCGGAGCAGGGGCTCCCCGCCGGTGAGCCGCACCTTGGCGATGCCCAGGCCCGTGGCGATCCGGACCAGGCGGGTGATCTCCTCGAAGCTGAGCAGGGCCGACCGATCCAGGTAGGCGTAGTCGGGCCCGAAGACCTCCCGGGGCATGCAGTACCGGCAGCGGAAATTGCACCGGTCCGTGACCGAGATGCGGAGGGCCCGGAGGGGGCGGCCTAGAGTATCCACGACCTGCATGCACCCAGCATAGCCCGGGAAGGGGGCAGCTCGTCGGTTCCCTCAAGCCCGTGAACCAGGTGCCCGAGACTCCGCGCTTGGCTCAGCCCTGGTAGAACTCGGAGGTGGCCACCCGCTCGGCGGAGCGGAGGCGCTGCAGGGACTTGGTGCGGTCCCGGCTGGCCACGGCGGTGACCAGGGCGTTGGCCAGGACCGCGAAGGCCACGATGCTGTGGGAGTACATGAGGTTCTCGCCCGGCACCAGCAGGGTGTGATCCGACAGGACCACCAGGGGGGCCTCCATGCGATCCGTGAAGGCCATCACCGGGACCTTCCGCTCCCGCGCGAAGGCCACGGCCTCGAGGGTTTCCTTGGCGTAGGGGTGGAAGCTGAAGGCGATGAGCAGATCCGGGGGCTCCAGGTTGGCCACTTGCAGCGAGAGATCCGAGGCTTCCCCCGAGATGCTCGGCAAACCCGCCAGGGTGAGGAGGTAGCCCAGCAGCCGGGCCATGTGCTGAGAGATGCCCCGGCCAATCATCACACGGTGCCGGGACTTCAGCAGGCGGTCCACCGCCGCCTCGAGCATGCGCTCGTTGACCTGGCCCACCGTCCTCTGGATGTTGGCGATGTCCCGGTGGGCGACCTCCACCAGGGTGGCGGCGGCCCCGGGGGGGGCGTGCAGCAGGCCAGCCTGCTTGCTGATGCGCTGGCGGGCCTCGGACGTGAGGGCCTGGCGCATCTCGGGGAAGCCCTCGTAGCCGAGGAACTGGGCGAAGCGCACCACCGTGGCCTCGCTCACCTTGGCCTGCTCGGCCAGGTTCGCGGCATTCCAGAAGGCGGCGTCATCGGGATGGTTCAGCAGGCTGTCGGCGATCTGCCGCTGCCCCGCCGAGAAGCGCTCCATGTTCTGGGTGAGTCGATCCAGGAAGGAGAGGCCGGGAGGGCACGAGCTGGACTGGGAGGGGGAGGGGTCCTTCGGAGGTCGGGCCATGGGACTAGGATGCCGGAAGCGGAGCAGGTTGTGGGGAAGGCAGACAGCGAAAAGCGGCGCCGGTGTTCCGGCGCCGCTTCGGGGGCGATCAAGGGCTACTTGGCCACGACGACGGAGACATCGTCGACGCCGATGTAGGCGTAGCTGGCGATCGAAGCAGAGGTGAAGTAGATGCGCACGGTCTGGCCCTTGTAGGGAAGGAGGTTGAAGGTCTCCAGGGGCTGCCAGGGCGCGGGGCTGGTGGCGGAGCCGTGGGTCTTCGCATCCTTGGTCAGGGCGGTGGCCAGCACCGTGTTGGTCAGGGGATCCCGGATCTCCACCTTGAGGGTGACGTCCCCCACCGCGGTGGTGGTGGAGCCCACCCGGATGGCCCAAGCGTAGGTCAGGTTCGCGGACACGGCGGCCGCATCGATGGTCACGTCCTGGTAGGCGAAGTCCGAACCCGCCCCGGAGATGTTGCCGAGATACAGGTAGAAGGCCCCGGTCCGCACGGTCAACCGGCTGGTGGCCGTGCTGTCGCCGATCATCTTGCCCGTCCAGCTGGCCTTGGAGCCGCCACCAGAGGTGGTCCAGGCCGTCTGGGTCTGGCCATCCTCGAAGCCCTTGTTGGCCAGCAGCTCGACACCCACGGTGAGCTTGGCTTCATCGGAGGCGTTGGTGCCCGCCGAGTTGGTGGCGACGCAACGGAGCAGCGCACCGTTATCCGCGACCGTTACCGCGGGAACGATGAGGGTCGCGCCGGTCGCTCCGGCAACATCGGCCCAGACGCCAGCGGCAGGCTTCTTCTGCCACTGGAACGTTGGGGCGGGGACGCCCGAGTTGACCACGGTGAACGTCGCATCAGTCCCGGGATTGGCAATGACCGGCGCGGGCTGGGTGGTGAAGAAGGGGTAGCCGACCGGCACCGAGATCGACAGGCTGGCCGCCGCGGAAGTGCTGGAGAGGGTCCTGGTGGCGTCCAGGACTTCCACCCGGAACAGGGGTAGCGGGGTCCTGCCGATGTCGGCCTTGGTCGTGGTGACGGCATAGGTCGAGCTGGTGGCGGCCGTGATGGGGGCCCAGGCGGAGATGCTGCCCGTGCCACTGAACAAGGCGCTGGACCACTGGTAATGGGCGCCGTTGGTGGCCTCCACCGAGAAGGTGGCCTGGGTGCCGATGTCGGCCACGTTGATGACGGCATTCTGGGGCTGGCTCGTGATCATGGGGAGCATGGGCAGAGGGGTGCCCTGGGTGCTCTTCCCGGCGCAAGCCACCATACAAACGATGGCACCTGCAGCGATGGCATGGAGTAGGAGTTTCATGGGAGGGTTCCTCATCGAAGGTCCGGAGTCGGGTTGAAGGAATCGATGCAGCCTGGGATCTGACGAAGCTAGTAGCGGAGGCGGATGCCGATCCGGATGGAACGGGGGTTCTGGATGATGTCGGCCTTGTGGAAGTTCGCATTGAAGGTGTCGACGTTGTAGTAGGTGTTGATGGTGTCGTCCCAGGCCGTGGGGGCGCTGGAATTGAGGGCGTTGAAGACGTCCACGTAGGCCTCGACTCGGGTCTGCTTCTTCTGGTAGACGGCCGCCGCCACCTTCAGGTCCAGGTTCTTCTGGGACGGGTACTTGTCCGTGCCGCGGGGGGCATACCAGAGCGCGGGAATGTTGGAGGAGTTGAAAGTCAGGGTGCGGGTGGTCCGCTCGCCACTCAGGTAGGTGAAGATGCCGGAGAAGGTGAACCGGCCCAGCTTGTAGACCGGGCGGATCTTGACCTCGTGCTCATGGAAGCCCGGCAGCAGTCCCTCGGCGTTGTAGAGGGAACTGGGGGTCTCGAAGGGGGCGTTGTAGCCCCAGGCCTTGGTCATGTTTCCGCGGAGCTGCGCCCGGGTGTAAGAGGCGGACAGGGCCCAGCTGTTGGCCATGCGTCGCTCGGCGGAGAGGGTCGCCGAGCGGTAGGTGCGCTTGGCGTCGTCCACGTTCTTGATGGCCCACGTGGCGGTGGCGGGATCGGGATAGACCGCGCCCACGGGCAGCTTGGTGAAGGGATCGATGGTGTAGAGCCAGGTGCCGGTGGCCATGGCCGCCGGGTTCGTCAGGACCCGCGCGATCATGTCGTAGTCGTTGCGGTAGATGCCGGTGAGGCCCACGGTCCAGTTCTGGCCGAAGGCGCGCTCATAGCTGGCGGTGGCTTCATCCTGGTAGGGGTGCTTGATGCCAGGCTGCAGGCTGCTGTAGGAGGTGGTGGTGGGACCGGCGGCGCCGAGGGGGATCGCCTCGGGGTTGTGGACATCCACGTTGTCGGTGGCCGCGTTGCCCCAGACGTACTGGGTCCGGGGGGTGTAGCCGCCGCCGGTGGTGGCGCGGTCGAAGTAGGCCATCGACAGGCCATCAAAGTAGCGACCTACATGGAGCTTCAGCACGTTGCGGTTGTCCGCGGTGAGTGCCACCGTGCCGCCGAAGCGAGGGGCGAAGGTGCTGGTGGTCCAGACCGGACTCTTGTCGCCGTAGGCCCTCCCCTTGAACTGCTCGAAGCGCAGGCCGGGCCGGAGGGTCAGGCGATCGCTGAGGGTCCAGGTGTCCTGCACGAAGAGCATGAGCCGGTCGATGCGGGCATTGAGGGCCAGTTCCTTGCCCACCAGGGCCGAGGTGGGCGAGATCCGGGCAGGAGTCCGCACGGAGCCGTCGGGGTTCAGCACGGGGGCGATGTACTTTGCGGAGTAGCTCCGGCCGCCGGTGACGTGCTCGTTCTGTTCATCCGAAGCCTGCTCCCACTCGAAGCCCCCGCGGAAGGCGTGGCTGTCGCCGGAGAGCAGCAGACTGGAGCGGAAGTGGTCCAGGATGCTCGATGCAGTGATGCGGGACTTCACGTTGGTGGCGCCCAGCACGGCATTGTTGAAGTGGGTGAAGTTGGCGGGCCACTGGGTCAACCCCGAGAGCGAGCCGGGGACCATGCTGCCGTCGCTGGCGGCGCTGACCGCCACGGAGGGGCGATCGCCGCCATTGGGCTTGCGGGTGTCATAGCTGGTGAAGCCCGAGAGCCGGGAGGTGAGGACGGTGGCTCCGCCGAAGGTCTGGGTCCAGGTGAGCCCGAAGGTCGGGGAGCCGCTGTTCTGGGAGACGCAGGTCTCGGGAGGGTAGTTGAGGCCGATGCCGCGGTTGGTGCGGTAGACGCCCGTCCAGGAGAAGAAGGCCTCGAGGGTGGCGCTGGGGAGCACCTGATAGGTCAGCTTGCCCATCAGGCGGGGATTCTTCAGCTCCACGGGCACCACGGCTCCGGGTGTGGCCTCCTGGGAGATGAGCTGCTCGCCGGAGAAGAAGTACCAGAGCTTGTCTTTGATGATGGGCCCCCCGATGCTCACGGAGAGATCCTTGTCCTCGGTCTTGGGCGACGGGGGCGGGTTGAAGTTCGGGTGCGAGTAGGTGGTCTTGGAACTCCAGGAAGAGCTGGAGAAGTAGGCATCCGCCGTGCCTTCCACCGTGTTGCCACCCCGCTTGGTCACGGCGTTGATGTAGCCACCCGTGAAGCCGCCGTACTCGGCGCCGGCGCCGATGCCGCCCACCTGGATCTCGGAGAACCAGTCGGGGTTCGTGTAGCCGAAGGAGCCACCTGCGGAGGGGTCGCTCATGTTCACGCCATCCACGAGGTAGGCGTTGACGTTGCCCTGGGCGCCACCCCAGGCCACGCCGTTGTTGATGCCGGGCGTGATGTTGATGAGCTCGTTCAGGCTGCGGTTGGCGGAGATGTTCTCCAGGGCCTCGTAGGTGATGTTCCTGCCGATGCTGGGTGCGGGATCGACCTTGGATCCGTCGGCCACCACCTCCACGATGGCTCCCTGCAGGCTTTCGGCGGCCAGCCGGAAGTGCTGGTTCACGACCTGACCCAGTTCCACGGCAATCGGGCTCTTGCCGGTGACGAAGCCGGGGGCGGTGATCACCACGCTGTACTTGCCGGGAGGCAGGGCCGAGATCTGGTAGGAACCCGCCTTGGTGGTGACGGCCACCCGCTCGCCGATCAGGGCGGAGGAGGTGATCCGGACCTTCGCTTCGGCGATGGGGTTCCCCGCGGCATCACGCACGGTGCCACTCAGGGCTCCCGTGGTGCTGCTCTGGGCCACCAGGATGGGCGACACACCCACGACGAGCGCCATGATCAGGCTTGGATTGAGGACTATGCGGCAAGACATCCGGACCCCCTATGCAAGAAAAAGTTCATTCCAGTTTCTAGGAACATGCTAGTTGAGAAGCCTTGCTAGTCAATGATATTTTTATGAGTCAGAAAAAATTGACAAGAGACCTTCGCTATCGCATCTTGATCATCATGCAAGAATCTATTCAATGTTCAGGGAGCCCGTCATGGTGCGCTTGATGCCCCGAATCCTGCCGGTGCTGCTCTGGGCCACCCTGGGGCTCCCCGGCCTGGCCTCGGACTGGAAACCCATCCCCGCGGAGGTCTGGTCCATCCGGGAGGATGCTGCCAGGGGGTACCGGGATGCGGTGGTCCTGGAGAAGCGGACCATTTTTGCCAACAACCTCATCGAAACCGTCTACCGGGTCCGCGTGTTCAGCGAGGCGGGCAAGCGCGCCGCAGAACTGGCGCGTTTTTCCCGGGACTGCCACCACATCAGCGGGCGCACCGTGTACCCCGACGGTCGTGCCATCGAGTACGACCGGGTCCAGGACTTCGTACCGGTGGCGGCCGTCGGCGGCCGGGAGGAGGAGCCAGAGCCCCGTGTCCTGCCGAAGGGGGTGACCTCGGACTGCATCGTGGAGGTGCGCTGGCAGGAGAGCACCTGGAAGAAATACAGCAGCCCCCTCCCGCGCCGCCTGGGCTCCTTCGCCGAGTGGGAGCTCGGCGGGCCCTATGCGATCCTCAGCGAATCCATTGAACTGGTGGAGGCCTTCAAGTGGCGGACCAGCCTCCTGCCGGGGCGGTTCCCGAAGCCCGAGCTGAGTCAGGCGGACGGCTACCGGATCATCCGGTTCAGGAACCTCCCCGCCCTCGAGGCGCCGCCCTTCAGCCTCCCCCCGCTGCTGGAGCGGCCTCGCTTCCAGGTGTTCGACCTGCCCAAGGTGCTCTTCGATCGCGCGGTCAAGGGCATCGACGAGTTCTGGAAGGGGGCGATGATCGTGCCCATCCCGAAGCTGATCACCCGGGATCGCATCGGCACGGGCTCCGATCGCACCATGAACACCTCCCGGGTGTTCAAGGACCTCGACCCGTCCGTGAAGGACAGCTTCGTCGACTTCGTTCGGAAAGGAAGTGCCTACGCGTCCCTGGCCAAGGAAGTCCTCGCGGGCCTACCCGTCCCGCCCCAGGCGAGGGCCCGGGAGCTGCTGCGGCGCCTTACCCTAAGGGTGGGCAACAGCCGGGAGGTCCTCTTCGGGGAGGAAGAGCGCGAGGACATGGAGGAGAAGGATCGGGTCCGCACCGGTCCAGAGGACCTCGAGGAGGCGGTGAAGGCCCGGCGGACCGACTCGAAGGGCATGCAGATCCTCTGCTTCCAACTGCTGAAGGACGCCGGGCTCAGGCCCAGGCTGGCGCTGCTGACCAACCGCCAGGTGCGCCTCTTCAACTACAACGCGCCCATTGCCTGGCAGTTCACGGACCGCCTGCTGGGGATCGAGGAACCCGGACACGACACCCTCTGGCTGGATCCCGCCCGGCCCCTCCTCCCCTCCGGTGTGATCCACCCTGATCTCCAAGGTACCGACGGACTCATCGTGGACACGGACGCCTGGGTCTGCGAGAAGTTCCGGATGCCCCACCAGCCTGCCGCCATGAACCAGCGGGGCTTCGAGTACCAGCTGAGCCTGGATGAGGGCGCGGCCCGGTTCCGCCTGGAGACGCGCTTCCTGGGCTTCCCCCGGTACGAGGAGGGTCTTCGGTATTTGACGCTGGACCCCCGCGACCAGGGCCGGGAACTCCAGGGCCGCCTGCTGCGCTCCGAACCCGGTCTGACGGTCACCCGGGCCGAGGTGCAGCCGCCGCCATCCACCGCGGGGCCCCTCTCCTGGGTGGCCGAAGGCAGGCTGGCTGCGGCAGCCGGGGCCTCGAGATCCATCCGACCCTTTCCGGGGATGCCCTCCGCCCTGTCAGTTCCGGAGGCGCTGCCCGCGCAGCGCACGACACCCCTGGTGCCGCCCGCCGGCAGCCTTCAGGCCGCCACCTGCACCTTCCAGGTCCCCGCGGGGAGCCGAGCGGTGGAACGTCCGGCCTTCCGGCGATCCAACCGGTTCGGCTCAGTCGACTGGACCCTGTCCACCCAGGGCGCAGGCGGGCAGGTCCGGGCCACGGTGGCCTACGAGGTCCGCGTGAACCCTCAAGCGGCACCGGCCCAGGCCTATGACGAGTTCCGGACCTTCCTGGGCTGGATTCGCGAGGCCGAAGCGATGACCGTTCTCCTTGAACAGCACTGACGCCACACGGCCGCTCCCGCACCTCGTGTCAGCGTCCCTTCTGCAGCAGGCCACCATGACCCACCCAGCCTTCCTCCTCATCAAGCAGGCCGATGTGCATGCCCCCGAAGCCCTCGGGGTGCAGGACCTCCTCGTGGCGGGAGGGAGGATCGCCCACATCGGTCCCCTGCCGTCCCTGGGGTTGCCAGGTCTGGAGATCATCGATGGGCGCGGGCTCCTGGCCCTGCCGGGTTTCATCGACGGGCACGTGCACATCCTCGGTGCCGGCGGCGAAGGCGGCTTCGCGACCCGCACGCCGGAGCTGATGCTGAGCGAAGTGATTCTGGCAGGCGTGACCACCCTGGTGGGCTGTCTGGGCACCGATGGCATCACGCGCTCCCTGGTGGGGTTGCTGGCCAAGGCCCGGGGCCTGGAGGAGGAGGGGATCACCACCTGGATCTACACGGGCTCCTACGCCGTGCCCGCGGTGAACATCACCGGCTGCGTGGAGTCCGACCTGCTGATCATCGACAAGATCCTCGGCGTGGGCGAGGTGGCGATCTCGGATCACCGCAGCTCCCAGCCCACCCATGAGCAGCTCTGCCAGCTCGTGGCCGAAACCCGCCGGGGGGGCATGCTTTCCGGCAAGGCCGGCCTGGTTCATTTCCACATGGGCGATGGCCCCGGAGGCCTGGCCCCCCTGCGCCGGCTTCTGGAGGAGACGGAGATCCCCATGACCCAGCTGCTGCCCACCCACATCAACCGCAACCCCGACCTGCTCGCCGAGGGTGGTGCGTACGCCAGGTCGGGGGGCCTGGTGGACCTCACCACCTCGGCCCCGCCAGCGGCCTCGGGGACCCGGCAGGTTCCCGCGTCCAGGGCCCTCAAGGCCCTGCTGGAAGGAGGGGTTCCCGCAGAGCAGGTCACCATGACCTCCGATGGGCAAGGGAGTCTGCCGGAGTATGACGGGGGCGGTGCCTACACCGGCATGGGGGTGGGCCGGATGCGGTCCCTCTTCGACGCCTTCCGTGAGGTGGTCCAGGTGGAGGGCATCGAGCTCTCCAGGGCCCTGCTGCCCTTCACGGCCAACCCCGCCCGCATCCTCAAGCTGCGGGGCAAGGGGGAGCTGCGGCCCGGCCACGATGCCGACCTGGTGCTGGTGGATCGCGATTCGCTGGAACTGCACACGGTCATCGCCAAGGGGCGCGTCCTGATGCTCAACGGTGAGCTGAGGGCCCGCGGCACCTTCGAAAGGGTGCCCGGGACGAGCGTCAGGGAGCTGGTATGAGCGGCGAGCTGGACAGCCGTGGCGCGGTGCTGGGCGGGGAGTCGGTGGCCGAGTTCACCTTCCGGGCCATCGCCACGGGCATCCTCCTCGGCGTGACCTTTGGCGCGGCCAATGCCTACCTGGGGCTGCGGGTGGGGATGACCATTTCCGCCTCCATCCCCGCCACGGTGCTCACCATCGCCCTGTTCCGGCTGCTCCGGATCAAGGGGACGCTGCTGGAAGCCAACATGGCGAAGACCGTGGCCTCGGCCTCCACCTCCCTGGCCACGGGCACCATCTTCACCATCCCGGCGCTCTTCCTGTGGGGCATCACGCCGCCCTTCATGCAGGTGGTGGCCCTGTGCTTCCTGGGGGGCGTGTTCGGCATCATGGCCATGATCCCCCTGCGGCGCCTGCTCATCGTCCAGTCGGCGGGGGAGCTGCCCTACCCAGAAGGCGCGGCCTGTGCGGAGGTGCTGCGGGCTTCCTATGCCGGTCTCACCGGCGGCACCTGGATCTTCTACGGCATCGGCATCGGCTTTGCCGTGAAGCTGGCCATCTCCCTCTTCTACCTGCTGCCCGCGGAAATCGGGGTCTACCTGCCGGTGCTGCCCAGGGCCTACCTGGCCACGGCCGTGGCGCCCGCCCTGCTTGGCATCGGCTACATCCTGGGGTTCAAGCGCTCGGCGGTCATCGTGTCCGGCGCGGCCCTGGCCTCCCTCGTGCTGATCCCCATGATCGCCCATTTCGGCGCCGGGCTGGCGTCCCCGGTCGCCCCGGAGCCATCGGCCCTCATCCGCGACATGAACGACGGGCAGATCTGGAAGGCCTATGTCCGCTTCATCGGCGCCGGCGCCGTGGCGGCGGCGGGGATCTACACGGTGCTCCAGACCCTACCCACCATCACCCGCACCTTCCTGTCGGTGCTCCAGGGCCTCCTGCGGCGAAAGGACCACACCGCGCCCCACCCCGAGCGTACCGACCGCGACCTGCCGGGCGGTGTGGTGGTGGGCGCGCTGGTGGCGGTGCTGGCGGTGGCGGCCTTCGTGCCCGGTGTGTTCGGCCAGGGCATGACCCTGCTGCCCCGGCTCGTCTGCGCCCTGGGCGTGGGCGTGTGCGGCGTGCTGTTCGTGACGGTGGCGGCCCGCATCGTGGGCCTCATCGGCGTGTCCTCCCAGCCCACCTCGGGCATCACCCTCATCACCCTCATGCTGGTGTCGGCCATGTTCGTGGTGGCGGGCTGGAAGACCACGGCGGCCATGGCGGCCGTGCTCACCGTGGGCACCATCGTGGCCATCGCCGCCTCCAAGGCAGGTGACATCTCCCAGGACCTGAAGACCGGCGCCATGGTGGGGGCCACGCCGGCCCTCCAGCAGCTGGGCCAGCTCATCGGCGCCGCCTGCGCCTGCTGGGCCGTGGCGGCCACGGTGCTGCTGCTGGGGAAGGTCTACGCCTTCGGCTCCCAGGAGCTGCCGGCCCCCCAGGCCATGCTCATGAAGACCGTCATCGAGGGCGTGCTCTCCGGCAACCTGCCCTGGCCCCTGGTGCTCATGGGCGTGGGCATCACGGTGCCGGTGATCCTCTGCGGCATCTCGGCCCTGTCGTTTGCCATCGGCGTCTACCTGCCCCTGGCTTCCATGGCGGCCATCTTCCTGGGGGGCTGCGTGCGCCAGCTGGTGGACCAGCGCCGCGCCGCCCGGGGGGAGACCCTGGGCGACGAAGGCGATCCCGGCATCCTCGCTGCCTCGGGCCTGGTGGCGGGGGAAGGGCTCGCCGGCGTGGTAGTGGCGGGCCTGGTGGCCGCCAAGCTGGTGAGCAGTGGCGGCTCGCCGCTGCTGACGGGTTTCACGGGCCGCCTGGCGGGCCTCGTCCTCCTGGTACTGGTGGGCGCCTTCCTCGGGTGGGCGGCCAGCCAGCGCAAGACCCTGTCCGTCCTCCCGAAGTAGTCCATCTCGCGTCCTTCACTGACGGCGCGTTTCCCAGGGAAGTGGCCCGATGCCCAGATCCAACCTGAAGCGAGAGAAAGGGAGGTTCCTCTTTCGGCTGGTGCTGTCGGTGGTCCTGGCGGGTCTGCTGCCCCTGGGCGCGACACCCATCCGCTACAAGGTCGGCAGCAGCGTGGATGCCACGCCCACCTGTTTCGGCCCCGCCTACGACATCGGCGGTGGCGGCGGCGACGTGGACCCGGCGATCCAGTGGATGATCGACCAGGTGCGCGGAGCCACCGGCATGGGCGGCCCCAAGCTGGACGTGGTCATCCTGCGCTGCTCGGGCAGCAATGGGTACAACGCGCCCATCCTCGCCATGTACGGCGTCAACTCCGTGGAATCCATCGTGGGCACCAGCGTCGCTGACTTCAACGATCCCGCCGTGGCCCAGGCCGTGGCCAATGCAGAGGTCATCTTCTTCGCGGGCGGCAACCAGGCCAACTACATCCAGTTCATCAAGGGCACGGCCACGGACACGGCCATCCGGTCCGTGCTGGCGCGGGGCGGCGGGCTCGGGGGCACCAGTGCCGGGGCGGCCGTCCAGGGGGCGATCATCCACGACGCCACCACGGGCAGTTCCACCAGCGCCGAGGCCCTGGGTGATCCCTACCATTCCAAGATCCATTTCACCTACGGGTGGCTGGGGCTGCAGAACCTGGGCGACACCCTCTGCGAGCCCCACCTGCAGCCGGGGGGGAACGGCTACAACCGCCTGGGCCGCCTCATGGCCTTCGTGGCCCGGCAGGTGAAGGACGGCAAGGCCTCCGCCATGCTGGGCCTCGGCATCGATACGGAAACCTCCCTGGTGGTGGACAAGGCGGGCCTGGCCACGGTCATGGGCAGCCAGAGCGCCTACCTGGTGCTGCTCGATCGCGTGCCCGAGGTGTGCGTGGCGGGAACGCCCCTCACCTGCAGCGGCTTCAAGATCTGGAAGCTGTCGCCGGGCCAGACCTTCAACCTGGCGAGCCGCCCCACCTGCGGCTACTACCTCGGCAGGGTCACGAACGGCGCCCTCGGGGACGGCATCACCGCCGCCGACTACTACACGGTGGGAACAGTGGTGGGCTGCAACCAGCCCAGCATCACCACCCTGTCGCCCACATCGGGGCCCGCGGGAACGGTGGTGACCCTCACGGGCACCAACCTGGAGGGGCCGTCGGCCGTGGCCTTCAACGGCACCGCCGCGACCTTCACGGCCCTCGGCGGCACCCAGGTGAAGGCCACCGTGCCCAGGGGCGCCACCACGGGTCCCGTCTCGCTCACCGCCCCCGGAGGCCTCGCCTCCGGCGGGACCTTCACTGTGACGGTGCCGGCCAAGAGCCTGGACCTCGATGCCAGCGGCACCGTGGATGTGCTGGACATGGCCCAGTTCGCCAAGGCCTACCTGAGCGTGACGGGGGAGGCCCACTACCGGGCCGCGCTGGACCTGAACGACGACGGGGTGATCGATGACCTGGACCTGTCCATCTGGCTGTTCGGGTTCTAGGGGGGCGCGATGAGAAAGCTGCTGATCGGTTCGCTGGTGCTAGGAATCCTCACCGCCTGCGGCGGGGGAGGGGGCTCCTCCACGCCGGCGCCCCCGCCGCCCAGCGCGGCCACGCGCCTCACCTACACGGATCCCCCTGCGGCCGGCTGGCGGCTGGCCAGGGTGGGCGGCACCGGCACTGCCGCGGATCCGCTCATCCTGGAACTGCGGGGCCCCGCCAGCCCCAGGGTGAAGGGCGCGGCCTGCTTCCTGGACCTGGGCGCCGGCTCCAAGGCGGCCTGGGCCAACCTGGGCACCAACACCCACCTGGGCGATCCCGGCACCCTCAGCCTCGGGGCCGAGCCCCGGCTCGTGAAAGACAAGCTGACCGGTGGCGAGCTGCAGGTGGGCATCTTCCAGAAGGTGGGTGATGCGGATCCCAGCCTGGGTGTGGTGCGGGTGGCCCTGAAGCTGAATGGGGCCCAGTCCGTGGGAGAGATCCCCCTCGCCCAGGCCGCCGCCAGGGCCCTCGTGGTGCAGGCGGACGGCAGCAGCCTGACGCCCCTGACCATCGCGCTCGGAACCCTCAAGGCCGAGTGACCCTCTTCCCAAACGACAAGGGGCGGTCCGCTGGTCACGCCCCTTCTCCCCAGGCCAGGAGGCCGCCGTGCGCAACCCCATGACCCTTGGCCGATCCCTGCTCATGGGCCTGCTGGCGATGCTTGCGGTGACGGTTTCCGCCGGTGCAAGGGTGACGCGGCACCGCGTCGGCAGTCCCGTCGATGCCACCCCCAAGCTGCAGGGACCCGCCTATACCCTCGGCGGGGGGGCCAAGGATGTCTTCGAGGCCCTCCAGTGGATGATCGATCAGGTGCGCGGCGAGGATGCTGCCGCCAAGGTGGATGTCGTGGTGCTCCGGGCCACCGGGGGGGACGCCTACAACCCGCGCATCCTGTCCCTGGACGGCGTCAACTCGGTGGAGACCCTCGTCCTCACCAGTCGCGAGGATTCCGAGGACCCCGAGGTGGAGGCCACGGTCCGCCGGGCCGAGGTGGTCTTCTTCGCCGGCGGCAACCAGTGCCACTACGTGAAGTACTTCCAGGGCACCCGGTTGGACGCGGCCGTCAAGTCGGTGGTGGCGCGGGGCGGGGCGGTGGGGGGCACCAGCGCGGGCTGCGCCATCCTGGGTCCGGTGGTGTTCGATGCCTGCCGGCTCGGTGCCAAGTCCGAGCTGACTTCGGCGAAGGCCCTGGCCGATCCCTACCATCCCGAGATCTCCTTCACCACGGACTGGTTCCGGTGGCCCCACCTCGAGGGCGTCCTCACCGATACCCACTTCGTGCCGCGGAATCGCATGGGCCGCACCATGGCCTTCCTGGCCCGCCTGGTCCAGGACGGTGTCACGCCCCGGGCCCTGGGTGTGGCCGTCAATGAGCGGACCTCTCTGGTCGTCGACCGGAACGGACTGGCCCGCGTGGCGGGGGAGGGACCGGTCTTCATGGTCCTCGCCGACCACCGGCCCGAGGTCTGCCAGCCCGGGCGCCCCCTCAGCTACCTGGGCTTCAAGGTCTGGCGGCTGGGGCCCGGGCAGACCTTCGACCTTGCGCACCGACCCACCTCGGGCTTCACCCTCCGCAGCGTGGTCAAGGGCCAGATCAGTGAGGATCCCTACCTGGAGGCCCCGGCTTCCAGCCCGCAGCCTTAGGAGTGCCCTCCGGGCCCCGGGGCAGGGCTGAAGGAAATGGAAGCGCCCAGGCTCTTTCCCGGGCAAAATGGAGGGCTGGAAACGAGCTGCCCATGGGTTTTCTTTCGAAAATGTTCACCCGCGCCGAAGCGGCCCCCCTGCCGGGCCTGGCGGACCTCCTGGAGGCCCGGGGCCTGCCCGGGGAGCTGCCGGGGTTGGCGCCCCTCGTCCCGGCCTTCGAGGCCCACCGCAAGGCGGAGGAACGGGTGGCCTGGGTGGATGCCCTGGCGGAGCTCCACGGCCAGGGGCTGCCCCTGCCGGAGCCCTGGGTCGACGCCCAGGACCACCTGCTGCCGGAGCTGGTGCCCGCCTGGGTGGCGGAGCGCGAGGGACGCTGGAGCCGCGGCTTCATCGACGGCCTGAGCCAGCGCATCCGGGTGGGGGACATGGTCCTGCCCGCCCCCTGGCTCATCCTCTGGGACCAGACCGCCGACGATGTGCTGGAGCTGGCCCTGGATCGCCTGCGTCACCGCAGCGAGGGCGGCTTCGAGCGCCTGCCCTCCGGGGCCTACCGCAGCCCCTGGCGGGACGGCTTCGACGCGGCGCGGCTGCTTCTGCCCGAGGTCTGGCAAGGGCTCTTCAAGGATCAGCACCCCTTCCTGGCCATCCCGGCGGCGGACACCCTGCTGGCGGTGCCCCAGATCCTGCTGCCCAAGCTCATGGACGAGGTGAACCGCAGCATCCAGTCCGGCGCCCGGCCCCTGCAGCTGGCGGTGATCGAGCGGATCCACGACCAGCTGATGACGGCCCGGCTCCAGGAACCGCACCCCATGTCCAACCCCCAGCGGGAGCTGAAGCACATGGACCTCATCGCCGCCCTGCAGCAGCAGGAGCAGGATCTGGACCCGGCCCTGGGCCTGCCCGCCACCGTGCTCATGGTCAAGAACAACCAGGGCAAGCCCCTCACCATGGCCCTGTGGAACGAGGGCGCGCCCGTGCTGCTGCCCGAAGCGGACCTCATCGCCTTCTCCGCGCGGAACGGGGACCCCTTGGGCCTCTTCTCCCGCCAGACCCTGCCCCGCATCCAGGAACTGCGCGGCGAGGCCGTGGAGATCTGGGGACCCCGCCGGATCCGCTACGAGGGCTTCCCCACCGCCGAGCAGCTCGCCCGCCTGGAGCGCTTCGCCACCGCCGAGCAGATGAAGGCGCTGCAGACCCCCGCCGGAACCCGGCCGGCCCCGCGGCCCGCAGCGCCCGTGCAGCCTTCGGCCTCCGCCCGGCCCACCTCGCCCAAGGGCGGTGCCTTCAGCACCCAGGACGTGCCCTCCCTCCCCCGCCACCTCCAGGGCGCGGGCCTGGGCAGGCAGGATTCCGAGTAGGCCTACAAAAAGCGCTGGTCGCGGAAGGCACAGAACTCGCGCGGAAGACACAGAAACACCTGCAGGCTCGCCTGCACCGCAGGACTTGCCGGCCTTCCGCGTCTGCTGTGGAATTCCGCGTTTTCCGCGACCAGCCGAATCCCTGATCCAGGGAGTCATTCAGAAAAAACGGCGGCAGCCCCAGGGGACCGCCGCCGTCTGCCGACCCCTTCCAAGGGCGCGCAGGGGAATGGGAATTAAACTTCGACGGTGGTTCTCATGCCGAGCCGCTCGCGGATGAGGTTCTCCACCTCGTCGGCAAGTTCGGGGTTGTCGTTGAAGAGCTTTTTCACGTTCTCGGCGCCCTGGCCCAGGCGGCTGTCCTTGTAGCTGTACCAGGAGCCGCTCTTCTGGATGATCTCCAGCTGGGTGCCCAGCTCCACCAGCTCGCTGGTGCGGCTGATGCCCTCGCCGTACATGATGTCGAAGGTGGCCACCTTGAGGGGCGGCGCGACCTTGTTCTTCACCACCTTGACCTTGGTCTTCTTGCCGATGACGGAGGAGTCCTCGTCCTTGGCGGCCACCAGGGGATCGTTGGTGTTGCCCTTGATGCTCTGGATGCTGCGCACGTCGAGGCGCACGGAGGCGTAGAACTTGAGGGCGTTGCCGCCGGTGGTGGTCTCGGGGCTGCCGAACATCACGCCGATCTTCATGCGGATCTGGTTGATGAAGACCACGCAGGTGTGCGTCTTGCTGATGGTGGCGGTCATCTTGCGGAGGGCCTGGCTCATGAGGCGGGCCTGCAGGCCCACGTGGCTGTCGCCCATCTCGCCGTCGATCTCGGCCTTGGGCACCAGGGCCGCCACGGAATCGATGACGATGATGTCCAGGGCGGCGCTGCGCACCAGCTGATCGCAGATCTCCAGGGCCTGCTCGCCACTGTCGGGCTGGCTGATGAAGAGGTTGGCCACGTCCACGCCCAGCTTCTGGGCGTACTCGGGGTCCAGGGCGTGCTCGGCATCGATGTAGGCGGCCAGGCCGCCCTTCTTCTGGGCCTGGGCCACCATGTGCAGGGCCAGGGTGGTCTTGCCGCTGGCCTCGGGGCCGTAGACCTCGACCACGCGGCCCTTGGGCACGCCACCCACCCCCAGGGCCGAGTCCAGGGCGATGGAGCCGGTGCTGATGACCTCGATGCCCTCGGAGGGGCTCATGCGGTCCCCCAGCTTCATGATGGAGCCCTTGCCGAAGGCCCGCTCGATGTCGGCGACGGTGCGGGTGAGGGCTTTGAGGCGATCGTCTTGCTCGGCCGCGGCCATGGGTTCCTCCGGAAGGGGTGCTATCCAGTTTGAGGCAAAAAGCGAAAAAAACAAGAAATCTTTTTTCATGCGCCGGTCCAACCCGGCCGAAGAAGGGGGGGCATGTCCAAGGCTGCCCCGACCCCTTCCCCTGATTCCCTCCCGGACCTCACGGCCCGGCTGGCGGCCGTCCAGGCGGAGGCGGACCGCTACCGGACCCTGGTGGAAGACCTGAAAGAAGTCATTTTCCAGATCGACCGGCAGGGCCAGTGGGCCTTCCTCAACCCCGCCTGGACCGAACTCACCGGGTTTTCCCTGTCCGAGTGCCTGGGCATGCCCTTCCTGACCTTCCTGCATCCGGCGGACAATCCTCGCTATCTGAACATGCTCACCTACGCGGTGGACACCGGGCAGCCGGTCTTCGAAGGGGAATTCCGCCTTCCCACCAAGGCCGGAGACGTGAAGTGGGTGGAGGCCCACCAGCGCATCGCCTATGACGAGGGGGGGGTGGTCCTCGGGGTCTCCGGCACGCTCAAGGACATCACCGAGCGGAAGCACACGGAGATCGTCCTCCGGGTGGCCACCAGCCGCTTGCGGGCCCTCATCGAGAACATGCAGGCGGGCATCCTGGTGGAGACCGAGGGGCGGAAGATCGCCCTCCTGAACGAGACCTTCTGCCAGATGTTCCAGGTGCCCGTGCCGGCCCACGTGCTGGTGGAGAGCGACACCCGGGAGCTGCTGAAGGAGTGCCTGCCCCTGCTGGTGGACCGGGGCGGCTTCCTGGCGAGGGTCGAGGCCCTGGGGGCCGCCCAACGGCCGTCCCAGGGCGATGAATTCGAGCTGCGGGACGGCCGCATCATGGCCATGGACTTCGTGCCCATCGCCGTGGGCGAGGAGTACCTGGGCCACCTCTGGCAGTTCCACGACATCACCAAGCGCCGCCGGGACGAGCTCAAGCTGGAGGAGGCCGCCCGGGAGCTGGCCGTGGCCCGGGACCGGGCCCTGGAGCTGTCGGGCCTCAAGAGCGAGTTCCTGGCCAACATGAGCCACGAGATCCGCACGCCCATGAACGGCATCATCGGCATGACGGGGCTGCTGCTGGACACGCCCCTGGGCGCCGAGCAGCGACAGTACGCCGAAACGGTCCGGTCCTGCGGCGAGGCCCTGCTCACCCTCATCAACGACATCCTGGACTTCTCCAAGATCGAGGCGGGCAAGCTGCTCTTCGAACACCTGGACTTCAACCTGCTGTCCGTCATCGAGGACGTGCAGGCGGTGCTGGGCGTGAAGGCCCAGGCCAAGGGCGTGGAGCTGGGGGTCTTCGTGGATCCCGCCACGCCCCTGGCGGTGATGGGCGATCCCACGCGGTTGCGCCAGGTGCTGACAAACCTCATGGACAACGCCCTGAAGTTCACCCACGAAGGCTCCGTGGAAGTGCGCGTCCGCCCCGAGGCCGTGGGGGAAGGCCAGGGCCTCATCCGCGTGGAGATCCGGGACACGGGCATCGGCATGAACCCCGAGGTGGTGGACCGCCTCTTCACCTCCTTCTTCCAGGGGGATAAATCCACCACCCGGAAATATGGCGGCACGGGCCTGGGACTCACCATCTGCAAGCGGCTGGCGGAGCTCATGGGGGGCGACATCGGCGTGTCCAGCGTGCCCGGCGAGGGGAGCACCTTCTGGTGCACCTTCCGGCTTGGGCTCCGGGGCGAGCAGCCGCGCCTCGACCTGAGCGCGACTTCCGTCATCCTGGCGGGCCTGCCCCCGGCGGCAAGCCGCCTGATCCGTGAGCAGTTGGAGGGCTGGGGGCTGCATCCCCTGGTGGCCCCGGCCGAGCAGGAATTGACGGCTTGGCTCCGTTCCGTCGACCGCCCCGGCGCCTTGATCCTGGTGGGCAGCGGGGCCCTGCCGGCCGCCCTGTCGGCCGGAGGGAAGGGCACCCTCGTGCTCGCCCACCCGCTCTACCGGCCGGAACTCCGGGAGGCCGCGGCCCGCCAGGGCGTCCAGGCCTTCCTGACCCTCCCCGCCCGGCCCAGTCAGCTGCGGGACCTGCTGAGTCCCGCCGGGCCGATCCCGGAGGCCGCCGCCGCGGTCGCGACGGCCTTCTCCGCGGGATCCGCGAAGCTGCGCGTCCTGCTGGCCGAGGACAACCTCGTGAACCAGAAGGTGGCCCTCATCATGCTGAAGAAATTCGGTCTCGAAGCGGACGTGGTGGCCACGGGCCTCGAGGCGCTGGACGCGCTGCTGGGCGTGTCCTATGACCTGGTCCTCATGGACTGCCAGATGCCCGAGATGGATGGCTACGAGGCCACCCGCCGCATCCGCGAGCGGGAGCGGGGCCAGCGCCGCCTGCCGGTGGTGGCCATGACCGCCAACGCCATGGTGGGGGACCGGGAGAAGTGCATCGAGGCCGGCATGGACGATCACATCCCCAAGCCCGTCCGCATGGAGGTGCTGCACCAGACCCTGGCCAGGTGGCTGCCCCCGGGCGCCCTGAGCCCCCTGGGTGGCGGGAGCTGACGTGGCCAGGTCGGTCGCCCTCCTGGAAGACGCCACCGAGATCCGCATGGCGCTGCAGCGGCTCTGCCTGGGCGGGGACCGGCTGGAGGTGGCCTACAAGTCCCAGCGGGCGGCCTTCCCCATCCTCACCGAGGATGGCGAGCGCCTGGCCTTCCGCATGCCCTTCGAGGAGATCGGCGCCTGGGAATTGAAACCCGGCGAACACCTGGCGGTGAAGCTCAAGGACCGGGGCCTGGAATACGAGTGCGTGGTTTCCCATGCGGGGCAGGAGGTGCTGGAGGGCGTGGAGGCCTGCCTGGCCAGCATCCCCCGGGTGCTCCGCCGCTCGGATCTCCACCGGCTGGCGGACTTCATCCCCGATCGCGGGGCCGCTCCGGTGCATGCGGCCACCTTCACCAACACGCGGAACGCCCTCATCGACGGCACGGTGCAGAGCTTCGGCGAGGAAGGCCTGGAGCTGGTCCTGCGGAACGCCAAGCAGGACATCCGGGAGCTGCTGCGGATGGGTGAAGAGTCCCTGCTGGACCTGCCCCTGGAGGGCGACCTGCGCCTGCGGGCGCCCACCACCGTGGCCTACTTCGGGGACAACCTGGTGGGCCTGCGCTTCACCAAGCAGGCCGATGCCAAGGTACTGGGCCAGTACCGCACCTGGGTCCAGGATCAGCAGGTGCTCCAGGCGCAGAAGGACCGGGAGGAGTTCTGCCCCAGGGGCTTCCAGGAGGCCACGGCGCGCATCAACCGGGCCGCGGCCCTGCCCACGGTGAAGGTGCTGGTGGACCGGGAGCCCATGCTCCTCCTGCTCACCGAGAAGGAGGACTTCGCCCGCCGGCTGGGGGAGGCCCTGAGCCGCAAGTTCGGCCTGGCCGTGCTCGATCACATCAAGGGGCCGGTGAAGGCCCAGGTCCAGGCCCTCGCCGGTGGGGACGGTGACTGGGGCCGGATCCGGATGGTCCTGGTCCACAACATGCTGCGTCTGGCCAGCCCGCTGGAGCTTTGCCGCCAGCTGATCGAGGCGGAGGGCTGTCCGGTGCCCGTGGTCCTCGCGGGCACTGAGGAGGACGAGACCAAGAAGCGTCACCACGCCCTCGCCGCCGGGGCCGTGGACTATGTGGCCGTGGAGCCCTTCCGCATCCTCAGCATCCTGCGGAAGCTGGACGACACCATGAGGCTCTTCGAGGGGAACTGAGCCCCTACTTCAATCGCACGTCCCGTCCCCGCCAGTGGTTCACCCCCCGCAGGCGGTCCCAGAGGGCCCAGGCGGTGCCCGCCGCGAAGACCAGGGTGGTGAGGGGCCAGAGGGCCCAGAGCAGGTCCATGGGGCGGCCCGTGATGCGCTGCTGCACATCGCCCACCAGGGCCGGCACCAGCAGCCAGAGGAGCGAGGCCAGGATGGGGTGGCCCGCGAAGGGCAGCCAGAGGGGCGCCAGGCCCACCACCAGGGCCCCGGGAAGGACGAAGGGCAGCAGCCACCAGTAGGGCAGGGCCGCGCTGTTCTTGCGCATGGCCCGCACCAGTTCCACCAGCCCGTGGTACATCCGCAGGTGGAGGTCCGGACCGCCCAGGGCCACGCGGTTGATGAAGCCCGCCGCCTTCACCCGCCGGGCCAGCATCATGTCGTCGATGGCCTCCAGAGGCTCGGCCGCATGGCCACCCACCGCGTCGTAGACCCGCCGACGCAGCAGCGTGAACCCCCCCACCCCGCAGAAGGCCGGATGCCGGGGATTGGGCACCTGGTGTGGCGGTACCAGCACGAGGAAGAGGGAAGCGGCCAGGGGCAGGGCGAGGCGCTCCGCGGGCCCCACCGTATCCACGCTGGGCATAAGGGCGAGGATATCCGTGGGCCGGGCCAGGGCGAAGGCCATGGCGCGGCGGAGCAGATCCGGCGCGGCCTGGACATCGCCATCCGCGAAGAGCAGCCACTCGGCGGCGGTCGCCTCGGGCTGGCGGGATGCCAGATCCAGCGCATGGTTCTTGCCCAGCCAGCCCGGGGGCAGGTGATCGTTGCGGAGGACCCGCAGCCGCTCGGGACGGGAGGCCCGTCGCTGCTGCAAAACCTCCGTGCTGCCATCGGTGGAGCCGTCGTCCACCACCAGGATGCGCAACGCCGGGTAGTCCTGGGCCACCCAGGAATCCAGGGCGGCGGGCAGCTCCTGGACCTCGTCCCGCACGGGGATGCAAAGGCAGACGCTCGGTGGCCCGGGGGGCAGGGCGGCATCCCGCTCCAGCTGCGGGAGCCGGGCCCAGTGGCGGCGCAGCAGGGCGAGGGCGGCGAGGACCACGCCGGTTGAACCCCAGGATGCCCATTCCAGCCATGCCATCCTTCAGCCTAGCCTGAGTGCTCATCACCGAGATCCCCATGCCCTTCGCCTTCCTCATGCAAGACCCCTTGGCCGGCACCCTGATGCTGCTGGCGCTGCTCTGGCTTTCAGCGAAGGTGGGTGGTGAGCTGGCGGTGCGCCTGAAGCTGCCGGCGGTGACGGGGGAGCTGGCGGTGGGCCTCGCGCTCACGGCCCTGCATCGCGCCTGGCCCCTCTTTCCGGACGTGGCGGCTTCGCCCGCTACTGAGCTGCTGGGGGGGTTGGGGGTGGTGGTGCTCATGTTCGCGGTGGGACTGGAATCGACAGTGCCGCAGATGCTGAAAGTGGGCGTGGCCTCCCTGCGGGTGGCCGCCATCGGCGTGGTGTTGCCCATGGCCGCGGGTTTCGCCGGGGCCTGGCTCATGCTGCCCAAGGAGGCGCCCTTCGTGCTGGACCTCTTCATCGGCGCCTGCCTAAGCGCCACCAGCATCGGCATCTCGGCCCAGGTGCTCCGGGAGAAGGGGGCCTCCGATTCCCTGGAGGGCCGCATCATCGTGGGCGCGGCCGTGGTGGACGATGTGCTGGGCCTGCTGGTGCTGGTGGCCGTCTCCGGCATGGTGGGGGCGGCCTCGGGGGCGAGCTCCGGCGGCGGCCTGCTGAAGACCCTGGCCCTGGCCTTGGGCTTCCTGGGGGTGGCCCTCACCCTGGGCCGCCGAGCCACGCCCCATCTCTTCCGGCTCGCCAATCGCTTCCGGGGCGAGCAGGTGCTGCTGCCCCTGGGTCTGGGCTTCGCCTTCCTGCTGGCCTGGCTGGGCCACCTGGCGGGTCTGGCCTCCATCGTGGGGGCCTACGCGGCGGGGCTGATCCTCGAACCCGCCCACATCGAGGATCTGGAGCGCCGGGAGCGCCACACCCTGGAGGAGCTGGTGCATCCCCTGGTGACGGTGCTGTCACCCCTCTTCTTCGTGCTCATGGGCGCCAAGATCGATCCAGTGGCCCTCTTCAAGCCCGCCACCCTGGGCTTCGCCGCCTTGCTGGCAGTGCTGGGCGTGGCCGGGAAGTACGCCGCGGGCTACGGCGGCGGTCGGGGCATCCGCGCCGCCGTCGTGGGGTGGGGCATGGTGCCCCGGGGCGAGGTGGGCCTCATCTTCGTGGCGGCCGGCGCCCAGCTGCAGCTGAACGGCCTGCCCCTGCTGAGCCCCGACGTGCAGGCGGGCATCATCGGCGCCCTGCTGCTCACCACCATCGCCGGGCCCGTGGGTCTGGGGTGGGTGCTGCGGGCCCGCCGGGGCTAATCCTTCGGAAGCTCCGGCACCAGGCTTTCCACGAAGGTGGCCTCCACCCGGAAGACCCGACGGATGAGCGGGGCGGTCAGCACCTCGTGGGGCCGACCGTTGCCCACCAGGCGGCCCTGATCCAGCACCAGCACCCGGTCGAAGCGGTAGGCGGCCCGCAGGTCGTGGAGACTCACCAGCACGGTGCCGCCGCCATCGGCCAGCTGTCGGGCCAGGCGCATCACCTCCAGGGCATGGCGCACATCGAGCTGGGCCACGGGCTCGTCCCAGAGCTGGATGGGGGCGCCGGTGGCCAGGGCCCGGGCCAGGCCCGCACGGTGGCGCTCCCCGCCGGAGAGCCGGGTGACAGGGCGGTCCGCCAGGTGCACCAAGTCCAGGGTGGCCAGGGCCTCCTCCACGCCCGCGGGATCGTCTCCCCAGGCGTAGCGGCCCTGGGCCACCACTTCCCGCACGGGGAAGGCGAACTCGAAGAGGGCCTCCTGGCCCACCCAGGCCAGGCGTCGGCCCCGTTCGGCCACGGCGATGCGCGACAAAAGCTGTCCATTCCAGTGGACGCTGCCCCGGGCGGGCAGCAGACCCGCCAGGGCCTGGATGAGGGTGGATTTGCCCGCCCCGTTGGGCCCCACCACCGCCACCAGCTCTCCGGGACCCAGTTCCAGCGACACGGCCTCCAGGCGGCCGGAGACGGCGACGTCGGTGGCGTGGAGGGCGGAGCTCATCGCGGCCTCCGCAGCAGCCAGAGGAAGAAGGGTCCGCCAATGAGCGAGGTGACCACCCCCAGGCGCAGGCCCAGGGGGAAGGTGCGGGTGATGAGATCGCAGGCCAGCAGGAAGGCGGCGCCCCCCAGCATGGAGTAGGGCAGCAGGCGCCGGTGGTCCGGGCCGAAGAGCAGGCGCAGCACGTGGGGCACCACCAGACCCACGAAGCCCACGATGCCCGCCACGGCCGTGGCCAGGGCGGTCAGCACTGTGGACAGCACGATGAGCTGCCAGCGCAGGCGGCGCACGTCCACACCCAGGCTCTGGGCGCTCTGCTCCCCCAGGCTCAGCAGGTTCATGGCCCGGCCCAGGGGCAGCAGCAGCAGGCAGGCCAGGAGGATCGGCGGCACGCCCATCCACACGTGCTCCCAGCTGCGGCTTTCCAGCCCGCCCATGAGCCAGAACAGGATCTGGGCGTTCACCTCGAAGTGCCCCGCCGTGGTGGTGAGCAGGAAGCTGGTGCCCGCCCCCAGCAGGGCATTGAGGGCCACGCCGGACAGCAGCAGCCGCTCCGTCCCCGCGCCCCGCTGGGCCAGCATCAGCACCATGCCGGTGGCGGCGAAGGCACCGATCACCGAAGCCAGGGGCAGGGCCCACATCGTGGCTGCCGCAACACCGAGCATCGGCCCCAGGGCCAGCACCGCCACGGCCCCCAGGGCGCCGCCGCTGCTTACGCCCAGCAGGCCGGGACTGGCCAGGGGATTGCGGAAGAAGGCCTGCATCACCACGCCGCTGGCCCCCAGGGCCGCGCCCACCGCCAGGCCCACCAGGGCCCGGGGCAGGCGGAAGTCCCGCACCACCGTGCGGGCGATGTCGTCCCCGCCACCCAGGAGGGCGCTCAGCACCTGGTCGAAGCTGAGCCGCAGCTCGCCGAAGGCGAGCGAAGCCAGAAAGGCCAGGGCCAGCAGCGCCAGCAGCGCGGGGATGGCGAGGCGGGACCTCACTTGAAGCGCTCCGGATGCAGGGCCCGGGCCAGGGCCTCGTAAGCGGCGATGCGGTGGTGGGACACGCTGGACATCAGGGACCCGGGGATGATCACCAGGTGCCCGGCTTTGAAGGCGGGCAGGGCTCGGTAATGGGGGATGCCCTCCAGGAGGCTGCGGGTGCCGTCATCCCCGGAGCCCACCAGCGCCTCGATGTTCCAGGCCAGCAGCCGTTCCGAGGGGGTGGGCGCGTGGCCCTTCAGGCCGGCCTCGGTGGCCACGTTGAGGGCGCCGGCGTGGTCGCAGAGATCCTGAAAGGTGGTGCCGGCCCCCGACGTGAAGGGATAGGCCCCGGCGCTGATCACCCGGATGGGTTTCACGCCCCGGAGCCGGGTAGCCAGCGCCTCCACCCGGGACCGGCTCCGGTTGATGACGAGCTCGGCCCGGGCCTCCTGACCCAGCTCGCGTCCCAGGTACCGGAGGCTGGCGTAGATGTCCTCCAGGGTGTCGAAGCGCTCCAGCACCACCAGCCGCACCCCGGCTCGCCGCAGCAGGGCCAGGGTTTCGGGGCGGGTGAAGCTGGCGGCCAGCACCAGATCGGGGCGGAAGCGCAGCACGCTTTCCGCGTCGCTGTCCTTGAGGGCGGGGAAGCGGCGGGCCGCCTCGGCCACGGGACTGAAGCGACCGTCGTGGCTGATGTGGCTGAGGGCGGCGATCTGACCGGGATCGGCCAGGGCCAGCAGCAGCTCGTCCGTGCCCACCGACTGGCTCACCACCCGCTGGGGGGGGGCTGCGCCGAGGGGCAGCGTGACCAGCAGCAGGATCAGGGCAAGCCAGACTCGCATCACCACCTCCAGGTGGCGGCCAGCGTCCACCTCGGGCCCGGGGCGGGGAAGCCGTAGACCAGCGCGGCGTTGCCATCCCGGTCATAGCGGCCGCTGAGCCAATCCTGGACCGACTGCCTGGGCTGCAGCAGCTGCTCGCCCCGCAGGGCCAGGGTCAGGTGCTTCAGGGGCTCATGGGAAAGCCCCAGGCTGAGGTCCTGGTAGGGCCGGCGGGTCGAGATCACCTGGTAGGTCGTGTCCTGGATGTCATAGCGGGACCCCACGCGGTCGAAGCGGAGATCCGCCCGCCAGGACCTGGCCTGCAGGAACCCGCGGATCGCGCCGGTGAAGAAGGGGTGGCGGACGATGGCCGTGTTCCGCTGGCCGAAGCGCTGACCTTCCTGGTTGTGGTCCAGGTCGCGGGTCTCCTGGCTGCGGAGGATCAGCTCCCAGCCCCAGGCCACCTCGGAACCGCCGCGCCAGCCCAGGGCGCCCTCGAGGCTCTGGGCGCGGATGGCGCCCTGGTTCGCGTAGTGGGAGGTGAAGAGCGCCGGGAAGGCGAAGCTGGTGTCGTAGACATAGGCCAGCAGGTCGCTGACGCGGGTGCGCTGGGCCTCCAGCCGGTACTCCCAGTGCCCCGCCAGCAGGCCCGTGGCACCCAGCTGCAGGGTCCGGCTGCGCTCGGGAGCGATGGGGTAGGTCTTCGCATCCTGGCCCTCGGCCTGGGCGTTGAGGGCGAACTCGGTGGTGTTGGGCATGCGGAAGCCCTGGCCCGCGCTGGCGTAGAGCCGGAGCTCCGGGCCCAGGACCCAGTTGATCCCCGAGCGCCAGGTGCCGGCCTCGGCGCTGCCGGCCCGGCTGCGCTGGCCCGTGTCCACGCGAGCGAGATCCCGTCGGCCGGCGTCCCGGCGCAGGCCCGCCACCCAGTCCAGGCCGGGCGCCAGGGTCCAGCGCGCCTCCAGGGCCCCGGCCAGATCCCTGCCTTCGCCGCGGTACCGCACGGCCGCGAAGGTGGAGGGGTCGTAGTAGTTCCGCGCGTGGCTGGTGTCCTCGCGGCCTTCGAGCCGCCCCGACAAGCGGAAGTCCTTGGACGGGGTCCAGTGCAGGGTGAGCTGGTCCTCCAACCGGCGGAACGTCCGATCGGTCTGCTGGCGCAGGGGACCATTGGGATCGCTGGTGTTGCCGGACAGGGCCTGAAGGGTGTTCTCCAGCACCAGGCCCGAAGCCAGGGGCCAGCGGAGGCTGGCGCCCCAGCTTTCCTGCCGGGCCCGGGTCTCCCGGCCCGGCTGGTAGGCCCGCTGGGCGGGGTAGCCCGTGGTGGTGAAGGGCACGGAGGCCGTCTGACCGGCGTTGCGGTAGAAGGCCGTGAGCTCGGTGGCGCCGAGTTTCGTGCCCAGACGCAGGAAGCCCCCCGCCTGGCGAAAGGCATCGCCGGGGAACCCGTTGTCCTGCTTCAAGGCTTCCGCGCCCGCGGCGAGCCAGGTCCGGGGGCCGGAGAGCTGCACCTGGGCAGTCCCCCCCAGCAGGCCGTCGGTACCCAGCTTCAGCCCGGCCTGGCCCTGGAAGCCCTCGGTGCCGCGCCCCAGGCTGGTGAGCGCGATGACACCGCCGATGGCATCACTGCCGTAGAGCACGGAGGCGGGCCCCAGCACCAGCTCCACCCGTGCGATGCCGATGAGGCTGAGGGTACCCAGATCGGGGCTGACGGCCGTGGGGTCGTTGAGGCGCAGGCCGTCCAGCAGCACCACCACGTTCCTGCTGAGGGTGCCGTTGAGGAAGGCCGAGGCCGAGGCGCCGGTGCCGCCGCTGGCCATGAGCGCCCCGGGCTGGAGCACCTCCAGCAGCTCGGCCAGGGTTCGGCTGCCCAGGCGGGCCAGTTCCTCGGCTTCGACGATGCGCACGGGCGCCGGGGTGCGGGTGACCTCCACGGGCTGGGCCTCAGCGCTGACGGTGACCGTGGCCTCGCCGGGCTTGCGTTCGGGGTCGCCAGCGGCGGCGGCTGCTGCCCCCAGGGCTGCTGCGGACAGGGCCGCAAGGAAAAAGAGAACTCGGGAATGGCCCATCATGCCTCCACGCATGAAGCCGCGGCGGCAGGGCCTCCCGAAGGGAGGAAGGCCCGGCCCGGTCCCGCGACGGGGGGTTAGGTGCAGGACCGGTCTCCGGACTCGCACGCGACAGGGGCCTTGCGGCTCCCCCCGAGCCTTCCCGGGATGGTTCCCAGTGACTCGGGCTTGAGGTCTCACGTCCCTGATCCCGGAAGGGAGGGCCGTGGTGCTTACCGTTGCGGGGCAGCGCAGGAATCTCACCTGCTTCCCGAACATCCAACACTGAATTGTCAGGGGCTCAGAGAACCACGGTTCCCCCGGCCAACGCAAGTAGAATGGAACCATGCAAGCACCCATCGGCATCATCGGCGGCAGCGGCCTCTACCGGATGGAGGGCCTGGCCCTCGATAGGGCCGTGGAGGTGAAGACGCCCTTCGGCGAGCCTTCAGGCCCGGTCCACCTGGGCCGCCTGGATGGCGCCCCCGTGGCCTTTCTGGCGCGGCATGGCGAGGGCCACCGGTTCACTCCCAGCGAAGTGAACTACCGGGCCAACCTCTGGGCCCTGAAGTCCCTGGGGGTCGGGCGGCTGATCTGCGTCTCGGCCGTGGGCAGCCTCCAGGCCCGCCACAAGCCTGGCGAGTTGCGGCTGGTGAGCCAGTTCATCGACAAGACGAAGCACCGCAAGGACACCTTCTTCGGCGAGGGCCTGGTGGCCCACGTGAGCTTCGCCGAGCCCACCTGCGCGCCCATGACCAGGACACTGCTCGAGTCAGGCCGTGAGCTGAAGCTGCCCCTTGAGGGAGGGGCGCTCTACGTCTGCATGGAGGGCCCCGCCTTCTCCACCCGCGCCGAAAGCCGCCTGCACCAGGGCTGGGGGGCGGATCTCATCGGCATGACCCAGGTGACCGAGGCCCGCCTCGCCCGGGAGGCGGAGCTCTGCTACGCCTGCATCGCCCTGGTGACGGACTACGATGCCTGGCGCGAAGAAGAGGACGGCGTGGACGCCGCTTCCGTGCTGGAAGTCATGCGCGCCAATGTGGACAAGGCCCAGGCCCTGCTGCGCCGGGTGGTGCCCCAGCTCTCGGGCGCCCGGCGTCCTTGCGATTGCGCCGAGGCCCTGAAGGCGGCGCTCTTCACGGCACCCGAAGCAGTGCCGGTCGAGGCTCTGCAACGGTTGGAGCTGCTGGTGGCGAAGTATGGCTACGGCGGGGTGCGCTGATGGCCAGGCCCCAGGGACCCGCCCAGCCCAGCCCCAAGCTGCAGGCGCTGCTGAAGGACTTCCAGCAGATCGCCAGCATGTCCGGCTACCTGAACCATGCCTTCGATCCTCCGCAGCTGCGGCTCTTCTTCACCCTCTACGGCCGGGTGATGATGGACTCCCAGGAACAGAGCCTGACCCTCACCCCCCAGTTGCTGGCCTGGTGTGACGGCACGGCCAACCGCCTGCGGGAAGGCAGCTCCGGCACCATCATGCAGCCCCAGGTGCAGGTGAGTGCGCCCCAGACCATGCCCGATGGCCGCGACTACCTGGTGGCCACCATCACCTTCAACACCAAGGTCACCGAGACCTCGTACCTGCGCATCCGCACCGCCATCCTCGCCGCCTACCAGGAGGCCGTGAAGATGCGGGAGGGTGGGTTCAGCGCCCTCGCCGAGGGGCCGGTCAGCTCCAGCGCTCCAGAAGTTGTTTCCAGCGACGAGGGAAGTCCGATCCCATAAACCTGCCGATCTGGCCTTGCGCAGCCTGGCCATGTCGCGTCGGGGGGTTGTGATCCAGCCCTGGATTAGGATGGAGTGCAACCTGAAATGGGATGGGTTCCGGAGGCTTCATGCGGGTACGGTGCGACCAGATGGCTGAGGACATGGATCACCTGTTCCACCGGACCCAGGGGAACCTGCGGGTCTTCCTGGATCGGGCCGTGCCCCCGGAGCGGGCGGACGGCTCCAGCCTGGTGTTTGCGGCGGATGAAGCGATGCTGCACATGGCGTTGGCGGCCGGGGCCGGGGCCATCGTGCTGCCAAGGAAGCTGGAGCCCCTCATCCCCGGGGACTCGACGGCGGCCTTCCTGGTGGCTAAGCACCTGAAAGTGGCCATGGCCCTCATCCTCCAGCGCTGCTTCGACGACTCCCGGGCCAAGTTTCCCCAGGACCCACCCATCGATCCCAGGGCCTTCGTGTCCCCCGAGGCCGTGATCGGAGCGGGTGCCCGCATCGCCGCCGGCGCTTTCGTGGGGCCCAGGGCCGTCATCGGCGCCGGGGCCATGATCGGCCCCGGCTGCGTCATCGAGGAGGATGCCAGGGTGGGCGCGGGAACGATCCTCCATGCCCTGGTCTTCGTCGGACGGCGCTGCGAGGTGGGCGAGCGCTGCGAGATCCACCCCAACACCACCCTCGGCAGCGATGGCTATGCCTATGCCCAGGACGAGCGTGGTCACCACCACAAGGTGCCCCAGCTGGGGATCGTGGTGATCGAGGACGATGTGGAGATCCAGTCGAACTGCGCCATCGACCGGGCCGCCTTCGATACGACGCGCATCGGCCGGGGCTCCAAGCTGGACAACCTCTGCCACATCGCCCACAACTGCCAGGTCGGTCAGCATGTGCTCCTCACCGGGGGCTTCTTCATGGCGGGCTCCAGCAGCGTGGGTGATCACTGCGTCACCGGGGGACGGGCCACCCTGACCGATCACGTGAGCGTCTGCGCCGGGGTGCAGCTGGGGGGCCTCAGCGCCGTCACCAAGAGCGTCACCGAACCCGGCGCCTACAGCGGCTATCCCCTGCAGCCCATGAAGCAGTTCCTGCGCACCACCAGCACGCTGGCCCACCTGCCGGAGATGCGGAAGCGGCTCGCCGAGCTGGAGAAGAAGGTGCTCGAGCTGGAACGGGTCCGGACCTGAGGACGGGGAACGCTCCGGTATCCTGGTGCCGGAGATTCCCATGCCCCAGACCCCACACTTGCGCCTCCTGCGATCCGTGCTCCTGCTGCTGGCTGGGCTGACTCTGGACGCAGCCGAGGACACCCTGCCCTTCAAGGTGTCACAGGTGCCGGGAGGGGTGGCCGTGGTCGCCCTCCGGGACCAGCACCAGCCCAGGCAGGTGACCTACCGCGGCGAGCCGGTGCTGGTTCGGCGGAGCGGCACTGGCTGGGTGGCGGTGGTGGGGATTCCGTTGAGCGCGAAGGCAGGCCAGGAACGGATTGAGGTGGATGGTCAGCCCATTCCTTTCACCATCCACGCCAAGCACTACCCCGAGCAGCGTGTTCAGCTGAAGGATGCCCGGAAGGTGACGCCCAACGCCGAGGACGAGGCCCGCATCGCCAAGGAGCAGGTCCTCATGGGGCCGGCCTGGAAGGCCTGGCCTGCGGGACTCCGCCCGGCACTGAGCTTTCAGCAGCCCACGCCAGGCCGCCTGACCGCCTCTTTTGGCCTGCGCCGCATCTTCAACGGCATTCCCCGCTCTCCGCACTCGGGGCTGGATATCCGGGCTCCCCAGGGCCAGGCCGTGCGGGCGCCCGCCGCGGGTGTCGTCGTGCTGACGGGTGATTTCTTCTACAGCGGCAATGCCGTGTTCCTGGCCCATGGCGAAGGCGTGGTGAGCCTCCTCTGCCATCTGTCCAGGATCTCCGTGAAGGAGGGTCAGGTGATCAAGACTGGTGATCTGCTGGGCGAGGTGGGCAGCACCGGACGGGCCTCCGGGCCCCACCTGCACTGGTCCCTCAGCTTCAACGATGCGCGCATCGATCCGGGGCTCTTCCTGAGGAGCAGGCGATGATCCGCAAGGCGTCCGAACAGGTTGAGGAACCGAAGCTCAACATTCGCGGCGGCGTGGGTCCCGCCCGGGGCGTGGACCTGCTGCGGGCCGGGGAGATGGAAGGCATCCTCAGCCTGGGTCGCACCACCCTGGAGCCCGGCTCCACCATTGGCGAGCACGCCCATCCCAATACCGAGGACCTCTACCTCATCCTGGAGGGCCGGGGCACCGGCGTCCTGGACGGCGAGCGGTTCCCGGTGGGCCCCGGCGATCTTTTCATCGTGAAGGCGGGGGGCAGCCACGGCCTGATCAATGACTCCGACGGCCCGCTCACCTTCCTGGGGGTGCTCACGCGGTCATACGAGAAGGGCTAAGTCTTCTCCTGGGCATAGCCTTTGGTCTGCACCAGCACCACCCCCAGAATGGCGATGCCGCCGCCGATGATCGTGAGCAGCACGGGCAACTCGCCGAGCCATACCCAGGCGATAAGGCTGGCCAGCACCGGGGACAGGTAGAGGAAGCTCGCCAGCAGGGAGAGGGGCATCCGGGCCAGGGCGTAGTTCCAGAGCAGGTAGGCGAGGGCGGCGGGGAAGAGGCCCAGGTAGACCACGGCCAGGGTGGCTGGCGGTGCGGCCGCCGGGAGCTGGCGCACCAGTCCGGGCAGGAAGACCAGGAGGGGCAGGGTGCCCGCCCAGATGGTGTAGCAGGTGAATTCCAGGGCCCCGTGGCGCCGGAGGATCCGCTTCGACAGGATCGAATAGACGGCCGCCACCGTGGCGGAGAGCAGGATGAGCAGGGCCCCGGGCGTGAAGTGCAGGCCCTTGCCGCCGCTGAGGGCGATGAGGGCCACTCCGGCGAAGGCCAGCAGGCTGCCGGCCCAGCCGATCCGGGTCAGCCGCTCCTGCAGGAAGGCCACCGAAAGCAGCGCCGTGAAGACGGGGGCGGCGGAGATGAGCAGAGAGGCCGCCCCAGCCTGGACCGTCACCTCCCCGTAGTTGAGGGCCGTGTGGTAGACGCTGATGCCCAGGAAGCCCGTGAGGCCGATGATGGGCAGCTCCGATCGTTCGGGCAGCCGCATCCGGGTGGCCAGGGCATAGAGCGCCAGCGCCAGGGAGGCCGTGCCGAAGCGCAGCAGGGCCAGCTCGCCGGGGCCGAAGCCATCGGCACCCACGGCGCCCGCGGGCGTCAGCCGCATGCCGGCCCGGATGCCCGCGAAGGCCGAGGCCCACAGCAGCAGCATGCCGACGATGGCCAGCCAGGTGCGGGGTTCCCGATTCCAGTTCATCCAGCAACCCTAGCGGAGAATCGTGCCCCGAGTGACAGGTCCATGGGCCGCAGGTCCCAGCGCGCCGCCAATGAGCCCTCGGGGTTTACGTTTCATAAGCCTGGCCATCTCGCATCTCGATGTGCCGGCCACCCAGTCGCCCCAGCTCGGGATTGTGGGTGACCATGAGGATGGTGAGTCCCGTGCTTCGGTTGAGCTCCTGGAGGATCTCGCCGATCTCCCCGGTGCGGGTGGTGTCCAGGTTGCCCGTGGGCTCGTCGGCCAGCAGGATCTCGGGCCGGTTCACCAGGGCCCGGGCGATGGCCACCCGCTGCATCTCCCCTCCGGAGATCTGCCCGGGCAGGTGATCCAGGCGGTGTTCCATGCCCAGCTTCCCCAGGATGTGCTCCACCTCCACATCCGCTCCCGGCTTGGTATAGAAGGCCAGGGGCAGGGCCACGTTCTCCCGCACGGTGAGGGTGGGGATGAGGTAGAAGTTCTGGAAGATGTAGCCGAAGACCTCGCGCCGGATGCGGGTGAGGTCCCGCTCGCCCAGGACCTGCCCGTGGCCGAAGATGTGCCGGCCGGCCAGATGCAGATCCCCGGAGGTGGGGTTCTCCAGGCAGCCCAGCAGGTTCACCAGGGTGGTCTTCCCAGAGCCGGAGGGCCCCATGAAGGACACGAACTCGCCCTTGCGGATCTGCAGCGACACACCATCCAGGGCGCGGACTTCCTCGCTCCCGCGGCCGTAGATCCGGGTGAGGCCCTGGGCCTCCAGGGAGATTCCGTTGCCGGGCATCAGCCTTCTCCCCGAATGGAATCCAGGGGCCGGATGCGGCCCGCCTTCCAGGCCGGGTACATGCCGCTCAGGAGCCCCACGGCCACGATGATCAGCAGGGTCAGGAGGGCCAGCCGGACGTCGATGGCCACCAGCTCTCCGCCCGGCGCATAGGGGAGGACCCGCCGGACCAGGAGGTCGGAGAGCCGGGCGAAGCCCAGGGCCAGGCCAATGCCGGCGAGGCCCCCGCAGGCGCACAGGATGAGGGTCTCGGTCCAGACCAGGCGGAAGATGTCGCCGGGCATGGCGCCCATGGTCTTCAGGATGCCGATCTCGTGCTTGCGCTCCAGGACGGACATGAGCACCGTGTTCACCACGCCGACCATGGCGATGAGCAGGGCGATGACGGCGATGGAGAGCACCATCACCCGGGCCGTGGCGATGAGCTTCAGGATGGTCTGCTTCACCTGGCTGAAGCTGACCACCTGCATATCCGGCAGCTGGTAGAGCGCCGCCTCCAGCTTCGTGATATCCGCATCCTTCTTGACCTTGATGCCGATGGTGGTGATCTTGTCGAGCGCCGAGATCTTCTGCAGGGTCTTGAGGGGCACGAAGATGGTGCCGTCATCCTGGGTGCCGGTCCGCTCGAGGATCCCCACCACCTGGAGCTGGACGTTCTTTTCGGGCACCAGGATCAGGTCCCCTACCTCCCGCTGCTCCAGCTCGGCCGCTTCGTAGCCCATGACCGCCTCGGCGGCCGTGGGGTCCTTGAACCAGCCGCCCTTGTGGAAGCGGAGGAAGGGCTTCATGGCGGGGAAGGTGGCCAGGTCGATGCCAAAGTAGCCCGCGATGCCGCCGCCATCCCCCTTGTTGGGATCGAAGAAGGCCTGCATGAGGATCGGCGTCACCTTGTCCACCTCGGGCCGGGTCTCGATGGATTTCGCCACGTCCTCTTCGATGTAGCGGAGCCCCGCCCCCCCCTGCAGCATCATGGTGGCCGCCTCGTAGGGGCAGCCCTTGGCCATGACCATGACCTGGTAGCCCATGTTGTCGATGTCGCGGTTCAAGGCCTTTTCGTAGCCCCGGTTGAAGCCCAGCAGGCTCACCAGCACCCAGGATGAAAGGATGATGCCCACCAGGGTGAGGAGGGTGCGCGCCTTCTTCCGCAGGAGGTTCTTGTGGGCGATCTGGAACTTGCTGATCATGGCTTCGGCTTTGGGACGGAATAGAAGAATTCATCCATGAGGATGAGGTTCTTGTACACGGCCCGCAGGAGGCCGAAGAAATCGGTGACGGCTTCGGGAGCCGGGTTGGCAATGGCGGCCACCTTGCCCGTGCCCTTGCCCGTGAGCAGGTTGTAGGTCGCGAAATCCTTGAGGGTCAGCCCGACGAACTGGGTGCCGAACTTGCGGGAGGTGAACTTGCTCGCCCAGGCGCCGGCCACCCGCTGCAGGTAGAAGGCCTTGATCCGCCCCTCCAGATCCAGGGTGACGAACACCTCCAGCACGCCGAACTGGCCCTTCTGGTTCACCCCGTGGATGTAGCCGATCTTCTCGGTGCCCTTGTAGACCTCGTAGAGCACGTAGGGTACGTCCAGGGGCGCATAGAGGGCGGGCACGCCCCCCAGCCGGGTCTCGACCTTCTTGAGCAGGGGGGCGCCGCCCCGGCTGGCGAAGGAGAAGTAGACGACCTTGTGGCTGGTGGAGCCCGGGAAGAGCCGGGGCACGTCCACCGGGGGCTGGTTCAGCTCACAGCTGATGGCCGCCGGCAGGGGAGCCGCCAGGACGCAGAAAGGCAGCAGGCCGAGGAGGCGATTCGAGCCGAAGATCCTGGCTACGTGCTTGGCATTCCTCATCATGCGGGATCCACCTTCTAGAGATCGAACAGGTACGCGCCGCGGAGCACGGTGGCCCCGTTCTTTTCGAAGGTGAACTGGATCTCCCAGTCCCCCGGCATCACCAGCTGCACCGGCAGCAGGTAGGCGCCCTTGTTGGAAAGCGCAAAGGGCTTGCGGCCGCTGCTATGGGCCCCCCGCATGGAGGGCATGTCCGCATCCCCGAACACGCTGAAGGTCCGGTCCCGCTTGCCGTCCAGGGTGAAGACCTCCACCCGCATGACCGCGTTGCCGAGCTTGGGCGACTGGGTGAAGCCATAGGTGAAGTAGTGCTCCTTGCCCAGGGGCACCTTGGCCCCGGGCTTGGCCAGGGTGGCGAACGCCTTGCTATCCGCGGGCGGCGCGGCCATGAGGGACCCCGAAGGGAAGAGGCCCAGGGTGAAGGCCAAGCAGGTTCCCAGCAATGCCATCCGCATAACATCTGCCTCCGGATTGTATTGTGCAACGGCCAGGGGCCTGGGCGGAACGAATTCAACCTCGACTTTTGGCGTGTCCCTCCTAGCCCTGGTGGGCGGCCAGCCCCCGCCGCAGGGCCGCACAGGCCCGGGAGCGGTGGCTGAGGGTGTGCTTGAGGTCGGCGGGCAACTCACCGAAGGTCCGGTCGTGGCCCTCGGGGATGAAGATGGGGTCGTAGCCGAAGCCGCCCTCGCCCCGATGCTCGAAGGCCAGGGAGCCCTCCACGGCACCGCTGACGGTGATGGCGGGTCCTTCCATGGGCAGGTAGGCCAGGACGCACACGAACCGGGCCCTCCGGTCGGCGCCCTCGGGCAGCAGGCCCAGCAGGCGCCGGTTCTTGTCGCGGTAGGAGACAAGCTCCGGAGCGAAGCGGGCGCTCAGCACGCCGGGGCCGCCCCAGAGGGCCTCCACGCAAAGTCCGGAATCATCGGTCAGGACCCCGTCCACGGGCTCGGTGCCGTGCTGCCGCCACCAGAGGCGGGCCCCCTCGGCCTTCTGCAGGGCATTGTCCAGAAAAAAAGCGCCGGTCTCCGGCAGCTCAGGGGCGTTCGCTGGCCAGAGCAGGAACTGGATATCCGGTAGCAGCTCCGCGAACTCGCGGAGCTTGCCGGCGTTCCTTGAGGCGAGAAGGACTTTCAGCATGGGACTCAGCACCCCACCACCTCGGTGTACCAGCTGCGCGCTCGCTCGGGGGTCATGGGGCCGTGGATGAGGGCGCGGCCATCGGCGAAAAGGGTGATCTCGTCAGCGCCTTCGCGGCCCTTGAGCATCATCCCGGCCTGTTTCCAGGGACCGCGGGTGCGGGTTTCCAGGCGGGTCTTCAGGGCCGCCAGGTCGAGCCTGCCGGGCGGGTTCACGCGGATCTGCACGCCTTCCAGTCCGCAAAGGGCGCTGGCCTTGAGGGTCCAGCGGGCATCCAGGAATTCGGTGACCTTGTCCGTGCAGAAGCGGCAGCGGGATTTAGGTGGCTTCAGGAACTGCCGCTCGTCCTGCCAGAAGTCGAAGCGCACCAGGTCGGCGTGGGGCACCTTGCCGGTGAGCACCTTGAGGGCCTCCAGGGCCGCCCAGCTGCCGATGACACCCACGGTGGGGCCCAGGACGCCGGCACTGTCGCAGGTGTCCACGTCGCCGCCCGCCGGGGGCTCCTCGATGAGGCAGCGCAGGCACGGGGTGCTGGGCGGGTGCAGGGGCCAGACGACCCCTTCGCCGCCGATGGCCCCGGCGTAGATCCAGGGGGTGCCCGTGAGGATGGCCACGTCGTTGATGAGGAAGCGGGCCTCGAAGTTGTCGGTGCCGTCGCAGATGAGGTCGAAGCCAGAGAGCAGCTCCCGGGCGTTGCCGCTGGTGAGGTCGGCCACCACTGGCTCCAATTCGATGCTCGAATTGGAGTCGGACAACCGCTTCGCGGCGACTGCGGCCTTGGGGCGGCCCAGATCGGATTCGTCGTAGAGCAGCTGGCGCTGGAGGTTTGACAGCTCCACCAGGTCGCGGTCGATCAGTGTGAGGTGCCCCACGCCGGCCCGGGCCAGCCAGGGCGCAATGACCGAACCCGTGGCCCCCAGGCCCAGCACCGCCACCCGCTTCGTGCGCAAGGCCTCATCGGCCTCGCGGCCCAAAAAAATGCGTTGCTTGGCGTAGCGGTCGGACATGCCTCCAGGATAGCCGCCCCAGGTGGCGGGATGATCCGGGACGCCTCGTTGTGAGGAAGGACCCATCAGGGGTACCCTCGCTGTCTCGAAGGGGGTTTCCATGCTTCCCAAGTCCTGCTGGACGCGCCGGGTTCTGCCACTGGTCCTGGCCACGCCACTCCTGGCGCAGGCCTACCTTGATGAAGCGGTGGCGAGGGCCCGGAAGGCCTTCAACGTCCCGGGCGTGGCCGTGGCGGTGGTGAAGGACGGCAAGGTGGTGGTGGCCAAGGGCTACGGCATCCGCAGGCTGGGTGATCCAGCCCCGGTGACGCCCCGCACGCTGTTCGGCATCGCCTCCAACACCAAGGTCTTCACCGCCGCCGCCCTGGCCATGCTCGTGGAGGAGGGCAGGCTTGCCTGGGACGATCGCGTGGTGGATCGCCTCCCGGGTTTCCAGATGAGCGATGCCTATGTGACCCGCGAAATGCGCATCCGGGACCTCCTCTGCCACCGCAGCGGGCTGGGGCTCGGCGCCGGGGACCTGATGTTCTTCCCGGCCACGGACCTGAGCGAGGCCGACATCCTCCACCGGCTGCGCTTCGTGCCCCTCGCCACCAGCTTCCGCAGCGAGTACGCCTACGACAACATCCTCTACACCGTCGCGGGGGCCGTCATCCGCGAGGCATCGGGCAAGTCCTGGGCGACCTTCATCCGGGAGCGCTTCTTTGCGCCCCTGGGCATGCGCACCAGCAGGACCAGCATCAGGGACCTGCGCCCCGGCGATGATGTGATCGCGCCGCATGCCCTGGTGGGGGACGCGCTCAAGGCCCTGGACCACGCGCCCTTCGACAACAACGCCCCGGCCGGGGGCATCGTTTCCTCCGCCGAGGAGCTGTCGGCGTGGGTGCTGGCCCTTCTGGCGAAGGGCGACCTCGGGAATGGTCGGCGGCTCCTGGGCGAGGAACAGGTCAAGATCCTCATGACCCCCCTGACCCTGCTGCCCCTCGGCGAACCGCCCGCGCCGATCGCGGAGGCGAGGGCCCAGTTCGGGGCCTATGCCATGGGGCTGGGGGTCACGGACTACCGGGGCCAACTGAAGGTCTCTCATACCGGAGGGCTGCAGGGCATGGTTTCCGAGGTCACGATGCTGCCCAAGCTGAACCTCGGCGTCATCGTCCTCACCAACCAGGAGTCCGGCGCGGCCTTCCAGGCCATCACCAGGACGGTCCTGGATCACTACCTAGGGGCGCCGCCCAAGGATTGGGTGGCCGCCTACCTGGAAGTCCAGAAGCAGCAGCGTGACAAGGCCAGGGAGGCCGTGGCCCGGGCCGCCTCCACGCGCAAGGCCACGTCCTCACCCTCCCTGCCCCTGGCCGCCTATGCGGGTCGCTACCGGGATCCCTGGTACGGAGACATCCTCATCGAGGTGCAGGAGGGCCGGCTCGCCATCCGCTTCTCCCACACGCCGGCCCTGACGGGGAGGCTGGAGCACTGGCAGTACGACACCTTCGTGGCCCGGTGGGCGGACCGGTCCCTGGACGCGGACGCCTATGTGTCCTTCTCGCTGAGACCCGATGGCGCGGTCGGCCAGGCCCGGATGGAGGCGGTGTCGCCGTCCACGGATTTCAGCTTCGACTTCCAGGATCTCTTGTTGAGTCCTGTGCCCGCCGGCGCCCCGGGGCATTGAGCCGCGCCCGGAACAGCAGCGGCGCCCCACCGGGGCGCCGCACTTCGGATCGAAGGCTCGAGGCCTAGTTGCTGGTCTGGCCGGATTCGGCCATGGCCTTCTCGTACTCGGCCTGGAGGCGGCTGGCGTCGGAGATGGCGAACTTGTAGACGTACTCGAAGCGGTCGGCGCCCTTGGTGAGGGCGATGATCACCTCGTAGACGCCTTCGCCACTCACTTCGAAGGGGCTGGCGATGACGTTGAAAGTGCCTTCCTTGGCGCCATCGGGGATCTGCACGTCGCTATCGCGGATCACGTCCTTGCGGTCGCCGGTGGGGCTCACGATGGAGAAGCCGAACTTGAACTGGCCATCCATGCGGGAGAAGCGGGTGTAGAAGCACACCTTGGGGAGGGTGAAGGGCACCTGGGGCACCACGATGTGATGGTCGTACAGGCCCATCAGCGAGGTCTTGCCGCCCATCTCCTGGCGGATGTCATCGCAGAGCAGCGTGAATTCGTGCTTGGGGGCCTTGATCTGGACTTCTTGCATGGGGACTCCGAAAGAGGGGGCATCCTTGGGTGAAGGGAAAGTTTACCCTTGAAGCCTGCCCCATCCAACCCTGGGTTGGCGGGGACACGGGAGGTTCCATGCGTCATTGGTTCTGGATCTTGCTGATCGCCCTGGGACTTCAGGCCCAAGAGGCCCGGATTCAGATTCTTGGCACCACGGACGTGCACGGTCACGTCCTGGCCCAGGACACCTTCAGCCTCCAGCCCGCGAACCAGGGATGGGCAAAGATCACAACTTTGATCCGCCGGCAGAAGGCCCAGAATCCAAGCACGATCCTGGTGGATTGCGGGGACACCCTCCAGGGGGAGCCCCTGAACTACGTGCGGAACGTCCTCCGGAAGGACCTGCCTGAGCCCAGCGTGGCCATCATGAATGCCCTGGGCTATTCGGCCATGGCGGTGGGGAACCACGACTTCGACTTCGGGCTGGACGTCCTGCGGGAGGCCGGGAAACAGGCCCAATTCCCCTTCCTGTCGGCCAACACCGTGGACGCCAAGGGGCAGCCCGCCTTCGCCACCCATGTCCTGATGACGGTGGCCGGGGTGCGCGTGGCCCTGGTGGGCTTCACCACCCCCGGCACGTCATGGATGGTGGAACCCGGCCACCGTCCTGGGCTCACCTTCCAGGACATCGTCACCACCGCCCGGGACCTGGTCTCCCGGCTCCGGGAGAAGGAGAAGGCCGATCTGGTGATCGCCCTGCTGCACTCGGGGCTGGGCGCCGTGGATGGTAGGGACGGAGATGAGAACGCGGCCCTGCGCCTGGCGGACCAAGTGCCTGGACTCGATGCCATCTTCACCGGCCACACCCACCAGGCGATCCAGGCCGAGCACAAGGGCATCCCCATCCTGCAGGCCCAGTGCTTCGGCCGGGCCCTGGCCCTGCTGGACCTGGACCTGCGCCAGGAGAAGGGCCGCTGGCGGGTGGTGGCCCACAGCGCACGGCTGCTCAAGCCCGATGACCAGACCGCCAGTGATCCAGAGGTGCTGAGCCTCACTGCGGAGCTGCGCGTGGCCACGGACCGCTACCTGGATACGGCGGCCACGAACCTGCTGGTGGACCTGGACAGCCGCTGGGCGCGCATGGAAGACACCCCGCTCATGCAGCTCATCCACCAGGTGCAGCGTCAGGCCACGGGGGCCCAGCTTTCGGCGGCCGCCTCGCCGGGGCCCAAGCTCTTCATCCCCAAGGGGCCCACCAGCGTCCGGCAGTTCTACGCGCTGGCGACCTACGAAAACCAGCTGGCGAAGATCCGGGTGACCGGAGAGCAGCTGAAGCGGTACCTGGAGCACAGTGCGCGGCACTACACCCGCAGCTGGGAGCCTGAGCTCTACAGCCGGGACATCCCCATCTACAACTTCGACCTGGTGGATGGGGTCGGCTACGCCCTGGATCTGGGGCAGCCCGCCGGCAACCGGGTGCGGAACCTCAGCTACCTGGGCAAGCCCGTGAAGCCGGAGCAGACCTTTTCCATGGCCATCTCCACCTACCGGCTTCGCGGGGGTGGCGGCTACATGGAGGCCATCGGCTTCAAGAGCATGCCCGAGCTGATTACCCCGGCCTCCCAGCGCAACCTGCTCCTGGACTTCGTGCTGAGCCGCCCGACCCTGAGCCCTGCGACGGTCAACAGCTGGCGCACCATTCCCTACCTGGACCGGGAACGGGTGATGAACCTGGCCCGGTGATCCCAGGCCTGCTCCCCCTCGATCCCGCCCTACTTGATCTTCACCAGCACCAGGCCGCCCCGGGGGCTGGTGAAGACCGCGTCCGAATCCAGGAGGCCCACCAGGTGATGGGATTCGTTCAGGCCCGTCGCCAGGAACTCCAGGCGCAGCTGCTTGAGATCCAGGCGCGCCAGGGCGAGGCCCTGCATGGCTTCGCGGTACCGGGAGGGGACCTGGCTGGCCCTGACGGTGGCGAAGACCACCTCCTTGCCGGGCCAGAGGGCCATGGGCCCCCGGGCATCGGCGGTGCCTTCCAGGGCTGGCGGTGGATCGCCCTCCGCGGCTGAGAACCGGATCTCGGACACCTTCTGACCCGTGGTGCCGCTCAGGACCTGGAGGTTCAAGGAGGTGCCGCTGGCCATGAGGATGTTTCCCGCATCATCCACGAGGATGGGACGCCGGTGCACGGGCGCGGGGGTGTCCTCGTCCCTGGAGGGCGGCTTCACGCCGTGAGTCCACAGCACTGAGCCCTTGTAGTCCCGCTTCTCGAGGAAGGGGGTGGGGGCCCGGTAGGACAGCACGATGCCTTTGACGTCCCAGCCCACATCCGCCACTTCGGCGGCCAGCTTGAAGCTCTTCAGGACCTTGCCGTTGGGCCCCACCTCGACCAGCGTCTGCTTGTAGACCACCCAGGCGTGGTTGTGGGGATCGACAACCCATTTCTCCGGGGCCATGGGGAGCTTGCCCAGGGGGGTGCTGCGCTGCAGCCCGCCATCCCGGGACCAGGTGTGCAGGGTGGCGGATCCCTCGTCATAGAAGGTGAAGCTATCGTCCTTGTCCTGGTGCGCCCAGCCGGTGGCCTGGGTGGAGGCGTCCCATACCTGGGCATCCAGGTGGCTGCTGCCCAGGCCCAGCAGGACACTCAGCAGGGCAACGCAGAATCGATATGTCCTCACGAGATCCCCAGGAAGGTGTCATGCCAACAAAGGTGTGTGACCAACCTTAGAAATTTCCGGGAATATTCGCAAGGTGTTACTTACAGGCTCTTGGCGAACTGTCGAACCCGGAGCTCCATGATCTGGGGGCTCAGGCCCTCTTCCTCAAGGAGGCGCTTGGGATCTCCGTGGTGGACCAGGTGATCAGGAATGGCCAGCCGGAGGAGGGGGCGGAGGAGGCCCGCATCCGCCAGGGACTCGGCCACGGCCGAACTGAAGCCACCGGGGGCGCAGCCTTCCTCCAGGGTCACCACGCCCCGGCAGCGACTGGCCCACTCGAGGATCAGGGCGGCATCCAGGGGCTTCAGGAAACGGGCATTGATGACGGCGCAGGCCAGGCCCTCGGCCGCCAGGGCATCGGCGAGCTTCATCGCCGGGGCCACCATGGAACCCAGCGCGCAGAGCAGGAGGTCGGAGCCCTCCCGCAGCAGTTCTCCCTTGCCGATGGGCAGGGCCGTAATGGGCTCTTCGAGCGGGACGCCGAGGCCGTTGCCCCGGGGGTAGCGGAGGGCCGCGGGATGGCCACAGTAGAGGGCCGTCATCAGCATCCGCCGGAGTTCGTTCTCGTCCTTGGGGGCCATGAGAACGATGTTGGGCAGGCAGCGCAGGTAGGCCAGGTCGTAGAGGCCGTGGTGGGTGGGCCCGTCGGCGCCCACGATGCCGGCGCGGTCCAGGGCGAAGGTCACGGGCAGGTCCTGGATGCAGACGTCGTGGGCCACCTGATCGAAGCCCCGCTGCAGGAAGGTGCTGTAGATGGCGGCCACGGGCCGCATGCCCTGGGCGGCGAGGCCCGCGGCGAAGGTGACCGCGTGCTGTTCGGCGATGCCCACGTCGAAGCAGCGGTCGGGGAAGGCCTTCTGGAAGATGTTCATGCCCGTGCCATCCAGCATGGCGGCGGTGATGCCCACGATCTTCTGGTCGGTCTTCGCGAGCTCCACCAGGGTCTTGCCGAACACGCTGGTGAAGCTGGGCGGGGCGGGCTTCGTCGGGTCGGTGGTGACCTTGATGATCTCCCCGGCCTCGGCGTCGAAGGCGGTGACCCCGTGCCATTTCAGCGGATCCTGGAGGGCTGGCTCGTAGCCGTAGCCCTTCTTGGTCTGCACATGCAGCAGCACGGGCCCGTCCTTCATCTTCTCCTTGGCCTCCAGGAGCGCCTTGGAGGTGGCGTTCACATCGTGGCCATTGACGGGTCCCAGGTAGCGGAAGCCCAGGTCCTCGAAGAGCAGGCCCGGCACCATGAGCCGCTTGAAGCTCTCCTCGCTCCACTTCGCGGCCTTGGCCACACCCTTGCTCAGGCCGCCGATGGGGATGGCCTTGATGGCGTGCTCGATGCGGTCCCGCCAGCGGTGGTAGTACTGACCCGACATGATCTGGTTCAGGTAGCCCTGCAGGGAGCCCACGTTGGGGTTGATGCTCATGTCGTTGTCGTTGAGGATCACGAGGAAGTTCTTCGTCGCCAGGTAGCCCGCCTGGTTGAGCGCTTCGAAGGCCATGCCCGCGGTCATGGAGCCATCCCCGATGACGGCGATGCAGGCGTGGTCCTGGTGCTGGAGATCCCGGGCCTTGGCCATGCCCAGGGCGGCGGAGATGCTGGTGCTGGCGTGGCCGGCGCCGAAGTGGTCATAGGGGCTTTCGTCCCGCTTGAGGAAGCCCGACAGGCCGTGGTGCTGGCGCAGGGTCGGGAAGCGGTCCTTGCGGCCCGTGAGGATCTTGTGGGGGTAGGCCTGGTGGCCCACGTCCCAGACGATGCGGTCCTGGAGGAAGTCGAAGTGGTGGAACAGCGCCACGGTGAGCTCGACGGTGCCCAGGTTGGAGCTGAAGTGGCCCCCGGTTTCCGACACGGAGCTGATGAGGAAGGCGCGGACTTCCCCGGCCAGCTGTTCCAGCATGGCGGGCGTGAAGTGCCGCACCTGCTGAGGGGCGGCCAGGGAATCCAGCAGGGGGTAGGGACTGGCGGGAGGGATCACGCGGGAGCCTAGCTGGCCCGCAGCGCCAGGTAGCGCGCCCAGGCTGCCAAGGAATTCCGGTTGGGAAGGGAGACTAGCTGACATAGGGCATTCTCGGTGGCCTCATTCAGGGCTTTCCTGGCACCCCCAGGCCCAGGAGGGAAGGGTAGGTGATCTTACCCCTGCCTGCATCCTTTCCGGCGCGCTTGCCCAGATCTGCGTCGGTCGAGGTGGCATCCAGGAGGTCGTCCTGGATCTGGAAGGCCAGGCCGATGGCCTCGCCGAAGGCCCGCAGGGCAGCTCGTTCGGGGGGGGGCGCTCCCCCCAGGACCGCGCCGATCTCCAGGGAGGCCCGCAGGAGGGCCCCGGTCTTCAGGCGGTGGATGAGGCGGAGGTGATCCAGGTCGTAGGATTCGACCTTTTCCCCCTCTAGGTCGAGCGCCTGGCCGCCAGCCATGCCCCGCCAGCCGGCGCCTTCGGCCAGCAGGGCCAGGGCCTCGGCGCGGCGGGTGGGATCCAGGTCGGCGGAGGCCAGCACACCGAAGGCTTCGGTCAGCAGGGCGTCTCCCGCGAGGATGGCGTGCCCTTCGCCAAACACCTTGTGGTTGGTGGGCCGGCCCCGGCGGAGGTCATCGTCATCCATGGCCGGCAGGTCGTCGTGGATGAGGGAATAGGTGTGGACGTACTCCAGGGCCAGGGCACCCGGGAGGGCCTGGGCTGCGGGGCTGCCCACGGCCTCGCAGGCCAGCAGGCAGAGCACGGGCCGCACCCGCTTGCCGCCGGCCTCCAGGCTGTACCGCATGGCCTCGCCCAGGCGCTGGGCCTCGCCCTGCCGGAAGGGCCCGGTGAGCGCGGCATCGAGGAGGGGCAGCAGGCGGTCCAGGTCGGCCTGGACCTGGGAGGCGACCTGGTTCATCTGCCGCCCTTGGCTTCGTCCAGGGTTCGGCCCGGTACTCGCCGCCGAGGCCGGCCTTGAGCACTTCGACCCTGCGCTGGGCCTCGGCCAGCTGCTTCTGGAGGGCCTGGCTCAGCTGCGCCCTCCTCGAAGCGGGCCAGGGCCTCCTCCAGGCTCAGGCTGCCGGATTCCAGCTGCTGCACCAGGGTCTCCAGGCGGTCCAGGCCCTCATCGAAGGAGGGCGATTCGTGGGTCATGGGGAATTCCTTCGCCTGGTCGGCCGGGCCATCCGCAGCATCCGCGTCATCGGCCCTTGGCCATGCTTTCGCGCATCTTCTTGCCGGCGTCCTCGACCTTGTAGTCCGCGGGCAGGACGAAGGTGGCGGCGGGGATGGGGCCCTCGCTGACGGCCGTGGCGACGCTGCTGAAATCGCCCACGATGGGCATGACGGTGTGGGTTCGCAGGGCGATGCCCTGCACCTTGGCCAGTTCCTCGCCGAACTTCAACATGCCGGCCGAGTTGCCGCCCATCTGGCCAATGGCGTTCTTGAGCTTGAGGAAGCGCTTGTAGGAACCGGCGGGGGTCGGCGGCTTGAGGGCGGGATCATTGCTGCTCTCGATGATCATCTTGCCCATGGTGATCTTCCACTTCTTGCACTTGCGGCCGAGGATGGTCTCCGTGCCCAGCTCCTCGACGGTGACCGTGGTATCGCCGCCACCCATCAGCTTCTGGGCGAAGGCAGGGAGGTCCTTCATCTTGTCGGCCATGGCTTCCATGGAGGCTTCGAGATCATCCCAGCCCATGCGCTGAATGAGCTTCTTCTTGTGGTTGATGGTGTAGGACACGCCCTGCTCGAAATCGACCATGGAGTCCACCTGGCTGGCAGGGTGGTTGACCCGCATGAATTTCGCCGACCAGTATTGGGTCTGCTCGCCCTCCTGGCCCTTGCCTGCGCCCGTCATGGTGAGGGTGAGGTCGGCCGCCAGGGCAGTCAGGGATGCGAACAGAAGAAGCACAGCCAAACGCATAGGCGCTTTCATGGATACCCTCCTGGGAATACTCTGGAGGATACGCTTGCGTTTCCAGGAATGCCATTCGCTTGCGTCAGGAATTCAAGAGGTAGTCATGGCCCGTGTATTGGTAGTGGATGACAGTAAGGAGACCTGTGAGTTCCTTGAAGAGCTCCTGGGCAGCATGGGGCTGGAGGTGGCCAAGGCCACTCATCCCGACAAGGCCATCGACCTGCTGCACAGCGAACCCTTCGACCTGCTGCTTTCGGACATCAACCTGGAGTCGAAGAAGGACGGCCTGGACCTGCTGCGGGTGGCCAAGCCCCTGGGCGTGGACACCATCCTCCTGTCGGGTTTCGGCACCCTTGAAACGGCCATCGAGGCCGTCCGGGAGGGGGCCTTCGACTTCCTGAGCAAGCCCTGGAACAACGAGGAACTGAAGGCCCTGGTGACCCGGGCCCTGGCCCGCCGCCAGTCCAGCGGTCAGGCCATGGCCCAGAGCACCTCCCCCAAGGGGAAGCGGAGCCTGATGATCGGCTCGAGTCCCCGGATGATGGCGGTCTACAAGACCATCGCGAGCCTGCAGAACAGCCGGGCCACGGTGCTCATCACCGGGGAGAGCGGCACGGGCAAGGAGTTGGTGGCCCGAAGCATCCACCTCTCCAGCGACCGGCGGGATCGGGCCTTCGTGGCCGTCAACTGCGGGGCCCTGACCGAGACCCTCCTGGAATCGGAGCTCTTCGGCCACGTCAAGGGCTCGTTCACCGGGGCCATCGGCGAGAAGCCCGGCCTTTTCGAAGAGGCCTCGGGCGGCACGATCTTCCTCGATGAGATCGGCGAAACGAGCCAGAGCTTCCAGGTGCGGCTGCTCCGGGTGCTTCAGGAGCAGGAGATCCGCCGGGTGGGCGGCAACAAGACCATCAAGGTGGATGCCCGGGTGATCGCGGCCACCAACCGGGATCTGCAGGGGATGGTCAAGGCCGGCTCCTTCCGGGAGGACCTCTACTATCGATTGGGCGTGGTGGAACTCGCCGTTCCGTCCCTGCGGGACCGCCGGGATGACATTCCGGCCCTGGTGGACCACTTCTTGTCGGAATTCGGGCGCAAGGATGGGCACACCTACCTGCTGCACCCGGAGGCACGCCGGGTGCTCGAGGCCTATTCCTGGCCGGGGAACGTGCGGGAACTGAGCAATGCCGTGGAGAACCTCACCCAGCTGAGCCGGGGCCTGGAAATCACCGTGGATGACCTGCCGGCCAAGATCCAGGCGGATGTGCTGAAGAAGGCCCTCCGGCGGCCCGAGACCGGGGGGGATGTTCCGGCCCTGATCGAGGATTGGCCCTCGCTGGATGAGCTGGAGCGGCGCTACATCCAGCTGCTGATCAGCCGGCACAAGGAAAAACAGCGCATCGCGGAGATCCTGGGGGTGGACCGGACCACCCTCTACCGGAAGCTCAAGCGCTATGGATTCCATGAGGGCGAGTAGTCGACCTCGAGGGTCCAAATCGTCGCAGGCTGCCACAAGTTGCAGAACGCAACAGGTTTTTGTCTAAGTTTGATATATTAAATATAAGAAAATAGACATTTTAAAAATAGGCTCAAAACGTGCTTTCTTTCTGCCGCTTCCGGCCGTGCCGGATACCCCCAGGGAGAACACCCATGAAGAAGCTTGCCGCGCTGCTGATCGCTGCTGCACTGATCAGCCCCGTTTTCGCCGAAGAGGCTAAGAAGCCCGAAGCGAAGAAGGCCGAGAAAGTCGAAGTGAAGAAGGCTGATGCCAAGAAGGCTCCTGCCAAGGCTGAGCCCAAGAAGGAAGAGGCCAAGAAGGCCCTGACCGTCGAAGAGAAGAAGGCCGAGCCCAAGAAGGCCGAGGCCAAGAAGGAAGAGGCCAAGAAGCCTGCCAAGGCCGAGCCCAAGAAGGAAGAGGCCAAGAAGGCCCTGACCGTCGAAGAGAAGAAGGCCGAGCCCAAGAAGGCCGAGGCCAAGAAGGAAGAGGCCAAGAAGCCCGCCAAGGCCGAGCCCAAGAAGGAAGAGGCCAAGAAGGCCCTGACCGCCGAAGAGAAGAAGGCTGAAGCCGCCCCCAAGGCCGAGAAGAAGGCCAAGAAGGCGAAGAAGGCTGCTGCCAAGGCCGAGCCCAAGAAGGAAGAGGCCAAGAAGGCCCTGACCGCCGAAGAGAAGAAGGCTGAAGCCGCCCCCAAGGCCGAGAAGAAGGCCAAGAAGGCGAAGAAGGCTGCCGCCAAGGCCGAGCCCAAGAAGGAAGAGGCCAAGAAGGCCCTGACCGCCGAAGAGAAGAAGGCTGAAGCCGCCCCCAAGGCCGAGAAGAAGGCCAAGAAGGCGAAGAAGGCTGCTGCCAAGGCCGAGCCCAAGAAGGAAGAGGCCAAGAAGGCCCTGACCGCCGAAGAGAAGAAGGCTGAAGCCGCCCCCAAGGCCGAGAAGAAGGCCAAGAAGGCGAAGAAGGCTGCCGCCAAGGCCGAGCCCAAGAAGGAAGAGGCCAAGAAGGCCCTGACCGCCGAAGAGAAGAAGGCCGACAAGGCTGCCTGCCCCAAGGACTGCAAGAAGGATTGCTGCAAGAAGGCTGAGCCCAAGAAGGCAGAGGCCAAGAAGGCCCTGACCGCCGAAGAGAAGAAGGCTGAAGCCGCCCCCAAGGCCGAGAAGAAGGCCAAGAAGGCGAAGAAGGCTGCTGCTCCTGCCGCCGAGAAGAAGGCTGAAGTTAAGAAGTAATTGGCTTCACCGGTTCCATGAAAAGCGGGCTTCGGCCCGCTTTTTCATGCCCGCTTTCCGCTGGCCCCAGGCCCGGCCATGATGGAGCCATGATCGATCCCCTGCTCGACCTATCGGCTGAAATCCGCGGACGGGCCCCGGTCCTGCCACCGGAAGGCGTGATCCAGCTTCTGGCGTGCGTCGAAGGCCATGGCCTCTTCCGGGATTCCAAAGGCCTGCACCACCGGCCCTTCGGACAGATCGGACCCGGCGAAGGTCCCTGGGACTTGTCCCCCCTGATCGACCACACCCTCCTGAAGCCCGAGACCACCGGCGCCCAGGTGGAAGCCCTGTGTGCCGAGGCCTTGAAGTACGGTTTCGCCTCGGTTTGTGTCAATCCCCTCTGGGTGCCGTTGGCCGCCTCCCTGCTGCGCAACAGCCCGGTCCGAACCTGCACGGTGGTGGGCTTCCCCCTGGGGGCATCCTCGCCACGGGTCAAGGCCTTCGAAGCGGAGCTGGCCCAGCAGGACGGTGCCCAGGAGATCGACATGGTGCTGGCCATTGGTGCCGCCAAGGCCGGGGACTGGGGGACGGTGCGCCTGGACTTCGAGGCCCTGAGAAGGGTGGTGCCGGCCCCCCATGTCCTCAAGGTGATCCTGGAGACCTGCCTGCTGGACGAGGCCGAAAAGGCCCGGGTCTGCGAGCTGGCCAGGGAAGCGGGTCTGGACTTCGTGAAGACCTCCACCGGGTTCTCCACGGGCGGAGCCACCGAGGCCGATGTGGCCCTCATGCGGCGGATCGTGGGCCCCAGGCTGGGGGTCAAGGCCTCGGGCGGCATCCGGAACTACGAGACGGCGCTCGCCATGGTCCGGGCCGGGGCGACCCGGCTGGGCCTGTCGGCCTCCGTGGCCGTGGTCCGGGGCGGCACCGGCACGGGGCCCTACTGAAAAGTGCGGTATCCTCCCTCAAGGGATCACCTGCAGGCATTCCGGAGGCCATCGTGGCAAAGCTCGATCTGATGTTGTTCGAGGAGGAGGACACGCTCCTCCAGGAGATCATCGGACGCCTCTCTAAGGACGCCTCCGCCAAGGTGGTCTTCCTGGTGGACAAGAACGGCCAGCAGATCGCCGCTGCCGGGGATGTGAAGAGCATCGATGCCACCAGCCTGGCCTCCCTGACGGCCGGCAACGTGGCCGCCACGGATGGACTTGCCAAGCTCATCGGGGAGAAGGAATTCAGCCTCCTCTTCCATGAAGGCGAGAAGGACAACCTCCACATCTCCATCGTGGGCAAGCGCGGCATCCTGGTGGTGATCTTCGACCAGAACTCCAGCCTTGCCCTGGTGCGCCTGCGCGTGAAGAAGGCCAGCAAGGAACTGCAGGAGATCTTCGACCAGGTGGAGCAGCGCGCCCAGAAGGAATCCGACCTCGGCAGCCGCTTCGAGAGCCCCTTCTCCGAGATCACCGACGAAGACATCGACCGCCTCTTCGGCGACTAGGTCCGGGCGGGCACATGACCTTCATCAACTACGCCTCCCGCGAGATCAACTGCAAGATCGTGTACTACGGCCCGGGCCTCTGCGGCAAGACGACGAACATCCAGTGGATCTTCGAGCAGGCCAACCCCGAGAAGCGGGGCAAGCTCGTGAGCCTGGCCACCGAGACCGACCGCACCCTGTTCTTCGACTTCCTGCCCCTCGACATGGGCACCGTCAAGGGCTTCAAGGTCCGCTTCCACCTCTACACCGTGCCGGGCCAGGTCTTCTACGACGCCAGCCGGAAGCTCATCCTCCGGGGCTGCGACGGGATCATCTTCGTGGCGGACAGCCAGCGGGCCCGCATGGAAGCCAACATCGAGTCCATCGCGAACCTGGCCACCAACCTCAAGGAGAACGGGTTCGACATCCGCTCCATCCCCTACGTCCTCCAGCTCAACAAGCGGGACATGCCCTCGGCCGCGTCCATCCCCGAGATGGAGCGCCTCCTGCGCTTCCGCAACGAGCCCATGATCGAGGCCGTGGCCAACAAGGGCACCGGTGTCATCGAGACCCTCAAGGCCGCCGCCCGCCAGGTCCTCATGGAGCTGCAGCGCAACTAGCGGCCCCCGGGGATCGGTGACCGGTATCCCCATCCCGCCGCTTGAAACCCCGCCCCCATCCGGTAGAATGATCATTCGCCCTTCCGGAGTAGCTCAGGGGTCAGAGCGGGTGACTGTTAATCACTAGGTCGGGGGTTCAAATCCCTCCTCCGGAGCCAGAACAAGTCAGGGATCCCAGCGGGACCCCTGACTTGTTCTATTTCAGGCCCGGCGGATTTGGACCCCCGAGGAGGCTCCGACTCCGCGATCGAGCGAAGCGAGGAGCGGGAGCACCCTGCTGTGCAGGGTGCGTCAGGCGGAGGAGCCGGCCCGCGAAGCCGAAGCAGGAGCGGAGGCCCACCGTCGCGCGAAGCGCGATGACCCGAAGGGCGACGCACAGGATGTGCGGAGTGAACGCGCCGTGGAGGCAGCGCCTACGAACTGCCGGAGCGGGACTAAGCGCGAGTGGTTGCCGGCAACGGGTTCAACTCCCCGATCAGGATGTCACCCGCCCCTACGCCGGCCCCAGTTCCAGCAACTTGGCCCGCCGCATCACCCGCAGGCGGGCCTCGTCGTGCCGTTCCAGGCCGCGGCCGACGAGTGCAATGGCGAAGACCAGGCCAACCAGGGCGATGATCATGAGGACCTCCATGCCCCGTGTTTCGGATCCCCCCGGAGTGACCTTAACTGCTCGGGAAGAATTCCCTCGATGGGGCCTCGGCCAAGCACCGACCGGGCTGGTCCACCCTCGCCTCAGCCGCAGACAGGCGTTTCGAAGATCAAGGTGGGGCGCCTAGCGCCAGTGCCCCTCAGTCCAGTGCCACCCGCGCTCATGGCGCTCCCAGCGGCCGTTCACCCAGAGGACGCCCGCCCGGGGCCGAGCCTGGTAGTGGCCGGGCACCCACAGGTAGGCGCGACCCTCCCAGTGCCAGTGCCCGGCGACCCAGTGATGATCCTGGGTCGGCGGCTCGGGCCGGTGCTCGTAGCGCACCGGGGGGGGCTCCCGGTCGACGTAGGTGTAGCGGACCACGGGAACCACGGCCACCCGGCCCCGTGGGCTCACCACGCAGGCGGTGCCCAGGCCCAGGAGGCCGGCCATCAGGGTGCAGGAAAGGCGGGTGTTCATGGGGTCTCCCGGGGGCCTTGCCTGGAGCAGGCGGCTACCCCATGGATGACCCCGGCGGGGCCAGGGTTGAAGCGAGCCGATGAATGCCCCTGCTGGCGGCTCCGCTGGACCCGGCGCCCGGTAGGAGCCTGTCCCCATGGTACGATCGGCAAGGGTGCCCGCGGCCGCTCTGGAGGCGGGCACGCCGACCCTTTGCCGATCCCGCACCTTCGGCCCCCTTGCAGAAGAGACCATGAGCCGCTACTGGAGTGCCGTCGTCCACGGGCTGACGCCCTATGTGCCCGGCGAGCAGCCCAAGCTGGACAGCCTCGTGAAGCTCAACACGAACGAGCATCCGTACGGGCCGTCGCCGCTGGCACTGGAGGCGATCCACGCCGCCACGGGCGATACGCTGCGCCTCTACCCGGATCCGAACGCCGAGGCACTGAAGGCTTCCCTGGCGACCTACCATGGGCTCAGGCCGGATCAGGTCTTCGTGGGAAACGGCTCGGACGAGGTGCTGGCCCACGCCTTCCTGGCCCTGCTGGGCCAGGAGCAGCCCATCTGGTTTCCGGACATCACCTACAGCTTCTACCCGGTCTACTGCGGGCTCTACGGCCTCCGCCACTCGGTGGTGCCCCTGGCGGACGACTACACCATCCGAGCCGAGGACTACCTGCCGGGGCCGGGCCGGCGGGCCGGCGGCATCATCTTCGCGAACCCCAATGCCCCCACGGGCCGGCTCCTGTCCCTGCCTGAGGTCGAGCGCATCGTGGCGGGCAATCCGGACATCGTGGTGGTGGTGGACGAGGCCTACGTGGATTTCGGCGGCAGGAGCGCCTGCCGCCTGGTGGACCGCTACGGGAACCTGCTGGTGGTGCAGACTTTCTCCAAGAGCCGCGCCCTGGCGGGCCTGCGGGTGGGCTTCGCCCTGGGGCACCCGCAGCTCATCGAGGCCCTGGAGCGGGTGAAGAACAGCTTCAACTCCTACCCCCTGGATCGCCTGGCCCTCGCCGGCGCCGTGGCCTCGGTGCAGGACGAAGGCCACTTCCAGGCCTGTCGCCAGAAGGTCATGGCCACCCGGGAGGCGCTGGCGGTGAGCCTGGGGGCCCTCGGATTTGAAGTGCTGCCCTCGGCGGCCAACTTCATCTTCGTCCGCCACCCGGAGCGGGACGCCGCGGAGCTGGCCGCGGCCCTGCGTCAGCGCGCCATCCTGGTGCGCCACTTCCGGCTGCCCCGCATCGAGCAGTTCCTGCGCATCACCATCGGCACCGACGACCAGTGCCGGATCCTGGTGGAGGCCCTGAAGGAGTTCCTGGGCCGCTGTGTGTGTCACCCCGGTGGCCATCCCTGATCAGCCGTGAGTCGCCTTGAGGGACCAGCCAGGCTTCCGAAGGACCTCAGCGTGGGCAACCGGGAACTAGGCTACGCTCGAAGGATTCCCGGAGGATGGATGACCCGCGCCCTAGGCCTCACCGTGCTGCTGACCCTCTCCCTCGGCGCCGCGCCCCAGGACCCTTCCCCCGGGACGGCTCCGGCCAAGGCCAAAGCCAAGACCGTGAAAGCCAAAGCCAAACCCAAGGCCGCCAAACCCCAGGAGCCGCAGATGATCACCACCGAATCGGGACTGAAGTACGTGGACACCGTGGTCGGCGCCGGCGCCGTGCCCCAGCGGGGGCAGCAGTGCATGGTCCACTACACGGGCTGGCTTTCGGACAAGGGGCAGCGCGGAAAGAAGTTCGACAGCTCGGTGGATCGCGGCGAGCCGCTGGCCATTCCCATCGGCGTGGGCCGCGTCATCAAGGGCTGGGACGAGGGGCTGATGTCCATGCAGGTGGGCGGCAAGCGCACCCTCCACATTCCGTCGAGCCTGGGCTATGGCGCCCGGGGTGCCGGCGGGGACATCCCTCCCCATGCCGACCTCATCTTTGATGTGGAACTGCTGAGCGTGAAGTAACCTTCGACGGAGCGTTTGGGGGCTTGGGGAAAAGCTGGAGAGGCTTGGCCGTGGCGTTGTTTGCCTCAGCCCAGGGGGCGGCCCTCAAGCAAGGTTCGGGGTCCAACCGGCGAGCATCTGGCCCTGGAACACCGCCTGGACGGGCCCTGACATCAGGATGTGGCCCTCCGGGGCGAACTCGATGTCCAGCGATCCCCCGGGCATCTGGACGGTGACCCGATCGTCCACCAGGCCCAGGCGCTTGCAGGCCGCCGCTGCGGCCGAGCTGCTGCCCGAGGCGGGGGTATAGCCGGCCCCGCGCTCCCAGATCTCGATGCGGATGCGCCGGCGATCGATCACCTCCACCAGCAGGACGTTCACCCGCTCGGGGAACTCGGGATGGCGTTCGATCTTCGGACCGAGCCGGCAGGCATTGGCCTGGGAGACCTCGCCAGGGAAGATGACGCAGTGCGGATTGCCCAGGTTGAGCGCCGTGATGGTGACGGGTCCCGTGGGCAGGAAGAGGGGCGTTTCCAGCACCTCCAGCTGGGTGGCGATGCCCGTGAAGGGAATGTCCCCGCCTTGAAGCTGGGCACGCCCATGTCGACCTGGACCAGGCTTCCATCGGGCGCCAGCAGCTTGGCTTCGGAGAGGCCAACGGGGGTGCAGATCAGGCATCCCTCGCCCTGGGCGTGACCGGCCTCGAACAGGTAGCGGGCGAAGATGCGGAGGCCGTCTCCGCTGGTCTCCGCCTCCGTCCCGTCCGGGTTGAAGATGCGCAGGCCGAAGGCGCCCGGATGGTCCGCCACCGGCAGGGGGCCGACCAGGAGCCCATCGGAGCCGATGCCGAGTCGCCGGTCGCAGAGGGCCTTGATGAGCGCGGGAGTGGGCTCGAAGGCCGTTCGCGTGGGATCGACCACCAGGTAGTCATTCCCGAGGACGTGGAACTTGGAGAAGAGGATGTCGTTGGGGTTCATCAGGCGGGGCTCACAGGGTGATGCGGGTTCCAAGCACCTGGAGGAACTGACTGATCCAGGCTGGGTGGGCGGGCCAGGCGGGGGCGGTGACCAGGTTCCCGTCAGTGACGGCGCCGTCGATGGCAATCTCGGCATACTTCCCCCTGGCCACTTCCACCTCGGCCCGGCAGGCGGGGTAGGCCGAGCAGGTGCGGCCCTCCAGCACGCCAGCAGCGGCCAGCAGCTGGGCTCCGTGGCAGATGGCCGCCACGGGCTTCTTGGCGGTGAAGAAGTGGCGCACCAGCTCCAGGACCTTCGGGTTCAGGCGCAGGTACTCGGGGGCACGGCCGCCGGGAATCACCAGGGCATCGTAGGCCTCGGCCTTGACCTCCGCGAAGCTCGCGTTGAGGGTGAACCGGTGGCCCGGCTTCTCGGAATAGGTCTGGTGGCCTTCGAAGTCATGGATGGCGGTGGCGACGAAATCGCCAGCCTGCTTGTCGGGGCAGACCGCGTGGACCGTGTGGCCCACCGCCAGCAGGGCCTGGAAGGGGACCATGATTTCGTAGTCCTCCCCGAAATCGCCGACGAGCATGAGGATCTTTTTGGCAGCCATGGAAGCCTCCAGGAGATGGTGGAACCGCCCCGAATCATACGCGCTCGGAAGGGGGTGGTGGCCTTCAGGAATGAAAAGGCCCGCCCCGGGGGTGGGACTTCGAGGTTCTCCCAGACAAGTTGTCAGTTCCCGACCATGGGGTCGCGACCATGTGGGTCACGAGTGGACAGCGCAGTGCGCTGTCCCGAGTGGGGCCCCACAGGGAGCGAATCACCTCCCGTTAGGGCTGGGGCCCCACAGGGAGCGAATCACCTCCCGTTAGGGCTGGGGCCCCACAGGGAGCGAATCACCTCCCGTTAGGGCCGGGGCCCCACAGGGGGCGAATCACCCTGGGAGGTAGACCTCCGACCCCTTCTTCACGAAGGTCTCCGCCATCTCCTCCATGCCCTTGGCGAGGGCCTCCTCCTCGTTGTAGCCATGGGCCTCCGCGTACTGCCGGACGTCGTCGGAGATCCGCATCGAGCAGAAATGGGGACCGCACATGGAGCAGAAGTGGGCGGACTTGGCCCCCTCGGCGGGCAGAGTCTCGTCATGGAATTCCCTGGCCGTGTCCGGATCCAGGGCCAGGTTGAACTGGTCCTCCCAGCGGAACTCGAAGCGGGCCTTGCTCATGGCATCGTCCCAGAGGTGGGCGCCGGGGTGCCCCTTGGCCAGGTCCGCCGCGTGGGCGGCAATCTTGTAGGCGATGACGCCGTCCTTCACGTCCTTCTTGTTGGGCAGGCCGAGATGTTCCTTCGGCGTCACGTAGCAGAGCATCGCGCAGCCGTACCAGCCGATCATGGCGGCGCCGATGGCCGAGGTGATGTGGTCGTAACCCGGCGCGATATCCGTGGTGAGGGGGCCCAGGGTGTAGAAGGGGGCCTCGTCGCAGACTTCCAGCTGCTTGGTCATGTTCTCCTGGATGAGGTGCATGGGGACATGCCCTGGGCCCTCGATCATGACCTGCACATCATGCTTCCAGGCGATCTTGGTGAGCTCCCCCAGGGTCTCCAGCTCACCGAACTGGGCCTCGTCGTTGGCGTCCGCGGTGCTTCCGGGGCGCAGGCCGTCGCCCAGGGAAAAGGCCACGTCGTAGGTCTTCATGATTTCGCAGATGTCCTCGAAGTGGGTGTAGAGGAAGTTCTCCTGGTGATGGGCCAGACACCACTTGGCGAGGATGGAGCCGCCGCGGCTCACGATGCCGGTCACCCGCTTGGCGGTCATCGGGATGTAGCGCAGCCGCACGCCGGCATGGATGGTGAAGTAGTCCACCCCCTGCTCGGCCTGCTCGATGAGGGTGTCCCGGAAGATCTCCCAGGTGAGGTCCTCCGCCTTGCCGTTCACCTTCTCCAGGGCCTGGTAGATGGGCACGGTGCCGATGGGCACGGGGCTGTTGCGCAGGATCCACTCGCGGGTCTCGTGGATGTTCTGGCCCGTGCTGAGGTCCATGACGGTGTCGGCGCCCCAGCGGATGGACCAGGCCATCTTCTCGACTTCCTCCTCGATGCTGGAGGCCACGGCGGAGTTGCCGATGTTGGCGTTGATCTTCACCAGGAAGTTCCGCCCGATGATCATGGGCTCGGTTTCGGGGTGGTTGATGTTGGCGGGGATGATGGCGCGGCCCCGGGCCACCTCGTCCCGGACGAACTCCGGGGTGATGCGGCTCTTGAGGCCCGCCGCCTCGCGGCCCAGGTTCTCCCGGATGGCGATGAACTCCATCTCGGGGGTGACGATCCCCTGCTTCGCGTAGTGCATCTGGCTGACGTTGCGGCCGGCCTTGGCCCGCAGGGGCTTGCGGTCCGCGTGGAAGCGGATGGCATCGAGATCCTTGTCCCGCTCCCGGAGCTTGCGGTAGAGGCTGGTGGCGCCCTGCAACTCCTCCACGTCGCCCCGGGTCTGGATCCAATCCTGGCGGAGGGGCCTGAGCCCCTTGGCGACGTCGATGGTGACGGAGGCATCCGTGTAGGGGCCCGAGGTGTCGTAGAGCACCACCGGCTCATTCTCGGTGAGCCGATCCTGGAAGTCCCGGGTGGCATGCAGGCTGATCTGGCGGAAGGGGACCCGGACGCCGGGCAGAGTGCCCGCCACGTGGATCTTTTGGGAGGCGGGGAAGGGCTTCAGGCAGGCTGCCAGGACGCTCCCGTCCACGGGCGCCAGGGCGGGATTCGACTGCATGGTCATGGAAACTCCAGACTTGAGGAAATCGGGTCAGGATAGATCCCCGAATTAGGAAGTTTATCGCGAGGGGCCAATCGCGACGAATTCAAAGATTTCCCGCCCCTGGCCGATAGAGGGGCTACGGAGCCCGCCCATGTCGGATAAGCCCCAGGAAAACCAGGCCATCCCTGATCAGCTCATGCAGATAGCTCGCGAGCAGGAGGGGGGCGCAGAGCGCGTCTTGGACCAGATCGAGGTGGTCCAGCACAGCTTCGAGGAGATCCAGTCCCTTTCCAAGGAGTGCCAGGACATCCTCCGGAGCCTGGTCCCCCCTTCGCCGGAGCTGGAACGACTGACCGATCGCCTGGAACAGATCGGGTTCCATGCGGACAACGGGGCCTACAACATCCAGGGCGCCTTCGACCTCTACCAGTATCAGGACGTGGTCCGGCAGAAGCTGGAAAAGGTCGGGCGCAGCCTCATCGAGGTGGCCCAGTACGTGCTCGGGCGCCTGCAGCCTGCGGAAGACCACCTCCCCCTCATGGCCCCCTCGGGTCGGGACATCCTCCACCGCGAGCCTCAGATGGCCGACGTGACCAAGGCCGATGCGGATTCCATCGTGGCCGAGTTCTTCGCCAAGGCCATGAAGGAGAAGGCCGCCAAGGCGGCCGAAGGCAAGTAGCGGCCAGCGGATTCGAAATGCCCTCCGCATAGAGTGCGGCGAATGTGATAATCCTCACTGGAGGGATCATGCCCCGTCGCATCCTGTTCGTCAGCAGCCTGGCCCTGAGCCTCATTGCCTCCAGCCAGGCCCAGGAGGATCCGGTCCAGCGGGCCCGTACCCAGCGGGCCTCGGCCCTGGGCATCGCCGAAGGGGATCTGCCGCCGGTGCCCCGTGGCATCGTCGAGCCGCCGCCGCTGCCGCCCCCCGAAGCCCATGTGAAAGACAGCCGGAAGAGTCGCCGGGCCAAGGCGAAGAAGGGCAAGACCGGCAGCCGCAAAGCCAAGGGGGTTGCCACCAAGGCCCCCGCCAAGGGCAAGGTCCGATGAAGATCGGGGTGCTCACATCCGGTGGTGACGCCCCGGGCATGAACGCGGCCATCCGGGCGGTGGTCCGTCAGGCCGATGCCCTCGGGCACGAGGTCTGGGGCATCCACCAGGGCTACCAGGGCCTGCTGGAAGGCGACATGGCCCCCCTGCCCAGCCGGGCCTGCGCCAACATCCTGCAGCGGGGCGGCACGATCTTGCACACCGCCCGCTGCGCGGAGTTCTACTTCGCGGAGCACCGGGTCCTGGCTGCCGCCAAGCTCAAGGCGACGGGCATCGAGGCCCTCGTCGTCATTGGCGGGGATGGCAGCTTCCGGGCGGCGGAGGCGCTGCAGCGGGAACACGGCGTGGCCTGTGCGGGCATTCCAGGCACCATCGATAACGACCTGCCGGGCACGGAGCGGACCCTGGGGTTCGACACGGCCCTGAACACCGCCGTGGAGGCCATCGACCGGATCCGGGACACGGCCTCCAGCCATGGCCGGCTCTTTCTGGTGGAAGTCATGGGGCGCGCCTCGGGCATGCTGGCGGTGCACACCGCCCTGGCCTGCGGTGCCGAGGCGGTGCTCTACCCCGAGTCGCCCGATGACAGCTACGAGGCCCTGGTCTCCCGCCTGAACTCCAACTGGCTGCGGGGCAAGCGCAGCTCCATCGTCGTGGTGGCCGAAGGGGATACCACGGGCCGGGCCATGGCCGTGGGCGAACGCCTGAAGCGGGACCACGGACTGGACCTCCGGGTGGTGGTGCTCGGCCACGTCCAGCGGGGCGGCAGCCCTTCGGCCATCGACCGCATCTGGGGCAGCCGCTGGGGCTGCGAAGCCGTGCGGCGCCTGGACCGGGGCGAGCGCGGGTTCTATCTCGGGGAAGTGGCCGGGGCGCTGGTGGCCCAGCCCCTCTCCCGCATCCTCGAGCCCCAGCCGGTACCCCCGGGGGACCTGGGGCGGCTGGTGTCGGTCCTGGCGCGCTAGGCAGGGCACCTAAGCAGGAAGGGCAGGGGCTCCCAGTCCATGCAGCTGCACCGGTAGCATGACCCGGAACCGGGTGCCCTGGCCCAGCTCGCTGTGGCACTCCATGAAGCCACCGTGCTCGGCCACGAGGCCGTAGGCCATGGACAGACCCAGCCCGGTGCCGTTCATGCCCTTGGTGGTGTAGAAGGGCTCGAACACCCGGCTGAGCTGATCCTCGGGGATGCCACAGCCGGTGTCTTCCACTTCGAGGTAGACATAGGGCCCCGGCAGCCGCTGGAGGGCCAGGCCCTGCTCGGGTGTGATCTCCTGGCGTCCGCTGCGAAGCGTGATGAGCCCCTCTCCCTGGATGGCATCCCTGGCGTTGATGGCCAGGTTCATCACCACCTGGTGCAGTTGCCCTGGGTCCAGGTGGATGTCGGGCAGGTCCGGCCACAGCTCCAGCTGCAGGCGGAGTTCGCTGGGCAGGGCATGGGCCACCAGTTCACTGGCCTCCGACACCAGGGTGTTGAGGCTGGCTTGCACGCGGTTGGGCGCCACTTTCCGGCTGAAGCCCATGAGCTTGCCCACCAGTTCTCGCCCCCGCTTGGCGGCGCCTTGGATCACGCCCATGCCTTTCTGGTGCCTGGGGCTCAGTTCCGGATCCGCTTCGAAGAGCTCGCAGTAGCCGAGAATGGCCCCCAGCAGGTTGTTGAAGTCGTGAGCGATCCCCCCGACGAGGGTGCCCATGGATTCCAGCTTCTGGCTCTGGAGGAGCTGTTCGTGGATGGTGTGCTGCTCGGTGATGTCCTGGATGGCGCCGTGGAAGCTCCCCTGCTCGCGGGCCAGGGTCCAGCGGGTCCAGATGACCTGTCCCTGGCCGTGGCGCATGCGGCACTCGAAGCTGGCCACGAACCCCATGTCCACTTCACGCAGGGCCTGGTGGAGCCGCGGGCGGTCCTGCTCCTGGATGGTTTCCCAGGGCCAACCCCGCCGATGCCCGAGCACCGTGGGTGTCTGGCCCAGGACCAGGTTGGCCGAATCCCCCCACTGCATGCGGCCATCGGAGCCCATGGACCAGGGCACCACCCTCGCCACGCTGGCCGCCTCCAGCATGGCGAGGCGCTGCCGGGAGGCCTCGAAGAGGTCCTCCTCGGCCTGGCGGCGGGCCGTGATGTCACGGTTCGCCGCCCTCCGTCCCAGGGACTGGCCGTCTGAGCCGTAGACCGGCGTGCAGATGTGGCTGATCCAGACCTGGCGGCCATCCTTGTGGAAGATGCGGAATTCCATGGGGAAGGGCTCACCGCCATCCCGCACTTCATGGACATGGTCTTCCAGCATGGATCGATCGTCCGGATGGAGGATGCGGCCCATCAGCTCCGGATTCTGGGTGAAGGCTTCGGGGGGATAACCGGTCACCCGCTCGGAGGAGGGGCTCATCCAGCGGAATCTGCCATCCTTCCCGAGCCAGTACTCCCAGTCGTAGGTGAAGTCCGCCACGGTGCGGAACCGCTGCTCGCTTTCCGCCAGGGCCGCCTCGGCCATGCGGCTGTCGTGGATGTCGCTGCAGGCCGCCAGGAATCCGTCGAAGGCCCCGTCCAGGTCGTAGAAGGGTTTGCCCTGGCCCTGCACCCAGCGGTAGCTGCCCTCCCGGTGCAGCATGCGGAAGTCCATGGCCATGGGCTCCAGGTTTGCCATGGCGGCCCCATAGGCCTGCATCAGCGCAAGCTGATCCTCGGGATGGACACGCTCGGCCCACTGGTTTCCCTGCAGCTCATCGAGGCTCAGACCCGTGAAATCCATCCAGGCCTGGTTGACGTACTCGCACCCGCCTTCAGGTGTTCCCTTCCAGACGAGGAAGGGCATCTCCATGAGGAGGCTCTGGTAGCTGTCCCGGGCCCGCTGGAGCGCGGCATCCATCTCCTTCTGCTCCGTGATGTCGCGGATCACACCGAGGATGGAAGGCAGGCCCTGGTGATCGAAGAGGATCCCATGCACCATCGCCGGGAAGGTCGAGCCATCCTCCCGCAGGAGCAGCAGTTCCTGCTCGGGCTGCGGGCGGCCGGACATCACCCGGCCGACGCGCTCCCGGGCGGCTTCGAGGCTGCTGGGGTGGATCCAGTCGAGGACGGGCCGGGCCTGGAAGGCCTCAAGGCTGGCGGCCCCGAACATGGCCAGGGCGGTGGCGTTGGCGAAGCGCCAGCGCCCCTCACTCTGGATGGCAATGGCATTCGGGTTCAGATCCACCAGCTTGCGGAAGCGGGCCTCACTTTCAGCGAGGGCCTGGGTGGCCTGGAGCAGCTCCGAACCCCCTGGGAGGGCTGCATGTCCTGCGTTGATTAGGTCGTGGGTCATGGGAGAGCCTTGCGCCAGGGCACCAGGGAGGGCTCGAGCCCAACCCGGCATACAGGGAAACGTATCGTCCCGATGTCCAGGTAAAATGACATTGGGCCCAGACCTCTGCCATCCGGTGAGCCTCAATCCCTGGCCGATTTCCAGGGGGCCGGCCGCCGCCCCAATCTTGCGATCTGTCCTTGTGATGGTCGTCACGGCCATGGTTCCCTGGTAGGGCCTTGGGGCGGCAGGAGCAGCTTCCGGTCGGATCACCCCGAGCTCGGGCCATCAGGAATGGGGAGTGAAGGTGGACACGTCAATGGTTTTTCCAACTGTCGCCGTCGTCTTCTCGGTATCGCCTGCGGCGATACGCGAGACCTCTCGCACTTGGGTAATGTGGATCAGGGAATAATGTTGGTCACGAGTATCGCTAGTTCAACAGCGATCCTCGTTATCTCGGTATCGCCTGCGGCGATACGCGAGTCTTCTCGCACTTTGATAGTCAGAAATGGGGAGTGATTGTGGACACGCCTAACACGATTCCAACTGTCGCCGTCGTTATGGCGGGTGGCCGGGGGACGCGGTTCTGGCCCCGCAGCCGCAATGCCCGGCCCAAGCAGTTCCTGGCCATCGTCGGCGAGGAGACCCTGCTCCACCAGACCGTGCGGCGCCTGGATGGCCACGTGAGCCCCGATCACATCTTCGTGGTCACCACGGAGGATCTGGCGGCGGAGACCCGGCGGATGCTGCCGGAGCTGCCCCCGGAGAACGTGATCGTGGAGCCCGAGGGCCGCAACACCGCCCCCTGCCTCGCGTTGGCCCTGGTGGAGATCGAGAAGAAGTACCCCCGGGCCGTCATGGCCGTGCTGTCGGCGGATCACTGGATCGGCGACCGGGAGCTCTTCCTGGAGGACCTCGACACCGCCGTGGCCCACGCCGCAGGCAAGCGCGAGCTCGTGACCTTCGGCATCAAGCCCACCTATCCCGAGACCGGCTACGGCTACATCGAATCCGAAGGCCAGGGACCGGTCTTCAAGGTGAAGGCCTTCCGGGAGAAGCCGCCCGCCGACGTGGCCCTGCAGTACCTCGAATCCGGACGGCACTACTGGAACGCGGGCATGTTCGTGTGGACCCTGGCGGATCTCCGCGCAGGCCTGCGGGCGCACGCCCCCGAGGTGCTGGCACCCCTGGATGCCTGGGTACAGTCCGGCGCCCAGCCCGAAGCCCTGGCTGCAGCCTACGCCCAGCTGCCCAAGGTGGCCATCGACGTGGCCCTCATGGAGAGGGCCGAGACGGTCGCCGTGGTGCCGACGCGGTTCCGCTGGTCGGACGTGGGCTCCTGGCCCGCCGCCATCGAGTTCCAGAAGGCCGATGGGGATGGCAATGTCAGCCAGGGCCAGACCCTGCTGCTGGACACCCGGAACAGCGCCTTCTTCGGCGGCAAGCGGCTCATCGCCGCCAGCGGCGTGGAGGACCTCATCGTGGTGGACGCAGAGGACGCCCTGCTCATCTGCCACCGCGACAAGGCCCAGAGCGTGAAGCAGATCGTCGAGCGGCTCAAGGCCGAAGGGCGGGAGGATCTGCTGTAGATCAGGCTGAAAGCAGTAAACTAACTCCATGGACAAACCCACCACCCTCCACGTCGACAAGCCCTGGGGCTCCTTCGATCAGTACGCCCTGAACACCCCGTGTACGGTGAAGATCCTCACCTGCAACCCCGGCCAGAAGCTGAGCCTCCAGCGGCACAGCCATCGCGGGGAGCTCTGGGTGGCCCTGGATCCGGGGGTGGTGGTGGATCGCGATGGGGAGGAGCTGCGGCCCGCCGTGGGCGACGAGATCTGGCTGCCCCTGGGGAGCACCCATCGCCTGCGCTGCGATGCGGACACGGCCAGTCCCGTGAGGGTGCTCGAGGTGAGCCTGGGCGTCTTCGACGAGGCGGACATCGAGCGGCTCCAGGACGACTACGGGCGCCGGTGATGGGCCTGCGGACCCGCCCGGCGATCCTGCTGCTGGCGGCCCTTCCCGTCCTGGCCCAGAGCGGCGAGGAGATCCTGGCGCGGGTGGATCGCCTGCGGCACCCCTGGCCATCCTTCACCATGGAGCTGACCCTGCAGGCCGGGGAGGCCACCCAGCGGTGGAAGGTGTCGGCCCGGGAGAACGGCGATGCCCGGCTGGACGGTCTGTCCACCAAGGAGAAGGGCCGGTCTGTGCTGCTGCTGGGCGACCAGATGTGGCTGCTGCTCCCGAACGCCAAGCGACCCCTGAAGGTCACGCCCCAGCAGCGCCTCATGGGCTCCGCGGCGGGTGGGGACGTGGCCCGCACGCGCTTCCGCGAAGACTACACGGTGCACGCCCTCGCCGAGGCAAGCCTCGAGGGCAGGGACTGCTGGCGCTTGGAACTGTCCGCCCGGAGGCCTGCCCTGAGTGCCCGCCAGGTGATGCTGTGGGTGGCCAAGGAGGGCTCCCTGCCCCTCAGGGCGGAGTTCCGGCTGGCCTCCGGGAAGCTGGCTCGGACGGCCCTGTTTGGTCCACCGGTCCAGGTCCAGGGCCAGGCCGTCCTGTCCAGCATGGCCCTCGAGGAGCCCTCTGGGTCCCGGGTGGAGCTGCACTTCGGTCAGTGGGCCCGGGGGGGCGTGCCGTCCGTTGCCTTTGATCTGCCGGTGGTCGAACGGTGATAAACTGGCCAGTGAGGTGCCCGCAAGGGCTTCCCGCCACCAATCATCCCACCACCTGACACCAGTCCCTTGTTCGGGACTCCCGCTTACACTCCCCACCACTCGCAACCCCGCCAACTCATCCTCTCGAAGCGCCCGCACCTCCGGGCGCTTCTTTTTTGCTGTCCGGGGGGAGGCTCCGCCTCCGCGACGAAGGAGCGGGAGCAGCCTCCTGTGGAGGCTGCGTCAGGCGGAGGGCGCTGCGCGGGGGCTCCGGGGCGGGAATAGTCCTGCCGCTGGGCTCAGTGCTTGTCGGGCTCGGCCTTGGCGCCTGGTTCGCCGGACTTCCCGGCCTTCCTGTCCTTCTCCCTGGGCTTGGCGATCTGGTGCTTTGTTTCCGCGGCTTCGCTGGCCGCGGAGACTACCACGATGGAGATGCGGCGATTCTGGGGGTCCTTGGGCTCCAGGCCCTCCTTGGGGATGGTGTCGGCGTACCCGGTGACGCGGCGGACCTGGCCGGGACGCAGCCCCCCGGCGGCGCTCTCCATGACCCGGCGGGCCGCATTGGCGCGCTCGGAGCTCAGCTCCCAGTTGGTGTAGGCCTTGTTGGAATACTGGGAGGCATCGGTGTGCCCGCCGATCACCACCCGGTTGGGCAGCTTGCCCAGCTCCTTGGCGATCTCCTTGAGGATCGACAGCGTGTAGCTCTTCAGGGTGGCGCTGCCGGAATCGAAAAGCACCTGGGCGGCCTTGTCCTGGATCTGGATGCGCAGGCCCTCGTCCGTGAAGTCCATGCTGATCTGGTCCTGGAAGGCCTGGAGCAGCTCGTCCTGCTGGAAGGCCTTTTCGATGGCTTCGGCCGTGGCTTCCATGACCTTCTGCTCCTCGGCGGCGGCGCCGGGGCTTTCGGAAGCCGCATCCGTTCCGCCGTCGCCATCCGGGCCCGGGGCCATGCCCCGGCTGCCCGGGAGGATGCCCTTGCCGTGGTTGACGAGGATCTCCTTGCCCCGCTCGGTGGTGAAGAAGTTGGGGTCCTGGAACATGCCAGCGATGCCCGCCTTGGTGTTCTTGTCGGCGCTGCTCAGGAGCCACATCAGCAGGAAGAAAGCCATCATGGCCGTCACCAGATCGGCGTAGGCCACCTTCCAGGCCCCGCCATGGGCCGCGGCGTGGCCACCCTTCTTCTTGATGAACTTGATCTTGGTTTCGGGTGCTTGCTGATCAGCCATTCCCGCTACCTCGGCTTGATCTGCCGTACCACTTCCACTCTGCACGGGGCTTCGCCCCGCTTGAGGCGCCGTGGGTGAGTTAGGGACCTGCCCGCGTTAAACATGGTCGTCATCTCGGTTTGATCTGCCGTACCACTTCTTCTAGCTCACCGGAGCCTGGCCGCTCGGTGGAGGGGATGTTGCGCCGGGCGAACTCCACGGCGGTGATGGGGGCGGCCCCGTTGCCGAAGCTGGTGAGGCCCGCCCGGATGCAGGCGAAGTAGTAGGCCTCCACGGCATTGATGGCGTCGATGTTCTTGGCCAGGGGCTGGAACACGCCATAGGCCAGCAGGATGCCCAGGAAGGTGCCCACCAGGGCCGCGCCGATCTTGGCGCCGATGATGTTGGGCGGCTGATCCAGGAAGCCCATGGTGATGACCACGCCCATGACGCAGGCCACGATGCCGAAGGCGGGGAAGGCGTCCGCCAGGGCGCCCATGGCCGCGCCGGGAGCGGCGTTCTCCGCATGGTGGACGTCCAGCTCGGCGTCCATGACCATGTCGATCTCATCCATCTTGGCGCTGCCGTTGATGAGCAGCTTCATGGAATCGCAGAAGAAGTCCAGGGCGTGGTGGTTGTGCGTGAAGGTTTCGTATTTCTTGAAGATCGCCGAGTTGTGGGGATCATTGACATCCTGCTCCAGGGCCAGCAGCCCGCCCTTCTTGATGTTCACGTAGACCTCGTACTGCAGCATGAGGACTTCCATGTACACGGCCTTGGTATAGGGGCTGCCCTTGAGGGGCTTCATGATGTCCGCCGCCACCCGCTTGATGACGTTCATGGGGTTGGCGGCCAGGAAGGCCCCGATGCCGGCGCCGAAGATGATGAGCCCCTCTGCCGGCAGCGGATGTAGAAGCGTGGCGATGCTGCCGCCCTCCATCAGGTATCCCCCGATGACCGCGACGAAGACCACCACCAAGCCGATGATGAAGAACATGCTGCAACTCCTGCCGTATTCATCGGTCGGCCGGATCAAGGCCTGAATTCTGAACGGGTAAGGGGCCAGGTCCGCTGGCACAATGAAAGGATTGGGAGGATTTATGACCACCAAGCCAGCCCTGGGACCCGTCGGCAGCTATGTGAAGCACCATTTCCGGCATTTCAATGCCGCGGCCCTGGTGGACGCCGCCGAAGGCTACCGGGTCTACCTGGAGCAGGGGGGGAAGATGATGGTCACCCTGGCCGGGGCCATGAGCACCGCCGAGCTGGGCCTCTCCTTCGCCGAAATGATCCGCCAGGACAAGGTGCATCTCATCGTCTGCACCGGGGCCAACCTGGAGGAGGACATCTTCAATCTGGTGGCCCACGACTTCTATGAGCGGGTGCCCCACTACCGCGACCTCACCCCCCAGGACGAGGCGGACCTGCTCAGCCGGCACATGAACCGGGTGACCGATACCTGCATCCCCGAGATGGAGGCCATGCGCCGCATGGAGAAGGCCATGCTGGACGTCTGGACCAGGGCCGATCAGGCCGGCGAACACTACTTCCCCCATGAGTTCTTCCAGCAGGTGCTCAAGTCGGGCGTGCTGAAGCCCTCGTACCAGATCGACCCCAGGCACTCCTGGATGCTGGCCGCCCTCGAAAAGAACGTGCCCATCGTGGTGCCGGGCTGGGAGGACAGCACCCTGGGCAACATGTACGCCGCCGCCGTCATCCGGGGCGACGTGAAGAACGTCCACACGGTCCGCACGGGCATCGAGTACATGACCTGGCTGGCCAACCACTACCAGGAGGTCACCAAGACCTCGCCGCTCGGCATGTTCCAGATTGGCGGCGGCATCGCCGGCGACTTCCCCATCTGCGTGGTGCCCATGCTCCACCAGGATCTGGAACGGACCGAAGTCCCCCTCTGGGGCTATTTCTGCCAGATCAGCGACAGCACCACCAGCTACGGATCCTATTCCGGTGCCGTGCCCAACGAAAAGATCACCTGGGGCAAGCTGGGCATCGACACGCCCAAGTTCATCGTCGAAAGCGATGCCACCATCGTGGCGCCGCTGATCTTCGCCTATCTCTTGGGCTGGTAGTTCCGTTCAGAGGTCCCAGACCAGCAGTCGCGCCCCTTCGCGCCCCTTCACGGGGATCACGCGGTGGGGCGTTTCTCCGGGCACCTCGAAGCTGTGGCTGATGAAGCGGGATCCAGGCTTCATCTCCCGGCGAACCTTGGCCCAGAGGGCGGGCATGGGCACCGGGGAAAGGAAGGCGTAGGCCACGTCGAACCCGGCAAGGTCCGTACGCCAGAGGCTGCCCATGCGGATATGCACGTTCCGGTGCGGCAGGCATCGCAGCCAGGCCACCAGCCAGGTGAAGGGGGAGGCTTCCACGCCCACGAAGACGCCGTCGGGACGCGCCTTCGCGAGGTGGGCCACGGGGCCCCCGAAGCCACAGCCCAGGTCCACGAAGCGCAGGCCCGGCTGATCCGGCAGCAGGGCTTCCAGCTTCTCCCAGGCGTCCCCGCTGGCGTGGTACAAGGGCACCCGGCTGAGGAGGCCGCCGCCGAAGACCAGGACCAGTCCCAGGAAGAGCAACAGGTAGATCCAGGCCGGGATGGGCGCCCCCCAGAGGGCCCGCACCAGGAAGGGCAGCGCGGCCTGCATGAGCACCCAGCGGGGCCCCAGGTCCAGCCACCGGGAGAGGAAGACCGCCAGCACCGCCTGCAGCAGCACCCACACCAGGGGCGTGAGGCGCAGGCCCAGCCGGGCCAGGGCCACCAGCACCGCGAAAGCCAGGGCCTGCGCCAGGAGGGCGCGCAGGATCGGGGGCAGGCGGCGGAGCAGGGACATCACCCTATGCTAATCGGATGACCCTCGGCCGCTTCGCCCCTTCGCCCACCGGCGTGCTCCACCTGGGCAACCTGCGCACGGCCCTGGCCTCCTGGCTATCGGCCCGCAAGGCCGGTGGGCGCTGGCTCATCCGCATGGAGGACGTGGATGGCCCCCGCTGCCGCCGGGACCTAGGCGAGGCCCAGCTGCGGGACCTGGCGGTCCTGGGCCTGGAATCCGATGGGCCCGTGCTCTGGCAATCCGGCCGATCCGCCGCCTACCGGGAGGCCCTGGCCGCCCTGCAGCGCGCGGACCGCCTGTATCCCTGTCTCTGCACCCGGAAGGACCTGCAGCTGCTGGCTTCGGCACCTCACCTGGAAGATGGCCTGCGTCCCTACCCGGGCCGCTGCCGGGATCGGGCCTGGGAGGGGTTCGATCGTGCCCTCCGCCTGCGGCTTCCCCCGGGAGAGGTGGCATGGCAGGACCTCCTGCTGGGGGCCCAGGTCGATGATCCCGGCGCCCTCACCGGCGACCCGCTGCTCTTCCGGCGGGATGGCTGCTTCGCCTACCACCTGGCGGTGGTGGTGGACGATGGCGCCCAGGGGGTGACCGAGGTGGTGCGGGGCGTGGATCTGCGTTCCGTCACCGCCACCCAGGTCCGGCTGCAGGAGGCCCTGGGCCTGCCTCGTCCGGCCTATGCCCACCTGGGGTTGGTGGCCGCGCCGGACGGCGGCCGCCTGGGCAAGCGGGCCGGGGCCCTGGGCCTGGGGTCTCTGGCCTCACAGGGCATCCCGGTCCTGGAACTGGTGGGCTGGCTGGGGTGGAGCCTGGGCTGCCAGGACCGGTCTGAGCCCTGCACCGCCGCCGATCTCATCGCAGCCTTCGACTGGGCCCGGGTGCCGAAGGGCGAGGTGCGGGTGCCGGGTGCCTGGAGCTAGGGTGCCGCTTCCATCCGCTTCAGCTCTGTCCAGAACCAGTCCCGGGCCAGCACCGTGCGCCCATCGTTTAACCGGAGCTCGTAGGGCCTCCCGCTCTGGCTGCTGCCGCTGGCGCAGTGCTGGATGAACTCCGGGGCCGTCTTCACCCGGCGGCCGGCATTCCGCCACTTCAGGCGCAGGTGCTCCGCCGCCTCCTTCGGGGAGTGCTCGGTCCCGTTGCGGAGGAAGACCGCGCCCTGGAGGCTGGCCACGGCCTGGATGAGGGCCTCGATCTTCTGGGCCTCGGGGGCCGGCGCCGACATGACGAGAACGAAGGCTGGGAGCATGGGACGAGGATGCCGGGGAAATCCATACATGCAAAGGACCCGGCTCTCCGGGTCCTTTGCGATTGGTTGTCGATCCGTTAGGCCAGCTTGTTCACTTTCTCGGTATCCCCTGCGGGGATACGCGAGACTACAAAACAAAGGACCCGGCTCTCCGGGTCCATTGGGAAGCTTGTTTGGTCCGTTAGGCCAGCTTGTTCACTTTCTCGGCGGCCAGGCGGGACTTGGTGCGGTCGGCGGCGTTCTTGTGCATGACGCCCTTGCGGCAGGCCTTGTCCACCAGGCCCTGGGTCGCGGGCAGCAGCTTGGCGGCCTCGTCCTTCTTGCCACCGGCGATGAGGGCCAGGAAGCCCTTGACGGCGGTCTTCAGGGTCGAGCGGTTGCTGCGGTTACGGAGACGGGCCTCGGCATCGCGACGGGCCTTCTTGGCAGCAGACTTGTGGTTGGCCATGTTCAGATCTCCAGCTCCCGGGTCAGTCCCCTGTACAAGGGCCCGGTAAGCGCGAAAGACCATCCTATCGCAAACGGCCCGCAGGTCAAGGGCAAAAGGCTGCCCTCAGGGCCATTCACCCCCTTCCGGAGGGGGCCTCCATGGGGCATGCTGATCGGAGGCGAATGGCCTCCCGGGAAGGGTGGGTTCATGCCGCAACAGAAACTGGAGTCCGTCGTGGATCTCGCGGCGAAGGCGAAAGCCGTTCGCCGCGATGTCCTCCTGCAGGTCTACAAGGCCCAGAGCGGCCACCCGGGGGGCAGCCTCAGCTGGACGGACATCGGCGTGGCCCTCTACTACCACGAGATGACCGTGTTCCCGGAGGACCCGGCGAACCCGGGTCGGGACCGCTTCGTGCTCTCCAAGGGCCACGCCTGCCCCGCCCAGTACGCCATCCTCGCGGACCAGGGCTTCTTCCCGAAGGCCTGGCTGGAGACCTTCCGCCAGTACCCCACCCGGCTCCAGGGCCATGCGGAGAACCACTACACGCCCGGCGTGGAGGTCACCACCGGCAGCCTGGGCCAGGGCCTGCCCCAGGCGGTGGGCATCGCCATCGGCCTGAAGGTCCAGAAGTCCGATGCACGCGTCTACTGCGTGGTGGGCGATGGCGAAAGCCAGGAAGGCGTGATCTGGGAGGCGGCCATGGCCGGGCCCCACCACAAGCTGGACAACCTCTGCGTGTTCCATGACCTCAACGGTCTGCAGATCGATGGCGACGTGAAGAAGGTCATGAACATCAACCCCGTGCCCGACAAGTGGCGCGCCTTCGGGTGGGCCGTGAAGGAGATCGACGGCCACGACTTCCCCCAGATCCTGGAGGCCCTGGCCTGGGCCCGCACCGTGCAGGGCCAGCCCGCGATGATCTGCGCCCGCACCGTGAAGGGCAAGGGCGTGAGCTTCATGGAGAATCAGGCCGGCTGGCATGGCGTGCCCCCCAAGACCGAAGACTACGAGAAGGCCCTGGCCGAACTGGCAGATTGACCCTAGACATCGGGCGGCGCATGCGCCGTCCGATGAGGAATGAGGACATTGAATGGAAGCCCTGCGACACACCTTCGAACAGCAGCTGGGGGCCGCCCTGCCCGGCGTGGAGATCACGCTGGAGCGGCCCAAGTCCGGCGAGCTGGGCGATCTGGCCTTCCCCTGCTTCCGGGCCGCCAAGCAGCTGGGAAAGAACCCGGTGCAGCTGGCCCAGGAGCTGGCGGCTTCCATCACCATCCCCGGAGCGACCCTGGTGGCGGCGGGTCCCTACCTGAACCTGAAACTGGCGCCGGAAACCCGTGCCCAGGCCGTGCTCGGTGCCATCCTCCAGGCGCCGCTGAGCCAGCCCTACGGTTCCCGTCCGGCCAACGGCAAGAAAGTCATCGTTGAATACAGCTCGCCGAACATCGCCAAGCTCTTCACCATCGGCCACCTGCGCTCCACCATGATCGGCCACGCCCTGGCCCAGACCCACCAGTTCCTGGGGTACGAAACCCTCCGCCTCAATCACCTGGGGGACTGGGGCACCCAGTTCGGCACCCTGCTGGCGGCCTACACCCGCTGGGCTCAGGAAGGAAATGCCGATCTTGATCAGGACTTCGACTGGGCCGAGCCGGCCCCCGACAAGCGCCGAACGCCCCTGTTCCGCCTCTTCCAGCTCTACGTGCGCTTCCACGCCGAGGAAGAGCAGGATCCGGCCATGCGCGACGAGGCCCGGGGCTGGTTCAAGCGCCTGGAGGCCGGAGATGCCGAGGCCCGGCGCCTCTGGAGCTGGTTCCGGGAGATCTCCCTGCGGGAGTTCCAGCGCATCTACGACCGCCTGGGGGTGCGCTTCGACACCCTGGCCCAGGGCGAGGCCTTCTACGAAGATCAGCTGATTCCCACCATGGACCTCCTGGAGCAGGCGGGCCTGCTGGTGGAGGGCGACAGGGGCGCCCGCATCATCAACCTGGAGGACGTGGGCATCACGACGCCCTGCCTCGTCCAGAAGGGGGACGGCACCAGCATCTATGCCACCCGGGACCTCGCCGCGGCGCTCTACCGCAAGCAGGCCTACGGCTTCGACCGCTGCCTCTACGTGGTGGGCACGGACCAGGTGCTGCACTTCCAACAGATCTTCGCCGTGCTCGACAAGCTGGATCCCTGGTTCAAGGGCCGCATGCTGCACACGCCCTTCGGCATGGTCAAGCTGCCGGAGGGGAAGATGAGCACCCGCAAGGGCAACGTCATCTTCCTGGAGGACGTGCTGGACGAGGCCAGGGAGCGCGTGGCCGCCATCATCGAGGAGAAGAATCCCGACCTGGAGGACAAGGCCGGCGTGGCCGAGATGCTGGGCATGGGTGCCGTGGTGTTCTTCGACGCCATGAACGATCGCGTGAAGTCCATCACCTTCACCTGGGACCGGGTCATTGCCCTGGACGGCGACACGGGCCCCTATGTCCAGTACGCCCACGCCCGCATCATGAGCGTGCTGCGCAAGGCGGGCGGCGACTGGGCGGCAAAGGCCCAGCCCGGCGCGCCCGTGGGTCCCGTGCTGCCCTTTGAGCCCACGTCCCTGCCAGCTAATCTCGGCGGCGTGGAAGCTCCCGAGGCCCAGGCCCTCCTGTTCGAGCTGGCCGGGTTGCCGAACGCCACCGCCGCCGTGGCCGAAGGCTGCATGGCCACGCCCCTCGCCCGGCAGCTGGTGGCCGTGGCCCGCTCCTTCAGCGGCTACTACACGAACTGTCCCATCCTGGCTCCCGAGAACACCCCGCAGGTCCGCGATGCCCGCCTCGCCCTGTGCGTGGCCACGGCCCGCGCGCTGCGCCAGGGCCTGTTCCTCATGGGCATCCAGGCCCCCGAAGAAATGTAGGAGTTCCGATGACCAAGTATGTATTCGTGACCGGTGGCGTGCTGAGTTCGCTGGGCAAGGGCATCGCGGCGGCCAGCCTGGGTGCGCTGCTGGAGGCCCGGGGGCTGAAGGTCACGCTCATGAAGATGGATCCCTACCTCAACGTGGATCCGGGCACCATGTCGCCCTTCCAGCACGGGGAGGTCTTCGTCACGGACGATGGCGCGGAGACGGACCTGGATCTTGGCCACTATGAGCGCTTCACCTCGGTGCCCACCACCCAGAACCACACCATCACCACGGGCCGCATCTACAACACCGTGATCCAGAAGGAGCGCCGCGGCGACTACCTGGGCAAGACCGTGCAGGTGATCCCCCACATCACGGACGAGATCAAGGGGGTCATGAAGAAGGTCGCCAAGGACATGGACGTGGTGATCGTGGAGATCGGCGGCACCGTGGGCGATATCGAAAGCCAGCCCTTCATCGAGGCCATCCGCCAGTTCAAGCTCGAGGCCGGCCTGGGCAATGCCATCAACATGCACCTCACCTACGTGCCCTACATCAAGGCCGCGGGGGAACTGAAGTCGAAGCCGACCCAGCACAGCGTCAAGGAACTGCGGGCCCTGGGCATCCAGCCCGACGTGCTGCTCTGCCGCGCCGAGCAGGACATCCCCCGGGAGCTGAAGGACAAGATCGCCCTCTTCTGCTCCGTGACCACGGATGCCGTCTTCAGCGCCCGGGATGCCCACTCCATCTATGAAGTCCCCCTGAACCTGCACCTTGAGGGTCTGGACGCCAAGGTCTCGACCCTGCTGGGTCTCGGCGAGCGGACGCCCGACCTCAGCGCCTGGGAGAACCTGCTGCACCGCATCCGCAACCCCAAGGGCGCCGTGCGCATCGGCGTGGTGGGCAAGTACGTGGAGTTCAAGGAGAGCTACAAGAGCCTCATCGAGGCCCTCCACCACGCGGGCTACGGCCTGGAAACCCAGGTGGACCTCAAGTGGATCGAGGCGGAGGAGCTGGAACACCAGGATCCCGCGACCTTCCTCCAGGACTGCCAGGGCATCCTGGTGCCCGGCGGCTTCGGCGTGCGCGGCACCCGCGGCATGATCAAGTCCATCCAGTACGCCCGGGAGCACCGCATCCCCTTCTTCGGCATCTGCCTCGGCATGCAGATGGCCTCCGTGGAGTTCGCGCGGAACGTGGTGGGCCTGGAGGGCGCCGATTCCACCGAGTTCGACGACGCGCCCAAGCACCGCGTGATCTTCAAGTTGCGGGAGCTGGTGGACGTGGAGGAACTGGGCGGCACCATGCGCCTGGGAGCCTACCCCTGCCGGCTTGCGCCTGGGAGCCAGGCCGCGAAGGCCTACGGCAGCACCGAGATCAGTGAGCGCCATCGCCACCGCTACGAATTCAACCACGAGTACCGGAAGGCCCTGGAGGACAAGGGTCTGCTGTTCACGGGCATGAGCCCCGATGGGGTCTTCGTGGAGATCGTCGAGCTCCAGGACCATCCCTACTTCCTGGCTTGCCAGTTCCACCCGGAGTTCAAGAGCCGGCCCCTCAGCCCCCACCCGCTGTTCACGGCGTTCGTGAAGGCCAGCGTCGCCAGCCACGGCTGACCCGCTCGTCGGCGATCGATGATCCCAACAGAAGGGGAAGTTGTGTCATGGCGGGGTTTGCAAGGAACCTGAAAGGCTGGTGGTGATTCAATGGGGGGACCGCGTTGATCACCGCAGAGTCATCAACGAGGCATCGTATTACGACCTAATAGTAATCTTTGCCCTTGTCCGCTAAGAAGATGCCGATATCATTTAACGGGACCCGGTTGTTTCCTGTGTGGACCGGCATCCCAGCTCATTGCCAAAGTCGACTGAGGAGAGACCATGCAACTGTCGGGCTTGCGGTACGGCTCCAAACTTCTGCAGCTGGTTGAATTCCCCATGGCGGAGTTCATCGATGGCTCCGCCACCAATCAGGAGATCCAGCAGTTCCTGGAAAAGCACAGGAAGCTGGTGGTCAAGCCGGCCTTCTACGGTGGTGTCGGGAAGAAGGGCAAGGCCGGCCTGGTGCGCATCGTGAGCACCCTGCAGGAAGCGCTGCAGGCCAAGCGGGAGCTCTTCTTCGCCCAGCATACCTATGGCAACAAGACGGTCACGGCCAATGGCGTGACCATGGAGGCCTTTGTCCCCTCCGACCTCGAGGTCTACTTCAGCATCTCCAGCTCCAGCATCCACCGGGGCCCCGTGTTCACGATCACGCCCTGGGGCGGCGTGGACATCGAAGAACTGCCACCCGAGAAGAAGGCGGTGGTGGAGATCGATCCCTTCATCGGCATCAATGCGTTCGAGATCACCAACGCGCTCACAGATACCGGCTGCCCCGAGGCGTTCATCTCGGCGCTGGTCCAGCACCTGCCGAAGCTGTGGGATCTGTACGATGGCTACGGCTTGACCACCATCGAGCTGAATCCCATCCGGGTTCAGCGGAAGGGCAACCAGCTTCTGCCGGTCGCCTGCGACGTCAAGGCGAGTTTCGACCAGGACAACCCGGCCTGGAAGCGCATCGGCCTGCCGGATGCCCTCTTCCAGACGGAGACCACGGCCTTTGAGGCCGAAATCAATGAACTGCGCACCTACCAGGGCCAGAGCGACGTGCTGGAGATGAACCCGCAGGGAAGCATCATCCCCTTCATGTTCGGGGGCGGTGCCAACAGTGCCGGCACCGAGACCCTCGGGGAGGCGGCCATCTTCTCTTCCGATTTCGGAGGGAACCCCCCCTACGAGAAGATCTACGAGATCAGCCGCATCACCTTCGAGCACTGGTACGACAGGGCCAGCATGCTCCTGCTCATCGGGGGCAAGGCCAACAACACGGACATCTACGTGACCTTCAAGGGGGTCTTCGACGCCCTCCGCGATCATGTATCCAAGGCGGGCTGGAAGCCGCTCTACATCGTGATCGGCCGGGGTGGGCCGAACGTCGTCAAGGGCATGTTCTACGCGAAAGACATCCTCGACCGGCTGGGCTTCCCCTACAAGATCTTCGGCCACGATACATCGATGATCCTCACTCTCGAATACGCCAAGAAGCTTGACGAGTGGTGGCGCTCGGAAGGTGCCGACGCCTACCGGACACAGATTGAAACCCAGGCCAGGGCCTAGGAGGCATCAATGCGACGCTTGAAGACCAAACCCTTCCCCTACTATGTCGGCCTGCACTCCCTGGAAGAGCTGGTGACCCGGGAGCACCGGGTTTGCGTGATGAACATCCTCGGCAGCGAAAGCCGCAAGGTGACGCCGGTCTCCCACGAGTACAGCGGCGGCAACATCGTCGCCGGCGTGCAGTACGGGCGCCGGGGAATCCTCGAGACGAAGCTCGGCAACATCCCCGTCTACCGCAGCATCCGGGAGGTCATGGAGAAGGGCATCGCCTTCGACATGGGGGTGGTCTACATTCCGCCCCAGGGCGTGTGCAAGGCCGTGTCCGAGCTGGTGACCCACAACGAGGCGCTCAAACGCATCGTCATCGTCACGGAGAAGGTTCCCGCCCGGGACTCCCGCAACATCCGGGCGCTCTGCCAGGAGGCCGGTGTCGATGTCATCGGCGCGAACTGTCTGGGCATGGCCAATGCGTGGGACCGGGTGCGCATCGGCGGCAGCCTGGGCGGAGACCACCCGGAAGAGACCCTCCGGAAGGGGTCCATCGCCATCCACTCAAACTCGGGGAACTTCACCACCACCATGGCCGAATACCTGCGCACCGCGGGCTTTGGCATCAGCACGGCGGTCTCGAGCGGGAAGGACGTCTACATCCACTTCGCCCTGCCGGAGTTCCTCTACGCGGCCCAGAACGACCCCCGCACCAAGGCGGTGGTGATCTACGTGGAGCCCGGCGGGTACTACGAGAAGATGGCCCTGGACTGGATCAAGGACCGGACCTTCGGCTTCACCAAGCCGATCATTGCCTGCGTCACCGGCCGCTGGAAGAAGAACATCACCCGGGCCTGCGGACACGCCGGAGCGCTGTCCGGGAGCGGCGACGACGCCGAGAGCAAGGAACGCTGGTTCGATGAGTACTTCGGGGTGGATGTCTTCGATCCCAAGACCTGCAAGGTCAGCAAGCGCGGGGTGCGGGTGTCCAGCATCCAGTACATCCCGGATGCGGTGAGGGCGGTCTACGAGAAGATCGACGAGAAGCCCGATTTCGAAACCACCGGGGACCTGTCGCTCAAGCTCTGGCTGGGCGACACCATGGTGAAGGTGCCACCCGCACTGGATCTCCCCATCACCCAGGCGCCCTCCCCCTACGACCACCAGATCGTGGAAGTGAACAAGCAGGTGGGGGCGCACTACCGGCGCCAGAACATGGCGGACAAGTCCGGGGCCTCCCGGATGAACCCTGAGACGCAGATCTCCGAACTGCACGGCAAGACGGTCCTGGATCTGTCCCGCTGGACCCTGGAGGAGAACCTGTACTTCGCGCTGGCCAAGGTCATGCCTGAGAAATCCGATCTCAACACCCTGAACCTGATCCTGAACCTGTTCATGAAGATCGATGAGCGCCGCATGGACCTCATCGATGTGGGACGGGCCAATGGCTGCACGCCCAACGCCTACCTCGCCTCCCAGATCGCCCTCGTGGGGAACAAGGCCCTGTTGGAGAAATCCCGAGCCCATGCCAAGTTCATCATCGACCTCATCCGCGAGTTCAGCCTGGACGAGCATACGAATGTCTTTCCACCCGAACTGGACGCCTTCGTCGCGGAGCATCTGCTGGGGGCGGAACCCTCCCGGAAGACCGACGTCTCCGACCTGCTCTACAAGGAGGTCAGGAAGTCGAAGAAGACCTGCGTGGCCCTCAAGGTCTGCCAGCACATCCTCGACCTGGCCGAAAGTCGTGGCCTGGAGATCCGGGATTCCTACGAGTTCCTGCTGGCCACCATCGCCGTGTGCGTCCTCTGGAATCCCATGCTGGAGAAGCGCATCAGCCGCCAGCTGGTGGAGGACTCCGTCACCTACTTCTACCTCATGTCCCGCATCGTGGCCTATTCGGTGGTGGACCGGTCCAACAACCCCCACTGGAAGAAGCTGGTGGACAAGAAGCTGTCCAACCTGAACCTCAGCTTCACCGAAAACGCGTTCAAAGTGCTCTTTGGGCGCGTGCCGGATCCCGTGGAGCTGCTTGAGTTCCAGACACTGCTGGGCCTCACCGTCACCAACGGTCCCGGGACCCTCTCGGCCAAGGGCGCCAAGGGGAGCGTCAGTGCCCGGAACGACATCTCCATGGCTTTCGTGGGCTTCCTGGCGAACACGGGCCGGGCCCATGGCGGCAACGGCTATGAGGCCATCAAGTTCCTCATGGAGCAGTTCCAGGGCACCTCCCTCCCTGAGCCCGGAGATCCCAGCCATGGCCTGGATCTCAAGCAGATGGCGAATCAGGCGGCCAGAGCCTATGGTGCCTACAAGAAGCTGGCCCAGGAGGAGGAGGATGGCACCGTGAAACCCATCCCCTGCATCAACCACCCCGTCTTCCGGGGCAACAAGATCAACGTGGATCCGCGGGAGCAGTTCGTCGCAGGCATGCTGGCCGAGAGGGGTGTCCACAACGCCTTCTGGGACTTCTACAGCCTGCTGGTCAAGGAGCTCTACGCCGAAGGCGTCACCAAGAACGTCTTCTGCGTGAACGTGGATGCGGTGCTGGCGGTGATTACCCTCAAGTTGGTCTGGAAGGATCTGCAGGCGGGTCGGATCACCATGCTCCAGGTCCAGGACCTGGCCTTCACCCTCTTCCTCTTCGGGCGGAGCATCGGCATGATCGCCGAGATCGCCGACCACCGGGACCGCGGCCTGGACCTGGACTGCCGCACGCCGGAGACGGAGCTCTCCTACATCCTGTAGTGCCTTTTTTACAGAAAAGGGGCGGGCCCAGTGGCCCGCCCCCTTTTCTTGGAGGTGGAGGAGGATCTACCGTCCACCCTTCATCGCCCACTCTTCGAGCATGGCGGTGGTGACGGACTTGGGACGCTCCAGGGCGTAGCCCAGGGCGCGGTCCCAGGTGATGTTGGTCAGCACGCCGATGGCGCGCCCCACACCGAAGAGCACGGTGTAGAAGTCGTAGTCGGTGAGGCCGTAGTACCACTGGATGACACCGCTCTGGGCATCCACGTTGGGCCAGGGGTTCTTGGTCTTGCCCTGCTCGGTGAGCACGCCCGGGGCCACCCGGTAGATCATGTTGACCAGCTTGAAGAGCGGATCGTTGGGCAGGTGCTTCTGGCAGAACTCCATCTGCGCGGTGTAGCGGGGGTCGGTCTTGCGCAGCACGGCGTGGCCGTAACCGGGGATGACGTGGCCTGAGTTCAGCGTATCCCAGAGGGCCTGCTTGACGTTCTCCTCGGTGGGTTCGGCGCCGTCGAGCTTCTTCTGGAAGTCCTTGATCCAGTCCAGCACTTCCTGGTTGGCCAGGCCATGGAGGGGACCCGCGAGGCCGTTGAGGCCCGCGCTGAAGGAGTAGTAGGCATCCGAAAGGGCCGAAGCCACCAGGTGGGTGGTGTGGGCGCTGACGTTGCCGCTCTCGTGGTCGCTGTGGAGGATGAAGTACATCCGGGACACATCGTCATAGGGCTTGGGAATGCCCATCATGTGGGCGAAGTTGGCGCCGAAGTCCAGGTCGTAGTTGCCGGGGATGATGTCGCCGTTCTTGTACTTGTAGCGGTAGATGAAGGCGGCGATCTCCGGCAGCTTGGCCAGCAGGTCGCAGGCATCCTCGTACATCGAGTCCCAGTAGTCGTTCTTCTTGAGGCTGTGGTAGAGCTTGTTGAACTTGCTCTCCTTCTGCATGGCGAGCACGGCCGTGGAGAGCATCACCATGGGATGGCTGTCCTTGGGCAGGGCCTTCAGCACATCGAAGACATATGCCGGCACCTTGGCGCGGGACTTGAAATCCTGGTGGATTTCTTCAGCTTCCGCCGCCGTGGGGATCTCGCCGGTGAGCATGAAGTACCAGAAGGACTCCACGGTCGGGTACTCGGCCCCCGGCAGCTTGGGGAGGGCCGCGAAGGTCTCGGGAATGTTCTTGCCCCGGAACCGGATGCCTTCCTGGGAGTCGAGGTAGGAGATGTCGGTCACGAGACACTTGATGTCCCGGGCCCCGCCGATGCACTGATCGATGGTCACCTCATCGATGACGACCTTGCCGAATTCCTTCAGGAGCCGGGCAGTGCGGGGGCGGTGTTCCAGAATCAGTTCCTGGAGGCGCGTTTTGAGACGGGTCATGGGATCGGCTCCTGTGAAAGGGAAAGTGGAAGGGGATGGAAGCGGGCTACGATTATGGGCCTCAATGATTGAGGACACCGTAATCATCTATAAACACTCAAGTTTCCTTGCTGGCTGGGCCAGGGATCGATAGGGCAGAGTATTACCTTTGGGCAAAGGATGTTCCGTGACCTTGGTCAATCTGTTCCTCCGGGTCGTCAAAGTTTCCAGGGGGCTGGCCGGGTGCCTGGGATGGGGCCTGGGGGTGGCGACCGTGGCCCTTCCCGCCCAGGAGACCCCCCGCCCCAACCGCGTGGCCTGGTTCGCGGGCTTCCCGGAACCCCTGCCGGAAGGGGTCCGGGAAGTGGCCCTGGAGGCCACCAGCCAGATGCTCCGGCCGGACCTGGAGCGGAGCGGCGATGGCCGCAGCTTCGCCCGGCTGGATGGGGAGGAGTGGCAGGTGACGGCGGACTGGGGGACGAAGGCCGGGTCCTCCTGGATCAACGTGCGGGCGCGCCTGGCTTCGCGCTCCGGCGGCATCGCCGATCAGGCCATGTGGAACTGGCATCGGCTGTTCAGCCTGCCCCAGGGGGGCCGGGAGGATGCCCCCAAGAACCGGCTGGTCTACCACCTGGAACGGGATGGCCGCGTGATCGGGGATCTCACCCGGCCCGGCCTCGCGCTCATGGACCTGGACCTGGCCTGGGTCCGGCCCTTTGGAGACCCGGACAAGGGGGGACGCTTTGGCGCCTCCATCCAGCTGCCCACGGGCAGGCAGGCGGACTTTTCCGGCAGTGGCGGCACCGATGGCCTGGTGGGCGGGTCGCTGTGGCGCACCTTCGGCCGCTGGCGGGTCTTTGGTCAGGCCGAGCGGGTCTGGCTGGGACTGCCGGCGAACAGCCCGCTGCGGCTCGTCCTGGAGAAGCGCTCCTTCAGCCGGGCCTGGGCCGGCCTGGGCTGGCGGGGCGAGGGCCCCGGACTGGTCTCCGGCCTCGGCATCGAGGTGAGCCTGGCCTATGCCGACAGTCCCTACCGCACCGGCATCCCCCGCCTGGATCGGGCCGGCTGGCAGCAGCACTGGACCTTCCGGCACACCCGCCTGCCGAGGTGGCGCTTCGGATTCAGCGAGGAGGCGGGCAGCTTCACCGCCCCGGATATCTCGGCCTTTGTGGCATGTCGGTTCGGGGATCGCTGAGCCTTCGGTAAACTAGATGGTTCGTGCCGGAGTAGCCATGCAGCCCAACCAGTACCGCGATGTGCGCCTTGAGAAGCTCGGGAAGCTGAAGGCCCTGGGCCTGGATCCCTGGCCCCGGAAGGCGGAGCGCACCCACGGCATCGCGGAGCTGGCTGCAGCCTATGCCGATGCGGAGGCCTGGCCCAACGAGAAGCTGGAGGGACTCGAACTCACGGTGTCCGTCATGGGCCGCATCCTCACCATCCGCGAGATGGGCAAGAGCGTCTTCTCCCACCTCACCGAGAATGGCGAGAAGATCCAGGCCTTCTTCCGCATGAACGACCTGGCGGAGCCCGGCTGGGAGCTCCTGAAGCTCCTGGACATGGGCGACTTCATCAGCATCACCGGCCCGCTCATGCGCACCAAGACCGGGGAGCTGAGCGTGCGGGTGAAGTCCATCCAGTTCCTCAGCAAGGCCCTGCTGCCCCTGCCGGAAAAGTGGCACGGCCTGCAGGACAAGGAGCAGCGCTACCGCCAGCGCTACCTGGATCTCATCTCCAACGGCGACGTGCTGAAGACCTTTCAGCTCCGCTCCCGCATCGTGAGCGCCGTGCGACGCTTCATGGAAGGGCAGGGTTACCTCGAGGTCGAAACGCCCATGATGCAGCCCATTCCCGGGGGCGCCACGGCCCGACCCTTCATCACCCACCACAACGCCCTGGACATGCAGCTCTACCTCCGCATCGCGCCGGAGCTGTACCTGAAGCGGCTCATCGTGGGTGGCTTCGAGAAGGTCTTCGAGATCAATCGCAACTTCCGCAACGAAGGCCTCAGCGTCCGCCATAACCCCGAATTCACCATGATGGAGATGTACGAGGCTGGCAGCGACCTGCGGGACATGATGACTCTGACGGAGAACCTGCTGTCCTCGGTGGCGCGGGAGGTCATGGGATCTGAGCAGCTGCCCTGGGGCGAGCAGGAGATCTCCTACTCAGCCCCCTTCCGGCGCCTCACCATGAAAGACGCCATCGCCGAGTACGGCGCCATAGACCGGCACCAGTTGGAGGATGGCGACAGCGTGCGCACCCTGGCGCGGAGCGTCCATGTGGAGGACGTGGACAAGAAGTCCCTGGGCATGCTGCTGGGCGAGCTGTTCGAACACCACGCCGAGAAGCAGCTCCTCCAGCCCACCTTCATCACCGACTACCCCATCGAGCTGTCACCCCTCACCAAGACGCTGGAAGGGGATGACCGCTTCGTGGACCGCTTCGAGCTGTTCATCGGGGGCATGGAGATCGCCAACGCCTACTCGGAGCTCAATGACCCCATCGACCAGATGGGCCGCTTCCAGGCCCAGATGGACGAGCGGGAGGCCGGCAACGACGAGGCCATGCACCTGGATCAGGACTTCATCACCAGCCTGGAGCACGGCTTCCCGCCCTGCGGCGGCGAAGGCATCGGCATCGACCGTCTGGTCATGCTCCTCACCAACAGCCAGAGCATCCGCGACGTCATCCTCTTCCCCCTCATGCGCCCCCCCAAGCCCGCTGAGAGTGAAGAAAAGGAATGATCAACCGCAGAGATCGCAGATGAAGACTGGTTCCTCCGCGCCCTGCGCGGTTGGAATTGCTTTTACATTTCTTCACGCCTTCCTGGGGGATCCTTTTCCCCTGGTCCCCGTTGAAGTCGATGTGACTGAATCTGGCTTGACCCGCTGGCATACTGGGACCCGCGATCTTTGGAGGCCCCATGCCCGTCCCGATGCTTGAACTCGCGCCGCAGAACGCCGCCGTCAAGGCCAGGGTGCTGGAGGGGCTCTCGGGTCTCATCGACCGCTCGGCCTTCATCCTGGGCGAGAACGTGAAGGGACTGGAAGCCGAGATCTCGGCCTATGCCGGCGCCGCCCATGCGGTGGCCATGTCTAGCGGCACCGACGCCCAGCTGGCGGCTCTCATGGCCCTGGGCATCGGCCATGGCGACGAGGTGATCGTACCGTCCTTCACCTTCTTCGCGACCGCCGGCGTCGTCTCCAGGCTGGGGGCCAGGCCCGTCTTCATCGACCTTGAACCCGCCAGCTTCAATGCCACCGGCGCCCTGGTGGAGGCGGCCATCACCCCCCGCACCAAGGCCATCATGCCCGTCCACCTCTTCGGCCAGCTGGCGGACATGCCCGGCATCATGGCCGTGGCCGGGAAGCATGGCCTCCCTGTGATCGAGGACGCCTGCCAGAGCCTGGGCGCCAAGGGCTGGGGCAAATCCGCCGGTCAGTTCGGCGACATGACCGCCTACAGCTTCTATCCCACCAAGAACCTCGGCGCCTTCGGCGATGCCGGCATGACCGCCATCCGCGATGATGCTGCCATTGCAGCGAGGGTACGCCGCATCCGCGTCCATGGCATGGAGCCGGTCTACATGCACCACGAAGTGGGCATGAACGGCCGCATGGACGAGTTCCAGGCCCTGGTGCTGCGGGCCAAGCTGCCCATGCTGGACGGCTGGCATGAGGGCCGGCGCAAGCACGCCGCCTGGTACCTGGAGCGCATGAAGGACCTGAGTGCCGACGAGGCGGTACTGCCCCTGGAGGTGGTGCCGGATGGCCGCCACATCTACAACCAGTTCACCATCCGGGTGAAGGCCGGCAAGCGGGACGCCCTGCAGGCTCACCTGAAGGAACGGGGCATCGGCAGCGCCATCTACTACCCCATCTGCCTGCATGAGCAGCCCTGCTTCAAGGACCTGGGCTACAAGGCGGGCCAGCTTCCCGAGTCCGAGCGGGCCGCCAAGGAAGTTCTCAGTCTGCCGGTCTATCCCGAGATGACCGAGGCCATGCGCGAGGAAGTGGCCACGGCCACCCTCGGCTTCTTCGGCAAAAAATAGGCGATTCCCTCAGGCGGCTCGCAAAGGGGAAGGCGCAAAGGGGAAGGAGCGGCTTCGACAGCAGGCTTGGCCTGATGGAGAAGCGGGGGTCTCGGGGGGACGTAGCTCGTGAAGCGAGCAGGCGGTCCCCCCGGACAGCAGAGGGCTTCGACAGCAGGCTTGGCCTGATGGAGAAGCGGGGGTCTCGGGGGGACGTAGCTCGTCGAAGCGAGCGAGGCGGTCCCCACCGGACAGCCTGGCTATTGGAGGGCAGTGGCCGCGGATATCCAGGTCTCCAGCAGTTCCTGGGCTGCGTCTTCCATGCCCATGAACTGGATGCCCACCCCCACGTACTCCATGGCCTCCGTTCCCGGGCGTCCGCCCAGGACGTAGGAGACGGCCGCGATGATGGGGGCCTTGGGCAGTTCCGGGTGCAGGAGCACCAGGTTCTCGAGGACCGCCGAGCGTTCGAAGAGGCGGGCCTCCCGGGCCCCCACGAGGGCGAAACAGCCCCCGGGGCTCAGGTTGGTGATGCGGACCTCCGAATAGGCATGCCCCTTAAGGGTGAAGGAGATGCCGAACTCCGGCCCCACGATGACTCGTCGGGTATCGCGTCGATCGGCGAAGGTGCTCATCAGGGCTCCCAGAGAAATCCCTGCTAGGGTATCGGACCGTCCTGGGATAAACTGGATTTTCTGATCGGCCTGAACCCACCGGGGGACAGGGCGGGCCCCAAGGTCCGGCCCTGACGGCGCAGGACGCCGTCTCACCCAAGCGGGGACAACGCGAGCTCCTGGCGCTGGCCGGAACCACCCTCCAATCCTCCCCTGGAGACCCCATGGAAATCCTCCTGATCGAGAACGTGCCTCACCTGGGCGTCCGCGGCGATGTCGTGAACGTCAAGGACGGCTACGCCCGCAATTTCCTGCTCCCCCGCAAGATGGCCCTGCCCGTCACCGCCGGCAACAAGCGCCAGATCGAACTGGAGAAGGTACGCGCCGAAAAGGTCCGTGCCAAGGAACTGGCCGACGCCAAGAGCCTGGCCGAGAAGCTCGAGGCCATCAGCCTCGCCGTCTCCAAGAAGGCGGGCGAAAGCGGCCACCTCTTCGGTTCCGTCACCAATGCCGACGTGGCCGAGCTGTTCAAGGGCAAGGGCTTCACCCTCGACAAGCGTGATATCACCGTGCCCCACGTCAAGGATGCCGGCACCTACGTCGTGGACGTGCGCCTCTACAGCGGTGTCCACGCCAAGGTGAACCTCGAAGTCAGTGCCGTCGCGGCCTCCGAGTAGCCAGCGGCCCATCCATCTCACCCATTGGCCGGCCCCTTCGCAGTGAGCCGGTCCCGCTGGGATTCGCGTGTCTTCGGGAATCCCGCTCAACCCATCCCAAGGAGTCCAACATGGCCAAGTCCACCTCCAAGCCCGATACCCTCGGCATTGCTGAGCTCGCCGCCAACCTCGCCGAAGCCCAGGACCTTTCCAAGGCCCGCGCCAAGTCCATCCTGGATGGCGTCCGCGATCACATCGTCGAGACCCTCCTCTCCGGCAACCGCGTAAACCTCTTCGGCCTCGGCACCTTCGAAGTGCGCGCCACCAAGGAGAAGATGGGCCGCAACCCCAAGACCGGCGAAAGCATCAAGATCCCGGCCGGCCGCAAAGTCGTCTTCAAGACGGCCAAGGGCCTCAAGGACCAGATGTAATCTGGGTCAGAGCACGAAGCAGAAGGCCGCCGGAAGGCGGCCTTCGTCGTTCCGGGGAGGCGACTTTGCGGCCGTGCAAGGTTGTTTTCACCATCCGACCAAGGCGGAGCGAAGGGAGGGTGGGACGGAATCGGCGCAGCCGATTGCCGCCCGAAGGGCGAGGCGCGGAGCACCGAGTCAGGACGGCCAAGGGCCTCAAGGACCAAATGTAATTCCGTGCACGCTCCCCGCCTTCTGCGGGGAGTCAGCAACAGGCAGCTGCATGGCGGCCTGCTGCCCGTTCAGGGATCATGAATCATGGATCTGATCTACCTCCACGGCTTCTCCTCCTCCCCCGGCGGAAACAAGGGTACGTTCACCCGGCATTGGGCAGAAGCACGTGGCTTCCCCTTCCACGCGCCGGACCTCAACCTGCCCACCTTCGAGACGCTGACCCTTAGCGCGCAGGTCGCGGCGGTGGAGGCGCTGCTGGGCACCCTGCCGGAGCCGCCGGTGCTGGTGGGCAGCTCCCTCGGCGGCTTCGTCGCCACGGCCGTGGCCCACCGAGGCGCGTCCATCAGCTCCATGATCCTGCTGGCGCCGGCCATCCACTTCGCCCGACGGCGGATGGCCAGCCCCGCCTGGGCCACCTATCGGGAGCGGGGGGAGCTGGAGGTCTTCCATCACGGCGCGGGGAAGCCACGGCGCCTGGGCCTGGAGCTGCTGCGGGACCTTCCGAACTGGATGGATGACGACACCTGGCGCATCCCGGTGCCGACTGTGATCCTCCATGGCCGCTTCGATGAGGCAGTGCCCCTGGCCGAGAGCGAAGCCTACCGGGATCGGAATCCAGCGTCCGTGCTGCGGGTCCTCGAGGACGATCATGCCCTGTTGCGGCCGGCGTCACTGGACTGCCTGCGGGCGAAGCTGGAGGCCGCCTTTTCGTGAGGGATGACCTCAGGAACCGAATTCCTCCGGGCTCAGCCCCTGCAGGTACCGCGTCAGCAGCCGCTGCTTTTCCTGGCCGGCCTTGACCTTCTTCTGGTAGATGGAGAAGCGGTCCTCCGTGGGGCGGATGGCGGGGAAGAGCGCCACGAGCGCACCGCGCTGCAGCTCCTCCAGCACGCTGTACCGGGGCACCAGAAGGGCGCCCATGCCCTCGATGGCCGCGTGGATCATGGCCCGGATGTGGTTCACGGCGATGATGTGGTCCAGCTGGGGCTGCTCACGATCCGGCACGGCCATGAGGAAGCGGTTCCACCAGGCGCCGGCCTTGTCCAGCGAAAGGACCGGCCCGCTCGAGAGGTCCGCGGGAACCCGCAGCCGGTGGGCCTTGCGGAACCCCGGCGCGCAGGCCACCACGTAGGTCTCCCGGAACAGGGGCGATTTCTTGAGGGTGGGCAGGGGGTGCTCCAGGCAGTCGATGATCAGGTCGAGGTCATCCCGCAGCAGGGGGCCCAGGAGCTCGTGGTCGAGGGTGAAGTCGATCTCCAGATCCGGGTTCGCGGCGAGGAAGGGCTGCATGTGCTTCATGAGGATGCTGCTGCCGAACTCCAGGGTCGCCCCCACGCGCAGGCGGCCCTTGGCGAGGGTCTGGTGACGCCGCAGGTCGTCCGCGGCGGCGTCGAGGGTGGCAAAGGCCTGCTCGCAGGCCTGGTAGAGGCGGCGGCCTTCCTCGGTAAGGCCCAGGGTTCGACCCCGCCGCGCCAGCAAGGTCACGCCGGTCTGGTTCTCCAGCTTGGCCATGGCATGGCTGACGGCGGACTGGGTGCGGTTCAGCCGCCCCGCACAGGCCGTGAAACTCCCCGCCTGGACCAGCGTGTAGAAGGTGCGGAGCTGGGGCAGGTCGAGGAGTGAGTCCACAAACATGAATTTAGCTCATGTCATATGTGAATCGAATGAATTTTATAATTGAAACAAAAAACGATACAAATGAATGCTGGAGGTGGGTCATGGACCAGGTGCTGAATTCATTGGGTCTTTCCAAATCGAATCCGGGCGGATTCGCCGGCGCGTGGCTGGGCAGCGGGAAGGCCCAGACCGTGGTGTCCCCCATCCATGGCGAGCCCCTGGCCACGGTGGCCAACGTCACCCCCCAGGAATTCGACGCCATCCTGGAGAAGTGCCACCTGGCCTATGCGACCTGGAAGCTGGTCCCCGCCCCGAAGCGCGGGGAGGTGGTGAAGGCCATCGGCGACGAGCTGCGCCGCCACAAGGGCGCCCTGGCGGAACTGGTCACCCTGGAGATGGGCAAGACCCTGCGCGAGGGCCTGGGCGAGGTCCAGGAGATGATCGACATCTGCGATTTCGCGGTGGGCCTCTCCCGCCAGATGTACGGCCTCACCATGCCCAGCGAGCGCAAGCAGCACCGCCTTCAGGAGCAGTGGCATCCCCTGGGGGTGGTGGGCGTCATTACCGCCTTCAACTTCCCCGTGGCGGTCTGGAGCTGGAACACGGCCCTCGCCCTGGTCTGCGGCGACACGGTGCTGTGGAAACCCTCCTCCAAGACGCCGCTGACGGCCATCGCCTGCACGAAGATCGCCGAGAAGGTGCTGCGGGACTTCGGCTTCGATCCCGCCATCTGCAGCCTGGCCATCGGCCGGGGCAGCGACATCGGGGACCTCATCAACACGGATCCCCGGGTGGCCCTGGTGTCCTACACCGGCTCCGTGCCCGGTGGGCGGCACGTGGGTCGGCTGGTGCAGGAGCGCTTTGGGCGGCTCATTCTCGAGCTGGGGGGCAACAACGCCGTCATCGTCAGTGAGAAGGGCGATCTTGACATCGCCCTGCGCGCCATCTACTTCGGCGCCATCGGCACCTCCGGCCAGCGCTGCACCTCCACCCGTCGCGTCATCCTCCACGAGTCCATCTACGCGGCCTTCACGGAGCGGCTCCAGGCCCTCTACCGCAAGACGACCATCGGCAACCCCCGCCTGGACGAGAACCTCATGGGGCCCCTGGTGGATGCCGGGGCCGTGGACACCATGCTGGAGGCCATCGAGAAAGTGAAGGCCGAAGGGGGCCGTGTGCTCCTCGGGGGTGAGCGTCTGCAGCGCCCCGGTGGCTGCTACGTCACCCCCTGCATCGTGGAAGTCGATGGAAACATCCCCATGGTGAAGGAGGAGACCTTCGCGCCGGTGCTCTACCTGATGAAGTACCGCACCTTCGAGGAGGCCATCGCCCTCCAGAACGGCGTGCCCCAGGGCCTTTCCAGCGCCATCATCACCAACGACCAGCGGGAGAGCGAGCTCTTCCTCTCCGCGGCGGGCAGCGACTGCGGCATCGCCAACGTAAACACCGGCACCAGCGGCGCCGAGATCGGCGGAGCCTTCGGTGGCGAAAAGGAGACCGGTGGTGGCCGGGAGAGCGGCTCCGACGCATGGAAGGCCTACATGCGCCGCCAGACCACTGCCATCAACTTCAGCGGCCGGGTGGAACTGGCCCAGGGCATCACCCTGGAGCTGTGAAAGGGACGGGGCTGACCGGGGAGGGGAGGCATTGGCCTCCCCTCCTGTTTCTAAGTAGACACTGCGGCCCTGCCGCTATGCTCTGTACCAGATTCTTGACGAGGCTCTCCTTGACCGGGCCCGCCCACTCCCAGGCTCCATTCCCGGCCACGAGCCCACGGCCCGAGGGGCGGGGCGTGCACACCGCTTGGGTTTGGTGGGCTCGCGCCACGCTGGTGGGAGCCTGGCTTGGCGTGGTGGCCGTGCACCTAGCCTCCACCCCTGAGCGGCGAAGCTTCGTCTGGAACCTCGGCTACCTGCTCATCGAGCTGCTGGCCTGCACGAGCCTGGGCCTGCGGGCCTGGCGGTCCGAACGCAAGGAACGCCTGGCGTGGCAACTGCTCTGGGCCTCGGCTCTCCTGGACGTCATCAATGTCTCGCTCTGGATTCCACCCGCCATCGGTCATCCCCTGACCTGGGCCCCCGACCTGTTCAAGCTCCTGAGCCTGGGTACCGGCCTCCTGGTGTTGGCCGCCGTCCTGAGTTTTCCGCGGGGAAGCTCCTGGGAGGTTGGAAGTCGTCGCCGGGTGCTGGATGGCCTGCTCTTCGCCGCCTCCGTCCTGTTCCTCCTCTGGGTGGTTGGGGTCCACGGGGCCCTGCGCACGGCCAACCCGGATCTGAGCCTGCGCGTTCTGGTGGCCTACCTGAATGCGGCCCTGATGGGGGGCGGTCTGGTCTACATGACCTCCGGCCGGCCACATCGGTTCAGGGGCCCGCTCGGTTGGCTGGGGGCTTCGGCCTTGGCCTGGCTGGTGGTGCTCTCCGGCTGGGCCATGGCCGGCCTCCCTCTGACCCCCCAGGAGCAGTGGTGGTGGCCGCTGGTGGGCTGCATTCCCCTGTTTCAGGGACTCGCCGCCTGGTCCCCGACACCGGAGGCGGCCCCCGATCTCCAGGGAGCGGGCGGGAGACTCACGCGCCTGCTCCCCTACTTCCCGGTTGTCGGGGCACTGGCGGTCATGGCCGTGCTCATCCTCCAGGCGCCGCTCTACCTGGTGCGGGGTGCCTCGGGCATCTTTCTCGTCATGGTCCTCCTCCTCCTGCTCCGGCAGGTGCAGGCGGTGGAGGACCTGGAGGCGGCCCGGCGCACCCTCGAGGATCGGGTGCGCGACCGGACCCAGGTTCTGGAGCAGGCCCAGCACACCCTGATCCGCACGGAGCGCATGAATGCCCTGGCCATGATGGGAGCCGGGCTCGCCCACGACCTCAACAACCTGCTGGGCGCGGTGAAGAGCTCAGCCGAGTTGGCGGTCATGAACCTGGAGGAGGGCGTGCCGCCCGGCCTCTCGGAGCTGAACCGCATCGCCATGGCCGCCGATCGCGCCGCCCTGCTCACCCGGCGGCTCATGGAGTTCGCCCGGCGGGAGGAGGAGGCGCTCCTGCCCGTGGACCTGGGACGGGAACTGGGCGGCATGGAGGAGACCCTTCGGCTGCTCCTCCCCCGAGCCGTGAACCTGATCATGGAGGTCCCCAGGGATGAGGTCTTGATCATCAAGAGCTCGACGCTCCGGCTGGAGCAGATGATGGTGAACCTGGTGGCCAATGCCCGGGATGCCATGCCCGAGGGCGGCCATCTCGGCATCCAAGTCACCCGGGGCGGAACGAGGGGGGAACAGGCCATGATCGAGGTGGTTGATTCCGGTACCGGGATGACCCAGGAAGTCCTCGCGCGGATCTTCGACCCCTTCTACACCACCAAGGAACCCGGCAAGGGCACCGGCCTGGGCCTCTCCTCGCTCAAGGCCATGGTGGAGGAGGGTGGGGGCCGGCTGGAGGTAGCGAGCGAACCCGGGCGTGGAACGCGCTTCCGTCTGCTGCTTCCCCTGGTTTCAAGGTAGGAACTCAGCCCCCGCTGATGAGGTGGATGACCTTCACTACCGCCCCGTCGGGCACGGTGGTCCTGTCGTAATCCTTCTTCTGCACCATGGTGTCGTTCACGTGGATGATCAGCATGGGGAAGCGGTAGTTCTTCTGCCGCAGGATGTCCCGGACGGTCATGCCCTCGTGCCAGCCGAGTGGTTCCTCGTTCACCAGGATCATGTTCGGGGCCTCTGGGTGGTTGCAGGAAACAGATCGGCCGCTCGCGCGGCCGATCTGCCTAGAGGTGCTGCTTCACGACCTCGACCACCTCGGGGAAGGCATCCAGGCCCAGTTCCTGCAATCGAGCCAGGGTGGGCACGCCATCCAGGGTCCAGCCCCGTCGGGTGTAGACGGCGTCCATGAGCTGGGAGAACCGACCGGTGCGCCACTGGCGGTGCAGGGCCATCTTCTCCTCGGTGGTCTTGCCAACGGGATCGAGGCCCATCTCGGTGATGATCTGCTGGTCGTAGCGCTCGGCCCGGGATTCGTACTCTTCCTTCGTGACGGGGCCCAGCGAGCGGTAGGGGGCCGCGTCGTGCAGGCGCAGGCCCTTGCCCATGCGGATGTTGAACACCCGCTGGAAGTTGTAGACCTTGGCGGACTGGGTGATCAGGTCCTCCTTGGTGATCTTGATGCCCGTGGTGGCGCTGAAGAGATCCACGTAGTTCTGCACGTGCTCGGGCACCTTGTGGGCCTCGGGCTGTTCCGAGTTGTTGGCGGGCACCACATCGTTCCAGGGCAGCTTGCAGAAGCCGTTGAGGCCGAACCAGGTGCGGAACAGGGGGAAGTAGTAGAGCGCTTCGGCCTTGTCCTCGAAGGTGGGCAGCTGCTTGTTCACCATGTCCATGAAGATCAGCCAGGCCTCGTCGTGTTGGGGGCCCTTGTTGGTCAGCGCGTAGCCGCCCTGCTGGGCCAGGGATTCCTTCGACATGTACTGGGAGTACTCGAGGCCCTTGTTCTCCATGCCGATGTCGTTGATGAGCTGCGGATCACCCCAGCCATTCTTGATGAAGTGTTCCTTCATCTTCTTGGTGCCCATGCCGGCGATCTTGCCGAAGCCTTCGCCGCGGGCCATCTGGTGCATCATCTCCAGGTCGGCCGCGGCATTGCCCCAGGTCAGCTCCAGGCCCCCGGTGCGTTCCTTGTTCAGGATGCCGCGCTGGTAGCACTCCATGACGAAGGCCGTGAGGGTGCCGTAGGTGATGGTGCAGATGCCGTAGGTATCGCAGTAGAAGTTCAGCTCGAGCAAGGCGTCGGGATCGAAGACCCCGCAGTTGGAGCCCAGGCCCGCCGCATTCTCGTACTCGGGGCCGTCCACGGAGACGAGGTGGCCCTTGTAGGGGCCGGTCTGGAGGGTGAGCCCATCGGCGCCCTTGGCACAGGCCATGGAGCAGCCGTACCAGCAGCCGTCCACGGTGGCCTGGGTCAGGCGCTGCTGCCAGTAGGCGGAATCGATCTTGTGGACCTCCGGGTGCGAGCCGAACTGGAAGTTGTGGACCGGCAGCAGGTCGTAGGCGTCCATGATCTCGACGATGTGGGCCGTGCCGTTGCGCCGCATCATGCACTGGGAGCCGTCGTTCTCGCGGATCTCCTTGTGGTACTTCACGCCGGTCTTGGCGATGGTCTCGGGGTCCGCCGGGTGGTTCAGATCCCCCGCCACCTGGGGACCGCGGATGACCAGGGCCCGGATGCGCTTGTTCCGGAACACCGTCCCGATGCCGCCGCGGCCGGCCTGCTTGAAGCGCACGCACTTGCGGCGCCGGTCGTAGAAGGAGAAGTTCAGCATGCCGATGAGGCTGTGCTCCGCGGCGGCACCCGTGGACACCACCGAGATGTTGGGCAGGTCCTTCTCGTTCTCCGCGTACATGTGCGTGAGGATCTCCGCGAGGACGTGGCTGTCCACGGGATCCGTGGGTGCCTCCTCGATGCGGATGATGCCCTTCTGGCCATCGATGAACAGGATGATGTCCTTGTCAGACTTGCCCTGGAGCTCCAGGGCATCGAAGCCCGAGAACTTCAGCAGGGGGCCGTAGAAGCCGCCCACGTTGGAATCGATGGGGATGTCCGTCTGGGGTGAGAGGCTCACCACCAGGGACTTGCCGGTGCCCGCGTACTGGGTCATGCCGGACACGGGGCCGGGGCTGATGATGATCTCGTTCTCGGGATCGTTCCAGCGGGTGGTGGGCTTCACCGCGTTCCATAGGTGGTAGAGGCCGAAGCCGCGGCCGCCGATGAAGACATCCTTCATCTGCTGCGTGACGGGCTTCTCCTGGATCTCCAGGGAGCCCACGTTCACGTAGAGGGTGCGGTTGGTGTAGCCCTTGTCCGGCAGGCTGGGCGTGTAGGTGATCTCCTTCAGCACCTTGTGCGCGGCCTTGATGGCCTCCAGGCCGTCGAGGTACTCGGTGCGCAGGGTGTAGTCGATGTTCATGACCTTGCTGGGATCGAAGACGAGCTGGCTCATGGCATGGCCTTTCTCAAGGGGCGTTCTCAGATGATCCGGACGGGCGGCTCGGGGACATCCACGATGGACAGGGCGCCGTGGGGGCAGACCTTCACGCAGATGCCGCAGGAGGTGCACTTGTGGGGCGTGATCCAGTCGGAGTTCCGCATGAAGGCATCCTTCTCGCAGAACCCGATGCACATGTAGCAGCCGACGCAGACGCTCTTGTTGATCATGACCACGCCCAGCTTGTTGCGCTTGAGGGCCTCGGAGGGGCACACCACCACGCAGTCCCCGCACTGATCGCAGAGCACGGCGTGGCCGCCGCCATCTTCGTAGGCCTTGATCTGGAGGGCGGCCTGGGCGGGGTCATCCACCTTGAAGACCTTGATGGCGCACTCCAGCTCACACTCGTGATTGCAGTTGCGCCCTGCATCGCACTTTTGGAAATCGATCACCAGCTGTTTCATGGCGAGGGTGCCTCCGGACGGGGTTCTGAGAATGCAAAACAAAACAGGGACGGCACCACCATCCCTCGATTGAGGCTAGTCCTGGGTCCGCCGGGCCGCAATGGCCCCGGGATCACAGTTGCGGGTCGAGCCCTTCCCGGCGGATGAGGTGGACGCTGGTGGCCTTGAAGGAGGCCACCACCCTTCGACCGGGCTGAAGTCCAAGTTCTGACAGCGATTGACCTGTCACGTAGGCGCTGAGGAAGAAGCCACAATCCAGCTCGACTTTGAAGAAGGGACCCTGGGGTATGACCTTGGTCACAGCCCCGGGGAAGGCATTCCGCACACTGGTGGCGTTGTCGGTTTGTAAAGACAGCGCCACGTGCTCGGGACGGACGCCCACCAGCACCGTCTGGCCTGGCTGGGCCTCGCCCATCGCCAGGACCTCACGGTCCATGGCGCCCTTCCCCAGGCGCACGGAGATCAGCCCCTCCCCGCAGGTCACCACCTGGCCTTTGAGGAGGGTCTCCATGCCCACGAAGGCGGCCACGAAGGGATCCTCCGGATGGTTCATGACCTCCCTCAAGCCCCCGAGCTGCACGATGCGCCCCTCCTTCATCACCGCCAGCCGGTGGGCCAACTGGGCCGCCTCGCTCTGGTCGTGGGTGGAGAGCACGGTGGTGGTTCCGGTGTCCGCCAGGATGTGGCCCAGGTCCTCGATGAGTCCTTCCCGGGACCGGGCGTCCAGGGCGGAGAAGGGCTCATCCAGGAAGAGGACCTCCGGCTGGAGGACGAAGGCCCGGGCCAGGGCCGTGCGCTGGGCCTCGCCACCGGAGAGGTGATGGGCGGAGCGATCCAGGAGACCCCCCAGGCCCAGCCGGCGGGCCCAGTGCTCCACCTGCGGCTGGCGCTCGGCTGCCCGCACTCCGCGCAGCTGCAGCCCCGTGGCGATGTTCTGGGCCACGGTGGCATCCAGGAGCAGGGGATCCTGGAACACCATCGTCATGCGGCGGCGGAGGGCGTCTTGCTGCTCCCGGGAGCGAGGGCTGGTCTGCCGGAAGATCAGCTCTCCTCCTGTGGGGGGCAGCAGGCCCGCCAGGGTCAGCATGAGGGTGGTCTTGCCGGCGCCGTTGGGCCCCATGAGGGCCAGCACCTCACCGGCGCGCAGGTCCAGGGCCGGTACCTCGAGCACCTGGAGGCCCCCGCGGCGCACCAGGAGGTTCCGGGCCTGGAGCAGGACCTCCCGGCTCATGGGCGCCGGCTCCGCTGCTGCAGGTGGGTGAGCAGGGCGTTCACCGAGAAGGCCAGGACCAGCAGGAGGAAGCTGAGGGCGAAGGCCACGTCGAAGTTGCCGCGGCTGGTCTCCATCACCGTGGCCGTGGTGAGCACGCGGGTGCTGCCCTTCAGGTTGCCGCCCACCATGATGGAGGCGCCCACTTCGGAGATGACCCCGCCGAAGCCTGCCATGATGGCCGCCAGCAGCGGCAGGCGGGCCTCCTTCAGCAGCAGCCAGACCAGCTGGGTCCGAGTGGCGCCCAGGGCCAGGATCTGGAGGCGCAGCCCCGGCGGCAGGTGCTGCAGGGCGGCGAGCCCCAGCCCGGCGATGATCGGCGTGGCGATGATGGACTGGGCCAGGATGATGGCCGCAGGCGTGTAGAGGATGCCCAGGAAGCCAAAGGGCCCGTTCCGCCAGAGCAGGACGGTCACGAACAGGCCCACCACCACCGGTGGCAGGCCCATGCCGGTGTTCATCAGGGCGATGACCAGCCGCTTGCCCGGGAAGTCGTTGAGGGCCACGGTCACCGCGAGCCCCAACCCCAGCACGACGCTGAGCAGGGTGGCCAGACCGGAGACCTTGAGGGAGAGCAGGGTGATCCCGAGGACCTCGGGATCCAGCCTGAGCAGCAGCTCCAGCGCCTTCCGGAGGCCCTCCCAGATCAGGTCCACGCTACTCCGCTTCGAGGAAGGGGAACTTGATGTCCCGGGGGGGCGTGAAGCTTTCCTTGATGGTGCGCGGCGAGGTCCAGCGGATCAGGTTCAGCAGGCTGCCGGCCTTGTCGTTGGTGCCCGAGGCCCGGGAGCCGCCGAAGGGCTGATGCCCCACCACGGCGCCGGTGCACTTGTCGTTGATGTAGAAGTTGCCGGCGGTGTTGGCCAGGGTCCGGGTCAGCTGGTTGATGACGTAGCGGTCCCGGGCGAAGATGGCGCCGGTGAGGGCGTAGGGCGAGGTCTCGTCCAGCACCTGGAGGGTCTCGTCGAGCTGCGCATCCTCGTAGACGTAGATGGTGACCACCGGGGCGAAGATCTCCTCCTCCATGGTCACGAACTTGGGGTTCGTGGTGAGGATGACCGTGGGTTCGATGAAGTAGCCCTTGCTCTTGTCGCCCTTGCCGCCGGCGATGATCTCGGCGTCCTTGGCGTTCTTCGCCAGCTCGATGTACCTCATGGTGCTGTCGAAGGCCTTCTCGTCGATGACGGCGTTGAAGAAGTTCCGGAAGTCCCGCACGTCACCCATCTTCACCGTGGCCAGCATGCCCAGGATGCGGTCCTTCAGCTCGACCCAGCGGGAGGCGGGGATGTAGACCCGGGAGCAGGCCGAGCACTTCTGGCCCTGGTACTCGAAGCCGGCGCGGACGATGGCCGCCGCCGTTTCCTCGCCATCGCCGGAGGCGTGCATGAAGATGTAGTCCTTGCCGCCGGTCTCGCCCACGATGCGGGGATAGCTCTTGTAGTTCTCCAGGTTGGCGGCGATGGTCTTCCACATGCTGTTGAAGACCCCGGTGGACCCCGTGAAGTGCAGGCCCGCGAAGTCTGGGTGCTCCAGGGCGAGCTTCCCGATGAGCGGCCCGGGGCCCGGGACGAAGTTGATGACGCCGTCCGGCAGTCCGGCCTCCTTGAACAGCTGCATGAGGTAGTGGTTCGACAGGATGGACGTGGAGGCCGGCTTCCAGACCACGGTGTTGCCCATGATGGCGGGGGCCGTGGCGAGGTTGGCGCCGATGGCCGTGAAGTTGAAGGGCGTCACGGCGAAGACGAAGCCCTCCAGGGCCCGGTAGTGGACGCGGTTCCACACGTGGGGGTCCGAGACGGGCTGGTGGTGGTAGATGTCCTCCATGAACTTCGCGTTGAAGCGGAAGAAGTCCGCCGTTTCGCAGGAGCTGTCGATCTCCGCCTGGTAGGCGCTCTTCGACTGGTTGAGCATGGTGGCGGCGTTCAGGATGTAGCGGTACTTCGTCGAGATGAGGCTGGCCATCTTGTGGAAGATGGCGGCGCGATCCTCCCAGGGGGTGGCCTCCCAGTCCTTCTTGGCCGCCAGGGCGGCCTGGATGGCCAGGCGCACCTCTGCCTCGCCCGCCTCGTGGAAGGTGGCCAGCACGTGCCGGTGGTCATGGGGGCAGACGGCCTTCTGGACCCTTCCCGTGCGCACTTCCTGCCCGCCGATGATGAGCGGGATCTCGATCTCCTGGTGGTACTGGCGCTCCAGTTCGGCCTTCAGCAGCGCCCGCTCCTGGGATCCGGGGGCATAGGAGCGGATGACCTCGCTGTGGGCTTCGGGCAAGCTGAAGATGGCGTTCGACATGGGTGCTTTCTCCTTCCGGCGTCCTATTCCTGGAAGCCGGCATCAGGGAAGAATAGCGGCGAGCCAAAGGTTGCGATTCCGAATTCTTTGATGCGCGCCTGGACAGCTTTCGACACCAGGAAGTCAGCAAAGGCGCGGGCTCCCGCTGAATTCACCTTGGGGAATCGCGCCGCGTTTACCTCGATGACGTGGTAGACATTCCTGAGGGTGGGATCGCCTTCATGGAGGATGGCGAGACCGAGCTTTTTCCGCAGGGCGAGGTACGTGCCGCGATCTGACAATGTGTAAGCCTTCTTTTCGGCGGCGATGGCCAGGGTCTGGCCCATGCCCTGTCCGGTCTGCTGGTACCAGGCCTGGCCTTCGAAGGGAATGCCCGCGGCCTTCCAGAGCTTCAGCTCCTGGGCGTGGGTACCCGAGTTGTCGCCGCGGGACAGGAACAGCGACTTGCCGGATGCGATCCGCTGGAAACTCTCTGCCGCGGTGTGCTTCGCGATCCCTGCCGGGTCCGCAACGGGTCCCACCAGGATGTAGTCGTTGTGCATCACGATGCGCCGGTTTATGCCGGCGCCATCGGCCACCAGAGCCTTCTCGGCATCTGGCGAGTGCACCAGCAGCACGTCCGCCTCGCCGCGCTTGCCCATGGCGATGGCCTGGCCCGAGCCTACGGCGATGGTCTTGACCTGGTAGCCGGACTGCTTTTCGAAGAGAGGCACCAGCTCGTCCAGCAGGCCGGAATCCTGGGTGCTGGTGGTGGTGGCCAGAATGACGATCTTTTCTGCGGGCGGCGCGGCTGGCAGAAGACCGGGAGACAGGACCGTGGCCAGGGCCAACCCCCATCGTAAAAAGGTGGATCGGTTCATGTCGACCTCCATTCGATAGTTTCGCAGGGCTATAACGCCAGGGACAGCCAAGCGTGGGTCCTTTTTCCGGAATGTCACCTCAACGCAGAAGTTTCTTTCTGAATTCCCTGACCTCCACATCGATGGCAGCGGAGGCCTTGGCTAGGATCCGGCGAAAGCGGGCGAGGGCCTCCTGGCCGAGATCAGTCACCTGGGCGCCCCCTCCCCGGAGCCCGCCCTTGGTGGCCGTGACCACCGGGGAGGGGAAACATTGGTTCATTTCGTCCACCAGCATCCAGGCCTTGCGGTAGCTCATGTCCAGCTCCCGGGCCGCCGCGGAGATGGAGCCGGTGCGGCCGATGGCCTCCAGGAGATCGGCCTTGCCCTGGCCCATGGCGATGTTCTCCCCCACGGCGATGCGGATGCGGATGGTGACGGCCTGGGGGGAGGTCTTGGTCATGGTGGGGTCCTTGATGGGGATCAGTTCAGCATAGGGGAGAACCCCTGGGACCGGATTCTGCTAGAACGGAGGCATGGATCCCACCCGCATGGACCGGCCGGCGCGCAACCCCATCCTGGCCCTGCTCTTTCCGGAAGCGCCCCGGCGCTTCCGGTGGGCACGGCCCGTGCAGCTCGTCCTGCGCAGCCTGCACATCGCGGCCATGGCCCTGGTGGTGGGAGGCATCCCCTTCGGCGCCGATTTCCAGGCCCTCCGGGGGCCCATCCTGCTCACCCTGGTGAGTGGCGTCCTGCTCTTCGCGGTGGACCTCGCCAAGGACCTGGCCATCCTCACCCAGGGCAGCGGGGTGGCGGTGCTGCTGAAGCTGGGCCTGCTGGGCCTGGGGGTCCTGCAGCCCGCGGCCCGCCTGCCCTGGTACCTGGCCGCCACCCTGGTGGCTTCCGTGGGTTCCCACATGCCGGGCACCTGGCGGCACTTCTCCTTCCTGACCTGGAAGGTGCTGAGGTACCCCGACCGATGACCACGCCCGCGCAGGCCCTCAGCCTCATCCTGGCCCGCATCGCACCCCTTCCGGCGGGGCTGCGGCCGCTGCCGGATCTCCTCGGGCTGGCCGCCGCCGAGGACCTCCGCTCCGCGGCCCAGGTGCCGCCCTTCCTCAACTCCGCCATGGATGGCTATGCGGTGCAGGCTGCGGACCTGGCCCAGGCCACGCCCATCCATCCGGTCCGCCTGAAGGTGCTGGGGGATCTCCCGGCGGGGGCCGTGTCCAGCCATGTGGTTCGTGCCGGGGAGGCCCTGCGCATCATGACCGGGGCCCCCCTGCCCGAAGGCGCCGATACGGTGGTGCCCGTGGAGGACACCACCCGCGGCGAAGCCTGGGTGGAGGTCCGCAAGTCCCTGCGCGAGGGCATCCACATCCGCCATGCGGGCGAGGACCTGCAGGTGGGCCAGCTGCTGGTGTTGGCCGGGCAGGGCCTGCGGCCCGGCGACATCGGCGTGCTGGCGGCCGCGGGGCTGCCAACGGTGCGGGTCCATCCCCGGGCCCGGGTGGCGGTGCTCACCACCGGGGATGAGCTGGTGGACGTGGCCCAGCAGCCGGGGCCGGGCCAGATCCGCGATGCCAACCTCCACGCGGTCTGCGCCCAGGTGACGGCCTGCGGCGGGATTCCCATGCCCTTCCCCCGGGTGCCGGACGATCGCGAGACCCTGCGTGGCGTCCTCCGTCGGGCCCTGGAGGCCGACGCGGTCCTGACCACCGGGGGCATCTCCGTGGGCGACTACGACTTCATGAAGGGGATGCTGGAGGAGCTCGGGGCCCAGCGGGTCTTCTGGAAGGTGGCCCAGAAGCCCGGCGGGCCCCTGGGTTTCTGGATGCTCGGCGGCAGGCCCGTCTTCGGCCTTCCAGGCAATCCCGTGGCCGCCATGCTCATGGTCGAGGAGTACGTGCGGCCCGCCCTGCGCAAGCTGATGGGGTTCGCCCGGCTGCACCGCCCGAGGGCGGAAGGGACCCTGGAGGACGGCTGGTCCGGCAAGGCCGGGGATCCCCGGACCACGTTCCTCCGGGTGCGGGTGCGCCGCGAGGGGGATCGGCTGCTGGCCCGCCTCACCGGACCCCAGGGCTCGGGCATCCTGTCCTCCATGCTCCTGGCCAATGCCCTGGCGGTGGTGCCCGAAGGCGTGGAACGCATCGAGCCCGGCGGCGCCGTGCGGCTGCACCTTACCGAGGAGGCAGAGGATCACTGAGCAGTCACAGCACAGCCGCCGTATACTCCATGACCCGGTAGGAGGATGCATGGGGATGCGGGAGGCACGATGGATCGGAACAGCGAAAGGCTGACCAGTCCGGAATGGGTTGAAGTCTTGTCGATGGTGCTGGACGAATCCACCGATCCCATCTTCAACATCCTCGAGGACGGGACCTACCGCTACGTGAACCAGGCCTTCTCCGGCGCCTTCGGCAAGTCCCCAGAGGCCGTCATCGGAAAGCGCATCTGGGACATCTTCCCCCGGGCAGAGGCCGAGGCGCGGATGACGATGGTGCGGAAGGCCTTCGCCACTGGCGAAACCTCCGTCTTCGATGTCAGGGTCCCCAGCCCGGCCGGCGACCGCCACTTCATCACCTCCCTGAAGCCCATACGGGACCGCAATGGGCGGGTGTCTTCCGTCGTGTGCATCTCCAAGGACATCACCGCCCGCAAGCGGCTGGAAGAGGCCTCGGCCGAGGTTCATGAGAAATTCCGTGCGCTGAGCGAAGCTGCCTTTGAAGCCATCTTCATATCTGAAAACGGGCTGTGCCTGGACCAGAACAGGAGCGCGGAGGAGATGTTCGGCTACTCCTCCGAAGAAGCCATTGGGAGGCCGGGCACTGAATGGATCGCCCCGGAGGATCGGGACCGGGTGAAGAAAAACATGATGGCCGGCTATGAGCTGCCCTATGAAGCCACGGGATTGCGCAAGGATGGCTCCACCTTTCCAGCACTCATCCGCGGGAAGCGGATGCCCTACCAGGGCCGAACGGTTCGGGTGACCTCGATGAGCGACATCACCGAGCGCAAACGGACGGAAGGGGCGCTGAAGGAAAGTCGGCAACAGTACGAACACTTGGTGGCCAGCATCCCCGTCGGGGTCTACCTCATCCGCAGCCAGCCGGACACCACCATCGCATTCGAATATGTCAGCCCCAGGTTGGCGGAGCTGTTTGGCGTGGACCGGGAACGCCTGCTGGCTGACATCCAGTTGGCGTTCAGCGGGATCCACCCCGATGACCTGGAAAACTTCATCCAGTTGAATCGGGATGGACTGACCTACACGGTGCCCTTTGACTGGACGGGCCGGGCCCTGATCCAGGGCGCTGTCAGGTGGCTGCACATCCAATCCATGCCGGAACCCCAGGACAATGGCGATGTGCTATGGCACGGGGTCGTCACTGACATCACCAAGCAGAGGTTGGCCGAAGCCGCCCTGCGGGATTCCAATGAGCTGCTCACCCTCTTTGTCCACCATTCACCCATCTACACCTTCATCAAAGAGGTCACGGCGAGCGGGAGTCGCGTTCTGCAGGCCAGCGAGAACTTTGAGCAGATGATCGGAATCAAGGGTTCTGACATGGTAGGCAGGACCATGGACGAGTTGTTCCCTGCCGATCTGGCCGAGAAGATCCTCAGCGATGATCTGGCCGTGGTGTCAGCCGGGAAGGCACTGGAAGTGGAAGAGGCCCTCAACGGCCGCAGCTACACCACCCTCAAGTTTCCCATCGTCCAGGGCGGACGAACCCTGCTGGCCGGGTTCACCATCGACATCACCGAACGCAAGAAGGCCGAAGAGGAGAAGTTCCGGCTCCAGGGGCAGCTGCAGCAAGCCCAAAAAATGGAGAGCCTGGGCCTCCTGGCGGGGGGCGTGGCGCACGACATGAACAACGTGCTGGCAGCCATTCTGGGGATGGCCGAGCTGGGCATTGAAGATCAGCCCACGGGAGGCCGGGTCTTCCACGCTTTTGACACCATCATCCGGGCGGCCGGGCGGGGTGGGAAGATGGTCAAGACGCTCCTTAACTTCGCCCGGCAGAGCCCGGCAGAAGAGCTCGAACTGGACATGAACCTGATTCTCCGGGAAGAGGTCCACCTGCTGGAACGCACCACCCTCGCCAAGGTCCGGCTCCACCTGGACCTGGCCCCCGATCTCCGACCCATCCGGGGTGATGCCAATGCGTTGACCCATGCGTTCATGAACCTGTGTGTCAACGCCGTGGACGCCATGCCCGAACATGGCACCCTCACCCTGAGGACCCGGAATGTCGACGCTGACTGGATTGAGGTCATGGTGGAGGACACTGGCACTGGCATGCCCCAGGCGATTCTGGACAGGGCGCTGGATCCCTTCTTCACCACCAAGGGTGTGGGCAAGGGTACGGGGTTGGGATTGTCCATGGTCTACAGCACCGTGGTGGCCCACCGGGGCCAGGTGGACCTGCAGAGCGAACCCGGTCAGGGCACCCGCGTGCGCATGCGGTTCCCCGCCTGTGAAGCCTTGGTCCGGCCCGTTGAGCCTCAAGCCAGATCCGGGTTCGCGCCTCCCGTTGCCAGGCTCAAGGTGCTTCTCGTGGACGATGACGAACTGATCCAGAGCACCCTGCAGTCGGTTCTGAGCTCCCTGGGCCACACAGTCCTGGCGGTGCTGACCGGCGAAGAGGCCCTGGTGAAGCTCGCAGGGGGCCTCCAACCTGACGTGGTCATCCTGGACATGAACATGCCCGGTCTGGGGGGCGCCGGAACCCTGCCTCGCCTGCGTGCCTTGAATCCCAAGGTGCCTGTCCTGCTGGTCACTGGCCGGGCCGACCAGGCTGCCCTGGACCTTGCGGAAGCGCACCCCCATGTGGTCCTGCTGTCAAAGCCCTTCAGGATCAAGGAACTCCAGCAGTACCTCGACACCCTGAATCGGGACTAAGGCGGCATTCGCCAGAGATACGGTTCAGTGCGGTCCGGCTCCTCCGGATGATCAGGGCACCCTGGTCATCCAGTCCTGTCGTGATGAAAGTCAACCCCCGGCCGGTACCCTGTGCGCTCCATGGCACACTGAGCGGTCCCTGAGGTATTCATGAGCGCCGAGCCCTCCTTCCGCGAGAAGTACCGCTTCCCCTCCAGCTACTGGAACGCGAACCTCACGGAGCTGTTCGAACGGGCGGCCTACTACTCCATGGCGAGCTTCATCGTCATCTACCTCGGGCGACTGGGCCTCGGCGACTACTGGCCCAGCACCCTGAACGGCGTGCTCTGGTTCCTGGTCTACTTCCTGCCCATCCTCAGCGGCACCATCGCCGATCAGATCGGCTTCCGCCGCAGCCTGCTGCTGGCCTGCACGCTGCTGGTGGGGGGCTACTTCCTCATGGGGTATCCGGTCTGGTTCGGCGGGCAGACCCTCGCCTTGCAGGCGGGCAAGGACGTCACGGCGGGCATGGGCGTGATGCTGCCCGTGGCCGCGGCCATCGTCCTGATCGGAATCGGCGGCTCCTTCGTGAAGCCCTGCATCGCGGGCACGGTCCAGCGCACCCACCTGGGCAAGGCCACCCTGGCTTTCGCCATCTTCTACATGGTGATCAACATCGGCAGCGTGTTCGGCCGCATCACGGCCTTTTTCGTGCGTACCAAGCTCGGCACCCTCGACACCATCTTCATCGTGTCGATGGTTGCGGCCTTCCTGGCCCTCCTAACCGTGCTGCTGCTCTACCGGGATCCCGAGTCCACGGTGGATCCCGACAAGCCGAAGCGCACCATTCCCGAAGTCTTCTTCGGCATCTTCAAGGTGCTGCGCAGCGGTCGCTTCACCATGTTCATGGTGGTGAGCAGCGGCTTCTACTTCATCTACAACCAGGTCTACAACGTGCTGCCGCTCTACGTGAAGAAGACCGTGGAGCTGACCCCGGCCATGGACCTCTACACCATGGCCAACCCCATCACCATCGTGCTGTTCCAGTTGCTCATCACCAAGCTTTTCGGCAAGCTCCCGCCCATCAAGTCCATCATCATCGGCACCGTGATCATCGGGCTGTCAATGCTCATCAACGTGGCGCCTCTCTACATGGCCGGCGGCGTGACCATGCGGCTCTGGCTGCCCCTGGGCAGCCTTTTCGTGGTGATGACGGTGGCGCTGATCGCCTTCGGCGAGCTCTTCGCGTCGGCCCGCCTCTACGAGTACATCGGGTCCCTGGCACCCAAGGGCCAGGAGGGGCTCTTCCTGGGCTACGCCAACCTGCCCATGGCCATCGGGAGCCTGGTGGGCGGTCCCGCCGGCGCCTGGCTCTTCAACAAGGTCATGTGCGCCGGGGCCGTGAAGCAGGCGGACGGCCTCCTTAAGCTGGATCCCGGGGCCGCCGCCACGGGCTGGATCATCCTCACCCTGTTCGGCCTGGGCAGCGCCCTCAGTCTGTGGGTCTACAACCGCTGGTTGCAGAAGCAAACCTGATCATCGATCCGGCAGGATGGCCGCGAGGGCGGCCTGGAGTTCCCGGAAGCCGAAGGGCTTGGCGAGGATGGTCACGCCCGGGATGGCGCGGGCCAAGTCCAGGGCCCGCTGATCGGCCCGGCCCGTGGACAGCAGGATGGGCACCTCCGGCAGGGCCGCCCGGAGCCTCGGCAGGGTGCGGGCCCCGCCCCAGCCGGGCATGTTCATATCGAGGATGACCATGTCCGGTCGGAAGCCCTGGTTCACCAAATCCATGGCCTGTTCGCCGCTGGAGGTGACGGTGGCCTCGTGCCCCATGGCCTCAAGCTGGGTGGCGACGGCGCTCTGGATGAGCTCATCGTCATCCACCAGCAGGATGTGGCAGGAGGCACCGGGACGGGTGGCCTCGCCGTCCTCCCGGATGGCCGGTTCCGCCTGCGCGTGGACCGGCTTGAAGCGCATCTCCACGGTGGTCCCCTGGCCCAGCCGGCTCTGGATGGTCAGGTCCCCGTGGTGGGCCTTCACGGTGCTGTAGGCCAGGGAGAGGCCCAGGCCGGTCCCCTTCCCATGGGGCTTGGTGGTGTAGAAGGGCTCGACGGCGTGCTCGAGGGTCTCTGGGGACATGCCGCTGCCCGTATCTGCCACGGTGAGGAGCACCCGGCCATCGGGTTGGCTCCGGGTGCCCAGGCTGAGGCTGCCCCCCTCCGGCATGGCGTCCACGGCGTTCACGCACAGGTTCATCAGGACGAGGCTGAGGGCGTCGGGGTCGCCGAGGATGGTCCCCACCTGGGGATCGAGATCCAGCTGGATGGCGACGTTCGCGGGAATGGTCCGCTCCAGCAGGCGGGCCTCCTCCTGGACGAGGCCGTTGAGGGAGACCGAGCGCTCGCCGGTCATGTCTTTCCGGGTGAAGTCCAGCAGGCTCTTCACCATGTTCCGGCCCCGCAGGCAGGCCTTGGTGATGGTCTGGAAGGTGCTGTGGAGCCGAGAACCTTCGGGGTGCAGGTCCAGGTTGGTCGTCGCGAGGCCGAGGATCGCTCCCAGCACGTTGTTCATGTCATGGGCCAGGCCGCCCGCCAGGTTACCCAGGCTCTCCATCTTCTGGGAGAGGCGGAGGGCCTCCTCCAGCTTGAGTTCCTCGGTGATGTCCCGGAAGACGGCGAGGCTGCCGATGACCTGGCCGCTGTTGTCCCTCCTTGGCGAGGCCGTGAGCTGGATGGTGCGGAGCAGGCCATCCGTTCGCCGGATCCTGAGCTGATAGGCACTGGATTGACCCTCCACCCGCAGGAGGGTCTGTCGGGTCACCCGGTTCCATTCGGACGCGTCGAGGAACTCACCGAGGTTCCTTCCGACGAATTGCCCTGAGGGGGTCCCGAAGATGCTCTCGGCCACGGGGTTGGCCAGGATGACCGTCTCCTGGAGGTTGGTGATCGCGATGCCCTCCCCCAGGATTTCGATGAGCTCCCGATGGTGGGCTTCACTCTCCCGCAGAGCCGTTTCCGTCTCCACGATCACCGTGAGGTCCCGGATGAAACCCACGCTGAGGTTCCGGTTGGGGATGAACCGCGTGGATACCTCCACCGGGAAGGAGGAGCCATCCTTTCGCCGGTGGCGCGAAAGGAAGCGGTCCGACCCCTGGGCGCGGATCTTCTCGGAGTGCTTGTCCGTCTCGGTGCTGGTTTCGATGGCGTCGAGGTCATGGATCTTCAGGCTCAGCAGCTCGTCCAGCGTGTACCCGGACATGTGGAGATAGGCCTCGTTGGCGCCCACCAGGCATCCACCAGCGTCCACCAGGAGGTAGCCATCCAGGTTGGTTTCGAGCAGGGCCTGGAAATCCCCCTCCTCCGCGCTCATGGAGCGGATGGCGGGTTGGATCGGTGGCCGTGGGGTGTTCATGCGGGGGGCACCGTTGGGGGACCTGGGAACCTGGGCTGGTGATCCTGTCGTGCGAGACCTGGATGGAACAGTTCAAGGGTGAACCTTCCCGAATTCGGCAGCAAGTCGGTATTTGCCAAGTCCCCGAAAAACCTCATGCTTCTGGTGCGCGGGCCCCAAGGCCCTGGATGACAATCTCTGTGCTCACAGATTCCCGTGATAATGGGGGACTGCCCCGAGGTCGCCATGTCCAAGAAAGAAACGCCGCTGTTCCCCCTCCGCAAGGGCCTTCATGCAAGGCAGGCCCATGTGGACCTGCCCCCGGGTACCTTCGAGGAGGAGCATGCCCGGCAGGGCTTCTTCGGGCGCACCACCCACCTGTACCGCCTGCATCCGGTGACGGACTGGACCCGCATCGAAGGTCCCCTTCGGCCCCACAGCTACGACCTCAATGGCTTGAAACCCTCGGCCAAGGCCGCAGCAGGAGCGGAGGCCCACCGTGCGCCGCGCGGCCCTGAGGGTGGGGCACAGGAGGTGCACCATGAAGAGGCCATTCAGGCGTCGATGTTTGGTTCCAGGGAGGCAGCCTTCGCGCCCATCTGCCTGCTGCACAACCACGATGTGGCCCTGCACTGGGTGGCGCCTTCTGCCATGGACTTCTTCTACCGCAATGCCGATGGCGATGATGTCTACTACATCCACGCCGGGTCCGGGAAGCTGGAGACCAGCTTCGGCGCCCTGACCTATGCCACCGGCGACTACCTGGTGCTCCCCCGGGGCACCACGTACCGCTTCCTGCCCGCCCCGGGGGACCAGCGCTACCTGCTCATCGAAAGCTTCAGCGAAGTCACCATCCCCGATCGCAACCAGCTGGGCCCCAACGCCATCTTCGACCCCGCCATGATCGACACGCCGGACCTGGAGCCCTACGATGCCACGCCGAAAGAGTGGGCCGTCCACATCAAGCGCGAGAGCGTGATCACCAAGGTGTTCTACCCCTTCAACCCGCTGGACGTGGTGGGCTGGAAGGGCGATCTCACCGTGTGGCGCATCAACGTGAAGGACATCCGACCCATCCTCAGCGCCCGCTACCACCTGCCCCCCAGCGCGCACTCCACCTTCATCGCCCACAACTTCGTCATCTGCTCCTTCCTGCCCCGGCCTTTCGAGGAAGAGGAAGGCGCCATGCGGGTGCCCTTCTACCACTCGAACATCGACTACGACGAGGTGCTGTTCTACTCGGCGGGCCATTTCTTCAGCCGCGACGGCATCGGCGCCGGCATGATGACCTGGCATCCCCAGGGCATCCACCATGGACCCCACCCCAAGGCGATCCCCCTCAGCCGCACCAAGGACCGCACCGACGAGGTGGCGGTCATGGTGGATACCTTTCGACCCCTGCAGGCCACGGCGGCGGCGGGGCTGGTGGAGAACGTCGACTATTGGGCTTCGTGGAAGTAGGCGACTCAGCGGGTGCCCAGGAAGCGGCGCATGATGGCTTTCAGGTCCATGTAGAGGAACCGGAAGGGGCCGTGGTGCCGGCGACGGTCAATCCGCTCCGAAGTGATGCTGCCCATGGGGCCTCCTGATCTGGCAGAGGTGGATTCATCATGGTCAGTTCGTGAGCGTCGGCAAGGTGAAAATAAGTAAATATCGGCATTCATTAAATATTCATGGGTAATGAAATCAAGGCCTCCAGGCCTATCGTCAAGGGGGCCATTGGATTGCTGGCCGGGAAGGGCCCGGGGCCCGTTGCCTTGCCGTGGCGCCAGGCAGGACGGGTCCGCACTGGGAACCGGGCCACGGCAATCAGGGCTCCCGGGGAAAAAATCCGGTACGCTGGAACCGGAGCCAAGGCATGGAAGCGACTGTAGGGATGGCGGCGATTCAGATGACCCCTCAGTGGCTGAGGGGATTGGCGAGCTGGATGGAGCATTCGGGCTGGTCCCGGCTGGGCCACCTGCTGTTGGTGACCCTGGCCTGCCTGGGACTCCTGTTGGCGGTGAAGCTGGTCAGCCGCGCCGTCCGCCGAGCCGTGGACGACGGTAACGACGATGTGACCTCCGATGCCGAGCGGCGGGCCGAGACCCTTGGCGCCGTGCTCACCAACACGGCCCGGGTGCTGGTGATGGCCTTCTTCCTGCTGATGCTGCTGCAGGAGTTCGGCGTGAACATCGGGCCCCTCGTGGCTGGGGCGGGCGTGGCGGGCGTGGCCCTGGGCTTCGGCGCCCAAAGCCTGGTGAAGGATGTCATCAGCGGCTTCTTCCTGCTCATGGAGAACCAGTTCGGCGTGGGCGACATCATCAACGTGGATGACAAGCACACCGGAACGGTGGAACGCATGACGCTGCGCATCACCCAGCTGCGGGATGCCGAGGGCCGCGCCCACTTCGTGCCCAACGGCTCCATCATCCGCGTGGTGGTGCTGTCGAAGGACTTCGCCCGGGCCCTGGTGGATGTGGAGGTGGGCTACGCCACCGACCCCGACCGGGCCTTCGAGGTGCTCCTGGCCGCGGGACGGAAGCTGCACGAGGAGCGGCCCGATCAGGCGGTGGAACCCCTGGAGGTGAAGGGCATCGAGACGCTCGGTCCCAACGGGTTCACCATCCGGACGCTCACCAAGACCGCACCTGGTGCCCAGTGGGAGGTGGCGCGGGAGCTGCGGCGGCGCATCCTCCTGGCCTTTCGGGAGGCGGGCATCGAGATCCCCTACTCCCAGCGGGTGGTGCACCACCGGGGCGGCAACTTCAGTTCAGCCGATTGACCCCCAGCCTGCTCGCAGGTTCTCCTCCTTGGCTTTCATCTGTTCCTCCCCGCTGGCATGGCGCAGGTCCCAGGCGGCCAGGCGGGGTTTCATGAGGCCCTCGAACCAGGGCGGCACCAGGGCCACGATGAGCATGCCCATGTAGCCCGCGGGCAGCATGGGCGCGCCCGGCAGCGGGCGAAGCCGCCAGAAGGGCTTGCCCCCCTCGGCGTGGTGATCGCTGTGGCGGGTCAGGTGGTAGAGGATGGTGCTGCTCATCCAGGCGTTGCTGTTCCAGCTGTGCCGGGGCTCCACGCGGCTGCCGGGCAGGCGGACGAGGCCGTAGTGTTCGATGTAGTTGATGATCTCCAGCACCGCCTTGCCCCAGAGGGCGGTGGCGGTGAAGAAGCCCAGGGCGGTCCAGCCGCCGAGCAGGAAGGCCAGCCCGGCCCAGGCGACCGACATCAGCCAGCCGCGCAGGAAGCGGTTGTGGCGGCTCCAGGTGGGCTGGCCCTTCCGGGCGAGGCGCTGGCTTTCGAGTTTCCAGGCACTGCGCAACTGGCCGAGGGTGGAGCGGAGGATGAAGCCGTAGACCCGCTCGCCGCGCCGGGCCGAGGCGGGATCCTCGAAGGTGGAGACCTTGGCGTGGTGGCCGTGGACATGCTCGATGGCGAAGCTGGCATCGAAGGTCAGGGCCAGCAGCCAGCGGCCCCAGAGCATGTGGACGGGCTGCCGGGTGCGGTGCACCAGCTCGTGGCCCACGGTGGTCCCCGCCGCGGCCGTGAGGAACCCGCAGCTCAGTATGGCCCCCAGCCAGGACCAGGGGCCGGTGACAAGGCGTGCCGCGAAGAGATCCGGACCGCCGATCCGCAGCAGCCTTGCGCCCAGGCCCAGGGCATCGCCCGAGCCGGCCATCCACCAGAGCTGGACATGCATGAGCAGCAGGATGGGCAGGGTGAGGAAGAGCCAGGGGTTGAGGGACCAGGGTGGGGACGCGCTCAGATCCGAGGTTTCGTCGGGTCCGATGGTATCGACCAGGGCCACGAGGAGGCCGCTCACCAGGAGGGGTGCCCACATCCAGCCGCCGCCCCGGGTGAAGCGCCAGGTGGCGGCCAGCAGCAGGAGGGTCATGAGCCCGAAGCGGAGGCGCACCATCACGACCTCAGGCGAAGGCCCGCCAGCCGCCAGGCTTCGGTCCCGTCGCCGACGCCAAGGGCCGTATGGATGGCCTGGTCCAGGTCCGCCGCCGAGACCGGATCGCCCGGTCGGCGGACCACCGCCGAGAAGTCCGGCAGGGCCGGGCTGTTCGCCAGCTGGCCGAGGTCGTTCCCGGTCAGGATGCGGCTCTGCTTGAGGGGCTCGGGCAGGGCATCGTACCCGATGGGTTGGACGGCGGGCTTGGTCACTTCGAAGATGGCTGAGCCGCTGGCCCGGGTGTAGAAGGCGCCGCCGTTGCGGCCCACCAGGTCGAGGCAGTCCGGATGGAGGCTTCCCCCAACGAAGCAGTCCTCCCGCACGTGAAAGGCCAGCACCTCGCCGATGAGCATCAGACCGGAGCCTGGTCCCTGGCCCAGCTCCACCACCTGCTGCAGGCGGCACTCCATCTGGAAGGGGCTCTCCTGGACCAGGCCGGGCTTCACGAAGCGGGCGGGCCCGGGCGTCAGGCCGCATTTCGGAAACTCGTCCACGCCCTCGGGCCACTCGGCGCTGGCCACGTTCATCTGGTGCAGCATGGCGTGGCTCACGGCGGCGATGACGAACTCCCCCGTGGCCACGGCGTTCAGGTAGGTGTGCTTGACGCTGCCATCCCGACCCCGGCGGTTGGGCGCGAAGGCCACCGTGGGCGGGTTCGAGCCGAAGGCATTGAAGAAGCTGAAGGGCGAGAGGTTCCGCACGCCCTTTGCGCTGATGGTGCTGGCCAGGGCGATGGGGCGCGGCGCCACGCCGCCGCAGAGGAGGGCGTTGGTTTCGATGGGGCTGAGCTCCGAGGGGAGGATCGACCGGTGGCCCATGGCTTCAGTCTCCGACTTCTCCGGAGGGCGTGCCCGCGTAGAGATCCGGCAGGGTGCCGCCCACCAGGTGCGGAGGCATGTGGTCGAGGCGCTCGGGCACACGGGTGATCGTGTTCACCAGGCGACCCAGGCCCTCGATCTCCATGACCACCTCGTCCCCGGCCTTCAGCCAGAGGTTGTCCGTGATCTTCGAGCCGTTCAGCTCCAGCAGGCAGCCGGTCCCCACGGTGCCGCTGCCGATGACTTCGCCGGGCTGCATCTGGATGCCGTAGCTGGTGCGCTGGAGGATCTGGGCAAAGGTCCAGTTCATGGCGTCGGCGTTGCCCTTCGATAGGCGATGGCCGTTCACGTCGCAGGTCATGGCCGCGTGGAGGATCTCGCCGGCGGGAGTCCGCTCCAGCTTCAGTTCCTCCTTCGTGACCAGCCAGGGGCCCAGGCTGGTGGCGAAGTCCTTGCCCTTGCAGGGACCGAGCGACAGCTTCATCTCCTCCATCTGGAGCATGCGGGCGCTCCAGTCGTTCATCACCATGAAGCCGAAGATGGCCTCATCTGCTTCCTCCAGGGTGGCGTTCTTCAGGGGCCGGCCCGTGACGATGGCCACCTCCAGCTCGAAGTCCAGGCGGACCAGGTGGTGGTCCTGCACCAGCACTTCGCCGGGCCCCGTGACCGCCAGGTGGTTGGTGAAGTAGGTGACGGGGAAGAGGTCGAACTCGGGGATCATCTCCAGCCCGCGGTTGCGGCGGGCCGTGGCCACGTGCTGGCGGAAGGCGTAGCCGTCCCGCATGGAGACGGGGCGGGGGATGGGCGCCAGCAGGCGAACCGAAGCGGGGTCGACCAGAGCCGCTGCAGGAGGCGTGGCAGCCAGGGCACGGGCCAGGGGCAGCAGCTCGTCCTGGCGCCGGATGAGGGTGAGCATGTCCACGGCGAGGCGCGGATCCACCGCGGCGAAATCGAGGATGCGGCCATCCGCCATGACCGCGCCGATCCGCTCCGTTCCGGCCTGCAGGAATGTGACCAGCTTCATGAAGCGCTCCAGGGCAACGGGCCAGTGTACCGCCACTGGAACATCACTCCTGGATCCTCATTCACTCAGCAGCTGAAGCAGGGTTTCCGCGGCTTCGGTGATGCGATCGGGGGGCGTGTTCAGGGGCGGCATCAGGTACAGGCAGTCGCCGATGGGGCGCACCAGCAGGCCATGGTCAAGGGCGCGGCGGTGGAGGCGCCAGCCGAAGCGCACCCCGGGATCGTGGGGCTGGCCGGTGGCTGGATCCACCAGCCGGCAGGCGCCGATGGTGCCGAGGGTGCGGGCCTGGCGAACGGCGGGATGGACACCGAGCGCGGTGAAGGCTTCCCGCATGGCGGCGGCGAGGACCTGGGCCTGGGCCAGGACCGGCTCGTCGTCGAAGAGGGCGAGGCTGGCGCAGGCCACCGCGCAGGCCGTGGCATTGGCGGTGTAGCTGTGGCCGTGGAGGAAGGCCCGGCCCGAGGCGGGCTCACCCCAGAAGTGGCTGAAGAGTTCCTCCGTGGCCCAGGTCAACGAAAGGGGCAGGGTGCCACCGGTGAGGCCCTTGGAGAGGCAGAGCAGATCAGGGGCGATGCCTGCTTGCTCGCAGGCCAGGAAGGTCCCCGTGCGGCCAAAGCCCGTGGCCACTTCGTCGAGGATGAGGTAGACACCGTGGGCATCGCACTGGATGCGCAGCTCCCGCAACAGCTCCGGGGGCCACATGCGCATGCCCCCGGCGCACTGGATGAGCGGCTCCGCGATGAAGGCGGCGAGGCGCCCCCCGTGGGAGCTGAAAAAGGCGCGGAGTTCTTCCCGCGCGGCGTCCAGCCGCGCGGGCCAGCCGGTGAGATCGGGGTGGATGTCCCGCCTGGGATCCTCCGGCACCTCCAGCCGCTCGCAGGCCAGGAGCAGGGGGCTGAACAGGCCGGTCATGAAGTTCTCCAGCTCGCCCACGCCCACGGCGCCCAGGGTGTCCCCGTGGTAGCCGCCGCGCAGCGCGCCGAAGCGGTCCCGGCCCTTTTCGCCCCGCTGAAGCATGGCCTGGAAGGCCATCTTCAGGGCCACCTCCACGGCGGTGCTGCCGTCATCGGAGAAGAAGGCCCGGGTGAGGCTGGGGGGCAGCTTGGGGCGCAGGCGGGCCACCAGTTCCAGGGCGGGCTCGTGGGTGAAGCCGGCGAACATGGCGTGATCCAGTTTCGCAGCCTGCCTTTCGAGGGCACTCACCAGGCGCGGGTGCCCGTGGCCATGGAGGCAGGTCCACCAGCTGGAGATGCCATCCAGCACCCGCTCGCCGTTGGCCAGCAGCAGGTCGCAGCCCTCGGCGCCCACGATGGGGACTGGCGGGTCTGCCTCGTGGATCTGCATCTGGGTGAAGGGATGCCATACATGGGCGCGGTCCAGGGCGAGACGGTCCGACCAGTCGGGAGGCAGCGGCGTAGGCATGCCCTCAGTTTAGGAGCCTGTCCAAGTATTCGAGCGCCCCGCGATGGGTCCAGGCGGGATGCACCGCCAGGAAGGGCCCGCAGGGCGATGTGGTGGCATCGTTCAAGGGCGCTGACGCCGCGGGGCGCCCGCCTGGCCCCATCCCGTAGGGCGAGTGGCGGCGCGCGTCGCCATGCTGCGTCAAGCTCGGATCGCGTAGTACCCGCTACGCTCACCTCGCCTTCCTTGCCTGCCTCGCGCGGCGTCACACGCGCGGGGCATTCCAATTACTTGGACAGGCTCCTAGAACGTGCACCGGCACCGGCAGGAACCCCCGAAGCAGCTCGGCATTCGCCTCGGCCACCCCGGGCGGGGTGCCATCGGCACCGGGATTCAGCAGCACGGCTTCGATGCGCCAGCCCCGCAGCATGAGGGCCTCGGCGGATAGCAGGGTGTGGTTGAGGGTGCCCAGGCCCCCCAGGGCCACCAGCACGCAGGGGAGCTTCAGGTCCGTGGCCCAGGCCAGGAAGTGGATGTTCGGCGCCAGGGGCACCATGAGCCCCCCCACGCCCTCCAGGAGCACCCGGCCTTCGGCGGGGCGCAGGCACCAGTCTGCAGCGGCCGGCAGATCCAGGATCCGACCCTCCTGCCGGGCCGCCGCCAGGGGGGAGAGGGGGGCCCGCAGCAGCACGTGGTTCTCCACAGCGATGTCCCGGCCAGCCACGGCGCTGGCATCCGCCTCCGGATGATCGGCCCGGTCCACCCCGGTCTGGAAGGGCTTGCGGTAGGTGACGGGGCCCAGGCTCACCCAGGCCCTGGCCAGGCGGCCGGCCACCTGGGTCTTCCCCACGCCGGTACCCGTGCCGAGGACCCAAAGGGGGCTGGGGAGGGCGGCGGGGTTCAGCATGGGGGACCGGGGCGCTTGGCGCCCGTCTAGGGATTCACCTGGCTGAGCAGCTGCTTGGCCTGGGCGGCCTGGGGGCTCTGGGGGGCCGTGGCGATGACCTTGTTCCAGGCCTTGGCGGCTTCGGCGGGCTTGTTCAGATCGGCGGAATAGACCACGCCGATGTTGAAGAGGCTCTGGATGTGGGTGGGCTGCAGCTTGTTGGCCTTCTGGAAACCCGCCAATGCCTTGTCGAACTGGCCCAGCTGGCGGTACATGACCCCCTGATCCGTGAGGATGTCGGGATTGTCAGGCTTCAGGGCCAGGGCCTTGGCATAGGCGTCCACGGCCTTCTGGGGCTGGTGGGAATCGAAGTACTCGTTGCCGAGGGCCGCCCAGGCATCGTGGTTCTTGGGATCCGCCAGCACCGCCGCCTCGATGCGGGCGATGCGGGCCTGGACTTCGGCGCTGGGCAGCGCCGGGCCACTGGGAATGGGCATGGGGCTGTTTCCCGGAAGGCCGGCCAGGGAGGGCGCGGGCATGATCGGGGCCGTCGGAGCGGCCACCACGGGGCCACGGGCTGACGCGCTGTCGCCACTGAACGCGAAGTAGCCTGCGAGGAAGCCAGCTGCCAAGCCGCCCACCAGGGCGAAGAGAATGTTGCGGTTCAAGCGCCACCTCCTGAAGACCCTTGGGTCCGGAGGAATTCTCCCACAGGTCAGGTAAATGGGCCCAGGTGACGATGAGGGGCCGCAGGGATTCCTGGCCGGAGTTCCATCTGCGATCATGACCCCACTCAGGTTGCGCCCATCCACCGGAAGGCAAGTCTTGACCGGATCCCACCTTTCCCTCCCCTTCCGGATGCGCATGCGTGTCCTGGTGGTGCTGCTGGCGGGGCTGGCGGTCTCCCTGGCGGGATTCTTCTTCACCCGGGATGCCTACCTCCGGCAGGTGGAGGCCCAGTTCGGGGCGGCGGCAAGGGAGCGGGCCGAGAACGTCATCCAGGGCTTCACCTATGGCTTCCAGGACGTCGAGGTGCTGCGCAGCTTCTTCGAAGCCAGCCACGAGGTCACCCGGTCGGATTTCGACACCTTCCTTGGTCCTGTTCTCGTGAATCATCCCTACATCCAGGCCCTGCAGTGGCTGCCCCGGGTGACGCCGGAGAACCGCGCGGGGCTGGAAGCCGAGGCGCGACGCACGCATCCCGAGTTCCAGTTTTTCCAGCGCGACGCCGAGGGCCGCCGGGTGGTCCTCGGGCCAGGGGAGACCTTCTTCGCGGTGCACTACGCGGCCCCCCTCAAGGGGAACGAAGCCGCCCTGGGCTACGCCGCCCAGGCCCTGGCCACCCGCCAGGAGACCCTGGCCCGGGCCCTCCGGACCGGCACCCTGGCGGCCAGCGGCCGGATCCGCCTCATCCAGGAAACGGGCACGCAGGCGGGCATGCTGGTGATGGCCCCGGTGCGAGGAAAGACCGGCCAGCCCATGGGTGTCGTCCAGGGGGTCTTCCGCATGGGGGACCTGGTCCACAAGTCCCTGGAATACCTGGAGCCGAAGGGGGTCGTCCTGAGGCTGGTGGATGCCGGCGCCCCGGAGGCGGAAGCCCTGCTCCACGAAGAACCATCCCCGCTTCCCGCCGCGGGGCGACCTGAGGCAAAGGGCCTGCGCATGGCCCGGCCCTTCCAGCTGGCGGGGCGCGACTGGACCGTCGTGGTGTTGCCGGCGGGGGGCCACTTCCGGCTGGAGACCCCCGGGCGGGCCTGGGTCGTGCTGCTGACTGGGCTGGCCTTCTCGGTGCTCCTGGCGGGGTATGTGAGGACCCTGCTGGACAGCCACGCGGAAATCCGCACCCAGGTGGAGGCCCGGACCCAGGAGCTGGCCCTCGAAACTGAAAGCCACCGTCTGGACGCGCTGGCCCTGCGGGACAGCCAGGCCCGGTTCCGGCAGCTCATCGAAGTCATGGGGGAAGGACTCTGGGTGCTGGACTCCGAGGGGAAGACCACCTTCGTGAACCGCCGCATGGCCGACATGCTGGGCTACGAGCCCGCGGACATGGCTGGCCGGACCGTCTTCGACTTCATGGCCGAGGCCGACATTCCCCAGGCGAAGCAGAACCTGGCGGACCGGGTCGATGGGCACGGCGGGCAGCACGACTTCCGCTTCCGCCGCAAGGACGGGGGCGAGCTCTGGGCCATCGTGACGGGCACGCCCGTGTTCGATGACCAGGGCCAGGTGGTGAGCGTGCTGGGGGTCATCACGGACATCACGGAGCGGCGGCGGCAGGAGCAGTCCCTGCTCCAGAGCCAGAAGCTGGAAAGCCTGGGTGTGCTGGCGGGGGGCATCGCCCACGACTTCAACAACCTGCTCACGACCATTCTGGGCAACATCAACCTGGCCCAGCTCTACCTGCCGGACCCCTCCCCCGCCTCCCCCTACCTGCTGAACATGGAGCGGACGGTCCAGCGGGCCACGGATCTCACGAGGCAGATGCTGGCCTACTCGGGCAAGGGGCGTTTCCAAGTCGGCCCCATGGACCTGAACCAGGTGGTGGCAGAGATGTCGCACCTCCTCGAGGTCTCCATCTCGAAGAAGGTCGCCCTCCGGTTCCTGCCCCAGGAGGGGCTTGGCGCCCTGATGGGGGAGGCCTCCCAGATCCAGCAGGTGGTGATGAACCTGGTCACCAATGCTTCGGAGGCCATTGGCGACGCCGAGGGCATCGTGTCGATCCGGACCGGTGCGAGGACGTTCAGCCGCGCAGAGTTGCTGCGGGAGTTCCCGGGCCAGCCCATGGAGCCCGGCGGCTTCCTCACCCTCGAGGTCTCAGATACTGGCCAGGGCATGCCGCCCGAGGTGCTGTCCCGGATCTTCGAGCCCTTCTTCACCACCAAGTTCACGGGCCGGGGCCTGGGGCTGGCGGCCATGCAGGGGATCGTGCGGGGTCACAAGGGCGGCATCCGGGTCTACAGCGAGGTGGGCAAGGGCAGCACCTTCAAGCTCGTCTTCCCGGCGGGGGAGGGGATGACGGTGGAAGCCCAGAGCGCGGCGCGCGAAGAGGATTGGACGGGCAGTGGCACCATCCTGGTGGTGGATGACGAAGAGGGCGTGCGCATGGTGGCTGCAGAGCTGCTGCGTTCCATGGGCTTTGAGATCCTCATGGCGGCGGATGGCCTGGAAGCCCTGGGGAAATTCAAGGCCAGCCAGGTCCCGATCCGGGCCGTGCTCATGGACCTGACCATGCCCCACCTGGACGGGGTGGAGACCTTCAGGGAACTGCGGCACCTGGATCCCCACTGCCGGGTGGTGCTCACCAGCGGGTACAACGAGCAGGACGCCATCCAGAATTTCACGGGGAAAGGGCTGGCGGCCTTCGTCCAGAAGCCCTTCCTGCGGGGCGATCTCCTGCGGGCCATGCAGGTGGCGCTGGAGGGCTAGCGGCCGAGGACCTGCCCCAGGGCCTGGATGAGCCGATCGAGCTGGCCATCCTCCAGGTGGGCACCGGTGGTGATCCGAAGGCGGGCGGAGCCTTCGGGCACCGTGGGGGGCCGCACGGCCCGCACATCGAAGCCCATGGCCTGGAGGCTATGCGCGAGGCGGACCGCCTCGGCATCGGGGCCCACGGGCACGGGCACGATGGCCGAGGGCTGCCCAGGCTGGCCCAGGGCCGCCCGCAGGCGATCCGCGAGGGCCAGGGCCCGCTCCCGGCGCCAGGGCTCGGCCCGGGCCAGGCGGAGACCCTCCAGGGCGGCCCCCAGCACCGGCGGGGGCAGGGCCGTGGAGAAGATGAAGCCCCGGGCGGTGTTCAGCAGGTGCTCCCGGAGCGGTTGGTCGCAGCAGACGAAGGCCCCGAAGGCCCCCAGCGCCTTCCCCAGGGTGCCCATGACCAGGGGCACCCGGCCATGGAGGCCCTGGAGCTGGGCCAGGCCCGCCCCATCCTGGCCCAGCAGGCCCGTGGCGTGGGCCTCGTCGATGAGCAGCAGGGCGCCCTGGGCCTCGCATAACGCCAGCAGGGCCGGCAGGTCCGCTGCGTCGCCATCCATGCTGAAGACCGCGTCCGTGGCCACCAAGGCCAGGGCGGCGGCGGGGGCCGTGGCACGCCAGGCTTTGATCTGCGATTCCAGGTCCGCCAGATCCAGGTGCCGATAGATGCCCACGGTAGCGCCCCGGGCCCGGGCCATGCGGCAGCCGTCCACGAGGGAGGCGTGGTTGAGGGCATCGGAGAACACGGCGTCGCCGGCGCCCACCAGGGCGGGAATGAGGGTGGCGTTGGCCTGGTAGCCGGTGTTGAAGAGCAGGCAGGCCTCGGTGCCCTTCCAGCGGGCCAGGGCGGCCTCCAGCTCCTCATGGAGGGGGCAGGTGCCCCGCAGCAGGCGGGCGGCCCCGGCCCCGGCCCCGTGATCCCGGGCGGCGGCGGCGGCGGCCTCGGCCAGGCGGGGATCCCGCCGCAGGCCCAGGTAGTCGTTGGAGCAGACATCCACCCCGGTGGCCGGCAGGATGGCCCGGTCCCGGCCCAGGGCCCGGCGCCGGAGGACCTGCTGCTGCAGCCGATCCTGCCAGGGGGAGGGGATCACGGAACCTCGGGGGTGGTCATGACAGGGATAGGGTAGGGGGAATGTTAGGATCTGAGGGGGATCCACGTTCGGATCCCGCTTGGAGCGTCGCATGGATCTACCACAGTCTTGGCAGGGGGCTTCGGAAGGGACAAAGTCACGCATTGAGTTTGTCCGAAGCGTCTACCTTTGGCTCATGGGCGGCTTTGCCGTGGCGGCCCTGGGGGCCCTCAGCGCCCCGGTGGTGGGACCGGCCTTGATCGCCATGGCCGGCGGCTTCTGGCACTGGATCCTCTTCGGCGTCCAGTTCGGCACCCTGCTGTTCGCCTCCGCCGTCAGCCGGAAGCGTCCCCTGAACCGCATCGCCTATGCCCTCTTCACCTACATCTCCGGCACCATCGCGGGCATCATCGCCCTCCTGGTGGCCCGGGGGGCGGGCTTCACCCCCGTGTTCCTGGCCTTCGGACTCACCGGCGTGGTCTTCATGACCCTCACGGTGACCGCTTTCGTATCCAAGAAGGACTTCAGCTTCCTGCGCAACTTCGTCATCGTGGGCATCGCCGTCATGTTCTTCGGCAGCCTGGCGGCGGCCATCTTCCGCCTGGAGACCTTCAGCCTCATCATTTCCGGCGTGGCGGTCATCGCCTGCTCGGCCAAGCTGCTCTGGGACACCTCGACCATGCTCCGCACCGACGACTTCGGCGATCCCGCCGGCTTCGCCCTCTCCCTCTTCGTGAGCCTCTACAACATCTTCATCTCGCTGATGAACCTTCTCGGCGGACGGCGCCGTTAGGCGCCCTGCATCAAGGAAAACACATGCTCCGTGCCTCGCTGATCCCCCTCCTCGCCCTCGGTGTCGTCGCCCAGGAACCGGCCAAGGCCCCGGCGCCGGCCCCAGCCGCTCCCATCGTCGCTCCCGCTCCTGCTCCCGCGCCCAAGCCCGAAGAGGTGGTACTGGCCAAGGTGGGTGGCGAGCAGGTCACCGAAGCGGATTTCCAGGCCGCCTTCCGCCTGCTGGGCCAGCAGGAACAGATGCAGATCATGATGGTCCAGGGCGGCAAGGACGAGTTCGTCAAGCGCATGGCCGAGAGCAAGCTGCTTTCGGTGAAGGCCAAGAAGCTGGACCTGGACAAGACCCCGAGCTACCAGGTGGCCCTCAACCGCGCGAAGGACGATCTGCTGGCGCGGGAGTTCCTCACCAAGGAGGGCGAGGCCCTCCAGAAGAAGCTGGCCCTCGCCGAGGGCGCCGCCAAGGCCTACTACGACCAGCACCCAGAGCGGTTCAAGCAGCCCGAGCTGGTATCCGTGCGCCACATCCTGGTGAGCGTGAAGCAGGCCGAAGGGCAGCCGGGCCTCAGCGATGCGGACGCGAAGAAGCGCGTGGCCAAGATCCAGGCCGAGCTCAAGAAGGGCGCCAAGTTCGAGGCCCTGGCCAAGAAGTACACCGACGATCCCGGCAGCAAGGAGAACGGCGGCCTCTATGCCGACGCCGACGCCTCCGGCTGGGTCCCCGAGTTCGGCGCCGCGGCCCGCACTCAGCCCATCGGCAAGGTGGGTGCGCCCGTGAAGACCAGCTACGGCTACCACCTGATCAAGGTCGAAGGCCGCAAGCCCGCCCGGCTGGTCCCCTTCGAGGAGGCCAAGGCCCAGGCGGAGAAGATGGCCACCCAGGAGCGCCAGGCGAAGGTCTGGAATGAGCTCATGGAGGACCTCCGCAAGGAGATCCCCTTCGAGCTGGTGAAGCCCGCCCCCGCTGCTGCGACCAAGGCCAGCGAGGCCCCCAAGGCCCCAGCGGCTCCCCAGGGAGACGTTAAGTGAGGTGGTTCCTCCTCCTCCCCCTCCTGGCCCTGCCCATGGCCTGCAAGAAGCCCGTGGCCAAGCCCCAGCCCGGAGCCGCCGCAATCGTTGAGCCCGGCAAGTCCGAGGCGACGGTCGATGGAACGCCCAAAGCCGATATCCGCGAGGAGATCCTCGTGGCCGTCAACAAGCACATCATCACCCGGCGGAGCCTCAGCCAGGCCGTGGAGCAGCAGCACGCGGCCCTCTACCGCCAGTTCTCCGGGAAGGAACTGGACGAAAAGCTGAAGGATGCCCGGGAGAAGACCCTGCAGGGACTCATGGACGCCTTCCTGCTGGAGGACAAGGGGACGGAGCTGGGCTCCCCCATCACCGACGACTATGTCCGTTCCAACATCGACGGCATCAAGAAGGAGAACAACTTCGCCACGGACGCGGATCTGGAGCGGGCCCTCAAGGCCAGCCTCGGCATCGGCCTGCCGGAGTTCATCAAGCGCCAGAAGCAGCAGTCCATCCAGCAGTTCGTGCTGCAGCGGGAAGTGTTCTCCAAGGTGGCCGTGGAGGACAACGAGCTGCGGGCGTATTACGAGGATCACAAGGACGAGTACCGCCTGCCCAGCCGCTTCCGCATCCGCGAGCTGGTGATCGCCAAGGGCGCCGGTGCCGAAGATCAGGCAGCGGCCCGGAAGCAGATGGAAACGATCCAGGCCGAACTCAAGGGCGGCAAGCCCTTCGAGGAGTTGGCCCGCCTCCACTCCACCAGCCCCAGCAAGGCCACCGGGGGTGACCTGGGCTGGATGAGCAAGGGCTTCCTTCGGGGCAGCATCGAGGAGGCGGCCCTCAAGCTGAAGCCTGAGCAGGTCTCGGCACCCATCGAAACGGACAAGGACCTCTACCTGGTCCAGCTCGTGGCGCTGGAGGACGCCCCCATGAAGGCCTTCGCGGAGGTGAAGCCCAAGATCCTGGAGAAGCTCCAGGAGCCCAAGGCGCAGAATGCCATCGAGCAGTACCTTTCGAACCTGCGGATGCGCGCCAACATCCGCTACCTGGTGCCGAAGGAACAGATCCTGAAGGGTTGATCCCTATGAGACTCGACGCCTTCCTCAAGAAGAGCCTGCTCATCAAGCGGCGGGAGCTGGCCAACCAGCTCTGCGACGAGGGGATGGTGCGGGTGAACGGCGTGCCCCGGAAGGCCAGCCAGGACGTGGTGGCCGACGACGAGCTGGAGTTCCCCCTGTTCAACCGGGTGCTCAAGGTGCGCGTGCTGGCGCTGCCGGAGGGCAATGTGAAGAAGGGCGATCAGTGGTCGCTCTTCGAGGTGCTGGAAGACAGGCGGATCCCCCTGGAGTTGGGCTTCGGCGACGAGGATCCCTTTGCTCCGCCCCCGAAGGCGCCGCGCAACCACTAGACCATTGAACGCCGCCTCGGCAGGGTCATCCTGATGAAGCGCCTGGAGATCCCATGCCCGACCAGCCCCTCATCCGAACCCTGAAGGAGGGCGACCCCTTCCAGGGCTTCCTCCTGGCCCAGGAGGCCGCCTACAAGGTGAGCGCCAAGGGCACCGAGTACCTCGAGCTGAAGCTCTCCGACGCCTCCGGCGACCTGAAGGCCTTCCTCTGGGACATCCGGGCCGTCGAAGGGGACATGGAGGCCGTCCAGGCCGATGCCTTCCTGCGGGTGAAGGGCTCGGTGACGAGCTACAACGGCCGCCTCCAGCTCAAGCTGGACAAGGCCCGCTACGCGGCGGACGCGGAGGTGGGTGATTTCTCCGCCTTCTTCCCCGTGAGTGCCCGACCCGTGCCGGAGATGCTGGCAGAGCTGGATGGCTTCATCGCCTCGGTGAAGGATTCCTGGATCCGGCAGCTGCTCCAGGCCCTGTTCGTGGGGGATGCGGAGTTGCGATCGGCCTTCGCCCAGGCCCCCGCCGCCAAGTCCATGCACCATGCCTTCCTCGGGGGGCTCCTGGAGCACACCCTGTCCGTGCTCGGGATGGCCGAGCGGGCTTGTGCCCACTACCAGGAACTGAACCGCGACCTGGTGGTGGCGGGGGTTCTCCTCCACGATGTGGGCAAGACGGCCGAACTGAGCTACCGGAGGAGCTTCGGCTACACCGACGCGGGCAACCTGCTGGGCCATATCGCCCTGGAGGCCGAGTGGATCAGCCGGGCGGTGGGCAAGATCCCCGGGTTCCCCGAGGAACTGCGCATGCAGATCCTGCACATCGTGCTCAGCCACCACGGGCGCCTGGAGTTCGGGTCCCCCGTGCTGCCGAAGACCCCGGAGGCCCTCCTGGTCCACCACCTCGACGACCTGGATGGAAAGCTGGAAGCCATGTTCCGGGCCCTGAAGGAAGCCCCTTCGGGCGGCTCCTGGAGCGCGTACAGCCGGGCCCTGGACCGCATGATCTACCGGACGCGCTGGCCCCAGGTGGGCACGAATGGGGAGATTGTCCAGAACTGAACAGGTTCATTCCTGCCTGGCCGGAATTGGACAGATCCAGGGGGTCGAAAATCCCCGTGGGCAGCTATCGCTGGGCAAGTGCTGAAAATAAGTGCCCATTAACCAATGCCTACATCTTCCTGTCGAGGTAGAAAATTCCTGGCACGGCTCTGGCTCTCTTGGGTTCCTGACCCTTGAGGTGTTCCATGAAGCTGTCCCGCAAAGCCAAGCGTTATGACGACTCCGTGCTTCCTGGCGAGTTCCAGGGCTTCGAGTCCTTTCACCAGGCCGATGCTGAGCTGGACGGGACCCTGGATGGCTTCCTGCTCCGCGGCGGGGATGGCGTTCAGCTGGGCGAGATGATCCTGGAGCGGAATGCCCCCAAGAAGCTGAGCTTCGCCAAGCTGAAGACCAAGGCGGAAAAGCTTTCAGAGCAGGTGAACTACCTGAAGGAGCGCCTGGAGATCGTCGACCACGATCGGCGCGGGATGTACATCCAGCTCCGCAGCCTGCCGCCCTACAAGGACGATACCCAGATCCAGTTCAACGAGATCAGCATCGGCAAGAACAAGATCGTCGTGAAGCGCATTGCCTTCTACCGCAAGGACGAGGTCAAGCAGCAAGTGCCTCTCCAACTGTCCGAGTTGGAACTGAAGCGCCTCCTGTTCGATATTCGACAGGCCATTGCGTAGTCTTCATATCACCAATTGATTCAGCTATAACTGCAAAAAGGGCGCCCATGGCGCCCTTTTTGTCAACTCTGCGCCGGCACGGCGCAGAGCAGAGGACACACGGCTAGGTTAGGCCGGCCTGTACCTTGGCCATCTGCTCGGCGCCATAGAAGGCACAGCAGCCCTTCTTGGCCACCGGGGCAAGCCCCAGGTCCTTGATGGCCTTCTTGACCTTGGCTTCGGAGGCGCCCAACTGCTTGGCCATGGCGCTGGCAGTGTAGAGGGTCGAGGTTTCCACAGGCATGGGGACTCCAGTAAGGGGTGGGGCAAGGGTGGCTAGAGGGTCTGGTCGATGGAATCCGGGGTGATCGCCAGGGTGGCCCGGGCCCAGGCGAACTTGGCCTTGAGCACCTCGAAATCCGGTCCAGAGGTGATGAAGGCGGCCGTGCCCTTGATCAGGAAGCCCGTTCCAGGTCCGTGCCGGCCCGCCACCTTGGCACTCCCAAGGGTGACCAGCACCTGGTTGTTGAAGGCGACATTGGCCTCCGTGCGCTGCATGTAGCCGGCGGGGATGAGGATCCGTCCATCCTCCGCCAGGCGGATATAGCTGTTCCAGGTATTGACCATGTGCGGCCCGTCCTGTCCCAGAGTGGCGATGGCGACGACGCCATCCTGTTTCAGGACTTCCAGCATTGTTTCGGGGATGGCCATGGTTGCCTCCTGGTGTGGGTGGGGAATTCGATTCATTGTCTGGGGGACGGGGCCTTCAGGTGGGGTCGGCCTTCAAATCTGGCGCCGCCTTGCGCGGCGAAGGTTTCCTGGTTCGGGTGTCCTTGCGCTTTTGAAACCAGGCCCCGGTTTCCCGGATGAAGGTCTTGGGGGCCTTGTGTTCGAATTCGCAAACCAGGTCCGCCAGCGTTTTGGAAGCGAGGAAGTTCTGGAGGACCTTTTCGGCATCGAGCATGAACGCATGGATCCGACAGGTCCCCGCGGTGGCCCAACCGGGGGCCTTGGCATCAAAGAGGGCGCACTTGCTGCGGATCTCGGCACAGGCGAACAAGGTCCGGCCCGGGTCCACCGCCGCCAGCACCTCCATCACCCGGATCTCCCCGGCCGGGCGGGCCAGGGCAAAGCCGCCGGCAATGCCTTCGCTGCCTGCCACGAGCTTGGCCTTCTTCAGGCGGGTGAAGATCTTCGCGAGGAACCGCTCGGGGATCTTCTGGAAGGTGGCCAGGTCCCGCACGCTGACCGGATTTGGGCGGGTCGCCAGAGTGAGCAGCGAGTGCAGCGCGTATTCGGCGCCGGCGCCGTACATGGACGAATTCAAACTAGCACCTCATGGGGTGTAGTTTATGAGCAGGCCCCGGAAGGACGCAAGGACAATTCACCGAATAAGCCGGTGGCCTTCCTCACAGCCACGCTCAGACCGCAGGGTGCCCGGCTTGGAACGCGGCACTGCCGGGGCAGGCCCCGATGAAAGTGGAGGCCAACCTGGTTGCTATGCTCTGCTCGAGCGGTGCCGGCAAATGGCGCTGCACTGCAGCGCCATTTGCCACCGCTCAGAGCATCGCCATCCATGACCCACTTTCGTTGCGGACCGGCCCCTCGGGTAGGTCGCTCTCCTTGAACATGAAGTGGTGGCTGTTCCAGCTGCCGCAGCTGTCGCAGCGGTCGGCGTAATCCTGGGTGCGATGGCCGCAGACGGCGCACTCGTAGCGCTGCTTGAGGATGCCCAGGTTGCGGAGCAGCTGGCGGTACTCGTTCAGCGCCGCGTCCAGGCGGGCGCGGCGGCTGTGGATCTTGGCCATGAAGAAGAACAGGATGGGGCTGTAGACCACCTGGCTGCGCACCTCCTGGAAGAGGTCCAGGGCCTCGTCCAGGATCTCCAGGCGGTAGAGCATCTTGCCCAGGAAGAACTTGGCGGTGGTGGCGTGCTGGGAGGTGGCAGCCACGCGCCGCATGAGGGCCAGGCCATCCTCGGGCCGCCCCAGCTGGATGAAGTAGTCCTCCATCTCCTGCAGGAAAGTGCCCTCGCCGGTCTTGCGGAAGCCTTCGATGAGGATCTCGAGGCCTTGGGCCTCCTGGTCCTGCAGGATCATGCAGCGCCCCAGGCTGAGGTAGGCCGGCACGAAATCCGGCTCGTCCTTGATGACCTGCTGGAAGATCTGGGCCGCATCCTTGAACTGGTCGGTCTCCACCTTGGTCATGCCCACCTGGTAGGCCAGGGCCGCCCCCTGGGCCTTCTCGCCCTGGGTGAGCTCGCTTGCGAAGTGGGTCACGAGCTTCTTGTGCGCCTCGGCAGCCTCCTCCCAGCGCTGGGCCTCCATGTGGAGGGCCCGCAGGCGACGCCAGGCGCGGAGGGCCTTCTTGGGTTGATCGGCGGCCAGCTTCTTCAGCCCCGCCACCGCGGCCTCGGGGTTGCGGGTGGCCATGAAAGCCTCGGCCAGCTGGTAGCGGGCCTCGATCTGGTCCGGCTCCTCCTCGCAAAGGGCCTGCAGCAGCTTGACCGCCGCATCGGCGCTGCCGGTCTTGATGAGGATGTCGCTCAGCAGGATCCGCGCGGGAATGTGTTCCCGGCGCTGTTCGAGGATGCTCTCGAGGATGCCTTTGGCCTCCCGGGGCAGGCCGTGGGCCACCAGGTCCCGGGCATCCTGCATGCGTTCGGAAATGCGTTTCACCAGCCGGGTGTCGGCGGAATCGTTGAGCCCCCGCACCAGCCGGATGACCTCCATGATGCCGGTGTAGAGGACGTTCAGCAGGAACCCGAGCAGGAACGTGACCAGGATGACGCTCTGCAGCTTGATGCTTTCGCCGAACACGACCACTTCCCGCACCAGCAGGTCATGGTTGGTGAGGTACAGATTGCCCAGCACCATGAGAACCAGCAGCAGCAGGACGATGAAGAACACATTGACGAGACGCATGGGCGGTCCTCATAACTGGGCCTAGCATGACATGAGTGGGACCGGTCTTCAGGCTCCATCAGACGGTGGACACGCCCCCTGATGTCCATGGTCAAGCTTCAGGGGGCCTCGGCTTGATCCAGCCACTCCTTTGCCGCCTTGAGATCCGCCCACACCGCGCGGCGCACCTCCTGGGTGTACTGGCGCAGCACGTAGGCGGGGTGGAAGGTGGGCATGACCGGGATCTCCCTGCCCCCGATCAAGACCCGCCGCCACTGGCCCCTTGCCCTGGTGATGCCCTCCTGGACCCCCACGAGCTCCCGCAGGGGCGTGGCGCCCAGGGTGACGATGACGGCCGGCTGGATGAGCTCGATCTGCCGATGCAGGTAACCCAGGCAGGCGCGGGCTTCATCGGGTGTCGGCGTGCGGTTGTCAGGCGGGCGGCACTTCACGACGTTGGCGATGTAGGTCTCCTCCCGCTTCAGGCCCAGGGCGCCGATCATCTTGTCGAGCAGCTCACCGGCCTTGCCCACGAAGGGCCGGCCCAGCAGGTCCTCGTCCCGGCCGGGCCCCTCGCCCACGAACATGAGCCGGGCCGAGGGGTCCCCTTCGCCGAAGACGAATTTCATGCGGCCAGGGCCCAGGGGGCAGGCCAGGCAGCCCTGGAGGGCCTGGCAGAGCGCCGGCAGGGTGGCCGCGCCCGCGACGACTGCCGGGGTTGGACAGCCGATGGGATCAGAGGGGGGCGCGTAGGCCCTGGCCGCCGGGGAGACCGGCCGGGGGGCGGGCGGGGCGGTGGGCCGAGGCGTCGGCCGGGCCGGGGAGGGCTCACTGGGCGGGGCTTCCTTCGCCACCGCGGCGGGTTCACGCACCAGGCCCATCACCCCCAGTTCCTCGAGGGTGTCGCGCCAGGCTTGCAGGGGATGTTCCATCCCTTCCAGCCTAGCCGGAACCTCCCATGGGTTCCTGGCATCCTAGGGTGTCGGAGCCCCCGCATGACGCAGTCCCCAGTTGATACACCGTTCGGCACCCAGGAGGCCTTCCACGCCGCCTTTGCCGAGCTTTATCCAAGGCTGGTGAGCTATGGACGGCGCTACGGGGCGAACTTCCCCGAGGACATCGCCCAGGAGGCCTTCGTCATCCTCATGCAGCGCGAAGTCCGTGTGGAGCACCCCACGGCCTTCCTCTACGGCACCGTGCGAACCCTGTCCCTCACCGAGCGCCGTCCCATGAAGAACCAGAACCTCAGCCTGGAAGCCGTCGCCGAACCCGGGCTCGCCGGCGGGGCCGACGACCAGGTGCTGAACCAGGAAGTGCGGGAGCGCATGCGCATGCTCTCGCCCACTTTCCGCGAGGCCCTTTGGCTCTTCGTGGTGGAGGGGCTTTCGATCCGCGAGATCGCCGACATCCTCGATATTCCAGAAGCCACCGTGAAGACCCGCATCCACCGGGCCAAGGCCCAGCTCAAAGAACAGCTCAACCCTTCAGGAGGCGTGCATGTCCTGGTCTGATCCCGCCCGGCGGTTTGAACCCGCCGAGGATGTCCAGCTGCGAGCGGAACTCCGCGACCTCCTGGGGCTGGGGCCCGTCATGGCCCCTTCCGTCGCCGCACCCAATGCCGAGTTGTCGGCCCTGGCCGAGGACCTGCGCCGCGAGGCCCAGCGCCGCAGCCGCACCCAGCGCAAGCGCCCCACCTGGGGCCTGCTGGCCGCCGCCGCCCTGCCCCTGCTGGCCGCCCTGGCGGGCCTAAGCTCCTGGGGCTTCCAGCAGAAGCAGCGGGCCGATGGCCTGGCCCTCCAGGCCCAGCGCCAGGAGCAGGAACTCACCCGCCTGGCCTCCAGCCATGCCACCGAGGTGGCCCGGGAGCGTCAGGCCAAGGAAGAAGTCAAGCAGCAGCTTCAGTTGGCTTCCAGGAAAGGGGGACGGAAGACCGAACCCTACCTGGTGATCCCCGTGGAAAAGCCCCTTCGGGTGGGGGCTGAAGACTACCAGCGGGTGAAGCAGAATCCTCAATAGCGGGCGTCCAGTCGGCACGGTCCTGGCAACTCCTGCGGTAAGGTGTGCCCATGGCCAGCAATCCCCTGCTCCTCCTCATCCTGCTCCTTTCCGCCCTCGCCACGGTGCTGGCGGGCATGGGCGTGTTCAGCAACAACCGCCCCCCGGACCCTCGGCTGAACTCGCTGCTGAACGACATCGACGATATCAAGGGCATGCTGTCCCAGCTCCAGAAGTCCGTGCTCCAGACCGAGCGGAAGCTGGAGAAGGAAGTCCAGATCTCCCGCACCGAAAGCCGCGAAGTGGTCGAGAAGCTGGCCGAGGTGCTCGACAAGCGGATGAAGGAGCTGGTCGGCTAGACCCTAGATTCCCTGGAGAATAAAAGCAGAGGCCCGGCATTGCCGGGCCTCTGCGCGGGGGCTTGGGGGTGTGCGCGCAGCGCGCCCTTAGCTCCTCGCAACGCATGCGTTGCGAGGAGAACCCCCGGACAGCATTACCCTGCCTGGCTGTGATTGGCCGGGGTCCAACCCCGCTCGTTCAGCAGCTTCACGCCCTGGATGCGGGTGAGGCGGAAGGCCATTTCTTCCTGGTGCAGGTGGCAGAAGGCCAGCAGGTGATCGTCCTGGATGGTGCGGGGCGAGACGCGCCGCAGCTGCGTGCGATGGGCCGCCGGTGGCAGGTAGGTCAGTTCCACCATGAGGGTGTGGCCCGCGGCGTACTCGAGGATGCGCTGCACTTCTTCTGCGAGCTGGTCCTCGCCGCCCAGGTGGAGCATGGGAATGCGCCGCTGCACCTCCTGGTAGAGGGCCGGATCCTCGTCATGGAGCTTCTGCAGGGCCGAGCGCACCATCTGCTGGACAGGCTCCAGGTGGTGGTTCATGCCCTTCTCGTCCACGAAGGCCAGGGCCGCCAGGGCCCACAGGTAGAGCTTCTCGTCGGAATCCACGCTGAGGGCCAGGAAGCGGCCGGGCTTGGGCATGAAGCCCGCCTGCTTGAGCAGGGCGTGGGCATTGCCGTCCCCGCGCACCTCCAGCACGGTTTCCGAAAGCGAGCTCAGCTTCAGGGGCGCCAGCTCAGGCCGCAGCTTCAGCTCGTCCGCCAGGTGAGCCGTGCGGGCCCGCACGAGGCGCACGCCCTGGTGCACCTCCACTTCGCCCACCCGGCGGGAGAGATCCTCCAGCAGCTGGAGCAGGGGCTGGGGGAGGGTCTGGGTGGTGGCGCCCAGGCGCTGGCCCAGTTCCTCCAGGGGCACCCCGGCATCCAGGGCCCGCACCAGGGTGGCGTGGCTCACCCGGAAGGTGCCCATGGCATCCAGGGCCTCCACCTCCGCCAGCTGAGCCAGCTGGAGCAACCGGTGGGGGTTCTGCAGCAGGGGCGTCAGCAGCTCGAGGGTGGGCTGCAGGATCATGGGCTCGTCCCGCTCCAGCGGTTGCCAGTGGGCTGCCGTGGCCTTCAGGTCGCGCAGGAGGTACTCATGGGCCAGGGCCTCGCCGTGCTCCGTGAGGCGCACGTGCTCGAAGCCAGCGTCGCCCTGGATGATGCCCATGCGGCCCAGGAAGGGCAGGAACACTGTGCGGGTGCGCTCTTCGTCGAGGGGATGCAGGGTCTTCAGGAAGCCGAGAAAGGACTGTACAGCCAGGGACTGGCCCCGGCGCTCCAGCAGGTGCTGCACGAGAAAGTGGCGGTCTTCCGCCGGGGGCATGCCCCAGGCCTTGAGGTCGTGCTCCAGCAGGCTGGCGAAGGCCCGCTCCGCCACCCAGCGGGGGGGATGGCTGGTGACGGCGGGCAGCAGGGTTTCGACCCGGCCATCCCGGTTCCAGAGCAGGCCCAGCCGGTACAGGATGGTGAACAGCAGGGTCGCGTCCTGCTCCTCCTGGAGCATGGCGTTGCGCTGCAGGAGCTGGCCCAGCTCCTTCTTGGCGGGCAGGCCGCCCTTGAGCACCCGCAGGCCCGCCACGCAGCGCAGCAGCACGCTGGTGAGGGCGAGGGAAAAGCGGAAGGGTTCGATGGCCTTCAGCTTCACTTCCGTGGGCGCCTGGAAGCTGAGGGCCCCTTCATCGAAGTCCTCGAGGGCATCAGCCACCCGTTCGGCCACGGACCAGGCGGCCCCGGAGGGGAGAACCAGCCCGAGATCCCGCAGCACGGCGATCACCTGGGCCTCGGGCAGGGTCCCGTCGCTGACGAGCTGCTTGAGTGCCACCAGGGAGCCGCTGTCCAGGTCCGCGAGGGTATCCGACAGCCGCCGGTGATCCTCCAGGTGGAAGACCATGGTCTTCAGCAGGCGCATGCGACCCTCGCCACAGTCTTCCCAGCGGATGGGGATGGGCAGGCGCCGGCGTTCACAGATGGTTCGAAGCTGCTCATCCGAGCAATTCGAGAGAAGCTGGAAGTGCGTGTGCGTCATGGGCACCCGGGTACAGATGATCTTTCAGTATCCCACGGATGTGCGTTTCACTCACGCGCAAAAAACGCCCGATAGAGCCGGGCGTTTTTTGCGCGAGGAACACAGCGGGCCTAGGGTGCAATCTCGACGCGGTGAGTCGATCCGCGCACGCCGTCGCTGAGCACCAGATCGAAGCGCCGGGCCTTGGTTTCAAGGGCCTGGCTGCCGCCGCCGAGGATGGCGATGACCTCGCCGGTGCCTGCGTCCCTCACCAGGAGCGCAGGATGAAGCGTGGCATCCCAGGTCAGCTGGACTCGCTCCGGATCGAGGCGCCTGACCTCGGGAGCGGTACCCAGAATGCGCGCCGCGGCAGGCAACGATCTGCGGCTGGCCAGCACCTCGGCGCCCCTGAGGACCTGCAGTCCGGCGATGGCATCCAGCGGAGCCGAAGCAAGGGGCAGAGCCATGAGGAAGTGGTGCTCCTCCCCTGTGGGTGAGCAGCCCAGTTCCGCCAGCTCCATGGGCGTGGTGAAGACGACTGCGCCCTGCTCATCCAGGCAGGTCAGGCTGAACTCACCGGCGGCGGGGAGCTCGGAGGGGAGGGCCCGGGTCCGGAAGGAGGGCAGGAGCTCCACCCGGCCATCGCCGCGGATGATGCCCCGGACGAGCAGGCAGTCCTGCAATTCGGACAGGGAGGGGGCGCGGGGGGCATCCTCGGCACCGATCTTGAGGAAGCCGCCGGTGCCACCGCGGAAGTCCAGGATCTTCCTGTAGACGTAGTCGCTCACCCAGTTGGGCGTGCAGTAGCCCATGATGTCCTTGTCGACGGCCGGGGAGTGGAGCGCGTTCAGCACGCTGTCGTAGCCCCAGATGCCGATGGTGCCGCCCGTGTAGGGAAAGTTCGGATCGAGGCCAGAAGGCAGGGGCTGACCTGGTTGGGAGCAGGGGCTGTGGGGGCGGCCCATGTTGTGGCCGACTTCATGGGCGAAGACCTCGGGGAAGAGGCCGCCATCGTTGTAGCCGCTGGTCTTGTCCCAGCCGATGGCCGTGCGCACGGAGAAGGAGCTGGAGGAGGAGCCCGGGATGTACCCGAGTCCGGCGATCCCGGAGCCGTAGCTCACCTTCAGCGCGCCGTAGTAGTAGCGGTCCGTGGCGCCATCGGCCTGGTGCTTGGTCCTCAGGTCCACCAGCAGGGTGCCCCAATGGCCGTCGGCATCATTGGAAGCCAGGGTGCTGACGGAGCCCGTGAAGGGGCTGCCCACCTGCACGTCCGTTGGACCCACGGGGAACATCTTGGCGAGGCGGGCGATCCACTGGGCCTTGTTGGCCTCGGAGATGCCGCCGGTGCCGCTGTCGAGGACCACCGGGACGATGGTGCTCTTGAAGGTCGGCACCGTGGTTCCGGCGAGGTTGACCGTGGTGGTGTTGTTGGTTTTGTCGGCCTCGGCCACCAGGCTGCCGGGATCGACCCGGGCCTGGAGGCTGTAGCCGCCCCCCGTGGGTGTGGTGAGATCCGTGCCCGGGACCGCCAGGTTCCAGCTCGCGCCCAGCGGGGATTCGGCCAGGGTCGTGGGAACGCTGGCGCCTGTGGCGGGAATGAGCTTGGGGTAGCCGGCCACAGGGGCGCCATTGTTCCGGAGGGTCACCTGCACCGCGGGGGCGGCGGTGTTGGCCTGGTTGGCCAGCACGAAGACGCGGATCAGGCCCGCCTTGCCGGCCACGATGGGCACGGCGTTATCGAGGGTCTGGGTGCTCTGGGTGAGCTGCAGCTTCTCGATGTGGAAGTCCAGGGTAGTGCCGGGCGTGCTGATGGTGAAGGCGCGGCTCACCGTTCCGCCCGGCGTGGTCACCACGAGGTTGCCCGAGGTGGCCCCGACCGGCACGGTGAAGGTGAGCTGCCCGGCGGCCTGGGCATCCAGCGGGATGGCCAGGCCATTGAGGGTGACCGTGGTGCCCGGATAGCCGAGGTTGGTCCCGGTGATCACCACGGTGACGCCAGGCTGCCCCTGGGTCGGGCTCACACTGGTGATGGTGGGGGCTGCGTAGGCCACGGTGTAGGCAGCGGAGGTTCCGGTGCCGCCGGGGCTGGTCACGGTGATGAGCCCCGGTGTCAGGCCCGCCGGGGCCGTGGCCTGGAGCTGGGTATCGCTGGTGAGGGTGAAGGGGGCGTTGAGATGGTTGAACTGCACCAGGGTGGCGCCTACGAAGTGCATGCCCGTCAGGGTGACGACACTGCCCTCGGTGAGGCTGGTGGGCGTGAAGGACTGGATCGTGGGGGCGAGGGGGGCATCCACGGTGAAGGTGGGCGAGGTGGCCGACCCACCGGGGGTGGTGACCTGGACCGTGCCAGTGGTGGCATTGCCGGGCACCACCGCCTCCACCCGGGTGGCGCTGACGGGGGTGAAGGCGAAGGCGGGCCGACCGTTGAAGGAGACCGCAGTGGCCCCCGAAAGGTTGGTGCCCGTGAGGGCCACCAGGGTGCCCGCAGTGCCGTGAGTGGGTGCGAGGCCACTGATGGTGGGGACGGGGACCGGAGGCGGCGTGGAGGAGCCACCCCCGCCGCCGCAGCCCGCCAGGATGCCCGTGATGACGAAGATGAGGCATCGGCTCAGGTGCAGGTTCATGGTGGCTCCAAAGCACGGGTCCCCGCCCGTCCGATGACTCATCGGCGTCAGGAGATCCTCACCACAGTCTGACCGGGTCGCGATAAACGACCTTAGACCCTTCTATCTAGATGAATGGTATGCCGATGCTTGCCTACTGGGCCGTGAGGGTGCCCACGGTCACGGTGATGGTGGAGATGACGCCCGCATTGTCGATGACCTGGCACTTGGCGGCGTCGGCGCTGAGGGTGATGGCGCCGGTGGGCTGGGAGGCCTTGAGATCCAGGGCGATGCGCAGCAGGGGGACACTCAGGGAGACCGGGCTGGCGGTCCCCTTCTGGGCGGCGGTGACCTGCAGCACCGGACCGGTGACCTTGCCCTTGAGGATCAGCGGGGCGGCCCCCAGGGTGAAGGCCGTGCCGTTCTGGACAAAGGAATTGGCGGGGTCGCCCGGGGCGACATTGACCCAGGTGACCTTGGTGGTATCGGCGCTGAAGGTGGCCGACACGCCCGTGCCGGTGCTGGCGGGGCCCACCAGATCCAGCACCAGGTGCGTGCCGGGGGTCGAGAGCCCCACATTCTTCACGAGCTTGTAGGTGCCGGTGGTGGGGTCGGTGTAGGCCAGGCTGGCGGCGACGGGCTGGACCGTCAGGGTGGCCGCCGTGCTGGTGAGGTTCCCGGCGGCATTGGTCACCGTCACGGTGTAGCTGGACCCGTTGTCGCCGATGACGGTGGCGGGGGTGGTGTAGCTGGCGGAGGTGCCGTTCACGGCGATGGCGGTCCCGCCCTTCTTCCACTGGTAGCTGAGCGGGGCGGTGCCCGCGGCGGTGACGGAGAAGGTGGCAGTGGCCCCCACCAGCACCGACTGGTTGGCGGGTTGCACGCTGATGGTGGGAGCGACGGGGGGCGGCGGGTTGCTGCCGCCACCGCCGCCACAGGCCACCAGCCAGGCCAGGCACAGGGTCGCGGAACCGGAGAGAAGCTTGTTCATGAGTGTCATGGTCGTCTCCGTCACAGGCCGGCGAGGAGGATGGGGAGGTCGGCATCGTTCACCGTGCCATCACCATTCAGGTCACAGGCCGCATTGGTGCTGCCGAAGTACTTGGCGAAGAACAGCAGGTCCCGCAGGTCCGTCACGCCATCGGCATTCAGGTCCAGGGAGATGCCCACCAGGGGCTTCACGCTGAGGGTGCCGCACTGGAAGGAGCCGACATCCACCGGTCCGAAGTCCTGCATGCGCAGCTTCCAGGTGCCGTTCGGGTCCTTCCCGGTGAAGGCTTCCAGGGGGAAGGCGGGGCGGAAGGTCCCCACGATGGCCGGGGGGGACACCTGCGTCGAGATGGACGTGGCACCCTGGTCCGAGAAGACAGTGTAGGTTCCGCAGCTGGTGCCGAAGGCAGCGCCGGTCGGGGAATTGGTGGGAGCGGTTCCGGCGTTTTTGCTAAGGATCACGGTGGAATTGTCCGGAGCCACCAGGGTGATGTCCAGGTCTCCCACATAGGTGTGGGTCAGGTAGAGGGAGAAGGTGACTTCGCCCACGTTGCCGGTGACGCCCGAGATGGTGAAGGGCACTTCGACAGCGGCTCCCGGGCCGCCCGCAGTGGCGTCGGGAATGGCGGTGACCGTGCTGCTGCTGGCGGTGACCGCCGTGCCGAGGGACTGGACGGTGAGCGTGGCGGCATTGGAGGGCACCATGCCGGCGCGGCCGGTCACCTCGCAGATGTAGGTGGAGCCGTTGTCCCCCAGGACGAGGGCGGGGGTCGTGTAGGAGGCGGTGGTGCCGCCGGTGCCACCGGAGACGGCCACGCCGTTCCGCTTCCACTGGTAGCTCAGGGTGCCGCTGCCGGAGGCCGCGACGGTGAAGGTGGCCTTGTGTCCCACGGCGGCGGTGGTGCTGGCCGGCTGGGTGGAGAAGGTGACCGGAACCGCCAGGGTGACGGTGATGTTGGCCACGGCCTTCTGGTTGGTGTCGAGGGCGTTGGTGGCGGTGACGGTGAAATCCCCGCTGGTGCTGCCCGCGGTGAACAGGCCGCCGGAGGTGATGGTGCCGCCGTTGGTGCTGTAGGTGACGGTGCCGCCACCGTTGACGGTGCCGGTGAAGGTCGCGGTATCACCGGTGTAGAAGAAGCCCGTGGCGGGTGTGATGCTGACGGTGCCGGCCACGGGGGTGTTCACCATCTCCCAGACGCCGCGGCCCCAGGTGGCCACGCGGATGCTGGAGCTGTCCGGAGCCACCCAGATGTCGGTGGCCCGGCCCTGGGGCAGGCCGGCGCCGAAGACGCTCCAGGAACTGCCACCGTTGGTGGTGCGGTAGACGCCGAGCCAGGTGGCGGCGTAGACGGTATTGCCGGTGCCATCGCCCGGATCGACCGCCAGCTTGGTGACGGGGACATCGGGCAGGCCCGTGGCGGCGGCAGTCCAGGTGGCGCCGCCATTGGCGGACTTGGCCACGCGGACGGCTCCGGCGGTCGAGGCCTCGGAGCAGGCGTAGAGTACCTGGTTGTTGGCCCAGGCGACGTTGGCGTTGAAGCCCTGCCAGCCGGCCACGAGGCCGGGGGTGGCGGGCGCGGCGCCGAGGAAGATTTCATTCCAGGTGCTGCCCCCGTTGGTGCTGAGCAGCAGGTAGCCGCTGCTGCCAGCGGCGGCGATGTGCTGCAGGTCCGTGGGACTCACCCCGATGCCGTGGCTGACGCCACGGACGATGCGGCCGGCGGTGATGCCGCCGCTGCCGGCGGTGCCGATGGTGGTCCAGCCCGTGGCGGTGCTCTGGTAGAGCTTGCCATTCTTGCTGTAGGTGAAGAAGGCCAGGCCCGTGGGATCCGCCCCGGCTGGAGGCGTGACCAGGGGGGTCACGAAGTAGTAGTTGGTATTGTCCAGAGGTGCCGTGAGGCCAGAGGTGAAGCTGACCCAGTTGGACTGGTCCACCACGGGGCTCGTGGTGGAGCGCCGGATGGCGTTGTAGACATACGAGCTCAGGGACACGGCCGTGGGGCTCGTCACGTCCTGGGCCCAGCCCACGCCGAAGCCATCGCCGCCGCGGATCTGGTTGAAGGTTGAGGTCAGGCCACTGCGGATGCGCGTGCCGTTGTCCTGCAGGCCGATCAGGGCGCTGCCGGGTACGCCGGGATTGGCGGCCAGGGCATAGATCAGGTGGTTCACCAGGCCCTTGTTCTTGGTGTCGTCCCAGGTGCTTCCGCCATTGGTGCTGGTGAAGATGCCGCCATCGGTGCCGAAGTAGAGCCGGGCGGTCCCGCCGAGGTTGGAGAAGGCGGCGCAGTGGAAATCCGCGTGGACGTAGGGCAGGGTGGAGGTGCCGGTGGCCGCACCGGGCAGCCAGTTGCTGATGAGGGTCCAGGTGTTCCCGCCATCGGTGGATTTGGCCGAGGACAGCTGACCGCCTAAGTAAACCGTGTTCCGGGAGGGATCCGAGGGATCCACCAGGATCATGTGGTTGTACCAGGGCTGCCCATCCATGATGTCGCAGACCGCGGTATCGCCGTTCGGGTTGGTCGGGGCCTTGGCGGTGATCCCCAGGCCGGTCCAGGTGGTGCCGCCATTGCTGGAGCGGAAGAGATCCAGCTGGGCGGTATCGCCGGTGGTGGCGGCAAACCCGTAGACCACCGAGTCGCCCGGGGCGCCGATGCCCAGGGTGATGCGCCCGGCCCCGGCGATGCCGGGGGACACGGGGGTCCAGGTGGCGCCCTGGTCGGTGCTGAGGTAGAGGGTGCCGGCGGCGGTGGCCCCACTGGATTCGGCTGCGGCCAGCCAGCCGGCCGTGGTCTTCACCAGACTCCAGACCTTCAGGGCGGCCGGGATGGAGGCCACGGCGGCGTAGGTGCCACCCGCATCCGTCGAGCGGAAGAGGCCCGTGTTGGTGCCCACCAGCACGATGTCGGAGGCCTGGGTGGTATCCACCTGGATGTCGTAGATCTTGCTGGCGGTGCCCAGCTGGCTCGCGGCGGACCAGCTGCTGCCACCATTCGTGGACTTGACCATGAAGCCGCCTACGCCCAGATCGAAGGGATCCCCTGAGCCCACGAACAGGGTGCTGGTGCTGCGCCCGAAGGCCGCGGAACCGGACAGGTTGCTGCCGATGAAGTCCGTGAGGGCCGTCCAGGTGGGGTTGGCATTGAGGAAGTTGGTGGTCTTCCAGAGGCCGCCGCCGCTGGCCAGCAGGTAGACCGTGTTGCCGGTGGTGTCGGCGGTATCGGGCAGGATCACGCGGAGACGGCCGCTGTCCACCTTGGTGAGGGTGATGCCGTTCTGGGTGAAGGCAGAGGTGGTGGGGCCGATGTTGACCCAGGTGGTCCCGTTGAGGGCCACGGGCCGCTCTGGACCGCCTTGGGTGCGGAAGAGGGCGGGATATTTGGTGCGCTCCTTCTCCGCCTCGCGGAGCAGGTGCTGGGCGAAATCGGAGCCCAGGTCGCCGCCCATGCGCTCCCGGAACCACTCGAGCCGGCCCCAGGCTTCGTCCACCACCTTGACGTCATCACCCCGGGTGAAGCGCTTGTAGTTGATCTGGTACTTGGCTTTGTAGCCTTCGTCCTGGGCCTCCAGTCCCCCGGCCGCCAACAGGGCCGCGAGGGTGAGGAACCGTTTCATCGTTTGAACCATGACAACTCCTGTCGGAGATCCCGGGGCATCGCAGGCAGGCATGTCGCGGGGGGGATCCAAGATGGTAGTCCCCTCGCCCGTGAAAACCCTCAGGAATATTCGACCCTGTCCTGAGCGATTAATTTTTTTTGTCGGAATGGCCGTTTCCTGGTCCTCCCGGGGGCTGGGTGCCATGAAGGCTTCATTGACCGGCCCTTCCGGCCCATCTACGCTCAAAGGTTTAGGCCTGACGCAACCGTGATCGCCCTCCGTCCCGACAATCCCCTGATCGTCCAGAGCGATCGCACGCTGCTGCTCGAGGTGGCCCATCCCGCTTTCGAGCAGGTGCGGGACGAGCTGGCCCGGTTCGCGGAGCTGGTGAAGAGCCCCGAGCACATCCACACCTACCGGATCACGCCCTTAAGCCTATGGAACGCCTCCGCTTCCGGCGTGAGCTGCGAGGAGATGATCGAAACCCTGAACAGCTGGTCCAAGTATCCGGTGCCCCAGAACCTGCTGCAGGAGATCGAGGACCATGGCACCCGCTACGGCAAGCTGCGCCTGGTGGCCAAGGGCGACCGCCTGGCGCTGGAGATGGATGACCGGGGCCTCTTCTGGGAGCTGGAGAACCAGAAGTCCCTCCAGGGGCTGCTGGCGGAACCCTATCCGGATGAGCGGGGCATCTTCCTGAACACCGGCATGCGGGGCGAGGTGAAGCTGCAGCTCATCCGCCTGGGCCACCCCGTGCAGGACATGGCGGGCTACAAGGCCGGCGATCCCCTTCCCTTCGAGCTGTCGCCCACTACCCGGCAGAACGGCAAGCCCTTCGGCCTGCGCCCCTACCAGCAGGCGGCCGCGGATGTCTTCCACGCGGGTGGCGGCCCCGACGGCGGCGCCGGCGTGCTGGTGCTGCCCTGCGGCGCGGGCAAGACCGTCATCGGCATCGGCTGCATGGCCACCCTGCAGACCCACACCCTGGTGCTCACCACCAACGGCACCGCCGTGAAGCAGTGGAAGCAGGAACTCCTCGACAAGACCACGCTGACGGAAGACCAGGTGGGGCTCTACACCGGTGACACCAAGGAGATCAAGCCCGTCACCATCGCCACCTACCAGATCCTCACCTACCGCCGCAGCAAGACCGGCCCCTTCGAGCACTTCAAGCTCTTCGAGGCGGCCAACTGGGGCCTGGTGATCTACGACGAGGTGCACATGCTGCCGGCGCCGGTGTTTCGGGCCGTGGCGGAGCTGCAGGCCAAGCGGCGCCTGGGCCTCACGGCCACCCTGGTGCGGGAGGACGGCAAGGAGGAGGACGTCTTCAGCCTCATCGGCCCCAAGCGGGTGGACGTGCCCTGGAAGATGCTGGAGAAGGACGGCTTCATCGCCACCGCCCACTGCCTGGAGATCCGCGTGCCCCTGCCCACGGACGAGCGCATGGAGTACGCCGTGGCCGACCAGCGGCAGCGCTTCCGCATCGCCTCCGAAAACAGCCTGAAGATGGTGGTGATGGATGAGCTGCTGGCGGGGCACCCCGACGACAACATCCTCATCATCGGCCAGTACCTGGAGCAGCTCCGCATCATCGGCGAGCGGCTGGGGGCGCCGGTGCTCACGGGGCAGACACCGGAGAAGGAGCGGGAAGTCCTGTTCCGGCAGTTCCGGGACGGCGAGCTGCGGGTGCTCATCGTGAGCAAGGTGGCCAACTTCGCCATCGACCTGCCGGATGCCTCCGTGGCCATCCAGGTGAGCGGCACCTTTGGTTCAAGACAGGAGGAAGCTCAGCGCCTGGGGCGCATCCTGCGGCCCAAGGGCAACCGGAACCTGAGCTACTTCTACTCGCTCATCAGCAGCGAGACCACCGAGCAGGAGTTCGCCAGAAACCGCCAGCTGTTCCTCACGGAACAGGGCTACCGCTACCTCATCGAAAGCCGCCGCTTCGACGAGCACCACCAGCTGAGCGAGCCCATCGTGTGGCGGCAGCTGCGTGAGGACACCGGAGCCTAGCTGGCCGAAGGGATGCTGGGCTCCAGGAAGGCCACCGCCGCCTCGGCCCGGGAGAGGGCCTGGGCGGCCGTGGCACCGCACACCGTGAGGTGGCCCACCTTCCGGAGGGGCCTGGGCTCCTTGCCGTAGAGGTGGAGGGAGACGCCGGGAATGGCCAGGGCCTCTTCCAGCTGCAGCTCCGGTCCCAGCCAGAGATCACCCAGCAGGTTCACCAGGACGGAGGCGCCGTGCGTTTCGGTGGCCCCCAGAGGGAGCCCGCAGATGGCGCGCACGAACTGCTCGAACTGCCCCGTGGCGCAGGCTGCGCCGGCCCCATGGAAGGTGTTGTGGGGGCGGGGCGAAAGCTCGTTCACCAGCAGGCGGCCCCCCTGGGTGATGAACAGCTCCACGGCCAGCAGGCCCTCGACTTCCAGATCGACAGCGATGCTGGTGGCCAGCTCTGTGGCCTCCCGGGCGAGCCTCTGCTGGATGGGCGCAGGGAAGAGCGAGAAGCCCAGCACGCCGTCGTCGTGCCAGTTGGCGGCCGGAGGATGGGCGACCACGCTGCCCCGGGGCGACCTTGCCACCAGCACGCTGAGCTCCAGGCTCAGCTGCAGCTCCTGCTCCGCCACGGACGGCCCGTTCAGCTGGCCCATGGCCCAGACGGCTTCTTGGGGTCGCTCCACCCGCACCTGGGAGCGTCCGTCATAGCCGCCCTGGGTCCGCTTGACGCGGCAGGGGCCCAGGTCGAGGAGGGCCTGCTCCAGCTCGGCGTCCGTCGCCACCTCCCGCCAGGGTCCCACCGGGTAGCCGTGGTCCCCCAGCCAGCGCTTCTGCCGGGCCCGGTCCTGGATGCATGCCAGGACATGGGCCCCGGGCCGCAAGGGAACCGCTTCCGCCACTGCCTGCAAGACTGCGGGGGCGACCCGTTCGATCTCGTAGGTGACCACGGCGGAGCCCCGGGCCAGCTGGCGGGCGGCTTCGACATCGTCAAAGGCCCCCACGATGACCGTGTCCGCCAGGGACGCAGCCGCGCAGTGGGGATCGGGGTCCAGCACCGCGACCCGGTAGCCCATGCTGCGGGCCGCGAGAGCGGTCATGCGCCCGAGCTGGCCGCCGCCGAGCAGGCCGATGGTGGCGCCGGGGAGGATGGGCCGGAGGTTGGGGGCTCTCACCGCAGCACCTCCGCCCGGACAGCGACCTCGGCCGACTGCCGCAGTTCCTGGAGGCGCTGATGCAGCCCCCGATCCGAGAGCGCCAGGATCTGGGCCGCCAGCAGCGCCGCGTTGCGGGCGCCAGCCTTGCCGATGGCCAGGGTGCCCACGGGCACGCCGCCGGGCATCTGGACGATGGACAGCAGCGAATCCAGGCCGTTCAGCCCCGTGGCAGCCACGGGCACCCCCAGCACCGGCAGCAGGGTGTGGGCCGCCACCATGCCGGGCAGGTGGGCGGCCCCACCGGCGCCGGCGATGATGACCTTGAGGCCCCGGGCCTCGGCAGTGGTTGCGTACTCGGCCATCCAGGCGGGCGTGCGGTGGGCCGAGACCACCCGGGCCTCGAAGGGCACGCCCAGGGACTCCAGCGCGTCGCAGGCGTTTGCCATCACCTCGAAGTCGCTGCGGCTGCCCATGATGATGCCGACCAGGGGACTCATCAGCGGCTCCCCAGGAAGCTGGCGAAGCCCCAGAAGAGGGGGATGCCGATCACCACGTTGAAGGGGAAGGTGATGCCCAGGGCGAGGGCCAGCGAAAAGGTGGGGTTGGCCTCCGGCAGGGTCGTGCGCACGGCCGGTGGCGCGGCAATGTAGGAGGCGCTGGCGGCCATGGCCCCCAGCACCGTGGCGCCGGCCGGGGAGAGGCCCGCCAGGTGCCCCAGCAGGACGCCCAGGACCCCGTGGACGAGCGGCACCAGCGTGCCGAAGGCCAGGAGGAAGGGTCCCACCCGGCGCAGCTCCCCGAGGCGGTCCGCGGCCAGCATGCCCATCTCCAGGAGGAAGAGCATCAGGGCCCCCTTGAAGCCCGTGTCGAAGAAGGGCTCGACCTGTTTCCAGCCCCGGTCGCCCATGAGCCAGCCCACCACGAGCCCACCCGCGAGCAGGATCATCGTGCGGCCGGTGAGGACTTCATGCAGGGACTGCAGCAGGGACGGGGGCACCACCACGGGCTCCGGGCCCGTGCCCAGGGTGGCGGTGCCGCCCCCGCCCGCGGACACCGACACTTCCTCCACGGAGAGGGCCGTGGCGGTCCGGGTCTTGGCCAGCACCCCCAGGCCCAGGGCGATGTGGATGCCGGGGCTCTCCAGCAGGGCCAGCAGGGTCGGCATGTAGCTTTCCGCCACGCCGCCCATGGAGCTCACGAACTGCTGCGCCGCGATGAAGGTCACCGCGGACACTGAACCGTAGTGGGCGGCGATGCCCGCGGAATCCGCCGTGGAGAAGCGGCCGAAGCGCCGGAGGACGAAGTAGGCCGTCAGGGGCGTGATGCAGCCCAGCAGCAGGGTCACCGCAGCGGGTTTGGCGATCGTGGCCCAGCCCACCTGGCCCAGTTCGTGGCCACCCTTCAGGCCCAGGGCCAGGAGCAGGTAGATGGCGAGGCTGCTGTAGAGGGCCGGGGGAAGGCGCAGCTCGCTGCGCAGCAGGCGGGCGACGAGGCCCAGGGCAAAGGCCAGGACAATGGGCGAAAGCAGGTTGGCGCGGAGGAGGTCGAGCGTGGCCAAATCCTTGTCTCCTATGGATTGGGACCCCGGAGGGAACTGGGTGGAATAAATAGATGAATCAAAATACATGAAATATATTACATGTATAATGAGACACGCAAAACAGGGAGGATGGAAGCATGAAACGACCGTTGTCCAGAAAATCACCCTCCAGAGCCCCGACCACGCCCTGGACCTTCCTGTCCAACCACGCCCACGTGCTCATCTGCCTGGCTCAGGAGCCGACCCTGCGCATTCAGGACCTGGCGGACCGGGTGGGGATCACCTACCGGGCCGTGCAGCGCATCCTGGACGAGCTCGAAGCGGAGGGGTACCTCAGCCGGAGCCGCCGACAGGACGACGCCCGGAGCAACGAGTACCGGGTGAACCTGGACTTGCCCCTGCGGCATCCCATCGAGCAGCACCAGCGCATCGCGGCCCTCTTGGCCCTCGGCAAGGTTCGCTGAGAGCTAGGCCAGGGCCGGGTAGTCCGTGTAGCCCTGCTCGCCAGGCGTGTAGAAGCTGTCCATGTGCGCCTCGGCAAGGAGTGCATGGTCCTGAAGCCGCTGGACCAGGTCCGGGTTAGCGAGGAAGGGACGGCCGAAGGCCACCAGGTCGCCCTTTTTCGCGGCCAGATCGTTTTCCGCACGAGCCCGGTCGTAGCCGCCGCTGAGGATGAAGGTGCCCTGGAAGGTTTTCCTCAGGGCCGCCTTGATGTCATCGGGCACCGGGGGCGCCCCCATGGCGCTGTGGTCCACCAGGTGCAGGTAGGCGAGCCCAAGCCTGGAGAGCTCCCGGGCCAGCAGCAGGTAGGTGGCCTCCACTTCGTCGTAGGGGGGCATGTCGTTGAACACGCCGAAGGGGGACAGCCGGATGCCCACGCGATCGGCGCCGATGGCCCCGGCGGTTTTCGCGGCCACCTCCAGCACGAAGCGGGCGCGGGCTTCCACGGAGCCCCCGTAGCCATCGGTGCGTTGATTGGTACCGGGGTTGAGAAACTGCTCCAGCAGGTAGCCATTGGCGGCGTGGAGTTCGATGCCGTCGAAGCCCGCGGTGATGGCGTGGTTTGCGCCCTGCACGAAGGACTCCTGCACCGTGAGCAGCTCCGCCGTGGTCAGGGCCCTGGGCATGCCGATGGGCTGCATGCCCTGGCTGTCGGTCCACATGTCGCCCTTGGCCTGCAGGGCCGAAGGCGCGACCAGCCCCGTGCCCTCAGGCAGATTGGCGGGATGGCCCACGCGGCCAGTGTGCATCATCTGAAGAAAGATGGCCCCGCCCCGGGCATGCACAGCCCCGGTGACCAGCTTCCAACCGGCCACCTGCTCCGCTGTGAAGATGCCGGGGATGCGCGCGTAACTCAGCGCCTCTGGCGCGGGGGCCGTGCCTTCGGTGATGAGCAGGCCGCCCGTGGCGCGCTGTCCGTAGTAGGTGGCCATGAGGGCGTTGGGCACATTGCCGATGGCTCGGCAGCGGGTCATGGGGGCCATCACCACGCGGTTGGGCAGCGTGATCCGGCCAAGGCGGTAGGGCTCGAAGAGGACAGAGGTCATGGCGACTCCAGCAGGCAAGCGGCGCGACCCAAGCATAGACCTGTGCCCATGCCGCTCAAGTAGGCACCTCCGGGTGCGCAGCTGGAGGCGTCCGCTTAGCGCCACAGCTCCGGATGCAGCAGGGACTGGGCCCCCAGCCAGCGGTCCAGGGGCCAGACGATGAGGGCCGCCAGCAGGCCCGCCAGCACGTCGTCGACCACCACGCCCCAGCCGCCGGGCAGGCCTTGGGCGGCGTTGACCGCGCCGGGCTTCCAGATGTCGAAGAGGCGGAACAGCGCGAAGGGCGCCACCAGCCGGGCCGTCCAGAGCAGCACGGGTTGGGGCTGCAGGGTCATGGTGAACAGCAGGGGCGTGAGGGCGATCCAGATGCCCGCCCACTCGTCGGCCACGATGAAGGCGGGATCCTTCTGGCCGGTCTCCCGGACCACACGGTCCGCGGCCCAGACGGCAAGCAGCGTCAGGACCACTGGCGCTGCGAGAAGAAGCCAGGGCGTGAGCACCCAGGTGGTGCGGCTCAGGCCACCCACGAGCAGGAGCCAGGCCGCCAGTCCCGCCAGGCTGCCCCAGGTGCCGGGCGCGGGTTTCAGGTAGCCGCTGCCCAGTCCCGTGGCGATCCACCAGGCGAGGCGGGGCGCGGGTCGGGCCGTCACCGCACCGCCCGGCTGAAGCGCATGCCGAACTGGAGGGAGGCTTCCCAGCGGGGGGCCATGCGGCGGAGGGTGCCGGCAGCGCCTTCGCCGCCCTGATGCCAGAGGGGCACGGCAACTTCAAGGCGGGTGAAGGGATGGCTGTACCTGCCGCCTTGGGTGAGCCCGGCGAGCAGCTCGGCCGCCGGGCTGGGAAGGGGGACGAGGATGCCCCGGAATCCGGCCTGGGCGCGGACCCAGGGCCGCACCATCCAAGTCTGCTCGTTGGCGAAGGGGGAGGGGCCCGCCGCCAGGCTGCCGTGGCCCTGGTAGCGCTCCACCCGCAGTTCCGCCCCCAGGGCGGCCTGGGCGCCGTGATGTTCCGTCCACCAGCTGCGCTGCAGGCCCAGGCCCGACATGGCGAATTTCAAGTACTCACTGGATCCGGAGAGCGCCATGACCTGCCACTGGTCCAGCTGGCGATACGAAGGGGATTGATCCCAGCCGGCCCGGAGCTGCAGGGCGGTGGTGTTGTCCTTCCGCGACTGGAGGGTGGGTCCCTGGTGGGTGATGCCTACCGCGACCCCCAGGGCCACTTCCACCCCATCGGCCCGGAGGGGCCCGGCGAGGTGCGCCAGGAGAAGGGCCAGGAGGAGTTTCAGTCGGGCTTCATACATGCCTGAGCGCCTCCACGATGCGCAGGCGGGCGGCCTTGATGCCCGGGAACAGGGCACTCACCTGGAGGGTGGCCTGGAGGCCCAGGGCCACGATGAAGTAGACCAGGGGCACGAAGTGGATGTTCAGCTCGTAGCCATGGCTGGTGCCCGGCGGGGCGGGCATCACGAGATGGAGGGCATTCAGGCCCGCCCGCAGCAGCAGGGTGGCGGCGAGCCCCAGGGCGCTGCCCAGGAGCCCCAGGAAGGCCCCTTCCCACTGGAGCAGCTTCAGCAGCTGACGAGGCTGGAGGCCCATGGCCCGCAGCACACCGAACTCCCGCACCCGCTCCATGACGGACATGAGCAGGGTGTTGGCGGTGGCCAGCAGCACCACCAGGAAGAGCACCAGGCCCAGGAAGCCGAAGATGGCGAAGTAGAGCAGCTTCACCTGCCGGTAGAAGGAGGCCAGCTCGAACCAGGGCTTCACGGAGGTACCCGGAAGCAGCGTCTGGAATCGCGCCTGCTCTGCCGCGGTGCTCTGAGGCCGCCTGAGTACCACACTCAGGCGCGAACGCGCCTGAGCCGCATCCAGCAACTGGTCTGCGGTAGCCAGGCTGACCGTAAGGAAGCGGTCGTTCAGCTCCCGCAGGCCGAGATCCTGCAGACCCACCACGTCCACATCCACGGCGTTCAGGGCGCCATCCCGGGTGGTGGACATGAGGGTGAGGGAGGAGCCGACACTGGCGCCCAGGGCCCGGGCCAAACCCGTTCCCAGGAGCACCTCCCGAGCCGCCGGATCGGCGGCCAGCCAGCGGGATCCTGCGCCACCGGGGGCCTTGGCACCGCCCTCCATGGCTTCGGCAGTGGCCATGAACCTGGGTTCCAGGGCCGGGTCCACGGCCGTGCCCAGGAAGGCCACGCTCTTGGGCCCGCTGGACAGGAGCCCCATGAACTGGATGCGGGGCAGCACCTCGGCCACCGCCGGGTCCTGGCGGAGCCGCGCGGCCAGGGCCTCCCCATCGGGCAGGGCCTTCTCGAGGCTCTGGGCCTCGTCGCCCTCCAGGGCCCCGGGCGGCAGCACCTGGAGGTGCCCCAGTCCGCCGCGGATGGCCGCGTCCGAAAGCCCCTGGAAGGTCTGGGCCATGAAGCCCCCCGCCAGGCTGAGGGCCAGGAAGCCCGCGACGATCACCATCAGCGTCAGCGCCGTGCGACGCCGCTGCCGCAGCAGGTTCCGGAGGGCCAGCCGGGCGAGGATCATGTGCGCTCCTCCCCCACCAGCCGCCCGTCGGCGAGGCGGAAGACGCGGTGGGCGCGGGCGATGACGGCGGGGTCATGGCTGGCCACCAGGAAGGTGACGCCGCGCTCCTGGGCCAGCTCGACCATCAGGTCCATGAGGGGGCCGCCATGGGCGTGGTCCAGGCTGGCGGTGGGCTCGTCCGCCAGCACCAGCAGCGGGTCGGGGGCCAGGGCCCGGGCGATGGCCGCCCGCTGCTGCTGCCCGCCGCTCAGCTGGCCCGGGCGGTGGTGCCTGCGGTCGGAAAGGCCCACCCGTTCCAGGGCCGCCTCGGCGCGGGTCCGGGCTTCCCCTTCGGCCACGCCCTGGAGCTGGAGGGGCAGCATGACGTTCTCCAGCGCCGACAGCACGGGCACCAGGTTGAAGGCCTGGAACACGAAGCCCAGCCGCCGGAGGCGGAGGTCGCAGCGGGCCTGTTCGGCGAGTCCGGAAACCGCTTCGCCCCCGAGGCGCACCTCGCCTTCGTCGGGAACATCGAGCAGGCCCGCCAGCTGGAGCAGGGTGGTCTTGCCGCTGCCGCTGGGGCCCGCCAGCACCGCCAGGCAGCCCTTCGGCACCTCCAGCGTGACTCCAAACACGCCGGCGCGCTCGCCGCCGAGTTCGTAGGCGCGGGTGATGCGTTCCAGCTGCAGCATGCAGCCAGTGTAGCCCGGAGCCAGTGTGGCCCGGGGCCTCAGAACTGCACGGCGTAGGCGACCTTGGCGAAGAGGCCCCGCTCCACGGTCCGCTCGCCGGGGAGGACGGCGGTCGGATCCCGCCGCCGCTGGCCCGACCAGCCCAGGTAGGCGTTGGTGAAGGCATTGGGCTGCCAGCCCAGGAAGGCCTTGAGGAATTTGTCCACTCCCTCGGTGGCGGTGCCGTCGTAGCGCACCACGAAGGCCTGGGTCTTCAGGTAGACCGAGCGGGGGAACTGCCAGCTGCCGGTGGCCGTGAGCGCCCGGGCCCGGATCAGGCGCTGGTCGTCGGCCTCCCGGTCCAGGCCCGACTGCTGACCCGTGAGGTTGTAGGACAGGGAGCTCACCGTGCCGTAGAGGAACAGCGCCGCGGAACGGAAGCGGGAGGGCGCGCCGGTGCGCAGCTCGAGGGAGCGGGCCTGGGTGGCGTTCCAGCCAATCCGGAGGGCCGACAGCCGCCGCCAGTTGCCCCCCAGGGTGAGGGCGCGGGCGGCCACGGACTGCGCCCGGTCCTCGGCCCAGGTGCGGCCGGCGATGTCCCAGTTGAGGAAGAAGCTCAGCCGGCCCGCGGTTTCGAAGGAGGCGTCCAGGCCCAGGGCCCGCTCCAGGGGCTCGCCGCTCCACCAGGTGAGCCGCCGCCAGCGGGGGGAGACATTGGCCGAAGCAAGCCTCCCCTCGTTCCAGTTGCTCCGCCATTCGAAGCCCGCCGTGTGGCGGCGGTAGCCCTGCAGGTCCGTGAAGCCCGAGAGCAGCAGGAGGTCGGGGCTGGTGGCCTGGGCGCTGGCCCAGGCGGCCCAGTTCCGGGTGTTCCAGGACAGCTCCGCCGAGGTGGCGGTGCCACGCTGGGATGAGATCGTTCCTCCAACCTGGGGGAGGTGGGACTGGGCCGTCACGGCGCTGCCGATGAAGTGGAACTCGGTGCCCAGGTACTGATCCAGGTAGAGGCCTCCGCTGTGCCCTCCCGTGGGCCCAGGGCCCCCCAGCAGGGCCTTGTCGGTGCCGAGCAGGGACAGGCCCGAGCCCCGGTCGCCGGTGCTGAACTTCACCGCCGCCGCAGTGTCCCGGGTGGGCAGGCCTTCCACACCCGAGGCGCCGCTGGCTCCGAGGAGGAGCCCGCCATCCTGATCCTTGGTGTGGAGCACGGTCCAGCTGGCAAGGTCGGCCTGCCCCGAGGCCTTCAGGCCGAAGAGGGGATTCTGGATGGAGCGGCTGAAGAACTGCCGCTGGGCGCCCTGGGCCCCCAGCAGCTCCATGCCCTCCAGGAAGAAGGGCCGCCGCTCGGGATAGAACACCTTGAAGCGGCTGTTGATCTGCAGGGGATCCACGTCGGCGTCCGCCGTGGCGAAGTCCGGCCGGTACGTGCCCTCCAGGGTGAGGGCCTGGGTGGCGTAGCGCAGGTCCAGGCCCAGGCGGGCCTGGGATTTCGCAGGGGCGACGGGGTCGGTGTTCAGGCTCTGGGTGCGGTTGAAGCTGGTGAAGGGGATGAGCAGGAAGGGCGAGCCCGGTCTGTCCACGGGGGCGCCGGAGACCTTGGCCAGCTGGCAGATGTCGCACTGCACGTCCTTGCTCATGCGGGGCCAGGAGATGCCGTAGCGCCGCTCCCGGGGAATGATGCGCAGGATGCGCAGGCCCCAGTCGCCGGGCATGCGGCGCAGGCTGCTGTAGGGGATGCGCAGCTTCACGGTGTAGCCCGTGGGGGTGAGCACGCCGGTGGAATCCCAGAGGCAGTCGTAGGAAGGGTTCTCGCCCGTGCTGTCGGTCATGATCTCGTCGATCTGACCCCCCAGGGGCGTCACGAAGAAGCGGAGGATGCTCTGCCCCTTGCCCGAGGGATCCAAGTCCACCCCGACGAAGTCGAAGTCGCCCTGGTTGGTGTCCCGCAGGTGGCGGGCCGCGTGGATCTTCGAGGGCTCGGGATCCGTGGCCTCGATGGCCACGAAGAGCGCTTCGGCGCCCCAGCCCAGGTGGACGGTGGTGGGCCAGCGGTTCTCGCCCTTGTCGTCCGGCATGATCATGCCGAACTCGGTGATCTTCATGGCCCCGGCCCAGGTGGAGAGATCCGTGTCCCGGGCCATGGAGGGGGGGTGGGCCAGCCTGGGGATGGCGAGGCGGGGCGGGTTGGGGGCCTGGGAAGCCAGGAGGGGCAGGCAGGCAAAGGCCAGGGCCAGAAAGCGCATGAAAGATCCCCGAATGGGTCAGCTGGCATGCCTACGAGAGTCTTCGCAGGCCCGTTTAGGGGCTGTTTCAACAAACCTTCGGGTTGTCCCGCTTGTTTCGTTCTGGCGCCATCAACCCCAGGCGGATCACTTGGGCAGAAAAGTCAGCTTTCTTTGGGGTGGTTGGTGGAGCTGAGTCCGCTCCCCGGTCGGATCACCCTGGCGCCAGGCCTGGGCCTGATCCTCCCGGTGGCTCGAGCCCAGGTGGCCGCTCAGACCCAGGGGGATCACGAGGCGGGTGGCGTCCAGATCGGCCAGGTCCACGACCAGGCGCAGGGACTGGCCGTGGGTGCCCGTCATCACGCGAATGGAGCGGGCCGAGCCGGGGAGTCGCATGGGGGCGGGATTGAAGAGCCAGCCCGCCAGGCCCCCCGAAAGGCCGAAGGGGTGCCGGATCTTCAGCTCGTTCACCTCGCCCCAGGGGCGGTTCCACTCGGGCCGCTGTCGGGCCTCGGCCAGGCTGGCCCGGAGGAAGGCGGCCTTGTCCCCCAGCCCGGCGGCCTGCCACTGGGCGGGCGAGGCCTGGGCGGCGGCCAGCAGCCAGAGGTCCTCGCCCGCATGGCGGTAGTCCTTCGGAGCCAGCGGTGAGCCCTTCAGCAGGTGCTCGAGCAGCTTTCGGCGAATGGTCCGCCGGAGCAGCTCGGCCCGCGTGAAGAGGGGCGTGTCGGGATCGGCGGCGCCCGCGAAGCCAGGCAGGGCTTCCAGGAGTCCGAATCCCTGGATGAAGGCGAGATGGAACCGGCTGACCGGGTCCCGCTGCAGGGCTTCGACGGCGGCCGCATCCCAGGGGCCTGCCTGCTCCAGCCGCTCGAGGATGCGCCCCGCCCGGCTCATGGAAGCCCAGCCCGTGGCCACTGGCTGGGGAAAGCTCGTGCCGATGGTGCGGTTGTTGGCCGTGGCGAGGAAGCCCGCGGGGGGATCCAGCAGCCGGGGCATGGCCTGGGGTGGCACGAAGCCGCGCCAGTCCTCGGCGGGATCCGTCCCGTCGTGGATGCGGCTGCCGTCATCCCCGGGGCGCCGGACGGGAACCAGGCCCGAGGCCCGCCAGCCGATGTGGCCGTCCACGTCGGCGTAGAGCATGTTCTGGGGTGGACCGGGATGACCGTCGATGGCCGCATTGAAGGTGGCCCAATCCCGCGCCTCCTCCAGTTGCGCCTCGGGCAGGGCGAGCCGCCGGGGATCCAGGGCGGGCCAGTGCAGCGAGAGTCCCGGGAGCACCTGGGGGCCGTGCTTCCCGGTGGCCACCACCAGTGCCACAGGCTGGCGGCCCTTCACGGGAATCCACTCCTGGCGCTGCTCCAGGGCCGGTTCGCGGTAGAGATCCTGGAGGTCCGTGCCCAGGTTGGTGAAGCCCCAGGCGATGCGCTCGTTGTGGCCGATCACGAGGCTCGGCAGACCCGGCAACGCGACGCCCTGGGCCGCGTGGCCAGGCCAGAGGAGGCGCAGGGGAAACCAGATGCCCGGGCAGTTCAGCCCCAGGTGGGGATCGTTGGCCAGGAGGGGCTTGCCGGTGCGGGTGCGCGAGCCCGCCAGCACCCAGTTGTTGGAGGCGAGCCTGGCCTCCGGGTCGCCGGCGGGCAGGGCGCCGGCGGCGGCCAGCCAGGCCGGAAGCCGGGGGTCGCATGCCACCTGGCCCGGGGCGGGACTCCCCCGCAGGAACGCCGCGGTATCGGGAGGGAGGGGCCGGTCATCGGGAACGAGGGGCCGATCGTCCGCCTCCACGGCAGGCTGGAGAAACCGCTGCAGGGGTGCCGGCAGGCCGGCCAGGGCCTCGACCTGCAGCTCGGACTTCCAGCTGGTGGAGAGGTCCTCGTGCATGAGCAGCAGCACCTTGAGACCGTCCTCGGGGCGCCAGGGTTCGGGCCGCAGGCCCAGCACCTGGAACTCCAGCCCCCAGCGGCCGGGGTTCTGCTCGATGAAGGCGTTCACGCCGACGGCATAGGCCTCAAGGGAACGGCGGGCCGAGGCCGGACAAAAGGCCAGGGCCTGTTCCGCCACCTGACGAAATCCATAGGTGCGATGCAGCCGGTCCAGGGGCAGAGCCGCCGGACCGAAGGCCTCCGCCAGGCGACCGTCCGCAGTGCGCCGCATCAGCTCCATCTGGAAGAGCCGCTCCCGCGCCACCAGGTAGCCCTGGATGCGGGAGGCGTCCTCCAGGGACTGGGCGTGGATGGTGGGCAGGGCACGGTCATCGAGATCCACGGACACCGTGGTGCGAAGCCCCGCGATGGCAGGCGTCCGGTCCCGGGGCAGCTGCCGCCAGACCAGGAGGCCGGCAACGGCCGCAACCAGCACCACCAGCAGTCCGAGGCCCAGCAGGAGTCGTTTCAAGGTGCGCATGGGACGAGCATAGCGGATGGACCCGCCAGGGCCGCTGCCGGGCGCGGAACGCAGTCTCGTAGGCTGCAGTGCTCGCTTCGAGGCCACCCTCCTCCACTTCGCCGATGAGGTCGGGTGGGCTCCCCTGCCGGCACACCGGCCCCCCCGCCCCCCCCCGCCACCCTCCTCCACTTCGCCGATGAGGTCGTAGGCGTGGGCCTCAACCCCTTGCCGGGTCACACCTGGGGCTGCGGGGCAGCCTCAGGTGTGGGGAACCCGGCGGGGCGTTGACGCCAGGAAGGCCCGACTAGGACCGCTGCCGGGCGCGGAACGCAGTCTCGTAGGCTGCAGTGCTCGCTTCGAGGCCACCCTCCTCCACTTCGCCGATGAGGTCGTAGGCGTGGGCCTTCACGATGCGGACCCGCTGGATGGTGTTCACCTGGGGCGCGCCATCCACCAGCAGCACGTTGCCGTCGATCTCCGGGGCCTGGCCCTGGTGGCGGCCCTTGACGAGGAGATCCGTCTCCTCATGGGCGCCTTCCACCAGCACGTCGATGACCTGGCCCACCTTGGCCTGGTTCAGCTCCCGGGCGATCTTCTGCTGCAGCTCGAGGAGCTTCCGCTTCCGGGCCTCCTTGGTGCGCCTGGGGATGGGGTCCCCCAGCAGGTAGGCGGAGGTCCCCTCCTCGGGGCTGTAGGTGAAGACGCCCACGTGCTCGAAGCGGGCCTCGGCCACGAAGGCCTTGAGCTCCTCGAAGGCGGCCTCATCCTCGCCGGGGAAGCCCACGATGAAGTTGGAGCGGATGGCGATGCCCGGCACGAGGCGGCGCACCTTCTGGATCAGCTTCAAGAACTGGGCCTTGCCACCGCCCCGGGCCATGGCCTTGAGGATCTTCGCATCGGCGTGCTGCAGGGGCATGTCCAAGTAGCGCGCGCAGTTGGGGGTTGCCGCCATGGCGTGGAGCAGGCCGTCCGTGAGGCGGTTGGGGTAGGCGTAGTGGATGCGGAACCAGCGGAGTCCGTCCACCTGGCCCAGGGCCCGCACCAGCTTCTCCAGGGCATCGGGGTCGCCGAAGTCCCGTCCGTAGTCCGTGGTGTCCTGGCCCACCAGGCTGATCTCCAGCACCCCCTGGGCCACCAGGTTGCGGGCCTCGGCCACCACGCTCTCGACGCTGCGGCTGCGCTGGCCGCCGCGCAGCATGGGAATGACGCAGAAGGCGCAGGCATGGTCGCAGCCTTCGCTGATCTTCAGGTAGGCGCTGGCCTTGGGCGTGGTCAGCAGCCGGGGGCTGGCCTCGGTGTAGAGGTAGTCGGGGTTCGGGTTCAGCATGAAGGCCGCCCCGGCGCCGATGACCTCGGCGATCTGCTCGATGTCCCGGGTGCCCAGGCAGGCGTCGATCTCGGGCATCCCGGCCATCAGTTCATCCCGGTACCGCTCCACCAGGCAGCCCGCCACGATGAGCTTCTCGCAGGCGCCCTCCTTCTTCATGGCGGCAGCCTGGAGGATGGCCTCGATGCTCTCCTGCTTGGCGGCGTCGATGAAGCCGCAGGTGTTCACCACCAGCACCTGGGCCTCCTCCAGCACGGGGGTGATCTGGTAGCCCTTGAGCCGCAGGTGGCCCAGCATGACCTCGGAATCCACGAGGTTCTTGGGACAGCCCAGGGACATGAATCCGACCTTGGTCAATGGCGCTCCAGAGCCCCGTCTGGGGGAACCTCATAGGTTACCGCAGAGCGCCGATAAGGTCAGCAACGCGTGTTAAACTCAGCACCCTCCCGGATTGCCCATGAAGCTCACCCTGCAGGTTGATGGTGCCTTGCATCCCGTGACCCTCACGGAGGAGGGCCTGACCATCGGCCGGGGCGACCAGGCCACCATCCAGATCCAGGCGAATGCCGTGAGCCGGGTCCACGCGCGGATCTTCCTCAAGGAGGGCCGGCCCTGGGTCATGGACATGAAGTCCCTCAATGGCACGTCCCTGAACGGCGTGACCCTCCTGGACCCTGCGCCCCTCCACCCGGGCGATCAGGTGCTGCTGGGGGAGGCCGTGGTGATGTGGGTGCCGGAAGGCGCGCCCCCCACCCTGGTGGGGGGCCTGAACCTGAACCTGGCGCCCAGGACCGTGATCTCCCGGATCTCCATGGAGGACCGCGCCTTTGACGCCTCGGGCTCGATCCTGGTGCCCCATGCCAGCCTGGAAGCCATGCTGGCCCAGGCCAGCGGCCAGCACCCGGCCGGCGAGGCCGTCACCCTGTTCCAGCGCCTGGCCAGCATGGCCGGGACCCTCCTCCGGGCCGCGGGCCTGGCGGAGCTCCTGGACTCGGTGATGGGGCTGGTGACGGCGCACATCCCCTGCCAGCGGGGCTTCATCCTGCTGGCCGATCCCACCGGCGAGCTGGTGCCCGAGCTGGTCTGGGAGGAACAGCCGGGGGTCCACAACAACCCCATCAGCCGCACCATCGCCCGCACGGCCATGGACAACCGGGTGGCCATCCTCACCACGGACGCCCGCATGGATCCCCGCTTCAGCGCCGGGGAGAGCATCAAGATCCATGGCATCACCTCGGCCCTCTGCGCCCCGCTCATCGTGGAGGAGAAGGCCTTCGGCGTGATCTACCTGGAGACCAGCCTCAACAAGGGCGGCTTCAAGCGGGAGGACGAGCACCTGCTCAGCGCCATGGCCAACTTCGCCGCCGTGGGCATCCAGCGGGAGCGCGAGGCCAAGTTCCGCCAGCGCCTGGAGCGGTACCACAGCCCCCAGGTGGTGGATCAGATCCTCAAGTCCAGCCAGAGCAAAGAGGCTCCGGCCCTGCAGGCCCAGCGCTGCGAGATCACCGTGCTCTTCGCCGACATCTCGGGCTTCACGCGCATGAGCGAGGGCATGGAGCCCCTGGTGCTGGCGGGCATCCTGAACCGCATCTTCGAAGCCATGACCGACACGATCTTCAGCCGGGGCGGCACCCTCGACAAGTACATCGGCGATGCGGTCATGGCCTTCTTCGGAGCGCCCAATCCCGACCCCGACCACGCGCGCCACGCCACGGAGGCGGCCATCGCCATGCAGGAGGCCCTCTACGAGCTCAACGCCACCCGGCCAGAGGGTTACCCCGAGCTGAAGATGCGCATCGGCATCAACAGCGGCGAGGCCTTCGCCGGCGACATCGGCTGCGAGAAGCGCATGGACTACACCGTCATGGGCAGTGCCGTGAACCTGGCCTCCCGGCTGGAGAGTTCCGTGGCCCGGCCGGGCCAGATCGTGGTGGGGCCCCGTACCGCCGAGCTGCTGGGTCAGGGTGGCCTCCGGCAGCTGGGGGCCTTCTCCCTCAAGGGCATCGAGCAGGAGGTGCGGCCCTTCGAGGTGCTGTGGACCCCGGATACGCCCACGGTGGTGCAGAGCCCCAGGTCGTCCTAGGCGGCGCCGGCCCACGCCCGTACACTGGCTCTGCCTTTGACCGTCTGGGCCCGACCCTGGCCGATCGCCTGCAGGAGCCAGCCTTGAACGATGCCCCGCTCACCGATACGTCCCGGAGGCCCCGGGGCCCCCTGCTGCTGGCCTTTGGCCTCGTGAGCCTGGCGCCTTCCCCGGTGTTCCTCCTGGGGCTGGCCGCCTGGATCATGGGCAGCAACGACCTGAAAGCCATGGCCGCGGGGAAGATGGACCGGGGGGGCGAGCGCCTCACCCGCTACGGGAAAATCCTGGGCATCGTCGGCGTGGCCGTGAACCTGCTCTGGGTCTCGAAGAAGATCCTCATCGATGGCGTGGGCGCGGTGGGGAGGCTGGGGGGCCCTCAATAGCCGGAGCAGTCGCCTGGGGCAGGCCATGGCCCGGCCCCAGCGGATCCGTCTTTGGAGAAGGGTGGGTTCAGCCGCGCTGTCCGCCGGGCCAGGTTCCGAAGGCCAGGATGCAGAGCACCACGATGGGCCCGACCACGGGCACCAGCCAGATGAGAGCCATGGCACCGTTGTAGCCGGCCTTGGTGAAGATCCGCCAGAAGCAGAAGATGGGGAAGGCCATCGCCACGACGATGAGGAACAGCCAGAAGATGCAGCCGAAGGCCATCAGGCCCGCCAGGGCCGCCTCGTCGGCCTTGGGCTGCAGCAAGGCCAGGGGCAGGAGGGTCGCAAGGGTCATGGTGGCCTCATGGGAAGTCTGAAGCATGGTAGGCACACCGGAAGGCCCGGGTCACTCACTCCTTGAGGAAATCCTTCCAGAGCATGGAAGGCTGGATGCCGGAGTTGCGCTGGTACTTGCCGGACTCGTAGCTGTCGAAGTCGCCGCTGACCGTGTGGTAGAAGATCTGGCAGATGGCCACGCCCGCATAGATCCGCACGGGCTGGATGCAGCTGATTTCCAGGGTCCAGTAGCCGCAGAAGCCGATGTCGCCGAAGCCCGCGGTGACGTGGACGAAGAGGCCCAGGCGGCCCACGCTGCTGCGGCCCTCCAGCATGGGCACCATGCCGTGGGTCTCGGTGTATTCCGCCGTGCGGCCCAGGTAGAGCTTGCCTGGCTGCAGCAGCAGGCCTTCGGTGGGGATCTTCAGGAACTCGATGCCATTGGGGCGGGCCATGTCCAGCTCATGGTCGGTGTAGACCGCCAGGTCCTCGCCCAGCCGCAGGTTGTAGCTGTTGGGATTGAGCTGGGCGGCCTGCCAGGGCTCGATGCGGATGCGCCCTTCGGCCTTCGCCGCGAGGATCTGCCTGCCGGTGAGGATCACGGGATTCCCTCCCAAACGAAGGCGCCCGCTTTCGCGGGCGCCGGGTTCCAAAGTCAGCCCACCATCAGCGGTCGACCTTGATGCAGATGGACTTCGAGAAGATGTCCTGAAGGCCTTTGCGCTCAGAACCGAGAATCATCAGGTATGGCAGGCAGAGAAGGATGCCATTGACCACGTGGCCCAGGAATCGGAGCACCGCCTGGGAGGCGTCGATGTTTCCGGAGGGATTGTCCTCCGGGACCACGCGGAGCTTCATGACCTTCTTGCCAATGGACCCCCGGAAGGCCACCAGGCAGTAGTAGAGGAAGACTGCATAGGCCAGCCCGATCAGGGGGGAGATGAAGCAGCCGAGGAAGGGAATCATGCCCAGGATGAGTTGGATGACGAAGATGATGGCCCAGTCAATGAGCACCGCCAGGAAGCGGGTAAGGAAGTCCCCCCGCTCGCCGGTGGGCTGGGCATCGTCGGGCACCGGCGGCAGGTAGGCCGCCAGGAAGGCCGGAATGACACCAGCGCTGGAGGAGGGAGGCGGTGGCGGCGGTGGCGTGGGCCTGGGGGGCAGGGCGGGGGCCACGGGGGGGACGGGCCGGGCCAGGGGGGTGGAGACGGGGCCCGTGGCGAGCTGGTCCGGGGTGGCGGCCTTGGCCTCCGGTTCAGTGGAGGGTTTGCCCGTGTGGATGGCCGCCAGCTGATCGGCACTCATGCGCACGGTGCCGCTGGGCGGCGGGGCGTCCATGACGCTGATGGCGACGGTGGCCGCCACCTCGGGACGGGGATCCTGGAAGGTGAGCTGCACCTGCCCCAGGGTGATGCGGTCGCCGTCCCGCAGGGGGGAGGCCTGCACCCGGTTGCCGTTCACCAGCACGCCGTTGCTGCTCTGGAGGTCCTGGATCTCGAAGCCCCCGCCCAGCTTGCGGATCACGCAGTGGTGGCGACTGATGCTGGGGTCCGGCAGCCGGAGCGTGTTGTCCAGCTCCCGGCCCATGTGGACCTCGTTATCGATGATTTCGAACTCTCGGACACCCGCGCTCTCGTGCACCAGCAGTTTGGCCATGGAAACCCTCGGGAATGATCGGATGGGCGAAGTGTAGCGCATCCCCGCCGGGCAGTGGTAGTTCGCGGACCTCGCTTCTTTCTTGACGGGCTGGGACGGACCCGCCAATCTTCCCCCACGAGACAAGGTGCAGGCATGGTGCTATTCAACGCGGCCACCAAGGAGTTGACGGCCAAGATCGTCTACTACGGCCCTGGCCTGTGCGGGAAGACCACCAACCTTCAGCACGTCTATGACACCCTGCCCGGCGATGGGCGGGGCAAGATGCTGTCCCTGGCCACCCAGACGGACCGCACCCTCTTCTTCGACTTCCTGCCCATCGAACTGGGCACCATCCGGGGCATGAAGACCCGGATCCAGCTCTACACGGTGCCCGGCCAGGTCTTCTATGACGCCACCCGGAAGCTGGTGCTGCGGGGGGCCGATGCGGTGGTCTTCGTGGCGGATTCCCAGGCCCCGGCCCTGGAGAGCAACAAGGAAAGCTTTCAGAACCTCATCGTCAACCTGCGGGACCAGGGCGCGGAGCTGGAGAAGATCCCCCACGTCATCCAGTGGAACAAGCGGGACACGCCCAACGCCCTGCCCGTGGAGACCCTGGACCGGGAGGTCAATATCTTCCATGCCCCCACCTTCGAGGCCGTCGCCATGCGCGGCGAGGGGGTCAGGGAAACGCTGACGGGCGTGGCCAAGCTGGTGCTGAAGAGCCTGGCGGAGAAGTACGGCGGCGGCGTGGTGGAGGAACCTTCAGCCATGCTGGGCGCCCTGGCACCGGCCCCGCAGCCCGTGAAGGAATCCACCAGGCCCCTGGAGGTGGAGGAGCTGTCCTCCGGGGAACTGCTGGAGGAGATCGACGACATCCCCCTCGATTCCAGCCACGCCACCCACGATGCGGGCCACATGCCCCACAGCAGCGTGGTGGAGGTCCCCGTGGTGCTGGACCGCAGCCTCTTCAGCGGCGACTCGCCGGTGGAGATCCGCCTCAAGCTATATATCAAGTGAGCCAGGGTTCCTTGCGAAAACCGCGGCCAAGGGCCGCGTTTTTCGTTAACGCGCGGACGCAGTCCGCGCGCTTGGGGCACACTGGAGGATTGAATTCGAGGCCCCGCCATGTCCCGCCAGGTCGTCACCCGTTTCGCCCCGTCCCCCACCGGCATGCTCCACATCGGGGGGGTGCGGACGGCGCTGTTCTGCTGGCTCTTCGCCCGGAAGCACGGCGGCCGCTTCATCCTGCGGGTGGAGGACACGGACCTCTCCCGCAGCACCGATGACAACATCCGCATCATCGAGGACGGCATGGCCTGGTGCGGCCTGGACTGGGACGAGGGTCCCGTCCAGGGCGACCCCAGCGCCTGGGTGGGCCCCCACGGCCCCTACCGCCAGATGCAGCGCATGGACCTCTACCGGGCCAAGATCCAGGAACTGCTGGACAAGGGCCTGGCCTACCGCTGCCGCTGCTCCCGGGAGGCCATCGAGGCGCGCCGGAAGGCCGTGGAGGCCGCGGGCAAGGTCTTCCAGTACAACCGGGGTCTGGACCGCGGGCAGGGCTGCGCCGAGGCGGGCCATGATGCCAGCCAGCCCGCCGCCATCCGCTTCCGCATGCCCGAGTCCGGCGACATCCTCGTGGCCGACCTCATCAAGGGCGATACCCGCTTCCCGGCGGACAGCCTGGACGACTGGATCATCGCCCGCACCGGCGATGGGCCGGGTGAGATCGGCGTGCCCACCTACAACTTCTGCGTGGTGGTGGACGACACCCACATGGAAGTCACCCACGTCATCCGCGGTGACGACCACCTGAACAACACGCCCAAGCAGATTCCGCTGTTCGCGGCCTTCGGCACCGAGCTGCCGGCCTTCGCCCACGTGCCCATGATCCTGGGGGCCGACGGCGCCAAGCTGAGCAAACGCCACGGCGCCACCAGCATCACGGAGTACCAGGCCATGGGCCTGCTGCCCTCTGCCGTGCGCCTGGCCCTGGCGAGGCTCTCCTGGACCCCCAAGATCGACGGCAGGGCCGTGGAGAGCGCCGAGGAGGAGCTGCTGACGGACGATCAGATGATCCAGCTCTTCGATCTGGCGGACTGCCAAAAGAGTGCCGCCCGCTTCGACATGGACAAGCTGCAGTGGATCAACCAGAAGCTCATCCAGCGCTCGCCCTGGCGGGACCTGGAGCCGCACCTCCACCCCTTCATGCCGGCTGCCTGGGCGGCCAAGCCCGAGGCCTGGAAGGCCCAGGCCATCCAGGCCACCCAGAAGGGCAAGTCCCTCGCCGACATGGCCGAGGCCCTGCGCTTCGCCTTCGAGCGCCCGGAATCCTTCGACGAGAAGGCCGTGGAGAAGTTCATGACGGCTCCCGTCAAGCCCGCCCTGGCCGAGGTGAGCGCGCTGGCGGACTACACTCACCAGGCCCTGGAGGCCGCCTTCACGGCCATCCTGGAGCGGCACGGCCTCAAGACCAAGGACTTGGCCCAGGCCCTGCGGGTGGCCCTCTGCGGCAAGCCGGTGAGTCCCGGCATCTATGACACGCTCATGCTGGTGGGGCGGGCCGAGGTTGTTGCGCGATTGGACAGGTGGCTGTGATGGACCTCAAGGAATTCACCCAGCTGACCCTCGCCGTGCTGGAGGACCAGGGCACGGCCGCCTACGCCCCCACCATCCTCGCGGACGACACCGTCCAGGTGATCCAGGGCATTCCGGAGGGGCTGGATCATCGGGCGGCCCTGCAGGAGACGCTGCTGCGGCTGGGCCTCCAGCAGTCCGACTTCTTCTTCGGCGTGAAGTCCGGCCCGGGGGAGATCACCACGGGCTACCACACCGCCGTCGATACCCGGTTCCAGCGCATCTCCGAGCTGCACAAGGGCTTCGTCGTATCGGATCTGGAAGACTGCGCCTGGTGGACCCTGGGGCAGGGCCGGGACCAGTAACTTCTCCAAACGCCTTTGAGTCAGGGAGCACCCATGAGCCACCATCCCAAGCTCGCCATCCTCGGCTTCGGCACCATGGGCCAAGCCATCAGCGCCGGCCTGGTGGAGGCCTCCGGCTACCCGGCCGAGCGCATCCATGCCGCAGACACCCATCCGGCCACCGGCAAGGCCAGGGCTGCGGTCCTCGGCATCGAGCTTTCGAACCAGGTGGAGGCCGCCGCGAAGGGCGCGGAGGTGGTCCTGCTCTGTGTGAAGCCCCGGGAACTGAAGGACCTGCTGGACGGCCTGACGGCCTCCGGGGCCCTGGCACACCGGCCCCTGGTGGTCTCCATCGCGGCGGGCACCACCTTGGATTTCCTAACTGCCCACACCCCAGAAGGGACGCCCCTGGTGCGGGCCATGCCCAACACGCCCTGCTCCATTCGGAAGGGCATGACGGTACTGGCGCCGGGGCCGGGGGTCACGGAGGCCCAGCTGGCCACCGCCCGGGCCCTCTTCGAGCCCCTGGGCCGGGTCATGGACCTGGAGGAGAAGCACATGGACGCGGTCACGGGCCTCAGCGCCAGCGGACCGGCCTTCATGTTCGTGATCCTGGAATCCCTGGCCGAGGGCGGCGTGCAGTGCGGCCTGCCCCGGGCCGTGGCCGTGGAGCTGGCGGCCCAGATGACCCTGGGCGCCGCTTCCATGGTGCTGGAAACGGGGCGCCACCCCGCCGCCCTCAAGGACGAGGTCACCACCCCCGCCGGCTGCACCATCGCCGGTCTGATGGTGCTGGAGGACGGCCGCATCCGCTCCGTCGTGGCCCGCGGTATCGAGCGCGCCACCCAGGTGGCGGCGGGGCTTGGCTAAGCCAGGAACTGAACCGGGAAAACGCGAAAAGGGCGCGAAAAGGGACTTCGGATTTCAATGGCGAGACATCTTCCTTTTTTCGCGTGCCCGAAGGGCTTTCGCGGCTTTCGCGGTTCCCACAGTTTTTTCAAGAGCGGCCTTGGTATCTTGGAGGTTTGCATCCTGTGAGCCCCGATGTCCGCTGACCTGCCCATCCAAGAACCCAAGAGCCTCCACTTCATCGAGGAGATCGTGGAGGCGGACCGCGCCACGGAGAAACATGGGGGGCGAGTGCTCACGCGCTTCCCGCCGGAGCCCAACGGCTACCTGCACATCGGCCACGCCAAGAGCATCTGCCTGAACTTCGGCCTCGCGAAAACCTACGGGGGTGCCACCAACCTGCGCTTCGACGACACCAACCCCGTGAAGGAAGACGTGGAGTACGTGGATTCCATCCGGGAGGACGTCCAGTGGCTGGGCTTCCAGTGGAAGGGGGAGTTCTACGCCTCGGACTACTTCCCCTTCATGTACGACTACGCGGAGTACCTGATCCAGCAGGGCAAGGCCTACGTCTGCGATCTGTCCGAGGCCGAGATCCGCGAGTACCGCGGCAACTTCCATGTCCCCGGCCGGCCCAGCCCCTACCGGGACCGCAGCCCGGCGGAGAGCCTGGACCTGTTCCGCCGCATGAAGGCGGGCGAGTTCCCCGATGGCTCCAAGGTGTTGCGGGCCAAGATCGATATGCATGCCGGCAACATGAACCTGCGGGATCCCCTCATGTACCGCATCCGCCGGGCCCACCACCACCGCACGGGCGACGCCTGGTGCATCTACCCCATGTATGACTACGCCCATGGGGTGTCCGACGCCATCGAGACGATCACGCACTCCATCTGCACCCTGGAGTTCGAGGACCACCGACCGCTCTACGAGTGGTTCCTGGAACAGGATGCGGACGGCAAGTTCTTCCAGCGGCCCCTGCCGCGGCAGATCGAGTTCGCCCGCCTGAACCTCACCCACACGGTCATGAGCAAGCGCCGCCTGCTGCAGCTGGTGCAGGAGGGCATCGTGAGCGGCTGGGACGATCCCCGCATGCCCACCATCTGCGGCCTGCGCCGGCGGGGCTACACCCCCGAGGCCGTGCGGGCCTTCGCCGACAAGGTGGGCGTGGCCAAGCGCGACATGGTGGCCGATGTGGGCCTGCTGGAGTTCTGCATCCGCGAGGACCTGGAGAAGCGCGTCCCCCGGCGCATGGCCGTGCTGCGCCCCCTCAAGGTGGTCATCACCAACATGACGGAAGCCGAGGCCTTCGAGGTGGAAGTGCCCAACCACCCGGATGACCCGACGATGGGAACCCGGCGGCTGCCCTTCACCCGGGAGCTCTTCATCGATCAGGAGGACTTCCGGGAGGAGGCCCCCAAGAAGTGGTTCCGCCTGGCCCCGGGGGCGGAGGTGCGCCTGCGGGGGGCCTGCCTCCTGACCTGCCGGGACGTGATCAAGGACGAAGCCGGCACCGTGGTGGAACTCCGCTGCGAATGGGATCCCGCCAGCCGGGGCGGCACCGCGCCAGACGGGCGGAAGGTCAAGGGCACCCTGCACTGGGTCAGCGCCCCCCAGGCGCTGAAGGCCGAGGTCCGGCTCTACGACATGCTCTTCACCCAGTCGGACCCCATGGACGTGCCCGAGGGCCAGGACTGGAAGGCCCTCCTGAATCCCGCCAGCCTGGAGGTCATCGCCGAGGCCCGCCTGGAGCCCAGCCTCGCCGGGGCCCGACCGGGCGAGCGCTTCCAGTTCGAGCGCACGGGCTACTTTGCGGTGGATGCGGATTCCATTACTGATCGACTGGTATTCAACCGGACGGTGGGACTGAAGGACAGCTGGGCCAAGATCGAGGCCAAGCAGTAAGGTGGAATGCACCTGCGCGGCTACTTGGCCCTGGGTGGCTCAGGTTTTCCTGGTGGGACAGTAGTCGGCTGCTTGAACTCGATGAAAATCGCCCAGGTTTCTGTGTCGCCGATATTTTCCCCTGCATGGGATTGGGCAGGCATCCACCGGGTGTCCCCAGCCTTCATGTCTACGGCAATGGTCTTGCCGTTCGCCAGAACCAGTCTGCGCTTGAAGGGAGCGACCACCACCATCAGGGTGTCCGGATGGGCATGCATGGGAATGCGCTCACCAGGCAGATCACGGCCTTCCAGCACCCGGACCTGTTCGTTTTCGAAGACCAGCTTGTAGTGGGCAGGGGCCACCTGGAGGGGATCTTGGGCAAGCAAGGTGGGGGCGAAGAGCAGAGCGGAAAACTTGGATTGAAGTCGCATCCAGTGATTATGATCAAAGTCTTTTTCGATGGAAGCTCCAATGAGTGGACTGCTTTTTGACGCGACAAGGCTCAGATGACTGGTCGAGCCCCTGTACCCCGGGGCAAACGATCCGAGTTGCTGGAGGCAGGTTAATTCCTCCGGTTTGGCCCCGGCAACTCCTGGGGCATTTGGTTCACGGGAGGACCAGATGGCCGTTCATCGATCAGGACGACGCCCTCAAGGAAGCCCCCAAGACGTGGTTCCGTCCGGCTCCGGGCGCCGAAGTGAGCCTTCGCGGTTCCTGCCCCGCCACTTGCCAGGAAGTCATCAGGGATGCTGCCGGGACCTTGGTGGAACTCCGCTTCCAGTTCGATCTCGCGGGCTACTTTGCGGTGGACGTGGATTCCATTGCTGATCGACCGGTATTCAACCGGACGCTGGGGCTGAAGGATTCTTGAGCCAAGATCGAGGCCAAAGGCCAACCGGCCTTTCCTGACTCGGGCGCGAACGCGCCCGAGCCCCGGGCCGTGACCCAAGTCGCATGCCTCCAGCCACGGCGCTCTGCTAGTCTCGATGGGTTGGGCCTCCCCGCGGTGGCCCTGCCGGGAAGCCGCCCATGGACAAGCTTGCGAGCCTACTGCACCTCACGCCCGCCCTCCTCTGGATGGCGCTGAAGGTCATCATCGTCTTCGCCGGCGTCATGTCGCTGGCGGCGATCTTCACTTGGGTCGAGCGCCGGGGCTCGGCCATGATCCAGGACCGCATCGGCCCCAACCGGGCCGCGCTGTTCGGGAAGATCCGCATCATCGGCCTGGCCCAGATCCTGGCAGACGGCATCAAGATGTTCTTCAAGGAGGACCTGGCCCCCACCGATGCCAACCGGAACCTGTTCTGGCTGGCGCCGTTCCTGGCCTTCGTGCCGGCGCTCATGGGCTTCGCGATCATCCCCTTCGGCAGGAGCTTCGTCAGCGGCGGCCAGACCTACCACCTGTCCGTGCTGGATCCCGGCAACGGCATGGGCATGCTCTATCCCCTGGCCATCGGCGGCATGGCGGTCTACGGCGTGCTGGTGGCCGCCTGGTCCAGCAACAACAAGTGGTCCATCCTCGGCGGCATGCGCGCCTCGGCGGCCATGGTGAGCTACGAGATCGGCATGAGCCTCGCCGTGGTGAGCATCTTCATGACCACCGGCGGCTACGACCCCGCCGAGATCATCACGGCCCAGGGGCACCTGCCCTGGACCTGGAACATCGTCCGGCAGCCCCTTGGGTTCATCGTGTTCTTCACCTGCATGTTCGCGGAAACGAACCGGCTCCCCTTCGACTTCGCCGAGGGCGAGAGCGAGATCGTGGCGGGCTTCAACACCGAGTTCGGCAGCATGAAGTACAGCCTCCTGGCCCTGGCGGAGTACTCGCACATGATGACGGCCTCGGCCCTCATCGCCACGCTCTACTTCGGCGGCTGGCAGGTGCCCTTCGTGAAGGATCCCACCGTCCTGATGTCGGTGGCCTGCTTCCTGATGAAGCTGGTGTTCTTCGCCTGGGTCTTCGTCTGGATCCGCTGGACGGTCCCCCGGTTCCGCTACGACCAGCTCATGAAGCTCGGCTGGAAGCGGATGCTGCCGCTGTCCATGGTCAACCTGGTCGTCCACGCCTGGTTCATGAGCCAGAGTCACTGAGGGAGGGGCGATGGGCGTCATAGTCAAGAAAGTCGAGCTGAGCTGGCTGGATCGCACCTACGTGTGGCCCGTCATGAAGGGCATGGCCATCACCTTCGATCACTTCATCCGGAACCTGTTCACCCCCACCGCGAAGCGGTACACGATCCAGTACCCCGACATGAAGAAGGAGATGCCCGAGGGCTACCGGGGCCTCCACGAGCTCAAGCGCTTCGAGGACGGGGCCATCAAGTGCGTGGCCTGCTTCATGTGCCAGGAGGCCTGTCCGGCCCGCTGCATCAGCATCGAGGCCGAGGAGTTCAGCGACCTGAACATCACCCAGGGCTTCGAGGAGAAGCGGCCGGCCATCTTCAAGATCGACATGCTGCGCTGCATCTACTGCGGCATGTGCGAGGAGGCCTGCCCCAAGGACGCCATCTGGCTCCGCAAGGACTACGAGGTGGCGGCCTATGACCGACTCTCCATGCAGTACGGCAAGTGGGACCTGATGAACACCTACGCCGCGGCCGATGGCAAGGAACGCATCAGCCAGGACCCCACCCCCACCGTGCCCCGCCGCACCATCGTGATGTAGGAGAGGCCATGTTCATCACCTTCGCCCTCATCACCCTCCTGGGCGCCCTGGCCATGCTGCTGCAGAAGAACGTCATCGTGGCGGGCCTCTGCATGGTGGCCACGTTCTTCGGGGTGGCCGGCCTCTTCGTACTCCTGGGCAACCCCGTGGCCGCGGCGCTGCAGATCATCGTCTACACCGGCGCCATCATGGTGCTGGTGCTCTTCGTCATCATGATGCTGAACAGCCACGAAGAGGAGAAGGCCGAGAGCCCCCGGCCCATCCAGCGCTGGGTCTCCCTCGCCCTGGTGGCGGCCCTGGCCGTGGGATCCGTGAAGCTCGTGCTCGCCTCCCCCGGCGTGAAGGCCCTCAACCTCCAGGGTGCGGCGCTGCCCCAGGCGACCACCCTGCAGAAGGTGGGCGCGGCCTTGTTCGCCGACCACCTGCTGGGCTTCGAGGTGGCGGGCCTGCTGCTGCTGGCGGCCATGATCGGCGCCGTGGCCCTGACAAAAAGGAACCTGTGATGAGCGGCATGGACGCGATCCTCCAGGGCGGCCTCCAGGGGTACCTGGTGGTGGCCCTCCTCCTGTTCGCCATCGGCCTCGCCACGGTGCTGCTGCGCCGCACCCTGCTCATGCAGTTCATGGGCGTCGAACTCATGCTGAACGCCGCCAACGTGGCCCTGCTGGCCTTCGCCCGGTTCCGCGGCGGGGACACCCAGGCCATGGTGTTCTACCTCTTCATCATCGCCGTGGCCGCCTGCGAGGCGGCGGTGGGCCTGGCGCTGGTCATCGGCCTCTACCGGCACCGGGACACCACCGATTCGGACCGGGCCGCGAGCCTGAAGCAGTGAGGGTGCGATGAACAAGTACTACTGGCTCATTCCGATCCTCCCCCTGCTGGGCTCGGCCTTCAATGGCCTGCTGGGCAAGCGCGCCGGCAAGGGCGCGGTCACCTTCGTGGGGCTCGGCGTGGTGCTGGGCTCGCTGCTGCTGGCCATCTCGGCCTTCCTGACCATGAAGGGGATGCCTGACCACCGGCTGGTGCTGGGCTATGGCGAGTGGATGGCCACGGGCACCCTTCAAGTGCCCTTCGACCTGGCCATCGACCCCCTCAGCGGCACCATGATGCTGGTGGTCACGGGCATCGGCTTCCTCATCCACCTCTACTCCGTGGGCTACATGCACGAGGACGAGGGCTACGCCCGGTTCTTCTGCTACCTGAATCTCTTCGTCTTCTTCATGCTGACCCTGGTGCTGGGCTCCAGCCTGGTGCTCATGTTCGTAGGCTGGGAGGGGGTGGGCCTCTGCTCCTACCTGCTCATCGGCTATTTCTTTGAAACCGACTTCGCCCCGGATGCCGGTCTCAAGGCCTTCCTCACCAACCGCGTGGGGGACCTGGGCGTGGCCATCGGCATGATGGTTCTCTTCGCCGCCTTCGGCACCCTCACGGTCGGCGATATCCTCACCCAGGCGGGGCACCTGGCCCCGGAGGTGGGCTTCGGGGTCCTCACCTTCGCCACCCTCATGCTGTTCTTCGGGGCCACGGGCAAGAGCGCCCAGCTGCCCCTCTACCTCTGGCTGCCGGATGCCATGGCGGGCCCCACCCCCGTCAGCGCCCTCATCCATGCCGCCACCATGGTCACCAGCGGCATCTACATGATCTGCCGCCTGGCACCCGTCTTCACCCTGGCCCCCATCACCATGGACGTGGTGGCCTGGGTGGGCGCGGGCACGGCGCTCTTCGCGGCCACCATCGGCCTGGTTCAGCGGGACATCAAGAAGGTGCTGGCCTACTCCACGGTCTCCCAGCTGGGCTACATGTTCCTGGGCCTGGGGGCCTCGGGCTTCGCGGCGGGCTTCTTCCACGTGTTCACCCACGCCTGGTTCAAGGCCCTCCTCTTCCTAGGGGCCGGCAGCGTGATCCACGCCATGCACCACGAGCAGGACCTGTTCAAGATGGGTGGCCTGAAGGCCAAGATGCCCGCCACCTTCTGGACCATGCTGGTGGCCACCCTGGCCATCATCGGTTTCCCCGGCACTTCGGGCTTCGCCAGCAAGGATGAGATCCTCTACCTGGCCTACCTCAAGAACCCCATGCTCTGGGTCATCGGCGTGGTCGCCGCCTGCTGCACGGCCTTCTACATGCTGCGCCTCTTCACCCTCACCTTCCTGGGCAAGCCCCGGGACCATCACGCCTTCGACCACGCCCACGAAAGCCCGGTCTCGATGACCCTGCCCCTGGCGCTCCTCGCGGTGGGCACGGTGCTGGCCGTTTGGCTGGGCTGGCCCAAGGCCTTCGGCGGCGACTTCCGCATCGAGGCCTGGCTGGCCCCCGCCACCACCTTCGGGCAGCTGCACGGCGCCCATGGCGAGCACGGCAGCCACGCGCTGGCCTGGGGCCTGGCCTCCGTGTCCACGCTCCTCGGCCTCAGCTCCGCCGCCTTCGGCTACTTCAGCTACAAGGATGGCCTGGCCGTCTCCGAGGCCCGGGCGGCCCAGTTCCCCTTCCTCCACCGGCTGCTGCTGAACAAGTACTACGTGGATGAAGGCGTGGAGCTCTACCTGCTGCGACCCATCCGCTGGTTCGGCAACCTGCTGTGGAAGCTCTTCGACGTGATCCTCATCGATGGCGTGGGCGTGAACCTGCCCGGGGCCCTGACCAGGGTCTCCGGGGACTTCACCGCCCTCTTCCAGACCGGCCGGGTGCGGAACTACGCCCTCAGCATGGCCCTGGGGGCCGCGGTCCTCCTCTATGTCTTCCTGAAGTAGGTGGGGCGATGACCTGGCTGACCTCCCATCCCCTCAGCATCCTGGTCTTCGGACCGGCCCTCCTGGGCTTCCTGCTGCTGGCGCTGCCCCACAAGCTGGGCCGCCTCTCCCGCATGCTCGGCCTCATGGGGGCCCTGGCGATCTTTGCCCTCAGCCTGGCCTGGCTGCTGGGCCACCGCGGCAACGGCGCCATCCTCGCCGAGCGGGCGGCCTGGTTCACCCTGGTGGGCCTGCCCGTGGACTACGCCCTCAGCGTGGATGGCCTCAACCTCTGGCTGGTGCTCCTCACCACCTTCCTGGTGCCCCTCACCATGCTGGGCACCTGGAACAGCCTGAAGGACCGCCTGGGCACCTTCGCCGCCCTGTTCCTCATGCTGGAGACGGGCATGCTGGGCGCCCTCATGGCCCAGGACCTGTTCTTCTTCTACCTGTTCTGGGAAGCCATGCTGATCCCGATGTACTTCATGATCGGGGTCTGGGGTGGCGACGAGCGCCGCTACGCCGCCAACAAGTTCTTCCTCTACACCCTGAGCGGCTCCCTCCTCTGGCTGGTGGCGCTGCTCTACCTGGCCAACAAGGCGGGCGGCTTCAACCCCATCCTCATGGGCCAGGCTGCCACGCTGCTGCCCTTCGATGTGCAATGCTGGCTCTTCATCGCCTTCGCCGTGGCCTTCGCCATCAAGGTGCCCCTCTTCCCCCTGCACACCTGGCTCCCGGACGCCCACGTGCAGGCGCCCACGGCGGGCTCCGTCATCCTGGCCGGCGTGCTGCTGAAGCTGGGCGGTTACGGCTTCATCCGCTTCGCCATCCCCATGTTCCCCCAGGCGGCCCTGCACTACGCCAAGCCCCTGGCCATCCTGAGCGTCATCGCCATCGTCTACGGAGCCCTGGTGGCCATGGTGCAGCGGGACATCAAGAAGCTGGTGGCCTACTCCTCCGTGAGCCACATGGGCTTCGTGATGCTGGGCCTGGCCTCCTTCACCGTCATTGGCACCCAGGGGGCCATGCTGCAGATGCTCAACCACGGCATCAGCACCGGCGCGCTCTTCCTCCTGGTGGGCATGCTCTACGACCGGGCCCACACCCGCATGATCGCCGACTTCGGCGGCGTGGCCGTGAAGATGCCCGTCTTCACCACCTTCTTCTTCATCGTCACCCTCAGCTCCATCGGCCTGCCCCTCACCAACGGCTTCGTGGGCGAGTTCTGGATCCTCAACGGCACCTTCCTGTCGGGCTTCACTTGGGGCCGCCTCTACGCCTGCCTGGCCACCTCCGGCGTGCTGCTGGGCGCCGTCTACATGCTCTGGATGTTCAAGCGGGTCTTCTGGGGCCCGGAGAACAAGGATGAGGACAGCGGCACCCACCACCTGCACGCCGACCTGAACGCCCGGGAGATCGCCGTCATGCTTCCCATCGTCGTGCTGATCTTCTGGATGGGCATCCACCCCAAGACCTTCGTGGCCATCAGCGAAGCCCCGGTGGCGGCGCTGCTGCTGGAGATCAAGGCCCCGGCCCCCCGCACCTTCGTGCTGAAGCCCGCCGTGCATAGGGCACCCGCCGCGCCCGCGCCCGCGTCCGGGAGCCACGGGCATGCCGAACCCGCCGCCCATGAGGTGCACCGATGAACCTCACCCCCAGCCAGTGGGCGGCCCTGCTGCCGCTGCTCATCCCCACCCTGGGCGCCTGCCTGATCCCCCTGATGTCCCTGGACAAGGACCAGGCCTCCGCCAAGTGGATCCGCGGGGCCATGTACGGCACGGCCCTGCTGGCCGTGGGCGCCAGCTTCTGGTACCTGACGGGCCTCTGGAACACGGGGGCCCAGCCCAGCTTCTTCCAGCTGCGCATGGACCGCCTGGCCCAGTTCACCGGCATCTTCGTGCTGGTGGCCGCGGCCCTGACCATCCTCCAGAGCTGGGACCACTTCCACCAGGAGGGCTGGGTGAAGGGGGAGACGCTCTCTCTGCTGCTGTTCTCGGTGGTGGGCATGATGCTCTTCGCCTCGACCACCCACTTTGCCGTGCTGTTCCTGGGGCTGGAGCTCTTCAGCATCCCCCTCTACGCCCTGGTGGGCACCGTTCGCGCCCGGGCCGAAAGCGCCGAGGGCGGCATGAAGTACTTCCTCACCGGGGCCGTGGCCTCCAGCTGCTTCCTCATGGGGGGCGTGCTGATCTGCGGCCTGGGGGGCAACTTCGATCTGGCCGCCGCAGCCCTCACGCTGAAGGTCCAGGGCCTGGCCCTGGATCCCCTGGTGCTCGTGGGTGCCGCCCTGCTGCTGCTGGGCTTCCTCTTCAAGGTTTCCGCCGTGCCCTTCCACCAATGGACGCCGGACGCGTACGAAGCCTCGCCCCATCCCATTGCCGGGTTCATGTCCGTGGCCACCAAGGGTGTGGCCTTCATCGCCCTCCTGCGAATCTTCCCCGGCAGTCTGGCTCCCTTGAGCGGCGTGGGCGTGAAGCTCCAGTCCGTGGTGGCCGTGCTGGCGGTGGCCACCCTGGTGCTGGGCAACCTCACGGCCCTGGTGCAGACCAACGTGAAGCGCATGCTGGCCTACTCCAGCATCAGCCACGCGGGCTACCTGATGCTGGCCTTCGTGGCCGGCACCCCGGCCGCCTTCAGCGGCATGCTCTATTACCTGGTGATCTACCTGGCCATGAACATGGGCGCCTTCGGCCTGCTGACGGCCTTCGGCCTGGTGGGCGAGCACACGACCTTCGACGACCTGCGGGGCCTGGGCTGGAAGCGCCCGGCCATGGGCGTGGCCGCCGCCATCTTCATGCTGAGCCTGGCGGGCATCCCGCCCCTGGGCGGGTTCTTCGGCAAGTACATGATCTTCCGCGAGCTGGTGAGCACGGGCCACGTGGGCATGGCCATCCTGGGCGTGCTGGCGAGCCTGGTGTCCGCCTACTACTACCTGCGCTTCCTCGTGGCCCTCTTCCTCCAGGCGCCCAGCGCCGAAGCCGAGCGCCTGGCCTCGGACCGCCCGGCCGTCCATGCTCCCTACGCCGGGGCCACGGTGCTGGTGGCCGCGGGCATCGTCCTGGCGGGGGGCTTCCTCCAGACCTTCCTGGCGGACGGCTTCACCCGGCGCGCGCTCGTGGATGGCCTGGGACTGATCCGCTGATTCCTGTCATTCGACCCCGGGATTGGGTCATTCGACCTTTCCGGAGCAACCCGGGTGGCGGTACATGCATCGTTATGCGAAGGTTGAGGTTGGGTACGACCCTGCCCCTTGACATGTGGAGCTCGTCGCCATGAAGCGGAACACCTGGATCGGTCTCGGAATCGGCGTCGCCCTGGTGGCGGGCGGCGGCATCTACCTGTCGACCCGGCCCAAGGACGAGGTCAAGTGGCGCCTGGCCAAGCTGGACCGGGGCAATGTCACCCAGCGCATCAATGCCACGGGGGCCGTGAGCCCGGTGGTGCAGGTGGCGGTGGGCACCCAGGTATCCGGCGTGATCTCGGCCCTCTACGTGGACTTCAACAGCATCGTGAAGAAGGGCCAGCTCATCGCCCAGATCGATCCCACCATCTGGGAGACCCAGCTCAAGGACGCCGAGGCCGGGCTGGCCCGGGCCCGGACGAACATGGAGGACGCACGGCGTCAGTACGAGCGGGCCAAGCGCCTGGCCGCCGAGAAGCTGCTGGCGGACCAGGATCTGGAGGCCAAGCAGGTGGCCTACCAGACGGCCACGGCCAACACGGAGAACGCCAAGGCCGCCCTCGATCGCGCCAAGGCCAACCTCGATTACTGCAACATCACGGCCCCGGTGGATGGGGTGGTCATCTCCCGTCTGGCGGACGTGGGCCAGACCGTGGCCGCCAGCTTCAGCACGCCGAACCTCTTCCAGATCGCTCAGGATCTATCCCGGATGAAGGTCCAGGTGAACATCGGGGAGTCCGATATCGACGAAATCAAGGTGGGCCAGCGGGCCCTCTTCACCGTGGACAGCCTTCCGGACAAGCAGTTCAGCGCTGCCGTGAGCCTGGTGCGCCAGGAGCCCATCACCACCCAGAACGTCGTGAACTACGTGGTGGAGATGATCGTGCCCAATGAGCCGCTGCCAGGGTCCGGGGAGGAAGCCAAGGCCCCGGCACCGCGTGAAGCAGGGCAGGGGCGCAGCCCTGAAGCCGGTCGCGGCGGCGGGGAACGGGAAGGGGCTCCGGACCCCGAAAAGGCCTGGGAGCGCATGAAGGACCGGCTGCCCGCCGGCACCACCAAGCAGGATTTCTTCAAGCGCTTCAAGGAGCGTCAGGCTGCGGGGCTGAAGGCGATGCCATCGGCCACTTCGGCCCCCGTGGGGGATCGCCAGGCCCTGGCCCGGGTTCCCGGGGGCGCCAGTCAGCTGGGGGGGCCCAAGTTCACGGGCAGCCTCGCCCTGCGCTCGGGCATGACCGCCAACGTCACCATCAGCACCAACCAGGTCCGCGACGTGCTGCGGGTGCCGAATTCGGCCCTGCGCTTCAACCCCGCGGCCTTCATCAAAGAGGACAAGAAGCCGGACGGGCCCCGCCTGGGTCAGCCCGTGGTGATGGGTGGGGGGCGCCCCTCGGGTGGCGCCCAGACAGGCACCGGCAGCAAGGGCGGCATGGTGGCCCGCCGGGAGGATCGCATCTGGGTGCTGGAGAATGGCAAACCCAAGGCCATTGTGGTGAAGGCCGGCATTTCGGATGGCCAGTTCACCGAGGTGGCCGGCGAAGGCCTCATGGAAGGCCTGCAGATCCTGGTGGGCGTCGACAACACCAAACAGGCTGGTGGCTCCCCCGCCCCACTGGGTGGAACCCCCGGCGGACGGCGCTAGCCGGGGGGTGCAGCGTGGCCTTCGCGGAGTTCCTGAAGCTCGCATTTTCTCTCGGTATCGCCTGTCGGCGATACGCGAGACGCCGTGGCAATCTCGTGGGCCCGGTGGGGGGTGAATCGTGGCTCTGACGGAGTTCCTGAAACTTGCTCTTTTTGCGATCACCCGCAACAAGATGCGGGCCTTCCTCACCATGCTGGGCATCATCGTCGGCGTGGGGGCGGTCATCGCCATGATCGGCATCGGGGAAGGCTCCAAGCGGGCCTCCATCGCCCTCATCCAGAACATGGGCTCCAACATGCTCCAGATCTTCCCGGGCCAGGGCAGCAACCGGTTCGGTCCTTCGGCCATGGGCAGCTCGGACATCCTGCTGGAAAGCGATGTGGCTCTGATCGAGCAGGAACTGGGCGGCAGCAGCGTGGTGGCCGCCAGTCAAATAGTCCGGACCACGCGACCGGTCATCTACCAGAACAGCAATTACGTGACCTCGATCCAGGGCTCGAATCCGAATTTCCTCCAGATCCGCGGGTGGGAAATGGAGAGCGGACGTTTCTTCACGGAAGCCGAGGTCCGCGGCATGGCCAAGGTATGCGTGCTGGGTACCACCGTGAAGGACAACCTCTTCCCCAATGGCGACGATCCCGTGGGCCAGACCGTGCGCATCGGCGCGCTGCCCTTCCAGGTGGTGGGCGTCCTCGAGAAGAAGGGTGCCGGCATGTGGGGGGATCAGGACGATCTCATCGTCGCTCCCTACACCTCGGTGATGCGCAAGATCATGGGCCGCGACAAGATCCAGCAGATCATGTTGAGCGCCCAGGAAGGGAAGGCCGAACTGGCCGAGGCGGAAGTGACGGCCCTACTCCGTCAGCGGATGAAGACTCCGCCCAAGGACGACAATCCCTTCATGATCCGCAAGCAGGACGACATCGTGCAGATGCAGACCCAGCAGGCAGGCATCCTCACGGCCCTGCTCGCCGTGGCCGCCAGCATCTCCCTGGTGGTGGGCGGCATCGGCATATCCAACATCATGCTGGTGAGCGTCACCGAGCGCACCCGGGAGATCGGCGTCCGCCGCGCTCTGGGCGCCACCCAGCGGAACATCCTCTGGCAGTTCCTCGTCGAGGCCATGGTGCTGGCCTTCTTCGGGGGGCTCATCGGCGTGGGCTTCGCCATGAGCGCCATCGCGATCCTGCAGAAGTTCAACGTGCCCGCCGTCACGGAGTCTTGGGCCGTAGTACTGGGCCTGGGCTTCAGCGGCGTCGTGGGCGTGGTGGCGGGCTTCCTGCCGGCCCTCAAGGCGGCCAATCTGAACGTGATCGATGCGTTGAGGTACGAGTGATTCGCGATCTCCTGGGCGGGGCCTGGGGGTGCGTAGGACAATGGAGCTCCCACGCGGTGGAGGCACCATGGTCATGATCGAGGATTTGGGCGTTGCTCCTCGCCTGGTACTGCCCCGGGACGAAGCCTCATGGCCTTCGCTGGACCGGGCAGGGAGCGTTGCGTGGCGCTGATGGAAAGCCTCAAGATGGCGCTCTCAGCCATCACCCGGAACATGGTGCGGGCCGCCCTCACCATGCTTGGCATCATCGTGGGTGTAGGGGCCGTGATTGCCATGATCGGCATCGGGGAGGGGTCCAAGCGGGCCACCATCGCCATCATCCAGAACATGGGCTCGAACATGCTCACGATTTTCCCCGGGTCTCCGGGCACCCATTCGCACCATGGGCCCCAGGCCATGGGCAGTGCGGCGATTCTCAAGGATGATGACGCTCAGCTCATCCAGACGGAGTTGGCCGACTCCAGTATCCATGCTGCGACACCCCAGGTTTCGACCACTCGGCCGGTGATCTATCAGAACCGGAGCTACATCAGCCAGATTCAGGGTACGGGACCGGAGTTCCTCCAGATCCGGGGCTGGGAACTTGAGCAGGGCCGATTCTTCACCGAGGCCGAGGTGCGGGGACTGGCCAAGGTATGCGTCATCGGTAAGACCGTCCAGGCCAACCTCTTTCCGGAGGGTGAGGATCCTCTGGACAATATCATCCGCATCGGGGACCTGCCGTTCCGGATCGTGGGAGTGCTCGAGCGCAAGGGCGCGGGCATGTGGGGCGACCAGGACGACCTCCTGGTGAGCCCCTATTCGACCGTCATGCGGAAGGTCATGGGACGCGACACCATCCAGCGGATCATGGTGAGCGCCCACGAAGGCGAGGCGACCCTGGCCGAAACAGAAATCATCTCCCTGTTGCGCCAGCATCTGAAGGTGGCACCCCAGGATCCGGATCCCTTTCAGATTCGGAAGCAGGACGATGTCATGAAGGTGCAATCCCAGCAGGCAGGCATCCTCACGGCCTTGCTCGCGGTGGCGGCCAGCATCTCGCTGGTGGTGGGCGGGATTGGGATTTCCAACATCATGCTGGTGAGCGTCACTGAGCGCACCCGGGAGATCGGCATTCGGCGGGCCCTGGGAGCCACCCAGCGAAGCATTCTCTGGCAGTTCCTGACCGAGGCCGTCGTCCTGGCCTCACTGGGTGGCCTGTTCGGGGCCGGGTTGGCCTTGGTGACCATCGCCATCCTTCAGAGGGCGGGCGTTCCTGCTGTCGTGGAACCCTGGGCCATGCTGCTCGGCATTGGCTTCAGCTGTGGTGTGGGCGTGGTGGCGGGTTTCCTGCCGGCCCTGAAGGCAGCGAATCTGAACGTGATCGATGCGCTGAGGTACGAGTAGCCGTGACGGTAGAACCTGGCGGATCTCCGCACGATCCCTACGCTGCGCTCCGGGACCCCAACTACCGCTGGTTCATCGGTTCCATGGGGCTCATCACCCTGGGGCTCCAGATGCAGGGCGTGGTGGTGGCCTGGCAGGTCTATGACCGCACCGGGGATCCGCTGGCCCTGGGCCTCATCGGGCTGTCCGAGGCGCTGCCCTTCCTGGCGGTGGCCCTCTTCGGGGGGCACGCAGCCGATCGGTTGAACCGGCTGCGGCTTTGCATGATCTCGGCCCTGAGCCTGGCGGCCTGCTCGGCCCTCCTCCTGCTCTTCACCTGGCGCTCCCTGTCTGGCCCGCTGGGCAAGGCCGTGGCCCCCATCTACGGCATCATCTTCCTCACGGGCATCGTGCGGGCCTTCTACCGCCCGGCCAACGTGGCCCTGGGCACGGATCTGCTGCCCAAGGAACTCTACGCCAACGGCTCCACCTGGCGGGTGGCGGTCTTCCATGGGGGCATGGTCCTGGGACCGGCCCTGGGCGGCCTCATCTACGCCTGGCGCGGCCCCATCGCCGCCCACGCCCTCGTGCTGGCCCTGCTGCTGGTGGGGTTCGCCGGGCTGTTCCCCACCCGCTACACGCCGAAGGTGGTCCGGCCCCGGGAGGGCTCCATCTTCGCGAGCCTGGGGGAGGGGCTGCGCTTCGTCTTCTCCCAGCGGCTGCTGCTGGGGGCCATCAGCCTCGATCTGTTCGCCGTGCTGTTCGGCGGGGCCGTGGCCGTGCTGCCCGTATTCGCCAAGGAGATCCTCCAGACCGGCCCCCAGGGGCTGGGCATGCTGCGGGCCGCCCCGGCGGTGGGTTCGGTGCTCATGGGCCTCACCATGGCCCATCTGCCGCCCCTGCGGAAGGCGGGACGCACCCTGCTGCTGTGCGTGGCGGGCTTCGGGGTGGCCACCATCGCCTTCGCCCTGAGCCGGAACTTCCTCTTCAGCCTGCTCATGCTGGCCGCCAGCGGCGCCCTGGACAACGTCAGCGTGGTGCTGCGGTCCACGCTGCTGCAGACCCTCACGCCCGAGCACATGCTGGGCCGCGTGTCCTCCGTGAACCAGGTCTTCATCGGCTCCAGCAACGAGATCGGCGCCTTCGAAAGCGGCCTGGCAGCGCGGCTCCTGGGGCTGGTGCCCTCCGTGGTCTTCGGCGGCTGCATGACCCTGCTGGTGGTGGCCTTTACCACCTGGAAAGTGCCCGAGCTGCGAAAGATGGACCGCATCGGGTAGCAAGGGCGGCCCCGGAGGTCCGCCCTCGAGAGACGCGCAACCTGTTTAAAGGACGGCCAGGGCAGCGTTGTAGTCGGGCTCCTGGGCGATCTCGGGGACCAGCTCCGTGTGGACCACCGTGCCCTTCTCATCCACCACCACCACGGCCCGGGCCAGCAGGCCCTTCAGGGGGCCGTCCACCACGGTCACGCCGTAGGCCTGGCCGAAGTCAGCGCTGCGGAAATTGGAGGCGGGCACCACGTTGTCCAGGCCTTCGGCGCCGCAGAAGCGCTTCTGGGCGAAGGGCAGGTCGGCGCTGATGCAGAGCACGGTGGTGTTGGGCTTTTCGTTGGCGCGGGCGTTGAACTTGCGGACGCTGGCCGCGCAGGTGGGGGTGTCGATGCTGGGGAAGATGTTCAGCACTACCCGCTGACCCGCCAGGTCCTTGCCGGTGACTTCGGAAAGATCGGTGCGCACCAGCGTGAAATTGGGGGCATGGGCACCCACCTTCGGCAGGTCGCCGGCGGTGTGGATGGGATTGCCTTTGAGGGTGATCTGGGCCATGGGGCGCTCCTGAAGATGAATCTCCAGCTTAGCCTCCCGGAGGGTGCTCAGGAACCGCCTGTACCTGAGGTAGTCTTGGACATTCCAGCGACGGAGACCCATGCCGAACCTGCTACAGAAGATCACCGCGCGGGATCAGCGCCTGGCCTCATTCAAGCACTACGAGTTGCTGGTGCACGCCTATGTGGTGGTGCTGCTCATCAGCAATCTCATGGGGCCCAAGCCCACGCAGATCGGACCCTTCATCTTCAGCGGCGCCCAGCTGCTCTTCCCCATCACCTACATCTTCAGCGACATCTTCACGGAAGTGTACGGCTACGGCGGCTCCCGACGGGCCATCTGGATCGCCTTCCTGGCCAGCGTGCTCATGGGCTTCTTCGCCCTGTTCATGGTCTGGCTTCCGGCGGCACCGGCCTGGCCCAAGGAGAACCAGCGGGCCTTCCAGATCGTGTTCGGGAACACCACCCGGGGCATTCTCGCCAGCCTCGGGGCCTTCTGGATAGGCGAGTTCGTCAACAGCTACGTCATGGCGAGGATGAAGCTCTGGACCGGCGGCCGCTGGCTCTGGACCCGCACCCTCGGCAGCACGGTGGCGGGGCAGGCGGTGGACAGCCTGGTGGTGACCTTCGGCCTCTTCGCCTTCACCCTGCCAGTGAAGACCATCCTCGTGATGGCCGTCAGCGGCTACCTCTTCAAGGTGCTCTACGAGGCCGTCGTGACGCCCCTCACCTATGCGGCCGTGGCCTTCCTGAAGCGCTCCGAGGGGGTCGATGTCTTCGATGAGGGGACCAACTTCAGTCCCTTCGTGAAGGACAATTGAGATCTCAGCAGAAAGCAAGCGCGTAACCTGCTGTATGAACCTCTGAAATCCGCGGATCCCTGTTCAGTTCAGTTGTTCCCGGAGCCCCGATGCTGCCTCCCCACGTGATCCTCCGGGGCTTCGACACCCTGCCCATCGCCCCGGAAGTCGTGGCCCGGTTGGCGCCGCTGCTGGCGGCCAGAGACCTGGACTCTGCGGCCTTTGAACGGGCCGTGAAGTTCGATCCGGTGCTCACGGCGAACCTCCTCCAGGCGGCGAACCGGCTCCGGTCGCCCGGGGCGACTCCCGTCGCGACGCTGGAGGAAGCAATCGCACTCATCGGCCTTCAGCGGCTGGTGGAAGTGGCGGTCGGTGCCTCGCTGCGGCGCACCCTGCCCGCGCGGCTGCCGGGCTATGGCATCAGTGCCGGGAAGTTCTGGATCCACTGCATCGCCGTGGCCACCCTCGGGGAGGCCATCGCCCGGCGCATCGACTTGCCCACGGCGGACCTGGCCTTTTCAGCGGGGCTGCTCCACGACATCGGCCAGCTGGCCATCGGGGATTTCTTCGCGGAGAACATGCCCGAGTCGGACTGGTGGACCTTCGGCACGCCCGATGACGAGCGGACCCTGCTGAGCTGCAACCACGGCGACATCGGACAGATCGTGGCCGAGCGGTGGAACCTGCCGGCCCCCGTCATCGAGGCCTGCCGCTGGCACCACGAGCCGGCGCGGGCGCCGAAGACCATCGACCGGGGCCTGAACACCGTCATCCATGCCGCCGACGCCCTGGCCTACGGCCTCGGCTTCAAGGGGGTCGGGTACCCCGGGGAGGCGCTGGATGAGGTGGCCCCGGCGGAGCTTGGCCTCACCGAGCCGGAACTGCTGGGGCTGGCCCAGGACTGCCGGCGGTCCATCGGCCAGAACGCCGTGGCCTCGGGCATGGGGGCCGCCCTGGATCCGTCCTAGCCCCGTCCATCGCTTGAGCCTTGGCTGGCACTTGCCCCTCAGACCATCTATGCTGCCCGCAGATCCAGGCGGTCACCGGAGGTGGTCCATGGCCAGGCATTGCAGCGCCACGCTTTGGATGGCCTTGGTGGCGGGTCCGCTTCTGGCCCAGCGACATCCCGTGGAGATGGCCGTGGGCTTGGCCTCCCCTGCTTCCGACCTCACCAGCTACGCCAAGACTGGGCTCCTGCTGGAACTCCGCCTCGGGTGGGCCCCGCAGCCACACCATTGGAGCGGCCGCGTGCGCTTTCAGCTCGCGTCCTACCAGGCGCAACGGGTGACGGAGCAGGATGTCACGACCTACTCAACCTATGACCGCCGCACCGCCTCGTTCGGCGCGGCCTTCGAGCTCCTCACACCGGCGCTGGGCGCCGGAGAGCAGAGGCTGCGGGGGGTGTTCGGCCTTGGACCCGAAGCGTGGCGGCTGACGGAGCTGGAGACCCGCCGATTCAAGGATGGGACGACGCCGGATCTGAGGATGGACAACGGATACGGAGTCTACTTTGGCTTTCAGGCCAACCTCGGCCTGAGGCTGGAGTTCACCCCCAAGGCCCACGCGGAGCTCCGACTTGAGGCCTCCAAGGTCGCCTTCGTGGGTGTCTTCGAGGACCGCCACTTCAACGCACCCGTGCGGCTGACGGCCACGGCGGGCTGGCGCTTCTGAGGGGGCATGGCCGGGCCTGGGTTCAGAACCGCCGGGTGGCCCCCAGGCCGAAGGTGAGGACCTCTGCCTGCCGCGGAGGACGTGGACCCCTCCGCCGAAGCCCACGCCCGAATCGCTGGGGCCGAGGAACAGCGTGTTCTTGTACTCGGCACTGAGGACCGGGAGGGGAAGGATCCGGGTCTCCTCCGAGCCCAGCGCCCTGGGAGTAGCCAGCACCAGGAACCCCAGGGTCCCCTGCCAATGGGCCTTGCCGGGAGCCTTGTCCGGCGCGGACTGGCCCAGCAGGGACAGGCCACAGGTGACGGAGAGCAGCAGGGAGCGCAGCATCTTGGGGTCTCCAGGGAAGGAACATCCCACGAGGGGCCAGCCTCTCCCAAGAAGGTTGAGCTGGACGCGTGGAGCTACTTCGGCGGGAACCTGGAAAGGATGTCCCGGACGGCGCTCGTCACCACTTCATTGGCATCCTCGGGGTTCTCCAGGCCCGTGAGGGCGCCGGCGGCGGCCCCCTGCCAGATCATCTGGTTGGACTTGAAGTCCACGATCTCGATGACGATGGTGCCTTCCTTGTGGTTCCGAACCTGGCTGCTGCTCACCCGGACGCCGCCGTAGAGGGGCCGGTAGCCCCAGCCCCAGCCGCTGCGGACCGTGGTGCGGACCTTCCGGTTCTGCACCACGGGATAGTAGGTGACGAGGAAATCGGGGTCGGCCTTGGTCTCCATGGTGAAGCCCTTGGTCTGCAGCTCCTTCTCCACCGCGGTTCGCACCCGCTTGTCCATGAGGCTGGTGGTGCCGCCGGTGCCCTTCTTCGAGGTGTAGTAGTCGAAGGTCTTGTAGCGGCCGTACGAGGCCGTCACGTCGTAGTCGTAGGTCACGTGGTAGCTGCTGCAGGCCCCCAGCAGGGCCAGGGAGAGCAGCGCGGCGGAGAGGGGCAGGGCACGCATGGAACCTCCGGTGCACCAGTATGGATGTCCCGAATCGGCCCCGGTTGAAGCCTGAAAATGGTCTAGGGTGGTCTGAGTTTTTGACGAAGCGTATGCCCGGACCCAGGTTGGTCTGTTCTGGGCTGTCAATCCCCCATCGTTTCTTGGCATTGGAAGCCATTCCGGTCGATCCTGTAGGGGATGACTCTCGATCCCACCCTCGACCCCGGCGCGTCCAGCCCCCTGTATCTGCAGCTGCAGCGGCGGCTTCGCGGCCTCATCCAGGAGGGCGAGTGGCGCCCGGGCACCCGGCTGCCGGCGGTGCCAGAGCTGGCCCAGCGCTGGGGCGTGCACCGCCTCACGGTGCTGAAGGCCATCGCCGGGCTGAAGCGCACGGGCTGGATCCAGACGGTGCAGGGCCGGGGCAGTTTCGTGGCGCCGCGGCTGCCGGAGGCTCCGGGCCTGCGGGCCACCAGCGAGTTCCCCTTCGAGGGCTCCCCCCTGCTGGCCCACGATGGCGAGCTGGGCTCCTGGCTGGGGGAGACCCTGGAGCGGGCCCAGGACAGCCACCTGGTGAGCTTCTCCGCCGGGTTCATCCCCTCGGACCTGCTGCCCGGCGAGCAGCTGCGGCGGCTCACGGCCCAAGTGCTGAAGGACCTCGGCTCGGAAGCCTGGGTGTACTCGCCGCCCGCGGGCTACGTCCCCTACCTGGAGGCCGTGGGCCGCTGGCTCGCCTCCGAAGGGGAAGCCATCGACGAGGGCTGGGGCATCCGGGCCACCCCCGGCGCCCAGTCGGGCCTGGCCCTGGCCCTGGAATCCTTCACCGTGCCCGGGGATCGCGTGCTGGTGGAAAGCCCCTGCTACGTGGGCATCCTGGCCCTCATCCGCGCCCTGGGCCGGGAGGCGGTGCCCGTGCCCGTGGATCGCCAGGGCCTGGATCCCGATCGCCTGGCTTCGGCCCTGCAGAGGAGCGAAGCGAAGATGCTCTTCACGGTGCCCAGCTTCCACAATCCCACGGGCATGACCCAGTCCAAGGCCCGCCGGGAGCGGGTGTTGGCGCTCACCCGGGCCCACGGCGTGATCCTGGTGACCGATTCGGCCTACGGCGACCTGCGCTTTTCCGGCAACTCCCTGCCGCCCTTCCGGCGCCTGGAGGGGGCCGACCACGTCATCCACCTGGGCAGCTTCTCCAAGTCCCTGGCGGCGGGCCTGCGCCTGGGCTACCTCATCGCCAAGCACGACCTGCTGCGCCGCATGGCCCCCATCCAGGAAGTGCAGACCATCGCCCAGCCCCCCCTCATGCAGGCGGTGGTGGCGCGCTTCCTCGACAACGGCGGCTTCCGTCGCCACCTGGCCCGCCTGCGCCGCGCCCTCAAGGAGCGCCGGGATGCCATGGTCGATGCCCTGGCCGAGCACTTCCCCCCGGGCACCCAGGTCTCCGAGCCCAAGGGCGGCATGCACCTGTGGGTGGTGATGCCCGAGGACTTCTCCGCCCTGGACCTGCACCGCGATGCCCTGCAGCACGGCCTCGGCTTCGCGCCGGGTCCCCTCTTCTTTGCCGATGGCCGGGGCACCAACTGCCTCCGCCTGAACTTCTCCACCCACGACCCCGTGACCACCCGGGAGGCCATCGCCCGACTGGGCCATCTGGTCCACCGGATCGGCGCCGATCCCAACCCCCTCTGACAGGAGCTTCCGTGAGTCCCACCATGACCAATCCCATGATCGAGATCCGCCCCTCCGCCCAGGCCGCCAGCCCCGAAGAGCGGGCCAAGCGCATGACCAATCCCGGCTTCGGCCGCATCTTCACCGACCACATGGTGGTGGTGCCCTACAAGGAAGGCGAGGGCTGGGGCCGGGGCCTGCTGCAGGCCTACGGGCCCATCGCCATGGATCCCGCCGCTTCGGTGCTGCACTACGGCCAGGCCATTTTCGAGGGCTTCAAGGCCTACCGGCAGCCGGACGGCGCCATCGCCTGCTTCCGCCCCGAGGCCAACGCCCGGCGCTTCAACAACTCGGCGGCCCGCCTGGCCATGCCCGAGCTTCCGGAGGCCATCTTCCTCGAGGCCGCCAAGGCCCTCATCACCCAGGACCAGGCCTGGGTGCCCGGTGCGGTGGGCGAGAGCCTCTACCTGCGTCCCCTCATGATCGCCACCGAGGCCGCCCTGGGGGTTCGCCCCAGCAACGAGTACCTCTTCATCCTGCTGGCCAGCCCCAGCGGCGCCTACTTCCCCGCCGGCGTGAAGCCCGTGACCGTGTGGATCTCCGATGATTACGTGCGGGCGGCCCCGGGCGGCACCGGCTTCGCCAAGTGCGCGGGCAACTACGCCGCCAGCCTCGTGGCCCAGCGTCAGGCCCTGGGGGAGGGCTGCGACCAGGTGGTCTGGCTGGACGCGGTGCACCGGCAGTACATCGAGGAGATGGGCGGCATGAACATCTTCTTCGTCTACCAGGAGAAGGGCGAGACCGTGGTCGTGACGCCGGAGCTCACGGGCACCCTGCTGCCCGGCATCACCCGCGACAGCCTGCTGCAGATCGCCCGGGAGCTGGGCTACCGCGCCGAGGAGCGCAAGATCACCGTGGACGAGTGGCGCACCGCCATCGAGGAGGGCCGCATGACCGAGGCCTTCGCCTGCGGCACCGCCGCCGTCATCACCCCCGTGGGCCACGTGAAGTCCCGCCACGGGAACTGGACCATGCACAACGGGGAGACCGGCCCCGTGGCCGCGAAGCTCCGCGAGACCCTGCTCAACATGCAGCACGGCCTCAGCCAGGAAAGCCACGGGTGGATGAAGCGGATGGTGTAATACCCAGCCCCGGCCAAGCACCAGCGCCCACCCTGCGGTGGGCGCTGTCCGTTGAGGGGGCCCTGCGTTGGGCGCGGATGTTGAGGACGCCCGCCGGAATGCCTAGTAAGCTGAGGGCTGTTCCCGGAGTCCCCATGCTGCGCCCCGCCGCCCTTCTGTTCCTCAGCCTGGTGGCGCTCGCCCAGGAACCCGTCGATGCCGCCCTCAATGCCCGGCTCCGGGAGGAGGGCCTCCAGAAGTCCCAGGTGATGAAGTTGGCCAGCGAGCTCTGCGACGGCTTCGGCCCCCGGCTGATGCCTTCCCCCGCCAACGATGCGAGCGCCCGCTGGATGGTGTCCCGCTTCCGGGAATGGGGCCTGGAGGCCCGCATCGAGCGCTTCGACTTCGGCCACCCGGGCTGGTCCAACCGCTGGTGCAGCGCCCACGTCCTCAGCCCCTACCAGGATCCGCTCACCGTCGAGGTGGTGGCCTGGACCCCCTCCACGCCCGGGGCCGTGCAAGGCGACGCCTACGCCCTGGACCTCCCGGAGGAGCCGCTGCCCTCGGAGCTGGACGCCCTCCTCGCCTCCCACAAGGGCCGGGTCCGGGGCCGGGTGGTGCTGGTGGGTCCCCACCGGGTCATCCCGCCCACCTTCAAGCCCAGCCCCCTCCGGCACGAGACCGCGGCCCTGCTGGAGCGCCTCAACCCCCTGCAGGAACCCCAGGTGCGGACCATGAGCCGCCCCAGGCCCAAGCGGGAGGGCGCCCTTGAGCCAAGGGACATCAGCCGGCGGCTGGATGCCTTCCTCGTGGCGGAGGGCTGCCTGGTGCGGGTGGATGATGCCCGGCTGGCCAACGGCCAGATCCGGGCCTTCAACAACCGCTCCTACGACGTGAAGCAGGCGGTGCCCACGGTGGTCCTGCGCAGCGAGGACTTCGGGCGCATGTGGCGCCTCATGGCGGGGGGCCGGCCGCTGGCGCTCGCCTTCGACATCCGGAACGACCTCCACCCCAGCCTCAAGGATGGCCAGAACGTCATCGGCGAGTGGAAGGGCAGCGAGAAGCCCGGCGAGATCATCATTCTCGGCGCCCACCGGGATTCCTGGCACACGGCCACCGGGGCCACGGACAACGGCGGCAACTGCGCCGTCATGATGGAGGCCCTCCGCCTCCTCAAGGCCGCGGGCGTCACCCCCAAGCGCACCCTGCGGGTGGTGCTCTTCGATGGGGAGGAACTGGGTCTGCTGGGCAGCCAGGCCTACGTGAAGGCCCACTACGGGCTGCCCGAGGCCCCGCTGGCAAAGCCCGAGGAACTCGTGGCCATGTTCAACGTGGATGGGGGCGCGGGGCAGATCCGCGGCCTCAGCGTGTTCGGCCCCCGATCCGCCGGCACGGTCCTCTTCGACCTGCTCCAGCCCTGGAAGGACCTGGGCCTCGTGGGGGCCGCCTGGCATCGCAACCGCCCGGCGAAACCCGATTTCGCCGATATCACTTCCTTCAGCCACCGGGGCCTTCCCACCATCCACCCCACCCAGGACGGCCTGGAGTACTTCAACTACACCTGGCACACCGCCCTCGACAGCTACGAGCGGCTGGTCCCCGAGGACCTCATGCGGAACGCCACCGTCCTGGCCTCCGTGGCCATCCACCTCGCCAACCGCCCCGAGCGCCTGCCCCGCTTCGAAGGCGCGGAGCTGCCCCCCATCCCCGTCGCGAAATAGGTGGCCACGGAGGGGGGGGATTCCCTCCGGGGCCACCGCTGCGCGGCGTCCCCTCCGGCCGCACGAATCGCTGGCACGGCCCTGATCGCCTGCAGCAGTCGTGGGGCTGCATTCGGCGGGGCCTACCTGCCAGCGATTCAGTGATTTCGAATCCCCCTGCTTGACGCCTAAAAAGAAGCCGCCTTTCGGCGGCTTCCCATGGCGGAGAGAGGGGGATTCGAACCCCCGGTACTGGTTGACCCAATACACTCGCTTAGCAGGCGAGCCCGATCGGCCACTCCGGCATCTCTCCAAGGCCTCCCAGATTACCGTTGGGAGTGGAATGACACAAGGCTTCTTGCCTGAACCCGCACCCCACCTTCACTATGGAGGCCTGGAGGGTTGGCCGAGTGGTTGATGGCGCCAGTCTTGAAAACTGGAGACGTGCAAGCGTTCGGGGGTTCGAATCCCTCACCCTCCGCCACATCAGCGCCCCGCTCTGCGGGGCGCATTCGTTTTTTGGTTGGTGGGTGAACGATTCCTGGACCCCGAAGGGAGGTCACCCGTCGGTGGCCTGCAGGGATTCCCCGCTGAACGCGCGATTGATCCGGCCCTTGGGCAGCCGATGGCGGATGGGGATTCGAAATCGTCGAGTCACCGATATCCCTCGCATACCCACCGGTTCACGGCCCCTGGCCGGGCGGCAAACTTGACCTCGGGTCTGCCCGCCTCGTAATCTCGGCCCAGGAGACCAGGTTGAAGCAGACCCAAGAGAAGAAATCGGAACGAAGCCGCGGCCTGATCCTGGAGGCCGCCCTCCAGCTCTTTTCGAAGCATGGGTACCGGGGGACCAGCATCCGCGAGATCGCGGAAGGGGCGGGGCTTTCCACGGGCAACGTCTACCACCACTTCCCGGACAAGGAGACCCTGTTCCGGACCCTCCTCGATCAGTACTGGGAGGCCATCGATACGCCGGATTTCCCCTTCAACAAGGCCCTGGCCGCCGGCGCCTTTCCCAATGACCTGGAGGCGCTCGCCGAAGCCGCCCGGGAAAGCGTCTCGGCCTACCGCCGGCACGTGGCCCTGATCTATGTGGACGTGGTCGAATTCGACGGGACCCACATCCGGAAGTTCTACTCGGACATGTCGGACCGGTTCGCCACCTTCCTGAGCCGGCGGTTCCCCGATGGCAGCCTGGAAGACCAGCTGGCACCAGGGCTGAATCCCAGCACCGCCCTCATGGTGGCCAGCCGCGTCTTCCTGCACTACTTCGCGGTGGAGATCCTCTTCGGCGTCCCGAACCAGCTGGGCCGGGAAACCCCGGAGGCCCTGAAGGAGATCTCCAAAATCCTCCGGAGAGGCCTGCTGAAGCCAGAAAGCCCCATCAAATAGTCAATTTTTATTGCATTGACAATGGTTTTCGACCAATTGACCCATGTTCTGGCATGGGGTTTTGGTGCATCAGCTCCCTTGTTTCAAAGGGGTGACTGAGACCTGCGTCACAGGACGGAAACAACCTGTTGATTCCCGTTGACAGAGGGATGGCTGGAGTGGAACTCTTTCAAAAACCGACCAACCGTTCGTTTTTAATCAAACCCACTCACACCGCCCATTCCCGAGCAGCGACCTGGCCCCAGAGGGATCATGAACCGATTCGCGACGATCGCATCCACAGGCAGCTACCTGCCGGAGATCGAGGTGAACAACGACGAGCTCCGCCGGCGCTTCGCCCACATCCCGGATTTCGTGGACCTGATGGAGGCCTCCTCGGGCATCCGCTGCCGCTGGCATGCCCCCGAGGACTGGGCGACCTCCGACCTGGCGCTGCCGGCGGCGAAGCAGGCCCTGGAGCGAGCGGGCCTGCGGCCCGAGGACGTGGACCTGATCATCCTCGGCACGGATTCGCCGGACTACATCACGCCGGCCACTTCGGTGGTGCTGCAGCACAAGCTGGGCGCCGTGAATGCCGGCACCTTCGACGTGGGCTGTGCCTGCGCCTCCTTCCCCACGGCCCTGGCCTGCGGCGCCGGCTGGATCGCCACCAACCCCGCCATCAGAACAGTGCTGGTGGTGGGCGTCTACCTGATGCACAAGCTGGCCTCGCCCAACGACCCCATGAGCTTCTTCTATGGGGATGGGGCAGGTGCGGCCGTGCTGGTGGCCTCCGACCGCCCCGGCTTCATCGGCGCCGCGGCCCAGGCTGGCGGGGCCTACCACAAGCACTGGGGCATCTTCTCCGGTGGCACCTACGAACCGGCCTCGCTGGAGTCGGTGGCCGCAGGCCGGACCACGGTGAAGATGCTCGAGCGCTATCCGCCGGAGATCAACCACGAGGGCTGGCCGAGGGTGGTGCGGAAGCTGGCGGCGGGAAGCGGGTTCGCGCTCGCCGACATCGACTTCATCCTCTTCACTCAGGTGAGGAAGCCCTCCATCGATCTGGTCATGGCCGATCTCGGCCTGCCCATGGAAAAGACCCACACCATCATGGAGGCGTGGGGCTACACGGGCTCGGCCTGCCTGCCGATGGCCCTGGACGATGCCCTCGCGAAGCAGCTGATCCATTCCGGTGACCGGGTGGTGCTGGTGGGGTCCGGCGTGGGCTACAACCAGGCCGCGGTCGCCTTCGACATGCCCTGATCACCAGTGCCCGGCACCGGGCCGGGCGTCCCCATCCTGAAAGGAAAATCATCGTGAGCAAAGCAAGCATCATCGGTGCCTACAACACCCAGTTCGGCGCCTTCATCAAGAAGGACAAGGCGACGGGCCTGATCACCGATACCAGGAGCTACTACGACCTGCTCATCGAGGCGGGGCGGGGGGCCATCGCCGATGCCGGGCTGGAGGCGAAGGACATCGACGCCATCTACGTGGGTTCCTGCTCGCCCGGTTCCTTCATCAACCAGGAGCACGTGGCGCCCCTCGCCGCGGAGATCGATGCGGCCCTGCGCTTCAAGCCCATGACCCGCTGCGAGTGTGCCTGCGCCTCCAGCTCGGTGGCCCTCTACGACGCGGTCTACGCCATCGAGGCGGGCCGGGCGAAGCATGTCCTCGTGATCGGCGTGGAGAAGATGAACCTGCTGCCGACGCCGCAGATGACCCACGTGCTGGCCTGCTCCTCCCACTGGCCCAGTGAAGGCTCCCGGGGCATGTCCTTCCCCATGCTCTTCGCCGAGTACGCCAAGGGCTACCAGGCCCACTACAAGATCCCCACCGAGGAGCTGGAGAAGATGCTCTGGACCGCCGGGGCGCTCTGCTACAAGAACGGCGCCGAGAACCCCCTGGCCCACGTCCAGAACGGCCCCGCCAGCGTCGAGGCCATCATGCAGCTCAATGAGCTGGATGCCCGGGGCAAGTGCAAGAACATGATGATTGCCGCCCCCCTCCGCCTGCACGACTGCTCCCTGGTGACGGACGGCGCCGCCGCCCTGGTCATCACCCAGACCGCGAACGTCAGCGACCGGAAGCGGGCCGTGGAGATCGCTGGCATCGGCCACTCGGTGGAGCGGCTGCCCGAACACGTGCGGCCCAACATGCACGAGCTGATGGCGGGCAAGGATGCCGTCGCCAAGGCCTACCGGGAGGCGGGCATCACCGCCGCCGACATCGACCTGGCCGAGGTGCACGACTGCTTCACCATCAACCAGATCCTGTCCACCGAGGCCCTCGGCCTCTCCGCCGATGGCAGGGGCGGCTACGACTACCTGGAGGGCCGGTTCACCCGGGACGACAAGGTGGCCATCAACCTCTCCGGTGGCCTCAAATCCAAGGGGCACCCCGTGGGCGCCACCGGGGCCTCCATGCACGCCCTGATCTACAAGCAGCTCATCGGCGAGCCCATCGGCGTGAAGGCGAAGAAGGCCGACATCGGCGTGGCCTTCAACGTGGGCGGTTCGGCCGTGACCAACTGCGTCACGGTCCTGAAGAAGCTGTAGCCCCGGTAGCGAAAGGACGACCATGCCAAGCTTTTCCTACAACGACATGACCTTCACGGTCGCGCCCAGGGGCGACCGCTGGGATATCAGCTACGCCCTGCCCAACGGTGCCAGCGCCCTCGTGGGAGCCGGCCTCTTCAAGGGCCTGGCCGAAGCCGAGGCGGCCGCCCGGGCCCGGGCCCTGATCAAGACCATCTTCCCCGTCGGCATCAAGTCGGTGGGCCCCGACGTGGCCCATCCCAACACCATCGGGGACCTGAAGATCGTCGGGCCCGATGTCACCCATCCCAACTTCATCTACTGGACCAAGGACAGCGTGTCCTGCCCCAAACAGCTCTGATCCGGTTCCACTCCATACCATCAAAGGACGATTCACATGGAAATCAAAGGCAGCGTGGCCCTCGTGACGGGCGGCGGCAACGGCATCGGCGAGGCGGTCGTGAAGCACCTCGCCCGGCAGGGCGCCAGGGTCGCCGTGGTCGACATGGTGCAGAAGAACATCGACCGGGTGGTCAAGGACATCCAGGACCTGGGCGGGGAGGCCATCGGCATCCAGGCCAACGTGACCAGCGAAGCCGATACCGCCCGGTACATCAAGGGGACGCTCGAGGCCTTCGGCCAGCTCAACATCGCCGTGTCCTGCGCCGGCATCATCCGGGACGGGACGATGCTGAGCCTCGACAAGGAGACCGGCCAGGTCTCCAAGAAGCTGGACCTCGCCAAGTGGCAGGCCGTCATCGACACCAACCTCACCGGCACCTTCCTCTGCATGCGGGATGCGGCCGAGGCCATGGTGAACGGTGGCTGGGAAGGGCTGCTGGTGCCCATCTCCTCCGTGAACAAGGCGGGCCAGGTGGGCCAGCTCAACTACTCCTCGGCCAAGGTGGCCGATGCCCTGATGCCGAAGATCATCGTCGGCGAGTTCCTGATGCGCGGCATCCGCAAGATCCGGTGCGTGGCCATCGCACCGGGCTACACCGCCACGCCCATGCTGACGGGCATGAACCAGGAGGCCCTGAAAGCCATCCTCGAGGACGTGCACCTGGGCCGCCTGGTGGCGCCGGAGGAGATCGCCTCCCTCATCGGCTACTGCGTGGAAAACGAGGCCATCAACGCCACCACCATCGAGATCACCGGTGGCCTCTGCTACCCCAAGGGCATCGCCAAGTAGCTGCCGGCGTTGTTCGGTCCTTCCAGCCACCTCCCTTTTCGTTCACAGCACCAACCCTCACCACCACTTTTCACTCCCCCCCAACCCGTTGGATCCTGGGTCCCCGACCCAGCCAACATTCAAAAGAAGGAACGGCCATGAACATTCGCTTTGCTGTCGTCGCCGCCGCCTCGGCCCTCGTCGCCTTGCCCAGCTGGGGCGCCGATCTCCAGGTCGCACCAGGTACCACCTTCTCCATCTCCGGCTTCTTCGGTATTGGCCTGAAGCAGTCCAGCCTCAGCAACACCGTCCGGGCGGGCGTGAAGGACGAGATTCGACTCGACGACAACACCTCCCGCATCTTCTTCTCGGGGAGCTCCAAGATCGCCGACGGCTACAACGTGGTCTTCCAGGTGGGCAGCCGGTTCACGACCGACGTGCGCCCCACGGACAGCGGCGTGGGGACCATCCCCGCCGGCCAGATCACCGGCTGGGCGGATGACGATACCTGGGCGGGCGTGGCCACCCCCTACGGGCGCCTGATCTTCGGCAAGAACTCCTTCTACTGGTCCGACACCATCGGCCTGCCCCACCTGGCCCCCGTCCTCGACTCTCCCGGTGAGCACTACCGCATCTGGGATGCCAACGGCCTGACCACCTTCAACATCCTCAACCAGACCCCGACCCTCACCAAGACCAACATCCTCGTGAACAGCTACGTGCTGGGCATCACCCGGTCCCGCAACGTGCTCCGCTACGACTCCCCGAACTTCAGCGGGTTTGACCTCGCGGTGGCCCTGTCCAAGAATCCCGTGGGCGACGAGGTCAAGTACCCCGGTTTCGCCACTCCGGATCTCACCAAGGCCTATGGCCGCGCCTACAACGAAGGCCTGACGACCTACCTCCGGGCCCGCTACAACAAGAGCGGCATCGCCCTCCATGCCAGCTACCTGGACCAGAAGATCATGGGCGGGACGTACAATGCGGGGCTGTACAACGGCGCGCTTGACACCAAGGCCTACCGCCTGGGCGGCGGCTACAAGTTCCCCTTCGGGCTGAAGGTGGGCCTGGTCTATGACCACACCGAGCTGGCGAACGGCATCTCCGGAACCGGCATCTCCGCCAGCACCGCCTGGGACGCCACCCTCAAGACCGGCGCCGCCGCCACCGTCATCCTGGCCCCCGGCAGCATCACCGCCGGCGACGCCAAGCGCGACGCGTTCGAACTGGCCGCTTCCTACACCCTCGGCGACCACATGTTCCACGCCACCTACGGCAAGGCCGGCAACGTCTCCTCCATCAACGACTCCGGCGCCGACCAGATCAACCTGGTGTGGGACTATGCCCTCACCAAGAGGACCTTCGTGGGCCTCGTCTACACCAACCTGAAGAACGGCAAGAACGGCCACTACGCGCCCTTCCTGGCGGGCTCGAACTTCGGACCCACCGCCCCGAACCCGATCAGTGCCACCGCCACTCCGACCAACTCGTTCAACGGCGAGAACTGGTCGCAGATTGGCATCAACGTGCAGTTCTGGTTCTAGCCCTGGAGGAGGGTGACCGGGGCCTGGCCCCGGCACCCTACCATTCCTAGGCTGGATGGGGGACGTCAGTTCGGGGAGGGGCTGACGTCCCATTTGACCGATAACCCAAGGAGGAACCATGCAACTCACACGGAAAATCATGATCGGGCTGGCCCCGCTGCTGCTGGGCTCGAGCCTGGCCGTGGCCCAGGACATCAAGATCGCCCACGTCTATGACAAGACCGGCGTACTGGAGGCCTATGCCAAGCAGACCCAGGTCGGCCTGCTGATGGGTCTCGAATACGCCACCGGCGGCACCATGATGGTGAATGGCCACAAGCTGGTGGTCATCGAAAAGGACACCCAGGGCAAGCCCGACATCGCCAAGTCCCAGCTGGCCTCGGCCTATGCCGATGACAAGGCCGCCCTCGCGGTGGGCCCCACCAGCTCGGGCGCCGCCCTGGCCATGCTGCCCGTCGCCGAGGAGTACAAGAAGATCCTGCTGGTGGAGCCGGCCGTGGCCGATTCCATCACCGGCGACAAGTGGAACCGCTTCATCTTCCGCACGGGCCGCAACTCCTCCCAGGATGCGATCTCCAACGCCGTGGCCCTGGACAAGGCCGGCGTCAGCATCGCCACCCTGGCCCAGGACTACGCCTTCGGGAAGGACTTCGTGAAGGCCTTCCGCGGCGCCCTCAAGCAGGCCAAGCTCGTCCACGAGGAATACCTGCCGGCCACCACCACCGACTTCACCGCCGGCGCCCAGCGGCTCTTCGACAAGCTCAAGAACCTGCCCGGCCGCAAGATCATCTTCATCAACTGGGCCGGCGGCGGCAATCCCTTCAAGATCGCCGACCTGGACCCCAAGCGCTACGGCATCGAGATCGCCACCGGCGGCAACATCCTGCCGGCGCTGGCGGCCTACAAGGCCTTCCCGGGCCTGGAGGGATCGGCCTACTACTACTACGAGATCCCCAAGAACAAGATCAACGACTGGCTGGTGAAGGAGCACCTCAAGCGCTTCAACGCCCCGCCGGACTTCTTCACCGCCGGGGGCATGTCGGCGGGCCTTGCCGTGGTGGAAGCCCTCAAGAAGACCAAGGGCGATGCCAGCACCGAAAAGCTCATCGCCACCATGGAAGGCATGTCCTTCGATACGCCCAAGGGCAAGATGACCTTCCGCAAGGAGGATCACCAGGCCATGCAGACCATGTACCACTTCAAGATCAAGGTCGATCCCAAGGTGGCCTGGGCCGTGCCCGAACTGGTGCGTGAGATCAAGGCCGAGGATATGAACATCCCGATCACCAACAAGCGCTGACGCCTCAAAGTACCGGCCGGGCCTTCGCTCAGGTGAAGGCCCGGCCGGTGCCCGGCAAAGCCGCCGACCCTGTCCCTTTTTCGAGAGACCATGACCTTCGCCCTGGAAACGCAAGAGCTCACCATCCGCTTCGGCGGCCACGTGGCGGTCGATGCCGTGTCCTGCGCCTTCGCGCCCGGCACGCTGACCGCCATCGTCGGGCCCAACGGCGCGGGCAAGACCACCTACTTCAACCTGATCTCGGGGCAGCTCCGGGCCAGCGCCGGCCGCGTCCTCCTCCACGGCGAGGACATCAGCGCCTGCTCCGCCCCGCAGCGCAGTCGCCGGGGCATCGGCCGGGCCTTCCAGCTGACCAACCTCTTCCCGAACCTGACAGTCCTGGAAAACATCCGCCTTGCGGTGCAGTCCCGGGCTGGGCTGGGCCTCAACCTCTGGAGCGTCTGGAGCAGCCACCGCGAGCTCATCGGCCGCGCCGAGGAGGTGCTGGAGACCGTGGCACTGACCGCCAAGCGGGATCAGGCCGCCGCGGCGCTGCCCCACGGCGACCAGCGGAAGCTGGAGGTGGCCATCCTCATGGCCCTCGAGCCCGATATCTTCATGTTCGACGAGCCCACGGCGGGCATGAGCGTGGACGAAGTGCCGGTGATCCTGGACCTGATCCGCTCCCTCAAGGCCCGGCGGGACAAGACCATCCTTCTGGTCGAGCACAAGATGGACGTGGTGCGGGAGCTCGCCGACCGCATCATCGTGCTGCACAACGGCGCCCTGGTGGCCGATGGCGAGCCCGCCGAGGTGATCGCCTCGCCCATCGTGCAGGAAGCCTACCTGGGGATCGAGGTGGCCAAATGAGCGCACCGCTGCTGCAGCTCGAAGGGGTGCACACCCACATCGGCGCCTACCACATCCTGCACGGGGTGGACCTCCAGGTGGCCCGGGGGGAGCTCACGGTGCTGTTGGGTCGCAACGGCGCCGGCAAGACCACCACCCTGCGCACCATCATGGGCCTCTGGCCGCCCTCCTCCGGGACCATCCGCTTCGACGGCGGGGAGATCGGCGCCCTCAGCACACCGGAGATCGCCCACCGGGGCTTCGCCTACGTCCCCGAGAACATGGGAATCTTCGGCGACCTCACCGTGCGCGAGAACATGCTGCTCGCCGCCCGGGGGGCCAAGCGCGTCGAGGACATCGACGCCGCCCGCCTGGAGTGGGTCTTCGGCCTGTTCCCCGCGCTCAGACGCTTCTGGCAGCATCCCGCCGGGCTGCTCTCCGGCGGCCAGAAGCAGATGCTGGCGGTGGCCCGGGCCATCATCGAGCCGCGACAGCTGCTGCTGATCGACGAGCCAAGCAAGGGGCTGGCCCCGGCCATCATCCAGAACATGATCGTGGCCTTCCGCGAGCTGAAGCAGACCGATACGACCATCCTGCTCGTGGAGCAGAACTTCCACTTCGCCCGCCAGCTCGGGGACCAGGTGGCGGTGATGGACGGGGGCCGCGTGGTGCATGCGGGCTCCATGGCCGACCTCGCCGGCGACGAAGGCCTGCAGCAGCGCCTGCTGGGACTGTCCCTGGCGGCCCACCAATGACGAGGGACCGCAGATGAATGCCATCACCACCGCCAACCCCGCTCCGGAGGCGTTGCCCACGGTCACTCCCGACCGGATCCCGCTGCTGCTGCTTCCGGTGCTGGCGATCGCCGCCCTGCCCCTCATGGGGTCCTTCTCCACCTGGGTCACGCTCACCTTCGCGGGCCTCGCCATGGGCATGATCATCTTCATCATCGCCTCGGGTCTGACCCTGGTCTTCGGCCTCATGGACGTGCTCAACTTCGGCCACGGCGTGTTCATCACCCTGGGGGCCTTCCTGGCGACCACGGTCCTGGGCCGGATGACCGGCTGGACCGAAAGCGAATCCCTGCTGCGCAACCTCCTGGCGGTGCTGCCGGCCATGGGGTTGGCCATGGTGGTGGCCGGCGGCGTGGGGCTCGCCTTCGAGCGCCTGATCATCCGTCCGGTCTACGGCCAGCCCCTGAAGCAGATCATGATCACCATGGGCGGGATGATCGTCGGCGTGGAGCTGATCAAGGTCATCTGGGGCGCCCAGGCCATTCCCCTGCCGCTGCCGGCGGCCTTCCGGGGCTCCCTGCTGTTCGGCGAGGCGGCGGTGGAGAAGTACCGCCTCATCTCCGTGATCGTGGGCCTGGCCGTGTTCGCCGTGATGTTCTGGGTGCTGAGCCGCACCAAGGTGGGCCTGTTGATCCGGGCCGGCGTCCAGGACCGCGAGATGGTCGAGAGCCTCGGCTACCGCATCGGCCGCCTCTTCGTGGGTGTCTTCGTGGCCGGGTCCGCCCTGGCGGGACTGGGGGGCGTCATGTGGGGCCTCTACCAGCAGACCGTCACCCCGGAGATGGGCGGGCAGATCAATGTGCTGCTGTTCATCGTCATCATCATCGGCGGCATGGGCTCGGTGGGCGGCTGCTTCATCGGCTCGCTGCTGGTGGGGCTGGTGGCGAACTATGCCGGCTTCCTCGCCCCCAAGGTGGCCCTCTTCTCCAACATCCTCCTGATGGTGATCGTCCTGATGTGGCGGCCCGAGGGACTCTATCCGGTGGGGAAGCGATGATCTTCAACCGCCTTCTGTCGGGGGACCTGCCCCGCAGCCGCGTGCTGGCCCTGCTCCTGATCGCCATCCTGGCGGGGCTGCTGCTCACCCCCTTCGCCTTCCCGGGGGCCAAGGCCCTGAATGTCGCCGCGAAGATCTGCATCTTCATCGTGCTGGTGGCGAGCTTCGATCTGCTGCTGGGCTACACGGGCATCGTCTCCTTCGCCCACACCATGTTCTTCGGCATCGGCGCCTACGGCGTCGCCATCGCCCTGAACCGCATCGGCCCCTCCTGGAAGGGCGTGGCCGCGGGCGTTTCGGTGGCGCTGGTCCTCTCCCTGGTCCTGTCCCTGGTGATCGGCCTGTTCAGCCTCCGGGTGAAGGCGATGTTCTACGCCATGATCACCCTGGCGGTGGCCACGGCCTTCCAGACCCTCGCGTCGCAGCTGTCCGAGCTCACCGGCGGGGAGGATGGCCTGACCTTCAAGGTGCCCGAGCTGCTGTCGCCGGCGTTCTCCCTTTCCGAGCACCCGTTCCTGGGGGTGTCCCTGGATGGGCGGCTGATCGCCTTCTACCTGCTGGTCACGGTCACCGTCGTGCTCTTCCTCCTCATGCTGCGCATCGTCAACTCGCCCTTCGGCCGCGTGCTCCAGGCCATCCGCGAGAATGCCTTCCGGGCCGAGGCCCTGGGCTACCAGACCGTGGTCTACCGCACCTGCTCCAATGTCCTCTCCGCCGGCTTCGCGACCCTGGCGGGGGCCCTGCTGGCCCTGTGGCTGCGCTACAACGGCCCGGACACCTCGCTTTCCTTCGAGATCATGATCGACATCCTGCTCATGGTCGTCATCGGCGGCATGGGCACCCTCTACGGCTCGGTGCTCGGGGCCACCCTGTTCATCATCGTGCAGAACTACCTGCAGGACCTGATGAAGCTGGGGAGCGAAGGGATGGCCAAGGTGCCCCTGCTGCGGGATCTGCTGCACCCGGACCGCTGGCTGCTGTGGCTGGGCATCCTCTTCGTCCTGAGCGTCTACCGCTTCCCCACGGGCATCGTCGGCAAGCTGCGGACCCGGGCCCGCGGCCACTCCTGATCCTCGAAGGCTCGGATCTCAGGGAGGTCATCCACCATGCCCCGGCTTCGCGTGAACCACGTCGATCTCTACTATGAATTCCACGGCCCCGAAACGGGCGAGCTGGTCATCCTCAACAACGGCGTGTTCATGAACACGGGCTCCTGGGCCTTCCAGCTGCCCGATCTGACACGGCGCCACCGGGTGCTGACCTACGACATGCGCGGCCAGGGGCAGAGCGAGCATCCCGCAAGCGACTACTCCCTGGACCTGCACGCCGAGGACCTGGTGGCGCTGATGGATGCCCTGGGCCTGGACAAGGCCCACATGATCGGCACTTCCTACGGCGGCGAGCTGAACCTCCTCATGGGCCTCCGCCATCCGGAGCGGTGCCGCAGCCTGGCGATCGTCGCCTCCGTATCCCACAGCGATCCCCTGCTGGTGGCCATGATCGAGCGCTGGCGCCTGGCGGCCCGGTTGGGCGACGGGCAGGCCTTCTTCCGGCTCATCTACGCCGATGTCTACTCGGAGGCCTTCCTGACGGAGCGGCCCGACCTGATCCCCATGGCCGAGCAGCGCTACGCCAGCCTGGACCTGCCCGCCGCCGTGCGGCTCATCGAAAGCTTCCAGCGCTTCGACGTCACCGCGGAGCTGGGCAGGATCCAGGTCCCCACCTGCATCGCCTCGGCGGAGCTCGACCTCCTCAAGCCCCGGAAATACGGGGAGCTCATGCACCGATCCATCCCCGGTTCCGAGTTCCACCTGATCCCCGGGGCCGGCCACGTGGTCGTCATGGAGCGGGCGGCGGAGGTCAACACCATCCTTCTCGGATTCCTCGCCAAGCACGGCGCGTGAGCGTGCCGGGGAGCCACGGATCCCTTCCAGGAGTTGCCATGAACGCCCAGGACACCTACCGCAGCAAGCTGGTCGCCATCGACGAGGCTGTTTCCCACATCCAGAGCGACCAGGACGTGATCGTGGCCCAGTGCGCCTCGGAGCCCCAGGGCTGCATGGCGCGCTTCCACATCGTCGGGGACCGCGTGCAGAACGTCCGCGTGTTCTCGGTGCTGACCCTCAGGGAATACGACTTCTACATGAAGAAGGAGATGCAGGGGCACTTCGAGCTGGCCTCCTGGTTCCACGCCCCGGGCTCCCGCGCCGCCCTGAAGGCCGGCACGGGCACGGTCACCTACGTGCCCAACATGCTCCACCGGGCGGCCACCGACCGCATCCATGCCCACCGGCCCGACATCTTCTTCGGCACCTGCACGCCGCCCGACAAGCACGGCTTCGTCTCCCTCTCCCTGGGCATCACCTACGAGAAGGACATCATGGACCACGCCCGCCTCGTCATCCTCGAGGTGAACCCCCGCCTGCCGCGGACCTTCGGCGACACCCAGGTCCACGTCTCCAAGGTGGACTACTTCGTGGAGCACGATCAGGAAGTCCCCTCCCTCCCCGCCCCCGTGCCCAACGGCACCGACCTCGAGATCGGGGCCTACATCGCCGACCTGGTGGAGGACGGCTCCACCCTCCAGCTGGGCATCGGCGGCATCCCCAACGCGGCGGCCCTGGCCCTGAAAGGCAAGAAGGATCTGGGCGTCCACACGGAGATGCTGGTGGACTCCATGATGGAGCTCTACGAAATGGGCGTCATCACGAACGCCCGGAAGGCCCTGAAGCCCGGCAAGTTCCTCACGACCTTCGCCATGGGCTCGCGGAAGTTCTATGACTGGCTGGATGACAACGTGGCCGTGGAGTTCCAGCGGGGCAGCTGGGTCAACAACCCCGCCATCGTGGCGCAGAACTCCCGCATGGTCTCGGTCAACACCTGCATCTCCGTGGACTTCACGGGCCAGGTGGCCAGCGAGTCCATCGGCACCAGCCAGTACTCGGGCACCGGCGGCCAGTCCGACACCGCCCAGGGCGCGGTGGCCGGGCTCGACGGCCTGGGCAAGAGCATCATCGCCTGCTACAGCACGGCGAAGAACGGCACCGTCTCCACCATCACCCCCACGCTGCCCCTGGGCTCCGCCGTGACCCTGCACCGCGCCCACGTGGATCACGTCGTCACCGAACACGGCGTGGCGCGCCTGCGGGGCCGGACGGTGCGGGAACGGACCCGGGAACTCATCAGCGTCGCCCACCCGGACTTCCGTGCCGAGCTCACCCAGCAGGCCCGGACCCTGGGCTATCTGTGACCAGGCCGGGCGTGACGACCCATCCTTCAAGGGAGTGCAAGCCATGCATGTAGGCATCACCGGTCACGGAAACTGGATCCCCTCCGGCAGGGTGACGGCGGCGGACCTGGCCGCCGCCACGGGCATTCCCGAAGACGTCATCGCCCTGAAGTTCGGCGTGAAGGGCAAGCCCGTCGCCGGGCCCGGCGAGACCACGGCCTTCATGGGCCTGGCGGCCGCCAACAAGGCGCTTGCCAACGCCGGCATCGAAGGCGGTGCGGTCGACCTGGTGATCTGGTGCGGCGCCCAGCACAAGGACTACCCCTGCTGGCTGGCGGGCCTCTACGTGGCCAACCAGATCGGCGCGAAGAAGGCCTGGAGCTTCGACATGGAGGCCATGTGCGGCTCCATGATGGCCGCCCTCGACGTGGCCAAAGCGCTCATGACCACCCACCCCGAACTGGAAACCGTCCTCCTCGTCTCCGGCTACCGCAACAATGACCTCATCGATCCGGCCGTGCCCGAAACGCGGTTCATGCTGGACATCGGTTCCGGCGGCTCGGCCCTGGTGCTGCAGAAGAACGCCGGCCGGAACGCCATCCTGGCCTCGGCCTTCCGGGGAGACGGCTCCCTGTCGGAGATGTGCATCGTGCCCACCCTGGGTTCCAAGGCCTGGCCTCCGGCTGTCGGGGATCTAGCCAAGGCCCACTTCATGGTGCCGGACGAGCCGGCCTTCAAGGCCAAGCTGGGCGAGGTGACCATGCCCAACTTCTACGCCGTGATCCGCGAGTCCCTGAAATTGTCGGGCCTGACGGAGCAGGAGCTCGACTACCTCGCCATCCTCCACTTCAAGCGCAGCGCCCACGACGCCGTGCTGGCGGAGCTGGGCCTGAAGCCGGAGCAGAGCACGTACCTCGACGAGTACGGCCACCTGGGCCAGAACGACCAGGTGCTCTCTCTCGAGCTCGGGCTCCGGGACGGCAAGATCCGTGATGGCTCCCGCATCGTGTTCGTGGGCGCCGGGCTGGGCTTCGTCTGGGCCGCCACCACCCTGCAGTGGGGTCCGTATTCAGAGTAGGGAGTAGACATGTCCTTGGGATGGATGTTCGGAGCCCTGCTGCTGGCCGCGTGCCTCGCCGTCGGCCTCGTCCTCGGCTGGCTGCTGCTCAAGCGGCCCCTGGCGCTGTGGGACTGGGGGACGCGGCGCGGGCTGACCAGCGCTGGACTGAAGCAGGTGGTCGTCCAGGCGCCCGCGGGCCCCCAGACCGTCTTCGTGGGGGGAACGGGACCGGTGCTGGTGTTCCTGCATGGGGCTGGCCATCATGCGGGCACCTGGCTGCAGTCCGCCAGGGCCCTCCGCGGGCAGTTCACCCTCGTGATTCCGGACCTGGCCGGGCACGGCGACAGCGCCCCCGCCGCCGGGCCCATCCAGGCGGCCGAGATCGTCAGCGGCCTGGAAGCGGTCATCGCCAGCCAGGCCCAGGGCCGGCCAGTCACCCTCGTGGGCAACTCCCTGGGGGCCTGGATGGCGATGGTGGTGGCCACCCGGCACCCGGACTGGGTGGAGCGGGTCATTGCCGTCAATGGCGGGCCCCTGAAGGGGGCCAACGCGGAGGTGAGCCTGCTGCCCGCGACCCGGGAAGAGGCCCGGACCACCATGACCCAGCTGCGGGATGCCGGCAGTCCCGCCATCCCCGATCATGTCCTGGACGACCTGGTGCGGCGCACCCGGTCCGGCCCCCTGGCCCGCTTTTCGGCCACCGCCGCCAGCATGGAGGACTGGATGCTGACGGAGGAGCAGCTGCGGACCCTTCGGGTACCGGTCCGCCTGATCTGGGGCGTGGCCGATGGGCTGATGCCCCTGGACTATGCCCAGCGCATGGTGGCCGTCCTGCCCGATGTCGAGCTCATCCCCCTCGACCGCTGCGGCCACGTGCCCCAGCAGGAGGCGCCGGAGCGCTTCTTGGCGGCGCTCCGACGGGCCCTCGGCGAAACGCCGGGGGCCCGGTGAAGGGAGGCCAGTTGAGGTTGGCCGAAGAGGGAGTTCCTACCAGCGGAAGGTTCCCGCGATCTGCAAGAAGTTCCCATCGCGGTTGACTTCGGTGCGGGTGGTCGACGTGGGGTTGTTGAGGTCGAAGGCTTTGTAGGGCGCGTGCACGAGCCGGGCCTCGAGGCCGATGACCCGGGTGAACTGCCAGCCCATTCCCCCTGCGAGACTGAGGCTGGTGGTGTTCTTGTTGTGGTCGTAGCTCGAGGAATAGGTGTTGCCCACCTTGTCGCTGGTGGAGTACGACAGGTCCCAGCGGGTGATGCCGGCGCCACCCGTGAGGTAGAGCCCCCTCGGCGTGCCGCTGAAATAGTAGAGGTAGTCCATGCCCAAGCCCACGGAACTGAGGTTGCGGGATTCCCGGTAGTTGCTATGGCTGGGCTCGTACTCGGAGACGTTGAACACGTTCAGGTCCAGGCGGGGACGCAGGGCGTGACCGCGGTCCAGGTTCCACTGGGCCAGGAGGCTGGCGCCGATGCCCACGTTCTTGTCGGTGTCATCCCTAAGGTCGCCCATGGGCGTGTTGAGCTGGACCGAGAATCCGTAGGTGGGCCGGTTGAGGTCCTGGGCTGCGAGGGGCAGGACCAGGGCCAGGGGGAGGATCACGAGGTATTTCATTGGGACTCCGTTGACCACCGCTTCGGTGGCGTGGGACGGGCGACAGCGTGCCGCCCGTCATGCATCCCAGCTGATATGCAATATCGGGCCCATTTGGTAAGCGTCATTATTCCGGTAGATGGGTGGTGTCAGCCAGATGGTGACCCTGCAGGTTCCCATCAAAACGAAAGGAGGCACCTATCACATCGGTCGTGCCTTCCGAGGACGGGAAGGACCGGCAGGGAGTCCCTTGTTCTTCGATCGCCGGTCGGGGTGATCAGCACATCTCGAAACTTGCGAAGGCCAGTTCGATGGTTTCCATGGCCACGTCGTTCTCCCGGGCCCGGAGGGGGCTGTAGGACAGGGCCACGGGGTGGACCTTGTGGAAGGTCCAGGTCAGCACCACCGTCCGCTGGTCCTGGCCCAGCAGCATGACCTTGATGGATTTCCCGCGGGCCGTCTTCCCAACCCGGGCCTTGTCCCACCAGGCGTAGAGGTCGAGGGCGCCGCAGATGCCGCGCCTCAGGATGAGGGTGCCCCCGGCCCCGGCAGGCGTGGGGTGGCCCTCCTGCCCTGGGCCGAGGCGGAACTCCGGGAAGATCACTTCCGCGAAGCCGCCGCTGCTCTGGTGCGCCTTGCCATCGCCGAGGTCCACGAGGAAGTTGGAGCCCAGGACCGGTCGGCCTTCCATGCCGTCCCTGGCTGCCGCCACTGATCCCCGTCTGGTCATTCCATTTCCAGGCGTTCGTAGGTCAGCACCAGCTCTTCCATGGCCACATCGCTGCCCTTCGCGTTGAAAGGGCCGCTGGTGTGCTTGGTGATGCGGGCGCGCAGCAGCTTCCAGGTCTGCACCGTGCCCGAGTGATCCTCGTTCTGCAGCATGATGGTGACCGTGCGCAGCGCGTTCTGGTTTCCGTTGCGGATATCGTTCAGCCAGTTGTAGAGGCCCAGGGAGCCGATGACGCCGCGCTTCAGCGTGACGTCCGTGGCCTTGTTGAGCCCCGTGAGCTTGAGCACGGCGTTCTCCTTCGAGTTGCCGTTGCGGTACTCGGTGACGGCCACCTCCTGACCGAGGCCGCTGATCTCCTGGAAGCCCGCCTCGGGCCCATCGGTATCACCGGTGCCCAGGTCCACCAGGAAGTTGAACTCGGTGTAGGGACGGTCCCGCCTGATCGCCATGGCAGCCTCCTGTGTGCCGGGGGAGGATAGCAAGACCTCGTTCAAGAATCGAGCGCCAGTGCCAAAAAGAACTGAAAAAAAAGAAACAAGACCAGAAAAAGACGCCAAAGATGTGAATGGCAGGCTTTGTCCTGCCTCAGCTCCTGCCATCCCAGCCCTCCGCCGCCCGGAAGCTGTGGTAGCGGTCGCTCCCCAGGATGAGGTGGTCCGCCAGGGGCACGCCCAGGGATTCCCCCGCGGCCTGGAGCCGCCGGGTGAGCTGGGTGTCTTCGCGGCTGGGGGTGGGATCGCCGCTGGGGTGGTTGTGGTAGGCCAGGGCCGTGGTGGCGCCGTAGCGCAGGGCCTCCCGGAAGAACTCCCGGGGGCTGATGAGGGTGGCCGTCGAGGTGCCCTGGCTGAGGATCCGCTCCGCCAGCAGGTCGCCCTTGGCATTCAGGGCCAGCAGGCCGAAGCGCTCCTCGGTCCAGCCCTGGCAGCGGGGCAGCAGGTAGGCACCGGCGGCCCGGGGGCTGGTGATCCGGGGCCGCTCGGCGCTGCGCTGGGCCCGCCGGGCCAGCTCCAGCGCCGCCCACAGCTGGCCGGCCTTGGCGGGGCCCAGGCCCGGCTGCTCCAGCCAGTCGCTGAGACCCAGGCCCAGCAGTCCGGCGAGGCCGCCCGTCTGGCCGAGGACCGCCTGGGCCAGCTCCACGGCGCTCTGGCCCTGGCGCCCCGTGCCCCAGAGCAGGGCCAGGAGCTCGGCATCGGCCAGGCCTTCGCCCTGACCGGCCAGCAGACGTTCGCGGGGGCGCTGATCGGGGGAGAGATCAAGGATTCGCATGGGCATCTCCCCTCAGCAAGTGGTCCAGGTGCGGAGCAGGGGCCGGTAGCGGAGCAGTTCCACCGCGCCGGAGAGCTCCAGGCGGAAGCAGAGGGCCTCCCGGCCATGGTGAAGGAACCACACGTTCGCGGAGGCCCTCCGCAGGGGCATCACCGTGATGGGGCGGGGCCGTCCGCCCCACCAGCCGCTGTCCTCCAGGCTGGGGGGGAGGGGGATGGCCGCGGGACGCCCCCAGCGCACACCTGTGGGCAGCTTCACGGCGATGTGGCCTGCCGTGGCCCTGCGGCAGGGTTCCAGCACCACGGCCCGGCCGTGGGTGGTGGCCAATCCGAAGGCCAGGTGGAGGCTGCGCTGCAGCTCGGCCTGGGCGGCCTTCAGGGGCGGGCAGAGGGGGGTGGGGAGCAGCGTCGCCGCTGCCTGGGTGAACCGCTGGAGGAAGGAGGGGCCGAATCCGCGCATCACAGCCTCGTCCACTTCTTGAGGTCCCGGCGATAGCGCAGCACCTGCAGGTGCCCCTGCCCGGAGAGCCGCATGCAGAGGGCCTCCCGGCCGTCGTTGAGGAACCAGGTGCTGGCCAGGGTGGTGTGCCGAGGCGTCACGCTGATGATGGGATGGGCCTCGCCGGTCTTGGCCGCCACCTGGGGGGCGTCCATGTCCGGGGGCAGGGGGATGCCGTCGGGCTTGCCCCACTTCACCCGCCGTCCGAAGGCCACGGCCAGGTGTTCGCCCTCGCCCGTGGCCCTGCCCAGGGCCACCTTGACGTTCGTCCCCCGGGCCCGGGCCATGGCGAAGGCCTGGTGCAGGCTGCCCACGATCTCCTGCTGGGCCGCCATCAGCTCCGTGCTGCCGCCATCGAAGCCGAAGGCGGCGCTGGCGGTGAGGATCGCGGCCACCGCCATGGAGATCGTGAGCTCCAGCAGGGAGGTCCCCCGCTGGTTCATCCGTCGCTTCAGCGCAGTCATGGCCGCCCCCTACTTCTTCGGGGCCGCGGGCCGCGGCGCGGAGGTGGCGGCCAGGAACGGCTTGAGCTTCGCGAAGGACTTCTCGCCGATGCCCTTCACGTTCATCAGCTCCTCGGTCCGCTGGAAACCGCCATGCTGCCGGCGGAAGGCGATGATGCGCTCGGCGGTCTTCTGGCCGATGCGCGGCAGCTGCATGAGTTCGGTCACGGTGGCCGAGTTGAGGTTCACGGGACGCTGGGGCGCCCGGGGGGGTCGGCCTGTCTCGGCGCGCAGGGGAAGGGCCAAGGCCAGGCCCAAGGCGAGGGAAGTGAAGGGATTGAACATGGTTGCCTCCTTTCAGGCTCCCAATTCAATCGAAAGTTGTGCCAATTCATAAGTTATTTAATAACTTCATTAAAAAATATGTAGCTGCAATTTTAGTCATTTTATGATGACAAATAATTTTATAAATTAAATAAAATCTCTAATATATTTATTTATAAATAGTAACTAAAAAATGAAAAATTTGATAAAGGTGACAAAAATGGATCGCTCAAAAATTCCCTCTCCAGGATTGCTGTCTAAACCGATTATCCTGGTGGAGTCCGAGGAGCGCTGCAGGACCCGGCAGATCGGCTGCGCGGGATCTCAGGCTCGGGCACATCGTTTTGAACGGCGCTCACCTCAACCCAGCACCGGGTCGATGAGGTGGCTCCCCGCCCGTCGCCCGCCCTATGTGGAGGTCCCATGACCGTCGCCACCGCCGACTTCATCGTCGCCGATCTGTCCCTTGCCCCCTGGGGCCGCCGGGAGATCGCCATCGCCGAGGGCGAGATGCCCGCCCTCATGGCCATCCGCCAGGAGTACGCCGCGCAGCAGCCCCTCAAGGGCGCCCGCATCGCCGGCTCCCTGCACATGACCATCCAGACCGCCGTGCTCATCGAGACCCTGCAGGCCCTGGGCGCCGACGTGCGCTGGGCCAGCTGCAACATCTTCAGCACCCAGGATCACGCCGCCGCCGCCATCGCCGCGGGAGGCACGCCGGTGTTCGCCGTCAAGGGCGAGACCCTGCCGGACTACTGGGACTACACCCACCGCATCTTCGATTTCGCGGATGGCGCCAACATGATCCTCGACGATGGCGGCGACGCCACCCTGCTGCTGCACCTGGGCGCCCGGGCCGAGCAGGATCTCAGCGTGCTCAGCAACCCCGACAGCGAGGAGGCCACGGTGCTCTTCGCCGCCATCCGCAAGCGGGTGGCCGAAAAGCCGGGCTGGTACTCGGCTCAGCTGGCGAAGGTCCAGGGCGTCACCGAGGAGACCACCACCGGCGTGCACCGCCTCTATGAAATGGCGAAGAAGGGCGAGCTGAAGTTCCCCGCCATCAACGTCAATGACAGCGTCACCAAGAGCAAGTTCGACAACCTCTATGGCTGCCGCGAATCCCTGGTGGACGCCATCAAGCGGGCCACGGATGTCATGGTCGCCGGCAAGATCGCCGTGGTCTGTGGCTACGGCGACGTGGGCAAGGGCAGCGCCCAGGCCCTGCGGGCCCTCAGCGCCCAGGTGTGGGTTACCGAGATCGATCCCATCTGTGCCCTGCAGGCGGCCATGGAGGGCTACCGCGTGGTCACCATGGATGAGGCCTGCAGCCAGGCCGACATCTTCGTCACCTGCACCGGCAACCTCCGCGTCATCACCCACGACCACATGGCGCGCATGAAGCACAACGCCATCGTGTGCAACATCGGCCACTTCGATAGCGAGATCGATGTCGCCAGCCTCGAGAAATACACCTGGGAAGAGATCAAGCCCCAGGTGGACCACATCATCTTCCCCGATGGCCACCGCATCATCCTGCTGGCCAAGGGGCGCCTGGTGAACCTGGGCTGCGGCACGGGCCACCCCAGCTACGTGATGTCGTCCTCCTTCGCCAACCAGACCCTGGCCCAGATCGAGCTCTGGACGAAGCAGGCCGACTACCCCATTGGCGTCTACACCCTGCCCAAGCACCTCGACGAGCAGGTGGCCCGGCTCCAGCTGCAGACCCTGAACGCGAAGCTCACGGCGCTCCGCCCCGAGCAGGCCCAGTACATCGGCGTGCCGGTGGAAGGGCCCTACAAGACCGATCACTATCGTTACTGAGTCGTCTATCGCTTCAGCACGGCTGAATCGCTCCACGATTCAGTGAGCGGCGCCTCCGGCGCCACACCAAGGCTTGCTGGAATCGCGCAGCGATTCCCTACACGGCGCCGCAAGGCGCCGTGCTTGTCTCTGCGAAGGGGAATGGAATGAGCCCACCCTCAGCTGGGCATCTCCGTTGGAAGGGGCATCACGCCCGCCGGGATCTCGTCGATCCTCAGCAGCGCATGGCGGGTCAGGTCCCCGCAGTCCACCACGGGCACCTGGGTGAAGTGGCGGGTCCGGAGGTCCAGCCGAACCTTGGCCAGGAGCTTGGCGCGGGAGTCGTGGTTGGCGCTGGCCCGAACCTCCTGGCTGAAGTACCAGGTGAAGGCGCCGTGCCACTCGTCCCCGAGCAGGCAGGAGGCCGCGGTCTGGCCCTCCTTGCAGGCGGTCCAGAGGACGTGGTGGGAGAGGCCCTTTTCCAGCAGCTTCTGGTGGGCGGGGCGGGCGCGGCGGTACTCGAGGTCGCGGTAGGCCTCGGTGGAGGGTGGCGGCAGGAAGCGGGGCTGGCGGTCCATCAGCATGTCCAGGGCCAGCAGGCCGGAGCCGCCATGGCTGGTGTCGAGGTACACCTCGAGGAGGACGTGGGCAGGCAGCTGCACCAGCAGATCGTGCAGCTCATCGTCCACGATCAGGTGATCGCGATCCCACTGGGGACCGCTGGTGGCCAGATCGTAGGGACAGAAGGCCTCGTCGGCCCGGTCCCAGTCCTCGAGGTTCAGGTCCGGGACCAGGGTGCCGTGGCCGGCGAAGCTGAAGACCAGGTGGTCGTACCGGCCCGCCAGGGCGCCTTCCACCATGCGCTTCAGTTCGGTCAGGATGGCGACCTTGGTGGCGGCCTGGTCGGTCAACAGGGTGATGTCGGATTCCTCGAAGCCCAGCAGGTCCTTCAGGAGGGCGGCCATGGTCCGGGCGTCATTCACGCAGCCATGCAGAGTCGCCGAAGGAAAGTGCTGGTACTGGTCGATCCCGACGCAGAGGGCGTTGCGCTTGAGCATGGGAACCTCCTTGGATCAGACGACCGGGAAACAAACCGTCCCTGCCCGTCGCAGGGGACGGGAAACCCGATGGGGTGGAGGAGGACTGCGGCAGACGGCGCACATCCCGGTGGACTCCGGTATCCAGCATAGGCCTTCGCCGAGGTCGAACAAGCGGCGGGCGGGGCACCCGCCACCGGGCGGCTGGTGCGCAGGTTGTGCCCGGGCGCCGGATGGCCTCAGGATGGATGCAACCCTTGGCGGGAGCACGCATGCGGTCATGGACCCAGGGCACCTTGATCCTCCTCGCGGTGGCTCTGGCGGGCGCAGGCGGCGCGGGACTGGTGCTCTGGCTGCAGGGACGCCGGCCGGTGCCCGCATCCAGCGCCCCGGCGCCAGTGCCTGCCCCGGCGGAACCGGCGCCACTGGCCAAAGCCGAGCCGGCCCCGGCCGCCGCCCCCTCCACGGAAGACATGGTCGCCAGGGCCCTGCCCGCCGTGGTGGTGGTGGAGACCTCCGTGGGCCGGGGCAGCGCCTTCTTCGTGGACCGCGACCGGCTCATCACGAACCACCACGTCATCGTGGGCCAGAGCTACGTGAAGCTGCGCCTCTCCGACAACAGCACCCTGGATGCGCGGATCCTGGCCACGGCCCCGGACTACGACCTGGCGGTGCTGCAGCTCATGCGGTCCGGGGCCGAACCCAGCTCCCCCCGGGCCTTCCTCACCCTCGGCACGGTGCAGGAGGTGCGCCCGGGCCAGGGGGTCTTCGCCATCGGCACCCCCCATGGCGTCTTCCAGAGCACCGTGACCCGCGGCATCGTCAGCAGCCTCCGGCAGCTGGACAAGGTGGTGGTGCTCCAGACGGACACGGCCCTCAATCCCGGCAACAGCGGGGGCCCGCTCCTCGACCCGGGGGGCCGCGTCATCGGCGTCAACACCATGGCCTTCCGCGGCAGCCAGGGGCTGAACTTCGCCGTGGCCATCGATCATGCCCGGGCCCTCCTGGAGGGGCGGGACCTCAAGCTGGCCTTCGCGCCGCCCTCCAACGACGGCATGAAGAGCCTGCTGCCCGGAGCCGGCACCACCGAATCCGACCGGGCCCGCGATGAGGGCACCCGGCGCTACGCGGCCCAGCTGGCCGCGCTGGCCCAGGGAGCGGACCAGATGGAGCGCACCTTCGCCACCTTCCTCGCCTACTACTGGGATGGCCGCGTGGCGGGACACTTCGACCGGAACTTCTACGCCCTCTGGGAGAAGGACGCCCTCCAGGGACAGCCGGTGAAGGGGTACGAAGGTCGCGTGGCGGTGGTGCGCCAGGCCGCGGAGCAGCTGCGCGCCCACCTGCGGGAGGTGGAGGAGGAGGCCCGCCGGGCCGACGTCTTCCCCGGCACCCGCCGGGAGCTCCGCCAGCGCTACCGGCTGGAGCACCGGGGCTGGGATTGAGTGGTGATTCCATCCCTTGCTGAAACGCAGCGCGTTTCAGTCAACTGGGCGCCGCCGGGCGCCCAGCCTTTGTATGATCAAGGATTCCACGGAGCTCGACCATGGCCGACGACAAGAAGGAACCCTGGCTGAACCTGCTGGCGCTGACCACGGTGATCCTGGCGGTGTGCGCGACGCTGGCCACGTTCAAGGGGGGCGGCTATTCCACCAAGACCGTGCTGAACCAGGCGATGGCGTCCGACCAGTGGGCCTACTTCCAGGCCAAGGGCATCAAGGGGAACCTCTACGAGGTGGAGGCCCTGCGCCTCAAACGGGAGCTTGAGCTGGCCCCGAAGGCCTCGCTGCCCCTGCTGGAGAAGAGCCTGGCGGACGTTGAGAAGAAGGTGGCCAAGTACGAGGGCGAGAAGGCCGAGATCCAGAAGAAGGCCACTGAATTCGAGGAGGCCAAGGCCGATGCCCAGAAGCACGGCGCCCCCTTCGGCCTGGCGGTGATCTACCTGCAGATCGGCATCCTGCTGTCCTCCATCGCCGCCCTGCTCAAGCAGAAACCCGTCTACTGGGCGGGCCTCGCGGTGGGCCTGGTGGGGGTCGTCTATTTCGCCAACGGCTTCCTTCTGTTCTTCCCTGTCTGATGTGGGCCCTCACCGTCGCCGCCATCATCGAGCGGCAGGGGCGTTTCCTCGTCGTGGAAGAGCCTGACAAGGTGACGGGCCTGCCGGTCCTCAACCAGCCCGCGGGCCACGTGGATCCAGGGGAGGCCCTGCTCGACGCTGTCGTGCGAGAGGTGCGCGAGGAGACGGGGCTCGCCTTCACCCCCCGGGACATCGTGGGGCTCTATCCCCTGAAGGCCGCCAACGGGAGGGACTACTTCCGCATCTGCTTCACGGGCACGGTGCCCGCGGAGGCGGAGGCCATCCCTGAGGATCCGGAGATCCTCCGCTGCCACTGGCTCACCCGGGAGGAGCTGGCGGCCAGGCCGCTGCGCTCGGGCTGGGTGCTGCGCTGCCTCGACGACGCGCTGTCCGGAAGGCGCTACCCGCTGGACCTCGTGGCGGACATCCGCGTCGAGCGCTGATCACTCCTGGAAAAGGAAGCTGGTCGCGGAAGGCACGGAAAACCGCAGAAGAAGCGGAAGAAGAAACCGCATTCGGAAGGGATGGAAAGCGAGCCGAGGGGATACCGCGCGGCGCTCGCTTTTTCTGTGCCTTCCTTCTGTTTTCCGTGACTTCCGCGACCAGCGCTTTTCGACTGGTGATCGGCTATTTCTTCCGCAGCCGGACCGCCGCGACCAGAGAGGTGAGGAAGCCGGTCACCACGGTGCCGATGGCGCCGGCCATGGCGCTGGCCATGGGCGTCTGCATGTGGGCCTGGGCCCTCACGGCGGTCTCGATCTCCTCGGCGCTCAGGCCCTTGGCGGCCATGAGCTGGCGCCCCAGGGCCTCCACCTCCTGGAAGTACTGGGGGTACAGCACGGAGGTGAGGTAGTAGCTGTTGGCGAAGATGAGCATGGAACCCAGCAGGGAGATGCTGACGCCGGTCCACACCTGGCGGCCGTAGCCCGTGGTGGGCGCCGATTTCCGCAGGAAGGCGATGAGGATGCCGATCTGGATCGGGATCACCAGCCAGAAGAGGTAGAACAGCGTCGGGTGCTTGTACAGGCCGGACTTGGCCATGATGAGGGTCCAACCGGCCACGGCGGCGCCCAGCAGGAAACCGGCGCGGATGGTTGGGTGCATGGGAACCTCGAGGGAGCGTCCAGTGTGCCGCCCATCGCTGTGCCGAGGCAATCCTTCAGTCTAGGCGACCAGCCTTTTCTGGAGCTAGAAGACGTAGCCGCCGCCGTTCACGGGCAGGGTGACGCCGGTGACGAAGCCTGAGCGCAGGAGGCCCACCACGGCCTCGGCCACGTCCTCGGCCAGGCCGTTGCGGCGCAGGGGGGACTGGTCGGCGGCGGCCTTCTTGTGCTTGTCGAGGATGTGGGCCGTGGCATCCGTCAGGGTGAGCCCCGGCGCCACGGCGTTGACGCGGATGCCCATGGGACCCAGCTCGTAGGCCAGCGCCCGGGTGAAGCCCTCCAGGCCGGCCTTGGCGGCGCTGTGGGCGCAGAAGCCCCAGCCCGGGCTCCGGGCCAGGCCGCTGGTGATGGTGATAATGGCGCCGCCCTGGCGCGCCAGCATCTGGGGCACCACGGCCCGGCAGCCGTGGAAGGCCGCGCCCAGCTCCCCCGTGAGCTTGGCCTCGAAGGCCTCCCAGGGGTATTCGAGGAAGCCGACCATGGGGAAGGTGATGGCGGCGTTCAGCACCAGGATGCCGATGGGCCCCAGCTCCGCCTTCACCGTGGCGGCCATGGCCACCAGCTGGTCCCGGTCCCGGGCATCGGCCTTCACCGCCAGGGCGGTCCCGCCGGTGTCCTCGATCCTCCGGACCAGGTCCCGGGCCGCGGCTTCGGAGCCGAAGTAGTTCACGGCCACCCGGGCGCCTTCGGCGGCCAGGGCCGTGGCCACGGCGGCGCCGATGCCCCGGCTGGCCCCTGTCACCAGTGCGACGTTGCCGGCGAGCGTCATGGATCCTCCTGGAAGCCTGTGGGGATTCTGCCCCCGTGGGGCAGGGGGCTCAAGGGCCGATCAGTCCATCAGCTCGGGAATGGACAGGACGCCCGTGGCAACCGCCTCGCCGGTGAGGGCCCGGCGCAGGTAGCCCGCCTGGCCCAGGTGGAAGGCCAGGTGGGCCTCCAGGTGCAGGAGCCAGCGCCCGGTGGGGGGCTGGACGCCCATGACGACCAGGGGATAGGGGGCCGCCTGGGTCGCCTCCGTGAGGGCGCGCAGGCCCCCTTCCAGCTCCCGGCCCGCGGCCTCCAGCTCCGCGGCCACCTCCGCACGGGTGCCGGAGCGTCGGCTGAACTCCTGCTCCCGCTGGCGCACGTAGCCCGTGCCCCCCAGGACGCCCCCCACGAAGGCCCGCAGGTTCCCCGCCACGTGCAGGGCCAGGTTGCCTGCGCTGTTGCCGATGCCCGGCACCGTGCGCCAGAGCAACCCGTCATCGGGGAAGGCCTCGATCTCGCGGCGGAAGCAGCGGAGGTCGCGCTGGAACAGGATCAGGAGGTCGGCGGCAAGGGGCGTCATGGATTCCTCCGGAGGGGCGTCGGCTCGCCAGAAGAGCGCCCCCCCCCCCCCCCCCCCCCCCCCCCCCCCCCCCCCCCCCCCCCCCCCCCCCCCCCCCCCCCCCCCCCCCCCCCCCCCCCCCCCCCCCCCCCCCCCCCCCCTTCCCCCCCCTCCTCCCCCCCCCCCCCCCCCCCCCCCCCCCCCCCCCGGGGCGCCCCCCCCCCCCCCCCCCCCCCCCCCCCCCCCCCCCCCCCCCCCCCCCCGGCCCGGGCGCCCCCCCCCCCCCCCCCCCCCCCCCCCCCCCCCCCCCCCCCCCCCCCCCCCCCCCCCCCCCCCCCGGCCCTCCCCCCCCCCCCCCCCCCGCCCCCCCCCCCCCCCGCGCCCCCCCCCCCCCCCCCCCCCCCCGGGGGGAGCCCCCCCCCCTCCCCGGGCCCCCCCCCCCCCGGGAGCCTGGGAAAGGTGATTGTCCAGGCCGGGGCCCGCCTGGCCACCGGAAAGGATGACGCGGATGGGCTGCCCCAGCGCTATCAGCTGGGACTCGGAAGCACGGATCCCATCCTGGGTGTCCGTCTGGATGCGGATGCCTGGGAGGCCGGGCTGGGCTACCAGCGGGCATCCAGTCGCAGCGGGAACCGCATCCAGTCCCTGAAACGCGGGGATGACCTGCTGGTCCATGCGGGCTTCCGCAGCAGCCTGGGCGGTTACCCCGTCAGCCTCCAGGCCCTGGCCATCCAGCGCCTGGGGAAGTCGGACATCCGCCTGCCTGATGGCAGTCTCCAGGCGCTGCCCGACTACATCCCGGCCCTGGCGGCGGTGGATCCCGCCCGGTTCGGCATCGCCCTGGCCACCATGGACGGGCAGCTCCTGGGCAGCGGCCACTGGCAGGTGCCCTTCTCCATCCAGAGCGTGTCCAAGGCCTTCTCCCTCGCCCTGGTGCTGGCCCGGGATGGCGAGTCCCTCTGGCGCCGGGTGGGTCGGGAGCCCTCCGGCAATCCCTTCAACTCCCTGGTGCAGCTGGAGTACGAAAAGGGCATCCCGCGCAATCCCTTCATCAACGCCGGGGCCCTCATCCTCATCGACCGCCTGCTGTCCCTCACGGGCGATTCCCTGGGCACCCTGCGGGCGTTCCTCCGGGCCGAAAGCGGCAACCCGGCGCTGGACGTGGACGCCGACGTCGCCGCCTCCGAAGCGGCCCATGGCCACCGCAACGCGGCCCTGGCCCACTTCATGGCCAGCTGCGGCAACCTGGAGAACCCCGTGGAGCGGGTGCTCGATCACTACGTGCGCCAGTGCAGCCTCACCATGAGCTGCGCGGACCTGGCCCGGGCGGGCCTCTTCCTGGCCAACCACGGCCTGGGGGCGGATGGCAGCCGCCTGCTCACCCGCAGCGAGGCCAAGCGCATCAACGCCATCATGCTCACCTGCGGCACCTACGACGCCGCCGGGGACTTCGCCTACCGGGTGGGCCTGCCGGGCAAGAGCGGCGTGGGCGGCGGCATCCTGGCGGTGCTGCCGGAGCGGGGCATCCTCTGCGTGTGGAGCCCCGCCCTGGATGCCTACGGCAACAGCCTGGCGGGTGTCGAGGCCCTGGACCGCTTCACCACCCGCACCGGGTGGTCGGTATTTTGAGAAGAAAAGCGGGACAGGATTAACAGGATGAAAAGCTTGATTAACAGGATTTCAAGATTGGCCACCATCCGATCAAAGCACACCGGCAGATGCAGCGGGAATCAGCTTCGTGATCGCCTAACGAGATTGGCATCACGCATTCATCCTGTTAATCCAATCTTTCAATCCTGTTAATCCTGTCTCTGCTTTTCGCTGGTCGCTGCCTTCACCCAGGCCCGCCGCGCCCCGGCCCCCAGGAAGGTCCAGGCCACGAAGCGGCTCTGCTTCTGGCCCTGGGCCATGGGGATGGTGCGGATCTCCGTGGCCTCCACATGGCGCAGCAGGCGGTGCACCGTGGGCAGGGTGGCCGAGCTGGAGACCAGGGTGGTGAACCAGCGGAAGCGCGGTCCCAGGGCCACGCTTTCTTCGATCATGCGGCGGATGAAGCCCGCCTCGCCGCCCTCACACCAGAGCTCCGCCCCCTGGCCGCCGAAGTTCCGCCCCGCCTCTTCCGTGCCCCGTCCCAGCTTGCGCCACTTGGCCCGGGAGGCCTCGCGGACCTCGCGCATGGACCCGTGGAAGGGCGGGTTGCAGAGGCTCAGGTCGAAGCGCTCAGCCGCCGTCACGATGCCCTGGAAGATCGCCTTCCCATCCGGCTGTCGGCGCAGCGCGACGACTTCGCCCAGGCCCGGGTTGGCCGCGAGGATGCGGGCCGCCGAGGCCAGGGCGGTGGCGTCCAGATCCGAGCCCACGAAGGCCCAGCCGTACTCCCGGTGCCCGATGAGGGGATAGACCAGGCTCGCGCCGGTGCCCACGTCCAGGGCCCGGATGGCGGCGCCCCGGGGAATCTGGCCCTCGGTGTCCGTGGCCAGCAGGTCCGCCAGGTGGTGCAGGTAGTCGGCCCGGCCGGGAATGGGCGGGCAGAGGTAGCCGGCGGGCAGGTCCCAGCCTCGGATGCCGTAGGCCTCCGCCAGCAGGGCCCGGTTCAGGGCCTGCACCGCCGCCGGGTCCGCGAAGTCGATGGAGGGGCCGCCATGGGGCGCCCGGAGGACGAAGGGCGCGAGCCCGGGGCTGGCCTGCACCAGCCGCTGGAAGTCGTAGCCGCCCCGGTGCCGGTTGCGGGGGTGCAGGCCCGGCTTGCTGGGTGCGGGCTCGGGGCCTCCGGCGGGTGTCGTCATGGCCTCAGTGTCCCCTGAATGGGGTCCCGGTGCTCAGCGCTCCCGCTCCGCCTCGACCCGTGCCAGGTGCCGGGCCCGGCGGGTGGCGGTGAACCAGAAGGCCGCCGCCACCAGGAGGGTGAGCCAGCCGAGGGTGAAGGCCAGGTTGCGCCCCTCCCATAGCCCGTACCACCCCTTGGTGAACTCGGTGGCCAGCACGTTCAGCTTGCCGCCGTAGAGCTCGAGATCCCGCAGGTACTGCTTGGTGTCCTCCGGCTCGTAGCCCAGGGGGTTGGGGCCCCGGGGCGCGGTCCGGAGGTAGATGGCCAGGGCGGTGCCCAGGCCCGCGGCGAGGAGGCCTGCGGTGAGCTGGCGGATGCGCCGCAGGCGGGCGGCGGGGCTTGGGCCCAGGCCCGCGACGAAGCTGCGGTCCAGGCGGTCCCGGGCGGCCGCGTCCCGGGTCGCCAGTCCGGATCGAATCCGGGCTCGTTCGCCTTCGGGAAAGGACAATCCCCGCCGGTCCAGCTCCGCCAGGGCCGCCTCCACCGCCTCGGTGCGGTACTCCTGGAAGGCCCGCAGGTACTGGAGCAGCTCCGCATCGCCCAGGCCCGCGATCCGGCTCAGGAAGGGTTCGGCCACGGCGCGCTCAGCCTTCGGCCAGCAGGGCCGCCAGCCGGTCGAAGACCTGCTCGTTGCCCACCAGGGCGTAGCGCTTGATGGCTGCGCATGCCTCCACGCTGGCGAAGCGCATGCGGAAGCTGAGGAGGGTGCCCCCCTCCGCCTCGGCGAAGGTGGTGGTCACCTGGAAGTGCGGGCCCGACAGGTGGTCGAAGACGAGGCGTTCCGGGGGCAGGAGCTCCCGGAACACGCTGTGGTTCGGGAAGCCCGTCCCGTCCGGGGCCCGCATGGTGAAGCGCCAGTGGCCGCCGGGCCAGGGCTCGAAGGTTTCGAAGTCGTTGGTGAACCCCTCGGGGCCCCACCACCTCGCCAGCTGCGCCGGATCGGTCCAGGCGGCATAGACCCGCTCCCGGGGGGCCGCCAGCAGCCGCGTGGTGAGGATGTCCCGGTCGGTCATGCCCTCGGGATCCTGTCCGCCGGTCGCCGTCATGGTGCCTCCCAGGGTGTTCGCCGCGGTTCCAGCTAGCAGGTTACCCGCTTCCCAGGGCTCGGCTTCGCCCAGGCTGCCTCGAGCGCAGGGCCAGGGAGAGCGCCGGGAAGAGGCAGGCGGCCGCAGCCACCACCAGCTGGCCTAGGCTTGCCCGGGAATGCGCAGGGTCACGCAGAGGCAGGGGGAGAGGGGCCGGGCCGCGGTGCTGAACGCGGCCGAAAGCTCCTCGAGGGACAGGTGGGTCAGGAGGAGGCTGATCCTCCGCCCGCCGATCTCGAGGATGGGCTGCTCGTGGAGAACCCGCCGGGCGGCATCGAGGCTGGCCAGGCCCTCCACGGAGAGGGCGAGCGGGGGGAGGATGAGGACCAGGACCTCCAACGCAGGCTCGGGGCGGGTGAGGGTGCCATCCGGGTTGGGCCGGGGGGCCATGGATCGGCTGGCCGCATTCTCCTGCAGCCTCAGGGGCCAGACGCAGAGACCCGGCCTGCCCTCGCCCGGGTCGCCGAGCCCCACCTCCACACCGGTCCCGGCGCGGAGCAGGTCGCAGAAGGCCGAGAGGGCAGGGGCGAGGGGCATGGTCAGGGCCTGAACGGCGCCGGCAGCAGGATCGGGTTCACGGCGGTGCGGCGCGCCACCCGGCGTTTCTGGAGATCGAATTTGCATAGCCAGGTGGCCTCCTTCAGCTTGATGTCGGAGGTGGCGAACACCCGGGCGTAGAGGTACCGTCCTGCCTGGTCGATGCGGAGGTCCTCCGTCCGTTCGTTGGCCGCCAGGGGCAGGTCCGCGCCGGTGGCGTTGAGATCATCGGCATAGCGGATGGCGATGGGCTGGGGGCGGTTGCTGGCGCTGATGCGGACCAGGGTGCCCTGGGGCAGGGCCACCGTGTCCTCCCAGCGCAGGACGTTGCCTTTGGCATCGGCCTGGACGCGGGACTGGATCGAATGGGCTTCCAGGTAGGCCTGCACCAGGAAGTGGTCCGCGATCTTGCCGTAGCCGAAATAGCCGCCCAGCGCCATGAAGAGCAGGACGAACATCGTGAAGCTGACGAGATAGGTCATGGGCTTGAAGGTCATGCCCGCCTCCTGAGGGAAGACGGTAACAGCACCGGAGGCCCCCCCGCCTCCGGCAGGGCCGCGCCTCAGGGGCGGCGGGAGCGGCCCAGGAGCGCGCCCAGCCAGGCGCAGGGCAGGGCGCTGGCCGCCAGGGCGAGGGGGTACCAGGCGGGTCCGAAGTGGTTCTGGATGGCCACCGCGGCGCCCAGCAGGCTGAACAGGAGGCCGACGACCCCCAGGAGGAGCCCGTGGCGCAGGGGGTGGCGGGGCGCCAGGGCTGCGGCGACATAGCTGCCGAGCACCGAGTAGGCGCAGCGGTACGACAGGGCCAGCAGGTTCAGCCTCGGGTCCAGCACCGGGCGGCCCCAGCCCGGATAGACACCGGTGAGCTGCAGCAGGTGGTCCGTGCCCAGGGACAGGGCGACCACCAGGATGAACCCGAGCAGCAGTGCGGCCACGCTCCGGGGCAGGTTCCGGAGGGGTGGCTGCGGCGCCTCCCGGTCATCCATCCGCGGCTCCCATCGGCGCGGGTCGGGGCCCCGCTAGCGGATCGCGTACCAGGGTGCGGTTCCCGCCCCGTCCGGGTTGCCAGCCTCGGGGTAGACCTTGCCGTCCTGGATCCGGAACCAGGCCACGGTGCTCTTGCCGCCGGGATGCCCGGCAGCGGGATACACCTTGTCGCCGACAATGGCGAACCAGGGGGCTTCCCCCGCGCCCTCGGGGTGGCCGAAGTCGGGATAGAGCTGCTCGTCCCGCAGGGCGAAGAAGGGAGAGGGGCTCACGCCGTAGGGGTGACCCAGATCGGGAAACAGCCGCTTCATGTCGAGCCTCCAGAAAGGGCAGTCCTGGGATGGATGGTAACCGACCCGGAGCGAGTCGGCCCTGCTTTAGCGTTCCAGGGGAAGGAGGCGCTCATAGCAGGCGAGGTCCTCCCGGGAGAAGCAGCAGAACAGGATCTCCCGGAACTCCGGGCCGCCGGCCAGGAACGCGGCGACGGCCCCCACCGCCACCGGTGCCGCCAGTTCCCTCGGATAGCCGTAGACGCCCGTGCTGATGCAGGGAAAGGCCAGGCTGGAGAGCCCGTGCGCCACGGCGATCTCGAGGGCGTGCCGGTAGCAGGCGGCGAGCAGGTCCGGCTCGCCCTGGCGGCCGCCGCGCCAGACGGGGCCCACCGTGTGGATGACGAACCGGGCGGGCAGGCGATACCCCCCGGTGAGCCTGGCCTCGCCCGTGGGACAGCCGCCCAGGGCGCGGCAGGCCTCCAGCAGCCCGGGGCCGGTGGATGGCCCCATCGACCCCGCCACCCCCGAGCAGGGAGGCGTTGGCGGCGTTGACGATGGCGTCCAGGGCCAGGGTCGTGATATCGGCCTGCCTTGCGTGGACCAGGGGGGTCATGGAAGTGGCCTTGCCGAAACGGAGGAGCGGCCTCGATGCCCGTGGAGCCGGGAAGGTGCGGGCAGCCAGGAAGGTGTGGAAAACGGTGCGGGAGGAATGGAAGGCCGCCAGGATGGGGCGGCCGGATTCAAGAAGACGTCAGGTGGGCTCCACCACCACCGCCGTGCCGTAGCAAAGGACCTCGGTGACCCCGCCCATGACTTCGGTGGCATCGTACCGCACCCCGATGACGGCGTTGGCCCCGTGCTGCCGGGCATGCTCGAGCATGAGCTGGAAGGCGTCCTCCCGGGTGCGCTCGCATAGCTCAGTGAACAGGGAGATGTTCCCCCCCACCAGGGTCTGGAGGGAGGCCCCGATGGTGCCCACCACCGAGCGGGAGCGGACGATGACGCCGCGCACGACCCCCAGGGTCTTCACGGTGCGGTACCCGTCCAGGGTGAACGTCGTGGTGGTCATGGCGTGGTTCATGGGGTGCCTCCGGAGGGCAGGTGAGAGCTGGTGGTGAAGCGGTGCGTGAGGACTCGATGAGTCTCGGAATGGAGCCAGGGCTCAGGGATGGCGGCGCTTCACCTCGGCCACCGACTCGACCACCAGCCGCTCCAGGACCTTGAGGTCGACGTCGGCCAGCCTGCGGAGGGAGAGGCAGGCCTTCCCCATCTTGTGCTTCCCGAGCCGGGCCAGGAGTTCCTCCCTCCCCGGGAAGTCCCCCTGCAGGTAGACGCTGATGTCCCCCTTCCGGGAGGCGAAGCCCGTCAGGCAGGAGTCGCCTTCATGGCCGCTGTCGTAGCGGTAGTGGTAGCTGCCGAAGCCGACGATGCTGGGCCCCCACATCACGGGCTTGAGCTTCGTCGCCTTGGTCATGAGCCTGGCCAGGGCTTCGCAGTCCTGCCGCCGGGCCTCGTCTTCGATGGCGGCCAGGTGATCCGCCACGCTGGCCGCCGTGGCCTTGGTCTTGGTTTCCGCCATGGGGGCTCCTTTCCAGGCAGGTCATGGGTTCGGGGCAATGGGGCCGGTTCGGCCCCGAGTGTAGCGATCCTGCGGCCGGGGCACGATGAAAACCATCCGGCAGCCTGAAGTTGATCAGCGGGCGAGCTGCGCCGGTGGTGACCATGATCGATGGGGACAGGAGGCAGAGGGGAGAGGGGGCGGAGCTACTCCGGAAGGGCGGTGATCTGGACGTTGCAGACACGCCACTGGCCCTCGCTCAGGACATAGGTATCCACGTACCGGTAGTGGGACTTGAAGGGCTTGCCCTGGTAGCTCCCGGTCATCCTCGTCCGGCCACTGAGCAGCGCACACGTGCCATAGACCCGGATATCAAGGTCCTCCACCGCATAGGGGTGGATGACGAGGTCGGGTGACAGGATGTCCCGAAGGAAGGTCTCCCTGTCCGACAGGGAGCCCCTGTGGCTGATGTGGCGGAAGTCGTCGCTCATGTTCCTGGCGATGGCCGGGGCATCCTTCCGGATGATGTCCTGGTCCCAGCGGTCGGCCTGCCGTTTCAGCAAGGCGGCGGTGGCTTCGGGACCCGGTGCGGACCGCTCCCGGGCGCAGGAAATCTGGAGCGCGACCATCCCCAGCGGGGCCGCGGCGAAGGCCAGGGACAGCAGGAGGTGCCTGGAAGGGTTCATGGGGCGCCTCCGGGCGCAAGGCAGGGTCGCGGGTGACGTGCCGCCATGCTCGGCATGCAGGGAGCAGAGGGGCCAGGGTCGCAGCTTGACTCAGCGATCGGGTTCCACGGTCATGACCAGCTTCAGCTTGCCGGGGTGCTCGCCCTTGAAGAGGCCGTCGAACTCCTCCCCGGAGAGCACCAGGGTGGAGCTATCCGACCGGTTCTGCCTTTCCTTGGCGGAGATGTCTTGCACGGTCCGGGCCTTCAGGGCGTTTGGGCCCATCACGATGGAGTAGTGGATGGTGACCTTCCGATCGAAGGAGGGGCGCACATAGACCGTGGTCTTGATGTTTAGCTCCACCTGCTTGGATCGGTTGATGGATTTGCGAATCAGGATGACCGGGATGGAGACGTCCTCACATACGAACTTGTCCTGGTCCGTCAGGGCATAGACATTCCCAAGTTCTGGCACCTTCAGCTTGTCCAGGGGCAGCTCCAGCACCATGGGCGAAGCGAACTCGCTTTGCTTGAGATCGGCGGGCGTTCCCTGGCGGGCCGTCACCTGAGCCAGCATGGGCACCGCAAGCAGGAGCACCATCGCCGCTGATTTCCTGAGGTTCATGAATGCCCCTGTGCTGAGTGGAAGGTTGGCCGCGCGGTTCATTCTATCCGACCGGCGGGCAGGCCTGGGGGAGGTGAGCCGCCCCGCCTGCGCCAGGCTCGGCCAGCAGGAGCCTGTTCTTCGGTGTGATTTCGCCCGGAATCGTTTGAGTGAAGACACGGTACCCCTGGCCGCGCAATCGGGAGACACGGGCTGCATCCATCGCCAGGGTCCCCTCCATCCAGCCCTCCAGGCCCCCCAGGTCGCCTTCCTTGAGGTCGTGGCAGCAGGGGAGGACGGCGACGCGGGCCCCGGCTTCCACCGCCCGCGCCAGGACCAGGTCCGTCAGCCCTCCGCAGGCGTGCGCCGAAACGATCAGATCGTCGCGGTGCAGCGGCAGCTCCCGAAGATCGGTCTCCAACAACCTGACCCGGCCCTCCAGGCGCGGCCACGCCTCGGCGAGGGAGGCCGCCAGGGTCGTGGCACTCTTGGGGATTCTCAGATCCACCGCCAGGGCCTCCAGGGAACTGGCATCGAGCAGGAGGAGGATCTGGGCCAGCAGGCCGTGGCCACAGGCCAGGTCCACGACCCGCCCCCCTCTGAACCGACGCCGAACCCTTCGGGCGACCTCCCAGGCCTCGTACAGCTCCTTCCGGGGCAGGCAGCCGGCCCGGCAGACCGCCCTCGCGATGGCGTCAAAGAGGGTGTCCCCTCCGAAATTCGGCAGGAGCTTGTCGGTCAGCCGAGCGCGCGAGGAGCGATCCATGGGGTGGGCAGATTCCTGGGAGGAACCCATTGTGGCAGGCGACACCCGGTCCTGCCGAACCCAGGATCCCGACCGGCCAACGACAGCGGGGCGCCGTGCTGAATAGGCCGGACGATGGAAGAAAGCGGATGGTTCTGCAGGCGGGGTTCGCGCTGCGGGGAGGTCTGACTGCCGCGTGGCAGGCCCGTGGTGACTTGAAGCGCCAGACGATTCAGGTTCTGCTCATTGGCAGCCTCGGGGAACTGGCGGTTGTTTTCCGCAAACTTCTGGTTTTCAAAAGCACCGACCCAACAAACCAGGGTGCCCGCCGCACAGGGCTCGAGCGCAAAGGAAAGCACGCGGTTTGGCAGGTTGACATGCCTCAGCCGAACCTTGGCGTTGTGGTTACGGCAAGTCACCTTGATTCGACCTGAGCAAGGCGCCTCTGCAACGGACGCACCAATCTTGCTCGCGTGATACGCAGGTGAAGGATTGGATAAACATTGAAGACGATCTGCACTAGGAGTAATACCAAGGATTCTCCTACACGACCGGACAGTGCGATGTACCCGATGTACGGTGTGAACAGGAGCCCAACCCAGAAATGCGATGCTTCGGCTGCCTCTGCTTGACGGGATATTCTTTGCAGATCCTTGCTGATCTGATTTTGAGTCAGGTAGACCGATGCATTCAGGTAGCGAAATGGGGACGTTCTCAGGAATTGTCCAAATCTTGGTACGCCTATTAATTTGTAGGTTCTCCCAGTTTGTTCCCACGGTCGAATCTGGCGAATTCTAGCTGGCATTCGAAGCAGAAAAAGGGGTTCGGCAACCTTGGTTAGTGCGAGAAGGTAGAACATGGTTTGTAGCCCAAGCCACGGAGAAGAAACACCCAGGCGTTCATCAACATGACGAAACAAAGCCCTAGGCCAATGGTGGTAGCAAGGAGAGCGAAGAGAGGACGCCAAGTGCTCATGAGGCCTCCATGCGACACCTAAGGAAGGAACCTAAGCGGACCCGCCTGCGCCGGGGTGCGGAGCGGAAGACACTGCAGGGGGGGTCCGAGTTGAGCGAGAGGTTCGGCCGAACGGTTTCATGTGAGTACTGCAAGCAAGCCGAAGAGAAGAAGGAACACCCCAAGAATGCGTACCCCAAAAGTGGTGGATGGGTAGATGGGCAAGGCCCGGCGTCTATTGATTTCTGCTAGATGAGAAGGCCAGATTTGATGAGCCAGGCCGATGAATACCAGCACAATGCCGATGACCTGCTGTTGGGTGTGCTTGTCCATTGATCGGTACCTGCTTGGAGAGGTCTAACGAATGAAGCTAAGCGACCACGCCTGCACCGAGGCGATGAGCGGAGCCGAGATAGCGAGATCTTGAGAGAGAGCGAATGGCCATGCAGGCGGGGGCCGAGTTGAGCAAGAGTTAGGCCGCACGTGTGGGGTGATTGAATGATTCCTTGCGAAGTGCGCTCCACGTCCAAATCGCACCAGCGAGATCGACTGCAGCGAAGAGAAGCAGTACAGGTGGCGCCAAACGAGCAAGGACAAATGCGCCGAAAAAGCAGAGTACAGTGCATCGCAACCTGGCGGACCAAAGCATAAAAAGTCGCATCTCAGCACGAGCCGCGACGATGTAGTAGACACTGAGAAAAAGCACTAGCATTCCCACAACTCGAACCCAGACCTCGAAGGTTGGTGGGTGGCGGAAGAGGCCAAGGAGGATGTTTGGGACAAGTAGTAGGGAAAGTCCCAAAATTACCAGGTAAAGCCCGAAGATGAATACCGTCTTGGCAGGGTTGCTCAATTGGTCTCCTTCTGGTGGTGCGGCCTATCGAAGGAAGCTCACCGGCCCCGTCTGCACCGAGGCGCTGAACGAAGCCGAGGTAACGAAATGCTGAGAGAGAGCAGAAGGTAATGCAGGCGGGGTCCGAGTTGAGCGGAGGGTTAGGCCGCCGCGGTGTTACTTGAGATCTTTCAGTATGGGCCTTAGGTCTTCGAGTTTGTCAAAGAGGTGCCAGATGTAGTTTCGAGTGCCGTTCACTCTATGCGGATGTAGGTCTGCAAGAGCTGGATCGTTGCAGTAGCTATCAAAGGCCTCCTTGGAATTCCATTCCACGAGAATGAGCACTGTACGGGGTTCAATCTCGCCAACAGCCACCTCACGAAACTTCCCTAGGGCAATGACACGACCGCCGTGACTTTGAACCTCGTTGGCGGATCTGCGTGAGTAGGCCAAGTATTCGTCTCTGCTGGAGACATCGAAAAGATTTAAGGCATAAACCGGATTGCCCATCACCGCTCCTATGGCTTATCAGGCATGATTCTACGGCGGCCTAACGAAGGAAGGTAACCGGCCCCGCCTGCACCGAGGTGATGAGCGGAGCCGGGATAGCGAAATGGTGAGAGAGAGCGGAAGGCAATGCAGGCGGAGCCCGAGTTGAGCTGGGGGTTAGACCGCTCATTGAATGGAAATAGACCCCTTGAGGATGCTCACGGCCTTTCCAGCTTTTATAGCAGTGAAAGTGTAGGAACCAGTTTTGCCGGATTTATCGACCAGAAGGTCGATCGTGAAATTCGATGTGTCGGTTCCGACCATTACCTTACCAGGTTCCCCCTTCTTAGTAATGACCTTAGGCGAAGAGAGAATCTCGTTAGTCACCACATCTGCGATCACGGTGCGAATGATGTAGGTATCTGGTTTATCCGGGGCAGGGGCAAAATCGACGGAGATGGAATACCCGGAAGGGACCGGATCTGCCGCACGAATGCAGGGGACCCCAATGGTGAAGGAGAACAGAACGGCCAAGAAACGAAGTTGCTTGTTGAACATGGTTCTTCCTTTCATGAGGGCCCAGGATGGGGAAAAGGTCTAACGAAGGAAGCTAACCGGCCCTGCCTGCACCGAGGCGATGAACGAAGCCGTGGAAGCGTGTAGCTGAGAGAGAGCGGAAGGCAATGCAGGCGGGGTCCGAGTGCAGCTAGGGGTTAGGCGCCGGGTCATCGTGCTAGTTCTTTGATAAATGAGGGGTCAACGCGACTTTGTATTTTTCGCTTTGAGCCTTGATAGCTTTCAAACAAAGAATGATGTGCGCCTAGTGAAAGATCACCTTCACGAGAGTAATAGTCTCTTACCCAGTTCAAGAGGAAGGGGAGCTTTTCGTCTTGCTCGCTCTTGGATTTGTATTTGTGCGGCTCCCATGGTCTGTCGCGGCAATTAGAGAGACATGCCTCCACTCCAGGCTCAATGAAAATCAGCACAGGCGAATAGCTCAACGCAGTTTGAATGAGGCCAGCGTAGCAACCTTCGACTACCCAATTCTCATTGGAAGAACAAAATGCAGTCACATCAGCCTCTGCGCTGGTGTGATCTCTTGGAATGGCAACCTTACCGGGTACCCAGGCAAGAGTATCGAGGTCAAGCGCCGTCAAACCATATGAACTAGCGATTTGCCGCGCTAGCGTGGATTTTCCGGAACCGGAGTTGCCGATGATTGCGATCCGCATGAATGGTTGGCGCCTAACGAAGGAAGGTAACCGGCCCCGCCTGCACCGAGGCGATGAGCGAAGCCGAGGAAGCGAAATGCTGAGAGAGAGCGGAAGGCAATGCAGGCGGGGTCAGGTTGAGCGAGAGGTTAGGCATCACGGTCTCTCTGATCGTTTTGGCTTCGAGTAGACCGTGCCGGGATAAAACACGTTGAATGGGTGTAACTCGTACCTGAATACCTCCGCTTTTACAGAGGGGTCTTCATCCATCATGGCCCTGGCTTGGGCTTCGTTCTGTGCGGCAAGAACAACCAGACCTTTGTCCGAGTACCTCGCGCCCATGATCAGACTGCCTGAATCACGGAGACGTTTGAGATTGGCACTGTGTTCTCGAAAGTAGGCCTGATCTTGGGGCGGCTTGGTCTGATCCCACTTTGGGCCGGTTTTGATCTCGACAGCGAATAGCGGCAGTTCCTGGATTGCTGGCGCAGGGCTCAGCGGCTGCCCAGCCACGCCTGAAATCCACACGGTCAGTGACACTGCCAAAAAGGTCATTCGGGCTGTGGTTACTAGTTGCATGGGACCCCCTCGGAGCGAAATGGGTGGTGCCTAACGAAGGAAGCTAACCGGGCCCCGCCTGCACCGAGGCGCTGAACGGAGCCGGGAAAGCAGGGAGATGAGAGAGAGCGGAAGGCAATGCAGGCGGGGTCCGAGTTGAGCGGAGGGTTAGGAGTCAGGGCTGGGCCTTCCATTCCTTGGTTGGTGCAGTGACGTTTCGAGCATTTGGGCCAAAAAGAGTCGATTGCTTGGATATGACAGCTTGAGCCAACTCTTCACTATTAGCCAAGGCATGAATACTGTTTTGAATGATCGGCCATTTGTCCTTCCCAGTAAAGGCGCCAACAAAACAGAAAAATTCTAGATCGTTCTGGGATGGGTTGATTGAAAGGTAAAGGCCAATCCTGGCGTTATAAAATGCATAATCGTAGTCCTTCGCATCGATCCCCGCTTTTGCAAACAAGAGTCGAGCATCAGGGTCGAAGGGGTTTGCTCGGTGAGTAGGTAAAGGAGGTTTGCACCCTTTGCGTAAGCGCCAGGTTGGTCAAGTTCATGTTCCGTCAGGTACACAAGACAGAGAGCCTTGACGAATTGGGTTTCACTGGTTTGACACAGTGCCTTGAAATCTGGGTCGGAGGGATCAAGCGTGAGCTTCTTGAGGCGTGGTTCACTCGAACCAGAATTACTTGTAGCCCACTTTGGTAGGTTGTGAGCCTTGAGTGATTTTGAAAACTGTTCAAATACCGCCAGATCCTTTGGGTCTGGTTTTGGAGCGGTGGGAGACCATGCACCCCTGAATTTGCTGTAGAAGTGCCAGGCCCTTTCGAGTTCATCAGTGTTAGAAAGACTCTGTGCCTGACTTGCCTTAACCAGGTTCTCTCTCGAAACCTTGGGAAAGGGGATTCAAATCACCGCTGGCTGCGATGATCTTTTTCTCCGTTGCCTTCGGAATAGGCGTTTCTGGAGATTGAGTAAGCAGTGCAATGGCAAGTGGGAGGGTTATGGTTGGGAGCATGCAGGACTCCTAACGAGGGAAGGTAACCGGCCACGCCTGCACCGAGGCACTGAGCGGAGCCGAGATAGCGAAATGTTGAGAGAGAGCGGAAGACAATGCAGGCGGGGTCCGAGTTGAGCGGAGGGTTAGGCGGATGCTCATCGATGGGATATTGCCCAGCTGAGTGAGAAGATAGCGAAACCAGCGAAGATTTTGCCGATAAATATGAACCTTGAAGACCATTCCGGGTAGCGAGGAGACAACAAATTCCCGATACCCATGGACGAGACAAAGACGGAGACCAAGAAAACGAAACTTCGTGGAATAGGTGCTTGTTGACTCTTCAGGAGAACAACGACCCCTACGACAAGGCATAGCAGTCCGCCAACAGTGAGTGACCAATGCAGGACACGAGATTGGGGAAACGCTGAATTTGGAGACAGGGTAACCGCCTAACGAAGAAAGGTAACCGGCCCCGCCTGCACCGAGACGCTGAACGGAGCCGAGGAAGCAAGAAGTTGAGAGAGAGCGGCAGGCAATGCAGGCGGGGTCCGAGTTGAGCTAGGGGTTAGGCCGACGGGAACTACTTGTAGGCCTTGCCGAAAAGACGGTAAAGACGATCATCAGAGCTGATTGTAGGGACTCTTTCGATAAAACCAATTTTTTCAAGTCTTCCGATTTCGCCAAGATCCTCAAATGTGAAGTCATTCTCCGGATGGTCGATATCTTGGAACTCGTTTGAGAAGGATGGTGGGCATCCCCTGATCTTAAATAGTGCCATTCCATTCTCAGATTTCATATATCTAAGTAACAGTCTCTCTTCTGCTTAGTCTCGTTTCCTGCCATCGCCTTAAATCCTCAATCCAGAATTTGAAGAACGCCCCAATGACACCCCCGGCCACACCAAAAAGTAGCGACCGAAGTTCGTCCATCTCGACCTCCATGTGCAGAACAATTCTGAATGAATGAGTGGGAGGCCTAACGAAGGAAGCTAACCGGGCCCCGCCTGCA
>JADKIO010000007.1 GCA_016721195.1 Candidatus Geothrix skivensis | reverse complement strand
CCCATCGCCAATAGCGACGCTAGCATTGGCATAGGCCAAGGGCACAGCCACGGTGCCGTTCCAGGGGTTCTTGGCATCCAGCATCTGGGGGATCTGGGGAACCACCGGAACCATGCCCGTCCCAACTCTGCAAACCACCGTCAAGGCCGCCGGTGTTGACACATCCGCACCCTTCCTTGGCCTTGTCGTAGGTGGCGATGATGTCGGACAGGATGCTGGTGGCGTTCTCCTGGGCGCTCTTGTCCCGGGCGCGGGCGCGCTGGCCCAGCAGGGCGGGGATGGCGATGGCGCTGATGATGCCGATGATGGCGAGCACGAGCAGCAGTTCGATGAGGGTGAAGCCCTTCTGATTCTTCATGGAGTCTCCTAGTGGGCGATGGCCGCGAGACAAGATATCAATCCCCATGCCAACTGGCCAGAGCTTATGACTTGTCTGGGAATGACTGGTCAATTCCTATTCTTCCCTAGGGTCCTGGTGGGGTCGTTGCCACCTCTCGAGGCCTGAATTCATCCAGTCAGTGACGCAGCGGGTCAGTCCGCTGGCGGCAGTGCGTCAGTGGACTCCGTGACAGCTAAGTGGAAGGTCGGCGTTCCCGCTTACCCGCGGTCCAGGTCTTCCGTCAGCTCCTCGCCCCCGATGCCGGGGGTCCAGCTTGAGGGCTTCCTGGGCGGCTTTGCGGGCCTCTTCCTTGCGGCCCAGGTCCCGGAGGAGCTGGCCCTTGCGCCACCAGGCGCCGGGGAGGCCAGGGGGAGCCGCCTTCGAGGGGCTCGCGCAGCACCTGCTCCAGGGCGGCCAGGCCTTCGGGGCGGTGCAGGCCGCTGACGGCGGCCACTTTCCCGAGTTGCAGGCGCAGCAGGCTGGGGGCCTCCACCATGCCCAGGTGCTCCTGGATCACCTTCCAGGCCTGCTCGGACTGGCCCCCATGCAGGTGGGCGTCACTGACCGCGATGACGCCCCGGGCGCTGGAGCCCACGCCGGGCAGCAGCCGCTGGGCCTCCGCCAGGAGGCGGGCGTTCTTGCCAGCCTCCCCCAGGGCCCTTTTGGCGGGGCGGCGATCCAGGGCGTCCAGCCACTGGCCCACCACCTCAGGATCCTGGGGCGCCTTGGCCAGGGCCTTCCAGGAACCAGGCCTCGGCCTCCGCCACTTGTCCTCCTCGACGAGGATCAGCGCCTGGAGCAGGTCCCCGCGGGCGGGGGCGATGGCCCGGAGCCGATCGGCACAGCGCAGGGCCTTGCGGGTGGAGCCCCCCAGCAGGCCCGGCAGCAGCTCATAGGCCAGGCCCAGGCTCATCCAGGCGGGCGCCAGATTGGGGTCGGCCTCGGTGGCGGCCCGCAGATCATCCATGGCCCCCATGGCGCCCCGCAGGCTGCCGAGGTCCCGCTGCTTGATGGCCTCCCCGGCCCGGGCCAGGCCCCGGGCCAGGAGGGCGTCGGCCAGGCCCGGCTTCAGGTTGACGGCCCGCTCGGCCGCGGCCCGGGCCTCGCCAAAGCGCAGGAAGCTGGAGAGGGCCTGGGACTTGGCGGCCCAGGCCGGGGCATCGTTCGGATCCTGACGGAGCCGCTGTTCAGAGTCGGACAGCACCTTGAGGTAGCGTCCCGCATCAAGGTCGGCGCGGAAGGCCGGGGCCTGGGTCTGGGCGAGGCTGAGGAAGACGATGGGGGCGAAGGGAAGCACGGAGCCTCGGGCATGGTGAACGGACAGGGTTGCCATCGGCCGTCACGGCCTGCGCTGTTTCAGGTGGTGCCGGTGGAACCTCAGATTACCCGGGTGACGGGAGGTGGGGGCCGATCCTGCGAGCATTGGACCGCCGGACCCGCCGGTATGGGCAAAGCCGCGCTTCTGTCCTATCCTATGTGATTGTTTGCACATGACTCTGGAGGAGCACGCATGATCGCCAAGGGCGGGCTGTTGGAAGGCAAGCGGGGATTGATCATCGGCGTGGCCAACAAGCGGTCCATCGCCTGGGGCATCGCCCAGAAGGCCACCGAAGCGGGGGCCCAGCTCTGCCTGACCTACCAGAACGAGCGCCTGGGCGAGAATGTCCGCGAGCTGGCCGCCGAGCTGAAACACCCCCTGCTGACCATGATGGATGTGGGCAGCGATAGCCAGATCGTCATGGCCTTCGACGAGATCCGGAAGAAGTGGGGGAAGCTCGATTTCGTGGTCCATGCGGTGGCCTACGCGCCCCGCCAGGCCCTGGCGGGAAGCTTCCTGGACACCAGCCGCGAGGATTTCCGGGTGGCCCTCGATATCAGCGCCTACTCCTGGCGGCCATCGCCCACGCAGCCCAGCCGCTCATGCCGGAGGGCGGCTCCATCGTGACCCTCAGCTACCTGGGTTCCGAACGGGTGGTGCCCGGCTACAACGCCATGGGCGTGGCCAAGGCGGCCCTGGAAGCCAGCGTGCGCTACCTCGCCGCGGACCTGGGCCCCCAGGGCATCCGCGTGAACGCCATCTCCGCGGGCCCCATCAAGACCCTGGCCGCCTCGGGCATCCCCGGCATCGGCTCCAAGCTCAGGCACCATCGCACCGTCACTCCGCTGCAAAAGGATACGGACATCCTGGAGGTGGGCGATGCGGGCGTGTTCTTCCTCAGCGACATGGGCCGCGGCGTCACGGGCCAGGTGCTCTACGTGGATGGCGGCTTCAGCATCATGGCGGGGTAGGCGCCGACCCATCGAAAAGCGGGGACAGGATTAACAGGATTAAGTGCTTGATTAACAGGATTAAAGCATAAGAAATGCTTTTGAAATCCTGTTAATCCTTCTTTCAATCCTGTTAATCCTGTCTCAGCTTTTTTGCAGTTCCAATAGTTTGGCGATGACCTCATCGACGTGGCCCTTCACGCTGACTTTGGGCCAGATGTGGCGGAGGATGCCCTTGGGATCCACGAGGAAGGTGCTGCGGATGATGCCCTGCACCTCCTTGCCGTACATGAGCTTCTTGCCGAAGGCGCCCAGGGGGTTGAGCAGGGTGCAGTCAGGGTCGGAGAGCAGGCGGAAGGGGAGGCTCTGCTTGGCGATGAAGTTCTGGTGGCTCTTCAGGCTGTCGCGGCTGATGCCATAGACCTGGGCACCCAGCGACTGCACCCGGGCCAGGTTGTCCCGGAAGTCGCAGGCCTCGGTGGTGCAGCCTGGGGTGCTGTCCTTGGGATAGGCGTAGAGCACGGTCCAGCGGCCCTTGAGGTCTTTGGTGGTGACCGTGGTGCCCTGGTCGTCTTGCAGGGAGAAGGCGGGAAGGGGCTGACCAAGGAGTGGGCTCATGGGCGCAAGGGTAACGGGCCCGGGAGGAAGGCGGAAGGGCGTGGTGTGGCGGTTCAGGAAAGGCCCTGGCTGGTACTTCGCGGAGTCGCGGTCCAGGCCAGGCCGAGCACCATCGCCAGCGCGGCCCAACCCAGGGGCGAAGGATCCGAGCCGAGGCGGGGCAGCTCCTCCGCCAGCAGGCGCCCCAGGCTGTCTTGGGTGGGCCCCGGCCCCAGGCCCAGGGCCGAAAGCGTGGCCTCCCCCCAGAGGGCCGACAGCCAGGCGCTGGGGAAGAGGGCGGCGGCCTGCTCCCAGCCCCAGGGGGCCCAGCGGCGCAGGGTGGAGGCCCGGGTGGCTCCCAGGGTGCGCTCCGCAGCCCAGGCGGGCGAATGGCGGAAGGGCTCGAGCCGGGCCCGCAGGGCGGGCTCCAGGTGGGGGCAGATCAGGAGGGCCAGGAGGAGTCCCAGGGGCAGGGCGGGGAGGCCCCCGAGGGCCGCGGCCAGGGGCAGCAGGAAGAGCAGGGGGGCAGGTTGCGCAGCGTGGACCACACGCCGATGTAGCGCCGACCCCGCCAGACCAGGAGCAGGGCCAGGCCCAGGGCCAAGAGGGCGCAGGCGCTGGCGAAGCCCAGGCTGCGGGCCGAGGCCAGGGCCAGGCGCAGGAGGGCGTCCCGGCCCAGGTCGTCGGTACCCAGGGGATGGCGCAGGGAGGCCCCGAGGCCCCCGCCGAAGGGATCCAGGGCCAGCTGCGGCAGAAGCAGGACGCCCAGGAAGGCGAGGCGCCACCTCATGCGGGCTCCCGGTCCCCGAACCGGGCCAGGGCCCACAGCAGGGCCAGGGCCAGGATCCAGAGGGCCAGGCCGGCCCGGTCCCGCACCGCCACCCGGGTCATCCAGTCCGTGCCCAGGCCGGGCACCCCCAGTACCCGCTCCAGCACCAGGGTGGCGGTGAGCCAGAGGGGCAGGCGGGCCGCCAGCCACCGGCCCCAGAGGTGCATCAGGACCAGGCGCCGCATGCGGCGGGTCGCCGCCCGGCCCCAGGCCTGGGGGAAGGGCCGCTCCCCGGGCATGGCCTGCGCCAGCCACCGGACCTCGCCCGGCAGGGCAGCCAGGAGAAAGGCCAGCAGCCAGCCCGGGATCCCCGGCGGTCCCCAGTGGCTCGGCCACAGGGCCAGGAGCAGGGCGGCCCAGAGCAGATCCGGCGGGGCCTCCAGGAGGGCCAGCGGGCGCCGGTCGGCGAGCCCCGGGCCCCCCAGCCAGGCCAGCAGGGGCGCCAGGACTGAAAGCAGGGCCACCACCAGGAGCGCCGGCCCCAGGGCCCCCCAGGGGAAGATCGGCGCCGCGGCCTCCTTCCAGCTGGAGCCTGGAAGCCCAAGGGCCAAGGCCAACCCGAAGCCCCATACGGCCAGACCCTGGAGGAACTCCCGCATCAGGGCTCCCAGCGCCAACCCGCCGCCCCGGGGGTGTGCAGGTAGAGCCCCAGGGGGCTGGGCTCCACCCGCAGCCGCCGGTCCACCCAGATCACGCTCTGGAAATCCAGCAGGGGCAGGGCCGCCGGGTTGCGGGCCCAGAGCGACTGCAGCTCGCGCCAGGCGGGATCCCCGGGCCGCTGGAGCTTCCCGATGAGATCCTCCAGCTGAAGGTGCCCCCAGCCGGTGAAGTTCATGGGGCCCTTGGGCTCCAGGTACTCCAGCACGGCCCAGGGGTGCGGATCGAAGATCACCGAGGAACAGGCCAGCATGAAATCACCTTGCTGAAGCCGCGCCACCAGGAGCCCCTGTTCGAGGGGTTCCAGATGGAGGTCGCAGCCATCCCGGCGGGCCCGCTCCCGCAGGGCCAGCAGGAGCTTCTGGACCCCCTCATCGGCCCCGAGGTACAGCAGCCGCAGGGCCTTGGGGGCCTCGGGCCGTGGCTCGGCAGCCTCGATGGTCCGGACCTCGAAGCCCAGGGTCTCGGGCCAGAGCCCGCGACTGGGGCGGGCGTTCAGGCCCAGGAGCCGGGGCGGGAAGGCATCCCTTCGCCAGTGTTCCAGCCACCGCAAGGGGGCGGGCCCGCTGCGGCTCCAGACCACCAGCTGGGAGTGCATGGGCTGGGTGACCAGGCGATGGGTCGGGGGCGGGTCAGCCTGGCGGCGGGTGGCCGGGTACCCGATGCTGAGCCAGCCCTTCTGCAGGGCGGTCATGACCCCGGCTCCGTCGGGAAGCAGGCGGAAGCGGATGCCGTCCACCTGGGGTTTCAGGAAGTGCTCCCGGCGCGTGAAGACCCAGGCCCCGGACTCCTTGCGGAGGCTGAAGGGGCCCGAGCCGCGATCCGGATGCTGCCGCTGGGCGACGGGCACCCGCGCCAGCTCCAGAAGCAGGCGCTGGGCCGGGCGGGGGGACTTGATCCACGGGGTTCCCCGATCGCTGCCCACCGTCGTGCCCTCCAGAATGGCCCGCTTGGTGGGACTGGCCTTGGGATCCCGGAGCAGCTCCTGGAAGGTCCAGAGCACATCCTCGGCTTCGACCCGGCGGCCATCCGGGAAGCGGGCCTCCGGTCGGAGGGTGAAGCTGAGGCGGCCGTCCGGGAGGACCTTCCAGCGGGAGGCTAGCCTGGGCACGACTTGGCCGGCAGGGCTGAGTCCCACCAGGGCATCCCCCGCCAGGGACTGGAGGATCCACTGCTCGTAGCCATCGCCCTGGATGAAGTCCAGGGGACCCGGGTCCCGGGCCAGGGATTCCTCCACCACCTGGGCCGCCAGGGGCGGGGCCAGGAGGCCTGCGAGGACCAGGCAATGGGCCAGACGCAGCAGATGCATACGGGATCCGTGGGTTTTCTTCCAGGATCCTAGCAGCTGGATCGCCCAAAAGGCGGCTTCCCTGGGCCCAGGCAATTGGGTGTTGCTACTCTAACCAGCAGGAGGCCCGCTTGGCGGATCTTTCAAACTCGAAGCTCTGGTGGTGGTGGCCCCTCATGGCCCGCCACCGCCGCACCCTTTATTGGGGCCTGGGGGCCACGGTCTGGTGCAGCGTCGCGGCTTCGGTGGTGCCCTACTGGGCGGGCCGGGCGGTGCATGCCCTGGAGGGCCAGGACTGGCAGGGCTCCCGGGGCTTCCTGGCCTGGATGCTGGCCTTCACCGCCCTGGCCGGCGTGGGCCGCTACCTCATGCGCAATACGCTCATCGGCCTCAGCCGCGAGGTGGAGCGGGAACAGCGGGAATCGCTCTACGGCTTCCTCCTGGCGCGCCCCTTCGCCTTCTACGAGCGGCAGCGGGTCGGCGACCTCATGAGCCGGGTGGGGGATGACGTCGGCACCGTGCGCATGGCCACCGGGCCGGGGCTCATGAGCTTCCTCCAGGTGCTGTCCATCCTGCCGGTGACCCTGGCCCTGATGTTCCACACCAGCTGGCGGCTCACCCTGGCGGTGATGCTGCCCTTCTCGTTCCTGGCCCTGGGCTTCTACATCATCGGGAAGTGGAGCCACATGGTGCAGCAGAAGCTGCAGCTGGCCTTTGCCGCCCTCTCCACCTTCAGCCACGAGACCATCAGCGGGGAACGGGTGGTCCAGGCCTTCGGCCTCGAAGCCGCCCGCGTGGCCCAGTTCGGCGCCCTCAGCCGGCGCCACGCCATGCTCAGCATGAAGCAGTCGGTGATCTTCAGCGCCTACGCGCCCCTCTCGGCCTTCATCAGCGGCGTGTCGGCCCTGGTGCTGGTGGCCTACGGCGGCAGCCTGGTGGTGCGGGGCGCCCTCAACCTGGGGGATCTCACCGCCTTCACGGGCTTCCTGGTGGCCCTGGCCTGGCCCATGATGAGCCTGGGCTGGTCCATCAACCTGTTCCAGCGGGCCAAGGCCGGACAGGAGCGCCTGAACGAGCTGTTCCACAGCCCCGAGCGGTCCCTGCCGCCCGCGGAGGCCATCACCCTGCCGGGGGCCCCGGCGGCCATCGGCCTGGAAGGGGTCGTCCACCGCTTCGAAACGGGGCGCGGATTGGGACCTCTTACCCTGGACCTGGCCCCCGGGGACAGCCTGGCGGTGGTAGGCGGCATCGGCTCCGGCAAGACCCTGCTGCTGCAGGTCCTGGCGGGCCTGCGGGAGCCCCAGGCGGGGCGGCTGCGCCTGGATGGCGAGCCCCTGTCGGAGGCCACCCTGCGCCGCCACTGGGCGGGGCTGGGCTGGGTGCCCCAGGAGGCCTTCCTCTTTTCGGATACCCTGCGCATGAACCTGGCCATGGGGCGGCCCGAGGCCACCGACGAGGAGATCTGGGAGATCGCCCGCATCGTGGCCATGGACGACCTGATCCGGCGGCTCCCCGAGGGGCTGGACACGGTGGTGGGCGAGCGGGGCGTGATCCTCAGCGGCGGCGAGCGCCAGCGCACGGCCCTGGCCCGGGCCCTGCTCCGCCGGCCCCGGCTCCTGCTGCTGGATGATGCGCTATCCGCGGTGGATGCCGAGACCGAAAGCCGCATCCTGGAGAACCTGCGGGGCTTCCTGGGCACATCGACCCTGGTGCTCGCCACCCACCGGGTTTTCGTGGCGGAGACCTGCAACCGCAGCGCCATCCCGCCCGGAGGGAGGTCAGCAGGCCCCCGCCGGATCGGAGGCCGCCCCCGCCGCCGGCGCCGAGGGCGACTTCGGTGAACAGCTTCTGGCGGGCCCAGGGGGCGGTCTCCCAGCCCAGGCCCGCGAGCCCCGTGGAGTAGCCCCCGGCGTTCCCACCGGTGGCGCTCCCTGCCTCGCCGGTGAGGTACCAGCCCTGGCTCACCTGGCGGTCCACCCGCAGGGTCATGAGCTGGATGGTTCCATCGGCCCGGCCTAATTGTGGGGCGCGGTGGTAGACGAGGAGGCCGGAACCCACCCGCCACTGGGCCAGGTCGAAGGCCCCGAGCCCTTCCCCGGTCCCCTGGGGCCCCGGGGTCCAGACCCGATGGGCCAGGCGGAAGGTGAGCATCCGGCCCTGGAAGCTTCCGCCGGGCGCCCGCAGAAAGCCCAGCCCCAGGGCGGCTCTCCAGTGGGCGCTGCCCGCCGTGAGGGCGCCTTCACCGGAGAGGATGAACCCGCCCCCGGTGTCCACGTCGCCCCCGCCACCCAGGCCAGCTCCCAGCCGGGCCTCGACCCCGAGGGGGCCCGCCAGGGAGGCGCGGAGGCCCAGACCCCCCAGGATCTGGGCGTAGCCGGCACTGGAGCCCTTGGCCGCACCCCCCACCGCCAGGAACCGGAACCAGGGACCCGGGAGGTCCCGGGACATGGCGAGGCCCCCGATCGCGAAGGAGCGCTGGGGGAGGCCGGTGCGCGTGAGGTTGGCCCGGGCCGGATCGAGGTGCATGGCCTCCAGCTCCAGACTCCGCCCCTCCCATTGGACGGGGCCCCCGTAGGCCGGCCCCCAGCCGCCTTCCGGCACCCAGAGCCGTTGGGTGCCGAAGGCCAAGGTGAAGGCGGCCTGCGTGCCGTCGATGTCCCCACCGGGGAAGCGCACCCGGCTCAGGTGGGCGCCCAGGCGGACGCGCCCCAGGGGATAGGACAGGCCCAGGTGGGGCCGCAGCATGAGGCCGCTGCCCTGGGGGGCGCTGGCGCCGCCGCCCCCGCCCACGAAGCAACCCGCCTCCAGCTCGAGGGGCAGGGCCGGGAAGGGCCGCCCCCGCAGTCCGCCCTCCAGGCCGAAGGTGAAGAATCCCCCCCGCTCACCCCGGGCGGCACCGTAGAGGCCGGGCCCCAGGTACCAGGGGCCGAGGTCCGTGGTGCCGGACAGGCCCAGCAGGCCGAGCGCCTCCCCCTTGGGCAGCCTCAGATTCTCCCCGCTGAGGGTGGTGCGGATTCCGACGAGTTCGGTCGGGCCTCCTGCCAGGGCCAGCGAGGATAGGGCGGCGAGGAGGGCCCGCCTCATGCCCCTTCTCTAACCATCGCGTCCGTTGGCAGGTGGTGATCAGGCCCCTTCACGGAACGTCACCTTGTTGATCTCGGTGAAGGTCGTGATGCCCAACCGCACCTTCTCGATGGCGCTCTCCCGGAGGAACTGCATGCCGCCCCGGCGGGCGGCGGCCTTCACTTCCCGCACGGGGGCCCGCTGGATGAGCAGCTCCCGGAGCTCGTCGTTGAGCCCCATGAATTCGATGATGGCCTGGCGGCCCCGGAAGCCCGTGCCGTGGCAGTCCACGCAGCCCACCCGGTCGAAGAGGGTGGCGCCCTTCAGCCAGGCCTCGTCCACGCCGTTCTCCTCCAGCTCCAGGGGCGTCGGCACCGGGGCCGGGCGCTTGCACTTGGGGCAGAGCACCCGGATGAGGCGCTGGGCCAGGATGCAGTTGAGGGAGGACACGAAGTTGTAGACCTCCACCCCCATGTGCTGGAAGCGGCCCAGCACGTCCAGCACGTTGTTGGCATGGACGGTGGTGAACACCAGGTGGCCCGTGAGGGCGGACTGGATGGCGATCTGGGCCGTCTCGGGATCCCGGATCTCCCCCACGAGGATCTTGTCGGGGTCGTGGCGCAGGATGGACCGCAGGCCCAGGGCGAAGGTGAGGCCCTTCTTCTCGTTCACGGGGATCTGGGTGACGCCTTCGAGCTGGTACTCGACCGGGTCCTCGATGGTGATGATCTTGTCCTCGGGGGCCTTGATCTCGCTGATCACGGCGTAGAGGGTGGTGGTCTTGCCCGAGCCCGTGGGGCCCGTCACCAGGAACATGCCGTAGGGCTCCCGGGAAAAGCGGCGCAGGCGCTTCAGCTCGTGGTCCGAGAAGCCCAGGATCTCCAGCGTCAGGGTCTGGAATTCCTCCGTGAGGTTCTCCTTGTCGAGGATGCGGATCACCGCGTCTTCGCCGTGGATGGTGGGCATGATGCTCACCCGGAAGTCGATGGCGCGCCCCCGGACCTTGAGCTTGAAGCGGCCGTCCTGGGGCTTGCGCTTCTCGGCGATGTCCAGCTCGGACATGACCTTGATGCGGCTGATGATGGGTGAGGCGAAGCGGCGGTCGATGGGCTCGGCGGCAGGGTAGAGGCTGCCGTCGATGCGGTACTTGATCTGGAAGCCGTTGGAAGTGGTCTCCAGGTGGATATCGGAGGCCCGCCGCTGGAGGGCGTTGAAGATGGTGGTATCCACCAGGCGGACGATGGGGGCCTCGTCCTTGTCCGTGAGGCGCTCCAGGTCCAGCACCTCGTCGTCCCAGTCCTCTTCGTGGAGCACCTGGACCTTCAGGGCCTCGCCAGCCTCGTCCATGACCTTCTGGCCGCTCTCGGACTTCTTGAGGACCTCCTGGATCTGGGCCAGGGGGGCGCCGGCAAAGCGCAGGGGCCGCTTCAACCTCAGGCGGAGCATGTCCTGGGTGGGGATGTCCAGGGGATCGGCCATGGCCAGCCACAGCACACCCTCCCGTTCCTGCACGGGCACGAAGTGGTGCTTGAACATCAGGTCCAGGGGCAGGGCCTGGAACAGGGCAAAATCCACAGGCTCCCGGGTCAGGTCCAGGGTGGGGTACAGCTCCCTGGAAGGTCGGAAATCGGCCAGGGTCTGGTCCCCTGCCGGGACAGCATCGTTGGGAACCGGAGGGTTTGGTGAGGACATGGAAGCATCCTAGCGGAATGGACCAGAGCCCAAGTGGCCAGAATCGGACAAGGGTCACAAAGGACGGGGCGGTTGGCTTAGATCGTTGACCTGTGCGGGACCCGCACGACACAATGACCTGTTCTGGAGGCTCCATGCGTGGGTACGCGTCCATCCTGCTGCTGATCCTGGTGGCAGTGGCCCTGCCGATCATCATTTGGAATTTATCGTGGTTGCTGCGCCCCAGTTGGCCCAGCGCCGCGAAGTACTCGTCCTACGAGTGCGGCATCGTCACCACCGGCGAGGCCCGGGAGAAGTTCTCCGTGCGCTACTACCTGGTGGCCGTGATGTTCCTGGTGTTCGACGTGGAAACGGTCTTCCTCATGCCCTGGGCCATCCAGATGAAGGAGCTGGCCCTCTTCGGGGCCATCGAGCTGGGCCTCTTCCTCTTCCTGCTGCTGTTCGGGTACGGCTACATCTGGTCCAAGGGAGCCCTCACATGGGAGTAATGCAGCCTTCTGCCCTTGAGCAGATCCTCATCACCACCAAAGTCGAGAAGGTCATGAACTGGTCCCGCGCCACCAGTGTGTGGCCCGTGACCTTCGGCCTGGCCTGCTGCGCCATCGAGATGATGGCCGCCGGCGCCAGCCGCTTCGATTTCGACCGCTTCGGGGCCGGCATCTTCCGCGCCACTCCCCGCCAGGCGGACCTGATGATCATTGCCGGCACCGTCACCTACAAGATGGCCCCGGTCATCAAGGTGCTCTACGACCAGATGCCCGAGCCCAAGTGGGTGATCGCCATGGGCTCCTGCGCCACCGCCGGCGGCCCCTTCGACTCGTACCACACCATCCAGGGCGTGGACAAGGTCATCCCGGTGGACGTCTTCATCCCCGGCTGCCCCCCTCGGCCTGAATCGCTGATCTACGGGTTCATGAAGCTCCAGGACAAGATCATGACCAGCAGCCTGGCGGATCGGTACAAGGACATCTTCGAGGAGGTCGGCTGATGTCGGACGAGACCCTCCCCCAGCCGTCGGAGACCCCGGAAGCCCCCGCCGGACCCTACGTCTATGACTACGCAGCCTCGCCCCAGCGCCAGATCGTCCTGCCCAAGACGGTCCCGCTGCCGAGCCTGGTCACCTATGTGGCCGAAGTGAAGGCCGCCGCCGAGGCGGACGAGGCCAAGTGGCAGAAGCAGCAGGCGGACTTCGAGGTCGCCAAGGCCAAGGCCGAAGCCGAGGGCAAGGACGCCCCCAAGCCCCCGGTCCGCGCCGTCCCCCGCAAGGACGACAACGACCTGAAGACCCCCTGGCCCCAGGAGGCGCAGGATCCGGACCTGCTGCACCTCCAGGACTGCCTCGGAGGGAAGGTGGAGGAGATCTTCGAGCAGGCCGGTGAGCTGACCTGCCAGGTGTCCAAGGAATCGCTCCTCGAGGCGCTCATGCTGTGCCGGCAGGACGCCGAGCTCAACTACGAGATGCTGGCGGACCAGACGGCCACCCACTATCCGGCCGCCACGGGATTTGCCTTCAGCGTGGTCTACCACCTGACCAGCATCAGCCGCCGGAAGCGGCTCCGCCTGCGGATCCTGGTGCCCGAGGGCTTCGCGCCCGAAAGCGCCGTCGCCGTCTATCCCAGTGCCAACTGGATGGAGCGCGAGATCTACGACATGCTCGGCATCCGCTTCGTGAACCACCCCGACATGACCCGCATCCTCTGCCCCGAGGACTGGGAGGGCCACCCGCTCCGCAAGGACTACCCCGTGGTGGGCTGGGGCCAGCGCGACATCTCCTTCCGCGAGGACCGCGGCGGCAGGCTCGAGATGATCGCCATGCAGAAGGCCGGCCAGCTCGGCATCAACCTGAAGCAACCCAAGGCGGAGTAGGAGCGGACGGTGTTCAAGAACGAGGAAATGGAAGTCAACCTGGGCCCGCAGCACCCCTCCACCCACGGTGTGCTGCGGGTGAAGCTCCGGCTCGACGGCGAGACCATCACCCACTGCCGGCCCATGATCGGCTACCTGCACCGGGGCGTGGAGAAGATCTGCGAGAACCAGACCTTCTTCCAGGGCCAGGTCTGGACGGACCGCATGGACTACTGCTCCGCCGTGGCCAACAACCTGGGCTGGGCCGAGGCCAACGAAAAGCTCTTCGGCATCACGGTGCCCCGTCGCGCCCAGTACATCCGCACGATGCTCAACGAGTTCAACCGCCTGGCGTCCCACCTCATCTGGCTGGCGACCCACGCCCTGGACATCGGGGCCATGACGGTCTTCCTCTACGCCTTCCGGGAGCGCGAGGACATCCTCGACATGAACGAGGCCTTCTGCGGCTCCCGCCTCACCACCACCGCCTTCCGCATCGGCGGACTGCGGGAGGACCTGCCGCCGGGCTTCGAGAAGCTGGTGACCAAGTTCCTGGCCAAGTTCCCCAGCTGCCTCGAGGAGTACGAGAACCTGCTGAGCGAGAACCGCATCTGGAAGAAGCGCACCGTGGGCGTGGCCAAGCTCAGTGCCGAGGATGCCATCGCCCTGGGCGTCACGGGCCCCGTGCTGCGCGCGGCCGGCGTCCCCTACGACATCCGCAAGGCCTTCCCCTACGCGGCCTACGCCGAGATGGACTTCGAGGTGCCCACCAAGACCGAGGCCGATACCTACGCCCGGTACCTGGTGCGCATGGAGGAGATGCGCCAGAGTGCCCGCATCATCCAGCAGTGCATGGACGGCATGCCCGAAGGGCCCGTCATGGCCAAGCTGCCCAAGATCCTGAGGGCCGAGGTCAACGAGGTCTACCACGCCACCGAAGCCCCCAAGGGCGAGATCGGCTACTACCTCGTGGGCGAGAAGGGCAGCGGGAACCCCTACCGGTTCCACGTGCGGGCCCCCGGATTCATCAACCTCCAAGCCCTGCCCAAGATGGCTGAGGGAGGCCTGATCGCCGACATCGTCGCGGCCATCGGCACCCTGGACATCGTGCTCGGCGAGATCGACCGCTAGGCGACGAGGACTTCCGACCATGCCCATTCCGACGCTCTCCCAGTCCATCGTGATCACCCTCATCCAGTGCCTGCTGGTGGTGGTCTTCGTCTTCGTCGTGGTCCCCCTGACCGTGTTCGCCGAGCGCAAGGTGCTGGGCTACCTCCAGCAGCGCCTGGGCTCCACCCGCGTCGCCAGCGGCCACGTGGGCATCACCGGCTGGATGAACCGGGGCATGTGGAAGTGGGGACGCATTCCCGTGCTGTCCTACTGGCGGGGCATCCCGGGCCTCGTGGCCGACATCCTGAAGCTGATCCTCAAAGAGGACGTCATCCCGGCGAAGGCCGACAAGTTCGTGTTCTTCATCGCCCCGGCCCTCAGCATGGTCTCGGCGGTGGTGGTGTTCGCCGCGGTCTCCTTCGTGCCCGGCGTCTTCTTCACCTTCCCGAAGTGGTTCCCCTTCGTGGGCGGGCTGCCGGTCTCGGGCGGCATCGCCGACATCAACGTGGGCCTGCTCTGGATCCTGGGCGTGGCCAGCGTCGGCGTCTACGGCATCGTCCTGGCGGGCTGGGCCTCCAACTCAAAGTACCCCCTGCTGGGCGGTCTGCGCAGCGCGGCCCAGATGGTGAGCTACGAAGTGCCCCTGGCCATCAGCCTGCTGGCCCCCGTGGTGCTCTCCGCCAGCCTCAATTTCGCCGAGATGTCCGAGCGCATGGCGGTGGGCCTGCCCTTCTGGGGTCTGGTGCCCCAGGTCCTCGGCTTCCTGATCTACCTGACCTGCGGCTTCGCGGAAACCAACCGCCTGCCCTTCGACATGCCGGAAGCCGAGAACGAGCTGGTGGCCGGTTTCCACACCGAGTATTCGGGCATGAAGTTCGGCTTCTTCTACCTGGCCGAGTACATCAACATGACCGTGGTGGCGGCCCTGGCCGCGGGCTTCTTCCTCGGCGGCCCCTGGCTCCTGCCCTTCGGCCTCCAGGGCCTGCTGAATCCGTACCTGCCTGGCTTCCTCTCCTGGTTCGGTGAGCCCCACGCCATCTTCTTCGCCGTGAAGATCATCTTCATCCTCTTCACCTACATCTGGGTGCGCGGCACCATCCCCCGCTACCGGTACGACCAGGTCATGAGCGTGGCGTGGAAGTACCTGATCCCCATGGCGCTGGTCAACCTCCTGCTGGCGGCCCTCGTCCGCTGCTTCGCCGTCTAGGGGCCACCGATGAACAAGCTGCTCAGGACCCTCATCCCCTTCGACATCGCCAAGGGCCTGTCCATCACGGGCAAGCATTTCGCCAAGGTGTTCTTCACCGCCAACCGCCGCAAGGTGCCCTTCCACATCGTGTCCGAGTACCCCGAAGTGGTGGCGAAGATGCAGCCCCGCTTCCGGGGCCGACTCACCCTGTTGAAGGACGAGCAGGGGGAGATCAAGTGCGTCTGCTGCATGGCCTGCGAGAAGATCTGCCCCACCCAGGTGATCACCATCGAGAAGGGCAAGAAGGAAGGCCGCAAGATGCCCTTCCCGGTCCGCTACGACTTCGAGATGGAGCGCTGCATCTTCTGCGAGTTCTGCGTGGAGAGCTGCGGTTTCGATTCCATCATCCTGAACCACCAGTTCGAGCTGGCCGCCTACAACCGGGAGGACTTCTCCCTGGGCATGGAAGGGCTGGAACAGAACATGTTCGTGCCCTCGCCGGTGGGCAAGTTCAGCGTGGCTGACGACTGACCCTTCTCCCTTCGCGCATTTCCGAGGAAGCCCCATGGAACATCTACTCGAAACGATCGGCCGGAACATGTTCGCCATCTTCGGCGTCCTGTCCCTGTGCGGCGCGGCGTTCATGGTCGCTTCCAGGAGCGCCATCCACAGCGTGCTCGGCTTCCTCTTCACCATGCTCTGCATCGCCGGCTGTTTCCTGGCCCTGGAGGCGGAGTTCCTTGGCATGGCCCAGATCCTGGTCTATGCCGGCGGCATCGTGGTGCTCTTCCTCTTCGTCGTCATGCTCGTGGAGATGAGCAAGAAGTCCGGCCCCGAGGTCTTCCAGCTCCAGTCGCGGTACGCCGTTGCGGCCGTGCTGATCGGCGCTGCCGCCTTCGTGGGCGTCTTCCGCAAGGTGATCTTCGGAAGCGCCTCCGCCGAAGCGCTGGTGCTCCGGCCGGAACTGGCCCAGGGGTTGAACGTGGCCAAGCAGAATGCCCAGGCCGTGAGCCGGGGACTCTTCGCGGACTACCTGCTGCCCTTCGAGATCCTCAGCGTGATCCTCCTGGTGGCCCTGGTGGGCGCCGTGGTGCTGGCTAAGACGGAGCGGGTGTGATGGTCAGCCTCAACGCAGTCCTCCTCATCTCCTTCGGGCTCTTCTCCATCGGCATCGCGGGCGTGCTCATCCGCCGCAATGCCCTGGTGATCCTGATGTGCGTGGAGCTCATGCTCAACGCCGCCAACCTGAACTTCATCGCCTTCGCCCGCCACAGCGGCTCCGTCTCCGGGCAGGCCTTCGCCCTCCTGGTGATGGGCTTTGCCGCCGCCGAAGTGGCCGTCGGGCTCGCGCTCGTGGTGGCCCTCTACCGCAAGCGTGACACCGTTCAGGTGGACGACATCAACCTGCTGAAGGGATGACGACGATCATGACTGCCGACATGACCCTTGCGCACGCCGCCACCGCCGCCTCCCAGCCGGCCGCCTACCTGTGGCTGATCCCCTTCCTCCCATTCTTCGGGTTCCTCATCAACGGCCTCAGCGGCCGGAAGCTGCGGAACACCAAGGTGGTGGACTTCTTCGCCCTGGGCAGCGTGGGGGTCGCCTTCCTCCTCACGCTCTACTACTTCATCCAGCTCCTGGGAATGCCCGCAGACGGCCGGTCCATCCACCAGAGCCTCTGGACCTGGTTCGATATCGGTGGGGCCAGGGTCCTGGGCGGCCTCAGCACCTACAAGATCGAGTGGGCGTACAAGTTCGATGTGCTCTCGGCCTGCATGGCCCTGCTGGTGTCCGGCGCGGGCTTCCTGATCCATCTGTTCAGCACCGGCTACATGGCCGAAGAGCGCAATGACGGCCGCTACTACCGCTTCATGGCCTACCTGAACCTCTTCGTGTTCAGCATGCTGAACCTGGTGCTGGGCGCCAACATCATGATGATGTTCCTGGGCTGGGAAGGCGTCGGCCTCTGCTCCTACCTGCTCATCGGCTTCTACTTCGAAAAGGAGTTTGCGGCCGCCGCCGGGAAGAAGGCCTTCGTCACCAACCGCATCGGCGATTTCGGCTTCATGATCGGCTTCTTCCTGATCTTCCAGGTCTTCGGCAGCCTCGACTACGACACGCTGATGGGTTCCGTCCGCGAAGTGGCGAATATGAAGGCCATCACACTGTATGGTCACACGGCCAGCCCCACCTGGTGGTTCAACCTCATCGGCTGCTGCCTCTTCGTGGGCGCCATGGGCAAGTCGGCGCAGATCCCACTGTATGTCTGGCTGCCGGATGCCATGGCGGGCCCAACGCCGGTCTCCGCGCTGATCCACGCCGCCACCATGGTGACCAGCGGCCTCTACATGATCACCCGCATGAACTTCATCTACGTGAACGCACCCATGGCCCTGGCCGTGGTGCTGGCCTTTGGCGCACTGACCGCCTTCGTGGCCGCCACCATGGGCCTGGCCCAGTACGACATCAAGAAGGTGCTGGCCTACTCTACCGTGTCCCAGCTGGGCTTCATGTTCATGGGGCTCGGCGCCGGGGCCTTCAGCGCCGGCATGTTCCACGTCTTCACCCATGCCTTCTTCAAGGCCAGCCTCTTCCTTGGTTCCGGTGCGGTGATCGCCGCCTGCCACCATGAGCAAGACATGCGCAACATGGGTGGCCTGAAGAAGCTGATGCCCATCACCGCCATGAGCATGATCCTGGCGACTTTCGCCATCGCCGGCATCTTCCCCTTCTCTGGATTCTTCTCCAAGGATGAGATCCTGTGGAAGGTGTTCAATGGTTGGTACAACCACGGTCACTACAACGGCCCCACCCTGAACCTGGTGGCCTGGATCCTGGGCATGCTGGGCGCCTTCTGCACCGCCTTCTACATGACCCGCCTCATCGCCATGACCTTCTTCGGCGAGTACCGCGGAGCCGGGCATGATCCCCACGGCCTGAGCGTGCCCTCCGAGGCGCACGGCCATGGGGATGACCATGGACATGGGGATGGCCACGGCCATGCGGATGCACATGCAGACCACGGCCATGCTCCGCACGTCCCAGTCGCTCATGCCACGAAAGCTGATCATGGCCATGGCCCCACGGAAGTCTCCTGGCGCATGTGGCTGCCGGTGTCCATCCTTGCGGGCCTGGCGGTGGTGGGTGGCTTCCTCAACTACCCCGAGAGCCTGCACCGTATCCTGCCCATCGTGCCCGCTGACCTCTTCAGCAAGTGGATCGAACCGCTGCTCTACCAGGTGGCGCCCGTCCACCCTGGGGAGCATGTGCCACCGGCCATCGAATATGGCCTCATGGCCTGGGCCACCTTGGTGTGGGCTCCCGGCGCCATGCTGCTGGCCTGGTGGATCTACAAGGTGGATCCCACCTGGAGCCGGGCCAAGGCCTTCGTGACCCGGTTCCCGAACCTGTTCCGCTGGGTGAACGCGAAATACTACGTGGACGAGTTCTACGATGGCTACCTCATCGAGCCCATCAAGCGCTTCTCCGCCCAGCTCTGGAGCTTCGATACCTGGGTGGTGGACGGCATGGTGAACGGTGCCGCCCGCGTCACCCTCCTCTGGGCCACCGCCATGAACTGGGTGGACGAGTACCTGGTGGATGGCGCAGTCGACCTCACGGAGTACATCGTGCAGGAGACCAGCAGCGTCTTCCGCAGCCTGCAGAGCGGCCGGGTGCAGCACTACGCCTTCGTCATGTTCCTCGGCTTCCTCGTCTTCGCCTTCTGGAAATTCATCGCCTAGTCATCCCCTGCCTGGCCTCAATGGTTTGGAGTCCTCATGTTCACCGCAAACACGACACTGATGCTGGTGGCGACCTTCCTGCCCGTCCTGGGTGCGCTGGTCCTCCTCCTCGTGCCCAAGGACCAGCGCCGGATCTTCGAGATCGGGTCCCTCCTGGTCATGATCGCCAGCCTGCTGCTGAGCCTGCCCTTCTGGTTCGGCTATGACCGGGCCAGCGACGCGGTCCAGTGGTTCCAGGCCTGGACCTGGATCCCGGCCCTGGGCGTGAAGTTCAGCGTGGGCATGGACGGCATCAGCCTCCTGCTCTGGCTGCTGACCACCTTCATTGGTCCCATCGCCATCGCCTGCTCCTTCAAGTCCATCGAGGAGCGGCACAAGGAGTACTACATCTGGATGCTGGTGCTCCAGACGGCCATGCTCGGCGTGTTCATCACCCAGGACATGTTCCTCTTCTACCTGTTCTGGGAGGTCATGCTCGTCCCCATGTATTTCCTCATCGGCATCTGGGGCGGACCCCAGAAGCTCTACGCCGCCATCAAGCTCTTCCTCTACACCCTGGCCGGTTCCGTGCTGATGCTGGTGGCCATCCTGGCCATCTACTTCCTGCAGCACAAGGCGACCGGCAGCTACAACTTCTCGCTGGAATCCTTCCAGCAGATGGCCCCCATCATCGCCCAGCAGTCCAAGACCTACCAGCACCTCATGGCCCTGGCCTTCTTCATCGGCTTCGCCATCAAGGTGCCGATGTTCCCCTTCCACACCTGGCTGCCGGACGCCCACGTGCAGGCGCCCACCGCCGGTTCCGTGATCCTGGCCGCCATCCTCCTCAAGATGGGCACCTACGGCTTCGTCCGCTTCCTGCTGCCCATCCTGCCCGGCGCCACCAAGGACCTGATGCCCTGGTTCATCGGCCTGTCCCTCATCGGCATCATCTACGGCGCCCTGGTGGCCATGATCCAGAAGGACATGAAGAAGCTGGTGGCCTACTCCTCCGTGAGCCACCTGGGCCTCTGCATGCTGGGCCTCTTCGCCCTCAACCCCTACGGCATCAAGGGCGGCCTGTTCCAGATGATCAACCACGGCATCAGCACCAGTGGGCTCTTCCTCGCGGTGGGCATCGTCTACGAGCGCCGGCACACCCGCATGATCGCCGACTTCGGCGGCCTCTCGAAGAGCATGCCCATCTACGCCACCATCTTCATGATCATGACCATGAGCAGCATCGGCCTGCCTCTGCTGAATGGTTTCATCGGTGAAGGCATGATCCTCATGGGTGCCTTCCAGTCCTTCCCCATCTACGCCGTGGTCGCCACCCTGGGCATCATCCTGGGTGCCGCCTACATGCTCTGGATGTTCCAGCGCGTCATGTTCGGACCCATTACAGCCGTGAACGAGAAGATGGAGGACCTCAACCTCCGCGAGATCCTCTACTTCGCGCCCCTGGTGGCCGCCGCCTTCTGGATCGGACTCTACCCCAAGCCCCTCATGGACGTGATGGACGCGCCGGTCCGCAAGCTGGTGGAGCAGGTCAACCCCGGCTTCCACGCCGCCGAGGCCCTGGCCGCCAAGCAGGCCGCTGCCGCCAGACTCGGTATGCGCGGCATGGCCGCTCCGGCTGCCCACCATGAACCTGCCCCTGCCGGGCATGGTGCCGCTCCCGCGGGCCACCAGGCCCCTGCCGCCCCCCACGCTGCCCCAGCCCACGGCGGAGGCCACTGATGAACGGCTTCGCTCAGGGGTTGCTGAGTGCGCTCCTCCGGGATACGCACCTCATCGCCCCCCAACTCTTCCTCATGGTCGTGGCCACGCTCATGCTCTGGCCCGGCGATCTCTTCTTCAACCGGAACGAGAAGCACAAGTGGGCGCCCATCACCCTGGTGATCCTGGCGATCACGGCCTTCCTGGTCTCCCGCACCGCCGATGGCGAAGGCTTCTCCCGGATGTTCCGGAACGATGGCCTCACCCGGGGCTTCCAGATGCTCTGCGTGGCGGCCTCGGCGGGCACGGTGCTCCTGAGCACGCGGCTGCTGGACAGCCTCAAGCAGCAGACGGTGGAGTACTACGCCCTGATCCTGTTCTCCCTGGCGGGCATGCTCTTCCTCTGCGGCGCCTCTGACCTGATCTCGGTCTACTTCAGCATCGAGCTCATGGCCATCTGCATCTACATCCTGGTGGCCTACCTGCGGGACCGCGCCACCAGCGTGGAAGCGGGCATGAAGTACTTCCTGCTGGGGGCCTTCTCCAGCGGCATCCTCGTCTACGGCATCAGCCTGCTCTACGGCGCCGCCGGGGGTACCACCACCAACCTGGCGGACCTGAATCAGGCCCTGGCCCTCACCCCGGCCAACAGCAACCTGCTGGTCTACGCGGGGGTCCTCATGGTGCTGGTGGGCATGGCCTTCAAAGTGGCCGCCGTGCCCTTCCACATGTGGTCGCCGGACGCCTACGAAGGCGCTCCCACGCCCATCACGGCCTTCATGGCCACCGCCCCCAAGGCCGCGGCCCTGGCGGCCTTCCTGCGGGTCTTCGGCGCCGGGTTCCACGGCGTGTCCAGCGACTGGGTGCTGCCCCTCACCTACATCGCCGGGGCCAGCATGATCCTGGGCAACGTGGCGGCCGTGCGGCAGGAGAGCATGAAGCGCCTGCTGGCCTATTCCAGCATCGCCCACGTGGGCTACATGCTGCTGGGCGTGCTGTCGGGCGATCCCATGGCCGGCGCCCAGGCGGTCTGGCTCTACATGCTCATCTACATCGTGATGAACACCGGGGCCTTCGCCGTGGTGATCTACCTCCAGGGCAAGGGCGAGGGGGAGCGCATCGAAGACTTCAAGGGCCTGGGCCGCAAGCACCCGGTGCTGGCCTTTGCCATGATGATCTTCCTGCTGAGTCTGGCGGGCATCCCGCCCCTGGTGGGCTTCTTCGGGAAGTTCTACCTGTTCAAGCTGGCCATCGAGCAGGGCTACGTCACCCTCACGGTCATCGCCCTGCTGACCAGTGCCGTGAGCGCCTACTACTACCTGGGCGTGGTGAACCAGATGTACTTCAAGGCGCCCGAGGGGGAGGCCGCGCCCCATGGGCGCCGCCCAGGTCTTCATCGTCACCCTTGCCTGCATCCTGGTGCTGGTCGGCACGGCCTTCGGGCCCTGGCTGCTGGACTGGGCGGGGAAAATCTTCTGGGTCTAGTGTTATCCGGGGGTTCCGTGCTGCGCACACACCCCCAGACCCCCGCGCAGAAGCCCGGCAGGCCGGGCTTCGCCCTTCTCCGCGCGGGCTCCCCCCCCTGATTCAGCCTTACACTGAGGGGGCGGTCTGACTGCGCATCTGGGGTGTACGTGATCTTCAAGAAGAAGGTGGAGGCGGATCCGGGGGAGCGGGCGCTCTGGGGAGACCTCATGTCCCTGGGCTTCACATTCCCGATCTGCATCACCCTGGGTTTCTTCCTGGGCCGTTGGATCGGGGGCCACTTCGGCCATCCCGCCCTCGGCCAGTGGGTGGGCCTGGTCTGGGGCATCGCTGCGGCCTTCTGGGAACTCTACAAGGTCAACCGGCGCATGACCCGCCGAGACGAGGCCGAGTTGAAGCGCGCCCAGGAGGGCAGGGAGCCCCATGAGTGAGCCCGGGGACGACGGCGCGGAGCACCTGCGGTGGATCACGGGCTTCATGCTGGTCCTGGGCTTGGCGGGCCTCCCCCTCTGGGGCTTCCTGCGCACCTGGACGGCGGCCCTGGTGTTCGGGGTGGGGGCCCTCACCAGCCTGGCCTTCTGGTCCCTTCATGGGGTCCTGACGGCCCGGATGCTCACCCCATCGGTGCGCCGGCGCTGGCTCTACGGCTTCCTGTCCCTGGGCAAACTGGCGTTGATCGCCCTGGTGCTGCGTGGGATGATGGGGAATTACCCGGCGGAAGCCCTGCCGCTGGCCCTGGGAGTGCTCCTCTTCGTGGCCGGCATCCTTCTGGAGGCCCTGCGCCTGATGTTCCAGAAGCCCGAAGCCACGCCACCCGAGTGAGGTCTGACCGACATGGAACACCACGCATCGTTGCTCGCCCAGTGGCTCACCCACGTGCTGGGCCTCGCCCAGCACCCCTGGCCCGGCTTCGCCCACGGCGCCTCCCTGTCCGTGCTGGAGCGCTACGACCACCTGCTGAACGCCGCCCTAGCCGCGCTGCTGACCATGCTGATCACCACCCTGGTCCGGAAGGGCCTGGCCCGCATCCCCGGCCCCCTGCAGCAGATCTTCGAAGGCATCGTCGGCGGCCTGAAGGAGATGATCAACGACAACATCGCCCACCATGGCGAGAAGTACCTGCCCTTCATCGGCACCATGGCCCTGTTCGTCTTCTTCAACAACCTCTTCGGCCTGCTCCCCGGCCTCAGCCCCGGGACGAGCAACTGGAACGTCACCCTGGGCGCGGCCCTGGTGGTGTTCGGCTACTACAACTTTCACGGCATGCGGGAGCAGGGCTTCGTCAAGTACTGGGCCCACTTCGCCGGCCCCATCTGGTGGCTGGCGCCCCTGATGTTCCCGCTGGAGATCCTGGGCCTGCTCAGCCGCATCCTCAGCCACTCCCTCCGTCTCTTCGGCAACATCGCCGGTGAGCACGTGGTGGCGGGCATCTTCTTCGGCCTCATGCCGATCCTGCTGCCGGTGCCCATGATGTTCCTGGGCCTCTTCTTCGGCCTGATCCAGACCTTCGTGTTCACGATGCTGGCCACGATCTACCTGAGCGGCGCGGTTTCCCACGAGCATTGAGCCTTCGGAAAACGCTGCGCGATTTCCGCTAGAAAAGCATTCACCCGTCTCCGGGATTCCGAACCCCTGGGACAACCCATAAGGAGCACCACCATGAAGAAGTTCCTCACCACCGCCTTCCTCTTCACCCTGGCCGCCGTCGCCTTCGCGCAGGGCGCCCCCGTCGCCGCCCAGAAGAGCCTCTTCGAAGGCCAGTTCGTGGCCCACCTCTCCCTCGCCATCGCCGCCGCCGGCTGCGGTCTGGGCCAGGGCAAGGCCGTGGTCGCCGCCTGCGAAGGCGTCGCCCGCAACCCCCAGGCCGCCGGCGCCATCCGCACCACCATGATCATCGGCCTGGCCCTCATCGAGGCCCTCGTGATCTACGTGCTCGTCGCCGCCTTCGCCATCAAGTAGGCGTTCCTTGTTCCGAGCGGGGCGTCCAGCACTGGGCGCCCCGTTTTTATTGGGATTCCTTGAAAGACCGATGTAGGTTCTAGCCGCCATGACTCCCCACGCCCTGTTCCCCATGCCCCCCGAAGTCACCCAGGTGATCCTGGGCGGCGGGTCGCCCATCGACCTGGATTCGCTGCGGATCCACTCCCCCGGAGAGGCCCGGAACTTCGCGCTGAACTATGGCTACGACATGGATGTCCCCGTCCAGCGGGCCGCCGTTATGCGGGTCTACGAGGACGCCGTGGACTTCCTGGAGGCCGTGGTGCTGGAGGGGACCAGTCTCCACGTCCCCCTGGAAGTCAGGGACCTGCCAGACCCGCTGGACCTCCTGGTCTGGGCCTCAGACCGGCCCCGCAACCTCCGGGGCCGCTGGTCCTGCGCCATCCTCCGGGTGATGCACACGCTCTTCCACGTGGACCACAACGTGAACCTCCGGTTCCTGCCCGAGATCCAGCGCCAGGTCTTCAGCCGCTACGACCAGTACCTGGTCTGCGAGGAAGGCCGCTGGTTCCTGCGGGGGGCCTACGAGGTGCCCCTGGTGGCCATGGAGCGCAAAGAGAACAAAGACCGCGTCTCCATGCTCCTGAAGATGCTCCACAAGCCCGAGAACGTCGCGGAGACCATCTACGACCAGATCGGCATCCGTCTGGTGGCGGAGGACCAGCTGGGCGTCCTGATGGTCATCCGCTTCCTCCTGGACCACCATGTGCTCATGCCGACCCACATCAAGCCCAGCCGGAGCCGGAACCTGATGATCGACATGGAGGCCCTGGCGGCCTGGAGCGAGGCGACCCCGCCCTTCTTCCGGATCCAGGACCTGGGGCCCGAAGAGCGGCAGGCCCTGAGCCGGACCCTGGCCATAAAGGGCCCAGGGAAGGACCAGAACCCCTTTTCCAGCAAGGATTACTCGGCCATCCAGTTCACCGCCCGCACCCTGGTCAGGCTCCCCAGCCCCGCCACCAGGGCCCTGGAGACCCTCCAGGAGCGCCTCCAGACCATGGGCGACACCGAGCTTTCGGACCTCGTCCGCATTCCGGAGTTGATCCAGGATCAGGAGGAGTTTACTTTCTTCTTCGCACATGAGGTCCAAGTGATGGAACAATCGGGGTTTCAAAGCTCACGATCCGGTCCCGCCTCCCATTCGGAATATAAACAGCGCCAGCGGGACGCCGCCCGGCGGAGAGTGCTTCAGGGAATCCTTCAGGAGGAACCATGCTGAACATCCAGACCCGCCAAGAAGGCACCGCTTCCGTGGTGTCGATCCAGGGCAAGGTCAATTTCGAGGTGACCGCCCAGCTGCGGGACGTGATCCGCGAGACGGTGGCAACGGCGCAGCCGAAGCTCCTCGCGATCAACCTCGAAGGCGTCAGCTTCATTGATTCCTCGGGTCTTGGCCTCCTGGTCGCTGCCCGCAACAGCGTGGACAAGTCCGGCGGCAAGCTCCACCTCTGCTGCCTCCCCGCGCCGGTGAAGAAGACCTTTGACCAGACCAACCTCACCAACTACTTCTCCATCTTCGCCACGGAGCAGGACGCTCTGCGCGGCGCCTGATCGACACCCCTGCATGGCCAAGGGTGCGGTTCTGGTGGTGGACGATGAAGCACCCATCCGGGACATCCTGAGCTTCTATCTCAAGCGGGCTGGCTACCAGGTCCTGACCGCAGCCAATGGCGTAGAGGCTCTCGACGAGATGGGCCGCTCCCGGCCCGACCTCATCATCTCGGATCTCCGCATGCCGGAGATGCCCGGCGATGAGCTGTGCAAGCGCGTCAAGAGCGATCCGGCCACCCGGGACATCTACTTCATCATCCTGTCTGCCCTGGACGGTACCGCTTCTCGCATCGGCGGCCTGGCCCTGGGCGCCGACGACATGATCCCCAAGCCCTTCCACGCCCAGGAGGTGCTGGCCAAGGTGGACTCCACCTTTCGCCTCATCGAGATGCAGAAGGAGATCAAGCGGCAGAACAAGGAGCTCACGACCTTCCAGCAGAAGGTGCAGGAGGAGATGGAGCTGGCCGCCGCCCTCCAGATGGGGCTGCTGCCCAGCTGCCAGGCGAGGCGCCGGGCTCCCGGTACACGCACCGGTATCTTCCGGCCGCGGGCATCGGCGGGGACATCTACGCCATCCTGCCCCTGCCGGACGGCTGCACGGCCATGATGATCGCGGATGTGAGCGGCCATGGCGTCACCGCGGCGCTCATCTCCGCCATGGTGAAGACCTCCTTCGAGAACCAGGTGCGGCTGGGCGGCGAGCCCCTGGCCTGGGCCCAAGGCATGAACGAGGATCTCTGCCGCTCCACCCTGGCCGAGCAGTTCGCCACGGCCTGGCTGGGCCGCCTCGACCCCGTCTCCAACCGCCTGCGCTACGTGGTGGCCGGGCACTGCGCCCCCCTGCGGATCGTGGGCGGGGCCAAGGGCGGGCTGCAGCGCTCCGAGGTGCTGCGGGGCAAGGGCTTCATGCTGGGCCTAGACGAGCAGCTGCCCTTCATGGAGCACGATGCCGAGTTTCTGCCGGAGGACCGCCTGGTGCTCTATACCGACGGCCTGGTGGAGGTGGAACGGGAGGATCGCACCATGCTGGAGGAGGCCGGTCTGCGCCGCATTTGCGCGGAACTGCCGGTGGGCGCGGAAGCGGCGGCCGATGCCGTCATCGCCCAGGCTCGCACCTTCAACCACCCCGCGCCTTTCCTAGACGACGTGACCCTGGTGATCCTGGTCCGGACAGGCCTGAGCTCTCGGCCAGCGTGGCGGCGATGCCGGCTTCCATCTCGGTGAAGGGGGCCGTGTAGCCCGCGGCGCGCAGGCTGCGCACGTCCGCCTGGGTGAAGCTCTGGTACTTGCCGCGTAGCTCGTCGGGGAAGGGGATGTAGTCGATGCGGCCCTGGCCGAGGTGGGCGATGAGGGTCTTGGCGATGTCGTTGAAGCTGCGGGCGCGACCCGTGCCGGCGTTCACGATGGCCTTCGCCATGCCCGCGCCGCCGAAGTGGAGGTTGATGGCCACGATGTCGCCCACGAAGACGAAGTCGCGCTGCTGCTCGCCATCGCCGAAGCCGTCGGTGCCCCTGAACAACCGGCAGGCGCCGGTCTCCTTCAACTGGCGCAGCAACTGGTGCAGCACGGACATCATCCGGCCCTTGTGGTGCTCCCGCGGGCCGAACACGTTGAAGTAGCGCAGGCCCACCACGGGGCTCTGGATGGCGGGCATGAGGCTGCGCACGTGCTGATCGAAGGCCAGCTTGGAATAGCCGTAGACGTTCAGGGGGCCCTCGTTCTTCGCCACCGGCTCGAAGTCCGTGCTGGCCCCATAGGTGGCTGCACTACTGGCGTAGACCAAGGGCGTCTTGCGGGCCAGACACCAGTGGAGCAGGGCCTTCGAGTCCCCGTAGTTGTTCTCCATCATGTAGCGCCCGTCGGACTCCATGGTGTCGGAGCAGGCCCCGTTGTGGAACACGGCCTCGGGCTGGAGGTCCAGGGTGCCGGCATCCAGGCGGGACCTGAACTCGCGCTTGTCCATGTAGTCGGCCAGGGTCAGGTCGGCCAGGTTCCGGGCCTTCTCGGCGCGGGCGAGGTTGTCCACCACGAGGATGTCCGTGTGGCCGCGCCGGTTCAGTTCCCGCACCAGGTTGCTGCCCACGAAACCCGCGCCACCCGTGACAATGAACATGTCCCACTCCTTCTATCCAGGATACCGGCTAACCGACCGATGGTGTCTTCCGCTTCGATGGGGGCCAGACGACGCAGCAGCCTCGGCCCCAATTCCGTCACGAGGGTGGCGGCCAGGATGAGCAGGCCGCCCACGAGCTGAATGGGACTCAGGTGCTCGCGGATGCCCGGCACCAGGCTGCTGACGGCGATGGCGGCGGTCCAGACGGGCTCAGTGGACAGGAGGATGCCGCTCTCGGTGGCCCCCAGCCGGGCCTGCATGGCGCTCTGGACGTAGAAGGCGAGGCTCGTGGCGAGGATTCCCATGAAGCCCAGGGACACCCAGGTGCCCGCCTGTGAGAGGGCCGTCCCCGCACCCTGAAAACCGAACGGGGCGGGCAGCATGAGGGTGACCACCAGGGACACGGCACCGGTCACGGCTACCTGAAGGCCAGGACCCAGCCGGAGGACCGGCGCGAAAAATGGGAGGTCATCACGATGTGGAAGCCGCAGCCTACGGCCGCCAGCAGGGTCTCGGAATCCCCACGGTTCCAGCCGCCCCAGGCCGCGCCGGGCTCCCGGACCAGCAGGATCAGGCCCGTGAGGGCCACCAGGGCGCCGAGGCCGTGGGAGGGCCGCAGGCGGTCGCCGATCAGCAGCGCCACCATGGGCGTGAAGATCACGTAGAGTCCCGTGATGAACCCGGATTTCGAGGTGGTCGTGAAGCGCAGTCCGTCGGTCTGGAGCCAGAACAGGGTGACCAGCACGAGGCCCAGCCAGAGGCCGTCCAGGACCTCGCGCCGACGGAGGGGCACCTTCAGGAGCGCCAGCAT
>JADKIO010000006.1 GCA_016721195.1 Candidatus Geothrix skivensis | reverse complement strand
GTCGCGTGGTGAGCGCCCCCGAGCCCGCCATCTACGTGGGCGAGGTCCGCCACCGGCGCCTCAAGCCGAAGGCCCATGCCTTCACCTACCCCCTGTTCATGGCCTTCCTGGATGTGGACCGGATTCCAGAGCTGTGCCGGGCGTCCCCCTTCCTGAGCTACGGCCGCTGGAACTGGGCGGCCTTCCACGAGGAGGACCAGTTCGGTGATCCCTCCATGCCCCTGCGGGAGCGGCTGCGTCGCGATGCCGAGGCCAAGGGCCACGCCCTGCCGGATGGGCCCATCTACCTGCTGACCCACCTCCGCTACCTGGGCATCTGCTTCAATCCCGTCAGCTACTTCTACTGCCATGACCGGGAGGGGCGCCTGGCCCTGATCATGGCCCAGGTGAGCAACACGCCCTGGCGGGAACGGCACACCTACTGGATGCCGGTGGCGGAGGGGCGCCAGGGCCCCGGGGGGGTCAGCTTCGACGTGCCCAAGGCCTTCCATGTCAGCCCCTTCATGCCCATGGACTGCCGCTACCGCTGGGCCTTCAACACCCCCGGCGCCACCCTGCGGGTGCACATTGCGGAGTTTGATTGTCTAGATTTATTTTTCGACGCAACCCTGATTCTCGAGAAACGCCCCTGGACGGCCGGCATCCTACTGAAAACCCTCGTCCAGTTCCCCTGGATGACCCTCAAGGTTCTGGCTGCCATTCATTGGGAGGCTTTCTGGCTATGGATCAAGCGCGTGCCGGTGTTCACCCATCCCGGTCCTGCGATCTCACAGACCCCGCCCCCACCTTCGCCCAGCGGATCCTCCTGAAAGGACTGGCGGGCATCCGGGTGGGGCGGCTGGACCTGGAGTGGGCCGGCGGGGCCCAGACCTTCGGGGATCCGGAAGCCGAACTGAGGGCGCGGGTCCGAATCCGGGACCTGCGGGCCTTCCAGGCCGGGCTGCTGCAGGGCGAAGTCGGCCTGGGCGAGGCCTTCATGGCGGGCTGGTGGGAGACGGATGACCTGGTCGCCGTGGTGCGCATCGCCGTGCGCAACATGGCCGCCTTCGACCAGGGTGGCGGGTGGCTGGCCTCCCTGGGCAAGGCCGCCAATCGCCTGCTGCACCGGCGTCGGCGCAACCATGTGGAGGGCTCCCGCCGGAACATCGGCCACCACTACGACCTGGGCAACGACTTCTACCGGCTCTGGCTGGACCCCACCCTGGCCTATTCCTGCGCGTACTTCGAGACACCCGGCCAGGGGCTGGAGGCCGCCCAGGTGGCCAAGTTCGAGCGCATCTGCCAGAAGCTGCAGCTGACCGGGGATGACCACCTGCTGGAGATCGGCACGGGCTGGGGCGGGTTCGCCCTGCATGCCGCGAAGACCCGGGGCTGCCGGGTCACCACGACCACCATCAGCCGGCAGCAGTTCCAGTACGCCCGGGACCTCTTCCAGCGCGAGGGGATGGCGGATCGCATCGACCTGCGCCTGGAGGACTACCGCCACCTGGAAGGGCAGTACGACAAGGCCGTGAGCATCGAGATGTTCGAGGCGGTGGGCCTGGCCTACTACGATGCCTACTTCAGTGCCGTGGACCGGCTGCTCAAGCCCGGCGGGCGCTTCCTCCTGCAGACCATCACCATGAACGAGCAGCACTTTCCGGCCTACATCCGCCAGAGCGACTGGATCCAGAAGCACATCTTCCCCGGCGCCGAGCTGGCCTCCGTGTCGCGCATGGTCGCCTCCGTGGGTCGCTGCACCACCATGAGCCTGCACCACCTTGAGGACATCGGCCTGCACTACGCCCACACCCTGCATGCGTGGCGCGAAGCCTTCCGGGCCCGGCTGGACGAGGTGCGCGGCCAGGGCTTTGATGAGACCTTCATCCGCATGTGGGACTACTACCTGGCCTACTGCGAAGGCGCCTTCGCCGAGCGCCACATCGGCGATGCCCAGCTCCTGCTGGCCAAGCCGGACGGCGGCGCGACCCACTTCAACGAGCCCTGGTGATGCGGGGCCTCCGGATCTATCGCCGTCGCCGTGTTTGCCGCCATGGTGGCCGTGACCGCCTGGGCCAGCCTGGACGCCAATGTCCTCGTGGGCTTCCAGCGGCTGCTGGCCGACCGGTGGGGCGTGGCCACCTTGTTCGATGCCTACTTCGGCTTCCTCTGGTTCTGGCTCTGGATCGCCTACAAGGAGGGCCGGCCGGGGCGGAGCCTGCTGTGGCTGCTCCTCCTCCTCACCCTGGGCAACCTGGCCATGGCGGCCTACGTGCTGGTCCAGGTGGCCCGGTTGCAGCCCGGTGAAGGTCCCGAGGCCCTGCTGCTGCGGCGGGCCTCATGAACTGGTGGCGCCGCCGCCTCTGGGAGCCGCTGCGGGCCCAGCTCCGGCAGGGCCTCAGTCCTGAGCGCATGGCCTGGAGCCTGGCCCTGGGCCTGGGCGCGGGGGTCTCGCCCCTGGTGGGTTCCTCCACGGGGCTCTGCATCCTCCTGGCCCTGGTCTTCCGGCTGAACCAGGTGGTCATGCAGGCGGCCAACTACCTGGCCTACCCGCTGCAGCTGGCCCTGCTCATCCCCTTCATCCGTTTGGGGGAGAAGCTCTTTGGAGCGCCCCGGCTGCCCCTCTCGCTGGAGGATCTCGGTGGCGCCCTCCGAGCCGATGCCTGGGGCACCCTGCACACCTTCTGGACCACCCTCTGGCATGCCGGCGTGGCCTGGCTCCTGACGGCCCCGGTGGGCGCGGCGCTCCTGGCCTGGGGGCTGACGCCGATCTTCCGGGCCGCGGCCCGCCGCTTCCCGGGCGAGTCCGCATGATGGTCGTGGCGCTTTGGGGCGCGGGAGTTTTGAGTTTGATGCAGGTGGGCTTCTGGCTCTGGCAGTGCCGCACCCGCAACGCCGGCTGGGTGGATGTGGGCTGGGCCCTGGGGTTGGCCGTCATGGCCATCCTCGCCGCAGGGCTGGGGCCCGCGCCCCTGGAGCGACGGCTCCTGGTGGGGCTGATGGGCGGCCTGCATGGCCTGCGGCTGGGGCTGCACCTCTGGCGCCGGGTGGCCCATGAACCCCACGAGGATGGCCGCTACCAGGCGATCCGTGCGGCCTGGCAGACCGGCGTGAACGCGAAGTTCTTCGTCTTCTTCCAGGCCCAGGCGCTGCTCGACGTGCTGCTCGGCCTACCCTTCCTGCTGGCGGCGTGGAACCCGCGACCGGGCCTGCATCCCCTGGAGTGGGCCGCCGGGGCGCTCTGGCTCGGGGCCTGGTTTGGCGAGGCCTTGGCCGATCGTCAGCTCCGGCGCTTCAAGGCTCGGCCCGAGGCTCGGGGCCGCACCTGCCGCGAGGGCCTGTGGCGGTTCTCCCGCCACCCCAACTACTTCTTCGAGTGGCTGGTGTGGGTGGCCTACCTCCTGCTGGCCCTGTCCGCGCCCTGGGGCTGGACGGCGGTCCTCTGCCCGGCCCTGATGCTCTACTTCCTGCTGCGGGTGACCGGGATCCCCTACACCGAGGCCCAGTGCCTGCGCAGCCGCCCCGAGGACTATGCCCGCTACCAGCGGGAGACCTCGGCCTTCATCCCCTGGTTCCCCAAGGCTGGCGCATGATCGACACCCTCCTCACTGCCGGGTTCGTCCCCGATGCCGCGATCCGGTTCGGCATCCGCCGTCTGCTCCGCCGGCGCCTCCAGGAGGAGGGGGAAGGGGGACTCGAAGCGGTCCACGAGCGCCTCCGCCGGCACCTGGCGGCCTGGTCCGCAGGCCCCATCGCGGTGCACACCCAGGATGCCAACGAGCAGCACTATGAGGTGCCGCCCCGGTTCTTCGAGCTGGCCCTCGGTCCGCACCTCAAGTACAGCTCCGCCCTGTTCGAACCGGGAACCCTGGAGCTTGGCCGGGCCGAGGCGGCCATGCTGGCCCTCACCTGCGAGCGGGCGCAGCTGGCGGATGGCCAGGACATCCTGGAGCTGGGCTGCGGCTGGGGCAGCCTCACCCTGTGGATGGCAGAGCACTTCCCCGCGAGCCGCATCACGGGGGTGTCGAACTCGAAGGACCAGCGGGCCTTCATCCTCGCCCGGGCCGCCGAGCGGGGCCTGGCCAACGTGGAGATCCTCACGGCGGACATGAACGTCTTCGAGGCGCCGGACCTCCTACGACCGCGTGGTGAGCGTGGAGATGTTCGAGCACATGCGCAACCACAGGGAGCTGATGGCCCGCATCGCCCGGTGGCTGCGGCCGGGCGGCGCGCTGTTCGTCCACATCTTCACCCACCGGGACTTCACCTACCCCTTCGAGGTCCGCGACGACTCCGACTGGATGGCGAAGCACTTCTTCACGGGGGGCATCATGCCCTCGGACAGCTACCTCCTGCGGTTCCAGGAGCAGCTGCACCTGGAGGACCACTGGCGCGTATCGGGAACCCACTACCAGGCCACGGCGGAGGCCTGGCTGCGCAACCAGGATGCGCACCGGGAAGAGATCCTCGGCCTGTTCCGGGCCACCTACGGGGCCGAGGCCGCCTGGCGCTTTGCCCAGTGGCGCATCTTCTTCCTGGCGTGCGCCGAGCTGTGGGGCTTCCGGGACGGCTCAGAGTGGTTCGTCAGCCACTACCGCTTCCGCAGGCCCTGATCCCCGGATAGCCTGTCAGTACCTGGATATTTGGAGCCTCGAGCATGAGCGAGCCGCGCGCCCGCAAACCCTCCGTGATCAAGAGGCGCTTCCCCTGGGGATGGGTGGTGCTGGGCCTGCTGGGTGCGGGGGCCCTGGTGGCCATGATGGCTGCCCGGGGTGGCCCCGTGGCGGTCTCTGTCTCGTCCCCGACGGTCTTCAAGGCGGGGGAGCGCAACCCGCTGGTGACCGCCTCGGGCTATCTGGTGGCACGCACCCGGGCCACCCTCTCGAGCAAGGTGCTGGGCCGCGTCAGCTGGCTGGGCGTGCAGGAGGGCAGCCGCGTGACCAAGGGGCAGATCCTGGCGCGGCTGGAATCGCCGGATCTGGCCGCCAGCCGCGACCAGGTGCAGGCCCAGCTGGACCAGGCCAAGGTGGACCTGGACCGGGCGGAGAAGCTGCGCGCCCTGGGCATCCAGGATGCGGCCACCGTGGACCGGCTGCGGAGCCAGAAGCTCACCCTGGAGGCCCAGCTGGCCTACCAGAATGCCCTGCTCGACAGCATGGCCCTGAAGGCGCCCTTCAGTGGCGTGGTCACCCAGAAACTGTCCGAGGTCGGCGAGACCGTGGCGCCCGGCAGCGCGGGCGGCGCCAACGCCATCAACGCCATCCTGGTCATGGCGGACTTCGACACGCTCGAGGTGGAAGTCGAGGTGAACGAGGCTTCCATCGCCAAGCTCAAGCGGGGCATGCCCGCGGAAATCCGAGTGGATGCCCTGGACGGGCAGGGCCAGCGCTCGGTGCTGAAGGGGCGGCTGCGGGAGATCTACCCCAGCTCCAACCGTCAGAAGGCCGTGGTCATCGTGCGCGTGGCCTTCGTCGAGAAGGACCCGCTGCTCGTGCCGGACATGGGCGCCAAGGTCACCTTCCTGGGCGAGGCCTACGCCCAGGATGTGCTGGTCCTGGGCAGGGAGCAGTTGAAGAAGCAGGATGGCAAGCCCTTCGTCTGGACGGTGGAGAACGGTGCGGCGGTGCAGAAGTTCGTGACCGTGAAGGCGGAGAACCCCATCGGCCTGGAGGTGGATGGACTGGCCAAGGACGCCATGCTGATCGTGGCGCCGCCCGAGTCCCTGAAGCCCGGCGCCAAGGTGAGGGTCAAGAAAGGATGAACACCGATCGCTTCGACCTGGGCGGGGGCGAGCCCATCATCACCCTGCGCGATGTGGCCAAGAGCTACTGGCGGGAGGCGCTGGAGATCCCGGTGCTCCAGGGCATCGACCTGGAGATTCCCGTCGGGGCCTACATCGCCCTGATGGGCCCCTCGGGCAGCGGGAAGACCACCCTGCTCAACCTGGTGGCGGGCATCGACCGGCCCACCGGTGGCTCCCTGGAGGTGTGCGGCCACGAGCTGAACTCCCTCGATGACGACCAGCTGGCGGCCTGGCGCAATGCCCACGTGGGCTTCATCTTCCAGAACTACAACCTGGTGCCGGTGCTGAACGCCTTCGAGAACGTGGAGCTGCCGCTGCTGCTCACGGGCGCGGGCCGGGGCGAGCGCCGGGACCGCGTGGAGGAGGCTCTGGCCCTGGTGAACCTCACGGACCGCATGGGGAACTACCCGCGCCAGCTCAGCGGGGGCCAGGAGCAGCGCGTGGCCATCGCCCGCGCCATCGTGACCGACCCTGACCTGCTGGTGGCCGACGAGCCCACGGGCGCACTCGACGCGAAGAACGCCGAGGAGGTGCTGGCCCTCATGGAGCGGCTCAACTCGGAGTTCCAGAAGACCATCGTCATGGTGACTCATGATCCGAAAGCGGCGCATCACGCGAAACATCAGATCCATCTCGAGAAGGGCGTGCTGGACAAGGCCGTCGAGGTGAACCGGTGAGCGGCGGGGGCTGCTGATGCGCTGGCTGGCGCTCATCTGGAAGAGCCTGATGCGCTCCAAGCGGCGCACGCTCCTCATCGTGGGCAGCCTGATCCTGTCCGTGTTCACGGTGGCGGTGCTGCAGAGCCTGCTCACCACGCTGAACGCCGTCACCAACAACCCCAACTCCAGCAACCGGCTCGTGGTGCGGCACAAGAGCGGCCTCACGCAGATGCTGCCGCGCAGCTACGAGGCCTACCTGCGCCAGCAGTCCGAGGTGGAGACCGTCTGCGCCCTCCAGTGGTTCGGCGGCTACTACCAGGATCCCCGCAACTTCTTCGCGAACTTCGCCAGCGACGAGACCACCCTGTTCCAGACCTTCCGCGAGGAATTCGGCGCCGCCGGCATCAGCGAGGCCCAGATCAAGGACTACCTCCGCGATGGTGCCGGCTGCATTGTGGGCGAGAGCCTGGCCAAGAAGAATGGCTGGAAAGTGGGGGACGTCGTGCCGCTGACGGGCACCATCTTCCCCATCAACCCGCGGCTCACCATCCGGCTCATCTACAAGAGCCCCAAGCCCTCGGATGAGAACGTCCTCCACTTCCACTACAAGGTGCTGGAGGAGGGTGTGCCCCGCATGAAGGGCCTGGTGGGCTCCTTCTGGGTGCGGACCCACCGTCCGGAGGACATCCCCCGCTTCATCGAGAGGGTGGACCGCCACTACGCGAACAGCGCCTACGAGACGCTCACGGAGACCGAGAACGCCTTCAACCTGGCCTTCGTCAAGATGCTCGGCAACATCGGCGCCATCATCCAGGGCATCACGGCCGCGGTGGTGGTGGCCATCCTCATCGTCACGGGCAACACCATGGCCACGGCCATCCGCGAGCGCACCACGGAGATCGCCGTCTTCCGGGCCATGGGCTTCTCCGCCAGCCGGGTGCTGGGGTTGCTGCTCTTTGAGGGCGTGCTGCTCGTGGGCGTGGGGGGCTGCCTGGGGGTGCTGGTGGCGAACCTCGCCGCTGGCGCAGTCCGTGCTTCCCTGGGGATGGCCATGCCCTTCTTCGCGGACTTCGCCATCCTGCCGGACACGGTCCTCGCCTGCCTGGCCGGGGCCATGGCCATCGGCCTGCTGGCCACGTTCATCCCGGCCTACGCAGCCACGCGACGGCCCATCACCGAGGGCCTGAGGGCAGTGGGATGATCCTGGGACTGCTGCTGGCCGCGCCCTTCCTGGCCTACCTGGCCTGGCTCATCTGGGCCCTGGTGGCCTACCCCATCCCGCTGGGCTACAACCTGCGCTCCCTCTGGCAGCGCAAGCTGTCGAGCTTCAGCACGGCCGCGGCCATCGCCCTGGTGGTGGGCATCTTCGTGGTGGTGCTGAGCCTCGCCCAGGGACTCTCCGTGGCCTTCGTCAGCAGCGGCCGGCCGGACCAGGCCCTGGTGCTGCGACCCAATGCCCGCTTCGAGCTGAACAGCTCCATCGAGCGGGACCGCATGCGCATCCTCAAGGTCCACCCCCTGCTCAAGCGGGATGCGGAGGGCCCCATGGCCAGTGCCGAGGTGGTGGTGGTGAAGCTCTTCCCCATGGCGGACGGCACCGATACCAACGTGACGGTGCGTGGGCTGGAAGCCAGGGGCATCACCCTGCGCCCCCAGGTCCGTCTCGTGCAGGGGCGGTGGTTCCGCCCAGGCCTCAGCGAGGTGGTGGTCCCCCGGAAGATGCAGGGGCGTTTTCCCAGCCTGGAATTGGGCCGGAACCTGCGGATGGGAGGGCGCGACTGGCAGATCGTGGGGACGTTCGACGCCGGGGGCGCCAGCTACGAGAGCGAGGTCTGGTCCAACGTGAACGACGTGATGCAGGCGTTCCGGCGCGAGTCCTACTCGGCGATGCTGGCCCGACTCGAAAGCCCCGAGCGCGTCGAAGGTTTCCTGAAGGCCGTGGAGGACGACAAGCGGCTGAAGCTGGAGGTGATCCGGGAGACGGACTACTTCAAGGAACTCACCAAGGCAGGCGATCCCATCAAGATCCTGGGGAACCTCATCACCCTGATCCTCACCGGCGCGGCCATCTTCGCGGCCATGAACACCATGTACGCCGCCGTGGCCGGCCGCACCAAGGAGATCGGCACCCTGCGGGCCCTGGGCTTCCGCCAGCGGGAGATCCTGGCCAGCTTCCAGTGGGAGAGCATCTTCCTCTGCCTCACCGGTGGCCTCCTGGGTTCGGGCCTGGCCCTCTTCGCCAACGGCATCCAGACCGGCACCACCAGCTTCGAGACCTTCAGCGACGTCAGCTTCGCCTTCACCATCACCCCTGGCCTCATGGCCCAGGGCGTGGCCTTCAGCCTGGTGATGGGGCTGCTGGGGGGATTCCTGCCGGCCTGGCGGGCCAGCCGCATCCCGTTGACGGAGGCGATGAAGGGCGGGTGAGGCGGCTGGCCCTGCCGCGCACTTGCACCTGCGGTGCTGCGTTTGCGGAGGCCGGCGCGATGCTCAGCCCGCCGGGTGCCCGGCTCCACCACCCGGCGGTCGGGAGGCGAGGAGAGGGGGGTGACCTTGACAACCATCGTTTTGCGAGGCAGATTGAAGGTGCTTATTTCTCCTAACCCGGAGGGCCTCGTGGACCGTGAATTGCTGAAGGGCAGCACACCCCTGCTGCTGTTGTCGCTGCTCTGCGAGGGGCCCATGTACGGCTACCAGATCATCGAGACGGTCCGCCAGCGCACGGGAGGCACTTATACGCTGAAAGAGGGCGCCTTGTATCCCGCGCTCCACAAGCTCGAGGCCACCGAGTTCATCGCTTCGTACTGGGAAACCCAGGAGAACGGCCGCGAGCGGCGCTACTACGCCATCCAGCCGGCGGGATTGGCTTTCCTGACGGCCAAGAAGAAGGAATGGAACCAGTTCGTGGACATGGTCCAGGCCTTTGTGGGGCCGCGGGCCTAGCGGGCAAGCCGTGTCCAGGGCGCTGGAAGCCTATCTCCTCCAAGTGGGTTCAGGCCTCAAGGGCCTGTCGCGGCGGCGCCGCCTGGCGGTGCTGCGCGAACTGGAAGCACACCTGCTGGACGAAGCCGAGGCCCGCGGCATCGAATCCGAATCCGCCATGGCAGCCCTGCTCTCCGAGAAGGAACATCCCAGCCTGCTGGCAGAGGAACTGGCCGCCGGTGAAGGGGAGGACGCCAACCACCGGGGGGGCACCGCCCTCGCCGCGGGCATGATCATCGGCCTCGCCACCGGGGGGCACATGTGGTTCGAGGGCTGGCGCTGGTACATCGCCCTGGCCTTCGCGGCGGCCCAGGGCCTGGCCGTGGGTGCCGGCTATTTCTGGGTGCGGCGCCACTGGCTGCGGCTGGATCCCTGGGCCCGGACCCTGGTGGCCGTGCTCATCACCGCCCTGCTGTCCATCCCCCTGGGCTTCACCACCCACCACGGCTTCAAGCCGACCCGGCTGCTCTACGGCGCCTTCACGGGCTTCCTGCTGGAGCGCCACAGCCAGGAACGCCCCCTCTGGCAGACGCTGCTTGAGCCGGTGGTGTTCACGGCCCTCATGTTCATCCTCGAGGCCGGGGTGCTGGGGCGGATCCAGTTCCAGTGGGGGAAGGTGCCCCTGGAACTCAGCTTCAACGCCACCATCCTGCTGAGCGTGATGCTGGCCAATCGGTTGAAGCGGCTCCTGGCGGAGCGGCGCGTGCTCACCCCCCAGCAACAGCAGGGATAGTGCTCTCCGGGGGCTCCCCTCGCAACGCATGCGCTCCGAACCCCCCCCCCCCCCCCCCCCCCCCTCCTCCCCTTGAGTCAGAAGGGTTCGGGCGGTAGACTGGCTGTCTTGCGTGGACAAGCCGCGTGCACAAACCCCGCTTGTGGGGGCATCCGGTCGGTCCCAGGAGGAACACCATGAAAGAGAAAATGCACCCTGAGCTCCACGACGTGAAGGTTCACTGCGCCTGCGGCAACGAGTTCATGACGCGCTCCACGAAGAAGGAGCTGCGCGTGGAAATCTGCTCGAACTGCCACCCGTTCTTCACGGGCAAGCAGCGCCTGATGGACACCGAAGGTCGGGTGGACAAGTTCAACAAGAAGTACGCCAAGAAGGTGGCCCCCGTGGCCACCGAGGCGGCTCCAGTCGAGACCGCTCCGGCCACCACCGAAGCCTAGCTGATTCGTTCCAAAGGACGGGCCGAGTGATCGGCCCGTCCTTTTTCGTTGGCGCGGAAGGGAGGGATCTTGCTCGATCAACTTGAAGCCGTGGAGGCCCGCTTCCAGGAAGTGGAGGCGCAGCTCCAGGATCCGGCCGTGGTGTCGGATCCCAAGCGCCTGCGCGAGCTGTCCAAGCTGCGGGCGGAGCTGGAGCCGGTGGTGCTGGCCTTCCAGACCCAGCGCAACCTGCTCAAGCAGCTGGAGGAGGCCGAGTCCATCCTGGGCGACAAGTCCATGGACGCCGACCTCCGCGAGATGGCGGAGCTGGAGATCCCCGACCTGAAGAAGGCCATCGCCGAGGGTGATGCCGAGATCAAGCGGCTGCTCATCCCCAAAGATCCGGCCGACGCCAAGAACGTGATCCTCGAGGTCCGCGCGGGAACGGGCGGGGAAGAGGCGGCTCTGTTCGCCGCGGAGATCTTCCGCATGTACATCCGCTTCGCCGAGCGCCGGGGATTCAAGGTCTCCGTGCTGGACGAGAGCGATGCGGACGCCGGGGGCCTGAAGGATGCCACGGCCGAGATCCAGGGCGACGGCGCCTACAGCCTCTTCCGCTTCGAGAGCGGCGTCCACCGGGTGCAGCGGGTGCCCAAGACCGAGACCCAGGGCCGCATCCACACGTCGGCGTGCACCGTGGCCGTCATGCCCGAGGCTGAGGAAGTCGATATCGAGATCCACCAGAAGGACCTGCGGGTCGATACCTTCTGCTCCGGCGGCAAGGGTGGGCAGAGCGTGAACACCACCTATTCCGCCGTGCGCCTCACCCACCTGCCCACCAACACCGTGGTGCAGTGCCAGGACGAGCGCAGCCAGATCAAGAACATGGCCAAGGCCATGACCGTGCTGCGCAGCCGCCTGCTCCAGAAGGCCCAGGACGAGGCCGACGCCATCCATTCCGCCATGCGCAAATCGCAGGTGGGCAGCGGCGACCGCAGCGAGAAGATCCGCACCTACAACTTCCCCCAGGGCCGGGTCACCGACCACCGGATCGGCGTCACCATCCACCAGATCGACAGCTTCATGGGTGGAGCCATCGAACCGATCATCGAGCCCCTCCGTGCGGCCTTCGAGGCGGAGCGGCTGCAGGCGCTGGAGGCCTGATCAGGCCGGAGGTACGGCCTTCGGCCGCGAGGCTGGAGACCGGAGGCACTGCTTTCTGGTGCGGCGCTGCACGCCGCGCCAGCCTTTTGAGATTTGGCGCCGACCCACCCGATGGGCCCAGCCTCGATCCGCCTGCAGACCCAGACTGAGGAACTATTTCTTCAGCGTCACCCGCTCCGCCGTCGTGAGGCTGAAGGACACGGGTTTGGTGGCGGGTATGCGGATGATGGTGTCCGCGGTGCCGGCCGCGATGGCCGTGCCGGCGGCGGCGCCCAGGGCGGCCCCGCCCAGGGCGTGGTCGTTCTTGTTCTTCTTGTCGGAGAGGATGCCGATGAGGGCGCCCAGGGCGGCGCCACCGCCGATGTACTTGGCGTTCCGTTCACCGCGGGCCGTGGCGACCACGACATGCGTATCTGTATCGATGCCCACGCCGGCGATCTCGGTGAGGCGGATGCCCAGGGCCCCCTGGCCGTTGCTCAGGCGGCCAGCGGCGGCACTCTGGGTGATGACGCCCCGGGCCGGGCTGCCGGCGCTCCAGACCAGCTTGCCGTCCTGGACCACATCCGAGGCCAGGGTGCCTTCCCAGGCATCGCCAGCCAGGTCCTTTTCAGTGGTCAGTTCGCGGGCCAGGGCGATCTCGAGCTTGGTGCCGACGAGGACTTCCAGCACCACGGGTTTCGGGGCCTCTTTCGGGGCGGGGGCCTGGGCCTGGGTGAGGGCTTCCTGCTTCTTGACCTCGGCCCGCTTCTTGGCATCGGAGACCTGCCGTTCCAGGGCCTTCACCTGGGACCGGGTGAGCTGCTGCACGGTCTCGGCGTCGTCGCCGGTGGCCTTGCCGGATTTGGCCTCAGCCAGCTGCTGCTCCAGCTGGGCGACCTTGGCTTCGGCGGCCTTGGCGGCCTCCTCGGCCTGGATGGCGGCTTCGCTCTTGGGGTTGCAGGCCAGGGTGAAGGAAAGGACCGCGGCGAGGGCGAGCTGGGGGAACACGGGGCGCATGGGGCCTCCTCGGGTTGGGGTGCCGTATAGTATGGCATCCCGACAGGGACCCTTCCCATGGCCCGACCCAACCTCAACCCCCGCGGTGAATCCGTCCTGCGCACCCTCATCGAGACCTACCTCGAGGCGGGGGAGCCCGTGGGTTCACGCCTGCTGGCCAAGCGGTATCCTGAGTCCCTGTCCAGCGCCACGATCCGCAACGTGCTGTCGGATCTGGAGGACGAGTCCATGGTGGCCCAGCCGCATACCTCGGCGGGGCGGATCCCCACCGAAAGGGCCTACCGCTACTATGTCGACCGCTGGCTGAAGTCCCTGCCACCGGGGCCCGATGTCGAAGGCCGCTTGTCCACCACCCTGGAGGGCCTGGACCTGGATCCCGAGGCCTGGGCCCGCCATGCCAGCCGCACGCTGGCCGAGGTCATGGGAGGGGTCTGCGTCGCGCTGCCCATGCCCCTCTCCCAGAGCCGGCTGGTGCGGCTGGAGTTCGTCCCGGTGGGCCTGAACCGCCTGGTGGCGGTCTGGGTGGGCAGCCTGGGGGAAGTCGAACATCGGCTCATGGAGAATCCCTGGCAGCATCCGGAGTCCGTCCTGACCGAACTCGGGAACTACGCCACGGCGCACTTCGCCGGGCTGACGCTGGTGGAGATGCGCTCGAAGCTGCTGGAGGCCCTGCGGGCCGGGGCCCAGGAGGGCGAGTCTCTGCGCCGCCGTCTCCAGGAACTGGCCGCCCGGTGGCCGGAGGACCCGGAAGCCGCGGACCCGCCGGTCCTGGTCTCCGGTCTCGGGCAGCTGGGCGGATTGCCTGAGTTCGAGGATGTCTCCAGGTTCCGGGATCTGGTCGCCGCCTTCGAGGAGCGTGGGCGCCTGGCCCACCTCCTCAACGCCTTCGCAGGTCGCGCCTCCGAGGACGTCCAGCTGCTGCTGGGGACCGAGAATCCCTACTTCGAGGCTTGGCCCCTGGCCACGGCGGTACGGACCGTGGCGCTGGGCCCCGCGGGCTTCGTCACCTTCGCCCTGGTGGGCCCGCTTCGCATGGATTACGGCCGGGTCTTGGGCGGCTTGCGCTGGTGGTCCCGCCAGGTCCAGAGCCGGCGGGACCGCGCCTAAAGCATTCCCGCCATTGCCAGGAGTGCTTATACTTCTGCGATGCCTACCGATATCCCCCATCAGCCAGATGCCCGGCCCGCCGTCCCTCAACTGGAATCCGAGGACTTGGTCGACCTCAACCTGGACGAGAGCCTGGAGGGCGATCTCCAGTCCGTGGCCGACGAGGTGGCCTCGGAGTACCGCACCCAGATGGTTCCGGAGATGGACCTGCCGGATCTGCCCCAGCCCGCCGCTGACCAGGATGCCCGCGTGGATCTGGAATCGGCGCTGACCGAGGCCGAGCACCAGATGGAGGACATGCTGCGCCGGGAGGCGGAGCTCATGGACCAGCAGCGGCGGCTGGCGGCGGATTTCAACAACTTCCGGAACCGCGCCCAGCGTGACATCTCCCTGGCCGTGGAACAGGCCGAGCGCAAGATCCTCCTGGAGATGCTTCCCGTGCTCGACAACTTCGAGCGGGGACTCGGCGCCTCGTACCAGGACGTGGAATCCTTCCGGGCCGGCGTCGAGCTCATCCGCAAGCAGTTCCTCGAATCGCTGCGCCGGCTGAATGTCGAGCAGCTGCCCCTCCAGGTGGGGGAACCCTTCGATGCCCTGACCTCCGAAGCCCTGACCACCTTCAGCGATCCGAACCTTGCGGATGGCGCGGTGGCCGCCATCTACGAGCAGGGCTACAACCTCAAGGGCCAGCTCCTCCGGGCGGCCCGGGTGGTGGTGAACCGCCTTCAGGAACCTGGAAAGTCCTAGTCCGGTCCATGCTTCTGCTGGATCCGCCAGCGAGAAGTCGAATACGATAATTGACGCGACCCCACGGAGTTCCACTCATGGCAGGCAAACTGATCGGCATCGATTTGGGCACGACCAACAGTTGCGTCTGTGTGATGGAGGGGGGCGATGCCAGGGTCATTCCCAACCGTGAGGGCAGCCGCACCACGCCCTCTGTGGTGGCCTTCACGGACAAGGGCGATGTCCTGGTGGGGCACATCGCCAAGCGCCAGGCCGTGACCAATCCCCAGCGGACCCTGTTCGCGGTGAAGCGGCTCATCGGGCAGCGCTTCCAGTCTCCCAGGGTGCAGGAGGCGGTGACCCGCCTGCCTTTCCCGGTGGTGGCCGCGCCCAACGGCGATGCCTGGCTCCGCGTGGGCGAGCGCGACTACGCGCCCCCCGAAGTGTCCGCCATCGTGCTCCGTTCCCTGAAGCAGGCCGCCGAGGCCTTCCTGCACGAAGAAGTCACGGATGCCGTCATCACCGTCCCGGCCTACTTCGACGATGCCCAGCGCCAGGCCACCAAGGATGCCGGCAAGATCGCGGGGCTGAACGTCCAGCGCATCATCAACGAGCCCACGGCGGCCGCCCTGGCCTACGGGTTCAACAAGAAGGGCGTGAAGCAGATCCTCGGCATCTACGACTTCGGGGGTGGCACCATCGACTTCACCCTCATGGAGATGAACGACGGCGTCTTCGAGGTGCTGGCCACCAGCGGCGACACCTTCCTGGGCGGTGAGGACATCGACCAGATCATCCAGAACTGGCTGGTCCTGCACTTCCGCGAGAAGACCGGCATCGACCTCACCAGCGACCGCATGGCCCTCCAGCGCCTGAAGGAGGCCAGCGAAAAGGCCAAGTGCGAGCTCTCCACCCTGGATCGCGTCGAGATCCGGCTGCCCTTCATCGCCCAGGGCCCCAGCGGGCCGCAGCATCTGGAGGCGGCGCTCACTCGCGAGCAGCTCGAGGAGATGGTCCGCGAGCTGGTCGACCTCACCCTCGTCCCCATCAAGGACGCCCTGGAACAGGGCGGCAAGACGCCGAAGCAGGTCGACGAGATCATCCTCGTGGGCGGCCAGACCCGCATGCCCCTCGTGCAGCGGCTGGTGCGCGACTTCTTCGGCAAGGAACCCAACCGCAGCATCAACCCCGACGAGGTGGTGGCCGTGGGCGCCTCCATCCAGGGCGCCGTGCTCAAGGGCGACATCAAGGATCTGGTGCTGCTCGACGTGACCCCCCTCAGCCTGGGCATCGAGACCCAGGGCGGCGGCTTCGTGAAGATCATCCAGCGCAACGCCACCATCCCCACCCGGGACGCCCGCACCTTCACCACGGTCACGGACAACCAGAGCCGCGTGGAGATCCACGTGCTGCAGGGCGAGCGGGAACTCTCCGAGCACAACAAGAGCCTGGGCCGCTTCGACCTCATCAACCTGCCCCCCCTGCCCAAGGGGGTGCCGCAGATCGAGGTCGCCTTCGACATCGACTCCAACGGCATCGTCAAGGTCTCGGCCCGCGACCTCATGACCGGGCTCGAGCAGAGCATGAGCATCCGGCCCAGCTCCGGCCTCTCCGAACTGGAGATCCAGCGCATGATCCGCGAGGCCCTGGCCAATGCCGAAGGCGACGTGAAGAAGCGCGACGCCATGAAGTACATCGCCTCGGCGGAGGGGCTGATCTTCTCCTGCGACAAGAGCTTCATCGAATGCGGCAAGTATCTGACCGACGAGCAGCAGTCCCTGGTTCGAGACGTGCTCTCGAAGGCCCGGCAGGCCGTGGCCTCCCAGGACCCGGATGCCCTCCGGGCCTGCGAGACCCAGCTCCTGGAAGCCCAGAACCTGCTGACGGACGCGGTCCTGGCGGCCAGCGAGGCCATGATGGCCTCCCTCGACGGCGAGGGCGAAGGCGCGGCTCCGCCCAATTAGGCCGGCACTTCATCGGCTATCCTGGAGATTCAGGATGGGATGATGAAGCGCGACTACTACGAAGTACTGGGTGTTTCCAAGGATGCCGGGGCCGATGAGCTGAAGAAGGCCTACCGCAAGCTGGCCATGGAACTGCATCCCGACCGCAATCCGGGCAACAAGGAGGCGGAGGAGAAGTTCAAGGAGGCCGCCGAGGCCTACAGCGTGCTGTCCGACGCCGAGAAGCGGAAGGTCTACGACCAGTTCGGCCACGCGGGGCTGGGCGGCGCCGGCGGGGGGGGCCAGCAGTTCCAGTTCGACCCGAGCCAGTTCGCCGATTTCGAGGACATCCTGGGCAGCTTCTTTGGCGGCGGGCTCTTCGGGGACCTCTTCGGCGGCGGCGGCCGGCGGCGCTCCAACGGCGAGGAGCGGGGCTCGGACCTGCAATACAACCTCAAGCTCAGCTTCCAGGACGCCATCTTCGGGAAGGAGGCCGTGGAGCTTTCCATCCCCCGCCTCGAGGCCTGCGACACCTGCCACGGCTCGGGCTGCGAGGCCGGCACGCGGGCCGAGACCTGCCCCCAGTGCCGGGGCGCAGGGCAGGTGGCGGTGCGCCAGGGCTTCTTCCAGATGCTGGCCCCCTGTCCCCGCTGCGAGGGCCGCGGGCGGATCATCCCCAAACCCTGCCGCACCTGCCACGGCGAGGGCCGCGTCCACCGGAAGTCCAAGGTCAGCTTCAAGGTCCCCGCCGGCGTGGACCGGGGCACCAGGCTCCGGCTCCAGAACCAGGGCGAGGCGGGCCGCTTCGGGGGCCGCACGGGGGACCTCTACGTGGTCTTCGATGTGGAGCCGGACGCCCGCTACGAGCGGGACGGCAGCGACCTGCACCGGCGCCTGGAGGTGCACTGGCCCCTGCTCGTGACCGGCGGCACCTTCGAGGTGGAGACGCCCTATGGCCCCGACAAGGTCAAGCTGGCGCCCGGCACACCGGCCGACCACGTGGTGAGGCTGGTGAACGCGGGGGTTCCCCGCCTTCAGGGCAGCGGGCGTGGGGACCTGTACCTGCACCTGCGGGTCGCCGTGCCGAAATCCCTGACGGCCGAGCAGCGCCAGCTGGTGGATCAGCTCCGTCGCAGCCTCGAGGGCGAGGCCGATGCCGGTGAGGAGGAGGGCTTCCTCGCCAAGGTGTTCGGCTCGGAGAAGGGCGGGAAGAAGAAGCGGAAGTAGGGGATCAGGCGGGACCTCCGGTCTGGGAGGCCGCCACCATCACCCGTCCCTTGCCCTCCTGCTTGGCCCGCATCAGGGCGTGGTCAGCCTGTTCGATGAGGTGGCCGGCGCCATCGGCGTGTTCGGGATAGGCGGCCACGCCGGCACTGAGGGACACCGTGAGGTGGTCGCGGCCCAGGTCCAGGGGGTGTTCCTGGAGGACCTGGAGCAGGCGCTCGCCCAGCTTCCGGGCGCCCTGGGCGGTGGTGCCCGGCATGAGGATGCAGAATTCGTCTCCGCCGTACCGGTAGAGGCGGTCGTGGGCGCGGCAGAGCCGCTGGGCCGTGGCGGCCACGGATTCCAGGAGCAGGCTGCCCACGGGATGGCCATGGCTGGTGTTCACCCGCTTGAGGTCATCGACGTCGATGAAGAGCAGGGCCAGGGGCTCCGCCTTGGCGGCGGCCGAGCGCACCGCCTGGGGCAGCTCGGCCTCCAGGCAGCGCCGGTTCTGGGCCACCGTGAGGTCGTCCTTGAAGGAGAGGGCGCGGCTCTCTTCGAGCTGCCAGGCGCTGAGCAGCAGGGGCTCCATGTCGTCGAAGCCCCTGAGGAACCGCTCCGGCCGCTCCTTTGGGCCCGCCAGCCGCAGGATGCCCAGTTGCTCGGAAGGTGCCAGGAGGAACGCCTCCCCCCGGCGGACGAGCTCGGCCGCCTCCTGGCGGGGCAGGGGGGCTTCCGTGAAGGTGCTGTCGCCCACCCGCTGGTAGAAGGTGTCGTCCCGCCGGAGCCAGATGGCGCCCCCTTCGGCGCCGGAGAGGCGGATGGCCCGGGCCAGGGCCAGACGGAGCAGCTCGTCCAGGGAGGCCAGGTGCATCATCTGGCGCAGCCAGCCCTCGCTGCCCAGGTCCCGCTGCCGCAGGTGGACCAGGGCTTCCCGGGCAGCCTCCAGGGGGCGGTTCTGGAGCAGCACCCAGCCGGGACGGAGGTTCAGCACCGCGCTCACTTCCTCGGGTTCCGCCTGTTCGACCCACCAGAGGATCTCCGTGCCTTCGGGGGGAACCAGGCGGGCATCCGGACGTTCGGCCACCAGGACCAGGGACCCGGGCCCCGGACCTTCCTGTACGTCATCGCCCCATCGATCGAGGGCCGCGCGCAGTGCATCTCCCGCCGGGGAGGGATGCACTTCCAGCCAGTGGATGCGGGGCATGGGACTCCCTGATGACCAACTCTTCGACAGCGGATCGGGCCTGGATGAGACTGCTCAACCCAGCGCGGCTTCGAGGCGCAGGGCCAGCTGGCGGAGGTGGGCCGCCAGCTGATCCAGAGCCGGGGGCGAGGCCTCGCGAAGGCCTCGTTCGGCCCGGACCCAGCGCTTGAGCAGGGCCAGGCACTGCGAGTCCCGCACACCCAGCCGCTTGGAGGTCTGGATGAGCTTGTGGGAGAGTCGGGTCCGCTCCGTGCCGGAAGGACTCTCCCGCAGCTCCGCGATGAGATCGAGCGCCTCCTGGGCCACCTCCAGGTCCTGGCGGATGAGGGGGATCCGGGCGTTGATGCGCAGCAGGAAGAGCTCCAGGAACCGCAGCAGCTCGCCCAGCACATCCATGCCGTCGCGCAGGGCCTGGGGGACGTCCGTGGGCGACTCCAGCAGGCTCCCGAGCTCCTGGATGAGGCGCTCGGCCTCCTCCCGGTCGGGGCGCCGCATGAGCGGGAACTCGGGGCTCCGCCGGAAGGCCAGGAGGTGGCGGTAGGTATGGGCAAGGCCCAGGGCCAGCCGTGGCCAGTCCTGCAGTTCCAGGTGGAGCTGCAGCTGGCCGTGGAGGGGGGGCACCTGCTCCCAGAGCCGCTGGATGCGCAGGCGGAGCCGCTCGCCTTCCTCCATCATGCTGGGCGATTCGGGGAAGAGGCGGTGCTGCACATCGGGCGAGAAGATCCCCACCAGCTCACCCATCAGCTGCTTCTGGTGGTTGATCAGCAGGCCCTTGAGGTTGTCGAGGGTCTGGGCCAGCTGGTCCGCGTCCTGGCCGGCCAGGGCCTGCTGCAGGAGGCTGCGGAGGGTGCCCTGGTCCTGCTGGAGGCTCAGCACGGCCTGCCGGAGGAAGGCCCGCAGGCGGTGGGTCTCGGGGCGGGAGGGGTCCAGCAGCTCGCCGCGGGCGGGCTCGTACGAGCGTTCCGCCAGCCGCCCCAGCTCCGACTCCAGCACCAGGAAGGTGGGCACGGCCGCGTAGCGTTCCGGGAGGCCCGCGCTGGTGGCGGAGTCGAGGGATTCGAGGAGGCCGAGCAGTGAGACGTGGCTGGCCAGGGCGCGGGCCACCACCGAGAAGGCGGGCCGGTTGCTCCGCCGGATCTGCTGGAGCAGGCGGCGCAGCTCCGGCGGCATGCTGTCCCGGAACAGCTCGGCGTCCATGCGGGGCAGGGACCAGCCCAGGTGGTCCCAGAGCCAGCGCAGGCTGCCCCGGACCTGCTCCACGGCCGGCCAGTGGATGCCCCGGTCCAGCGGGCGCACCAGGCTGAGGCGGAGGTTCGAGACCACATGCTCCAGCAGGAGCAGGGGCTCCACCCGGGCGTGGATCTCGGCGGGAATGCAGGCTTCCAGCTGCTCGGCCAGGCGGCTGAGGGATTCCTCCAGGCGGCCCTGGCCCTGGATGGCCCGGTTGACGGCCTTCATCTGGGTGTTGAGCCGTGAGACCGCGGCGGGGCCCGGCTCGACCTTCTGGAGCGCGGCCAGGATGTCGCGGAAGGCGTCCCGGTGCCCCGCCAGGAACGAGGACCACATCTGGCGGAGGTTGCCACTGCCCTCGGAAGGGGCCAGGGACATGGCACGCAGCGAGGCGAGCAGGTCCAGCAACTGGGTGACCCATTCGGGCTGCTGCTGCTCCACCATCAGCTCGCGGTGGGCGGCCTCGGCCTGGTCGCCCAGCCGGCCCAGGCTGTGCAGCATGACCAGGCCCATGGCGTTCCGGGCCTCGCCCAGTCGGCGGGGTGAGAAGGTGTGGAGGAAGGCCAGGAAGTAGCCCAGGCTCCGCCGGAGGGCCGCCTGGGCGGGCGACTCCTGGCTGTTCGCCACCCGCTGGGGTGCGGCCTCGACCAGCGGTTCCAGATCCCTGGCCCCTCCCGCAGGATGTCCTCCAGCAGGGTCAGGTCGCTTCTGGACAGACCCTTGTCCCGGATCAGCTGCCGGGCCAGCAGCAGTCGCTGGGGCTGGGTACCTGGGGATGACATGGCAAAAGCATACAATGGTTAGGATTTCGGAACCTGCTGGTGGTGATACCATCGCTTCACCCCAATCTGGAGGCAGCCAGTGGTCAGCAAGCTCGGGGAAATGCTCGTCAAGGCCCAGCTCATCACGGACACCCAGCTGGATGAGGTCATGAAAATCCAGCGCCGGGAGGGCGGGAAGCTCGGGAGCATCGTGGTGCGCTCCGGGTTCTGCTCGGATCAGGACATCGTGAGTTTCCTGGGCATGCAGTATGGCGTCCCGGCCGCGGACCTGGAGCAGTGGCCGCCCATCGATGCGAGCGTCATCGCCCTGATCCCGAAGGACCTGGCCCAGCGCCACAAGGTGCTGCCCCTCCAGCGCACCGGGAATGTCCTGACCCTGGCCATGTCCGACCCCACGGACATCTTCGCCATGGACGACGTGCGGTTCCACACGGGCTACAACGTGGATCCGGTGGTCTCCAGCGAGATGGGCCTGGCCCGGGCCGTGGAGAAGTATTACGGGGGCAACAGTGCCATCCGCCTGGCGGATGGCACCAAGGCCCGCAGCACCCATAGCGGGAGCGGCCCGGTGGGCAGCGGTCCCGCCGCCACCGACACGGCCCAGCCCTTCAGCGAAGAAGATGAACACTTCGACCTGTCAGAGCTGGAGCAGGAACTCGATGCCGATGCCGAGTTCGATGCGGCCGAGGATGACGACAGCAGCGTCAACGTCAACAGCCTGAAGCGGGGCAGCGAGGATGCGCCGGTCGTGAAGCTCGTCAACATGGTGCTCATCGACGCCATCAAGCGGGGCGCCTCCGACATCCACATCGAGCCCTACGAGAAGACCTACCGGATCCGGTTCCGCATCGACGGCATCCTGATGGAGGTGATGCGGCCCAACCTCAAGCTGAAGGATCCGCTGACCTCCCGCGTGAAGATCCTGGCCAAGCTCAACATCGCCGAGCGGCGCCTGCCCCAGGACGGCCGCATCAAGCTGCGCGTCAACATGCAGGGCCGGCAGAAGGTCATCGACTACCGCGTGAGCATCCTGCCGACCCTCTTCGGCGAAAAGATCGTGCTGCGGCTGCTGGACAGCGACAAGCTCATGCTGGACCTCACCAAGCTGGGCTTCGAGCCGGAGAGCCTCGTGGCCTGGGATCGCCAGATCTCCAAGCCCTACGGCATGGTGCTGGTGACCGGCCCCACGGGCTCGGGCAAGACGAACACCCTGTATTCCTCCATCGCCAAGCTGAACACCGTCGACACGAACATCATGACGGCCGAAGATCCGGTCGAGTTCAACTTCCCGGGCATCAACCAGGTGCAGATGAAGGAACAGATCGGCCTGAACTTCGCCGCGGCGCTGCGCTCCTTCCTCCGGCAGGATCCCAACATCATCCTGGTGGGCGAGATCCGGGACTTCGAGACGGCCGAGATCGCCATCAAGGCGAGCCTCACGGGGCACCTGGTGCTCTCCACCCTGCACACGAACGATGCCCCGAGCACCATCAACCGCCTCATGAACATGGGGGTGGAGCCCTTCCTGGTGGCCACCTCCGTGAACATCATCTGCGCCCAGCGCCTGGTGCGCCGGCTCTGCGCCAACTGCAAGCAGGTGGACACCCACCACCAGCCCGAGGAGGCCCTCTACAAGGTGGGCTTCACGCCCGAGGAAGTGGCCAAGGGCATCACCTTCTACAAGCCCGTGGGCTGCGAGATCTGCAACAAGCGCGGCTACAAGGGCCGGGTGGGCCTCTACGAAGTCCTGGAGATGTCCGAGACCCTCAAGGACATGATCCTCACGGGTGCCTCGGCCATCGAGATCCGGGAACAGGGCCAGAAGGAGGGCATGATCACCCTCCGCCGCTCGGGCTGCCGCAAAGTCCTCGACGGCGTCACCACCATCGAAGAGATCATCCGAGAGACCGTGCTTTAGGCGAGGTGGTTCATGAGTGAAGTCGGCGCCAACTACGTCGCCCCGCTCCAGCAGCTGCTGAAGACGATGGTGGAGTACGGAGGCACGGACCTCCACATCACGACGGAATCCGCGCCCCAGATCCGCATCGACGGCCGCATGGTGCCCCTCAAGCTGCCGCCCATGGACGCTTCCCAGACCCGCTGGCTCTGCTACGGCGTGATGACGGACCAGCAGAAACACCGCCTCGAGGAGGACTTCGAGGTGGACTTCTCCTTCGGCCTGCAGGGCGTGGCCCGCTTCCGCGCCAACGTGTTCAACCAGCGGGGTGCCACCGCCGGCGTGTTCCGAACCATCCCCGAGCAGATCCGCAGCTTCGACCAGCTGGGCCTGCCGCCCTCCATCCAGGCGCTGTGCAGCAAGCCCCGGGGCCTGGTGCTGGTGACCGGCGTGACCGGCTCCGGCAAGTCCACCACCCTGGCCGCCATGGTGGACAAGATCAACACCGAGGAGCCCCTCCACATCCTCACCATCGAGGACCCGGTCGAATACGTCCACAAGCACAAGCGGGCCCTGGTGAACCAGCGCGAGATCCACGCCGACACCCACAGCTTCAAGAAGGCGCTCCGCTCCGCCCTGCGCCAGGATCCCGACGTGGTGCTGGTGGGTGAAATGCGCGACCTGGAGACCATCGAGTCCGCCCTGACCATCGCCGAAACGGGCCACCTGACCTTCGGCACCCTGCACACCAGCAGCACGGTCCAGACCATCAACCGCATCATTGACGTGTTCCCCAGCCACCAGCAGCCCCAGATCCGCGCCCAGCTCTCCCTGGTGCTGGAAGGCGTCATCTGCCAGAGCCTCATCCCCAAGGCCAGTGGGAAGGGGCGGGCCCTGGCCCTGGAGATCATGATCCCCAACTCCGCCATCCGGAACCTCATCCGCGAGGACAAGATCCATCAGGTCTACGGGGTCATGCAGTCCGGGCAGGGCAAGTCCGGCATGCAGACCTTCAACCAGAGCCTGTCCGACCTGGTGATCCGCAAGGAGATCAGCCAGGAGCAGGCCTTCGACTACTCCTCCAACACCGACGAGCTGCGCGAGCTCATCAACCGCGGCGTGGGCGTTGGATCCGCCGGTGGAAGAGGTGCCGCCGTCCCCGCCCAGCCCTCCAGCCCGGCCCTGGGGGGGCGGAACCCCAACATCAAGTACACCTAGGACTTCTCCACTGGTGCTTTCCTGCCTATGCTGAAGGCACCACCATTCCCAGCCGCTCTCCGAGGTCCGCATGCCCGCTTATGCTTGGAAAGGCAAGAACCGAATGGGAGAAGTCCAGGAAGGTGTCCTGGTCTCCGATTCCCGTGATGCCGCCGCCACCACCCTGAAGCGCAACGGCATCGAAGTCATGAACATCCGGGTCATGGCGGCCGAGGGGGGCAAGTCCTTCGGCAAGGTTCCGGCCAAGGCCCTGGCCATCTTCACCCGGCAGTTCAGCGTGATGATCGATGCCGGTCTGCCCCTGGTGCAGTGCCTGGAGATCCTGGGCGCCCAGCAGGACCACAAGGGCTTCCAGCGCATCATTGAAGCGGTCCGGGACGATGTGGAAAAGGGCTCCACCCTCCAGGCGGCCCTGTCCAAGCACCCCAAGGCCTTCAACGACCTCTACGTGAACATGGTGGGCGCCGGGGAAAGCGGCGGCATCCTGGACATCATCCTCCAGCGGCTCTCCGGCTACATCGAGAAGGCCGTGAAGCTGACTGCCAAGGTGAAGGGGGCCATGACCTACCCCGTGGCGGTCATCACCATCGCCATCTCGGTGGTGGTCATCATCATGGTGAAGGTCATTCCCGTGTTCTCGGCCATGTATGACGGCCTGGGCAGCAAGCTGCCCTATCCAACCCAGGTTTGCATGGCCCTCTCCAGTGCGCTCATCAACTACAGCTGGCTCATCATCATCGGGGTAGTCTTGGTGGCAGTGGGACTGCGCCAGTATTACAAGACCCCTGTCGGGCACCTCAGATCGATGCGCTCCTGCTGAAGATCCCCATCATCGGTGACGTGCTCCGCAAGGTCGCCGTGGCCCGGTTCTGCCGCACCCTCGGCACCCTCATCAGCTCCGGCGTGCCGATTCTGGAGGGCATGGACATCACGGCCCGCACCGCGGGCAACATGGTCATCCAGAACGCCATCCTCAAGTCCAAGGACGCGGTGGAGCAGGGCCGCAACATTTCCGCCCCGCTGGCCGAGACCAAGGTCTTCCCCCCCATGGTGGTGCAGATGGTGGGGGTGGGCGAAGCCACGGGCGCCCTGGATGCCATGCTCTCCAAGGTGGCCGACTTCTACGAGGACGAGGTGGACAACGCCGTGGCGAACCTCACCAGCCTCATGGAACCGGTCATGATCGCCATGCTGGGCGGCATCATCGGCTTCATCGTCGTCGCCATGTATCTGCCGATCTTCAACCTGGCAATGTTTGGGGGGGGGGGGGAGCTCTGTTCTTTGGCCCCCCCGGGGGGGGGGGGGGACCCCCGGCCCCCCCCCCCCGGGGGGCCCGGTTTTTCTCTTATTGAGATCATGCTTGTAGTGGTGATTATCGGCGTAATCAGTGCTATAGCCATTCCCAGTTTTTCAGGGCAACGTCGGCGGGCCCGGGTGATCGGTGATGCCATGGCCAATGCAAAAGTGCTTCAGATGGGATTGGAGAGCCGAAAAGCTGACATTGGAATCTACGGATCTGTCGGAGGGTATGACTGGAAGGCCGATGGGAGCGCGGCCACCGGGCCTGCGTTGATTTCCAACTTTCAGCCCTCGGGAACTTCAAAGATGGACTACAACTTAATCATTGCCAATGAAGGGTTAACTTACACCTTGACGGTTTCAGATCCCAACCAGGCCAATGTGGTTGCCTATCAGACCAATCAACTCGGCCAAGAGTTGGCCCGTTTGCACTAAATTCGGCACCGCTTTGCATCCATCCAAGCCAGCAGCAAAACCAGGACAGCAGCGCCTAGGCTGAAGGTGGCAAGCACCCCGGCCGGGGTGGGTTTGGGAGGTGGGAAAATGACCTCATCCGGGGCGTTCTGCCAGGTCTTGATCTTCCGGCCGCTGGGCAAGCGCAGTACGTTCGGCTCCGGTTGGAAAGGCCGTCCTGCCAGGTGGACTTCTTGCTGGGAAGGGCCTGCGTGGATCTGCCGCTCCGCGGCGGCATAGGGCAGAACCCAGGGAATAAGGTCCCGACGCCAGGGTTGGTGGAGTTCCTCTCCGGTGAGGGCAATCGCCATCAGAAGCCCAACTAGGCCAAAAAATATCGGTACGGCCAAACTGCTGATGCGGTCGGAAGCCCACAGGTAGATGGCCAGAGCTGGCAGGCTGCCTAGCCACAGCCAGCTGAGGGTCCGAGCCATCGCTGCACCATGGAAGGGAATGGCCAGGGCCGGATTAATTAAGCCCAGAAGGCGCCTCTCAATCCAGAGCAGGAGACATAAGATCAGCAGGACCAAAGCGCTGAGGATCAGCGCATGAAATGCTTTGGCCAAAAACAAGCTCCCCCGAGCGATGGGCATGCTAAGGAGGTGTCGCCAGGTTTTGAAACGGTGCTCCGGGCGGAACAGGAGAGCAGGTAGCAGGGCTAAGACCAGAGGATGAAGGAAGCCCCAAAGGGATACCACCATCTTTAGTTGAAGGGTGTCCAGGGTTGCCTGTGCTTTAGCGTTCAAAACACCAAGGCCCAGGAATGGGCGCTCGAACACCAGGAACTCCACCGCGAGGAACAGGATCGGTATTACCCAGATCAGGCGTAGTACAGCGGAGTGGCGCAACTTCAATCCTTCGGCGCGAACCAGACGGAAGAATGCGATCATGCGGGCCTCCTCAGACACCGGCCCGGTGGGATCGGGTGAAGTCGAAGGCACCCAGGACTACCAGCACCAGCGCCGCTGCAAAACTGAAGGGAGCCTGGCCCCATGGCAGGGTTCGCCAGCGCTCGAAAATGGTGGACATTTGGGCGGCCATCCCCCAGGGCAGTCCCATTAGCAGGGGCGTCACTCCAACCAGTTGGAATGCGGACCAGCTTCCTACCAATGCGGTTGCCAGGGAGACCCAAAGGCTAGGAAGGCGCATGGATTGCCAAGTGTGGAAGGCGACCATGGAAAGGGAGGCCAGCATCGAGAATCCTAGAAAGGTTGCCAGGAGCTGCCAAGGCAGGGGACCCATCAAAAGGAGGGGCCTCGTGGTCAACAGGTAACCGAGGATTACGAGCACAACCGAGAAAAAAACATGGGATATCAGCACCAGGACGGCATGACCCAGTGCTTTGACCAAGTAGTGGGCATGGCGGGTCACCGGTTGGGTTAGCAGGAGGGTCCAGGCCCGAGCTTCCCGTTCCTGTTCCCAGGAGAGATCACAAATGAGTGCCACGGCGACCGGAAGGATCACTAGATTCCAGGCTGCAAAATTTAGCTCTAGCCAGAACCGGAAGCCGGGCTTGTAAAGTCGAATTCGACTTTCAGAAAACCAGAAAATGACCGCGATGAAACCCACCTGGCAGATTGGGGCCAGCAGGGCTGCGAGCATGAACCAGCTTTTACGCCACTTCACTCGCTCGGCTGCGAACAGGGCCAGAAACCCAGTCATGCGCCCTCCAACAGAGTCAAGAATCGGGCCTCCAGGTTTAACCTCCGGGGGGCTAATTCATATAGGTCACAGCCGCCTTGGACCAGGCAGGCGGCCACCCGGGGTGCCTCTGCTGGTGAAGCTTGGACCCAGAGGCCTTCTTCCGTTTCCCGGACCTGGAGCCCCCATGCCCCAGGGCGGCCAGAGCTGGGACACGATCTCCCACCCGCACCAGCAACTCGGCCTGATCAGAGGCACCCAGGTCAGCTGTGGAACCCTGGTAGCGCAACCGACCATGGTGGATAACAACCAGATCGTCGGCCACCTGCTCCACCTCGGCCAGGAGGTGGCTGGAAAGGAAAATAGAAGCCCCGGTTTCGCGGGGCAGGCGGATCAGCAGTTCACGCATGTCCTGAATGCCGATGGGATCCAGGCCGTTGGTGGGCTCATCGAGCACCAGCAATTGGGGCTGGCCGAGAAGGGCCAAGGCCACGCCAAGGCGCTGGCGCATGCCCAAGGAATACTCGCGCACGGGCCGCTTGGCATCCATCTTCATGTCCACCAAGCGCAGCACACGGTCCAGATCCGAACGGTCAACCCCTTTCATGAGCCGGGTGATCTCCAGGTTTTCCAGACCTGTTAAATGATCATAGAGAGCCGGCGATTCCACTAGGGCGCCAATCCTGGCTAGGGCTTCAGGGTGTCCGGGTGGGTGGCCCAGTACTTCTGCCGTGCCGGCCGAGGCTTTGATGAGTCCCAGCAGCAGAGAGATGGTAGTAGTCTTGCCCGCCCTTAGGGCCAAGAAATCCGGTGATGGCCTGGGCCCGCACCTGTAGATCCAGTCCTTCCACCACGGTCCTGGTGCCAAAACGGCGGGTCAGACCTTTGCTCGCAATGACAACTCCCATAATCCGGACCCTCCAGCTCCGCGAGAGACAGCGGGAACATCCCATCTCTATCCCACAGAAGGTGTCTTGCTTCCATAGCCAAAAAAAAGAAGGGGCCCAAAGGGCCCCTTCCGGATGAAGCAAGGTGGCCTTAGTCCACGCCGGCGGTGCTGACGAACTTGTTGGTCGGAGCGCCATTCACGGAGAACGCATTGTTGAGGTAAACCGCAGAGGCCAGCACGCCATTGGCGCCACCGGCGGGGGCGAGATAACCCAACTGAACCTGACCTAGGGTATCGACGGCGGCGGCGGTTGCTGTGGCGGACCCAGGGGTGGCGGCGACTTCAGTATTCCAACTGGTGACGTTGTACCCGGTCAAAGCGCCAGCAGTAGACCAGGGATTTACGGCAGTGAAACACTGGGGCACCAGCGGGGCAGCAGCGGTGCCGATGATGGCTGCGCCGTTGGCAGGGGCGGCGCCGCTGTCTTTGATCTTGTCGTAGGAAGCCAAGAGGTCGGAGATGATAGAGGCGGCGTTGGCTTTGGCGGACTTGTCCCGGGCGCGGGAGCGCTGGCCAAGCAGGGCCGGGATGGCGATGGCGCTGATGATGCCGATGATGGCGAGCACGAGCAGCAGCTCGATGAGGGTGAAGCCCTTCTGGCTCTTCATGGGTGATCTCCTATGGGCGATGGCCGCGATGAAAGGTATCAAGCCCTGTGCCAAGCTGCCCAGTGGATGTTGATCCCTTGTTCTTTCGGGGTTCCCTCCGGGCTGGCGAAAGCTGAAAGCCCGGTCGAGGCATGGGAACTTGGAAAAATGGGCGCAACGGGTCACCTGTCCTGCCGCAGCGCGTCCATCAACTCCCTCGCCCCCCGGTGTCTCGGGTCGAGCTTGAGCGCCTCCTGGGCCGCCCGTCGGGCTTCCTCCTTCCGTCCCAGCCCCAGGAGGATCTGCCCTTTCCGCCACCAGGCGCTGGGGTAGCCGCCGGACCCGCCCTCGAGGGGTTCGCGTAGGACCTGGTCCAGGGCCAGCAGGCCTTCTGGCCGGTGCAGGCCGCTGGCGGCGGCGACCTTGCCGAGTTGCAGGCGGAGCAGGCTGGGGGCATCTACCAGGCCGAGGTGGTCATGCAGGACATTCCAGGCGATTTCGGGCTGGCCGGCGTGGAGGTAGGCATCGCTGACGGCGATGACGCCGCGGGCGCGGGTGCGCACGCCGGGGAGCAGGCGCGGGGCCTCGGCCAGCAGGCGGGCGTTCTTTCCGGCCTCGCCCAGGGCCTTCTTGGCGGGCTTGCGGTCCAGGGCGTCCAGCCACTGGCCCACCACTTCGGGATCCTGGGGGGCCTTGGCGAGGGCGCGGCCGAACCAGGGCTCGGCCTCGCGCCACTTGCCCTCCTCCAGGAGGATGAGGGCCTGCAGCAGGTCTCCCCGGGCGGGGGCAAGCGCGCGCAGGCGCTCGGCGCAGTGCAGGGCCTTGCGGGTGGACCCGCCCAGCAGCCCGGGCAGCATCTCGTAGGCCAGGCCCAGGCTGGTCCAGGCCGGGGCCAGGGTGGGGTCGGCCACCGTGGCGGCGCGCAGGTCGTCCATGGCGTCGAGGGCGCTGCGCAGGGCGCCGAAGTCGCGCTGCCTGATGGCCTCGCCAGCCCGCGCCAGGCCCCGGGCCAGGAGGGCATCCGCCAGGTCGGGCTTCAAGGACACCGCGCGTTCCGCCGCCGAGAGCGCCTCTGGGAAGCGCAGGAGGCTGGAGAGGGCCTGGGACTTGGCGGCCCAGGCCGGGGGCATCGCTCGGGTGCTCGCGAAGACGCTGGTCGGATTCGGCCAGCACCTTGAGGTAGCGGCCCGCCTCCAGGTCGGCGCGGAAGGCCGGGGCCTGGGCCTGGAGAATCGAAACGAGGAGGATGGGTGCGGTGCGGATCACGGGACCCCCAGGCATGATGGCAGGACGGGAGGAGCAGGGAGCACAGGCCGGGTGAACAGGATTCGGAATGGGGCCTTCCCTGGCGACCGAACTGGCGGAATCAGATGGGGTTGGTGTATCCTAAGTGATTGTTCCGACATGACTCTGGAGGAGCTCGCATGGCGACCAAGGGTGGACTGCTGGAAGGGAAGCGCGGCCTGATCATCGGGGTGGCCAACAAGCGGTCCATTGCCTGGGGTATTGCCCAGAAGGTCTCGGAAGCCGGGGCCCAGCTCTGCCTGACCTACCAGAACGAGCGGCTGGGTGACAATGTCCGGGAGCTGGCCGCCGAGCTGAAGAACCCCCTGCTGACCATGATGGATGTGGGCAGCGACAGCCAGATCGTCATGGCCTTTGACGAGATCCGCAAGAAGTGGGGGAGGCTCGACTTCGTGGTGCACGCCGTGGCCTACGCCCCGCGGCAGGCCCTGGAGCACCGCTTCGTGGAGACGAGCCGCGAGGACTTCCGCGTGGCCCATGACATCAGCGCCTACTCCCTGGCCGCCGTCTCCCACGCCGCCACGCCCCTCATGCCCGAGGGCGGCTCCATCGTGACCCTCAGCTACCTGGGCTCCGAGCGCGTCGTGCCCGGCTACAACGTCATGGGCGTGGCCAAGGCCGCCCTGGAAGCCAGCGTGCGCTACCTCGCCGCCGACCTCGGGCCCCAGGGCATCCGGGTGAACGCCATCTCCGCGGGCCCCATCAAGACCCTCGCCGCCTCGGCCATCCCGGGCATCGGCTCCAAGCTCAAGCAGCACCGCTCCCACACCCCCCTGCAGAGGGACACCGATCAGCTGGAAGTGGGCGATGCCGGCGTGTTCCTGGTGAGCGACATGGGCCGGGGCATCACCGGCCAGGTGCTCTACGTGGATGGCGGCTTCAGCATCATGGCGGGGTGCGGTAAGCAGTGGCCGGCCCCGCCGGGGTCCGGTTTCCGCGCCAGCACCGATTGAATAGCACCCCGCGCATGGGCGGCGGCCCACACCTGCTGGAATCTGTGTTTCCCGCCTTGACTTGAAAATCATGCTGAGCCCCGATAACTGCTCCCTTATCCTGCCATTCATCCTGTTAATCCTGCTCAGCCTTTCAGCTTCGCCAGGGTCTCGAGCACGTCCTGCACGTGCCCCTTCACGCTGACCTTGGGCCAGACGTGGCGGATGACGCCCTTGGGATCGATGAGGAAGGTGCTGCGGATGATGCCTTCCATCTCCTTGCCGTACATCACCTTCTTCCCGAAGGCGCCCAGGGGCTTCAGCAGGGCGAGGTCGGGGTCCGAGAGCAGGCGGAACGGAAGGCTCTGCTTGGCGATGAAGTTCTGGTGGCTCTTCAGGCTGTCGCGGCTGATGCCATAGACCTGGGCGCCCAGGGACAGCACCCGGGCCAGGTTGTCGCGGAAATCGCAGGCCTCGGTGGTACAGCCGGGGGTGCTGTCCTTGGGGTAGGCGTAGAGCACCGTCCAGCGGCCCTGGAAATCCTTGGCCGTGACCGTGGTGCCCTGGTCGTCCTGCAGGGAAAAGGCGGGGATGGGATGTCCGAGATGGGGGCTCATGGGGTCAGGGTAGCGCAGAGGGTGTGACAGGCGGCAAGGCCGAATCCAGACAGAATGGAGGAGGGGGCGACCATGAACCTGACCGAGTACCTGGCTGCCGAGTGGAGACCCGCTTTGGGCTGCACGGAGCCCGCCGCAGTGGCCTATGCGGCCTGCCTGGCCGCTGGGCAGGCGCCGGGGGAGCCCCGCATGGTGCGCCTCGTGCTCGATGCCCGCACCTACAAGAACTGCCACGCCGTGGGCATTCCCAACAGCGGGCACAAGACGGGCGTGCTCTGGGCCCTGGCCCTGGGGGCCGTCCTCACGGACCCCTCCCTGGGCCTGCAGATCTTCCAGGCCCTCACGCCGGAGGCTCTGGCCCGGGCCGCCCGCCTGCTGGACCGGGGGGCCGTCCATGTGGAGGTGGACGCCACACACACGGAGATCTACATCGACTGCACGGTGGCCTGTGAAGGGGGTGTGGGGCGGGCGGTGCTGGAACGGGAGCATACGCGGATCGTGCGACTGGAGGTGGATGGCGTGCCCCTGGAGATCCCCGCCGTCGAAGCGGGGTCGCAGAACACCCACGGCATCCGCGAGCAGGTGGGAAGCCTGCCGCTGGTGGACCTGCTGGCCCTGGCGGGCACCGCCACGGAAGCGGATCGGATCCGGCTGAGGGAGGGACTGGCCCTGAATCTGGCCATGGCCGAGCACTGCGTGGGTCACTTGCCGGGGGGCTTCGTGCCGGGCGCCGGGGCTGACCCCTGGCTCCGCATCCCCCGGCTGGTGAGCGCCGGCGTACTGGGGCGCATGTCCGGCGAGCCCCTCACGGTCATGTCCCTGGCGGGGTCGGGGAACAAGGGCATCACGGTCGCCGTGGCCATGGGGCTGTGGGGGCGCCAGGCCGGGCACGCGGAGGCGCGCATCGAGGAGAGCCTGGCCCTGGCCTGCCTGCTCACCACGGCCACCACCCATCGGCTGGGCACGCTGTCGGCCATCTGCGGCGCCTCCAATGCCGCGGGCATCGGCATCGCGGCGGGGCTGGTCCACCTCGGCGGCGGCACGGCGGCCCAGGTGGACCTGGCCATCCACAACATGGTGGGCAACCTCGCCGGGCTCATCTGCGATGGTGCCAAGATCGGCTGCGCCATGAAGGCGATGACGGGCGTGGAGGCGGCCTTCCGCGCCGCGGAGCTCGCCCTGGCGGGCTTCGGCATTCCGGCGACCGATGGCATCGTCGGGGCGAACGGCGAAGCCTCCCTGGTCAACCTGGGACGGCTCGCCCAGCGGGGCATGGCCGGGGCCGACACGGAAATCCTCGACATCATGCAGGCCAAGCTGGGGCCGGGCTGATCAAGCAGCGCCCTCTGGGGCCTGCGGCCGGGTGTCGAAGTCCAGGCCAGGGCGAGCACCGCGGCCAGGGCCGCCCAGCCCAGGGGCGAGGGGTCCGAGCCGAGCCGGGGCAGTTCCTCGGCCAGCAGGCGGCCCAGGCTGTCCTGGCCCGGGCCGGGGCCCAGCCCCAGGGCCGACAGGGTGGCCTCGCCCCAGAGGGCCGCCAGCCAGGCGCTCGGGAAGAGGGCCGCAGCCTGCTGCCAGGCCCAGGGGGACCAGCGGCGGAGGATGGAGGGCCAGGGGGCGCCCAGGGTGCGCTCGGCGGCCCAGGCCGGCGAGTGGCGGAACCCCTCCAGCCGGGCCCGCATCGGCGGCTCCAGATGGGGCGCGATCAACAGGCCCAACAGCAGGCCGAGGGGCAGGGCGGGCAGCCCGTCCAGGGCCGCGGCGAGGGGCAGCAGGAAGAGCAGGGGCGGGAGGCTGCGCAGGGCGGACCAGACGCCGACCAGGCGCCGGCCACGCCAGGCGAGCAGCAGTCCCACGGTCAGGGCCAGCAGGGCACAGGCGCTGGCAAAGCCAAGACTGCGGGCCGAGGCCAGCAGCAGGCGCAGGAAGGCATCCCGGCCCAGGTCGTCAGTGCCCAGCGGGTGCCTGAGGGTCGCGGCCAGACCCCCCTGGAAGGGATCCAGGGCCAGGTCTGGGAGCAGCAGGCCTCCGAGGAAGGCGAGGCGCCACCTCACGCCACCTCCCGGTCCAACCGCTGGGAGAGCAGCCAGAGCAGGGCCAGGGCCAGGATCCAGCCGGCGAGGCCGGCGCGGTCCCGCACCGCCACCCGGGTCATCCAGTCGGTGCCGAGGCCGGGCACGCCCAGGATCCGTTCCAGCACGAGGGTGGCCGTCAGCCAGACCGGCAGCCGCGCGGTGGTCCAACGGCCCCAGAGGCGCAGCAGCACCAGCCAGCGCACCCGGCGGGCCCAGGGCGAGCAGCAGCCCGGCCCAGAGCAGGTCGGGCGGCGCTTCCAGCAATGCGAGGGACCGGCGGGACGCCAGGCCGGGGCCTCCCCACCAGGCCGCCAGGGGTGCCAGCAACGAAAGTGCCCCAACGGCCAGGATGGTGGGCCCCACGGCGGCCCAGGGGAAACCCGGCGGGGCAGCCTGTCGCCAGACGGAACCCGGCAGGCCGAGGGCCAGGGCCAGGCCCAGACCCCAGACCACCAGGCCCGCGGTGATTCGGCTCATTCACGGCTCCAACGCCAGCCGGCGGCCCCCGGGGTGTGCAGGTAGAGGCCCATGGGGCTCGGCACCACCTGGAGGTTCCGGTCCACCCAGATCACGCTGCGGAAATCCAGCAGGGGCAGGGCGGCGGGGTTCCGGGCCCAAAGGGACTGGAGGTTGCGCCAATCGAACTCGCCCCCCTGCTGGAGACGGGCGCTGAGCTCGGCCAGCCGGGGGTGCTGCCAGCCCGAGAAGTTCATGGGGCCCTTGGGTTCCAGGTATTCCAGGACTGCCCAGGGGTGGGGGTCGAAGACGACCACGGCGCAGGCCAGCTGGAAGTCCCCCTTGTGGAGGCGTTCCGCCAGGAGCCCCTGCTCGAGGGGGATGAGCTGCAGGTGGAAGCCGTCCTTCCTGGCCCGCTCCCGGAGCGCGAGCAGGAGCTTCTCGATGGACTCGTCCCCGGCCACGTAGTGCAGCGTCCAGCTGCCTGGGCCTTTGGGCAGGGCAGCTCCCGCGTCGATGGCCTGGGTCTCGAAGCCGAGAGTTTCCGGCCAGAGGCCGCGGCTGGGACGGGCGTTCTGGCCGAGGAGCTGGGGCGGGAAGGCATCCCGGCGCCAGCGCTCCAGCAGCTGGAGCGGCCCCACCCCGGTCCGGCTCCAGACCACCAGCTGGGCATGCATGGGCTGGGTCAGCAGGCGGTGGGTGGGCGGAACCTCGGCCTGGCGCCGGGTGGCGGGGGCGCCGATGTGGAGCCAGCCCTTCTGGAGGGCGGTCATGACGGCGCCAGGGTCCGCGAGGAGGCGGAAGCGGATGCCATCGATGCGGGGTTTCAGGAAGTGATCCCGGCGGGTGAAGACCCAGGCGCCGGGCTCCTTGCGGAAGGCGAAGGGGCCGGAGCCGCGCTCCGGGTGGCCGCGCTGGGCGATGGGCACCCGGGCCAGCTCCATGAGGAGCCGGCCCGCAGGCTTGCGGGATCGGATCCAGGGCCGGCCCTGGTCCACACCCACCTCCGCCCCCTCGAGGATGGCGCGCTTGGTGGCGCTGGCCTGGGGATGCCTCAGCAGCTCCCGGACGGTCCAGACCACGTCCTCCGCGCTGACACTGGCGCCATCCGGGTAGCGGGCATCCGGCCGGAGGGTGAAGTGGATCGCCCCGTCCTTCTGGGCTTTCCAACTGGAAGCGAGCCGGGGCACCACCCGGCCGTCGGGGCCCAGGCCGACCAGGGCATCCCCAGCCAGGGACTGGAGGATCCACTGCTCATAGCTGTCCCCCTGGATGAAGTCGAGGGGACCGGGATCCCGGCCCAGGGATTCCTCGACCATCTGGGCCGCCAGCGGGAGGGGAGTCAGGCTCAGCGGCAGGAGCAGACAGAGGGCCAGGAGCAGAGGGCGCATGGGGTATCCGGGGTTCTCTTCAGGATGCCCCGGGTGGCGGGGCCGGGGAAAGGTGCATCCTGCAGCGGCGATGGGTGTTGCTACTCTGATTGGCTGGAGGCCCGCTTGGCGGATCTTTCGAACTCGAAGCTCTGGTGGTGGTGGCCCCTCATGGCGCGCCACCGGCGTACCCTCTACTGGGGCCTGGCGGCCACGGTGTGGTGCAGCGTGGCCGCCTCGGTGGTGCCGTACTGGTCCGGCCGGGCCGTGAACGCGCTGGAGCGCAGCGACTGGCACGGCTCCCGGGTCTTCCTGGCCTGGATGCTGGCCTTCACGGCCGCCGCGGGCCTCGGCCGGTACCTCATGCGCAACACCCTCATCGGCCTCAGCCGCGAGGTGGAGCGGGAGCAGCGGGAATCCCTCTACAGCTTCCTCCTGGCCCGGCCCTTCGCCTTCTACGAACGCCAGCGGGTGGGCGACCTCATGTCCCGGGTGGGCGACGACGTGGGCACGGTCCGCATGGCCACGGGGCCCGGCCTCATGAGCTTCCTCCAGGTGCTCTCCATCCTGCCGGTGACCTTGGGGCTGATGTTCCACACCAGCTGGCGGCTCACCCTGGCGGTCATGTTCCCGTTCTGCTTTCTGGCGCTGGGCTTCTACATCATCGGGAAGTGGAGCCACATGGTGCAGCAGAAGCTGCAGCTGGCTTTTTCGGCGCTCACCACCTTCAGCCACGAGACCATCAGCGGCGAGCGGGTGGTGCAGGCCTTCGGGCTGGAGGAGGCCCGGGTGGCGCAGTTCGGGGCCCTCAGCCGCCGCCACGCCATGCTGAGCATGAAGCAGTCGGTGATCTTCAGCGCCTATGCGCCGCTCTCGGCCCTCATCGGCGGCGTGTCCGCCCTGGTGCTGGTGGCCTACGGGGGCAGCCTGGTGGTGGCGGGCGTCCTCACGCTGGGCGACCTCACGGCCTTCACCGGCTTCCTGGTGGCCCTGGCCTGGCCCATGATGAGCCTGGGCTGGTCGGCGAACCTGTTCCAGCGGGCCAAGGCCGGGCAGGAGCGCCTGGATCAATTGCTGCAGAGCCCGGAACCGTCGCTGCCGCCGGCCGAGGCGATCACCCTGCCGGAAGTTCCGGCGGCGCTGAAGCTCGAAGCAGTGGTGCACCGCTTCGAGACCGGGCGCGGCCTCGGCCCCCTGGACCTTGCCCTGGCTCCCGGCGACAGCCTGGCGGTGGTGGGCGGCATCGGCTCGGGCAAGACCCTGCTGCTCCAGGTCCTGGCGGGCCTGCGGGAGCCCCATTCGGGGCGGATGCTGGTGGACGGGGAGCCCCTGTCCGACCAGACCCTGCGCCGCCACTGGGCCGGCCTGGGGTGGGTGCCCCAGGATGCCTTCCTGTTCTCGGACACCCTCCGCATGAACCTGGCCATGGGGCGACCCGACGCCACGGAGGAGGAGATCTGGGAGATCGCCCGGGTGGTGGCCATGGATGAGCTGATCCGTCGCCTGCCCGAAGGCCTGGACACGGTGGTGGGTGAACGGGGCGTCATCCTCAGCGGCGGCGAACGCCAGCGCACGGCCCTGGCCCGTGCCCTGCTGCGCCGCCCGCGGCTCCTGCTCCTGGACGACGCGCTCTCCGCGGTGGATGCCGAGACCGAGAGCCGAATCCTAGAGAACCTGCGGGGCTTCCTGGGTTCCGCCACGCTGGTGCTCGCCACCCACCGGGTCTTCGTGGCCGAGACCTGTGCCCGCGTGCTGGTGCTGGAGGAGGGTCGGACGATCCAGGTGGGCGATCCAGAATCCCTGGCCGCCCAGCCCGGCCTGTTCGCAAGGCTCAAGCGGCTGCAGAGCCTGGAACGGGAGCTGGTGCGGGGGGCCTGAGGATGCCGCTTCTGATTCAGGGGCCGGGACGCTAGCGTAGAGCATCCCCCCGGAGCCGACCATGGACCTGCATGCCCTCGTGGACTACCTCAACGGCTGGGTGTGGGGCCTGCCGCTCATCCTGCTCTGCCTGGGGGCGGGCGTGGTCTTTTCCATCTGGACCCGCTTCCTGCAGGTCCGCCACCTGAAGGGCATGGTCACCCAGCTCTGGCAGGGCCAGGCTTCGGCCTCGGGCATCTCGAGCTTCCAGGGCTTCGCCATGGCCCTGGGCGGGCGCGTGGGCACGGGGAACATCGCGGGCGTGGCCACCGCCATCGCCATGGGCGGCCCTGGCGCGATGTTCTGGATGTGGGCCATCGCGTTCCTGGGGGCCGGGTCGGCCTTCATCGAGGCGGCCCTGGCCCAAGTCTGGAAGGAGAAGGTGGACGGCGAGTACCGCGGTGGTCCCTCCTACTACATCGAGCGGGGTCTCGGGATGCGCTGGTACGGCATTCTGTTCGCCGCGGTGGCCGTGCTGAGCTGCGGCCTCCTGCTGCCAGGCATCCAGTCCAACAGCATCGCGGCGGCCTTCCAGAGCGCCCTGAAGGTGCCGACCTGGGCCTCGGGCTTGGCCGTCACCGCCTTCCTGGGGCTCATCATCTTCGGCGGGGTCAAGCGCATCGGCCGGGTGGCCGAGCTGGCGGTGCCGTTCATGGCTCTGGGCTACATGCTGATGGCGGTTGCCATCGTGGTGATCGACTGGCGGCGCGTGCCGGAGGTCTTTGCCCTGATCTTCCGCTCGGCCTTCGGCACGGATGCCGTCTTCGGGGGCATCGCGGGCTCGGCCATCGCCTGGGGCGTCAAGCGGGGCATCTTCTCCAATGAAGCCGGCCAGGGGACCGGGCCGCAGGCGGCCGCGGCCGCCGAGGTGGCGCACCCCGCCCAACAGGGGCTGGTGCAGGCCTTCTCGGTCTACGTGGATACCCTCGGAGTCTGCACGGCCACCGGCCTGATGGTGCTGCTGACGGGCCAGTACAACGTGGCCGATGGGAAGGGTGGCTACCTGGCGCAGCTGATCCCGGGCGTGGAGCACGGCCCGCTCTACACCCAGCGGGCTGTGGACACCGTGCTGCCGGGTTTCGGCCCCGGCTTCGTGGCGGTGGCGCTGTTCTTCTTCGCCTTCACCACCCTGATGGCCTACGCCTACTACGCGGAATCCAACGTGGCCTACCTCATGCGGGGGCGGCATCCGAAGTGGGGCATCACCGCCATCCGGGCCGGCCTGCTGGGGATGACCTATTTCGGTTCGGTGCGGACGGCGGGGCTCATGTGGGCCATGGGCGACATCGGCGTGGGCCTCATGGCCTGGCTGAACCTCATCGCGATCCTGCTGCTGGCGAAGACGGGCTTGAAGGTGCTCCGGGACTACGAGGCCCAGGTGAAGGCCGGCACCCCCCTCTGCTTCGACCCGGTCAAGCTCGGGATTCCGAACACCGTCTGCTGGAATGACAGGGACCGCGAAGCATAGGCTTCTGCAGGTCAGGCGCCTTCGCGGAAGGTGACCTTGTTGATCTCGGGGAAGGTCGTGATGCCCGCCCTGACCTTCTCGATGGCGCTCTCCCGGAGGAACTGCATGCCGCCCCGCCGGGCGGCGGCCTTCACCTCGCGGGTGGGGGCGCGCTGGACGAGCAGCTCGCGGATCTCGTCGTTGAGGCCCATGAACTCGATGATGGCCTGCCGGCCCCGGAAGCCGGTGCCGTGGCAGTCCACGCAGCCCACCTTCTCGAAGAGCGCGGCGCTGCGCAGCCAGGCTTCATCGACGCCGTTCTCCTCCAGTTCCTGGGGCGTGGGGGTGGCCGCGGGGCGCTTGCACTTGGGACAGAGCACGCGCACCAGGCGCTGGGCCAGGATGCAGTTGAGGGAGGACACGAAGTTGTGGACCTCGACGCCCATGTGCTGGAAGCGGCCCAGCACGTCCAGCACGTTGTTGGCGTGGACGGTGGTGAAGACCAGGTGGCCCGTGAGGGCTGACTGGATGGCGATCTGGGCGGTCTCGGGATCGCGGATCTCGCCCACCAGGATCTTGTCGGGGTCATGGCGCAGGATGGAGCGCAGGCCCAGGGCGAAGGTGAGGCCCTTCTTCTCGTTCACGGGGATCTGGGTGACGCCCTCGAGCTGGTATTCGACCGGGTCTTCGATGGTGATGATCTTGTCCTCGGGCGATTTGATCTCGCTGAGCACGGCGTAGAGGGTGGTGGTCTTGCCGGAGCCCGTGGGGCCGGTCACCAGGAACATGCCGTAGGGCTCGCGGGAGAAGCGGCGCAGGCGCTTCAGCTCATGGTCCGAGAACCCCAGGATCTCCAGCGAGAGGGACTGGAACTCCTCGGTGAGGTTCTCCTTGTCCAGGATGCGGATGACCGCGTCCTCGCCGTGGATGGTGGGCATGATGCTCACGCGGAAGTCGATGGCGCGGCCCCGCACCTTGAGCTTGAAGCGCCCGTCCTGGGGCTTGCGCTTCTCGGCGATGTCCAGCTCGGACATCACCTTGACGCGGCTGATGATGGGGGAGGCGAAGCGCCGGTCGATGGGCTCGGCGGCGGGATACAGGCTGCCGTCGATGCGGTACTTGATCTGGAAGCCCGTGGCCATGGTCTCCAGGTGGATGTCGGAGGCGCGGCGCTGGAGGGCGTTGAAGATGGTGGTGTCCACCAGCCGGACGATGGGGGCCTCGTCCTTGTCCGTCAGGCGCTCCAGGTCAAGCACCTCGTCGTCCCAGTCCTCCTCATGGAGCACCTGGACCTTGAGGGCCTCGCCGGCCTCATCCATGACCTTCTGGCCGCTCTCGGACTTCTTGAGCACTTCCTGGATCTGGGCCAGGGGGGCGCCGGCGAAGCGGAGGGGGCGCTTGAGGCTCAGCCGGAGCATGTCCTGGGTGGGGATGTCCAGAGGATCGGCCATGGCCAGCCAGAGGACGCCTTCCCGCTCCTGCACCGGCACGAAGTGGTGCTTGAACATGAGGTCGAGCGGCAGGGCCTGGAACAGGGCGAAATCCACCGGTTCCCGCGTGAGGTCCAGGGTCGGGTAGAGCTCCTTGGCGGGCCGGAAGTCGGTCAGGGTCTGATCGCTCGTGGCGACGGCATCCGAAGGAACCGGGGGGTTTGATGTGGACATGGAAGCATCCTAGCGGAACGAGCCGGGGCCCGAGTGGCCAGAATCGGACATGGGTCACAAAGGACGCGAGGATCGGCTTCCAGCGTTGACCTGCGCGGGATCGGCACTCCACAATGACCTGTCCTGGAGGCTCCATGCGCGGGTACGCGTCCATCCTGCTGCTGATCCTGGTAGCAGTGGCCCTGCCGATCATCATCTGGAATCTGTCGTGGCTGCTGCGCCCCAGCTGGCCCAGCGCCGCGAAGTACTCGTCCTACGAGTGCGGCATCACCACCACCAGCGAGGCGCGGGAGAAGTTCTCCGTGCGCTACTACCTGGTGGCCGTGATGTTCCTCGTGTTCGACGTGGAAACGGTCTTCCTGATGCCCTGGGCCATCCAGATGAAGGAGCTGGCGCTGTTCGGCGCCATCGAGTTGGGCCTGTTCCTCTTCCTTCTGCTGTTCGGGTACGGCTACATCTGGTCCAAGGGAGCCCTCACATGGGAGTAAGCCTCAATCAACCCTCCACCCTTGAGCAGATCCTCATCACCACCAAGGTCGAGAAGGTCATGAACTGGTCCCGCGCCACCAGCGTGTGGCCCGTGACCTTCGGCCTGGCCTGCTGCGCCATCGAGATGATGGCCGCGGGCGCCAGCCGCTTCGACTTCGACCGCTTCGGCGCCGGCATCTTCCGGGCCACGCCCCGCCAGGCCGACCTGATGATCATCGCCGGCACGGTCACCTACAAGATGGCCCCGGTCATCAAGACGCTCTACGACCAGATGCCCGAGCCCAAGTGGGTGATCGCCATGGGCTCCTGCGCCACCGCCGGTGGGCCCTTCGACTCGTACCACACCATCCAGGGCGTGGACAAGATCATCCCGGTGGACGTCTTCATCCCCGGCTGCCCGCCCCGGCCTGAATCCCTCATCTACGGCTTCATGAAGCTGCAGGACAAGATCATGACCAGCAGCCTGGCCGACCGGTACAAGGACATCTTCGAGGAGGTGGGCTGATGTCCGACGAAACCCTCCCCCAGCCCTCCGAGACTCCGGAAGCGCCGGCCGGTCCCTATGTCTACGACTATGCTGCCTCCCCCCAGCGCCAGGTCGTCATGCCGAAGACCGTGCCCCTGCCCAGCCTGAGGACCTACGAGGCTGAAGTGAAGGCGGCGGCGGCGGCCGACGAGGCCAAGTGGCAGAAGATGCTGGCCGATTTCGAAACCGCCAAGGCCAAGGCCGAGGCGGAAGGCAAGGAGGCCCCCAAGCCCCCCGTCCGCCCGGTGCCCCGCAAGGATGACAACGACCTGAAGACCCCCTGGCCCCAGGAGGCCAAGGATGATGACCTGCACCGCCTCCAGGAGCGCCTGGGCGGCAAGGTCGAGGAGATCTTCGAGCAGGCCGGGGAACTCACCTGCCAGGTTTCCAAGGAGGCGATCCTCGAGGCCCTCCAGCTCTGCCGCCAGGACATCGCGCTGAACTACGAGATGCTCGCCGACCAGACCGCCACGCACTACCCCGCGGCCACCGGCTTCGCCTTCAGCGTGGTCTACCACCTGACCAGCATCAGCCGCCGGAAGCGCCTCCGCCTCCGCATCCTGGTGCCCGAGGGGTTCAGCCCCGAGAGCGCCTGCGCCGTCTATCCGAGCGCGAACTGGATGGAGCGCGAGATCTACGACATGCTCGGCATCCGCTTCGCGAATCACCCCGACATGACCCGCATCCTCTGCCCCGAGGATTGGGAAGGCCATCCCCTCCGAAAGGATTACCCCGTGGTGGGCTGGGGCCAGCGCGACATCGCCTTCCGTGAGGATCGCGGCGGCATGCTCGAGCGCATCGCCCTCCAGAAGGCCGGCCAGCTGGGCATCAACCTGAAGCAGCCCAAGGCGGAGTGATCCATGTTCAAGAACGAGGAAATGGAGATCAACCTGGGGCCGCAGCACCCGTCCACGCACGGTGTGCTCCGGGTGAAGCTGCGGCTGGATGGTGAGACCATCACCCACTGCCGGCCCATGATCGGCTACCTGCACCGGGGCGTGGAGAAGATCTGCGAGAACCAGACCTTCTTCCAGGGCCAGGTCTGGACCGACCGCATGGACTACTGCTCCGCCGTGGCCAACAACCTGGGCTGGGCCGAAGCCAACGAGAAGCTCTTCGGCATCACGGTGCCGCGGCGCGCCCAGTACATCCGCACGATGCTGAACGAGTTCAACCGCCTGGCCTCGCACCTGATCTGGCTGGCGACCCACGCCCTGGACATCGGGGCCATGACGGTCTTCCTCTACGCGTTCCGCGAGCGCGAGGACATCCTGGACATGAACGAGGCCTTCTGCGGCTCGCGCCTGACCACGACGGCCTTCCGCATCGGCGGCCTGCGCGAGGACCTGCCCCCCGGTTTCGAGAAGCTGGTGAAGAAGTTCCTGGCCAAGTTCCCCAGCTGCCTCGAGGAATACGAGAACCTGCTGAACGAGAACCGCATCTGGAAGAAGCGCACCATCGGCGTGGCCAAGCTGAGCGCCGAGGATGCCATCGCCCTGGGCATCACGGGCCCCGTCCTGCGGGCCGCGGGCGTCCCCTACGACATCCGCAAGGCCTTCCCCTATGCCGCCTACGCCGAGATGAACTTCGACGTGCCGACCCGCACCGAGGCCGACACCTACGCCCGATACCTGGTCCGCATGGACGAGATGCGGCAGAGCGCCCGCATCATCCAGCAGTGCATGGACGGCATGCCCGAAGGGCCCGTCATGGCCAAGCTGCCCAAGATCCTGAAGGCCGAGGTCAACGAGGTCTACCACGCGACCGAAGCCCCCAAGGGCGAGATCGGCTACTACCTCGTGGGCGAGAAGGGCAGCGGCAATCCCTACCGCTTCCACGTGCGGGCCCCCGGATTCATCAACCTCCAAGCCCTGCCCAAGATGGCCGAGGGTGGACTGATCGCCGACATCGTCGCGGCCATCGGCACCCTGGACATCGTGCTCGGCGAGATCGACCGCTAGTCGACGAGGATTCCCACCCATGCCGATTCCGACCCTCACCCAGTCCATCGTGATCACCCTCATCCAGTGCCTGCTGGTGGTGATCTTCGTCTTCGTCGTCGTCCCCCTGACGGTGTTCGCCGAGCGCAAGGTGCTCGGCTACCTCCAGCAGCGTCTGGGCTCCACCCGCGTGGCCAGCGGCCACATCGGCATCACCGGGTGGATGAACCGCGGCATGTGGAAGTGGGGCCGGATTCCCGTCCTCTCCTACTGGCGCGGCATCCCCGGCCTCGTGGCCGACGTGCTCAAGCTGATCCTCAAAGAGGACATCATCCCGGCCAAGGCCGACAAGTTCGTGTTCTTCATCGCGCCCGCCCTCAGCATGGTGGCGGCCGTGGTGGTGTTTGCGGCGGTGTCCTTCGTCCCCGGCGTCTTCTTCACCTTCCCCACCTGGTTCCCCTTCGTGGGCGGCCTGCCGGTGTCCGGCGGCATCGCCGACATCAACGTGGGCCTGCTGTGGATCCTGGGCGTCGCCAGCGTGGGCGTCTACGGCATCGTGCTGGCCGGCTGGGCTTCAAACTCGAAGTACCCCCTGCTGGGCGGCCTGCGCAGCGCGGCCCAGATGGTCAGCTACGAAGTGCCCCTGGCCCTGAGCCTGCTCGCTCCGGTGGTGCTCTCCTCCAGCCTGAACTTCGCGGAGATGTCGAAGGTCATGGCCACCGGGCTGCCCTTCTGGGGCCTGGTGCCGCAGATCATCGGCTTCCTGCTCTACCTCACCTGCGGCTTCGCCGAGACCAACCGCCTCCCCTTCGACATGCCGGAGGCCGAGAACGAGCTGGTGGCGGGCTTCCACACCGAGTATTCGGGCATGAAGTTCGGGTTCTTCTACCTGGCCGAGTACATCAACATGACCGTGGTGGCGGCCCTGGCCGCGGGCTTCTTCCTGGGCGGCCCCTGGCTGCTGCCCTTCGGCCTGCAGGGCCTGGTGAATCCCTACCTGCCGGGCTTCCTCTCGTGGTTCGGCGAGCCCCACGCCATCTTCTTCGTCGTGAAGATCATCTTCCTGCTCTTTACCTACATCTGGGTGCGCGGCACCATCCCCCGCTACCGGTACGACCAGGTCATGAGCGTGGCGTGGAAGTATCTGATCCCCTTGACGCTGTTCAACCTCTTGCTGGCGGCCGCCGTCCGCTGCTTCGCCGTCTAGGGGCCGACCATGAACAAGATCCTGAGGACCCTCATCCCCTTCGACATCGCCAAGGGCCTGTCCATCACGGGCAAGCACTTCGCCAAGGTCTTCTTCACGGCCAACCGCCGGAAGGTGCCCTTCCACATCACCTCCGAGTACCCCGAGGTTCCCGCCAAGGTCCAGCCCCGGTATCGCGGCCGCCTCACGCTGCTGAAGGACGAGCAGGGCGAGATCAAGTGCGTGTGCTGCCTGGCCTGCGAGAAGATCTGCCCCACCCAGGTGATCACCATCGAGAAGGGCAAGAAGGAGGGGCGCAAGATGCCCTTCCCGGTGCGCTACGACTTCGAGATGGAGCGCTGCATCTTCTGCGAGTTCTGCGTGGAGAGCTGCGGCTTCGACTCCATCATCCTGAACCACCAGTTCGAGCTGGCCGCCTACAACCGGGAGGACTTCTCCATCGGCATGGAAGGTCTGGGCCAGAACATGTACGAGCCCACGCCCGTGGGCAAGTTCAGCGTGGCCGACGACTGACCTCCAGACTTCCAGACCATTCGCGCATTCCCGAGGACGCCCCATGGAACACTTCATTCAAACGATCGGCCGGAACATGTTCGCCATCTTCGGCGTCATGGCCCTGGGTGGCGCCGCGTTCATGATCGCCTCCAGGAGCGCCGTGCACAGCGTGCTCGGCTTCCTCTTCGCGATGCTCTGCATCGCCGGCTGCTTCCTCTCCCTGGAGGCCGAATTCCTGGGCATGGCCCAGATCCTGGTCTATGCCGGGGGCATCGTGGTGCTCTTCCTCTTCGTCGTCATGCTCGTGGAGATGAGCAAGAAGAAGGAGAAGGAGGTCTTCCAGCTCCAGTCGCGGTATGCCGTGGTGGCGGTCCTCCTCGGCGCGGCGCTGTTCCTGGGGGTGTTCCGCAAAGTCTTGTTCGGAGCCGCCTCGCCCGAGGCGCTGGTTCTGCGCCCCGAGCTTGCCCAGGGGCTGAACGTGGCCGGGCAGAACGCCCAGGCCGTGAGTCGCGGCCTCTTCGCGGACTACCTGCTGCCCTTCGAGATCCTCAGCGTGATCCTGCTGGTGGCCCTGGTGGGAGCCGTGGTGCTGGCCAAGACGGAGCGTGTGTGATGGTCAGCCTGAACGCGGTCCTCCTCATCTCGTTCCTCCTGTTCTCCATCGGCATCATCGGCGTCCTCATCCGCCGGAATGCCCTGGTGATCCTCATGTGCGTGGAGCTCATGCTCAACGCCGCCAATCTGAACTTCATCGCCTTCGCGCGCCACAGCGGCTCCGTCTCCGGCCAGGCCTTCGCCCTGCTGGTGATGGGCTTCGCCGCCGCCGAAGTGGCCGTGGGCCTCGCGCTGGTGGTGGCCCTCTACCGCAAGCGCGACACCGTCCAGGTGGACGACATCAACCTGCTGAAGGGATGACGACGACCATGACTGCCGACATGACCCTGGTGCACGCCGCCACGACCGCCGCCTCCCAGCCCAGCACTCTGCTGTGGCTGATCCCCTTCCTGCCCCTGTTCGGGTTTCTCATCAACGGACTCAGCGGCAAGAAGCTGAGGAACACCAAGGTGGTGGACTTCATCGCCCTGGGCAGTGTGGGCGCGGCCTTCCTCCTCACCCTCTACCACTTCATCCAGCTGGTGGGCCTGCCGGCGGACGGCCGCTCCATCCACCAGAGCCTCTGGACCTGGTTCGATGTGGGTGGCGCCCGCGTGCTCGGCGGCCTCAGCACCTACAAGATCGAGTGGGCCTACAAGTTCGACGCCCTGAGCGGCGCCATGGCCCTGCTGGTGACCGGCGCGGGCTTCCTGATCCACCTCTTCAGCACCGGCTACATGGCCGAAGAGCGCAACGACGGCCGCTACTACCGCTTCATGGCCTACCTGAACCTCTTCGTGTTCAGCATGCTCAACCTGGTGCTGGGCGCCAACATCATGATGATGTTCCTGGGCTGGGAGGGCGTGGGCCTCTGCTCCTACCTGCTCATCGGCTTCTACTTCGACAAGGAATACGCCGCCATCGCCGGCAAGAAGGCCTTCGTCACCAACCGCATCGGCGACTTCGGCTTCATGATCGGATTCTTCCTGATCTTCATGGTCTTCGGCAGCCTGGACTACGACACCCTCATGGGCTCGGTCCGGGAGATCTCCAGCCTGAAGTCCATCACCCTCTTCGGCATCACGCACGCGCCGACCTGGTGGTTCAACCTCATCGGCTGCTGCCTCTTCGTGGGCGCCGCCGGCAAGTCCGCCCAGATCCCGCTCTACGTCTGGCTCCCGGACGCCATGGCGGGCCCGACTCCCGTGTCGGCCCTGATCCATGCCGCCACCATGGTGACCAGCGGCCTCTACATGATCACCCGCCTGAACTTCATCTACGTCCAGGCGCCGGTGGCCCTGGCCGTGGTGCTCTTCGTGGGCGCCCTCACCGCCTTCGTGGCCGCGAGCATGGGCCTGGCCCAGTACGACATCAAGAAGGTGCTGGCCTACTCCACCGTGTCGCAGCTCGGCTTCATGTTCATGGGCCTGGGCGCCGGGGCCTTCACCGCCGGCATGTTTCACGTCTTCACCCACGCCGCCTTCAAGGCCTGCCTCTTCCTCGGCTCCGGCTCCGTCATCATGGCCTGCCATCACGAGCAGGACATGCGGAACATGGGCGGACTGAGGAAGTACATGCCCTGGACCTTCCTCTCCATGGGCCTGGCCACCCTGGCCATCGCGGGCATCTTCCCCTTCTCCGGCTTCTTCTCGAAGGACGAGATCCTCTGGAAGGTCTTCGAGGGCTGGTACCACCACGGCGCTTACGATGGCCCCACCCTGAACCTCGTGGCCTGGATCCTGGGCATGCTGGGCGCCTTCATGACCGCCTTCTACATGACCCGCCTCATGATCATGACTTTCTACGGCGAGTACCGCGGGGCAGGGCACGACCCCTACCACCTGACGGTGCCCTCCGAGGCCCACCACGCCGCCGACGACCATGGTCACGGCCACGGCCAGGATGATGCACGCCTGCCACGACAATCACGGTCATGCCACTGCCGCGGCCCATGGACACAGCGACCACGGCCACGGGCCGACGGAAGTGCCCTGGAACATGTGGCTGCCCGTGTTCATCTTTGCGGTGTTCGCGGTGATCCTGGGCTTCCTGAACCTGCCCCAGAGCCTGCACACCCTCGGCAAGGTGTTCGGCAACGACCACTTCTCCAGGTGGCTCGAGCCGCTCCTCTACCAGGTGACGGCGCCCGACCACGGCCACCATGCGCCGCCCTTCATCGAATATGCGCTGATGTTCTGGGCGACCCTCATCTGGGCCCCGGGCGCCATCCTGCTGGCGGTCTGGATCTACGGCATGGACCCCAGCTGGTCCAAGGCCAGGGCCTTCGTCACCCGCTTCCCCAAGGTCTTCGAGTGGGTGAACGCCAAATACTACGTGGACGAGTTCTACGAGTGGGCCATCATCGAGCCCCTCAAGCGCTTCTCCGCCCAGCTCTGGAGCTTCGACACCTGGGTGGTGGACGGCATGGTGAATGGCGCCGCCCGCGCCACCCTCCTCTGGGCCGAACTCATGCACTGGGTGGATGAGTACCTGGTCGATGGTGCCGTCGACCTGACCGAGTACATCGTGCAGGAGACCAGCGGCGTGTTCCGGGGCCTGCAGAGCGGCCGGGTGCAGCACTACGCCTTCGTCATGTTCCTCGGCTTCCTCGTCTTCGCCGTCGTGAAATTCTTCGTCTAGTCCTTCCTGGTTGGAGTCCCCATGTTCACCGCAAACACGACACTGATGCTGGTGGCGACCTTCCTGCCCGTCCTGGGCGCGCTGGTCCTGCTCTTCGTGCCCAAGGACCAGCGCCGCGTCTTCGAGATCGGCTCGCTCCTCATCATGATCGCCAGCCTGCTGCTGAGCCTGCCCTTCTGGTTCGGCTACGACCGGGCCAGCGATGCGGTCCAGTGGGCCGGGGCCTGGACCTGGATTCCCGCCCTGGGCGTGAAGTTCAGCGTGGGCATGGACGGCATCAGCCTCCTGCTCTGGCTGCTGACCACCTTCATCGGGCCCATCGCCATCGCCTGCTCCTTCAAGTCCATCGAGGAGCGCCACAAGGAGTACTACATCTGGATGCTGGTGCTCCAGACCGCCATGCTCGGCGTCTTCATCACCCAGGACATGTTCCTCTTCTACCTGTTCTGGGAAGTGATGCTGGTGCCCATGTATTTCCTCATCGGCATCTGGGGCGGCCCCCAGAAGCTCTATGCCGCCATCAAGCTCTTCCTCTACACCCTGGCCGGCTCGGTGCTCATGCTGGTGGCCATCCTGGCCATCTACTTCCTGCAGCACAAGGCGACGGGCGCCTACAACTTCTCCCTGGAATCCTTCCAGCAGATGGCCCCGATCATCGCCCAGCAGAGCAAGACCTACCAGCACCTCATGGCCCTGGCCTTCTTCATCGGCTTCGCCATCAAGGTTCCGATGTTCCCCTTCCACACCTGGCTGCCGGACGCCCACGTGCAGGCGCCCACCGCCGGTTCCGTGATCCTGGCCGCCATCCTCCTGAAGATGGGCACCTACGGCTTCGTCCGCTTCCTGCTGCCCATCCTGCCCACGGCCACCAAGGACCTGATGCCCTGGTTCATCGCCCTGTCGCTCATCGGCATCATCTACGGCGCCCTGGTGGCCATGATCCAGAAGGACATGAAGAAGCTGGTGGCCTACTCCTCCGTGAGCCACCTGGGCCTCTGCATGCTGGGCATCTTCGCCCTCAATCCCTACGGCATCAAGGGCGGCCTCTTCCAGATGATCAACCACGGCATCAGCACCAGCGGGCTCTTCCTCGCGGTGGGCATCGTCTACGAGCGCCGCCACACCCGCATGATCGCGGACTTCGGCGGCCTCTCGAAGACCATGCCGGTCTACGCCACCATCTTCATGATCATGACCATGAGCAGCATCGGCCTGCCCCTGCTGAACGGCTTCATCGGTGAGGGCGTCATCCTCATGGGCGCCTTCCAGGCCTTCCCCTGGGCCGCCGTCGTGGCCACCTTGGGCATCATCCTCGGGGCCGCCTACATGCTCTGGATGTTCCAGCGCGTCATGTTCGGACCCATCACCGCCGTCAACGAGAAGATGGAGGACCTGAACCTGCGCGAGATCCTCTACTTCGCGCCGCTGGTGATCGCCGCCTTCTGGATCGGCCTCTACCCCAAGCCGATCATGGACGTCATGGATGCCCCGGTCCGCAAGCTGGTCGAGCAGGTCACCCCCGGCTTCCATGCCGCCGAGGCGCTCGCCGCCCGGCAGGCCGCCGCCGCGAAGCTTGGCATGCAGGGCATGGCCGCTCCGGCCGCCCACCATGAAGCCACTCCTGCCGGACACCAGGCTGCTCCGGCTGGCCATGAGGCCCCTGCCGCGCACGGTGAACCTGCCCACGGCGGAGGCCACTGATGACCGGCTTCGCTCAGGGTCTGCTGACGGCGCTCCTCCGGGACACGCCCCTCATCACGCCCCAACTCTTCCTGATGACCGTGGCCACGCTCATGCTCTGGCCCGGCGACCTCTTCTTCAACCGGAACGAGAAGCACAAGTGGGCGCCCATCACCCTGGTGATCCTGGCCATCACGGCCTTCCTGGTGACCAAGGTTCCGGACGGCGAGGGTTTCTCCCGGATGTTCCGCATGGATGGCCTCACCCGGGGCTTCCAGATGCTCTGCATCCTGGCTTCCGCCGGCGCCGTGACGCTGAGCGTGAAGCTGCTGGACAGCCTGAAGCAGCAGACCGTCGAATACTACGCCCTGATCCTGTTCTCCCTGGCGGGCATGCTCTTCCTGTGCGGCGCCTCGGACCTGATCTCGGTCTACTTCAGCATCGAGCTCATGGCCATCTGCATCTACATCCTGGTGGCCTACCTGCGGGACCGCGCCACCAGCGTGGAAGCGGGCATGAAGTACTTCCTGCTGGGGGCCTTCTCCAGCGGCATCCTCGTCTACGGCATCAGCCTGGTCTATGGCGCCGCCGGCGGGGTCTCCACCAACCTGGTGGACATCAACCAGGCCCTGGCCCTCACCCCCACCACCAGCAACCTCCTCGTCTATGCCGGGGTCCTGATGGTGCTGGTGGGCATGGCCTTCAAGGTCGCCGCGGTGCCCTTCCACATGTGGGCCCCCGATGCCTACGAAGGCGCCCCCACGCCCATCACCGCCTTCATGGCCACCGCCCCCAAGGCTGCGGCCCTGGCGGCCTTCCTGCGGGTGTTCGGCACGGGCTTCCATGGCGTGTCCAGCGACTGGGTCCTGCCCCTCTGCTACATCGCCGGGGCCAGCATGATCCTGGGGAACGTCGCCGCCGTGAGGCAGGAGAGCATGAAGCGCCTGCTGGCCTACTCCAGCATCGCCCACGTGGGCTACATGCTGCTGGGCGTGCTGTCGGGCGATCCCAAGGCCGGGGCCCAGGCCGTCTGGCTCTACATGCTCATCTACATCGTGATGAACACCGGTGCCTTCGCCGTGGTGATCTACCTGCAGGGCAAGGGCGAGGGCGAGCGCATCGAGGACTTCAAGGGCCTGGGCCGCAAGCACCCGGTGCTGGCCTTCGCCATGATGATCTTCCTGCTGAGCCTGGCGGGCATCCCGCCCCTGGTGGGCTTCTTCGGGAAGTTCTACCTGTTCAAGCTGGCCATCGAGCAGGGCTACGTCACCCTCACGGTCATCGCCCTTCTGACCAGCGCCGTGAGCGCCTACTACTACCTGGGCGTGGTGAACCAGATGTACTTCAAGGAGCCCGAGGGGGAGGCCGCGCCCATGGGGTCCGGCTCGGTCTTCATCGTGGCCCTGGCCTGCATCCTGGTCCTGGTGGGCACGGCCTTCGGGCCCTGGCTGCTGGACTGGGCTGGAAAAATTTTCTGGGTGTAATTTCCTCCGGGGGTTCCACGCTCCGCTTCGCTGCGCGAACACCCCCAGACCCCCGCGCAGAAGCCCGGCGAAGCCGGGCTTCTGCTTTTCCTTCTCCAGCCGGACCGGTGCTCCGCGCCATTCGTCGACCCTGATTCAGCCTTACACTGAGGGGGCGGTCTGACTGCGCATCTGGGGTGTACGTGATCTTCAAGAAGAAGGTGGAGGCGGATCCGGGGGAGCGGGCGCTCTGGGGAGACCTCATGTCCCTGGGCTTCACATTCCCGATCTGCATCACCCTGGGTTTCTTCCTGGGCCGTTGGATCGGGGGCTGGTTCGGCCATCCCGCCCTCGGCCAGTGGGTGGGCCTGGTCTGGGGCATCGCTGCGGCCTTCTGGGAACTCTACAAGGTCAACCGGCGCATGACCCGCCGAGACGAGGCCGAGTTGAAGCGCGCCCAGGAGGGCAGGGAGCCCCATGAATGAGCCCGGGGACGACGGCGCGGAGCACCTGCGGTGGATCACGGGCTTCATGCTGGTCCTGGGCTTGGCGGGCCTCCCCCTCTGGGGCTTCCTGCGCACCTGGACGGCGGCCCTGGTGTTCGGGGTGGGGGCCCTCACCAGCCTGGCCTTCTGGTCCCTTCATGGGGTGCTCACGGCCCGGATGCTCACCCCTTCGGTGCGTCGGAGGTGGCTCTACGGCTTCCTGTCCCTGGGTAAACTGGCGTTGATCGCTCTGGTGCTGCGTGGGATGATGGGGAAATACCCGGCGGAAGCCCTGCCGCTGGCCACGGGGGTGCTTCTTTTCGTGGCCGCCATCCTGCTGGAGGCGCTGCGCCTGGCCTTCCAGAAACCCGAAGCCCCGCCACCCGTTTGAGGTTCGAACCAGATGGAACACCACGCCTCCCTGCTCGCCAAGTGGCTCACCCAGGTCCTGGGCCTGGCCCAGCACCCCTGGCCCGGCTTCTCGCACGGGGCCGCCCTGTCCATCCTCGAGCGCTACGACCACCTGCTGAACGCGGCCCTGGCGGCCCTGGTGGCCATGCTAATCACCGGCCTGGTTCGCAAGAACCTGGCCCGCATCCCCGGTCCCCTCCAGCAGGTCTTCGAGGGCGTGGTGGGCGGCCTGAAGGAAATGCTCAACGACAACATCGCCCACCATGGCGAGAAGTACCTGCCCTTCATCGGCACCATGGCCCTCTTCGTCTTCTTCAACAACCTCTTCGGCCTGATCCCCGCCCTGAGCCCCGGTACCAGCAACTGGAACGTCACCCTGGGCGCGGCCCTGGTGGTGTTCGGCTACTACAACTGGCACGGCATGAAGGAGCAGGGGATCGGCAAGTACTGGCTGCACTTCGCAGGACCCATCTGGTGGCTGGCCCCCCTCATGTTCCCCCTGGAGATCCTGGGCCTTCTCAGCCGCATCCTCAGCCACTCCCTCCGTCTCTTCGGCAACATCGCCGGTGAACACGTGGTGGCGGGCATCTTCTTCGGCCTCATGCCCATCCTCCTGCCGGTGCCCATGATGTTCCTGGGCCTCTTCTTCGGCCTGATCCAGACCTTCGTGTTCACCATGCTGGCCACGATCTACCTGAGTGGCGCCGTCAGTCACGAGCATTGAGCCTCACGCAGAAAGCTCCGCTTTCTGCGCCAGAAAAGATTTAACCCGCCCATAGGGATTCCGAACCCCTCGGGCAACACCCAGGAGCACCACATGAAGAAGTTCCTCACCACCGCCTTCCTCTTCACCCTGGCCGCCGTCGCCTTCGCCCAGGGCGCCCCTGTGGTCCAGAAGAGCCTCTTCGAAGGCCAGTTCGTGGCCCACCTCTCCCTCGCCATCGCCGCCGCCGGCTGCGGTCTGGGCCAGGGCAAGGCCGTGGTCGCCGCCTGCGAAGGCGTCGCCCGCAACCCCCAGGCCGCCGGTGCCATCCGCACCACCATGATCATCGGCCTGGCCCTCATCGAGGCCCTCGTGATCTACGTGCTCGTCGCCGCCTTCGCCATCAAGTAGGCCCGGCCTGACTCAAGCGGGGCGTCCATGACCTGGACGCCCCGTTTCTTTGCAAATCCGACCGCGAGCCGATAGACCTGTTGGACACCATGACGCCCCACTCCCTCTTCCCCATGCCCCCCGAGCTCACCCAGGTCATTCTCGGGGGCGGCTCCCCCATCGATCTGGATTCCCTTCGCATCCACTCTCCCGGGGAAGCCTGGAACTTCGCCCTGAACTACGGCTACGACATGGGGGTCCCGGTCCAGCGGGCGGCCGTCATGCGGGTCTACGAGGATGCGGTGGATTTCCTGGAAGCCGTGGTGCTGGATGGCACCGATCTCCACGTGCCCTTCGAGGTGCGGGACCTCCAGGATCCCCTCGAGCTCCTGGTCTGGGCCTCGGACCGGCCCCGGAACAACCGGGGGCGCTGGTCCTGCGCGATCCTGCGGGTGATGCACACCCTGTTTCACGTGGACCACAACGTGAACCTCCGCTTCCTGCCGGAGATCCAGCGCCAGGTGTTCAGCCGCTACGATCAGTACCTGGTCTGCGAGGAGGACCGCTGGTGCCTCCGGGGGGCCTACGAGGTGCCCCTGGCGGCGGTGGAGCGCAAGGAGAACAAGGACCGGGTGTCCATGCTCCTGAAGATGCTCCACAAGCCCGAGAACGTGGCAGAGACCATCTACGACCAGATCGGCATCCGCCTGGTGGCCGAGGACCAGCTGGGGGTGCTGCTGGTGATCCGCTTCCTCCTGGACCACCACGTGCTTATGCCCACTCACATCAAGCCGAGCCGGAGCCGGAACCTCATGATCGATATGGAGGCCCTGGCGGCCTGGAGCGATACCATGCCACCCTTCTTCCGGATCCAGGACCTGGGCCCCGAGGAAAGGAAGGCCCTGAGCCGGACCCTGACCCTAAAAGTCCCGGGCAAGGACCAGAACCCCTTCTCCAGCAAGGATTACTCTGCCATTCAGTTCACGGCCCGGACCCTGGTACGGCTGCCCAGCCCCGCCACCAGGGCCCTGGAGACCCTCCAGGAACGCCTCCAGACCATGGGGGATACGGAGCTGGCGGACCTGGCCCGCATTCCGGAGTTGATCCAGGATCAGGAGGAGTTTACTTTCTTCTTCGCACACGAAGTCCAAGTGATGGAACAATCGGGGTTTCAGAGTTCACGCTCAGGCCCGGCATCCCATTCCGAATACAAACAGCGCCAGCGGGACGCCGCCCGGCGGAGAGTACTACAGGGAATCCTTCAGGAGGAACCATGCTGAACATCCAGACCCGCCAAGAAGGCACCGCCTCGGTGGTGTCCATCCAGGGCAAGGTCAATTTCGAGGTGACCGCCCAGCTGCGGGACGTGATCCGCGAAACGGTGGCCACCGCGCAGCCGAAGCTCCTCGTGATCAACCTGGAGGGCGTGAGCTTCATCGACTCCTCGGGACTCGGCCTCCTGGTGGCCGCGCGCAACAGCGTGGACAAGTCCGGCGGCAAGCTGCACCTGAGCTGCCTCCCCGTGCCCGTGAAGAAGACCTTCGACCAGACCAACCTCACCAACTACTTCTCCATCTTCGCCACGGAGCAGGATGCTCTCCGCGGCGCCTGAACGCTAGCGCCCCATGGCCAAGGGCACCGTCCTGGTGGTGGATGATGAAGCGCCCATCCGGGACATCCTCAGCTTCTACCTCAAGCGGGCGGGCTATCAGGTCCTGACTGCCGCCCATGGCCTGGAAGCCCTCGACGAGATGGGCCGGTCCCGACCGGACCTGATCATCTCCGATCTCCGCATGCCCGAGATGCCCGGGGATGAGCTCTGCAAGCGCGTGAAGAGCGATCCCGCCACCCGGGACATCTACTTCATCATCCTGTCCGCCCTGGATGGCACCGCCTCGCGCATCGGCGGCCTCTCCCTGGGCGCGGACGACATGATCCCCAAGCCCTTCCATGCCCAGGAGGTGCTGGCCAAGGTGGACTCCACCTTCCGCCTCATCGAGATGCAGAAGGAGATCAAGCGCCAGAACAAGGAGTTGACCACTTTCCAGCAGCGGGTCCAGGAGGAGATGGAGCTGGCGGCGGCCCTCCAGATGGGCCTCCTGCCCAAGCTGCCGGGCGAGGCGCCGGGTTCCAGCTACACCCACCGCTACCTGCCCGCAGCGGGCATCGGCGGGGACATCTATGCCATCCTGCCGCTGCCGGACGGCTGCACGGCCATGATGATCGCGGACGTGAGCGGCCATGGCGTCACGGCGGCCCTGATCTCGGCCATGGTGAAGACCTCCTTCGAAAACCAGGTGCGCCTGGGGGGCGAGCCCCTGGCCTGGGCCCATGGCATGAACGAGGACCTCTGCCGCTCCACCCTGGCGGAGCAGTTCGCCACGGCCTGGCTGGGCCGCCTGGATCCCGTGGCCAACCGCATCCGCTACGTGGTGGCGGGACACTGCGCCCCCCTGCGCATCGTGGGGGGCACCAAGGGCGGCCTTCAGCGCTCCGAGGTCCTGCGGGGCAAGGGCTTCATGCTGGGCCTGGACGAACAGCTGCCCTTCCTGGAGCACGAGGCGGAGTTCCTCCCCGGGGACCGCCTGGTGCTCTACACCGACGGCCTGGTGGAAGTGGAGCGGGAGGACCGCACCATGCTTGAGGAGGCGGGCTTGCGCCGCATCTGCGCCGAGCTGCCCGTGGGCGCCGAGGAGGCCGCGGAGGCCGTCATCACCCAGGCCCGGGCCTACAACCAGCCGGCCCCCTTCGTCGATGACGTGACCCTGGTGATCCTCGACCGCAAGGCCTGATCACAAATGGCTGGTCGCGGAAGGCCCGGTAATCCACAGAAACCCCCCCGGAAAAACAAGAAAGAAAACACCCCCCCCCCCCCCCCCCCCCCCCCCGGATTTTTCTTCGTCTTCCGCGCACCTTCCGCGTCTTCCGCGACCAGCTTCTGTTGTCTTTAGATCTCGGCCAAAGTGGCGGCGATGCCGGCCTCGAGCTCGGTGAAGGGGGCTGTGTAGCCCACCTCGCGCAGGCTGCGCACGTCCGCCTGGGTGTAGCTCTGGTACTTGCCGACCAGCTCATCGGGGAAGGGGATGTACTCGATGCAGCCCTGGCCCAGGTGGGCGATGAGGGCCTTCCCGATGTCGTTGAAGCTGCGGGCGCGGCCCGTCCCGGCGTTCACGATGCCTTTGGTCATGGGGGCCCCGCCGAAGTGGAGGTTCATGGCCACGACGTCGCCCACGAAGATGAAGTCACGCTGCTGCTCGCCATCACCGAAGCCGTCGGTGCCCCTGAACAACCGGCAGGCACCAGTCTCCTTCAGCTGGCGCAGCAACTGGTGCAACACGGACATCATGCGGCCCTTGTGCTGCTCCCGGGGCCCAAAGACGTTGAAGTAGCGCAAGCCCACCACGGGGCTCTGGATGGCGGGCAGCAGGCTGCGCACGTGCTGGTCGAAGGCCAGCTTGGAGTAGCCGTAGACATTCAGGGGGCGCTCATTGGCAGGCACCGGCTCGAAGGCGGGGCTGGCCCCGTAGGTGGCGGCGCTGCTGGCATAGACCAGGGGTGCCTTGCGCGCCAGGCACCAGTGGAGCAGGGCCTTCGAATCACCGTAGTTGTTCTCCATCATGTAGCGGCCGTCGGTTTCCATGGTGTCCGAGCAGGCCCCGTTGTGGAACACGGCCTCGGGGCGCAGATCCAGGGTGCCGGCGTCGAGCCGGGCCCGGAATTCCCGCTTGTCCAGGTAGTCGGACAGGGTGAGATCCGCCAGGTTCCGGGCCTTCTCGGCGCGGTCCAGGTTGTCCACCACGAGGATGTCCGTGTGGCCGCGCCGGTTCAGCTCCCGCACCAGGTTGCTGCCCACGAACCCCGCGCCCCCCGTGACGATGAACATGTGCGACTCCTCTGTCCCTGCCAGGATAGCGGCAACTAGCCGACGGTCTCTTCCGCTTCGATGGGCGCCAGCCGGCGCAGCAGCCTGGGGCCCAGCTCCGTCACAAGGGTGGCCACGAGGATGAGCAAACCCCCCAGGAACTGGATGGGATTCAGGTGCTCCCGGATGCCCGGCACGAAGCCGCTGATGGCGATGAGGGCGGTCCAGACCGGTTCCATGGACATGATGATGCCGCTTTCGGTGGCGCCCAGGCGGGACTGCATGGTGCTCTGGACGTAGAAGGCGAGGCTGGTGGCCAGGATCCCCATGAACGCCAGGGATACCCATGTCCCGGCCTTCGCCAGGGCTGGTCCCGAGCCCTGGAAGCCATGGGGGGATGGAAGGGCGAGGGTGATGACCAGCGACACGGCCCCGGTCACCACCACCTGGATGAAGGCCAGGACCCAGCTCGACGAGCGGCGGGAGAAGTGTGAGGTCATGACGATGTGGAAGCCGCAGAGGACGGCGGCCAGCAGGGTTTCGGAATCGCCGCGGTTCCAGCCGCCCCAGGCCATGCCGGGCTCCCGCACCAGCAGGGCCAACCCCGCGAGGGCCACCAGGGCGCCCAGGCCATGGGAGGGGCGCAGCCGGTCCCCGATGAGCAGAGCCACCATGGGCGTGAAGATGACGTAGAGTCCCGTGATGAAGCCCGACTTCGAGGTGGTGGTGAACCGCAGGCCATCGGTCTGGAGCCAGAACAGGGTCGCCAGCACCAGGCCCAGCCAGAGCCCATCCAGGGCATCCTGGCGGCGGATCCGCACCCCCAGCAGCAGGAGCATGAGCCCAAGGCCGGCGGCGCCGATGGCGAAGCGGATGGTGAGGAGGGCCCCGACCGACAGGCCCGCCTGGAGGCAGTACTTGGTCGCCGGGAACCCCCCCGCCCAGATGAAGGCGATGCCGGCCAGGGACAGCACGGCGAAGAGATGGGAGACGCGGGACTTCGGCATCCCTCCAGGCTATTTCCAAACCGGGAATTCCTGGACGGGAAAAGCGGAACACAGAGGACCTCTGCGTTCCTGCTTCCTTGGATCCAGCGATTGGCCCTATTTCAGGAGAGCCACCACACGAACCGTCAATTCCGGCTGATCGGGATCATCGGTGCTGAGGGACAGGATGTCGCTGTAGCGCCCCGCCTTCAGGTCCGCCGGGAGGACCACCGTCAGCTCCAGGGTGCTGCCCTTCTGGTCGAGGCCCTCCACGCGCAGGCCCTGAAGGGAAGGGCGGGCGCTGAGGACCCGGAAGGGCCTGCCGTCGCCCTGCCTGAGGCTGAGCTTCTGGCGTTGCTCCTTGCCGGCCGCGCCCTGGAACACCACTTCGGCGGGGCTGGCGGCGATGCTGGGCCTGAGGTCCCACTGGATGTTGAGGGGCAGCTGGCCCATGCGGGGGTTCGTGAAGCGCACCGAGGCGGTCTCGACGCCGCGGTGCTGGCCAACGGGAACCTTCCGCCCATCGAAGGCCACCTCCAGCACCAGGTCCTTTCCTTCGGATCGGTAGGCAAAGGTGATGAAGGGAGCCCCGGGCACCTTCACGTCCACCAGTTGCACCGGCTCCCCGTTCCCGCTGGTGTAGCGGACCTGGCTGCGGGTGGGGCTGGTCTTCGTGGCCGAATGGAAGTACACGGCCTCCACCGAGGGCATGATCTCCTGTATTACCTCGGCCTCGAGGCTGAGGCTGATGTTGGAGCTCTTGGGATCGTTGCAGACCACTTCGATGGACTTGCGCACCAGGCCCTTGATGCCCTTGGGGTCGAACATGGCTTCGATTTCGGTGGCTTCCCCCGGGGCCAGGGACCACTTGCCCAGCATGGTGTAGGTGCAGCCGCAGCTGGGTCGTACCTGGGTGATGTTCAGGTAGGCGTTGCCCGTGTTGGTCACCTTGTATTTCGCGGCCACCTTCTTGTCTGGCGAGATGCGGCCGAAGTCGTGGTGCAGCTTGTCGAAGGAGATGACCGGGGCCTGGGCCATCAGGGTCGCGGCGGCGCAGGCGAGAAGGAGACGACGGAACATGCGGAACCTCTCTGGAGACCTGTGATTCTATACGCTTATGAGTTCTTTCAGTTCAGCCCAGACCTGATCGGGCCCAAGACCCGCCAGGCAGGGCTGTCCGGGAGTGAAGCAGTCCCGCTTGAAACAGGGCGCGCAGGGGATGCCGTCCTTGCGGAGGCCCCGGCTCTTGGGCCCCCAGGGGGTGGAACCGCCGGGGTCCGTGGCGCCGTAGAGGGCCAGGACCGGCGCTCCGCAGGCGGCCGCCAGATGGCTCAGGCCCGAATCATTGCCCAGCACGGCCGCCGCGCCGCGCAGCCAGGCCGCCGCCGACCTCAGGGAGGTTTTTCCGCACAGGTTGATGCCCTCGGTCCCCGCCACCGCGGCACAGGTCGCCGCCTCGTCCGGGGACCCCAGCACGGCCACGGCGAAGCCCTCGGACCGGGCTCTCAGGAGGAGCGCTCGGTAGTGCTCGACGGGCCAGGCCTTGGAGGGCCAGGTGGAGCCGGGCATGAGGCAGAGGAAGGGGTCCCGTGGTGTTTCAATGGCGATGCCCGGATCGAAGTCCGCGAAGGGCATGGGCGGCAGGTCCGGCCAGCGCAGCTTGAGCACCGCGTGGTAGCGGAGGAGGAAGGGGCCTTCTGCGTCCCAGAAGGGGCCGCTGTGGGTGTTGAAGGGGCCCGCCAGGCTTTCGTCCACGCCGATGCGCTCGGGCACCCGGGCCAGCCAGGCCGCCAGGGCGGGGCGGAGGGACTTGGGGAAGTGGATGCTCCGGGCGGCCCGGTGCTGCCGCAGGATGCGGGCCAGGGCGAAGGGTCCAGGCTTGCCCACATCTCCTAGCACGGCATCGCAGAACCAGGTGCCCTCCACCAGGCCCACGGTGAGCCTGGGACCCCACACGACGATGGGACCCACACCGATCTCCCGCAGCAGGCGCAGCACCGGCAGCTGCATGGCGGCGTCGCCCACGAATCTTGGAAAGCGGACCCAGGTGGCGTGCTGTGGGATCACGAGACTCATGGCTCGACCTCTCGAGGAGGGCGCCCTACCGCCCACAATCCACCGCCTACAGCCATTCCGCCACCGCCTCCCGGAACTTCGCCGCGGCGTCATAGTCCCGGGTGAGCGCGGTGCCGAAGCCATGGGCCTTCGCTCGCTGGTTCTCCCAGGCCTCGGCATCCGCCAGCAGGGGCGCGAGGCGGGCGGCGGCGGCCTCCAACAGGGCTTCCGGCACGGCCTGCCGGTCATCGGGCTTCTGCAGGAGGAAGCCACCCTCCCCGTCCTTCAGCACACTCCCGATGCCGCCCACGGTGGGGGCCAGCACGGGCACGCCACGCTCCAGGGCCTCGATGAGGGCGATGGGGAAGAAGCCTTCGTTGCGGCTGGTCATGACATAGAGGTCGAGGGCGGCGAAGGCCGGGGCAAGGTCCTTCAGCGGGCCCGTGCGGGTGCAATGCTCCACCAGGTGCTCATCTTCGAGCGCATCCTGGATCTCCCGGGCGTAGCTGGCGTCTTCCCGGCCCGCCAAGAGCAAGTGGAAGTCGCCGGACAACTGGCCAGCCAGACGGGAGGCGAACCGGATAACGTCCACTGTCGCCTTCCGAGCATCCATCTGTCCTGCGTAGCCCACCACCGCCGCATCTTCTGGCACGCGCAGTGCGCAGCGCGCTGCGCGCCGGGCGGTCGCATCCACCATGTCCACTTTCGCTCGGGGGTACAGGGGATGGATGATGCTGCAGGGCGCGGCGCTGAGGTGCTCGCGAACGGCAGCCGTGAAGTCGTAGGTGCAGAGCCAGCGGTCAACAAGGTTCCGGACGCCCCGGTACTTCCGCAGGTGGCGCTCGTAGTGCTCATGCAGGGTGAGGACGCAGGGGATCCGGACGCCGAAGCGGGCCAGCCAGGGCAGGGCCCGCTGCACCCCCTTGTGGTTGCAAAGCACCAGCAGGTCCGGGCGGGCCTTCCACAGCCAGCGGAAGGCGCCGATGGCCCCCGGCAGGTGGAGCACTTCGGCCAGGTTCGGGTTGCGCGCCCGGAGCTCCGGCTCAATGTCGCGTCGGCCGGGCTCTTTGCGGAACAGCACGGTCACCTTCACCGGCAGTCCGGCCAGAGCGGCCACCTGTTCCAGGAGCACCCGCTCGCCGCCCCCGTAGGACAGCTTCCGGTGGGCGAACACGACATGCTTCACGGGACTCCTGTGGTTCAGGATAGGATGAGTGACCCAATGCGTCACATCCATGGGGCGTCACATCCCTAAGGTTGCCATGTCTCCTGTCTCGACCCAACGGATCCTGCTCGTGGAGGACGAACCCGGTCTCCGGGAGGTGCTGACCCTGGCCCTGGAGGGCGCCGGGTTCGCCTGTGAGGCGGCCTCGGGCATCGAAGAAGGGCAGCGAGCCCTGCGGGAGACCACCTTTGACGGGGTGTTGTCCGATCTGAAGCTCAAGGACGGCTCCGGCATCGAGCTGCTGACCTGGATGAAGGAACAGGGCCTGGAAACGCCGGTGGTCATCATGACCGCCTATGCCACCACCGAGACCACCGTGCAGGCCCTCAACCAGGGGGCCGTGGACTTCATCACCAAGCCCTTCAAGCACGAGGACCTCATCGCCTCCCTCAAGGGCCTGCTGGCGGGGGCGGTGCCGGAATCCGTGCCCCCCAGCGACCTGGGGGAGCTGGTGGGCGTGGGTCCCATCATGCGGAAGATCAACGCCCTCATCGGCAAGGTCTCCCTGGCAGATACCACGGTGCTGCTGACGGGGGAAAGCGGCACCGGCAAGGAGGTGGTGGCCCGGCTCATCCACCGCCACTCCGACCGGGCCAAGGGCCCCTTCGTGGCCGTGAACTGCGGCGCCTTCCCCGAAGCCCTCCTGGAATCCGAGCTGTTCGGTTTCGAGAAGGGGGCCTTCACCGGCGCCAACGCCATGAAGCGGGGCCTCTTCGAGGAGGCGGGCGGCGGCATCCTGTTCCTGGACGAGATCGGCGAGATGCCCCTGTCCCTGCAGGTGAAGCTTCTGCGGGTGCTCCAGGAGCGCTGCTTCCGCCGCCTGGGAGCCACGGAGGAAAAGGCGGTGAATGTGCGGATCATCGCCGCCACCAACCGCAACCTCCGGGCCCGGGCCGAGGCCGGGGACTTCCGGGAGGACCTCTACTACCGCCTGAACATCCTCCAGATCGAGCTGCCTCCGCTGCGGGAGCGGCCCGAGGACCTGCCGGTGCTGGCGGAGCACTTCATCCGCCGCTTCTGCCTGAAGCTGGGCAAGCCGCCCATGCAGCTCCATCCCGAGGCCATGTCCCAGCTGCTCTGCTACCGTTTTCCCGGCAACGTGCGGGAGCTGGAGAACCTCATGGAGCGCTGCGTGGCGCTCAATCCCGGGGGCCCCATCACCCGGGAGCTGCTGCCCGAGGGCTTCGGCCAGGCCAGCCAGGGGGAAGCCGAGCGCCCCGCCCCCCTGGTCATCCCCGCCGATGGGTTCGATCTCGAGGCCTGGATCCAGGCCCTGAAGGGCCACTTCCTCCGCCGGGCCCTGGACGAGGTGGGCGGCGTCAAGACCAAGGCCGGCAGGCGCCTGGGCATGAGCTTCCGGGCCTACCGTTACTGGCTGGCGGAACTGGGCGGGCTGGAGGCACTGCCCAAGGATTTCCCCTGGCCCGCCAGCTTCCCCGCGCCCGTGGTGGACGAAGGGAGTGGAACCGAAGGGCCAAAGGACGCATGATGCCCATGAATCCTTGCTTTTTTGGCCATTCCTGGCACACTGGAACGCTCGGATGCGACCCATCCGGCCCCTTTTCCCGGATCCCACCCATGACCTCGACCCCCACCCGCACGAGCCGCCCCGGCAGCCGGGGTTTCTCCCTCCTGGAACTGCTGGTGGCGATGATGATCATCGCCGTGCTCGGCACCCTGGGCTTCTCCCAGTTCCGGAAGCACTCGGCCCAGGCCCGCTACCTCAAGGCCCAGGACGACCTCAAGATCGTGTCCGAGGGCTTGGACCAGTACTACCTCAAGCACGGCAAGTTCCCCGATTTCGGCAACTTCGATGCCATGATCGACAACAACTCATCGCTGGTGAAGGAAAGCCTCATCAAGGTGGGCATGTCCGCCCAGGACCCCTTCGGGCAGCCCTACGAGGGCAAGTCCACCAAGGCCACCTACGAGCTGAAGTGCGCCGGGGATCCCAACAACCAGGAAGACGCTGGGCCCATCATCCGCACTCCCGGCCAGGTGAGCGGCTCCTCCCCGGTAAGCGCCCCCTCGGCGACCACCCCTGCGGGCGAGGCAACCGCGGGACCCGGAGCCAAAAAGTGATCGATCTCTACAAGCTGCCCCCGGAGGGCCTCCGCCTGAATGGCACCACGGCCCAGGTGGACCTGGAGGGTGGCGTGGTCCTGCGCGACCTGAGCTGGTCGGTCTTCGCCCTGGCCTCCGACAGAGATGTGTTCCTGGAGGTCAAAGGGCAGGCCCTGTGGCAGGGGGCCTGCAGCCGCTGCCTGGCGCCCCTGGACCGGCCCCTGGCCGTCGAAAGCCAGTTCCTGGGCAGCAAGGATGCCGAGCTGGTGGGCCGGGGTTCCCATACCCTGGGGACCCAGGATCTGGATGTGGTCTTCCTCCCCGAGGACCGACTGGACGAGGCGGAACTGGTCCGCGAGCAGTTCGAGCTCCAGGCCCCCATGCGCCCCCTCTGCGCCGAAGACTGCAAGGGACTCTGCCCCACCTGCGGCAAGAACTGGAACAAGGGGCCCTGTCACTGCCGACCCGAAGCCGAGCTGGTCCCCTCAGCCCTGAACCAGGCCCTGACGAAGGCTCTGGCGGGAATCAAGCTGGACCCGGAATCCTGAAACCCTTAATCTGGAACATTGCGTTCAATCCCTAGGAGCAAGCCATGCCGAATCCCAAGCGCCGCCATTCCAAGGCCCGCCGCGACCGTCGGCGCACCCATGACTCGCTCGAAGTCATGAGCGCCAGCACCTGCCCGAACTGCCAGACCCCCAAGCTGCCCCATCGCGTCTGCCCCAGCTGCGGCTTCTATCGCGGCAAGCTGGCCGTCCGCGTCGCCGAGACGGTCTAAGAGTCGGCCGGTGGACGGCCATCGCATTGCCCTGGATGTCATGGGGGGCGACTTTGCCCCCGATGCCACCCTGCAAGGCGCCCGGGAGGCCTTGGAGGCCTGGCCTGGGCTGTGTCTGCTCCTGGTGGGCGACGACGCGGTGATCCGCCCCCTGCTCCCCCGCTACGGGTTCACGCCGGAGCTGCTGGCCCGGGCTGAGCTGGTGCATGCCTCCCAGACGGTGGTCATGGAGGACAAGGCCACCAGCATCCTCAAGGAGAAGAAGGACAGCTCCATCCGGGTGGCCGCCCAGCTGGTGCGCGAGGGCCGGGCCCACGGGGTGGTGTCCATGGGGCACACGGGCGCCGCCATGGTGGCCTCCAGCCTCGTCATCGGCAAGCTCGAAGGTGTTGACCGGCCTGCCCTGGCCAGCGTCCTGCCCAATATGATGGGCAGGCCGACGGTGCTGCTGGATGTGGGCGCCAACGTGGACAGCCGGGCCGAGCACATCGCCCAGTTCGCGGTGATGGGATCCGTGTACGCCGAGGAGGTTCTCGGCCTCGAGCGGCCCCGGGTGGGCATCCTGAGCGTGGGCGAGGAGGACGGCAAGGGTACGGATGTGACCAAGGAGGCCTCCGCGATGCTGCGGCAGATGGACATCCGTTTCGAGGGCAACGCCGAGGGCCGGGACATCTGGAACGGGAACTTTGATGTCATCGCCTGTGATGGCTTCGTGGGGAACGTGGTGCTGAAGTCCAGCGAGGCCCTGGCCGAGGGCATCATCAGCGGCCTGCGCGAAAGCTTCATGCAGAGCGCCCTCACCAAGTTCGCGGGCCTGCTGGCCAAGCCCGCCATGAAGAGCTTCAAGAAGAAGCTCGACTATTCGGAGTACGGGGGCGCCCCCCTGCTGGGCGTCAAGGGCGTGAGCATCATCGGCCACGGCCGCAGCGACGCCAAGGCCGTGCGCAACGCCATCCGCGCCGCCCTGCGGGCCGCCGAGCACCGCCTCCACGAGCGCATCCAGGAGCGCGTGGCCCTGCTCCTTCCCCAGGATTGACTGTGGGCCGTGGGCTGTAGGCTGTAGGAAGGGCGCTGCCCCCAGGGCCGCCTCTCAAGACTGAAGAACGAAGACGAGGTTCCCATGAGCAAGGTGGCTTGGCTGTTTCCGGGGCAGGGGTCGCAGGCGGTGGGCATGGGCCTGGCCCTGGCCCAGGCCGAGCCTGCAGCCCTGGCGGTGCTACAGGATGCGGATGCCGCCCTGGGCTTTCCCCTGTCGAAGCTGATGGCGGAGGGGCCGGAGGAAACGCTGAAGCTGACGGAGCACACCCAGCCCGCCATCCTCACCCACAGCATCATGGTGGTCCGGGCCTGGGCCCACCGGCTTCCCAAGCCCCACTTCGCGGCGGGGCACTCCCTCGGGGAGTACAGCGCACTGGTGGCGCTGGGCGCCCTGGGCTTCCAGGAGGCGGTGCGCACGGTCCGTGAGCGGGGGCGCGCCATGCAGGAGGCCGTGCCCGTGGGCGTGGGCGCCATGGCCGCCCTGCTGGGCATGAGCCTGGCGGATGTGGAGGCCAGCTGCGCCGAGGCCGAGGCCTCGACCGGGAAGATCGTGGTCCCCGCCAACTTCAACGGCCCGGGCCAGATCGTCATCGCCGGGCACGCGGAAGCGGTGGAGGCGGCCATGGAGGCGGCCAAGGCCCGGGGCGGACGCAAGATGATGAAGCTGCCCGTGAGCGCCCCCTTCCACTCGCCCCTGATGGAGCCCGCCAAGGCCCGCATGGAGCCCCTCCTGCGCGGGCTGACCTTCAAGGTGCCGATCTGCCCCCTGGTGAACAACGTGGACGCCGCCGCCATCTCGGAACCCACCGCCCTGCGGGATGGCCTGGTGCGCCAGATCCCGGGCGCCGTGCGCTGGCAGGCGACCATGGACCTGCTGCTGGATGCGGGGGTCTCCACCTTTGTGGAACTCGGGCCGGGCAAGGTGCTGGCGGGACTGGCGAAACGGCAGGCCAAGGAGCGGGGGCTCGACGTGGTGGCCCTCAGCCTGGGCGCTCCGGAGGATCTGGCCCAGCTGGGCTGAGGGCGGCCTGCATCGCAAATTCTCCATAGGATTCAACCCTTTTCCAGGGTTGACCGATAGGCAGAAACACTACCCCGTGTCCAACTCAGGTCCTTCGACCGGGTACAGGTTCCGGGCAGGGTGCCACTTTGATGGAGGGTGAGATGCGAACCATGCGTGCTTTCGCCGTGGGAATGCTGCTCTGCAGCGTCCTGTCTGCCCAGGAGGATGGCAATGCCAGGGCCGAAGCGTTGGTGAAGGCAGCCATCGTCTTTGCCAAAAAGAACGGGAAGGACAAGCTGCTGGAGGCCACGAACCTGCCCAATGGCGAGTTCCACCTCAAGAAGGGGGACGCCCTGTACTTGTTCGCCTACAACCTGCAGGGCGTCTGTGTGGCCCATGGCTCCAGGATCCAGCTGGTGGGCCTCAGCCGCTACGATGCGAAGGATCCCGACGGGAAGTACTATGTCCGCGAGTTCATCCACAACGCCAAGACCAAGGGCAGCGGATGGACCACCTACAAGTACCCGGATCCGAAGACCGGGAAGGTCGAATTGAAGACGACCTTTGCGGCGATACATGATGATCTGATCATCTGCGCTGGGGCCTACAAGGAGTGAGGCAATCGGCCCGCACGCTGCCGTTTGGCCCCTGAATCCGGGAAACTGTGATGAAAACCGAGCCCCTCTGCGGCTAGGGTAGAAGGCACGTCTTGACCACAGGTTCCGTGTCCGGGAGGTTGGACCGCGGAAAGCTGTCCAGCCGGTCCCATTCACTCCCTCCCGGAGGTGCCCATGCGCAAAGATCTCGTCTTCGGAATGGCTGGTTCGGGAGGTGACGGCATCGTTTCCGCCGGGGATTCGCTGATCCAGGCGGCGGCCGCCGAGGGCTACCACGGCGTCATGACCAAGAGCTTCGGTTCCCAGATCCGCGGGGGCGAATCCTCCTGCCGGGTGCGCATCAGCATCGATCCCATCCTGAACCCCGGGGGCAACCTGGACGTGGCCGTGGCCCTGAACTGGGAAGACTTCCTCAAGTTCGGCGCGGAGCTGCCCGTGAGCGGCACCACCGTGGTGATCTACGAGGCCGCCACCGGCATCAAGGAGACGGAGATCCCCCTGGTGGGGGTGACTCCCCTGCAGGTGATCGCGGTGCCCATCGCCGCCATGGCCAAGGAGACGGCCGGCACAGAGCGGGCCAAGAACACCGTGGTGCTGGGTCTCATCGCCGGCTGGTTCGGCATCGGCGCCGTGGCCGTGATGAAGGGCATCCGCAAGCGCCTGGCCAAGAAGGGCGAGGAGCTGGTGGAAGCCAACCAGCGCGCCTTCGATGCGGGCCGGGCCTTCGCCATGGCCCACCCCCTCAAGGCCAGCATGAACATCGTTTCCTCGGACACCAAGGGCAACGTGAAGCTGATCACCGACGGCAATGACATGTGCGCCGCCGCGGCCATCTTCGCGGGCTGCCAGTTCTTCGGCGGCTACCCCATCACGCCCTCCACCGAGATCATGCAGTTCTTCACGGACCACGTGTGGAAGTACGGCGGAGCGGTGCTCCAGGCCGAGGACGAGATCGCGGGCATCGGTGCCGCCGTGGGCGCCTCCTTCGCCGGGATGAAATCCATGACCGCCACCAGCGGCCCCGGCCTCTCGCTGAAATCCGAGATGATGGGCCTGGCCAGCATCGCCGAGCTGCCCCTGGTGATCGTGGACGTGCAGCGGGGCGGCCCCTCCACGGGTCTGCCCACCAAGTCCGAGCAGTCGGATCTCTTCGCGGCGGCCTTCTCGGCCCACGGTGACGTCATCCGCCCGGTGCTGGCGCCCACCTCCGTGGCCGACACCTTCCGCATCACCATCGAGGCCTTCAACATCGCCGAGTACTATCAGACCCCGGTGATCGTCCTCTCGGACCAGGAGATCTCCCAGCGCAAGGAGACTCTGGATCCCATCGACACCACCCAGTTCAAGATCATCGAACGGGTTCGTCCCACCGGCGCGGACCTGCAGGACTACAAGCGCTTCAAGCAGACCGAGAACCACATCAGCCCCATCAGCCATCCGGGGATGCTGGGCGGCACCTACCTGGCCTCCGGCATCGAGCATGTGGAGTCCGGCGCGCCCACGAACAGCGGCACCGTCCATGCGCGCATGAACGACAAGCGCACCAAGAAGTTCGATCCCCTGAAGGATCGCAAGGACCTCTTCGAAGTCAGCGGCAATCCGGATGCCCCCATTGCCATGGTGGCCTGGGGCAGTGTGGCCGGCGTCTGCCGCGAAGCCCTCCTCATGGCCCAGGAGCAGGGCATCAACGTGAAATTGCTGGTGCCCTACCTCCTCTATCCGGTGGCCGAAGGGGTCTACAACGAGTTCTTCGCCTCGGTGCAGAAGGGGCTGATCATCGAGCAGACCCACCTGGCCCAGACCCACAAGCTGCTGCGCATGCACCTCGACCTGCCCAAGGGCGTGAAGCCCATGGCCCGCAGCGGCGCGAACCCCTTCCTGCCCAGCGAGATCGTCGCGGCCCTTCACAATCTCCTCTCGGAGCTGCAGCGCAGCCACGAGGGCAACCTCCAGCCCCAGGAGTGAGGTCGACCATGAGCGCAACCGGCACCCTCGATTTCCAGCCCAAGGACTACAAGAGCGACCTCAAGCCCATCTGGTGCCCCGGATGCGGCGACTTCTCCGTAGTGCAGGGGATCTACCGGGCCCTGGCGGCCATCGGCCGCCCCCCCCACGAGATCGCCTTCGTCTCGGGCATCGGCTGCTCCAGCCGCATCCCCGGCTACACCACGGCCTACGGCTTCAACAGCGTTCATGGCCGGGCCCTGCCCATCGCCCAGGGCATCAAGCTGGCCAATCCGGACCTGCTGGTGCTGGCGGCCGGCGGCGACGGCGATGGCTTCTCCATCGGCGGCGGCCACATCGCCCACCTCATCCGCCGCAACATGGACATCACCTACATCGTGATGGACAACCAGATCTACGGCCTCACCAAGGGCCAGCTCTCGCCCACCTCCCAGAAGGGCCGCACCACCTGCACCTCCCGGTACGGCAGCCTGGAGGAGCCCGTGAATCCGCTGCTCTACGTGCTCGCCTACGGCGCGGGCTTCGTGGCCCAGGCCTCGCCCACGGACCTGGTGGGCATGGCGGCCGTCATCGAGGAGGCCATCCGCTACCCCGGCTTCGCCTTCGTCAACATCCAGTCCCCCTGCGTCACCTACGGGGAGGAGGCCCAGCAGATCAAGGGCCTCAAGGCCATCCAGGAAAGCCTCGCGAGCCTGGGCCACAACCCTGCGGACCGCCTCGCGGCCATGGACCTGGCCCAGCAGTACGGCGAGAAGATGCACCTGGGCGTGTTCTACCGCAATCCCGAGCCGCCGCCGACCTACGGCGACCTGGTGAAGGAGCGGCAGGCCCTGCTGTCCAAGGATGCCCTTCCCCGGGAGCGCATCCTCGATCTCTTCATCAAGAAGTAGGGGGACCACCATGGCGACGCGCGGCATTGATTACGCGAACCTCAGCCTGAAGGATGCCCTCGATCTGGCCATCCTGATCGAGGACGAGGCCCAGGAGCGCTACGAGGAGTTCGCGGTGCAGATGGACCAGCACCGCACCCCCGAGGCCGCCAAGTTCTTCCGCTACATGGTGGAGAACGAGGCGAAGCATGGCCGGGAGCTGTCGGCCCGCCGGGTGGCGCGCTTCGGCAGCGCTCCCAGCGCCGTGTCCCGGACCATGATCTACGACATCGAGGCCCCGGACTACGATGCCGCCCGGGCCTTCATGAGCGCCCGGAAGGCCATGGAGGCCGCCCTGGCCTCGGAAGTGAAGGCCCATGCCTTCTTCGTCTCGGCCCTGCCCACGCTGCAGGACGCCGAGGTCCGCGCCCTCTTCGAGGAGCTGCGGGACGAGGAACTGGAGCATCAGCAGCTGGTGCAGGCCGAGCTCTACAAGCTGAGGCCTGAAAGCGGCCTGTCGGATGACGACTTCGTGGACGAGCCCGCGGCCCAGTAGCCCGCCGATTAGTCCTGTCCGGGGCCCCACAGCTCCCGCAGCACCACCAGGGTCAGGGCAAGGAACGCCGCAGAGAGCCCTGCCGAAGCTGCCCAGGAGGCCCACAGGGCCTCGGGGCGGCCCTGGCGCAGCCACCACTGGGCAGCATTGAAGAGCACCGCAAGGGCGCAGCCGCCCAGCAGGAGCCGGTGCCCGGCCCACCGCGTGCGTCGCAGGAATCCGATCCCGGCCACCAGGAAGATCAGGGGGAACAAGACGATGTGGAGGGTCCGGGCCCCGAGCATGGCGTAGAGGCCACCGCTGGCCTCCTCCAGGGCCAGGGGCCGGAGATCCTCGAAGCTGGTGATGCGGGGGAACTCGCCGCCCGACCCGTGGCAGCTGGCGCAGTTGTTGGCCACGATGGCTGCCACCGGCCCGAAGTCCGACCGGGTGGCGCCGCCCTGGATCCACTTCCGGAAGGCCCCGGTCTCGGCGGGGCTCACATTGGGGGCCATGACGCCTTCCAGCACCGCCAGCAGCCTGGGCCGGGCGGCAGGAGTCGCCGCCGCGCCCAGGCGATCCCTGCGAAGCGTGAAGACGAGGCCCCCGGCCAGGATGGCGCCAAGGGCCAGGAGCACGCAGGTGCTGAAGATGCGCTCCGAGGTGGGCTGGTTCCGCAGGCTCATGGCCCATGGTACCTGGACCGCTGGCAATGGTGGCGGAACTCCTGGGCGGACTGGGGCATCCTGGACCTGTACGAGGTGCCCATGCTTCCTCCTCAAACCCAGGCCCCGCCAGCCCTGGTCCAGCCGCCCCCCAGCGCGCCCGAGCGCGAGATCCCCATCCCGGGCTTCAACGCCTTCCCCCTGAAGGGCAGCGTGAAGGCCGGGGGCGCCCATCCCTACTTCGCCGTGATGGTAGCGGGCTCGGGGCCCACGGACCGGGACTGGTCGAACCCACTCATCCGCAGGCCCAGCCATGGGGGACGGGATCTGGCGGCCTGGCTGCAGGGCCAGGGCCTCGGCTCCCTGCGCTACGACAAGCGCTTCATCGGCTCGCAGGATCCCAAGCTCAACATCTCCCTGGATGCGCAGGTGGGGGACATCAAGGCGGCGATGAAGGCGGCCCGGGCCCTGCCGGAGGCCAAGGGGAAGAAGATTCTGCTCATCGGGCACGGCGAGGGGGCCCTGCTGTCGCTGCTGGCGGCCGGAGAGGCCGATGCGGCCCTGCTGCTGGCCATGCCCGGCATCAGCATGGGCAAGCTCATCCTGGCCCAGGTGCAGCAGCAGCTCACCGTGGCCCAGGCCACCGCAGAGGTCTCGGCCCGGAACCTGGCCCATCTGCAGGCGGGCCTGGACGCCATCCGGAAGGACCAGGACCCACCCAAGGCAACCGAAGGCGTGGCGCCGGGCATCGCGACCCTGGCCCGGGGCCTCGCCCGCCCCGAAAGCCGTGGCTTCGTGCGGGACCTCCTGGACCTGGATCCCTGGGGCACGGCCCAGCGCCTGCCCATCCCCGTCGCGGTGGTGTGGGGCGAGCGGGATGTGCAGACCTGGAAGCCCGAGGTCCTGCCCCCTGACTTCAAGGGAACCGTGCTCGAGATCCCGGGGGCGAACCACCTCTTCAAGCAGGAGACCCGCGCCAAGGCGGGCCTCACCGGTGCCACCGCCATGAGCGCCTACGGCGACGACACCCCCATGGCCGATATGACACTCCTGGCGGAGTGGCTGAAGGGTTTGAAATAGGTATTGCCGGTGATGAACGGCGATGGACGGTGATCAAGCAGGGATGCTTCCCGCATGGGCGGCCCCGGTGATTCGGCCTGCCCCCCCTCTCCTTGGTATCCTGTCCTTTTACCCCTTCCGGAGGTTCCATGTTCAGACTCGATGGCAAGGTTGCCCTCGTCACCGGCGCAAGCCAGGGCATCGGCGAGGTCATCGCCAAGGAGCTGGCGAGCCAGGGCGCGACGGTGGTGTGCGGCAGCCTGGCCTTCACCGAGCCTGACCTCCAGCGGGTGGTGGCGGAGATCCAGGCCGCCGGGGGCAAGGCCGACTACGTGCTGCTGAACATGGCCGAAAGCGACACCGTGCGCGAGGCCGTGAACACCACCCTGGAGCGCCACGGCGCCCTGCACATCCTGGTGAACAACGCGGGCATCACCAAGGACAAGCTGCTCATCCAGATGAAGGAGGAGGAGTGGGACGCGGTGCTGAACATCAACCTGAAGGGCGCCTTCCTCGCCACCCAGGCCGCGGCCAGGCCCATGATGAAGCAGCGCTGGGGGCGCATCATCAACATCGCCTCCGTGGTGGGCCAGATGGGCAATGCCGGGCAGGCCAACTACGTGGCCGCCAAGGCCGGCCTCATCGGCCTCACCAAGACCACCGGCCGGGAGCTGGCCAGCCGCAACATCACCTGCAATGCCGTGGCCCCGGGCTACATCGCCACGGCCATGACCGACAAGCTCTCCGATGAGGTGAAGGAGAGCTTCAACAAGCAGATTCCCCTGGGGCGCATGGGGCTCCCCGCCGACATCGCCGCCGCCGTGACGTTCCTCGCCAGCGAGGAGGCCGGCTACATCACCGGCTGCACCATCCCCGTCAACGGTGGCATGCTGATGCCCTGAGGAGATCCCCTTGCTCAGCAGGGTGCAGGATCTGATCCGCCGTGGCTGGGCCGCCTTCCGGCTCCGCCGCCACTGGCCCTGGGTCCTGCTGGCCCTGGGCCTGCTGCTGGCGCTGCCGCCCGTGGATTCGGGCTGCGCCAAGGCCCTGGCCTGGGTGGGGGGCCTGGTGCTCCTGGCCCGGCTGCTGCGCTGGGTCTGGGACAAGCTCCTGTTCCGGGTGTCCCGGCGCCTCTGGGTGATCCTCGCGCTCATGTCGGTGCTGCCGGTGGTGGGCCTGGCCCTCATGCTGCTGGCGGTGAGCTGGCTGGGGCTCGGGGCCCAGGTGAGCCGCTCCGTCCAGCAGACCCTGGGGGCCTGGGAAGAGGCCCTGAAGGTGGCCAACCAGGAACCCACGGACGCGGCCGCCCTGCAGGCCCTCCGCACCTATGGCGGCGCCTGGGTGGCCCATGTCCGCCAGCTGCCCGAGGGGGTGCCGGAGACCTTCACCGGCATGGTCTGGGCGGACAGCCACGATGCCGGCCTGGGGCCGGATCGCAAGGACACCTACCTCCGGGCCGTGCGAAAGGACGCCGGCGGCTACCGCATCCTCTCCCTCAACCTCGGCGTGCTGGGCGACCGCGCCCAGGCCCTGGCGGGGGGCCAGGTGGTGTTCCAGTTGGCCCCCCTGAAGGAGGGCCGGGACGGAAAGTCCTCGTTCAAAATTCAGGCCGGTGGCCGGACCGGGAAGGAGGCCCCGATCCTGGCGGGCCAGAAGGCGGTCCTCGCCACCTGGTCCAAGGGGCAGCCCCTCCAGGGACAGGGGCTGTTCGTCCCCTTCGGCCTGCCCCCCTTGGCCTTCACGATCACGGATTGGGCCTCGGGCAGGCCGCTGGTCCTGACCGCCACGCCCGAGACCAATCTCTACGCCCTGTTCGCAGGCTACGGCGACAGCAAGCGGCAGGGCCTGTCCGAGGGCACCGTGAAGGCCATCATCCTCGTCATCCTGGCCCTGGTGGGCCTGGTGCTCGCTCAGGTGGTGGCCACCATCCTCGGCTTGGTGCTCGCCTGGTCCCTGGGCCGGGCGGTGAACGACCTGCACCGGGGGGTGAAGCTCCTGAGCCTGGGGGATTTCTCGGCCCGCATCCGGCCCCGGGGCCGGGATCAGGTGGCCCAGCTGTCCATGGCCTTCAACGATATGGCCGGGCGTCTGGTGGAGGCCGCCGCCGAGCGGGAGGAGCGCCTGCGGATGGAGGAGGAGCTGCGGGTGGCGCGGGAGGTGCAGATGCGGCTCCTGCCGGACCTGGAGGCCCTGCGGATGCCCTCGGTGCGGGCCACCATCCTGCCGGCCCGGGAGGTGGCGGGGGACTACTACGATCTCTTTCCCCTGGCAGATGGAAGCCTGGCCTTCCTCATTGCGGACGTGAGCGGGAAGGGCACCAGCGCGGCCTTCTACGCAGCGGAGACCAAGGGCGTGCTGTCGGCCCTGGACAAGCAGGCCCTCGATCCCGTCGAAGTGGCGGACCGCCTGAACACCATCTGGTGCCAGGGACACGGGCGCCGGCTCTTCCTCACCCTGGCCTACGGCACCTTCCACCCCCGGACGGGACGCTTCAGCTTCGTCCGGGCCGGGCATCCCTCCGCCTTCCTGCGGCACGCAGATGGTCGCGTCTCACGTCTGCACCCCGCAGGACTCGGAGTGGGACTCAGCGCCAGCCGTTTCCGGGACTCCCTGGAGCTGGGCGAGGGCGTCCTCGAACCGGGTGACAGCCTGGTCTTCTACACGGACGGGCTGTCCGAGGCCCAGGCCCCGGACCTGACCTTCTACGGAGAGGAGCGGCTGGAGGCCATGCTGGGTCGGCCCACGGAGGATCTGCAGACCGCCATCCTTGCCGACGTGGCGGCCTTCACCCAGGGGCATCCCCTCGCCGACGACCTGACCCTGCTCATCCTCAGTCGTTGAGCAAAGCGTGGTCTATGCGGATCAGCGGAGGGCCTCCTTCAGTTCGAGCACGATCTCCGGGGCCTGCACCCTGGCCCCGTCGAGGGCCTTGGCGAAAAGCACCTTGGCCTCGTCCTGGCGACCTTCACCGCGGGCCAGCCAGGCCTTGGCACGGAGGATGTAGGGCGTCTCCTCCGGGGAGAGGTCGTGACTGCGGTCCAGAAGGGCGCGGGCCATGCCCCGCCGACCATCCCGGGCCAGGCACTCGGCCTCCCCCGCCAGGCAGTGGGCCTCCATGACCGCGTCCTTCAGGTCCTGGTGACGGCCCAGGGACTGGCGGTAGAAGCCGCGGGCGAGCTCGTACCGAGTGGCAGTGCGGCTCAGTTCGCCAAGGTTGTATAGGGCGAGGGCCTCCATGGGCTGCAGGCCGGTCCGGCGGGCCCGCTCGAGGAACTGCCGAGCCAGGCCCTCCGCCCGGTCCAGATCCCCCTTGGCCTGGGCCACGTTGGCCAGGCCCATGATCGTATAGACCAGGCCCTTCTGGTCGCCGATGCCTTCCCGCAGGGTCTGGGCCTTCCGGAAGAACCCCTCGGCCTTGTCCAGACCACCGTCCTGGGCCAATGCCAGATCGCCAAGGTTGTTGGTGATGATGGCTTCCCCCCACTGATCGCCGTAGTCCTTGACCGTCTGCAGGGCGCCCAGGTAGCGGGTCTCGGCCCCTTTCAGGTTGCCGCGCTCCCGCTCGATCACCGCCAGGTTGTTGAGGGCCCGGGTGGCTTCGAGCTTGTCACCCACGGACTGGAACAGCTCCAGGGCCTTCTGGAATTCGGCCACCGCCTCGGCGGTCCTGTGCTGGTGCCGGAGGTTGATGCCGAGGGTCGAATGGACCGCGCCTTCGAAGGAGGCGTTGCCGTAGGTCTGGGCCAGTTCCAGGGCCTCCTGGGCCGCCCGGTCGGCGGCGTCCCGCAGGCCCCGCTCCTCGTACCGGATGGCCAGGTGGTGGAGGGCCCTCATTTCATAGACGCGATTCCCATGCGCCCTTGCGGCCCAGCGGGCCCACTGGAAGACCGGTTCCGGGGGCAGCTCCGTCAGGTGGTTGAGGCAGCGGGCATAGCCCAGCACCGCCGGCGCGAAGTCTGGGGCCAGCTGGGTGGCCTCCTGGAAGGCCGGAGCCGCCTCCTTGAAGGCGCCCCGATGCACCAGCTCGCTGCCCCGGGCATAGGCATCCAGGGCCTTCGGGGGCACATCCGGCAGCAGGCTGCGGGAGCGGGAGGCGAAGGGATCCACGGCCTTGATGAGGGCGGTGGCGACCTGTCGGGCCAGGGGCAGGGAGAGGTTGGCAGGATCGCTGGAGTCCCGGGCCTCGCCGGACCGTCGGATCCGGCCCCGGGCATCCACCAGCTCGTAGGAAAGGACCACGCCTTCGCCTTCTCCCTTCTTCAGGGTGCCCCGGAGCAGGAGCTGGGTGCCGAGGGCTGAAGCGAGCCGGGCCTGATCCGCCTCGCCAAGGGGGCCCTCGGTCGCCATGTGCAGGCTGGTCCGGGCCTTGGCCAGGGTTTCCAGATCGATGGGCGCGAGCTTGGGGTGGCCCCGAAGGGCGGATTCCAGCATTTCCGGAAGGATGAGGCGCAGGTAGGGATCCAGCCGCGGATCATCGGCCTGGTTGAGGAAGGGCAGCACCACCAGCCGCGCCGGTCGGCTGCGGCTGAGATCGTCGATGATGCCGCGGCTCAGGAACCAGTTCAGGCCACCGGCCAGGAGGAGGGCCGCCACTACCGAAACCGCCGTCCAGCGCAGCAGCCGGCGGGGGCGAGTCAGTCGCTCGAATTCGGCGGATACCCGGGCGGCCGTGGGCCGCTTGAAGGGGTGGGCCTCCAGCATGGCCCGCAGCAGGTCGGAGGTGCCCGAAGGAAGGCCACGCACTTTCAGATCCCGGCGGGCGCCCGCGACGATGGCCCGCATGCGGACCCGGCCCTCGCCGGGGAAGGGGTGTTCGCCGGCGAGGAGTTCCCAGGCCACGATGCCCAGGGAGAAGATATCGCTGGAAGGGCCCGCGGCCTGGCCCTGGATCTGCTCCGGCGAGGCATGGCTCGGGCTGCCCATGAAGGTGCCCACCTGGGTGAGCCGCTCCCAGCTGTGGGTGCCTGAGGACGATTCCAGGGTCGGTCCCTCGGAGCGGAAAGCGGCGGTTTCCGGAGCCTCGGAGGCCCGTCTCAGCTCTGCTTCCTCCATGGCCGCCAGGAGGGCCAGGTTCGGCACCGCCGGGGGTGTGCTCAGCAGCTCCCTGGCACCCTGGGGATCCACGAGCTTGGCCAGGCCAAAATCCAGCACCTTCACCTTCGGGCCCTGGTCGCCCGCCCCCGGCGCGACCATGATGTTGCCGGGCTTGAGATCGCGGTGCACGAGGCCCTTCGCATGGGCGGCCTCCAGGGCCAGGGCCACGGCTCGGAGGACCTGGAGCTTCTCCCGGATCTTGAGTTCCGGTGCAGCCTGGTCCAAGGTGCGCCCCTCCACCAGCTCCATGGCGATGAAGGTGCCGCTGGGGCCGTCGACCCAGTCGTGGACCTGGCAGACGTTGGGATGGTTGAGCTGGGCCAGGGCCAGGGCCTCGCGGCGGAAGCGCTCGGGGGCCGAGGCCTCCCGGTCCTCGCCGGCCCGGAGGGATTTCAGGGCGACGCTGCGCTCCAGGGTGGCATCCCAGGCGCGATAGACCTCGCCCATGCCGCCACTGCCCAGCAGGGCCTCCACCTTGAACCGTCCCACCTGGACCCCCGGCTCGAGGTGCCGCCGGCCAGGAGGCAGCTGGGGAGCGGGCTGGGGATCGTTGGACATTCTGCACCGGACTTTTTTTTTACCTTACCACGGGGGTGGGTGCCGCCCAATGGAAGCACGGCGCCGACCGCCGACGATCCAGGTCCCGGCGCGGGCGCTCAGGCCCTTTCCCCAATCCTGGTGGCTCCCTGGGCGTGGCTCAGGCAGGCTTCTGGGAGTGCCTTCTGGCCAGCACGTCCAGCACGGTCCGCTCGAGTGTCCCCAGGGTATAGGGCTTCTGGAGGAAGGCGGCGAGGCCCCTGCCGGTGAAGTCGTGGATGGACTCATGCTCGTTGTAACCGCTGCTGAGGATCACCGGAAGATCGGGATGGGTGCGGCGGATGATCTGGAAGGCTTCCCGCCCGTCCATGTGGGGCATGGTGAGATCCATGAGCACCACATCCACGGCCAGGTCCTCCCGACCCAGAGCATCCAGGGCCTCCTGGCCGTTCGAGGCCGTCACCACGGTGAGCCCCAGGGATTCCAGCACGAGGGTCACGGATTCGCGGATCATCTCCTCGTCATCGACCAGCAGCACCGTGGCCTGGCGTTCCAGGGCTGGGGCCACCCCGGGAAGCGTCTCCTCCTCCTCCCGGTCCGCGGCGGTGGTGGGGAAGAGCAGCTTGAAGTTGGTGCCGCGCCCGGGCTCGCTGTAGATCCGCATGCCGGCCCGGTGCCCCTTGAGGATGCCCAGGGTGGCCGAGAGGCCGAGGCCCCGCCCCGTGACCTTGGTGGTGAAAAAGGGGTCGAAGATCCGCCGCAGGATCTCTGGCGACATGCCGCATCCCGAATCGTTCACCTCGAGGATGGCGTAGGTTCCCGGCAGCAGATCCTGCCCATGGAAGGACTGGTCCAGGTAGGCGCGGTCGAGGTGCAGCGAGGTGGTCGTGAGCCGGATGGTGCCGTCCTGATCGCCGATGGCATCCGCGGCGTTCGTCACCAGGTTCATGATGACCTGCTGGATCTGGGCCGCGTCCGCCTCCACCAGGGGCAGGGCCGGGGTCAGGTCGAAGCGGAGAGCGACCTTCTTGGGGATGGAGACCTCCAGCAGGTGGGTCACTTCCTGGACCACCTGATTGAGGTCGTGGGAGCGCACCACGAAGCGCCCCTTGCCCGAATACGCGAGCATCTGCCGGGTGAGATCCGCGGCGCGATGGATGATGCGCTCCAGGCTCTCCAGGTGGGGGTGGGCGGGGGATTCCGGAGCCAGCTTCACCTGCGCCACGTTCATGTGCCCCAGCATGGCGGTGAGCAGGTTGTTGAAGTCGTGGGCGATGCCCCCGGCCAGCACGCCCAGGCTCTCCAGCTTCTGGGCGTGCTGCATCTGGCGTTCCATGACCTGCCGGGCTTCCTCGCTGTTCCGGCGCTCCAGCTCCGAGGCGGCCCGGGCGGAGAAGATCCGGATCAGGGTGGCCACTTCCTCCGGGGCGGTGATGGCGCCGCGATGGATGACCGCCAGGAGTCCTTGGACCTTGTTCTGGGAGTCCACCAGGGGAGCCGCCACATAGCCCTGGGCCCCCAGCTCCTGCAGGAACGCCAGCCGGGGGTACCGCTCCCGGGCGCCCCGGGCGATGACACTGAGTTCGCCCGGCAGGTCGTGCTCGTAGGGGGATCCGACGAGGGAGTAGTCCCGGTTGCCCGCAGGGGATCCGTCCAGATGCATGGCCAGGGTGTGGATCCGGTTCCCCTCAGCCGCCGGGATGATTTCGCCGATGAAGGCCACATCCGCGCCTGTGGCCTGGGCGAGGTGCTTGACCAGGTCCTGGAGGAAGGTCTTGCCGAAGGAGCCGGAGACGCCACTGGCCACGAGGAGGATCTGTGCCTCCAGGCGCTGCTTTTCCGCCAGTTCCCGCTCGAGCCCCGCATTCAAGGTCCGAATTTCCACCGTGGCACGGTCCACCTGCCGCCGGAAGGCCAGGGCCAGCAGGATGCTGAGGACCAGGGCCGCGAAAATGCCCAGGCCCACTGGCAGGGCCCAGGGGGGGAGTCCCTCCTTCGGCCGGGGAGAAAGCCAGCGGTTGATGGCTTGGTGGTAGCCCGAATCCGGGCTCGGCTTCCCCGCCTCGAGGTAGCGGTCCAGGGCCAGGCGCAGGTCCTGGTTGCGGCCCCTGGCGACGGCAAAGTGGATATCGAAGGGACTGAAGACCACCGGCGTGCGCTCCACGCGGAACCGCGACTCCTGGGAATACCCGAAGATGTTGGTGGCCACGCCCCCATCCACCTTTCCGGATTCCACCGCCCGCAGCACCTCTTCGAAGCTGCCCAGCTCCAGGTAGGTGACGGGGAGGTTGAAGCGGGCGCAGAGGGTGCGGAAGTTGTCCCCGTTTACATCGCCCTGCATGATGCCGATGCGCCGGTCCCGCACATCCAGCACCGACTGGATGCCAGCCTTGGGATGGGCGTACAGGATGCTCCAGACGGTGAAGGAAGACTGGGCGCAGTAGTCCAGGTAGGCCTCTCGTTCGGCCTTGTGGGCCACGCTGGTGAGCAGGTCCACCTCGCCGGTGCGGATGCGGTTGAGGCCCTCCTGCCAGGTGCCCGGGACATAGCGCAGCTCCCAGTTCTGCTGCCTGGCCACCTCCTGGAGCATGTCCACGTAGAAGCCCTTTGCGTTGCCGTCCTCCCCCATGGAAATGGCCGGTGCGTGGGGGAAGACCGCCACCTTCACCACCCGGTGGGGCGCGGCCAGGAGGGGCCCGAGGCCTAGAGACAACAGGCTGGCGATCATCAGCCTGCCGATCATCCGGAAGGCGGGGAAGGCGGGGAAGGCGAGTCTCGAAAGGGTCATGCCAGGGTGCCTATCGGGTTGAATGGCGGCCTGCCTGAGTCTGGTCAGTGCCCACTCACTCGAGGGAAGCCTTTCGCTCTCCATCCTTCCAGCGGAGGCGCAGGCGCGTTCCGGCGGGCAGGGTGGCGCCACTGGTGAGGGGCCGGCCGTCGGAATCGAGGGCCAGCACGAAGCCCCGCTGCAGGGGACCCGTGGGATCCAGGCCCTGGAGCCGCTCCGCCACCACCGCCAGGTGGTGGTCCCGGCCCTGGAGGGCCCGGAGGACCGCGGGGCGCAGGCGCCGCTGGGCATCGATGAGCCGGGGGAGGTCCAGCTCCCCGGAGGCCAGGGAACCCGCGTGGGCCAGCCGCTGCCGCAGGAGGGCCAGCCGGGCCGCGGCCCCATCCAGGCTGCGGCTGGGATGGGTCAGGGCCAGACGCTGGGCCAGGGCCTTGAAGCGGTACGACTGCGAAGCCAGGGGCTCCGCCCGGTTCAGGCCGTGGTCCACCAGCAGGTTGAGGGTGGTCTCCAGCCCCCGCAGGCGCCAGAGCATCTTGGCCGCCAGGGCCTCGCCCCGCCGCTGGAGGTCCGCGCCCAGGGCCCCGCGGTCCGGCGTGGCCAGCTCCGCCGCCTGGCTGGGGGTGGCGGCCCGGCGATCTGCCGCCAGATCCACCAGGGTCGTGTCGATTTCATGGCCCACGCCGGTGATGACGGGAAGGCGGCAGCTGGCCACGGCCTCCACCAGGCCGGGATCGTTGAAGGCCCAGAGGTCCTCCAGGCTGCCGCCCCCCCGCACCAGCAGCAGGGCCTCGCAGCCCCAGTGCGGATCCTGGAGCTCCTGGATGGCCAGCAGGGTCTCGGGCACGCAGCGCTCGCCCTGGGCGGCGGCGGGGGCCACGAGCACGTGGATGCCCGGCGCGCGCCGGTCCATCACCTCCAGCACGTCCCGCAGGGCCGCCCCCCCCAGGGCCGCCACCACGCCCAGCTTCTTCGGAAAGCGGGGCAGGGGGCGCTTGGGGCGATCGAAGAGGCCCCGGGACCGGAGCTCGGCTTCCAGCTGCCGAAGGCGCGCCTGGAGGTCGCCGACGCCGGCGGGCTCGCAGTGGGTCACCGCCAGGGTGAGGGTGCCGCCGGCCACATAGAGGTTCAGGCTGCCCTTGAGCACCACGCGCTGGCCGTCCGCCGGGCGGTGCTGGAGGAGGCGCTGCTGGCTGGCCCACACGGCGCAGGAGAGGGCCGCGCCTTCCTCTTTCAGCGTGAAGTACCAGTGCCTGCCGGCGCCCCGGAAGTTGGACACCTCACCCACCACACAGACCGCCGCGAAGGGCGGCTCCAGGCGGGCCTTGACCTGCTCCAGCAGGCGCTTGACGGAAAGGGGGCGTCCATCCCCGCATGATGGCATGAGCCCCGGAAAGAACTTCCCGGGGCTTCGGGCTTACCTCGTCATACAATGGCCACCGCTTCCCCACCCACCTCGAGGTATCCCCATGCCTGGACACACCCTCTTCCTCCGTTGCCTGGCCCTGGCCCTCCTCCTGTGCGGAGCCGCCCAGGCCCAGACCAAGCTGCTGCGCTTCCCGGCCCTCCACGGCGACAAGGTGGCCTTCACCCATGGGGGTGACCTCTGGACCGCCCCGGCCGCCGGTGGCACCGCCACCCGCCTGACCGCCCATCCGGGACTGGAGCTCTTCGCCCGGTTCAGTCCGGACGGCAAGTGGATCGCCTTCACGGGCCAGTACGACGGTGACGAGCAGGTCTACGTCATGCCCAGCGGCGGCGGCATCCCCCGCCAGCTGACCTTCGACCCCGCCGCGGGCCCCTTGCCGCCCCGGGGCGGCTACGACCACCAGGTGGTGGGCTGGACACCCGACGGATTGAGCGTCGTGTTCCGCGCCGCCAGCGATGCGGATGGCGTCCTCAGCCGCACGGCGCTCTACACCGTGGCCCTGAACGGTGGCCTGCCGAAGAAGCTGCCCATGCCCACCGCCGGGCCGGGCTCCTTCTCGTCCGATGGCAAGCGCATCGCCTACACGCCCATGTTCCGGGACTTCCGCCACTGGAAGCGCTACGAGGGCGGCTGGGCCCAGGAACTCTTCGTCTTCGACCTCGCCACGAACCAGCAGAAGAAGATTGCCTCCAGCAAGCGCACCGAGCGCGATCCCATGTGGATCGGCGACAAGGTGTACTTTGCCTCGGATCGGGACGGGACCCTCAATCTCTACTCCGTGGATCCCGCCACCGACACCGTGAAGCAGCTCACCACCCAGAAGACCTGGGACGTGCGCTGGCCCTCCAGCGACCAGCGGTCGCGCATCGTCTACGAGCTGAACGGCGAGCTGCGCATCTTCAACGTGCAGGACGGCAGTGATCGCGGCCTCGCCATCACCGTGCCAACGGATGGCGGCGCCTCAAGGCCCGCGCGCATCAGCGTGGAAAAGAACATCGAGGGCTACGCCCTGTCGCCCAAGGGCGAGCGGGCCCTCTTCGTGGCCCGGGGGGACGTGTTCACGGCGCCCATCGAAAAGGGTCCCACCCGCAACCTCACCAACAGCTCCGGCGCCCACGACCGCCACGCGAGGTGGTCGCCGGACGGCAGGAAGATCGCCTTCATCTCCGACCTCAGCGGGGAGGATCAGGTCTATCTGATTGACCAGGAGGGCAAGGGCCGGCCCGAGGCGCTGACCTCCGGCCTGGTGGGCCAGCTGAACGCCCCGGTGTGGGCGCCGGGCGGCAAGCACCTCGCCTTCACCCACAAGGACGGCATTGTCTATGTGGTTGGCGTGGCGGACCGAAAGCTCATCCGGGCCTTCAAGGACGAATTCGTCCGGGTGGGTGACCTGGCCTGGTCCCCGGATGGCCAGTTCCTGGCCTTCTCGGCGGGGAACAAGAACAACCACCGCAGCCTCCTGATCTGGAGCCTCGCCGATCAGCAGGTGCACCGAATGACGGGCGACCTGTTCCCGGTCACCGACCCCGCCTGGGATCCCGAAGGGAAGGTTCTCTACGCCCTCAGCCGCCGGGACTATGCCCCCCAGATCAGCAACCTGGAATTCGACTTCGCGGGCAACCGCAACGTGGATGTCATCGCCTACACCCTGCGCAAGGACGTGCCGCATCCCTTCCCGCCCGAAAGCGACGAGGTCAATGCCGCCCCAGAAAAAAAGGAAGAGGGGGAGAAGAAGGCCGACAAACCTGCTGAAGCCGCCAAGGCGCCGGCGGCCATCCGCATCGACTGGGAGGGCTTCGAGCAGCGGGGCGTCCGCGTGCCCCTGCCCGCCGACAACCTGGGCGGCCTGGAGGCCATCAAGGGGTTCCTGCTCTACAGCAAGAACGGGCCCTTCGTGTACGGGGAGGCCAACGGCCGGCGGAACGCCGGCGGCGGCCTCTGGATCTTCGACCTGAAGAAGCGCCAGGAGAGCGAGCTGCTCACCGAGGTCCAGGGCTGGACCCTCAGCCAGGACGGCACCAAGGTCCTGGCCCGGGCCGGTCAGGGCCCCGCCGCCACCTTCCAGCTCATCGAAGCCAAGCCCAAGGGGGCCGAGAAGAAGGCCGTTTCCACCAAGGAACTCTTCGTGGACCGCATCCCCGCCGAGGAGTGGCGGGAGGTCTACGACGAGACCTGGCGCCGGTTCCGGGACTTCTTCTACGTGAAGAACATGCACGGCTACGACTGGAAGGCCCTGCGGGAGCAGTACCGCCCCTGGCTCCAGCACGTCACCCACCGCTCGGACCTCACCTACGTGCTTACGGAGCTCATCAGCGAGCTGAACATCGGCCATACCTACACGGAAGGCGGCGACTTCATTCTGCCGGAGCGGGCCAAGATGGGCCTGCCCGGCGCCCGCTTTGAGCTGGACGCCGCCGCCGGCCGCTACCGCCTGGCCCGCATCTACCGGGGCCACAACGAGGAGCCCAAGTACCGCAGCCCCCTCACCGAGCCTGGTGTGGACGCTCGCGAAGGCGACTACATCCTGGCCATCGACGGCGTGGAGCTGAAGGGGGAGGGCAACCCCTACCAGCTGCTGCGGAACAAGACCTTCACGGTGACGCTCACCCTGAACGCAAAGCCCACCTTCGAAGGCGCCCGGCAGGCCACCTACCGGCCCATCGAAAGCGACGCCAGCCTCCGCTACCTCGACTTCGTGCTCCGCTCCCGGGAGAACGTGGACAAGCTCAGCGGCGGGAAGGTGGGCTACCTGCACATTCCGGACATGGGCGCCCCCGGACTCTACGAGTTCATCAAGTGGTACTACCCGCAGATCCGGAAGGAGGGGCTGGTGGTGGATGTCCGCGCCAACGGCGGCGGCAACATCAGCCAGATGATCCTGGCCCGCCTGGGCAGGAAGCTGCTGGGCACCCGGTTCGGCAACGATGGCGACCACCCCTCGACCTACCCCGGCACCGTCTTCCACGGGCACCTGGTGGCGCTCACCAGCGAGACCAGCGCCAGCGACGGCGATATCTTCCCCCACTACTTCCGGGCGGCGGGTCTGGGCCCCCTCATCGGCAAGCGCACCTGGGGCGGGGTGGTGGGTGGGGGCAATTCCGGCCTCATCGACGGTGGCAGCGTCTTCGTCCCCCGCTCCGGCACCAATGCCGCCACGGGAGAATGGGTCATCGAAGGGGAGGGGGTGAGCCCTGATATCGAGGTGGAGAACGATCCCGCGTCCATGCTGGCGGGCCGGGATCCCCAGCTCGAACGGGGCGTGCAAGAGGTGCTGAAGCGGATCGCAGAGAAGCCCCTGGCCCTGCCGAAGCGCCCAGCGGATCCCGTGAAGACTAAGTAGACAAAATCAAGCAAGACGGAAATTTACTTGTCACATCTTGTTGATGAGAGGGCCAGCGCCCTGTGCTGCTGGCCCTCGTGCTGCTATGCATTTTTTTGCTTGGTAATCGTTTCCCATGCCTATAAGGTTCAGTCCAGATTATCCGGAGGTAGACAATGCATTTTGGCGCCCTTGCGGCCATGCTGCCGCTCATCGTCCTGCTCATCGGCATACCGTTGATGATGAAACCGGCCGCGAAGGTGGCACCCATCGCGTGGCTGGTGACCGTGCTCACGGCCATCTTCGTGTTCCACTTCCCCGCGAAGGTGACCCTGCTGGCGGCCCTGCAGGGCGGCGTCACGGGCCTCTTCCCGATCATGTACATCCCCTTCGGCGCGCTGGTGGTCTACAACGTCCTGAAGGTCACCGGCTGGATGGACAAGATGCAGGGGGCCATGGCCAGCCTGACCATCGACCGCCGAGCCCAGGCCCTGCTCATCGCCTTCGGATTCGGCGCCTTCCTGGAAGGCATCTGCGGCTTCGGCGCCCCCGTGGCCATTCCCGCCAGCATCCTCATCGGCCTGGGCTACAACCCCATGATGGCCGCCCTCGTCTGCCTCGTGGCCAACACGGGCCCCGTTCCCTACGGCTCTCTGGCCATTCCCACGGTGACCCTGGCCAAGACCACCGGCCTGGACCTGATGAAGCTGTCCCAGATGACCGGCCGCTTCATGGCGCCCCTGGCCCTGATCATGGCTTTCGCCACGGTCTATGCCATGTCGAAGTACAAGGGACTGAAGGGCGCCGTCGGCACCATCCTGGTGGCGGGCCTCAGCTTCTCCATTACCCAATTCTTCGTGTCGAATTTCATCGGACCTGATCTCACCTCCGTACTGGCGGGCCTCGCCTGCCTCGTGTCCGTGGCGATCTACCTGAAGACCCAGAAGAATGCCCAGCCCTGGCTCTTCGAGGGCGACGCCCCCGCGGACAACAAGCCCAAGGAATTCCACTTCAAGGAACTGTTCCTCTCCTGGCTGCCCTACCTGCTGCTGGCGGTGCTGGTCATCGCCGTGAACCTGCCCAAGACCAAGCCCCTCTTCAGCGGCGCCGCAGCCGGCTGGAACTGGGCCGTCCTCAAGACCCAGATCTACAACCCCGGCAAGCTCTACTCCTTCACCTGGCTGCAGAGCCCCGGCACCATCATGCTCATCGCCGGCGCCATCGCCTTCCCCTTCATGGGCATCAAGTACTCGGTGATGGGCGAGCAGTTCGGCAAGACCTTCAAGCAGATGATCCCTTCCTTCATCGCCGTGGCCTGCATCCTGTCCATCGCCGAAGTGATGAACCTGGCCCTGCCCATCATCGATCCCAAGACCAAACTGGCGGTCATCGGTGACCTGGCCACCAAGCAGATCTCCATGGTGGCCACCATGGCCAACGGCATCATCGCCCTGGTGAGCAAGCACGTGTATCCGTTCCTGAGCCCGCTCTTCGGCACCATCGGCGTGTTCCTCACGGGCAGCAACACCTCGGCCAACGCCCTCTTCGGCAACCTGCAGAAGCTCACGGCCCAGGGCATGGGGCTCTCCGACATCCTCATGGCCTCGGCGGGCAGCGCCGGCGCCTCCGCCGGCAAGATGATCTCCCCCCAGAGCATCGTCATCGCCGCCACCGCCGTGGGCCTGGCCGGCAAGGAAGGCCTGATCATGCGGCAGACGATCAAGTACACCATCCCGTACGTGATCCTGCTGGGCATCATGGTCTGGTGCTTCGCCTTCCTGTTCCCGGGACTGGTGCCCTGACGAAACGAGAGATAGCCGCCAAGGCGCTTCGGCGTCTTGGCGGTCATTTTTATCTTTGAATGACAGCTGAAAGCGAGGTGGCCCCATGCGCATCATCGTGGCTCCGGATTCTTTCAAGGGCAGCGTGTCCGCCCTGGGTGTGGCCGAGGCCATGGAGCGCGGCATCCATGCCGTGTTCCCCCATGCCGAGGTGCTCAAGGTGCCCATCGCCGATGGCGGGGAGGGCACCGTGGAGGCGCTGGTGGCCGCCACGGGGGGGCGCCTGCTCCATGCGGAGGTGCGGGGGCCCCTGGGCGAACCGGTGCGCGCCCACTGGGGCGTATCAGGGGATGGCGCCACGGCCTTCCTCGAGATGGCCTCGGCCTCGGGCCTGCCCCTGGTGCCCAAGGACAGGCGGGACCCGCGCATCACCAGCACCGGCGGCACGGGCGAGCTGATCCGGGCCGCCCTGGATGCGGGGCTCCGGAAACTCGTGGTGGGCATCGGTGGCAGCGCCACCAATGACGGTGGCACCGGCATGGCCAGGGCCCTGGGGGTGCGCTTCCTGGATGCGGCGGGGCGGGATCTGCCGGAAGGCGGGGCGGCCCTGGCACGGTTGGCCCGCATCGACCACTCGGGGCTGGACCCGCGCCTTGCGGAGGCCTCCATCCTGGTGGCCTGCGATGTGGACAATCCCCTCTGCGGTCCCCGGGGGGCCTCGGCGGTGTATGGGCCCCAGAAGGGCGCCACGCCCGACATGGTGACCGAGCTCGATGCTGCCCTGGAGGTATTCGCCAAGGTTGCCGCCCTCGCCACGGGCCGGGATGTCGCCCTTGCCCCGGGGGCCGGAGCGGCGGGCGGCCTGGGGGCCGGACTGCTCTTCTTCACGCCCGCGAGCCTGCGGCCCGGCGTTGCCATCGTGCTGGAGACCACGGGCTTCGAGGCCCTGATGCGGGGGACGGACCTGGTCATCACCGGTGAGGGCCGCACGGATTTCCAGACGGCCATGGGCAAGGCGCCCGTGGGCGTGGCCGCCGTGGCCAAGCGCCACGGCGTCCCCGTGATCTGCCTCTCCGGGGGCCTGGGTGATGGCGCCGAGGACGTGCTGAACCACGGCATTGATGCCCTGGCCAGCGTGGTGCCCCAGCCCATGAGCCTGGAGGCCTGCATGGGGCAGGGCGCGGCCCTGGTGGAGGCCGCCGTGGCGCGGGTCTGCCGGCTGGTGAAGGTCGGCGGCTCCATCCGCGGTTGAGCACCGGGCCCCCACAGTGGGCTCAACCGCAGAAAGCCACAACAGCTTCAACGGGCACCTTGGGCACAGAATTGCCTCGCTGTGGCCGGGTTGTGTCCGCTCCATTCCCAGGGTCAAGCGGTCCATCCCCTGTTTGGGACGGATCTCGCCCTCCCAAGGCCGCGCAGTTCGGCTCTAATAATCCAACCTATCCATCAGCCTGAATGGGAGTGAGGAGGACCACCATGTCGACGGCTCTCGAGTTCCGCTCCGGGATCTTGACCCAGTACCCGGATGTGTTCACGCCGGAGGTCCTTGTCGCTCTGGAGGCGTTGGCGCCCCTCAACGAGCGTCGACGGGAGCGCATGGCCGCCCGCACGGCCCTGAGGAAGCGCCGCCACGAGCGGGGTGAACGCATCGGCTTCCTGGATCCTGCCGCCTTCATTCCCGGCACGCAGATCAAGGTGGCCGACGCCCGCTCGGGCAACTTCGACGGGGCCGTGATCCCGCCGGATCTCCAGCGCCAGTGGATCCAGGGCACGGGCCCGGCCACCAAGCCCCGCTCAGACGTGCGCTCCGGCATCCGCAACGTGGCCTACGCGCTGCTGTCTGGGGCCGACGGCTGGATGTTCGATGGGGAGGACGCCCTGGGCCAGGTGGACACCATGTCCCTGGACAACCACCGCAACCTCAAGCTCGCCATCGCGCGCGATCCGCTGTTCATGGAAGTGGCCGAAGAGGTCGCCGCCGAAATGAACCAGTGGGCGGATGGTTTCTTCGGGCGCCCCATCATCGCGGACTGGCGCCAGCAGCTGGACTTCACCACCGTGATCTTCCGCTGCCGGGGGCTGCACCTGGACGATCGGCACATCCGTCTGGACGGGCACGGTTTCTCCGCCTCCATCGCCGACATGGTGACCTTCGTGGTGAACAACCACAAGCAGTTGCAGGCGGCGGGACGCAGCCTCGTGCTTTACCTACCCAAGACCCAGACCGCCGAGGACGCCGCCTGCTGGAACGCCTTCATCCTGGCCCTGGAGGCTCACCTGGGGCTGCCCGTGGGCACCATCAAGTGCTACGTGCTGGTGGAGCAGATCGAGCAGTGCTTCCAGCTCATGGAGATCCGCGCCGCCCTCTCGCCGCACTTCGTGGGCTTCAACACGGGCCGCTGGGACTACATCAACAGCGTGTCGGACGCCATGGCCTGGGACCGGGCCTTCGTGAATCCCAACATCCAGGCCATCACCATGACCTATGGCTACATGCGGGTCTACGAAGACCGGGTGCGCCGGGCCATGAACACCCCGGACCGCAATGGCCGCTGCGCCCTCTGGCAGGGCGGGATGGAGCCCAACATCCCCGTGGGCTCCGAGGCGGGCGTGTCCGCCAGCATGAAGAAGGCCGTGGCGGGCGCCGAGCGGGAGCAGCGCGAGGGCGCTTCCGGCAAGTGGGTGGCCCACTGGAAGATGGTGCACATCGTCCGGCCGGTCTGGGAGAAGGTGGGCCAGGCCAACCAGCTGGGCCGCGCCTTCCCTGCCCTCACCTACACTCCCGGGGATGCGGCGGGCCTGACCCTGCTGGAACCGGCTCCCCGCACCATCGCCGGCGCCCGGGACCTGCTCTCCGTGGCCCTGCAGTATGGCAATGCCTTCCTGCGGGGCTTCCAGGCGGCGGCCCTGAAGCCTGCGGACTTCTTCGGCAATGACGACGTGCTCTACCTCATGGAGGACATGGCCACGGGCGAGATCCGGCTCTCCATCCTGTGGGAGTGGATCCACAAGGGCGCCAGCCTCACCGAGGCGGATGCAGCCACAGGCTGCGCGGCCGGGGATCCGTTCACACTGGAGCTGTTCGCCCGGCTACTGGAGGAGGAGTACGCCAAGCTGCGGCGGGCCCGGAACAAGGATGTCCACGATGATTCCAAGGACACCACCCTGCCCATCGCCCGCGCCATCGTCCAGACCTATGTGGGCAGCGACATCAAGGCACCCTGGTACGTGGACCTGCTGAACCTGAACCTGGGCGTGGAGGACCTGGCCGAGGCCGATCGGCGCATCGCGCGGTTCCTGGAAGCCTTCCGAAAGGACGGCACGCGCATCACCGAGAACCTGGATTTCTGAGGGAAACCCGGGGGCGGAACACCAGGCCCCGGGTCAGCACCTGAAAAGGGATTCCTGGCGGGCCCTTTGGGGTGATCCGCCTGGCCTCCAGTGAATGGACGAGCATCCAGACCGCCGACACGCCTCCTCTGTTGGGGCGGGTTGGGCCGAGGGCATGAGGCATTGGCTCCGTCGAGAGAAATTGAATGATATTAAACATCTTATTTTTCAGTGTATTCATGTGGTCTTACCACATGTGATAATTATCATCGACTCTGCAGTCAGACATGACCATGCTCTTCCTGCAGCCCTGCCCTTAGACAACTGATGTGCGCTCCCGACAGACCCACACCGGTTGTCATTTTGGTCGTCCTGGATTCTTCCTCCGGGTGCCAGGGGCTTGCCGGACAAGGCCCACCGAACAGAACCACCTGACCCACCATCCAGCCAGAGATCAACAGGAGGAACCGATGCTAGACAAGGCGATTGTGCAGCAGCTGCAGTCCGTGGTGGGGGAGGAGAATGTCCTGACCCGCAAGGTCGAGCTGGTGGCCTACAGCTACGATGCGACGGCAGACATGCCCCACCAGACCCCCGACGTGGTGGTCATGCCCACCACCAGCGAGATGGTCCAGGAGGTCGTCCAGATCGCGCGGAAGCACCAGATCGCCATCTATCCCCGGGGCGCCGGCTCGAACCTGAGCGGCGGCACCATCCCGTTCAAGAAGGGCATCGTCCTTTCCTTCCAGCGGATGAACAAGATCCTCGAGATCGACCCCGCCAACCTCACTGCCACGGTCCAGCCCGGCGTCGTCATCGCGGCCCTCAACTCGGCCATCGCCGGGCACGGCCTCATTTATCCGCCGGATCCCGGCACCGTGGCCACCGCCACCATGGGTGGGTCCGCCGCCGAAAACTCCGGTGGCCTGCGGGGCCTGAAGTACGGCGTCACCAAGAACTACATCATGGGCATGGAAGTGGTCATGGCCAGTGGGGACAAGGTGCGCTTCGGCGGCAAGACCGTGAAGAATGTCACCGCCTACGACTTTTCGAACCTCTTCGTGGGCTCGGAAGGAACCCTTGGCATCATCACCCAGCTGACCTGCAAGCTGATCCCGGCCCCCAAATTCCGCCGGACCATGATGGGCATCTTCAGCACCCTGGAGGATGCCGGCAATGCCGTGGCGGGCATCATCGCCGCCCACGTCATTCCCGCCACCCTCGAGATCATGGACAACAAGACCATCCGCACCGTGGAGGCCTTCGCGAACATCGGCCTGCCCGTGGAAGCCAAGGCCCTGCTGCTGTGTGAAGTGGACGGCATGTCCCAGGACCTGGTGAACACCGAGGCCGAGGCGGTCATCGAGGTGTTCAAGCAGAACAACTGTGAGTACAAGGCCGCGAACTCCGATGCCGAGCGCGATCAGCTCTGGCTGGCCCGGCGCAACGCCTTGCCGGCCCTGGCCTCCCTGGACAACACCTGCATCGTGGAAGACGCCACCGTGCCCCGCAGCCGGATCACCGAGATGCTGGTGGCCTGCGAACGGATCGCCGAGAAGTACAACGTCACCATCGGCACCTTCGGCCACGCCGGCGACGGCAACCTGCACCCGACCATCCTCTACAACATGTATGACGAGGAGCTCACCGCCCGCGTCCACCTGGCCATCGACGAGATCTTCGCCACCGCCCTCGCCCTGGGCGGCACCCTGTCGGGAGAGCACGGCATCGGCCTGGCCAAGATGAAGTATCTGGGGGACGAACTGGGCCAGAGCGGGCTGGATCTCATGCGGTCCATCAAGGAAGCCCTGGATCCGGACTACCTCCTGAACCCCGGGAAGATGATTCCCCTGCCCGAGGTCGTGGCATGAGCCGGGAGACGACACTGGGCGCCGGGTGCACGGCGCCGACCTACCATGACGATCTTCGGCTCGTCCAGGACGAGATCGACAAGTGCATGAAGTGCGGCAACTGCATGGCGGTGTGCCCAGTCTATTCCGTGGACAAGGACGAGATGGCCGTGACCCGGTCCAAGATCGCCGTGGCCGAGGCCGTCATGAAGGGCGATCTGTCCATGGACGATCCCGAAGTCTCCGACATGATCTTCAACTGCCTGGTCTGCAAGTCCTGCATGACCAACTGCCCGACGAAGGTCAGCTATGACAAGATCGCCCTGGGCTTCCGGGCGGCCCTGGTGCGGAAGAACGGCCTGCCCTGGTTGAAGAAGATGATCTTCACGAGCCTCAAGAACCCCAAGTTCTTCGATGTGGCCATGAAGGCCGGCGCCTCCTTGCAGGGCATCGCCTTCAAGGGCGACCGGAAGCTGAAGGCCATCTCCCCCCGGTCCCCCTTCGCCATGGTGGGCGGCAGCTTCGGATTCGACGGGGCCGGAAGATGCCCGAGCTGACCGTGACGCCCCTGCGGGATCGCGTGGGCGAAGTGGTCAGGCCCGCCGAGGTCAAGGTCAAGGCGGCCTTCTTCACCGGCGACTCCCTCAACTACTTCTACCCGGACGCGGGCCTGGACCTCATCGAGGTGCTCACCGAGAACGGTGTGGAAGTCCACGTACCCAAGGCCCAGAACTGCTGCGGCATCCCGGTCCTGGTCCACGGCGACATCGATACCGCCCGCACGCTGGCCCGGAACAACCTCGACACCTTCGAGGCCACCGGCTGCGACTACCTCATCACCGGCTGCGGCTCCTGCGGTGGGGCCTGGCAGCACGACTACGTGGACCTCTTCGCCAACGATCCGGTCTACAAAACCAAGGCCGAGCACTGGTCCAAGCGGACCTACGACATCTCCACCTTCCTCACCAAGGTGATCCAGTTCCGCCAGCCCAGAGGCCAGGTGGATGCCGTCGTCACGTACCACGACTCCTGCCACCTGAAGAAGACCATGAAGGTCGCCGCCGAGCCTCGCGAGGTCATCCGCAGCATCCCGGGCGTGACGCTCAAGGAGATGTCAGCCCCCGATACCTGCTGCGGCAGCGGCGGCTCGTACGTGGTCTCGCACTACGACACCTCGGCCTCCCTGGGCAAGAACAAGGCCCAGGACATCAACCAGACCGGTGCCGATACGGTTTCCACCGGGTGCCCGGCCTGCATGATGCAACTGCTGGACAACGTGAGCCGCTATGGCCAGCAGCAGAAGGTCACCCACTACATCTCCCTGTTGGCGGATTCCTATCGGAAGGAGAAGGCCCAGGCCCTCTAGGAGCCAGTCCAAGTAGTTGGAATGCCCCGCGCGAGTGGCGCCGCGCGAGCCAGGCCAGGAAGGCGAGGTGAGCGTAGCGGGTACTACGCGATCTGAGCCTGACGCCGCATGGCGACGCCGCCGCCACTCGCCCTTCGGATTGGCCAGGCGGGCCCCGCGTGCGCCCTGCGTGCCACCACATCGTCCTGCGGGCCCTTCCTGGCGGTGCATCCCGCCTGGACCCATCGCGGGGCGCTCGAATACTTGGACAGGCTCCTAGGCCCAGGCCCGATCGGCGAAGGCCCTGGTCAGCGGGACCAGGGCCTTCGTTTGTCCGGTGGTCAGTGCGGTCCTTCGGCTACCGGGCGTCCTGGCCGATCTCGAAGTTCGCGAGGGTTTCGAGGGCGCGGACCATGGCCGAGTGATCCCATGCCTTGCCCCCATGGGCCGCACAGGCGTTGAACAGTTCCTGGGCCGTGGCCGTGTTGGGCAGGGAAACGCCCAGGGCCCGGGCCGTGGAAAGGGCCAGGTTCAGGTCCTTCTGGTGCAGCTCGATGCGGAAGCCGGGGTCGAAGGTCCGCTTGATCATGCGCTCGCCGTGCACTTCAAGGATCTTCGAGGAGGCGAAGCCTCCCATGAGGGCGGCCCGGACCTTGGCGGGGTCAGCACCGGCCTTGGCCGCGAACAGCAGGGCCTCGCCCACGGCTTCGATGGTCAGGGCCACGATGATCTGGTTGGCGACCTTGGCCGTCTGGCCGTCGCCGTTCTGGCCCACCAGGGTGATGTTCTTGCCCAGCAATTCGAACACGGGCTTCACCTGTTCGAAGGTGGCTTCCGAACCGCCCACCATGATCGAGAGGGTGGCGTTCTTCGCGCCCACCTCGCCGCCGGAGACGGGCGCATCCAGGTACTGGCAGCCCAGGTCGTTGATCCTCTTGGCGAATTCTTTGGTGTCGATGGGCGAGATGGAGCTCATGTCGACCACCGTCTTGCCGGGCGTCAGGCCTTCGGCGATGCCATTGGCTTCGAACAGGGCGGAGCGCACATGGGGCGTATCCGGCACCATGAGGATGATGAGGTCGGCCTTCCGGGCGACTTCCTTGCCGTTGGTGCAGGCCTTCCCACCGGCCTCCACCAGGGCCTGGGGCACCGAGGGGATGCTGAACAGGAACACCTCGTGGCCGGCCTTGATCAGGTGGCCCGCCATGGGCGTGCCCATGATGCCCAGTCCCACAAACCCGATCTTGCTCATGTTTTCTCCAGAAAGGTGAAGCCGTGATTGGATGACCATGCTCGCCGGAAGGGACCGGAGCGCGGGGATTGACGCTGGGCTACTTGCCCAGGACCGTGACCCAGCCCAGGCCTTCGGTGGTGGTGGTGAGGGGCTTGTACTCGCAGCCGATCCAGCCTTGGTAGCCCAGGCGATCGAGATGGCCGAACAGGAAGGGGTAGTTGATCTCCCCCGTGCCGGGCTCGTGGCGCCCGGGATTGTCCGCCAGCTGGATGTGGGCGATGCGGGGCAGGTGCTTTTCCAGGGTGGCCGCCAGCTCCCCTTCCATGCGCTGCATGTGGTAGATGTCGTACTGCAGGAAGATATTCTCGCTGCCGGCGGCCTTGATGGTATCCGCCGTCTGCTGGGTGCCGCTGAGGTAGAACCCGGGGATGTCGCAGGTGTTGATGGCTTCCACCAGCAGGCGGATGCCCGCGGCCTGCAGCTGCCCCGCGGCGAAGCGGAGGTTGGCCACCAGGGTCTCCTGGAGCTTGTGGTCCGGCACGCCGGCCGGTCGGATGCCCGCCAGGCAGTTGAGCTGGGTGCAGCCCAGGGCCTTGGCGTAGTCGATGGCCTTGCCGACCCCCTCCTGGAATTCGCCCACCCGATCAGGCAGGATCGCGATGCCCCGCTCACCCTTGGCCCAGTCGCCGGCGGGGAGGTTGTGCAGCACCTGGACCAGCTCGTGCTGCTCCAGCAGCTCGGCGAGCTGCTCCTTGGGGTAGGCATAGGGAAAGAGGTACTCCACGCCGTGGAAGCCAGCCTTTGCGGCCGCCTCGAAGCGGTCCATGAACTCGAGCTCGTTGAAGAGCATCGTGAGGTTGGCGGCGAATCTCGGCATGGCTGCTCTCGTTGGAGGTGAGGGTTGGATGGCCTCAGGGGTCTCGAAGGGGGCGGATGGATCGGATGCCATTGTCCCACCATGCAGGATCGTACGGTAGTCAATGCCACAGCAGGCTGCCCCGACCGCTGGGGTCCGGTGGCCCATTCCCGCCAGGAGCTCCCATTCGCTCCGGGAGCCCCGCCTAGCCCTTGTGCAGCTCCACGGCGAAGGCGTCGAGCGCCCGGTAGTAGGGATCGATGCTGGGGATGTAGTGGCGCTCTCCGGCGGCGTGGGGGCCGATGCCGGTCTGGCCCCAGACCACCGCCTGCCCGCCGGGCGCGAAGCGCGCGGAAGTGCCGGCCCCCTTGCGGCCGATGCGCACGTCCCCGCCGGCGGCCGTGATGCCCGCGAGCAGGGCCTTGAGGTACCGGTTTTCCGGGTCGCAGGCCACCCCCGGCTCCCAGGCGGAGGGTAGGAACTCCAGCTGCAGCTCCGTGGCCAGGGCCTCGATTTCCGCGCGCATCTTCGAGACATCATCCTGGGGGATGGGGCGGATCTCCACGCCCAGGGAGCCCCGGTCCGGCGTGATGTTGAAGATGCCCGGGGTGCCCACCTGGATGTAGGCGAACTTCGCCTGGGACTGCCAGCCATCCGCGGCCTTCAGGGTCAGGTGCTTGGCGAACAGCTCCCGCAGGGCTTCACGGGCGCTGAGGAGCCGCTCGGTGAGGTCGGGACCGCTGGCCAGGCCGCTGTGGCCACGGGTGCCGTGGGCCACCAGCTCGAAGCGCAGCACGCCCCGGTTCTGGGTGCAGACCTCGCCCCAGAGCTCGGTGCCCTTTTCGCCGGTGCGTTCGCCCGCCGCAAAGAAGGAGGGCTCGTAGTCCCATTCCTCCTTCAGCTGCTTCAGCACGTGGGGGGTGCCCATGGGCTCCAGCTCGCCGTTCTCCTCGTTGCCCACCAGCAGCAGGTTCATGGGGGGGTAGGGGGCCCCCTTCTTGAGGGTGTCCTTCATCCAGACCAGGTAGGTGGATACCACGGTCTTCATATCGGCGGCGCCTCGACCCCAGAGGTAGTCCCCCTCGATCCTGGGCTCGAACTGGCTGTCGTCGGGCTCGGGCTCCACCACGTCGAAGTGGCCGCAGAGCATGGCCGGGGCCTTCTCGCCGCCGGGGAAGTGGGCCAGCACGGCAGGGAAGGGGCCCTGGTCGAAAGTGAGGACGGGCACCCCATGGTTGCGGAGGTAGTCGTAGACGAAGGTGGCTGCCCGGTGGACCTCGGAAACCCGCTCCTCGGGGCAGGCGGTGACGCTGGGAATGCGCACCAGACGCTGGGACAGGGCCAGGATCTCGGCGGTCTTGTCGGCGTATTCCGCATCCACCAGGGCCTCGGGTCGGGGCTGGAAGCGCACGGGGGCCTGGGGGTCCAGGTGCACCTCGTCCCGGGCGCGTTCCACGAAATCCTGGAGCTTGCTGGCTTCGCTGCCCAGGTCGGAGAGATGGGCTGTGATCGCTTCCACATCGTCCCGCACCCGGGCCTTCCGGGCCTCCGCGAGCTCCACCAACAGATCAGGCGGCACGATGTCGGAGCCGCCCAGCCTGGCCTGGAGGGTCTGCCGGATGCGCTCGGCGGTGCTGGGCGCACCGGCGGCCAGGTTGCGCAGGGGCTCCAGGTCCTCCCACAGGTCCAGGGCCTCGGCCAGGGGGCGCAGCTCCTGCAGCGTCCACAGGAGGAAGTCGCGCAGGGCGATGGGCTTGGCCGTGAGGGGATCCTCGATGATGCCCCGCAGGCCCTCCCGGGCCGCCAGGTCCTCGTTGCGCCGGGCCCGCTTGATGTCCTCCGCGTCGTAGCGGAAGCCCCGGGCGAAGTCGGGGTCAGCGTAGAAGCGCAGCTGGAGCAGGTGCTTCAGGGTGAGGTTGGCGATGTCCAGGGCCAGGTCGTGGCCCGGGTCGTCCGTGCGCACCTCCACCCGGGCCATGGGCAGATCGATGCGGGCGAAGAGGTTCTGGCGCTCGATCTGGAGGGCCATGTCCTCCACGTTGCGGGTTTCCCCGGCGGCGAAAAGACCCCGGGCGTAGATGTCGTGCAGCTGGTCGCTGGTGACCTGGATGAGGCGCTCCACGGGTTCCGCCTGGGACCGGGCGCGCACGGGGATCCAGTTGTTGTTGCCGAAGCGCACGCCGCTCCGCACCAGGTCGTAGGACAGGCGCAGGTAGTCGGGGTGGCTGCGATTGAGGTCCGGCACGTCCAGGGCGGGCGGGTTGGGGAAGGTGAGGTTGCGCACCGACTCGAAGGGCGTGAGCCGGACGACGGGTTTGCCACCCTCTTCGGAAGCCTGCAGGGGCGTGCTGGCGCTGGCGGCGATGAAGACCGCCGCGAAGGCGCGCATGAGCCGAGTGCTGGTGATGTAGACCTGGTTCTTGTAGTCATCCAGGTGGCTATCCCCCCGCTCGGAGGCGGACAGGTGCATGAAGTCCCAGGCCAGCATGGGCTCTGGAAGGCTCAGGTTCGAGTGGGTGCCCGCCGTGGCCAGCTCGGTGCCGTACATGTCCACGCAGCGCTGGAGGTAGCGGCGCTTGGCCAGGTGCCAGGACTCGGGCACGCAGTCGGGCCCGATCTTGGGCAGCACGAGGAGGTTGCCATGCCAGTAGTAGAGGGGCTCGCCGAAGCTGCGCCCGACCTTGGCCAAGGCGTTGATGAGGGCCGCCTCCAGCAGGCGGCCTTCGTACACGGCGCCCCTGGGGGTGTAGTAGGGCTTGGTCACCCACTCGATCATCCAGTGGAAGACCTCGAGCTGATGGTACTCCTCGGTCCAGGGCGACAGCACCTTGGTCCGCAGGTGGTCCACGAAGGACATCTTGTCCGGTCCCGTGCCCACCGTCAGCAGGGGGCGGAACTGAGGATCCACCAGGTTCCACTCCAGCTCCAGCCCGCAGAGTCCGCCGGAAGGTCGCGTCTCCAGCGCCATCTGACGGGCCAGCTGGAACTTCTCGACGAAGGCCTTCAGGTCGAACACGGGGACTCCGGACGATTCAACTGAGGGCTTGCAATTCCTCAGAGACAAAATAATTGAAAACCGAATCATTGAAACGAAGATGACGCAGATGGATTTCCTGGCCGTTCATCTGCGCAATCTGCGACAGCTGAGATTAGAACTTCATCTTTTACATTTCCAGGCTCTTGAGCGCTTCCAGCAGCCGGGTCGCCGCGCCCTGGGTGGTGGCGGGGGGGGTGGCGTAGGAGAACCGGATCCACTCGCCACCGTAGGGGCTGAAGAAGGCGCCGGGCACCACGGCCACGCCGTGCTCCTCGGCCAGGTACTGGCCCATGGGCTCGGAATCGGCCCAGCCCTTGCCCTGCAAGGCGTCGGCCACCTTGATGAAGGCGTAGTAGCCCTGGCCGATGATGTGGGTGAGCTGGCGCTCTTTCAGGAAGCTCCGCAGCCAGGCGCGGCTGGCGCGGGTGGGGCCGGCGATGGGCTCGGCGGCGACCTGGATGCCCTTTTCGTAGGCCGCCATGGCCACCGCCAGGCTGAAGAAGGAGGGGATCACGGTGTGCGAGGCCTGGGCCACGATGGTCTTCACCACCTCCGCGTCCGCCAGCAGGTGGCAGTTGCGGATGTTGGAGCCGCCCAGGCTCTTGGTGATGCCGTCCAGCACCATGAGGCGCTTGCGCTGGGCCGGATCGAAGGCCCGCAGGAGGACGTTCACGTCATAGGGCTCGTCGTCGCCGACGGTGTGGTACATCCAGTCGAAGAGCACGAAGGCCACGCCCGCTTCCAGGGCGGCCCGGGCCAGGGTGATCTGGCGCTCCAGGGTGAGGGTGTGCCCCGTGGGGTTGTCGGGGCTGGTGATGACCAGGCCCGCCACCTTGCGGCCATGGCGGGCGGCCTCGCTCACGCAGGCCTGGATGCCCTCCACCGAGTAGGCCCAGCCCTCTTCGGCCTTGCCGGGGGCCCACATCACGTTGGCGCCGATGCCGTACGGGCCCCAGTTGTAGCTGATCCAGGGCACCCGGCTCACCACGATCACATCGCCCTGGCGGCCGTGCCCCAGGGCCAGCATGGCCTGGTAGGCCTTCACCAGGCCATCGCGGCCACCCTGGGTCCCGATGACGTTGGCGGTGCCCCAGCCCGTGTCCGGCGCCAGCTTCCAGTAGGATTCCGCCACGATCTTGCGGAAGGCCTCGGTGCCGAAGGGCATGTCGTAGGCGGTGCCATGCTGCTTCTGCAGCTCGAAGGCGCGGTCCAGCAGGGCCTCGGGCACACCGGGCAGCGAAGCGCCGCCATCACCCTGGCTGGCGTCGAAGATGGGCACGCCGGGCTGCTTCTCCTGGAACACCTTCAGGGACTTGTTGATGAGGAACATGCGGGAGGCCGGGATCGGGAACATCTTCCCCAGGTGTTCGCTCACGGGGACGAGGTTGGTCTCCGGCACGGCGAAGGCGGGGGTTTCGGGGGAGAGCAGAGATGACACGGTACCTCCCGATAAGGAAATGTCGCCCCGACACGAAGTTGAGGGCGACAAGACACCACTCAAGGTTAGCAGTCCAGACCCCTGGCTCAAGTTATAACCATTTATGATTTGATTAATGAATCTTATATGTCCAGCGGAAGATCCGCATGCCGGAAGGGCCGCGCGGCTGGGCCGGAATAGTCCTCCACCCGGTGGCCGTGGCCTTTCAGGAGGTAGCGGTAGCTGAGCAGGCCTTCGATGCCCACAGGCCCCCGGGCATGGATGCGCCCGGTGCTGATGCCGACCTCGGCACCGAAGCCGTAGCGGAAGCCGTCAGCGAAGCGGGTCGAGGCGTTGTGGAACACGCCCGCCGCGTCCACCTCGGCCAGGAAACGCTCGGCCGCGGCCTGGTCTTCGGTGACGATGGCTTCGGTGTGGCCGCTGCCGTGGGCGCGGATGTGGGCCAAGGCTTCATCCAGATCGGCCACCACCTTCAGGGCCAGGATGGGCGTCCCGTATTCCGTGTCCCAGTCGGCCTCCGTGGCCTCCAGCAGGGCGGGGACCAGAGCCAGGCATGCCCGGCAGCCCCGCAGTTCCACCCCCCGGGGGGCCAGGTCCGCCACCAGGGCGGGCAGCAGGCGGGCCGCGGCCCCGCGGTGGATGAGCACCGTCTCCACGGCATTGCAGGCGGAGGGATACTGCAGCTTGGCGTCCCGCACCAGGGCCACGGCCATGACCGTATCGGCGGCTACATCCAGGAACAGGTGGCAGATGCCCTCGGAATGGCCCAGCACCGGGATCCGCGTGGCGGCCTGGATGCTTTGCACCATGGCATTGGACCCCCGGGGGATCACCAGGTCCACCAGGTCCGGGCGCTGCAGCAGGGCGGCCACCGCCGCCCGGTCCGGCAGGCCCTGGACCGAGGTTTCCGGCAGGCCGGCCTCGCGCAGCGCGGTCTGGATGCAGTCGAGCAGGGCCCCGTTGGAGCGGTGGGCTTCGCTGCCACCCTTGAGCAGCACCGCGTTCCCGCTCTTCAGGGCCAGGGCGCTGATCTGAACGAGGGCGTCCGGGCGGGATTCGAAGATGACGCACAGCACCCCCAGGGGGCAGGCCACCCGGGTGAGCTCGAGGCCCTCGTCCAGCTCCCGGCGCAGCTGCACCCGGTGGAGGGGATCCGGCAGGGCCGCCACGGCGCGCACGCCCTGGACCATGGCCGCCAGCTTGGGGCCGTCCAGCTTGAGCCGCTGCAGGGCTGACGCTTCCAGGGCTTCAGAAGCCAGGGCCACATCCTCCGCATTGGCGGCGAGGATGGCCGGACCCTGGCGCTCCAGCTGCCGGGCCAGCCGGTCGAGGACCGAAACCCGCTGCTCAGAAGTGGTGGTGGCCAGTCGGCGCGAGGCCTCCCGGGCCGCTTGGGCCACGGCCTGCACCTGCAGGGGAGGGTGGGGTTCCGCGGTCATGGTCGGCCTCCCTTCGGGGCGGCGAGGAAAAGCGTCCCCACGGGCTCCCCCACGAGGATCTGCCGCAGGACGTTGGGCACCAGGCCCGATGCCAGCACCACGGGCACACCGGCCCGCGCCGCCACCCGGGCCGCCTCCACCTTGCTGACCATGCCGCCCCGACCCCGCGCCGAAGTGCCCTCCAGGGTCACGCCAAGGTCGGCCCCGAAGGCCACCTCCGCCAGCGGCAGCGCATCGGGATGGAGCCCGGGGTTCCGGGTGTGCAGCGCCGTCACATCCGAGAGGAGCACCAGCAGATCCGCCTCCAGGTGGGTGGCCACCAGGGCCGACAGATGGTCGTTGTCGCTGAAGATGGCCGTGCGACCTGGGACCGGCCGCTCCAGTTCCAGGGTGGAGACCGTGTCGTTCTCGTTGAGCACGGGGATGGCCCCCAGCTCCAGCAGGGTATCCAGGGTGTGCCGCAGGTTGGCGTAGCGGACGGGATCCGAAAAGTCGTCCTCCGTCAGCAGCACCTGGGCAGCGCAGAGGCCCATGCGGGCGAAGCCCTCCTGGTAGATGGACATGAGCTGCCCCTGGCCCGCGGCGGCACAGGCCTGCTTCTGGGCCAGCCCCTTGGGCTTGATGCCCAGCTGCCGGGCCCCCAGGCCGATGGCTCCGGAGGACACCAGCACCGGCTGGCCGCCCTGGCGCCGGAGCTCCGCCACGGTCTCCATGAGGCCGTAGAGGCGGCTGAGGGCGGGGCGGCCTTCGGCATCCAGCACCACCTGGGTGCCCAGCTTCACGACGATGCGCTTCACCCGGGGTAGTTCCTCCCGGCGGGTGGGCCGGAATCCCCGGATGGCTTTGGCTTTCGGGCTTGGGTTCATGGCTTCTCACTGAAAGAAAAACCCCCGGGTCGGTGTGCGACCCGGGGGTGGAGGTGAGCCGGTTGGGAAAGCGACTGGCTCAAACCCCTCGCGGCGCACCGGAGGTGGGCTGGGCAGGCGGCGGGTTGAGGGTCGTGACAGCAATCATGATCAGGCAAGTGTGCCGAAGTGAGGCCGGCAGCGCAATGGGGAATGGCCTCAGCCGCTCTGCGAAGCCAGCTGGAGGGCGGTCCAGAGCTGTTCCACATGCCGCCGCTCGGTGCTTTCCGCGCCGATGCTCACCCGCAGCATCTGCGTGCCTTTGAGGATGGAGGGCGTGAGATAGGCTTTGCCGCCTTCGTTGATGCGGCGGGCGATGGCCAGGTTGTGGGTGGCCAGGGCGGTCTCATCGAGTCCGGGCGCGAGGTGCCGGAGGCACACGGTCTGCAGGGGCACGGGCGCCAGTCGCTCCCAGTCCGGGGTGGCGTCCACCTGCTCCTTTAGCCACTGGGCGTTCTCCAGGTCGCGCCGCAGGCGGGCTTGCAGTCCCTCCACGCCCACGTCCATGAGGTAGAACCACAGCTTGAGGGCCCGGAAGCGGCGGCCCAGCTGGATGTGCCAGTCGCGGAAGTTGCTCACCTGACCGTCCTGGGCCGTGCGCAGGTAGCTGGGGTTGGTGCTCATGACGCGGATGAGGTGCTGGGGGTCGCGGACATAGTAGGCGCTCAGGTCGAAGCCCACGCCCATCCACTTGTGGGGGTTGAAGACCAGGCTGTCGGCCCGCTCCACGCCCGCCCACATCCAGCGGCACTCGGGCAGCACCATGGCCGTGCCCGCCAGGGCCGCGTCCACGTGGAGCCACAGGCCGTGCTGTTCCGCCAGGTCGGCCATGGCGGCCACGGGGTCCAGGGCCGTGGTGCCCGTGGTACCCACGGCGGCCACCAGGGCGCAGGGGCGCAAGCCGATGTCCAGGTCCTTCTCGATGGCCGCCTGCAGCAGATCGATGCGGATGGCGTGGTTCTCATCGGTGGGGACGAGCCGCAGGAAGCTGCGGCCGAAGCCCGCCAGCAGGGCGGCCTTCTCGATGGAGCTGTGGCCCTGGTCCGAGGCGTAGACCACCAGGGGCGCCTCGCCGCTTTGCAGGCCCTCGCCGTCCTGGGCGAAGCCAGAGGCCTTCTCCCGGGCGCAGAGCAGGGCGGTGAAGGTGGCGGTGCTGGCGGTGTCGTGGATGACGCCGGTGAAGGCGGGGCTCAGGCCCACCATCTGCCGCAGCCAGTCCATGACCACCTCTTCCACTTCCGTGGCGGCGGGGCTGGTCTGCCAGCTCATGCCCTGGACACCGAGGCCTGAAGCAGCAAGGTCGCCAAGGATCGAACTGTAACTGGTGTTGCTGGGGAAGTAGGCGAAAAAGGATGGGTGGTTCCAGTGGGTGATGCCTGGCAGCACGTCCCGCTCCAGGGCCGCCAGGGCCTGGTCCATGCGGCCCCCATGCTGGGGCGGATGATCCGGGAAGGCCGCCCGGATCTCCCCGGGCTGGACCCGGCTCATGACGGGCAGGCGCTCCAGACCTTCGCGGTAGTCTGCGATCCAGTCCACGAGCTGGTATCCGAGGCGGCGGAAGTCTTGGGCGTCCATGCCCCCAGTCTGGCAGGTCAGTGGTGGGCCGGTGGCGCCACAACCGCAGACACGGGCTTGAAGAACAGCACCTTGCCGCTGTCCAGGTGGTAGAGGGCCGGGACGACCCAGATTTGTCGGCGGCCGCGAGATCCCGCAGCAGGGCCGAGCGGTCCAGCAGGGCCTGGGCCTGGCGCCGGGCATTGGCCTCTTCCAGGCGACCCAGGTGGGCCTTGGCGTCCTCGTTGGGATCCTGGGGGATGCTTTCCAGCAGGCCCGCCATGCCCGCCTGGAGGGCCCAGAGGCTGCCAGGCAGGGGCTTGCCATTGGCTTCGCGCACGGCTTTCACGGCGCCGCAGCTGCTGTGGCCCAGGACGACGATGACCTTGGAGCCCAGGTGCTCGGCGGCGTACTCGGCGGAGGCGAGGCCCTGCAGATCCGGCGCGTTGCCCGCCTCGCGGATGGTGAAGAGGCGTCCCGCCTCCTGATCGAAGAGGAGGGCGTCGGGTACCCGGCTGTCGGAGCAGGTGAAGATCACCGCGAAGGGCGCCTGACCACCTACGAGCGCAGCCCGCATGGCGGCATCGTGCCCCGTGTCCAGGGTGCGGACGCGCTTCCCGGCCACGAAGCGGGCATTGCCCGCGCTGAGCTCGGAGAGGCCCGCGGCGGGGCTGTCCGGGGCATCCAGGGCGGGTGCCGGGCCATGGGCCGCCGGGGCCGACGCATGGGCCTGGACCGCGGCCTTCGGCTTGGCCTTGCCTGCCGGGGCGGCGTGTTCCTCGGCCAGCATGCCGAAAGTGGTGGCGGCGAGGATCAGGGGCAGCAGTCGCACAGGGAACTCCAGGGGGCTTCCTCCGGATCGGAGTGGGAGGCCATGGGCATGAGTCGCGGCCGGGAATTGGCCACCCCATCCGCGGCAGGGGGCTAGGCTGCTAGTCAGGTGGACTCATGAAGCTGGTGCTGGTCGCAATCCACATCGAACCCTCTCCCCGGGCACTGCCACTCGGACCGGCCATGCTCGCGTCCGCGCTGAGAGGCGCCTTCGGAGACGAGATCTCGACCCGGGTCGTGGATGCCTTCGTGGCGGAACCGGCCGCGCTGGTGGCGGAGCGGATCCTGGCCTCGGGCCGGACCTGGTGGGGTTCTCCATGTACGTCTGGAATCGCGGCCAGACCCTGGCGATCGCGGCACTCCTGAAGGTGGCCCGGCCGGGCATCATCACCTTCTCGGGCGGTGCGGAGGCCACGGCGGACCTGAGTGGCGTCCTGGCCGACCCCGCCATGGATTTCGTCCTGCCGGGGGAGGGCGAAGAGATCATCGTCGAGGCCGTGCAACGCCTCCTTCGGGGGGACTCGCCCCAAGCCATCGCTGCCTGGGCGCAACCGGCGCCGGTGAAGGACCTGACGGGCCTGCCCTCGCCCTACCTGGATGGCACCTTGCGCCCGGAGGACTATGGCGGGGCGCTCTGGGAGCTGTCCCGGGGCTGTCCCTTCACCTGCGACTTCTGCTTCGAGGCCCGGGGCACGGCGGGTACCCGCCGGATCCCCCTGGCCCGGGTGGAGGCGGAGCTGGAGCTGTTCGAGGCCCGGGGCATTCGCGAAGTCTTTGTCCTCGACCCCACCTTCAACTACCACAAGGTGCAGGCCAAGCAGGTGCTGAGGCTCATCGCGGCCAAGGCTCCCACCACCCACTTCTTCTTCGAGGCGCGCAGCGAGTTCCTCGATGCGGAGATGGCCGGGCTCTTCGCGGCCATCCACTGCACCCTCCAGATCGGCCTCCAGAGCGCCCATGATGACGTGCTCCGGAACATCAGCCGGAGCTTCGACCCGGAGGACTTCGAAGCCAAGATCCTCCTGCTGCATCAGGTCGGCGTCCCCTATGGGTTTGACCTCATCTACGGGCTCCCCGGCGATACCCTTGATGGCTTCCGGGCGAGCGTGGATTTCGCCATGGGCCTGGTACCCAATCACCTCGATGTCTTCCGCCTCTCGGTGCTCCCGGGCACGCGCCTGGCCGAGACGGCGGCGGGGCTGGGCCTCGCCCACGAGAGCTCCAACCCCTACCGGGTGCTCGCCTCGCCGACCTTCGGCCCAGAGGATCTGGCCCAGGCCGCACGCATCGCCGAGGGCTGCGATGTCCTCTACAACCGGGGCCGGGCCGTGCCCTGGTTCGGCATGCTCCTGGAGCCTCTGGGGCTGCGGCCCTCGGAGGTTTTCGAGGCCTTCGCCACCTGGCTGGACACCCATCCCGTGCCCCACCCCATCGAGGCCCAGCGGGCCTGCTTCCGGGAGCTCTTCGACGCGCAGGACGATGCCCTCCTGGGCGGGGCTGGCCGCCGATGTGATCGCGTGTTTCGGCTATTCAGCGGTGGTGCTGGAGGAACCAGGCGGCGGGGATGCCTTGCCGGTCTGCCGCATCCCCTTCCAGCACGACCCCAGGGTGCTCATGGCCGAGATCGAGGCGGGAACCGCGGGCCTGGAGGAACTGGCCTTCAGCGTCCCCGCTCAAACCTGTGAGGCTGAATTCTCCCTGGTTGAGGGAGAAGTGGTTCTGAGCGTGCTGTGATCGAGGCGTCAACCATGGGAGCTGGGACTCCTAGCTCTCCTCGAACTAGGCATCGTCGGGGAAGGTCTTCCCATCCGGTGATCATGGCCTTGAGGTTGGTGAAGGGGTATGCCCGGTGGTGGTCAGTACATGCCCCACCAGGAAGGCCACCAGGCCGAAGGCCCCGAGGACGTGGATGACGGCGATGATCCAGAGAGCATTGGGGGACCAGCCCAAGGCGTGCTGAAGGTTGGGATAGAAGTAGTACAGCACTCCCGTGGTGGCCTGCACCGGGAGGATCAGGACCTTGAAGCCCAGGTAGGCCAGCCGCTGAAGGGGATTCAGTTTGGCCATCCGGTGCTTCTTCACCGGGTGGGGGGCACCCTTGAAGATGCCGGTGAGGTAGAAGGCGAACATCTCCCGCAGGAACTTCCGGGTGGGAATGTACTGGCGCCATTCGCCGGTGGTGACGTGCCAGAAGATGGCGAAGGTGATGAGAACCCCCAGGCTCACGGCGCTTGTGTTGTGCAGCGAGACCGCTCTCTGGAAGCCGAAGAGGTGGAAGCCGAAGCCCCGGATCTCGAAGCCGGTCACCATCAACAGGATGATCAGGAGGGCCTGGGCCCAGTGCCAGATGCGTTCAAAAGTTTCATACAGGATGACGCGTCGCATGGTGGCTCCCGGGGCTACTTGTGGAGAAAGCGGATCAGGCCGTGGATACGCACGCCGAGGATGGTGAGGATGACCATGCCGAGCCCGATGGCATCGATGCCCGTCCCCGGTCACGGCCCAGGAGATAGAACCCGGGACCGAGGCCAGGCGACCATTCCTGCTGTGGCACTCGGTGCAGGCCAGGGCCTGCTCCTTGGGGGCGACCATGTGGGTGATGGGCCAAAGCATGGAGGTCTTCACGAAGCCGTACTTGCCGCTGTAGGGGAGTCCGGCGGTTTCCATGCCCATCTTGATCGCGATATCCCAGTTCCAGTCGCCCCAGTAGGCGCCGGAACCCTTGGGGCCTGACGTGTAGGGGGCCACGAACTTGCTCAGGACCGTATCGTAGGGTTGGCTGCCTTCATGGAACTTGAAGGGCCAGATTTTCGCGTTGGGGTCGGCGTAGGAACCCTCGGCGGGATTGAGGATGACCTTGCCGCTGGCAGGGATGGTGATGGTGTCCGTCAGCCGGGTGAACTGAAGGCTGCCGTTGTACCACTCATAGGTGGGCCTGACGTTCCGCTGCCAGACCATCTCCCCGTGGATGCTGTTGTAGGTCTCGAAGCCATTGGCATCCTCTTCCTTGTAGCCCCGCCCGTTCTTCAGGCGACCGGCGGTGGCCCAGTCCCAGTAGGTGTTGGTGGGCAGCGTGCCCCGGGCGAAGGCGGGGATGTGGCAGGTCTGGCAGGCCACCTTCTGGTAGTGGCGGTTCAGGATGTAGGACTTGTGGGGAGAATCCGAGTGGCAGGATGCGCAGGACATCCGGGACAGGCTTTCGCCGGGGAATTTGGACTGCTCGCGGCGATCCGCCGGAATGACATAGTTCGGGCCGCCCACCTGGTGCGCATCGGATACATGGCAGTCCACGCAATCCATGCCCGCGCCCTGTTTGGACATGTGCACATCCTCGATGCGGGGGGCCTTCAGGATGGTGTCATCCAGGTCCCCATGCTTGGTGGCGTCGCCACCACCCCCGAAGAAGTGGCACACGCCACAGTTCCTGTTGCTGGGAGCACCGACCTTCTGGGCTACCTCTGCCAGTGGCACGGCGGGGTTGGGCCATCCCCCCTTTTCCTTTTCGTAGTCGCCGGTGGTGTCGTGGCAGACGAGGCAGTCCACGTTCTCTTGTCGGGTGAAATCGAAGTGCTTGTTCTTGAGACCGTAGCCGGCATGGCAGCGGGCGCAGCCCTCGGTGTTTCCCCCGATGATCGAGATGCAGTAGTTGTTCACCAGGCTGGTGGCCTTCCCGTAACCATCCTTGCCGTCCTTCGAGGCATTCCAGGTCCAGTGGGAGGTGGCCATGACCTGCTGCGCGGCCTTGGTGTGGCAGGTGAGGCAGGCCCGGGTGACCGCAGGGCCGTCACCCTCTTTGAAAGGTCCCTGCAGTATCTTGAACTTGCTGTGATCCGCTGTGAGACGTCGCTGCTTGGTCAGGTGGAGGGCGGTGTAGGAGCCGTGACCCCCGGAGGCGGGCGGGGTGGTCTGCTGGGCTCGACCCGAGGTGATCGGGAGGACCAGCAGCCCCAGCAGGGCTCGGAACATCAACCCCAGCCTGGGCCAGGATGGTTTTCTGGGGGATGGGACATGATCACTCCTGGACTGAGGGGAGGCGGGTCAGAGCCAACCCCTGGCGGGGGAGGCGGCGGAGGGCAGGGGAACGGTTCAACCGCGCAAGCGGTGGGCGTGGTGTGGTCCTCGAATGAGTGAGGGACGGCTGGAACCGAACTCCCGGGCTAGGCGTGGTGGTGGCCAGAGCATGCGCAGCCGAGGCCGGAACTGGACTCCAGTCGGCCAGTTGCAAATTGGAGGGCGGCTTCCTCCGGGGAGCAAGGGCCCGCCAGCAATCGCACCTCAAGGCCAGCAGACTCCAGCGCCCTGCGGGCCCCGGCTCCCATGCCCAAGCCGACCACGGCCCGGCAATCCCCGAGCAGCTGAACGAACCGGTTGTGATCGTGGGAGTGGGCCTGGGGGTGGGCGGAGTCAGGGCTGTGCTCATGCTGCCCGAGACGGGGCCCGGCCTGGTCGTTGGTGCGGATCTCCCGGTGTTGGATCCGGCCCTGCTCCACGGTGAGGATGAGGAAGGCGGGGCTCCGGCCGAAGTGGGCCGAGACTTCGGTTTCGGTGAGGATGGGGATGGCAATTTTCATGGGTTTCCTTGTCACTCGCCGGGCTTGATCAGGCGATGGTGGGGGGAGGTGACGGGTCGGATATCGAGAATCGGTGCGCCATCCTCCACATCCAGGCCCTCCACACGGATGAGCCCCGACTCCGGATGGAGTTCCACGACCCTGGCCCGGAGGAACTCGATGGGGTTGGGCCGCTCCACGGAGTTGGTGGCGAACACGCCCGGGACACCATTCGCCCCTTGCCAGGAATCTGCAGGGAGCCGCCCGGAGGGCATGGTAGGTGGTGACCCAGAGCTCGATGCCGGGGTAGAGGCCCTGGATGCCCGGCAGGTAAGAATGGAACAGTTCCAAGGTGGCGCGGCCCCGGGGAACGAAGTACTGCGGCACCGGGCGCTTTTTCGGTGAGTCGTGTGGACGATGCCGATGGGCCGCACGGTGAAGGCCACCGTGGGGGTCGGAGTCTGTCGCGCCGGTGGTTCGAGGGTGGGATCACTCATGGTGCGCCTCAGGGTTGTCCTGGCTGCTGGAATGGCTCAGGTCGTGCTGCACTCGCAAGCAATGCTGGCCAGTGCTCCTCGCCGTGGGCTCGGCCTGGAAGGTGGTGCCTCGGATGGCCCGGCCAAGGGCGACTGTGGAAACCAACTTGGTGAGGTCAGCGCCTGGTCTGGCCCTGGAGAACCTTGACGAGGTTCTCGAAGAGGGCGCTGTAGGTGGTGGCCCCGCGGATGCCCTCGATGGAGGAGGCGACCTCGATGACCTTCAGGTTCGAGTGCTCACGGAAGGCCTCGGTGTAATCCGCAGGCGTGTTCGGGTCCACGAGGATGAGGTCGGCCTTCATCTGCTTGATGTGCAGCAGGAGGGACGAAGGACTGGGGAGCTCACCCGGAGTGCCCTTGCACACGACGAACTCGGGTCCTCCCATGGCGGAGAAGTTCTGCCAGCCGCACTGGGCACTGAAGACCCGCAGGCCGTGGAGGGGCTTCAGGGCCACCTTCCAGCGCTCGATGTCCTTCGCCAGGGCCTTCTGAAAGGCCTCCGCATTGGCCAGGAACACTGCCCGGCTGGCCGGCCGCAGCTCCCCGAGGCCCTTGGCGACGTGGCGGGCGATGAGCCCCCCGTTTTCCGGATTGAGCCAAAAGAACGGATCCCCGGACACGAAGGCGGGATCCACGTAGCCCGAGCAGGTCGAGGTGGGCAGGTTGGTCCGCTTGGTTCCCCTGGAGACATCGATCCACTTGAGCGCCCCCCTTCCGGTTGCCCCCACCATTCCGCAGGGCAGAGGAGATCGCCGCGGATTCGTTCAGGAAGCCGGTCCAGACGACCACTTCCGCCAAGTCAAGACGCCCCTTGGTGGCGGGTTCGATGTTCAGGTCGCTCCGGAGGATGCAGCCCTTCAGCAGGACGACGGTATCCACCGAGCCACCCCCCACGGCCTTGACGATGGGTTCGATGTCGGTCACGGCCACGGCCACGGTGATGCGGCCCTCCTTCTGCTGCAGGGCGCCCCCGAAGGCGAGGCTTCCCAGGGCCACCAGGGCCAGGGCGGTACGAAGTGCTCGATTCAATCCATTGGTTGTCATATCAACCTCCCGGTTGGTGGTGGATGCAGGGCTCGTTTGGGCGGACGGATATCGCCCGCGGATGATGGCGGTTCTGGGGTCTGCTGAGCAGGCGCTGGGGGTCGTGCGGAGCAGGCCCTAGGCCGGCTCTGGTTCGATCAGAGATCCCCCGAGGGATGGATCCTGTCGGATCGTAGGGGCGGGTTGGAAGGTGACTCGAAGTTGAATGGACGCCGAGTGGAGTCGAGCGGAGGGAGTGGTGCGTGGTCTTGAAGGTGCAACCAGCAATTACCTATAGGGCAATTTTGTTGCCAAAATTATTAAAATTAATAATATTAACATTAAATAATTTCTAAACAGTTAAATGGTTATTTTATCATTGCACTTTGCAGTGGCCTTTCTGAGGCAAATAAGTGCAATTTGCAGTGGTGCTCATTCCCGTCGGAGTTTCCTCCAGAGGGTCGTCGTGTGGATGCCCAGTTCCTTCGCGGCTGCCGTCCGATTCCCCCCGTGTCGTTCGAGGGCGGCTTGGATCATGACCCTCTCCTGGCTGCGAAGGTTCTTGCTGGAGGCCGGTTGCCCCTGGGTGGGCTCGCCCGCGGCCAGTTCCCCGAAGGACGAAGGCAGCTCCGAAACCTGGATCTGATCATGGCGACACAGCACGCAGGCGTGCTCGACGGCATTTTCGAGCTCGCGGATGTTGCCCGGCCAGTTGTGGCGCATGAAGCGATCCATGACTTCGGGGGCGAACCCCTGGATCTGCCTGCCATGGAGGGCGATCTGGCGATCGAGGAACCGCTTGGCCAGGGCGGGGATGTCCTCCTTCCGCTCCCGCAGGGGGGGGATTGCAATCTGCATGACGTTGAGGCGATAGAAGAGGTCTTCGCGGAAGCGGCCCTCCCTGACCTCGGCCCGCAGATCCCGGTGGGTGGCGGCGATGAAGCGGACGTTCGCCTTCATGGAATCGTTGGAACCCAGGGGTTCGTAGGTCCGTTCCTGCAGCACCCTCAGCAGGCGGACCTGGAGGGCAGGGGAGATGTCACCGATTTCATCCAGGAAGAGGGTGCCGCCTTCGGCGGCGGCGATCCGGCCCTTGCGGTCCCGCCGGGCATCCGTGAAGGCCCCGGCCTTGTGCCCGAACAACTCGGCTTCCAGCAGGGTGTCGGGCAGGGCCCCGCAGTTGAGGGTGACCATGGGCTTGCGGGCCCGGCTGCTCAGCTCGTGGATCGCCCGGGCCATGAGCTCCTTCCCCGTGCCGCTCTCTCCTTGAATCAGGACGGTGCTGTCGCTCTGGGCCAGGAGCGGCAGAAGCTGGAAGATCTCCCGCATCCGGTGATTCGCCGAGGTCATGCGGTGGAAGGTGGCGCGGCCCTCGACGGCCTTCCTCAGCTCCTCGACAAGCGTGAGGTCCCGGAAGGATTCGACGCCCCCGACCACCTCGCCGGTATGGTTCCGCAGCAGCGCTGTGCTCACGCTGATGGAGACCTTCTTCCGGGCGGAGGTATGGATGTTGACATGCTTGTTGACCAGGGGAGACCCGTGGACATGGTCTCCTTGAGGGCACAGGACCCTTCACAGATGTCGGCATTGAACACCTTCCAGCAGTACTGCCCCAGGGCCTCCTCGGGGGTGATGCCGATGATCTCGGCCGCCGATCGGTTGAAGGAGGTGATCTTGAACTGGTCATCCACCGTGAACACGCCATCGTTGATGGAATCCAGGATGGTGCGCAGGTCAGCGGAGAGCTTGTCCGAGGCTGCCCCGGCCGAGACCTTCCTGGAGAAGTACTTCATGGGCCCTCCTGCCGTTGCATTATGCATGGGTCAAGTATCCGGCGGTCCATTGATTCACGGGGTGGACCTGGAGCCAAGCCTCCATCCGACTGGCCGTGAATGCCGCTTTCACTGGGCCCTCCGCTGGGGAAGAATGGAGCTCTTGCGGCAAGGAGCAGGTCATGGAAATGGTCATCGATTTTCCCGGGGGCGCGCGGGTGGACGCCCACTTCGGCCCCTTCACGGTCCGGACCGACCAGCCAGTCAAGGCCGGAGGCGAAGACTCGGCGCCAACTCCCTTCGCCCTCTTTCTCGCCTCCCTGGGCACCTGTGCCGGGATCTACGTGGTGGGGTTCTGCCGTCAGCGGGGCCTGCCCACCGAAGGGATCCGCCTGGTGCAGACCATGGGGCATGATTCCGTGACCGGCAAGCTGAGCCGCGTGGATCTGGACATCCAGTTGCCCGCGGGCTTTCCGGAGCAGTACCGCGAGCCCCTGATCCGCGCCGCCAGCCAGTGCGCGGTGAAGAAGCAGTTGGAGCATCCCCCGGTCATCGAGGTGAAGACCTCCATCCAGGGGTAGCGCTACTCGTAGCGCAGGGCCTCAATGGGGTTCTGGTTCGCGGCCTTCAGGGCGGGCCAGAGCCCGAAGATCAGCCCCACGGCCGTGCTCACGCCGAAGCCCAGGAAGACGCTCCACAGCGGCGCCGCCGCGGGGAAGTCGAAGACCAGGCGCACCAGCATGGCGATGCCCAGGCCAACCGCAATGCCGATGGCACCGCCCAGTCCCGTCAGGGCGACGGCCTCCACCAGGAACTGCATGGCGATGTCCTTGCGGGTGGCCCCCAGGGCCTTCCGCACGCCGATCTCCCGGGTGCGTTCCGTCACGGTCACCAGCATGATGTTCATGACGCCCACGCCACCCACCAGCAGGGCGATGCTGGCGATGAGGATCATGGCCCCGGCAATGCCACCGGTGATGGCCCGGAAGGTCTCCAGCTGGCCTTCGCTGGTGAAGATGGCGAAGTCGTTGGGCTCCTTCGCCTTCAGCCCCCGCCGGGTGCGGAGAATGGAGATCCCCTGGTCCATCATGGCCTGCATCTGGTTGGGTTCCTTGGGCACCGTCGCGATGTGGATGGTGTCCCCCCGGCTGTTCTTCACGTCCGGGAACATCTCATCGAAGGTGCTGAAGGGGATGAGCACGATGTTGTCGGCGCTGCCCCCCAGGAAGGAGCCCCGCTTCTCCAGGAGGCCGATGACCCGGAAGGCCACGCCGTTGATGAGCAGCTCCTGGTTGATGGGATCCCGGCGAAACCAGAGGGCCTCAACCACGTCCGGACCGACGACCGCGGTCCGGGCGGAGTGGCTGATATCCGCATCGCCGAAGAAGCGCCCATCCTCGATGGTGGCGTTGTTGGCCGGGGCGTAGTCCGGCACGACGCCCGCCAGGGTGGGGCCGTTGGCTTCCTTGCCTTTGCGGTTCTTGAAGGTGGTGGAAGCGGCGAGGGCGGGCAGGAAGAGGTAACGCTCGGGGCTGACGGCGGCCGCCAGGGTGTTGAGGCGCTTGAGGGCCTGGGCGTCCTCCAGGGTGAGATCCCGGCGGCGGCGCTGCTCCTCCGGTGGCCCCGTGGGCCCGCCGCCGAAGCGGGGCTCGTACTTCTGGTACTGCACCAGGGTGGTGCCGAAGCTGGAGAAGGCGCCGGTGATGGCATCGTTGAAGCCCGCCACGAAGCTCACCATGGCGATGACGGTGGCCACCCCGACACGATGCCCAGCAGGGTCAGGAAGCTGCGCAGGCGCTGGACGAGGATGGAACGGAAGGCGAAGCGGATGTTCTCGATGCCGATGCTGCGGAGGGGAGAATGAAACTGTGCGGCCATGGTGCCCCCCTACTCGGCCCGGAGGGCGTCGATGACCGGGAGGTTGGCGGCGCGCCGGGCGGGCAGGAAGCCCGCCAGCAGACCCACCACCGTGGAGAGGCCCACGCCCATCAGGACGATGCCCAGGGTGACCTGGGCCGGGAACCCGGTGATGGACTTGACCAGGAGGGCCGCGGCACCGCCCAGGATCACGCCGATGAAGCCCCCGCCCATGGAAAGGAGGGCGGCCTCCAGGAGGAACTGGCGCTGGATGTCCCGCTTCCGGGCGCCCAGGGCCATGCGCACGCCGATCTCCTGGGTCCGCTCGGCCACGCTCACCAGCATGATGTTCATGATCACGATGCCGCCCACGCCCAGGGACACCGAGGCGATGAGGGTGAGGAGCACGAAGGTGGCTGTGCTGATCTGGCGCCAGAGTTCCTGCAGCTGATCCTGGGTGAGGAAACCCACGGGATCCGGATCCCGCCAGGCGGTGTGCCGCAGGGCCCGCAGGAAGGCCCGGGTCTCATCGATGGAGGCGCTCAGGCCTTCCACGCCGCCCCTGGCCTTGATGAAGTAGTCGAGGGGATCCTTGGTGGAGTAGAAGTTCTTGCGGTAGACCTGGAAGGGGATGACCACCAGCTGATCCCGGTTGATGCCGAGCCCCTTGCCCTCCTTGGGCATGTGCCCGATCACCCGGAAGGGCAGGCCCCGCACCATCACCGTGCGGCCGATGGGATCCAGGCTGGGGAACAGCTCATCCTTGATGTCGGCCCCGATGATGGCCACGTACTGGGCGGCTTCATCCTCGCCCTCCGTGAAGAAGCGGCCGTTGCCCGCCGTGTCGAGGTTCAGGATCTGGGCGAAGCTGGCGGTGCTGCCCACCACAAAGGTATCGGCGAGGCGGCGGGTGCCGTAGCTCACGGGCAGGGTCTTGAAGGAGCGGGTGGCCGTCATCAGCGCATGGCTGAGGACGCCGCTGCTGAGGCGCTGGTATTCCTCCCAGGTGAGCTGCGGGCGCTTGACGGCCTGCAGGAATTCCTCGCGGCTGCGGATGATCCCGAACCGGGTGACCACGTACATGTCCGGCGACAGGATGATGACCTTCTCCTGCACGTACCGGTTCAGGCCCGTGATGATGCCCACCACGCCCACGATGGTGGTGACGCCGATGATGATGCCCAGCAGGGTCAGGAAGCTGCGGAGCTTGTGGGCCCGGATGGCCCGGAGGGCCGCCCGGAAGAGCTCTTCGTAGTTCATGTCAGCTCTTCTTTTCTTCCTTCTTCTTGCCCTTGTCCTCGCGGACCTGCTCGCCGCCCTTGAGATCCCGCAGGATCCGGAAAGGACCGGTGATGACGGTCTCGCCGCCCTTGAGTCCATCCAGGACTTCCACGTTCAGATCCCCCAGAAGGCCGGTCTTCACGGGCAGGAACTTGGTCTTCCCGTTGCCCTCGAACAGCCAGACCCCCTCCTCATCCCGGGGCGCGCCGGGCTTGAGGACCTCGCCCGTCTTGAGCTTGATCTCGCGGGTCACCAGCGACTGGATGGGGATGGCCAGCACCTGGTCGCGGTTGCCGGTGAAGATGTCGGCCTGGGCCGAGAGGCCGGGCTTGATGGTGAGAGGCGGGTTCTTGATCCAGACCTTCACCTTGAACTTGATGGCCTCGTTGGCGCTGAGCTTGAGCATGGGGCTGCCGCCCACCTCCGTGACCTCGCCATCAAAGGTCTGGTTGGGGTAGGCATCGATGCGCACCTGGGCCTTCTGGGCCAGCTTCACCGTGGGGATGGAGGCTTCGTCCACCTCCATCTCGGCCTCCACCTTGCTCATGTCGGAGACGGTGACGAGCACCGTGCCGGCGGAGTTCTGGATGCCAGGCACCGCGGTCTCCCCCAGCTCGATGCGGCGGGCGGTGACCACCCCATCCATGGGGGCGGTGATGGTGGAGTTCCGCAGCCCCACCTGGGACTGGCTCAGGGTGGCCTTGGCCTGCTCGGCCCGGCGGCGGACGGTCTCCCGGGTCGCCTGGGCGGTCTCGAAGGCGGTCTTGGCCCGCTCGAAGTCGGCGGCGGAGATGATGCCCGCGTCCCGGTTGGTCTTGGCCCGGTCGAAGTCGGCCCGGGCCTGGGCCAGGTTGGCGGTGGCGGAGATCAGGTCGGATTGGGTGGCCTGGAGGTTGGCCTGCATGGCTTCGGTGTTGGCCTTGGCACTGCGGGGGTCGATCTCCATCAGGAACTGGCCCTTGGTGACCCGGTCGCCTTCCTTCACCGCAAGCCGGGTGACCTGACCCATGACGTTGGCGGAGATATCGGCCTTGGTTACCGCCTGGATCTTGCCGTTGGCGCTCACCTTGGACTGGAGGTTCTCCCGTCCCACCTTCGCCACCTGCACGGCGAGGCCCTTATCCTTCATGCTGGCGATGCTCAGTCCGGCGATCAACAGGACCGCCACACCACCAACCAGGAACCACAGCTTCTTACGGGACATGGCAAAGACCTCCCCTTGGGGATAGAGATAGATAAGCTTCGCCCGGCGGGGCAAGTGGTTTAGTGTAGGAATCGATCATGAATGAAAATCATTTCCATTGACCTGTGGGGCTCAGTTAGAAAACACTTCTAACTAGAGGTGGCACTCGTGTCCCGATCTTTTTCACGCACATCCTTCCTGAGCCTGGCAGTTGCAGGTTCCATCATGGCCGCCTCCGCCGCCAGCGGGGTGGTTTCCGGCCGAGTGGTGGATGATCGGGGCCGAACGGTAGCCAACGCCCGGTTGGTCCTGTCCAATCCCGTCTCGGGCTACCGGCAGCAGGTCCGCAGCGACGCCAGGGGCGTCTTCACGTTCCAGAACGTGCCCTTCAATACCTACCACCTGGATTCGGAAGCCGCCGGCCTGCAGCCCAGCCACCTGGATGTGGATGTCCACAGCCAGCTGCCTCTGGCGGTCACGGTGACCCTCCGGCCCGAAGGGGCCGTGGTGGTGGTGGAGGAGAACTTCCGGCTGGTGGAAGACCATCCCTCCACCCACCTCGACATCGACAAGAGCAGCATCGAGCGCAGTCCCGCCGCGGTGCAAAGCCGGGCCATGGAGAGCATCCTGCTCGCCACGCCGGGGTTCATCGCCGACGAGAACGGCCGGTTCCACTTCCGGGGCAGCCACGGCCAGATGACCTACGTGGTGGATGGCATCCCCATCTCCGACCAGCTGCACGCCACCTTCAGCAACGGCATGGACCCCTCCCAGGTGGAGAGCATGGAGGTCATCACCGGGGGCATCTCCGCGGAGTACGGCGGCAAGCCCGTGGTGGTGGTGAACCTCACCACCAAATCGGGCCTGGGGGCGGCCAATGGCTTCGAAGGAGAAGCCTCCTTTGGCGCCGCCCGGTTCAACACCTTTGAGGTGGGCTTCAATGCCCGGGGCGGGACCCAGTCCTTCGGTTGGTTCACCAGCGCCGCCGCCAGCGAAAGCGACCGGTTCCTGGATCCCGTCAACTTCGAGAACCTGCACAACCAGGGCCGGACCGGGCGGGTCTTCTCCCGCTTCGACTGGCTGCTGGGCAGCCAGGACACGCTGCGTTTCTCGTTCTCCGGCGGCAGGACCACCCGGCAGGTGGCGAACCTGGCCTCCCAGCAGGCCCAGGGGCAGAACCAGCGGGCCGCCACCTCAGACTTCAACGCAAGCGCCGCCTGGTCCCACCTGTTCAACCCCAACCAACACCTCGATGCCTCGGTTTTCCTGCGGACCTCCAGGGCGGAGCTGAAACCCAGCGAAGAATTGAGTCCCGGGTTCACGGGTGGCGGCCATCCGGACTTCCCCTACTGGGCCAGCCAGGATCGCAGCTTGGACAATCAAGGCATCCAGACCTCCTTCACCCAGCGCTGGGGGAAGGAGAACTTGATGAAGGTGGGCGTGCAGCACATCGTCTACCCCATTCATGAGCGGTTCCGGTTCGCGATCACCGATGACACCCTCAACTCCGATCCTGCGGATCCCCTGTTTCCGTTCACGCCTTCTGGAGGCGGGAACCTGTTCCACTTCGAAGCACGGATTCGGCCCAGACTCACGTCGGCCTTCATCCAGAACGACATCCACCTGGGCGCCTTCTTCCTGGCCCTGGGCCTGCGCCATGACGCCTACCGGGTGGAAGACATCGCCGACAGCCAGCTCCAGCCGCGGCTGGGCCTGAGTTACCGCGTCGATGCCACGGGCACCGTTTTGAGGGCCAGCTTCGACCGGCTGTTCATCCTTCGGGAGAACGAGAACCTTGCGCTATCGCTTTCCCAGCAGGCCTGGGACCTGGGGCCCTTCGCGGGCACGCCCCGGCAGCCCCTGCGGCCCGAGCACCAGGATTCCTACAGCTACGGCCTTGAGCAGCAGCTGGGCAAGGTGGGCCGCCTGATGATCGAGTACTGGGAGAAGCAGAGCCGCAACGCCGGAGACAACCAGCAGTTCCTGAACACCGGCGTGCTCTTCCCCGTCGGGGCGGACCGGGGCATCTTCCGCGGCATGAACCTGCGTTTGGATCTGGTGCCCGTGAACGGCTGGTCCGGCTATCTCAGCCTGGGCCGCACCCGGGCCATCTTCCAGGCGCCCCTGGTGGGCGGGCTGCAGCTGGAGGCCCCTGAAGCCGCATCCGGAGAACGCTTCCTCATCGACCACGACCAGAAGCTGAGCGCCCAGCTGGGGATCGCCTTCGAACGGGACGGGTTCCGGGCCGGACTCCTGGGCCGCTACGATTCGGGCCTGGTGGCTGCGGACCCCGCCCAGGCCAGTGGGAACCCTGATTACGCCTTTGGCGCCAGCTACGTCCGGTCGGATTCCGAAGGCACCTGGCGCATCCGGCCCAGGACCACCTGGGACCTGAGCCTTGGGCAGGAATGGAAGCTGGCCGGCAACCGCCGCCTGGCCCTGAGCCTGGACCTGCTCAATGCCCTCGACGAGAAGGGCCTCTACAACTTCCTCAGCGTGTTCGGGGGCACCCACGTCATTCCGCCCCGGACCTGGGCGGCCAGGGTGAAGTGGAAGTTCTGACAGGCTTCTTCCCCTCTCAGGTACACTGCCCCTTCAGCTGAGGAGAACCCATGATCAGCAAGACCATGCAGGATGCCTTGAACGCCCAGATCAACCTGGAGCAGGCGTCGGCCCAGCTCTACCTGGCCATGAGCGCCCATTGCACCGGGAAAAGCTTCAAGGGCTTCGCCCACTGGCTGACCGTGCAGGCCTCGGAGGAAACGGCCCACGCGGCCAAGCTCATCGCCTTCCTCCTGGACCGGGGCGGCAAGCTGGAGCTGAAGACCATTGCCCCGCCCCCCACCGAGTTCGGCGGCGTCATCCAGGTGTTCGAGCAGACCCTGGCCCACGAAAAGACCATCACGGGCCGGATCAGCGCCCTCTTCGAGCAGGCCCGGAACGAGAAGGACTACGCCAGCGAGATCGCCCTCCAGTGGTACGTCACCGAGCAGGTGGAGGAAGAAGCCCACGTGGGTGAGATCGTGGATCACCTGCGGGCCGTGGGCGACCAGGGCGGCGGCATATGGTACCTGGATTCCAGGATGGGCAAGCGCGGAACGGTCTGATCCGGAGGACTGCCGGTATTGGCACCATCGGATGGAGCCTGGTGGATTCAATGTCGAGACCAGCGGCCGCTGTGCTTCGGGCATGGCGGCCGCTGGCCTGGACCCGCTAAATGCCATTGACGAGACGTTCCCCAGCCTGATCGATGGCACCCACGCGAGCCCGCCTGGTTCGCTGCCTGCCAGGCTGGTGGGCCGCTGCCGACTGGGAGGCTCGGATGAACCTGGTCAGGGCCCGGGGGCTCGGGGACACCATTGCGACAGGGTGGCATCCATGTGGGCCAGAGCCTCTCCGGCGGCCGGGCCGTCCCCGCCCATCGAAGCGACCCGTGCCCGGGCCAGTTGGGAACGCAGGGTGGTCAGATCCGCCTGCAGGGTGTCAAGGGCGCGCCCGGTGGATTCGGAGAGCACCCCCAACTGATCCTTGGGCCGGATACGCGCGTCCTCAGGGAGTCTCCGCTCGGCCAGTTCTTCCATGACGATCCGGAAACGGTGCAGGGGACCTGCGATGCGATGGCTGAGGATCACCACGAACCCGGTGACGAGGGCTGTGGACAAGGCCAGGTTGAAGCCTGCCAGCACCAGCACCAGCGGCAACAGCATCTGATCCAGGGAGCGGTAGGCCGCATGGGCCGAGGCAAGCCCGGCCTTCAGTTCGCTGTCCATGAAGAGGTACAGCGCCACCGCAAAGAGCCCGGTGAGGAGAAGCTGGAGCAGAATGAACGCACCGGCCATGCCCAGCTGGAAGCGGGTGTCGATCAGGACGATGCGGCGGTGTTTTTTGGAGGGCATGAGAATCCTCAGTGGCAGGAGAGGCAGAGTTGTCCTCGGTCATTTCGGGTGGTTAGGTAATAGGTCTTGTAACGGGATTCTGTCCGAAACATCCGCCCGAAGAGGCTTTCGGCCTTCCAGCGCAGGCCATCGTAGCGGCGGATCGACAGGTCGTGGCAGGTGAAGCAGGCGGATCGCCGGTCCTGGGTAAGCCGCAGGGCCAGGCGTGGCTGTTTGGAGACCGCATGACCCACGGGATGATGTTTGGCCATCTCCTCCTTGGCGTGACAGGTCAGGCAGAACGAGGTGCAGGGTCGGTCGCGGTTCGACTCCCAGCGCGTCGGGGCGTCCGCCGGATGGCAAGGGGCACAGGCGGCGGCCGTGCCCAGTTCCCCGTGGATGGGCGTTTCCGGGCCTGACTGGGAGAGCAGGGCCATGCCGGCTCCGGTTCCCAGGAACAACGTGACGAGGAGGGCCGTGAACCGCATCAGAACACCACTACCAGCTGGGCCAGCCACGCGTTCCGGCTGTAGTTGGCTGCGTCTCGGGTGGCAGCGGTGGCCTCTAGGATGTGCTGCCATTCGGCCTTCAGTTGGAGGATCCCCAGGAGGGTGACCGCAGCCCCCGCCACGGCCCGGACATCCTGTTCCCTTCCGGGCTGCGCCTCCGGTGGGCTCTGGCTCATGCGTTCGTACCGCAGGAAAAGGATGGCAGGCGCCGGAAGATCGGCCAGGGCCAGCTCCTGGGTCAGATGCCAGCCCCGTCGGGTGCTCCCCTCCTGAAAGGCATCCGGTTCCCGTCGCCGGAGGAGGTATTCGGCGCGAAGGTACCAGGACCCCAGCCGCCCTTCTGCATCGACGGCCCAGGCCGTTTCCTGCTTCCGCCGGTCGGTTCCAGTGCCGTAGAGGTAGGAGAACCCGAACTCCATGGATTTGGGTTCCCGCACGTCCTTCAGGGAGAAGGGATTGCCGAGGGGGGTAATGCCCAGCCGTCCCCCCGCCAGTCGCCCCTCGCCCAACCCACGCAGAATGAATGTGTTGAAATTCACGGTGCCATCGTTGCCGAGAACGCGCAGGCCCACATCGTTGTAGCCCCCGTCCATGATGCCGTCCGTGGTCAAGGGACGCGAAATGGACGCACTGTCCTTGCTGGCGAAGAACTGCCAGTCGTTGCCGAAGGGCACATCGAATCGCCCCACTTGAACATGGAAGCCCTTCTCGACCCAGAGCCTGCCCCGGGGGGAGATCGTTCCACCAAAGGGATGGAAATCCAGGAAACCAGCCGAGATCTTGGTGCCGTCACGGTTGGTGACCACGGCGACGGCGGCATCTACGACGTCGTGGAACTCCCCGGAGAGATCCAGTTCAAAGGTACCCCAGTCCCATTTCCGGCGGCCCAGATCATCGGGAGCGGCCAGCACATCGCCGAATGCCGTGGGCCTGAGGCCGAAAAACCTGTCGGCAACCTGATCCCGGCCCTTGTCGATGGATTCCCGCCAGCTGGACGCCTTGGCAGGCTCCTTCGGGGGGTCGGATGGGTTCTGCGCCGCCGCTGCAACGGCGAGAAAGGCCAGGGCAAGGCTGGGGCGCCGGACAGACATGGGATGACTCCACTGTCTGTCTCGGCGCCCCCCAGGGCTTCCTTGATTTTCCTCTCTAAGCCGCTAGATCCGGGCGTCGCCCAGTCCTCTTCGCTTGCCCACCCACTCATAGAATCCAGGTAGCACCAGCAGGGTGAACAGCGTGGAGGTGACGAGGCCACCCACCATGACGATGGCCAGGGGCCGCTCGAGTTCACTGCCGCCGAATCCGATCAGCATGGGCAGGAGGCCCAGGATGGCGGCACCGGCGGTCATCAGCTTGGGGCGGACGCGGCCCAGGCTGGCCTCCAGCACAGACTGCCGGAGCGACATCCCCGAGGCATGGAGTTCCTTGGTCTGTGTGATGAGAACCAGGCTGTTCTGAACGGCCACGCCGAAGAGGCCGATCATGCCGACGATGGAGCTGACGTTCCAGGTCTCGCCCGCCAGCCAGAGGCTGAACAGCCCGCCCGCGAAGGCGTTGGGCAGGGTGGCCAGTACCACCACCACCTCCCACCAGCGGTTGAGGGCCACATAGAGCAGGCCCACCACGATGCCGAGGGCGACGGCGATGGCGATGAGGAGGCGCTTCTGGGTTTCACGGGCCTCCTCGATCTTCCCGCCCAGCTTCACCACCGTGCCCTTGGGTAGCGGGTAGGCGGCGAGGAGGGCATCCACGCGCTTGGCCGCGCCGCCCAGATCCCCAAGGGTACGGAGATTCAAGGCCAGGCGCCGCTGGGCAGACTCTCGACGGATCATGCTCGGTGTCGTGGTTTCCTCGAACCGCACCACTTGACCCAACTCAAGCACCCGGCCGTCCTCCAGGACCAGGGGCAGGCGCTGAAGCCGCTCTGGTGTGACCTCACCGGCGAACTGGAACTTCACGACGCGCCCGATGCGCTGGGGTCCGTCGTATCGGGGTGAGACTTCCAGGCCCTGCAGGGCAGCCTGCAGGGTCTGGAGCAGGAGGGGCCGGGGAACGCCGAGGTGGCGGAGGTCCCGATCGTCAATGATCACCTGCCACTTGGGCAGGGGGCCACCGGTGTCCGGGACGACGGATTTCACCCCTGGCAGTTCGGTCAGCCTTTTCCGCAGGTCCGGTGCAATGGCCTCCAGTGCGGCCATGTCGGGGTTGAAGAGTTTCACCTGGAGGTCGGCGGGCGTGCCGCCGAGGCCTTCGGAGATCTTCATGTTCATGGGCGTGGTGAGTTCCACCGGATAGGGCATCGCCTCGGCCAGGGCACCAAGGGCGGCCTCGACCTCCTTGGGATTCGCGCCGGACTCCAGCAGCACGAGGATGTCGCTGGAGTAGTGCGGCATCGGATCCTCGGTGACATCTCCTCGGCCCGTGCGCCGGTAGTAGTCCTTCACACCTGGCACCTGCCGGATGCGCCGCCCCAGCATCTTGTTGCCCTGGTCCACGGCTTCGAGGCTGGTTTCCGCGGGGAAGTTGGGCGTCAGGATGAAGGCTCCTTCGTCGAGGCTTGGCAGGAAATTGCTGCCAAGACCCAAGGCCAGCAGCACGCTGGCGGCGGTGATGGTGGCCGCCAGGGCCAGCAACTTGGCACCGTGGCTCAAGGCCCAGATCAAAGCGGGACGGTAGATCTCTTTCAGCTTCGTGACGAAGCGGGGTTCCTCCAACACAGTGCCTGGGGGCAGGAACCGCTCCACCAGCGTTGGCACCAGGGTGAAGCTCAGGATGAGGCTAAGCGTCATGGCCGAGCCCACGGCCACGGCCAAGGGTGCGTACAACTTTCCGGCCACTCCGCCGATGGCCAACAGGGGAATGAACACGGCGAGGATCACCAGCACGGCGATCAGGACGGGGACGCCCACTTCCGAGGCCGCGGCCACGAGCGTGGCGCGGCGGGAGGCTACATCGGTGGTGTGCGCCTGGTGCAACCGGTGCGTGAGGTTCTCCACCATGATGACGCCCGCATCCACCAGCAGACCGACGGAGATTGCGAGACCACCGAGCGTGAGCGCGTTCAACCCGAGGCCCATCCACATGAGGGGAATGGCCGCCCCGAGGGTGGCCAGAGGCAGGAGAATGATCACCACCAGCGCGGCGCGCAGGTTCCCCAGGAGCACCACGAGGACCAGACCCACGAAAGCCCCGCCGATCAGCAGCGCCAAGGTCACGCCGCTGAGAGCATGACTCACGAAGGCACCCTGGTCGTAGAACATCTCCAGCTTCATGCCTTCGGGCAGGCCCTTCCGGAGTTCCGGCAGGGCCTCGCGCACGGCCCAGGCAGTGCTGAGAGCCTCGGCCGTGGGCTGCTTCACCACACGGAGCGATACGGCTTCAGCGCCCCGGTAGGTGGATAGGCCGCGGCGGAAGCCGTTTCCCTCCTGCACATCTGCCACCTCACCCAGGTACACGGTGCCGCGCTGGGTCTGGATGGGGAGTCGGCGGAGCTCCTCTGGCGTTGGGGCGGCGCTGCCCAGGGTGACGAACCATCCCTTGTCTTGAAGCTCGAGAATGCCGGCACCACCGTCCTGATCGCTGCCCTCGAGGGCTTCCATGGCCTTGCCAAGGGAAACGCCCAGGAGGCGCATCCGGTCAGGTCGCAGCAACACCTGGAGCTGCCTCGCTTCACCGCCCAGGGCCTCCACCCGCGCCACGCCGGACACGGCCTGGAGGCGGGGGACGATCACCTTCACGGCCTGATCGCGGAGGGCCACCGGGCCAACGGCCGGCCCGATCAGCACGAGTTCCTGGATCTCCTGCAGACGTCCGGCGGCGCTGGTCACCAGGGGGGACTGGGTGCCGGGCGGGAAAGCACCCATGATGGCTGACAGGCGCTCGCCCACCAACTGGCGGGAGCGCCAGGGATCGGTGCCATCTTCAAAGGCGATGACCACCTGCACGAGCCCGGCCTGGACGGTGCTGATCACGCGTTTGACGCCGGGAAGGCCTCCTAGGGCTTGCTCCAGTGGCTGGGCCACGGTGAGTTCCAGCTCGGCGGCGGCTCGCCCTGGACTCTGGATGAGCAGCTGAAGCGAAGGCAGGGAGAGGTCTGGAATGAGGTCGCGCTTGAGGCTGAAAAAGGTGAGTGCCCCGGTGAAGGCCAGCAGCAGGGTCGCCCCGAAGACCAGGCCTCGTTTGGGCAGGAGCCAGGTGAACCAGCGCGTCAGCAGGGAAGGCTTGTCACTACTCATCGCCCCCTCCCGCCCTGAGGCGCATGAGCTTGGACTTGAGCAGGTAGGCGCCTTGCGTGAAGACCTTGGCGCCAGTGGGCAGGCCGTCGAGCACCAGGGTGTCGCGGGCCACATCAGGTCCGCGTTTCACCGGGTGGAAGCGGGCCAGATCGCCCTCCTGGAGGAACACGCCCCACACCCCATCAACCTGCTGGAGGGCCGAGGAGGGCAGCAGGACTCCCTGGCCCACGGGCACCTGGACCTCCAGCGGAGTTCCCGGCAGCGGGAGCGGTGCGCCGGACAGGCGAAGCCGATAGGTCATGCGGTGGGTCATATCGCCCAGGCTGGAGGGCAGGCCCACCACCTCGCCCAGCCAGGTGTGGCTGTCATCCCGAATGCCGGTGCGGCTGCCAAGCTTCCAGGTACTGGGGACTGGGGGAGGGAGCTCGATCAGGGCCAACGAAGCGGAGGCGGCCTGGAAGGATCCCAGTTCCTCGTTCACGGCCACGCCCTGTCCCAGCTGGACTTTCCAGGCGGATACGGTTCCGGCGCTGGGGGTTCGGAGGACGAAAGTGCCATCGGCCTGTTCGGGGGTGACCCCCCGGGCCTGGAGGGAGATGCGGGCCGATTCCGCCTCGGCACTGGCCCCAGCCTGCTCGGCCTCGGCGATCTCCAGGTCGCGGCGGGCCCCGGCCTGGGCCGAAGCGAGGCGCTGTTCCCGGGCCAGATCGGCCTGGGCCCTCTTGAGGCGGGCCTGGGCGATGAGCCATTTCGATTTCAGCTCGGCCAGTTCGGGACTGCGGAGGGTCAGCAGCGAAACACCCTTGGCGAGGGGACGGCCGGGAGCGGCCGGGGCGGAGGCCACGATGCCGCTCACCGGGGCAGTGAGGAGGGCGCGGGCGGATTCGTCCCCGGCGGCTTCGGCGGGGAACCAGACCTGCAGGATCGAGGAGGCGGGGATGGCTCGGGTTTGCAGGCCCTCCTGGATGCTCTTCAGGGGGACCACATCGGTCTCTGGAGCCTGGGCCTGGGCCGGGGGCGACGCGGCCGGGGTCGAGGATTTGCAGGCCTGGAGGCTGAGGAGGGCCCCGACCACCAGGAGCAGGGGTTGCGCGAAGGGGTGGGGGCGAAAGGCGATCATCGGGCATCTCCAAGGGTCAGCAGATCAAGTTCGGCGACGAGGGCGTGGGCCTCGCGGAGGCGCTGGTAGGAGGCGCTTTCGGCCTCCAGCAATTGGCGACGGAGCAGCAGGGCATCCGAGGGGCGTTCCTTACCCTCCTGAAGCCTCAAGTCCACGGCTTTCAAGGCGGCGTCGAAGGAATGGGTCGTCGGGGGCTCGCCGAAGGTGCGCAGTCGGGTAAGTGCGGTCTGGAACCTGGATTCCAGCTGGAAGGCCGTGGTTTCTGCCTCCCGGTTGAGGGCGTTGCGTCCGGTGACGGCTTCCCGTTTCTGCGCCCCGAGTTCTCCGGATCGGGGCAAGCGGAAAGCCACCCCCAACCGTGCGATGCGCTCGTCACCCTCAGAGGCGTAGCTGCCTTTGAGGCTCCAGCGGGCGGCCTTGAGGGCCTGGTGAAGGTCAAAAGCCGTGCGGTCGGCTGCGGTTCGATCAGTCAAGGCGTGGCGCAGGAGGCTTTTCTGGAAAGAGTCGGGTAGACCATCGGGCGCGGGAAGGGCGGGGGGGCCTGGATCGGCCAGGGGTTGCAGGTCTACAGGCAGATCCGTCAGGGCGCGCAGGGCTGCCCAGGCCTCACTGGCTTTACGTTGGGCATCACCAAGCTCCGTGCGGAGGCGCAGGAGGTCGCCCTGGACCAGATCCACCTGGTAGGACGGATCCGAACCCGAATCCACCCGGGCCTGGGCCACCCTCACCCAGGTGTTGGTGAGGTCGAGCTGGGAACTGCGGAGGCGCAGCTGGGCCGCAGTCAGCCAGGCGTCCAAGTAGGCCAGCCGCAATCGGTGGCGGGCCTCCGCCCGAGCGAGGGCCATCAGGGACCCCTCGGCCCGGTCAAGGCTTTCCCGAGCACTTGAGCGCACCGCAGGAGCCAGTAGAAGAGGGGCGTCTACCATGGCCACTTTGTCCGTGCTGCTGGTGGTGGGCCCGCTGCGTCGGCCGGCTTCAGCGGTGAGGGTGGGTGCTTCGCGCAGCAACCCGCCCGTGGTGGCCAGCTGACGCCGCCGGGCGGCCAGATCCGCTTCGAGGCGGAGCAGCGCGGGATCGGAGGTGGCTCGGGAGAGCAGGACCTCATAGGTCAAGGGGGGTGGAGGAGCGGGTTCCTGGGCCTGTGTAATGAGCACACAGACTAGGGCCCCCGGAAGTAGGGCACGGATCATTGGGTCCTCGCTGGGCGTCACATGAATCCTGCCGGACACGGGCCCGGTAGGGGGAATCACGGTCAGGCGATCAGTTCACGGTCAGGAGAGCTTCCGGGGCGGGGCCTTGATGGGCTGGGGGTGGGCGCAACGGGCGGAACGGGTCGGCTCCGCACCATAGATTTGCACCTGGGGAGCCTCGAGAAGGCGGGGCAGGTCGGGCAAGGGCGGGACTGGGCAACCGTGATTGCAGAAGAAGTGGCAACCGGCCACACCATCGCCACTTTGGCCTTCGGCCAGCACGAAGGGATCCAACTGCAGGGCGACGGCGGCGCCGCCAGGAGGCATGGTCACCTCAGCCAACCCCGCGTGCCAGGCCGAGTGCATGAGGTACACCAGGGCCAAGGCCAGCATCAGGCCCGCGGAAACGTGCTTGAGGGTCCTGTTCAAGGAAAGGGTCATTGAAAGTCCAGACGCCAATTATAGCGGAATTTGGCCACCAGCCCAATGGATCCTGATGGATAGAAAAGGGTTGAAGCAGGAATTAAACACCCCTGGAGGTCGTCAAAACAAACCGCCGGATACTTAGTGATACGATGGCATATCTTGACCACCTGTCTGGAGCCTTCATGAACTCTCGTTCCCTGACTCTGTCCCTGCTGGCTGTTGCCCTGGCCGCCTCTTCCCTGCGGGCGGAGGAGGGCATGTGGACCTTCGACAACCTGCCCACCAAAAAGATTTCCGAGAAGTATGGCTGGGCCCCGGACCAGGCCTGGCTGGACCATGTGCGCCTCGCCTCCCTGCGCTTCCCCGGCGGATCGGGCTCCTTCGTCAGCAAGGACGGCCTGGTGCTCACGAACCATCACGTGGGCCGGGGCTGGATCCAGCGGGTGAGCAGCAAGGAGGCCGACTACGTGAAGAACGGCTTCGCCGCCACCACCCGTGAGCAGGAGATCAAGGTGCCCGGCCTGGAGCTCATGACCCTCGTGGCCATGGACAACATCACGGAACGCCTCGCCAAGGCCGTGAAAGCGGACCTCCCGGAGCAGGAGGCCCTGAAGGCCCGGGAGACCGAGATCGAGAAGATCAAGAAGGCCATGCAGGAGAAGAGCGGCCTCACCTGCGAGCACGTGACCCTCTACCAGGGCGGCGAGCACTGGATCTACGGCTACAAGAAGCACTCGGACGTGCGCCTGGTCTTCGCCCCGGAAATGCAGATCGCCTTCTTCGGTGGCGACCCCGATAACTTCACCTTCCCCCGCCATAACCTGGACTTCACCCTCTTCCGGGTCTACGAGAACGGGCAGCCCTACCAGCCCAAGGACTTCCTCCGCTGGACCCAGTCAGACCTGAAGGCCGGCGACCTGACCTTCGTCACGGGCCATCCCGGCCGGACGAATCGCCAGGACACCGTGGCCCAGATGACCTTCTCCCGGGATTTCGCCATTCCCCTGAGGCTCAAGGGCCTGGAGCGCCGGAAGGCGGCCATGGTCGAATACGCCAAGCTGTCCCCCGAGGCGGGCCGCCAGGTCAACACCCAGATCTTCGGCATCGAGAACGGCATCAAGGCCGTCACCGGGCAGCTGTCCGGCCTGAAGGACAGGTCCGCCATGGCCCGCATCGAAGCGGCCGAGCAGGATCTGCGTGCCAAGGTGGCCAAGGACCCCAAGCTCGCCGGCTTCGGCGACAGCTGGTCCAGGATCGAGAAGGCCACTCAGGTGGCCAAGGGCCTGGCCAAGGAAAGCCTGAATGTCGGCACGGCCAGTTCCACCCTGCTGGGCTATGGTCTGACCCTGGTGCGCATCGCGGATGAAGAGGCCCTGCCCAGCGAGAAGCGCCTGCCCGAATACAGCGACGCGAACCTGAAGAGCCAGAAGACCCGCCTGGGGGTCCCCAGCCCCTTCTACCAGGAGCAGGAGATCTTCATGTTCACCAAGGGCCTTGAGGACGCCGCCCGGGAGCTGGGCGCCGACCACCTCTTCGTGAAGGCCATGCTGGGCGGCAAGCCCGCCGCCGAAGTGGCCAAGGCCGCCGTGACCGGCTCCAGGCTCAGCGATCCCGCCGCACGGAAGGCCCTGCTGGAGGGCGGCAAGAAGGCCATCGCCGAGAGCACGGATCCCATGATCGTGCTGGCCCGTAAGCTGGACCCCATCGGCCGGGAGCTCCGCAGGAAGCAGGAGGACCAGGTCACCAGCGTGATCGCTGAGCATGGCACCCGCATCGCCAAGGCCCGCTTCGCCGTCTACGGCAAGAACACCTACCCGGACGCCACCTTCACCCTGCGGCTATCGTACGGCGCCGTGGCCGAGTACCCGGCCAACGGCACACTGATCCAGCCCTTCACCACCTTCGGCGGGCTCTTCGACCGCTACGACAGCTGGGGCGGCAATGCCGCCAAGGCCCACGAAGGGGCCTGGACCCTGCCCCAGCGCTGGGTCGACAAGCGCAGCGCGCTGAACCCCTCGCTGCCCTTCAACTTCGCCCACAAGGTGGACATCATCGGCGGCAACTCCGGTTCCCCCGTGATCGACCGGAAGGGCGAGCTGGTGGGCCTCATCTTCGACGGCAACATCGAAAGCCTGCCGGGCAACTATTTCTACGACGAGGCCGTGAACCGCGGCGTCTCCGTGGATGCCCGCGCCATCGTCCACTCCCTTGACAAGGTCTACGGGGCTGCGGGCCTCGTGGCCGAGTTGACCGGAAAGTAGAGATTTTTCACCACGAAGACAGGAAGACCACGAAGGGGACTTGTTTTCTTCGTGGTCTTTGTGGTCTTCGTGGTTTCTCATTTCTCAGGAGCTCAGATGCGTCTCTCCGCCCTCGTCTTCCTCCTCGCCCTGCCCGCGCTGCGCGCGGACGAGGGCATGTGGACCTTCGACAACATCCCCACCAAGCAGATCAAGGCCAAGTACGGCGTGGAGCTGGACGCCGCCTGGCTGAAGCAGCTGCAGCTGGCCACGGTGCGGTTCCCCGGTGGCACCGGCGCCTTCGTGAGCCGGGAGGGGCTGGTGGTGACCAACCACCACGTGGGGCGGGGCGCCATCGCCCAGGTGTCCACCGCCAAGGCGGACCTGGTGAAGGATGGCTTCACCGCCGCCAAGCCCGGCGATGAGATCAAGGTCCCGGGGCTCGAGCTGATGCTGCTCGTCTCCAGCGACGACGTGACGGCCCGGGTGAACGGGGCCGTGGCGCCCGGCACCCCGGACCAGGAGGCGCTCAAGGCCCGCCGCAACGCCCTGGCGGACCTGCGGAAGGCGGAGGAGGCCAGGACCGGCCTCACCTGCGAACCCGTGACCCTCTACCAGGGCGGGGAGTACTGGCTCTACCGCTACCGCAAGTTCAAGGATGTGCGCCTGGTGGCGGCCCCCGAAGTGCAGGTGGCCAGCTTCGGCGGCGATCCGGACAACTACACCTACCCCCGCTGGAACCTGGATTTCGCCCTGTTCCGCGTCTACGAGGACGATAAGCCCTACCGCCCCGAGGCCTTCCTGCCCTTCACGCAGACCCCGCTGAGGGCCGGCGACCTCACGTTCATTTCAGGGCATCCCGGCACCACCTACCGGGGCCAGACCCTGGCCCAGATGCGCTATGCGAAGGAGATCGGCATCCCCTTCCAGCTGGCCAACCTGGCCCGGCAGCGCGGGGCCCTGGAGGCCTATGCCAAAACGTCCCCCGAGGCCGCGCGCGTGTCCGCCGACGCCATCTACGGCATCAGCAATGGCCAGAAGCGGCTCACGGGTCAGCTCATGGGCCTCAGCAAGCCCGAAAGCCTGGCCCTGGTGGCCTCCCGCGAGGCCGAGCTGAGGGCCGCGGTGGTCAGGGATGCCGGGCTCCTGACCGGTTCCGGGGGCAGCTGGGACAAGATCGCAGAGGCCGTGGCGCGCCAGAAGGCGCTGCTCAAGGAATACACCTGCGTGGGCACCCGAGGCTGCACCCTGTTCGGCCATGCCCTCACCCTCGTGCGCATCCAGGAGCAGCAGGCCAAGCCCAGCGCCCAGCGCCTGCCCGAGTTCAGCGATGGCAGCCTGAAGGCCACCCGGGAGCGGCTCCTGAGCCCCCGTCCCGTTCAGGTGGGCCTGGATCAGGCCCGACTCGCCTGGGTCCTGCGGGAGGCCCTGGAGCAGCTGGGCGTTGAGCATGCCTATGTGAAGGCCGTCCTCGGCGGGCGCAGCCCGGAGGCCGTGGCCCAGGCGGCCTATGCCGGCACGAAGCTCCAGGACCCGGCCTTCCGCAAGCAGCTCCTGGAAGGCGGCCGGGAGGCCCTCGCCAGCCACCAGGACCCTCTGCTCGTCCTGGCACGCCAGCTGGAGCCCTTCCAGCGCAGCCTCCACCACCAGTGGGAAGAGCAGGTCCAGAGCGTGTTCGCCGAGCACGGCGGGCGCATCGCCCGGGCCCGCTTCCAGATCCACGGCAAGTCCCAGTACCCGGACGCCACCTTCACCCTGCGCCTGAGCTGGGGGGCCGTGGCCACCTATGACACCGGCAGCGGCACCAAGGCGCAGCCCTTCACCACCTTCCTTGGTCTCTTTGACCGCCACGAGGGCTGGGGTGGCAACGCCGCCGCGGCCGAAGACGGGGCCTTCACGCTGCCCGAGCGCTGGTTGAAGGCCAAGCCCCGGCTCGCCCTGGAGACACCTTTCAACTTCGCCTACGGCTGCGATACCGTCGGCGGTAATTCCGGCAGCCCCGTCGTGAACCTGAAGGGCGAGTTCGTGGGCATCAACTTCGATAGCGTGCTCGAGGGGCAGGGTGGCTACTACGTCTATGACGCCGCCACCAAGCGTGCCGTGGCCGCCGATGCCCGCGCCATCCTGGAGACCCTCCGCAAGGTCATGGACGCGAACCATCTCGCGAACGAGTTGCTGGCGAAATAGCCCGTGGACATCTATTTCTCCTGTTCCCTCACCGGCGGCCGCCAGGACCAGCCGGTGTATGCGGCGCTGGTGGCCATGCTCCAGGCTCTCGGCCACCGGGTGCTGACGGCCCACCTGGCGGAGGAGGCGGTGCTGGCCGCGGACGCCACCCAGTCCCCGGAGGCGGTCTTCGATCGCGACACGGCCTGGCTGCGGGCCTGCGATGTCCTCATCGCGGAAGTGAGCACCCCCTCCCACGGCGTGGGCTTCGAGGTGGCCCACGCCCTGGAGCTGGGGAAGCCCGTCCTATGCCTGGCGAGGACTGGCGTGCGCGTCAGCAAGATGCTCACGGGCATCCGGCGGGCTGGCTTCGCCTTCGGCACCTACGGGGATCCCGGCCAGGCCAGGGCCCACATGGAGGCCTTCCTCCGGGCTACAGCCCCCGGATCAGCTCCCTGAGGCCGCTCCACACGATCTGGACGCCAATGGCCAGCAGGATGAAGGCCGAGAGCTGTGAAATGGTCGCCTCGCCGGTGGGTCCCAGCCGGCGGATCACCTTGGTGCCGAACCGGTAGAACAGGAAGACCGTCAGGGCCGCCAGTCCGATGCCGCAGCTGGTGGCCAGGAAGCTGGCCAGGGTCTGGGGATGCCAGACGGGGCCACGGGGCACCAGGCTCAGGGTCACTGCGATGGCCCCGGGGCCCGCCGTGAGGGGCATCGTCAGGGGGAAGAAGGCCTTGTCCAGCAGGTAGGTCTTGAGCTCCGCCTTGTCGGATTCGCTGAGCCGCGGATCGCGGTTCAGCATCTTCCAGGCGCTGTGGAACAGCAGCAGTCCGCCGGCGATGGCGATCACGGGGATGGAGATGCCCAGCAGCTTCAGCATCCAGCCGCCCACCACCAGGAGCAGGCTGAGAAAGACCCAGGTGTAGAGCCCGATGAGCGCGGCCAGGTGGTTCCGCTGGGGCTCTTTGATTCCGCCCGTCAGCTGCAGGAAGACCGGGGCCATGGCCGGAGGGTTGAGGATGGGGAAGAGCGCCAGAAAGGTGAACAGCATGGTGTTGAGATAGACCGCCAAGGGGAGCTCCGGGAAGGCCATTGCCTCCTAGGATCCTAACCAGCCCATCGCCGAACGGGCCAGCGGGCGCGATACTGGGGCTGCCATTCCCGGGAGGTCCCCATGTCAGAGGCCGGTACGACCCGCCGCGAGCTGTTCAAGCTGGGAGCCGCCACCGCCGCGGGCCTTCTCGCCACGCGCCTGGGTGCCTTCGAAACCAGCGATTCCACGGTGCTGAAGCCCTCGCTCCCGGGCCCCTTCAACCCCGCCACCGCCACGGCCATGCCCACCCGCAACCTGGGCCGCACGGGGCACCTGGTGGGCCTCTTCAGCCTGGGGGGCCAGGCCGCCATCGAAAGGCCCGAGAACGAGAAGGTGGCCGTGCCCATCATCGAGCGGGCCCTGGATCTGGGCGTGAACTACGTGGACACGTCGGCCCGGTACGGCGGCGATGCCCGCTGGAGCGAGCGGTACTTCGGCCAGGTGCTGAAGCGGCGGCGACGGGAGGCCTTCCTCGCCACCAAGACCCACGACCGCACGGCGGATGGCTCCCTGCGCATTCTCGAGACCTCCCTGAAGCTGCTGCAGACCGATCACGTGGACCTCTGGCAGCTGCACGCCATGAGCACCATGAAGGACGTGGACGATGTCTGCGCCAAGGGCGGGGCCCTGGAAGCCTTCCAGAAGGCCCGGGATCAGAAGCTGGTGCGCTTCCTGGGCCTCAGCGGCCACACGGACCCCGACGTGCTGGCGGAGGCCATCCGCCGCTTCCCCTTCGACTGCGTGCTCATGGCCTTCAACGCCGCCGACACCTGGCACCTGCCCTTCAAGAAGACCCTGCTGCCCCTGGCCGTCGAAAAGGAGCTGGGCATCATCGGCATGAAGATCCCCGCCCGGGGCCGCATCCTCGAAGGTATGCCGCCGCCACCGGTTGAAAAGCAGCGGGGCACCGCCAAGCACGACCGACCAGGCACCCTCACCATGCGGGAGGCCATGCGCTACACCTTGAGCCACCCCGTGAGCACGGTCATCATCGGCGTGGATAACGTGGCCCAGCTCGAAGAGAACGTCCGCATCGCAAGGGAGTTCCTGCCACTGAACCTGGCCCAGTTGGAAGCGTTGGAGCAGAAAGTGAAGCCGGTGTACGGGCAGGCGTCGTGGTACAAGCGGGACGCGCCGGCGAATCCTCCAAAGTAAGCAATTGAGTGGGTTGTTCAAAACGATGAACGAATAGGGTGCAAAATCCAAGAGTGCACGGACTCCTGCCGATGAATGCTTCAACGCTAAGAAGCTAAGCACCCGCCGCATGGCGTCCTGACTACTGTTTCCAGAATGGCGAACACATGAGAGTGGCTCACGGATTCCCATTCTTTCTCTTGCTGCTCTCGCTCGGCAGCGCGGGCTGCGATCGGGCTGCCCAAGAACCCGGCCCGCAGTACCTGCCGGCCCGTCCGCCCACCCAGAGCCTCGTCTATGTCTTGGCCGTCCATCCGCTCTACAATCCCAAAAAGCTCCACACCTCCTATCAGCCCTTGGTGGATTACCTCAACCGCCGCCTGTCGGGCATGCGGCTGGAGTTGGAGGCGTCCCGCGACTATGGCCATTTCGAGAGCAAGATTCAGGCCCGCTCGCCACATCTGCTGCTGCCGAACCCCTGGCAGACCCTCCAGGCCATGCAGGTGGGCTACGGCGTGATCGCCCAGGCCGGTGACCCGGAAGATTTCAAGGGCATCTTCATCGTCCGCCGTGACAGCGGTCTCAACAACCCTTCGGAGTTGAAGGGCAAGGCGGTGAGCTACCCGGCCCCCACGGCCCTGGCCGCCTGCATCATGCCCCAATACTTCCTGCATCAGCAGGGCCTCAACATCAACACGGAGCTTCAGAACCGCTATGTCGGCTCGCAGGAATCCTCCATCATGAACGTCGCGCTACGGCAGACCGTGGCCGGTGCGACCTGGCCGCCGCCCTGGCGGGCTTTTCAGATGGATCATCCCCGCGAGGCCTCCGAATTGAAAGTGCTCTGGGAGACCCCTTCCCTGATCAACAATTCAGTCATGGTGCGGGAGGATGTGCCACCCGACATGCGGGAAGCCATCCGCACCGCTTTGGTGTACCTCCACGAAAGCGAGGAGGGTCGCGCCGTTCTTGCCGGCATGGAAACCAGGCGCTTCCACCCGGCCTCTGATCGCGACTATGACGTGGTGCGCAGCTACGTGGCCCGGTTCGAGAAGGCCGTGCGGCCGGTGAAGGGGCCATGATGCTCACGACCCTCCGCAAGCTCTTCCTGGGCACCCTGCGCCGCCGCCTGATCTTCAGTGTGGCGGCCCTGCAGGCGGTGCTGATGCTGCTCTTCATCGCGGATCTGGCCCGCAGACACCGCGCCTTGATCACGCAACGCCAGAGCGAACAGGTGGCCTCCTCCGTCAATACCCTTGCGGGTGCCTCCTCGGGTTTGATGGCCAGCAATGACATCGCAGGGTTGCAGGAACTGGTCGAGGCGCAGCGCCTGACTCCAGGGCTGCGCTTCGCCATGTACCTGGACGAAGATGGCCACATCCTGGCGCATACCGACCCGCTGCGGGTGGGGCAGTACCTGCGCGACCTGCCGCCGCTCGCGCAGAAGGCACTTGTGTTCCAGAAGGGGACCGTGCTGGAGGGTTTCGCCCCGATCATGATTGCCAACCACCACCTTGGGTGGAGCTACCTCGGCATCGACCAGACGGAAGCCCAGGGCGCCCTGGCGGGCATCACCCGGGAGGGCGTGCTCTATTCCCTGGTCGCCATTCTGGTCGGTTCCCTGCTGGCGTGGCTCCTGGGCTCCCGGGTGGTGCGAAGGCTGGCCGTGCTGCAGTCCGCCATGCACGAGGTGCAGGAAGGGCAAGTCGCCGTCCGCTCGCCCCTGACCGGCACTGACGAAGTGGCCGCACTTTCGGTTGACTTCAACCGGATGTTGGATCGGCTCGATCAGGGGGAGTCGGACCTGAAGAAGAGCGAAGAGCAATTCCGCTCCCTTGCTGAATACAGTACCGATGTCATCTTCACCCTGGATGTCCAGAGCACCTTCCTGTTCGTATCCCCCGCCTGGGAGCGGCATTTCGGTTATCCCGTCAGCGGGGTGCTGGGCCAACCCTTCCGTCAGTTCGTGCATCCTGAGGATGTCCAGCCCTGCCTCGACCTCCTCACCCGGGTGCTGACCAACGGCCAGAGCGCCACGAGCCCGCCCTTCCGCGTGCGACATGCTGATGGTTCCTGGCGCTGGTTCATGGCCAATGGCTCCCGGATGTCGACCTCCGAAGGCGGGTTCCAGTTCATGGGGGTGGGGCATGACATCACCGAGCACCTGCACCTGGAGAGGACCAGCCGCTTCCTGGCCCAGGCGGAGTGGCTGACCACGGGGGAGGACTTCTTTGCAGCCCTGGGGCGCTTTCTGGCCCACCACCTGGCCATGGACTATGTCTGCATCGACCGCCTGCTGGGCGAGGGACTCGCAGCCAAGACCCTGGCCATCTGGTTCGATGGTCATGCCGAGGACAATGTCGAATACACCCTGAAGGACACCCCTTGTGGGGAGGTGGTCGGGCGCACCATCTGCTGCTTCCCCGACGGTGTCAGGCACCAGTTTCCCCAGGACCAGGTGCTCCAGGACATGGGGGCCGAGAGTTACCTTGGGACGACGCTGTGGGGGTCTGGCGGCCAACCCATCGGACTGATCGCCCTGATCGGTCGCCACCCGATCACCACCCCGCGGTTGATGGAAGCCACGCTGGCTCTCGTGTCGGTGCGGGCTGCCGGCGAACTCGAACGGCGGGATGCTGAAGCCAAGCTGAACGAATCGCTCGCCTTCACCCATGAGCTGATTGGTTCCATGCAGGATGGCTTTTCCGTGGTCGACAGAACGGGGCTACAGGTGGATGTCAACCCTTCCTTCTGCCGCATGACCGGGTTCTCTCGGGAGGAACTCGTGGGAGTCGGAGCCCCCTATCCCTATTGGCCGCCCGAGGAACAGGAAACCATCCAGGCAGCCCTTCTTGAAACGATAAAGGGAATCACCACCACGTTCGAACTGACCTTCATGCGGAAGAACGGGGAACGCTTCCCGGTCCTGGTAAGCCCCGCCGCCATCAAGGATGCGCTGGGGAGATCCATCCTTTTCTCTGCGACTGTGAAGGACATCACCGAGCGCAAGCGGGCGGAGCAATACGAACACTTTCGCAGCCACACGCTGGAACTGCTGGCCGCCAAAGAGCCCCTTGCGGCCTTGCTGAAAGCCATTGTTCTGGGAGTGGAGCAACTTCGCCCGGAACTGCTTTGCAGCGTGCTGCTGCTCGACAGCGAGGGGCGCCATCTCGAAAAAGGGGTGGCGCCGAGCCTGCCTGATTTTTATAACGCTGCCCTCGACGGCATTGAAATCGGGGTTGGGGTGGGTTCGTGTGGCACCGCAGCCTTTACCGGCAAGCAGGTCATCGTGTCCGACATTGCCACGCACCCGTACTGGGCCCCCTACAAGGAGCTCGCCGCCCATGCCGGGTTGGCCGCTTGCTGGTCGCAGCCGATTCGCGATGCCAGAGGGCAGGTGTTGGGCACCTTTGCCATCTACCACCGTGCACCGCACACGCCCACCCAGGCCGATGTCGATCTGATTGAACAAACCGCCAATCTGACCAGCATCGCCATTGAGCAGAGGCAGGCGGAAGAGGCCCTGCGGGAGAGCGAGGAACGCTGGAAGTTCGCCATCGAAGGGGCTGGCGACGGCCTGTGGGACTGGAATGTCCAGACCGGCAAGGCCTACTTCTCGCCACGCTACAAGGCCATGTATGGGTATGCCGAGGCTGACATCGGCACCACCTCGGACGAATGGAGCAAGCGCATCCATCCCGACGACGCGCCTGGCGTGTGGGCAACGTTGCAGCCCTACATGGAGGGCAAGCCCGGCCCCGCAACAATCGAGTTTCGGATGTTGTGCAAGGACGGAGGCTGGCGATGGACACTGGGCCGCGGCATGGTGGTAGGCCGCGATACCGATGGCAAGCCCACGCGCATGATTGGAACAAACACCGACATCACCGAGCAGAGGAATTTGAAAGATGCCTTGGTAGCTCATTCCACAGCCCTTTCGGCTGTCATCGACAACAACCCGATGTCCATCCAAATCTTGGACAGCGAGGGGCGCACAATTCTTACCAATCCGGCTTTCTTGAGGTTGTTTGGCGCAATCCCTCCTCCTACCTATTGCATGTTCTCTGATCCCACCCTGGCTAAGCAGGGACTGAGCCCTGTGTTTGACCAGATCCAGGCAGGTGAGGTTGTCTACTTCCCGGAAGCCTCCTACAACGTTCACGACCTGTTTCCTGAATTCCCGGATTCCCCCGTATGGGTTCGAGCTCTAGGATTTCCCATCATTGGCACGGATGGTCGGCCTGAACGCTTTGTCCTTATGCACGAAGATGTTTCACAGCGCCGCAATGCAGAACAAGTGAGGGCCGAGCTCCAAGCCCAGCTGCAGCAATCCCAAAAAATGGAAAGCCTCGGCACCCTGGCGGGCGGTGTTGCCCATGACATGAACAACGTGTTGGGGGCGATTCTCGGCCTGGCCTCTGCCCACATCGGCACCGAGCCCTACGGCAGCCCGCTTCACCAGGCCCTCGACACCATCTGCAAGGCCACCGAACGGGGCGGCAAGATGGTCAAGAGCCTGCTGAGCTTTGCCCGCCAGACTCCGGCTGAGAATAAAATGCTCGATATGAACGCGATTCTCCGGGAGCAGGTCAGCCTGCTAGAACGAACCACCCTGGCGACGGTGCGCTTCCAGATCGATCTGGATGCCGACCTTCGGCCCATCCGGGGCGATGCCGGCGCCCTGACCCACGCCTTCATGAACCTCTGTGTCAACGCCATGGACGCCATGCCCGAGAATGGCACCCTCACCTTGCGTACCCGGAACGTCGACAACGACTGGATCGAGGTGGTGGTGGAAGACAACGGCCTGGGCATGCCGAAAGAAGTCCTGGAGAAGGCCACCGAGCCCTTCTTCACCACCAAAGGGACCGGCAAGGGCACCGGGCTGGGTCTGTCCCTGGTCTTCAGCACTGTGAAGGCCCACCGTGGGCAGATGGCCATTGAGAGCGAACCTGGCCAGGGCACCCGTGTGTGGCTGCGCTTCCCCGCCTGCGAGCAGGAAGTCCCAGTCCAGGCCGCAGCACAGGCGGAGGCCGAGGACACAGTGGTCCCCCATGGATCCCTGAAGGTATTGCTGGTGGACGACGATGACCTGATCCAGAGTTCCGTCCAGGCAATCCTTGAGTGCCTGGGCTATACGGCGGTGTCCACAGCCCAGAGCGGCGAGGAGGCTTTGGCGCTGATCGAAGCAGGATTGGAGCCCGACCTCGTCATCCTGGACATGAACATGCCCGGACTGGGTGGAACCGGAACCCTGCCCCGCCTGCGCAGGCTGCGCCCAGCGGTGCCCGTCCTGCTCTCCACGGGCCGAACCGATCAGACCGCCCTGACCCTGGCTTCGGCGCATCCGGGCGTCACCTTGTTGGCCAAGCCCTTCGGGCTGAGGGAACTCCAGAAACACCTGGAAAGCATTGGGCTGGGGTGAAGGTTATTCGTACCATTAGTATGGATCCAGGCTGCCAAATCAGAATCCGGCAGAGCCTCGCCGATCAGCGGATTCCTGGATTTCCAGATACACCTCAGCCTTAGCGGTGATCATCGGTGCTCCCCTTTTTCTGGTGTCCTTGACCGGTGCTAGAGCTTTGGGTAGAGGCCTATCCTCCGATCCTTCAGCGCCGGAAACCGCTCTGGCCAGACCCTCAGCGCCCTCAGGCCGATCTCCCAGACCAACAGCCGTTCGGTGGCATCTCGAGCAACGATGACCTCGCCAACGCCAGCCTAGTTGCCAGGGGCGGCGGATCTCGGTCCTGGAACGACTGAGGCAAGCGCCATGACGGTGGCTGGCCAACTCGGGAAAAAGGGGCCATGGTGAAGGGGCGGGTCCACAGTCCGGATGCTCTCACCGCCGAAGGTTCTCCCCCGGGCTGATGACCTGTCAGCCGCTTGTTGGAGCGAGCCAGAAGGATGGCGATGCCCACGAAGTTTGACCAGATGACCGAACCGGAATCCAAACCAGGGAACCATGGGTGGGCTTCACCCGGTCGGGCTCAGATGGCAGTCCTGGTTGCGGCCATCGCCTTCGGGAGCTACCTCTGCTATCGGATGGCCTTGCCCTTCCTGCCCGCGCTGGCATGGGCCATGGCGCTGGCCATCCTGTTCGCACCGCTGCACCGCTGGCTTGAGTCGAAACTCCAGCGCGCCAACCTGGCGGCGGGTGTCTCGGTGCTGCTGGTGGCCCTGATCGTGGTGGTGCCCGGCACCTTCATGGGGCAGCGGCTGCTTCAGGAGTCGGCTCGGGGCGCCACCATCATCAAGACGAAAGTTGATTCCGGCGAATGGCGACGGGCCCTTGAGGCCCAGCCACGGCTCGCGCCCGCTGTCCTCTGGGTCGAGCGTCAGATCGACCTGCCGGGCACCATCCAGACGCTGACCAGCTGGCTGACCAACAAGGCCGGAATGCTCCTGCAGGGGTCCGTGGTCCAGCTGATCGGCTTCTGCCTCACGTTCTACCTCTTCTTCTATTTCCTGCGCGATCGGAACTCTGCGCTCAGATCGCTGCGCTTCCTGTCTCCGCTCTCCGCTACCGAGATGGACCACCTGTTCGGCCGGGTCGAAGACACCGTGGTTGCCACCGTCTACGGGACCCTGGCCGTGGCTGCGGTGCAGGGGCTCCTGGGGGGGCTGATGTTCTGGGGGCTCGGCCTCCCGGCCCCCCTGCTCTGGGGCGTGGTCATGGGGTTGCTGGCCGTGGTGCCGGTGCTGGGTGCCTTCATCGTCTGGGTTCCGGCGGCCCTGTTCCTGCTGCTGGAAGGCAGCTGGGGCAAGGCCCTGCTGCTGACCATCTGGGGGGCCGTGGTCGTTGGCGGCATCGACAACCTGCTGCTGCCCATCCTCGTCGGCAACCGTCTGAAGCAGCACACCCTCCTGGCGTTTCTGTCCGTGGTCGGAGGGCTCATGGTGTTCGGGACCTCCGGCCTCATTCTCGGCCCGGTGGTGCTGACCGTCACGACCGTGCTCCTCGGGATCTGGCGCGAACAGGCCATGGCGGGTAGCCATGAATCACCCGGAAGGACCTAGAGCCTCTGCGGGCTCGCCGGCCTCCAGGGTTCACAGCCCCTGGTAGACGTTAGGTCGCCGGTCCTGCAGCGCCGGGAACCGCTCCCTCCAGGCGCGCAGCTGGGCCAGATCGATGTCTCCGACCACCAGGCCACCGGTGGCATCGCCCGCAGCGACGATTTCGCCGAAGCAATCGTGGATGGCAGAGCGGCCCGGGTAGTCGAGGCCCATGGCGTCCCGCCCCACGCGGTTGACGCCGCAAACGGCCATCTGGTTCTCGATGGCCCGGGCCGCCAGCAGGGTGGACCAGGCCGATATCCGCCGGGCGGGCCAGTTGGCGGGGACGAAGATCACCTCGGCGCCCCGGGCCGCCAGGGCCCGGAAGGGCTCCGGGAAACGCAGGTCGTAGCAGATCTGCAGGCCGCAGGGGATCCCATCGATCTCGAAGATCGGGCAGTCCGTCCCGCCCGTGTAGTGCCGGTTCTCCTCGCCGTAGGAAAAGGGGTGGAGCTTGCGGTAGACCGCCAGGAGGAGCCGTCCGGCGCCGTCACGAAGGCGGCGTTCCTGGGGTGGGGCCCGTGGGCTTCCACCACAGAGCCCACCAGGTGGATTCCGAACTCCTTCGACAGGGCGCCCACCCGTTCCACCGTGGGGCCGGGGATGGCCTCGGCGAAGGGTTCGGGTGCCATGGTGAAGCCCAGGGTGAACAGTTCCGGGAACACGGCCACCCGGGCCCCGGACCAGGCGGCCGCCTGGACGAAGCCCCGGCCCCGGGCCAGGTTCGCCTCTGGCTCCTGCCAGACGGTGGCCTGCTGGATGAGGGCGACGCGAAGGGTGGTGGGCAGGACGGGAATCGACATGCCGGGATGGTACGGCACGGGGTCCGGGAAGCCTATCCCTCGGAGGGGAGTTCCCGCTCGAGCAGGGCCCACACGCAGGACTCATGGACCGCCAGGCGAGGAGCCAACTCCAGGCTCGCCACGCGCCAGCCCAGTCGCCCCTGCTCATTGAGGGCCGCTTCGATCTGCGGCGGGTGCGGGTGTTTGTGATCGAGTGGGATCTGCAGGGCGCGGTAGGTATGGCGGGTCATGGTTGCCTCCCGGCCCAAGCCTCGACCCCCCGTGTGACGGCGCTGTGAATCGAGGCTGGAGTGCCTCTCTAGAGCGATGAATGGCGTGAACCCAGGGGTGAGCGGAAGTCAGCCCTGAATCGCAGCGGAGCCAGCTGCCCTTCCTGGGCCTTGCGGAGAAACAGGTCTGCCGCCAGGGCCCCCACGGCCAGGCCGCTGGTCATGCCGTGGCCCCCGAGGCCTGCGGACCAGAAGAGATGGGGATTCCAGGGATCCCAGCCGAGGACGAAGCGGCGGTCCGGCGCGAAGGTGCGCAGGCCCGTCCAGTAGCGGGTGATGGGGCGCTCCGCCAGGCCCGGCGCCAGCTCCCGCAGGCTCGCGTAGAGACCGTCCAGGACATCCGCGTCCGTATCCGGCTGCCTCCCCCGGAGGGGGCAGGGGGCACCTCGACTTCTTCGCAGGGACACATGAGCAGGCCCCCGCTTTCCGGGCGCAGGTAGAAAGGACGGTCGATCCACCAGGCCCAGGGCTGGTCCTGGGGATGCGGGGCGCCGCTCCACACGAGGGTTCTTCGGAGAGGAGTGAAGGGGATCCGCGAGCCGGCCAGGCGCCCCAGCTCCCCGGCCCAGGCGCCCGCGGCGATGACCAGGGTCTTCGCCCGCAGGGGGCCCTGGTCCGTGTCCAGATCGAAGCCCCGGGGACCGGGCGCAGGGAACGGAGGGCGCAGCCGAAGCGCAGGACCGCGCCCCGGCCCGGGCGCCCTCGGCGCAGTGGCGAAGCAGCCCTGCGATATCGATGACCCCGTCGCCGGGGATGGCCAGGTGCTCGGCAGCCCTCAGGCCAGGCAGGGGATGCCTTCGCCCCGCCGCACCGCCACGCCGTGCCGCGCCGCTTCGGCCTCCAGCTGATCCAGACCACCGGGCTCGGCACAGGCCAGGATGCCGCCGCTGGCGGTGAGGAGGCCGGCCTGGGCCAGCCTGCGCCGGCCCTCCACCGCCAGGGCCGTGTGCTCGTCCCGCCCGGTGAGAGACCGGGCCACGGCGGCGTTGTGGCCGCTGGCGTAGGTGCCGGGCTGGTCCTCGCGCTCCAGGAGGACGATGCCCCGCTGTCCCGCCTGAGCGAGGTGCAGGGCCAGGCTGAGTCCGGCGATGCCGCCGCCGATAACCACCACCTCTGCTGTCTCAAGCATCCCCATCGCTTCATCCTAGCCCCAGTGGGCTTCCCCTGCAGGTTCGCCCGGCGGTGGCCCGGGTTTGGGCTGTGACCCCCGTCAAGGCTTCCCTGTCGTCACAGAGGAGGAGAAGGTATGATGATCCCACTGGGAGGTCTCACCTTGCGGCTGATGTTGCGCGCCATCCTGGCCATCGGGCTGCTTCTGGGCAGCGGGGCCGCGGGCTGGACACCGGCTTTGGCCGATGCGCATGAATCCTGCTGCTGCGGCACCCTGCCCGGCGCCGTGGACCGTTGTCCCTGCCCCAAGCCCGAAGGCAACCGGACGCCCTCCAGCAACGCCTGCGTGAAACAAGCGGTATCCCAGGCCGCCCTGGCGGTCCGCCAGGCCCAGGGGCAGCGTAGGGTTGAGCCCCGCCCGGAGCCCGCCACCTGGGCCCGGGACGCCGCCCGCCCCGAGCCCACGGGGCTGTCCATTCCGGCCCGGGGCCGGGATCCGGACCTGGGGCGGCACCTCGCCCGCTTGGAAACGTTCCGGATCTGATGAGGAACTGAGCGACACCGTGCCTGCTCTTCCGAGTGGGCTATGTCCTTTTTTCTTTCCGGAGATCCCATGCGCGCAACCCTGCGCCTGGTGCCGGCCCTGGTGCTGCTCGCGCCGGGTCAGGCCCAGGTCCCCCCGACCGAACCCACGTCCAACGATCCCGTCCTGGCCTCCCTGCTGCGGGGACGCCCTGGACCGACATCCTGACCTCCAGAAGGCCGAGGCCGCCGTGCGCATGGACCAGGAGCGCGTGCCCCAGGCGGGGGTGCTGCCGGATCCCTCCCTGTCCCTGGGCCTCCAGAACGACGGGTTCAAGGAGCTCATGATCGGCAAGATGGACACCAGCTTCTACAGCATCGCCTTCACCCAGCCCTTCCCTGGCCCGGCAAGCGGAGCCTGCGCAAGCAGGTGGCCGCCCTCAGCGTGGATCTCTCCGAGGCGGCACGGGCACGGGTGCGGCTGGGGCTGGAGGCGGACGTGCGCCGGGGCTACGCGGCGCTGCTGCTGATCCGGGGCCAGCGGACCCTCCAGGCCCAGCAGGCCATCTTCCTGGATCAGGCCGAGCGGCTCACCCGCGCCCGCTACGAAGTGGGGCAGGGCAGCCAGGGCGACCTGCTGCGGGCCCAGCTGGAGCGCACCCGGCTCCAACTGGCCACCTGGGCCCTGGAGGCGGAGGAGCAGACCGCCCTGGCCGCCCTCAATCGCCTGCGCCAGCAGGATCCCGCGGACCCCATTCCCACCACCGCCGCCCTTGCGGACGCCCCCGAGCCCGAACTGCTCGGCCCGGAGGCCGTCGAGGCCCGGAGCCCCGAGCTGGCCGGCTCCCGGGCCAGCGTCCAGCAGACCGAGCGGCAGCTCGAGCTGGCGAAGCTGGACCGGCGGCCCGATTTCGCCCTGACCGCGGGCATCATGCCCCGGGGGAGCCTGGATCCCATGTGGCAGGTGGGGGTCAGCATCTCGCTGCCCATCTATGGCCGCAGCAAGCAGCAGCGGGCCGTGGCCGAGCATGAGCACCACCGCCAGGGTCAGGGGCCGAGGTGGCCTCGGTGCAGACCCTGCTCCGCCAGCGCACCGAGGAGCGCCGCATCCAGATCCAGTCCCTGCGCCGCACCCGGGACCTCTACCGGGATGGCCTGCTGGTGCAGAGCGAGGCCAGCTTCAAGGCAGCCCTGGCCCAGTACGAGGCAGGCCGCGCGCCCTTCCTGGGGGCCCTGGAGGCCCTCAACGGCTGGGTGGGGGATCAGGGTGCCTACCTGCAGACCCAGGCCCAGCTCCAGGCCCAGCACATCGCCCTGGCCGAGGCCGCCCTGGGAACCACGACGCCCATCAACGGGGGCTCCTCGGATCCGCCAGCGTCTCCGGTGGCGGATCCGCGGCTCCAGTTACTTCGAAATCCACCGCCAAGGCCCCGGGCAAGCCCCAGGACAGCGGCCCCGCCTCCATGAAGATGTAGGAGATCCCATGCGCCCCCATCAGCCCTCCCTCGACCTTCCGCCCAAGTCCGGGTTTCCCTATCGTTCCCTCGCCTTCGTCGCCCTCGGCCTGGTGGCCGGCGTGGGTGGCACCCTGCTGCTGCGAAGGCCCGCGCCCGCCACGGGGCAGCCCGAGGCCAAGAAGCAGATGTACCAGTGCCCCATGCACCTCCAGATCATCCAGGATCACTTCGGCACCTGCCCCATCTGCGCCATGGACCTGGTGAAGATCGAGGACATCCAGGGCGGTGCCTCCAGCGTGGAGGGAATGGCCACGGTCACCATCGATACCGCCCGCCAGCAGCTCATCGGCCTGCGCACCGCCAAGGTGGTGGAAGGCGCCACCGGCGGGGAGATCCGTGCCGTGGTGCGGCTGGTTCCGGACGAGACCAGGGTAAGGAAGATCAACGTGAAGGTGGAGGGCTTCGTGGAGAAGCTTCACGCAGACTTCGTGGGCAGACCCGTGGCCATGGGCCAGCCGCTGTTCAGCCTCTACAGCCCCGAGTTCGTCAGCGCCCAGCGGGAGATGCCTGCTGGCGCTGAAGACGCAGAAGGCCCTGAGCGGCGGCACCCTGCAGGGCTCCGGCAGCGATCTGCTGGACTCGGCCCGGCGCCGCCTGCAGCTCTGGGACGTGCCCCCGGAGGCGCTGGAGCGGCTGGACAAGGGCGGCGAGCTCCAGAAGACCCTCACCCTGCGCTCACCCATCTCCGGCGTCATCACCGCGAAGACCGTGGTGGAGGGCAGCCGCGTGGGGCCCGGCGAGGCCCCCATGGAGATCACCGACCTGGGCCGTCTCTGGGCCCAGGCGGAGGTCTACGAGGCGGAACTGTCCCGGGTGCGGGTGGGCCTGGCCGCGGAACTGCGCTTCAGTGGCCAGGAAGGCCGGGCCTACCCGGGCCGGGTGGCCTTCATCGATCCCGTGCTGGACCCCAAGACCCGCACCGCCAAGGTGCGCATCGAGGTGGCCAACCCCAAAGGGGAGCTCCGGCCCGATATGTTCGGGGATGCCGTGCTGAAGTCCGCCGGTGGCAAGGGCCTGCTCATTCCCATGGACGCCGTGCTGGATTCCGGCACCCGCAAGGTGGTGTTCGTGGCCCTGGGGGACGGCAAGTTCGAGCCCCGGGAGGTGGAGACGGGTCCCGCCAGCGGGGACCTGGTGGCGGTTCGCAGGGGCCTGGAGGCCGGTGACGAGGTGGTGACCGGCGCCGCCTTCCTGGTGGATTCCGAGTCCCGGCTGCGGGCGGCGCTGGCCCAGATGGGCGCCAAGGCCGATGCCAAGGGCACTCCCGCCCCCCCCGAACACAAGCACTAGGGGGGCAGCCATGATCTCGCGCATCATCCGCTTTTCCGCCGAGAACCGCTTCCTGGTCATCGCCGTCAGCATCCTGCTGCTGGGCCTCTCCTGGTGGTCCATGCGGCGCATCCCCCTGGACGCGCTGCCGGACCTCAGTGACACCCAGGTCATCGTCTACTCCAAGTGGGACCGCAGCCCCGATCTGGTGGAGGACCAGGTCACCTACCCCATCGTCACCAGCTTGCTTGGGGCGCCCAAGGTGAAGGCCGTGCGCGGCCTGTCGGACTTCGGCTACTCATACGTCTACGTGATCTTCGAGGATGGCACCGACATCTACTGGGCCCGCAGCCGCGTGCTGGAATACCTCAGCAAGATCACGTCGAACCTGCCCCAGGGGGTGAAGACCGAGCTGGGGCCCGATGCCACCTCCGTGGGCTGGGTCTTCCAGTACGCCCTGGTGGACCGGGGCGGGAAGCACCGCGGCGATGAGCTGCGCAGCCACCAGGACTGGTTTTTGCGCTACGCCCTCCAGAGCGTGCCCGGGGTGGCGGAAGTGGCCACCGTGGGCGGCCAGGCCCGGCAGTTCCAGGTGCAGGTGAACCCCAACCGCCTGGCCTCGTACAAGCTCTCCATCGAAGCGGTGATCAGCGCCGTCAAGGCCGCCAACAACGAGGCTGGCGGCCGCCTGGTGGAGGCTGCCGGCCGCGAGTACATGGTTCGTGGACGGGGCTATGTGAAAACCACGAAGGATCTTGAGGAGGCTGTCCTCAAGGCCGACAATGGCACCCCCGTGCGCCTGGGGGACGTGGCCACCGTGACCCTGGGGCCGGACCTCCGGCGGGGGCTCGCGGACCTGGACGGGCAGGGCGATGCCGTGGGCGGCATCGTCATCATGCGCCAGGGCGAGAACGCCCTGACCGTCATCACCGCCGTGAAGGAGAAGCTGAAGGAGCTGAAGGCCTCCCTGCCGGAGGGCGTGGAGGTGGTCACCACGTACGACCGCTCAGAGCTCATCGAGAAGGCCATCAGCACCGTGTCCTGGAAGCTCATCGAGGAGATGCTCATCGTCTCCCTGGTGATCCTGGTCTTCCTCTGGCACATCCCCAGCGCCATCGTGCCCATCGTCACCATCCCCGTGAGCGTGGCCCTGGCCTTCATTCCCATGCAGGCCGCGGGGATGAACGCCAACCTCATGTCCCTGGCGGGCATCGCCATCTCCATCGGCGTGCTGGTGGACGGCGCCATCGTGGAGGTGGAGAACGCCTACAAGAAGCTGGAGGAGTGGAACAGCTCGGGCCGGCCCGGCGACTTCCACAAGGTGCGCCTGGACGCCCTCCTGGAGGTGGGCCCCGCCGTGTTCTTCAGCCTGCTGGTGGTGGCCGTGGCCTTCATGCCCGTGTTCACCCTGGTGGACCAGGAGGGGCGCCTCTTCAAGCCCCTGGCCTACTCCAAGAACCTGGCCATGGCCATCGCCGCCCTGCTGGCCATCACCCTGGATCCGGCCCTGCGCATGATGTTCGCGCGGATGGACCCCTTCACCTTCAAGCCGAAGTGGCTGGCGAAGCTGGGCAGCCACGCCCTGGTGGGCACCTACTATCCGGAGGAGAGGCACCCCATCTCGGTGTTCCTGCACCGGATCTACGAGCCCCCCTGCCGCTTCGTGCTGAGGCACGCCAAGGCCACCATCGCCGTGGCCTTCCTCCTGGTGCTGGCCACGGTGCCCGTGTTCCTGAAGCTGGGCAGCGAGTTCATGCCGCCCCTCAATGAGGGCACGCTGCTCTACATGCCCTCCACCCTGCCGGGCCTCAGCCAGACCGAGGCCCAGCGCATCCTCCAGGTGCAGGACAAGCTCATCAAGACCGTGCCGGAAGTGGCACGGGTCTATGGCAAGGCCGGCCGCGCCGACACCGCCACGGACCCGGCGCCCTTCTCCATGATGGAGACGGTCATCATGCTGAAGCCCGAGGACCAGTGGCGTTCCAAGCCCCGGTGGTTCTCTTCCTGGGCGCCGGACTGGCTGAAGGGGCTGCTGCGGCCCTTCTGGCGGGACCGCATCACCCAGGAGGACATCGTGCGCGACCTGGATCACGCCGTGCGCCTCCCGGCCATCCCCAACGCCTGGACCATGCCCATCAAGGCCCGCCTCGACATGCTCAGCACGGGCATCCGCACCCCGGTGGGATTGAAGGTGAACGGCCCGGACCTGGCGGTCATCGAGAAGATCTCGGTGGAGGCGGAGACCCTGCTCTCCAAGGTGCCGGGCACCCGCAGCGCCTTCGCGGAGCGCACGAACCAGGGCTACTTCCTGGACTTCGTGCTGCGGCGGGACCGGCTGGCCCGCTACGGCCTCAGCGTGGAGCAGGCCAACATGCTGGTGATGACCGCCATCGGCGGCGACAACCAGGCCACAGTCTTCGATGGCCGGGCCCGGTATCCGATCAATGTCCGCTACCAGCGGGATTACCGGGAGACCCCCGCCGCCCTGGCGCGGGTGCTCCTGAACCTGCCGAGCGGAGGCACCGTGACCATGGAGGAGATCGCCGAGCTGAAGTGGACCACGGGCCCGGCCATGATCCGCGACGAGAACGGCCTCATGAACGGCTACGTGCTGCTGGACTTCGACACGTCCCTCACGGACGTGGGTACCTACGTCCAGCATGCCAAGGCGGCGGTCTCGGAGCTGAAGCTGCCCCCGGGCTACAGCCTCACCTGGAGCGGCCAGTACGAGAACATGATCCGCGTGAAGGAGCGGCTGAAGCTCATCCTGCCCATCACGCTGGTCCTCATCTTCGGCCTGCTCTACGCCAACACGAAGTCGACCATCAAGGCGGGCATCGTGATGCTGGCGGTGCCCTTCAGCGCCATCGGGGCCTTCTGGCTGCTCTGGGGCCTGGACTACAACATGAGCATCGCCGTGTGGGTGGGGCTCATCGCCCTCATGGGCCTGGACGCGGAAACCGGCGTGTTCATGCTGCTCTTCCTGGACCTCAGCCACGACGAGGCCCAGCGCAAGGGGCTGCTCCGCACCGACGGCGACCTCATCGAGGCCATCATCCACGGCGCCGTGAAGCGGGTGCGACCCAAGGCCATGACCGTGGCCGCGGCCTTCATGGGCCTGCTGCCCATCATGTGGAGCACCGGCAGCGGCGCCGACCTCATGAAGCGCATCGCCGCCCCCATGGTGGGCGGCCTCGCCACCAGCTTCCTGCTGGAGCTGCTGGTCTATCCGGCCATCTACTACCTCTGGAAGAAGCGTTCCCTTCCTCTCGCTGCCCAGGCCTCTGTCGAAGCCTGAGCTGATCAACCACCACTGACTGGCCCCCTGCGACATTCCGTCGCAGGGGGATCCGGTATAGTGGGGAACACCTTCCGGAGATCCCATGTTCCACGCCGCCCTGCTGTCCCTCGCCGTGCTGGCCGCCCCCGCGGCCGACAAGGCGAAGCCCGCCGCCAATACCCTCGATCCCGTCTGCAAGATGAAGGTGGATGCCAAGTCCACCATCGCCGTCGTGCGCGGCCAGGAATACCGTGTGTGCAGCAAGCACTGCGTCGGCGCGCTGCAGAAGGACCCGGACAAGTACCTGGAGAAGGACGGCAGCGTCAAGGCCGAAAAGAAGTAGCGGCCTAGGAGCCGTCCAGTGGTCGAGCGCCCGGCAGCGCAGGGCGGTGAGTGGCTCGTCAAGGGCTGACGGGCCCTGCCCCCCGGGGTGGCGCGGCATGGGTCAGGCCGCTACCTCGCCTCCCCCTGCCCGCCGGCCCCTCGCCGGGGCACCCCCGGGCCGGCTCCTAGCAGCCCTTCAGCACATCCAGCCAGGCCTTGAAGACGAAGGCGGTGGCCCCCCAAAGGGGCGCCGCGAGACTGTCCATGGCCAGTTCCAGCCGCGGCACCTCGAGATTCAGGCCGTGCCGGTCCAGGCGCTCGAGGGTCCAGGGCGCCTCCAGGAGGGGCTCCAGGGGCAGCAGGAGGGCCTGCTCCAGCTCCCGGTCCAGGGTGAACCGGGGGGTCGGCTCCTCCCAGCGGAAGAACACCGGCGTGAACCGCACCTGGGCCTTGGCGACGCCATCGGGGAAGCAGCCCAGCTCCCACAGGCCGCCCGTGATGCCCAGCTCTTCGGCCACCTCCCGCCGGGCGGTGTCGGGCAGGTCCCGGTCCCCGGGCTCGACCATGCCGCCGGGGAACGCCACCTCGCCCGCATGCTGGGGGGCCCCGTGGCCCCGCTGTACCAGCACGACCTTGGAGGCGCCGGCGGAGTCGCCCCACAGGATGACGCCCACGGCGGCCCGGCGGGGGTTCTCCGGAATGCGGGGGCTCAGCTTGTGAGGGTTTGGGCCCAGCTGAGGCCGGCGCAGGCTTTCCGCAATGCGCGGCCAGGGCACCGTCGGCCCGTCGGCGGGGGGGCGCCAGGGGCTCTTCACTTCACCTTCCCGAACACCGACCCCTTCACCCGCTCCACGGTATAGACGCCCCGCGCCCGGCGCAGGCCCGCCATGAGCTCCACCAGGTGGGTCCGGTCCCGCACCCGGAGGGCGATGTGGAAGAGGCCGGCGCCCTCCTCGGTGGCCGATCCGTGGAAGCGCTGCACGTTGATGCCCAGGCGCTGGATGCCCTCGGAAATGGCCGCCACCATGCCCGGCCGGTCCTCGGTGGTGAGGGTGATCTCCGTATCGTAGAGCTCGTTGCCGTGCTTGCCCCAGGCCACGTTCACCCGGCGCTCGGGATGCAAGGTGCCGGTGTTGAGCTGGGCGCAATCCGCCCGGTGGATGGCCGTGCCCCGGAGCGGGTAATGTAGCCCACCACCTCGTCGCCCCAGATGGGCTTGCAGCAGGCTGCCAGGGTGTAGAGGATGCCCGTGGTGTCGCCCACCACCACCGAATCCATGAGGTTCGAGGTGTTCTCCTTGGGCTTGGCGCGCTCGGGTTCGGGGATCAAGGGCTCAATGAGCTTGTGGACCGTGATGCGGCCGGAAGCCCAGGGCCGCGTAGGCCGCCTCCCAGTTGGCCAGCTTCAGCTCCACCAGGCGGGCCTCGAGTTTTACGTGGGACTCGGCATCGTCCAGGCGCACGCCCATGGTCCGGGCCTCCCGCTCGAGGCGCTCCTTGCCCTGGGTGATCGCGTGGGCGCGCTCCTCCTCGCGGATGAAGGCCTGGATGCGGCTCTTGGCGCCGGCGGACTTCACGAAGCCGAGCCAGTCGCGGCTGGGCTTGTGGTCGGGCCGGGTGAGAATCTCCACGCGGTCGCCGTTCAGTAGGGTGTGCTTGAGTGGCACGATGCGGCCGTTCACCTTGGCGCCCACGCAGCGGTGGCCCACCTGGGTGTGGATGGCGTAGGCGAAGTCGACGGGCGTGCTGTTCTCCACCAGGCTCCGCAGGTCGCCCTTGGGAGTGAAGACCTGGATGCGGTTGAAGGTCAGCTCGCCCCGCAGGTTGGCCACCAGGTCCCGGCTGTCCTGGGCGTCCTGGTGCAGCTCCACCATGCGGCGGAGGAAGGTGGCCTGGTTGATTTCGGAGCGGTTGGCGATGCGCCCGTCCTTGTAGGTCCAGTGGCTGGCGATGCCGGCCTCCGCATGGACGTGCATCTCCTCGGTGCGGATCTGCACCTCGAAGAGGTCGCCGGAGCCCATCAGCACCGTGGTGTGGATGCTCTGGTAGCCGTTTTCCTTGGGCAGGCTGATGTAGTCCTTGAACTTGCCGGGCACGGGCTTGAAGAGGCCATGCACCAGGCCCAGGGCCGTAGCAACTGGCCCGGTCGGGGCAGATGATGCGATAGGCCAACCAGTCGTGGATGTCGTCGAAGTTCTTGGCCTGGACGCCCATCTTCTTCCAGATGCCGTAGAGGTGCTTGATGCGGCCGTAGACCTGGGCGGAGATGCCGTGCTGGCGGAGGATGGCGTGGATGGAGCCGTTGATCTCCTGGATGGTGGCCGACAACTTGGCGCGCTTGGCCTCCACCGACTTGCTGAGCTCGGCGTACTGCTGCGGTTCCAGCTGGCGGAAGGCCAGGTCCTCCAGGTCGAGGCGCACCACGCCCATGCCCAGGCGGTTGGCCAGGGGCGCGTAGAGCTCCAGGGTCTCCCGGGAGATGCGGCGGCGCTTCTCCTCTTCCATGACGTCCAGCGTCTTCATGTTGTGCAGCCGGTCCGCCAGCTTCACCAGCAGCACCCGCACGTCCTTGCCCATGGCCACCAGGAGCTTGCGGACGTTCTCGGCGTTGAGCAGGTGCTTGTCCGTGAAGGCCAGCTTGCTCATCTTGGTGAGGCCGTCCACGATTTCGGAGATCTCCTCGCCGAACTGGGCCTTCACCTGGGCCTGGGTCGCGAGGGTGTCTTCCACCACGTCGTGCAGCATGCCGCAAGCCACGCTCACGGCATCCAGGCGCCACTCCGCCAGGCTCCGGGCCACGGCCAGGGGGTGGAAGAAGTAGGGCTCGCCGCTTTTGCGGATCTGGGTGGCGTGCATGTCCCGGCCCACCTGGAAGGCCCGGAGCAGCAGGGAGACATCCCCATTGGGGTGGTGCTGGAGGAAGGCCGCCTTCACGCCCTGGAAGGCGCCGTCGAGGGTCTGGCAGCCATCTTCCCCGCAGGCCGTGCCTTCCCCCTCGCGGAGGATCGGTTCCGGGGCTTTCCCAGACACGGCCATGTTTGAGTGTCGCGCAGCCGCTGTCCAGATGCCAGACCGGAAGCGTGGATGACCGGAGGGCAGGAACTGGGAAAAGGAAACCTCGAAAGGGGCGAACGCCCTTCGGGCGCGCCAAAAAGGCATGGGTCCACAGATTTCACAGATTCGCACAGCTTGAATAAAGAAGCCGGGGTGCCATGCGGGGGTTGCCCTTGGCGGGCCCATGCAGGTGGTGCCAGCACCCATCTGTGGAATCTGTTGTTTCAGCTTTTCATGTCGGATGGGCTGATGCTCGCCGCCGATCCGCCCCCCCCTTTTCGCCTCTTTTCGCGATTTTCGCGGTTCCCAATCTTCCGTTGAGTTCACTGAAGGTCCCACACTCGATCCATGCCGCGCTGCTCTGCTCCCGATGACGAACCCAGCTTCAAGGGCTGGGCACGCCCTGGGCCCACGCCACCGGGCGGGGTGGAACCGGAGGCGGACGAGACCCTGGATGGCCTCTGCGGCCGCTGGCGCATCTTCCAGCTGAAGAAGGGCAACCGCTTCAGCACGGACGATCTGGTGACTGCCTGGTACGGCACCACCTGGTGCCCCCGCGCCACCCGCATCGCGGATCTGGGCTCAGGCATCGGCAGCGTGGCGCTGCTGGCGGCCTGGCGCTGTCCCGGCGCCGTGGTCCACACCGTGGAGGCCCAGGAACAGAGCCTGCGCCTGGCCCGGAAGAGCCTCCGCTTCAACGGCCAGGAGGACCGCGTCTTCCCCCGGCTGGGGGATCTGCGGGAGCCCGGGCTGTTCTTCGGGGAAGCCCCCTTCGACCTGGTGTTCGGCACGCCGCCCTACTGGCCCGAGGGGCACCGCCTCCCCGCCGCCCATGCCCAGTCGGTGCCTGCCCGCCTGGAGGTGCGGGGCAGCATCGCCGACTATGCCCAGGCTGCGGCCCGCATCCTGGCTCCCGGCGGCATCTTCGCCTGCGTCTTTCCCAACGATCAGCGCGACCGGGCCCTGGGGGCCCTGGCGGAGGCTGGTCTGCTCTGCCTCCATCGCCGGGAGTTCGTCTTCAAGGAGGGCGAGCCCTACGGCCTGGATGTCTTCGCCGCCGCCCGCCGCCAGGACCTTCCGGAGGATTTCGAGGCCCTGGCCCAGTGCCCCGAGGTGGAAGCCCCGATCCTCATCCGCCGGGCCGACGGCTCCGTGGATCCAGGCATCGCCCGGGTCCGGCTGGCCCTGGGGTTCCCTCCGGGGCTGTGAAGGGTCTCCAGACGGCGGCGCCGATCAGTGGATCACCCAGTCGCTCCGCTTCAGCAGCTGAGGCTCGGGACCCGCGGAGAGCTGCATGACGTAGCAGCCCCTGGAGGCATGGCGCTGCCCGGGGCCGAAGGAGAGCCGCTCGAAATCCGGCCGGGTCTGGTCCGGCAGCAGGCCGATGCGGTCGAACAGGTTGTCGCGGTAGTACGCGCCCTCCATGGCCAGGAAGGCCTTGCTGAGGATCTGGACGAGGGTGTACATCCGCGAGGCGATGCGGGGGCTATCCCGGCGACCGGCCTCCAGGGCCAGGCTGGGCACCGTGTTCCGGAGGATTCGGGCCTCGTCATCGGGATGGCGGTAGGGGAAGGTGATGTAGGTCCTGTCGCGCAGGGCCTCGGGCAGGCCGTACAGCCGCTCCTTCCAGGCGCCCCCGGAAACCAGCAGGGGGAGATTGTCCGCGGCCGGAACCAGGCCCGGCGCCAGGGCCTCTAGGACTTCGGGACCGGCCCAGAGAAGAAGCGCGGCGGACGGTTCCCCGGAGACCAGATCGCGCAGCCGGGCCGGATCGATCCGCTCCCCGTCCGCCAGCTCCAGGGTTCTCGGCCCGGGCCGGCCCAACTCGCGCCAGGTGGTGGTGAACCCCTCAGCGAGGGGCCCGACCGGTGGCGCCCTGCACCACCTGGACCACTTGGGAGCCTGTGGCGGCGGCGGGGCCGCTGGCCAGGAAGCGGGCGGCGGCCTCACCCTCCTGGCGCAGGCCCCGGGAAAAATAGAGGGTGTACCAGCTCTGGTCCGAGACCACTGGAAGGTCGGTGATGGGGAGGATGCAGGGGAGGCGCCGGGCTTCGCAGAAGTCGTGGATGGGCTGCCAGGAGCCGTAGCTGATGCCACCCAGCAGGGCGAACACCGGGGCTTTCCGGTAGCGGGTCTCCAGCTGCCGCCGCCAGGTGGCGGGCGGGCCCGACAGGACCCAGGGCTCCAGCGTGTAGGTCCGGTGGTCCTCGATGAGGTTCCGGCCCGCCGGTGAGCGGAACATCCGGTGGCCGAAGGTGCGGGGCATGTCGTTGTTGAAGGCCAGGAAGGACTGCAGTGGCTTCAACATGGCCTCCCGGTCCGCCGCGCGTACCTCGGAGCCGATGACGGTGGCGAATCGGATGGTCTTGCCGTCCACTCCGGGGGGCGGCGTGGCGGAGAGGGCCCTCAGGTAGCGGATCAGGAGCGCCATGTGGCGGTCCGTCAAGGCATACCGGGGCATCCCCTCGTTGAACTCCCGCCCGGCGGGATCGATCCCGGAGCGGAGGGCGCGGGCAAGGGAGGCATCCGTGTAGGCGGGTCGCAGCGGCGGCGCCTTCAGCCCCAGCTTCTCCCGATCAGCTCCCTGGAGCCGCGGCAGCGCCAGGTACCGGGGCTGGAAGAGGGCGGGTCCATGGATGGGCGGGACGCGCACGCCTCCTTCATTGGACCCCCCTTCGCTCGACCCCAGGCCGCTGGCCATGTGGCAGCTGGCACAGGTCATGGCCATGCCCTGCACGGTGCGATCCCCCTTGAGAGAGCCCGGCAGCGCCTTGCCGGTGGGGAGCCGGCCCTCCCGGTACAGGGCCTCCCCTGCGGAAAGCCAGTGGGGCGCCGGGGGAGCGGCGGCCAGGAAAGCCGCCGAAAGCAGGAAGAGCGCGAGGGGTCGCCAGGTGCAAGACATGGCTTGAGTTGTACCAGGATTCTCCCTCTGCGAAGGAACTCCCGGTGAACTGCGGGTTTCCTGGAAGCAATATGGGGAAAACCCCCCATATACGCCCATCGATCTAGGACCCACTCTGGCCCTGGATCATAGATGACCTGTAGGGATCAGACCCTTTCCTGAGTCCGATCGGATGTTTTGGCGTTCTTCAAAGGAGCTTGAGATGCCTCGCAATACGCTCTTGACGATGGGTGGAAGTGCCATGGTGGCACTCCTGGTCGGCTGCGGCGGTGGCAACAGCACCGTCACGGTGACCCAGAATGTGCCCGTTCCCGCCGCCTCTCCCACGGAAATCCTGGATGCGCTCCAGCTCAAGCAGTTCGGGACCCCGCTCCCGATCATCCCCTTCGCCACCCCGGACTCGACCACCAAGCCGGGCTTCGATTCCTATACGGTGACCGCCGAACAGACCACCGGCTTCGATTTCGGCCTGCGGAAAAAGGATGGCAGCGACTTCCTGGATCCCGTCACCAGTGCCCCCATCCGCAGCACCGTCTGGGGCTACACCGTCAACGGCATCAAGGCCGGCTACCTCGGAGCCAGCATCCAGGCCCGCTCCACCCTGGCCGGCGAGACGGGCAAGCCGGTTTCGGTGAAGCGTCAACGACCTTAAGGGTCCCACGGGCGCCCTCCTCACCCGCCACCTGCTGACGGTCGACAAGACCGTGGATGGCATGAGTGCGGGCGAGCCCGAGATCCGCATCGTACCCCACCTCCATGGGGGCCATGTGGCTCCGGAGTTCGACGGACATCCGCTGGCCTGGGTGACGAACGATCCTGCGGCCCAAACCGCTCTGCCCGCCGACCCCGTGAGCGGCCGCCCCGCCCGCCCCAACGGCAACACGGTCACCTACACCTACCCCAACACCCAGGGGGCCGGCCACGTCTGGTTCCACGACCATGCGCTCGGCATCACCCGGATCAACGTCTACGCCGGTCTGGCGGCCAACTACATCATCCGCGACGCCCATGAGGACGGCTTGAACCTGCCTGCGGGCAGCTACGAGGTCCCCCTGGTGATCCAGGACCGGTCCTTCAACAAGGATGGTTCCCTCCACTACTCGGCCGTGCCCCTGCTGGACGCCACCGGCGAGCAGGCCGTGGTGAACGGGCAGCCGGTCTTCACCTCCTTCCCGGAGTTCTTCGGCAACACCATCCTGGTGAACGGCAAGGTCTGGCCCTACCTGGATGTGGAACCCCGGAAGTACCGGTTCCGGCTCCTGAACGGCTCGGACTCCCGGTTCTACAACCTGTGGCTCGAGCGCCAGGGGGGCGGGGCCATCCCCGCTGCCGCCGCCAAGCTCATCGGCAACGAGGGTGGCCTGCTGCCCGCGGCGGTGTCCGTGGCGCGGAGCGATGATTCGGGCCTGCTGATCGCACCTGGCGAGCGCGGCGACCTGATCATCGACTTCAGCCAGTTCGCGGCCGGCACCGTGCTCACGCTGCGGAACAATGCCGCCACCCCCTATCCCGGCGGCGACTCGGTCGCCAGCAACACCACGGGCCGCATCATGCAGTTCCGCATCAACAAGCCCCTCGTCGGCACGGACACCAGCGTGATTCCGGCCGCTCCCCGCACGATCGTGCGGCCCGCCGGCTGGAATACGCCGGTCCGTACGGCCACCTTCGACCTTCAGGAGACGGACGAGTTCGACCGGTTCGTCTACAGCTCTGAAACCGGAACGGCCCTCCCCCGCCTGATGCTCAAGGTGAACGGCCGGGCTTTCGCCGATCCCCTGCACCCCCAGGAGCAGCACAACCTCGATGCCATCGAGGACTGGATCCTGGTCAACGCCACCGTCGACATGCACCCCATGCACATCCACCTGGTGAACTTCGAAGTGCTGGAGAAGGGCACCATCAGCGTGCAGGATTACGCCGCCGCCGATGCCCTCACCATGCCTTCCGTGACCGGGGCGGGTCTCCAGCCGGACGTGGATGACCTGGGGACGCCCGTGACTCCGGGGGATGGCAGCCCCTACACGGTGAACGCCGATGAATTTGGCTGGAAGGAGACCGTGCGCGTGCCTCCGGGCTCCCAGGATGGACTGCGGGTTGGCTACGTGAAGGTCCGGGCCAAGTTCGATATCGCAGGCACCTACATGTGGCACTGCCACATCCTGGCCCACGAGGAGCACGAGATGATGCGGCCCTTCCAGGTGGTCGCGCCCTAGCGAAGGACCCAACTCCCCAAAGCCATGCAGCGCCGTGCCGAAACCTGGCACGGCGCTCTTGGTTTTATAGTCTCCAGGATTCCAGGGCCTGGCTCCCGGGTGCCGTGGCTGACCGGGATACGGATTTTGCCATTTCTAGGGCAGGGGGCAGGCCTTGCCGATGAGCTTCCCGAGGGCCGATTCATGGATCGAGGCAGCTTCCTGGGCGTGTTGCTGGGCGTGCTCCTGCTGGCGGTGGCCATCGGGATGGGGCCCAATCCGCGGATCTTCTTCCACCCGGCCAGCACGGTGGTGGTGGTGGGCGGGGTCATCGCAGCCACGATGATCCGGTTCCCCCTGGAGCACGTGAGCTATGCCTTCAACATCGCCAGTCGGGCCTTCTTCACCCGCGCCCCGGAAACCCAGGCCTTGGTGGCCCAGATCGTGGGCCTATCCCAGCGGGCCCGGCGGGAGGGCCTGCTGAACATGGAGAAATCCCTGGATGTGGAAGGCTTCCTGGCCAAGGGGCTGCGCATGGTGGTGGACCAGTCCAGCCGGGAGCACATCCACGGGGTGCTGGCGGGAGAGCTGCGCTCCACCCAGGACCGGCACCTTCAGGGCCAGGAGATCTTCCGCTTCATCGCCCTGAGCGCGCCCTCCTTCGGGATGGTGGGCACCCTCATCGGCATGGTGCAGCTCTTCGCCAGCATCAAGGACCCCTCAAACATCGGCGGGGCCATGGCCCTGTCCCTGCTGTCCACCCTCTACGGCGCCGTCATCGCCTACCTGCTGGCCATCCCCATCGCCGGGAAGCTGGAACTGCGCAGCAAGGAGGAACTGCAGCTCAAGCACATCATGCTGGAGGGGGTGCTGGGCATCCAGGCGGAGATGCATCCCACGGCCCTGGAGGCCCAGCTGAACGCCTTCCTGGCCCCCCGGGAGCGGGGCGCCGACCGGAGAGCCCGTGGGTAACTTCGCGCCGATGAGGTTTGCGAGACGCAAGGCGGACCTGGAGTCGCTGTGGCTCGTGACCTTTGCGGACCTGATGGTTCAGCTCATGGCCTTCTTCGCGCTGCTCTACTCCTTCTCCGTGGCGGACCAGACCAAGCTGCAGCAAGCCCTGAACTCCATCCAGAAGGCACTGGGGGTGCAGACCCAGGCGAGCGCGGGGGACGGCATCCTGCCGGGCTCCCGGGGCATGGACCCGGCCAAGGCCGAGGACCTGGAGAAGCAGCTCAGCGCCGCCCAGGCCGATGATGGGCGAGACGTGGGCACCCGCCTGCGCTTCGTGACCTTCCGGGCCGCCCTGATCTTCGACGAGGGCAGTGCGGCCCTCACCCCGGCAGCGACGTGCTGCTCACCCGACTGTCCGAACTGGCCCTGCGCTACCCGGGCTTCACCCTCGTCTGCGAAGGCCACGCGGCCCCCGGTGAGCGCGGCCGCGGGGGGGATGCCCTCGACCTCAGCGTCCAGCGGGCTCTTTCCGCCCAGCGCTACCTGGGGGCCATCGGTCTGCCTGCCGCCAAGCTGGCCTCGGAGGCCCACGGGGACGCCCAGCCCGAGGGCGATGGCGGCAGCCCGGAGGGTCGGGCCCTCCAGCGCCGCGTCTCCTTCCGGTTCCAGCGGGTGGCGGAGCGCTGAGTCCTGCCTCTATTCAGTGACGAGCAGGAGGGCACTGGCCTCGCCCTTGGCGGCCAGCAACTGGGGGACGCCGTTCTTCCAAATCTTTCCGGCGATCCCCCCGGTGGGTGTGAGCTCATAGCCTGCAGTGTAGATGTCAGTGCCCACCCGGACGATGCCGAAGACTTCCGCATCATAGGCGCCATCAGTGATGGGTACCTGGGTGCCATTGATCCAGTAGGTCGCGACCCATATCCCGGCAGGGTTGGCACGGTAGCCGGGGAAGCAGAGGTCCCTCCCCAGCATGATGGGCACGAAGGCATCGGCCTGGGTCGTCCCGTCGCTGAGCGCTGCCGGCAGGCCGTTCTTCCAGAAGGTCGCGGTCATCACCCCGCTCGCATTGGTCAGGTACCCGCAGACGTACAGATCCCCGCCGATGGCGGCAACGCCATAGGCCTTCCCCGCCTGTAGGCCGTCGGAGAGGGCCGTGGGGAGGCCGTTTCTCCAGCAGATGGCGGTGCTGATTCCGGCCTTGTCCATGATGAAACCCGCGATGTACACATCCCCGTTCAGGACGGCCACGCTGTAGGCGAAAGCATCCGTGCTGCCATCGGAAAGGGCCGTGGGGAGGCCGTTCTTCCAGTACATGGCCACGGCCTTCCCGGCCAGGTTGAGCTCCCGTCCGACCACGTGCACGTCCTGGCCGGACACGGCGATGCCATTGGCGAGGGAATTCGTGGTGCCGTTTGAAAGCGAGGTGGGGCTGCTGTTTCTCCATAGGGTGGTGACCTGGAACCCGGCGCCATTGCGCAGGTATCCAGCCGAATACAGGTCCCTGCCCACGGCGACGCAGGCCCGGACGGCGGCGTGGGTGCTGCCATCGGACAGGGGGATGGCGACGCCATCCTTCCAGAGCATGGCCACGTTGAATCCAGCCTGATTGACCGAGAACCCGGCGGCATAGACGATGGGCACCGGCGCCGGGTTGACCCGCCCGGCGGGATCAGAACTGGTGCAGCCGAGCAGAAAGGCAAGGAGTAGCCCGGCAAGGCTTGGGGAGAGGCGCTGCTTCATGAAGTACCAACCATTGCTGGGCCGAGGTGCATTGTCACCACACACCTCGCAGGGTTCGGTAGATCCACCAGTCGAGGGGGAAGGCGTAGAACTTGAGCCGATAGCGCAAGCGGTTGATGACATGGAGGGGGTAGTAGAGCAGGCGCCGGGCCGGAGATCCGGCCAGGCGCTGCCTGAGCATGAAATTCGGCCGGGCATAGGCGTAGACGAAATCCGTCCGCCAGCGGATCCGGTCGATGTAGGCCGCATCCACCCAGGAAGTGATCCCCCGGGAGGTGTTGTAGCCGATCCAGTCCTCGAGCAGCGGATGGTCCTCGGCGCCCCGCTGGACGGAGGCCTCCAGCATCGGCGACCCGGGGCTCGGGGCGTAGAAGTGGTAGATGCAGTCGTACGAGCCCTGGATGTCCGTGACCTCTTCCATGAGCGAGAAGTTCTGCTGGATGTCGGCCTCAGTCTCGCCGGGGAAGCCGAAGATGAAGCCGAAGGAGATGTGGAGGCCATGGGCCTTCACGGCCCGGGCGCAGTCGATGGTGGTCTGTCGGCTGCTCCGCTTGGATACCTGCTCCAGCTGGGCATCGGATCCCGATTCCGCGCCCACGTGGAACACCGTGAATCCGCTCTGCTTCAACAGGGCGAAGGTCTCGTCCGAAAGCGATGCCACCCGGTCCGCGCGGCCCTGGGCGGCCCACTTGAAGGACAAGCCGCGCCGGAGGATCTCCCGGCAGATGCCCTGCACCCGTTCCTCGTTGACGAAGAAGTTGTTGTCCACGAGGATCACGCCATCGGCCTCGCAGCGGCCTAGCAGGGCCTCGAGATCCTGGGCCACCCGCGCTGGCGCCAGACCCGACCAGCGGACTTTGTAGGCGGTGCTTTCGGCGCAGAACTCGCAGTGGTGGGGACAACCCTGGCTGGTGACATAGCTCAGGGTCCGGCGGGCGAAGCCCAGATCCGGCAGGTGCCGGCTGAGATCCACCAGCGAGAAGGGCATGGGGGGGAACTCGTTCACGTCGGTGAAGGGGGCCTCGTCGTTGCAGACGATGCGCCCCGGTTCCTTGAAGCTGAGCCCGGGGATGCCGCGGAGCGAAGCCCCGGAGGCCAGGGCCTGGACCAGCCGCTTGAAGGTGAGCTCCCCCTGGCCGCGAACCACGACGTCCACCAGCGGATTGGCAATGGTCTGATCCGGCAGCAGGGTGGGGTGGTAGCCGCCCCAGACCACGGGCAGGTCCGGGAACCGTTCCTTGATGGCGGCGGAGAGTTCCAGCGCCTGCCGGATCTGGTTCCCCGTCAGGACGCTGATGCCCAGGCAGATGGCGTTCGCCGACTCCCCCTGGACGCGCTCCAGGAAATCAGGCACAAGGCGTCCGTCCACGAGGACCACTTCGTAACCCTCCTGGAGAAGGGGGCCGGCAATGGCCAACAGGGAGAAGGGAGGCAGACACCACCCGTCCTCAGCCCGGCTGAGGTGGGTCTCTGGGAAAAACAGGACGACCTTCTTCTTCACGCCTTCCTCGCTTCGAACTGATTGTAGGCACGCTGGAAGCGAGGCGGTACTGATGCAAGGCGGCACTAATGAATTGGGTTTAGGTCCGGCAGGGTCGAACGGACTATGACAAAGTTCTTCGGGCCCAGATCATTTCAATGGTGCGTCGGCCTCCGGAGCCTACATTGAGCATGCTTCTGCCAGGAGGTGCCCATGACCCTGGAAAGCACCATCATCGACCTGACGTCCAAGACCCCCAGCGGGGGCACTTGCTGGATCGGCGAAGTGCCCTTCACGGTGTCGTACTGCTCGGACTGCTGGGAATGGGAATTCCAGGGGGTCTACTATTTCGACCCGCTGGACCTCAGCGAGGCCATCGAGGCCTTCCTGGCGGGGCTCAGGGCGGGGGGCCGTATGGCTGTGCCCTCATCGAGGGAGGACAAGGCAGGGCCCCGCCCATCCAAGCGGAAAACCGGACACCACGGCGCGCAAAAAAGGTCCTTGCGGTCGAGTGTCCGGTTTCCGGCGGGGAGAATGGGCTCTGTTTGGAAGGGCGCCCTCAGGCCGTGACGGCTTCGAGCTCTTCGAAGCGGGCCTGGAAGAAGCGCAGGCTTTCGGGCTCGTAGACCATGCGCAGGCCGTTGATCCGCTCGCGGTTCTCGTAGAGGGCCATGCAGCTCTCAGCCACCACGTCCATGTGCAGGTTGGTGTAGACCCGGCGGGGGATGGTGAGGCGCACCAGCTCCAGGGCGGGGCGCACGTGGTCGTGGGTGATGGGGTCGCGGCCGGCGCTGACGATGCCGCGCTCCATGGCGCGCACGCCGCTGTCCAGGTACAGGGCCGCCGCCAGGGTCTGGGAGGGGAACTGGTCCTGGGTGAGGTGGGGGAGGAAGCGCTTGGCGTCGAGGAACACCGCATGGCCGCCCACGGGGCGGACGATGGGCAGGCCCGCGTCCATGAGCTGCTGGCCGAGGTACTCGACCTGGCGGACGCGGCTGGCGATGTAGTCGTCCTCCACCATTTCGCGCATGCCCTGGGCCAGGGCCTCCATGTCGCGGCCGGCGAGGCCGCCGTAGGTGGGCATGCCCTCGAAGACCACCACCAGCTCCTTGGCCTTCACGAAGAAGGCATCGTCGTTGGTGGCCAGGAAGCCGCCGATGTTCACCAGGTTGTCCTTCTTGCTGGACATGGTGCAGCCGTCGCCGTAGCCCATCATTTCGCGCAGGATCTTGCGGATGGGCACCTCGCGGTAGCCCTCCTCCCGCTGCTGGATGAAGTAGCAGTTCTCCACGGCGCGGGTGGCGTCGAAGATGATCGGCAGGCCATGCTGCTTGGCCCAGGCCGAGACCTCGCGGATGTTGGCCATGCTGAAGGGCTGTCCGCCCGCCATGTTCACGCAGGGGGCGATGTTCAGGTAGGCGATGCTGGCAGCGCCCTTCTCGTCCACCAGCTTCTGCAGCTTGGCGAGGTCCACGTTGCCCTTGAAGGGGAAGTCGCTCCAGGGATCCTTGGCCTCGTCGATGATGCAGTCGTAGAAGATGCCGCCGGCCCGCTCCACATGGGCCCGGGTGGTGGTGAAGTACATGTTCATGGGCACGTACTGGCCGGCCTTGATGCGGATCTGGCTGGTGATGTGCTCGGCGGCGCGGCCCTGGTGGGTGGGCACCAGATGGCGGAAGCCGTAGATCTCCTGCATGGCCGCTTCCATCCGGTAGAAGCTGCGGGCGCCAGCGTAGGCCTCGTCGCCCCGCATCATCATCGACCACTGCATGTCGCTCATGGCCGTGGTGCCGGAATCCGTCAGCAGGTCGATGTAGACATCCTCGCTGCGCAGCAGGAAGGTGTTGTAGCCCGCCTCGCGGATGGCCTGCTCCCGTTCCTCGCGGGTGGTCATGCGGATGGACTCGACCATCTTGATCTTGTAGGGCTCGGCGATGGTTCTCGGCCTCATGGGGGCTCCTCGTCAGGAAATGCTGATCCCCAATGCTACGAAGATGACCAGGCAATAATGTTTCAAACATTGCCCAAGAAACGCGTAATGAAGCAATAATATTGCTCCAATGATTCCTGGAGCATCCGTGAGCCGGCACGAACTGGATTCCATCGACCACCGCATCCTGGAGATCCTCCAGAAGGAGGGTCGGCTGTCCAACCAGGAGCTGGCGGACCGGGTGGCGCTCTCGCCGGCCCCCTGCCTCCGCCGGGTGCGGGCCCTCGAGAAGGCGGGCGTCATCCGGCGCTATGCGGCCCTCCTGGATCCCCGCAAGGTGGGCCTGGGCATGATGTCCTTCATCACCGTGAAGCTGGAGAAGCAGGGGAAGATGCCCGCAGAGGCCTTCGCCAAGGCCGTGCGGACCTGGCCGGAGGTGGTGAGCTGCTATTCCATGACCGGCGAAACAGACTACTTCCTGCGCATCTTCGTGGAGGACCTGGACCACTACACCCGCTTCCTCATGGATCGGCTGCTGAAGCAGCCGGGCGTGGTGGACGTGAAGTCCAACATCGTCCTGGAGGCCATCAAGGACACCACGGCCCTGCCCCTGGACCAGGTGGCCCCGGACCGGCAGAACCGGGACTGAGCGCACTGGCGCCAGGAATCCTGGGGTCGATACTGGTCTACCAGGGGGACCCTTGAGCGGGTGGAGCTGCCAATTCGAAGTGAACGAAACCTGCCTGCGGGTGGATGGCGCCTACTGCCGCCCGGGCATGAAGGGCTGCATCCTCCACGGCCAGGTGACCTTCCACGACGGCATCGTCCCCATGCCCACCTGGCCTCCGGGCCACCGCCGGAACCTGGGCACCAGTGGATCCGAGTCTGCGCCACAACTGGAGGAACCCCGGCCCGAGCCCAAGTAGTTTGTTTAAACAAGCTTCCCGGCCACCCTCAGGTAGAATCGGGGCAGGGAGCGGCCATGCGATCAGACACCGTCAAGAAGGGCATCGAACGCGCCGGCCACCGGAGCCTGCTCCGGGCCACGGGCCTGAAGGACGAGGACTTCCAGAAGCCCTTCATCGGCATCGTCAATTCCTACACCGACATCGTCCCCGGCCACATCCACCTCCATGAATTTGCGGCGGGGGTCAAGGCCGCCGTGCGCGAAGCCGGGGGCGTGCCCTTCGAGTTCAACACCATCGCCGTGGACGATGGCATCGCCATGGGCCACCTGGGCATGCGCTACTCCCTGCCCAGCCGGGAGCTCATCGCTGATTGCCTCGAAACCATGGCCATGGCCCACTGCTTCGACGCCCTCATTTGCATCTCCAACTGCGACAAGATCACGCCGGGCATGATCATGGGTGCCGTGCGGGTGAACGTGCCCACCATCTTCGTCACCGGTGGCCCCATGCTGGCGGGCACCCAGCCCGATGGCAGCCGCAGCGACCTGATCACTGTCTTTGAAGGCGTGGGCAAGGTCCAGAGCGGCGAGATGACCGAGGCCGAGCTGAACGCCATCGAGGCCAGCGCCTGCCCCACCTGCGGCTCCTGCTCCGGCATGTTCACCGCCAACTCCATGAACTGCCTGCTGGAGGCCATCGGCCTGGCGCTGCCGGGCAATGGCACCATCCCCGCCGTGGACGCCCGTCGCCAGGACCTGGCCAAGGCCGCCGCGCGCCAGATCTTCGAACTGCTGGAGCGGGACCTCAAGCCCAGGGACCTCGTCACCAAGGCCTCCCTCGACAACGCCTTCGCCCTCGACATGGCCATGGGCGGCTCCACCAACACGGTGCTGCACGGCTTCGCCATCGCCCACGAGGCGGGGGTGGACTACCCCCTGGAGCGCCTCAACGAAATCTCCGCAGTGACGCCCTGCATTTGCAAGGTGTCGCCCTCGGTGCCCGACGTGCACATCCAGGACGTGGACCGGGCCGGCGGCATCTCGGCGATCCTGAAGGAGATCTCCCGCAAGCCGGGCCTGTTGAATCTGGACTGCCTGACGGTGACGGGAAAGACCCTGGGCGAGGTCATCGCGAACGCCAGCATCCAGGACCCCAAGATCATCCGCACCATCGAAACTCCCTTTTCGGCGGACGGGGGCCTGGCGGTCCTTTTCGGAAACATCGCACCCAACGGCAGCGTCGTGAAGAGCGCGGGGGTGGACCCGACCTGCCTGGTCTTCGAGGGTGAAGCCATCGTCTTCGAAGGCCAGGACGAATGCCTGACGGCCCTCATGCTGCGGAAGGTGAAGGCGGGCCAGGTGGTCATCATCCGCTACGAGGGCCCCAAGGGTGGCCCCGGCATGCCGGAGATGCTCTCGCCCACCTCGATGATCAAGGGGCAGGGCCTGGGGAAGCAGGTGGCCCTCATCACCGACGGCCGCTTCAGCGGCGGCACAGCGGGCCTCTGCATCGGCCACGTGAGCCCCGAGGCCGCCGAGTGCGGTCCCATCGCCCTGGTCCACACCGGGGACCGGATCCGCATCGACATCCCCGCCCGGAGCATGAACGTGCTGGTGGATCCCGCCGAGCTGGAGCGCCGCCGGGCCGCCTGGGTGAAGCCGAAGCCCAAGATCAGCAAGGGCTGGCTGGGGCGCTACTCGCGGCTCGTCACCAGCGCCAACAAGGGTGCCGTGCTGGCCCTGCCGGAGGAACTGGGCTGAGTCTGCAGGCCTAATCGCGGAGTCGACGCCCTCGCCGTGAGATTCACTTGCGGTAGGACAGCATCCACTCGTAGACATTCAGGTCCAGGCCATTGATGTTCTCCCGATAGGCCGGATCGTAGGCCCTGGTCCAGGCATCGTGGCTGGTGGACACGAAGATGGTCTTCCGGGCTGGCACCGCCGGGGCATTGGCGTTGATGTCGCGGATCCAGTGTTCCGTGTTGTTCACGGTCACCGTGGGATCCCCGTTGTTGTGCAGGGCCCAGACGGGAAGGTGGGCATCGGCGATGCGCCTGGCACCCGCCAGGTCCGAGTCCTGCGCGCCGCACACGGGCACCACGGCGGCGATGAGGGGCAGGGTGCTCGCGTCCCGGGCCGTCACCCAGGTGGCTCCGCCGCCCATGCTGAGCCCCGTCACGTACACGCGGGCCGGGTCGAAGCGCAGGCCCTTGCCCTTGAGGTGATCCACCAGGGCCTTGAGGTTGCTGGCGGCCGGCCAGTTCTTGAATTGGGGCGAGACCACGATGAAGGAGAAGGTGCTGCCGTTCACCGTGAACCCCGCGGGGAACCTGCCATCGCGGATCAGCCTGGGGGGGCCATTCTGGGCGACCTTCGTCAGCGCCGCATCGCTGCCATCGCCCACTTCGCCGGCGCCATGGCAGAAGATCATGAGCGGGTAGGCGTGGCCGGAGTTCGCGTAGTCGCCGGGCACGTATTCAAGGTAGCCCCCGATGTTGCCATCCAGGGCCGAGGGAAGTACCAGCTTCACCTGCTGGCCGGGCACGGCAGGCCCGCTGCTGGGGTCCGGCGCCACCCCGGGCGAGGGGTTGGAGCCGCCCGAACAGCCCAGCAGGGCCACAAGGGGGAGCATCACTTGCATGACCGATCGATGTGTCATCAGCAGCCTCTGGGGTGTGGGCGGATGGGTCGGACCTGAGCACTACTGCGCGGGAATGAGGCACATGCCTGGACTGACGAGGCCATCGTACCACTCCCCCTGAAGGGAGGCGGGAAGGGTGCCTGCGCAGGCCCTTCGCGGCCCCCGAGCCAGCGGAACCCGGGGATTCCAGCGGGACTCAAGGGATGCCTCGGTCCGTGGATCAAGTCGTGCTGTGGGTCACACAGCAAGACCCTCCGTAAAAATCGCTCATGCACATAATACGATATAGGCAGGTGATAAATGAGTCATCGATTCTTCCTAGCCATCCTAATGCTTGGCCTGTCTTCTGCCACGCCGCTCGGGGCCCAGGGCTGGGATGCCACGCGGCAGGCCTCCGGCTGGGCCTATCAGGAGGTGGATGGCTCCCTGGTCTTCTTTGATCCGGCCGCCCGCAGCCTGCGCACCTGGATGAAAGGCAGTGGCCTGCTCGGCTCGCTCCCGGTGGCCCTGCCCGAGGGGCGGAAAGCCCCTGCGGTCGCCAAGCCCGCCCCGAGTGCGCCGAAACCCACTACCGACTACGATGCGGCGGGTGCCCTGCTGTACGGCACGCCCAGACACAAGGGCGCCCGGGTTGCGGCCGCCGATGCACCTTCCCAGGAGCCCACGGAGCTGCCTGGCGTCATCGGCGCTTCGCCCGAGCGCTGGGTCATCGATCCCTACAACCGGATCTGGATGACCTGGGGGGTCCAGCTGGCGGTGCTTGGCAAGGATGGCAGAACCGAACTGGCGCTCCCCCTCGCCGCGGCGGTGGAGGACATGGCCGTGCTCCGGGACGGGGTGCTTTTGCTCTACCGCACGATGAAGCCCTTCCTGGAGAAGCGGGACCTCAGGACCGGCGCCGTGCTGTGGACCTTCGGCGACAAGGCCCAGGCCAAGGAGGCCGCGGCGCAGCCCCTGCGGGTCGCCCTTAATCGCATGGCCCTGGGCTTGGATGGCGCCATCTACCTCGCCGAGGGTGCCAGCCTGGCCTTTACGGTCCTCGATCCGGCCAAGGGACCCCAGGACCCCGGGCAGTCCTTCTTCACGTGCCAGGGCGTCATGCCGGCCCGCCCCGTGCTCGGACGCGTGGGACGCGGCCCTCTGCTTGCCTGGTCCGGCCGGGATGTCATCTTCGGGGCCTTTGCCCCCAGCCAGGTCCGGTCCTGCGGTGCCCCGGAATCGAAAGGCCTCTTGCTGGCCCGCTTCAATCTGGGCAACGGCACCCTGGATTGGCTGCCCACCTCGATTGCGGAAGGCCACCGGCTGGTGGGCCTGCTGGAAACTGAGGCGGTTTTCCTTGCCCCCGAGGGTGGCCTGGCATTCGCGCCGATCCACTAGGGTCTGCGGTACTGCTTCGATCCCCGCATTGATCCCGAACCTTCTTCTGCCCTATCCATCCATGGGCAGGTCAGACTAGGTCCATTGAAGCGGCCCCCCACAGGAAGGGAATGAAATGATCCCAGCCTACGTGCTGGTTGAAGGCATCCAGGCGCTGCCCTCCCTCCCGGAGTCGGTGGCGCGCCTGACCCCGCTGCTGCGGGACGAGCGGGCCAGCTCCGGACGGTTCGAACAGGCGGTCCGGTCCGATCCGGCCATCACGGCCAACCTGCTCAAGGCGGCCAACAGTGCCTATTTCAGCGGGAACGCTCCCGTCAGCACGGTGCGGGAAGCCGTTGCGAGGATCGGCCTCCGGCGGGTCTACGAAGTTGCCGTCAGCACCTCCTTCCGCCAGACCCTGCCTCGGCGCCTGCCGGGATACGGACTCAATGGCTCGGACTTCTGGCTCCACTGCACCGCCACGGCCCTGTTTGCCGAGGCTCTGGCTGTTCGAGGAAACCACCGCTGCGCCGACATCGCCTACATCGCCGGGTTGCTGCATGATGCGGGGAAGCTCATCATCGGCGGTTTCCTGGCGGTGGAGGTGCCCGAGGCCAATTGGTGGACCTTTGGCACGGACGAGGGCGAGCGGCAGCTGCTGGGGAGCAGCCACTGCGACGTGGGCAAGGAGATCGCCCGGAAGTGGAACCTCCCGCTGCAGGTGGAGCAGGCCTGTCGCTGGCATCATGAACCGGGCCGGGCTTTGACCGAGGAGCAGATCGAACTGGCATCTGTGGTCCATGCCGCCGATGCGCTGGCCTACCGGGCCGGGTTCCCGGGGGGCTCCAGTGATGGCCCGGACCTCGATCCTGCCGTGGCCCTCCGGTTGGGCCTGACCCCGGAGTCACTGGACCGGCTCATCGAAGAGAAAAAAGAAGAGATCCTGCATCTTGGCGAGGTCAGCTCACCCTCTTGAAGGCCGCTCGGAAGAGAAGAAGCCATGGTCGAATCCAACCCCACGCTCCAGTTCCTCCCGGCCAGGCCAGAGGAGCCTGAGCCCTTTCCGCCGGAAGAACAGGCCATCCTGGACCACGTCAATCAGAAGATCGCGGCGGCCCTCAGCCTGGACCGGCTCATGGACTTCCTCTTCGACGCGATCCGGAACCTCTGCCCCTGCGATCGCCTGGGACTGGCCTTCCTCGAGGATGAGGGGCGCCGGGTGGCCGCGCACTGGACCCGGGCCCTCTACGAACCCGTCCACCTGAAGCAGGGCTACTCGGAGGACCTCAGCCAGTCGAGCCTGCAGCGGGTGCTGGACAGCGGGTCCCCCCGCCTCATCCACGACCTGGCCATGTACCTCCAGGAACACCCCCGCAGCGCCGCGACGGCCCTGCTGGTCAAGGAAGGGGTGCGCTCCAGCATGACCTGTGCCCTGACGGTGGAAGGCCGGTCGGTGGGTCTGGTCTTCCTCAGCTCCAGAAATCCCCACAGCTACACGGCCCACCACGTGCGCCTCTGGCAGGCCCTGGCCGAGCGCCTGTCCCAGGCGGTGGAGAAGGCCTGGCGCATCGAGCAGCTCCAGGCCTCGAACCAGGCCTTTTCGGAGATGCTCGGCTTCGTGAGCCATGAGCTGAAGAACCCCGTGGCGAGCATGATCACCGACGCCCGGGTGCTGGCCATGGGCTACCTGGGGCCGCTCGACCCACGGCAGGTAGCCAAGCTGGACAACCTGATGCGGAAGGGCGAGTACCTCCTGGATCTCGTGAGGGACTACCTGGACCTGGCCCGGATGGAGGGTGGGGAGCTGATACCGAGCCCGCGCCGGATGGACCTGGTGGCGGAGGTCCTGGAGCCGGCCCTCGAACTGGTCCTGCCCATGTTCGAGGAGAACCAGCAGCACCTGGAGCGGGACTACCCCTCAGGATCAATGGAAGTTGAAGCGGATCCAGCCCTCCTGCGGATCGTGGTCACGAACCTCCTGGGCAACGCCGCCAAGTATGGCCGCCCCGGCGGCCTGATCCGCCTGAAGGCCAGGCAGGATGCGGAGGGATTCCTGGTGAGCAGCTTCAACGAAGGGCCAGGCTGGGCCCCTGAGGAACGGACCCGGCTCTTCCGCAGGTTCAGCCGGCTCCAGGCCCCGGAGCTGCGGGCCAAGAAGGGCACCGGCCTGGGCCTCTACACCGCCTGGCGCATCGTCCGCCTCCACGGCGGGCGGCTGGAGGCGGACTCCGAACAGGGTCGCTGGGCCGAGTTCACCCTGGTGATCCCCCAGCCGTCCTAGCGGAACCTGAGGTCGGACTGGGCCAGGGCAAAGGCGAAGGTGGCCAGGGCCGCGGCGTTGAAGGCCAGGTCATCCTTGTTGACCTTGTCGAAGGTGTCGGCCTCGGTGTGGTGGACGTCGAAGTAGTGCTTGCCCGCATGCTCCACGCCAATGCCAGGCACCCCTTCGGCCACCATGGGGCTCACGTCAGCACCCGATCCCCCCAACTGGAAGGTGACGCCGAAGGGTGCCATGAGGGCGCCCAGGGTGTCCTTCATGGAAGCCAGTGCGGAAATCCTGGCCTCCTCGCTGACCTTGGTCAGCTCCAAGTGGAAGGCCTTCACCCGCTCGGCGCCGTGATCCGCTTCCACGGCGGCGATGATGTTGCCGAACTCGGCACGGTGGGCATCCCGGTAGGCCAGGCCCCCCCGCAGGCCGTTCTCCTCGTTGGTCCAGAGCACCACGCGGATGGTGCGGCGGGGCTTGAGGCCCAGGCTCTGGATGAGCCGGGCCGCCTCCATGGCCATGACACAACCGGCACCGTCGTCCTGGGCGCCCTGGCCCACGTCCCAGCTGTCCAGGTGGCCGCTGAGGATGATGACCTCCTCGGGCTTCTCGGTGCCGCGGATCTCGGCCACCACATTGGCGGAAGGGGCGTCCGGCAGGGTCTTCGCCCCCATCTCGAGCCGCATCTGGATGCGCTCGCCCCGCTGCTGCATGCGGCGCATCTGGGTGGCGGTCTCGATGGTCACGGCGGCGGCGGGAATCCTGGGAACGCCGGGAACGTAGTCCATGAGGCCCGTGTGGGGCGTGTCCAGGCTCACGGGGCCCACGGAGCGCACCAGGGCCGCCACGGCGCCATGCCGGGCCGCCTTCGCCGCGCCATCGTGACGGTAGGCCACCGTGGGCCCGTAGCCCTTGTAGGGCACGTCGAAGAGCACGATCCTGCCCTTGGCCGAGGCGCCGAGCCGATCCAGCTCATCGAAGGAACCCACCACCAGCACGTCCGCCGTGAGGCCGCCGGGGGGCGTGCCCACGCTGCCGCCGAGGCCCAGGAGGTTGATGCGATGGGGCGTCGGCTGCAGCAGGGCGGCCGCCTCCCGGCCCCGCACCCAGTGCGGCACCATCACGGGCTCCAGGTGGACATTGCTGAGGCCCGCGGCCAGCAGCCGGGTATGGGCCCAGCGGATGGCCTCATCCAACTGGGGCGAGCCCGACAGCCGGTGGCCGATGCGATCGCAGAGCCAGGCCAGGTCTTCGTAGGCGCCGTTCGTGCGGAAGGCCTCGACCTTGAGGCGCTCCGCAGTCGCGCGCAGGGCCTCGGGCGGGGACTGCGCGCCGAGGCCGGCGGTCATGAGACAGGCGAGGAGGCAGCGGCCGGGATTCATGCCTGATCTTACTTGGCAGGCAGCCCCTTCAGGGGGTTTTTCCATGGGCCTCGATCTGGGCCTTCACCGACTTCATCAGGGCGTTCGGGATGGGGACGCTGAGGTTGTACTGCTGGATCAGCCAGCGCCCCCGGTCCATCGTCAGCACGCCGCTGCCCCGGGCCGGCCCCAGGTTCGGAGTTTCCAGGTCCTCATCGAACCAGGCGGAGCGCCCATCCGGGGCCACCGTGATCGCCCGCCGGGTGGCCCTGAAACTCCAGGCCTTGCCCCTCTGGAAGATGGGATGGGCCCAGGCCTGGAAGGCTGCCTTTGGCCAGCGCTCGGTGGCGTCGGTGCCCAGGAACACGGCGCCTTCGGCCAAGTGGCCGAAGTAGCGGCGCTCATCAGCCTGGGCGGCTGCCAGGTGCCAGTCGTCCAGCACCGCGGCCACGGCCCTTTCCGCCGGCGACTGGGCCGGGAGGGCGAGCGTGGCACAGAGCAGCAGGGCAGAGCGCATGGGGACTCCAGCAACGGGGGCTATCTGCGATCCAGGGCCAGGCGCACCCGCATGCGACCCCCGGCATCGGTCTCCAGCACTTCCCATGAGAGGGGGCCGCTGCGGCCCTTCGGGTTCTCTCCGGGGCCCAGGCTGAATGCGGCGTCGTCCAGCTCCCAGAGGCGGAGGGGGAGCCGCGGCTTGGGGGGTTCTGGGGAGCCCGGATGGGCATCGACGACTCGGACGGGTCCTCTGGGGTGGCCATGGGTCAGCAGGGAAGGATCCACGAGGGCCACCACCAGGCCCTGGTGGCCCGGGCCGAAGCGACCGCCGATGCGGCCCCGCTCGAAGCCCCAGGGCCGGCGGACCTCCAGGCTGAAGAAGCGACCCTTCCTGCGCGGGTCGGGCACCGTCACCCACTGGGGATCGGCCCCGGGGGCCCGGGACACCGGTGCGATCCAGCCCTCCCAGGAGCGGCCCTTCACGGCCAGCCGCGCGATGCTGCTGTGGAAATGACCCCGGTACCAGAGCTCGGAGCGCACCCAGGCCATGGGGTGCGAAGGGCTGTAGCCCGTGTCCTCCACCCAGGGCCCCAGGTCCGGATGGGAGCGGTCCCAGCCCCGGTACTGGCCCCCGTCCATGAGGTCCCATATGCCAGCGGTCGGTGCCGAGCCGTCCTCCAGGTAGAGGTCGTCCACCCGGTGCTCGCCCATGGCATGGAAGGCCTCGTGAACGATGTTGCCCAGGGGCACTTCCTCGGTCATGAAGAGCAGGGGCCAGCGCTGGTGCTGGTTCCAGGGCAGGGGCATGAGCAGGCTCACGGCCTTGAGATGGGCCTCGTCGGCGGTGACGGATTGGGGATGGCCGGGGGTGATGATCCAGAGATGATCGGGCTTCCCGTCCTGACGGTCGGCGCCTCTGCGGTTGTCCACACGATCACAGGCCCCGAGTTCCTCGCCCTGCAGGCGCTCCAGCACCCAACGGGCCATGGCGGATACCTGACCATCGGCCCTGGGCTTCGGATGCTCGGCGCTCCGCAACTTCAGGAACTGTCCCTCCACGAGAGAGAGCCCACCCTTGCTCACCTCGTAGAGGTAGTTCGCCGCACTGGCGACCCCGGGCCGGCGGGAGAAGAGCAGCTCCCGGAGGGCGCCGTCCGGCAGCTTCGAGGCCTCATCCGTGAAGTCCAGGCGCACCAGGAAGACGGCTTCCTTCCGGAACCCGGGCTCGGGCCGCAGCACCAGCTCCCGGGACCATTCGGCGGCGGGCACCAGGTCCCGGCGCCAGCCGTCCTTCTCCAGAACGAGGACCCCGTCTTCAGCCTCCAGGTCGAGGGAGAAGCGTCCCGAGGCATCGGTGATGGCCACGGGCAGGTCGCCCGCTGGGGAGACCCGCGGCTGCCGGTCCGGGAATACGCGAACCCCCGCCAGACCGCTCCGGCCATCCGTGACCCGGCCCTGGATGGGCGCGGCAGGAAGGACGGTTGCCAGCAGCCCGAGGGCGAAGGCCCGGATCATGCCTGGACGAGCTTCTGCAGCTGGGCGAGCCGGCTGAGCAGGGCCACGCGGCGGCGGGTTTCCGGGGCCACCAGCGGCTTCTCCAGGGCATCCGCCACCGGCTGCTGGAGCCTCGACCAGGTCTCCAGCTCCCCCGGGGCGTGCAGCAGCAGGATGGGCATGCCCCTCAGCTCCTCGGATTCGTGGATATCCACGGCCAGGCTCTGGGCGCTGCCTTCCAGCAGCTCCGTGTCCAGCACCATGACCTCAGGCCGGTGGGCCATGATCTGGGCCCGGGCCTGGCCCTCCCCCTGGGCTTCCAGGAACTGGGCCTGGTCCCGGCCGCAGTGGTTCTGGACCTGGGAGCGGATCAGGGAGCTGGCCGATACCACCAGCACCTTGGCCCTGGCCGCGGCGGGGGCGCCCGTCTGGCGGGCCAGCTCGTGGATCTTCAGGTGCGTCTGCACCCGGACCTGGAGCAGCAGGTTGTTGGCCGGCTTCCGCAGGAAGTCATCGGCGCCCGCCGTGTAGCTCCGGTCCTTGGCATCCCGGCTCAGGGCCGTGAGCACGATGACCGGGACCCCCGCGGTGCGGGGATCGGACTTGATCATTTCGCAGGCCTTGAAGCCATCCATGGAGGGCATGACGGCGTCCATGATGACCAGGTCGGGCAGGGCGACCTTCATCCGATCGAGCGCCTCCTGGCCATTGGACGCCACGATGAGCCGGTGGCCCAAGGGCTGCAGCTGCGCCTCGATCTGCCGCCGCTGGAGGGCATTGTCCTCCACCATCAGGATGGTCATGGGGGACTCGAAATGGGTCAAGCTGACTCCTTGCACTCGTGTCTTGAGGTTAAGGGGCCTATCGTCTGCGATCAACCGGAGGATGAACCTTGGGCTGGTAAATCTCCGAAGGATTTGACGGTTTCCAACGATACAATGGCAGGTTCGAGGTTCCTCAGTGTCAGATCCAGCCCTGATCCGCAATTTTTCCATCGTCGCCCACATCGACCATGGCAAGTCCACCCTGGCAGACCGCCTGTTGGAGTTGACCAAGACCGTGGCGGGACGGGACATGCAGGCGCAGATCCTGGACGACATGGACCTGGAGCGGGAACGCGGCATCACCATCAAGGCCCATGCGGTGACCCTGAAATACCCGGCCCTGGACGGCAAGACCTACACCCTGAACCTCATCGATACGCCGGGCCACGTGGACTTCACCTATGAGGTGAGCCGCAGCCTGGCCGCCTGTGAGGGGGCCATCCTGGTGGTGGATTCCACCCAGGGGGTGGAGGCCCAGACCCTGGCCAATGCCTACCTGGCCCTGGAGAATGGCCTGGAAGTCTTCCCGGTGCTGAACAAGACGGACCTGCCCAGCTCGGACCCCGTCCGGGTGCTGGAGCAGATCGACACGGTCATCGGCCTGGTGGACACGGCCCACGCCGTCAACGTCAGTGCCAAGACCGGGCTGAACTGCGACCAGGTGCTGGAGCAGATCGTGAAGTGCATCCCCGCCCCCAAGGGCAACCCCGACGCGCCCCTGCAGGCCCTGGTCTTCGACTGCTACTACGACGCCTACCGCGGCGTGGTGAACCTCATCCGCGTGATGAATGGCACCATCAAGGCCGGGGATACGATCCGCTTCATGTCCACGGGCAGCGAGCACCGGGTGGACGAGATCGGCATCTTCGATCCCAAGATGGATAAGCAGGAAGCCCTGTCCGTGGGGGAAGTCGGCTACCTGGTGGCCAACATCCGGTCGCTGGTGGACGTGAAGGTGGGCGACACCGTCACCCACGCCGTGACGCTGACCACCAAGCCTGCCACCGAGATGCTGAAGGGCTTCAAGGAGATCCAGCCCGTGGTCTTCGCGGGGATCTTCCCCACCTCCAGCGACGACTTCGAGAACCTGCGCAACGCCATGGACAAGCTGCGGCTCAACGACAGCAGCTTCACCTACGAGCCCGAGACCTCGACGGCCCTGGGCTTCGGCTTCCGCTGCGGATTCCTGGGCCTGCTCCACATGGAGATCGTGCAGGAGCGCCTGGAGCGGGAGTTCGACCTCGACCTCATCACCACGGCCCCCAGCGTGCGCTACCACGTGCACCTGACGGACGGTTCCGAGGTCTCGGTCGACAACCCTTCCAGGCTGCCACCCCTGCAGAAGATCGCCACCATCGAGGAACCCATCATCGAGGCCACCATCCTCACCCGCACGGACTTCGTGGGCGGCCTCATCAAGCTCTGCGAGGAGCGCCGGGGTCTCCAGCAGAAGCTCGAGTACCTGAGCCAGGACCGGGTGATGCTGGTCTATGAGCTGCCCCTGAACGAAGTGGTGCTGGACTTCTACGACAAGCTCAAGTCCGTCTCCAAGGGCTATGCCAGCTTCGACTACCACATGAAGCACTACACCGAATCCGACCTGGTGAAGATGGACATCCTGGTGAACGCCGAGCCCGTGGACGCCCTCTCGATCCTGGTGCACCGGGCCAAGAGCCAGGCGCTGGGCCTGGCCCTCTGTCAGAAGATGAAGGAAGTCATCCACCAGCAGATGTTCGACGTGGCCATCCAGGCCGCCATCGGCAGCAAGATCATCGCCCGCACCAATGTGAAGGCCCGCCGCAAGGACGTCCTCGCCAAGTGCTACGGCGGCGACGTCAGCCGCAAGAAGAAGCTCCTCAACAAGCAGAAAGAGGGCAAAAAGAGGATGAAGTCCATCGGCAACGTGGAGATCCCCCAAGAGGCCTTCCTTGCGATCCTCAAGGTCGAAAACTAGGATTCGAGCGGCCTAGATGGACCACCTTCTAGAGATGAGGCCGAAGCAGGAGCGAAGGCCCACCGTGCGCGAAGCGCATGACCCCGTAGGGGCGAGGCCCAGGACGGGCCGAGTGAGATCCATCGGCAACGTAGAGATTCCCCAGGAGGCTTTCCTGGCCATCTTGAAAGTCGAGAACTAGCCGGTTCGTTACTCCACCCGGCGGTCGGGGAACTGGAGAACTAACCGATCTTGTCGTCGTCCTTGAGCTCGCCGGCCTCGACCAGGTTCGTGAGCAGGCGCTGGAGCTCGTCATCCCCGATGATGCCGCGGCGCTGGAAGAGCCGGATCAGCCCCAGCACCAGGGTCCGGGTCTGGTAGGTTTCCAGGCGCCGGGCGGTCTGTCCCGAGGTCCGGCTATGGACGAGGCCCGGGCTCACCTGGGGTACGGGCGCCGGCGGGGGTGTGACCCGGGTCGGGTCGAAGAGCCCGAAGGGGTCGATGTTCACCGGCTGGGTTTGTGCAGCGGGGCTGTCGAAGAAGGGGTCCCGGGGAAAGGCCGCTGGCTGGGAAGGTGCCGGGGCGGGCACGGCCATGGGGGCCAGGGAGAAGGTCACCGGAAGGGCGTCCTCCTGGTTGAAGTCGCGGCCCAGCTCCACCGTCAGGGCCCCAGTGGGAGCTTCCTGGTGGCGGTAGAGATCGGCAATGGCCTTCTTCAGAGCGCTATGGGAGGCCACCACGGGCTCGACGTTGAGCCCCGAGGCGAAGCGGGCGCTATCGATGGCGTTGAGGTCCGAGGGATCGGACATGGCCAGGACCAGGGACTTGGGCTCCTTGGTGGTGATGGGAAGCACCGTGAACTGATCGGCCAGGCGGTGGGGCACGAGCTTGAGGATCTGGGGCGGCACCTCGATGTTGCGCACGTCCATCCGCGGCACCCCGGTCTGCTGGCTCAGGAAGTCCATCAGCACTTCTTCGGAGATGTAGCCCAGCGCCACCAGGTTGCTGCCCAGACGCCCCCGGGCGATCTTCTGGTGGGTGATGGCGCTCTGCAGTTGGGCAGGGGTGATGAGCCCGCTCTCCACGAGCAGTTCACCCAGCCGCTTGATTGGTTGCTGCATTTTTTGTCCTAGGGGTCTTCCGTGGCTGCACAGAGGGTCTGCTCCAAGGTAACTTCATTCAAGGGTTTTGTGCAGATGGGGGGGACATGAGCGCCGAGGACCTGTGGCGGGCAACGCTGCATGACTTCAACAACCTCCTGGCGGGGTTGCAGGGGGTGCTGGATCTGAGCGATCCGCGGCTTCCCCTCGATGCCCGTAACCGCATGCGTCTCGAAACCACCCTCGAGGATGGCAAGACCCTCATCCACATGGCCCGTTCCCTGGCGCTGGGAAGGCACCCGGATTCGGGGCTGGCTCCCTGGAGCGAGTGGCAGGCGGCCCTGGAGGCCAGACTGGAATCCATGGCTGTGCTGTTCCGCTGCCCCATCGAGCTGAGGGACCGCGAGGCGGAAGGGACCGCCTGGCCGACCGTGCTGGTGGAGTGGGCCGCGGCCTTCACCCGCCAGATCCTTCCCTGGGCGGCGCCGGGACCTCTCCGCCTGGAGGCCACGGCCGCGCCGGAGGCCTGGATCCTCACCTGGCTTGGGGATGCCCCGATGCCCATGGCCCTTCTTCCGGAGCCCCCGCCGGATAGTCCTCAGAACCTGCCCTCCCTGTGGCTCAGGGCCACCGCCGAGCGCCTGGGCATCACCCTCCAGGAGTCCCCGGGGGGGCTCGTGGCCCGGATGGCCCGGCCATGCTCGTCCTGATCGTCGAGGATCAGGCCAGGACCGCCCGGGAGCTCCGAGCGGGCCTGGAAGCCTCCGGCGTCGAAGCCCGGGTGGCGCCCAGCGGGGAGGAGGCCCTCCGCCTCCTCGACTCGGCGGGCTTTGATGCCCTGGGGGTCGATGTGATGCTCCCGGGCAGGTCTGGGATTGGCCTGGTCCGGTCGCTGCTTGGTGGCTTCGCCCTGGGCACCACGGTCCTCGTTGCCCAGACAACGGCCTCTCTGCGGATCGAAGTGCTGGACCCCGCTGGTCGTCCCAGCCCGGGGGCTGCCCTGACCTTGGAGTCCGTGGAGCGGGGCGAGTCGCGGCTCCTGCGGGCGGACGCGAGAGGCATCGCCTCTATCGCCGGGCTGCTCCCAGGGGCCTACCGCCTCCAGGGCCAGACCCTCAAGCTCCGGGCGGATGAGCGGGTCCATCTCCGCCTGCGCCTGGAACCGGCCCAGGCCACCGTCTCCGTGGAAGCCTCCCCCCTGCGGGTGGAGACCAGCTCCGTCAGCGCACAAACCAGTTTCAGTGCCGAGGAGCTGGCGCGGCTGCCCTTCTCGCCCCAGCGCTATGTGGAACACGGCTACCTGGCCCCCGGGGTCACCCCGTCGGGCAAACCCGAGCCGGTGGTGCTGGGCTCCATGCTCGACGCCAACGCGTTCCTGGTGGACGGCATGGAGACGAGGCTCAGCTCCACGGGCCGCTTTGGTATGAACCTCTCCACGGAGATTCTCGACAGCCAGACCCTCACCACGGGGGGGCACAAGGCGGAAGTGGGCTTTGCCTCCGGCGGGGTCTACAACCTGGTCACGAAGAGCGGGGGCAGCGAGTTCCACGGCTCCATCTTCACGAGACGGATCTTCCGGGGATTGAACGCGAAGACCGACGAGGGCAAGGCCAGCACCCCCGAGGAACGCCCCACGGACGCCAATGAGGTGGGATTCAGCCTGGGTGGCCCCCTCATCAAGGACACGCTCTTCTTCTTCGGGGCCTTCAACCGCCAACTGCTGAGCCTCGACTTCGAGAATGTTCGTCCCGTGGGCTCAGCCCCCCACCGGCGCAGCCAGGAGGAGGACCGCAGCTACCGGTTCCTCAAGCTCACCTGGCTGGCCGGGGCGGACCACCGCTTCGAATTCAGCTACTTCGGGGACCCCGTCACCCAGACCAACTTCGATACCGCCGGCGATAGCAGCGTGAAGGACTTTCAGCAGCCGGTCCGCACCCGGGGCGGGGACAGCTACCTCCTCAAGCACGTGGGTGCCCTTGGAACGCGGCTCACCTGGGAGAACACCCTCGGTCTGCATCGCACGAGCTTCCACTGGACCCCGGCGACCCCCGGCGCCGGATCCTTCCGGGGCCAGCTGGATGCGCCCGGTGGAGAATCCTTCGGCGCCTACGCGGAGGATCGGCTGGACCGGATCCGGAACCTGACCCTGCGCAGCGAGTTCAGCTGGTCCGGGGGCTCCCACCAGATCAAGGGCGGCTTCCAGGGGCTGGCGGCCGAATACACCAAGGTCTTTCAGCGGCCCTCCTTCGGCCTGGCCTACCTGGATCGAGCGGCGGGCGGGGCTGGCCCCGCCGCCGGTGACCTGGCCGCCATCCAGGCGGGACTGCAGGCCTTCAATGGGAACGGCTATGGCTATGCCAGCGGCGATAGCCTCGCCACACCCAGCCCAGTCTCCGGGCAGCTGGTCGGCGGCCGGGCCAGCTACCTCTACCAGCGGACCCTGGCCGATGCCACCGGCTATGGCCGCCCGCTCAAACAGCGCGTGGCGGGCCTGTTCCTCCAGGATGACTGGTCCCTCGGACCCCGTTGGACCGTGAACGCGGGTCTCCGGCTGGATCGCGCCGGTCTCGATGCGGAGGATGGACGGAGCCTCTACCGGCAGACGCTGCTGAGCCCGAGGCTGGGTCTGTCCTGGGATCCCGCGGCGGATGGGCGGATCCGCCTCTTCGCCTATTCGGGCCGCATCTACAGCCCGCCCACCCCCGGCAACCTGACCACGGCAGGAGCGACCACGGGTGGGCCATCCCTTGTGAGGCAGGTGTGGATCCCCACCCAGAACGACTGGCGGACCTGGCAGGCAAGCGGCGTTCAGGGCGCGGCCAACATGGCCGTGGGCGACCTCCGTGCGCCCCGTACGGACCTCCACCAGCTGGGCGCCCAGAGGGTCCAGGACCTGCCCTGGGTCGGTGCCTGGACCCTTGAAGCCACCCTCACGCTGAAGCGGGTGCGGGATCTCATCGATACCTACAGTTCCACCTATGGCTACCTGCCGGAGCTGGATGCCCTCGCCAACAGCTCCTCCACCCGGAAGGTGGTGGCGAACCTTCCCGGCCTGAAGCGCGATTTCCGCGGCCTCGACCTGGTGGCCCGCCGGGACTTCGAAGCCGGCCACCGGCTCCAGCTGAGCTACAGCCAGGGTGATCTGAACGGCAACACCGAAGTCGGCAACGTCAACACGGCCACCGGCAAGAGCACCGGCTTCGCCTCCATCCCGAGCCTCCGCCAGGACTACCGCCAGCCCCAGTACGACGGGAACCTGAACGAGGAGGTGAAGCATGCCTGGAAGGCCTTCGGGAGCGCCGCATTGCCCTGGAACCTGGAGTCCTCCTTCGCCTTCCTCTGGCGATCGGGCCTGCGGTACAGCAGCCTCGTGAGGGTCTCCGGCGACAACGTGCTGGCACCCGCCACGACCCGGGGCGACCAGGAGCTGCCCCAGACCCTGAGCCTGGACCTGGGCCTGGCCTGGCGGGTCCGTCTGCGGAAGGTCGACCTGCGGGCGGCGGTGGATGTGTTCAACGCCACCAACCGGCAGCCCATGATCTGGGTGAACAACGTGGGCGGGGCCTTCACGCCCGGCAACTTCCAGCAGCCCCGCGTGTGGCAGTTCAGCCTGCGGGCGTCGTTTTAGGGATAGACCAATTCGCCTCGCCCCGCTGGGGATACGGACCACCCCGTCTTCCCACCGGGCAACCAGCGGGGCCGCTAGGCTGGGGTCCAGGGGGCACCCATGCCAAGCCACTGCCAACCTCTGCTCTGCTTTGCCACGCTGGCCTGGATTCTGGGGAGTTCCCCCCTCGGCGGCGGGGAGCCCGGGATGTTCCGCGGCGACAGCGCCCACACGGGGACCTATGACTCCAAGGCGCCCACATTGAAGACCGTCGCCTGGACGTTCCGCACCGGCGCGAAGGTGCTTTCATCTCCCGTGGTGCACGCGGGGGTCGTCTACATCGGCAGTTCCGACCACCGGCTCTACGCCCTGAACGCACGTGATGGCGGGCTCAGGTGGAGCTTCAAGGCCCAGGGCGCCATCGCCTCCTCCCCCGCCGTTGCCGGGGGGCGCGTCTTCTTCAGCAGCCTGGATGGGCTCATCCACGCGCTGGACAGCGCCACCGGCCAACCCGTCTGGACTTTCCGCACGGCCGGGGAGCGCCGCTTCTCGGCCCCCGGCATCCACGGCGCCCAACCCCGGACCGAGCACATGCCGGATCCCTTCGATGTCTTCCTGTCCTCGCCGGTGGTGGTGGGGGACACGGTCTACGTGGGCAGCGGCGACCACCACATCTACGCGCTGGCCGCCGGAACCGGCGCCCTGCGCTGGAAGGTGAAGACCGGCGGGGTCGTGCATGCCAGCCCGGCGGTGGCAGGGGGCCTGGTCTTCGTGGGGAGCTTCGATCGCACCTTCTACGCCCTGGATGCGGGGACGGGGGGCATCCGCTGGACCTACCGGACCGGAGATGATCCCGACCTCCACAACCAGGTGGGCATCGCCAGCTCGGCGGCGGTGGCCGAGGGCCGGGTGTTCTTTGGCTGCCGGGACGGCCACTTCTACGCCCTGCGGGCCGAGACCGGGGAACTGCTGTGGAAGCACGACAACCACAAGGGCTGGGTCATCGCCTCGCCCGCGGTGCAGGGAGGCCGGGTGTACTTCCCCACCTCGGATGGGCAGCGGTTCAAGGCCCTGGAGGCGGCCACGGGCAAGCTGATCTATGACCAGGCCATGAAGGCGGTCTCCTTCTCTTCGCCCGCCATCGCCGGGAACCGGATCATTTTCGGGACCTCCGATGGCTGGCTGCACCTGGTGGACCGGGATACGGGCGCCGGGGTGGCCGACTTCCAGACCGAAGGCAACCGCCAGAACGGGAAGAAATACCTGGATGCCGAAGGCCGCATGATCGGCTCGGCCCTCTACCCCGACAGCACCCTCGATGGCATGGTGATCGGCCTGGAACGGATGTTCAGCCTGGGCTCCATTCTGTCCTCGCCGGTCGTCGCCGAGGGCATCGTTTTCGTGGGCAGCACCGACGGCAACGTCTACGCCCTGCACTGACCAGCGTGCGCCATGGCATTGTTCTGATCGAGCGTTACAATGTTCGATTCGGGTGATGCATGAAGTTCCACATCCTCGCGACCATGTGGGGCCCCACAGGGAGCGAATCTTGCTGGTCAGGGAAGTGAAGCCATGAAGTTCCACATCCTCGCGACCATGTGGGTCACGGAACGGAGTCCGGTGGACTCCGTGAAGCGGGGCCCCACAGGGAGCGGATCATGCTGGTCAGGGAAGTGAAGCCATGAAGTTCCACATCCAGACCTGGGGCTGCCAGATGAACGACCACGACGGCGAGAAGCTGTCGGGGCTGCTGTCGGCCGACGGCTTCGAGGAGGTCGGCTCGGCGGAGGAGGCGGAGCTGGTGCTGCTGAACACCTGCTCCATCCGGGAGAAGGCCGTGCACAAGGTCTATTCCGAGCTGGGCCGCCTGCGGGAGGAGAAGCAGCGGCGCCCCCTGCTGGTGGGGGTCACGGGCTGTCTGGCCCAGCAGGAGCAGGCGGCCCTGTTCAAGCGGGCCCCCCACATCGACTTCGTGCTGGGCACCATGGCCCTGAAGCAGCTGCCGCGGCTGGTGGCCGAGGCCCGGGCGGGCAGGTTGCGGGTGCTGGACGCGGGCGAGTACCCGGACAACCACCTCTTCCCGCCCTCCGTCACCCGCCGCCGGGACACGGCCAAAGCCCTGGTCACCATCACCGAGGGCTGCAACCACGCCTGCACCTACTGCATCGTCCCCACCACCCGGGGTGCCGAGCGGCACCGGCCCTTCGAGGATGTGCTGGCGGAAGTGCGTGGGCTGGTGGAGCGCGGCTACCGGGAGGTGGAGCTGCTGGGCCAGAACGTGAACAGCTATGCGGGGGGCTGCACCTTCGCCGACCTCCTGGAGCGCGTGTCCGAGGTGGAGGGCCTCGAGTGGATCCGCTTCACCACCAGCCACCCCATGAACTTCACCCGGGACCTGGCGCGGGTGCTGGTCACCAATCCCAAGGTGGCGCCCTTCCTCCACCTGCCCCTGCAGAGCGGCAGCGACCGGGTGCTGAAGCGCATGCTGCGGGAATACACCGTGGCCGAGTACCTGGAGCGCCTGGGCTACCTGGGCGAAGGGCGGGCCCGGATGGCCATCAGCACGGACTTCATCGTGGGCTTCCCCGGCGAGACCGACGAGGATTTCGAGGACACCCTGCGCGTGCTGGAGGAGGTGGCCTTCGATGGCTCCTTCAGCTTCATCTACTCGCCGCGCCCCGGCACGCCCTCCCTCCGCCTCAAGGATGACCTGCCCATGGCCCTGAAGGCCGCGCGGCTGAAGCGGCTCCAGCAGCGCCAGACCGGGCTCACCCGGGCCAGCAACGAGCGGTTTGTCGGCCGCGAGATCCCCGTGCGCGTCGAGGCCCATGGCCCCACGGAGCATGGGTGGTGGCTGGCCCACAGCGGCGAGTGGAAGACCGTGCACCTGATCGCCGGACCGGGCCGGGCGCTGCCCTTCGGAGAGCTCGTGCAGGCGAGGATCACGATGGCGAGCCCGCACTTCCTGGGTGCCGAACTGGTCTAGCCCACGGCCACCGTCAGCCCCCATTGGCGTGTGGCGCCCGGGGACAGCAGGAACCCGCCGGGTTTCTCGGCGAATTCCCCATTCCACGCCGCCGGGCTGGCGTAGCCCTCCCAGGGCTCGATGCACAGGAAGGAGGGGACGGACTCGGGCTTGGTCCAGATACCCAGCTGCGGAAAGCCCTCCCAGCGCAGGATCAGGGCGGGTCCGCCCCCGGCCTCGTAGCGGACGGCGCGACTGCGGGGCTCCAGGAAGATGAGGGCGTCCTGGGAAAACAGTTCCTCACTCAGGGGCAGGACACGGTCCTGGATGGGGCTTGGCTGAACCTCCGGCGCGAGGAGTCCCCGGGCATCGAGGCGGCGGAGTGGTTCCGGCTCATCCGCTTCGAAAACCAGGCGGTGGGCCGCCTTCGGGGTTCCGGGGGCCAGGGGCCAGCGGAAGGCCGGATGCAGGCCCAGGCTGGCTGGCAGGGGCGACGGTCCGGGGTTGTGCAGGACCAGCTCCATGCGGAGGCCCGCCGGGTCCAGGTGGTAGGAGACCACCAAGTGGAAGGGGAAGGGGTAGGCCGCCAGGGTCAGGGCATCCTCCCGGAGCTCCAGTGCGCAGCTCGACGGGGTTCGGTGGAGCCACGTGAAGTCCCGGTCCCGGGCGAAGCCATGCCGGGGCATGGGGAAGGTGCCCCCTCGGTGGTGGAGGACATCGCCCTTTAAAGCACCCACGACGGGAAAAAGCAGGGGGGCATGCCGGGGCCAGAGGGGCCCCGCGTCCCAGAGCAGGTCCAGGCCACCGAGGCTGAGGTCCTGGAGCTCGGCGCCCCTCCGGGCGATGCGGGCCCGGCGGCCCGACCGGAACAGGGTATGGGTGTCCATGTGGAAAGCTTACCTGCCCGTGGTAGATTGGCCCTCCCGTCCTTCTCGCCAGCAGCCTTCCCCCCGGGAGCCAGCCATGCACTTCTCGGCGGACGTCATCGCCACCATCCTTCAGGCGCCCCGCGCGAATGTAGAGGTGAACTGGCCCCTGGTCGTGGAGGCGATGGACGCCCTGAAGATCCTGGACCCCGCCACCGAGGTCGCCGCCATCGCCACCATCGGGTCCGAAAGCTACCTGTTCGCGCCGGAGAAGGAGCCGGGCAGCGAGGCCTACTTCCGCCGCATGTACGAGTTCGACCGCAGCCTCGGTAACGTCGAGCCGGGGGATGGCGGGAGGTACTGCGGCCGGGGCTTCATCCCCCTGCGGGGGCGTTCGGCCTATGCCCGGTTCGGCAAGCTGCTGGGGGCGGATCTGGTGGCGAGGCCGGACCTGGCCCTGGAGCCCGCGGTGGCCGCCCGGGTCCTGGCCTATGAGCTGATGCTGAAGGGCGTGCCCAAGGCCGCCGCCGAGGACGACTGGGTGAAGGTCCGGCGCCTGGCCCACGGCGACCTGTCCGGCTGGAAGCGCTTCAACGGGATCCTGATCCCCCTGGTCAAGCTGCTGCCCTGAAATAAAGACCTGCTGGTTGCTTCCCGAATGGATGGGGGTATCCGGCCCACGACGGCCTCAGGCCCGTCTGTCCGGATGCTCTCCCTCGGAGCAGCCATGCGCGTCAACATGCCGGTCACCCACCACGAGCACCAGCTCCAGGAGGGGGCCTTCATCGTCTCCACCACGGATCTGCGGGGGGTGATCACGTCCGTGAACGACGAGTTCATCCGGATCAGCGGCTACACCCAGGAGGAGCTCATCGGCCAGCCCCACAACCTGGTGCGGCACCCGGACATGCCGGCGGCGGCCTTCGAAGACCTGTGGCACACCGTCACGGCCGGCAGGCCCTGGCAGGGCATGGTGAAGAACCGCTGCAAGAACGGCGATTTCTACTGGGTGGACGCCAGCGTGACCCCCATCGAAGAGAAGGGCCAGGTCCTGGGGTACGTCTCCATCCGGAGCAAGCCCACCAAGGCCCAGATCGCCGAAGCCGAGCGCATGTACGTCCGGGCCCGGGCGGGCCAGCCCATGGAGGATCCGGAGCGGAAGATCTGGATCCCCAGTCCGGATCTGGACTTCAAGCACCGGGTCTGGATCACGGCGGGAGGGGTCCTGGCCGTGATGGCCCTGACGGCCCTGGTCAACCTCCTGGCCTTCACCACCACCCGGGCCGAGGCCCTCAAGGCCGGGCAGGAGTCCCTGCCCACGGCCCTCCTGGCGGAGGAGATGGCCCTCCAGACCGTGCAGATCCAGCAGGCCCTCACCGACGCCTCCCTCACCCGGCGACCGGAGGCCCTGCAGGAGGCGGCCAAGGCCGCCGAGGGCTTCCACCGGGCCAAGGAGCGCTTCCGCGGGCTCGCCACGGACGGGGCCAGCCAGAAGGATCTTGAGGACATCACCAGGAGCTTCGAGGGCCTCTACGCGACGGGCAAGTCCATGGTCAGTGCCTACCAGTCCCAGGGGCTGGCGGAAGGCAATAAGGTCATGGCTGATTTCGACAAGGCCTCCGACACCCTCACCGCCCAGGCGGACCGACTGCGCGACCGCAAGGTCAAGGACGTGGAGGCCCGGCTCAGCGGCATTTCCACACGCGCAGACGTAGGCCTGTGGGTCCTGGGGGCCGGCTCCCTCCTGACCGTGCTGGCGGGAGTCCTCGCCTTCGGCAAGCTGGCCCAGGTCCTCGACTATCAGCTGGGAGGGGACCCCAGGCACGCCCTGGTGCTGGCCCAGGCCCTCGCCGAAGGCAACCTCCGTTCGGACATTCCCACCCGGCCCGGGGACCGCACCAGCCTGATGGCCACGGTCCGGAGGATGCAGGCGCACCTCAAGAACACCATCAACCGGATCCGCTTCGACGCCGAAGGGGTGCGCCGGAACAGCGAGGTGATCGCCTCGGCCACCCACGAGATCGCCAGCACCAGCCACGAGATCGCCCGGAACGCAGACGAGCAGCGCACGTCCACGGACCGCATGGCCTCCGCCATCACCGAGCTCTCGGCCTCGGTCCGGGAGGTTTCCGTCAGCGTCCAGTCCAGCCACCACCGCTCCACGGAGGCGGCCCGCACCGCCCAGACCGCCGATACCTCTGGCCAGGCCGCCCTGCATGCCATGGAGCGGGTCGAGGAAGCCACCGGGCAGATGGTGGAGGCCGTCCAGGTGATCCAGGAGATCGCCCGGCAGACCAACCTGCTGTCCCTCAATGCCGCCATCGAGGCGGCCACGGCGGGCAAGCTCGGCAAGGGCTTCGCCGTGGTGGCCGAGGAGGTGCGGAAGCTGGCGGAGCGCAGCAACGCCTCTGCCCGGGAGATCGCCACCCTCATCGAAGGCAGCAACCGGGCCGTGGCCCTGGGGAAGGCCACCGTGCAGGAGGTGGTCCAGGCCCTGGAGACCATCCGGGATCACATCTCGGGAATTGCAGCCATGTCCACGCAGATCGAGGCCGCTTCCGGCGAGCAGGCCAAGGCCAGCGAAGAGGTCGCCAAGCAGGTGGAGCTGGGCGCCCAGCAGGCGGTGCAGAACGCCAGCGCCGCCATCCAGCTGTCGGGCACCGTGGACAGCAACGCCGCCACGACCCAGCACCTGCTCCGCACCGCCGAAGGCCTCACCGCCCTGCTGGTGCGGTTCAAGACATAGCGAAGCCCAGACGGGTGGCAAGGGACGCTGCATGGGCAGCGTTCCGCGCCGGGCACCCGCCGGGCTGGCGAAGCCCAGACGGGTGGCAAGGGACGCTGCATGGGCAGCGTTCCGCGCCGGGCACCCGCCGGGCTGAGCATCACACCCAGGTTGGCCTCCACCCCCGCGCCAGCACCCGCCGGGCTGAGCATCCAGGTTGGCCTCCACCCCAGCGTTCCGCGCCGGGCACCCGCCGGGATCGCCCAGCATTCAGGTTGGCCATAACCTTGGTGCGCCCGGCCGGATTCGAACCGGCACGCCGTTTCCGGCAGCGGATTTTAAGTCCGCGGCGTCTGCCATTCCGCCACGGGCGCGTGGGTCCAGCCTACCTGCTGACCCGCCGCCATGGTAGGTTCGACCCATGTTGCCGCGTGGCTGCCTGCTGTGCCTGCTCTTCCTGGTCCTGCCCGCCCGTGCGGAGGTGCGTGACCTCAAGGCCTTCTACCAGGAGCGCTGCGCCGTTTGCCATGGCCCGGATGGCACCGGGCGGGGGCCAAACGGCATCCGGCTCGGCGGCCAGAACCTCCTGGAGGCGCGGTGGCTGGCCCGGCAGGAGGAGGGGGACCTGGTCGCCTCCATCCTCCGGGGCAGGGGCGCCATGCCCGGTTTCCGTCGTCAGCTCAGCGAACCCGAAGCCCGCCGCCTGCTGAACACCTTGCTTCAACCGGTGGCCCCGGGGAAAAAACAGCCCGGCCCCTTGCGGACGCAGGAACCTGGACCATAGTGGGTGATTCCTTGCCCAATGAGGTGGCCATGCGTTCCGTGTTCCTGGTTCCAGCCCTGCTGTTCCTTCCCGTCCAGGCCCAGGCCCCGGCCAAGTCCCTGGATGAGCTGAAGGCCTTCTACGCGGCCAACTGCGTGAAATGCCACGGCGCGGATGGCTCGGCCCTTGGCCCAGAAGGGAAGAAACTGGGGGGTTTCGACTTCACGGATGCCAAGCAGGCGACCAAGAAGACCGAGGCGGAGCAGGTGAAGACCATCCGCAAGGGCATCCTCTTCGGCGTGGTCATGCCCTCCTTCAAGGACCGGCTTTCGGAGGAGGACATGGCGCTGCTGGTCAAGGAGATCCTGCGGAAGGTCGAGAAGGGCAAGGTCATCGCTCCGTAAGAGATCCGGCCCGGTAGTGGTGCCCGCGTAGAAAAGTTGGATCATCCGCCACGCCTGTGGGCACCACGTGGCGGGGGTCTGGGGGCATGGCAGTGCCCCCAGCGGGGTGACAGCCCTGGCGCGTCTACGCGCAAGGGCGCCAGAGGGGCCATGCCCCGATGGAAGTGCACCTCGCCATCAATCCATTGATCCAAGGATTTCAAGCGAGGTGCACTAGCATGGAGCAATGCCTGGCCCCACCCCTGAACTGATCGACCACCCCCTCCTGCGAAACCTGAACGCCCCCCAGCGGGAGGCGGTCGTGCATGCCCACGGCCCGCTCCTGATCCTGGCGGGGGCTGGCTCGGGCAAGACCACGGTGATCACCCGGCGCATCGCCTGGCTCATCGAGGAGGAGGGCGTCCATCCGGGTTCCATCCTGGCCATGACCTTCACCAACAAGGCGGCCGAGGAGATGCGGGAGCGGGTGCAGCGGCTGGTGTCCGTGCCCGCGGCGCAGATGTGGGTGAGCACCTTCCACAGCTTCTGCACGCGCATCCTGCGCCGGGAGGGCGAGCGCACCCCCGTGGGCCGGGACTTCGTCATCTTCGACCCCTCGGACCAGAAGAGCCTGGTCAAGCAGGTGCTGGCGGAACTGAAGCTGCCGGAGAAGCAGTTCCACCCCAAGAAGGTGCTGGAGCTCATCAGCGACTTCAAGAACCGCTGCCTGCTGCCCGAGGAGGCCCGGGAGGAGGCCCTGGACCCCTGGACCCGCAAGGTGCTGGACGCCTACGACCTCTACCAGAAGGGCCTGAAGAACCACCGGGCCTGCGACTTCGACGACCTGCTGCTCTATACCGAGCGGCTCTTCCGGGATCCCGTGGTGCAGGCGATCTACAGCGAGCGGTTCCGGTACATCCTGGTGGACGAGTACCAGGACACCAACCGCGCCCAGTATCTGCTGGTACAGCACCTGGCCCGGCGGCACCACAACCTGTGCGTCGTGGGCGACGAAGACCAGTCGATCTATGGGTGGCGTGGCGCCGATATCCGCAACATCCTGGACTTCCAGCAGGACTTTCCCGAAGCCATGCGCATCGAGCTGCTGCAGAACTACCGCTCCACGAAGAAGATCCTGGACGCGGCCTCGGAAGTCATCGCCAACAACGCCCAGCGGGTGGAGGGCAAGGGCGCCCTCATCACGGACCTGGGCGAGGGCGAGTCCATCGTCTTCAAGCTGGCGGACGAGGGGCGCCTGGAGGCGGAGTGGGTGGTGCAGCGCATCCAGGAGCTGCGGTACACGGATCCCGAGGCCAAGGCGGCGGTGCTCTACCGGGCGAACTGGCAGTCCCGGCAGCTGGAAGAGGCGCTGCGGGCCCAGAACATGGCCTACCGGCTGGTGGGCGGCGTGAAGTTCTACGAGCGCCAGGAAGTGAAGGACCTCATTTCGTACCTGCGGCTCATTTCCAATCCCTTCGACCTGGTGAGCTTCCGCCGCTGCGTGAACGCCCCCAGCCGCGGCGTGGGGCCCACGACTCTCGGCAAAATTGAGGGCGCCATCCCTGAAGGGGGCACCCCCCTGGAGGGGCTGGCCCTGCTGCTGCGCTCCGGCGAGCTGAAGGGCCGGGCCCAGCGGGAGCTGGGGAAGTACCTGGAGCTGTTCCGCCGGGCCGGTCCCGAGCGGGAGGCCCAGGGCCTGTCGGGCCTGGTGCGCTGGGTGCTCCAGGAGAGCGGCTACCTGCAGAGCCTGGAAGACGAGGCCACCCTGGAGGCCGAAGGCCGCATCCGCAACCTGGAGGAGTTCCTCAGCGCCGCCGCCGAATCCGAATCCCTGGGCCTGCGCCTGTCAGAGTTCCTGGACCGCATCACCCTCGCCGCCGATACGGACAACCTGGAGGAGGCCTCCCAGCTCAGCCTCATGACCATCCACTGCGCCAAGGGCCTGGAGTTCCCCTACGTCTTCGTGGTGGGCATGGAGGAGGAGGTCTTCCCCAACCGCAACGCAAGGGAAACGGCTGATGGCCTGGAGGAGGAGCGGCGCCTCTTCTACGTGGCCATCACCCGGGCCCAGCGGCGGCTGACCCTGAGCGCCGCCCGCCGCCGCCGCATCATGGGCACCGAGATGCTGGCCATGCCCAGCCGCTTCCTCCGGGAGATTCCGGCGGCGGTGCTGAGCGCGCCCATCCGCTGGGGCACGGAGCTCTATCAGGCCGGCGAGGGCGTGCGACCGGGCAGTTCCTTCACCCGCGGGGCCGGCGGCGTTTCGGTGGCCACTGAACTGCAGCGCATCCGCAGCTTCTTCGACCGGGTGCGGGAGGTGCCGGTCCCCACGAGCGAAGCGGATGGCGCCAGGCTCTCTGAGCCTGGCGAGATGCAAGATCCAAGTGCTTTCCCGGTGGGGACCCGGGTGAAGAGTCCGCGCTTCGGGGCAGGCACGGTGCTGGCCGCCTCGGGGCGGGGCGATGGCCTGACCTACACCGTCCGCTTCGACCAGGGGGGCGACAAGCGCATCATGGCGCGCTTCGGGGGGCTGGAGCCGACGTGAAGCGCTCCGCCAGCACCCGCTTCCGGTACTCGAAGATCCGCTCGATGTCCCGCCGCACCCAGAGGGCGATGACGATCCGTCCCAGGAATCCGAAGCCCAGCCGGTAGCGGACCTGGTCGGTCATGCGGGTGCCGCCGGCCGGCAGGTCTGCTGAGGGCGGCAGGTCCTCGAAGCGGTGGGTGTGGTGCCACAGCGCGTAGGGGCCGGCGATCTGGCGGTCGACGAACTTCTCGCCGGGCACAAAGGCCTCGATGAGGGTGCGCCAGCGGATGGGCAGCCCGCGCACCCGGATGCGGTAGTCGAAGAGGGCCCCTTCGCCCCGGGGCAGGGGCCTCGGGGTGAGCACTTCGAAGCGCAGCCAGGGCGGCGTGAGGGCCTCCAGGTTGGCGGGGTCCGAGAAGAAGGCGAACACCTCGGCCCGGGGCGCGGGCAGGTCCTGGACGGCAATGAAGACTTCTTCCCTCACAGCAGGTCCTCCAGGGCGGCTTCGGCGGTGGGAAAGCGGAACCGGAAGCCCAGGGCCTGGGCCCGGGCCGGAAGGACGAAGGCGCCCTGCAGCAGGAGTGCCTCGGCCATCTCCCCCAGCAACAGCTTCGTGGCCGCGCGGGTGAGAAAGCCCGGAACGGGCAGCAGGGGGCGGTGCAAACGCTGGGCGATGCGCCGTGTGAAGGCCTCATTGCTGAGGGGCTGGGGAGCCGTGCCGTTGAAGGACCCCTGCCAGCGGGGATTCCCTGCCGCTTCCACCAGCATGGCCACCAGGTCGTCGATATGGATCCAGCTGAGGCCCTGAGTCCCCGACCCCAGCTTGCAGCCCGCGCAGCAGCGCACCGGCAGGGCCATCTTCGGCAGGGCGCCGCCCTCCCGGGCCAGCACCACGCCGATGCGGACCAGGGCCACCCGCACCCCCAGGGCCGCGGCTTCGGCCGCCTCCGCCTCCCAGGCCTGGCACACCTCGGCGAGAAAGCCCGTTCCAGGCGCAGCCGTCTCGTCGACAGGGGTCTCGCCCTTCGGGATGTAGTAGCCGATGGCGGAGGCATTCACGAGGGCCGCCGGCGGCTGGGCACAGGCCCGCATGGCCCCCACCAGCCGCGCGGTGGCACCCACGCGGCTGTCGAGGATGGCCGCCTTCCGGGCCCGGCTCCACCGCCGGTCCGCGATGCCTTCGCCCGCCAGGTTGAGGACGGCGTCCTGGCCCTCCAGCAGGGCGGGCAGGTCCTCCCAGCCATGGGCCGAGGCTCCCTCCGGCAGGCGCAACGCCTGCGGATTTCGGGTCAGCACCGTCACCCGGGCGCCGGCGGCCAGCAGGGCCCGCACCAGGGGGCGGCCCACCAGTCCCGTACCCCCGGCCACCACCACCCGCTTCAGGCCCGCCGTCTCCATGGTTCCCCCGTCCCAGACTACGATGGGCGCCAAGGGATGGTGCCGGGTTCCGGGTCTGTCCAGGATCGGGAACAACGCCGCCCTCAGCCCAGCGGCGTCGTGCCCTTCTGCGGCCATGCACCCTCCTCCACCGGGAGGGGCACCCCTGGTTCGTCCTGAAAAATCCTTCCCGGTCGGGGCAATCCCGGTGCTGGAATGCGAACATGGAACCCCCGGGAAGCCCATGACCACGCTGAACACCCAGTTCGACCGCCTCCGCCAGTCCGCCACCGTGGCCATGTCGGACCGCATCCTGGCCCTGAAGGCCAGCGGGCAGCCCATCCTCGGCCTGCAGGTGGGGGATCCCGATTTCCGCACGCCGGCCCCCGTGGTGGAGGCGGCCTCCCGGGCCATGGAGGCGGGGCTCACCCACTACGGCCCCTCCAGCGGCTTTCCCGACCTGCGGCAGGCCATCGCCGCCAAGCTGCTGCGCGACGAGGGCGTGGCCTACGATCCCGGGGCCGAGATCCTGGTGACGCACGGGGGCATCCACGCCTATCACACGGCCCTGCAGGCCATCCTGAACCCCGGCGACGAGGTGCTGATCCCGGATCCCTCCTGGGCCACCCACGCCAACATGGTGGTCATGTTGCGGGGCAGGGTGATCCGCGTCCCTGCGCCCCCCGAGAACGGCTTCATCCCCCCGCTGGAAGCCTGGGCCCAGGCCCTGACGCCCAAGACCCGCGCCCTCGTCCTGAACTATCCCTCCAATCCGACGGGGGCCTATCCCACCCGCGAGTACCTGCAGGCTCTTCAGGCCTTCGCCCAGGCCCACGATCTGTGGGTCGTGAGCGACGAGGTCTACGGCAGCCTCTACTACGGCGATCGCCCCACCAGCGCGGGGGCGGTGGATGGCGCCAAGGACCGCACCCTGCTCGTGAACAGCCTGTCCAAGACCTATGCCATGACTGGCTGGCGGGTGGGCTTCCTGGCGGCGCCCGCGCGGGTCATCGCCAACGCCCTCAAAGCGAGCCAGAACTCCATCACCTGCGTGGCGCCCTTCGTCCAGAAGGCCGCGGCCTTCGCCCTCACCGACCCCGCAGTCCAGCGGGCCACGGCCGAGATGCGTTCCGCCTACGGGCGGCGCCGGGAGCTGGTCCTGCGGATCGCCCGGGAAGAGGGCAGCGCCAGAGTCCTGGTGACTCCGCCCCAGGGCGCCTTCTACTTCTTCCTGGACTGCCGTCCGCTGGGGCGCTCCTCGGTGGAGATCTGCGAGCGCATCCTCGAAGAAGCCCAGGTGGGCCTGGTCCCCGGCTCGGCCTTCGGGCATCAGGGTGAAGGCTTTGTGCGCATGACCATCGCGGCCTCCGACGAAGACGTGGAGGCGGGATTCAGGCGCATCCTGCAGTGGGCCGAAGGGGAGCACCGATGAAAGTGGCATTCCAGGGTGAAGCCGGGGCCTATTCCGAGCAGGCGCTCCTCGGTCACTTCGGGGCGGTGGAGACGCTGCCCTGCGAATCCTTCGAGGCGGTGTTCCGCGCGGTCCATTCCGGGCAGTGTGAGGCGGCCATGGTGCCCATCGAGAACTCCCTGGCGGGCAGCATCCACCAGAACTACGACCTGCTGCTGCGGAACGATCTGCAGATCGTGGGCGAGCGGTTCCTGCGGGTCTGCCACTGCCTCATCGTCCTGCCCGGGGTGGCCAGGCAGGACCTGCGGAAGGCCATCAGCCATCCCCAGGCCCTGGGGCAGTGCGAGGCCTACCTGCGGGGCCATGGCCTCCAGGCGGAGCAGGGCTACGACACCGCCGGCAGCGTCAAGCTGCTCAAGGCATCGGGCGCCCGGGACACGGCGGCCATCGCCTCCCGGCGCGCCGCCGAGCTGCATGGCATGGAGATCCTGGAGGAAGGCATCGAGGACGACCCCGAGAACTACACCCGCTTCCTGGCCATCCAGCAGGAGCCAAAGGCCTTCCAGGGCGAGGCCAAGACCTCCATCGTGTTCACCCTCAAGAATCAGCCGGGAGCCCTCTTCAAGGCCATGAGCGTCTTCGCCCTGCGGGACCTCGACCTCACCAAGATCGAATCCCGGCCCCTCCAGGGGAGCCCCTGGGAGTACCTCTTCTACATCGACTTCATCGGCGCCATCCAGGAGGACACCGTGCGGCGGGCCCTGGACCACCTGGGGGAGTACGCCACCATGCTGCGGGTGCTGGGATCCTACCCAAGGTTCAGGGCCGATCAAGGGTGAGGCCCGCCAGTGCGCAGCCCAAGGTCAGGTTTTTTGGACCTATTTCGGCTGATCAGCCCATTTTCGATCACACCTTAAACCAGGGATGAGAATGTTTAAATTGTGTGCCAGTCAGGTCTAACTGGTAAATAGTAGGCCTATAGACCTACAGACACGGACTTGCTCCCAGGGGAAAGTGACACCAGCCTGTTGCACGCAGGGCTCGTTCATTTCCCTAGGAGGTATCCATGAAGATCATGAGAACCATTGCTCTCGGTGCGGCCCTCGTGGCCGCTCCCCTCGCAGTCACCCTCTCCGTGGGCTGCGATCAAAAATCCCAGTCCGAATCCGCTGAATCCAAGGACCTGGTCAAGAAGGTCGCGGAGGCCCAGCAGGCCGAAGGCCAGTCCCAGGCTGCCACCCGGGCCCAGGCCGAGGCCCTGGCCAAGGCCGGCCTGCAGCCCAATGCCGCCGTCATCCAGCTCACTCCAGAGCAGCGCGCCATGCTGGAAACCCGTGTCAAGAATGAGAAGGACAACAGCACGGCGGCCCTCCTCCAGGAGATCCTGGATCGCGACAAGCAGATCGGCGAGCTCAACACGAAGGTGGCCAAGCTCCGCTCCGAGCTGCCCAAGCCCCAGATCGCCACGGAGAAGGACAACCACTTCGCCCTGGCCGTGCGCTACCTGAAGGGCCGCGGCATGTCTGAGGACAAGGCCAAGGAACTTGCGGCCAAGGCCAACATCCTGGAAGACCTCCAGCCCGGCTGGCACGTCTACCACCAGCTGGCGGGCGGCGCGTACCTGACGGCCGTCACCCAGGGCAAGGCCGCAGTGGGCCCCACCGAGTACCTGCACAACCAGCGGTTGGCCCTGGAGCAGGCCCGGGATGAGCACATGGCCAAGGCCAAGGATCTTTCTGGTCAGGTGGAGGGACTGGTGGCCGAGCGGGTGAAGGTCCAGGAGGAGGTGGACTCCCTGCGCACCGAGAAGACCACCCTGCTGGCCCAGGTCACCGAACTCGGCACCCTGAGCCAGTCCCAGAAGGCCAAGCTCAACTCCCTCCACTACCTGGTGGGCCAGCGCAAGCAGCTGGTGGAGGAGGGCGTCATCATCGTGCCCATCTTCGCCAAGGACCGCATGGGCCCCAAGGCCCTGGCCTCCCGCTTCAGCCAGGATCTGTCCCTGGATGCTCCGAACCCCGAGCTGAAGATCCAGGCCTCGGATCTGGGTCTCACCAAGATCGCCAAGGTGAACGTGGTGCCCGGTTCCCTGGTGAAGGATCAGCACTATTCGGTGACCCTGGCGGAGGATCGCAAGATGGCCACCATCCGCATCCTGGATCCCGAGCGGATGCGCAATGACCGCGTGGTGTTTGCCGTCACGGACTGAGCCCGCCCGGCAGTTCCCGCCACCCCTGCAGCGCCCCGGCCACCCGGGGCGCTTTTTCGTGGGTGGACCTCCCGTCGGTTCAGCATGTACAGGTGGGGCGATGGGCATCCGATAAGGTCAGGAGCAGCGCTTGTGCCCCTTCGGCAACCAGCGTCAAATGGTTTGACATCAACCACCACGGAGAATCCATGGTTCCGCTTCGGCGGCTCCTGCAACGCGAATTGCTGGTCCTGATCGGACTGCTGGCCGGGCTTTCCGCGCTCCTGGCCTGGGTGGGCATGAGCCGGAACCTGGACCAGCAGATCCAGGCCCGCTCGAAGGAAAGCCTCGCCCGCCTTTCCAGCGACCTGAACGGCGACCTGGCCTTGATCGAGCGGGTGGGGGGCACGGCCCACCGCTGGTGGGTGGAGGGCCGGCTCTCCTTGCGGGATCTGCCTTCGGCCGAGGCGCAGCTTGCGCCGGTGCTGGAAGAGTTCTCGCAGGTGGCGAACCTGGTGTTCGTGTCCGTGGACGGCTGGGGGCTGTCCATGAGCCGCCTGCCGGAGGGCCTTTCGACCTACCACCTGGATGCCCGGAAACCCCAGGGGATGAAGCGCTACTTCCGGAAGGCCGGCCACCGGCTGTCGGGCGCCGAATGGGAGCCCACTCCCTACCGCGTCTTCGAGCGGCCCTGGTGGAAGGTGGCCCGGGAGTCCGCCACGGCCCGCTGGGTGGAGGCCTACCGCTTCGTCAACATCCCCACCCACGGCATCTCGTACGCCGTGCCGCTGCGGGATCCGGAGGGGGTGCTGCAGGGGGCCATCTGCGTCGACATCTTCCTGAGCACCTTGAATCAGCGGGCCTGGATCGCCCAGCCCACCCCCAACGCCCAGGTGCTGGTGAGCGATGCCGGGGGTACGGCGCTGATCCTGCCCCAGGGACTGACCCCCGAGTTCTGCCTGCCCGGAGGACTGCCGTACCTGCGCCAGGTGGGGACCGACTTCCTGCCCCTCTTCGATCAGCTCCACCGTCGTTGGGAGGCCTCCCCGCGACGAGAGGATCCTTTCCCCCTGAGCTTTGGCGGGGCGAGCTACACCTGCATCGCGGCCCCCCTGTCGGCGACCCGGGGGGTGGCGTGGCGGCTGAGCCTGGCGATTCCGGATCGGGATTTCCGGGGCCCCGCCCAGCGGCTTTCGCTGCTCCTGCTGGCGGCCGGCCTGACCATCATGGGTCTGGCGGCCTGGCGGGTGGTGCGTCTCTCACGGCGCTTCAGCGCCCCGATGGAGCAGCTGGCGGGTCTGGCCCACGCCATGGGCGAAGGGGAGGCCATGGCCCCGGTGAAGACCCGGATCCAGGAGATCAGGACCCTCGGCGACGCCATCCAGCGGGCCGGGGCGGCGATCCAGCAGGAGGTGTCCCTCCAGCGTCAGCTGCTCCGCAGCCAGCGGGTGCAGGTGGTCGGCACCCTTTCCGGCGGCATCGCCCATGACGTGAACAACCAGCTGGCGGCCATCGTCGGGCAGCTGGACCTGGGCCGCCAGACCCTGCCGGACGGGCACCCCGCCAGGCACCGCATCGACCAGGCCGAGGAGGCCGCCCACCGGTGCTCCGCCATGGTGCGCTCCCTCCTGAAGTTCACCCATCAGACCCGCCACGAGTTCCAGCCGGTGGATCTCAATGAGCTGGTCCGCAACACGTCCTCCCTCCTGCGCCACCTGCTCGGAGGACGCATCCTGCTGGAACTGGGGCTCCATGACAGCCTCAGGTCCATTCACGCGGATCCCGTGGGGCTGGAACAGGTGGTCATGAACCTGGTCATCAATGCCCGGGATGCCATGCCGGAAGGCGGCTCCCTTTTCATCGGCACGGGCCCCGGCGAGGATGGCACCGTCCTGCTGACCGTCCGGGACTCCGGCATCGGGATTCCCGAAGAAGTCCTTCCCCACATCTTCGAGCCCTTCTTCAGCACCAAGGCCTCCGAACAGGGCCATGGCCTGGGGCTGGCCATGGTGGCGGGCATCGTCAGGGCCCATGGCGGGCATATCGACGTGCAGAGCCAGCCAGGCCAGGGTACCGAGGTCCGGATCCAGCTCCGGGAGGGCGCCCCGGGTGGCGACAGCCACTCTTCCCCCTCCCTCGGGCCCATCGTCCCACCTTCCCTGAAGGGACTCCGGATCCTGGTGGTTGAGGACGAGTTCTACCTCCGGGACCTGCTGGTGGAAACCCTGACTCAGAAAGGCGCAAAGGCCACCGCGGCCATGGATGGCGCCCAGGGCTGGGCGAGGCTCCAGCAAGGAAGCTTCGATCTGGTGATCTGCGATCAGCAGATGCCCCAGATGACGGGCCTGGAAATGCTCGCCCGGCTGCGGGAGAAGGATGCCCGACTGCCCGTGATCCTCATCTCGGGCCATGGCCTCGAAGGCAGCCAGGATCAGCTGGGCAGGGATCCCAGGCTGCGGATCCTCGCCAAGCCCTACCGGATCGGCCGCCTGCTGGAGGTGATCGGGGAGCTGATCTGACGGGCTGGATCGGGGCGGTCAGAGGCCCGAGGCCCTCGCCACGGTTGGGCTATCATCAACGCTGGCCTTGAGTCCCGTGGACTCCTTCCGCCGAGGCGACCATGCGCTACCTGCTGTCCAACCTGCCGCTGAACCTGGGGGACGAGGCGCTGGATCTGGCCAGGCCCCTCGCCCAGGCCCTGGGTGGTGCGCCCGGGGACTACCAGGCCGTGACCCTGGAACGCCGCAGCCTGGACGCGCGCCACAAGGGCGCCATCCGCTTCCTGGCCGCCCTCAGCTTCGATACTGAACGGGCGCTGCTGCTCGGGGCATTGCCGGGGGGATTGAAACTCGAAGCCGCGCCGCCTGCGGCGCCCTACGCGGTGGCCCAGCCACCGCGCAAACCAATCGTGGTCATCGTGGGCAGCGGCCCCGCAGGCACCTTCTGCGCCCTGCGGCTGCTGGACTACGGCATCGAGCCCATCGTGCTGGAGCGCGGGCCCGCCATGGGCGAGCGGGTGAAGGCCATCTCGGGCCTTTGGAAGGACGGGGTCCTGGATCCCGAGGCCAACGCCCAGTTCGGTGAAGGCGGTGCCGGCACCTTCAGCGATGGCAAGCTCACCACCCGCATCGGCCATCCGGCCACCCGCTACGTGCTGGAGGCCTTCGTGCGCTTCGGCGCCAACCCCAGGGTCCTCTACCTGTCCAAGCCCCACGTGGGGACGGATGTGATCCGCCGCTGCGCCGTGCTCATCAGGAAGGAGGCTGAAGTCCGGGGCGCCCAGTACCGCTTCCGGTCGCAACTGGTGGATGTCTTGTTCGATGAAGCGGGCCGGGTGCGGGCCGCTGTCCTCGCCAGTGGGGAAGAGCTCCCCTGCGAAGCCCTGGTGCTGGCGCCGGGCCACAGCGCCCGGGATACCTTCGAAATGCTGCACGGCCACGGCGTCGCCATGCGCCAGAAGCCCTTCGCCATGGGGGTGCGGGTGGAGCACCCCCAGGACCTCATCGACCGCTCCCAGTACGGGCCCAGTGCGGGCCATCCCTCCCTGCCCGCCGCGGACTACAAGCTGGTCTGCAACTTTGGCCTGAACCGCGCCGCCTACAGCTTCTGCATGTGCCCCGGCGGCGAGGTGACCCAGTGCAGCAGCGAACCGGGCGGAGTCGTCGTGAATGGCATGAGCAATGAGAAGCGCGACTCGGGCTTCGCGAACTCGGGCCTGGTGGCCAAGGTGACCACGGCGGATTTCGGCAGCGACCACCTGCTGGGGGGCATGTACTTCCAGCGTCGTTGGGAGCAGGCCGCCTTCCGGGCCGCCGGCGAGACCTATGGCGCCCCGGCCATGGCGGTGCAGGATTTCCTCAAGGGTCGGGCCACGGGGTACCTCCCGCGCACCAGCTTCCGGCCCTTCGCCGTGGCGGCGGATCTGCAGACCTGCCTGCCGGGCTTCGTGCAGGAACAGCTGGCGGGAGCCCTACCGGCCTTCGACCGGAAGCTCCACGGCTTCGCCAGCCGGGAGGCCATCCTGCTGGCCATCGAAAGCCGCACCAGCAGCCCCATCCAGCTCCTGCGGGGGGAGGACGGCCAATCCGTGTCCCATCCCGGCCTCTACCCCTGCGGCGAGGGCGCGGGCTTCGCGGGGGGCATCACCTCTGCCGCCGTGGATGGCATCCGTGTGGCCGAGTGGATCGCCCAGGCTTCCGGGGCCCCGGTCTTCCAGCCTTTCGAAAAGCCGGTGAGGGCGGCAGACCTGGCGAACGAGTACTAGGCCTCTGCCAGCGGCAATGGCACCTGGATGATCCGCCATTCCTCCCCGAACTGCTCCAGGAAGCCCAGGGAGTAGCAGCGGAAGAAGACGTGGATGGGGAGGAAGACCACGGAGCTGATGTAGGGCAGGAGGGCCACGCAGCAGGTGAGGCAGCAGCCCAGCAGCATGAGCAGGGCAGCGGCGAGCTCCAGCAGCAAGCTCAGCAGGTAGAAGCCCACGAACTTCCAGGCCTGCCCGGGCAACAGCTCCTGGCGCAGCGCGGTCCAGGCGGCGGCGACGCCGACCTGACGCTGGTACATGACGGGCACCACAAAATCGTGAAGCAGGGCACCGATGAGGGCCATGGCGAGGAGGCCCAGGAGCAGGAGTCCACCCGCCACCACCAGGCCGAGGATGGCGGCGGTCCCGAAGTGGCGGGCGTGGATATCGGGTAGCGCGATGAGGACGCCCAGCCCGCCGCAGAGGAAGAACAGGGCGAAGCCCGCCAACAGCAGCTTCAGGCGGAAGCCGAACAGCTGGTTCCCGGGGCCCCGGAGGCGGGTCCAGGGCTCCGCGATTTCGGCCCGGTCCCGGGCCACACCATCCAGGAACAGGAACTGTCCCCGGCTGCTCAGCCACTGGAACAGGATGGCCAGCGCCAGGATGAGCATGAAGATCAGGATGACCAAGGCGATCACCAGGGGCAGATGCTCGGAGATCCAGGTGGCCACGGGCTCAAAATCGAAATCCTTCCGGGTGGAATGATCGAAGGGATTGCCATTGAAGTTGTACGAGCCGCCTTGCCCAAGCTGGGCCAGGAAGGCGGAGAAGCCCAGCACGAGCCACTTCTGAAAGCTGAAGGGTTCGAAGAGGAGGCGCCGGGTGTGGGCGATGGCCGGCCGGATGGGATCCGTGATGGAGATCATGGAACCATCATTCCACGGCGGCCCAGGTTCCCCCCCAACTCCCAGGACCGGTTCCTCTGCCTACGCTGACCTCCCTGGCTCCCTGGAAATCACCTAACATGAGGCACTGCCGACATAGAGAATGAACGACCTCTGGAGGTCCCATGTTCGAATCTGCGGAACTCGGCCACAAGATCACCAAGGAGGTCTGGGACCGGGAGGTTCCCGCCCTGCGGGAGGCGCTGCTGGACGCCCAGTACGACCTGGCCGCCGCGAAGTTTCCGGTGGTCATCCTGGTGGCGGGGGTGGACGGCTCTGGCAAGAGCGAGACCGTGAACACCCTCAACGAATGGATGGATCCCCGCCACATCCAGACCCATGGGCTGGGCGAGCCCACAGATGAAGAGCGGGAGCGACCCCACATGTGGCGCTACTGGCGCATCCTGCCCCCCAAGGGAAAGATCGGCATCTTCGACGGCTCCTGGTACACCTGGCCCATCATCGAGCGGGCCTACGGCCGCATCAAGACCTCGGAACTGGATCAGGACATGGGTCGGATCGCCCGTTTCGAGCAGATGCTCATCCAGGAGGGCGCCCTGGTCCTGAAGTTCTGGATGCACCTCGGCAAGGAGGCCCAGAAGAAGCGGCTGAAGGGCCTGGAGAAGGATCCGCAGACGCGCTGGCGGGTGACGCCCCGGGACTGGAAGCACTTTGAGATGTACGACACCTTCCGCCAGGTGGCCGAGCGCTCGCTCCGCGCCACCAGCACAGGCGATGCGCCCTGGATCGTGGTGGAAGCCACTGATCCCCGGTACCAGAGGCTCACGGTGGGCAAGATCCTGCTGGAGCGGCTGCGGGGCCGCCTGGATCACCCTGCAACGGCGGCGCCCACGGTCCGGGCGCTCCCGCGGACCTCCATCGACAGCCTGAATGTCCTGAAGGCGCTCGACCTGACCAGGCGGATCGAGAAGAAGGACTACGACGAGGAACTGCTCACCCTCCAGGGGAAACTGAACCTCCTCGCCCGCCATCGCAACCTCCGGAAGCATTCCCTCGTGCTGGTCTACGAAGGCGTGGACGCGGCCGGGAAGGGGGGGAGCATCCGCCGCATCACCCAGTCCCTCGACGCCCGCCGGTACGAGATCCATCCCACGGCGGCGCCAACAGAGGAGGAACGGGCCCAGCCCTACCTGTGGCGGTTCTGGCGGAACCTGCCCGGCCGTGGCAAGGTGGCCATCTTTGACCGCAGCTGGTACGGCCGGGTGCTGGTGGAACGGGTCGAAGGCTTCTGCTCCGAGGCCGACTGGCAGCGGGCCTACAGCGAGATCAATGACTTCGAGAGTCAGCTCGTTCGCAGTGGCAGCATCCTGTTGAAATTCTGGCTGTCCATCAGCCAGGAGGAGCAGCTGCGCCGCTTCGAGGAGCGCCAGGTGACGCCCTTCAAGCGCTTCAAGATCACCGAGGAGGACTGGCGCAACCGGGAGAAGTGGCCAGCCTATGAATCGGCCATCTGCGACATGCTGGACCGCACCAGCACCGAAATTGCTCCCTGGACCCTGGTGGAAAGCGAGAACAAGCATTACGGCCGCATCAAGATCCTGCGGACCCTGGTGCAGCGGCTGGAGGAGGAGTTGTAGGAACGGCCTCCGCCACCGGGGCCCTCGCCGCCGCAGCCTTTGCCATTGAGGATCTTTCGCATGCCGATCCAAAGCCCGCCTCCCCCGGTCCAGATCGTCCAGGCCCTGGCCGAGATGCCCCTCCTCCCGGGCTCGGATCCGATGCTCCTGGGGACCTTCCAGTGGGCGTTGGCGCACTCCCCCAGCCTCCGGGAGGTGGTCCGGCTGCTGCCCGCGGCGGACCGGAAGGCGCGCTACCGGCTGGTTCCCGCCCTGGATGCGAACTACGGAAACCTGCGCATCCGCGCCACCGAGGACCTCTACCACATCGACATCGGCGTCGCCGTCCTCGGCTGGTCCCGCTGCGGGGATGCCCTGGAGCCCTGGGTGGCCATCGCCCTCTTCCTGGCCCTGGAAACGGCCCGGCACGGGAAGGTGCGCGAGACCGGCGACCCGGATCATCTTCGATTCGCCCGGGAAACCCGGGCAGCGGCCTTCGCCTTCCAGGCCAGGGTCCGGCAGGAGCTGGCCCTCGCGGACCCGGTGCGGATGAAGGCGCTTCCCGATGGCGAGCTGCTCTGCAGCCACGCCTTCCGCCCCGGGGTCTATCCGCCCGCCACCTCCAAGGACGTTCCCCGGTTCTCAAAAACCCCCAAGCGCCGGCCCCTTCCCGATGGTGTGCATTGAAGCGCCCAGAGGCGCCCACCAGCCTTCAGCCACTCACACCGCCCGCTCTTTCCCGAACACCCGGTCCAGGACGAGGCCGGCGGTCTCTTCGATGCTGCGGCCGGTGACGTCCAGCACGGGCCAGCGGCGGTGGCGCTTGAAGATGTCGTCCGCGTACTGCAGCTCTTCGAGGATGCGGCCCATGTCGCTGTAGCTGTCGGCGCTCCCGGTGGCACCCAGCCGCTTCAGGCGGTAGGCGCGGATCTCCTGCAGCCGGTCCGCCTGGATCGTCAGCCCCACGATGCGGCCCTGGGGGATGGTCTCCAGTTCCGGCGGCAGGGCTACGCCGGGCACGAGCGGCACGTTCATGACCTTGAAACCTTCCATGGCGAGGTACATGGAGAGGGGGGTCTTGCTGGTGCGGCTGATGCCCACCAGGACGATGTCGGCACCGATCAAACCCGCCATGTCGATGCCATCGTCGAATTTCAGGGCGTATTCGATGGCATCGATGCGGCGGAAGTACTTGTCGCCCACGGCGTGGAAGCTGCCGGGCCGTTCCTCGGGACGCTCCCGCAGGTAGATCGCCAGGGTGTCCAGCAGGTTGCCGAAGAGATCCACCTGGGTGAGCCGCAGCTCGGCGCAGCGCCGGTCGATGTAGTCGCGCATCTCGCGGGACACGGTGGTGTGGATGATGACGGCCCGCTTCTCCGTGGCCATCTGGAGCACCCGGTCCAGGTCCTCCAGGGTGCGGACGTTCTGGAAGCGGCGCACCAGGGCCGAGGTCTCGCCCTTGGCGAACTGGGTGAGGGCCGCCTCCACCATGCGGTGGGCGGTTTCGCCGGAGCCCCCGGAGACGACGTAGATCGGCTGTCTATCCATGGGAACCAGATTAACCTGTAGCCATGAATTCCCATCTCCTTGCCTGGCTGGTCCTGGCCCTCCCCGTGGGTGCGGTGCTGGGCGGCCTGCTCATCCTGGCCTTCCGCTGGGCGCGCCTGCGGCGCCGGATCCCCGCCGATCCTGAAGCCCTGCTGCTTTCGGCGGTCTCGGGCAGCCTGCGGGAGCGGGGGGAGCTGGCCGCTTCCCTGGGGGAGCTGCGCACGGTCCACGAGCGGCTGCTGGATGCCCTGCCCATGGGCCTGCTCTGGGTGGACCAGCGGCAGCGCCTGGCCGCCATGAACCTCCGGGGCCAGGAACTCCTGGCCGTGACGCCGGGAGTGATCGGCCTGGAGGCGGCCTTCGTGCTGGAGCCCTTCCCTTGGCTGAGGGATGTCTTGCAGGGTGAGCCCGGGCCCCCCCTGCGGGTGGAAGCCAAGGGGCGCCGCTGGCGGCTCCAACGCATGGAGGCGCCGGACCGCATCGGCGCCCTGGTGCAGTTCGAGGACATCACCGAGGCCGAGCAGGAGGAGCGCCGCCGGCAGCTGCGCGAGCGCTTCGCCGAGCTGGGCGAGATGACCGCGGGCGTGGCCCATCAGCTGAAGAACGGCCTGGCGGTGCTGAAGGTTCAGGGCCAGCTGCTGCAGCGGGCTGGCCACGGGGCCGCCGCGGTCGCCCTGCTGGAGGAGACTGAGGAGCTGGAGCGGCTGGTGCAGCGCTTCCTCCAGTGGGCCAAGCCACTGGAGCCGCTGTGCGAGATCCTGCGGCTCGAACAGGTGGCGGCCCAGGCCCTGACCGAACTGAAGCGGCGGCCAGCGAGCCAGGGCCGCAGCCTGCTCTGCGAAGGCAGGGGGGAGGCGTTGGGCGACCCGGTGCTGCTGCACCAGGCCCTGGTGAACCTGCTGGAGAACGCCTGCCAGGCCACACCCCTCGGCGGCCGGGTGCTGGTGCGCGTTTCCGAGGGGGGCATCGACCTGCTGGACGAGGGCCCGGGTCTCTCCGAAGACTCGGCCATCCGCATGTTGCGGCCCTTCGAGAGTGGCCGCCCCGATGGCACGGGGCTGGGGCTGCCCTTGGCCCTGAAATGGCTCAATGCCCAGGGGGCCGATCTTCGGCTAACGCTCCGGCCCGAGGGAGGCACCTGCGCGGAGATCCGCTGGTAAGAGGTAACTGGTAACTTGGTGCCATGCGAATCGCCCTGCTCCAGCTCAATGCCCGCCTCGGGGATCCCGAGGGAAACAGCCGGAAGCTGGAAGTGGCCTACGCAGGCGCCATCGCCTCGGGGGCGGAACTGGTGCTGGCCCCGGAGCTGGCCATCCCCGGCTACCTCCTGGAGGACCGCCTCTGGGAAACGGGCCTGCGGCGGCGCATCGAGGCGGAATCCCTGCGGCTCGCGGCTCTGACGGGCCCGGTCCCCCTGGTGTTCGGCACCGCCACTTCCGCCCCCTCCGGGCGCCTCTGGAACGAGCTCTGGTGGTGCGAGCGCAGTGAGCTGCGCCACTGCGCCCGCAAGCGGGTGCTGCCCAGCTACGACGTCTTCGATGAGCACCGCTACTTCGAACCCGATGCCTCGCCCCAGCCCCTGGTGGCCTTCCGGGGTCATCGCATCGGCCTGTCGATCTGCGAGGACCTCTGGGCCGATCCACAGCTGGGCAACGTCCCCGTGGGCTATGGCCTGGATCCCATCGCCGACCTGGCCGCCGCCGGCGCTACGCTGATCCTCAACGCCAGCGCCAGTCCCAGCGCCCTGGGCAGCTGGCTGCCGGCAGGCCGCAGCGCCCCCTGGTCCATCCCCTCCAAGGAGGCCCAGCGGCGCCGGCTGCTGCCGGGTCTGGCCCAGAAGCACGGCGTGCCCATCGCCTACGCCAGCCGGGTGGGCGCGGAAAGCTGGCTGCTCTTCGATGGTGGCTCCGGGCTGGCTCTGCCGGATGGCCGCTGGCAGGGCGGCGAGGCCTTCGAGGAGGGCACGCTGCTGGTGGATCCGGCCGCGGCCGGGCGGCCCTGGCGGGCCGTGGAAGAGGGCCCCTGGCTGCGCCGGGCCCTGGTGACGGGCATCCGCGACAACCTGGCCAAGCAGGGACTCCAGGCCGTGGTGCTGGGGCTCTCCGGGGGCATCGACAGCGCCGTGGCCGCGGCCCTGGCGGTGGAGGCCCTGGGGCCGGGCCGGGTCCTGGGGGCGGCCCTGCCCACCCGCTACAGCAGCGCGGAAAGCGCCGACCTCGCGGAGCAGCAGGCCCGGCATCTGGGCATGGGCTTCCTGAAACTGGATGCCGATGATCCCTTCGCGGGCTTCGCCGCCTCGCTGGGAAAGGCCTTCCCCGGCCGGGCCTTCGGGCTCACGGATGAAAATCTGCAGAGTCGCTGCCGGGGCAGCCTCCTCATGGCGCTCACCTCGGAGCCGGAGGTCCACCGGCGCCTGGGCACCGATCGCGTGGCGGTGCTGAACACCGGCAACAAGAGCGAGGCCGCCACGGGCTACTTCACCCTCTATGGCGACGGCATCGGCGCCTTCTCGCCCCTGGGGGACTGCCTCAAGGCCCGGGTCTACGCCATGGCCGAAGACCTGGGCGAAGCCGTGCCCCGCAGCGTGATCGAGCGCCCACCCACCGCTGAGCTGCGGCCAGGCCAGACTGACGAGGCCAGCCTGCTGCCCTATGCCCAGCTGGACGCCATCCTGGGCGCGGCCCTGGAGGCCCAGCGCCCCGAGGAGGGACTGGCGGACGACCTGGCCCTGCTGCTCGATGGCCCGGCCCTGGCCCAGGCCCGGGCGGCGCTGCCCCGCATTCTGGGCCTCCTCCGCCGCACGGAGTTCAAGCGCCGCCAGCTGCCCTTCGCCTTCAAGGTCAGCCCCAAGGCCTTCGGCGCGGGTCGCAGGATCCCGCTGACGGCGTTGTAATTGACCCTCAGCCCCCCGCGCCGCATCCCGCTCGAATCGGGTCGCGGCTATCAAAACCCGTGCCGCGGCGCTATCCTGGCTCTTCTGGCCGGTGTGGCGAAATGGCAGACGCGACGGACTCAAAATCCGTTTCCCCCTAAAGGAGTGTCGGTTCGAGTCCGACCACCGGTACCATGAGTCGGGCCCCGCAGGGGCCCTTCCGCATGGTGGTCGGGCTCGAAGTCGCGAATGGCGGCCAGGCTGACTCGGCCTGCGGCCCTCGCCCTTCGGGCCGCCATCGGCGATGCCGATGCGGTCCTATTCGCCTTCGGCGAATGGTGGCGCCGCAATGGGCGCCACTAGCTGTGGCGTCCATTGAGAAAAGCCCTTGCCAGCCAGTGGCGCGGCGGGAACCGGAGTCCGACCACCGGTACCAATGATTTGGCCCTCATTCGGGGGACTGCTTATGTAAGGCTGCCTTGGCCTTGCCACACTGCTCCCGCATCGTGGCTCAAACTGAGCCTATCCAGGCAGACCTCTAGGCTCCTCCGGAAGCATGTTCGGCGAGTTCTGGCAGGACCACCATGCCTTCATCGACTCCTGCCCGCGGATCAGAGTAATCATCTCCAGCCTCATCCCACCATGGCGCTGACCAAGGTCAATGGGGAACGGATAGAGCCTCTGCGCTTCCCGTGGTCATGGGTTTCCACCAAACCCCTGGGGGCCGAAGGATCCAGCCTTCCTCTTCCAGATGGTTTCCAGTGATGAAATAGAACTCTGCACCCCCCATGGGATTCAACAGGTTCATCCACTTCTCAAAGCCCTTGGTGCTGGAGAGTTGGTAGCGATGAGAACGCCAGGTGGGGGTAAGGGAATTGGAGGGCTCGTCGGGGTTCCAGGCCCGCCGCTCGCGCACCCTCACCACAATGGGAACCCCGAGCTCCTTGGAAAAGAATCCCGAATGGGACTGCTCGACTTCAACCAAAGCCCCGATGCGCATGCCATCACCGAAAGCTACTTCGACCTGGACACCAGGCCCAAGGTGGGCGAGAAGGGTGTTCTCGCGCAGTTTCCCCCTTGCGTTGTTCCGCATGAAGCCAGTACGAAGCAGTACCTCCGTGCCATCCCTGAGGGCAGCATCCTGAATACCTGCCCTGTGCAGGCGCTCGACCCAACCCCTGATTTCGCCCTTGCCGGCGAGTACCTCCTGGCGCGAATAGACCTGAATGGCCTCGGCAAGGATCAGCCCGTGTTCCCCGACGACTCCTGAAGATTGGGGCGGGGTAGGTGTCTTCCCGGGGTTCGTCTGGACAGTACAGGACATGCCGCACAGCGCTGCCAAGGGAATCAACTTCCAGCCAAGGTTGGTCATCACCCTCCCTCCCCCTACCTCTTGAAGGATGGCCAATGGTTCAGGCGGGTGGAGACTCGAGTCAGTTCATAGGGTGTCAGGCGGGCCTGGAGCGCCTCTTTCTCCTTCTCCAGTGCATCGGTGACCTGGATCTCGGGCAGGCGCAGGAACAGCATGGCGGCCACCAGATCCTGCGGAACCCCGTCTCCATCCCGGCACCTGTGGGCCAGGGCGATCAGCGCCTTGCTCTGGGTCTCGCGGTCCAGGCGCTTTCCCGCCTGCTGGAACTCGTCGAGGGCATAGTTGAAATATTCAATGCGCTCCAGCGTCCGTCCATTGTAGGTAGCAAGGGCGAACCACTTGAACGCTTCAACGGGGTCCTTGGCCAGGCCGCTACCGTCGCGGTAGGCATCGCCGACATGGATCTGGGCGCTTGGATACCCGCGGCGCGCCGACTGGAGGTTCCACTTGAAACCCTCCGCCAGATCCTTGGGAACGCCCTGCTTGTTGGTGTAGATCCACCCCAGTTGGTAGGCGGCGATGGCATCGCCATGCTCAGCGGCCAGCTTGTACCATCGAATCCCTTCCGGGATGTCCCGCTTGACGTTGTTCCCGCGGAAAAAAATGGTGCCTAGGCGATGCGCGGCAAAGGTTGAGCCCTTCTCCCAGGCCAGGCCATACATCCTGCGTGCTTCTTCTGGATTTTTAGGCACCCCGTGACCCTCTTCCAAGGCTCTGCCATAGGCCCAGAGTGCGTAGGGTTCACCCTGGGCTGCAGCGGCCTTGAACCAAGCCACAGAAGCATCCGGCTTGAGGTCGACCACTGAACCGTCTGCGACCAGCATGCCCATCATGGACTGCGCCTTGGGTTCTCCCCGCTCGGCGACCGGCTTGACCATGGTCACCATGGCAGCGTTTTGAGCCGGCCCACACGCCCCCTGGGCCAGTTCCCCCCATGCACTTGAAGCGACCAGGTCCTGGGGTGTCTCCCACCCCAACCGCATCATCATCGCCAGGATCATCTGCGACGGTCCGTCGCCCTCACGTGCCAACGCCCGAAACACCTGGAGCGCCCCCCTGAAGTCACCCTTGGCGAAGGCGGTCTGGGCTTCATCTTGGCGCTCTTGCTGGGTTGAGACCCGATCGGCACGCAGGGGGCCGGCCTGACCCATGCAAGGGTGAGTGGCCAGGGCCAGGCAGAACGCGGAAATTCCGAGCGTGCGTCGGCCAGGTTGGAAACTGCGAACCCTTTTCATGACGACACCAGGAGGAAGCAGGCTGGTGGAATTGAACGGAGATATTCGGGGAAGATACATTACTCGGATCTCTTCTTCCAGTGGTTCAGCCTCCCTCCTGGGAACCAGCTGAACCTGTGAGGGGTGCGTAGCAGTCGCCATGGGCGCCGGTTTAGGCACCCTTGCCTGCGCGTTTGGACTCTGGATCCTTTTCTCCTAAATGGAGTGTCGGTACGAGTCCGACCAGGGGTATCAAGAGTCAGGCCCCGCCGGGGCCCTGATGGCGATGGCAGGATGGTGGGTGATCCTCATGGGGTGGGGCCCCGTTCGGCAGGCCGCTCCGCGGCCTGCACGCTCGACCCGCCAGCGGTTTGCGGACTCGAAGTCTCAAATGGCGGCCCGCTGGGTGCCCAGGAAGGCGCCACTAGAGGTGGCGTTTCCATGGATGAGCACCATGGCCAGCCAGTCGCGCGGCGGGAACTGGACTTCCATCGGCATTACCCAGGGTTAAGTTTCGAGGAGTCTGCGAAAGCGGTTGCCCTTGAAGGGTTTGCCGACATTGAACCCAGCTGGTGTTCAGCATCAATGATTCCAAATGTTTCTACTATGGAAAGAATCTGGAAACATTTTGGGGAAAAAAGGCACTTGAGCCCCTTGGCCGAGCCGGGGATGCTTTGGCATCGCCTGTTTCGGACCCCTGGCCCCCCCCAGAGTCCTCGCTTCACCACCATGGCCGATTCCGGCCCCAGGAGTTTCGCATGAACCGTAGGTTCGCAACCCTCACTCTGACGGCTCTGGCCTGCGCCACCATCGCCTCAGCCCAGTCCTCCTCCACCTCCGGCGCCGTCCGAGGTGCCATCAAGGACAAGTCCGGCAGGACCCTGTCCAGCGCCACCCTGCTCCTGCGCAACCTCAGCACCGGGTTCACCCGGACCGCCACCTCCAACGCCCAGGGTGAGTACCAGATTGGTCTGCTGCCGGTGGGCGCCTATGAGCTGACCGTGAGTGCCACCGGGATGCGGACCCTGAAGGATGCCAACATCCAGGTGTCCTTGGGCCAGAACACCGTGGCGAACTTCAGCCTGGACAAGGCCGAGGCCTCCGCCACCGTCGAGATCGTCGCTTCCACGACCGCCCTGGACACCACCCAGGTGAGCAGCATCACCGCCGTGGACAGCAAGCTGGTGGAGGCGATTCCACTGGGAGGGGGGCGCGATTTCACCAGCCTGGTGAACCTCTCCCCCGGTGCGTCCTACGACGCGGATACCAACCGCGTCTCCGTCGAAGGGGCCCGGGGCATCCAGAACAACCTCACCATCGACGGCGCCTCCTACCAGTCCAACTTCTTCGGAGAGCAGCGCGGCTCCACCCGCATCCCCTTCGCCTTCGGCGCCGACACCATCAAGGAACTCCAGATCATCACCAACGCCTTCGATGCCCAGTACGGCAACGCCGCAGGGGCAGTGATCAACGCGGTCTCGAAGACCGGCACCAACGAGTTCTCCGGCTCGTCCCTGCTGCAGATCCGGCCGAAGTCCCTGGTGGCCCGCATCACCCCGGTGCCCTACGACCGGGCCGGCACCATCAACACCCAGCAGGCCCTCACCAAGAACTTCAACCAGACCCAGTTCAACCTGAACGTGGGTGGACCCATCATCAAGGACAAGCTGCACTACTTCGTGGGCGTGGAGACCTACAAGTACAAGGAAGATTTCACGCCCTCCTTCGCCATCTCGAGCACCGGTGGGAACAGCGATTCGCCCGTGCCCAACTTCACCAACTTCCTGGCCAACTTCGGCAGGCTGATCGTCGGGAACGACGGCCGCACCCTGGCCCAGGAGAGCGGGCGCAACTACACCAATGACCGGACCAACACCGTCTACTTCGGGCGCCTGGACTGGACCATCAACGAAAGCCACCGGGCCACCCTGCGCGTGAACGCCCAGGACTGGAAGGCCGAGAACGGCACCACCGCCCTGACCAGCAGCTTCGCGCCCACCACGGGCCAGACCCAACAGGGCCTGGAAAAGAACAGCGGCATGAGCTGGGTGCTGGAGCTGAACAGCGTCTTCGGCGCCAACCTGGTGAACGAGGCCCGCATCCAGCGCGCCATCGAGCGTCGCCCCCGCTTCGCCAACAGCACCGCCTCGCCGGAGTTCCAGGTGAACAGCGGCTTCACGGCTGGCCAGAACAACTTCCTGCCCAATGGCCTGGATGAGTACAGCTGGCAGATCATCGACAACCTCTCCTTCAACAAGGGCGACTGGTCGGTAAAGGGCGGCGTGGATCTTCAGTTCTTCGACTTCAAGAACACCTTCTTCCGCTACCAGAACGGCTCCATCCAGTTCGGCAACTACGCGGTGGCGAACAAGTGGGCCACGGGAACCGTTGCAGCGGCCGACAGCCTCACCTACGTGGGCGCCTACAGCGACTTCGGCGGAGCCATCGCCTACAAGTCCAAGCTCTTCGCGGGCTACATCCAGGGCCAGTATTCCGGCCTGCTGGAGCGCCGCCTCATGCTGAGCCTCGGCCTCCGTGCCACCCGCGAGGATCAGCCGGACAACCCCCGGCCCAATGTCCAGTTCGCGGGCCTGGATCAGGCCAATGACACCACGTCCTATGATCCCCGCTTCGGGTTCACCTATGACCTGAACGGCAATGGCAAGAGCCTGATCCGCGGCGGCTATGGCTGGTTCTCCAGTTCCAATCCCAGCCTGACCGTCTCCAACACCATGAACAGCAACGGGAACACCACCTCCACCTACTTCATCAACAATGCCGCGGCCACCAACGCCCTCTTCAACAGTGGGGGGCTCTCCTATGCCCAGCGGGTCTCCGCCGGGGGTACGGTCCTGACCGCGCTGCCATCCAACCAGCTGGCGGCCCTGGCCTCGGCCAGCCGCACCGGCCAGGTCTGGGATCCCCGCAACAAGATGAGCGTGGCCAAGCGGATGGCCCTGGGGGTGGAGCACAGCTACGACAATGGCCTGACCTTGGGCATCCAGGGCGTCTACGCCAAGTTCGAGAACCTGCAGTACTTCATCAACATCAACCTGACTCAGACCGGGGCGCCCGCCGGATCCTTCTACAACGATGGCTACGCCCTTCCCAACGTGAATGCCTTCTCCACCGCCACCCGGCCCAACCAGGCCATCATCAATGGCCGCCTGCTCAACTTCACGAACTTCGGGAACATCTTCCTCAGCAAGAACGATGGCGAAGGCACCTACAACGCCATCATCCTCACCGCCTCCAAGCGCTCCGAAGCGGGCTGGGGCTTCACCTCCAACCTCACCTTCTCCACCGCCCGGGACAACAACTCCAACGAGCGCACCACCGCCAGCTCCACGGCCGACTCGAACGTCAACAACCCCGCGAATCCCCTGGGCACCAAGGCTTACAGCGACAATGACCGCCGCCTGCGGGTGGTCTTCGCCGGCTACTTCCCCGTCATCTGGGGCATCCAGGGCGCCGTCAACTACAGCTACACCAGTGGCCGTCCCTACAGCGCCATCGCCAGCGCCGATCTCAACGGCGATAGCGGCCGGAACGACTACCTGGCCGGCACGGAGCGCAACCAGTTCCGCCAGCCCCACCAGAAGTCCCTGGATCTCCGCCTGACCCGGACCACCACCATCGGCCGGCGATTCTCGGTCGAGACCTTCATGGATGTGTTCAACCTGCCCAACTGGGCTTACCAGCGCACCACCATCACCGGTGGCCAGCCCACGTCGGACTTCGGGTTCATCAACCTGCCCGACCGCAACACCCGCGACGTCCAGCTCGGCGTCCGCGCCAAGTTCTAGGTTGTTCTACTGAAGGAAAGGGCCCCGCGTTTGCGGGGCCCTTTTGTTGGCAGTGAATGTATGAGTCGGTTCAGATCCTGAACCGGGCCACCAGGGAATTGAGCTGCTCGGCCAGGTGGCTGAGCTCTTCCACGGTACGGGTGGATTCCTTGATGGTGGCGGCCATTTCCTCCATGGCGGCGGCATTCTGTTCGGCGATGCCCGTGAGGCTGTCCATGGCGGAAACCACGGACTGGCTGTCGCGGCTCTGGGTCTCGCTCTGGCTGCCGATGGTCTTCATGCGCTCGGCGGAATCGGTGATGGCGCTCTGGATGCTGGTCAGGGCCTCGCCCGCGGTGTTCACCATCTTGGTGCCATCCCCGATGGCCCGGTTGGAGGTCGTGATGAGGGCCGTGATCTCCTTGGCCGCGGTGGCGCTGCGCTCGGCCAGCTTGCGGACCTCCTCGGCGACCACCGCGAAGCCCTTGCCGTGCTCGCCGGCCTTGGCGGCCTCGATGGCGGCATTGAGGGAGAGCAGGTTGGTCTGGTTGGCGATCTCCGTGATCACCGTGAGGATGTTGCCGATCTGCTTGGAGTTCTGGTTGATGGCCTGCATGCCGGCCACGGCGCTGCCGACGGCGGTGCCGCCCTTGCTGGCGGCCTGCTGGGCCTGCTCGAAGACCTGCATGGCGTCGCCCACATTGGAGTTGACCACCTGGGAGGACCGGGCGATGCCGTTGACGCTATCGGTGGTGGTGGAGACGCTGGCCTTCTGGTTTTCGGCCGCCTGGGCGATGCTCTGGGCGGTGCTGTGCATCTCGGACATGCCCGCAGACATCTGCAGCGAGCCGGAGGCGATGTTGGTCGAGATGGCCATGACCTGCTGGACGATCTGGTGGATGTTGTCGATGAAGCGGTTGAAGTGGCCTGCCAGGGCCGCGATCTCGTCGTTGCCGTGGACGTCCAGCCGGGCCGTGAGGTCGCCTTCGCCTTCGGAGATGTCCCGCATGCGCTTCTGGATGTTCTCCAGGGGACTGACGATGGCGTTGCCCAGGAAGAAGGCGGCGCCCACGCCCAGGCCGATCATGATGATGCCCAGCAGACCCATGCCCAGGATGGCCCCCCAGCGGCTCTTGTTGAGCTGGTCGCGGTTGACGAGGAGCATGACGTAGGACTTCACCGGCGCGCCCTCGATCTTCACCAGGCCGCCCATGACCAGGTAGCCGTCCTTCTCCACCACCGGGTGTTCCTTGGCGGGATCCTTGGCGGCCTCCTTCATCAGGGCCTCCGCGAAGGGGGCCAGGTCCACCTGGGCGGTCTTGGCCTTGGCCTTGGTCACGAGCTTGGGGGTCTTCGTGACGGGATCCAGGCTGACCAGGGCCGCCTGGGTGATGTCGACATCATCCTTCAGGCCATCGAGGCCCCGCTCCACTAGGCCCATGTCCTCGTACTGCACGCCGGACTGGATGCCGTCGCTCACCAGGCCCGCGATGCTGCTCGATTTCTGCATCTGCCCGTCATTGATGGCCGAGTTCAGCCGCCAGAGCGAGAATGAGGTGGAAGCCAGTCCGAGCACGACCGCCAGGGCCAGGATCGAATACAGCAGCTTCTTGCGGATGTTGAGGTTCTTCCAGAAATCCATGGTCCGCCCCTGAAGAGGTATGCCCTCCCATCGGACCCCTGGGAACGGGAGTTGAATTTTTGGTCCTACCCTAGCGGAGGCTGACCACTGTGGCTCCGGCCCCCCCCTGGGCCTGGGGGGCGTCTTCCACCTTGGCAATGCCCGGGTGGCCCCGCAGGGCCTCCCGGACCGCGGCCTTCAGCCGGCCGGTGCCGTGGCCATGGACGATGCGGATGTAGCGCCGACCGGCCGCCAGGGCCTCCTCCACGAAGCGGTAGATGTCGCTATCCACGTCGTCGCTGGCCCGGCCGATGAGGTTGATCTCCGAGTCCACCTCCTGCACCTCGGCCCGGACCCGGACCCGGCCCGAGGGCCTGGGCTCGGCCTCCCGTGCCCCCGCTGGCTCCAGCTCGCCCAGGCGGCATTCCAGGCGCCGTCCCTGGGCCGTCTCCAGGGTGACCCGGTCGCCCCGGAGGGCGACCACCCGGCCCTCCACCCCCAGGCCCCGGTGCCGGGCGAAGCCTCCCTCGCGAACCTCTGCCCGGGTGGAAGGCTCCGCCACCCCGCGTCCAGGCTTCAACTCGGCCTCGGTCAGGCGACCCAGCTGCCTCACCCGCTCGTGGGCCTCGGTGCCCAGGCGGTCCGCGTTGACCGAGTCTGCCTTTTGGCGTTCTTTCAATTCTTTTACCAGCCGCTTGCCTTCGTGCTCGAGAAAATCCAACACCCGGGCGATTTTTGCTTTTGATTCCGCCTGGAACGCCTCGCGTTCCAGGCGCAGTCGCTCCTCGCGCTGGCGCAGGATTTCCCGGTCCTTCTCGGCGGCGGCCCGCTGCTGGCGCAGGGCCTCGGCCTCCTCCAGCAGGCGGGTGCGCTCCGCCTCCAGCTCCCGGAGGAAGTCCCGCCAGTCCTGCTCCCGCTGCCCCAGCACCTTGTCGGCATGCTCCAGCACCTGGCGGGGCAGGCCCAGGCGCGCCGCGATGGTGAGGGCACGGCTCTGACCCGGCTGCCCCACCAGCAGGCGGTAGGTGGGGGCGAGGCGCGCCTCGTCGAACTGCACCGAGGCGTTCTGGAAGCGCATGTGGCGCAGGGCCCACTGGCTGATGTCGCCCAGGTGCGTGGAGCAGAGGATCCAGCAGTGGCGCCGGGACAGGGTCTGGAGCAGGGCGATGCCCAGGGCGGCGCCCTCCTTGGGATCCGTGCCCGTGCCGAGCTCGTCCAGAAGCACCAAGCCGCCATCATGAACGGTTTCCAGGATCTCCTTCAGGTGCAGGATATGGCTGCTGAAGGTCGAGAGGCTTCCCGTGATGGTCTGGTGGTCGCCGATATCGGCGTGGAGGCTTGGCAGGGCCGGGAAGCTGGAGCCTTCCCGGGCGGGCACCGCGCAACCACAGGAGGCCAGGGCGGATAGCAGCCCCACGGTCTTGAGGACCACGGTCTTGCCGCCAGTATTGGAGCCGGAGATGATCAGCCCCGGTCGGCCGGCCTCCAGCACCAGGTTGAGGGGCACCACCTCGTGGGGCAGGGGCTCCAGGTCCAGGGCCAGCCGGACAGCGGGCAGCAGCAGGGGGTGGCGGGCCTCCAGCAGGCAGAGCCGGCCCTGCCTGGGGTCGCTGGCGAGCTCCGGGAGGAGACCGTCGCAAAGGGACGCCCAGCGGAGGAGGGCCAGGCCCTGGTCGGCCCGGGCCTGAAGGTCCCGCCAGCGGAGGAAGTCCTCCCGGCGGGTCCGCAGCTCCGCCAGCAGATCCCTGAGGAAGGCCTGGACTGCCTGGGCATAGTCGCGGTCCGCCTCCACGAAGGCGTTGTTGAGGGGCACGGCCTCCATGGGCTCGATGAACACCGTGGCGCCGCTGCCGCTGCGATCGAGCACCAGGCCGGGCACCAGGCCCCGGCGCTCCGAGCGCACCGGCAGGCAGTACCGCCCGTTCCGTTCGACGATCAGGGGCTCGTTGAAGGCGTCCGGCGAGGTCTTCATCACCTTCTGGAGCCGGGTCTGCACCGCCTGGAAGGCCGCCTGCCGCTCCCGGTGGAGGCTGGCGAGGGCCGGGATGCGCAGGGGATCCAGCTCGCCGTCGGCGGTGAAGCTCCTGGCCAGGCGCTCCGCCAGGGGGCCAGGGTCCGGCAGCAAGGCCGCCGTCACCTGGAGCCGGTCGATTCCCAGGTGGGTGCCCGGTGGCGCGGGCCGCCCTTCGGGCCAGGGCAGGGCGGTCAGGCCCTGGAGCAGCCGGGCCAGGGCCTTCAGTCCGTCCCGCAGTTGCCGCCAGTGCTCGGGCAGCAGCCAGCCCGCAGGGTTCAGCAGCTCCTCCAGGCTTTCGTCCATGGCCAGGATGGGCAGCCGGTCCGGCGAGGTCGTCCACGGCTCCTGCAGCTCCTGCTGGTAGAGGCGGCGCAGACCCGCGAGGCCATCCCAGGGGTGCATGGCGCCCAGGGCCGTCCGGGCCAGGCTGGTGCGGGCCCCCGCTAGGATCAGGCGCACCGCTTCGGGGAATTCGAGGGCTTCCAGTTCGGGGTTCATGGGACAGGCTTCAGGCTCCGGTCTTCAGTCTCAAGTAAATCAAAAGGCCCGCTCGCGCGGGCCTTTTTCACTCGATGCGCAGCATCGAGCAGGATCAACCGATCATGCGACGCTCTTGGGCGAGACGCTTCAGGGTCTTCTTACGGGCGGCGAGCATCTTCCGCTTGCGCTTGGCGCTGGGCTTCTCGTAGTGCTGGCGTTTCTTCAGCTCGCTGAGGATGCCGGACTTCTCGCACTTCCGCTTGAAGCGGCGAAGGGCGAACTCGAACGTTTCGTCTTCTTTGACCTTGACCAAAGGCATGTGGATGCACCTCCTTTCCCGTGGATTTCGGCCAGGGCTGCCAGGCAGGTCCAGACCGAACGAGAAGTGTATCTCACAATCCGAGTTATGGCGATGGGAAAGGCCTCCCGCTACTCTGGGGATCCCTGACTTCGGAGCCGAATGTCCCGCCCCCTGTTGCTGATCGTGGATGGCGAGTCCATCAGGACCCCTGGGCTGGACTCTGCCCTGGAGGCCGACGGCTGGGTGGTGCAGTGGCTCAGCTCCCGGGAAGCCAGCGCCTTCCTGGGTACGGCCCTCCTCCCGGAACTGCTGCTCATCGACCCCTCCGCCCCGGGGGGGGCCGGGTACGAGGTGGCCCGGACCCTGCGGGAGCGCAGGCCCAAGCTGCCCGTGCTGGCGCTGTCGGATGGGCCCTTTCCCGAAGCGACCGAACCGGGCTCCACGGTGGAGATCCAGGTCCACCTGGACCGTACCCAGCGGCCGGAGACCCTCGCGGACTGGCTGCGCCGGTTCCATCCCGCTGGCCCCAGGCTCACCACCGAAGACATCTTTGGTGATCTGCTGGAGGATCTGGAGCGCCCCGGGGCAGAGCGGTCCCTGGTTGCTGCCTCGATCCCCGCCCCCCTCATCCCGCCGGTGGCCCCGGGGAGCGCAGAGGATGTCTTCGATCGCGGGCTGGCGGAGGTGCAGGCTCCCGCCCTTCCCCCGGGGACCGCAAACCAGGCCGCACCCCAGGCGGAACCGCCGTCCATGGGGAGCGCCGACCCCCTGGGCCCCTCGGATTTCACCCTCAGCGGCATTTCGGGGGTGAACGACCCCTTCAATTGGGGCGACGCCATCCTTCCGGCTGGTTCCGGGGCTGCTCCGCGGCCGGCTGCCCCCGCCGGCGCCCCCGGGGCCGCGGAAGCCATCGAGGAATACGGAAACTACTTCCTGTTGGAGAAGATCGCCGTGGGTGGCATGGCGGAGCTGTTCAAGGCTCAGCAGCGGGGTGTGCAGGGCTTCCAGAAGATCGTGGCCATCAAGCGGATCCTGCCCCACTTCAGCGACAACGAGGACTTCGTCACCATGTTCATCGACGAGGCCAAGCTGGCGGCCCAGCTGACCCATCCGAACATCGTGCAGATCTTCGACCTCGGCAAGGCCGGCACCTCGTACTACATCGCCATGGAGTACGTGAATGGCCGGGACCTCCGCACGCTGCTGAGGAAGGCGCGGGAGTACGGGACCCCCTTCCCGGAGCAGGTGGCGGCCTTCGTGGTGATGAAGGTGGCGGCGGCGCTGGATTACGCTCACCGCAAGCGGGGCTTCGACGATCGGGAGCTCAAGCTTGTCCACCGCGACATCAGCCCCCAGAACGTGATCCTTTCCGTCGAAGGCGCCGTGAAGCTGGTGGATTTCGGCATCGCCAAGGCCGCCAGCAAGGCCAGCACCACCATGGCCGGGGCCCTCAAGGGCAAGCTGCTCTACATGAGCCCCGAGCAGGCCATGGGGCAGCCCCTGGACAACCGCTCCGACCTCTATTCCCTGGGCCTGGTCCTGTTCGAGCTGCTCACCGGGGAGCGCTGCTTCCAGGCGGATTCGGAGCTGGGCGTGCTGGAGAAGGTCCGCCTGGGCCGCATCTCCGATCTCACGACCCTCAATCCCAATGTCTCCCGGGAGATGACGGGCATCGTGAACCGGGCCCTGCAGAAAAGCGTGGATCACCGCTACCCTTCGGCGCGCTTCATGGAACGGGACCTGCGGGACTACCTCCAGCGCCAGGGCACGCCCCTCACCGAGCACGACGTCGCCGAGTACATGAATGCCCTGCTCAAAGGCACCCGGGAGACCCTGGAACACTTGGTGTCGGCGCGCTTCCCAGCTCCGGCCAGCCTCACCAGCGGGGTCCATCGGATCCCCTCCGGCGACTTTACCAGTTCAGCCACTGCCTCCAGCCACGCGACCTCCTCGAAGCTGGAGACATCCACGGGGACGCCCCTCGTGCCGGTCCCGGAGGACCTGGCCACCGCCCGCCCACGCTGGCTGCTTCCAGTGATCCTGGCCCTGGCTGTGATCCTGGTCATCATGCTGGCCGTGGCTGGCTGGTCCTGAATTGGGATAGACTCGATTTTCCCAACATGTTTTCACAGCACTGGAGCACCCCATGGATTTGAGCCAGGACCAGAAGGCTTTCTACGAGACCACCCGGGAGCGCTGCCGCTCCGAGGTGTCCCAGATCAACAACACCATCGGCTCCGAAGTGCAGCGGGTGAAGGATCTGCTCACCAGCCTCAGCAACCGCAAGACCGCCGTGCTGCAGATGTACGGGGCGGCCTGCGAGGTGCTGGGCGAGACCAACGATCTGGCGGAAGAGTCCATCGAGATCGAGTTCTAAGCGACCGCGAAGCCCAGCCGGGTCGCGAGGAACGCTGCAGTGCAGCGTCCCGAGCGGGGACCCGGCGGGCTGAGCATCGCAACCGTGTAGGCCTCTACGCCGGCGTCCCGAGCGGGGACCCGGCGGGCTGAGCATCGCAACCGTGTAGGCCTCTACGCCGGCGTCCCGAGCGGGGACCCGGCGGGCTGAGCATCGCAACCGGGTGGGCCGCCCTGATGGCCGGGCCGCTCCGAACCGCTGGCCAACGGCCTAGTCCACCCGCATCAGCGGCGCCGCGCACTTCATGCAGTTGCTCTGGTGCGGGGGGTTCTTCTTCCCGCAGTGGCTGCAGATGAGGCTCCGGGCCTGCTTCCGGCGCCAGACGCGCAGGTAGAGGATCCCCAGCACGATGACCAGCAGGGTGCCCTTCTGCCAGGGCTGGAGGAAGAAGCCCGTGGGGCTTTCGGCTTTGGGCTGGGCCGGCTGTTCCTGCAGGCTGAAGCTGGTCTGGCTCATGGGGCCTGGGTTCCATCGGGTGTGGCAGTTCCCGGTTCCGCAACGACTTCAGGTTCGTCCGAGGCTTCAAGCTGGCCAGGCGCCTCCTGATCCAGTGCGGGTTCCGGGAGCATGGCGCCCGCCCCGAAGAGGCCATCCTCGGGCAGGGGCGGCTCCAGGGCCGCCAGGGCCTCGGCTTCCAGGCGGCCCTCGCCGAAGTCCTCGAGCCGGGGCAGGTCGTGCAGACTCTTCAGGCCGAAGTGCAGGAGGAAGGCCTGGGTGGTGGCGTAGGTCATGGGTCGCCCCACCACGGGCTTGCGGCCCGCGGGCGTGATGAGCTGCCGCTCCATGAGGCTCTTCACCTGGTTGGCGCTGCTGGTGACACCGCGGATGGCGTTCAGCTCCGTGATGGTGACCGGCTGGCGGTAGGCGACGATGGCCAGGGCCTCGATCTGCGCCGGTGTGAGCTTGCCGCTGCGGGTGGTGGTCACCAGCTTGGAGACCATGTCCTTGTAGACGGGGCTGGTGGCCATGCGCCAGCCCCCGCCCACTTCCAGCAGCCGCAGGCCCGAAGCCCCCTGGAGCCGCTCCTGCAGCTTCTCGATGCTCAGCTGCAGGACGCCATCCCCGAGGCCCGTAAGCTCCCGGAGCCGGGCCAGGTCCAGCACCTCACCGGCGGCCGTGAACAGGGCCTCCAGGGCGCCGGGCAGGTCCCCGCCTTCCTCCCAGAGGGGTTCCTGATGAAAGATCTCCAGCTCCTGCTCGTTCACCGGTAGGCCCCCAGCCGCTGTCCCATTCTGACATCGCCGGCGCTGCGCAGCGGCGCCCAGTCCGCGGCCCGGGGGCCGCCCACCAGAAGCACCACGGTGGAGCCGAACTCGAAGGTGCCCAGGTCGTCGCCGGGCTCGCAGGGCAGCAGGTGCACGGCCCTGCCCCCGTCCTTGGGCAGGGGGTGTCCATCCAGCCAGCGATCGGCGATCACCACACCGCCCACATGGGTGGCGCCCACCAGGACGGCGGCCACCTCGAGGCCTTCGCAGGCACCGGTGCCGAGGGCGGTCCAGCTGGCCCGGCGGTTGCGCTCGTAGAGGCGCGGCACGTGGCCCGTGCTGGCGTCATTCACGGGCCAGAGCTCCCCCTCCACCCGACTCACCGCGCTCACCCGGCCCGCCAGGGGCACATGGATGCGGTGATAGTCCTTGGGGGACAGGTAGAGCGTCAGGAAATGGCCCCCTTCGAAGCGGGCCGCCCCGGGATCGTGCTTGAGGAGCTCGGCGATGCGGTAGGGCAGGCCCTTGGCCTGGATGGCCGTGCCAGCCTCGATGCGGCCACTGGCGACGATGCGGCCGTCCACGGGGCTGTTCACGAACCCGGGGATGGGGAGCTCCTGGGGCCTGAGGCCGGTCTTCAGGCGCCGGGTGAACAAAGCCTGGAGGCTGGGATAGTCCCCCAGGGGGAGTTCGGCCTCGTCGAGATGGATGCCGTAGTGGTTGGCGAAGCGGCCCAACAGGGGCAGCCGCCAGGAGGGGGGCAGGGTGCGGGTGGCGACCCAGCCCACGAACCTGGAGCCCAGCTTCTTCGGGTAGAGCCCGAGGAGCCTCAGCGAAAGGGGGCCCGGGGTCCAGAGCAGCACATAGACCACCCAGACCAGGGCAAGGACAAGCGCGAAGCGCGCGGGCGGAGGCCAGGACAGATGCATCCCATCAGGATACCCGGCACCCCACCCGGGAAGGACGGGGCGGTGCGGGGGGCCTCCCCTGGGCCCTCCCTACCCCGGGCCCGGACTTCTCCACTGAGGAATGCATGGCGCCTTGCTGAAAGGCTGGGCGGGGGTTCCTGGCCCCGGTCACCGTGATCTGCCCGGACCCCTCGGGAGAATGGCAGGGGCGTGCCGGCGCAGGTGGGCCTCGATCCTGTCGGAACATTCACCGACTCCGTGCTAGCGTGGTGCCCACTCATCCCTATCCATGCCCCGGAGGCGCCCATGAACAAACGGATCCTTTCCACGCTGGTGGCCTTCGGCTTCGCCCTCCAGGCCCAGACGCCGCTGAAGATCGGCGTCATCAACTGCGCCACGGGCACCCAGGCGCCCATCGGCGAATACATGAGCAATGGCTACAAGCTGGCCCTTGAGGACTTGCAGAAGAAGGGCATCAAGGTGGAGCTCGTCATCGAAGACGACACCGGCAAGCCCCAGGTATCGATGTCGGCCATGGAGAAGCTGGTGACCCGGGACCGGGTGGCGGGGGTGGTGGGCCCCTACAGCTCCGCCTGTGCCAATGCCGTCTCCAAGCTGGCCGAGAAGTACAAGGTGCCCCTCCTGGTGCCGGTGGCCTCCAAGGAGGACATCACCCGCCAGAACCAGAAGTTCGTCTACCGCCTCAGCGCCACCACGGAGGACTACGCCGAGATCCTCATCTCCATGGCCCAGAAGCTGGGCAAGCCCAAGACCATGGTGATCCTGAACGAAAACACTGACTTCGGCACCTCCGGCGCCAAGTCCGCCAAGGCCTATGCCGCCCAGGTGGGCATCCAGGTGGTGATGGAGGAGGCCTACGCCTCCGGTTCGCCGGACTACCGTTCGACGCTGGCCAAGATCAAGGGCGTGAAGCCGGACCTGGTCTTCATGGTGTCCTACGTGGCTGACGGCATCCTGCTCATGCGGCAGGCCCGGGAAGTGGGCCTTTCGCCCCAGGCCTTCCTGGGCGCGGGCGCGGGCTTCGCCTCCTCGGAGTTCGCCCGGGAGCAGGCCATTTCCAACAACGTGTTCTCCAGCACCCAGTGGACCACCGACGTGAACTGGCCGGGGGCGAAGGAGTTCGGCAAGCGCTACAAGGCCAAGTTCGGCAAGGAAGAGGTGCCCTACCACGCCGCCAACGCCTATGCCTCCATGATGGTCATGGCCGAGGCCGCCGCGAAGGTCGGAGGCGACCGCGAGAAGCTCTGCGCCGCCCTCAACGACGGCAAGTGGAATGGCATCATGGGGCCTGTCCAGTTCGTGGATTACAACGGCTACACCAACCAGAACAAGCACCAGATGCTGGTGGAGCAGATCCAGAACGGGAAGCACGAGACCGTGTGGCCGCCGGAGTACGGTACGAAGAAACCGGTCTTCCCCTTCAAATGGAAGTAAGCATCTTCTGAAGGACGGAAGTGCGTGTCATCTTGGTGGACATGCACATCTGGCAGATCCTCACTGTTCTGGCTGCGGCCTTCACCGCCGGAGCCATCAACTCCATTGCGGGAGGCGGGACCCTCGTGTCCTTTCCCGCCCTGCTGGGCATCGGCCTCACGGGCCAGCAGGCCAACGTCACCAGCACCCTGGCCCTGTGGCCGGGCTCCCTCGGCGGGTTCTGGGGCCACCGGGAGGACCTGGCCGGCATCCGGGCCTTCGCCCTGCGCCTCATGCCTCCCTCGCTCATTGGGGGCGGCCTGGGCGCCTGGCTCATGCTGGTCACGCCGCAGAAGCTCTTCGATCAGCTGGTGCCCTGGCTCATTCTCACGGCGTCAGTCCTGCTGGCGGCCAACGATCCCGTCAACCGGCTGCTGAAGAAGATCCATGGCCACGAGCGGACCGCCGGCTGGTGGATCGCCGCCATCAGCTTCCAGTTCATCGTTGGCATCTATGGCGGGTTCTTCGGCGCCGGCATCGGCATCCTCATGCTGGCGGCCCTGAGCCTGCTGGGCCTGACGGACATCCACCAGATGAACGGCCTGAAGAACCTGCTGGCGCTCTGCATCAACGGCATCGCCATCTTCGCCTTCATGGCCATGGAATTCCTGCGGCATCCCGGCAACGCCAAGTGGATGCTGGTGCTGCCCATGGCCGTCGCGGCGGGGCTGGGCGGGCTGTTCGGTTCCCGCATGGCCCATCGCGTGGGACGGGGGCCCGTCCGCATCGGCGTGGTGTCCATCGGCTTCATCCTCTCGGCCTGGTACTTCTACAAGACCTACGCCGCCTGAGTCGGTCGGCACCCCATCCTGAGGAAGCGCCATGTCTGAAACCGCCATCACCTTCGACGATGTCCTCCTGATCCCGGCCTACAACCACCATGAGTCCCGCCGGGTGGTGGATGTCGGCATGACCGACAAGACGGGGAAGCTCACCCTGGGGCTGCCCATCATGACCGCCAACATGGACACCGTGACGGAAGACGCCATGGCCAACTTCGTGGGCGAGCGGGGCGGCATCGGCGTGCTCCACCGGTTCGTCTCCGTGGAGGAGAACCTGGCGATGTTCAAGCGCTGCCGCTATCCCGCTTTCGTATCGGTGGGAACCGCCGAAGCCGAGATGGAGCGCATCGAGGCCCTGCGGGACGCCGGCGCGGAGTACTACTGCGTGGACGTGGCCCATGGCCATGCCAAGTACGTGGGCAAGATGATCAAGCGCATGCGCCTCATGCTGCCCAATGCCTGCATCATGGCGGGCAACGTGGCGACCTACGCGGGGGCAGACTACCTGGCGTCGGTCCATGCGGACATCGTGAAGGTGGGCATCGGGCCCGGCAGCGTCTGCACGACCCGCATCAAGACCGGCTTCGGCGTACCCCAGATCACCGCCATCCAGGAATGCGCCCGGGCCGACCGGTCCATCGTGGCCGACGGCGGCATCCGCACCCCCGGCGATATCGTGAAGGCCCTGGCTTTCGGCGCGGACTTCGTGATGGTGGGCGGCATGCTGGCGGGCACCAGGCCCACGCCCGGCGCCCCCATCCAGGACGAGAAGAGCGGCACGGCGCACAAGGTCTACCGGGGCATGGCCAGCAAGGAGGTGGCCGATGATCATCTGGGCGGCCTCACCGGCTGGAAGACCGCCGAGGGCGTGGCCACCCGGGTTCCCTACCGCGAGGACGAAGAGGAGATCATCGCCGACATCATCGGGGGCCTGCGGTCGGGCCTCACCTATGCAGGGGCGAACACCATCCGGGAGCTGCAGCGGAAGCTCAACTACGTGCTGGTCTCCCCCGCCGGCAGGATCGAAAGCCTGCCCCACAAGACCCTGGGGTGAACGCCCCAGCCAGGTGATCCAGCCCCAGCCAGTCCTTTCGAACTAGGGGGCGGCCTGATCCGCCTTGGGCTCGGATCATTGAAACTCTTTCCGTTGCGTTTGCCTTACCATGGGTCGAGATGCCCCATCCTGGAGGACCCATGCGACTGCTGCTTGCGGGATGCTTTGCCATCGCACTCTCCGCCGCGCCCCCGCCGAGCGCCACGGATTGCGTGGCCTGCCACGACACCATCAACCTCGAGCAGTTCCGGACGCGCACCCACGGGAAGCTGAGCTGCGTGACCTGCCACACCGCCATCACCACGCTGCCCCACGCGGACAAGCTGCCGCCGCCCCAGTGCGTGCGCTGCCACGATCACGAGGGCCAGGACTATGCCAGCAGCATGCACGGCGTGGCCCGCAAGCAGGGGAAGGACCACGCGCCCACCTGCATGACCTGCCATGGCCATGCCCATGAGGTGGTGCCGAAGAACCACCCCGATTCCAAGGTGGCCCGGAAGAACATGGACGCCACCTGCGGAAAGTGCCATGACCAGGCCTTCCTGAAGAAGCTCTCCACGCGCCTGCCCAAACGAGCCTCGCGCATGGACCTCAAGAAGATGCCGGGCAATTAAATCTCGACGCTGCTAATTGGCTGACAAAAAAATACCTGCATGAAGAAAAATTCATGGTCGGATGTTTCCATGGCCTCAAAAGAATAGTAAATTAGAGGCACAGGATCCTTCTCGCTGTGGGGTTTTCATGGTGGTCAAGAACGTGAACGGCACCTTCCGGCTCGTCTGCGGGTGTGGTGACTGGCTCCGGCACTGGCAGCGGTTCGGCAGACCCAGCGCTGACTTTGCCCGGGAGCGGATCTGCGCGGTCGCCCTGTGCCGGAACCCCATCGAGGTGGGCGCCCATGTGCAGAAGGAAGTCCTGGAGGGCATGAGCATCCTGGGCATGGTGGGCGATGCCTCGTGGTACGTCCTGCCCCTCTGCGCCTCCTGCAGCCGGAGGCGGGGAGAGGCCCTGATCGTGGCTGACGATTGTGGCCTGGCCCCCGCCAACATCGACCAGACCTGCGGCAGGGCCAGGGGGGAGGATTCCTCCTCTCGAAGTGCTTAGAAATTTTCGTGTGGCACTTGTGCTGTTTTTTCTTTGATATGTTCAGTATTTGAAAGGTGATTCCGATCTAGGTTCGGGTGCTAAGCTTTCCTCCAGCAACCCACAACCAGATCCGGAGTACCCATGCCGCCCGGGAACCAGCGCAGCAAGACCCCGGTCAAGGTGATCGAAAAAACGACCGCCGAAGCCTGCCTCGCCATCGCCCAGGGCGTTCAGCACACTCGGCACCTGGCGGGTGATGCGGCGGGATCCGAGGCCGCCCGGAAGGTGGCCAGGATCATCCAGGAGGAATTCCTGGGGCCGCGAGACCCGATCCACCGGCGTGAAAGGCTTCTCTGCGAAGGGTGCGACCCCTGACGGGGCTACCCCAGGCTGATGGTCCCGCGGAGCCGATGAGCATCCTTCCGGTCCCCTGTCAGCGTTGGGCTTTCACTGGAATTCCTGCGATGGGGATGGCCTTGGGCCGGTTGCCCCCTTCCAGGAAGAAGGGCGGAACCGCCTTGGCCGCCCGCTCGGCGGCGGCCTTCGAGGGTAGGCGCCCAGGAAGAGCTGGTAGGCCGTCTTGCCGCCCTGGAGCTGGATGGGGGCGACGAACAGGTCGGGCTCCCCGCGGGGAAGGCCCCGACTGCGCTCTTCAGGGTGGAGCTGAGGTTGGCCACTTCCAGGCGGACGGTCCAGTGACCGGCAGGGGATCGCCTGGAGGCGCCTGCGCCCCAGTTCCAGGGACCTCGAGATGTCCTCGCGGCGGAGGGCCTCCAGGCGCTCCTGGCGACTGGCATCGGGCTGGCTGGAAGCGACTGGGAGGGAGCGGGGGGCGGGGGTCGGAGCCACCCGGGCCGGGGGAGGCGCGGCCACCGTGGACGGCGCGGGTGGCACCTGGGGCGGCGGTGCCTCGACGACGAGGATCGGGGCCTGGGACGGACGGGGCGGAGCCGCTGCCGGCGGGGGGGATGGTGGCGCGGTCACAACCATCGGAACCGGGGGGGGCGGGGGCGGGGCAGCGACCACCGGCACGGGAACCGGCGCAGGCAGTGGGGCCTCGGTGCGTCGGGTGGTCCGCTGGCCCCCCCAGGAGAAGCCCAGCAGGACCGTGCCGTGGTATTCGTTCATGCCCGGGTTGGAGAAGGTCACGAGGTAGCGGCCCTCGACGCCCCAGATGAGGCCCCGCAGGGGCCGGTGCACCAGGCCCAGGGAGGCGTGGGCCGCCGGCGCCATGCTGGTGGTGATGGTCTTGGTGGGATGGGCGATCTTGACGACGGTGGCGCCCCCCAGGCCCAGGCCGAAGTAGGGCCAGAACCGGTCCGAAGCCTCGCCGGCAAGCCCGGTCATCCAGGTGGCCGACACCAGACTGTGATTGACCTTCCTGTTCAGGACCAAGGTGCTTTCGGGGCCCGTGCTGAGCACCTCCAGGCTGATGCCGTAGCGCTGTCCCGCGAATACCATGCCCCCCTGGGCCCCCAGGATGGGGGCGGCCTTCACGTACTCCTGGGGGTCGAAGGACATGCTGCCCCCGCGGACGCCCACCCACTGGAACGCTGGGGTGCCTTCCTGGGCCGTGAGGCTGGCCGCGAAAGCCGTGCAAGTGGCCAGATGCCTGATCAACACGGGGGACTCCATAGATTCGGTTTGTGCTGTTGAAGGCACCGCGGTCGGCCGCTCGCCTCGTGGGATTGCTTGTCAGGTATCCGGAGTCCTACAGGCGTAGGAACATGTGGCGCCCTGAACTTGGGAAGGGTGAACCAGCCTGCCACCGTAGCGGGGTCTGTGGAAGACCCATTGGTGGGGGCCGGGGCTAGTCCTTCTGATGGGAGGCTCCTCCTGGGTCTGCCCAGGTGGAACCGATGGTTCAAAGCACGAAGCCTATGCGGCTCAGAAGCGCATGGAACCCCCGATCCGCAGGGTGTAGACGGGCCCGGCCACGCGCTGGCCCCGCAGGGCAGCACCCCCGAAGGAAAGGAAGTGGACCTGGGCATCGCTCCGGAAGGCGAAGGGCGACGCGCCCCGGACCTCCAGACCCGCGGTCAGGAAGCCGCCGAAGGCATTGGCCCTGGCATCGGTATCCATCACCGCGCTGCCGAAGGTCTCCTTGAACACCAGCAGGTACCAGCCGGCCCCAAGGCCCAGGAAGGGCGCAACCCGGCCCCGCAACCACACCTGGCGGATGCTTCCCGTCAGGTGCCCGCCGTTCGCCGCCGCCTGGCCCTGGATGGTCACGCGCTGGGTGAAATCGGTAAAGGTCCTGCGGCTCGCGCTCTCATGCCACCAGACGCCGAATTCGCCTCCCGCCTGCACTTCCCCACCGGACTGCCGCCGGAGGCGGCGGTAGAGGCCCATCTCCAGGTTCCCGCCGGTGGTGTGGAACCGACCCAACTCCAGCGCCTCGTAGCCGTTGGGGGGAAGGGCTACCTCCCGAAGACCTGGCCAGAGGCTGCCCCCCAGCATGAAGGTCCCCAGCCAGGGCGCCGCCTCCCCGCTTTGGCGCGGCTGGGCGAACCCGGGCGCTGCGGCCAGTGCCAGCACCATCGGGGTAATGAACCACCGCGCTGCGCCCATGGGACCTCCCCGCTCCGCTTCCTTGCCACCTGGACCTTCATCGCCACCGGCACTTCCAGACACCCCGTGGTGTCCATGGAACCGTCCTTGCGCCGCGCAGAACTGGGGAAGGCGAGGAGGCTGCGTGGACTGAGCCGATGGCTGGGAACGGGTGCCATGGTTGAGGTTCCAGTGAAGTCGGAAGCAGGCTACCACCAAGCCGGGTAGCCTTGAAGCAGGCGAGTTTGAAAGGTGGGGCGATGAAGGTCATGGGCATCGTGGGCTGGAGCGGGAGCGGCAAGACCAGCCTGCTGGTGGAGCTGCTCCCCATCCTTCGGGAGCAGGGGCTGACCGTGTCCACCATGAAGCATGCCCACCACCCCTTCGATCTGGACCGGCCGGGCAAGGACTCCTACCGGCACCGGGAGGCCGGGGCCTCCGAGGTGATGGTCGCCGCCGCCTCCCGCTGGGTGCTCATGCACGAGTACCGGGAGGAGGCCGAGCCCTCCATCGAGGCCCTCATCGCGCGCATGACGCCCGTGGACCTGCTCCTCATCGAGGGCTTCAAGACCCACGCCCATCCCAAGCTGGAGATCCACCGGGAATCCGAGGGCAAGCCGCTGCTTTGTGCGGAGGATCCAGACATCGTGGCCGTGGCCAGCGACACCCTCCTGCCCGGGCTGAAGGTCCCCCGGCTGGACCTGAATGATCCGAAGGCCATCGCCGGGTTCATCCTCGCCCACACGGGGCTGGGCGGCCGCTGAGCGGGGCAGGAACGGGCCATGGCCGGGGTCCCTCGGCCGTTCCGTAGCAGCGCCCTGGGCCTGGTCATCGGGATAGGAGAGGCGGGTCCAGCCTGTGGTCTCCCTGCGCTTTCCAGGGCCTGCTGATCCCGTCCGGGCGGGGGCATGGGCCCATTTATAAATTGATTATAAGAAGGTTAAGTATATGAAATCGAACAGGAAAAGGTTGCTGCTTTGTATCACCCAACGCATGCTTCACGGTGGATGGGACTCGCCAAGATGGTTGGGCGGCCTACTCCGGCACCGACAGACACATCCTTGGTTTGCATTTCGGAACGGACCCATGAAAGCGTGCCAGGGTCCGCCCACTTCATGGAGGCAGCAGATGGAGTGCAGCACCGTTCCCGAAGCCCTGGCGGGGATCCAGGATGGGGCCACGCTCATGGTGGGCGGCTTCGGCCTGGTGGGGATCCCGGAGAACCTGATCCTCGGACTGAGGGACCTCGGCACCCGGGGCCTGACGGTGATTTCCAACAACTGCGGGGTGGATGACTGGGGCCTGGGGCTGCTGCTGAAGAATCGCCAGATCCGGAAGATGGTGTCGTCCTATGTGGGCGAGAACAAGGAGTTCGAGCGGCAGTTCCTGTCGGGCGAGCTGGAGGTGGAGCTGGTGCCCCAGGGCACCCTGGCGGAGCGCTGCCGGGCGGGCGGGGCGGGCATTCCGGCCTTCTACACGCCGGCGGGCGTGGGCACCCCCATCGCCGAAGGGCGGGAGACCCGCCTGTTCAACGGGCGGGAGTACCTGCTGGAGACCGCGCTCACCGCCGATTTCGCGCTGGTGAAGGCCTGGCGGGGCGATCGCCTCGGGAACTTGCAGTACCGCAGGACCGCCCGCAACTTCAACCCCATGATGGCGGCCGCGGGGCGCATCACCATCGCGGAGGTGGAGGAGGTGGTGGAGATCGGGGGCATGGATCCCGACCAGGTGCACACGCCCAGCATCTACGTCCAGCGCCTCCTCTGCTGCAGCCAGCAGGAGAAGCGCATCGAGCGCCGCACCGTGCGGCAGGGGGCCCAGGCATGAGCTGGACGCGCGAGCAGATCGCCCAGCGGGCCGCCCGGGAACTCAAGGACGGGTTCTACGTGAACCTCGGCATCGGCATGCCGACCCTGGTGGCCAACCACATTCCGAAGGGCATGCGGGTGGTGCTGCAGTCCGAGAATGGGCTGCTGGGGATCGGCCCCTATCCCACGGAAGCTGAGCTGGATCCCGACCTGATCAATGCGGGCAAGGAGACGGTCACCATGGTTCCGGGCGCGGCCCTGTTCAGCAGCGCCGAGTCCTTCGCCATGATCCGGGGGCCACATCGACCTGGCGATCCTGGGCGCCATGGAGGTCTCCGCCGAAGGCGACCTGGCCAACTGGGTCATCCCCGGCAAGATGGTCAAGGGCATGGGTGGGGCCATGGATCTGGTGCACGGAGCCCGCCGCATCGTGGTGATCATGGACCACGTCAACAAGCAGGGCGAGCCGAAGATCCTGCACCGCTGCTCCCTGCCGCTGACGGGGCGGAAGGTGGTCCACCGGATCATCTCCGACAAGGCCGTGCTGGACGTGACGGAGCAGGGCCTGCTGCTGGTGGAGCTGGCCCCAGGGGAGACCGTGGCGGGCATCCGTGCCTGCACCGAGCCGGCCCTGCGGGTTGCGGCGGGGCTTGGGGGGAACGCATAGGCTTCGGGTTCCCCACGCTCTGCCGCCAGATGATGCACTCCACTTCAGGTGGTGGTGGCTTGGGCGGGGGGATTCCCTCCGCGTCACGCTGCGCATGACGCTCCGGCCGCACGAATCACACGGCTTTCTGCCTCGGGTCCGACAGCCCACTGGGCTGTCTCCCCGAGCCAAAACGAAAGCCGGTGATTCAGTGACTTCGAATCCCCCACTCTCCGCCGCCAAATGAAAGAAGCCGCCTTGCGGCGGCATTTTCTGGCGGAGAGTGGGGGATTCGAACCCCCGAACGGCTTTTGACCGTTACACGATTTCCAATCGTGCTCCTTCAGCCACTCGGACAACTCTCCATGGCTCCGCGCAAAGGCGGAAACAGCAAGGTTATCACGGCGCCGGGCTTCGGCCAAGGGCCGTGACCGGAAGGGCTACACGGCTTCGAGGACGGTGACCAGCAGCTTCCAGAAGTTTCCGACGGAGGGCACGCTCACGTGCTCGTCGGGGGTGTGGACGTCCCACATGCTGGGGCCGAAGGAAACCATCTCCATGCTGGTGTATTTCTCTCCAATGAGGCCGCACTCCAGGCCGGCGTGGATGGCCATGATCTCCAGGGGCTTGCCGAAGGCCTTCTGGTTGGCGTCCTGGACGACCTGGACCAGGGAGGCCTTGGGCTCGGGCTTCCAGCCGGGATAGCCGCCGGTGACGCGGGAGCTGAAGCCGCCCAGGGCGCAGGTGGCGGCGATGCGCCCGGACAGGGCGGACTTGGAGGCGTTGATGGAGCTGCGGGTGAGCAGGTTCACTTCCACCTCATCCTCGCGGGTGTCGATGACGCCGAGGTTGGTGGAGGTCTGGACCAGGCCCTTGATATCGGGGCTCATGGCCTCGACGCCGTGGGGCACCGCCAGGAGCAGCTGGATGAGCGCGTCCGCATCGGCCTCGGCCATGGCCTGGCTGGCTTCGCCGGCTTCCAGGGCCAGGTGGAGGCCTGGATCGAAGGCGCCCAGGGCGGCGCGCCAGTGGGCCTCGTGGGCGGCGAGGGCCTGCCTGAAGTCCGCCTCCCTGGCGGGGGCCAGGAAGATCTGGGCTGAGGCTTCCCGGGGGATGGCGTTGCGCTTGTTGCCGCCCTTGATGGAGGCGAGGGCCAGGCTGAAATCAGGCTTGAGGAAGCTGAGGGCCTGGGCCAGCAGCCGGATGGCGTTGCCGCGGCCGGCATTGATATCGATGCCGGAGTGGCCGCCCTTGAGGCCAAACACTTTCAGGCGGAAGGCCTTGGCGCCGCTGGGTGGGGCCACCCGGGTGAGCCTGCGGGTGACGATGGTGTCCTCGCCGCCGGCGCAGCCGATGGTGAGGAAGCCCTCTTCCTCGCTATCCAGGTTGAGGAGGTACTTGGCCTTCAGGCGACCGGGCTGCAGGCCGTTGGCGCCGGTGAGGCCGGTCTCTTCGTCGATGGTGATCAGGGCCTCGATGGGGCCGTGGGCGATGTCTTTGCTGGCCAGCACCGCCAGGGCCGCTGCCACGCCGATGCCGTTATCGGCCCCAGGGTCGTGCCCTTGGCCCGCAGCAGGTCGCCATCCATCCAGACCTGGATGGGGTCCTTGAGGAAGTCGTGGACCGTGTCTTCATTCTTTTCGCAAACCATGTCCACGTGGGCCTGGAGGCAGAGGGTGGGACGGCCCTCCCTACCCGGTGTGGCTGGCTTGCGGATGATCACGTTGCCGACGTCATCCCGCTCTACGTCGCAGCCCAGGGCCCTGGCCTGGTCGGCCACCCAGGCGGCGGCCTGGGCCTCCGCTTTCGAGCCCCGGGGGATCTTCGAGAGCTCCAGGAAGTAGGACCAGATGGCTTTTGGTTCGAGGGTTTCGAGCAGGGCGTTCATGGGGCCTCCGAAGGCATGGTCGGCTCCTAGCTTGACTGGGGCCGAGGATCCCAGGCACGCGGGAACGGCCAAGGCGTGACGCGCATCACGATGGGTGCGGCCATTCCTGGGGGAATCCTGCCTTTGATGTTCGAGTTCCTCCTCGCCTTCACCTGAGCACCCACCCCACTGGATTCTCCTGGTCCCGGCCAAATGGCCTGGAGTGGGCCCGGTTGGTTGCCCCGATCAGGCCCCGGAGCCCCCTTCCTGCGGTGGCCCCAGGGGAGAAAGGGGAGGGTCCTTCTTGCCAGCCGGATCAGGCAGGATCTCCTCGCCGCGAAACACCTTTTCCCTTCGGTGGTCTTGTCATATCGACAACCTTGGGGGGTCCGGAATCCCAGTCGCCGGTCTGGGGGTCGACCCAGGGGCCGCCCGTTCACCAGGGGAACAGGGACCTGCGGTCCATCCTGGGTCGAGCGCCAGACTGTTGCCGAGGCCCACCCCGGCCGTTGGCCGGGTTTTCCCCCTCGGGCCCTCGAAGGGAAATGTGGTTTCCTTCAGCCGCCCGGAGCTGCGTTCTGCGTGGCCGACGGGACTCGAAGGATCCGGGCATGGGGGCGCAGGCCGGTCCCTCGGCCTTGCTGCTGGCCTCCATCCAGCCCAGGGATCTGGGCGATCGCCTCCCAAGGGGTAGAATGGAAAACCATGTGGTTCTCAAAACAGATTTCAGCCCCCGAGCCCAAGCAACCCTTCTTCGCCTGGTCCAGCGAAGAGCATTCCGTGGGCATCAGGGTCTTTGATCAGGAACACCAGCGCCTCGTGGCCCTGATGAGCCAGGTGCACATCGCCCTGATGGAAAAGCACGACCGGACCCTGGCCCTTGAGCGCCTGGAATTCCTCATCGCCCAGGCCAGATCCCACTTCGACCATGAGGAAGGCGTCATGGGGAATATCGAATTCGCCGAGCGGGACGCCCACATGGCCGAGCACACCGCCCTCATCGAGCAGGCCAATGCCCTGCTGCAGAAGGTCCAGAACGGGAGCCTCAGCGCCCTGGCCATCTCCGCATTCCTGAAGGACTGGCTGTCCCACATGCAGATCTTGGATCGCAAGTACGTGGCCACCATGCGGCGCCACGGGTTGCGCTGAGGGCATTTGTTCCACAGCAACTGCAGGGACGGCCCGCACCCGCCCGGTAGGTCGGCTTCCAGTGCCCCCAACCCTAGGACGAGCGAGCCAGGTAGTTCGATGGGTCTAGGCAGATTCCATCCGGTGCCGCCCGTGGTGCCTGACGCTTCTCCTGGACGATGTCAGCCAGGCGGGCAATGTCCTGGTGGATGGCCTCCAGGAAGGCCGCATCCTTCCCATCGCTCCCATGTTCCTTGCCATACAGGTCGATGCGGAGCTGGAGGGTGGTCAGCAGGCTGCGGATCCTGGCGAAGGTATCGGGGGATCGGAATTCCTGGGCAGGGCGCATGGAGACCTCCAGCATGCTTTCCAGGAGCAACCGGCGTTCCAGATGCCGAGGCGGGAGTTGCCGACCTGTGGCAGCTGTCGCACCGGGCGACGCGCAGGTGTGGGTGTTTCAAAGGACAAAAGCATGACTGGCCCTCGGGATTTCTTCCGGGGTTGCCGCTGCTCGGCGTCCCCTCCTTCGAAACCCTCTCTCTCCGCGCCTCACAAATGCGCCCGCCGAGGGCGGGGGATGATCGGTCGTCGGGATTCCCTCCGGGGCCACCGCTGCGCGGCGTCCCCTCCGGCCGCACGAAATGCTGGCACGCGGTCGATCCCTTCCGACAGCCCACTGGGCTGTCTCCAGGGACCGGCACCATCCGACCGCAGCGAAGCGCAGGGAGGATAGGACGGAATCCGCGAAGCGGATTGCCGCCCGAAGGGCGAGGGCCGGAGGCCTGAGTCAGCCTGCCAGCATTTCAGTGACTTCGAAACCCTCTCTCTCCGCGCCTCACAAATGCGCCCGCCGAGGGCGGGCGCGTTGTGGCGGAGAGAGAGGGATTCGAACCCCCGGTGAGATCACTCCCACGTCTGATTTCGAGTCAGGTGCCTTCAACCACTCGGCCATCTCTCCAGACGCACCAGTCTAGCAAGTCAGAGGCTAGAATCCAGCGATGGGGGGACGACATGGCCCGAATGGCGTGGGGACTGGGGTTGGTGTTGGCATTCGGGCTGCAGGCCCAGTCGGTGGACCTGGCCCTGACGGACGCTGCCGCGGACCGGTTCGCGGGCCTGGCGCTCAAGTGCGTGCGGCAGGAGTATCCCAACAAGCTCGACCATGTGATGAATGATGCCGGGGAGGTCCAGTCCCCCAGGGCCCTCCATCCGGCCTTCTACGGCTGCTTCGACTGGCATTCCGCCGTGCATGGCCACTGGATGCTCGTGCGGCTGCTGCGCGAGCACCCCCTCATGGGCCGGGCCGCTGAGATTCGGGCGGTGCTTGAGGAGAACCTGGCCCCGGAGCGCATCGCCCTGGAGGTGGCCTACCTGGGCCAGGCCAACCGCCGGAGCTTCGAGCGGACCTACGGCTGGGCCTGGCTGCTCAAGCTCTCGGCGGAGCTCCACGGCTGGGAGGACCCCGCGGCCCAGCGCTGGGCCCGGGCGCTCCAGCCCCTGGCCGAGGAACTGGCAACCCGCTACCGGGCCTTCCTGGTGAAGCAGACCTACCCCATCCGCACGGGCGTCCATCCCAACTCCGCCTTCAGCCTCGACCTGGCCCTGGACTATGCCCGGGCCACGAAGGCGGCGGCGTTCGAGGCCCAGATCCTGGCCTGCGCCAGGGCCTGGTTCGGGCGGGACCGGCGGGGGCCCCTGGCCTGGGAACCCGGCGGCGAGGACTTCCTGTCTGCCTGTCTGGAGGAGGCCGCCCTGATGGCCCGGGTGCTGCCCGGTCCCGCCTTCCGGCGCTGGCTGGAGGGGTTCCTGCCGGGTCTGCCAGGGGGACTGACGCCTGCCATCGTATCGGACCGCACGGACCCCAAGATCGTGCACCTGGATGGGCTGAACCTCAGCCGGGCGCGGGCCCTCCGGGCCATCGCCAAAGCCCTGGGTTCCGCCGATCCCCGCAGCCTTCCCCTGCAGCGGGTGGCGGATCGCCATGCCCGGGCCTCGCTCCCGCACCTGGCCTCCGGCAGCTACGAGGGAGAGCACTGGCTGGCCACCTTCGCGGTGCGCCTGCTCAGCGAGCGCTGACTCCGGTCTTCCCCGCCGCCGGGGCCTAGGCTCCGGCGGGCGGAATCCGCTCGGGGCTAAGGGCGGTCACCAGGTGCGAGAAATAGGCCCGGTCCTCGGTGAGGATGTGCCCCTTCACCAGGTCCATGGCCAGGAAGCTCACCAGCCGGCCGAAGTCCAGACGGCCGGCCGTGACCTCGGCCTGCAACTGCCAGGCCTGGTTCAGCAGGGTGGCGTGGGTCTGGGCATGCTCGGCCAGGCTGGGGTACTGAGCCTCCCGGAGGAGGGCCTCCTCGTCGTGGAAGTGCTGCGCGGTATGGGCCAGCAGGGTCTCCAGGCGCAGGGAGACCTCCGGGAGCGGGCGGTCTGCCGCCAGGGTGGACATGAGGGCACTGGCCAGGCTGAACAGGCGCTTATGCTGGGCATCGATGAGGGCGATGCCGCTGGCGAAGGACTCCTCCCAGATCACTTCGAAAAGGAACCGCCGGGTCTGGGGCTCCACGGCTGGTCCTTCGGGCTGGGCCGCGACGGCGACCCGGTTCCGGCCCTCGGCCTTGGCCCGGTAGAGGGCCTGGTCGGTGCGCTCGATCCAGGCCTCGAGCTGTTCGCCGAGGGCGTACTCCGAGACGCCCAGGCTCATGGTCACGGACCCCACGCCGGGGAACTCAATGGCCGCCATCGAGGCCCGCAGCTTTTCCGCCAGGCCCAGAGCCCCCTCCAGCCGCGTGGCGGGGGCCATCACGAGAAACTCCTCGCCGCCCCAGCGCACCAGGGAGTCCGAGGCCCGGAGGTGCTCGCGCACCGTCTGGGCGGTGGCGGCCAGCACGGTGTCCCCGGCGCCATGGCCGAAGGTATCGTTGACCCGCTTGAAATGATCCAGGTCGAACATGAGCAGGGCGAGGTGTTCCCGTCGCCGGTTGGCCAGGGCGATCTCCGGGAGCACGGCCTCCTCGAAACGGCGCCGGTTCCAGGCGCCGGTGAGCCGGTCCGTGGAGGCGGCCTGTTCCACCTGCTCCAGGGCCCGCTGGAGGCTCTGGTTGGCCAGTTCCGCCGAACGGCGGGTGTCGCTCAGATCCCGGAGGCGCTCGGACAACTCGGCGTTCCGCTGCGCCACCAGGCTTTCCAGTTCCTGGGCCTGGTGGGCGGCGGTGACCAGCTGGGCGGCCTGGGCCCGCTCCGTGGCCATCCGCAGATCCCGCATCCGGTTGAGCATGGCCCCCCCCAGGGCCAGCACCAGGACGAGGAGGGCGAACTGCAGGATGGTCACGCTCGCGGCCCGGCTGATCCATCCCGCCGATTGGGCCCCCAGGGCCGCACAGCAGGCCAGCAGCGCCAGGGCCGCCGCCACCAGGCCCGGGGCGCTCCCGGAGCCTTCCCGGTGGGCGCGCCACCCGGCGGCAAGGGTGAGGAGGGCCAGCAGGGGAGCCAGCAGGCTGAGGAGGCGCTCGGCGGAGGTATGAATGGGATTCCACGGCAGGACGGCCACGCTGGCGATGCCCAGGGTGGCCAGGGCCAGCAGGCGGCGGGAGCGCGCGAGGCCCTGGGCCCCAGGGGAAGCGGCGAGCAGCTCCGCCGTCACCCGTTCCCAGACCACCAGGCAGATCCCCGCGAGCAGCAGGGAGGTCGGGTGGACCAAGGGCAGCAGGGAGGCCGGAAGGAGGGAGGAAGCGATGTCGCTGAAGCTGATCCAGGCCGCCGCCGCCAGGAGTCCGAAGACGCCGGCCCTGCTGAGCAGGCCGTCCCGCAGGGGGCGATAGGCGAGGATGGAGAGCAGGGCCAGGGCCACCAGCATGCCGGCCACCAGGGACTGGATGGCGATGGGCAGGGCTGGCTGGAGGGCCGGAAGGGTGGGGGGCGCAGACGCGATCATGGCACCTCGCTCATCGGCGCCTCTTGAAGAAACCTTGGATTTGGGCCCTGCACTCCGGTTCCAGCAGGCCCCCCTGCAACTCGAAGCGGTGGTTCAAGGACGCACCGTCCAGCGTCTCCAGCCACCGGCTGACACCCACCTTGGGATCTGTGGCGCCGAACACCACCCGGCCCACCCGGGCGTGGATGAGGGCGCCGAAGCACATGAGGCAGGGCTCCAGCGTCACGTAGAGGGTGGCGCCGGTGAACCGGTAGTTCTTGGCCCAGGCCCCGGCGCTGCGCAGGGCCATGATCTCCGCGTGGGCCGAGGGGTCGTTCTGCTTCACCGGCTGGTTGTGTCCCCGCCCCAGGAGGATGCCTTCCGACACCAGCACGGCCCCCACGGGCACTTCGTCCAGACGGTCCGCCTCCTCCGCCTCCTCAAGGGCGAGCTTCATGAAGTAGATGTCGTCACCGCTCCACATGGGCTAAGTGTGTCCGAAACAGCGGTTCGTACATCGGAAACAAAGGAGCAGTATGGCCGATTTTCCCTTGAAGAAAAAGGCTGATACTCACTTTTCCGGGTCGCTACACTCACTTTGGTCCTGAAGGGCCGAGTCATTCTCACGACCCCGCGGCGGCCCGGCCACCGCGGGGTTTTTGCAAAGGTTTCTGCATGGTCCGGGGGACTGCCTTGCCGCCAGGCAAAGCAACCTCCCCCGGACTGAACCCGAAGGAGCCCCATGCGCGCACACCTGATCCTGAAGGACGGGACGATCTTCCGGGGGCGGGCGCCGTTGGGTTTCGGCGGGGGCGGCGAGGCGGTCTTCACCACGGCCATGGCGGGCTACCAGGAGATCCTGACGGATCCCAGCTTCGCCGGGCAGATGGTCTGCATGACCTTCCCCGAGCAGGGCATCTACGGCATCCATGCGGATCTCAGCGAGGGGACGCGCCCCTGGGCCACCGGCCTCCTCTGCCGCCGCCTCACCTTCACGCCCGATCACCACCGCAGCGAGGGCGACCTGCCGTCCTGGCTGAGGCGCCATCACATCCCGGTGATGACCGACCTGGACACCCGGGCCCTCACCCAGCACCTGCGGGACCAGGGCTCCCAACCCTCCCTCATCTGGACCGAGCTGGACGGCAGTCTGGATGCAGGGGCAGCCAAGGCCAGGGCCCTGCCGGATATGGCGGGTCAGGCCCTCTGCGCCGAGGTGAGCTGCCGGGACCGCTACGAGCTGAACCCCGGCGGTGCCTTCCGCGTGGCCGTGCTGGACGGTGGCATCAAGCTGAGCATCCTGAAACAGCTGGTCGGGGCGGGGCTGCACATCGAAGTCTTCCCCTGGAATGCGCCTGCCTCCGAGCTGACGCACAAGCGCTTCCATGGCCTGTTCCTCAGCAACGGCCCCGGCGATCCGGCGGCGCTGCCGGAGATGCAGCGGGAGATCGAAGCCTGCATCGGCCAGCTGCCCATCTTCGGCATCTGCCTGGGCCACCAGCTGCTGGGCCAGGCCTTCGGCGGCCGCACCTTCAAGCTCAAGTTCGGCCACCGCGGCGCCAACCAGCCCGTGCATGACCTGATGACCGGCCGCATCGAGATCACCGCCCAGAACCACGGCTTCGCCGTGGACGAGGCCAGCCTGCCCAAGGATGTGGAAGTCACCCACCGCCACCTGAGCGACGGCACCGTCGAAGGCCTGCGCCACACCAAGCTGCCGATCTTCAGCCTCCAGCATCACCCCGAGGCCTCGCCGGGACCCCACGATGCGCATCCGGCCTTCAACCGCTTCGTGGCGCTGCTCCAGGAGTTCCACCATGCCTAAGCGAACGGATCTGAAGAGCGTGCTGGTGCTGGGCTCGGGGCCCATCCAGATCGGCCAGGCCTGCGAGTTCGACTACTCGGGCACCCAGGCGCTGAAGGCCCTGCGGGAGGAAGGCATCCGGACGATCCTGCTCAACTCCAACCCGGCCTCGATCATGACCGATGCGAGCCGGGCCGACGCCACCTACATCGAGCCCCTCACGCTGGCGGTGCTGGAGAAGGTGATCGAGGCCGAGCGGCCCGATGCGATCCTGCCCACCGTGGGCGGCCAGACGGCGCTCAACCTCGCCATGGAAGCCCACGAGAGCGGGTTGCTGGAGCGCTCGGGCGTCATGCTCATCGGAGCCCAGCCCGAGGCCATCAAGCGGGGTGAGGACCGCCAGCTGTTCAAGGCCCTCATGGACGACCTGGGCCTGGAGACCTGCCGGGGCGGCTTCGCCCACAACATGGGCGAGGCCCGGGACCTGCTCAAGCTCACCGGCTTCCCCTCCATCATCCGACCCAGCTTCACCCTGGGGGGCAGCGGCGGCGGCATCGCCTACAACATCGAGGAATTCGAGACCATCGTGGCCCGGGGCCTGGACCTCAGCCCCACCAAGCAGGTGCTCATCGAGGAGAGCATCCTGGGCTGGAAGGAGTTCGAGCTGGAGGTGGTGCGCGACCTGGACGACAACGTCGAGGTGATCTGTTCCATCGAGAACTTCGATCCCATGGGCGTGCACACCGGGGACAGCATCACCGTGGCTCCGGCGCTGACGCTGACGGATCCCGAGTACCAGAAGATGCGCGATGCGGCCCTGGCCGTCATCCGCGCCGTGGGCGTGGAGACCGGTGGCTCGAACATCCAGTTCGCCCTGGAGCCCGAGACCAGCCGCATCATCGTCATCGAGATGAACCCCCGGGTGAGCCGCAGCTCCGCGCTGGCCTCCAAGGCCACCGGCTTCCCCATCGCCTGGGTGGCCACCAAGCTGGCCCTGGGCTACCGCCTGTGGGAGCTTCCCAATGCCATCACGCGCATGACCAAGGCCGCCTTCGAGCCTGTGCTGGACTACATCGTGGTGAAGATGCCGCGCTTCACCTTCGAGAAGTTCCCCCAGGCCGACAAGGTGCTGGGCACGCAGATGAAGAGCGTGGGCGAAGTCATGAGCATCGGCCGCAGCTTCCAGGAGGCCCTGCAGAAGGCGGTGCGCTCCCTGGAGGAGGGCCACAAGGGGATCTCGGGCGCCCTGGAAGGCAAGCTCGATCTGGGCCGCCTCAAGGAGCACCTCATCATCCCCGGGGCCCAGCGCATCTTCTGGATCTACCACGCGCTGAAGGCTGGTCACAGCGTCGAGGAGCTGCACCGCCTCACGAGGATCACCCCCTGGTTCCTGCGGGAGATCGAGGAGATCGTCGTGCTGGAAGGGCGGCTGCGGAGCTTTCCCGTGGACCGCCTTCCGGAGGAGCTGCTGGAGAAGGCCAAGCGCGCCGGCTTCGCCGACAACCAGATCTCCGTGTTCTGCTCGGGCACCGAGGCCGAGGTCGCCGCGCGGCGCGAAGCCCTGGGCCTGCATCCCTCCTACAAGCGGGTGGACACCTGCGCCGGCGAGTTCAAGGCCGAAACGCCCTACCTGTACGGCACCTGGGAGACCGCAGCAGGAGCGGAGGTCCACGAAGCTGCGCTCCGCCTGAAAGGCAGCGCACAGGAGGTGCACTCCGTAGATTGCAGCGAGGCTGAGCCCACGGACCGCCCCAAGGCCATCGTGCTGGGCAGCGGGCCCAACCGCATCGGCCAGGGCGTGGAATTCGACTGCTGCTGCGTGCAGGCGGTGGAGGCCATCCGCGCCAGCGGGGTCGAGGCCATCCTCATCAACTGCAACCCCGAAACCGTCAGCACGGATTTCGACACCAGCGACCGGCTCTACTTCGAGCCCCTCACCTATGAGCACGTGAAGGCCGTGGTGGACCGCGAAGGGAAGGGCGGCAAGCTGCTGGGCGTCTTCGCCCAGTTCGGCGGCCAGACGCCGCTGAAGCTGGCCGGGCCCCTGCACGAGGCCGGCGTGAAGCTGCTGGGCACGCCGCTGAACACCATCCTGGACGCCGAGGACCGGGAGCGCTTCGGCCAGGCCCTCAAGCGCCTGAGCATCCCCGCGCCCCAGTGGGGCATGGCCACCAGTTTCGAGCAGGCCAAGGAAGTGGCCCACCGCCTGGGTTTTCCGGTGATGGTGCGCCCCAGCTTCGTGCTGGGGGGCCGGGCCATGGCCGTGGTCTTCGACGACGCAGGCCTGGAGAAGTACATGCGGGAGGCCGTGGCCGTGAGCAACGACCAGCCCGTGCTGCTGGACCGCTTTCTGGATGGCGCGCAGGAGCTGGACATCGACGTGGTCTGCGATGGCGAGGACGTGGCCATCGCCGGGCTGCTGGCCCACATCGAGGAGGCTGGCATCCACAGCGGCGACAGCTACGCGGTGATCCCGGCCCTGGGCGTGCCCGAGGGCATCCTGGAGACGGTGCGGGGCTACGCCCGGAAGCTGGCCCTGGACCTGGGCGTGCGGGGCCTCATGAACCTGCAGTTCGCCGTGAAGGATGGGATCGCCTACTGCCTGGAGGCCAACCCCCGGGCCAGCCGCACGGTACCTTTCGTCAGCAAGGCCACGGGCGTGGACTGGGCGGGGGTCGCCGCCCGCATCGGTCTGGGCCAGAGCCTGAAGGAGCAGGGCATCACGGATGGCGTGGCCCGCGCCGTTTCGGTGAAGGGCGTGGTCTTCCCCTTCGCCAAGTTCCCGGGGGTGGATCCCATCCTGGGCCCTGAGATGAAGAGCACCGGGGAGGTCATGGGCATCGGCGCGACCTTCGGCGAAGCCTACGCCAAGGCCCTGCTGGCGGCGGGCATCCCGCTGCCCCTGTCGGGCACGGTGTTCCTCACCGTGAACGATGCCGACAAGGCGAGGCTGCCGGAGCTGGCCCACAAGCTGGTGTCCCTGGGCTTCGGCCTCTGCGCCACCGAGGGCACGGCCCGCACCCTGGAGGCCGTGGGGCTCAAGGTGCGGAAGATCTTCAAGGTCAACGAGGGCCGGCCCAACGCGGTGGATCTGCTCAAGAACGGCGAGGTGCAGTGGGTCATCAACACGCCCCTGGGCCGGGCGGCCTTCTTCGATGAAAGCTCCATCCGCAAGGAGGCCCTGCGCCTCAAGATCCCCTGCCTCACCAACCTCAGCGCCGCCCTGGCCGCCTGCGAAGCCGTGGAGACCCTCCGGGGCGAGATGACCGTGCGGGCCATCCAGTCGCTGGGTTGAGATTTCTTAAAGAGAATATAGATATCTACTATTTTTTTAACCTCTTGGTCGTAAGCTTCCTGACATGGGGTCCGCCTGACCCCCTGCCGTGTGTTCTGTGGCCTCCCATGCCCCCCCTTCTCCGGCCGCCCCGGTGCGGCCCCTCAGGTCGCCGTGGCCCTGGGTGGGGCTTTGTCTGACCCTGCTCATGACCACCGGCGTGTGGTTGGTGGTCCGCCGCGTGGAACACTCCCGCCTGCAGGCCCTCAAGCAGACCCAGGCTTTCGCTCTGGCCCAGCAGGTGGAGCGGAGGATGGGGAATCTGGAGCAGGCGCTGCGGGGGGCCTCAGGCTACCTTGGGCGCGGCTCGCTGCCGACCCGATCCGAGTGGCATGCCTATGTGGAACGGCTGGACCTGCCCACGGCCTTCCCCGGTGTGCAGGGTTTCAGTTTTGTCGAGTGGATTCCCCGCACTGACCTGCCCGCCCACGTCCGACGGATCCGTCAGGAGGGCTTTCCAGACTACGCCGTGGTGCCCGGCGGCTCTGAAGGCCCCCTGGCGGAAGGGGCCAGCGCCATCCTGTACCTGGAGCCGACGAACGCAGAGAACCAGCACGCCTTCGGCAAGGACATGCTGGAGGATGCCACCCGCCGACAAGCCATGCTGCAGGCCCGGGATACGGGACAGGTGGTGACCAGTGGCCCACTGGTCCTCTACCAGGAGGCCATGGGACAGGCCCAGCCCGGCGTCGTCCTTTACGGTCCGGTCTACCGCGAAGGGCAGCCTACGGCCACGGTGGCGGACCGGCGGGGGGCGCTTCGGGGATGGGTCACCATACCCCTGCGCCTCAGCGACTTCATCCACGCCACCTTGCCCCAGTTTCAACGGCAGGTCGAGCTCCGTCTCCACGACGACCCCCGGCACGGTACCGGGAAGCAGCTCTACGACTCGGACCCCGTGCACCCTGTGTCCAGTGCGGCGAGCGCCTGGACGCTCAACATTCCCGGGCGAACCTGGGTCGCCCGGATCGAGCCAGGCCCCGAATTCTTCCGCTACGTGGGCCACCCGCGCCATTGGCAGCTCCTGTTCGCGGGTGCGGTCATTGGCCTGCTGGTCTTCACCCTCCTGATCATCCAGACGGGCGCCGAAGGCCGGGCCCAGCTACTGGCGCGGCTCCGGGGCGAGGAGCTGCTTGCTTCCGACGCCCAGTTCCGGGCCCTGTTCGAGAAGGCCCCCTCTGGCATGGCCATCGTGGATTCCGGCTCGGGCCGCTTCCTCTCGGTGAATGCCCACCTTGCCGACATGCTGGGCTACTCTGCCGCAGAACTACTTGCCAAGGATTTCCAGAGCATCACCCATCCCGAGCATCTGGCGGCGGACCTGGCCTCGGTGCGGGAACTGGCTTCGGGCTCGGTGCCGGTCATTCACAAGGAGAAGCGCTACCTCCATCGGGATGGCCATGAAGTGTGGGCCCGCCTGAGCATGGTGAAGCTACCGGTGACCGCGGGCGCCCCCGCGAGGCACCTGTCCATGGTGGAGGACATCACGGAAGCCCGCCGACGTCAGCAGGAGATCCACGACAGCGAGGCCCGCTTCCACGCCCTGTTCGACCTGCTGCCTTTGGGCGTGACCGTCACGGATGACCGGGGCCGCATCGTGGCCAGCAACCGCACCAGTGAAGCGCTGCTGGGCATCCCCGCCGATGACCTGGTCCGCCGGGAGTTCCAGGGTCCCTACTGGGACATCCTCCGCTCCGACGGCAGTGCAATGCCTCCGCAGGAGTACGCCAGCGTGCGGGCCATGCGGGAACAGCGGCGCGTCCAGGATGTGGAGATGGGAGTGCGCCGGCCCGATGGCCAGGTGACCTGGCTTCTCGTGACCTCCGAGCCCATCCCGGTCGCAGGCTATGGGGTGCTGATCGTCTATCGGGATGTCTCCGCCCATCGTCTGGCCCAGCAGCAGCTGGTCACCAGCGAGGCCCGGTGGCAGTTCGCCCTGGATGGCGCCGGCGATGGCGTGTGGGACTGGAGCGCCGGCTCCGAATGCATGTTCGTGAGCCGTGGCTACAAGGTCATGCTCGGCTTCGGTGCTGACGAGGACCTGCAGCTTACCTATGCCGACTGGGTGGAGCGGATCCACCCCGAGGACCGCGATGCGGTCCTGGCCATGGCAGACGCGTACATGCAGGGGCGGATTGCGGCCTACCAGGCCGAGTACCGGCTCCGCCGAAAGGATGGAGGCTTCATCTGCGTGCTGGCCCGGGGCATGGCGGTGACGCGGGATGAGCAGGGACGGCCCACGCGGATGATCGGCACCCACGCGGACATCACGCTGCGCAAGCAGGCCGAGGCCGCCCTCCGGCGCAGCGAGTCGGACCTGGCCTCCGCCCAGGAGATCGGCGACTTCGGGAGCTGGCGTGTGGTCTTTGACGGCGGAGGAGAAGCCTGGTCCGTTTCGGAGGGGCTGCGCCGCCTCTATGGCTTTGGCCCCGATCAGCCCGTCACCATGCAGACCGGGCTGGACATGATGCACCCCGAGGACCGGGCCTGCGCCCAGGCCGCCTGGGATGCGGCCAGGGACGGGATCGGACCCTGTGAGTGGGAGCACCGGATCCTCGTTGGTGGCGAGACCCGCTGGATGGCCGTGCGGGTGCAGTTCCAGTTTTCTGCGGACGGCCAGCTGCAGGAAGCCTCCGGCATCAACCAGGACATCACCCGGAGGAAGGCCACGGAGGAAGCCCTCCGGAATAGTGAGGCGCGCCTCCGCATCCTAGGTGATCAGCTGCCGGACAGCTTCCTGTACCAGTACCTGTCCAGGCCAGGAGAGGCCCCCCGCTTCATCTACCTCAGCGCCGGTGTGGAGCGGCTGTGCGGGGTCAGCCCCGAGGCGGTACTGGGGGATGCCATGGTGCTGCTGGGACAGATGGACCCGGCCATGCTGCCCGCCTACTTCGAGGCGGAGGCCATCAGCGCCAGGGACATCACCCCCTTCGCCATGGACCTCCGCCAGCGCCACACCGACGGCGGCTGGCGCTGGTTCCGGGTGCGCTCGATGCCCCGGCCCCAGCCGGATGGTTCGGTGCTGTGGGAGGGGATCTCCACGGACATCACGGATGCGCATGAAGCCCGTCTCCTGCTGGAGGAGAGCGAAGCCCGCTTCAGAGGCCTGTCTGAGTCAGCCCCGGTCTTCATCTGGGTGACCGATGCGGAACAGCGCACCACGCACATCAACCAGGCCTGGGCCGAGTGGACTGGCCTGGCGCCGGGCCCGGACTTGGACCGGTCATGGATGGAATCCATCCATCCAGAGGACCTGACGCGATGCAGGGAGGCCTTGGGCGTAGCCTTCGAGACCCGGCTGCCCTTCGCCACTGAGTTCCGGATGCGCCATCGCAGCGGGTTCTACCGCTGGATTTCAGACCGGGGGACGCCCCGCTTCGCCCCCGATGGAACCTTCCTCGGTTACATTGGCGCGGGTATCGACATCCAGGACCTGAAGGATGCCGAGGCGGAGGTGCGGAGCAGCGACCTGCGCGCCCAGAAGGCCGAAAGCCTGGTGCTCATGGCCGGCAGCATCGCCCATGACTTCAACAACATCTTCCAGGGGGTGCTGGGCAGCCTCGAAGTCGCCGCCTTCCGGGCGGGCGAGAATCCCGACCTCCTCGAGGTGCTGGGCCGGGCCGAGGTCTCGCTGCGCAAGGCCATCGGGCTGTCCTGGAAGATGCTGGACTTCTCCGGCCGGGCCCTGGTGCGGCAGGAGCGGCTGGACCTGGAGCGTTGGCTCTCCGCCTTCGTGGCGATCCTCCAGATGGATCTTCCGCCCGGCTTCCAACTGGAATGCGCCTGTGGGCCGGTGCCAACCATCGCCGGGGACCGGATCCGGCTCGAGGAGGTCCTCCAGGCCCTCGTGACCAATGCTCGCGAGGCCGCCGGGTCCAGCACCGGCAGGATTCGACTGAAGCTCTACACCGACTTCGGTGCGGACCGGCCTGGTTCTGCCTCACCGGGCACCTGGCCCCTGCCGCGGCCCGAGGTTCCCGCCACGGTGTGCCTCGAGTGCTCGGACGATGGGCCTGGTGTTGCTCCCGCGCTCCTGGATCGGATCTGCGATCCCTTCTTCACGACCCGCGAGATGGGCCGGGGGCTCGGCTTGGCTTCGGTCACGGGGATCCTCCAGGCCCACCACGCCGGACTTCACATCTTCAATGGAGAACACGGTGGGTTGGTCCTCCGCATGCACTTCCCGCCGTCCGGGGCCTGACGTCACGGCGGCAACGCAACATGCATCCCATCACCGGGAGTAATCATGGCGCACACCATCCAGCAGACCATTGCCGCGTTTCTCGAAGCAGGGCCCTTCGCCGTGGTGGGTGCCAGCATCGACCGCTCGAAGTACGGCAACAAGGTGCTGCGCTGCTACCAGCAGCATGGGCGCGAGGTCTTCCCCATCAATGCGCGGGCCGACGAGGTGGAGGGCCTGAAGGCCTATGCGACCTTGGCCTCGCTGCCGGTGAAGGTGCGGGCCATCTCCGTGATCACGCCACCGGCCATCACGGAGCAGGTGGTCCGGGAGGCCGCCGCCGCGGGTGTGACGCACATCTGGATGCAGCCCGGTGCGGAAAGCGACGAGGCCATCCGCTCGGCGGAAGCCCTTGGCATGGCCGTGATCGCGGGGGGGCCCTGCCTGCTGGTGGTGATGGGCTATCGCGAAGGCTGAATCTGGTGCTCAGATTCAGTGAGGAATTCGCTCCGCGAATTCGAAGAAGTTCTTTTCCTCACTGAATTCGCGTAGCGAATTCAGCCGCCTACGCGAGGCCCAGGTTCCGCCGAACCTCGAGCCGGTGCTCCTCATGGGCCTGGACGACCTTCGGGACCTCGCTCCGCCACAGCTTCGAAAAATCGGCGAAGGAGATGGTCGGCTTCGCTTCGACGCCAGGCATCGAGCGATCGGTTGAGTCCTGCGAGCACATCTCGCGGGTACCAGGCTTGGGGATCATGGGCGGGGTTCCTCAGGAGAGAAAGGTACGCGGTCTGGAGCAGGTAGGCAACCACAGATTCTGCTGATTTTTGCCTGGCCCGCACGCTGGCCAGGGCCTCCTGGCCCTCGGTCATGCGGCCCGAGCCCTCCTCGTCCACCCGCACGTGGTAGAGCTGGAGGTTCCGGCCCACCCGGGGGGCCAGGCCCAGGAAGGTGAAGGGGGCCCAGGCATGGGCCCGGGCCATGCGATCCAGAGGCACGTAGCGGCCCTCGCGCTCGGAGCGGGCCAGCATGGCCTTCAGGGAGCCTTCGGGTTCGCGGTCCGTGTAGGCCAGGTGCACCTCTCCGCAGCCCGCGTGGCGGATGCGGCCCAGGAGGAAGGCCACGCCCTCGGGATCGGTGTGGGGGGCGTCGAAGACCGCGCCGAAGGCCGGGCCCAGGGCCAGGGCCCCGGTGGTCTTCCCCGTGGCCTGGCCGCCCATGAAGATGATCACGGGCTCCCGGCGGGCCAGGGCCAGGGCCCGGTCCCGCAGCCGCTTGCCCAGGGCGTTCAGGTGCACCGCCGCCCGGCCCGCCGGATCCTCCAGGGCCTCGTAGCCCTGGGTGGGATTGAGCCGGAGGCTGGGCAGCAGGGTGGCCAGCAGGTCGCCGTTGACCAGCTGGCCCTCCAGCGTCCCGGGGAAGCTGGCGTACTCCTCCAGGGCCCGGTCCGCGTGCCGCGCCAGGCTCGCCGCCTCCCGTTCCAGGGCCACCCGAAGTTCGCGGCGCTCGGCCTCCGCCAGCTCCCAGTAGGAGCGGCGTTCATGCCAGGCCACATGCTGCCAGCTCGACTGGGGAACCATCGGGACACAGTACTCGATTTATGCTGAGGGCATGCTGACCACGCCGAACGTCCTCCTCTTCCCCGGCCAGGGCACGGAGGCCGTGGGCATGTCCACGGGCTGGGAAGGCCACGGGGCCTGGGTGGAGACGGTGAACGCAGGCGAGACGCACACCGGGTATCCCCTGCGGCGCCTGATGGCCGAGGGACCGATCGAGGGGCTGCGGTTCCAGCGCCACGCCCCCTGCGCGGTGCTGGTCCATTCCGTGGGCGTGTACCGGGCCTGGCGGGAGTCGGGTCTGCCTCTGCCCGCCGCTGCCGTGGGGCACAGCATGGGCTTCTACTCGGCCCTGGTGGCGGCGGGCGTGGTACCGCTGGAGGCCGCCCTGGACCTGCTCTCGACGGTGGAGGAATTGAGCGAAGCCGCCTTCCGGGACCGGCCCATGGGCATGGCCTTCATCATCGGTCTGCCGGAGCTGGAGGTGCGGCAGGCGCTGCTGGCCCATGCCGCCCTGGTGCTGTCCAACCGCAACGGCCAGGCCCAGTTCACGGTCTCGGGGCCCGCCGATGAGCTGCTGCTGCTGGTCGAGGCCCTGCGGCCCGCGGCCTTCAAGGTGGGCCTGCTGCCGGTGAAGCATCCCCTGCATGGCCCCCACATGGCGGCCCTGCTGCCCGCCATCAGCCGCCGCCTCGCCAGTGTGCGTCCGGCCGAACCGGCCTTTCCCCTCATCTCCCACTTCGATGGGCGGCTGCTGGCCTCCGGGACCGGGGCCTGGGACGAGGGCCTGGCCTCCGTGGCTCTGCCTGTGGACTGGCTCGCAGTGGTGGCCCGGTTCCGGAGCCTGGGGCTGCCCCTGGCCGAGTGCGGATACGGCAGCCAGCTCGCCGGTCTCACCCGTTGGGCCGAGCGCAGCTTCCAGGTGACCAGCTTGCAGGGGCCGCCATCGAGTAGGTAAAAAACGGTCCAGTGAATCGTTGATTCGCGGCCTCGCCCGCACCTGCCTCTGGCATGATGGGGCTTCCACCCGCCCTGTCCAGGATCCCCACGCCCATGTCCCAGTCCAATCTGATTCTTGGTGAGGCCCTGGCCAATCGGTGTTCCCAGGTCCTCTACCGCTGCCTGGAGGAAGTGGGCAGCACCAAGGGCGTGCTCTACCTGCGACCGCCAGGGCAGGGCAGCTTCGAGGTGGTGAGCTTCTACGGCTGGCCCCGGGGCACCCGGCCTCCGGTCTCCGTCCCCGAAGGCCATCCCCTCCTGGTCCATACCCAGCGGGTGCGGCGCACCTTCGTGGTGAACGATGCCTCCGAATCGCCGGAGCTGGCGGCCTTCGGGCAGGGCGGCGAGTGGCCGCGCTACCTCATCACGCCGGTCTACCTCGCCGGGGACTGGGTGGGCCTGCTGATCCAGCGGGACCGCATCAAGGGTGGCACCTTCGAGGTGGAGCGGGACGAACAGCCCACCATGGCCATCTGCGGCGACCTGGTGGAGGCCCTGCGGGAGTTCCGCCTCTACGGCTCGGCGCCCAGGCCCACCCCCCTGTCGCCCCCGGTTCAGGTTCAGCCACCCGCTAGCCCGGCGGAACCCGGCCCGGTGCCCCAGGGCCTGCCCACGGCCTCCGCGATCATCGACGAGGTGGCTCCGGTGGCCGAAAGGCTGCTGCCGTCGGTTTCGGCGACGCCCGCCATGCGAACCCAGGAGACGCGCATCCCCTCCACCGGCCCCTCGGCCCAGGAGCGGCTCTTCGGCTTCCAGGAAGCCAAGGATGGCTACGCGGCCCTGCCCTGGGAGGCGGACCGCACCCTGAGCGGCTGGGTGGCGCCACCGCCCGTGAGTCCCGAGCGGAAGCGGGGCATGATCCCCCCCGAGCAGCGGGAGTTCTTCTGGGAGATCGCCGAGCTGCTCAGCCAGATCCTCACGGCCTCGGCCGTGGCGCTCTGGATCGAAGATCCCGAGGAGATCCGGCCCATCCTCGCCTTCAGCACCCTGCCGCTCTCCCCGGACCTCCAGCAGCAGATCCTCGCCCATGCCACCTTCCACCTGCCCATGGTCCGGGAGCAGGATCTGCGCCTCATCACCCGCACGGAGATGACTGAATCGCCGGAGCTCACCGGAGCCTTCTCGACCTACATGCCGCTCCTGCTGAACGAGACCCTGCAGGGCCACGACCTGCTCATGGTGTTCCGCCAGGAGGATCATTCCTTCTCCATCGCCGAGATCGAAGCCATCCAGAAGCTGGGACGCGTCCTGGGGCTCTACATGCAGGAGGCCCGCCTCCACGAGCGCTACCACCACGCCTTCCTGTCCGTGAGCCACCGGATCCTCCAGAGCAGCGAGGCCCGATTGCCGACCCTCCGGCCCCACAGCCTGGCCACGGCCCGGTTGGCGCGGGACCTGGCCCTGCGGCTGGAGCTCAGCACCGAGGACGTGGAAGCCGTGAGCATCGCCGCGATCCTCCATGACGTCGGCCTGCTCATGCTCGACCCCGCCATGCTGGCCAAGCCCGAGCTGAATGCCGAGGAGAAGAAGAAGGTCCGCAGCCATCCGGAGCTGGCGGGCGTGTTCCTGAAGGACCTGCGCTTCCCCTTCGAGGTGGTGAAGATGATCCGCCACCACCACGAGCGCTGGGATGGCCGTGGCTATCCCGAGGGCCTGCGGGAGACCAGCATCCCCATCGGCAGCCGCATCATCGGACTCATCGAGGCCTACGAGGTCATGACCAGCGGCAAGAGCTACCGGCACCCCAAGGGCCATCGCCAGGTGCTGGCGGAGCTGGAGAACGAGGCAGGGTCCCAATTCGATCCCAAGGTCGTGGAGGCCTTTCGTGCGCTCATGACACGCAAAGGAGAACTGGGGTAGTACCCTGGTCCCGGAGTGAACATGTCCGTCCCACGACACCAGCGCGGCTTCACCATGGCCCTGGCCCTGGCGGTGGCCGTCGTGATGGGCCTGATGCTCATGAAGACCATGCCCGATGTGCGGGCGGAAGTGCAGCGCGAGAACGAGAAGGAGCTCATGTTCCGCGGCGAGGCCATCGCGAAGGCCCTCAAGACCTACTCCGCCAAGACCGGGAAGTACCCGAAGGACCTCGAAGAGGTCATGAAGGTGCGTCCGCGCATTCTGCGCCAGAACTACAAGGATCCCATGACCCGCGAGGGCGACTGGGAACTCGTCACCCAGGTTCAGCCTGGTGCCTCCGGGAACAAGGAGGGCCTGCCCATCGTGGGGGTCCGTAGCCGGAGTCCCGTGAACAGCATCCACCTCTACCAGAACAAGTCCCTGGTGCGGGACTGGCTCTTCTCGGCGGAACAGAACCTGCTGGGGGTCACCGATCAGCTGAACCGGCTTGGCGACCTGACCAAGCCCGGGAATGCCGCCCCACCGGCCGAACCCCCGGCCCCGAAAAAGGAGTGAGGGTGATCTGGAAAACCTCGGCCCTGCTCGTCCTTGCGGGCATCACCCTCTCTGGCCAGGAGTTCAACAGCTGGGCGCGGAAACTGGAGGCCCGGGGCATCACCGTGTCCGCAGGCCTCTGGGATGCCGGCACTGGCAAGGCCCTGGACCGCCACCGGGATGACCAGGCCCTGGTGCCCGCCAGCACCACCAAGGCCGTCACCACCTATGCCCTGCTCAAGACCCTGAAGCCGGACTTCACCCTCGAGACCGAGGTCTGGGGCGACCTGAAGGGCGGCGTGGTGCAGGGCGACCTCGTCTTCAAGGGCGATGGCGATCCGCTGCTCACCAGCGAGCGCCTCTGGCTGCTGGTGCGGACCCTCCGCAAGCAGGGCCTGGAGCGGGTCACAGGGAGCATCCGCCTGGACCAGAGCGCCTTCGATGGCCAGCGCGAGCCCCAGGGCTGGGAGAACACCACGGCGGATACCCTGCCCCAGGTGCTGCCGCTTTCAGTCAATTTCAACCGCGATGAGAAAGGCCAACCGGTGGCGGATCCGGAGCGCCAGGCCCGGGAACTCCTCCAGCGGATGCTCCAGGAGGCGGGCATCGCCGTGGAGGGGAAGGCCACCGGCCCCGGGGAACCGCGCAAGCTCCTGGGCTGGACCTCGCCGCCCCTGCGGGCCCTGGTGCTCGACATCAACAAGTGGTCGAACAACTTCATGATCGAGATGCTGGTGCGGAAATTCGGCGCCGGCTCCTGGCCCCGGGGCATCCGGCGCATCCAGGATTTCTACCGGACGGGCTTCAACCTGGGGCCGGAGGCCATCCAGATCACCGATGGCTCAGGCCTCAGCAAGACGAATCGCCTCTCCGCCCGCACCCTGGCCATCATCCTCCGGGGCGCGTACCACGACTTCGAGGTGGGTCCGGAATTCGTGACCTCCCTGAAGGTCATCGGGGGCGAGCCCTGGAAGCTGCGGGTGAAGGACGCGAACCTCGCCCGCCGGGTCCGGGTGAAGACGGGCCACCTGGATCGGGTCACCAGCCTCTGCGGCTATCTGCAGACCCCGGACGGCCAGGTGCGGGTGTTCGCCATCCTGCTGAACGGACCCGCCCGGGACGAGGACATCTGGGAGCAGGTGTCCCGGTGGGCGAATTAATCTGTCCTGCATTGCTGAAGTCGGGGCCATCGATGACGATAGGAAGGGGAGGAGGCCAGATGTCACGCATCGCCATCGTGGATGACAGCCGGCTGGTGCGGACCTTCGTGGCGGGGGCCTTGCGCAGCCAGGGCCACGAGCTGGTGGAGGTGGAACCCTCGTCGCTCTTCGATGTGCTGGGAGTGCTCCGTGAGGCGCCGGTGGATCTGCTGATCGCGGATTTCCTCATGCCGGAATGCCCCGGGGAAAGCCTGGTCCGAGCCTGCCGCGAGGATCCGATGCTGCGGGCCCTGCCGGTCCTGGTCCTGTCGGCCCACCGGGATGACCTCAGCCTCCAGCGCATGCAGCAGCTGGGCATCTCAGGCTTCCTGCTGAAGCCGGTGGAGGCCCGGGTCCTGGTGGCCAAGGTGGCCGAGGTCCTGGCGGGTTGAGCCGAATGAAGGGTGCCACCAGCGCCAGGGAAGGGCCGGATGCGCGGGGCCTCACGGCCCTGATCCTGGGGGCCTCCCTGCTGGGGTTTGCGGCCATGCTCGTGCGCTGGGCCACACCGGCGGGCCCCCTGGCCGTGGGCTTCTACCGCATGGCCTTCGCGCTGCCTTTCGTGGCGTGGCTGGCCAAGGGGACCAGCCGTCCAGCCACCGGCTCGGCGCGGCTCTGGGCCGTCCTTGCCGGGGCCTGCTTCGTGGGGGACCTCTGGATGTGGCACACCGCCCTCCACCTCACCAGCGCCGCCAATGCCACGCTCCTCGTGACCCTGGCGCCCATCTGGGTGGCCGTGGTGTCCGTGCTGTGGATGGGCGCCCGCCTGCGCAAGCGCTTCTGGGCCGGGGTGCTCCTGGCCCTGGCCGGCGCCCTGGTGCTGGGCCTGGCCAAGGGCGCCCGCTGGGGCACGGGCCTGGGGGAACTGCTGGGCGCCCTGGCCTCCCTGGCCTACGGGGCCTTCACCCTGGCCCTGGGCCGGGCCCGGCAGGACCTCAGCGCCCCCGAGGCCCTCTTCTGGGTGATCCTCAGCAGCATGCTGCTCTTTGGCGGCCTGGGATGGGCCCAGGGGGAGACCTTCAGCGGCTATCCCGCCCGGGCCTGGTGGGCCCTGCTGGCCCTGGGCATCTTCGTGCAGGTGGTGGCCTGGTGGCTCATCACCTGGGGCATGGGCCACGTGCCCACCAACCTGGGGGCCATGGGCCTGATGACCCAGCCGGTGGCGACGATCATTCTGGGTTGGGTGCTGCTGTCGGAATCCGTGCGGCCTCTGCAGGGCCTGGGCGCGCTGCTGGTGCTGGCGGGCATCGCCCTGTGCGCCTTCGCACCACCGGCGTCGAAGACCCCAGGATGCGGATGACATGAACCACAGCGCTGGTCGCGGAAGGCACGGGATTCCGCGGAAGACTTGGCAAGGGCCGTGGCCGTTTTCGCGGCCTTGCGCGTCCTTCGCGGTTCCAGGCTTCCAGCCCAGGAAATCCGCTATTCGGGAGTGAGCACGCCCCGCTCTTCTCGATAGGCGAAGAGCTCCCCGAAGCGGCCCCACGCCACGATGGTCTCGAAGGTGGCCTCGGGATCCTCCATGGGCAGGCGGGTGGCCAGTTCCTGGAGCAGGACCTCCTTGGACAGCTCGCCCTCCTCCAGGTGGATCATCTCCTTCACCACGCGGAAGAGCCGCAGCTCCAGGAGCTGGGCCCGCCAGAGGTCCTTGCGGTCATCCATGTTGGCGTTGACGAAGCGCTTGCCCAGGGGCGTGAGCAGCACAGCGCGCTTGGGCGTGTCCACGAGCTCCAGCATTTCCGCGGCCTTCACCGTGGTGAGCACCCGCTCGAAGGGCACCTGGGTGTGGGAGGCAACCTGGAAGAGATCGCTGGTGCCCCCATGCGTATCCAGGAACTCCAGGAGGCCCAGGATGTCGGCGCTTTGCACCATGGGCAGGGGCTCCACCTCGTCTTCCTGGGCGGCACTGGGCAGGGGCGTGGTGATCTGGACGTCCGGCAGCTCGGCGCTGGTGAAGATGTCGTGGAGGTGGTCCACCAGCTTGATGAACTCGGGGGAGCGGCTGTCCCGGGGCCGGGGCAGGGGCACCTCCACGATGGTGCGGAGCACGCCGGGGCTGCCGGATAGCACCGCCACGCGATCGGCCATGAGCAGGGCTTCCCGGATGGACTGGCTCACCATCACGATGGCGGAAGGATTGCGTTCCTTGTCCGCCCAGATGTCCATGATCTCGGCCCGCAGGGCCTCGGCCGTGAGGGCGTCCACCTGGCTGAAGGGCTCGTCCATGACCAGGATCTCCGGATCCACCGCCAGGGCCCGGGCCACGCCCACCCGCTGCTTGGTGCCCCGGGAGAGCTCCCGGGGAAAGGCCTCCTCGAAGCCCTCGAGGCCCACCTTGCGCAGGGCCTGATGGGCCTTCTCGCGCACCTCGCCTTCCGGCAGGCTGCGGGCGCGGAGCACCACCCGCACGTTCTCCTCCACGGTCATCCAGGGGTAGAGGGCGAAGCTCTGGAACACCATGGCCACGCCAGGGTTCAGGCCCTCCAGCTTCTCGCCGTGGTGGCGCACTTCTCCCTGGGAGGGCGGCATGAGGCCCGCCAGCAGCCGCAGCAGGGTGGACTTGCCGGAGCCGTTGGGGCCGATGAGGCAGAGGATCTCGTCGGGCCGCACGTCCAGGGCGATGTCTTCCAGCACCCGATGGATCTTGCCCCGGGCGCCGGGGAAGCGCATCTGCACACCGCGCAGTTCACAGATGGGGGAGGTGTAGGTCAGCTGCATATCCACCTCAGCGGTTGAGCGCGTAGCGGGTTTCGGCCAGGCGGTAGAGGGGCACCCAGACGAGCCGGTTGAAGAGCACCACCAGGACCGCCATGAGCAGGGCGCTGGCGGCCAGGTGAGGCATGGAGCCCTGCTCCGTGGCCAGCACCACTTCGGCCCCCAGGCCGAAGGTCCGGAGCGTTTCCGACTTGGAGGTGACGATCTCGGTGACGATGCTGGCGTTCCAGGCTCCGCCCGTGGCGGTCACCCAGCCGGTCACCAGGAAGGGGAACACCGCCGGGAAGTAGAGCGTCTTGCAGCGCATCCACAGGGACAGCCGGTAGGCCGTGGAAGCTTCGCGCAGATCGCTGGGGATCGCCTGGGCCCCGGCGATGATGTTGAACAGCAGATACCACTGGGTGGACAGCACCATCAGCAGGACGCAACTCACGCCCAGGCCGATGCCCAGGGACCGGAACAGCAGGATGAGGGTGGCGAAGAGCAGGGAGGACGGGAAGGAAGCCGCCACCTGCACCACCGACTGGAGCCGGCGCGACCACTTCGGCGACATGCCGATCCAGAGGCCCACGGGCAGGGTCCAGAGGGTGGCCAGGAAGGTGGAGAAGAGCACCCGGGCCAGGGAGGCCCCACCGGCCTTGACCAGCACCAGCCATTTGGCGAGGCTCACGTCCGCCAGAAGCCGCATGACCGACACGCCGCCGAGGGCGAGCATCACCAGCACGCCGATGAGGGCCGAGGTGGCGAACCAGGAACCCAGGCGGCCCGGTCGCTCGATCTCCTCCTGGGCCTTCCGGATGAGGGCCGGGCGGGGGATCCGCCGGTGCAGGCGGTGGGTCCGGCGCTTCTCCAGCCACTTCAGGAGGCGGGAGCGGCGGAAGAGGCGCAGCAGCCAGTGGTCGTCGGGCTCCAGCTCGGAGCCCTCGTCCACCTGGAAGCGCTGGGACCAGGCCACCACTGGCCGCCAGACGAGCTGGTCCAGCAGGATCACCAGGATGAGCATGGTGATGATGGCCAGCACCTGGGCCCGGGTGTTGCCTTGCTCCACCGCCGTGTTCATGTAGGAGCCCAGGCCCGGCAGCTGGAAGTTCTTGTCGCCGGCCTTGAAGGCCTCCGCCGATACGAGGAAGAACCAGCTGTTGGCCACGCTCACCATGGAGTTCCAGACCAGGCCCGGCGTGGCGAAGGGGATCTCCACCCAGCGCAGCTTCTGGAGCCAGGTGAAGCCGTAGAGGCTGGAGGTCTCCTCCAGCTCCTTGGGCAGGGTCTTCAGGGACTGGTAGAAGCTGAAGGCCATGTTCCAGGCCTGGCAGCTGACGATGAGCAGCACCGCCGACAGCTCCAGTCCGATGTTGCTGCGGGGGAAGAGCGTGAGCATGAGCAGCAGCACCGGTGGCAGGAAGGCCAGCAGGGGCACGCTCTGGAGAATGTCGAGGATGGGCACCAGGATGCGCTCCGCCAGCGGATCCTTGGCCGCCCAGTAGGCCACCACCATGGTGAAGGTGAGCGACACGGCGTAGGCTGCCACCGCCCGCATGAGGGAGAGCAGCAGGTACTTGGGCAGGGCCCAGGCGCTGAGGACAATCTCCACCGTGGGCCGCTGGACCGAGGTCCACTCCTTGCCCACCAGCCAGAGCGCCGCCAGCGTGCCCGCGAGGGCCGCCAGCACGAGCAGGTCGATCCACCGACGGTGCCGGATGGGCGCCGTCAGCAGGTTCATGGCCTGGCCCCAGACGGTGTCGAGGAAGCGATGGATCATGGCCGGTCCGGAGGAGCGGATGCGACGCGCGGTGGCGGGCCGGCATCCCGTTCAGGGTGCGGATTCGGGGGAGCGGGAAGGTGCCGCCTCAGCGGGCGGCGCGTCTCGACGGAGGTTCGGAAAGGTCGGCATGTCGTCCCATCGAACCTCCTTTCCGGCGCCAGGGCCAATGCCAGCATGCCCCTCGGACTTGCCCCGGTCAACCCAAGGGTACCTTCTCTGATTGCCGCGATGCCGTCACCATGAACAAGTCACACAGGAGTCACACCCGTGGGGATCGGCTGGCATGGCGACGGCTGGTGAGCGGGCCCTGGCCCTGGCGGTGGCCCGCGGGCTGCTGGAGCCCGACGAGGCTCGGAACGCCGATCTAGAGGCCCTGGTGGCCCGCGGGCGGCTGTCCGAGGCCGACCGCCTGAGGCTGGACCAGGATCTGGCGGACCTGGAGTCCGACGAGGGGGACCACTGGTCCGTGGAGATTTCGGCCCGGCCTTTCTCTGGTGGCAATGATGAGCCCACGGCCCTGGGCCCGGAATCCGCGTCCGGGTCCGTTCCGGAGAGTTCGCCCTCCCAGGCCGGGTTCCGCCAGGGCGGGGTGTTCCGGGCCCGCACGCTTCACCACTGGGGGCGCTTCGAGGCCCTCGAGCTGCTGGGCGAGGGGGGCATGGGGCGCATCTTCCGGGCCTCGGACCCCCGCCTGCGCCGGGTGGTGGCGCTGAAGCTCCTGCGGCGGGACGATCCGGAGCTGCTCCAACGGTTCATCCAGGAGGCCCAGCTCCAGGCCCGGGTGGATCATCCCAATGTCTGCCGGGTCTACGAAGTGGGCGAGTGGCGGGGGCAGCCCTACATCGCCATGCAGTTCCTCCGGGGCGAGACCCTGCAGCGGGCCGCGCCTAACCTGCCGTTGGAGGCCCTGCTCCGGCATATGGTGGAGGTCTGCGAAGGCGTCCATGCGGCCCACCGGGTGGGCCTGGTGCACCGGGACCTGAAGCCCGCCAACCTCATGATCGACCGCCTGGAGGACGGCTCCACCCGGGCCTGCGTGCTGGATTTCGGCCTGGCCCGGGGCACCGAAGGGGGCGGGAACACCGAAACCGGTCGGGTCATGGGCACCGTGGCCTACATGTCGCCCGAGCAGGTCCGGGGCCAATCGGCCCTGCTGGACCGCCGTTCGGATGTCTACGCCCTGGGGGCGACCCTGCACACCCTGCTGAGCGGGGGGCCCCCCTTCCCGGGAGAAGGGCTCGAGTGCATGGGGCGCATCGTCAAGGACGATCCGGAGCCCCTGCGGAACTTGGTGCCCACGATCCCCGCGGATCTGGAGACCGTGGTACTCACCTGCCTCCAGAAGGATCCGCGCCGCCGCTACGCCACGGCCCGGGCCCTGGGGGAGGACCTGCAGAGCATCCTGGATGGAGAGCCCATCCAGGCCCGCCCGGCCACCCGGATGGAGCGCCTGATCCACTGGATGCGGAAGCACAAGGTGCTGGTGGCAGCCTCGGCCGCGGTGATCCTGACCATGGCGGTCTCCGGGGGCTTCGTGGTGCGGGAGCGCTTCAGGGCCCGGGCCCAGGCCGCCCATGCCCAGCGCTTCGCCCAGGCCGCCGAGCGCATCGAAGCCCTGGCCCGGTACCTGAAGCTGTCCCCGCCCCATGATCTGGGTCCGGAGCTCCGGGATCTGGAAAGCCGGGTGGCTCGCCTGGAAGACGAAGCCCGCGCCGAGGGCTCCAGCGCGGAGGCCCCGGGCCAGTACGCCCTGGGTCGCGCACGGCTGGCCATGGGCCAGCCGGAGCGGGCACAGGACCATCTGGAGCGGGCCCGGGCCCTGGGTTTCGATACGCCCGAACTGCGCTCCGCCCTGGGCAGGGCCCTGCTGGAGCTGCACCAGAAGGCCCTGGACGAGGCCTGGCGCATCGGCCCTGACGATGCGCGGAAGGAGGCGGTGGGCCGGCTCCAGGCCCACGCCACCGCCCGCATCGAGCCCCTGCTGAGGGCCGGGGCCACGGCCTCGTTGATTCCCCTCGCCTACCTGGAGGGCCAGGCGGCCTGGGTCGCCGGGCGCTGGGAGGAGGCCGTGGTCAAGGCCAGAATGTCCCAGGAGCAGGCGCCCTGGTTCTACGAGGCCCGGCTGCTGGAGGCCCAGGCCCTGCTGTCCTGGGGCCTGCCGAAGAGCGGTCCCGAGCGCATCGAGTTCCTGGCCGATGCCCACCGGAGCGCCCAGGCCGCGCTCGCTGCCGCGCCCTGCGATATCCAGGCCCTGAGCTTGGTGGGCCAGATCGGTGTGTTGCGCTACGGTCTGTACGTGTCAAACCCTGGGCAGAGCCAAGTCCTGCACGCGGGTGTGGAGGGTGTTGTGGCGGCCCTCCGGATCCTGGAACCCGAAGGACCGCGGGCGGCCATCCTGGAGGCGTCCCTGCTCACGGCCCAGGCCGTCAACGCCCAGGTGGTGGCAGGCCGCTCGGGCGCGGAGCCCCTGCGGCGGGCTCTGGCCCTGCTGGCGCCCCTGCTGGAGTCCCCACAGCCCCTCTTCGAAGCCCTTGAAGCTGCCATGCGGGCGGAGTGCTATGCGATGAAGTTCCCGGCCATGGGGGACCCGATCCCATGGCTCGACCGGGCCCTCACCCACGGCAGGCAGGCCCTCGATCGGAGACCGGGGCATTCAGCGTTGGTCAATGAACTTGCCCGGGTTTCAGTCTGGCGAATTTCCGCAGGAGCCCTGCGAGGAGAGTCACCCTGGGAAGTCTTCGAACCCGCCCTTCGGATGGTCCTCCGTGCGTTGGAACGCGAGCCTGAGGCTAAGTCCCTGCGGGAGGCCCTGGGCTACCTTTGGGGCGAGCGGGCCGAGTACGAGCGCACCCATGGCCTGGACCCCAGGCCCTCGCTGGAACAATCCATGAGCTGTTTCGAAACGGTACTCAAACTGGGCCCGAGCTTCCGCGCCGAATACGGCTTGGCGAACGCCACACTCATGCGCGGCCAGTGGGAATTCGACCATGACCAGCCTGGAGCCCTGGCAAACCTGGAGCGGGCGGGCCAGGCCTACCGCCAAGCGAAGCAGCTGGCACCTTACCACTCGGTTCTCGCTTCCAATCTGGTGGAGGTCGCCCTCTGGAAGGGCAGGGTCATGGGGCTGGGTACGACCTTCGCCGATGTTGCCCTGGCCGAAGGCGAGGCCCAATTCCAGGAAGGCGTGAGCCGCTTTCCGCAAGAGGCTTCTCTCTGGCTGCGTGGCGCCCAGCTGGCGGAAGCGCGAAGTGAGCTCCAGGCGGCGAAGGCCCGAATACGTCGGGCCTTCGCCTTGGATCCCCGCAACCCGGAGACACGCCTTCTGCTCAGGAGCCTTCGCCAGAAGGGATGAGCCTCAGGGTTGTCCGCTCGGCATGCAGTCGGGGCCCTTCATGAGCAGCATGGGCAGGGAGTCCGCATCGGCCCTGGGGTCCCCTTGAGCTTTGCTGCGGCGTGGTCGCTTTGACTCCATGCCCCAGGCCAGCTTCAGGAACTTCTTGTTCAGGGGCAGCTCGTCCTTGCCCTTGGGGAACCAGGCCTCGGCCCGGGTGCCGAAGCGGGCGATGGCCTGATCCCGGGTGATGGTCTTGCCCTTGCCCTCGTAGAAGGCGCCCAGGATCTCCACGGCGGCCTGCTCGTCGAAGAAGAGGGAGGTGGTCCGGCAGGGATCGACATCCAATTCCAGGGGGACCTGGCTTCCTTCCACGGCGTAGATCAGGCGGATCTTGAGCAGCTGGGGGCGGGGCATTGGCTACCTCCGGGTGGTTGGGGGACTTGGCGAACAGGTTGGAGAGTCGGGAGCCTGAAGTCAAGGCCGGGGCACGGCCTGCAGCAGCTGGGCGATGGCCTGGTCCGTGGTGGCGCCGTCGGCTTCGCTTTCGAAGGTGAGCAGCAGGCGGTGGCGCAGCACGTCCGGCGCCAGATCGACCACGTCCTGGGGCAGCACGTGATCACGGCCCTGGAGGTAGGCCAGGGCCCGCGAAGATGACTGCAGTGCCAAAGAGGCCCGGGGGCTGGCCCCGCAGCGGAGCAGCTCCTTGCCCTTCCAGACCTTGCCGTGGCCCGGCCGCGTGGCCTGCACCAGTCGCACGATGTAGGTTCGAATGGCGTCGTCCAGGCGCACCTGCTCCGCCTGGCGGCCCGCCGCCAGAAGCATGGCCGCGTCCACCACCGGGCGCACCTGGTCGCCGTTCAGGTGCGCCCGGCGCAGCACCTCAACCTCTTCCTCCTGCTTGGGGTAGTCCACCCGAAGCTTGAAGAGGAAGCGGTCCATCTGGGCTTCGGGCAGGGGGAAGGTGCCCTCCTGCTCCAGGGGGTTCTGGGTGGCCAGCACGAGAAAGGGATCCGGCAGCGGGAAGCTGTCTTCGCCCAGGGTGACCTGGCGCTCCTCCATGGCCTCCAGCAGGGCGGCCTGCACCTTGGAGGGCGCGCGGTTGATCTCATCCGCCAGCAGCAGGTTCGCGAAGATGGGCCCGCGCTTGGGCGTGAAGGTGAGCTGCCTGGGGTCGAAGATGAGGGTGCCCACCACGTCGCTGGGCAGCAGGTCCGGGGTGAACTGGATGCGGCGGAAGCTGGTGTGGCTCGCTGAAGCCAGCGTCTTGATGGTGCGGGTCTTCGCCAGGCCCGGCAGGCCCTCCAGCAGCACGTGGCCCCGGCAGAGCAGGGCCACCAGCAGGCGGTTCAGCAGCACCGTCTGGCCCACGATCACCTTGCGGCACTCGGCGAGCAGCGGTTCGAGGGCGTGGGCGGAGGTGGCCATGGAGATCCCGGGATGTGCCTCCATCTTGCCTGCAATACCGAGAACTCGTCCAAGGGAACGACGAGCCGGATCACCGGAAAGTCCCTTGATCCCCAGATTTCGAGAATCCTGTCTTTACCGGTTTTTATCGGTGTTCATCAGTGGTTGACAAGGCCTATCCCTGGTGGCTTCGGTGTTCAAGGGAAAGGCCACTGAACACCTACCTCAGTGGCACGAAACCAAAGGGCCATTCCAGGCAGTTGGTTCCAGCAATGGAGTCAAAATCGATTGAAACCACCGATGAACACCGATGAACACCGATAAGTTCATGAGACCTGCAAACGGGGCCGAATGCAGACGGTGGTCCATCCCGCCGTGCTCCCACCTTTTCGCGTTTGTCGCGGCCCCATCCTTTCGTCAAGGTCCGCTGACCCGTGGTAGGCGTATATGACCTAGGGTAAGTGCAGCCGGACGCCCCAGCGGATGCTAGGCTCCTCTGAAACCCAGCCACAGCCAAATCCTTGGAGGCCCCATGCGATCCGCAGTCATCGTCGAAGCCAAGCGAACGCCCATCGGCCGGGGGGTCAAGGGCAGCTACGCCGCCACCCGTCCCGAGCAGCTGGGGGCGGTGGTCATCGAGGCCCTGAAGCCCCTGCTGAAGGACTGGTCGGCCCTGGAGGATGTCCTCGTGGGCTGCGCCATGCCCGAGGGCGAGCAGGGCATGAACATGGCCCGGCTCATCAGCTTCCGCGCCGGCCTGCCCATCACGGCCGGGGCCGCCACCATCAACCGCTTCTGCGGCAGCAGCCAGGAGACCATGCTCATGGCCGCCCGGGCCATCATGACCAACCAGGGCGACCTCTTCCTGGCGGGCGGCGTGGAGAGCATGTCCAAGGTGCCCATGATGGGCTTCAACGTCAGCGTGGACCCCTACCTCACCGCGAACTACCCGCAGGCCTACTGCTCCATGGGCATCACCGCGGAAAACCTGGCCAAGGAATACAAGATCTCCCGCCGGGACTGTGACGAGTTCGCCTTCCAGAGCCACCAGAAGGCCAGCGCCGCCTGGAAGGCCGGGAAGTTCGAGAAGGAGGTCGTGCGCTTCGAGACCAAGGGGCTCGATGGCAAGCTCTTCACCCTGCAGCAGGACGAGTGCGTCCGCGCCGACACCAGCATCGAGAAGCTGGGGGAGCTCAAGGCCGCCTTCCTGGTGGATGGCCTGGTGACCGCCGGCAACAGCTCGCCCGTGACGGATGGCGCTGCTTTCCTGCTGGTGATGGAAGAGGGCCTGGCCAAGTCCCTGGGCCTGAAGGCCCGGGCCCGCATCATCGGGGGCGCCGTGGCCGGCGTGGAGCCGGAGCGCATGGGCATCGGCCCCGTGCCCGCGGTGAAGAAGGTGCTGGACCGCTTCGGCCTGAAGCTCGACCAGATCGACGCCATGGAGCTGAACGAAGCCTTCGCGGCCCAGAGCCTGGCGGTCATCCGCGAAGGCGGCTATGACCCCGCCAAGGTGAACGCCTGGGGCGGCGCCATTGCCGTGGGCCATCCCCTGGGCGCCAGCGGCGCCCGCATCCTCACCACCCTGCTCAACCGCCTCGAGACCGATGGCGGCAAGTACGGCATCGCCACCATGTGCATCGGCGGCGGCCAGGGCATCGCGTCGATCATCGAGAAACTCTGATCCAACCACACGACATCGAGACACGGAGGTTGGTCATGAACATCAAGAAGATTGGCGTACTCGGATCGGGTGTGATGGGCTCGGGGATCGCGGCGCACGTGGCGTCGGCGGGCTGCTCGGTGGAACTGCTGGACATCGTCATCGACGAGGCGGCGCCGGACAAGCTGGCGGAGGCTGCCCTGGCGGCCCTGGCCAAGTCCAAGCCGGCCCTGGCCATGCACGGCTCCTTCCTCAAGAAGATCCGGCCCGGCAACCTGCGGGACCACCTGGATCGCCTGTCGGACTGCGACTGGGTGGTGGAGGTGGTCAAGGAGGACCTGGCCATCAAGCGGGAGCTGTACGGCCGCCTGGAGCCCAAGCTCAAGGCCGGCGCCTGGATCAGCTCCAACACCTCGGGCATCCCCCTGAAGCTGCTCGTGGAGGGCCGCACGGACGCCTTCCGCCAGCACTTCGTCATCACCCACTTCTTCAATCCCGTGCGCTACCTGCGCCTGCTGGAGTTCGTGAAGGGCCCCGAAGTCGATGACGCCGAGGCCATGGCCTTCCGCACCTGGCTCGAAGAGGGCCTGGGCAAGGAAGTGGTGCCCGCCTTCGACAGCCCCACCTTCATCGGCAACCGCATCGGCATCCACGGCATCATGGCCACCCTGCACCTGGCCCTGGCCGAGCAGATCCCCTTCGAAGTTCTGGACACGGTGCTGGGCGACGCCGCCGCCCGGGCCAAGAGCGCGGCCTTCCGCACGGCGGATCTGGCGGGCGTGGACATCCTTGCCGCCACCGCGAAGAACGTCTATGACCTCTGCCCCAACGACGAGGTGCGCGACACCTTCAAGTTCCCCGAGTTCCTGCAGTGGATGCTGGACAGCAAGCTCTTCGGCAACAAGGTGAAGCAGGGCTTCTTCAAGAAGGGCCCCAAGGACGAGAAGGGCCGGAAGACCTTCCTGGCCATCGATCCCGCCACCCGGGAGTACCTCCCCCAGGTGAAGAAGGACTGGCCCATCCTGAAGGAACTGAAGGGCATCGACGACCCCGCGGAGAAGGTGAAGACGCTGCTCACCAGCGATACGGAAGCCGGCCGCCTGGCCTGGCGCTGCATCGCGCCGAACCTGACCTACGCCGTGAACCGCCTGGGGGAGGTGACGGACGGGCCCCTGAACGTGGACCGCGCCATCCGGAACGGCTTCGCCTTCGAGCTGGGCCCCTTCGAGCTCTGGGACACCCTCGGCGTGGAGCGGATCGTGGCCCGCATGAAGTTCGAGGAGCGCCCCATCGCGCCCCTCGTCGAACAGATGCTCGCCAGGGGCATCACCAGCTTCTACCGCTGGGAGCACGGCGTGCCGGTGGCCCAGCTGAATCCCAAGACCCTGGCCTTCGATCCCATCCTCGAGGACCGGCGCGTCATCATCCTGAAGCGCGAAGAGGGCCGGGCCAAGGTGGTGGCGGAGAACGGCAGTTGCCAGCTCATCGACCTGGGCGACGACGTGGCCTGCCTTGCGTTCCACAGCAAGATGAACGCCCTGGACGACGGCATCATCGGTCTGATGGAGGACACCATCCAGAAGCATGTGCCTGGGCGCTTCAAGGGGCTGGTGGTGGGCAACCAGGGCCAGCACTTCAGTGCCGGGGCCAACCTGGTGATGGTGCTGAACGCGGCCAAGGAGAAGCAGTTCGACCTCATCGAGGAAGTGGCCCGGCGCCTGCAGTACGCGGGCCGCATGCTCACCTACGCGCCTTTCCCCACGGTGGCGGCGCCCTTCAACCTGGCCCTGGGCGGCGGCTGCGAAATGACCATGGCCTGCCAGCGGGTGGTGGGCCACGCCGAGCTCTACATCGGCCTGGTGGAGGTGGGCGTGGGCGTCATCCCCGCCGGTGGTGGTTGCCTCCAGATGCTGCTGCGCATGGAGGACGCCATGGCCGCCAAGGGCGAGCTGGGCCCCATGCCCAAGGTGAAGGCCTGTTTCCTGGGCATCGGCACCGCCACGGTACATACCAGCTTCGACGAGGCCCAGCGCAACGGCTACCTGCGGCGCACGGATCGCCGGGTGATGAACAAGGCCTTCCTGCTGAACGAAGCCAAGCAGGAAGTGCTGAAGATGGCCGCGGACTTCCAGCCCATCCAGGAGCGCACCCTGCGCCTGCCAGGCCTGGGGGGCAGCGAAGCCCTCAAGCTGGCCGTCAAGGACTTCCAGCTCCAGGGCCTGGCCACCGAGCACGACGCCGTCATCATGGGCGAGTTGGCCACCATCCTCTGCGGCGGGGACGTGAGCCTGGTGCAGGAGATCAGCGAAGAGCGGATCCTGGAACTGGAGCGCCAAGCCTTCGCCCGCCTCTGCAGCTACGAAAAGACCCAGGCCCGCATGGAGTCGATCCTGAAGTCCGGCAAGCCGCTTCGCAACTGAAGCCTTTTCCTGACTCGGAACCGTAGGTTCCGAGCCTCCCCTCCCCGATTGTCGGAACTTCAAACATCTTGTGACTTAAGCCGCCTTTTCCCAGGCGGCTTTTTTTTGGTGTTGCCAGGTTGTAACAGGGTCGGAACACTGGGTCCGGACGACATCCGAACCAAACAATCAGGGGGCACTGTGAGCGGCACTTCCCAGTCAACTCCACGCGTAGCGGCCATCGTGGGTCCCTACCTCTCCGGAAAGACCTCCTTGATGGAGAGTCTTCTCTTCGCGGCGGGCGCCCTGCCGCGCAAGGGCTCCGTCAAGGAGGGGAACACCGTCGGCGATGCCTCCCTGGAGGCCAAGGCCCGCCAGATGTCGGTGGAGGCCAGCCTCGCGGCCTGCACCTACCAGGGCGAGGCCTGGACCCTCATCGACTGCCCCGGCTCCGTGGAGTTCAGCCAGGAGGCGGCCCACGTCCTCATGGCGGCGGACATCGCCGTGGTGGTCTGCGATCCCGAACCCGGTCGCGCCCTCATGGTGGCGCCCACCCTGAAGTTCCTGGACGACCACAAGGTGCCCCACGTCATCTTCATCAACAAGATGGAGGCCCCGGGCAGCGCCGGGAAGCTCAAGGAGGTGCTCAACGCCCTGCAGTTGGTATCCGAGCGGCCCCTGGTGCTGGTGGAGATCCCCATCCGCGAGGGCGACCAGATTACCGGCTACGTGGACCTCATCAGCGAGCATGCCTACAAGTACGAAGCCGGCAAGGATGCGGACCTGGTGGGGCTGCCCGAAGCCGTGGTGCCCGAGGAGCGGGAAGCTCGCCAGCTCCTGCTGGAGAAGCTGGCCGACTTCGATGACCACCTCATGGAGGAACTGCTCAGCGACATGGTGCCGCCCCTGGAGGAGGTCTCCGAGGACCTGGCCAAGGATGTGCGCGATGACCTGCTGGTGCCCGTGTACTTCGGCTCCGCCGGCACGGATGCGGGCGTGCGCCGGCTTTTCCAGGCCCTCTGCGACGAGGCGCCCCGGGTGGAGGACACGGCCAGGCGGCTGGGCATTCCCGAGGGCAAGGACACCCTTGTGCAGGTCTTCAAGACGGTCCACGCCCAGCACGTGGGCAAGCTGAGCATTTCACGCGTGTGGCGCGGCGAGGTGGTGGATGGCAGCTCCCTGGCGGGCAACCGCGTCAGCGGCATCAACAAACTCTTCGGCGCCCAGCAGGTCAAGCAGCAGAAGGCCGGCCTCGGGGAAGTGGTCGCCCTGGGCCGCATGGACGAGGTGCACACCAGCGAGGGGCTGACGCCCTCGGCGAAGGTCGAGCTGGACTGGCCCGCCCCCATGCAGCCCATGCTGGCCCTCAGCCTGCACACCACCAAGAGCGGCGACGACGTGAAGCTGTCACTGGCGCTCCAGCGGCTTTGCGAGGAGGACGCCTCGCTGAAGATCGAGCAGAACGCCGAGACCCAGGAACGCATCCTCTGGGGCCAGGGCGAGGTGCACCTCAAGTGTGCCCTCGACCGCCTCAAGAGCCGCTTCGGCCTGGATGTGCTGCACCACCCGCCCATGGTTCCCTACCGCGAGACCTTCACCAAGGCCGCCAAGGTCCACGGCCGCCACAAGCACCAGACCGGTGGTCATGGCCAGTTCGGCGATGTGTGGCTGGAGGTCAAGCCGAGGCAGCGGGGCGAGGGCTTCCAGTTCGAAGAAAAAATCGTGGGTGGCGTGGTGCCCAAGAACTTCTTCGGCGCCGTCGAACATGGCGTGGTGGACTGGATGAAGCGCGGCCCCCTGGGCTTCCCCGTCGTGGACATCTACGTAGCCCTGGTGGACGGCAGCTACCACACCGTGGACAGCTCCGACATGGCCTTCAAGACCGCCGCCCGGATCGGCATGAACGAAGCCGCCCCGGTCTGCCACCCGGTGCTGCTGGAGCCCATCTGCGAAGTGCACATCGCGGTGCCCAGCGAGTTCACCCCCAAGGCCCAGCGCCTGGTGACCGGAAGGCGTGGAGGCCAGGTGCTCGGCTTCGATGCCCGGCCCGGCTGGACCGGGTGGGACCTCGTGTCGGCCTACATCCCCCAAGCGGAGATGAGTGACGTGGTGATCGAGCTTCGCAGCCTCACCATGGGCGTCGGCTCCTTCACCTGGGCCTTCCACCACCTGCAGGAACTCATCGGGCGGGATGCCGACAAGGTGGTGGAGGCGCGCAAGCAGACCAAGGCCCCGGCCTAGGTGATCGGACTGGGAATCCGGCTCAGCTGAAATGAGAATGGACGGGGGGGGGCCGCGGCATCCGGCCCCTCCTGGTTTCTTGGCGCAGGTGGACGGTGATGTGGATCATGGCAGCCTCCCGGAACTCGGTGGCAAGCTCAGGACTGCCACCCATCCCACCTCGGTTCCATGTCCTAGAGATGGTCCAGGCCTAATCCGGAGTTCCTAGATGTCTGCCCTTTCTAGACTGTTTCCCGCCCTGATCCTGGTCCTCGCACCCCTGTCGGCCGGGCCCCCGCCGACCCCCATGGCGGCGAACCATGCCATGCAGTTCCAGATGCAGATGCAAATGCAGATGCAGATGAGCCGCGCCCGTTTCGCGGCCCTGCAGGCCCAGCGGCGGCGGGCCAATGAGCAGGTGGCCCGCCAGAAGAACGCGATCCAGACCGATGAGCTCGCCAAGCCCGCCGGAGAAGCCTGGCGGATCCCGCTGTCACCTGGAGGCAACCGTGGCGATGACGCCAGCGTGGTGGTGGCGGTTGGCGAAAAGTGGCTGATCGCCCGGTCCCGGGACAAGGGCGCCGACCTCTGGTCCTCGGCGATGGAAGGGGGGTTCGAGAGCGGGCCGGTGGTGTCGAACGGACTGGTCCTGTACGCCACCTCGGACTACCGTTGCGTGGCACTGGAGAAGGACAGCGGTAAACAGCGCTACCAGGTCCAGTTGGAATCCCTCCGTCGGTTCTTCTCGGCCGATAACAACAAGACGAAGGTGCAGTTCCCGATCATCGAGGGGAAGCGGGTCTACCTGGCCACCTACGGCAAGGGGGCAGACGGTGAGGCTGGCGGAAAACTCTACGCCCTGGACCTCGACACCGGGGCGAAGCTATGGGAAGCGGGTCTCGCGGCCGGGGCGGACCACCCGCCGATGGTCCTGGGTGATCGCATCCTGGTCGGCGGGGCGCCCTGGATCCAGGCGTTCCAGACCTCGGATGGCAAGCCCCTCTGGAAGACCCACCTGGGCTCCAGCAAGTGGGTGTCCATGGGGGTGGAGGCTCAGGGCCATTACTGCCTGACTGCTGACAAGACGGTCCTTGCCCTCGATATGGCCAAGGGGGAGGTCCTCTGGCGCCAGGAGGTGGGATCGGCCCTCACCGGGGACGACAGGCAGTTGTTCAGCCTGCGGGTCGGGATGTTCGGCGGAGCCACCCTGGTGGCCCTCGACCCCGCCACGGGTCGGCCGACCTGGGAGCGAAAAGGGGTCGGCACCTTGCCCTGGACCCAGGATGGCCGGGCCTATGTCGCTGAAGAGGGCGCCCTCCGGTGCCTGGATGTCATGGATGGGAAGCAGGTCTGGGAATGGCCCATGGCCAAGCCCTCGCCCTGGCCTGCGATGATGGTCGGCAGCCAACTGGTCGTGGCCTGCCCGGATGGAAAGACCACGGTACTCCGGTACCTGGATCCAGCCACTGGCAAGGAAACCTGGTCCATTACGGTCAAGGCAAAACCCGGATCCGGACTGCTCGTGGCCGATGGCGCAGGCATCCTGTTCCCGGGCAAAGATGACGAAATGATCTGCCTGAAGTGAGGGAAGGCCCCGGTCCTGGCGGGCTGGAGATAGGAAACGCCATTCTTCCCGCTCAATGAGACAATCTCTCTCCGGATTCCAGCAGGGAATCCGGAGCAGGAGCGGCATTTGGCACAGATGGGCGTACAGATCATCACCGTCGAATCCGGCAGTCTCGCCGAGGAGGCGGGGATTCGCCCCGGGGACACGCTGCTGAAGATCCACGGCGAGGCGGTGCTGGACCAGCTGAGCTACCAGTACCTCATCACCCGGGAGGACGAGGCGGAGCTCTTCCTGCAGCGGCCGGATGGCAGCACTTTTGCGGCCTACGTGGAGAACGGCGGCGAGGGCATCGGCGTGGACCTGGCCCAGGACGAGGTCAAGGTCTGCAAGCAGAACTGCGTGTTCTGCTTCGTGCACCAGATGCCCAAGGGCTTCCGGAAGTCGCTCTACCTGAAGGACGAGGACATCCGGCTTTCGTTCCTCTACGGCCACTTCACGACCCTTTCCAGCAGCGACGACGCCGAGCTGGACCGCATCGTGCGGGAGCGTCTGAGCCCCATCCACGTCTCGGTCCACGCCACGGACCCCGTGGCCCGGGTGAAGGTGGTGGGCAACCCCCGGGAGGGCGACATCCTCCGCAAGATCGATCGGCTGCTGGCGGGGGGCATCGACGTGCACACCCAGGCGGTGGTGGCGCCGGGCCTCAACGACGGTGCCATCTGGCAGCGGACCCTGGAGGATCTCTGGGCCCGCCGCCGGGAAGGGCGGGGCAGCGTGCTCAGCCTCTCCTGCGTGCCCGTGGGTCTCACCGCCCACCGGGAGAACTTGCCCAGCGTGCAGGATGTGGACCCGGACTTTGCCAGGGACTGGGCCCTGCGCTGGAGCCCGGAGGTGCGCAAGTACGCCAAGGCCAATGGCGGAGAGCCCTGGCTGCTGCTGGCGGACGAGTGGTTCACCCGGGCGGGGCTCGACGTGCCGGGCCGGGCCTTCTACTCGCGAAGCTGGGCCCAGCTGGAAAACGGCGTCGGCCTGGTTCGCCGCTTCCTGGAGCACAGCCGCCGCTTCATCAAGAGTCCCAAGGCCAAGGGCTTCGCGGGCCGCCGGGTGCTGCTGCTGACGGGCGCCAGCTTCGCGCCCACCCTCAGCCGTGTGGCCGCCGAGCTGAACCGGGCCGTGGGCAGCCACCTGCGAGTGGTGGCGGCCAAGAACTTCAGCTTCGGGGAGACCGTCACCGTGGCAGGGCTGCTCTGCGGCGAGGACCTGAAGTACGCCGCCCACGCGGACAGAGAGGAAAAGGGCGGCCGGGCGGACTGGGTGGATGCGGTCGTGGTTCCTTCCGCCAGCCTCCGCACGGTCACGGGGCCCACGGACCAGTACACTCTGCGGGGCGTGGTGGTGCGGGAGGAAGGCACCTTCCTGGACGACCTGACCCTGCCCCAGCTGGCGGCGGACCTCGGCGTGCCCACCGTGCCCAGCGGGGCCCACCTGTCCCACCTGCTGGATCACCTGGAGGCCGCCGACCGCGGGGCCTTCCGGGGTGGAGCGCTGGGCTCCACCTTCCACACCGCAGGATTGAACCAGCCCCAGGGCGCCTACAACCCCTGAGCCATAAGGTGGAACCGCGAAAGGCGCGAAACCCCCTGCAGGCGAGGGAAAATGAACCGGGCCTACCGCAGGGTGTGCCGAGCCCGCTTCGAGAGTGGCCAGCTGCGTGAAGCATGATTGGGGGCAGCAGTTCATTGCAACTCATCGATGCAGAATTTCGGGCCTGTTCGCGTCTTTCGCGGTTCCTGTTTCTCCTTCTGCATCGGATGATTCGAGCATGCCTGCCCTCACGCCCGCCCAGTCCCATCGCCGCCTGGTGGCGCGGGCGGAGCTGGCGGGTTCGGCGCTCTGCTTCGGGTTGATGGCCATCCTGGCGCGCAGGCTCACGCAGCCGGGCATGGGGTTCACGGCGGGCCATCTCTCCGTGCTGCGGTTCCTGGTGGGGATCCTGCTCAGCCTGGTGGCCTTCGGGCTGGTTCCGGGGCTCTACCGGCCCAGCAACTACCGCCTGCTGGTGACCCGCGGGCTGTCCGGCGGCGCGGTGGTGGCGCTCTACTTCTACGCCCTGGCCCACATCCCCGCCGGTGAGGCGGGCCTCCTCTACAACATGTTCCCGGTCTTCGCGGTGGCGTTGTCGCTGGTGGTTCTCAAGGAACGGCCCACCATCCACCTGTGGCTGGCCATCCTGGCGGCCTCGCTGGGGGTGGCGCTGGTGCTGGGCCAGGGCCACTCCGGGCTGGCCTTCGGCCGGGGCGAGCTGGCGGCCCTGGCGGCGGCGGTCTTCGCGGCCCTGAGCGCCAATGCCATCCGCGCCGTGCGGCACACGGACAATGCCTCCACCATCTACTTCTTCTTCTGCCTGGCGGGGCTCCCCGTGGTACTGCCTTTCGCCCTTACGGCCCTGCCCGGTGGACTCATCCCCTGGGCCCTGGCGATCCTCATGAGCCTGCTGGCCTACGGCGGCCAGATCCTCATGTCCCGGGCCTACGGCACCCTGTCCGTGGCCGAGGCGGCGGTCTGGCTCCAGCTGCTGCCCATCGTCCAGTACCTGCTGGCGGTGCCGCTGCTGGGGGAGCGGATCACGGGGCCAGGCCTCGCGGGCGTCCTCCTCGCGGTGGGGGCGGTGGCCTACGGAACGGTGCTGGGCTCCCGCCGGCGGGCATGAAGAAGGGCCCCGGTGGGGGCCCTCAAATCTGTAACGAACTCATCTAGCTTGTGGCTGCCCCCACCGGCACGAGGCGCTTCTTTAGGGTAACGGCCACTTTGACATCGCCGCCATCCTGGCCCAGGAACTTGTCAGGCAGCTCCAGGGACTTTTTCTTGGCGGTGTTCGAGGCGACGCGGATGGCGTCGAGTACGTCCACCATGGCCTGGAACCGCACATCCTCGTCCACCTTCAGGAAGACCTTCCGGTAATTGAGGGGCTGCAGCATCACGGCCTCGGGCAGTCTGTCCTTCAGCCCCTGGGCATCGATCTTGTCCTGCTGCAGGGTCATGATCCCGTCCTGGTCAATCTGGATCAGGATGTTGTTGGGATCAACCTTGGGAACATCCTTGCTGATCACGGTCTGAGGAACCACCACCTTGGTGGCCTTGTCGAGGCCGGGCACCATCACGATGAAGACGATGAGCAGCACCAGCACGATGTCGATCAGGGGCGTGACGTTGATATCCGATTTCTGTTTTCCTTTAGCGCCACCGGCATCCATTATTTGCCTCCCGCGGGCTTTTCTTCGGCTTTGTCTTCGCTGGTGACGATGGAAGCCTCGTCGGCGCCACCCTTCCGGCAGACCTGGAACAGTTCGTTGATGTACTTGAAGGGGAGGTCGGCATCGGCCTTCACGAAGACCACCTTCTGACTCAGCATGGACACGTTCTTGCTGACGAAGTCCTCGAGCTTCTGGCGCTGCGCCTCGTTGTTGATGAAGAAGGTGAGGTCCTTGGCATCCTTGTCGTCGATGAGGATGGGGCCTGGGCCGATCACTTCCCACTTGTCATTGCGCTTGGACGTGAGCATCAGGGTGAGGTACTTCTCGTCCTTGTTCTTCTCGGCCTTGGGGCTGTGCTTGGCGAGCGGCAGCTTCACGCTGCTGTTCACCGCGGGCGTGATCACGATGAAGATGATCAGCAGCACCAGCACGATGTCCACAAGGGGCGTGACGTTGATGTCCGACTTCACGCCACCCTTCTTGCCACCACCTGCATCCATGGTGTTCTCCTCATGAAAGCGCCCGGGGACTTGCGCCCCCGGACTGGTGTGGAAGGTGCTAGCTCTGGCTCTCGCGGCGGATGAACTCGTCGATCATCTGGGAGGCCGCGTTGTTGATGTTGGTGACGACCACGTCCTGCTTGTTGGTCAGCAGGTTGTACATCCACACGGCAGGGATGGCGACCACGAGGCCGAGGGCGGTGGTGGCCAGGGCCTCACCGATGGAGCCGGCCAGGGCATTGATGTCGCCGGCGCCCTTGGTCTTCAGGTCGGAGAAGACCTTGATGATGCCGATGACGGTGCCGAGGAGGCCGATGAAGGGGGCCAGGGCGCCGATGGTGGCCAGGCCGCTCATGCCCTTCTTGAGGAGCTCGACGACCTCGGCGGTGCCGCGCTGGATGGCGCGTTCCACGGGCATGATGGCGTCATGGTTGGGGTTGGCGGCCTTGAGCTGCTTCTCGTACTGGAAGATGTCCAGCCCGTGCTTGAGCACCAGGGCGATGTGGCTCTTGTTGTGGGTGGTGGCGGCGCGCTTGGCGGCTTCGAAATCGCCACGGCGGAGCGTATCCATGAAGAGCTTGAGGAACTTGTCGGAGGCCTGGTTGCTCTGGGCGTAGGTGACGAAGCGCTCGATGGTCACGTAGATCTGGTAGCCCAGGAGGATGAACAGGATGATGATGATGCCCTTGTTCGCGGGGGAGGCCGCACGGAAGAGCTCCATGGGCGAGAAGCTGTCGTGGCCGCCTTCGGCGAGGGCGAGCATCAGGGGGGAGGCAAGCAGGTTCATGGGGTTTCCTTATGGATGGAGAAAGGGGATGGCCGGGGGAAGGGTGAGGGCTACTTCAGGCGGAAGGGCATGGTGAGCTTGAACCGGGCGTACTGGGGCTGCCCGTTCAGCAGGGCGGGCTCGAAGCGCCAGGTCTTGGCCCAGTTGGCTGCGTAGTCCCGCAACTGGGGCGGTCCTTCCTTGGCGATGGCATCCGTGGGAACGCCGTCCGGTCCGATGATGATCTCCACGACCACGGTCCCCTGGATCTTGGCGAGCTTGGCCAGGGCGGGGTAGGGGGGCGGGGGAGGCTGGTACTTGATCTTCACCTGGCTGAAGTCGAAGTCCACGACCTTGCCGGTGCCACCACCGACCACGCCACCAACCACGCCGCCGATGACGCCGCCGGGAACGCCGCCGGGAACGCCGCCGGGAACGCCGCCGAGGGAGTGATCCTGCTTGGGCAGTTCCTTGGGGGCCTGCTCAGGCACCACTTCCTGCCGGGGATCGATGGGTGTCGTATCCGCCTTGGAGGTGGTCATGGCCATGGGCGGCGGCGGCGGCGGCGGCGGCGGCGGCGGGGGAGGGGGCGGCGGCGGCGGCGCGTCGTCGGCCTTCTCAGTCAGATCGATGCCCACCGTCTTGATCACCTTCTTGCCGGCCTCGGTCTGCTTGGCCAGCTGGAAGCCGACGAAAGCGAAGAGGCCATACATGAGCACCGTGGTGGGGATGGTCACCATCGGGTTGCCCCGCTTGATGGCTTCGTTCCCCGCCGACAGGGAGGAACGGTAGACCGCATCCTCCAGCGTCTCAGCAGGAGCGCTTGGTTTGGTGGGAACGGGTTTCTGGGGATCTTTGCTCATGCGGCTCCCTTGAAAAATCCAAGAGGAAAAAACAGTGAGCCGAGCCGGCGGGTGCACCGGGTCGGCCATAGCAATAGTGTAAAGAGCTGGGTCAAGCCCAGCGGCTAAGATGGCAAAGGGCTGGGGGTTGGTCAAGCTTGGATCTCAGAGCGACTCCTCGAGCGTCTCCGGTCTGACCAGCCTTCAATGGTTACTTCAATGTTGTTTAACAAGCGAAAGGAGTGAATTTGTTGACTGTTGTGGGGAAGGTCGAGGCAATTTGATGTCGGCATCGTCTACCCCGAATTTTACATTCCGCAAAGCTGCGGCCTCTGGCGAGTCCCCGGCCCGGGCCGGTCAGTTCCGGACGGGGCACGGCGACGTGTCGACCCCGGCCTTCATGCCCGTGGGGACCCAAGGCACGGTGAAGGGCATCACCCCGGCCCAGCTCCAGGAGATCGCCCCCCAGGTCATCCTCGGCAACACCTACCACCTGGGCCTGCGCCCGGGGGATGGCCTGGTGGCGCGCCTGGGGGGCCTGCACCGACTCATGGGCTGGGAGGGACCCATCCTGACGGATTCCGGGGGCTTCCAGGTCTTCTCCATGGCCTCCCTGCGGAAGATGACCGAGGACGGCGTCACCTTCCAGAGCCACATCGATGGCAGCCCTCAGTTCCTGTCGCCGGAGCGCAGCCTGGAGATCCAGCGGAACCTGGGTTCGGACATCTGCATGGCCCTGGACGAATGCCCGCCGGGGAGCCTGGAACGCACCAAGCTCGAGCTGAGCATGGCCCGCACCACCCGGTGGCTGGCCCGCAGCCGCGCGGTGGCCCTGCAGCCCCACCAGGGCCTCTTCGCCATCAACCAGGGGGGCACCCACCTGGACCTCAGGCGCCGGCATCTGGCCGAGGCCCTGGAGCTGGATGCCAAGACCCCCTTCCAGGGCTTTGCCGTCGGGGGTCTCAGCGTCGGGGAGCCCAAGGCGGACATGAATGCCGTCCTGGCCGAGTTCGTGCGGGAGCTGCCCGCCGACCGGCCCCGCTACCTCATGGGGGTGGGCACGCCCGAGGATCTGCTTTTCGGCATCGAGCACGGCGTAGACCTCTTCGACTGTGTCCTGCCCAGCCGGGAAGCCCGCCACGGCCGCATCCTCACCAGCCGGGGCCGCCTCAACCTCAAGAACGCCCGGCACCGGGAGGTGGACCTGCCCCTGGACCCCGAATGCGGCTGCTACACCTGCCGGACCTTCTCCCGGGCCTACCTGCACCACCTTCTCCGCTGCGGAGAGCTGCTGGGCTTCACGCTGAACACGATCCACAACCTGAGCTACACTGTGGGACTCACCCGCGCCGCGCGGCAGGCCCTGCTGGAAAATCGGTTTCCGGCCTTCGCCCAGTTCGCGCGCGCCGGATGGTTGACCGAGGAGCCCTGAATGATCTTCGCCCTGCTGCAACAACCCGCTGCCGGTGGCCAGCCTGCCTGGATGAACTTCGTGTTCATCGGAGGCATGGGCCTGATGTTCTACTTCCTGCTCATCCGCCCCCAGAGCAAGGCCCGCAAGGAGGCGGAAGCCCGCCTGGCCAAGCTGAAGGCCGGCGACGAAGTGGTGCTCAGCTCCGGCCTCTACGCCACCATCGACCGCGTCGAGGACAAGCACATCTGGCTGAAGCTCGGCGGCTCCCTGGTGAAGGCCCGGCGCACCGCGGTCGCCACCCTGGCCAGCGAGCCTGAAACCCCGCAAAAGTAGTCTTTCCGACCTCCCGGGCCGGAACCAATGCTGGTTGATTGGTCCGTCCCGCCTCATGTAAGGAGCGCCCCGTGACCAAACGGAGCCTCTGGCGCCTTGTCATCGTCCTGGCCGTGCTGATCGGCTGCGGATACTTCTTCCTGCCCCTCTCCAAGGTCAAGCTGGGCCTGGACCTCCGTGGCGGCGTCCACTTCGAGTTGGAGGTGCAGGGCCAGGAGGCCCTGGCCGCTGATCTGCGCGATGGCAAGGACCGGATGATCTCCCGGCTCAAGGAGAAGGGCCTCCCCGGCGCCGCGGTGCGCGTGGACGGCGAGAGCCTGCGCGTGGAAGGCACCGGCGCCGACCAGAAGGCCACCGTGGAGAAGGTCGCCAAGGACTTCTTCCCGGGGTACGTGGTCGCGGCCGAGGGGGACAGCTTCCGGCTCACCCAGAAGGCCGACTACCAGAAGCAGCTGAAGGATGACGCCAACAAGCGCGCCCTCGAGGTCATCGAGAAGCGCATCCGCGACATCGATCCCGCCAACGTGCTGGAGCCCGAGATCACCGCCAGCGGTGCCGAAGGCAACCGCATCGTGGTCGAGATCCCCGGCATCGAGGAGGGCGACCGCGAGCGCATCAAGAAGCTCCTGGCCACCCCCGGCCGCCTGGAGCAGCGCCTGCTGGCGAAGGCTCCCCAGATCTACTTCAACACCAAGGAGGAGGGCCTGGCCTTCTTCAAGGGGGAGATCCCCCAGGAGTTCGAGCTGCTTCCGGAGATCGAAAGCGAGCGCCAGGCGCGCCGGGCCGGCCAGCCCGTGGCCAAGGCCAAGCCCGGCGAGGAGAAGATCAGCCGCTGGGTCCTGCTGGAAAGCCGCGTGGCAGTGGACGGCGCCGACATCATCGACTCCCATCGGGCCTCCAACTCCCAGACCGAGGCCAACGAGGTCAACTTCACCCTCAACAAGAAGGGGGACGACGACTTCGCCCGGCTGACCGGCACCGCCTCCGAGGAAAACCGCCTCATCGCCATCGTGCTGGACCGCAAGATCGTTACCGAGCTCAGCGCCAAGGAGAAGATCATCGGCGGTGCGGTCCGCATCAGCGGCAGCTTCTCCGCCCAGGAGGCCGACGACCTTGCCAGCCAGCTTCGCAGCGGCGCCCTGCGCGCCCCCATGAAGTTCCTGGAAGAGCGCGTGGTGGGCCCCGGCCTGGGCCGGGACTCCATCCACGCGGGTGTGCGCTCCGCCCTGTTCGGCTTCGCCGCCATCATCGCCTTCATGGTGTTCTTCTACCGCTGGTCCGGCATGAACGCCATCATCGCCCTTACGGTGAACGTGATCGTGATGATGGGCCTGCTGGGTTCCTTCCGCGCCACGCTGACCCTGCCGGGCATCGCGGGCTTCGTGCTGACCCTGGGCATCGCCGTGGACGCCAACATCCTCATCTTCGAGCGCATCAAGGAGGAACTGGGCCTGGGCAAGAGCGTTCCGGGCGCCATCGATGCAGGCTTCGACCGGGTGTTCTGGACCATCGTGGACAGCCACGTGACCCAGCTCTTCGCGGCGTTGCTGCTGTTCATCTTCGGCACAGGCCCCGTCAAGGGCTTCGCCGTGACCCTCACCGTGGGCGTGGTGGCCTCGCTGTTCACCAGCATCTACATCAGCCGCTTCATCTACGACTGGATCCTGGAGCAGCACCCCGGCACCAAGACCCTTTCGGTGGGCGTCCACACCTTCTTCAAGGGCGCCACCTATGACTTCATGAAGTACAAGGGCATCGCCCTGGCCATCAGCTGGGGCATCATCGTGCTGTGCTTCCTGTTCGTGCAGCCCTGGAACCTCACCCAGAACAAGCGCATCCACCTGGGCATGCAGTTCGTGGGCGGCAACGACATGACCGTGCGGTTCCGGGGCGCCATGGAGCCCGAGACCATCCGCGCAGCGCTGGCCAAGAACGGGTTTGCCGACTCCACCGTGGTGTCCTACGAGAATGCCGACAAGACCATCCGGGACTTCTCCGTCAAGGTTAAGGCCAAGAAGGATGGTGACCAGAAGGACAGCACCATCCAGGCCAACGCACTCCGGGGCCTCTTCAAGCAGATGGATCCCGAGGCCAGCAGCAGCACGCTGCCCGTCCTCAACCTGGAAGGCTCCAAGACCCTGGCGGAGACCCTCGCCAAGGCCAACCCCCTCAAGGTGGCCAATGACGACACGATCCTCGCGGCGACCTACGGGCCCCTGGCGGAGAAGGTCATCTCCGGCCGGGACCGACTCTCCTCGGGCCTCTACCAGTCCTTCGCCGAACTGCCCAAGGACGTGCCCCAGGCCGTGACGGAGACGGTGCAGAAGAACTACCGCCTGGGCTCCGTGGGCATCCTCAAGGACGAGAGCTTCTCACCAAGCATCTCCGGCGAGTGGACCAGCAAGACCCTCTATGCGGTCGGTTTCGCCATGATCGCCATCCTGGTCTACGTGATCTTCCGCTTCACCGCCAGCTTTGCCGTGGGCGGCATCGTGGCCCTCATCCACGACATGCTCATGGCCCTTGGCCTCTTTGCCGCCTTCGGCTACGAGTTCAACGTGCCCGTGGTGGCCAGCTTCCTCACCCTCATGGGCTATTCCATGGCCGATACCATCGTGGTCTTCGACCGCATCCGGGAGAACAGCCACCGGCCCGAGTACCGACGGGTCTCCATCACCAAGCTGGTGAACGACTCCATCAACCAGACCCTGGGCCGGACCATCCTCACCTCCTGCTCCGTGCTCTTCGTCAGCGTATGCCTCTGGCTCTTCGGCGGCCCGGCCCTCAAGGACCTGGCCTTCCCCCTGGTCATCGGCGTCATCACCGGCACCTACTCCTCCATCTACATCGCCGCGCCTGTGGTGGTGTACTGGGATCAGTGGTTCGGCGGGAAAGATAAGCTCAAGCAACACGCCTAATGATGTTTGGGGGTCCCGTGCTTTGCACATACCCCCAAGCCCCCGCGAAGAAGCCCGGCTCAGCCGGGCTTCTTCTTGTCTCCACCACCATCCTGAGTCTGAATCGGCGCTGGTCCCCTTCTGCCGCCGGGGCTACTTCAGGTGCTTCTCCAGGAACTGGTAGATCTCCTTCCGTGATTCCTGGGCCAGGGTGGTGTCGATGCGGTTGAAGCTGTGGCCGCCGGGGGCGTCCTGGTAGATCTTCTGTTCGAAGCTCTTGCCGGCAGCCTTGAGCGCGATGATGAGAGACTCCACCTCCACCACGTTCACGTCCCGGTCGTTGGTGCTGCTGTGGATCAGCAGGGGGGTTCGGAGTTTGTGGGCGTTCCATACGGGGCTGCGGCGGCGCACCAGGTCCACGTCCTCGCTGGGGGTCTTCCCCGCGAACATGGTCCGGACGACGGCATCATCGCGGTATTCCTCTCCGGCGTAGCCCACCCGGGCCAGCAGATCGGAAACCGGGACGCCCGCATAGCAGGCGGCGAACTTGCCGGGGTGGTCGAAGACGGCCATGAGTGCGATGAGGCCGCCGTGGCTCCAGCCCACCATGGCGCAGCGCTTCGGATCCACCGGCAGATGCTCCACCGCCCAGTCGCGGCCTGCCACCACGTCGTCGATCTCCAGCCCGCCGTAGTCGATGGCGTCATGGAACCCCTTCCCGTACCCCGTGGAGCCCCGGTAGTCCGGGGCGATCACGATGTAGCCCCGCTCCACCATCTCGCGGACGATGTGGACATGATAGGTGGTGAAATCCGCATGGACGCCGCCGTGGGGCAGCACGATGAGGGGCAGCTTCCGGCCCTTCTCGGCCTTCCGGGGGACGAAGACGTACTGCTGGATCTTCAGAGGGTGCCGCTCGTTCCTGATGCCATAGGACTCCTCGGCCCTGGGGTTCGGCGGACCCGTGTAGGTGACCTTGTCCACCAGGGCGATATCGGAAAGACGCTGGAACCAGAGCTGGTCGTCCGTCGCCTTCCGGAGGGCATCGAGGCTCCAGCGGAGTCCATCAACCTGTTTTTCCACCTTCTTCAGTCGGCCTTGGTCCCGGGGCTCCTGGGCCAGGAGCGGCTGGGAGGTCGCCAGGAGGGCGGCCGTGAGGAGTAGGAGGAAGGATCGGCACACGGCAACCTCAGGGAAGGATCGCCCCGAGCGTACTGCATTGGACCTCGTCATGCGAGGGCAAGACGGATTCAGCCCCCCCAGCTCACCCAGCCCGCGCGGCCGGGAATATCCCGGCGGGTCATCTCCTTGGCAGGCGGGTGCGCCGCCAGCAGTTCCGGCAGCCAGTCGGCATGGGTGCGGGCCAGGACGCCGCGCTCCCTGAGTCCGCCCAGGAAGGCATCGAAGGTTTCGAAGAGGGCGCCGCCCTCGACCTCCGTATGCAGGGCGTAGACATTCAGGGCGTCCTCCCGCACCAGGTTCCAGACCTCGCGGTTCACCTGGTCGGGCGTGCGGCCGTCCAGGCCCAGCAGCTCGTCCAGGGTGGGCAGGGTGGTGGGGATCTGGAGGGTGCGGAGGGTCTTTCCCTTCACGATGGGGTAGAAGGGCGCGAAGCCCCGGCAGTCCCCGGCGTAGGCCAGGCCATAGGCCTCCTGCAGCTCCAGCGTGGTGTCGTTGCAGCGCCAGGCAGGGCTCACGGCGCCCAGGGGCTTCTCGCCGAAGACGGTGCCGAAGGCTTCGTGGGCGTTCGCGTACCAGTCAGACAGCCAGCGCCGGGATTTGCGGTCCAGCAGATCGTGGTACTGCACGTGGTCCCAGGCGTGGATGCCCACCTCATGGCCCGCGGCCTTGGCTGCACGCATCTCGGCGGCAGCCCGCTGACCGATGATGGGGGCCGGCAGCAGCACACCGTACATCATGGTCTTGAGACCGTACAGCTTCGTCGCGTTGGTGCGGCGCATCTTGGCCAGGAAGCCCTTGCGGAAGATTCGGCGGATGGCCTTGCCGCTGTTGTCGGGGCCGAAGCTGAAGTAGAAGCTGGCTTGCATCCGGTGCCGGTCCAGCAGGCGCAGCAGGGTGGGAATGCCCGTGAGCGAGCCTTCCAGGGTGTCCACGTCGACGCGGAGGGAGATGGCTTTCATGGCGGTTCCTTCCCGCCTCCATTGCACCCGCGTACGGGCGCGCCAGCAAGGCGACCCTATTCAGGACGGTCCCCAGAAGGCGGGCGGCGTCTCCTGACCAATCCCTCGCTCCCTTCGACCAACCCCTGTGGGAGGGCACCCATGCGCTTCCAGAAGAGGAAGGCCACCAGCAGCGACCCGGCCAGCACCAGCGTGGGCATCAGCCCCGGGGGCATCAGGGGTTGCAGGATGGCCGCCATGGGCAGGGCCACCATGCTTCCGAGGGCGAGTTCCAGCATCAGGCGGATGGCATCCCCCACCGCTTCGGTCTCCAGGCCGGCGGCCAGGGTGGCCCGATCGGCGATGATGCGGGCCATGCCCCGGACCTGCTTCAGGATCCCCAGGGAGAACCACAGCGCCCCCCCCGCCATCAGGGCCCAGACCAGGTAGAGGGCGAGCCGGTGGGGCAGCCCCCGGGTCTCCAGGTAGGGCGTGAGGGCGCGCTGGATGAGGGCACCCAGCACGCCGACCAGGATCACCACCAGACTATCCAGCAGGAGGTGGCCAAGGGGCCTGCGGAGGGGGCTCCAGGTCGCTTTCCGGAAGGGGAGGTTGCGGAGGTGGCCCATGGCGGCCCGGTGGTGCATGAGGAAGTGCCGCAGGCGCCCCGGCAGCAGGCGTTCGATGCCGTCCGCCACGCGCTCCGAGTGCTGGATCAGGAGTGGGGTCGAGAGGGTGGTCCAGGCGCAAGTGGCGGCCAATACGGGGAAGAGGGCGGGCCCCACCACGCCCAGGCTCTGCCCCAGCGCCACGATGATGAAGCTGAACTCGCCGATCTGGGCCAGCCCTGCTCCGGCGCGGATCGAGTTCCTGAGGCTGTGGCCCCCCAGCAGGCCCCCCAGCGCCCCGGAGATGATCTTCCCCACCAGCACCAGCCCGCCGAAGAGCAGCAGTCCCTGCCAGTTGGGCAGCAGCTGTGCCGGGTCGATCTGCATGCCGATGGAGACAAAGAACACCGCCACGAACATGTCCCGGAGGGGGTGGACCAGGTGCTCCACCAGCCGCTCGCGGCCGGATTCGGCCACCACCATGCCCGCCAGGAAGGCCCCCAGAGCCACGGAGTAGCCGGCCTTGGCCGCCAGCAGGGAGAAGGTGAAGCAGAGGCCCACCACCGTGACCAGCAGGGTCTCGGAATTCCCGGCATCGGCCACCCACCGCACGAAGCGGGGGAGGATCCAGCGGCCCAGGGCCAGCACCACCACCAGGAAACCCGCCAGGCGGCTGATGGTGAACAGCAGGGCGGGGAGGCTGAGTCCCGCCCCGGAACCCACCGCCGTGAGCAGGGCGAGCAGGAGGATGGCGAGCAGGTCCTGCACGATCAGGGTGGACAGGACCAACTCCGCCAGGGGCCCCTTGGTGTTCAGGGCGGCGAAGACCCGGGCGATGATCATGGTGGAACTGATGGACAGGGCCGCCCCAGCGAAGACGCTCTCAAGGCTGGACCAGCCCAGGAAGCGGCCCACCAGGTAGCCGGACCAGGCCATGAAGCCGCCCTGGATGAGAGCCACCAGCGTGGCCGAAGGCCCCGTCCGCAGCAGCTTCTTGAGGCTGAAGTCCAGCCCCAGGGAGAACATGAGCAGGATGACGCCCAACTCCGAGAGCGTGTGGACGTTGCCAGGGTCGGCCACCAACGGCACCGGCACGTGGGGGCCGATGATGAGCCCCGCCAGCAGGTAGCCGACCACCACCGGGAGCCTGAGGCGCTGGCAGGCCACGGTGGTGAGGGCTGCCACCCCCAGGACCATGGCGAGGTCGACCAGGATGGAGGGTGTGGGCGGGGCGACGGTCATGGGCCGGGACCTCGTGGAAGGTTAGCGCCTGGGGCCATGTTCCACCATCCCGGGGGAGGCATGGCCGGGAAGTTGATTGAAGTCTGCAATATCTGCTGTGGGAAGGGGAATCTGAGATCAGGTCTCCAGCTGGGCTCAAAGAGAGCTCAAACCCCCATGGATGCTGGGTTTCCAGGATGTGACCAAAATCCCGAAAAAGACAGGCCGCGCTGCGTTATCCGATCTATGATCATCGCCGCAACCCCCAGACAGCTCATTCATAGGAGGCCAGGCCATGCAGAAATCCCTCCACATCGATCCCAACAAGTGCACGGGCTGCCTGCAGTGCGAGATGGCCTGCTCCTGGGAGAAATACCAGAGCTTCACCACCGCCAAGTCGCGCCTCAAGGTGTTCTCGTTCCACCACGAGGGGCGCTTCGTGCCCTACACCTGCACCCAGTGCGACGAGGCCTGGTGCGTGATTGCCTGCCCCGTGGACGCCATCCGGCTGGATCCCGTCACCGGCGCCAAGATCGTCCTTGAGCCCACGTGCGTCGGCTGCAAGGTCTGCACCATCGCCTGCCCCTTCGGCACCATCAACTACGTGGCCCAGACTGGCAAGGTGCAGAAGTGCGACCTCTGCGACGGTGCCCCCGCATGCGCCAAGGCCTGCCCCACGGCGGCCATCACCTATGTGGACTCGGACTGGACCGGCCTCGACAAGATGCGCCAGTGGGCCGGCAAGACCGACACCAACCCCGCGACGGTGTGAGGAGAGACTGCCATGGCATGGACCAAGAACGTTCTTCGCGTGAACCTCGAGGCCGGCACCTGCACCTCCGAGCCCCTGAACCTGCAGTGGGCCCAGGACTACCTGGGCCAGCGGGGCCTGGCCACCAAGTACTTCGTTTCCGAGACGGATCCCAAGGTCGATCCCTTCTCCCCGAAGAACAAGCTCCTCTTCGTGACGGGACCGCTCACGGGCACCATGGCCGCCACGGGCGGCCGCTACTCCGTCATCACCAAGGGCCCGCTCACCGGCGCCATCGCCTGCTCCAACTCCGGCGGTTACTTCGGCGCCGAGCTGAAGTTCGCGGGCTGGGACCTGGTGATCTTCGAGGGCGCCTCCCCCAAGCCGGTCTACCTGTCGATCACCGATGGCCAGGCCGAGCTGCTGGATGCCGCCCACCTCTGGGGCAAGACCGTCTGGGAGACCGAGGAGATCATCAAGAAGCAGCACCAGGATCCCCAGATCCGCGTGGCCTCCATCGGCCGGGCGGGCGAGAACAAGGTGCTCTACGCCGGCATCGTCAACGACCTGCACCGGGCCGCCGGGCGCTCCGGCGTCGGCGCGGTCATGGGCTCAAAGAACCTCAAGGCCGTGGCCGTACGCGGCACCCGCACCGATGCCTACCGGCTGGCTGATCCAGAGGCCTTCTTCGCCACCACCGAGGCGGGCAAGAAGGTGCTGGCGGCCAATGGCGTGACGGGGCAGGGGCTCCCCACCTACGGCACCCAGGTGCTCATGAACGTCATCAACGAGCTGGGGGCGCTGCCCACCCGCAACCACCGGGACGTTCAGTTCGAGGGGGCCATGGCCATCGGCGGCGAGGCCATGCACGAGAAGCGACCCACGGACGGCAAGGCCAACCTGGTGACCAACGGCGCCTGCTTCGGCTGCACCATCGCCTGCGGGCGCATCTCCCGCATGGACCCGGGCCACTTCAGCGTCAAGGACAAGCCCCAGTACCACGGTGCCTCCGGCGGCGTGGAGTACGAGGCTGCCTGGGCCCTGGGGGCCGCCAACGGCGTGTCCGATCTCGAGGCCCTCACCTACGCCAACTTCCTTTGCAACGAAGACGGCTTCGATCCCATCTCCTTCGGTGCCACCGTGGGCGCCGCCATGGAGCTCTATGACCTGGGCATCCTCACCAGGGAGCAGATCGGGTTCGAGCTGCCCTTCGGCTCCACGGAAGGCATGGTGAAGCTCGCCGAGCTGACCGCCAAGGGCGAGGGCTTCGGCAAGGAGATCGGCCTGGGCTCCAAGCGGCTCTGCGCAAAGTACGGCCGGCCCGAGCTGTCCATGACCGTCAAGGGTCAGGAGTTCCCGGCCTACGACGGACGCGGGCTGCAGGGCATGGGGCTGGCGTATGCCACCAGCAACCGGGGGGCCTGCCACCTCCGGGGCTACATGGTCTCCCCCGAGGTGCTGGGCATTCCCGTGAAGATGGAGCCCCAGGCCACCGAAGGGAAGCCCGCCATGCTGAAGGCCTTCCAGGACCTCACCGCCGTGGTGGATTCCAGCGGCCTTTGCCTCTTCACCACCTTCGCCTGGGGACTCTCGGACATCCAGCCCCAGATCCAGGCCGCCTGCGAAGGCGACTGGTCCGAGGAGCGGCTGCTCCTGGTGGGCGAGCGCATCTGGAACATGGAACGCGAGTACAACCTCGCCGCCGGACTCACCTGCAAGGATGACAACCTGCCGCCCCGACTCATGAAGGAGGCCGCCAAGACCGGGCCCCAGAAGGGCGCCGTGTCCAAGCTCGACATCATGCTGCCGGAGTACTACCAGGTGCGAGGCTGGACCAAGGAAGGCGTACCCACAGCCGATACGCGCAAGCGCCTCGGCGTCTGAGCGACTCCCATGCGACATCTCATCATCGGAAGCGGGCCCGCCGGGGTGGTCGCGGCGGAGACCCTGCGGAAGGCCGATCCCGCCGCGGAGATCACCCTGCTCTGCGGCGAGGCGGGCCCCCCCTACTCCCGCATGGCCATCCCCTACCTGCTGAAGGGGGACATCGCCGAGCAGGGCACCCACCTGCGGAAAGAAGTTGACCACTATGACCGCCTCCGCATCCGGCTCGTGACCGGACGCGCCACCGCCGTCGATACCCAGGCCCGCACCGTGAGCCTGGGGCAGGGGGCCCCGCTGCCCTTTGACCGGCTCCTCATCGCCACGGGCTCGCGGCCCAGCCTGGAGCGGGTCCCGGGCATCGACCTGCCGGGGGTCCGCAGCTGCTGGACGCTGGACGATGCCAAGGCCATCCTCGACCAGGCCCGGCCCGGCACCCGCATCGTGCAGATGGGGGCGGGTTTCGTGGGCTGCATCATCATGGAGGGCCTGCTCTCCCGGGGCGTGGACCTCACCATCCTCGTGCGCAGCGGCTACATGGTGCGGCGCATGATGAACGCCACCGCCAGTGGGCTGCTGCGCTCCTGGTGCGAGGCCAAGGGCGTGAAGATCCTCACCCACACCCAGCCCACGGGCATCGCTTCGGAGGGCGGCTCCCTGCAAGTGACCCTGAAGGACGGGCGCATCCTTCCGGCTGATATCTACCTCAGCGCCGTGGGGGTGGATCCGAACCTCGACTTCCTGCAGGGCAGCGGCATCGAGGTGGCCCAGGGCATCGTGGTCGATGCCAACCTGCAAAGCAGCGTGCCAGGCGTCTACGCGGCCGGGGACGTGGCCGAGGCTACGGACTGCCTCACCGGGAAGCGGCAGCTGAACGCCATCCAGCCCAATGCCGTGGAGCAGGGCCGCATCGCCGCCCTGAACATGGCCGGGCGGCCCGCCCGCTTCAAGGGCAGCTTCGTGTTCAACGTGCTCACCACCCTGGGTCTGGTCTCCTCCTCCTTCGGCGAGTGGCAGGGCGTGGCTGGCGGGGAATCCTGCGAAGTCCTGGACGAGCGCCGCTACCGTTACCTGAACCTGCAGTTCGACGGCGACCGCCTGATCGGCGCGAACACCGTGGGCTTCACAGACCACGTGGGCGCCCTGCGGGGACTCATCGAAGGCCGGGTTAGGCTGGGCGCCTGGAAGCACCGCCTGGTGGAAGATCCCACCCTGATCATGCAGGCCTACCTCGCCGCCGCCCATAGCGTAGCCTGAAGGCATGAGCACGCAGCAGGAGCGAAGGGCCACTTTGGCGAAGCCGAAGCCCGCAGGGCGCGGCGCAGGAGGCGACGCGTGAACCCGCAGCAGGAGCGAAGGGCCACTTTGGCGAAGCCGAAGCCCGCAGGGCGCGGCGCAGGAGGCGACGCGTGAAGATTTCGCTCAAGCTGTTCGCGTCGCTCGCCGTCCACCTACCGGCCCAGGTGAGGTCCACCCACCGCGTCGAACTGGAGCTGGCCCCCGGCGTCACGGTCCTGGAGGTGATCCAGGGCCAGGGTATCCCCCCGGGCCAGTGCGCCATCGTGCTGGTGGATGGGGTCTGGGTGGCCCAGGGGGAGCGCGCCACGCGGGTGCTTTCCGACGGGGAGGTGCTCGCCATCTGGCCCCCCGTGGCGGGCGGGTAGGGGTGTCCGCCCGGTTCAACCTGGACATGAGCCTGAGCCGGGAGGAATTCTTCCGCCTGCTCCCGGCGGCCGTGGGCGCCCACGGGCTGCGGGAGGACGGGGCGGCCTGGGGCTCGGATGGGATCAGGACCTGGACCATCCACCTCCGACCCCTGGAGGACCGGCGGCTGGGCCGGGTGGTGCTGCCCAGGCATCAGGTCGAAATCACCCTGGAGGGCTACTCCCAGGAAGAAGCCAAGGCCTTCCTGGCCCGGTTCCACCGGGCCTTCCAGCGGGGGGGCGGCTAGGATCTGCCCCTTTTCGGGGGCGACCCGGGGGACGCCGATCACCTCTCGGCGATACGGGAGCCCCGCGTCCCGTATAATCCCCGGATGCCTACTCAGCGTCCTGCCGGAATCCTGCGCACCTTCCCGCCCGTCTTCTGGCTGGCCAACGTCATGGAGCTCTTCGAGCGGGCCGCCTACTACGGCCTGAACTCGGTGCTCGCCGTCTATCTCACCAATAGCGTGGTCAAGGGCGGGCTGGGCTTCACCGAGCAGTCTGTGGGCTTCCTGCAGAGCCTCATCTACGCGATCACCTACGTGGTCCCCATCGCCGGCGGTGCCCTGGCGGACCGGTACGGTTACCGGCGCATGCTCCTGTTCGCCTTCTCCATCCTGTCGGCGGGCTACTTCATCGCCGGCAACGTCACGGCCTACGGGACCGTGTTCGCGGCTCTGCTGCTGATGGCCACGGGCGCCGGCCTCTTCAAGCCCATCATCTCCGGGACCCTGGCCCGCACCACCACGGAAGAGAACTCGGGCTTCGGCTTCGGGATCTACTACTGGATGATCAACATCGGCGCCTTCCTGGCACCGCTCATCGTGAGCGTGCTCAAGGGCTTCTCCTGGCGCTACGTGTTCATCGCCTCGGCCCTCTACTGCGCCGCCATGCTGGTGCCCACGGTCTTCCTGTTCAAGGATCCGCCCAGGCCCGAGAACACCAAGAGCCTCCGCGAAGTGGCCCACAGCGCCGCCATGGTGCTGGGCGACGCCCGCTTCATGCTGATGATCGTCGTCTACTCGGGTTTCTGGATCCTCTACTTCCAGAACTTCGGGTCCGTGCTTTGGTACCTCCGGGACTTCGTGGATGCCACGCCGGTGAACCGGTTCTTCGCCTCCTTCGGCGTGCCCCTGAAGTTCGATGCCGAGCACGTCACGGTGATCAACGGCGGCACCATCATCCTGCTCCAGGTCATCGTCAGCCGGCTGGTGAAGAACGTCCGGCCACTGCCCACCATGGTCACGGGCATCGTCATCGGCACCGTGGGCTTCCTGTGCCTGGCGGCCTCCACCAACGTCTGGGTGTTCATCCTCGGCATCTCGGTCTTCTCCATCGGCGAGATGACCGCCCATCCGAAGTACTACAGCTACGTGGGCCTGGTGGCCCCGGCGGACAAGAAGGCCGTCTACATGGGCTACGCCTTCCTCTATGGCGTCATCGGCAGCCTCATCGGCTCCAGCCTGGGGGGCCTGCTCTACGGCTCCATGCTCAAGCCCCTCGTCGGCCAGGCCGGCGCGGCGGCCGCGGCACGGACCTTCTGGCTCCTCTTCGTGGCGCTGAACATCGTGGCGGCCGTGGGCCTGGTCTTCTACGACCGGGTCTTCGCGGAGGACACGCCGGCCACGAACGCCAAGGCCCGGAAGGTCATGCTGGGGATCTACACCCTGCTGCTGGTCGCGGGGCTGCTCTTCCTGCGCTCCTCGTTCTTCGGCGGGGCGGAGATCTCGTACAAGACCATGGTCCAGGCCGTCATCATGCTGCTCCTGGGCGCCGGCGGCATGGCCGTGAGCCTGCGGAAGGCCGGTCCCGGGAGCAGCTAGTTCTTGCGTAGGCTCTGGGAGCGGTCCGTGCGCCGGGCCTGGATGAAGCGGTGGATGGGTTCGAGGTCCGTGCCCTGGTTGGGCGTCAGCACGAGGCCCAGACGCATGGGGAATTCCTGCCCTTCGATGTAGGTCAGGTGCCGGACTTCCGCAAGGCAGCGGAGGGCCGTGCCATCCGGAAGCACCGCGTCGATCTCCACGATGGAGTGCAGATCGATCATCAGGGTCTCGACCAGGGCCAGCCCCACGCCGGTCTCGGTGAGGTTCACCAGCATGGCTTCGTAGGGCTTGCCCGCCAGGCGCACCTGCACCTTCAGGGGCAGCTGGTCGGGGCCCGCCACCCGGACATCCCGCCGGTGGTGGAGACGCGCCTGTTCCTGGGGCCAGCTGAGGCGCAGCAGGGTATTGCCATGGGAATCCTGGGCGGGCGCGAGCAGGGTGGACTCCAGGGTGAGCACGTCGTCGCCCAGCAGGATGGTGAGGGTCACGGCCATGCCTTCGGCAGGCACCGAATCCCGCACGTGGAGGCCGGCCAGCTCCAGGACCGAGCCTGCACGGAACTGATGAAGGCGCAGATCCCCCAGGAGCCTGGCTCCGGCGCCCTGCAGGCGGAGGCTGGCGACCGCCCGGGTGAGCCGGGCCTGGAGGAGGAATTGTTCCAGGACAGATGGGGTCAACAGCGAGGCATGGCCCATGGGTTTCCTGCCTTTCAAATGCCTTGGCCGAGGCGGTCTGCCAGGTTGCGGTGCAGCCCTGCGGCCAGAATGGCCTTGGCGGCGCCCTTCACATCGTAGTCCAGGCGGTGCAGGCGCAGGCAGCGTCTTTTGGAGTCAAAGGTCATGAATGAAACCCGGCGGTCCCGATCCCTGGGCTGACCCACGGAGCCTGGGTTCACGAGGTACCGGCAGTGGGGCTGGAGGAGGAAGGGCTCACCCGGCGACAGGCAGATCCAGTTCAGCTGGCCGATGGCCTCATCCAGCTCGAAGCAGCCGGGCAGGTGGGTGTGGCCGAAGAAGCAAAGCTGGCCTTCGAAGGCATCGAAGGCCTGGCTGATCTCGCGCATGTGGAGCAGGTAGGCATCCTCGTCCACGGGCGAGCCGTGGGCGATCTGGTAGTCCTGGCCCACCCAGAGCGGCCCCACGGGCAGCTCCGCCAGGAAGCGCCAGTTGTCCTGGCGGAGCTTCTCCCGGGTCCAATCCGCCGCCTGGCGGGCAGGGAGGCTGAAGCTGTCGTCGGGTTCGAGGCCCGCGCAGACCTTGTCATGGTTGCCCCGGACGATGAACCGGGGACGCAGTTCCCGCACCTTGTCCAGGAGCTGGTTGGGGTTGGCGCCATAGCCTACGAGGTCCCCCAGGAGCACGAAGCGGTGGATGGCCCGCCGGCGCGCAAACCTCAGCACGGCCCGGAGGGCATGCAGGTTCGAATGCAGATCGGAAAGGATCAGGTCCACTGGTGGCCTTGGGGTTGCCTCAGTCTAGCAAGGCCGAGACCAGCTCCCGGGAAGTGTGACCGAAGGCGTGGATGGGCTCGGCCTGGGTCCAGGTGGGCATGCGGGCGGCCCAGCGGGCCAGGAAGGCGGTTTGATCCTGGGCCAGGGGGCGGTTGGGATCCTTCCCCGCCCGCTGCCAGGCGCGCTGGGGCGCTTCCGCCAGCCACAGCGGCACCGTGTCCGCGGCTGCCGCCGCGGCCCGGTTGACGGGAGCAGCCCAGGCGCCACCCCCCAGGGCCACCACCGCGGGGCTCGTCAGCAGCTCCGGCAGGAGGGCCGTTTCGAGGGCCCGGAAGGCCGCTTCGCCGGAGGTGGCGAAGATCTCCGCTATGGGGCGGCCCTCGCGGGCTTCGATGACCGAATCCAGGTCGCGGAAGGGCAGGCCCAGCCGCAGGGCCAGCTGGCGGCCCACGGTGGACTTCCCGGCCCCGCTGCCCCCCAGGAGCACCAGGCCCTGGCCCCGGCGGAAGGGCGGGCGGATGCGCCAGCGCAGCCGCTGCACCCGCCAGCCCAGGTTGGCGGGATCCTCGTTGCGGTGGACTTCCCCCACCATGGCCACGGACTCCGCCCCGGCCTCAAAGCAAGCGGCCGCGTCCAGATAGGTGAGACCCCCGATGGCGATGGGTGCGACGCCCCGGGCCCGCAGCGCCGCGCAGCCGGCCCGCAGGCCCGGCAGCCCGATGGGCGCGGCGTGGTCGGCTTTGGTGCCCGTTCGGCGGTAGGGCCCCACGCCAGCGTGATCGAAGGGGGCCGACACTCCCCCCCACTCGGAAGGCTCGTGCGTGGAGGCACCGAAGTGGCAGCTGCCCAGGCCAGGCAGGGCCTGGGCAGCTGCGGCCGGCAGATCCGCCTGGCCCAGGTGCAGGCCCCAGGGCATGAGGCCTTCCCGGGCCGCCAGCAGGGCCAGATCGGCCCGGTCGTTCACGCAGATCCTGGGCCAGCCGCCGTTGGCGGCGGCTGCCAGGAGGGCCTTGCGGAGCTCCTCCCACTGGGTCTTGGCATCCAGGGGTTTGCCCCGGAACTGCACCAGCGAGTAGCCCGACTCGCCCAGGCGACGGATTTGGTCCGACAGGGACTCCGGGCGCGTGGCATCGGTGATGGGGTAGAGGGCGGGGAGGTGGAGCATGGTCGACCAGCCTACAGCCTACAGCCCATCACGCCGCCTCCCCATCCGCGAACTGCAGCCGCACCAGCTTGGCGTAGACGCCGTCCTGGGCGATGAGGCCATCATGGGTGCCGCGCTCGACGATGGCGCCCTGATCCATCACCCAGATCTCGTCGGCCTCGCGGATGGTGGAGAGCCGGTGGGCAATGGTGAAGGTGGTGAGGCGATGGCTTACGCGCTCGATGACGGTCTGGATCTTGGCTTCGGTTTCGGAATCGATGTTGGCGGTGGCCTCGTCCAGCAGCAGCACGGCGGGTTCCAGGTAGAGCATGCGGGCGAAGGCCAGCAGCTGGCGCTCGCCGGCGCTGAGCTTCTGGCCCCGCTCCCCCACCTGGGTGTCCAGGCCCAGGGGCAGCCGGCCCACCAGATCCTTCAGCTGGCTCTGCTCCAGCACCGAGGCCAGGCGGGCCTCGTCCAGGGGCCGGTCCAGCACGATGTTGTCCCGCAGGGTGCCGGAGAAGACGAACACATCCTGCAGCACCAGCCCGAACAGGTGGCGCAGGCCCCGGAGCTGCAGCTGCCGCACATCCACCCCGTCGACGGTGATCCGGCCCTCGGAGACATCGTAGAACCGCATGAGCAGGTTGATGAGGGTGCTTTTGCCGGCGCCGGTGTGGCCCACCACGGCCACGCGCCGGCCCCTGGGAATGACGCCGCTGAGGCCGCGTACCACCTGGCGGCCTCCGGCCTCATAGGCGAAGGTGACGTCCTCGAAGCGGATCTCCTGGGCGAAGGCGGCGGGCCTGGCGTCAAGGGCCTCGGGGATCTCATCGCGGTTGTCCAGCAGGCGGAAGATGCGCTCGCTGGAGGCCAGGGCCGTCTGCATCACGTTGTAGCGCTCCGCCAGCTCGCGGATGGGCCGGAAGAAGCGGTTGGACTGCTGGACGAAGGCCAGCAGAAGGCCCCAGGTGATGGCCCCGGCCTTGAGCTTGATGCCCGCGTAAAAGATCAGGGCCGCGGTGGTGGCGGAGGTGATGAACTCGACCACGGGGAAGAACACGGCGTAGGCGAAGATGGTGCGCAGGAAGGCCTGGAAGTAGTCCTCGTTGAGGACCTGGAACTGCCGGCCGCTGCGCAGCTCCTGGCCGTTCACCTGCACCAGGCCCATGCCGGAGATCTGCTCCTGGAGGAAGGCGTTGATGGCGGCGTAGCGCCGCTGGGTCTCGCGGAAGGCCTCGCCGGCCTGGCGGCGGAAGATCTCCGTGGCCACCAGCAGGAAGGGCAGGATGCCCACCGCCACCAGGGCCATGCCGGCATGGGTGTGGAACATCCAGATCACGATGGCCAGCAGGGACAGGGCATCCCCCACGATGGCCACGAAGCCCGAGGCGAACATCTCGTTCAGGTTCTGCACGTCGCTGGTGACGCGGGTCATGAGTCGGCCCACGGGGTTGCGGTGGAAGAAGTCCGTGTTGCGGCCCATGAGGTGGCCGAAGAGCTGGATCCGCAGGTCCAGCATGGCCTTCTGGCCCACCTTGGCCAGCATGAAGTAGCGGGCAAAGCTCACCAGGAAACCCGCCAGGAGCAGGCCGCCGAACAGGGCCAGGAGCGGTCCAGAGCCCCGCAGGCTGCCCTGCTCCATGAACCGGTTGATGAGGCGGAGGGTGAGCTCGGAGGGCAGGACCTCCAGGGTGGCCCCCAGGGCCATGAGGATGAGCAGGGCCACCAGCCCCACCCAGTAGGGCCGCAGGTAGCCCGCCAGACGCCAGAGCAGGGCGTGGCGCATGGGGCGCTGGTCCGCCTGGTCGGATTGGAAGAAGGTTCCCTGTTCGGACATGGGGGCATTGTCCCATATCCGCGTGGTGTACCCCGGAAACCTGAGCCAACTCCCATGCTCAGACACCACGCGCAGCAGGGGTTTGGGGGCACGCCAGTGCCCCCAATGGGTGACAGACAGGGCACGTCTGCGTGCCCTGTCGCCAGAGGGGCCATGCCCCTATGGAAGTGTGCTGGCCCACCCAGACCCGGGTGAGCCTGGGCCAGCACACTTGCTGGAGAATCCCGTGCCAGGAGCCTGTCCAAGTATTCGAGCGCCCCGCGATGGGACCAGGCGGGATGCACCGCCAGGAAGGGCCCGCAGGGCGATGTGGTGGCATCGTTCAAGGGCCCTGACGCCGCGGGGCGCCCGCCTGGCCCCATCCCGAAGGGCGAGTGGCGGCGCGCGTCGCCATGCGGCGTCAGGCTCGGATCGCGTAGTACCCGCTACGCTCACCTCGCCTTCCTTGCCTGGCTCGCGCGGCGCCACTCGCGCGGGGCATTCCAATTACTTGGACAGGCTCCTAGCTCGCCCCGGGCCAAGCCAGTGCCGCGGCGCCCTCATGTAAACTGGGAAGCTACCGGAGTCCCCATGCGTTTCTGGATGCCTGTCCTCTTCGCCGCGGCCCTGTTGGCCCCCGCCCAGCCCCCTGCCACGAAGGCGGATCTGGCCATGGAGGCCCGCCTGCGCAAGGACGTGGCCTTCCTCGCGTCGCCGGACATGAAGGGCCGGGGCAACGGCTACCCCGAGCTGGACCAGGTCGCCCGGCGCCTCGAAGGCGAGTTCAAGGCCCTGGGCCTCAAGACCCAGGTCCAGCGGTTCCCCTTCATCGCCAAGGTGGCGCGGGAGCGCCAGCAGGCTGCCCTCATCCAGGGCGACAGCGCCCAGCCCCTGATCTGGGGCCGGGACATCGAAGCCCTGGGACTGAGCGGCGATGCGGATTTCTCGGCCAAGGCCCTGGCCTTCCTCGGCTACGGCATCCAGGTTCCCGGGGGCTACGATGACCTCGATGGCCTGGAACTGAAGGGCCGCGTGGCCGTCATCGCGCGGACCGTGCCCGACCTGGACGCCTTCGCCCACCTGCCCCGGGGGGAGCGCAGCCTCCTGGCCCGCCTGAAGCGACTGGAGGGTGCCAAGGTGGCCGCCGTGATCGTGCTTGAAGAAGGCGGGCTCCGCCCCCTGCAGCGCAACGAGGGCCCCGTGAAGATGGACATCCCCGTCCTGGGCATGACCCTGGAGGCCCTCCAGGGCGCCTGCGGGGACCTGCCCGGTCGCTTCAAGGCCATCAAGGAAACCGGGAAGCCCGCCAGCAAGGACTTCGTCCAGGCCCCCTGGACGGCCCTCTCCCTGACCCTGAAGCTGCGGCGGGAGGAGGCCCAGGTGCCCAACGTCGTGGCCGAGATCCCGGGCCGGGATCCGGTGCTCCGGAAGGAGTTCATCGTCCTCGGCGCGCACATGGACCACCTGGGCCTGGGGGAGCGGCACAGCATGGGCGGCACCGAGGCCCAGGGCCTGGTCCACCCCGGCGCCGACGACAACGCCTCCGGCACGGCCATGGTGGTGGAGCTGGCGAGGGCCCTGAAGAAGGCACGGCCCAGGCGGTCCATTCTCCTGCTGCACTTCGCCGGTGAAGAGGAGGGCCTGCTGGGCTCCCAGTACTGGGTGCAGCACCCGACGCACCCCCTCGAATCCGTGAAGTTCATGCTCAACTTCGATATGGTGGGGCGGCTCGATCCCAAAGCCCCCAAGCTGATGATGGGTGGGCTGGGGGCCCCGAAGACCGCGCTGGAGGCGGCCCAGAAGCTCGCCCCGAAGGACTTCAGCGTCGGCGTGGATGTGGGTGCCGCCGTGGGCGGGTCCGACCACATGAGCTTCTCCCAGGCCAAGATCCCCACCTTCTTCTTCTTCACGGGCATCCATGGCGAATACCACCGCCCCACGGATACGGCGGAGCTCATCAACTACCCCGGCCTGGTGCGCGTGGCCACCTTCGGCCGGACCGTGGCCCTCGATCTGGCCAACGCGGACGTGCTCCCCGCCTTCGATCCCGAAACCGCCAAGCTGCCCATGCGGGGCGACGGCGGGCCCATGCGCATCGCCTTCGGCACCCTCCCCGACTACGCCGACAATCCCAAGGGCTTCCGCATCAATGGCGTGACCAAGGGCTCCACGGCTGAGGCCATCGGCCTCCAGGCCGGGGATATCCTCGTGCAGTTCGGCGACAAGCCCATCAAGAGCATCTACGACTTCATGGGCGCCCTGGGTGCCTTCAAGCCCGGGGACAAGGCCGTGGTCCAGTGGCTGCGCGGCGAGCAGACCCTGCAGGCCGAGGCCACGCTGAAGGGCCGCCCATGAGGCTGGCCACACCCTCGGGGTTTCCCACGGAGGTCTTCCTCCTCGACAAGCCCGACCGGGAGCTGCTGCCCGAAGGGCCCTGGACCCTGGTGGGCGATCAGCGGCTCCGCGGGGCCTGGGCGCTCGCGGGGATGCCGGAGCCGGCCCACGCCCTCTGGGTGGCGGTGCCCGAGGAGGAGAAGAAGCTGCGTACCGTGATCCCCTGGCTGGAGCACTGGGCCGGGGTGCCCCTGCACCGGGAGGCCACCGTGGTGGCCCTGGGGGGCGGCGTGCTGACGGATCTGACGGGTCTCGCCGCCGCGCTCTACCTGCGGGGCGTCGCTTGGCAGGCCTGGCCCACCACCCTGCTGGCCATGGCGGACGCCGCCCTGGGGGGCAAGACCGGCGCGGATCTCGCCGCGGGCAAGAACCTGGTGGGGGCCTTCCATCCCCCCCGCCGCCTGGTGGCCTGCACCGATCTGCTGACCTCCCTGCCGGAACGCCAGGTGGAGAACGGCCGCTGGGAGCTGGTCAAGACCGCGCTCATCCAGGGGGAGCTGGCCTGGGCCGTGGAAATGCTGCAGGAGGGTCCCGTGAAGGTGCCCTGGGTGGAGCGGTCCCTGGCCTTCAAGGCCGGGGTGGTGCACCGCGATCCAAAGGAATCCGGCGAGCGGCGCCTGCTGAACCTGGGCCACACCCTGGGGCACGCCCTGGAGGCCGCCTCCGGCTACCAGCTGCTCCATGGCGAGGCGGTGGGCCTGGGCCTGCTGGCGGCCTGCCTCCTGGCGGAGGAACAGGGGCTGAAGCCCTTCCCGGCCAGCTTCCTGGAGCCCCTGGCGCGGCGGCTGGCCCCCTTCGCACCGCAGGTGGCGCCCTGGCGCGACTGCCTGCCCCTGCTGGCCCGGGACAAGAAGGCCCAGCGGGCCCAGGGCTCCACCGCAGAAGCCCCCCTCACGGAAATCCAGTGCATCCTGCCCCGCCCCGGCGAGCCCGCCGTGCAGCGGGCGCTGCCCCCCCAGGCCTGGGAATCCCCCCACGCCAAGCTTCTTGCCCTGCTCCACCAGGAGACCGCGCGTGCCTGATGTCCGCCCTCTGATCCTTGCGGTCCTCCTGGGGGCCGGCCCGGCTTCTGCCGAGGATGTCCGCGCCCTCATGCTTCAGGCCCGGGCCCTCCAGCTGCGGGGCGGTGGGAGCGACCCCGCCGGGGCCGTGGCCCTCTACCGGCGGGTGCTGGCCAAGGTGCCCGGCAGCGCCGAGGCGAACCTGCGCCTGTCCGAGGCCCTGCAGGAGCTGCAGGACGCCGATGCCGCCGTGATCCCCGCCCGGCGGGCCGTGGCCCTGGCGCCCCAGAGCGCCGAGGCCCAGGCCCACCTGGCCCTGCTCCAGCACCAGCGGGCCCAGAAGGAGGCCGCCCTGGCCCCGGAGGCCGCGAAGGAACTGCGCCTCGCCACCCGGCGGCTGCCCCAGGATCCCGAGCTCTGGGCCCGGCTGGGCGAGGTCTCCGAGCAGCTGAAGGACAACGAGGGCGCGCTCAAGGCCTGGCTCCGGCTGGGTCGCATGCGGCCCGGCTTCCTGCCGGCCTGGGAGCGGGCCCTGATCCACGCCCGGGCCCTGCAGAACTACGAGGGCAAGCGGGAGGCCCTGCTGGCCCTGAATGCCCGGAACCCCGAGGAACGCCACCTCCGGCAGCTGGAGGAGCTGGCCCGGGAGCAGATCAAGGCGGGCTACCTGGCCCACGCCGAGGAGAGCTTCCTCCTGCTGGCCAACCGGGTGCACGATGAACCGGGCCTCTGGGAGAACGTGTCCCTGATCCGGCTGCAGACCGCCCGCTGGACCGAGGCCCTCGAATCGCTGGCCCGGGCCGAAGCCATGAAACCCAGCCCCACCCTCACCTTCCACACGGCCCGCGCCCTCATGAACCTGGGCCGCTTCGAGGAGGCCGAGCGCCGCCTGCGGATCATCGTGACCCAGGAGCTGGAACCCCAGTGGATCGCCGATGGCGCGCCCATGCTGTACTCGGAAGCCCTGCTCCTCCAGGGCAAGGGCAAGGCCCTGCTGGCCTTCCTCAAGGAGCGCCGTCCCCGCCCCCGCACCGATGGTGAAGCCCAGGTCTTCCGGACCCAGGCCTTCATCAGCCTCAACGACTGGAAGAGCGGGCTGGGGGCCCTCAAGGAGGGCATCGCCAGGTTCCCGAAGATCCCCTTCTTCCAGCAGGCCGCCAAGCTTCCGCCGAAGTACCTCGAGTACTCGTTCTTTTCGCGGAAGGAGGCCCGGGCCGCCTTGGAGCAGCTGCACCTCGAGGGCATGGCCGCCTTCTGGCAGGAATTCCAGCGCTGGGACAAGTGCCTGGAGGCCCTGGAGCGGGCGCGCAGCCTGTCGCCGGTGCGGCGGGTGGACATGCTCATCATGGAAAGCCAGGCCTACGACCAGCTCGACCGCCATGGGGAATCCCTCGCCGTGCTGCGGGAGGCGCAGGTGCTGGAGCCCGACAATCCGCTGGTGCAGAACAACCTCGGCTACCTGCTGCTCGAGCAGGACCGGGACCTGGAGGAGGCCGCCGCCCTCATCGAAGCCAGTGCCAAGGCCACGCCCGACAATGCCAATGTGGTCGACAGCCTGGGCTGGGCCCAGTTCAAGCTGGGCCGGATCGCCGAAGCGGAAGCCACCCTGCGCAAGGCGGTGGAGTTGAATGCCTATAGCCCCGAGGTCCGCAAGCATCTGGGGGACGTCCTGGTGAAGCAGGGCAAGCTGAGTGAAGCCGCCGAACAGTGGGAGCGGGCCATGGCCTTCGTGTTCCCGGAGCGGGCGGCCCTCGAAAAACGCCTGGGGGAGCTCCGCATCCGCATCGCCAAGGAACAGGCGGCCAAGGCCGAGGCTTCGGCCACCAATGCGGTGGCCCCCACGCCAAAACCGGATGATGACGAGGACGATCAGTGATGCCACTCCAGGCCCCGCCGCCCGTCACCGCCCCTGCACCCGCCGCGCCCATCCGCGCCCAGTACGGCTGGGGCTACACCGGCCCCGACGGGGAAGGGGTCGGCACCCTCAGCCTGCTCATGGAGCCCGGCAGTGGTCGGCTCATCCTGGAGCTGCACGCCCCCGGGGAGCGGCTGGTGCTCCTGGAAGGGAACCAGGCCACCGGCTACCGCCTCCAGGTGCCCCGGCAGAAGCTCGATCAGCGGGCCGCCACCCTGGCCCAGCTGCCCCTCCCCTTCCTCCCGCAGGTCTCCAGCGTGGAGGCCCTGCTGCGGCTCCTCCGCACCGGAGAAGGCACGGGCGTTGCCGTGACCAAGAAGGATGCCCAGGGCCCCCTCAAGCTCCACTGGCAGGGCAAGGACGCCCGCGGCAAGGACGAACAGGTGTGGCTGGACCGGAAGCGGTGGGAGGAGGGGAAGTAGTTCCTCCTGTTCGGTTCCAGCAGGGCTTCACCGCGTTCGCGGTGAAGTGAGTGAAACGATGAAACCACGCATGCCAGTTCAGCCCTCCATGAATGGACATGAGGCCTTCGATCTCCCTTTCCAGTGGAACATGCGGCAAGCGTAGGGCTTGGGAGAACCACGTCGGGCCATTGCCGGTCGTGAGTTCGATGGACCTCGATATCATCTACCTGTTGGTCATAGGTTGCGGAAGAAGACCGATGGGAGTAGGTGATGAGGCATTCACTGGGTTGGTTCTTGGGTTCGGTACTCCTGCTCGGCTCGCTGGCATGCGGCGGCGGCGGATCTTCCGAACCGCCGGTCCCGGCCCCTACCAACCTGGTAGTGGTTCCAGGCGATGACTATAAAACTTACAAGGCCACCTGGACCGCGCCGGTGGGGACGGTTGAAGCCTACGAACTCGAAACCAAGATCGGCTCCCAGCCCTATGGGCTGCCGGCCCGGTTCACGGCGAACCTTCAGCGCTGGGATTATTTCTTCGATGCTTCGGTGCCAGAACTCACGGATTGTCTCCTTCGACTGAGGGCTGTGAGCGGCTCACGCCATTCGGCCTATTCGAACGAATGCAGCTATCGGATAGGTATCGCCCCGGCCCTGCGTTCTGTCTACAAGCCGATGGTGCCAGGCGGAGTGGAGGTCCTGTGGTGGCAGCAAACCCAGGTCGCGGAATCCCTAGTAGTGGAGCGGGGCTTCACCTTTGATTCGGCCACCCAGCCGCAGGCCTGGACCGTGATCCCGGGACTTCCCATGGGGACCACCAAGTTCGTAGATACGGGTGCGACCGAAGCCGCCTACAACTGGTACCGGGTGACCTACCGCAAGGGCCAGGAGAGCGTCACCACGAACATCGGCAGCGGATGGGTGCCGATGCTGCCGGCGACGAACCTGCAGGTGGTCCCGAAGGTGACGGGTGTGACGCTGTCCTGGCAGAACCAGAGCCACCTGGGCAGCAGCATCCAGGTGTACCGAACCTCGGATCTGGACGCCAAGTCGCCCCAGGACGGTCTGGTGGCCACCCTCCCAGCCACTGCCAACTCCTTCGATGATGTCGATGCACTACCGGGTTTCTACACCTACTTTGTGCGTACGGTAGGTCCTTCAGGCGATCTTGTCGTCAGCTTCGGCCTCCCCGCCCAGGTACCATCGGCGCCGGGGCAGCCGGGCTTCAGCACGGCGCTGCAGACCCTGCCAGTCGGGACGCATCGGGTCCTCGCCCCCAACGGCCAGTGGGTGTTCGGGGATCACTCGGGACTGTCAGATATCCGGGTCATCCTGCGCGGGGCAGTCGATTGGGAAGTCAGGGATTTTCCTGGCTCAACCCGAACGGCCAACTCCTGGCTCAGGGTCGATGGCCAGAGCCGCCCCCACGTGGCCTACTTGAAGGATGCGCCTGATGCCTCTGGAAAGAGGACCCTGGTGCATGCCTGGCTGGATGGGGTCACCTGGCACAGCGAAGATGTGGCCACCCGGCTCTTCAGCGAAGCCTTCGTGGAGCGTCGCCTGACCTTCAATCTGGATGCTGCGGGAGCGCCGCACTTTGTCTGGATGACGGAGCCGACGAACGGCCAGTTCAACATGGAGTACTGCCGCAAGGGCGGCAATGGCCTGTGGCTTTTCGAGGCCCTGGACCCGCAGCTGCAAGGCATCGAGTCAGTGAACGACGTCCAGAAAATCTGCCTGATGCTGGATCTCACGGGCCGACCTCACGTGGTTTTTGGGACCGGCTACTACGGGATCATCCGGCATGTTCTGCGCACCGATGGGGGTGCGTGGACTTGGGAACAGGCTGCCAGCAACCTCTACGATCTCAACCGTGGTTCTCTGGCCATCGGCCTGACTGCGGCCGGCAAGCTCCGCGTGTTCGCCGAGCATGGCGAGTTTCCCGCCGTGGATCCGACCCACCCCATCACGCTGTCGATGATCGAGCAGATCGATGGTTCCTGGAGCGCCCCGAAGGTCCTGCATAGGCGTCCGTACGTCTCCCTGGAATGGCCCATGGCCATCTCCCAATCCACCGATAGGGTGGCGCTCAGCTACCAGGGGCGGCTGATTCTGATGGAGCCCGCTGGTACTTCCGTGACCCAGTTCGCACAGGCCTACTATCAGCAGGAGGCGCCGAGGCCCACGTTTGACGGCCAGGACAGGCTGATCGTTACCAGGATGGTCACCTCGGCCTACGACAGGGATCGCAATATGGTCCTCGGGCCATGCCGGGTCTACACCGAGATCCCTTGAGGCGCAGCGTACGGGCACTGCGGGCACCCACCATCTCCCAACCTCGGCCACCCACTTGGCACCCCGGGCAAGGAGGTTTCAAGGCCCTCACTCTTATTTTGCAGAAGGGGGAGCGGGTTTCCCCGCCGCGATCCACGCGCTGAGGATGGCGTTACCGAGGTGCTGACCGGCGAGCTGGAGCTGCTGCTTCACGGTGGGTCCCTGACTGGCCCATAGGATCAGCCAGTAGGCCTGGGTGCGCCGCTTGTCCTGGCCGGCCATGGGGGTGGTGCGGTCGGCGGCGCGGTCATCCTCCAGCAGCTGGGGCACCAGGGCATGGGCGGCTACCAGCCACTCCCATGGGCGGGCGAGGAAGGTGGCGTCCTGCTGGGCCGGGAGCACCGTCAGATCCTCCGTCACGATGTGCCTTTCCACCAGGCCGCTCTCCCAGCGGCTGTGGATGCCTTTCTGGTTGGTCAGCTGGCCGTTGTGGTTTTCGGTGGTGTGCAGGGGCACATGCGCATCGCCGATGTAGTGGCCGAGGATGGCGGTGGCGAAAGCCACCTTGGCGGGATCACCTTCCCGGAAGGCCTCCGTCAGGTCGCGCCAGCGGTCCTGGATGATCCAGGGCACCACGCCGTGGCGGTAGTAGTCGCCGCCGACCCTGGCCTGGGCCGCTTCCAGCGTGCGGGGCAGGTTCGTCGGACCGCCGTAGGGTTCCATATCCAGGAAGTGGCGGGGACCCTCCTTCCGGTCCTGCTTCCAGTGGTCGGGATCGGAGGCGTGGTCGCACACGCCTTCCTCGCGTCCGGCGAACCAGGCCTTTGGACCCTCCGGCAGGGACCGGATGGCCAGGGTTGAGATCACGCGGTGCCCCTTGTCACCCCAGGAGCAGAGGGGTGCCGCGGCGACCAGCAGCAGGAGGGCCGGGGCTCGCAGCCGGCGACTACTCAGGGATGGTCCCGGTGCGATCCCAGCGGGTGCGGGTGAAGAAGTGGCGGGCGGTGTCGATGAAGTCCCCGGCCACGTCCGTGGGGCCCTCGGGCACCCGGCCGTTGTCGTTGTCGGTGTCGCCCTCCCGGAAGCTCCACCACACGATGAAGGGACGCCCGCGCAGGTGGTCCACCGGCAAGAAGCCCCAGTAGCGGCTGTCCATGCTGTTGTCGCGGTTGTCGCCCATGGCGAAGAGGTGGCCCGGCGGCACGGTGATGGGCCCCAGGCTGTCCTTGAAGCCCTCCTGGATGAGGCTCCCCATGGACTGCATCTGGTTCCGCTCGTGCAGGGCCATCACCTCGGGATCCGCGTGGCGCCAGAGGCCCACGGGACGCTCGGCCTCGCCCGCGAACCGGGTGCTGGGCCAGGGGCCGGGGGTGGGCCCCTCGGGGCTGCGGCCGAACTGGAACTCGAAGGGGCCCGTGACCTGCTTCCCGTTGACGAAGAGGCGCTTGTTCTTCATCTCGACGGTGTCGCCCGCCAGGGCCACACAGCGCTTCACATAGTCCTGGTCCCGGTCGATGGGGTAGCGGAAGACGATGATGTCGCCGCGCTTCACGCCGCGCATGGGGAAGAGCCGCTCCTCCCAGTCCCACTGGGGCCGGGCGAAGATGAACTTGTTGGCCAGCAGGTGGTCCCCGATCATCAGGGTGTTGCGCATGGAGGCGGAGGGGATCTTGAACTGCTGGCCCACGAAGGCCTTGAAGAACAGGATCAGCACCATGGCGAAGCAGATCACTTCGAGGTTGTCGCGCACCATGCCCTTTTCGGCGCCCGGGGGCAGGGTGATGTCGGGCGCTTCGGCGGGGGTCGCGGAGGTGGGGGATTCGGCCACGGGGGCTCCGGTTCAGGGACGCTTGAGGGCGGGGAGATCGGTGAAGCCCATGGCCACCAACCGGTTCACGACGATCCAGGAGCCGTTCCGCTCTTCGCGGGATTCCACTTCCCCAAGGTTGGGCAGGTAGAGGGACCGGCGCCGGGGGCCCTGGGAGGGCCTGGCTTCGACCCAGACGCCGACGGGGTCCGCGGTGGCGGGCAGGACGGCGGCCCCTTCCCAGGCCGCCCGGCCCACCAGGGTGAACTCGGTTCCCCGATCCACCCAGCTGGACGTGTCGGGGAACCCCGGGGGCAGGGAGCGCGCCAAAATCCGGCCGTTCTCATCCACCAGGTCGATGCCGCCGCCGCCGTGGCGGGCGAGGATCCGCAACTGACCTCGGGTGCTGCTGAAGTCGAGCCTGACCAGGCCCGGCGCGCCGGGGGCGATGGCGGCCTGGGCCACCCGGATCTGGATCCGGTCCTGGAACCGCTGGGGCTGGGGCTGGGATGGGTCCTCGAAGGCCAGGGTCAGACCCTCTTCCCAGGGGCCGTAGACCACCGCCGGGGCGGCCACCCGCTGGCAGGCCAGAACCGCCAGCAGGGCCAGGGGCACCAGGCAGCGCAGGGCCGAACGCATCAGCGGTGGCCCTGGCTGAACTTGGCGATCAGGTCCGACAGGGAGGTGCTGGTGGCGGGCACAGAAGGGATGGCTGGATCGGGCTGGGGGGGGCGGACTTCGCGCGCCGGGCGGGCTTCCTGGGGACGCTGCGGTCTGGCCCCTTCGGGCCGGGGCGGACGGGAGCCTTCGGGCCGGGGCGGACGGGTGCCTTCGGGTCGGGGCGGGCGCGGGCCTTCGGGTCGGGGTGGACGCGAGCCTTCGGGTCGGGGTGGACGCGAGCCTTCGGGTCGGGGTGGACGCGAGCCTTCGGGCCGGGGCGGGCGCGGACCTTCGGGTCGAGGTGGGCGAGGGCCCTCGGGCCGAGGCGGACGGGGGCCTTCGGGCCGGGCCTGGTTCTCGTCCCGCTTCGGCCTGCGGTGCTGCGGGGGCCGACCGGCATGTTCGGGCGCCGCCAGCAGGGCCTTGATGGAGAGGGCGATGCGCTTGGCTTCCAGATCGAGGGCCAGCACCTTCACCTTCACGGCCTGACCCACGCTGAGGGCGTCGGCGGGGTTCTTCACGTAGCGGTGGGCGATCTCGGAGAGGTGCACCAGGCCGTCCTGGTGGACGCCCACGTCCACGAAGGCGCCGAAATCGGTCACGTTCGTGACGATGCCCTGCAGCTCCATGCCGAGCTCCAGATCGCTGGGCTTGTTGACGCCCTCGCGGAACTGGACGATCTCGAAGCGGTGCCGGGGATCGCGGCCGGGCTTCTTGAGCTCCGCCAGGATGTCCTTCACGGTCTCCACGCCGAACGTCTCGTCCACGAAGAGCTTGGGATCGAGGCTGTCGAGCACCGCATCATTGCCGATGAGCTGAGGCACGGTCTGGCCCGAAAGCTGGCAGATGCGCTGCACCACGGGGTAGCTTTCGGGGTGCACGGCGGAGGCGTCCAGGGGATCCTCGCCATCGGGGATGCGGAGGAAGCCCGCGGCCTGCTGGAAGGCCTTGGCGCCGAAGCGGCTGATCTCCATCAGCTGCTCCCGGCGCTTGAAGGCGCCGTGTTCGAAGCGGTGGGCCACGATGCCCTTGGCCAGGCCCTCGCCGATGCCCGCCACGTAGGCCAGCAGCCGGTAGGAGGCGCTGTTGAGGTCCACCCCCACGCGGTTCACGCAGCTCTCCACCACGTCGTCCAGGCCCTTCTTGAGGGCAGTCTGGTTCACGTCGTGCTGGTACTGGCCCACGCCGATGCTCTTGGGATCCACCTTCACCAGCTCGGCCAGGGGGTCCTGGAAGCGCCGGGCGATGCTCACGGCGCCCCGCACGGTGACATCGTGCTCGGGGAACTCCTCCCGCGCGATGTCGCTGGCGGAGTAGACGGAGGCGCCGGCCTCGCTCACGCTCACGCAGATGAGGCCCGAGCGGTTCGTTTCCTTCAGCCACTCGCGGATGAAGGCCTCCACCTCGCGGCCGCCGGTGCCGTTGCCGATGGCGATGGCCTCGATGGGGTTCTCCGTGCAGAGCTTCTCCAGCAGGGCCCGGCTGCCGTCGAGATCGCGCTTGGGCTCCAGGGGGTAGATCACCTCGTTCTGCACCAGCTGGCCCAGCCGGTTGATGACCACCAGCTTGCAGCCGGTGCGGATGCCGGGGTCCACCCCCAGGGTGCAGCGCTGGCCCGCGGGGGGCGCCAGCAGCAGGTGGTCCAGGTTGGTCTGGAAGACCTTGATGGCCTCGCCATCGGCCTTCTTCTTGGCCTCGTAGCGCACGTCGGATTCGATGGCGGGGGCCAGCAGGCGGTCGAAGGCGTCGCCGCACACGTCGTTGAGGAAGCGGCGGTAGCCGCTGCCGGGATTCACCTGGACCTTGGCGACCAGCTGGGAAACGAGGTTCTCCCGTTCCACCACCAGCTTCACCGTGAGGATGTCCTCCTTCTCGCCCCGGCGCAGGGCCAGCAGGCGGTGGCTGGGGATCTTGCGGATGGCCTCGGCGAAATCGAAGTAGGGCCGGAAGCGCAGGGCGGCCTGGTCGGCCTTCCGCTCCTCGCGGATGCCGGACTTCAGTACGCCGTGCTCGTGGAACTCCAGGCGGAGCCAGGCCCGGATGGGGGCGTCCTCGGACAGCCGCTCCGCCAGGATGTGGCCAGCGCCCTCCATGCACTCCGAAGGGGACCGGCAGCCGTCCTCGTCCTTGATGAAGGGCTCGGAGATGATGAAGGGATCGGCGCCGCTGTCGTCCGCCAGCAGCGAGTCCAGCAGGGGCTCAAGGCCCCGCTCCCGGGCTGCGGTGGCCTTGGTGCGCTTCTTGGGCTTGTAGGGCAGGTAGAGATCCTCGAGCTCCGCCTTCACCCAGGTGGTCTCGATCTTGGCCCGCAGCTCGGGCGTGAGCCTACCCTGCTCGTCGATGGTCTTGAGCACGGTCCTGCGGCGGTCCAGCAGGTCCTTGTAGTAGGCGTGGCGGTCTTCCACGGCCCGGATGGCCACTTCGTCGAGGGAGCCGGTCATCTCCTTGCGGTAGCGGGCGATGAAGGGCACCGTGTTGCCCTCCTCCAGCAGGGCCGCGATGGCGGCAACGCCCGCGCGGGGGAGCTTGAGCTCTTTGGCCATGAGGTCGAGCACTTGATCCACACCTGCTCCTTGCCATCCCCGCATCGGGGGCGAAAGGCGATGATACCAAGGGGGCACGGATCTGGCCCCCTTTGGTGTCCAGATCCGCGTCAGAGAATGATTTTCCGGCGAGAGCCTTGAGGCGGACGCTCGAGGTCGCGCAGCGACTTCTTCCAGTGCGGGGCGTCCAGGCCCGTGCCGATGACCACGGCCACACAGTCCGGCGCCGTGCCGTCCGCGCGCAGCGGGAGGGGGGAGATCTCCAGCCGGCCATCCGCCAGCTGGAAGGCCCAGCGGTCGCTGCCATCGTTGCGCGGGGCCCAGCCCGCAAAGGCGCAGACGCCCTTGGCCCGCAGCAGCTCGCCCTGGGCGGGCGGGGCCAGCAGCAGGGCCTCCAGGGCCGCGGGATCCACCGCATGATCCCAGTGCAGGGAGAGGGATCTCGCCTCGGCGAAGCTGGCAGCGGGAGCACTCTCCCAGCCCTCCGGAACCGGTCTCACGTCTCCCAGCCAGGGATCCGGGCTGCCCTCGGGGGCCACGCCGTGTCGAGTGACCACCTGCGGGATGTGGCGGAAGGCGCTGCGCAGTTCCCCCTCCCAGGCCACGGCAGCGGAGGGATCCAGATCCGATTTGCTGAGGTGGAGGAGGCTGGCCAGGGCCGCCTGGCGGTGGAGCAGGGGCCTGGTCTGCAGGTGGTCCACCGGAGTCAGGCAGGAGACCACCGTGAGCAGTCCCGCCAGGCGGAGGCGCCCCTCCAGGGCCGCCTCGTGTTCGAGATCGAGGAGATCCGTGGGATCCGCCAGGCCCGTGGTCTCCAGCACCACGCGCTCGGGCCGGCTGCCCTCGGGCTGGTCGCACCAGGCCCGGAGGGTGGCCACCACGTCGTCCCGCAGGCTGCAGCAGACACAGCCGTTCACCAGGTTCTCCACCCCCGCCAGCTCGGGCCGCTCGGCGTCCACCAGGGCCCCGTCGACGCTGATGGCCCCGAACTCGTTGATGAGCACCGCCACCCGCCGCCCCGCGGCCACCTCGGCCTTCAGCAGGCGGTTGACCACGGTGGTCTTCCCGGCGCCAAGGGGGCCGGTGACGATGAGAATGTCCAGGGGTGCGGGTCGGTCCATCAGACCTATGATGCCGCAAGCCAACCGCGAAATTCGCGAAACGCCCTCCGGGCGCGTGGAAGGAGAACCGACTTTCTTCCGCCTCCACGCGTGGAGCTCCGCAGTCTCAGGCAACCCATCCTTCTTTTTCGCGCCCTTTCGCGTCCTCCGCGGTTCCAGTTTTTGATCTGTTGATTGCGCTGGTTTATGAGAGCGTTGATGGGTGGACGCCCTTGATCTCAGCTACCGCGTGACCGTTGCCCTGGCCGGGGCCGCGGCCCGGGCCTGTGTCCGGGCCCTGCCAGAGGGCTGGCGGCTGCGACTGGAGGCGGAGGCGCCTGAGCTGCCCGCGGGCCGCTGGATCTGGCTGCACGCGGTGAGCGTGGGGGAGCTGCTGCTGGCCGATGGCCTCCTGGGGCGGCTACGGGAGGCCGGTCACCGGGTTCACCTGACCACCGGAACCCCAGCGGGTCTGGATCTGCTGAACCGCCGCCTGCCGGACTGGGATGGCGGCACGGGGCGGATCAGCGGCGGCGCCTTCCCCCTGGACGATGCCACCGGCCTGGCGCCCTTCTTCCGCCGCCCGCCCGGTGCCTTCCTCGCTTTGGAGACGGAGCTGTGGCCGGGGTTGCTCGAAGCCCTCGCCTCCCGGGGCATCCCACGGATGGTGGTGAACGGGCGTCTGACGGAGAAATCGCTGGGACGCGGGGGACCCTGGCTGCGGCGATCGGCCTCCCGGCTCAGCCTGGTGGCGGCCCGGGACGAGCAGAGCGCCGGGGCCTTCCGCCGGCTGGGGGCAACCACCGTGGCTCTCGGCGGGAACCTCAAGGCGGACCTCCCGCCGCCGCGTCCGCTGCATGGGGGCTGGGCCGCCCTGCGGAGTGGCTGGGCCGGCGATCCGGTGCTGGTGGTGGGGAACACCGTGGACGGCGAGGAGGCCCTGCTGGTGCAGGCCTGGCAGGCCGTGAAGGCACGGGTGCCCGCCCTGCGCCTCATTCTCGCACCCCGGCAGCCCCGGCGCTTCGACCGGGTGGCCCGGGACTTCACGGAGGGCGGGCTGGCGTTCCGCCGGGCCAGCGATTCCTGGCCGGAGGAAGTCGCCTGGCGGGTCACCGACGTGCTCCTGCTGGATACCCTGGGGGAACTGCCCGCGGCCTACGCGGAGGGCACCCTGGCCCTGGTGGCCGGGGGCTGGACTTCCAAGGGCGGGCACAATCCCCTGGAGCCGGTGCGAGCGGGCCTGCCCACGGCCCTGGGCCCGGGCCATGCCAACTTCGAGGATCTGGTGGAGCCCCTCCGGGCGGCGGGCCGCCTGGAGGTGGTGGCAGCGGGCGACCTCATTGCCTGGGTGCTGACGGGCCTGGAGAAGGCTCCGCTGCGTACCGCCGGCCCCGCACCGCTTCCGGAATCCATGGCAGGGGCCCTGGACCGGACCTGGGCCCTGGTCTCACCCCTTCTCCCGCCAATTGGATAGAATCGACCCCACGGAGGCTCCATGAACCGACGGGCCGCGCACATCCTGCTGATCGATGATGATCCCGGGGTCCTGGACATGGTGCATTCGGCCCTGGCCCACTACGGGATGGAGGTGCATGCCTACCCTGACGCCGCCCAGGCCCTGGAGCTGATCCAGAACCCCTCGGCCCCGGAGTTCGACCTGGTGATCACCGATATCAACATGGACGGGCTCGACGGCTTCGACGTCATCCAGAAGGTGAAGACCCTGCAGCCCCGGCTGCCCGTGGTGCTGATGACGGGTCAGGCCTCGGTGGACTACGCCATCCGGGCCATGCGCATGGGTGCCTCGAACCTGTTCATGAAGCCCGTCGCCATCCGGGACCTGGTGCAGAGCGTGTTCCATCTGGTGGATCTGCACCGGGAGATCCGGCTGGCGGACGATGGCCTGCGGGGGCTGGTGAACGAGCGCCGCCACTTCCTGTTCCGATCCGATGAGCTGGACGTGCCCACCCTGGTGCGGCACCTGACGGACCGGCTGGTGCCCATGGGCTTCGCCTCCCCGAGCAACCTGGATGTCATCGCCATGGCCTTCCACGAGGCCCTGGTGAACTCCTTGGAGCATGGCAACCTCGAACTGGAATCCGCTCTCAAGGGGGATCTCTTCGCCCTGGAGGATCCGTACACCAAGCTGCGCGAGGTGCGCATGGCCGACCCGGCCTACGCGGGCCGCCTCATCGAGGTGCGGCTGGCCATGGATACGGAGCGCTTCGAGCTGGAGATCAGCGATGAAGGCAGGGGCTTCGATGCCAGCCGGATGGGCCCAATGTCCGGGGACTCGGAAATGGCGCCCCACTGCGGCCGGGGCCTCCCACTCATCATGCTGGTCATGGACGAGGTGCACTTCAACGACCAGGGGAATCAGATTCGGTTGGTGCTGCGGCGGAAGTAGCCGGTTGACCGGCGGATTCAAGCCTATCGCCAGCCCCTCCGATAGGTGTTGAAAGGGAGGTCTATTGAAGCCTCGGCCTGAATCTGCCCATGCAGGGGCTTCTGCGGGGAGTGTCCCTGCGGAGGAGGAGGCATCGGCCAGGAGGGTGCCGACCTCCGAGACCGTGGAAGCCCAGTCCGTCCGGGCCTATCGGAACTTCTGTCTCTGGATTGGACACTATTTCGTCCTGTTGACCCTCTACCGCTGGTTTCTTTCGCGCCCGGAGCTGCTGAAGCGGGTCCTGGTCCTGGAATCGCTGGTGGCCATGGGGCTGTTCTACGGGGCAGGGCTGCTGATCCACAGGCTGGCGCCGAGAATGGGTGGCCTGGAGAACTTCGGGCTGATGCTCCTGGCCTTTGCACTGGGCAACAACGTGTTCCTGATGGCCTGGCTTCCCGGCGAGGTGCAATTGGCCAACTTCGTTCTGGTCCAGGTGGTGGCTGCCGTGGTCCTGCGCTCGACCTGGCGATTCGCCCTCTCCCAGTGCCTGTGCCTGGGCCTGGCCCTCTTCTCCCTGGCCCGGTGGGTTGACCCCAGGGTCGTCGTGGGAAACCTCTTCCTCGTACTCTCAAGCCTGCTGCTCAGCACGCTGATCTGGGTGTACCTCAACCGACTGATCAGCGCACTGACGTTGCTGCGGGAAAAGGACAAAGTCATCCTCCGGCAGCGGAGTCGCCTCGTTCGGGACCTGAGGGAATCCTTGGCAAACGTCCGCACGCTGCGAGGCCTCATTCCGATTTGCGCCCACTGCAAGCGGGTGCGGGATGACGCGGGCTTCTGGCAGCAGGTGGAGGCCTATCTCCATGAGCGGTCCGAGGCCAAATTCAGCCACAGCATTTGTCCTTCTTGCATGGTCGATGTCGCTGAGGACATGCGGCGCATGGGCATTCCCTGGAAGTCGGCGCGGAGGCCATAAAAAGCGCCGGACCAAGTCCGGCGCTTTGCCTCTCAAGAGTCGCGTGAACCTAGAATGCGCCTTCCACAAACGCCTTCAGCTGGGGCTTGGGCTGGCCGCCCACGAGCTTGTTCACGGGCTTCCCATCCTTGAAGACGATGAGGGTGGGGATGCTCATGATGCCGAACTGGCCGGCCACCTGGGGGTTCTCGTCCACGTTCATCTTCACGAACTTGGCCTTGCCCTGCATCTCGGAGGCCAGCTCATCGAGGACGGGGGCGATCATCTTGCAGGGGCCGCACCAGGGGGCCCAGAAATCCACGAGGGTGACGCCCTGCGCGATGGCCTGGGAGAATTCGGCATCGGTGATGTGGGCAACGAGGTCGGACATGGGAACTCCTTTCAAGGACTAGGGTAAGGGCAGGGGGCCGTCAGGACTGGCGCCCCCCCATTGGGCGATGGTGAAGATGCTCATGTAGCGCTCGTTCGTTTCCCTCAGGCGCTGGGCGAGGACTTCGCAAAGGGCGTAGAGGATCTTGAGGGCGATCCCGTGCTGGGCCTCGATGAGCGAGCGGAGGCCGGGAAGGGGGATGAAGAACAGCACCGAGTCCTCGTTGACGATGGCATCCGCGGCCCGGTTGGAGTTGTCGATGAGGGCCATCTCGCCGAAGAAGGCCGGGGTCTCCAGCACCGCCAGGGCCTCCTCGCCGGTGGGGCTGGACTTGGAGATGCGGACGGAGCCCTTCACCACGAGGTAGAGCCCATCGCCCGGGTCGCCTTCCCGGAACAGGATCTCCCCGGCCGGATAGGAGCGCACGTCCCCGATGATGAGGATCTGGGCACGCTCCATCTCGTCCAGGTTCCTGAACAGTGGCGACTGGGTCAGAAAGACGGCATCGATCAATGCGGATCCGGGGGAAGGGGGGCCGCGACAGGTTCCAGGGGCACATGGGCGCAGAGGTCGAGGCCGAAGCCACGGAGGCCAATGTACTTGGTTTCATGGCGGCTGAGCAGGCGCATTTTCCCGACCCCCAGCTGCTGGAGGATCTGGGCGCCCACGCCGAAGTCGCGGTCGCTCATGGTCTGGGGCTGGGCATGGCCCTCCTCCGCCACCCCGGGGGTGTGGGCGTGGCGCCGCAGGTACACCAGCACGCCCCGACCCTCCCTGGCGAGGAAGCCCATGGCCTTCTGGAAGAGGCCCGTCTCGAAGCCATGCAGGTCATCGGGCAGGGTCTCCACGTGGACCCGGACCAGGGGCGGCTCACCGCCGGCGGCCAGGTCCCCCAGCACGAAGGCCAGGTGGCTGCCACCGTCCAGGAGACTCTGGAAGCGGTGGACCTTGAGCTCACCCCAGGTACTGGCCATGGCCCGCACCTCGAGGGGCTTCACCAGGGGTTCCTGCCGCAGCCGGTAGGCCACCAGATCCGCCACGGTCACCAGCAGCAGGCCGTGCTGGCGGCAGAAGGGCACCAGATCCGGCACCCGGGCCATGGTGCCGTCGTCCTTCATGATTTCGCAGATGACGCCGCTGGGATGGAGGCCCGCCAGGCGGGCCAGGTCCACGCTGGCCTCGGTCTGGCCCGTGCGCGTGAGCACGCCGCCGGGACGGGCCCGGAGGGGGAAGACGTGGCCCGGCTTCACGAAGTGCTGGGGCTTGGCTTCCGGGGCGATGAGGGCCTGGATGGTTCGGGAGCGATCCTGGGCGCTGATGCCCGTGGTGGTGCCCTCCCGGGCTTCCACGGAGACGCAGAAGGCCGTTTCGAAGGGGCTGGTGTTGTCCCGGACCATGAGGGGGATCTGCAGGCGGTCCAGCACGGGACCCTCCAGGGCGGCGCAGATCAGGCCGCGGCCGTAGGTGGCCATGAAGGCGATGGCCTCGGGGCTCACATGCTCCGCCGCCAGGGTGAGGTCGCCCTCGTTCTCGCGATCCTCGTCGTCCACCACCACGACCATCTGGCCCCGGCGGATGGCTTCGATGGCTTCCTCGATGGGAGCAAAGGGGGAGTCAGGGCGAGTCTTCATTGGACTCCCAGCATCGCTCAGGTGACCCTCCGGGGGAAGGGTGCAGTGCCGGGGTGCACTCGGCGATATCTGCGCAGTCCTATGGTATGGTTGGGCATCCGATTCATCTTCCGGAGAGGAACAGCCCATGTCTCAGGGTGTGATTCAAGGCTCCATGCGCGAGGCGCCGCTCCCCGACATCATCCAGCTCGTGAGCCAGGGCGGGAAGTCGGGTTGCTTCCACGTGCAGCAGGAGGCGGCCAAGGCCCGAATCTACCTGAGGGAGGGACGGATCATCCATGCGGTCACCCATGGTGGCGAAGGCCTGGAAGCCCTGATGGAAGTGGCCCTCTGGCTGGAGGGCACCTACCGCTTCGAGGAAGTCCTGCCCGAGGTTCCGGCCACCATCACCAAGCCCAACGCCTCCATCCTGATGGAGCTGGGCCGCCGGATGGACGAATGGCGCGTCATCAGCCAGAAGGTGCCCTCCCTGGAGCTCTACCCGGTCTCCACCCTGCTGCCAGGCGAGACGGCCCAGGGAGTGAATCCCCGGGAAGCCAAGATCCTGGCGCTGGCCACGGGGTACTACACCGTGGCGGAGCTGGCGGAGCTGACCCAGAAGCCCCCCCTGGCGGTGGCCAAGGACCTCTATGGCCTGGTGATGGCCGGGCACCTGTCCCTGAAGGGCCTCCGCTCCGGCAAGCCGCCCAAGGTGGAAGTCCCGGAGCCCGTCAAGGATCTCGTTCCCGTTTCCAGCCTGCTGGGAATGGCCCCCACGGCGGCTTCAAGCCCCGTGGTGCCGGAATCCCGGGAAGAGGAAACCGCCATCGTACGCCTCCAGGCGCCTCCCCCCGTGGCCCACAACCGGGGCTTCCCGGAGAGCGAAGAGTCCCTGCCCGAAACCGTCGGTGGCGGCGTGGCCGGCGCGCCTCCCCCCGCGCCTCTGACCAAGCCCGTGGCGGTGGACGATCCCCAGCGCATGGTCAAGCTGATGAACTTCACCCAGCGCATCGCCCAGGCGGCCAAGATGGTGCTGCCCCAGGCCCAGCATGAATCCGTGGACCGGCTCCATGCCAAGGCCACCCAGCAGCTCATCTCGGGCGAGGGCCCCGAGGCGGTGAAGGGGCTCGCCCTGGCCATCAGCCGCACTGCCGTAGACTCCGGTTGCGATGCCGACATGGTGCGCACCCTGAACACCCACCTGAAGGCCCTCTTCTCCAGCAAATAGGTCAAGCGACATGCCGATGCGGTTCCTCCTTGGCCTTGGGGCCTCCCTGTTGCTGCTGCTTTCGGGATGCAAGGAGCCGGACGGCGCCACCGGCGGCACCAGTGGCGCGGCGCTCTATGCCTATGACGGCAGCAGTTCCACGGTCTTCGTCTGGTCCGATCTGAGCACCCTCTATTCGGGCACCGCCGCCACGGTCGCGCCGACCAAGCAGATCTCCTCCAGCGTCTTCGGCAGCAAGATCGCCAGCCTCGCTTGGGGCGGGCTCTGTCTGGACGCCCAGAAGGGCTTCCTCTACCTGGTGTCGGAAACCGGGGACATCGTGCGCGTGAGCAACATCCGCTCCCAGAGCGGGACGGTGGCCAGCCTGGACGTGGTCTCCTTCAGCCTCTCCAACACGGGCCGGCTCACCAGTTCCACCTTTGGACAGGCCGCCCTGGATGCCCAGAACGACCGGCTCTTCATCACCGAGAATGGCAGCAGTGGCACCCAGATCTGGGTGGTGAACGGCGCCAGCAGCCAGGTCCAGAGCGCCAGCGTCACCCTCCAGGCGCTCCAGATGAGCGGGGACACCGGCGGGACCGGGGTCGCCGCCGCCTCAGGGTCGGTCTATGCGTACCTGCAGGACGGCAACACCGTGGGCACGGTGGTGACCTACTCCGGGCCCCGCCTCCGCAAGGGGACGGCCGCGGCCTTCACCGATGCCAGCACCCTCATCGGCAACCTCACCCTCCTCGGGAAGTACGGCTCCCTGGCCCTCGACACGGGCAACGGCAATCTCTTCGTGGCCCGGCACAACGTGGATGCGGTTGCATCCACGGCCCCCATCCAGGTCTTCACCACCGGGGTGTTCGGCCAGGCCTACAACCAGGCGCCGACCACCACCCTGGGCAGCCCCACGGACCAGAACAACCTGCGGGTCATCGCCCATGCAGGCACCAAGGACTGGCTGGTGGGCCTGAAGGGGAACGGCACCACGGCCTACGGCGCGATCTGGATCTGGAAATCCCCCCTCAGCGGCACCGCCGCCAAGGCCATCAGCGCCTCGCCCGCGACGGCCCTGTTCAAGGGTCTGGCGGTGGACGGGAACGCTTCGTGACCAGCCTGCGCCTGCTGGGCCTGCTGCTCCAGGACGTGCTGCGCGACCTCTTCCGGCACCGGGGCCAGTACGTCCTCGCGGTGCTGACCCTCGCCTCTGGCCTCCTGCTGGCCGGTGGCGGCCTGCTCCTGGTGGAAAGCCTGGACCGCTTCGTCGGACGGCTGGAAGGCATGGCCAAGGTGGTGGTCTATGCGGCGGAGGGCCGCAGCCTGGAGGAGACGGCCCTGCGGCTGCAGCGGGACCCCCGGTTCCGGGAGGTGCGCCGGCTGTCCGCCGACGAGAACCGCAAGCGGTTCCTGTCCGCCACCCGCGAGGCCGGGCTGCTGCTGGAAAGCGCGGGCCAGGACGCCCTGCCGGAAAGCCTGGAGCTGACCCTGCGCAAGGACCTGGCCTCCGGTGGCCGGGCGGTGGAAGTGGGCACCAGCCTGCGGGGCCTGCCCGGCGTGGGCGACGTGCTGGTGGATCAGGAGCGCCTGGAGAACCTGCAGCACGTGGCGCGGATGCTGCGCTCGGCCCTGGCCACCCTGGGGGTGGTGCTGCTGCTGGCCGCGGGCTTTGCCACGGGCAACGTCATCCGCATGAGCATCCTCGCCCGGGAGGAGGAGATCACGATCATGCGCCTGGTGGGGGCTTCGGAAAGCTTCATCCGCACCCCGCTCCTGCTGGAGGGGGCCTTCCTCGGCCTGACGGGCAGCCTCCTGGCCCTGCTGGGCCTCTTCGGGTTGTGGCTGCCGGTGTCCCGGGGCGTGGGCAACCTGTCGCCCATGCTGGTGGAGCTGGCGCGCCTGGGCTTCTTCTCCGGAGGCAGCATGCTCCTGCTGGCCCTGGTGGGGTCCGCCACCGGGGCCCTGGGGGCCCTCTGGGCCTTCTGGTCCACCCGCCGGGCCCAGCGCGAGGAAGAGGCCCTGATGGAGGGGGCGGGCTAGTCGGCTTGGAACTTTGGTTCCACGGAATAACCATAAGATTCCTGGGCGAAAATATTAAAAAAACAGCATTGTTCCTGACTCGAATGTCAATATATTGAGTGCAGGCTACCGTGCTATCGCCAGGCTGGCCGATCGATCTCTGGCCTTGAACCGGAGGTGTCATGAGCAGGGCCTTTTCACCTCTATCGCTGGGCGTGGGGTTCACGGCGCTGCTGGCGCTGGTGCCGGGCCTGGGCCTGGCCACCAGGTCGAAGCCCGCTCCCGGCGCGGGCGCTGCCGCCAAGGCGCCTGAGCCCGCGGCGAAGGACCGCCGGCTGGAGGCCCTGGCGGCCCTGCTGGACCGCTGCGTGAAGGACAGCCCCCGCCCGCCGGGCTCCACGGTCGACGTGACCATCCTCAGCCTGCCGGATCCCCACCGCACCAGCATGGCCTTCTGGTTCGACCTGCGGCTCAACGCCGTCCAGCGGGCCTTCCGGACCTGTGACTTCCTGCCCCGGGCCTTCTTCCTGCCCTGGGAGGCCAAGGCCCCGGAGGGGGCCGGCGCCGGGATCTCCTCCGAGTTCCCCGAGGCCAGCCCGGGCCTGGTCTGGTTCGCCAAGGGCGGCAAGGTGCCCGCCTATCATGCCCTGTTCATCGTGGGGGAGAGCCAGTCCCTGGGCCTGAACCGCGAGGCGATGCGCCAGGCCTTCCGCCTGGCCGCGACCCTGCCCGGGTCGGAGCCCCGGCGCCTGGCGGTCCTGGGCCCCCAGTTCTCCGGCAGCCTGCAGTCCCTGGGCGCGGCCCTCGGGTCGCACCTCCGGGATCCCGCAGCGGCCCCGGTGCGCATCCAGGGCACCACCACCCTGGATGCCCAGGGCATCAAGACCCTGAGGGATGCGGTGGGACCGGTGGATCCGAACCGGCTGGAATTCTCCGAGTGGATCTGCAACCTCTCGGGCAAGAGCAAGGAGGCCCTGCTGAGCTGGTACCTGCATGAGGCAGGCTGGCCGGAGCAGTCCTCCAAGGTGGCGATCTTCTCCGAATCGAACACGGCCTACGACCAGATCGATCCCCGGCTGCCCGCACGGGCGGCGGTGATCCCCTTTCCCATGGGGCTCTCCCGCCTGCGCTCCGAACGCCGGGCCATGGAGCAGAACCTGGCCAAGGGCGATGGGCCGGACCTGGTGCTGCCCTCCACGCTGCTGGGGCCTGCGGAAGACGATGCGGCGCGGGTCCGCGATACGCTGCCCCAGTACGCGGCGGACACCATCCGGAACGCGGAACTCACCCTGGCGGGCACCATCCTCAGCCTGTCCCGGCGCGGCTACACGCACATCGGGATCTCCGCCAGCGATCCCGAGGATCTGATCTTCCTGGCGGAGCGCATCCGCGCCTACCATCCCAGCTGCACCCTCTTCACCACCAGCGGCAACCACCTGCTCTTCGCCCATCCGACCATCAGCCACGCCCTGGATGGCATGGTGCTCTTCGGTGGCTATCCGCTCACGGATCCCATGCGGGCCCTCTCCCTCATGCAGGGGAGCCTGGCCTCGCCGGTGCGCTTCACCTCCGAAGGGGAATACGCGGCCTACTACGCCACCCTCTTGCGACTGGATCCCGCCCGGGCCAAAGGGGGGGAATTCCGGTTCTGGGGCAAGCAGGGCTTCGTTTCCATCGTGAAGAACGGCAGCATCTGGCCCCTGCGGCACGGGGGCGTCGAGCTCCTCAAGGAAGGGAGCCCGGTCTGGGACCCTGACATGGAAGCCCGCTACCGGGATGTGGCCAGCCCGAGCCCTGACCTCAGGCAGTACGCCTATTCCCGGTTGCCCCAGCTGACCCTGCTCGTCCTGCTCCTGGGTCTGACCTCCTGGATGGTCTTCCTCAAGCCGCTCCTGGAAGTGGCCGGCCAGGCCAACGGCGACCTGAGCCTTCGGCCCTACCGGAACCTCGTGGCCGGGGCGGTCCTGGCGCTGGCCATCGTCAGCTTCCTGGCCGTGGGTTACCTGCTGCCGCTGACCGTGCTGCAGGGCGCGCACTGGAAACAGGCCTTCCTGTGGAGTGGCCTTGGCATCTGGACCCTCCTCCTGGCGTGGACCGCCCGGGCCCTCCAGGGCCGGCTGGACTGGCCCTGGGCGCTGCTGCTCATCCTCCTGGCCCTGGGGCCCGCGGCCCTCGTGGGGCACTGGGGGCGGACGCACTTCCTGCTCTTCGTGCCCCCGTACCTCCGGTTCACGTCGCCGGGTCGGGGCGTGTCGCTCATTCCCACACTGGTGCTGTTTTCGGCCGGCCTGGCCCTGCTGCTGCGCACCTGGTACGACGTGCGCAAGCAGGATCAGGAGGCCTTCTGGCCGTCTCTTTCGGGGGTCGTCGGCGAGAACGGTCAGCGGCCGGGGTTTCCCCACCTGCGGGGCCTGCGCTTCCAGCTCTGGATCGGCGGCCTCTCGGTGGCGCTCGTGGCCCTGCAGGTCGCCCTGCCCGGGGGGCTCATCCGCCCGTTGCTGGAGGGGAAGCTGGTCACCGTGGTGGCCATCGCAGTGGGGAGCATGCTCTTCCTCGCCTCCTGCTTCCTGTTCTGGCAGCTGCACCGGGGCTGGCGCGAGCTGCGGAACGTGATCGAGGACCTGGATTTCGGAGCCTACCGTGCCGCCTTCGAAGAGGCCGGCCGGCTGATGAACTGGAATGCCATGCGGGCCCTGGGTCGCGGGCTGAGGACCCACCGCTCCAGCCGCCGGGGCCGGGAGCTGCTGAAGGCGCAAGCCCCCTGGGTAACCACGGTGGTGCCGGAGTTCGAGCACTGCCTGGGAGCCCTGGAGTCCCTGGAAGCCCAGGTGCCCCGGGGCCGCCGGGGCCACAGCACCTTTGAGAAATGGAAGTACCGCATGAGGGTGGCCGGCCAGATGATCGCCTGCGGCGATGCCCTCGAAGTGGCGTGCGCGAAGGCCCCCGAGGCGGCCGTCCTCCACCGCGAGGAGGTGGACCTCTTCCGGGCCCTGCGGGCCATCCACCTCATCCGGGAAGGCTTCCTGGTGATGCGTCACCTCTTGATCGGCGCCCTGGGGTCCATGATCCTGCTGGTGCTCGGCGTGGCGGCCTTCGATTTCCAGCCCAAGGGCCCCGTGCTGACCGTCCTCGGGGGCCTGCTGCTGGTCATGGTCGGCTGGGTGGCCTGGGCCATCCTCCACATCGAGCGGGACCGCCTGCTCTGCCTGATGGAGCACTCCTCCGCCGGGGAGGTCAACTGGAGCCTGGGGCTCATGGAGAACGGGCTGCGCTTCGTGCTGCTGCCCCTGGTGCTCATCCTCGCCACCCTCAACCCCACCTTCGGGGGGTTCATCCTGCAGGCCTTCAACCCGCTCATGCACATCCTGAAGTGAGGCCCGGTGGGTTCGGTGCTCTCGATCTTCAGGTGACGGTGATGCTCCGTCTGGCGTAGGCGTCCAGGGCGCTGGCGGTGATCAGGCCCGCGGAAGTACCCCGCAGGGAGCAGGCATGCCGCGCGGCGATCTGCCCGCGCCGGATGGCCTCCGCCAGGGGCCGCCCCTCCAGCACGTGGCCCGTGAGGAAGCCCACCGCCAGGGAGTCCCCGGCGCCGTTGGTGTCCACCACGGCGAGGTCCAGCGGCTCCGGGGGGAAGAACTGCAGGCTGGTCCGGGTGCCCAGGGCGCAGCCCTTCGAGCCCATGCCGCAGACGACGAGGCGGACGTGGGGGCGGGACAGGAAGCCGCGGATGACCTCCGAGGGATCGGGGTGGTTGGCCGCCGAAAAGAAGAGGATGTCGGCCCCCTCGATGAAGTCCTGCCGGTAGGGATCCAGGGGATCCACCACGTCCTGGAGGTCGCAGGCCACGGTGAGGCCCAGGGTCCGGGCCATGGGCAGCAGGGGGCGGGCCCAGTCCGCCAGGTGGACGTGGGCCAGCCTGGCGCCCGCCAGAACCCGGCGGCTTTGATCCAGGTTGGGCTTGGTGCCGGAGCCGGCGCGGGCATCGTAGAAGTTCTTGCGGCGCCCGTCCCGGTACATGACGTTGATGCTCCGGGCCGTGCCGGCGGGATCCGTGAACACCCCGCGGGTGTCGATGCCATCCCCCCGCAGCGCCTCGCGCACCAGGGCCCCGCAGGCATCCTCCCCCAGGTTGGCGATGAGGGCGACCCGCCGCCCCAGGGCGGCGTAGCCGCGGCTGGCGTAGACCCCGGCCTGGCCCGGCGTATCGAGGTTCTCGGTGAAGTTGGCCTCCACGGACCAGTCCACGTCCCGGCCGGGCAGGTAGACCTGGGTGTCCACACCGGCGCAGCCGATGACGACCACTTCCTGGGGGATCAGCTCTTCCATCGCCTCGGATCCTGTTCGGCAAGGCCCAGCTGGTCCAGCACCCGGGTGGCGAAGGTATCGTAGAGATCCTCCAGACTCGTGGGGCCGCTGTAGTAGCCGGGCATGAGGGGCATCACCACCGCGCCGGCGTCGTGGACGCGCAGCATGTTCTCGAGGTGGATGCGGTTCAGGGGCGTTTCCCGCAGGCAGAGCACCAGGGGGCGGCGCTCCTTCAGGCAGACGTCCGCGGCGCGGCTCACCAGGGATTCGCTCACCCCCGCGGCGATGCGGCCCAGGGCGCCAGCGCTGCAGGGCACGATGGCCATGCCGTCGTGGCGGTACGAGCCGGAGGAAAGGTCGGCCCCCAGATCCCGCTCGTCCCGCAGCTCCACCTTGGGCAGGGCGGCCAGGTCCTTGGGCGCCAGCCCGGTCTCGTGGTGGAGGCAGCGCTTCCCCGTGGGGGACAGCAGCAGGGCGACCTGCTCCACCCCGGCGTTGGCGGACAGCCGCTTGAGCACGGCCACGCCGAAGGCGGAGCCGGAGGCTCCGGTGATGGCGAGGGTGAAGCGTAGGCTCATGGCTCGGCTACTCCAGCACGGTCTGGTAGGCCCCGAAGAAGAGGGCGTTGAAGAGCAGGCGCCGGGTGAAGGGCGTCTGGGCCCGGAACACCGGATCCCCGGCCAGCAGGATCACCGTGCCCTGGCCGGACCGCTCCCGGATGGCCCAGGCGGTCTGGTGCAGCTTCGCCTCCATGGCCTTGGGCAGCAGGCCGGAGACCTTCAGCTCCTCCTTCGGGTAGTGCAGGGGGTTCTCGCCGGCCTGGCTCAGCTCCAGGATCGGATCGCCCGTATTGAGGACGGCGGCGATCGCCTCCGCATGGAGGCCCCAGGCCAGGGGATGCGAACCATCCACCCGGACCTTGAGGAAGGCGCCGGGGATGCTTTCTTCCAGGGCCCGGTCCTCCCGCTTGTCCCAGGGACGCACCAGTTCCGCCGGATCGGCCTTGGGGGCTTCGCGCTTGGGATCCTTTTCCTTGAGCCGGGCCTCCTCCGCAGCCTTGGCCAGCAGGCGAAAGCCCGTGGGCGTCAGACCCGCCCGGGAGGCGTAGGCCGCGCCGCCCTGGAGGGCCACCAGGGTGCCGCCTTCAGTGATCCAGGCCTTCAGCTTGGCGGCACCGCCTTCGCCCAGCACCTGCTGCCAGGCCTTGCCCTGGGCGCCGTCATGGCCCTGGCTGTCGTTCACCAGCACCAGGTGGGTGAAGCGGCCCAGGGGCGTGGCGCCCAGGCGGTCCGCCCGGAGCTGGACGAAGGGCAGGCCCGCTTCGATGAGGGTATGGGCCAGGGCCCCGAAGGCCGCGGGATTCGCGGGCCGGTCCATGAGCACCGCGATGCGCGGGGCCTTCAGGGTGATTGATTTCCTGGAGCCCAGGTCGGGACCCGAGGCCATCTGGGCCGTGGGGCTGGCCAGCACCGGGTGCCGGTGCTCCCGTCCCAGGGCCTCCAGGCGGGCCCTCAGCCCGGGGGGATTCCCCTGGACGGGGAGCACGAGGGTGCCCGCGCCGAGCCGCTGGTCATTCAGCAGGGCCGGTTCCCCCAGGGCCGTGGCCTTGAAGCCTTCCCGCAGCAGGGCCGCGAGGGTGCGTTCCACGCCCTCGTGTCCCGCGGGGATCAGGTAGCCCCAGGCCGCCTCGGGCAGGGCCGTCGCTGGGGCCTCCTGGCCGGAGGCGATGCCCCCTTTTGGCCGCGTGGCGGCGCGCCAGGCGGGCACGTGGAAGGCGATGGGCAGGCTCCAGGCGGTGATGTCGTAGGTGGGCTTGAGGCCCATGCGGGCCTCGCCCTCCAGCAGGGCCTGGGCCAGGGCGCCGCGGGGCTGGTCCAGGGGGACGAGGTAGCTGCCGGGAGGCAGACCGGCAGCCTTGGCCAGCCCGATGGGTTCGAATCCGGTGGTGGCAAGGTCCACCGTGGTGCGCTGCACCTCGATGCCGTTCCGCGCCAGCAGGCCCGCCAGCTGGCGGGCACGTCCCGGGTCATCTCCTTCCGCCAGGAGGAAGGCGCCGGCGCGCTGACCGAGGGCCACCTGCTCCCGGCGGGCCCGGTGGAAATCCCCCAGCAGGGCCTTGCGCTCGGCGGCGGCCACCGCCACCGTGGCCAGGCTGGCGGTGACATGCCGCTGCAGCCGGGATTCCAGCGTGAGGAGTTCCCCGTTCCGGCGCCGATAGGCCAGGCCGGTGTGGCCCCCGGCCTCGAAGGTCATGCCCACGGCACCCTGGAACGTGGGCCAGGAATCGCCATAGCCGGGGTAGAACAGATCGAACACATCCCGGCTGAAGTAGGCCCAGCCCCGGGCGTCGAAGGCCTGGGCGACCCCCTTGCCGAAAGTAGTCTGCCAGCGGCCGGAGAAGGCCTTGGGCAGGCCTTCGTGGATGGGCTGCATGGTGGGCGGGAAGTAGTAGCTCAGCTCCGGGAACATCTCATGGAAGTCCACGGCCACTTGCAGATTCCACTCCAGGAAGGCGGCGGTCTTGGCCCGGGTCTCGCCCTGGGTCTGCCAGGCCCAGTCCCGGTTCAGGTCGAAGAGCCGGTGGTTGTACCGGCCGTCGGGCCAGCGGCTGGTGTTCTGGGCATCCATGGGATCGCTGGCATTGAAGGGGGTGGTGGCCTCCATCACGCTTTGGATGTATCGGGCGCGGCCATCGGGATTCTGGGTGAGGTCCAGGAGCAGCACGACCCGGTCCAGCTGGCTCAGCACCTCGGGGCTGCGGGCCGCGGCGAAGTGGTAGGCCACGGCCAGGGCCGCTTCGGCGCCCGACGCCTCCGAGCCGTGCACCGAGTAGCCCAGCCACACGAAGACGGGGCCCTTCTCCACGATGCGCCGGGCCTCCTCCTCGGAGCAGGTCCGGGGATCTGCGAGCCTGGCGTTCTGCGCCTTCCATTCCTCCAGCCGACGGAGGTTCTCGGGGGAAGTGATCACCAGGAGGGGCTGCTCGCGGCCCTCTTCCGTGATGTGCTGCGTGGTGAGCCGGACGCGATCGGGCGCAGCCGCCGCCAGGCTGTGCACGTAGGCCAGCAGGGCATCGTGGGAGGTGTAGCGGGCGCCGAGGCTGGGCTGGGGCACCTCGGGCCGGTGGTCCGAGGCGGGCAGCAGCCCCGCCGGCAGGCCCGCCAGGAGCGGGGCGGCGCAGATCCAGGTGGCGAGAGCGGGGCGCACCCAGGCCACGCTCATGCCAGGTCCAGGAAGGCCGGACCGGCGTGGGTGATGGAGCCGGCGCCGAAGGTGATGACCAGATCGCCGTTGCGGGTCAGGCGCTTGAGCGCCTCCGGCAGATCCTCCACCCGGTTCACCAGGTGGACATCCCTCTGGCCGTGGGCCCGCAGGGCCTCGGCCACGGCGGCGCCGTCCACGCCCTGCATGGGCTGCTCACCGGCGGCGTAGATATCGGTGACGAGCACGGTATCCGCCTCGAAGAAGGCGGTGCCGAATTCCTCCAGCAGGGCCTTGGTGCGGCTGTACCGGTGGGGCTGGAAGGCCGCCACCAGGCGGCGTTCCGGGAAGCCCGCCCGGGCGGCGGCCAGGGTGGCCATGATCTCCGTGGGGTGGTGGCCGTAGTCATCCACCACCAGGACGCCGCCCTTTTCCCCCTTCAGGTGGAAGCGGCGGTCGGCGCCGGTGAAGCTGGAGAGGCTGGCCCGGATGACCTCGGGCTCCACGTCCAGCTCCAGGGCGATGCCGATGGCCGCCAGGGCGTTCAGCACCATGTGGTGGCCGGGCACGCCCAGGCTGAAGGCGCCCAGATCGGCACCGTGGGCGCTCACCTTGAAGTGGGTGCGGAAGCCCTCCTGGCGGATCTCCCGGGCCCGGATGTCCACCTGGGGATGGGTGCCGTAGGTGCGCACCTGGCGCTTCAGGCGGGGCCGCACCGCAGCGGCATTGGTGTCGTCCATGCAGAGGAACACGGACCCGTAGAAGGGCACCTTGTTGGCGAAGGTCACGAAGGCATCCTGGATTTCGTCCAGGTCCTTGTAGTGATCGAGGTGCTCCCGGTCGATGTTGGTGATCACGGCGAGGGTTGCATTCAGCATGAGGAAGCTGCCGTCGCTTTCGTCGGCCTCGGCCACGAGGAAGGGCCCCTTGCCGAGCTTGGCATTGCTGCCGATGGTGCCGAGCTTGCCGCCGATGACGATGGTGGGGTCGATGCCGCCCTGACTCAGCACCTGGGCCACCATGCTGGTGGTGGTGGTCTTCCCGTGGGAGCCCGCCACGGCGATGCCGTACTTCATGCGCATGAGCTCCGCAAGCATCTCGCCCCGGGGGATCACGGGCACCTTGGCGGCGTGGGCCGCCACGACCTCGGGATTGTCGCCCTTCACGGCGGAGCTGATCACCACCACCTGGGCCCCTTCGATGGACCGGCCATGGTGGCCCAGGTGCACGGTGATGCCCAGGCCGCGGAGGCGCTCCGTGACGGCGCTCTCCTTCAGGTCCGAGCCAGAGACCTGGTAGCCCAGGTTGGCGAGCACCTCGGCGATGCCCGACATGCCGATGCCGCCGATGCCCACGAAATGGATGTGCTGGATCTTGCCAAACACCTGGATGCCCCCATGCTGGAAACGATCAGGATACCCCCATGGTCTCCTGCTTTCAGGTGGATGGCACGGGTCTGGCATGATTGGAATCTAAATGATCCAAGGAGGTGTGCGATGCGACCCCAGTTTCCACAACCCCGATTCATGACTGTTCTTGCAGCTGTGACGCTGGCTTCCTCGTTCTGTGGCGCTTCGCCACAGGAGGGCAGAGTGCCTCGTCCCCAGCCCCAGGCCCCGAGCGACCGGGGCAGCCAGGTGAACCCGCCCCCCCCGGCGCCCCGGGAACAGCCCCCGCGCCAGTACAGCGGACCGAAGGGCTCCCCAACTCCCGAGGGACGCATCGCCCGGCCTGGTCCGGTCAATCGCAGCGTCGAACCCGGGACGCATCGCCCGGCCTGGTCCGGTCCACCGCACCAGCGATCCTCTGCCGGGCGGGGGCCGAGTCAATTACTACCCCGGCTCCCGGACCGTGGTTCCCCCCGGCTGGGCCCGCTGCACCTCCCTGCCTGACCTGGGCTACTGGCGCCACCGCGACATCATGGCCGAGATCCAGTGGCTGTCCCGGGACGGGTTCATCCCCGTGAGCCCCATCGGGGATGGCGTGGAGGCCCTGTCCGACTACTCCCAGCAGCCCGCGGGCTGGCGGGCCTACGGCATCTCGGTCCCCGCCGGCGGCACCGTCCAGGTGGAAGTCCAGCACGGGAAGCTGGGCTGGTTCCGGCTCATGCTCGTGGACAAGTGGGGCAAGCCCGGCCCGGGGATGCTCCAGGCGGCCATCGCCCATCAGCCCATCATGGTGACCTACAAGAATCCCGGCCAGGAGGCCACGGCCATCTACGTCATCGTGGACGATCCCGCCTGGTGGTCCGATGCGAACAATCCCTACACCCTGGTGGTCCGCCGGGACTGGGATCCGGCCCGCACAGACCTCAGCCAGGTGAAGATGGTCGCCGGGCTTTGGGGTTCCAGCCCCAGCGTCAGCGCCGAGTTCCGTGGCCCAAGCCGGACCGGACCCGCGGTCTTCCCACATTGAATGGAAGTTCTTCATCCCTCAGAAATGGCCCCGTTCGGGGCCATTTCTGAGCCAGGCTGCGCCTAGGTCCAGGGACACGCCCCGGTCACCTGCATGCGGAAGGCCCGCGCCTCCACGCTGAGTTCGGCCCGGTCCCGCTGGGCCCCGGGTTCCCCGTCCAGGTGCCAGGGCAGGGGGCGGTCCAGGCGCAGGGTGGCGCGACGGAGGCGGCCCTCCCGGCGGAGGGGCGACTGGCCCCCTTCCCGGAACAGCTGGGGCACTTTTGCCAGCAGATCGAACCAGGAGGGCCGCGCCAGGGTCACCCATTGCAGGGCCCCGTCCGTGGGATCGGCCCCGGGGGCGATCCAGAGGCCGGAACCATACTGGGGCAGGTTGGCGAAGCAGAGGCTCCAGGCGGTGGCGGGCAGGTCGGCCTTGGGGGCCTGGAAGGCCTCGCGGATGCGCGCCAGCCTCCCCGGCCCAGCGTCCATGGGCACCGTTTCCGCCTCCCATTCCAGGTCCGAGTCCCGCCACCGGTGGTAGAGCTGCCAGCAGACCCGGGCGTAGGTCAGGAACCCACGGCCCGGAAGATGATGGAAGCGGTGGGCCACCGCGGCCTCGAAGCCCGTGCCGCAGAGGTTCAGGAAGGGCTCCCCATCCAGGCGGGGCAGGTCCATGCGCAGCTCCCGGCCCTCCAGCAGGCGCCGCAGCGCCCCGGCGGGTTCCAGGGGTGTGCGCAGGCCCCGCACCAGCCCGTTGCCGCTGCCGCCGGGGATGCCCGCCAGGGGCACGGGACAGCCCCTCTCGATGAGGGCCTTGGCCGCATGGTGGATCGTGCCGTCGCCGCCCCAGACGAACAGCGGGCCTGAGGACGCCAGCGCCTGGGCTAGGTGGGGTTCGAAATCCCAGGGCGGACCGAAGGCAATGGGCTCCACCCGGTCCCGCAGCTCTTTGGGCAGGGGCCGCAGCAGGGCGTCTGGATCCTTGGCGGCGGTGCCGGAGGCCGGGTTGAAGAGGATGGGCAGCTTCATGCAGCGAGCATAGCGGCCTGGCCGCCGCTGGTGTCAACGGTGCTGGGCAAGCCTGGGCCATCCCCAACCTGGTAGATTGCGCGCACTGACCTGCCTCGGGCACTCTGCCTCGGTCTCAATGATCTTGCCGGGAATAATCGTGAAGTGCCCCCTGGCCGATCAGCTGACCAAAGGAAGCCATGGGTTTTTGCCTGCGTCACATCATCCGGTTGATCCTGGCCCTGGTGGTGGGTCTGGGGTCCCTCTGGGCCCAGGTGTCCGAGCCCTCCGGTCGACTGAGATGGCGGGAATACGGCTACGACGATGGCCTGCGCAACAACTCGATTTCTGCCATCTGCCAGGATCAGCGAGGGTTCATCTGGGTCGGCACCGAGGAGGGCCTGCACCGGTTTGATGGAAGGAGCTTCCAGGTCTTCCTGCGCCCGGAGGGACTGCCCAGCAGCGCGATCCAGGTCCTTCAGGCCGGTCCCGATGGCGGGCTTTGGGTGGGCACCTACCGGGGCCTGGCTCGCCGGGAGGGCAATCGCTTCGTGGCCGTGGGGACGGAGCATCCCGAGCTGGCCAAGTCCATCACGGCCCTGGCCTCGGGCGCGGACGGGAGCCTCCATGTGGGCACTACTGCGGGCCCCTACCGGCAGGTGTCCGGTGATCGCTTCGAAGCCATGGCCTCCTGGCCGGGGGGTGCCGTCAGCGCCCTGGCCACCCTGCCTGGCGGAGGGGGGATGTGCATCGCCTCCTGGGATGGCAGCCGGGCCCGGGTCTACCGGACGCTGGGAGCCACCTGGCAGGAGCTGCCCGGCAAAGCTGATTTCGGCCTGGCCCGACTGGATGGTCTGGCGGTGGACGGCAGCGGCACGCTTTGGACCCGCTCCCTCGGGGCCCTGTGGAGCTTCAACCAGCAGACTTTCGTGCCGGCGCCCTTTTCCGTAAAGAGGACACAACAATTCGCGTGCCTCTACGTGGATGGACTGGGCCGTCTCATGATCCCCGGTGTCTCCGAATTGATCGTGCTGGAAAACGGCAAGGTGATGCGAAGAGGTGGGAAGGAGAGCTGGGCCGGCCAGGTCCAGGTGGCCATGCTGGTCGATCGGGAAGGCTCCATGTGGGTGGGTGGAGGAGGTCTGCGGCAGAGCCAGGGCCGCCGGTTCTGGCGAAGCTACGGTCCCGAGGAAGGGCTTCAGAACCCCTACGTCTGGAGCCTCTGGCGCGATCGGGACAGGACCTTGTTTGCAGGGACTGAAAAGGGGCTGGCCCGGCTGGGCCCTGAGGGATGGAAGATGATCCCCGGTACGGAGGACACCCAGGTGCGCTCTGGGGTCCGGGGGCCGGATGGGGCCTTCTACCTTGCGGGCTCCCCATGGATCCGGCGGTGGGATCCGGCGACGGGTCACACGGTGACATTCGGTCCGGACCAGGGCGTCCGGGCCGATGCCCGCATCTTCCGCCTGCTCTTCGACCGGACCGGAACCCTCTGGGTGGCGACGGACGCTGGGGGCCTCCTGCGGGGACGCGGCCAGGGCAGCCACTGGACCTTCGCGCCCGAGCCCCTGCCGGGGGGCACACCCAAGGAATCCATCGGAGACCTCCATGAAGATGGCGCGGGGCGGCTGTGGGCCCCGGGGGATCATGGTCTGGCACTCCGCGAAGGGGGACGCTGGCGCCGCTTCACCCGCTCCGATGGCTTGCGCGCGGATGCGTTGGCGTGTGCACGCACGCTTCGCAACGGCGACCTGCTCCTGGCCTACGATGCAAACCTGGGGATGGCCCGGGCCCGCTACGAACAGGGCCAGCTGCGCCTCCTGAGGCACTTCGACGCGGAGATCGATCCGACCCGCACCCAATTCTTCATGGGAGAGGATGCGGGGGGCAACCTGTGGGCCGGCACCGGGGCCGGGGTGCATCGGGTGAGTGTCAGCGGAACGGTGGAGCTGTTCACCTACCGTGACGGGCTCATCAGCGACAGCACCAACAACATGGCCTTCCATGCGGACCCCAACGGAGACGTGTGGATCGGGACCGTGGGTGGCATCGCACGCTTTGATGCCAAGGCTTATGGAGGCCCCCCACCGCCGCCTGCGCTGGAAACCTATGCCTACACCCTGGGCTCCGAATCGTTCCATGCGGCACCCACCAGGCCGCTGGAGGTCCCCTACCGGAACAACACCTTCGTGGCACAGTTCGCCGCCCTGAGCATCCTCCACCAGGATGACCTCCGCCTGGAGGTCCGCCTCGAGGGGCTGGAGAAGGACTGGCATGCGGCCCGCGGTCGCTCGGAGCGCTACGCGGGTCTGGCGGCCGGCGACTATGCCTTCCAGATCCGGAGCCAGGTCGCCGACGGGACCTGGGTGCACTCGGTCCCCATCTGCTTCCGGGTGCTGCCCCCCTGGTGGGGGTCCTGGACCTTCCGGGCGCTGGTGGTGTTTGGCCTGGTGGGTCTGGCCTTTGCCTATACCCGGTGGCGGGTTCGAAAACTGAAGCTCAGGAACGCCCTCCTCGAGGACCGGGTGCAGGAGCGTACCCAGGCCCTCGACGCTTCGGAACAAAGGGCCTGGGAAGCCTATGCCCGCCTCCAGGACATGGACAGGCAGAAGAACCAGTTCCTCGGCATCGTGGCCCACGATCTGCGCAATCCCCTCAATGGCATCGTGCTCGCCGCCCAGCTGCTAGAGGGAGAAAAGGACCAGGCCAGGCTGAATGCGACGGCGAGAAAGATCGCCAAGCAGGGCCTGGACATGAGCGATCTGATCAGCCGCTTCCTGGACAAGGCCGTGCTCGAAGCGGGGCAGGTGAAGCCCCAGCTCGAATGCTTCTCGCTGGCAACCCTGGCGCGGGAAATCATCGATCTTCATCAGACCCGGGCCCGGGAGAAGGACATCATCTTGAGCTTTGATCCCGGGGTGGCCACTCCCGATGTGATGGCGGACGAGACCTTCACCAATGCCATCCTGGACAACCTGATCTCGAACGCCATCAAGTACTCACCTCCTGGCACCCGCACCTTCGTGAGGCTGCGCGTGAGGGGAGCCTGCCTCCGGCTGTCGGTGGCGGACCAGGGTCCCGGGTTCACGGTGGAGGACCAGCAGCGGCTCTTCGGTCGTTTCGCGAAACTGAGTGCCGAGCCCACGGGCGGTGAGGCGTCCACCGGACTCGGTCTTTCCATCGTGAAGCACATGGCGGACGCCATGGGCTGCGAGATCTCGGTGGAGTCCCAGCCCGGCCTGGGAGCCACCTTCCACGTGGACTTCCCCCTTCGACCAGGCGGAGCTGAACCTCCGACCTGAGGCAGGGGTACCGCGAGCTCTGGGCAGGAACAGTTCGAGCTCAGGTGGCGTTTCCACCCGGCTGGGGCTATCCCTCCACCCGGAACCGGTTGGGCGGTGCCTCCAGCTTCAGTTCCTCCCCGGTGACCGGGTGCTTCAGCCCCAGGCGCCAGGCGTGGAGCCAGAGGCGGTCCGAGGGCGCGCCACCGTAGAGGGCATCCCCCAGGATGGGGCGGCCCAGGTGGACGAGGTGGACGCGGATCTGGTGGGTGCGACCCGTGTGGATGCGGGCCACGATCCAGTGGCCGGGCACCAGCCCCGCCGTCTCCTCGGCGGTGGCAGGCCGGAAGTCCGTGCGGGCGGATTTCGGCTCGATGAGGTCGCCCCCGCAGCCGAAGCGGCCGGGATCCGCGCCCCGGATGCGACCAATCGGCGCCTCCACGGTGCAGGCCTCCAGGGGTTCGGAGATGCGCGCCAGGTAGAGCTTCTCCAGGTCCCGCCCCGCGAAGGCGGTGGCCAGGCCCTTGTTGGCCCGTGGGTCCTTGGCCAGCACCAGCAGGCCCGAGGTGCCCTGGTCCAGACGATGATGCAGGGCCAGGCTCAGGTCCGGGCGCTGGGTCTTCAGCAGGGCCAGCAGATCGTGGCGATCCGTGGCCCAGGTGCCCTGGGTGGCGATGCCCGCGGGCTTGTCCACCGCCAGGAGCCACGCATCCTCGAAGACCACGGGGATGACCGTGGTGGGCACCGCGGGCAGGTCGGGATCGAAGGCCACGCGGATCTCGAGGCCGGGTTTCACCAGCTTTCCGGCCACCTTCACCCGCTTGCGGTCCACCTGCACGCCGCCCAGCTTCAGCGCCTCCCGAGCCGAGCGCCGGGACAGCTCGGTGCGCTTGGCGATGAGCTGATCCAGGCGCAGCTCGGCGTCCTCGGGGTCCACGGTGAAGGTCCATTTGCGCAGGGTCATGCACCCAGGTTACCCGCGGCCCCAGATTGCCTCAAAAAGCGAGGCAATCCGGAGCGAGGTTTGGCATGCTGGGGGTGGAGGTTCTTCATGATCCGGATGCTACGTGCTGGACTGCTGATGGCCATGGCCGTGTTTGCCGCCGCCGATATCCCCGTGTCAGGTTGGGCACTGAAGCCGGGTTCCACTGGGACGGCCGCCGCGCTGCGCCTGGCGGCCGCTCCGGGAGGCTCGGAGGCCACGCTGGCTTCCGGCCCCGTGACGCTCAAGATCGGTGAGTTGTACCGGCTCAGCGCCACCATTCGCACCGAGGGGGTCCAGGCGGATGCACTGGCCCGCTATCCCACGGCCCTGGGGGCCTGCCTGTCCATGGAGAGCTTCCCCTTCACCAATGCCTCCCAGAGCGTGGCGGGCACCTCCGAGCGGCAGGTCTCCGTGCTGTTCCTCGCCACCAGCCCCAGCGACCGGGTGCAGCTGCACCTGGGGCGCAACGGCAAGGCCACGGGCGCCGCTGCCTTCAGCGCGGTGAAGCTGGAGAAGGTGGAGGACGTGACCGCCTTCATCCCCATGCAGACCGTGCGCTGGGCCGGCAAGGGGTTCCGCTACGAGATGGGCGGCTGGACCTTCCTGCACATCGAGGGCGCGCCCTATGCCCGGGGCCGCCAGCATGGCGAGCTCATGGCCGAGGAGATCGTGCGCTACATGACCAAGCTGGGCGTGCAGAAGCAGGCCGCCGATCCCGTGCGCGGCTGGGCGGACCAGCGCCAGATGGCGGATGCCCTGTTCTTCCGCAAGTTCGACGTGGAGTTCCTCGAGGAGATGAAGGGCATCGCCGATGGGGCCAACAAGGCCGGGGCGACCTTCAAGGGCCGGGCGGTGGACCTGCTCGATATCGTGACCCTGAACTGCGCCATCGATATGAGCTCCCTCCAGGACGGGCTCACCCATGCCCCCCACCCCCTCAGCGGCCGCACCTTCATGACCGCCGAGGACGAGATGGACCAGGCCGGGAAGGGCGATCACTGCAATTCCTTCGTGGCCACCAAGGGCGCCACCCGGAGCGGCCGCTTCATCTTCACCCAGATGTTCATGTGGAACGGGTACACGGGCACGGAGTTCAACGTCATGCTCGACGTGGTGCCCGAGAAGGGCCACCGCCTGGTGATGCAGGCCTTTCCCGGCGGCATCCACAGCGGCACGGACTGGTACCTGAACGCGTCGGGCCTGGTGATGGGCGAGACCACCGTGGGGCAGACGCCCTTCAACGCCGATGGCACGCCCCAGAGCAACCGCATCCGGAAGGCCGCCCAGTACGCCGCCAGCATCGACGAAGCCGCCGCCATCCTCTTCAAGCAGAACAACGGCCTCTACACCAACGACTGGACCATGGCCGACACCAAGACCGACGAGGGCGCCTGCTTCCTGCTGGGCACCGAAAAGACCCGGATGTGGCGCACCGGCACCAAGGGCAGGCCCGCGGATACGCCCGGCGGCCTGAAAGACTACATCTGGGCCAACAACAACAACCGCGATCTCGAGGTGCGCGGGGAGTACGGCGCCAACCCCGACAATGCCCCCGCCGATCTGGCCTTCAACACCTGGAACCGGGACATCGCCTGGCAGGACGCCTTCCGGCGCTACGGGCGAGGCGGCTTCGACATCGATACCTCCACCCGCGTCATGGCCACCAGCCCCATCAATCGCCCCCACGCCTGCGATGCCAAGCTCACCACCTCCGAAATGGCCGAGAAGCTGGTCTTCATCGCCCACCAGGGCAAGACCACCCAGCGGGAAAAGATGGTGGGCGGCCGCTTCATCGCGGACCTGCCCCTGGCCACGCCGCACCTGACCCATGGGTACACGGCGTTCAGTCCGATCTGGGTGACGCAACGGCTCCAGGCCGCCAAATTTCCTTCTGTCTCGCGCATCGGCGGAGCCGATGCCGAGAAGGCGGCCGGTCGAGAGGAAAAGAAGGTGAAAGCCGCGCCTTCGCCCGAGGTGTCGGCGGTGAAGGAGGCCTACAGCTACAGCGCCAAGGGGCTTTGGATAGGGACGGTCAGGCCAGCCACGGATGCGGAGAACTGGTTCGTGAGCGCCTCCGCGGCCTACTGGCAGCAGCTGAAGAACCTGCCGGCCGCACCCGCCAAGGCCTTCGAAACCCTGGGCGCGGCACTGGCCGATCTGAACACCCGCCACCTCTACCTGGAAGCCAAGGAGGGGGTGCAGGCGCCCCTGGCCACCCGCACGGAGTACGACCGCTACGGGGCCTACCAGATCCCCCGCATCCGCGGCGTCTTCGCCCTGCACCAGCTGCGCCTGCACCTGGGCAATGCCGCCTTCGCCAAGGCCATGCAGACCGCGCACAGCCGCTTCAACGGCAAGCCCGCCCGCACGGCCGACCTGCTGAAGGCCCTGTCGGAAGGAGCGGGCCGCGACGTGGCGCCGATCCTGAAGCCCTGGCTCGAGCGGGCCGATCTGCCCGCGCCCAGCATCCAGGCCGAGGTCAAGCCGCTGGACAAGGGCTTCGAGGTCAAGCTCGCCGTCGAGCAGCGGGGGTTTGCCTACCCCTTCGTGGCTTCCGTGAAGCTGGAGACCGACAAGGGTGCCCGCCTCGAGCGCCTCGAGATGAAGGAAGCCAAGGCTGTCTTCACCTTCAGCAGCGAGACGAAGCCCACGCGGCTGGTCTTCAACGCCGGCCAGGACATCCCGGTGCCCCGCACCGAGTTCTGGGTGCCCGGCAACCTCCTGGACGACTGGAGCGCCACCCAGCTGGTCCATGGGACCACCCGCGAAGTGGAAGCCCAGCGCACCCTTGCCTTGAACTACCGCGACACCTTGGCCGAAGGCATGACGGAGGTGCTGCTGCCCCTCCGGACGGACGCCGAGCTCAGCGACGCCGAGCTGGCCTCTAGCGACCTGCTGGTGTTCGGAGGCCCGGCCGAGAACGGCCTGGCGGCTCGGCTCCAGACCGAAGGCAAGCTGCCCCTGGAAGCCGGCGCCGGCTGGTTCAGGTGGCAGGGGCGGACCTTCGGCCGGCCCGACGACGGCCTCCTGGCGGCCTTCCCCAATCCCTGGAACCCCAAGCGGATGCTGGTGCTGGTGCTGGCCAACAGCCGCGTCCAGCAGTGGGCCATGACCAAGGCCATCCCCCGGGGCCTCCCGGGCTGGTCCCTCTACCGGGGCAGCGAAGTTCAGCAGAAGGGACACGCCCAACCGGCGGCCCTGAGCCTCGCATTTGGGCAATAACAGCCCGGTGGAAAGCAACCCCGAGGGTCGGTTTCCTCGCGGCCTCGTGCAGGGATCACAATCTTGTTTCAACACCTCCCGCCTGAGCTAGGATGGGCAGAACCCAGATCCTTCACCTTCATCGAGGAAAGCCCCTTTGCGCATCGAATTCGATCCGAGCCTCGGCCGCCTGGATGGCGATACGGACCCGGGTCTCATGGCCCACAAACCCTACCTCCAGCTCAAGGCGATCCACCGCCTGGCCACGGCTGTGACCCAGGCGGCCACCCTCGATGAAATCTTCGAAGCCGCCATCCAGGGTCTGGTTTCGGCCCTCGCCATCACCCGCGCCGCGATCCTCACCTGGGGCGAGGATGGCCGGATGCATTTCCGCGTCTGGCGGAACCTGAGCGAGGAGTACCGGAAGGTCACCGATGGGCACAGCCCCTGGCAGCGGGATGTGATCGAGCCGGAGCCCATCCTCATGGCGGATCCTCTCCGGGAGCCCCTGAGCGAAGCCCTGCAGGCCGTCATCCGCAGTGAGGGCATCCATGGACTGGCCTTCATCCCCCTGCTGTACAAGGGCCGGCTGCTGGGGAAGCTGATGGTGTATGCCGATCATCCGGGGGCCATCCATCCCGACGCAGTCCAGCTCGCCCAGACCCTGGCGGGGCACGTGGCCTTCGCCCTCGGCCGCAAGCAGGCCGAAGAGGAGCATCGCGCCACCGAGATGCGCCTGACCCGAATTCTCCGCAGCATGCCGGTGATCCTCTACGACGCGGAAGTGCCGCACCCCGCCGCGGCGACCTGGGTCAGCGATAACGCCGGGGGCATCGTCGGCTACTCCGTGGAGGAACTGCTCACCATCCCGGATCTTTGGGATCAGCACCTGCATCCAGACGATCGCGCCGATTACTACAAGGCCCTGGAACTGTGCCGCACCGCTGGGTCCGCGATTGCGGAATACCGCTGGCAGCGGAAGGACGGCATCTGGATCTACCTGCTCGATCACATGGAAAGGGTCGAGACCCAGGCCGATGGCCGGATCCACATGGTGGGCGTCCTCACGGACATCAGCGAACAGAAGCTCCGGGAGGAGACCCAGCGTGAAAGCCAGAAGCTGGAGGGCATCGGCCTCCTGGCGGGCGGCATCGCCCACGACTTCAACAACCTGCTGACGGCCATGACCGGCAACCTCAACCTGGCGCAGATGAAGCTGCCGCCGGACAGTCCCGTGCAGATCCACCTCGGCAACCTGGAATCCATCCTCGAGCGCACCGCCGACCTCACCCGCCAGATGCTGGCCTACAGCGGCCGAGGGAAGCTGCACGTGGCCAAGGTGGACCTCAACCACACCGTGCAGGACATGACCGCGTTGCTGCGGGTCTCCATCTCGTCCCAGGCCCAGTTGCTGGTGAAGCCGACGCCCCGGCTGCCGCTGATCCTGGCGGACGCCGCCCAGATCCACCAGGTGGTGATGAACCTGATCACCAACGCCTCCGAAGCCATCGGGGACAAGGAGGGCACCATCACCCTCTCCACGCGCCTGGAGCGGGTGACGGCGGCCAGCCTGCCGCCCTCCCCCCCCTCGCCGCGCATGGCCCCCGGGGACTACGTGGTGCTGGAAGTGGGGGATACGGGCTGCGGGATTCCGCCGGAGACCATTCTGCGCATCTTCGAGCCCTTCTTCACCACCAAGGCCACGGGCCGAGGGCTGGGCATGTCCGCCCTGCTTGGCATCCTGCGGGCCCACCAGGGCGGGGTGCGGGTGGCCAGCCGCCCCTCCGGTGGCACCACCGTCACCATCTACTTCCCCACCGATTCCGTTCCCGAGGCCCCGGTCGCCGACGCGGACCGGGCCCAGGTGCTGGTGGTGGATGACGAGCCCATGATCCTCATGAATGCCTCGGAACTCATCGAGGGGCTCGGCCTCAACGTGGTGACGGCCCGCAACGGACGGGAGGCCCTGGAGCGCATCCAGGAGAGCGCCAGCGGCTTCGCCCTGGTGATCATGGATCAGATCATGCCCGGGGTGGATGGCCGCACCACGGCGCGGCTCATCCATCAGTTTGATCCGAAGCTCCCCGTGGTGCTCAGCAGCGGCTTCTCCCTGGAAACCAGCGAACTGGGCGAAGGCGTGGTGGGTTTCCTGCCCAAACCCTACAGCCTGGCTCAGCTGAGGCGCCTGCTCAGCCAGTACGGACTGGCTTAGCCCTCAAATCGAGTACCCCTGCGAATCCACCTCCAGGGCCTGCTGCCGCGCGGCGAGGTCGGCGAGGCTGGTGCCCCGCAGCACCTCCCGGGCGGCCTCGGTGCTGAGGTTCCACAGTTCGTGGACGGCGCGGGCCCCGTGGGTGGCCTCCGGGGCCAGCCTGGCTCCCCCCAGGCGGCCCTCCAGGGCCTCCAGCACCTCCAGGGCCGAGATGTGGCTGGGGTGCTTGGCCAGCTCACAGCCCCCGCTGGGGCCCCGCTGGACGCGGATGAGCCCATGGGCCTTGAGGCCCCCCAGCAGCACCCGGAGGAACATCGGGGGCAGGCCCTGGCGCGCGGCGATGGCATCCACCAGCACCGGGCCGCGGCCGGCCTGGAGGGCCAGCTCCACCATGAACTGCAGTCCGTAGCGCCCCTTGGCCGATCCCTTCATCACTGACCTCCGCATTCAGGATACTGAAATACATAATCAAAACAATCAACAAACTTGACAATCCTGATTTCGTTCCCATACTCCAGACTTCGGGTCCCCCGAATTCTGGAGCCAACCATGAGCCGTCCCACCGAGCGCCCCAACCGCGTCGAGCACGCCTACGATCTGATCGGCTACACCCCCGTCGTGCGCCTCAGCCGCATCGTGCCCAAGGGCTCGGCCAAGGTCTACGTGAAGCTGGAAAGCGCCAACCCCGGCGGCAGCGTGAAGGATCGCATCGCCCTGAGCATGATCCAGGACGCGGAAGCCAAGGGCCGGCTGAAGCCCGGCCAGACCCTGCTGGAGGCCACCAGCGGCAACACGGGCATCGGCCTCGCCTTCGTGGCCGCCACCAAGGGCTACAAGATCACCCTGGTGATGCCCGACACCATGACCCAGGAGCGCCGCTCGTTGTTGAAGGCCTACGGCGCCGAGCTGCTGCTGACGCCGGGCTCGGGCGGCATGAAGGCGGCCGTGGACAAGGCCCAGGAGCTGGCGGACGCCGATCCGAACTACTTCCTGGTGCGCCAGTTCGAGAACCCCGCCAACCCGGAAGTGCACCGCCGCACCACCGCCCTTGAAATCCTGGAGCAGGTGCCCGAGCTGGATGCCTTCATCGCCGGCGTGGGCACCGGTGGCACCGTGACCGGCGTGGGCGAAGTGCTGGCGAAGAAGAAGCCCGGCACCCTGGTGGTGGCCGTGGAGCCCGAGACCTCGCCCCTGCTGAGCACCGGCAAGGCCGGTCCCCACAAGATCCAGGGCATCGGCCCCAACTTCGTGCCGGCCATCCTGAACCGCGAGGCCTTCCAGCGGGTCCGGCCCGTGGGCTACGACGACGCCATCGCCATCGCCCGCCGCCTGGCCCGGGAGGAGGGCCTGCTGTCGGGCATCAGCACCGGCGCCATCGTCTTCGCAGCCCTGGAAGTGGCCAAGGAACTGGGCGAGGGCAAGGTGGTGGTGGCCATCCTGTGCGACACCGGCGAGCGCTACCTCACCCATCCCCTCTTCGCCGAAATCGATGGACCGGCAATCTAGTCAATCCGCCTCTATACTTCGGGATCCCCCGGGGCCCCCATGAGGTTTGCTGCGCTGTTGCTGATCGCCCTGGCGCTGCCGGGTCAGGAGGCCGCAGTGCCCAAGGCCACGGCCTTCGAGCGCGCCGTCGTCCAGGAGATGAGCGATGCCCGCACGGCGCCCAGGGCCTATGCGCGGCACCTCCGGGAGCTGCGGGGGTTCTTTGAAGGCATGCTCTGGCACCGGCCCGGGCGGGTGCCCCTGCGCACGGAGGAAGGCGTGGCGGCCCTCGACGAGGCCATCGCCTTCCTCGAGGCGGTGCGCCCGGTGGGACCCCTGCGGTTCAACGAAGGGCTGGCCCGGGCCGCCCGGCTCCACGCCCAGGACATCGGGCCCCGGGGTGCCCTCGAGCATCTGGGTGCGGACGGGGCCAAACTGTCCACTCGGCTGAACCGGCTGGGCACCTGGCACGGCACCATCGGCGAGAACATCGGCACCCTGGAGGAGGATCCCCGCCAGGTGGTCATCCAGCTGCTGGTGGATGATGGCGTTCCCGGCCGGGGCCACCGCCTCAACCTCTTCAACCCGGACTTCCACCAGGCCGGGGCCGGGCGCGCCCCCCACCGGGAGTACCGGGTGGTGACCGTCATCGATTACGCCGACGGGTTCGTGCCCGCTCGCTGAGGCCTGGAATCCTGCTAGCCTGGGCCATCCCTTGGGTGATGCGTGATGGCCTACCTAGCCCGGCTCGGCGCGCCGGTTCGCGGCTTCCTGGAGTTCCTGGGCGACCAGGCGCACCTGGTGCTGCGCACCCTGCGCCATGCCCTGCTGCTGACCATGGGCCAGCTGGCGGTGGTGGCCCACCAGACCAAGCTGCAGGTGCGGTTCACGGCCCTGGATGCCCTCTGGCTGGTGGCCTGCACGGCCCTCCTGCTGGGGGCCGTGACCCTCATCCAGGCCTTCAGCCAGCTGTCGGGCCTGGGGGCGGAGAACTACATCGGCGTGCTGATGGTGCTCATCATCCTCCGGGAGCTCGGCCCCCTGCTCACGGCGGTGCTGGTGATCGGGCGCAGCGCCACGGCCATCGCCGCGGAGCTGGGGGCCATGCAGCTCAACGGGGAAGTCGATGCCCTGGCCGTCCATGGCGTCAATCCCTACCAGTACCTCCTGCTGCCCCGCTGGCTGGGGGTGCTCATCTCGGTGTTCGTGCTGGTGGTGTTTTTTGACGGGTTGGCCCTGGCGGGGGGCTTCCTGGTGGCGAAGTTCAAGTACGGCGTCACCTTCGGCTTCTACATGGACTCGGTGCGCCAGACGCTCTCCAACCGGGATTTCCTGGCGACCCTCCTCAAGATCGTCCTCTTCGCCGGGGTGATCACCTTCCATGCCTGCCACTTCGGCCTGCGGATCCAGCGGAGCCAGACGGAGATCCCCCAGGCCGTGACCAAGACCGTGGTATCGGCGCTGGTGGCCGTCTTCGCCCTGGACGGCCTCATCGCCGCCCTCTTCTACTTCTGACCGGGGGCCCGATGATCCAGGCCAGTGACCTCGCTCTGCGGGCCCCGGATGGGCGGCAGTTGCTGGAGGGCCTGGAGCTGGCCCTGCCCCGGGGGGGCAACCTCCTGCTCACGGGCCCCAGCGGCTGCGGCAAGAGCCGCCTGCTGCGGGTGCTCGCGGGCACCGAGCGCCCCGCCCGGGGCCGGGTGCGGGTGGGCGGCCGGGAGGTCTGGCCCATCGGCGGCGTCCTCGCCCTGACCGGGCACGTCCGTCTGGGGTTCGCCTTCGCCGCCGGCGGCCTGCTGTCCAACCTCAGCCTGCGGGAGAACGTCGCCCTGCCCCTGAAGTTCCTCGGCCTCCCCCTGCCGGACCAGCAGCGCCGTACCGAAGAGGCCCTGCAGCGCCTGGACCTGCGGGCCGTGGCAGAGCTCCGTCCCCACGCGGTGAGCGCCGCCGCCCGCAGGCACGGGAACCTGGCCCGGGTGCTGGCCCTGGAGCCCGAGCTGATCCTGCTGGACGATCCCCTGGAGGGCCTCGATGCCCGGGACCGGGCCACCGCCCAGGACCTCATCCAGGCCTGGTCGGAGAGCCCCGCCGTCACCCTGGTGATCGCGGCCGAAGAGGGTCTGGCCTTCGCCTCCCTGGAGGCGGAACGCCTCCAGCTGTCCCCCGCCCCCGCGACTGTGGAGTCCCCATGAACTTCGAGAAGCAGGATGCCCGCCTGGGCCTGCTGGTGTTGGTGGCCCTGGCCCTGTTCCTGGGCCTGGTGGCCTACAAGAACGCGGGCGCCGTGACTGAGCGGACCTACCCCCTGGTGGTGCGCCTCGAGCAGATGGAGGGCCTGGCGCCGGGCACGGACGTGCAGCTCAAGGGCTACCGGGTGGGCTCGGTGGAAAAGGTGGACATGCGCCGGTCGGGGAAGGACTACCACTTCCTGGCCCGCATCAACCTGCGCGAGGACATCCAGCTCTGGCGGGGCACCCGGGCCAGCCTGGCCCCCAAGGGCGTGGGCAGCGTCATGCTCGACCTGAAACTGCCGGAACTGGCGGATCGAACCGTGCCCCTCGCCGCCGGGGACGAGATTCCCGGCGATTCCGGAGTGTCCATCGCCGGCGTGCTCGAGCGGGCGGATCACCTCATGGCCAGCCTCCAGGCGGGGGTGGATGGCCTGCGCCGCCGCCTCGAGCAGCGGGGCCTGGGTGATGTGCTGGACCATCCCTCCGTCCGTCAGTCCCTGCACTCGCTGGACGCCACCCTGCGGGAGTTCCAGGCCCTGGCCCAGGAAAGCCGCGGCCTGGTGGGCCACGCGGACCGCAGCATGGGCGGGGCCGACAAGGCCCTGGCCTCCCTGGACCAGAGCCTCGGCACCGTGCGGACCCTCCTGGAGAAGCGGGGCCCCGAGATCGATCAGATCCTTCTCAGCCTGGCGGCCACCCTGAAGCAGGCCGAGGCCTTTATGGGGCGTTTTGCCGCCCAGGACCACCCCGAGCTGGCCCAGAGCCTGAAGAGCCTCCGCCGCTCCCTGGCCTCCGTGGAAGAGCTGCTGGAGCTCCTCAAGCAGAAGCCCAACCGCGTGGTCTGGGGCACCCCCAGCGACGCCGAGCGGGAAAAGGCCAGGAAGGCCCTCGAAGCCGCCAGGCAGGCCCCGCCCGCGCCCTGAGGCGTCGCCCCATCAGAGTCCCTGCAGCACCTGCCGGAGCTCGGCCAGGGAGAAGGGCTTCTGCAGGATGAGGACGGCGGGGAAGTCCAGCAGCAGCATCTTCAGCTCGGTGTCCTGGAAGCCCGTGGCGACGAGGATGCGGATGTCGGGGCGCAGCTGGAGAATGCGGGGCAGGGTCTCGGCGCCGGTCATGCCCGGCATGTTGTGGTCCAGGATGACCAGATCGGCCTCCAGGCCCGCGTCCAGGCGGCGGATGGCCTCCAGGCCCCCGGAGGCGATCTCCACCCGGTGACCCAGCTGCTCGAGCATGGGCGGCAGGATGCTGCGGATGAGCTCGTCGTCGTCCACCAGCAGGACGCGCAGGGGGCGCTCGGGCGCCGGGGCCGCCTCCTCCCCGGGGCTCTCCAGGGCAGGCCTGGCCAGAATCGCCGGGAACCGCAGCAGGATGCGCGTGCCTTGGCCCACCTGGCTCTGGATATCGAGGGTGCCGCCGTGGGCCTTCACCGTGCCGTACACCATGGCCAGGCCCAGGCCCGTGCCGCGGCCAGGGGGCTTGGTGGTGAAGAAGGGCTCGGTGACCCGGTGGAGGAGCTCCGGCGGGATGCCCTCGCCCGTATCGGCCACCAGGAGGCACACACTGTGGTCTTCGGCGAAGGTCTGGATCCGCAGGGTGCCGCCCTTGGGCATGGCATCGAAGGCATTCACGCAGAGGTTCATGAAGGCGCTGCCCAGGGTGCTCGCCTCCCCCATGATGGGCGGCAGGCCATCGGCCAGCTCCACCTGGAAGGAGAACCGCTGGCGGCTGGTGCGGATCAGCAGATCCAGCTCCTTCCGGACGAGGGCATTGAGCTCCATCTGCTTGGCCTGCTGGAGACCCTTGCGGGCGAAGTCCGTGAGGCCCTTCACCAGATCCCGGCCCCGGCCGGCGGCGTTCTCGATGGTGCGCAGGGCCTTGGTCAACAGTTCGTCGCCCTCGCGTTTGATCTGCAGCAGGGAGGCCATGCCCAGGATGGCCGCCAGCACGTTGTTCATGTCGTGGGCGATGCCGCCAGCCAGGCTGCCCAGGCTGTCCAGCTTCTGGGCATGCTGGACCTCCACCTCCAGCTTGTGGCGGTCCTCCTCGCTGCGCCTCCGCTCGGTCAGGTCCTGGGCGAAGACGAGGATCGCCAGTCCTCCCGGAAGGTCGAGGGACACGGACTGGATCTCCACGCTGACCTCCCGGCCGTGCAGCGACAGGAGCGTCTCTTCGACCAGCGGCGGGGGCTGCCTGGTGGTCAGCAGGGCGTGGATGCGCTCCGCGGCTGGGCCCCGGAAGTCAGGATGGATGAGGCTCATGACCTCCAGGCCCAGCAGCTGGTCCGGGTGCTCGGCATCCAGGAGATGGGCGGCGGCCCGGTTGGCGTCGATGAGGCGGCCATTGCGATGGATGAACATGGGGGCGGGCGAGGACTGGAAGAGGTGCCGGAACCGATGCGAGCTGTCCTTCAGCGCGGCCATCATCTGGCGCTGGTCCCGGGTGGAACGGGCCACTTTCCGCACCCAGAGTGAGATCCCTGTGCTGCCCAGGAGCCAGAAGACGAGGATGGCGGTGATGGAGACCGCTGTGTGGTCCAGGCCGAGGGCGGTGGGGCCTGAGCCCACCGGGACGGTGACGCTGATGCCCCCCCGGATGTCCCCCACTTGGTAGCCCTGGTGGGCGTGGCAGGCCAGGCAGCCGGATTCCACGGCGAGGGCGCCCATGTAGCGGAGGATGGGCCGGCCCTGGTCCCTGAGTACTTCCGAGTACTCCCGGGCCCCGCGCCCGAAGGCCTGCAGCGCCTTCCGCTCCCAGGCATCCGGCGCATTCTCGGGACGGAGGGGGTCCAGGCTCGTGATGTGTGCCTGCAGCCCGTATTCCTCCTTGCCCAGCTCGTGCACCATGCGGGTCATGTAGGCCGGGTTCACCAGCGTGAGCCGACGGCCCTCCCGGGTCGTGAGATCCCGGTGGGGCAGACCGGCCAGGTAGGGGTTGGGTGGGGTCTTTTCATCCAGGGGAACATACACGCCGCCCCGCTGGGCCGCCCAGCGCCGGTAGGCCAGGTCCTTCTGGTAGCTGTCGACGGCGCGGTTGAGCGCGATCTCCCGCTCTTCCCTGATGGAGTAGAACCAGGTCACCCCCAGCATGCAGGCGACGAGCAGGGTCCAGGCCCCGAACATCGCCAGGAAGGTCCGCTTGACGCTGGACCTCAGGAGGATGGAGGGGAGGGGGAAGGACATCGGGATGAGCCCGGTTGGGAGAGGGAGGTGGAAGGGTTCAGGCTTCCCGGCCGCACCAGGTGACCAGGCGGCTGGCGATGTCATTCAGGGGGGCCTGCTGCTCCACGGCGCCGCGCATCCAGGCGGAGCGGGGCATGCCGTAGACCACGCAGGTGGCCTCGTCCTGGCCGAGGGTGTGGCAGCCCTTCTGGCGCATGAGCAGCAGGCCCCGGGCCCCGTCATCGCCCATGCCGGTGAGGATGACGCCCATGGCGTGCTGGCCGCAGCATTCGGCGACGGAGTTGAACAGCACGTCGACGGAGGGCAGGTGCCGGGACACCCGGTCGCCGGTCTGCAGCAGGGCCACCAGGCCCATGCTGTGCCGGCCCACGGTGAGGTGGGCCTCGTTGGGCGCCAGGTACACCGTGCCGGGCTTCAGGGGTTCCCCATCCACCGCCACCTTCACCCGGGCCCGGCAGCTGCGGTCCAGGCGCTCCGCGAAGGCGGCGGTGAAGCCCGGCAGCATGTGCTGGACCACGGCGATGGGGGGCAGGTTTTCCGGTATGGCCTCGAAGATCTGGCGCAGGGCTTCGGTGCCGCCGGTGCTGGAACCGATGGCGATGAGGGCCCGGCCCGCCTTGGCCCGGGCCGCCAGGGGGGCCAGGGCGTGGGCGGCGGGCGAAGGGGCGCGGGCTCCGCTCACCCGGGCCAGGGAGGCCGCGTAGACCGTTTCGGCGATCTCGGCGCCCATGGCCTCCAGGCCCCGGGCCTGGTCCATGGTGGGCTTGCCGATCACGTCCACGGCGCCCAGATCCAGGGCGTCCAGGGCCGTGGTGGTGCCCTTGGCCGTCAGGCTCGACAGCATCACGGCGGGCATCGGGTGGGCCTTCATGAGCTTGCCGAGGAAGGTGAGCCCATCCATGCGGGGCATCTCGACGTCCAGGGTGAGCACGTCCGGATCCAGTTCTTTGATGCGCTCCCGGGCATCGTAGGGATCCTTGGCGATGCCGACCACCTCCAGCAGGGGGTGGCGGGACAGGATGTTGGTCAGCACCTGGCGCACCAGGGCACTGTCATCGACGATCAGGACCCGCCGCTTCCGATCTTGGTTCATGTGAACAGCTCCACGTCACCACTCATCGGCTTGCCGGTGACTTCCTGGATATACGTCAACTCGCGGTGGTAGACCGTGTCGTTGTGGGTGGTCTCCATCCGCTTGACCAGCACCTGGCCCGTGTGGGGGAAGAAGTAGACCTTGCGGGGGTAGGGACCACCCATGTCCTCGCCCCAGATGGGGATGTCCTCGTTGCGCAGGAACTCCCGGACGAAGTCCGCGTTCTGGCCCCCCACGTCCGTGGAGATGCCCCGCATCACCCGTCCCCCTCCAAAGGCCTTGGCCACCAGGCGATCCCGCTGGGCGCCCAGGTGCAGCAGGTTGTTGATGAGGTATTCCATGGCCGCCGCGCCGTACCGTGCCGCGAAGAACACGTCCGGATCGCGGTCGCCGTGCTTCATGGGCAGCATGAAGTGGTTCATGCCGCCCACCATGGCGATGGGATCCAGCAGGCAGGCCGCCACGCAGCTGCCCAGGACCGTCACGATCACCTCGTCCTCGGTGGTGGCGTAGAACTCGCCCGGCAGGATCTTCATGGCCTGGCGGTTGAAGGTGCGGTCCAGGTACTTCGAGGCGCGGCCGTGCACCAGGGGGACGGCGAGCGGGCTCATGGCACGGCCGACTTGCGCCGGTAGATGGTCTGCCCCAGGGACTGGAAGCCCAGGGCGGCATCCAGCAGGGCTTCGGAATGCCCCACGAAGAGGAGGCCCTCCGGCTCCAGCAGATCATGGAACCGCTTGAGGAGCTTCCGCTGGGTGGGCTTGTCGAAATAGATCATGACGTTGCGGCAGAAGATGGCCTGGAAGGGCTCGCTCCCGATGGACCACTTGTCGTCCAGGAGGTTCAGCTGCTCGAAGGCGATGCGCTCCCGCAGCTCGGGTCGGACCCGGACCTGGCCGCTCTGCGGTCCCGCGCCCCGGAGGAAGGCCAGCCGCTTCCAGCTGTCCTCCAGGCCCTCGATGCGGGCCAGGGGATAGATGCCCCGGGCGGCCGTATCCAGCACGGCGGTATCGAGGTCCGTGGCCAGGATCTGGGTGGGGGTGGTGGCGCCGAAGGCCTTCAGGAGCGTCATGGCCAGGGTGTAGGGTTCCTCCCCGGTGGAGCAGCCCGCGCTCCAGATCCGGAGGCGGCGGGAGGCCGTGGGCAGGGTCCTCAGGAGTTCCGGCAGCCGGGTGAAGTGATGCCCTTCCCGGAAGAAGCTGGTGAGGTTGGTGGTGAGGGCGTTGATGAACTCGGACCACTCCGGCGACAGGGGATCCTCCAGCCGGTGGAGGTACTCCTCATAGGTCTTCAGCCCGAGGAACCGCAGCCGCTTGGCCAGCCGTGACTGCACCATGGTGAGCTTGTGACCGGCCAGGGCGATGCCACTGTGCTCGTGCAGGAGATCGCGGAGGGTCTGGAAGGTGGCCGCGGACAGCTGTTCCCGGTCCAGGAGCAGGGGCTGGTGCGGGGCGCCCGCGGTGCGGCTCATGCCCCGGCCGCGGCCATCCCGGCCTCCTGCCGCATGAGGCCGGGCACGTCGAGGATGAGGGCCACGCGGCCGTCCCCCAGGATCGTGGCGCCCGAGATGCCTTCCACCCGCTTGTAGTGGGTCTCCAGGCTCTTGATGACCACCTGCTGCTGGCCCAGCAGCTCGTCCACCGACATGGCCGCCCGGCGGCCTTCGGATTCCACCAGCACCAGCAGGGTGCGCTCGGCGGCGTCCCGGTGGCCGACGACGCCCAGCAGATGCTGGAGCCGGATCACGGGAATGAACTCGCCCCGCAGGCTGATGACTTCGCGATCACCCTTGACGGTCTGCACGTCGGCTGCCTGGCGCTGGAAGCTTTCCAGCACCGAGGCCAGCGGGAACACGTAGGTCTCGTCCCCCGCCCGCACCGTGAGGCCATCGAGGATGGCCAGGGTGAGGGGCAGCACCAGGCGGATCAGGGTGCCCCGGCCCGGTTCGCTTTCCACCTCGATGCGCCCGCCCAGGGTGCGGATGTTCTGCTTGACCACATCCATGCCCACGCCCCGGCCCGAAAGATCCGAGACCTGTTCCACCGTGGAGAACCCGGGCTCGAAGATCAGCAGGTTCAGCTCTTCGTCCGAAGGCCGGCTGCCAGGCGCGAGCAGGCCCCGGTCCAGGGCCTTCTGGTAGATGCGGTCGCGGTTCAGGCCCTTGCCGTCATCCTTCACCTCGATGTGGATGCTGCCGCCGCGGCTCGAGGCGCGCAGGGCGATGCTGCCCATGGCGGCCTTGCCGGATTGGCGGCGCTCCTCCTTGGTTTCCATGCCGTGGTCCACGGCGTTGCGCACCAGGTGCGTGAGGGGATCCACGAGCATCTCGATGAAGGTCTTGTCCAGCTCCGTGGCCTGGCCCTCCATGAGCAGCTCCACATCCTTGCCCAGCTGCTTGCCCAGCTCGTGGACCATGCGCGGGAAGCGGGAGAAGACCATCTCCACGGGCACCATGCGGATGCCCATGACGCGCTCCTGCAGCTCGCGGGTCTGGCGGTCCAGCTGCAGCAGGGCGGCGCTCATCTGCTCCTCGCCCTGCAGGGTGTTCGACTGCTGCGAGGCCTGGGCCAGCATGGCCTGGGTGATCACCAGCTCGCCCACCAGGTTCACCAGGCGGTCGATCTTTTCGGTGGCCACGCGCACCGTGGAGGCCTCGGCCTGGTTGCGCTTCTTCTGCTGCTGGTCGAGGGCCTTGTTGACGACCTCGGGCTGGACCTTGCCCATGTCCACCAGCAGCTCGCCCAGGCGCTTCTGCTGGGACAGGGCCTCGCGGATATCGGCGGGGCTGACCCCCGCTTCGGTCTGGAGGATCTCGCCGAGGGTCGGCACGCTGCCTTCGGGGGCCAGGGGCTGGATGCGGAGGTTGTCCCCCTCCGCCACGAATTCGAAGACTTCCTCCACGTCCATCTGGGGATGGGTGGTTTCCAGACGGACGTCCCAGGCCAGGTGGCAGTCCTCGGGATCCAGCTGCTCCACAGGGGGGATGCGCGAAAGATCGGGCCAGGTCTGCAGGGTGCCCAGCTTGGCCAGGTCCCGGAACAGCCGCTCCAGGTTCACGCCCCGGCGGAAGGCGTCCAGGGGCGCTTCGAAGCGGATGGAATAGCCCCGGCCGCCCTTCATGGTGACGCTCTTGGCCGCGGCCGTGGTCGGGGCGGAAGGCATCGGGGGCAAGGGAGCGCCGGCATCTTCCTGCAGCCGGGCGATGAGGGCCGCCTGGGCCTGCACTTCCTTGACGGGCAGGCTTTCCCCGCGCCGGGCGTGGTAGAGGTGGGTGCGGATCAGATCCACGCCCTGGAGCAGCAGCTCGCGCAGGTCCGGCGTCAGGGGGCGGTCGCCCTGGCGCACGGGCTCCAGGGTGCTCTCCAGCTTGTGGGTGAAGGCCGCCACCTCGGGGAAGCCGAAGGTGGCCGCGTTGCCCTTGATGGAATGGGCGGCGCGGAACAGGGTGTGGAGATCCTCGACCTCCACGGCCGATAGATCCATGGAGAGCAGGGTGGCCTCCATGCCATCGGCCAGCTCGGTGGCCTCTTCGAAAAAGGCGTCTCGGAATTGGGCCATTGCGTCGGACATGGGGCTACCTCAGATGACTTTGTTCACCACGTCCAGGAGCTTCTCGGGGCTGAAGGGCTTGACGATCCAGCCGGTGGCGCCGGCTTCCTTGCCCTTCTGCTTCATGCTGGCGTCGGATTCGGTGGTCAGCACCAGGATGGGCGTGAACTTGAACTCAGGCAGGGCCCGCAGCCGCTGCACCAGCGTGATGCCATCCATCCGCGGCATGTTCACGTCCGTGATGATGAGGGAGAGCTTCTTCCCCTTCGCCACCTCCAGGGCCTCCACGCCGTCGCCCGCCTCGACGACCTCGAAGTTCGCGCCCTTGAGCGTGAACGTGATCATCTGGCGCATGGTGCTCGAGTCATCGACGGTGAGAATGCAATGGCCCATCGGTTGGCTCCTGATCAGAAAAGGTCGATTTCACCGGCGGCGAGCGAACCGCTCTTCACCGCGCGGAACTGCACCCGGGCTGCTTCGATCTCGCCCAACCGGGCTTCCAGGGCGGCGAGGGCAGGCGCTTCGGCTTCACCGGCCGCCAGCTGAGCTTCCAGCTGCTTCCAGGCGCTGGCCTGCTCCATCAGGTTCCCCAGCTCCTTCAGGCAGGCCATGAGGGTCTGGTGCACCAGATCCTCGAACTGGAGGCTCCGCACCACGTGGCCCACCTGTTCGGTGATCTTCTGGGCATTCTCCTCGAGCTGGCTCACCAGATCCCGGACGATCCAGTTGCTGGTCTGGAGGGCCTGGACCAGGGCCTCGGACTTGGCCTTGGAGGCCATGGCCACGTTCATGTCCTTGCTGGCGATGGCATGCACGTGGGCATCCGTGCGCTCCAACGCCAGGCGGGTGCCGTTGACCTGCTCCTGGATGGTGGTGCTGAGGGCCGTGCTGCGGTCTGCCAGTTTGGAGACCTCGCCCGCCACCACGGCGAAGCCCGCGCCGAACTGCCGGGCATGGGCGGCCTCGATGCTGGCATTGAGGGAGAGCAGGTGGGTCCGCCCGGCGATCTCGGTCAGCTCTTCCAGCATGGTCTCCATGCGCTGGGAGCGCTCGCGGATATCCTCCACCTGTTCCACCAGCTTGACGGTGGAGCCGGAGATCTCGGTCATGTGGCCCACGAAGCCATCGAGGGTAGCCGTGATGGTGGTGCCGATGGATTCGGCGCCGGCTGTGCTGTCATCCCCTTCCAGGGAGATGTTCATGTTCGCCTGGACCTCGCGGGCCAGGCTGTGCTGCTGCTGCACGCTCTTGTTGAGGGTCTTCAGCGCGTCTTCCAGGGTGCCGGCGGCTTCCCGCACCAGGCTGTCCACCTGCAGCAGCTCCGGCGTCAGGAAGTTCACCTGGCCTTCCAGCATGCTGGCCTCCCGGGCGGCCAGGCGCGTCAGGGTCGCCCGCTGGCCAGGCTCGGAACTCGCCAGTTCCTGCACCGGCGTGGGGCCGGAGGCCGGCGAGGCGGCGAACCAGCGGCTCATGCGCCGCCTCCCTCGAAGAGGTGGGCCGTGCCCAGAGGTGCGAAGCGGGTCTTCCACTCGGGCTTGGCGCCCACCACCTTGAACGCGATGCCCCTGGACCGGAGATCCCGGTCCAGGGCGCAGAGCAGCTGGAGCCCGGACAGATCCAGGTCGCCGACGGCGGAAAGATCCACCTCCGCACTGCCGTTCAAGGTGGTGAGCAGGGTCTGGGCCTTCTCCCACTGCAGGTGGATGGAGAAGACATCCAGATCGCCCTCGAGGGAGAGCGCTTGCGTGGAGGCAGCCGGTTTCTTGGCCATATCCCTAGACCGCGGCGCTTTCCAGGGCCGACAGCTCCCCATCGGAAAGCAGGCGATCCAGGTCGAGCAGGATCAGCATGGTGTCCGAGCCGGTGGCCCCCGGAAGGCTGGCCAGCCCCGAAATGAACTCGCGGCCCAGGGCGCTTTGGGTGCCCAGCTCCGGGGCGGGGCGGATGGCATTGGGATCCAGATCCAGCACATCGGAGACGGAATCCACGCGGATGCCCAGGGTGCGCCCCTGGACTTCCACGATGACGATGACGGGCCGGGTGTCCTCCGGGGCTTCCCCCAGGGAGAACCGGTGGCGCAGCTCCAGGATGGGCACGATGGCCCCCCGGAGGTTGATCACCCCCGGCATGTAGGGCGGCGCCTTGGGAATGCGCGTGATGGTGGCCTGGGCCTGGATCTCCCGGACCTTGAGGATGGGCAGGGCATAGGCTTCCCCCGCGAGGGCGAAGCAGAGCACCTGTTGAAGAGCCTGGGAACTGGCTTCAGTGCTGGCCATATGGATCTCCGCAACGGTCCAGTGGGTGCGACCGGGCTAAGGTTGGTTTCGGTAGAAGGGAGCCTGCGAGTGAGTTTCCGTTAAGTCCTCTGAGCGGATCAGAAGGCTTCCCACTGGCCGTCGTCGCTGCCGGTGGGCGTGGCCACGGGGCGCTTGGCGGCGGCCAGCTCGGGCCGGGCGGGTGGGCGCTTGAGGGAGGCACGGCTGGGCGCGCCGTTGGCCCGGGCGGGCTGCGAGGTGACCGTGGTGCGGCTCTTCGGCGCCTCGGTTCTGCGGACCTCCACGCCGGTCTTGAAGCGGCCGACGATCTCGGTCAGGGCATGGGCCTGGGCGTCCAGGGATTCGGCGGCGGCGGCGGCTTCCTCCACCAGGGCGGCGTTCTGCTGGGTCACTTCATCCATGGAGACCACGGCCTTGTTGATCTCGTTCAGGCCCGTGCTCTGCTCCTGGGTGGCGTTGGCGATCTCGCTGACCAGCGAGGTCACCCGCTGCACGTTGTTCACCACTTCGGCGATGGTCTCGCCGGCGTGGGCGGCCACCTTGTTGCCATCCGTGGACTTGGCCACGCTCTCGCGGATCAGGCCCTTGATCTCCTTGGCGGCATCGGCGCTGCGCTTGGCCAGGTTGCGCACTTCGGCGGCCACCACGGCGAAGCCGCGGCCCTGTTCCCCGGCCCGGGCGGCTTCCACCGCGGCGTTGAGGGCCAGCAGGTTGGTCTGGAAGGCGATCTCGTCCACCACGCCGATGATCTCGTTGATCTTGGCGGAAGACTGGTTGATGGCCTCCATGGCGGCGATGACCTGGGTGACGGCGGTGCCGCCCTCCTGGGCCACCTGGCGGGCCTTGGCGGATTCGGTGTTGGCGGAGCGGGCGTTGTCGGCGGTCTGGTTCACGTTGCTGGTGATCTGCTCCATGCTGCTGGCGGTCTCTTCCAGGCTGGCGGCCTGTTCTTCCGTGCGGCGGCTCAGGTCCGTGTTGCCCATGCTGATCTCGCCCGAGGCCGTGGAAATGGCCATGGCGCTTTCCTGCACCTGCAGCATGGATTCCCGCAGGTTGCTGATGGTGGTGTTGAGGATGTCGCTCATCTGGCCCAGCTCATCCTTGTTCTTGATGTCTGACTGGATGCTGAGGTCGCCGTTGGAGACGGCCTCCAGCACCTCACCAAAGCGGGCCAGGGGGCGGGTGATGGCCCGGGTCATCACGAAGCCGATGAAGATGCCGAAGATCACGCCGGCGACGATGATGCCGATCATCAGGTTGGTGGCGGCGTTGGCGATGGCTGAATTGCCGTCTGAGGTCTCCTTGGCCAGCTTCAGCTTCTGGTTCTGAAGGGTATCCAGGGCCTTCTGGACCTCCTCGTTGGCCTTGAAGCCATCGCCCCGCATGAGGGCCTCGGCCTCTTTGGTTTTCCCCGCGGCCACGAGGGCGATGATCTTTTCTGAAGCACTGTCGTAATGGTTGGTACCTTCCTTGTAGGTCTTGAAGGCGGTTTTGCCAGCCTCGGTGAGGAGGGTCTTCTGGAAGGATTCCTCGACCTTGGCGAGCTCCACGTCGAGTTCCTTGATCCGCTTGCCGTACTTGTCGGCATCCCCGGTGATGAGCGCTTCCCGCAGGTTCACGCGCTGACGCTGGAAGTTCTGCATCATGTCGCCCATCTCGCCCAGGGGCACGGTCATCATCTCGTAGAGCTTGGTATCGGCCGCATCGATGACATGCAGCTTCTGGATGCCCAGGATGCCGACGCCGGTGGTGATGGCGGCGAGGATGAGGTACGAGCCGATGAGCTTGGGGCCCATCTTGATGTTATCGAGGAAGGACATGGAACCTCCGGAGGGAGACTGGGTAGGCCTGCTGGGGACTGAAGGGCTTTAGGAGCGTGCGTGGATCAGAAGGCTTCCCAGTCCCCGTCGCCGGTGTTCTTCGGCGTGGACACGGGCTGCTTGGCGGCGGCCAGCTCGGGCCGGGCGGCCCGCTTGACCGCAGCCCGGGCGGGCCTGGCCTGGGGGGCCCGGGTGGGCTGGGAGGTGACGGTGGTCCGGCCCCGGGGCGCCTCGCTGCGACGCACCTCCACGCCGGTCTTGAAGCGGGCCACGATCTCGGTGAGGGCGTGGGCCTGCTCATCCAGGGATTCGGCGGCGGCGGCGGCCTCCTCCACCAGGGCGGCGTTCTGCTGGGTGACTTCGTCCATGGACACCACGGCCTTGTTGATCTCGTTCAGGCCCGTGCTCTGCTCCTGGGTGGCATTGGCGATCTCGGCCACCAGGGAGGTCACCCGCTGCACGTTGCTCACCACTTCGGCGATGGTCTCCCCGGCGTGGGCGGCGATCTTGTTGCCGTCTTCGGACTTGGCCACGCTTTCGCGGATCAGGCCCTTGATCTCCTTGGCGGCGTCGGCGCTGCGCTTGGCCAGGTTGCGCACTTCCGCGGCCACCACGGCGAAGCCGCGGCCCTGTTCCCCGGCCCGGGCGGCTTCCACCGCGGCGTTGAGGGCCAGCAGGTTGGTCTGGAAGGCGATTTCATCGACCACGCCGATGATCTCGTTGATCTTGGCGGAAGACTGGTTGATGGCGTCCATGGCGCCGATGACCTGGCTGACGGCGGTGCCGCCCTCCGTGGCCACCTGGCGGGCCTTGCCGGATTCCTGATTGGCGGAGCGGGCGTTGTCGGCGGTCTGGTTCACGTTGCTGGTGATCTGCTCCATGCTGCTGGCGGTCTCCTCCAGGCTGGCGGCCTGTTCCTCCGTGCGCCGGCTCAGGTCCGTGTTGCCCATGCTGATCTCGCCGGAGGCGGTGGAGATGGCCAGGGCGCTCTCCTGGATCTGCAGCACCATCTCGCGGAGGCCCTCGTTGGTGGTGTTGAGGATGCGGCCCAGGTCGCCCAGCTCGTCCTTGGAGGTGATGTCCACCCGCTGGGTGAGGTCGCCCTGGGCCACGGTCTCGATGACCGCGCCCATGGCCCGCAGGGGGTGCGTGATGCTGCGGGTGATGAGAACGGCGAAGACCACGCCGAGCAGAATGGCCAGGATGGCGACGGTGAATACCATGCGATCCGCCTGGGTCTGCACCCCCTGGGCCTCCGCGTAGGCCTTCTGGATCCGGCCCTGGAACAGCTCCGTGGCCTTGTCCAGGGAAGCCTGCCAGGCGGCGATGGCCCCCCGGGCTTCCCCGAAGAGCAGCTTGTTGGCCTCCTTATCCTGGCCCGCCAGGGCCAGTTCCAGCACCTTGGTATTGGCCGCCCGCGCCTTGGGCAGCAGGGCCGCGATCTCGGCGAGCATGGCCTTGGATTCCACCGAAGTGCTGCTGGCCTCGAGCTTCTTGGTCAGCTCGTCGTAGGTCACCCGGGATTTCGCGATGCGCTCGGCGTTGGTCTTTCTGTCTGCTTGGCTGTCCATGAGCAGAACGGTCCGCAAGAGACGGGACACGATGTGGATCTGGTCCGACATGTCCCGGGCCAGATCCAACTGAACGTTGTAGTGGGTGACGATTTTCGTGGTCTGCAGGGCGAGGGCATTCATGCGGTTGTAGGCCACGCCCGTGATGACCAGCAGGAGGGCCAGGATGAGCGCGAAGCCCACGGTCAGGCGGGTGCCGATCTTCAGGTTGGTGAGCATGGCGGTCTCCTGGGACTCCGGGGTGGCCTGGGGTGTTGGGGCGGGAAGGGGAGTGCTTTTTTCATAGTAGGGAACGGTGGAAAACACCTGCTGAAGCCGGGAAATGACCAGGGTGATGCGCTTTTAAATGACCTGGGCGGGGCGATGGTTTAAAAATTATTGAAATCGATAATTTATTACCAGCATCACCATATACAGGGCAGAAAATGACCACCGGACTTTGGCTGGATGCCGTTGCTTCGGCGGGAAATCTGGACAGGTGAGTTATCAACGACTCCCATGTGATCAATGTCACGCAGCCGGTTTCAAAGCCAAGAATCGGGAGTTGGTAATAATTGATTTAGACGTCAAGAAAAATCACTGGTCGCCAGGTCTAACTACTCCATGCCTCTCAACCGATGCGTGAGCCAAGGTTGCCGTAATGACTGAATCCCCCAGGCCCCTGGGCCCGAATGCTCAGCAAGGCGCTCCGTGGTGGAGCCTGGGCTTGGCCCTGGCCGCCGGCACCCTGGCTGGCCTGGCCCTGCTCGGCACCTTCCTGGGCCTGCGCCCCCTGGCGGCCCTGGGCCCGGGTCTGGTGCCCATGTCGCCCATGGGGGCGCTGCTGGTGCTCCTGCTGGTGGCAATCCTGCTGAGCCGGCAGGTCTGGCCAGACGCTGCAGCGGTCCGCCGGTTGGCCCGACTCCTGGCGGCACTGGTGGCGCTCTACTGCCTGAATGGCTTGGCAGGCCACGCCCAGGGGGGCACCACGGCCTTCGAGGGCTGGCTGCTCCAGCGCTGGCCCGGTCTGCAGCTGACCTCCCTGCTCACCGATCTCTCCCTGCTGGGCGCGGCCCTGGCCCTGGTTGGCCTGGGGACGGCCCATGGGCTGTCCCGGAAGCTGCGCCAGGCCGCGGCCCTGGCGGCCCTGGTGCCGACCCTCATCGGGCTCGTGGTCCTGGTGAGCTACGCGGCGGGGGCCCCGCTCATGTACGGCTCGGGCCGCACTCCCATGTCCCTCCCCGCGGCCGGCTGCGCCCTGGCCCTGGGCCTCGCCCTGCAGCTGGCCGCCGGCTGGGATACCTGGCCCCTGGTGGCCTTTCCTTCCGGTGCGACCCGGGACCGGGGCTGGCAGGTCTTCGGCCTTCGCATCCGGGGGCTCGGCCTCTTCCTGGGCATCGGCCTCCTCGTGCTGGCCGGTGGTTCCTTCTATCTGCGGGGGCAGCTGCAACAGGTCCGGGCCCAGGCCCAGGAAGAGCTCAAGGCCATCTCGCTGCTGAAGGCGCGCCAGATCGGCGCCTGGTACGGCGAGCGCCGGGGCAATGCCGAGCGCATCGCCCACGGCGCGCTGATGCAGGGGCAGCTGCGCCGCTTCCTGGCCCAGGGGCCCCAGGCCCCGCCCGAAGCGGATATTCAAGCCTGGATGGGGGCCCTCCAGCAGGGCACCTACCGGCGCGTGGTGCTGTTCGATGGCCAGGGCCGGGTACGCCTCAGCGCCCCTGCCGAAGCCGCCCCCACCCCCGCGGACCTGGACGCCGAGGAGGTGCAGACGGCCCTCGCCGCCAAGGATGTGTTCATCCGAGACCTGCACCGGCATCCCGGCAAGGCGGATATCCACCTGAGCTTCTGGGTTCCCATCCTGGCCGGGGCCGCCAAGCCCGGGGCCGCGGGAGCCCTGCTGCTGCAGGTGGATCCCCGGCAGTTCCTCTATCCCCTGGTGGAATCCTGGCCCACGCCCAGCGCCAGCGCCGAGACCCTGCTGGTGCGCCGGGAGGGCGAGGATGTGCTCTTCCTGAATGAGCTGCGCCACCAGCGGAGCACGGCCCTGGACCTCCGGCAGCCCCTGGCGGCCACGCCGGAGATGCCGGCCACCAAGGCCGTTCTTGGCCAGGAGGGGCTGGTGGAGGGCACGGACTACCGCAAGGTGCCGGTGCTCTCGGTGCTGAGTCCCATCGCGGGCACGGATTGGCGCATGGTGACCAAGGTGGACGTGGCGGAGGTCTACGCGCCTATTCGCCTGCGGGTGTGGGCGGGGACCGCGGGACTGTTGGGCCTTCTGGCCCTGCTGGCCGCGGGCCTGGGCTGGCTGTTCCGGCACCACGACGCCGCGCTGCTCCGCCAGCAGCTGAGCCTGTCCCTGCGCTACGACGTGCTGATGCGCGAGGCCAACGACATCATCCTGCTGCTGGATGGGGAGGGCCGCATCCTGGAGGCCAATGCCCGGGCCGTGGAAAACTATGGCTACTCCCTAGAGGAGCTGCTGGGCAGGCCAGTCCTGGACCTGCGGGAGCGCGGAACTCGGGCCGAGGCCCGGGACCGGTTTGAGCGGCTGAAGGCGCTTGGGAGCACCCGGTTCGAATCCGTCCATGTGCGCAAGGACGGCAGCACCTTCCCGGTGGAAGTGAGTGCCCGGGCCCTGGTCCTGGACGGTGCGCCACGGGTGATCAGCTTCGCGCGGGACATCACCCAGCGCCGGGCCCAGGAGCGGGAGATCCTGCGGATGACGCAGCTCTACTCGGCCCTCAGCCAGGTGAACCAGTCCATCGTCTGGTCCCCCACCCGGGAGGCCCTGTTCGATCGCATCTGCGAAGCCATGGTGGTCTTCGGAAAATTCGACATGGCCTGGATCGCCTTGAACGATCCCCTCACGGGCCGGGTCTCCGTGGCGGCCAAAGAGGGCGACGCCAAGGGCTACCTGGACCGCATCATCGTGGAAAGCGGCCCCACGCCCTTTGGTGCCGGGCCCGTGGGCCGGGCCATCCGCGAGGGCCAGCCCTGCACCATGAACGACTTCCTGGCGGAGGCGGCCGCGGCACCCTGGCATGCCCTGGCGGAGGAATGCGGGTTCAAGTCCATGGCCGCCTTCCCCATCAGCCTGCGGGGTGAAGTCATTGGCGCCCTGGCGGTCTATGCCAGCGAAAAGGATTTCTTCGGCGCCCATGAGGCGGCGCTGCTGGTGGAAGCGGCCATGGACATCTCCTTCGCCCTGGACCACCTGGCGGGGGAGGAGCAGCGGCTCCAGGCCGAAGCCGAGCTGCAGGCCCACCGGCGGCTCCTGCAGGAGGCCCAGGAGGCCGGCGGCATCGGGGCCTATACCTGGTACATCCAGGAGGACCGCTGGGTCAGCAGCCCCTATCTGAATCAGATCTTCGGCATCGGGCCGGACTACGCCCGGGACCTGGCCAGCTGGATGGGGCTGGTGGCCCCGGAGTTCCGCGCCGAGATGGATGCCTATGTGGCGGGAATCATCCGGCGGCACGAACACTTCGACCTGGAGTACCCCATCCTCCGCCATGCCGACGGGGTGCGCCGGTGGGTCCATGGCCAGGGCGATATCCGGCGGGATGCCGAGGACCGACCCCTGGCCCTGGTGGGTGTCATCCAGGACATCACCGAACGGAAGCTGACGGAACAGGCCCTCCACAAGGTCTCCGTGGCCATGGAGCAGAGCCCCCTCTCCATCGTGATCACGGATCCCGCCGGCACCATCGAGTACGTCAACCCCTGCTTCACCCGGGTGACCGGCTACTCCGCCGCCGAGGCCATTGGCCAGAATCCGAGCATGTTGAAATCCCCCGGGACCCCGCCCGAGTACTATCGGCAGATGTGGGAGATCCTGGCCCAGGGCCAGGTCTGGATGGGGGAATTCGAGAACCGGAAGAAGAACGGCGAGCTGTTCCATGAGCGGGCCACCATCGCCCCGGTCCGTGACGAGGCAGGCCGCCTGGTGAGCTACATCGCCATCAAGGAGGACATCACCGCCGCCAGGCAGAACGAGGTCGAGCGCCACGCCATGGAGGCCCAGCTGCAGCAGGCCCAGCGGCTGGAGAGCCTGGGCAGCCTGGCCGGCGGCGTGGCCCACGACATGAACAACGTGCTGGGGGCCATCCTGGGGCTGGCCTCGACCCTGCGCGAATCCACGGATGCCTTCTCTCCGGCGGCGAAGACCCTCGATACCATCGTGAGCGCCTGCATGCGGGGCCGCGGGGTGGTGAAGAGCCTGCTCTACTTCGCCAAGAAGGATCTGCAGGAGGAACGCCCCATCGATCTCAATGATCTGCTGCAGGAGATCAGCCAGCTGCTGGGCCACACCACCCTCAAGCGCATTGATCTTCGGCTGGACCTGCAGGAGGGGCTCGGCCTGCTGCGGGGGGACCCCGGGGCCCTGAGCCACGCGCTCATGAACCTTTGCGTGAACGCCATGGACGCCATGCCGGGTGGGGGCACCCTCCACCTGCGCACCGCCGGGGATGGCCAGGGCGGCCTGACCCTGAGCGTGCGCGACACGGGCACGGGCATGCCGCCGGAGGTCCTGGCCAAGGCCATGGAACCCTTCTACACCACCAAGCCCCTGGGAAAGGGGACGGGCCTGGGCCTGCCCATGGTCTACGGCACCATGCTGGCCCACGAAGGCACCTTCCAGCTGACCAGCGAGCCGGGCCAGGGGACCGAGGCCATCCTGTGGTTCCCCGCAAGCCGGGTGGCCCCCCGGGTGCCTGCCACGGATGTGACGCCGGCCCTGGCCGCCGGTCCCCAGGCATCCCTGCGGATCCTGCTGGTGGACGACGATGAGCTGATCCGGGAGGCGGTGGCACCCCTGCTCGAGATGATGGGGCATACGGTGGTGAGCGTGCCGGGCGGGGCCCAGGCGCTGGAGCAGCTGCGCTCGGGCCTGGAGGTGGAGCTGGTCATCCTCGACATGAACATGCCCGGCATGGGCGGCGCGGAGGCGCTGCCAAGGATCCTGAGCCTGCGCCCCGGCCTCTCCGTCATCATGGCCACGGGCTACAGCGACCATGAGATCGCCCCCCTCCTGGAGGGCCGGCCCACGGTGACCAGCATCCGGAAGCCCTTCAGCCTGAAGGAGCTGCAGAGCAAGATCGCGAGCCTCATGCTCATGCCTGAGCCGAAGGCCTGAGCCGGATCGGCCCGGATTCACCCGCCACGCCGGTTGGGCCGATGAAGACCCTCTTGCCCCCGGGGATCGTCATGGCCATAGCCCGCTGGAACCGCCGCTACGAAACCGGAATCGAGGTCATCGACGCCCAGCACCAGTCCATCTTCGAGGCCCTCAACCGCCTGGCCGAAGCCTTCCGGACCGGGCGGGCCTCGGTGCTGGTGGACGAAAGCCTCGAGACCCTGCTGGCCTACACCCTCGCGCACTTCCAGACCGAGGAGACCTTCATGCAGGAGTGGGGCTATCCCGGCCTGGGCCCCCACCAGGCGGAACACGCGGTCCTCATCGTGAAGGTCCAGGAGTTGCGGGAGCGGTACGCGGAAGGTTCGCCGGTGGTCATGGACGTGACCATCTTCTTCGCGGACCTGCTGCAGCACCACATCAACCAGGTGGACATGGCCATGGTGGAGTTCCTGCGGGAGCAGCAGCGGGGCTGAGGACGGGTCCGAAGCCGTTGCCGGTCGCTCTCCGCCCGGATTCAAGGTGCCGAAGGGCGGGTTCGATGAGGCTCCTGAACCTCTTCAGGAGAAGGACCATGGCCATCGCCGTTTGGAACAGCCGCTTCGAGACCGGCATCACCATCATCGACTCTCAGCACAAGGCGCTGTTCGCCGCCGTCAACAAGCTGGCGGATTCCTTCAAGGACGGCACCGCCAAGACCGCCGTGAAGGACAGCCTGGACTTCCTGGTGAAGTACACCGTCGAGCATTTCGGAACGGAAGAAAAGATCATGAAGGACATGGGCTACCCCAAGCTCACTTCCCACATGGCCGAGCATGCCCACCTGGTGGACAAGGCCAAGGCCCTGCAGGCCAAGCTCGCCGAAGGCAAGCCCGTCACCATGGAGGTGACCACCTTCCTGGCGGACTGGCTGAAGCACCACATCAACGAGGTGGACATGGGCTACGTGGAGTTCAAGCGGGCCCAGGACCGCAAGTGAAGCCAGTGCGGTACTGACGCCCCGGGGGGCCGCCATGTCCAGGATCGTCGTCGTCGATGACAGCAAGCTCATGCGCAACCTGGTCCGGCACCTCCTGGAGCAGGCGGGCCACGAGGTGGAGACCTGGGCGGAAGTGACGGCCGTGGAAGTCGGGGAACGCATCGGTGCCAGCGACCCGGAACTCATCGTCACCGACTACCAGATGCCCGGCTGCAATGGCCTCACCGTGGCCCGGATGGCGCGCAAGGCCAAGCCGGACCTGCCCATCGTGGTGCTCACCGCCACCCACGACCCCGCGATCCTGGAAGCCCTCAAGAAGCAGGCGGTCAGCGCCATCCTCCACAAGCCCCTCCGGGAGGAGGAGCTGCTGGAGGTGGTCGCTGGCCTGCTGGCGACGCCCGTCTGATCAGATCCTGTCGAGCCCTTCCTTGCCCTGCAGGACCTTCCAGGGCAGCAGCTCGTAGTTGGCCAGGCCCTGCTGGTGGAAGGGATCGCCCGCCATGAGGGCATCCAGATCCGCCAGGGGGTTCTCGTCCTGGACCCGCACCAGCCACAGGCCGCCGAAGCGCGGATCCAGTGGTCCCGAGGCCACCAGGGTGCCCCTTTCCGCCAGGGTGCGGAGGTAGGCGCGGTGGGCCTCGGTGGCCGCCTCGACCTCAGACAGGGGACGGCGGTAGCGGACGATGATCATGGCGTACATGGGGACTCCTGGAAGGCCCCAGCTGAACATGAGGGAAGCTCCTCGACAAGCACTGCTTGGCGGGAGAAGTGCGCGGCTGCAAAGCGGGAGGAGCCTCCGGTGCGAGGCCCAACGGGCGGCCAGTTAGGCGGGGGCTACTCCGCGAGGCGGCAGCCCACCTTCACCGTGACCTGCCACTCGGACACCTTGCTGTCCTTGATGGCGCCGCGGGTTTCGATGATCTGGAACCAGCGCATGTTGGGCAGGTCCTTGGCGGCCTTGGCCAGCACGTTCTGCACCGCGTCCTCGACCGACGTCTTGGAGGTGCCCACGAGCTCGAAATACTGGTAATTGTGCCCCTGCATGGATGCTCCTGGTTCGCGTGGATGGCCCATCCATCCAGGAGCGGGAGTATAGCCCCAACCAGAGACTCCTTGCCAAGGTGCGAGACCTTTTGCACCCTGGAGGGGACGGAGCGCGGCCATGGATCCCTACCAGCCACAGGACACCTATGACGTGGAGGCGGCCTCCCGCCTCAGCCGCCTAGGTGCGGCCCTGGTGGATGCCCTCGCGGGCTTCGCCCCCCTGGGCGCCATCGCCCTCCTGCTGCCCATGGCCCTCCTGTCGGGGCGCATGGGCTCCCTGGTGGTCCTGGTGCTCGCGGCGGTGGGGGTCGCCCTGGCGGTGCTCATCACGCAAATCGTCCTGGTGGCCCGGCGGGGGCAGACCATTGGCAAGAAGGTGCTGGGCATCCGCATGATCACCAGCGACGGGGACATCCCCAGCGTCTGGCGAGTCTTCTTCCTCCGCTGGCTGCCCTTCTTCGTCGCGGCCGTGGTGCTGGAGCTGGTGCTCAAGGTCCGGGGCGTGGGGAACCTGGTCTACGTGCTGGACGCGCTCCTCATCTTCCAGGCCAACCGCCGCTGCCTCCACGATCTCCTCGCCGATACGCACGTGGTCAAGGCGTGAGCCCGGCTCAGAGGCCGCGCGCCAGCAGCGTGTGCACCAGCAGCCGATCCCGGTCCACCTGCTGGCCGATGCGATAGGTGGCTCCGCCCGCATCGCGGAAGCCCGCCTTGGCGTAGAAGCGGAGTGCCCTGGGGTTCTGCTCCCAGACCTGCAGCCACACGCCATCGTGGCCTGCGGCCTCGGCCCGGGCCAGCACTTCGGCCATCAGCGCCTGGGCCGCCCCGCGGCCATGGAGGGAGCGGTCCACGTAGAACCGCGCCACCTCGAGCGGGCGTTCAAAGGGGACGGCCGGGGTGGGCGCCTTCGGCCCGTGGGCCTGGAGCAGGGCATAGCCCAGGAGCGCGCCACCCCCCTCGATCACCAGGGTCCGGTTGGCGGGATCCGCCAGCTCCGCGGCCTGCTGCACCAGGCCGAAGGTCTCAGCCAGATGGATCTCCAGATTCGATTCTGGAATCAGCCCCGTGTAGGTCTCGCGCCAAAGGCGCTCCCCCAGGAGCGCCAGCTCCTGGGCATCGGCGGGCAGAGCACGGCGGATCAGCATCCCTCGAGCTTACCAAAGAGCCGAAAACCCGCTACAATGCTCGTTTTGGCGAGCCCCCATGCACATCCAGGAACTGATCCTCCGCCTGCAGCGCTTCTGGGCCGACCGGGGCTGCCTCATCGGCCAGCCCTACGATCTGGAGAAGGGCGCGGGGACCATGAACCCGCTGACCTTCTTCGGCGCCCTGGGGGCCAAGCCCTGGAACGTGGCCTACGTGGAGCCCAGCCGCCGCCCGGCGGACGGCCGCTACGGCGAGAACCCCTTCCGGGTCTACAAGCACCTCCAGTTCCAGGTGATCCTCAAGCCCAGCCCCGCGGCGGTGCAGGATCTCTACATCGAAAGCCTCGAGGCCCTGGGCATCGACTTCTCCAAGCACGACCTGCGCTTCGAGGAGGACAACTGGGAATCGCCGTCGCTGGGCGCCTGGGGCGTGGGCTGGCAGGTGGTGCTGGACGGCATGGAGATCAGCCAGTTCACCTACTTCCAGCAGGTGGGCGGACTGGACTGCCGGCCCGTGAGCGCCGAGCTGACCTACGGCATCGAGCGCATCTGCATGTTCCTGGGGGGCTACGACAACATCTTCGACCTGGTGCATGGGGAGGTGAAGACCGATGACGGCGTCTTCCCCGTCACCTACGGCCAGATGCGCCAGCGGGAGGAGTTCGAGCTGAGCGCCTACAGCTTCGAGCACGCCGACCTGGACCTGCACCGCACCCTCTTCGAGGCCTTCGAGAAGGAGGGCTGGCGGCTGCTCAAGGACCACGGCCACTTCCTCAGCGCCTACGAGCAGGCCCTCAAGATGAGCCACACCTTCAACGTGCTGGATGCCCGGGGCGCCGTCAGCACCACCGAGCGGCCCGGCATCATCAAGCGCGTGCGGGATCTGGCCTGCGGGTGCGCGAAGGCCTACCTGGAGCATGAGGAAGGAAAGACACCAGCCGCAGAGAACGCGGAGGGCGCCGAGAAGCATGGCGCGGCTTCGGCGAAGGGGGGTGCGAAGTGAGCGCCACCCAGACCTTCCTGCTGGAGCTGCACTGCGAGGAGATTCCGGCGCGGTTCCTGGAGCCGCTCACCGAAGAGTTCCGTACTGCGTTCTCGACCTGGGCAAAGAGCCAGGGCCTGGTAAGCACTACCGTCGGGGCCTTTTTCTCTCCGCGCAAGCTTTGCTGGCACGGAGCCTTGCCCGTCTCCCAGCCCGACCAGACCGAAACCCAGGTCGGTCCACCCCAGCGCATGTGCGTGGACGAGTCGGGCCAGCCCACCATCCAGGGCCAGAAGTTCGCCGAGAAGTGGGGTGTGGGCTTCGATCAGGTGCGCTTTGAGCAGCCGGCCGGCAAGAAGGAACCCTGTGCAGTGGTGACGATCACGAAGAAGGGTCGGCCCACGGTGGACCTGCTGGCGGAGGCCCTGCCTGGCCTCATCGCGAGCCTGCACGTGCCCAAGGCCATGCGGTGGGGCAAGTCCGACTTCGAGTTCGTGCGCCCCATCCGCAACATCCTCTGCCTGTTCGGCGACCAGATCGTGCCCATCACCGTGGACGGCGTCACGGCGACCAACACCACCTGGGGCCATCGCCTCTACCATCGCCAGCACGCGGCGCCGATAACGATTGCCACGCCCGATGTCTATGAATCGGTCCTGGAGGCCGCAGGCGTGGTGGTGAGCGTGGAGGTCCGCCGCAGCCGCATCGCCCAGCAGCTGGATCAGCTGGCCGCCGAGGCGGGCGGCCGCGTGGTGGCCGATGCTTCGCTGCTGGACACCCTGGCGGAGATCGTGGAGTTCCCGAAGATCGTGCGGGGGGACTTCCCGGCCAGCTTCCTGGAGCTGCCCAAGGAGGTGCTGGTCACGTCCCTGCGGGAGCACCAGAAGAGCTTCTGCATCGAGGGACCCGATGGCGCCCTGCTGCCCTGCTTCCTCACCGCCGCCAATCGACCGGACGACCCCGCGGGCTTCGTGAAGGCGGGCAACGAGTGGGTGCTGAAGGCGCGGCTCTACGATGCCCGCTTCTTCTTCGCCGAGGACCGCAAGCACCCCCTGTCGGATCGGCTCGAGAAGCTCCAGGCCCTCACCTTCCAGCGGGAGCTGGGCAGCTACCACGCCAAGACCGGCCGGGTGGTGGCCATCGTCAAGGCCCTGGCCACAAGGCTCTCGAAGGACGAGGCTCATGTGGAGCACGCCCTGGAGGCCGCCCGCATGGCCAAGTGCGACCTGCGCACCCTCATGGTGGGCGAGTTCCCCGAGCTGCAGGGCATCATGGGCGGCGAGTACCTCCGGCACGAAGGCGCCCACGAGGACGTCTGGATGGCCGTGAAGGAACACTACCGGCCCATCGGTGCCGAGGACGCGATTCCTGCCACGCCCATGGGCTGCCTGCTGTCCCTCTGCGACAAGCTGGACACGGTGGCGGGCTGCTTCGCCGTGGGGCTCATCCCCAGCGGATCCAAGGACCCCCTGGCCCTGCGCCGCGCCGGCCAGGGCATCGTGCGCATCCTGTGGGAGCGGGGCTGGGCCCTGGAGCCCGCCGAGCTCATCGACATCGCCTTGAAGGCCGTGGGCTCCAAGGCCACCAGGCCCGCCGCCGACACCACCGAGGCGCTGATGTCCTTCTTCAAGGACCGCGTGGCCTACCAGCTGGAGTCGACCGGCTATGCGGGCTCCGTGCGCCGTTCGGCCCTGGCCGCGGGCTGGGAGAACCTGGTGGACCTCAAGGCCCGCTGCGAGGCGTTGTCAGCCTTTGCTGAGGACCCCCGTTTCGCCTCCCTCGCGCAGAGCGCCAAGCGCATCGGGAATATTCTCAAGGACGAGCACCCCGTCCACGCTTTCGACGCCGCCACGCTCCAGGACGCCACCGAAAAGGCCCTGGCGGAACGACTGATGGGCATCGAAGCCTCTGGGGATCAGGGCACCCTTCTGGCCGCCCTCGCCGACCTCGCCGAACCCCTGGAGGCCTTCTTCAATGCCGTCATGGTGAAGTGCGAGGACCCGGCCCTCCGCGCCGCCCGCCTCAGCCTGCTCCACCGCCTCCGCCAGGCCTTCCTGCGGGTGGCGGACTTCAGCCTCTGGCAGTAGGGCCCCGTTTCCAAGCGCCTCTGGCGCGGAGATCTTCATGCTGGCGATTCGACCCATCCACCTGGGGCTGGCGTTTGCGGCCCTCCTGCATGGAACCGTCCTCCACGCGGGGCGGAAGGACTCGTGGGTGGAGGTGAGGTCACCCCATTTCGTGGCCTACAGCGACGCCGGTGAAGCGGAAGCCAGGAAGGCGCTGGCAGCCTTCGAGGGGATCCGCAGCGTCTTCGGCAAGCTCATTCCCGAGGTGCGGGTGGACCCGCCCAAGCCGATGGTCATCTTCGTGCTCGAGGATGAGGCCTCCATGAAGCGCCTGCTTCCCAAGCCCTTCGAGGGCAAGGATCCCAAGCGGCCGGCAGGCACGTTTTTCCAGAGGGAGGATCGCAATTACGCGATCCTCCGGCTCGACGTGAGCCATCAGACCGACCAGCCCTATTTCGTCCTGTTCCACGAGTACACCCACAGCATCGTCCACCAGAATTTCCCCGCGCTGCCCACCTGGCTGGATGAGGGCCTGGCGGATTTCTACGGGGCCACGGAAATCCGGTCCGAGCATGTCTACCTCGGCCGGGTCCCCGTGGGCCGTTTGATGCTGCTGCGGAACCAGGCCAGACTCCCGCTCGAAACGCTCTTCACGGTCACCCACGACTCCCCCCACTACCAGGAGGGGGAGAAGTCGGGCCTCTTCTATGCGCAGAGCTGGGCCTTCGTGCACTACCTGTTCATGGATGACCAGGCCCTGAAGGCCGGGCTGTTCCGGAACTACGTGAAGGCGGCCTCGGGGGGCGCGGATTCCCTGGCCGCCGCCCGCGCCGGGTTCGGGGACCTGGACAAGCTGCAGGGAGCCCTCACCACCTACTCCCAGCGGTCCCGGTTCAAGTACTGGGACTTCCCGCTCACCGTGAAATTGACGGACCGTGACTTCCAGGTGCGTGGCCTCGACGAGGTGGGCTCCTGGGTCGTCCAGGCGGAATTCCTCATGGACACCGGCGAGGAACCGCTCGCCCGGCCACTGCTCGATCGGGCCGTGGCCGCGGCGGCCCAGCGACCCGAGGTCCAGGTGGCCCTGGGGAGGGCCATGGTCCTCCGGGGAGAGACTGGCAAGGCGGAGACCGCCTATCGGGAGGCCCTGCGGCTCGGCACCCAGGACTTCCGCGCACCCTTCCGCCTGGCCCAGCTCGCGCGGGAGCGCAATAGCCGCGATTCGGAGGAGATCATCGCCTGGCTCGAGATGGCGCAACGCCTTCGCCCGGACTTTCCGGGCACCCTGATGGCGATCTGCCAGCAGTATTCCTGGCGCCCCAGGGATCCCGACAAGGCGCTCAAGGCTGGCAGGAGGGCTGTGGAACTGGAGCCGCAGAACCTGTCCAACCTGTTCAATCTGGGGATTGCCTACATGAACCTCGGATTCGAGAAGGAGGCGCAGGAGGTGGGCACCCAGCTGACGAGCAGCGCCCTCAGCCAGACCGAAAGGCTCATGGCCGCGAGTTATGCGGAATCGCTGGACCGGTTCCGGACCCTGTGGAAGGCCCGCAGCAACGAGCCCCCAGCCCCCGGACCGATGGAGGCCAAGGAACCCTCGGTGCCCCCAAATCCCGTCGAGTCCCTGAAGTTCAGCCTGCCCGCCCACCTGGCGCCCCTGGGGCGCGAGGTGATTGCCCTGGTGGGCGAGGGCAGAACCGATCAAGCCATGCGGAAGGTGGAGAAGGCCCTGGCGACGGCGAAGCAGGCCTACGACCGGCAGGTCCTCGGATCGCTGCTGGAAACCCTTCGGAACCGAGCCGCGAGGGCGAAGGTTTCCGCGGCGCCCCTGCCGGCGACGCCCGAGTCCCGCCCGGCCATGCCGCCAGCCCCACCAGGCATCAAACCCCTGAAGTTCTGGCTGCCGGATACCCTGGCGGACCTGAGCCGCGAGGTGCAGGCCGCGGCGATGCAGGGGCGGCTGGACGAGGCGATCCAGATGGTCCAGGCGGCCCTCCCCAAGGCCAAGGGCCCCTACGAAAAACCTTCCCTCAAGGCCCTGCTGGAGCACCTCAAGGCCAGGAAAGCCGGGTATTGACCGCTTCCAGCCCGGAGGGCAACGGGAGACAGATGGCCGGGGCCCTGGGGAAACGGCGAATCGGGCACACTGGAGGTGGCTCCTGGACCGCCTTCCGGCCCTCCTGGACCAATCTGCAGAGGCCCCATGCACCACGAGCGCATCGCGATCATCGACTACGGCAGCCAGTACACGCGGCTCATCACGAGGCGGCTGCGGGAGCTGGGGGCCTTCGGCCTGGTCTATGGCAGCGGGGCCACGGCAGCGGAGATCGGCGGCGCCGATCTCAAGGGCGTGATCCTGTCCGGTGGTCCCAACTCCGTCATGGAGCCCGGCGCCCCCGACCTGGACCCGGCCATCCTCGACCTCGGCGTGCCCATCCTGGGCATCTGCTACGGCCAGCAGCTCCTGGCCCGGAACCTGGGCGGGCAGCTGCACCGCTCCACCAGCCGGGAGTACGGCAAGGCCGAGATCCAGGCCATGCCCGAGGCTTCCATGCTGTTCGAGGGTCTGCCCCACGCCCAGCAGGTGTGGATGAGCCACGGCGACCACGTGGAGGTGGCCCCTCCGGGCTTCACCGTCACCGCCAGGACCCCCAGCGTGCCGGTGGCGGCCATGGAGGATCCCAAGAGGGGGATCTACTGCCTGCAGTTCCACCCCGAGGTGACCCACAGCGCCCAGGGTACGCCCCTGCTGCTGAACTTCCTGCGGCACTGCGGCATGATCCTCGACTGGAACGCGGGCAACTTCATCGACGAGAAAGTGAAGGCCATCCGCGCCCAAGTGGGGAAGGGCACCGTGGTGCTGGGGCTCAGCGGCGGCGTGGATTCCAGCGTGGCGGCCCTGCTGCTGCACAAGGCCATCGGCAAGCAGCTCACCTGCGTCTTCGTGGACCACGGCCTCATGCGCAAGGACGAGATGCAGCAGGTGCAGGCCTACTTCGCGCCCTTCGAGCTGCAGGTGATCTGGGTGGATGCGTCCGACGAGTTCCTGGGAGCCCTGGCGGGCATCACCGACCCCGAGCAGAAACGGAAGATCATCGGCGGCAAGTTCATCGAAGTCTTCGAGCGGGAGGCCGGCAAGGTGAAGGCCGACTTCCTGGGCCAGGGCACCACCTATCCCGATGTCATCGAATCCAGCGGCATCGGCGGCGCCATCCTGGTGAAGTCCCACCACAACGTGGGCGGCCTGCCGGAGCGCATGCGGATGCAGCTGGTGGAGCCCCTGCGGGAGCTGTTCAAGGACGAGGTGCGCGCCACGGGCCTGGCCCTGGGGCTCCCCGAGGAGATGAACCAGCGGCATCCCTTCCCGGGCCCCGGCCTGGCCGTGCGCCTGCCCGGCGCCATCACCCGGGAGCGGGCCACCATCCTGCAGAACGCCGACGCCATCTTCCTCCAGGAGCTGCGGGAGAGCGGCTGGTACGCCAAGACCAGCCAGGCCTTCGCCGTGCTGCTGCCGGTGCAGACCGTGGGCATCATGGGCGACGAGCGCACCTTCGAGTGGATGTGCGCCCTGCGGGCCGTGACCTCAGAAGATTTCATGACCGCCGACTGGGCCCGGCTGCCCCACGAACTGCTGGACCGCATCGCCCAGCGCATCGTCCGCGAAGTGCGCGGCATCAACCGCGTCGTGTTCGACATCACCAGCAAGCCGCCCGCGACCATCGAATACGAATGACGGTTTCACCGCAGAGCGCGCCGAGGGCGCAGGGAAACCACGCCATCCTCTGCGATCTCTGCGTCCTCTGCGGTTAGAAACGCCTTTCTTTACAGGTATCCATGGCCAAGCGCAACGAGCCCGTCCGCAAGTCGGTGAAGGACACCCTGGAGGACCTGCTGGCGGGGCACCGGGAGGCGGCCTTCAGTGGGCCGGAGTCTGCCCTGAAGTACCTGCGGCGGACCTTCGAAAGCCAGGCCAGCCTGCCCAACGCCGTGAAGGCCTTCGCCTACGACCTGAGTGCCGAGGCCCAGGCCCAGTGCGGTCAGTGGGAGGCCTGCGTGGCCTCCGTGGACCAGGCCCTTGCCTACCTCCCGGAACTGGAGCTGGCCTTTCCCCACGAGTACCGGCGCATGCTGGAAGGCCTCACCGGCTTCGAGCGGGGGATCCAGGCGCACAGCGAGCTGGGCGACTTCCACGGGGCCCTGGAGCTCTGCGACCGGGCCATTGCCCTCGGCCTCGGCGCGCACTACCAAGCCAAGCGCGACTCACTGGAATGGGCCCGCTGAAGGCTGGGCCCCAGGTCTGCCCAAGGGTGGATATCCTGTCTGTGCTTTTCCTGCCCATGGGATGATCAGGGGATAAAGCATCCTGAGTGGCAACCGATGAAGAGGCATCCGGGGAGATCATGGCCAGGGACATCCAAGTGTTGCCCGAGCAGGCCAGCGTTCTCATCGTGGACGATCTGGCCATCGTGCGGCTGTCCCTCAAGCACATCCTGACCAAGTCCGGCTACCGCTGCCGGGAGGCGGAGGATGTCTCCAGCGCCCTGGCCGTGCTGGACTCGGAGTCGATCGACCTGGTGCTCTGCGACATCCAGATGCCCGGGGCCTCCGGGCTGGACCTGGTGCGGGCCCTCAAGCACCGGATCCCCGATACCTCCGTGATCATGGTGAGCTCCCTCGAGGATGCGGAGACGGCCATCGAGTGCCTGCAGCAGGGGGCCTTCGGCTTCGTGCTCAAGCCCTACCAGCCCCGGGAGATCCTCGTCCAGGTGAACGGGGCCCTGCGCCGTCGGATGCTGGAGATCGCCTTCCGGGACCGGGAGGCCGAGCTGGCCCGGAAGGTGCGGGAGCAGACGGTGGAGATCCGGGATTCCCGCGAGGAGATCGCCTTCCGTCTCATCACCGCCAGCGAGCACCGGGACAACGAGACCGGCATGCACGTTCGCCGCATCGGCCTCTATGCCGCCGAAATGGCCCGCCTCCTGGGCTGGGAGCCCCAGGAAGTGGACACCATCAAGGCCGCCGCTCCCATGCACGACATCGGGAAGATCGGCGTGCCGGACGCGATCCTGCAGAAACCCGGAGCGCTCACGGAAGCCGAGTGGGTGACCATGAAGCGGCATACCACCATGGGCGCCACCATCCTCAAGGGCTCCACCGTGCCCTTCATCCAGATGGGGGCCCGGATCGCCATCGGCCACCACGAGAAATGGGATGGCGGCGGCTACCCCAAGGGGCTCAAGGGCGAGCAGATCTCCCTGGAGGCCCGCATCACCGCCCTGGTGGATGTCTTCGACGCCCTCAGCAACCATCGCCACTACAAGGAACCCTGGCCCGAGGACAAGGTGGTTGCGCTCATCCGGGAGGGCAGTGGCCGGCATTTCGATCCCCGCCTGGTGCAGCTGTTCCTGACCCACCTGGAGACCTTCCGCGGGATCCTGACCAGCCATCCGGATGAACTCCACGACGAGGAGCCCGGGATCTGAACCGGTGTAGGCTGGTGGCCGCAGCGACTTCAGGAGGCCACCATGCAGCTCACCGACTACCGCACCCTGGGCCGCTCCGGCCTGCGGGTGAGTCCGCTCTGCCTGGGCACCATGACCTTCGGCGCCGACTGGGGCTGGGGCGCCGAGGTGCCGGAAAGCCGGGCCATGCTGGAGCGCTACCTGGGGGCCGGGGGCAACTTCATCGATACGGCCAACATCTACACCAAGGGGCACAGCGAGGCCATCCTGGGGGACTACTTCGCCGAGCGGGGCGGCCGGGACCAGGTGGTCCTCGCCACCAAGTTCTGCGGCAGCCTGCACCGGGGCGATCCCAACGGCGGCGGCGCCGGGCGGAAGGCCCTCCAGCAGCAGCTCGAACAGAGCCTCCGGCGCCTTCGCACGGACTGCGTGGATCTCTACTGGATGCACTTCGAGGATCCCCACACGCCCATCGAGGAAACGCTGCGGGCGCTGGATGATCTGGTGCGGGCCGGCAAGGTGCGGTACCTCGGCGTTTCGGATACGCCCGCCTGGAAGGTGGCCCAGGGGCAGGTGGAGGCCCACTTCCGCGGCTGGTCGCCCTTCGTGGCCCTGCAGATCGAGTACTCCCTCATCGAGCGCACCGTGGAGCATGACCTCATGCCCATGGCCAGGGCCCACGGCTTGGGCGTCACCCCCTGGTCCCCGCTGAAGGGAGGCCTGCTGACGGGCAAGTACGGGCGGAACAAGCAGCCCCAGGGCGAGGGGCGGCATGTGCCCGGTGTGTCCAAGAGCCTCACGGAGCGCAACTACAGCATCATCGAGGCCGCCGAGGCCGTGGCCTCGGAACTGGGCGCCGGCGTGGCCCAGGTGGCCCTGGCCTGGGTGCTGGGGCGGCCCGGCGTGGCCAGCCCCATCCTGGGGGCCCGCACCCTGGCCCAGCTGGAGGGCAACCTGCAATCCCTGGAGCTGGAACTGCCCGTGGAACTGAGCGCCCGCCTGGACGCGGCCAGCGCTCCCGCCCCCATCTTCCCCCACGGTTTCCTGGCCAACACCAGGCACGTGATGCAGAGCGGCGCCACCGTCAACGGCCTGGCGTCCGACCCCTGGTCCCTGGCTCCAGCGACGGATCAGGAACGCTGGTGAACGCCCACCAGCCGGGCACCGCCCGGCTGGTGTTGCCTGGGATGAGTCGCCTACCTAGGCCTCGATGGGACCGGCCTCGGGGGGCGCATCGACGGCCCTGCGGCCTTTGGAGATGGTGAACTCGCCGAGCATCATGGGCACGGCGGCCTTGAGCATGACGGTGAAGACCAGGGCGCCCAGGGAGAAGATGCCCGCGGCCACGGCGATCTCCGTGAAGGAGGGGCGGTACACGAAGATCTCGCCCAGGGCGTCGGGGGTGAGGCCGGGGATGATGAGGCCCATGCCCTTCTCGATGTAGACGCTGGAATAGATGAGCACGCAGCCGAGGTTCAGGGTGATCCAGTTGGTCCGGGTCCTGGGGATGAGGAACAGCAGGAAGGCGATGAAGCCCGTGATGATGGAGGCCCAGGCATAGGGCACCAGGGTGTTGTAGTGGACCCCGTTCCTTTCGATGCCGAAGAGCAGGTACTGGAAATAGACCATGTGCTCGGTGCCCGAGTAGATCTCCTTGAAGGCTTCCGCCGCCGTGAGGAAGAGGTTGAAGCCCATGGTGTAGGCCATGAGCTCGGCGATCTTGAAGATGGCTTCGTTGGTGATGTGGAGCTTGGTGGTCTTCCGCAGCACCTGCAGCAAAATGAGCAGCACCGCGGGGCCCGAGCAGAAGGCCGAGGCCAGGAAGCGGGGCGCCAGGATGGCCGAGTTCCAGTAGGGGCGGGCGGCCAGGCCGTTGTAGAGGTAGGCCGTGACCGTGTGGATGCTCACGGCCATGGGGATCGACAGCAGCACCAGGGGCAGCACCAGGGCCTTCTTGTAGTGCTTCTCGAGGTACGAGCTGAACAGCAGGTAGGTCACCACGAACCAGTTCAGCAGCAGGTAGAGGTTCAGGACGATCACGTCCCAGGCCAGCAGGGAGTCGGGCCAGTTCAGGCGGCCCACCAGGGGCATGATGTGCCAGAACCGGTCGGGCCGGCCGATGTCCACCAGGACGAAGCCCAGGCACATGATGAGGGCGGTGATCGCCAGCATCTCACCCAGGATGGTGACCTCCTTGATGGGGCCCCAGTCGTAGATGTAGGCGGGGATCACCAGCATGATCGAGGCCGCGGCCACGCCCACCAGGAAGGTGAAGTTGCCGATGTAGAAGCCCCAGGAGACCTGGTCCCGCATGTTGGTGACGATGAGGCCGTGGTTGAGCTGGTTCGCGTAGGCGAAGCCGCCCACGCCGATGAGCAGCAGGAGGAAAGCCACCCACGCGTAGTAGAGCTTGCCCCCCTGAAGCATCAGGCCCAGGGTATCGACGATGAACTGTTTGAAATTCCGCAGAATGTCCATGGCCTCACACCCCGTAGAAGTAGAAGAAGTTGGGCTGGGTGTTCAGGTCTTCCTTGAGCTTGAAGACGCGCTTGTGCTCCAGCACCTGCCGGATCTCGCTCTTGGCGTCCAGGAGGTTGCCGAACTTCCGCGAGCCCGTCGGACAAATTTCCACGCAGGCGGGATAGAGTCCCTTGCGGGTGCGCTGGACGCAGAAGGTGCACTTCTCCACCACGCCCTTGGGGCGGGGGCGGTTGCCCAGGTAGTGGGTGTCGGGGTTGACCTCGGCTGGGGTTAGGCCAGGTTCGCCCCAGTTGAAGTGGCGGGCGCCGTAGGGGCAGGCGGCCATGCAGTAGCGGCAGCCGATGCACCAGTTGTAGTCCACCACCACGATGCCGTCCTTCTCCCGCCAGGTGGCGCCCACGGGGCAGACCTTCACGCAGGGCGGCTTCTTGCACTGCTGGCACTGGACCGGCATGTAGAAGTGGCCTTCCCGGGGCACCTCGGCGGGGTCGTAGTACTGATCCGCGTGCTGGAGGTTGACGCCCTCCTCCTTGTCCATCTCGAGGACGCGGATCCACTGGATCTCCGGGTTCCGGGACTGGTTGTTCTCCTTGACGCAGGCATGGACGCAGCGCCGGCAGCCGATGCAGCGGCTGAGATCCAGCGCGTACCCGAAGATCACGCCGGGCATGGCGGGTTCGGTGCCCACCTTCACGGTCTTGCCGTACTTGGCCTTGTACTCGCTTTCCAGGCGGGCGATGATGGTCTGGACTTCGTCCTTGCTGAGCTCGCGGAAATTGTGCTGGAGGAACTCCTCCTTGCTGAGCTTCCCGCAGCCGGTGAGGGCCATGGCCACGGCGGCCACGGCGGTGCCAAGGAATTCCCGGCGGCTGTCGCAGCTGCTGGAAGGCTCACAGCCGGTTTGCAGGGGCATGGGCAGCTGGTCCGTCATCGGGCAACCCCTTTCGTCAGCTTGATGTTCTCGGGCCGGGTGGGCGGCGCCATGGGTTTCAGGGGAGCGAAGTGGGGGGCGTGGGGGTTGTGGCAGTGGACGCAGAGCAGGTACTGCTTGGGGCCGTTCCAGCTGCCGGTGCGCTTGCCGTGGATGCCCAGGCGCCAGTCCCGGAACTTGTCGCCGTGGCACTGGCCGCAGAGCTTGTACGACACCGTGAAGTCCACCTTCTCGCCGCTGGCCAGGTGGAGGTTGTCCCGGCTGTTGGCGTCGTGGCAGTCCAGGCACCAGCGGCTCTCGGGCCCGTGCTTGAGCTCGATTTCGCTGTGCATGGCCAGCTCCCGTCGCTGGGTGTTCACCTTGACCTGCTTGCCGTCATGGCAGGCGGTGCAGGGGAAGACACCTTCGGTGAAGGGCGGCTTCGGCACCTGCAGGCCTTCCTGGGCCACGGGCTCGCCCTTTGGTCCCTTCTCGGGGGGACTCGCGAAGGCGGGTGCCGCCAGGAGCAGCAGCGTCAGGCCCGCGGATTGGATCGGGCTGGTGTTCATGGATGAACCTCCGGCTGGTGGGGTGCGTTGTCCTGTGGTGGGGCGGCAGGGACAGGGGCCTTCAGGAAACGGGGTGCGAGCATGAGGGTGGCGCCGTAGCACATGAACCCGAGGAAGAGGGTCAGCGGGCGGCCCACGGCCACGTCCTCGAACAGGAACTTCAGGGCGGTGACCATCAGCAGCGGATAGACCAGCCAGCGCAGTTGCAGGACCGGGAGCTTCCGGCCCCAGGCGGCCAGCAGGATGGCCAGCGCCGACAGCACCCCCGTGCGGATCGCGGCGAGGGCTCCGGGATCCAACGGGAGGAATCGGCTGCCGGCCTGGATCAGCAAGGCGCCGCCACCCGCGGTGGTGGCGGCCCCCAGCACCAGGACCAGGGGCCGGACCTGGGAGGTGATGGCTTCGGAGGGCCGGCGCAGCAGGAACAGGGCCAGCGCCCCCGCCAGTCCCGCCAGGCTGAGGAAGCCCACCGGAGTCAGGGCGGCGACTGGTCCCGCCGGAGACAGGTAAGCCTTAGCGGTCCAGGTGGCGAGTCCCGAGGCCATGGCGGCGGCCAGGAGGTAGAGGGTGCTCTGGAGGACGAAGAGGGTCCGCTGCCAGCGGAGGGCCGCCAGCATGACCACCAGGCCCAGGGCGCAGGCCAGCGGGGCGAAGACTCCCAGCGGCAGCAGCACCGGGCCCCCCAGGAGCAGGTAGACGAGGGCCAGGAAGGTGAAGAAGCGGAAGTTGGCCCTGGTCTCCTCCCGGTCCTCCGCGAAGGGGATCGCTGCCGCATAGCACCCCAGGCCCGCCAGGGAACAGCCCACGCCCAGCAGGCCCATCCCGGAGCCCGTGGCCACGGCCACCCGCAGGGCCCCGCCGAAGCCCACCAGGAGGATGAGGCCGGTTTGGGCGATCTCGAAGCCGTTGACAGGGCTGCGTTGCCGGAGCAGGCGCCAGGAGAAACTGATGAGGTAGAGCAGGGCCAGGGCCAACGCGAAGGCGATCGCCCGGCCCGGCGTGATGCTTCGGTAGGTCTCGGGAATGCCACCGGGCCAGGCGGCCAGCGAAGTGAGGATGAGCACGCCCAGGTCCGCCACGAGCGCGGCGGGCCAGCGGAGCCCCTGCCAGCGGCGACCCTCCGTGAGCCAGTAGGTGGCGACGCCCAGGATGAGGAACACGGCCAGGAAGGGCTCGATGGCCCGGACCATGGCCATCATGGCCAGGCCCGAGCCCAGGGCAGTAAGGCTGGCGATCCAGAGGATGGCTCCAAGGTCACGCCGCCAGGCCACGGCGCCCTGCAGGCAGGTGACGAGAAGCAGGAGGAGGGCGGCCAGGCTGGGTTCCAGGATGCCGAACCGGACGGTGGACTCCACGATCAGCGGGAAGGAGATCAGGATCGAGGCCAGGGCGTGGAAGGCCGCGTCCAGTGGTTGCCGGGCGCGCAGGGCGAGCAGCGCCCAGGTGGTGGCGTAGGCCAAGCCCAGGGCCACGCCCCAGCCCTGGGGCAGGGTGTGGGCATCCACCAGGGAGCGGATGAAGGTGGCGCCACCCAGGATGAGGCAGACCCGGCCGATGAGCCCCATGATCCGGACCGGGCTGGGCAGGGTGGCCGGGGCCGTCCGGCCACTGGACAGCACCGTCTCCAGGGGGAATTTCTGGACGGGCCGCGCCACTTCCAGATCCGCCACCCTGGCTTCCAGCCGGCTGACGGCTTCCGCCAGACTGGCCAGGCGGGACTCCAGGGGGCTCGATGGGCTGTCCCTCGAATCGCGCTGGGGGGGAACGACCTCCGCCGCGGACATGGGCCAAACCTCCTCAGGAGGTGGTAAGGACTGTGAATTTTGGGGTGTTCTGGTTCCATGCCACGCCCCCGGCTGGGCGAGGTCAAGCGTTTAAAAGACATTCCAAATGATTCATAATGAAAACAATGAAACATGTTAGGACAAGGGCAAACCGTAAAACGCTCACATCACCTGTGGGTCCTAAGATAAAACCGATCCACATCAATCACCCTGCCTGCCTGCGGTGGCAAGGCTGATGTGCCGGACATCACAGCTGGGTCTGTCCAAGGTCCATAGTGGATCCGAGGAGCCTGCTTGATGCGCCTACGTCTCCCCCACACTTTCCTGCTGTTCATCCTGCTGTCGCCCGTCTTCCAACTCGGCGCCCGGGAGACCACCGTGGTGCTGCTGCGGCACGCGGAGCGTGAGTCCCTCTGGGACGGCGATTCACCCCTCTCCCCGGCGGGGCAGCGGCGCATCCAACTCCTGGTGCCGCTGCTGGAAGCTTTCCGACCAACCACGCTCTACACCTCGGATCTGGCCCGCACCCAGCAGACCCTGGCTCCCCTGGCGGCCAGGCTGGGCCTGAAGCCGCTCATCCGGTCCAAGGGGGACAGCGCCACCCTGCCCGCGGAAATCCTCCGGGACCATCGGGGGGAGACCCTGGTGGTCTGCTGGCACCACGACCTGATGAAGAAGCTCGTCCGTGGCCTGGGGGTGAAGGGGGCCGTGCCCTACTGGTCCCTCGATACCTACGACTGGCTCTGGATCGTGCACGTGCCCGACCAGGGCGAGGCCAGCCTGGAGCAGCGGATGCAGGGGCTGTCAGCGCCAGCTGAGGCCCGGTCGCCCCAGGGCCGCTAGCACCTCTTCGGCGGCGCGGAGGCCATGGTCCTGGGCCTCTTCGAAGAGGGCCAGTCCACTCAGTTCCGTGTGGGCGAAGTGGATGCTTCCGAACGGCTGGGACAGGGCCAGGAATTCCCGGTCCCACAGCAGGCCCGGGGCCGGGCGCACCATGGCGTGGCCCCAGCGCATGACGTCCAGCCGGGTCACCAGCTTTTCCAGATCGGGGTGGGCCGGGCGCAGATCCTCCATCACCATGCGGGCGCAGGCCGGCCAGTCCATGGCCCGCAGCCGGGCGCGCTCGGCGTCGCAGTCGGGGCCCGCGAAGGGCCGGTACCAGGTCCAGACCGTGGGTCCGTGGTCCCGCAGGCTCTGGTGGGTGGCCACCACGTAGCCCAGGGCTTCGCCATCCCGGGGCACGTTGTCCCAGGCCAGGGGGAAGCCGGATTCCGGCGGCCGGGCCCGCAGGGTGAGGTTGGCCACCAGCCAGGGGGCGTTGCGGATGCGCGTCGAGGCGGGACGCGCGGCCGAAAGTCCCTCGATCACGTGCCGGGCCACGTGCTGCGGTCCGGCGAAGATCACCCGGCGGGCATGGAAGCCCCGGCGCCGCTGGTTCAGCCCATCCCAGGTCGTGACCAGGAGGCCATCCTTTCCGCTGCGGATGGCGGTGGCCAGGGTGTGGCAGCTCAGCCGGTCGCCGACCACCCGCCTCAGGTGCTCCACCAGGAAGCCGTTGCCACTGGGCCAGGTGAGCAGGGGCCGGGAATCCTCGCCCGGTCCCTGCTTGCGCGCGGCGAAGTAGAAGAGGCCCGCCCAGGCGCTGGTGGTATCGAGCCGGGAGCCGTAGTCGTCCCGGCAGGCGTAGTCCAGCAGCCAGCGCAGGCGCGGGGAGTCGAGGCCGCGCGCCTCCAGCCAGGCGCCGAAGGAGAGGCCATCCAGGGCCCGGGCTTCGGGGGCGTCGGAGCAGCGGGACCGGGGGATGCTGAAAGCGGGCCGGCCTTTCGCGTCCTTGTAGGCGGCCCAGTGATCCACCTCCTGGAAGAAGGCATGGTACTGGCGCTCGTCCTCGGGGCTGGAGCCCGCCCGCAGGTAGAGGCCCTCCCACCACTGGCCATAGGCGAAGAGACGCTCCTCCGGCGACCGCACCGTGGCTTCCTCGGCGAACAGCGGTTCGCCCCTGGCGTCGAAGCCCTGGAGCACGCCGCATTCCTTCAGCAGGCGCAGCACGGCGTGGTTGCCCCGGTCCGGCACCGGCAGGTAGTGGGCGGCCCAGGGGTAGGGGCTCACGTGGTTCTGGGCGGCCCTGGAGGTGCCGCCGGGCACCGCCTCCAGCTCCAGCACCCGGAAGTCGTCCAGGCCCGCGCCCGCCAGCCGCCAGGCGGCGCTGAGGCCCGCCACGCCGCCCCCTACGATGAGTACGGAGACTGGTTCGTAGTGGTCAGGTTCCGGAAAGAGCCCGCCCCGCACCCAGTGGCCCGTGGGCAGATCGGGACCCACGAGCTCGCCCGGGAAGGGGAACTCGGGCTGGCGGCGGCAGGCCAGGGGCAGCGCCGAGGCCGCCGTGGCCGCGAGGAAATCACGGCGCTTCATGGCCTGCTCACGACCACCGCCGCCACTCCCGGGTGTAGAGGTGCACCAGCACCTGGTTGTCCAGGCGGTTCACCTGCACGGGCACCCGGTCCATGTCCTTGGGGAAGGCGAACATGGCCGCGGTGGAGGCGTCGGACAGGTGGCGCAGGCCCGGCAGCACGCGGTTCGGCACCTCGAAGTCCTGCCTGGAGGCCAGGGCGAAGCCCCAGACGCCGAAGGAGGGCACCGCCAGGTGGAAGGGCCGCACCTTCAGGCCCGAGGCCTCCATGGTGGCGGTGATGCACCAGAAGGACTGCCGGGCCATGAGGGGCGACGTGCTCTGCACGGTGATCATGCCGTCTTCCGCGAGGCGGCGCTGCAGCAGGCGGTAGAAGCGCGAGGTGTAGAGCTTGCCCAGGGCGTAGGTGTTGGGATCGGGGAAGTCCACGAAGGCCAGGTCGAAGGGCGCCCCGGACGTTTCCTGCAGCCACACCATGGCGTCGGCATTGACCACCTGCACCCGGGGATCGGCCAGGGCGGCGCCGTTGAGCTGGCGCACCATGGGCTGCGACCGGGCCATGTCGGTCATGGCCGGGTCCAGGTCCACCAGCACCACCTCCTGCACAGAGGGATGCTTCAGGATTTCCCGCACGGCCAGGCCGTCCCCGCCGCCGCAGACGAGTACGCGCCTGGCATCGGGGCGCAGGCCGAAGGCCGGGTGCACCAGGGCCTCGTGGTAGCGGTACTCGTCGGCGCTGGAGAACTGCAGGTTGCCGTTGAGGAAGAGCTGGAAGCTGCCGCGGCCCCGGGTGAGCACGATGCGCTGGTAGTCGCTGTCCCGGGCGTAGACGATCTCGTCCGAAAAGATCTCCTCTTCCACCGCCAGGGTGAACTTCCCCGCGAAGGCCAGGCCCAGGGCCAGCAGGGCCATGACCGCCAGGCAGCGGAAGCGGATCCAGGTGGTGGTCCCCAGCTGGGACTTGAGCAGGTGGGTGGACCAGAGGCCCACGGCGGCGTTCAGCAGGCCGAACAGCAGGCTGGTGCGCACCAGGCCCAGCTTGGGCATGAGCAGCAGGGGGAAGAGCAGGGAGGCGAAGAGGGCGCCGATGTAGTCGAGGGTGAGGACCCCCGCCACCAGGTCCTTGAAGCGCACCTGGTCCTTGAGGATGCGCATGAGGATGGGGATCTCCAGCCCCACCAGGGTGCCCACGGCCATGACCACGCTGTAGAGAACGACCCGGAAGGCATGGGTGTGGGCGAAGGCCTGGAACAGGATGGGGGCCGAGAAGCCGCCCACCAGGGCCACCGCCAGCTCCAGATCCACGAAGCGCCGGGCCAGGTCGCGGTTCAGGAACTTCGACAGCCAGGAACCCAGCCCCATGGCGCTGAGGTAGACGCCGATGACCGTGGAGAACTGGGTGACCGAATCCCCCAGGAGGTAGCTCGACAGGGTCCCCGCCACCAGCTCGTAGATGAGCCCGCAGCTGGCGATGAGCAGCACGCTGATGAAGAGGAGCGGTGCCTTCAGCGTGGGCTGGGCTAGGGGGGCTTCTTTTTCCGCTGGAGGCGCTTCACCCATGAATCGCGGCGGCGATGATGAGGCTGATGCCCAGGATGAGGCAGCCGAGGACGATGCCGAGGGCGATGTTCTGGTCGTCCTCCATCTCCTTGCGGAGGGAGAAGGGCAGCACCTTCACCAGGAAGAGCCAGACCAGGCCCAGGATGCCCAGGCCCAGGAAGCAGAACACCGCGGCGGTCTTGACATGACCCAGCAGATCGTAGCTGTTCATCACTTGCCTCCGTGAAAGCCGTTGTTGTGCAGGAAGGTGCGGTAGGCGCCGGGGGTCTGGCGGACGCTGGGCGGCAGGTCGGCGCGGCGGCGCTGGCCGAAGAATTCCCGGCCGAAGAACCCGTTGGCCACCACCAGGCTGAAGCCCGTGCCCAGGAAGAGCAGGTAGAGGATCCGCATCAGTCATCACCTCCGCTGGAAGACGCGCTCGCGCCGTACATGCTTTCCTGCCAGCGCCGGCTTTCGAAGCTGACCATGGGGATGAGCATGATCAGGGGCACCAGCAGGATGGCCAGCAGGGCCAGGCCCGGGTAGAGCCAGCGCATGACCCCCTGGCGCAGCTGCACCTCGATGAACCGGACCGGTGGCACCGGCCCGTTCCACTGGGGGGCCAGGCGCAGCACGTAGCTGCCGGCGGGCACGGCGCTGAGGAACACGGTGTCGACCTGGCCGCCTTCGGTCCACGACTCACCGCCGTCCACGCCATGGTAGTAGCTGCTGGATACCAGGAAGAGCTCCGCCACGCCGGTGGTTTCGCTGACCAGGGCACCCTCCAGCTCGACCCAGTTGTTGTTCACGGGCGTGCTGAGGGTGACCGCCAGGTTCTTGTTCCCGTCCTTGATCTCGATGGGGCTGGAGAAGAAGACGGGTTCCTGGGGTTCTTCCCCGGGGGCCTGAGTGCTCTGGGGGGTCGGGGCGGCCCGCCGGGTGGGAATGGCCTTGCGGGGAGTTCCAGCCATGGCCGCCGCCGGATCCAGGCGGGCCATCTCAAAGAGATCCAGGCGGCGGCTGAAGAGCTCCACGTTGCGATGGGTGACGGATTCGTACATGACGATGAGCAGCAGCAGGGCCAGGGCCCCCACGATCCACAGCCAGGTCTTGGCCAGCTGGGCCTTGTGGGGGTTGGGCTGGAAGGAGCTGATGCCCTGGGGCGCCGGCGGCGTGCCTGCGAGCTTGAAGGCGGTCCAGACTTCACTCGGTTCGAGGTAGGTCGAGAGGCTCCAGTTCACCTCCTCGCCGCCGCCCTTGTGGGACTGGCGCTCGCGGGTGAGGCTGCGGGGCGGGGCCACGAACTCGGTGACCTGCACCTTCTCGCCCTGCTCCACGGTCCAGTAGAACTCGCCCCACACGCCTTCGACCACCGCCTTCACATCCTGGAAGCGCCGCCAATTGGCGCCCAGGGCCGAGAGGTTCTTCTGGCCTTCGCCCGCCGGGGGCACCTCGCCCGGAGCCACCGTGGTGGCCAGGCTCCAGTGGCCTTCGCTTTCCACCAGCCACTTGAAGCCGCGCTGGCTGTCCAGGAGCAGGTATTCGGTCCAGGGGTAGGGCAGGTTCTCGATGGTGCAGCTGCGGCGGAGCTGGCCGATGCAGATGACTTTTTCGCCCTGCAGGGTGCCTTCGGCCCCCAGGGGGATCACCACGCTGGGGTGGGGCTGCTTCAGGCTCTTGAGGAAGGCGAGCTTGCCGTTCTCCGCCGACAGCAGGCTGCCGCAGCTGGGGCAGCCCACCCGCTGGGTCTGATCCGGCGCGTGCAGGGCCAGGGCGGCGCCACACTTGGGGCAGCCCAGGCTCTGGGTGCCCACCTTGGCGGGTTTCCGCGTGCCGCCCTGGATGTGCAGGTCCGCCAGCGGGATCTCGCGGCCGAGAAAGAAGAGCGGGGGCTCTTCGCTGTAGTCCAGGGTGGCGAAAGCACCGTTCTTTCCGGAAAGGTCCGCGAAACGATACGTTCCGCCGGGCTCCACGGCCCAGGGGATCTCGCCTTCGGCACTGTGGAAGGTGGCTTCGCTGAGCTCGCCCACGGACCAGCGGCCATCCGGCCCCAGGTCCGCGAGGCCGCCCGCCTGCAGGCTGTCGAGGGAGGGGAGGGTGCCGTGGGGCTGCTGGGTGAAGGTCAGGTAGAAGCGGCCCTGGGCCTCCGCCAACCAGCCCCAGCGGCCATCGTCCAGGGCCAGGTACCACTCGTCCCACACCCCGCCCAGGGGGTGCTTCAGCTGGACCCGGCCCGCCAGGCTGAAGCCCCGGCCCGCAAAGGTTCCCGAGGCGGCCAGGCCCAGGGGGGAGCCCGTGTCCACGAGGTCGGCCACCTTGCCGATGAGCTCGGGGTCGCGGTCCCTGCGGGCGGCCAGGGCCTTGCAGTATGAGCAGACGGCCACCATGGTCCCGGGCCGGAAGCTCAGGGCGGCACCGCAGCTGGGGCAGGAGGCGAGTGTGCTCATGGGGTGGGGTGATTATGCAGGGGCATCAGAGCAAGGGGAAGATGCGTCCCAACCCTTCGCGGAAAACGGCCTCGGGGGTGAGCAGGCTGAGGACCAGGTGGCCGTCCCCCGGCAGGTCGAAGAAGGAGCCCGGGTGCACGAGGGTCGAGGTGGCCTCCAGGAGCCGCAGGGCGCAGGCCTCGTCCCCATCCAGGGCCGGGCGGCGCAGCAGGGCGGACCAGCCGCCTTCCACCGGCAGTCGCGCCAGATGGGGATGGGGGAGCAGGGCGTCGTCCAGGGCGAAGAGGTTGGCGACAAGGCGCAACCGCACCTGCTCCCGGAGGCCGGGGGCCAGGGCCAGCAGGGTGGGCGCCGCCGCCTGGACTGGGGCGGAAACGGACAGGTACTGGTCCGCCAGGAAGGCCAGGGCTTCGAGGTGCGGCCCGGCGCCGGGGCCGCGCACGGCCACCCAGCCCAGTTTCAGCATGGGCAGGGCCGCCACCTTGCTGAGGCCCGACAGGAGGAAGACCGGGCAGGGCGGGTCGAGGTCCGCCAGGGCGGTCTCCAGGCGATCCGCGGGCGCCTCCAGGGCGTAGTCCGCGAACACCTCGTCCACCAGCAGGGCGAGACCATGGCTGGCGCAGAGTTCCGTGAGGCCCTGCCACTCGGTCCGCGACAGGAAGTGGCCGGTGGGGTTGTTGGGGCTCACCACCACGATGGCCCGGGTCTGGGTCGATACCGCCGCCTCCAGGCCTCCGAGGTCCAGGTGCCAGCGGTCGTGGAAGTAGGAGGGCACCGACCGGGCGTTCAGCCCCTCTAACCGCGCCAGCCAGTGGAACAGCGGGTAGCTGGGACTGGGCACCAGCACCTCGTCCCCCGGGTCTCCCAGGAGCTTGAACAGCAGGCCATAGGCCTCGCTGGTGGAAGCCGTGAGTAGCAGATCATCAGCCCGCAGGCCGTGGCCGTGGTGGGCGGCGATGGCCTCCCGGGCGGTGCGTGATCCCAGGGGATCGGGATCGTAGGCAAGCCCCGCTGGGCTGGAGAGGGCCGCGCAGAGCTCCGCCTCGGGGTAGGTGAACCCGCAGCGGCTGGGGTTGGACACCGTGAGATCGAGGAACTCCCGGCCCTCGGCCTTCACCTGGGCCAGCGCAGCGGTCAGGGCATTGGGCTCGAAACCCTGCGGCAGGCGGGAGGAGAGGTGCATGGGTCCAGGTTAGACGAAACACTTCTGGCGGTTGCATTCCGGTGGATAATCGACCCGTCCATCAGGAGGCTCCCATGGCGAAGACGCCCAAGGTCGCAGTGCTGCTGGCCGGTTGCGGCCATCTGGATGGCGCGGAGGTGAGGGAGGCGGTGCTCGCCCTCCTGGCCCTGGACCAGCACGGTGCGGCTTTCCAGTGCATCGCCCCCAATGCCGAGCAGTACCACGTGGTGAACCACGTCACAGGCCAGCCGGTGGCCGGCGCCACCCGAAACGTCCTGGAGGAATCCAGCCGCATCGCCCGCGTGGGCAAGTGCCTGGACCTGGCCCAGGCCCAGGTCGAGGACTACGACGCCCTGCTCATGCCCGGTGGCTTCGGAGTGGCCAAGAACCACTGCTCCTTCGCCTTCAAGGGGGTCGAGGCGGAGGTCCGGCCCGATGTGGCCGCCTTCGTGAGCGGCTTCTTCGATGCAAGGAAACCCGTGGGCGCCATCTGCATTGCTCCCGCCCTGGTGGCCTTGGTGCTGTCGGGCCGCAAGGCCGCGCGGCTGACCCTGGGCGGGGATCCCGGCAGCGCCGACGCCATGCGGCGCCTGGGGCACCTGCACCAGGACACCCCCAGCGCCCGGGAGATCGTCATCGACGACGAGCTCAACCTGGTCACCACCCCGGCCTACATGTACGACGATGCCCGGCTGAGCGATGTGTGGGTGGGTATCGAGCGCTGTGTGGCGGAAGTTCTGAAGCGGGCCTGAGCATTCAGCACAGGTGGATTGTGCGGGCAAAGTTCGTCGCCAGCCACCGACCTCTTGTCCCATGCAGCATGCGTGGGGGTTTGGCTTCCCCATGGAAAGATGGTTTTACTGCGAATGAATACGAATTGAAGCCAGGGGTTCTTTGTCTTTATCGGTGTTCCTCGGTGTGTATCGGTGGTTTTCAATCTCTTTGCTTTTGTCGTTTCCCACCATCGGAGGCAAAGACTGAATAGCCACAGATGAACACCGATGAACACCGAAGAAAGCATGATTTTCTTGATCGGTGTTTGCTTGGTTATTTCCCGAACTGGGCCAAGCAATTGCTGAGGGGAGCAGTCATTCGTGGCCCTCCCGCCGGGGATGCACCATCCGCCGCAGCGCGGGGGTGAGGATGCGGCTGGCGGCCAGGACGCGGGCCTCTTCGTCCAGGGCCTTGATCCAGGGCGCGGCGTGGCCCAGCACCAGGCCCGAGTCCGGCAGGGCGAGGCTGCGGTCGAGGGCCTGCAGCACCTGCTCCGCCACCGGTTCCAGCTCCCGCCAGCGGGAGGCGGCCAGGGCATCGGCCTGAACGGGACGGAGGGGCGGCTGGATGAGGGCGACCAGACCGTCGAGCCCGAGCTTCGGGTGCAGGAGGAAGGCCGATAGCACGCTGGTGGTCGGGGCCTTCCACACCAGGGACCAGAGCTGGCGGGGTGCGTGAATGGCCAGGCTGCGGCGCTCGCCAGTGGTGAGGGTCGGCCACTGCTGCTGGAGTTTTTCCGTGGCCACCTGCCGGGCCTGGGGATGGGCCGCCGCATCCGCCGCCACCGCCGCCAGGGCCCGCCAAGGCAGGCGGGAGAGCAACCGCGAGCGCAGGTGGGCCGGGGCCTTGGGGTGCTGGGCCACCCAGCGCAGCAGCAGGGGCCGCTTTTTCAGCTCCGGCAGGTCCGCGGCAGCCTCCAGCCAGCCCCGGGGTGGATCCGGTTGCCTCAGCAGGCGCAGGAAGCGCGGCCAGGGCAGGTCAGGCGGCAGGGCCCAGGGGGTGGGGTAGGGGTGGGGCATGGGGAGAGTGTAGTGACTCTTTTCCGGGCAACGCAGGCGTTGCCCGGGCGCCCACCAGCCTGAGGTACGCCACACTGTTGGCATGACCGCCGAATTCACCATCCTGGGCCGGGGCCGCGCCGGACGCGCTCTGGCAGCGGCCTGGGGGCCGCGGGCGGCACTGCTGGAGCATTCGGCCAGGCCCGAGGGGCTGGTGCTGCTGGCGGTGCCGGACCGGGCGGTGCCCGAACTCGCGACTTGCTTCCCGGGGCGCTGCGTGCACCTGGCGGGCAGCCTCCACCTGGCCGGCGTGCCCTGCGCCCATCCGCTCACCAGCTTCGATGGCCGGGTCCGGGACTGGACCGGCACGCCCCTGGCCATCACCGGGCCCGTGCCGGATGGCCTGCGCCGGGCCTTCGGGGATCTGGGCTTCGCCGCCTTCGACCTGCCCGCGGAGCTGAAGCCCCTCTACCATGCGGCCGCCGTGCTGACCTCGGGCCACGCGGCCACCCTCTGGCTGGGGGCGGAGGCCCTGCTCAGGGCCCAGGGCGTGGCCCTGCCTGGTCGGGGGCTGCTGCCCCTGGCGGAAGCGACCCTCCGCAACGTGGCCGAGCATGGCGTAGCAGGCCGCACGGGACCCTTCGTGCGGGGCGACGAGGCCACGATCTTCCGCGACGCGCAGGCGCTGCCGGAGCCCTGGCGGGACATCTTCCTCAGCCTGGGCCGGCGCCTCGGCTGAGCCACCCATCCCTCCGGAGCACCATGGCTCAGCTGCTCATCGTCTCGGTCCTCTGGGCGCTGTCCTTCAGCCTCACGGCCCAGGTGAGCGGCCTGGGCGCCCCCTTCGTGACGGCGGTGCGGACCCTGCTGGCGGCCCTGGTGTTCCTGCCCTTCCTGCGGGTGAAGGGCCTGCCCGCCGGCCGGATGCTGCAGTTCCTGGGCATCGGGGCCCTGCAGTTCGGGCTCATGTACCTGCTCTACATCGCCTCCTTCGAGCACCTCCGCCCTTCCGAAGTGGCGCTCTTCACCATCTTCACGCCCCTGCTGGTGACCCTGGCGGACGACCTGCTGGAGCGCCGGTTCTCCTGGCGGTTCCTGCTCACGGCCGGGCTCACGGTCCTCGGCACGGGCATCTGCATCTGGACCGAGCGGGGCCGCCCGGGCCTGCTGCCCGGCTTCCTGCTGATGCAGGGGGCTAACCTCTGCTTCGCTCTCGGGCAGGTGCTGTACCGCCGGGTCGCACCCGCCACGGGGCGACGGGATCGCGAGCTCATGGGCCTGCTCTACCTGGGGGCTTCCCTGGTGGCCCTCGCCATGGCTGCCCCATCCATCCGATGGGACGCGGTGCTGGGGATGAGCACGCGCCAGATGGTCATCCTCCTCTACCTGGGCGGGGTGGCCTCGGGCCTGGGCTTCTTCCTGTTCAATGCGGGGGCCCGGCGAACGGACATCGGCACCCTCGCCATCTTCAACAACATGAAGATCCCCCTGGCCATCCTCGCCGCTGGTCTGCTCTTCCGCGAATCCGTGGACTGGGGGAGGCTGGCGCTGGGTGGGGCGGTGATCGGCTGCGCCCTAGGTTTGAATCGACTCACCGGAGCCCGCCCATGATTGGATTCAAGCCACCCCTGGCCCTGCGGGCCGAGACGCCACCCGCCTGGGCCGAGGCGGCCCTCGCGGATCCGGCGGCCCTGCTGTCGGACCACGCCCACAACGAAAAGAAGGCGGCCCTGAACGCGCTGAACCTCAGCCAGTCCTGCGCGGATTCGCCCCGGGCCTCGGTGCTGCTGGCCCGGCTAGCCGAAGAGGAACTGAACCACTACCGGCGGGTGCTGGAGGCCCTCCTGGGCTTCGGGTGGCCCCTGCAGCCCGACCGTGGGAATGCCTATGCCAAGGCCCTCCATGGGCTGGCCGCCAAGGGGCTGTTGGACCGGCTGCTCATCGCGGCCCTCATCGAGGCCCGCAGCTGTGAGCGGCTGTGGCTGCTGGGCCAGGCCGGTTCCTCCCACCTGGAGCTGGGCTCGGCCCCCTGGCTGGCCTTCCTGCTGGAGCTGGAGCGCTGCGAGGCGGGGCATGCCCTGAGCTACCGCAGCCTGGCGGGGGAGCGCTTCGGGCAGGAGGCGGAGGCGCGGCTCGACTGGTGGCTGGACCGGGAGGCGGAGGTGATCCTGGCACTGCCCTGGCGGTCTGCGGTGCACTAGGTCCTTTGACCGTAAGTAGCCGGGTTCATGGCATCCTGGAGGATCTTCCGAGGCAGCCCATGTCCACCGTCCCTGACCACGGTCTCAAGGAAATGATCCCGGTCTTCGGGCCCGAAGCCTTGGGCGTGGGGCCCCAGGTGGGTTTCCATGCGGCCCTGGAGCGCCTCGGCAAGGCCGGGGACCTGAACGCCCGGCTCCTCCTGTCGGCCCTCTCCCATTTCGCCGCCAAGGGCTACGACGGCGTCCAGGTGAAGGAAGTGGCCGAAGACGCCGGGGTATCCAAGCCGACCCTCTACTATCACTTCGGCAGCAAGGAAGGCCTCTTCCGGCAGCTCTGCCTGGTGTCCCTGGCCAGCATGGCGGTGCGCATTCAGGCCATGGTGGAGCCCTTCCTGGCGGCCCCGATCAAGACGCCCGCGGAGGTGGAGGCGGCCTGCCTGGCGCTGTTCCGCTCCTACCTGGAGCTGCTCCTGGAAAGCCAGGAGTTCACGGGGTTCATCTACCGATCCATCGCCGTGCCCTCGCCGGACTCGGGCTTCCGGGACCTGATGCCCCTGGTGGAGCGGGGCCTGAGCCCCCTGGGCCTGTTCATGCACCATGTGTTCGGGATCGGGCTGGACCGGGCCCGGAAGGAAGTGATGCTCTTCACCAGCCTGGCGGGCGCCCTCATCGAGGAGAAGCTGCGGGATCCGCACTATCAGGTCAGCGAGGACGAGATCCGCTGGATCACCCGGCGCTGGCTGCACGGCGCCCTGGGCTGAGGCCAGCATGGCCAAGCCGGCTGCCCTCCGGGCCCTCCTCCGTCCCCTGGATCTTTCCCAGCACCTCTTCGAGGTGGAGCTCTGCATCCCCGCCGAGGCCCTGGCCCATGGGGCGGTGGCATCGCTGCCCGCCTGGACTCCGGGCTCGTACCTGGTGCGGGACTATGCCAGGTTCGTGGACCGGGTCCGGATCGTGGAGGGCTCCCGGGAAATGCCCCTGGAGAAGCAGGGCAAGCAGAGCTGGCGGCTGCCCGCCTCCAACCGGGATCTTCTCCTCCGCTACCGGGTCTACGGCAACGACCTGACGGTGCGCACCAACCACCTGGATGCCACCCACGCCCAGATCATTCCGGCCGCCACCTTCCTCTACCTGGAGGGGCAGCTGGACCGGCCGGTGGAGGTCTCCTTCGAAGGCTTCCCCACCGCCTGGAAGGTGGCCTCCGCCCTGCCCCGCAGAGGGGGTGCCTACCTGGCCGCGGACTTTGACACCCTGGTGGATTCCCCCTTCGAGCTGGGGAGCTTCCGGACCCGCGCCTTCACCAGCGGCGGCACCCGCTTCGAGCTGGTCTTCTCCGGGCCCCACAACGGCGACGAGGCCCGCATCACGGAAGCCACCCGGAAGATCGTGGAAGCCACTGGGGCGATCTTCGGCGGCTTCCCCTTCCGGCGCTACCTCTTCCTCTTCACCTTCGCGCCCAAGCTGCGGGGAGGCCTGGAGCACCGGGACTGCACCAGCCTCATCTCCGACAGCCAGGCCTTCGACAAGCCCGAGGGCTACCACGCGCTCTACCAGCTGGTGGCCCACGAGTTCTTCCATGCCTGGAACGTGAAGCGCCTGCACGATCCTGTGCTGGGCCCCTTCGACTACAGCCGGGAGAACCCCACCCGGCTGCTCTGGTTCCACGAGGGGCTCACCTCGTACATGGAGCACCTCATCGTCCTCCGGGCTGGCGTGGTGCCCTGGAGCCACGCGGCCAAGGAGCTGACCCGCTGCTGGAGCGAGCAGGTGCAGCGCCCCGGGCGGCGGGAGCAGTCCCTGGAGGAATCCAGCTGGGACGCCTGGATCCGCCTCTACAAGCCCCACGAGTTCAGCCCCAACAGCTCCGTCAGCTACTACGACAAGGGCGAGGTGGTGGCCTGGCTCATGGATGCCAGTCTCCGGGAGGGCAGCCGCGGGAAGGCCGGCCTGGCGGAGCTCTTCGCCCTGCTCTGGGGGCGGCATGGGGAGCGGGGACTGACTGATGGCGATATCCGCCGGGCCTACCAGGAGCTTTCGGGCAAGAACCCCGCCCCCTTCTGGAAGGCCTACATCTCGGGGTGTGCCGAGCTGGACGGCGCCGCCCTCCGCGGGGCCTTTGGGCTGCAGCTGGAGGCCCTGGCGCCCTGGGAGCGGCTGACACCTGAAGAGCAGCTGGATCCTGCCCAGGTGCGCCGGGCCCGGTCCTGGACCGGCCTGGTGCTGGCGGGCAATGGGCCTGCGGTGCAGAACGTCCTGCCCGGCAGCCCCGCCGCCCAGGCTGGCCTGAGCTTCGGCATGGAGATCCTGGCGGTGGATGGCTGGCGCACCTCGACCTCCGCGGAGGTCCAGGGTCGGCTGGCGGAGCCCGGGCCCGGCGGCCGGGCCAGGGTGCTGGCCTCCGACCGGGGCCGGGTCTTCGAGGTGGAAGTTCCCGTGGTGGATAGCCCTGAGCGCAGCCACCGGCTGGTGCCGGATCCCAGGGCCACGGCCGTCCAGCGGGCCGCCTTCGTCGCCTCCTTCGGCCAGCCCTGGCCCGGTGCCCCCCTGAAGCAGAGGCCCCGCCGTTGAGGATCGCCGCGATCATCGCCGCCCACGACGAGGCTGAGCACATCGCGCCGGTGCTGGAGGGCTTGAAGCCCTTCGGCCTCCACCGCCTGCTGGTGGTGGACGATGGCTCCACCGACGGGACCGGGGCGGTGGCAGTGGAGCGGGGCGCCGAAGTGCTGCGCCTGGAACCCGGCCAGGGGGGCGGGAAGGGTCAGGCCATGCGGGCCGGCGTGGCCCACCTGGGGGCCGACGATTTCGATTTCTACCTCTTCCTGGACGGCGATGGGCAGCATGATCCCGCGGACCTCCAGCGCTTTCTCGATCATCTCAGGGTCCATCCGGAGACGGACTTCCTCATCGGCTCCCGGTTCCAGGACCGGGCCAAAATCCCGGCCAAGCGCTGGCGCACCAATGCGCTTGGTACCTGGACCCTGGGCCGCATCGCCGGCGTGACCTGGGAGGACAGCCAGAGCGGCTTCCGGATGATCCGGAAGAAGGTCCTGGACCGGCTCCAGTTGCGCTCCACCGGCTTCGCCATCGAGATGGAGATCGCCATGAAGGCCGCCGACTGGAAGCTCCACTGGGCGCACATCCCCATCCAGGCCATCTACCGGCCCGGGCCGCACAAGAGCCATTTTCGGGGGGTGATGGATACTTGGCTGATCGCTTGGGAATCCCTCAAATGTTGAGCTGGCTTCAACCCGCTCCGGCCTTGTCACTTGGCGCTGCCCCGCATCGCCAAGCTCGGTGCGGATGCGGGTTGACCTGGCTGATTGCCTGGGAATCGTTGAAGTGCTGAGGCTTGAGCCTGAGGCCTGAAGCCTGAAGCCTGCTAACTTCTACCCATGCTCAACCCCCTCGACTGGGACCTCGGGAACGTGCCGCCGGGCGTGGCCTGGGGGGGCGTGGACGAGGCGGGGCGGGGCGCCTGGGCGGGGCCGGTGGTGGCCGCCTGTGCCGTGCTGGATGCGGAGACCATCCACAAGTGGGGCCACGTGCTCCGGGGCGTGCGGGACAGCAAGCAGCTCAAGCCCGTGCGACGCGAGGCCCTGGCCGCGGAGCTGAAGGCCATCCTGCCCGCCTATGGCATCGCGGAGGTGGAGGCCATGGCCATCGACCGGGAGAACATCCTCGAGGCCACCATGATGGCCATGCGACAGTCCGTGGCGAACCTGGCCCTGCGGCCCCGGATCCTCTTTGTCGACGGTGACCGCGGGCCGAGGACTGGGCTGCCGGAGCGCCTGGTGGTGGATGGCGATGCCCTCAGCTGCGCCATCGGCGCCGCCAGCATCCTGGCCAAGGCCCACCGGGACGCGCTCATGATCGCGGCGGAGGAGGCCCACCCCGGCTACGGCTTCGGCCAGCACAAGGGCTACGGCACGGCCCTGCACCGGGCGCGGCTGCGGGAGCTGGGGGTGAGCCCCATCCATCGCATCAGCTACGCGCCCGTGGCCGCGCTGCAGCGGGTGGACGAAGCCCTGCGGGACCACCTGCATCACGGTCTGGATGCCTGCGCGACCCTGGAGGCCCTGCGAATCTGGGTGGAACGGGAACTGCGGCCCGCCTATGGCCGTCTCAAGCTGGTGTGGGTGGAGACCCTGCGGCGACGCTACGCGGACCGCCTCGTCCAGCTGGCCGATGTGCAAGAGCCCGGCGGGGAGGGTGGATGAAGGACGTGGCCCTCGCGCTGATCCGGCGGGGGAATCGCTGGTTCCTCCAGCGCCGGAATCCGTCCAATCCGGTGCTGCCCGGAGTCTGGGAGTTCCCCGGCGGCAAGTGCGAAGCGGGCGAGACGCCCCAGCACGCCCTGGCCAGGGAACTGCAGGAGGAGGTCGGCTGGACCCTGCGGGCCGCGGAGCCCTGGCCCGTGATCGAGGGGAGCATTCGGCTGCATCCCTTTCTCGTGGAAGCTGACGGCGACCCCCGCACGGAGCTCGCCTGGGGCTGGTTCACGGTGGCGGACATGCTCAGCCTGCCCATCCCGCCGAGGAACCACGCCTTGATCGAGCGCATGCGGTTGCAGGGGAACCTCGGCTCCTCGCAGGTCATCTGATAGGCTGAAGGACCCGGAGATGCCATGCCGCGATTCCTCGTTCGGATCTTCCTCTGCGCCCTCGTGGCGACGGGGCTGTGGGCCCAGCAGACCGAAGTGGTGCTGAGCGCCACCAGCAGCGCGAAGCTGGTGCTGGCCATGGCCACCCCCAAGGTTGCAGGCCTGGACCAGGGCACCGTTGCGGCCGAATTCACGGCGGTGTTGAAGCGTGACCTGGATGAGTCCGGTGTCATCGCCATGCTCACCGAGCGGCTGCCGGCGGAGGGCTCCCCCGCGAAGGCCTGGAAGGAGGCCGGGGCCCAGTGGCTGCTCACGGCCAGGCTCACCAAGGCCGCCAACGGCGACCTCCAGATGGAAGCCTCCGCCCTGGACACCGCCGCCGAAAAGAGCGTGTTCAGTCGCACCTACAATGCCAATCGCATCGTGCCCCTGCGCTACCTCGCCCACTACCTGGCCGATGACCTGGTGGGCCGCCTCACCGGCGAAAAGGGCGTGGCCTCCAGCCGCATCGTCTTCGTGCGCCAGGCTGCGCCGGGGGTGAAGGAGATCTTCCAGGTGGATCGCGATGGCGCGGGCCTGGTCCAGCTCACCCGCCACGGCAGCCTCACCCTTTCCCCGACTCTGGCGACGGACGGCCGTATTGCCTACGTAACCTACAAGGGCGGCGCCCCGGAGATCTGGGGCCAGCGCCGGAAGGATGGCCCCCACGAAAAGCTCTATCCGGTGAGCGGCGCGGGGGGCATGCTCACCTCGCCGGCCTGGTCGCCGGACGGCAAGCGCCTGGCCTTCGTGCAGGGTGACCGGCGGGGCAACAGCGACATCATGGTGCTGGACCTGGGCACCCTCCGGGCCCGGCGGCTCACCGACAGCAACGGCATCAACACCGAGCCCTGCTGGAACCCCAACGGAAACCAGCTGGCCTTCACGTCCGACCGGGAAGGCGGCCCCCAGGTATTCCTCATGCAGGATGACGGCTCGAACCTCCGCCGACTCACCGGCGAGGGCCTCTACAACGCCAGCCCGGCCTGGAGTCCCAACGGAGCCATGATCGCCTACGTCTCCCGCTTCGAGGGGAAGTTCGACCTTTTTGTCTACAAGCTGGGGGAAGGAAAGGCCTATCAGATCACCACTGGGGTGAGCACGTCTGAATCCCCCGCCTGGTCCCCTGATGAGCGCCGGTTGGTTTTCACCAGCAATCGCTTCGGCTCTTCCCAGCTCTTCACCACGGATCTCTCCGGCCGCCAGATCCTGCGTCTGACGGAGCTGTCCAACTGCCAGAGCCCCCGCTGGATCCGCGGGCGCTGAAAATATTTGGCGATCCCTCGAACGCCAGCCGTCCTATACTCAACTTTATCCAGGAGGAACAACCCCATGCGATACGGAACCTACCTCGTCCCTGCGGCCATCGTGATCACGCTCGGCAGCTTGGCCTGCAAGCCCCCCAAGACTGCGGAGCAGATCAAGCAGGAGACCCAGGCGGCCTTCAACGAGGGAGCCCAGGCCTTCAAGGACGGGAAGGCCCGCACCGCCAATCCGTACCTTGCCGACAAGGACAACCCGCACAAGATGCAGGGTTGGAATGATGGCTGGGACGCCGCCAAGGCCGAGAAGGAAGCCGCCGACAAGGCCGCCGCCAATAAGGCTGCTGCCGACCGCGCCGCCGCCGATGCCAAGGCCGCCGCTGACCGCGCCGCCGCCGAGGAAGCCGCCCGCAAGGCTGCCGAGGCCGAGAAGGCCGCCGCCTTCAAGAAGGCCGCCGATGCCGCCCTCCTGACCATCCACTTCGATTTCGACAAGGCCGAGATCAAGGAGAAGGACCGCGCCATCCTCCAGGGCATCGCCAACTTCATGAAGGCCTTCCCCATGGCCAAGGTCGAAGTTGAAGGCCACTGCGACGAGCGCGGCACCAACGAGTACAACCTTGCCCTCGGCAACAAGCGCGCCGCCGCCGCCCTCGCCTACCTGAAGACCCTCGGCGTCGATGAGGCCCGCTTCACCACCATCAGCTACGGCAAGGAGAAGCCCATCTGCGCCGAAGCCAAGGAAGGCTGCTGGAGCCAGAACCGCCGCGGCGAGTTCAAGCTGAAGTAGGCTGTTCCATCGCCAAAAAAGCGGGGGCCATCGCCCCCGCTTTTTTCGTCTAGGATTGAAAGCGATGCTGGAGCTCCCATGACCGTCCGCACGATGATGCTTCCCGCCCTGGTTGCCCTGCTCGCCATCGGGTGCGGCTCCGAGGATCAGCTGCGCCGCGTGGAGCAGGAGGTGGGTGACCTCAAGCTGGAGGTCTTCAAGCTCCGCCAGGCAGTGGACGACGGCAACAAGAAGGCCCAGGCCGAACAGCAGTCCGCCGCCGAAGCCCGCACCCAGGACCGCCGCTTCCAGGCCGACCTTCAGGAGAGCCTGCGGCAGGTGCAGGACACCACCCGCGTGCTGAACAACCGCCTCAACAGCCCCGTGAAGGTCCCGGCCCGGACCGCGGCCGCCGATCCCCCGCCGGCGACGACCGTTTCGGCCGAAGATGAGCGGGCCTTCAATGCCGCCGTTCTCGACTACAACCGCGGCAACTACCCCCTGGCCGCCGAGGGCCTGGACACCTTCCTGACGACCTATCCCCAGAGCGCCAAGCGGCCCGAGGCCCTGTTCTTCCTGGGGCTCTGCCACTACAACCTGCGTGCCTACCTGAAGGCCCAGCCCGCCTTCGAACGGATCATCAAGGATCACGCCGCCTCGCCCCAGTTCTTGCCGGCCAAGCTCAAGCGCGCCCAGTGCCTGCTCAAGCAGGGCCTGAAGCCCGCGGCGGTGAAGGCCTTCCGGGAGCTGGTGGACGGCTTCTCCGGCAGCGCCGAGGCTCGCACGGCCCAGCAGGAGCTCAGCGACCTCGGTCTTTGAGGCAGGCCATGGCTTCCGAGACCTGGCGGGTTCCGGTCCGCATCGATTTCGCGGGCGGCACCCTGGACCTGTGGCCCATCTACGCCATGCTGGGCGGGTGCCTCACGGTGAACGCCGCCGTGGACCTCTGGATCGAGATCGGCATCTCCAGGCAGGGGCCCGGCCATCGCCTGGTGAGCCGGGACCTGGGTCAAGACCTGGCCTTCGAGGCCTGGCCAAGGGAGGCGCCGGCAAGCCTTTCCTGGGTCTGGCGGGTGCTGGATGGCTCCGGCGCACCCCCGGCTTCTGTTTCCGTCCACAGCCCCGTGCCCCAGGGATCCGGACTGGGAGTCTCCTCCTGTCTGGGGGTGGGCCTGCTGGGAGCCGCCCTCGAGGAGCAGGCCGGTATAGGTCTTGCTGCCAAAGTTGCGTTTTTAAGGGACTTGGAAAGTTTGGAGCTTCAAACTCCCACGGGCTGGCAGGACTACTTCCCTGCGGCCCTGGGGGGCGCCCTGGTCCTCCACTGGGACGGGCCCACACCGCGCTGGGAGCGGCTGGAGCCCCACCCAGACCTGCTGGCGGAGCTGGTGGTGTTCTACACGGGCAAGCCCCACCATTCCGGCCTGACCAACTGGGAAGCCTACCGGCGCTTCATTGAAGGCGATGTCCAGACCCGCCAGGCGCTGATCGATATCCGCGGCATCGCCCAGGACATGGCCCTTGCCCTGCCTACCGATCCGGCCACCGTGGCCGAGTTGCTGGAACGGGAGGGGCAGGCCCGGATGCGGATGTCCCCCGCCGTGGAGACCGATGCCATGCGGGCCGTGCGAGACCGGGGCCGGCGGGAGGGCTGGTATGCCGGGATGAAGCCCTGCGGAGCGGGTGGCGGCGGCTGCTGCCTGCTGGTGGTGAAGCCTGGCCAGCGGGAAGCCGCGGAGGCTGCGCTGGGCCAAATGGGTTTGCCGCCCCTGGATCTGCGGATCACACCGAAGGGCCTGCACAGGCTTTGATCAGGACCTGCAGATCAGGTGCCTCCAGCGGGACTTGCCCTGCCGTGCCCAGCAGATCCCGGAGTCGCTGATCCCGCTTTCCCAGGGGCAGGCCGTGAAGCTCGGCGCGGGGCATCCAGCGCTTGCCTGCGGCGGGGGTGAATCGCTCCGCCAGTACGAGGTGGAGTGGGCTCACGGCCTCGCGGCGATGGGTATAGACCTGGGTCCAGCCCGGCCAGGCGGTGATGGGCTGTGGGTTCAGGGCTGTGGGCTGTGGGGGATGGGTGGCCGCCTCGAGCGTGGGCCAGCGCCAGAGGCCCGCCAGGAGGCCTCTGGGGGCAGGCGGGTGCAGCAGCACGTGACCCTCCGCCTCGATGGCCAGGAGCCAGAGGGTTGAGGTCGTGGCCTTCGCCCGCTTCACCACCGGCGGAATGGCGCCCGTCCGGCCCGCATGGTGTGCGCCGCAGCGATCCGCGACGGGACACCCGCCGCAGGCAGGCGCGGGCGTGCAGACCGTGGCACCCAGCTCCATGAGCGCCTGGGTGAGGCGGGAGGGGCCGAGGGCCTCCAGGGCCGGAGTGAGCCAGGACCGCAGCTCCGCGGCCCGGTCCTTGGGGTCGCCTTCGATCAGCAGCAGGCGGGCCAGCACCCGGAAGGCGTTCCCATCCAGGGCGGGGGTGGGCCACTGGAAGGCGATGGCGCCCATGGCGGCGGCGGTGTAGGGGCCCAGGCCCGGCAGCTTCGCCAGTCCGCCCAGATCGGTGGGCCAGCCCTCCGCGGCCACGGAAGCAGCGCTGGCCTTGAGGAAGCGGGCGCGACGGTAGTAGCCCAGGCCCTCCCAGGCCTTGTGGACCGCGTCATCCTCGGCGTTGGCAAGGGCCCGGGGATCCGGGAACTCATCCAGCCAGCGGGTGAAGTAGGGAACCACCGTGGCCACCTGGGTCTGCTGCAGCATCAGCTCGGACACCAGAACGGCATAGGGATCGGGGTGGGTGGCATCCAGATCCGCCGCCCGCCAGGGCAGCTCCCGGCGTACCCGCTCGAACCAGGGGGCGAGGGGCGCGAGAAGGGAAGTGGCTGCGGGCCAGCTCATGGTTTGACGCTATCACCTGCCCACGATCAGGGTTCCACCTTCGGCCAGATTCAGTGGGAACTGGGGCAGTTCAAGGGTGGTTCAAGTTCTTGCGGTGGTTGATGGTGGCATTGTGTCAAATTTTTCCAGATCTATAATTGACCTGTATACCGCTAATGACCATCGCTGTGAGGTGTGAGATGAAGGTGGCTCTTGGCGCCGGAATCCTGGCCTGCTTGGCTGTCCTCCCGCAACTTTCCTGCAGTCACGGGCCAGCCCCAGGCCCTTTTGTTCCAGTGGAAATTCCGCCGAATGTCACCTATCGAGATTCCTCCTCGGTCTACTACATGGGAATGACCATTCCCGACCTGATCCCAACCATTGATCCAGGCACGACGAAAGGGATCCTATCCGCCTCCTCCTACGCGGTCTCTCCGGGGCTGCCCGCTGGGCTGGTCCTGAATCCCCAGACCGGCGTCATCTCAGGCACGCTGTCCGTCCGAACTCCTGTACCCACGACCGCCTATGTGGTCAGGGCGCTCCTGAACACGGGAACCTGGGCCTCGGCCAGCCTGGTGTTCGCCGTGCTCAATGAACCGGCGGTGCAGATGACGGTTCCCAGGACAGGACATAGCGCCTTGCTCCTGCCCAGCGGGAAGGTACTGCTTGCGGGGGGTGTCCCCTTGTGGGGAACCCGCGACAACCTGGAGTGGTTTGATCCGACCACTGGAACCTTCAGCCTCATGGGAAGCAGCCAGGAGGTATTCCCACAATCCGCCACACTGCTTTCGAACGGAAGAATCCTGTTCTGCATCGGCAGCCGGATGACCGGGCCGAACTATGCCGCAAGACTCCTTGACCCTGGAACCGGGTCGTTCACGGTGACCGGCAGCATGTCCATGGGAGAGGCGCCCTTCAGTGCCACGATTCTGAAGGACGGGAACGTCTTCCTGGTGGGAGCCAAGCCCCCTACCACCGCAACAGGCCAGTACACCTTCTGCTGCGAGATCTATGACCGCACCGCAGGCCTGTTCACCCCCACCAAAACCCTTGGCATACCGCGCAGGAACCATACATCTACCTTGTTGCCCGATGGCAAAGTCCTTCTGGCGGGCGGCGCTGCAACCCTTGCGGGAGCCTCTGAGCCTCAAGCCACTGCCGAGGTATACGATCCCGCCACCGATCGCTTCACGGCCATCGGCAATCTGAGCATGGCCCGGATGGATCACACGGCCACTTCGCTGGCTGATGGGAAGATCCTGATCCTTGGGGGGACTGGATCAGGCGGATCAGACCTGGTGAGCGCCGAGGTTTACGACCCATCCACCGGGCAATTTTCATCTGTTGGAAATATGAACACGCGCAGGGCTGGTCATGCGACTTCACTCCTACCTTCAGGTGTGGTCCTGGTGGTGGGGGGCGGCTACACCGGCACGGCCACCGCCGAGCTGTTTGATCCACTGAGCCGGACCTTCACCCAGACTGGCAGCTGTTTCGATGCCCGGGGCAGAGGAGTGGCGGCCACCCTCATGCCCGGTGGCAAGGTGTTGGTCACTGGTGGCAGCGGCATCGGCCCTGGATTGAATTCGGCAGAATGGTACGATCCAGCCTCCGGGACCTTCCGGTTGAATGGGCAGTAGCAACCAGGTGAGCCGGAAAGAGAAAAAGCGCCGTTTCCGGCGCTCTTTTCTTTGGTGCCCGCGAGCAGACTCGAACTGCTACGGCTTGTGGCCACCACCCCCTCAAGATGGCGTGTCTACCAATTTCACCACGCGGGCAACGAGGAAGATCCAGTGTCTCGCAAAGCGCGGATGCGGTCAATGACCGGTTCGCGGACGCTGCGGCTACTTCTTCGCGGGAACCGGAGGAGGAATCACGGGAGCCGGTGCGGGGACGGGCACGACGGGCGCAGGGGCCGTGGCCACGGGCTTGTCGGCGGTCTTGTCCAGCACCGAGCGGTTCTGCCGGATGATGAGGACTTCGATGAACAGGGTGGTCGCCAGGAAGCCCCCGGCCAGCCAGTAGGTAGCCTTGGACAGGAAGGGCGTGGCGCCCTGGGCGCCGAAGGCGGAGTTGGCACCGCCGCCACCGAAGGAGGCCCCGAGGCCGCCCTTGGTGCCGGGCTGCAGCAGGATCGTCCCGATGAGGAGGATGCCGAAAAGGATGAGAAGCGAGAGGGCGAGGCCGTTCATGGAAACTCCAACCACCTAGTCTGCCATGCCTCGGGCCCTACATCCAGAGCCCAGTGAGGCTGGGGGCCTGGAGGGCCCGGTGCACGGCCCCGGCCTGCTCCACCAGGCGGATGAAATCCGAGGGCAGCAGGGCCTGGGGGCCGTCGCTGAGGGCCTTCTCAGGATGGCAGTGGGTCTCCACCAGCAGGCCGTCGGCGCCCGCGGCCACCCCCGCCAGGCCGCAGGGGATCACCAGGTCCCGGCGCCCGGTGGCGTGGCTGGGATCCACCATCACCGGCAGGTGGGTGAGGACCTTGGCGGCGGGGACCACGCTCACGTCCAGGGTGTTGCGGGCATGATCGGCCCAGGTGCGGATGCCCCGTTCGCAGAGCACCAGGTTCCGGTTGCCCTCCCCCAGCACGTATTCGGCGGCGTAGAGCCACTCCTCCAGCGTTGCAGAGGGGCCGCGCTTGAGCAGCACCGGCTTGCCACAGCGCCCGGCCCGGCGCAACAGGGCGAAGTTCTGCATGTTGCGGGCGCCGATCTGCACCATGTCGGCACTGCGCTCCACCGCATCGAAGGTCTCGACCTCGGTGGCTTCGGTGACGATGCCCAGATCGAACTCGGCGCGGACCTCCTCCAATAGGCGCAGGCCCTCGAGCCCCAGGCCCTGGAAGGCGTAGGGGCTGGTGCGCGGCTTGAAAGCCCCCGCCCGCAGCAGCTTCACGCCAGATTCCGCCACGTAGCGCGCCACGGCGAAGAGCTGCTCGCGGCTTTCCACGCCGCAGGGGCCGCCCACCAGGGCGAGGCCGGGCCCGCCGATCTTCACGCCCCGGACCTCGACCACCGTCCGTCCCGCCACGGCATCGGCACTGGCCAGCTTGTAGGGGCTGGTGATGGGCACCACCCGGCGCACGCCAGCCATGGGCTCGATGCGATCGGCCTTCAGCGCCTTGGACGCATGCGGGGCGACGATGCTCAGGGCTTCCGGCGTTTCGTTCACCTGCCCGCGGATGCCCGCCGCCTCAAGCAGCAAGAGCACCTCCCGCACCTGGTCCGGCGTGGCGTGGGTTTCCATGAGAATGAGCATCGGGAGGTCTCAGCAATCAGGGAGTGTTGGCAGATGGACAAGGGAAGAATGATTCCGTTGGAAGTCTGAGCCCGCAAGGGCGAAGAGAATGAGCATGAGCAGCCTTCCAGGAGTCTCCATTCTACCGGCCTCCTGGACACCTCTGCCGGTTCGGACGCACACTTAGGTCCTGACGGAGGTCTCCCATGCGGTGCGCTCCCTGGCTCTTCCTACCAACGCTCGTGATCGTCGTCGGCTGCACCCGGCCTGAGGTCGAGGCCTTCCGGCAGCGACCCACGCCAGTGCGGGTGACGGTGACCCTGCCGGCCCGCCTCCAGGACCGCGAGGCCCTCCAGAAGGAGTACGCCTACGCCCTGCGGGCCCGGCTCGCCACCCGCCTGACGGTGGTGCCCGAAGGCGTGAAGCCTCCGGTCGGCACCTCCGAGCTGCGGGTGGACATCCAGGACATCGCGCCCGCGCCCGGCCAGGCCAGCCCCGCCGCCATCGGCGTGGCCACCGGCGTGACCGTGGGCGCCCTCAGCGCCGTTTCGGGGAACCGTGGCTGGGGCCTTGTGGACGGCCTGTTCTGGGGCCTCTGGGTGGGCAGCCATGCGGCGGCCCACCAGGAGCGGGTGCAGGACCGCCTGGGCTACCGGCCCCAGGCCGTGCGGGCCCAGCTGAGCCTCCTTCAGCCAGGGAACCCCGAGCCCCTCTGGGTGGATGCCATCGATCCCCGGGAGGTGGTGGAGGCCATGGATCCCCTGCCGCGGGGCCACCGCGATGACGATGGCAGGATCCGGGAGGAAGAGGCCAAGGGCTTCGCCCGGGCGGTGGTGCAGAAACTCTCCGCCTACTTCCAGCTCACCCGGTTGACGGAGCAGCAGTTCTACGAGGATCCGGCGGCCCCGCGCAGCGAACCCCGGGTGGCCGAGCCGCCCACCCCGGCCCCGCCGGCGCCTCCTCCGCCGCCGCCTGCGGACCTGCCGCCCCCACCGCCCCCCGAGCCCAAGAGGGATTGATGGAAGCTCGCGTCATGCGCTGCTCCGGCTGTGGCGCTTCCGTGCCCGCAGACGCCCCCCAGTGCCCCTACTGCCAGGCCCAGCTGGCCACGGTGGCCTGCCCCGCCTGTTTCGCCCTGGCCCCCCTGTCTGCCAGCCACTGCCCGGCCTGCGGGGTGGCCCTGGCGGCCCGGCGGTCCCCCACCCCCGACGGGGCCGCCTGTCCCGCCTGTGCCAAGCCCCTGGTGGCCGCCCAAGTGGGGGAACTGGAGGTGCGGGAATGCCGGGCCTGTGGGGGCCTTTGGCTGGACCGGGCCGTGTTCGAGCAGCTGGGGACCAGCCGGGAGACCCAAGGCGCCGTGCTCGGCGCCCTGCCGGCGCCCACCATGCCGCCCACCGTCTCGCTGGAGGCGATCCATTACCGCCCCTGTCCCGCCTGCCACCAGCGCATGAACCGAGTGAACTACGCGAAGCGCTCCGGCGTCGTCATCGATGTCTGCAAGGCCCATGGCCTCTGGTTCGACAAGGACGAACTGCGCCGGGTGCTGGCCTTCATCGCCGGCGGCGGCCTGGACCGGGCCCGGGGCCTGGAGCTCGAGGAGTTGAAGGAAGCCAAGCGGGCCGCGGTGCCCATGCCCCAGCACCCGGCCTCGTCCTACGAATTCGGGCAGCAGATGAACGCCTCGGGCCACTGGCTGTCCGCCGCAGGCCTGGTGTGCCTGGCCATCGACGTGGCCGAGCTGTTCATCGATGGGAGCTAATCAGCCCGCCTGCTTCACCAGCTCGGCGAACTTGCGGGGATCGAGGCTGGCGCCGCCGACGAGGCCACCGGCCACTTCGGGCAGGCCCAGCAGCTCCGGGAAGCTTTCGGGGGTGACGCTGCCGCCGTAGAGGATGGGCACCCGGTACTCGGTGCCCGCCAGGTGCCGGTTCAGCTCGGCGCGGATGAAGGCGTGGGCCTCCACCACCTGGGCGGCCTCGGCCCGGCGGCCGGTGCCGATGGCCCAGACCGGTTCGTAGGCCACCCACAGGGGGCCGGGGCCGGTCTCGGTCAGGATGGCCAGCTGCTGCTTGAGCACCTCCAGGGTCTGGCCCGCATCCCGCTGGGCCAGGGACTCGCCGATGCAGAGCAGGGGCAGCAGGTCCCACTGCCAGGCCGCCTGGATCTTCTTGGCCAGGGCCGCGTCCGTTTCGCCGAAGAACTGGCGGCGCTCGCTGTGCCCAAGGATGACCCCGGAGCAGCCCGCATCCCGCAGCTGGGGCATGGATACCTCCCCGGTGAAGGCACCCTTGGCCTCGGCATGGCCGTTCTGGCCAAAGACCTGGATGCCCCGGGGCCGCACCAGGCCGCTCACCAGGTGGAGCAGGGTGTAGGGCGGGGCGATGCCCACCTCAGTGCCGGCGCCAGGGGCGATGCGGCCCACCAGGTCCTCGCAGAAGGCCCGCGCCTCGTCGGACGCAAGGTTCATCTTCCAGTTGGCGACGACGCAGCGCATGGGAACTCCTCAGTGACATCCGTGTTCCGCTAGAGGCTATCAGCCTTCCCTGCCGCGGAGATACCCGGTGGGCGTGCGGCCCAGGAAGGCCTTGAACACCCGGATGAAATGGGCCTGGTCGTAGAAGCCCAGGGAGAGGGCGAGCGCCGGGAGATCCACGGGCTGGGCTTTCTCCAGCTCCTCCATGGCGTCGTGGAGCCGGTAGCGCTGGATCACCCACTTGGGGCTCACGCCGACATACTCGTTGAACAGACGCTGCAGGGAGCGGAGGCTCATGCCTGCCTCGCGGGCCACCGCCTCGGCCTGGGTGAGGGTGCGGTCCTCCAGGATCCGGGCCACCAGGGATCTTGCCAGCTGGGCCTTGGCGTCCGGGGGCGGGAGCCGGGCCAGGAGGAAGGCCTCCAGGATCGAGACCGCCGCCGGCACATCCCCGCCGCAGTCGAGGACCGCAGCTTCCATGGCCCCGCCCGCTGCACCGAAGGCCGCCTCCAGGGGCAGCACCTGATCCGTGAGCGTCTTCACCGGGGCCGTCCAGAAGGGCCGGAAGCCACCCGGGTGGAACTTGACGCCGTAGACCCGGCCCCGGCCCTCGAGCAGGCGCCAGAACCGGCGGGTATTGACCCCCGCCAGGCCCGAGCGCCCGGCTTCCACCACCAGGTAGACCGAAGGATGGGGCAGGGTCTCCCCGGTCTGCGGTGGCTTCCCCTCCAGCCCCCAGGAGATGGTCCAGAAGCGCTCTACCCAAGGCTCGAGCGGTCCCTCGGGGAGGAATCGCTGGACGGGCGATTGCCCTCGGACGGCATAGCCGCCCACCACCCCTCTCGGGATCCACTCCACCGGTCGTGCCACGCTGATCGCTCCCTGTGATTGATTGTCGCGTTTCTACAATACTGGTTCACCGGTCGGCCTCAATCTCAAGCCCCACCTTGAATCTCAGGAGATGCCATGGCGGTACGACCTCTCCCCAGGACCATATCCGCCTTGACCATCAGTCTCACCCTGGCATCGATCCTCGGCGCCCAGACCGTTCCAGCTCCCACCACCCAGTCGAAGAAGGAGGTTCGCGTGACTGCACTCGCAAAAGGCTCGTTCGAAGTGACCCTGGTCCCCCTTGCCGAGGGCAACCGGAAAGGCGTCTGGACGCCGGGCCGCATGTCCATCGATAAGCGCTTCCATGGGGATCTCGAGGGCAGCAGCCAGGGCGAAATGTTGACGGCCATGACCGAAGTGCAGGGCTCGGCGGGCTACACGGCCATCGAGCGGGTTCAGGGCACTCTCCAAGGTCGCAAGGGCTCCTTCATCCTTCAGCACTTCGCCCTGATGGCACGGGGGGTTCCGGGGGAATGGACGGTGCAGATCGTACCGGACTCAGGCACCGAAGACCTGAAGGGGATCAGTGGCCGCATGAGGATCACCATCACCGGGAAGGAACACGGCTATGCCCTGGAGTACCTTCTGCCGGCTGCGCCGTGACCAGGCGGTCGCGGCCCCTCAGTGCTGGAGCGCCGTGACACCTGGCAGCTCGAGGCCGCTGAGGAACTCGAGGCTGGCGCCACCGCCGGTGGAGACATGGCCCATGCGGGTCGCGACACCGGCCTTGTTCACGGCGGCCACGCTGTCGCCGCCGCCCACCAGGACAAAGGCGCCCCGGTCGGCCGCATCGGCCAGCTCCTCGGCCATGGTCAGGGTGCCGCTGGCGAAGGGGGCCATCTCGAAGACCCCCATGGGGCCGTTCCAGAGCAGGGTCATCGCGGCGCGGATCTCGGCTGCGTAGACCGCCACGGTCTCGGGGCCGATGTCCAGGGCCATGCGGTCGGCGGGTATGTTCTGGTCCACGGTGATGGCGCAGTCCGCGTCTTCCTTGAACGCCACGGCGGCCACATGGTCGAGAGGCAGCAGCAGGCGGGTGCCCTTGGCCTCGGCCTGCTTCAGCAGGTCCAGGGCCATCTCCAGCTTGTCCTCCTCGCAAAGGCTCTTGCCGATCTCGAAGCCCTGGGCCTTGAGGAAGGTGTAGCTCATGGCGCCGCCGATGAGGATGGCGTCGGCCTTGCCGAGGAAGTTCTGGATGAGCTCGATCTTGTCGCTCACCTTGGCGCCGCCGAAGATCACCACCAGGGGCTTGTCCGGGTGGTCGACCACCTTGCCCAGGGCCTTCAGCTCCTTCTCCATGAGGAAGCCCGCGGCCACGCGGTCCCTGGGGAAGTCGGCCACCATGCCGCTCACGGAGGCGTGGGCCCGGTGGGCGGAGCCGAAGGCGTCGTTCACGTAGGTATCGGCCAGCCGCGCCAGGCTGGCGGCGAATTCGGGATTGTTCTTGGTCTCGCCCTTCTCGAAGCGGAGATTCTCCAGCAGAAGCACCTGGCCCGGCTGGAGGGCCGCGGCCTCGGCTTCCACCGCCGGGCCATTCACATAGCTGGCCTGTCGACAGTCAATGCCTTGGTCCTTCAGCCACGCGGCCACGGGGGCGGCACTGTACGCGGCTTCGAAGCCCTTGCCCTCGGGCCGGCCCAGGTGGGAGGCCAGCACCACGGAGGCGCCGCCCTCCAGCAGGCACTTGAGGGTCGGGAGGGTCTCCTGGATGCGGGTGGCATCGGTGATCTTGCCCTCCTTCAGGGGGACGTTCAGGTCCGCCCGGAGGAAGACCCGGTGGCCCTTCACGATGAGATCGCGCACCGACTGGAAGCCCATGGCTGCTCCTTGGATTCAGATGAGTTCATTCTGACGGAAGAGGGCACGGCGGGCCATCGGGGAGAGGCAGCCCTACCAGGCCTTTTCGAAAATGCCGATCCACCGGGGGCTGTCCACGTGGAAGGCCTCCCCCGAGTAGGTGCCCAGGACCCGGCGGAGACGGAGGCCGGCGCGAACGGCCATCTCCTGCAGTTCGCCAGGGGTGTAGAGGCGGATGCTCTCCATGACATCCCGCATCTCGCCCGAGTTCCGGTGGGTGAGTACCATGCGCTTCACCAGTCGGTTTCCTTCGATGGACCGGCGGCTCTGGGCCCGAACGTCCCCCCGCTCCACGACGTCCTCGGGTTCCAGGGTGCGGGTCACCAGGTCCGCATTGAGGTAGTCCATCACCAGGACGCCCTGGCGCTTCAGCCGGCTGCCCAGGTCCAGCATGAGGGCCCGGTTCTCCTCGTCCGAGAAGTAACCGAAGGGGGTGAACCAGAGGCAGATGCCATGCAGGGCGCCCACCTTCACGGGCAGGCGCCGCATGTCGGCCCGGAGCAGCCAGGGGCGCAGGCCGCCTGGAGCCATGCCCAGCAGGGCCTTCGACAGGTCCATGCCGAAGGTCAGGGGATTGGTCCGCCGCAGGATCTCGAGGTGGCGGCCCGTGCCGCAGGCCAGATCGAGCACGGGACCTTCCTGCAGTTCCGGCGCCACGCGCAGGGCCCTCTCCACGGCCACGCGGGCCTCCTCCTCGTCCCGGTGGGAGTAGAGCAGGGCATAGTCTTCGTCGAACCAAGCTTCGAACCACTCGATCAAGGCGTCGTCCTCTGGAGGGACTAACAGTATCAAGGGGAAGGGCCCGACGCTCCATGGAGAAGGGGAAAGGGCGGGCTCGGGTAGAATGGAGTTTGCAAAGGATTCCCATGCTCCGCCCCGAACGCCTCGAAGATCAGGTCCACTTCCTCCTTTCCACCCTGGTGCAGCGGGAGCTGCGGGACCCCGAGCTGGGCTTCGTCACCCTCACCGCTGTCCGCCTGTCACCGGACCGGAGCGTGGCCAAGGTCTACTTCACCGTGCTGCCCGCCAACGGGGGCGATCAGGAAGCCCAGGATGGCTTCACCCGCAAGGCCCTGGGCCGGGCGGCGGGCTTCCTGCGGAGCCAGCTGGCCACGCGCCTCAAGATGAAGCGGGTGCCCGAGCTGCGCTTCTTCCCCGATGGCACCCTGGAGGAGGGCAACCACCTGGAGACGCTGCTCACCGAGATCGAAAAGGAGCGGGCCACCAGGCCCGTGGAACCGGAGACGGAACCCTGATGGTGGAGTCGGGCATCCACCTCGTCCACAAGACCGTGGGGCAGAGCAGCTTTGACGTGATCCGGGGCTTCAAGCGCCGGGCCTTCGAGGCCGGGCAGAAGAAACTGGCCCTGGGCCACGGCGGCACCCTGGATCCCTTTGCCGACGGCCTGCTGCTGGTGCTGGCGGGCCAGGCCACGCGGCTCATGGAGCTGATGCACCCGCTGCCGAAGACCTACCTCGCGGAAGTGGTCTGGGGCGTGGAAACGGATACCTGCGATCTGCATGGGAAGACCCTCTCCGAAGCCGATGCCTCGGGGCTCACGCCCGGGACCCTGGACGCGGCCCTGGCTCCCTTGCTGGGCTGGACGGAGCAGGTGCCCCCCGCCACCAGCGCCAAGAAGATCGATGGCGAGGCCGCCTACCGGAAGGCCCACCGCGGTGAGGCGGTGATCATGAAACCCTGCCGGGTCTTCCTGCTGTCGGCCCGGTGGATCGCCCACGACTTGCGCCAGGATCAGAGTTGCCGCAGCACCCTGGAGCTCACCTGCCGGGGCGGCTACTACGTGCGCAGCCTGGCCCGGGACCTGGGCCGGGCCCTGGGTTGCGGCGCCCACCTCGGCGCCCTGCGCCGCACCGCCATCGGGCCCTGGGCCGACCCCGGTGAAGGTCGGGAGCGGCTGTTGACGGGCCCAGACCTGGTGCCCTGGTGCCCGACCCGCCTGCTCACCGATGAAGAAGCCGAGCACCTGTCCCATGGCCGCGCCATTCCCGAGGGCGAGTCCGCGCCGGCCACCTGGGTCCTGCCCGCAGGCTTCCCTGACCCCGGGGCGCCCCTGCGGGCCATGCATGATGATCGCCTGGTGGCTCTGCTGAAGCCCACCGAGGATGGGCTGCGCACCTTTGCGAACCTGCGGGGCGGGCTGTAGGCACTTCGGCCACCCCGGTGATCCTGGTGGTTGTGGTCTTCGCCCTTGGGTCGATAGAATCAGGGCCATCCCCAGGAGCCCCTATGTTGAAAACCTACCAATCGTTCGTTATGACTGCTTGTGTCCTGACTGTCGCCCCCTGCGCCATGGCTGATGACGCCGCCACCGCGGCCGCTCTGGTGGGCACCTGGGAGGGGAAGTGGGCGTTCGCGGACATGAGCGGCAAGCTGGTGGTCAAGATCGCCTCGGCCTCGGGCGACACCCTGAAGGGGGAATCCACCTGGTACGGCACGGCCGTGGGTGATTTCCAGGACACGTTCACAAAGGCCAAGGTGAAGGGTCGCGAGGTGAAGTTTCCCGAGCCCACCATGGACTTCGAAGCCACGATCTCGGAGGACGGCTTGACCATGACGGGCACCTGGACCTCGCCCGTGGCTTCCGGCAAGGTCACCCTGACCAGGAAGCCGTAGCCGGAGAGGCGCGCAGAAACCAAAGCCCCCCAGGCGCGTGCGCCTGAGGGGCTTGTAAACGAATGGGTTCAGTCCTGGACCGGCACCCGCGTCGCCAGGTCGTCGAGCACCTTCAGCATGTGCTGGCACTCCTCGCAGCTGGTGGTGGGGGTTCCGCAGGGGAAGCCATCCCCCTGCATGCCCAGGCACCGGGGCTGGTGGATGAACCGGGTCAGCTCGACGAGGAGACCGGAGACCTTCCGTCGCACGGGGCTGTCCGGAATCTCCCGGAGGGCCATGACGATCTTCCATTCCTCTGCGCTGAGGTCGGTGTGGATGGTGGGGTCCGTCATGGCTGCCTCCTTGGAAGGCTGACTACTGCTCGAGGGCTTCCACGGACTTGATGCCCCAGGCGAAGGCTTCTTCGTTGAGGGGGATCAGGGCGCACTTGTCCTTCAGGGCCACGCGGATGGCCGAAAGGAAGGTCTCCCGGGGGAAGATGTTCGTGGCGGCCTGGAGGGCGCCCAGGGCGACGATGTTCTTCACGACGGCCTTGCCCAGGTCGGTGGCGATGCCCGTGAAGGGCACCCCGAAGACCTTGATGCTGGGATCCAGCACCGGGGCTTCGGTCACCACGGAGCTGTCGTAGATCACGTAGCCGCCCTTGCGGACCGCGGGGCCGAACTTGGTGAGGCTGGGGGTGTTGAAGGCAAGAAGGATCAGCGGATCAGGGGAACCCGGATTGAGCACTTCCGTTTCGGCCACGTGCACATCGGCGTACGAAGTGCCGCCGCGGCTTTCGGGGCCGTAGCTGGGGATGTGGGTGGCGTCGAAGCCCTCGCTGATGGCGGCGCGGGCGATGAGCATGGCTGCGGTCTGGGCGCCATCGCCGCCGGAGCCCGCCAGCTTCAGGGAGACGTCGTGGAGATCCAGTTCCTTGGGGAACTCCCTGCAGAAGCGCTCGGGATGCACCGTGGTGGCGCCGGTGAGGGAAAGGATCTTCTCACCCTTGAACATCGGAGCGTTGCGCTTGAACCAGGGCTCGACGGTGATGTCCTTCTTCACGCCCAGGGGATAGACGGGCTCCATGCACTCCTTGACCCACTTCTCGGTTTCCTCCGGGCTCATCTTCAGGTGGGTGGGGCACTCGGCCAGTACCTCGATGAAGGAGTAGCCGCGGCCTTCCATCTGGAGCTTGAGGGCCTTCTGGATGGCCTTCTTGGCCTTGATGCGCTGCTTGGCGTCGAAGAGGGCCACGCGCTCCACGTAGACGGGGCCATCGAGTCCCGCGATGATTTCGGCCATCTTCATGGGCTGGCCGTTGTACTGGTCACGGCCCGAGGGGCTGGTGGAGCTGGTCTGGCCCATGAGGGTGGTGGGGGCCATCTGGCCGCCGGTCATGCCGTAGATGGCGTTGTTGACGAAGATGACGGTGATGGGGGCACCGAGCTGGGCCGTGGCAATGGTTTCCGCGAGTCCGATGGAGGCCAGGTCACCGTCGCCCTGGTAGCTGATGACCACGCTTTCGGGGTTGGCGAACTTGTGGCCCAGCGCCACTGCGGGAGCCCGGCCGTGGGCGGCCTGAGTGTTGCCCACATCGAAGTAGTAGTAGAGGAACACGGAGCATCCCACGGGACTGACGGCCACCGTGCGGTCCTGGATGCCCAGGTTGTCGATGGCCTCCGCGAGGTACTTGTGGGCCAACCCGTGGCCGCAACCCGGGCAGTAGTGGGTGGCATGGCCCTTGAGGCCCTGGCCATGGGAATGGCGCTCGAACTTGTCGTAGATGACGCTGGCCTTGCTCATGCGAGCACCTCCTTGCGGCCCAGGACCCGGGTGATGATTTCGTTCTGCTGGGGCAGCACGCCACCCATGCGGCGGACGGATTCGATCTCGGGGAAGTCCCGGACACCGGCCTTGCTGAGGGCGAGGCGGATCTCGTCCTCCAGCTGGCCCGCACTGGCTTCCACCACCACCATGCGGCTGGCGCCCTTGAGGGCCGCCTTGAGGTTCTCGACGGGGAAGGGCCAGAGGGTGATGGGCCGGAAGAGGCCGGCCTTGATGCCCTGGTTGCGCAGGTCCTGCACGGCACCCTTGGCGGCGCGGGCGGGGGTGTTGCAGGCGATGAGGACCACCTCGGCGTCGTCGCAGAGGAAGGACTCGGAGCGGGCTTCCACCTGCATGGCGGCGTACTTGGCGTTCAGGTGGTGGTTGTGGGCCTCGAGATCAGCCTCGGTGAGGAAGATGGAGGAGATGAGGTTCTTGCGGTGCATGGCATCGCCATAGACCGCCCACTTGGGGATGCCCGGCTTCAGCATGGTCTCGGGCAGCTGCACCTTGCCAGTCATCTGGCCCAGGTAGCCATCGCCCAGCAGGACCACGGGGTTGCGGTACTTGAAGCTCAGGTCGAAGGCCAGGATGGTCAGGTCGAGCATCTCCTGGGGCGTCGAGGGCGCCAGCACGATGGCCTGGGTGTTGCCGTGGCCGAGCCCGTGGCAGGCCAGCTTGATGTCGGACTGCTCGGGGGCGATGTTGCCCAGGCCCGGGCCGCCGCGCATGATGTCCACGAAAACGCCGGGCAGCTCCGCGCCGATCATGTAGGAGACGCCCTCCAGCATCAGGCTGAAGCCCGGGGAGGAGGTGAAGGTCATGGTGGGCAGGCCCGCGCCGGCGGTGCCATACATCATGTTCACGGCAGCCACTTCGCTCACGGCCTGGATGAAGGTGCCGTCGAGCTTGGGCAGGAACTTCGCCATGAGCTCGGCACCTTCCGTGGAAGGCGTAATGGGGTAGCCGTAGACGTGCCGGCAGCCCGCCAGGATGGCGCCCACGGCCGAGGCGTAGGTGCCCTTGATGACCAGGGGCTCCGTGCGGGGCAGGGGCAGCGTTTCGTTGGGGATGTCCACGGGCTCGGGGGCCTCGCTGGGCTTCACGCCGAAGAGCTTGGCGGGATCTTCCAGCTCGAAGTCCTGGATCTCGCCCTCGTGGGCGGGGCGCAGGCCGTAGGGCTCGGGGCAGGCGTCCATGCACATGCCGCAGGCATTGCAGTCGGTCAGGTCCAGTTCCACGGGGACGAGGCCCGTCACCGGGTTGATCTGATCACTGAGCGTGATGCAGTCCTTGGCGCAGGCATCCAGGCACCGGCCGCAGCCTTTGCAAAAATCTGGAAGGAGGAATGGTTTCGGTCGTTCTTTGAGGGCCATGGGGCCTCCGGGCAGGGACAGGTCAGTTCTCGCGCTGAAGTGTCGATCCCACCCCGTGTGTCGTCGGTCACAAGCGGGGGTCGACGCAGACCACCGCCGACCAGTAGGTCAGGATCGGACTCCTGGCGCTGCAGTCTGTGCCGGTCAGACCAGATGGGGCTTTACAGTCCGGAAACCATGGGCTCGGCTCACCGATCGCCCCAGTGCAGCTTCTGCTGGAGCAGCTGGAAGAAATCAAGTCCGGGTCGCTGGAGCAGGGTGATCTTGGCCCTGGACTGGCGGAGTCGCACCTCGTCTCCCGGGATGATCGGGTGACCCACTTGGCCATCCAGGGTGAGGTGGGCGTCCTCGGCGTCGACCACCGTGATGGAGATGGTCCGGGAAGAGGGCACCACGGAGGGACGCAGGGTCAGGGTGTGGGGACAGATGGGGGAGATGACGACGGCTTCCAGGCTTGGGTGCAGGATCGGGCCTCCCGCCGACAGCGAGTAGGCGGTGGAGCCCGTGGGGGTGGCCACGATGAGGCCATCGGCCTTGATGGGACCGGCGTCCTGGTCGCCCACCCGCAGGTGCATGTCCAGGATCCGGGCGAGGGCGCCCTTGGCCACCACGGCGTCGTTGAGGACCGCCTGCCGGGTCAACAGGAGGCCCCGGCGCCAGAGTTCGGCATCCAGCAGGGGGCGCTCGTCTCGGACCAGGGATCCCGCCAGGAAGGCCTGAACCGCTTCCAGGGCGCCTGAGACTGGATGGGCGGTGAGGAAGCCCAGGGAACCCAGGTTGATGCCCAGGATCGGCGTGCCGCGGAGTCCCACGCGGCGGGCCGCATAGAGCAGGGTTCCATCCCCGCCCAGCACCAGGCAGAGGGCGGCGGGCTCCTGGGCCGAGGCCAGGTCGAGGTCCACCTCCAGCCTGGCCCGGTCGAGGCCGGCCTGCAGCCATGGCTCCTCCAGTCCGGGTTCGCCGATGACCATCCAGCCCTGGTCCAGGAGCACCGGCATGGCCTGGCGCAGCGTGGAGACCAGGTGGGGGGACTTGACCTTGGCTACGAGGATCAGTCGCTGGGGCATGGCACCAATGTAGCCGGTATCCTGGAGCCATGGTTTCCAACCTGGCTTCCCCCTCCCGACGCTGGATCCGGCGCTTCCTGTGGGCCTTCATCGCCCTGGCGGCCCTGGGTGCCGGCACCCTCGCGGTGTCCTGGTCCGTGCTGTCCCGGGATGCTGACGGCTTCCTTACCCTGTTCGCCCTGCGGATCCCCAAGACCATCACCAAGGTGCTGGATCAGAACGGCAACGTCATCGGCATCTTCGCGGAAGAACACCGGGTGGTGATCCCCTATGGCGACATCCCCAAGGCCTTCGTCAACGCCCTGGTGGCCACGGAGGATACGGATTTCTGGGAGCACGGCGGGGTCTCGGCCTGGGGCGTCGCCCGCTCCGGCTGGAACTTCGTCACGAGCCTAGGCCGCCGACGGGAAGGGGCTTCCACCCTCACCATGCAGCTCATCCGAACCGTCACGGCCAAGCGGCAGAAGCGCCTGGACCGCAAGTTGAAGGAGATCATCCTGGCCCGCAAGCTGGAGAAGGCCTACTCCAAGAAGCAGATCATGGAGATGTACGCCAATGAGGTCTACTTCGGCGGCGGACGCTACGGCATCCAGGCCGCGGCCGAATTCTACTTCGGCAAGAGCGCCCCCCAACTCAACGTTGAGGAATGCGCCCTGCTGGCGGGCCTCGTCCAGAACCCGAACTGGTACAACCCCTACAATCCCGATCCCAAGGCCCGCGCCGCCGCCAAGGCCCGCCGCAACCATGTGCTCATCCGCATGGTGAAGGTGGGCTTCCTCAAGGCCCCCGAGGCGGGCCTGCTCATCGAGCGACCCATCCGCCTGGCCCGGGAGAACGCCCACGAGGAGGCCGTGGCTCCCTACGTGGTGGAGGAGGTGCGGAAGTATCTCTATGAGAAGTACGGCCGGGAGCAGGTGCTGAACGGGGGCCTGGAGGTCACAACCACCCTGGACAGCTACTGGCAGGAGGCCGCCAACGAGGCGGTGCGGACCGGGCTGAAGGCCGTGGACCGCCGCCGGGGATTCCGCAAGGAGGCTGTGCAGTTCGTCTCCGATCCGGAGACCACCCAACTGAATGGTTGGAAACGCTATCTCGAGGTCGGGGACAGCGTGCGCGGGGTGATTCTGGGCTGGAAGGGCGGTCAGGCCCAGGTGCGCATCGGCAAGACCCTGCTGGAGGTCCCGGAAAGCGCCTTCGCCTGGGCGGGGAAGGGTGTCTCCAAGCTGCTGCCCCGGGGGGCAGCGCCCGTGTTCACCATCAAGACTGCGGACGACGGCACGCCGCGGACCCTGGAACTGGACCAGGACCCCCTGGTGGAAGGCGCCCTGATGGCCGTGGACCCGCGGAACGGGGAGATCCGCGCGATGGTGGGCGGCTATGACTTCAACCGCTCAAAGTTCAACCGCGCCACCCAGGCCCTGCGCCAGGTGGGCTCCACCATGAAGGCCTACGTGTACGGCGCCGCCCTCACCGCCGGCCGGACCCCCGCCAGCGTCGTCCAGGACGTGCCGACGCGGTTCCTCGATACGGTGGACTACCTCACCATCACCCAGCCGGATGGCACCCTGGACTTCAAGCCGCTGCGCCCAGGGGTGAAGCCCTACGAGCCCCGGAACTACGAGCGGGACTTCTGGGGCCCCATCCCCATCTGGGAGGCCCTGCGGGATTCCCGCAACGTGCCGGCGGTGCGCACCCTCGAGGAAACGGGCGTCATGAACGTCATCGACTTCGCCCGCAAGTGCGGCCTCACGGGAAACATCCCCCCCTATCCCAGCATGGCCCTGGGATCGGGGGACTTCACGCTGAAGGAGATGGTCCGGGGCTATGCCACCATCGCCAACGGTGGCCTCCAGGCGCCCATGCCCTTCTTCATCAAGAAGGTGGCTGATCGCAATGGCCGGGTGCTGGAAAACCACAGTGGTGCCGCCACGGAGCAGGTGCTGGATCCCATGAGCACCTTCCAGCTCATCCAGTGCCTCCAGGGCGTGGCCACCAGCGGCACCGGCGCCCGCAGCAACGAGCTGCAGTGGCCGGTGGCGGGCAAGACCGGCACCACCGACGATCACACGGACGCCTGGTTCATGGGGTTCTCCACCCGCGTCGTCTGTGGCGTATGGGTGGGGCTCGACGAGAAGAAGACCATCTTCAAGGGCGCCGATGGGGCCAAGGTGGCCCTGCCCATCTGGATCGACTTCATGAAGGTGGCCCTTCCCACCACCGAGCGGGAGGAGTTCAAGGCACCAGAGGGCATGGAGTGGGCGGATATCGATCGGTACACGGGCCTGCTGGCCACCTCGGCCACCGCGGACCGGGTCCTGCATCTCGCCTTCAAGCCCGGCACCATGCCCAAATCTGGCAGCGACGCCGAGGCCATCCAGAAGATCAAGGAAGCCCGGGACAAGGCCCACACCCAGGCCGTGGAGAACCGGATCTGGGGCCGGCCGAAGGTGGTGGAGGAGGTCAAGCCCGTGGATCTGAACGCCAGTGACCCCAACGCATAACCAGCCTTTCACCTGCTCACAATCGGGCGCCACCACGCGACTGGCCCACCTCGTGGAAGCAGGGTTATCTGCGGGAAAGATGCGTGGCATCCTGCGGGCGTAGTGACGAGGTGGATGGTTATGGCCGGTTCGCAGGAGGCCCCGAACTCGATTCGGCCAGCCCGGGAGGTCAACACCATGAGAGCAGCTGTCACCACGCGCTACGGATCACCAGACGTTGTGGAGATCCGGCAGGCGCCGAAACCTGGACCTGCGGCGGGGGAGGTCCTGATCAGGGTCCATGGGACGACAGTCGGCCGCACCGATTGCGGGATGCGCCAACCAAGCCCATCCTTCGTGCGGTTGTTCGCGGGGCTGCTGCGGCCGAGGCGCACGATCCTCGGCATGGACTTCGCCGGAGAGGTCGAGGCGGTCGGCGCGGGCGTCACGACGTTCAAGCCGGGGAACCGCGTCTTCGGGTTGTCGCCGGTGGTTTTCGGCGCGCATGCCGAGTATCTCTGCCTGCCCGAAGATGCGGCAATGGCAGTCATGCCGGCAGGCGTGGGATTCAGCGAGGCCGTGGTTTGCGAGGGAGCCTGGTATGCCGATACGAACCTGGAAGCCTTCCACCTCAAGCCGGGCCAGAGCATCTTGATTTACGGCGCGTCCGGCGCCATCGGCACGGCGGCCGTGCAACTCGCGAAGGCCTATGGCATCAAGGTCACGGCGGTCGTCGCCACACGGCACCTGGAACTCGTCCGAGGCCTCGGCGCTGACCATACAGTCGACTATTCGGCGCAGGATTTTACGAAAATCGACGAGACCTTCGATGGCGTGTTCGACGCGGTAGGCAAGACGACGTTCTTCCATTGCCGGCGCTTGTTGAAACCCGAAGGGGTCTTCGCATCGACGGATCTCGGTCCCTGGTGCCAGAACCCCCTCCTCGCGATCTGGTCGGCGATCACGGGGAGCCACCGGGTCATCTTCCCGCTGCCGCAAAGCAGCAAGGCCAAGGCTATTGTCGAATTCTTGAAGGCCCGCATGGAGGCGGGCGAATTCCGCGCGGTCATCGATCGGGAGTATCCCCTCGAGGCGATCGCAGACGCCTATCGCTATGTGGAGACTGAGCAGAAGACCGGCATTGTCGTCATCAACGTAAGGCCAGCCAGCGCGGCCGGGAGGGACCTCACCGGTCCGCTTGCTTGAGTGGCCCAGCGAAAAGGTTCGCTTTTCCCCAACTCAAAAACGGGCGCCATCCGGCGCCCGTTTTTGAACAAGGGAACGGACCTACTTCTTCTTCCACGTCTTGGAAGGAGCTGGCTTCCAGGGCCGCGGTGTGTCCTTGGTGGCGGGCTTGTCTTCCCAGGTCTTGCGGGGAGCAGCAGCTACGCCGGGCTTGGGCTTCGCGTAGGGGCGGGGCTTGTCGTCGAACTCGCTGCGGGGCTTGAAGCTGCCGTCGGGGCGGGTCTTGGAGAAGGCCGAATCCGGCCGGGGCGAATCACCCCGCGCGGCAGTGCGTTCAGCATAGGTGCGCTGGGGCCGGGGCCCGCCGTCCTTGCGCTCGCGGGCCAGGTCGAAGCGCGATTTCACCTTCTTCTCTGGCTCGTTGGGCAGGTCGAAGCCCGCGGCCTGATCGGCCTGGACGAGGCCCAGCAGACCCGCCACCAGTCGCACGGGATCGGCGTCCTTCAGCATCTGGGTGGCCTGGTTCAGCAGGGCCGCGCTGGCCGAGCCCTGGATGCCATCGAGGAGCTTCGTGGCCTGGGCCTCGCGAATCTCCGCCGGGGTGGGGACTGCACGCCACTCGAGTTTGAGGCCACCGCGGCGGCTCCAGGCCAGCAGGATGCGACTTTCCTTCCAGCCCACCAGGGCCATGCTGGAGCCCTTGGCGCCGGCGCGCCCGGTCCGGCCACTGCGATGGATGTAGCTTTCGAGCTGGGTGGGGATGCCCATGTGAACCACCAGGGGCATGCCTTCGATATCGAGACCGCGGGCGGCCACGTCCGTGGCCACCAGGTAGCGCAGCTTGCCCTCCTTGAACTGGCCCAGGATGCGGGTTCGCGTGGCCTGGGCCAGATCGCCATGCAGGAAGGCGGCGGGCAGGCCCGATACGGTCAGCTCTTCGGCGACCTCCTCGGTCTGCGCCTTGGTCTTGGTGAAGATCAGCGCGGAACTGGGCTGGTCCTTGAGCAGCAGGTTCACGAGCGCACGCACGTGCTGGTGATCCGGCGCCAGCACCGGCGTGTGGGCGATGTCGGCGTGGACCGCATGCTCACCGGCCTCCGCCAGCTGGATCTGCACGGGATCCTTGAGGAAGCGCTTGGCCAGCTTGGCGATGGGGGCGGGCAGGGTGGCGGAGAACAGGAAGGTCTGCGGGCCCGCGGGCACCTTGGCCAGGATGGTCTCCACGTCTTCGAGGAAGCCCATGTTCAGCATCTCGTCGCATTCATCGAGGACGATCATGGTCACGCGGCTCAGATCCAGCGTGCCGCGTTCCAGGTGATCCATGACGCGGCCCGGTGTGCCGACCACCACGGGCGAACCCAGCTGGAGGGCCCGCAACTGGGGCGGGTAGGCCACGCCCCCGACGAGGTTCGCGATGGGCAGTTTGGGCACGAGGGTGTGCAACTCGGCGCCCACCTGCTGAGCCAGCTCCCGGGTGGGCAGAAGGATGAGGGCCTGGGTGTGGCGCTCGTCGGCAAGCCGTTGCAGCAGGGGCAGGCCGTAGGCCAGGGTCTTGCCGGAGCCGGTGCGGCTCTGCACCAGCAGGTCACGGCCCTCGATGCCAGGCTTGATGGTCTGGGCCTGCACGGGCATGGGGGTCTCGAAGCCCCGCTTGGCCAAGGCGGCCAAAAGGCCTTCGCTGCAGCCAAGGGCTGCAAAGGTCGTATCACTCACTGGTATCTCCCGGGGCTATCCCTGCGTGAGTCTGCCAAGTGGCAGCTCGATTGGCGAACAGCGCCAGCCGGGAGGGGCCCAAACGAATATTATCCCTCGAAATGCCTAGAAATACAAGGGAAGAAGACGAACCAACCTCTCGGAGGTTGCGGAGGAAACGGCGAACCATGGATGCCCTCATGGACATGGGCGTGAAGGTGACCGCCTGGCCCGTGATCACGCTCTGGGCCACTGGTTGCGTCGTGATCAGGGGAGGACGGTCAGTTTGGCCGAGTTGCTGGTCACGGTGCCATGCCGGCCACTGACCAGGACGCGGAAGTGGGCCCCGGTTTCGGTCAGAACGGTGGGGGCAGTCTCGTAGGTGGCCGTGGTCCCGCCGATTCCTGCGCTGACCTGGGACCAGGTGGCGCCACTGTTATTGGAGCGCTGCCACTGATAGCCAAGGGGACCGTCGCCGGTGGCAACGACCGTGAAGGTTGCCGTATGGCCCGCGCTTACGCTCTGGGCAACGGGTTGAGTGGTGATCTTGGGAGGGTCGGTGGTCACGGTCAGGGTGGCGGGGTCGCTTTCCACATGGCCATAAAAGTTGCTAACGCTGGCCCAGATCTTGGCGCCGTTGTCGGCCTCGGTGGTAACCGCCAGCGTATAGCTAGGGGTCGCGGGGGCACCATTGATGCCGTTTCCATCCCGGAGCCACTGATAGCTGATGGGCCCGGTGCCGGTGGCCGTCACGGTAAAGGTGGCTGGATCCCCCACCATGACCGTAAGACTGGCTGGATGAGCAGTGATCGTGGGAGGTTTTTGATCGGCAACAGGAGGCATGTCCCCGTGCCCCCCCCCGCAGGCCCAGTACAGGCACAACAGTAATATAAAGCTCATTATTTTACACAAACCGCTGGTCTCAATTTTATAACAAAATGTAGTTAAAATAAAAATAGATTTAAATTCATAATTCACAAAGACCTCCATTAATTGTACCCCGTGTAAAGCCGATCAATAAAACCATTATTGGTGTTTAATTCATCCTCCTGCCTTCAACATTCGCCTGAAATATAATGTTCTGTACTAACAATTCAATTAGAAAAAAATGTTACTAACTCACTTCAAAAAATATATGAGTAATCAAAAAATTATCTGTTGATATAATATTAATTGGATAAAATAGAATTTATTTTAAACAAAATATAATATTGATGATAAATCGTGTTGTTTTATTTTAATAAAAACATGTTCGTGAGTTTCCAAGTAATCACAGATTTTATGAGATTGAGAACAAGGTGTCAGCCCAAGGGGTGAACCCGGCCCTGAAGCAATCCTGGCCCCGGGCCCTCAACCAATTGTTCCGATCGAAGCAACGCGAGGCAGGTCCTGGAAAGCCTGGATCAGGTTGCCTGCCCAGGGTTCTTCCCCAAGCGCTAGGCGTTACCATCGACCCATGACGACGCTCCTGCTCATCCGCCATGGCATCGCCGAGGATCCCCAACTTGGCCAGAAGGACTCCGACCGGGCGCTGACCGAGGACGGTTGGAAGAAGACTCGGGCCGCCATGAAGGGGGTGGTGGCCCTGGGTCTGCTACCTACCCGCGGCTTCAACAGTCCTTACCGGCGGGCGGCCGAAACCATGGCCTGCCTCCAGGAGGCCGCCGGCGCCTTCCCCATGGAGACCCGAGTGGACCTCATGCCGAACGGTCGCCCACCCCAGGTGGACCTCTGGCTGCGGGGCAGGGTGGCCGAAGCCGGACCCAAGGATGTCTTCGTGCTAGTCAGCCACCAGCCCTTCCTGGGTGACCTCATCTTCCACCTCGCCGGGCTCCATCTGGAGGTCAAGAAGGCCAGCTGCACGGTGCTCGGATGGGAGGCGGGAGCCTGGCGCTTCGAGCACCAGTACCAACCTTCGGAGCTGAGGCGCTGATGAGACCCCAGCCGACCTTCGCCACCCTGTCCTCGGGCGTGCGGCTCCACTTCCGCGTGCAGGGCGCACCCGCCGGCCCCTGGCTGGTGCTGCTGAACGGCCTGTTGTCGGATACCACCCTGTGGGACGGGGCCCCCTCCGCGATCGAGCGCAGCGAGGAGCGGGAGCAGGCGACGGAGGTCGCCTGCGATCGGGGCGGTAGTCCGGGGGCCCCCTCCGCGATCGAGCACAGCGAGGAGCGGGAGCGCAGGACTAGATGTCCTGCGCGATCGGGGGGTAGTCTGGGCCCACACAGCAAGGCCTTGCCATGAGACCGGCTCCGACCTTCGCGACGCTCACTTCGGGCGTGAAACTGCACTACCGCGTGCAGGGCAATCCCGCCGGCCCATGGCTGGTGCTGCTGAACGGCCTGTTGTCGGATACCACCATGTGGGCCGGCGTGCTACCCGGTCTGGCGGACCGCTTCCGCATCCTTACCTTCGACAGTCGGGGGCAGGGCCGTTCCGATGCGCCCTTGGAAGGGCCCTATGCAACCGCCCTGCTGGCTTCCGATGCCTCGGAATTGTTCCAACTCCTGGGCGTCGCACGGCCCTGGCTCATCGGCCTGTCCAATGGCAGCGCCATGAGCCTGGAATTGCTGAGCAAGCATCCGGGGTCCTTCCCGGGCGCCGTCCTCACCAGTGCCATGCCACGGTTCGACTTCGCCATGGCCCTGAAAGCCGAGCACTGGGCGCGCTGCCTGGAGATGGGTGGCCCCCTCATGCAGTTCGACGCGGTGGCGCCCTTCCTGTGGGGTGACCGGTTCCTGGAGTCCAGGCACGGTGTGCTGCGGGCCTACCATCAAGTCGTGACAGGGGGTGACAAACCACAACACGGCAACCTCCACCAGATCCGGGGCACCGCAGGCTGGGACATCCTTGACCGGTTGTCGCGCATCCAGGCACCCGTGCTCCTGCTCAGCGGGGCCGAGGACCTCCTGACTCCCCCCTGGAAGTGCCTGGAGACGGCCAAGGGAATCCCGCGAAGCCGCTTCGAAGTGGTGCCGGGCATCGGGCATGCCTACCCCGTGGAGGATCCCAAGGCCTTCGTGGCGCGGGTGCTCGCCTTCATCCTTGAAGTCCAGCGGGATTTGGCCGATCCGAAAAACTGACCTATCCTGTCAGCATTCCCGAGCCACTCCCGACTCGCCCTACCCCCGAGGTGTCCCCATGGCCACCCCTAAAGAGCTCATAACGACACCCGACGAAGCCGCGATGGCGCCAGCCGGGATGCGCCGCAAGGAAGGGCCCGCAGGGCAACGTGGTTCGTTGTTCAAGGGACCTGACGCCGTGGAGCGCCCGGCTGGCTTCATCCCTTCGGGCGAGGGGTGGCGGGCGTCACGATGCTTCGTCACGCTCGCCGCGCGTAGTACCCGCTACGCTTCGACTCGCGTTCCTCGCCTCGCTCGCCCGGCACTCCTCGCGCGGCCCCGTGGGGTGTCGTCATGAGCTCTATGTTGCCGACCGCCTTGAGTCTCCAAGAGCTCAAGGAACTCTCCATTGGCAAGCTGGCTGAGTTGTCGAAGGCCCTGGAGATCGAGAATCCCCTGGCCATGCGCAAGCAGGAGCTGGTGTTCCGCGTGCTGGAGGCCCAGGCCGAGCGGGAAGGTCAGTACTTCTCCGAGGGCGTGCTGGAAGTCCTGCCCGAGGGCTTCGGGTTCCTCCGCAGCCCGGATCAGAACTACCTCGCCGGGGCCGAGGATATCTACATCTCCCCCAGCCAGATCCGCAAGTTCAACCTGCGCACCGGCGACACCCTGTCGGGCATGATCCGCCCACCAAAGGAAGGCGAGAAGTTCTTCGCCATGCTCCGGGTGGACGCCGTCAACTTCGATCCCCCCGAGCAGGCCAAGGAACGGGTGCACTTCGATGACCTGGTGCCCCTCTACCCCAAGCACCACCTGCGCATGGAACGGGACGCCCAGGAGCTCAGCACCCGCGTCATGGATCTGATGACGCCCCTGGGCAAGGGCCAGCGGGCCCTCATCGTGGCCCCGCCCCGCACGGGCAAGACCGTGCTGCTGCAGAACATCGCCAATTCCATCACGGCCAATCACCCGGAGGTCTTCCTCATCGTGCTGCTCATCGATGAGCGACCTGAGGAGGTCACCGACATGGAGCGCAGCGTGAAGGGCGAGGTCGTATCGAGCACCTTCGACGAGCCCGCCACCCGCCACGTCCAGGTGGCGGAGATGGTCATCGAAAAGGCCAAACGGCTGGTGGAGCACAAGAAGGACGTGGTCATCCTGCTGGATTCCATCACGCGCCTTGGCCGGGCCTACAACACCGTGGTGCCCCCCAGCGGCAAGGTGCTGTCGGGAGGTGTGGACAGCAACGCGCTGCAGCGGCCCAAGCGCTTCTTCGGCGCGGCCCGCAACATCGAGGCTGGCGGCAGCCTCACGATCATCGCCACGGCGCTCATCGAGACCGGCTCCAGGATGGACGATGTGATCTTCGAGGAGTTCAAGGGCACCGGCAACAGCGAGATCGTGTTGGACCGCAAGCTCAGCGACAAGCGCATCTTCCCCGCCATGGACATCCAGAAATCCGGGACCCGCAAGGAGGACCTGCTCATCGACGCCGCCAAGCTGGCCAAGATCTGGGTGCTCCGCAAGATCCTCAGCGCCAGCGGCCCCAGCGAAAGCATGGAACTGCTGGTTGACCGGCTCGGGAAGACCAAGACCAATGATGAATTTCTTGCGAACCTTCAAGAGCCGCCGCCAAGAAGGTAGTGGCTTTGCTCGGAATTTGGCTTCGCCAAATCCCGAGTTAGAGACGCTTCGCGTTTTGAACTGCATGTTTTTTGGGAGGCGCCAGCCTCCCTCGCTCTGAATTTGGCCGCAGGCCAAATTCAGAGCAGAGGCTAAACTGTAAGGTCGCAAGCGAGACCAACCTTGACCTTCCCCCACAGTCCCTTCCAGATCCGCGACGTCCAGATACCCAATCGGTTGGTCATGGCGCCCCTGCACGAGATCACCGACCAACCCTTCCGGAAGTTCATCCGCGAGATCGGCGGCGTGGGCCTCACGGTATCGGAGATGATCAGCAGCGAAGCTCTGATCCGGCACGCGGTGAAGGCAGAGCGGATGATGGCGGCCTCGGGGGAGAAGCCTCTTTCCATGCAGGTCTCCGGGGGGCGTCCCGAGGCCCTGGCGGAGGGCGCACACCTGTGTGAGGCCGCCGGGGCGGACATGGTGGACCTGAACATGGGCTGCCCCGCCAGCAACGTCACCAAGGGGGGCGCTGGCTCGGCGCTGCTCCGGGACATCCGCCTGGCGGAGCGGTGCGTCACTTCAATGGTGAAGGCCGTGAAGGTGCCGGTGACGGTGAAGATGCGAGCCGGCTGGGACGCCTCACAGAAGGACCGCGGCGAGTTCCTGGACTTCCTGCGCATGTTCGAGGCGGCAGGCGTGCAGGCGCTGGCCATCCACCCCCGCACCCGGGCCCAGCAGTACGAGGGCCACGCGGACTGGGACATCATCACCCGGGCCGTGGACGCCGGAACTTCCTATCCCATCATCGGTAACGGAGACGTGAATGCCCGGGAGGATGCGTTCCGGATGGTGGCGGAGACGGGCTGCGCCGCGGTGATGATCGGTCGCGGGGCCCTCAGCAATCCATTCCTGTTTCGCCAGATCCTGGAGCCGGACTTCGAAGTGACCACGGAGATGCGCATCGACGCCACGCTGAGGCTCTTCCAGATCCTGCTGGATCTGCTGGAACCCAGGGAGGCCCTGCACAAGATCAAGAAGATCGGCGCCTGGTTCACCAAGGGGGTGCCCGGTGGCAACGGCTTCCGCCAGAACCTGCATGCTGCCAGCGATGCCCAGGCCCTCATGGCCGCCATTGATGCGCTGAGGCACCAGGGCGCGGCTTGATCTGCGAAAGCAAGCTGGTCGCGAAAAACGCGGAAGATGCGCGGAAGGCACAGAAGAGCTGCAGGTTTTCCTTCCGCGTTTTCTGTGAATGTCTGTGCCTTCCGCGACCAGCCTTGCCCAGGCTTAGCGGCGCTTGCCGCCGCCGCCGAAGATGGAGCCCATGACGCCCCGGATGATCTGACGGCCGATGGAACTGCCGGCGGCCCGGATGACACTCTTCCCGAAGGCTTCAATCATGCTGTCGGAACGGCGCGAGGGTTCCTTGGCAGCCTTGGCCTCCTCTTTGGCCTGAGCCTGGGCGGCCTCCTGCTGCATGGCCTCATCGGCCCGCCCCTTCAGCTTCTCGAAGGCGCTTTCGCGATCCACCGCCTGCTCGTAGTGGCCGGCGAGCAGCGAGGACTTGATGACCTGCTGCCGCTCCTCGGGGGTGATGGGAGAAAGCTGGCTGGCGGGGGGGCAGATGAAGGCACGGTCCACGATGCCCGGGCGGCCCTTGTCGTCCAGGAAGGAAACCAGCGCCTCGCCCACCGCCAGTTCCGTGATGACTGTGGCCACATCGAGCTCGGGATTGGCGCGGAAGGTTTCGGCCGCGGCGCGCACCGCCTTCTGGTCGCGGGGCGTGAAGGCGCGGAGGGCGTGCTGCACGCGGTTCCCCAACTGACCCAGTACCTTCTCGGGGATATCCAGAGGATTCTGGCTCACGAAATAGACACCGACCCCTTTGGATCGGACCAGTCGCACCACCTGCTCGATCTTGTCCAGGAGGGCGTCCGGCGCGTCGTTGAACAGCAGGTGGGCTTCATCGAAGAAGAAGGCCAGCTTCGGCTTTTCCGGATCACCCACCTCCGGCAGCCGTTCGAAAAGCTCCGAAAGCAGCCAGAGCAGGAAGGTGGCATAGAGCTTGGGCGCGTTGATGAGCTTGTCTGCCGCCAGGATGTTGATCATGCCGCGGCCCTTGGCATCGGTCTGCATGAGGTCGTCGAGGTCGAGGGCAGGCTCGCCGAAGAAGGCTTCGGCGCCCTGGCTCTCCAGCTCCAGGAGGCCGCGCTGGATGGCGCCGATGCTGGCGGCGGAGACATTGCCGTATTGGGTCTTGAATTCGGAGGCGTGGTCGCCCACGAACTGCAGCATGGAGCGCAGATCCTTGAGGTCCAGCAGCAGCAGGCCGTTGTCATCCGCGATCTTGAACACCATGTTCAGCACGCCGCCCTGGGTATCGTTCAGGTTCAGCAGGCGGGAAAAGAGCAGGGGCCCCATGTCGCTGACGGTGGTGCGCACGGGATGGCCCTGCTGGCCGTAGAGATCCCAGAAGGTCACTGGGAAGCCCATGTACTCGAAGCCTTCGAGCTTCAGCTGCTCGATCCGCTCAGCCACCCTGGGATTGTCCCCCCCGGGCTTGCAGAGGCCCGGCAGGTCGCCCTTCACATCGGCCATGAAGACGGGCACGCCGATGGCGGAAAAGCGCTCGGCCAGGGTGCGGAGAGTCACGGTCTTGCCCGTGCCGGTGGCGCCGGCCACCAGCCCATGGCGGTTGGCCATTCGGGGCAGGAGGACCAGCTCGGATGCGCCTTTGGCGATGACCTGCGGCTCGGACATGGAGGCCTCGTGGGGAAGGGTGGTTGAAGAGTGTAGCGGCTTCAGGCCGGCCCTTCGGCAATGGCCTCTTCGAGGATGTAGGCCGTCGGGGCAGTCTTGGGAGCCCGGCGGATGGTGCAGCACTCTGCGGGGCAGCGATCGCAGTAGAGTCGCCCGCAGGGATCGACGTGGGTATGCACCTCGCCTTCGATGTTGCCATCTGCTAGGGCCCGCCTGCCGAAGTCCTCGCAGAGGTCGTGGGCCTGCCGCACCGGGTAGTACTCGGGCACGACCATGTGGACGTCCACGTGGGTGTAGCGGCCGCTGCGGAAGGTGCGCAGTTCATGGAGGGCGATGATGTCCCAGGGTCGGACCTTGTTCATGGCCGCCAGCACCTTACTCAGCACCTCGGGATCCTCCATGTCCAGCAGGGCCTGGGAGGATTCCTTGACCAGGCGGAAGCCCGTGCGGGCAAGCAGCAGACCGACCACCAGGGCCATGGCGGGGTCCAGCCAGGAGATGTTCGTGAGCTTCACGGCCAGCAGACCCGAGGCGATGCCCACGGTGGTCCAGAAGTCGGAAAGGATGTGGTGGCCATCGGCCTCCAGGGCCTTGGAGCGGGTCTTTCGGCCCTGGGTGAGCAGGAACCAGCCCAGCAGGCCGTTCAGGCCGCCAGCCAGCAGGTTCACGAGCAGGCCTCGGCCCAGGTCCTTCAGCTCGACGCCGTAGATCAGCCCCTTGGCGGCTTCCAGAACGATGAATACCGCGGCCAGGGAGATGAGACCGCCCTCGAAGGCGGCGCTGAAATGCTCGATCTTGCCGTGGCCGTAGGGGTGTTCCTTGTCGGCGGGTCGGCCGGCGAAGATCACCGCCCCGAGGGCGAAGACGGCCGCCACCACGTTCACGATGCTTTCGATGGCATCAGACTTCAGGGCCACCGAGCCGGACAGCACGAAGGCCACGTACTTGAGCCCCAGGACACAGATCCCCGCGACGATCGAAAGCAGGGCGATCCGTATGCGGTACTTCTGTTCGGCGTGTTCGGCGGACATGGCGGCTCCCGTCACAGCGTATCAGCCGAGATCCTCGAAGAGGCCCCGCTGCACCCCATTGCCTGGATCCGCCGGAAAGGGGAAGGCGTTTGCGGGCGCCCAGGGACGGTCCGGATCAAAGGGCCCTGGAGGGGGCAACTCTGGTGGCAGCCAGCGCAGGGCAGGGGGTGGCGCAATCTGGCCCAGGAGCGTTCGGGCGCCCGCTTCGGGAGGGATGGCCGGCACCCTCAACAGGGCCACCGGGGGATGATCCAGGGTTTCGGGCCAGGAGGGGGGCTGCATGGCCCGGGCCTCGAGAGGTACGGCCTCCCTTGGATCCGCCGCCAATCCTGGGGAGAAGGCGCCCGGAGCCGGCGGGAGGGGGAGGCTGGCCCGCCACGGGTGACCTTCCCGCAGGGCCTGCCTCCCAAGAATGGCCGCCACTTGAAAATTTCCGCAGGCGCCCAGGTGAATGGGCGCTCGGAGGCGTTCCTGCAGCAGCGCCTTGAGCGCTCGTAGCTGGCCAAGGGCGGCGGGCCAGGTGCCCCCGGCCCGCTGATACTCCGTGCCTCCCACCAGGGAGAGGCGCCAGCCGATGGCCCTGCGGGAAAAGGGTAGTTCCACCCAGGCCGCCGCAGCCATCCGTTGGGCCAGGCCCCGCTCCGCCGCACCCTGGGCTTCGGACATGGCCGCAATCAGCGCCTCTCCTGAAGCCACCGTCGAAAGGGCGCTGAGGGCCAGGGTGGCTTCACCCCAGAGCCAGCCGGGGGGGGCTTCATCTCCGGGGGTGGCCACGCCAAGATCCGGAAGGTGCCACGCCGCACCGCTACGGGGCACCCAGCCGACCACGCCTTGGCGCCAGTGCTCACCGAGGGGCCCCTCCGGCATCTCCGGCGTGTGCAGCCAGGCCCGGAACGCCCCGCCAGGAAGCTGCTGGGCGGCCTCCGGACCGAGGTGCAGGCTCAGGCGGGGGATGGCGGTGATGGCCTCCCACCAGCCCTGGCGGGATTCGGCGGGAAGAGCCTGCATCCAGGCGGGAGGATGGTCCCAGATCAGGCCGAAGCCCCCGGGGAGCAGGGCCACCAGGTTCATGAGTCGGGCAAGGGCCCTCCCGGGTGCGGCATGGACCGAGGCCAGCCCCTCTTCCAGGAACCTCGACCCGGCCCACCCGGCCCATGGCCCATCCGGTGCCGACCGCAGCAGGAACCCACGCCCCTCGGTTCCGGTCACGGTGCCTCCTGAGGGGCCGGAAGTGGCATGAACATGGGCCGCCCGGCTGCGCCGGGACTGAAGGCAAGGTGCCAACGATCCCGCAGCCTGCGGGCTGAGCCAATGGCCGCCTGGACTTCACCCTGACCCAGGAGCCGAAGGCCCAGCCAGGTGGCGGAAAGCAGGCAGCCTGTCCCTCGGCGTTCGCCCGGCAACCGGGGGGCCCGTTCCAGCGGCTGGGTGCCTTCCCGAGTGATCCAGAAGTCCTGGACCTCGTCTCCCCCTCCGTGGCCGCCCTTGAGCCATACAGCGGCTGCACCGGCCTCTAGCCAGGGTGATGCCAGAGAGTCCGGCGAGGCACTGAGAATGGCCTCCGGGGGCATCTGGGCGAATGCAGCGGCCTCGCCGCGGTTGGGGCTCACCACCCAACCGCCCATGGGCAGGAGTTCTGCGGCCATGCGGCGGAGGTCCCCACCACTGTGCAGGCCAATGCCAACGCTGGGCGCCAGGATGGGGTCCCAGATGCGCAGGGGTGGTGCCAGGTGCTGAAGGGTGGCACAGAGGCGACGAAAATTGTTCCCCTCCAGGGCGCAGAGGCTGAGCTTCACGCCCCAACGGCCCGTGAGGTGGGGTGCCAGGCTCTCAATGCAATCGACGGGGTCCACAGCGGGGCGTTCGATGCGCGTGCAAGCCAGACCATTCTGCAGGGTTTCGGCTAGGCCTACGGCCATGGGCTGACAGCCCAGTTCCGCCAGGGCCAGGGCATCCCGCAAGATCCCAGCACCGCCGGACGGATCCAGGCCGCCCAGGCAGAGGGCGAGCGGCGGGGCAGTGGGTCCAGTGGCATCCATCGGAACTCCCAGGATGCCATAGGAGAGGATCCAGTGAAGGCCAGCTGTGCCTAACTGAGCGCGGGGGGCCCGGAAGGAAGCCCCAGGTCCGCGAGTTTGCGAGCGGGAGCACACGCAGCGAGTGTCAACTGGAGGCGCGTAGCGCGGAACCCCCGGAAAACACTACACCCGGCGATCGGAGTCGACGATCTCGGTGACCCGCAGGCCCAGCGTGTCTTCCAATACCGTCACTTCACCGCGAATGAGCACCCGGTCCTTACAGAGCACATCCATGGGCTCTCCGGCGCTCTTTTTGAGCTCCACCAGCGAACCAGATTCCAGGTCCAGCAGGTCGCGGATGGTCAGGCGGGCCTGGCCCAGCTGGATTTCCAGCCGCAGGGGAGTGTCGATGAAGGGCATGAGCTCGGCTACCACTTGCTCAAAGCTGAGCACGCGATCCCCCTCGATCCGATCCCCCCGCTTCACCATGTGTCTCCTGCTGGTCCTGTCAAAGCATGGACCCTGGCTCCAAGCAAGGCAACGGCCATGCCATGAGCCCTTAAATCATTGCTGAATGGCCCAATCCACGATGAGCACGCTCTTGATGGGCCGCTTGGGCTTCTTGTGCTTGGGATCCTCTTTCTCCCCTGGTTTGGGGGGGTGGGGCTTGAACTGCTCGTTCAGCTTTTCCTTCATTTCCTTCCGCAGGGCCTCGCGAGACTCGGCATCCGAGGCTTCCTCGACGCTCTTGCCGGCCAGCACCCCCAGCACGATGGACTGGATGAGGCTCTTTTCCGGTGAGGGCTTTTCACCGGATACCAGCTTGCCCAGGTCGGCATCGCAGAAGAGGATGTTCAACTCACAGCGGAGGAAGGCATTGCGCCGGGGACCCGTCAGGTTCACCGTGCGGGTCATCACCATGACCGGGGCAGCCTCCCCGGCACCACGACCGCCGCCTTCCTTTTTGTCGCCGGTGTCTCCGCAGTCCTCAGAGTCCTCATCTCCATGGGGCACAGCCTCTGCGCCAGCGCCTTCCTGGCCTTGAGCCTCCTGGGCTTTTGCTTTCTCTGCGGCGATGGCCTTGGCGGTCGCCCGTTTTTTGATGAAGAGCATGGTGCCTAACCCGCCACCCCCTAGGACCGCGAGGGCTGCCACGATGAGGATGATCAGCTTCAGGGGGCTCTTCTTGGGGCCAGCTTCTTCGTCGGACATGGGGACCTCGTCGGATGCCCCTTCATCGGAAGCAAGGATGGAGAGCCTGAATAGCGGAACATCGCCAAACCCCAGGGCCCTTTTCCAACCCAGTGGGGGTTTCCCGGTCATAACGCATCGGAGAGCCCCTGATAGCCATCCTCTTGGGTTTTGAGGGTCGATCTGACCTTAACTGCTAAAAAAAGAGTTCAGAAAAAAAGCGGGGCCCGTCTTGACAGGCCCCGCTGAACTTCGAATCCGGTGAAAGACCGGCCAGGTTGATTCTACTTGCGCTTCTTGCCGCCCTTGCCGTTGACTTCGTCGGCGAGCTTCTTGCCGGGCTTGAATTTGGCAACCTTCTTGGCAGCAATCTTGATGGGCTTGTTGTCGCGGGGGTTGCGACCGGTGCGGGCACCGCGGCTGGCGACGGAGAAGGTGCCGAAGCCCACCAGGGTAACCTTGTCTCCAGAGCGCAGGGCGGCAGCAATGCCATTGAGGACCTGATCCAGGGCGGCAGCAGCCTGGGCCTTGGTGATGCCGGCCTTGTCGGCGACGGCGCTGACCAGTTCAGCCTTGTTCATGAAAACCTCCGAAATTGGGGAACTGTTTCCCCGGGTTGGAAGAAACGGAAACGCCTCCAGAAGGAGACGACCGATTTTGCTTGATTTTTCATCATCACAGACACTGAAAGGCCCATGAATCCTCTATTTCCTAAACTGCCAAGAAGCTACGCCGCAGACGCAGTCAGGTCAAGGATTTTCTTCATAAAAAAATCGGGGAGTAGCGCTACTGGGCACTCTGCGTGGGCATGGAACAACGGAAGTGCCGGAAACACTCACCTCTAAGTCTCATGGATTGCGTAGATCCCCGTAGAACGGGTGACCGGGACAGCCCGGCACCATTCGAATCGCTCCAGGCCTATCATGGAGCCATGTCCCATCCTTTTTTCTTGACGGTGGCCTATGCGGGGGCCGGCTTTCACGGCTGGCAAATCCAAACCTCTCTTCGGAGCGGCCAGGGGGACCTGTGGACTGCCCTGCGAGCCTTCGATTCCGGGGCGCCCATGCCCCAAGGCACGGGCCGAACGGACGCTGGCGTGCATGCCCGGGCCCAGGGTGTGCTCATCCAGGCCTCCCGCTCCTGGGAACCCTACCGTCTGCTCTCGGCCTTGAATGCGCACCTTCCCATGGACATCCGTGTGATGGCCGTCCGGCCTGCGCCAGAGGGCTTCTTCCCCCGTCAGCATGCCCTGGCCAAGCGATACGTGTACCGGCTGGGCCTTGGTGCCGCAGCGGATCCCCTGCTCTCGGCCTTCCGTTGGCATATCCACCAGGCCCTGTCCCTGGATCTCGAGGCCATGAAAACGGCACTGGCACCACTGCTGGGGACCCACGACTTCTCCAGCTTTCGCTGCGCCGACTGCGTGGCCAAGTCCCCCGTGCGCACCATCCACGGGATCCACCTCCTTCCGGTGGAGGGCGGACTCGACCTGATTTTTGATGGGACCAGCTTCCTCATGCACCAGGTGCGCATCATGGCCGGCACCCTCGTGGAGGTGGGTCGTGGGCGTCGCTCAGCAGAGAGCCTCGAGGGCGTGCTGAGTTCCAATGATCGCCGCAAGGCCGGGATGACCGCACCTCCCCAAGGACTTTGCCTGGAGAAGGTGTGGTACGAGGCGCGCTGGGGCCTGGGGGATCCCAGCCCCTGGGGTGAGCGGCGCTGATCTTGGTGCCGACCCGTCCCACAGCCCAGCGATTGAGGCCAGTCTGCGGAAGCAATCGAAGTTGATACAGGTAAACTGTCTAGACGGTGGTCTGGATCAGCCAGGATCAAGGATCCACCCTTTCCGGGCCTGTGCTTGCCGTCTGGAGGCTAGGTCGCTCGAATCGACAGGAGCAGGACGTGGCCAGGATCGACATCTACGACTCGACCTTGCGGGACGGAGCCCAGGCCCAGGGCATCTCCTACTCGGTGGAAGACAAGGTAAGGATCGTCGAGCGGTTGGATGCCCTGGGAATCCGATACATCGAGGCCGGCAATCCCGGCTCCAATCCCAAGGACCTGGAGTTCTTCTCCCGGGTGGGCGAACTGGCTCTGAAGAACGCCAGGATCATCGCCTTCGGGAGCACCCGCAAGGTGGGCGTGGCTGTGGAGGATGACGTAAATGTCCAGTCGCTCCTGCTGGCGGGAACCCGATCTGTCGCCATCTTCGGGAAGTGCTGGGACGGCCAGGTCGTGGGCATCCTGCGCACCTCCCTGGAGGAGAACCTGAACATGATCGGGGACACCATCCGCCATCTGAAGCAGAGGGGGCTGGAGGTGATCTTCGATGCGGAACACTTCTATGACGGCTACAAGGCTAACCCTGACTACGCGCTGAAGGCGCTGGCCGCTGCGGCCGATGCCGGCGTCGATTGTCTGTGCCTCTGCGACACCAATGGCGGCAGCTTTCCAGAGGAGATCTACGAGATCACTGGAATCGTGGCGAGGCGCTTCCCCACCGCCATCGGCATCCACTGCCACAATGACGGAGAGTTGGCGGTGGCCAATTCGCTCATGGCGGTGAAGGCCGGGGCGACCCAGGTCCAGGGGACCATCAATGGCTTCGGCGAGCGCTGCGGGAATGCCAACCTTTGTTCCATCATCCCCAACCTGCAACTCAAGCTCGGCTTCGAATGTATCCCACCGCAAAACCTGGGACAGCTGACGGCCCTGTCGAACTTCGTCAGTGAAACCGCCAATATGACACCAAACGAGAAGGCCCCTTTTGTGGGTAAGCACGCCTTCTCCCACAAGGGCGGCATGCACATCGACGCCGTCCACAAGAACCCCGCTTCGTACGAGCACATCCATCCGGATTCGGTCGGCAACAGCCGGACCATCCTGATGTCCGAAGTGGCTGGCCGCAGCACACTCTTGGCCCGGATCCATGCCATCGACCCCTTGCTTCACAGGGATTCTATGGAAACGCTCCAGGTCATGGATCGCCTGAAGCAACTCGAATATGAGGGCTACCAGTTCGAAACCGCCGAGAGCTCCTTCGAGCTGGTGGTCCGCAAGATCCTGGGCAGGTACCAGCCCTTCTTCGAACTGAGGGAATTCAAGGTCATTGCCAACGAGCCCACGGCCAATGGGGTGAACTCCACTGCCATGATCAAGATCAGGGTGGGTGATCTGGAGGAGATCACCGCGGCCGAGGGGGATGGCCCGGTGAACGCCCTGGACCTGGCCATGCGCAAGGCCCTCGAGCGGTTCTTCCCCGCCATCAAGGAGGTCAAGCTGACGGACTACAAGGTCCGCGTCCTCAATTCCGATGCAGCCTCCGCCGCGAAGGTGCGCGTGCTCATCGAGTCCACCGACCACCTGGAGAGCTGGACTACCATCGGAGTGTCCACGGACATCATCAACGCCTCCTGGCTGGCGCTGGTGGATGCCGTCGAGTACAAGCTGGTCCGGGATCAGGAGCGGCTGGCCAGGCACTGAAGGGGGCCGGCCGAATCAGTAGGCTACATCGCAGCCACGACCTGGCTACCCATGTCGGAACAGGAGACCTTGGTCATGCCCGGCTCGAAGATGTCAGCGGTCCGGCAACCCGATGCAAGCACCTGCTTCACTGCGGCTTCAATGCGCCCGGCCGCGGCCTCGTTCTCGAAGGTGTAGCGCAGCATCATGGCGAGGGAGAGGATGGTCGCCAGGGGATTGGCCAGGTTCTTTCCAGCGATGTCGGGCGCGGAGCCGTGCGCCGGCTCGTACAGGCCCTTCCTGGTCTCGTTGAGCGAAGCGGAGGCCAGCATGCCGATGGAGCCCGTCAGCATGCTGGCCTCATCCGAAAGAATGTCCCCGAAGATGTTGCCCGTGACGATCACGTCGAACTGCTTGGGGTTGCGGATCAGCTGCATGGCCGCATTGTCCACGTACATGTGGGAGAGCTGGACCTCGGGGAATTCCCGGGCCACGTCGATGACAATCTCCTTCCAGAACTCTGTCGTTTCCAGGACGTTGGCCTTATCCACGGAACAAAGCCTCTTGCCTCGTTTCATGGCGATGCCGAAGGCGACCTGGGCAATCCGTCTCACTTCGGGCTCGGTGTAGATCATGGTGTTTAGGGCCTCGCGTACGCCGTCCTGGTTCGTGCGCATCCCCCGCGGCTCGCCGAAGTAGATGTCGCCGGTGAGTTCGCGCACGATCATGATGTCGAGGCCGGAGACCACCTCTGGCTTGAGCGTGGAGGCGTTGGCCAGCTCCGGGAACAAGACTGCGGGCCGCAGATTGGCGAAGAGTCCGAGATCCTTTCGGATGCCCAGCAGACCCCTCTCGGGGCGCAGGGGGCGGTCCAGGTTGTCGTACTGGGGCCCCCCCACGGCACCGAGCAGGACGGCGTCCGCGGCCCGGCAGATCCTCTGGGTGAACTCGGGATAGGGCGCGCCGTACTTGTCGTAGGCAGCGCCACCCAGGGGGGCCTCCTCCAACTCAATCTTGAGACCATCCAGGCGGAGCACTTCAAGCACTCGGAGGGCCTGCTTCACGATCTCGGGGCCGATGCCATCACCGGGCAGAACCGCAATCTTCATGTCTCAAGGTCCTTTCAATTGGATCGGAGTGGATCAGGCGAAGAGCCAGGGTTGATTGCGCCTGTGGCGGGCTTCGAAGGCCCTGATCCCATCAGCCTGCAGCAGGGTCAGGCCGATCTCGTCCAGCCCGTTCAGGAGGCAGTGTTTGCGGTGTGGGGTGATGTCAAAGCCGAAGGCCTCTCCGGAGGGCAGGGTGACGGTCTGTTGCTCCAGATTCACATCGAGGAAGTAGGCGTCGCTGGCCAGGCTTTCCCTGAAGAGCCGCTCGATGAGGTCCTCGCCAACCACGATGGGGAGGAGGCCGTTCTTGTAGCAATTGTTGAAAAAGATATCGGCGAAGGAGGGTGCGAGGATGACCTGGAAGCCGAACCCTTCGATGGCCCAGGGGGCGTGTTCGCGACTGGAACCGCAGCCGAAATTGTGCCGTGCCAGCAGGATCTGGGCGGCCCGGTAGCGTGGCTGGTTCAGGAGGAACTCCGGGTTGAGCGGACGTCCCCTGCAATCCATGCCGGGTTCACCGTGGTCCAGGTAACGCCATTCATCAAACAGGTAGGGGCCGAAACCCGAGCGCTTGATGGACTTGAGGAACTGCTTGGGGATGATGGCGTCCGTATCCACGTTGGCGCGGTCCAGTGGAAACACCAGACCCTTGAGTTGCTGGAAGGATTTCATGGTCACTCCTGGTCAGTGCAGATTGCGGACATCGACGAAGCGACCTGCGATGGCCGCTGCGGCGGCCATGACCGGGCTCACCAGGTGGGTGCGCCCCCCGGGCCCCTGGCGGCCTTCGAAATTGCGGTTGGAAGTCGAGGCGCACCGCTCGCCCGGTGCGAGGCGGTCAGCGTTCATCGCCAGGCACATGGAGCACCCGGGTTCCCTCCACTCGAAGCCCGCTGCGAGGAAGATCTTGTCCAGCCCTTCGGCTTCAGCCTGGCGCTTGACCTGGCCGGATCCAGGCACTACCAGCACCTGTTTCACGTTGGCGGCCTTCTCCCTCCCCTTGGCGATGCCCGCGGCCGCCCGCAGGTCCTCGATGCGCGAATTGGTGCAAGAGCCGATGAAGACCTTGTCCACCTGGATATCGGTCAGGGGCATGTCCGCTTGAAGTCCCATGTAGGCCAGGGCACGCTCGATGCCCGTGCGCTTGACGGGATCGGCCTCGTTGGCAGGGTTCGGCACGCGACCACCGATCGCCAGCACCTGCTCTGGGGAGGTGCCCCAGGTCACCTGGGGGGCGATGTCCCCGGCCCGGAGATCGACTACGGCATCGAAGGTGGCGTCAGGGTCGGAGGGCAGGGTGGCCCAGTAGGCGACGGCCCGGTCCCAGTCCTGGCCTTTGGGCGCGAAGGTGCGACCCTCAAGGTAGGCAGTGGTCTTCTCATCCGGCGCGATCAGGCCGGCGCGCGCACCGGCCTCGATGGCGAGGTTGCACACCGTCATCCGGCCCTCCATGGACAGGGCGCGGATGGCGGAGCCGCAGAATTCGATCGCGAATCCTGTTCCGCCTGCGGTGCCGATCTTGCCGATCACCGCCAGAGCGATGTCCTTGGCGCTGACGCCTTGGCCAAGTTGTCCCTCGACGCGCACCAGCATCCGCTTGGATTTCTTGGCGACCAGGGTCTGGGTGGCCAGGACATGCTCGACTTCCGACGTGCCGATGCCATGGGCCAGGGTGCCGAAGGCCCCGTGGGTGGAGGTGTGGCTATCGCCGCAGACCACCGTCATGCCCGGCAGGGTGGTGCCGTTCTCGGGGCCGATGACGTGGATGATGCCCTGGTTCTCGTGCTTGAACGGGTAGTACACCAAGGCGCCGAACTCCAGGATGTTGGCGTCGAGGGTCTCGACCTGCAGGCGCGAGATTGGCTCCTCGATGCCCTTCTCCCAATGGTCGGTAGGCGTGTTGTGGTCCGGAACGGCGACGATGCTGTCCTTGCGCCAGGGCTTGCGGCCCATCAGGCGCATGCCCTCGAAGGCCTGCGGGCTGGTCACCTCGTGCATGAGGTGGCGGTCGATGTAGATCAGGCAGGTGCCGTCGCTGGCTTCGCTGACGACATGCGAATCCCACAATTTGTCGTAGAGCGTTCTTCCGGCCATGTTGACTCCTGGATGCGATGGGTCGATGGTTCTGCCTGCCAGATGCCGAAAACGCCAGCCGTACGCCGGTGACCTTCCTGCGGCCATCTAGACAGCTTGGGGCGGCATCAAAATAAGTAAAAATTAAAAAATATATAGTTATCATTAAAAAAATTTATAGACCACCGTGCTCCCCATCCTTGTCAGGGCAGTGCCCGGATGGACCTGGACCTGCAACCCGGGACTGTGGGCCTCGGCGGGCCCAACGCGATGGGGGTGGTGGTGGCTCAGTCCAGGTAGAAACCGACGCCCTGCCAGACCTTGAAGCGAGTCTTTCCATCCTTGGAGGTGGCGGGGTCGAAGACGAGGTGCTTGGCGGCCTCGACACAGGCCTCGCCAGCTTCCCGGGCCTCCGGGGAGACGCCGGGGAGGCCCTGGAGGAGACGGGAGGCGAGCACATCACCCTTTTCGCTGATCAGCACGTTCACCACCACCACACCCTTGGGGCGCCCGGCAAAGAGGCTGGAGGCCTTGATGTGGGGGGTCACGCGATTGAGGTTGATGGGCCGGGCGGCCTGCACCTCCTCGCCCAGGATCACCAGGTCGCCTTCAACCGGGACGGCGCTGGCCTTGCTCTGAAAGGATTCGTTCTGGGCCCTGAGGCGCCCGGTCTCGGCCTTGGCCTCCTGGACCGCCTGCTTGGCGTCCTGGAGCTCCTTCAGGATGGCATCGCCGCCGCCCTGGTTCTCCTTGAGGGTGGCCCGAAGCTGCTCCAGCTCCTTGCGGGCCGCTTCGCCTTCAGAGCGGGCCAAGTCCCGGGCCTTACGGGCATTCCCAACCTCCTGCTGCAAAGCTTCCGTGGCCGCCAGCCGCTGCTTCAGATCGTCGCGCTCCTCCGTGAGCCGCTTCACCTGGGCTTGAAGCTGGGCAGGCGTCGGTTTCTTGGCCGCGGCCAGGGGCAGGGCCAGCAGCAGAATGGAAAGGGCGATGCGCATCGTTCCTCCGGATCAGGAGGATCTCAGCGCTGCGCTCCGAGCTGATCGCCTCCCTGGGCGGGTTTCGTGGTCCTCAGAATCCCACGCTTCAGGAGCTTGGAGAAGATGCCGAGGCACTCGGTTGGCTCGAAGGGGGCGATGGTGAGGATATCCTTGATGGACCACAGCCCGTTGACCCGGCTGGCCAGGAAGGCTTCGTTGGGACCGAGGTTGGTGGTCATCAGCTCGTCCAGGCTCACCGCCAGCTCGGGGATGAGTTCCTGATCCAGCTTTTTCTCCTCCAGGAGATCCTGGACCACGGCCATCATCTTGTTCGCATCCAGGTGCCGGGGCTGCTCGGTGAGGATCCGCCTCAGTTCCTCCTGGGCCTCCTGCAGCTTCTGCTTCTCCACCAGGGCCCGGGCTCGCTGGAGCTGGAGGCTGGGGTTCTCGCCCAGGTTGCCTCCGGCGCTGGTGATGCGCACCAGGCCCTTCTCATGCAGGTCAAAGAGCAGCTTGTTGATCTTGTACTCGGGCATCCGCATGTCCAGCACCAGCTGGTCCACCCGCTTCAGGCCATCCAGGCGGGCCAGGATGTCCGCATCCTCGGGGGCCAGGGGCAGGCGCTCGGCGATGGCCTCGGAGATGGGGGTCAGTACGGCATCCCCGCCCTTGATGACCTTGCGGATGCGCTTCCAGTCGTCCAGGCGCCGGGCCCCCTCGAGGACGATCCCGGTCACGTCCAGGCTGAGGAGCATGGATTTCTGGTGGGAGCCAGCGCCGTCGTGGAACTCGAAGCTGCCCACGCTCCACAGGAAGGTATCGAAGATGCTCTCCTCGACCTTCAGCTGCACGATGCGGCGGATCTCGGCTTCAGTGACCAACTGCCGGTTGATGAGGATCCTGCCCAGGAGCTGCTGCTCATCCTCCTGGGTGGCGAGGGCCTCCCGCAGCTGTTCCTCGGTGATGCGGTTGAAGGCCAGCAGATACTGGCCAAGGTACTCCCGGGGATCCGAGGACCAGATGCTGGTGATGCGACCTTCGTGAAAGGCGACCCGCTTGGTGTGCAGGGGGCCCTTCAGCTCCAGGACGCCGGTCTTCTTGCCCACGGCCAGCCACTGGAAGATGTCCTCCAGGCCCATGGTCGCCAGATCACCGCTTAGCGCCAACTGATGCCTCCCGCCGGGACTAGCCTACCCCGAACCTTGTCATAAAACCAAAAACAAACAAAAAATACAATCCCCGATCCGTCCCCATGGAGCCCTATCGGCATCCCCGGGGCGGGCGATAGAGGAATTACAGCCTAGGTAAAACTTCCCGTATGGCCTGGTTCAGGAGGTCTGGATGGTGTCTGGCCATGGGGGCTTCGGGATCCAGGAGGGGGAAGCGGAAGACCGGGATGCCCAGGATCCGGTCGGCCCCGGCAAGGAGGGGTTCGCCCCCCTCCACCTGGTAGCGGGCCAGCATGTCCGGCCTCAGGGGAGCTGCATTGGCGATGATGGCCGAGATCCTGGTGCGCCCAAAGGCCGAGATGGCGGCCACATGGGTCTCGAGATCCAGTCCGGCTGTCTCCCCGGGTTCAGTCATGAGGTTGGCCACGTAGACCACCGGTGAACGGGACGATTCCACGGCCTCCTGCAACTCGTCGAGGAGGAGGTTCGAGATGGTCGAGGTGTAGAGGCTGCCGGGGGAGAGGATGATCAGATCCGAGCGGAGCAGGGCCAGCACGGCCTCAGGCAGGGGCTCGGCCCCCCGGGGCTCGAGCCAGAGCCTGGCCAGGGGCGGATGGCAGGAACCCACCGCTGTCTCCCCAATGTACTGCTGGCCCGCCATGTCTTCGGCGCAGAGGGTCACGGGCACCACCGTCGAGGGGAACAGGCGCCCCAGGGTCACCAGCACTCCCGACAGCTGCCGGATGGCCCGCACCCAGTCCCCGGTGAGGTCCGCGAGGGCCCAGAGCATGAGGTTCCCCAGGGAATGCCCCGCCAGGCTGCCGTCGCCGCGGAACCTGTAGTTCAGGAGGTCGGAAAGGGCCGAGTCTTCCAGGGTGAGGGCCGAGAGGCAGTTCCGCAGGTCCCCCGGGGGGATGCCGCCCAGCTCATCCCGAAGTCGGCCGGACGAACCACCGTTGTCGGAAACGGTGACGATGCCCGTCAGCTTCCAGGGCTCGCGGCTGCGGCCCGCCTCTCGCTTGAGGGCCCGGAGCAGGGCGGCGAGTCCGGTACCACCACCCAGGGCCACCACCCGAAGGGGCTGGTCAGCACTCAGGAGGGATGGACCGCCCATGGCGTGGGAATACTGGGGCTCAGCGGCCTTCCGTGAAACCGAAGAGGGGAGACTTCCGGATGGGGTTGAAGTCCGGCTCCATGAACCACTGGAAAAGGAAATCGCCATCCAGCTCCACGGCTTTGCGCAGGCTGTCTGCAGAGGCTTCGGCATTCTCGGCCTGGGCGAAGGCCACCGCCCTGAGGTAGTGGAGGGCTGCCTGGGTAGGGTGGCCCTTGATGGCCTTATCACTCAGCTTGATGGCCTCCTCCGTTTCGCCACGGTTGAGGCAGGCCTGGATCTCGGTGATGGCGTCGGCCGAGGCGGCCTTGGGCGGGTGGATCTTCGAATGCACCAGGGAGAGGTAGACCCCGGTCCGGCGTTTCATGGCCCAGTCACCGGTGTCATGTGCCTCCTTGGCAAGGGCTTCGAGGGCCTTGGCGGCCTCGGGGTGCTTGCCGGTCTGCACCAGCTTCAGGGCCTTGGTGAGGGCTCCCGCCAGGGCGTGAGCCGCGGGTGGGGCAGGTGCCGGTGTGGGCTTGGGGGTGGATTCGGACTTGGCCTTCGTCATCTGCGGGTTCCTCTGCATGCCTTGGAGAAACTATAGAGTGACAGGGTTTCTCCGGCAAATCCGGGCCGCAAGGCCCCGAAGACGATTATCACATCTTGAAGAGGGCCTTTTCCTGGTTGAGGATGCGGGTGGAGACCAGGGTCATGAGTCCCGCCAGGCCCACTGTCATGGTGAAGGCGATGAGGTACTCGATCCAGCTGAACTGCTGGCTGAAGAGCTTGCGCAGGGCCAGGCAGACGTTTACGACCGGGACATAGGAAAGGAACGCCATCTTATCCACGCCCGGGGCCATGGCGAAGACCCCCAGGAAGACCACGAGGAAGATGCCGGGCGTGATCGCACTGCCTGCTTCGATGGTGTTCCTGGCCTGGATGCCCATGAGCAGGATGAAGTTGGAGAAGAACAGGCCCAGGGGCACCATGATCAGGAAGGTGAGGCCCAGGGTCATGGGGTTGGCGATGGCCGCCAGGGCCTGCATGGAACTGCCTGTGCCCCCGCCAATGAAGGCCACGGAGATGCCCATGCTCAGCAGGTTCAGCAGGGCCGCGATGACGCCCATGCAGAAGATGTAGAGCAGCTTGCCCAGGATGATCTGGTTGCGGGGCAGCCGCGTGGCCATGAGGCTGAGGAGCGTGTGGCGCTCCTTTTCGCCGGCGGTGGCATAGATGCCGTGCTGCATGGACCCGGTGTACATCATGATCATCAGGAGGTAGGGCAGGAACCGGCCCAGTGCCTTGCCCACCTCCAGGCCCACATCGGCGGCGTTCTTGACGGTCAGCTTCAGGGGCTCCGCCAGCTGGGCCGAGGCGCCAAGCACCTGCAGCCGGGCCTGCACCCAGCTCTTCTCCTGGGTGGCCAGGGCCGTCTTCAGACGCTTCAGGGCCACTTCCGAAGCCCGCTCGCTTTCGTCCATGGTGACGGTGACGGCAAAGGTCTCGTGCTTCTGGAGGGACTCTGCCGCCTTGGGCTCCACGTCCAGCGCCAGTTCCAGCTTCTGGTCCCGGATGGCCTGTTTCAGGTCGCCTTCGGGTTTCTGCACCAGATCGAAGTGCTTGGCATCCGAGGCCAGGAGGCCCGCCATCACCCCGGAAGGATCGGAGACAAAGACCCGGCTGGCCTTGTTGCGGTTCTGGGCCTCGTCCCTCCGCCCCATCTTGGCCATCATGCCGAAGATGGCGGGGTAAAGGAGGAAGGGCAAGACGAAGGCAAGAAACATCGTCTTCTTGTCCTTGGAGAGTTCCAGGAACTCCTTCTTGGCGATGAGCAGGGCGCCGCGCATCAGTTACCTCCCTCGGATTCGGCTGCGAGCTGGAAGAACACCTCGTCCAGGGTCTTGGCGCGCCGGGATTGCAGAAGGTCCCGGGGGGGCGCATCCCCGTGCAGCTTGCCGTCGAAGATGATGCCCACCCGGTCGCAGATGTCTTCCACCATGGGCATGACGTGGGTGGAAACGATCACCGTGCGGCCCTCCTCCCGCATGATGCGCAGGAGGTCCAGCACGGTCTTGGCGGTGAGCACGTCGAGGCCCGTGGTGGGTTCATCGAAGATCACCACCTTGGGATCGTGCAGCAGGGCCCTGGCGATGCTGACCTTCTGCTTCTGGCCCGAGGAGAAGCCCTCCATCTTCACGTCGGCGAAGTCCGCGAGCTGCAGCTTGTCCAGCAGATGCAGGCCCCGGCGTTCGGCGGTGGAGGGGTCCACGTCCTGGAACTCCCCGAAGAGCCGCAGCAGCTCTCGGGGTGTGAAGCGGGTGTAGACGCCCATGTCCGTGCTGAGGTAGCCCATGCAGCCCCGGACGGATTCGGGGTTCTTCCGGGTGTCGAAGCCGCAGACATCGATCTGACCTGCATCCGGGTCCATCAGGCCCGCGATCATGCGCAGTGTGGTGGATTTGCCGGCGCCGTTGGGGCCCAGCAGTCCGTAGATCTCGCCGGGCTTCACGGTGAGGGAGATGCCGCGCACGGCATCGATGCGCTTGGTGGTGCGGGTCTTGCGATCCTTCACGGTGAAGGACTTGTGGACCTCGTTCAGCATGATCACCAGGGCCTCCGGGAGGGAAGCTTCAAGTCTAGGGCCCCCCGGGGAGCCGGACGGGTCGCATCGGCGAACGGCGGGGATGAACCGGCGAACGGAATCTGCCGCGGCTCTAGTGGTGGCCCAGGACGCCCGTGGCCCCCAGGGTGAGCATCACCAGGCCCAGGCCCGCGCAGTAGATGGCGAAGCCGTTGAGCCGGGGCTGGCGCGTGAACCGGTCCAGGAGGCCGATGGCAAGGTACCCAGAGATGCCAGCGGCGATGACGCCCACGAGGCAGAGCAGCACCGGGGAAAGGGAACCGGGCGGGAAGGCCAGGTCAGCAGGAAGGGGCTGGTGCTTCAGGAGAGGCTTCAGCAGCCCCCGCAGCTCGAGCACCGCCGCCGCGGCGATGGTGGGCATGCCCAGGAGGAAGCTGAAGCGGGCCGAGGCCGGCAGCTTCAGGCCGCGGAACACGCCGATGCAGATGGTGGATCCGGACCGGGACAAGCCGAAGCCGCCGCCAATGCCCTGGATGGTGCCGATGGCCAGGGCGTCCAGTGCCCGAACCTCTGAGATGTCCCGCCCGGCCAGGTCCTGCCCGCTCAGGTTCGCGCGCCCCTGGCTGAGCCGGTTCGCGAAGAAGAGCAGCACCGCGGTGCCGAGCAGGCCCAGGCCGTAGACCCAGAGATGCTCCTTGGCGGCCTCCTTCAGGCCCCTGGTGGCCAGTCCGAAGATGCCCGTGGGGATCATGGCGAGGAATAGCCACAGAGCTAGCCGCCGACCCTCCTTGTCCATCCCGAGGCAGCCGAGGGCCACCTTGAGCAGGTCCCGGCGGAAATAGACCATCAGGGCCACCAGGGTGCCCACGTGCAGTAGCACGTCGAAGGCCAGGGGCATGGGGCGGCCGCCGAACATCATGTGCTCGGCCAGGGTGAGGTGCGCCGTGGAGGACACCGGCAGGAATTCCGTCAGGCCCTGGATGAGTCCCAGGAGGATGGCGTGCAGCAGGTTCATTCGATCTCCGATGAGGCATCAGTGTGCCATGCATGATTGAATCTCCCCATGCGCCCCATCGACCTCCGCTCTGACACCGTTACCCAGCCCACCGCTGAGATGAGGGCGGCCATGGCCGCCGCGGAGGTGGGCGATGATGTGCTGGAGCGGGATCCCACCCTGGCCCGGCTGGAAGCCCGTGTAGCGGACCTGCTGGGTCTGGAGGCAGCCCTCTGGGTGCCCTCGGGCTGCATGGGCAACCTCATCGCGCTGATGCTGCACCTGAGGCGGGGTGACCGCTTCCTGGCCCCGGCCCAGGCCCACGTGCTGGGCTCCGAGCTGGGCACGGGCGCATGGCTGGCGGGCGGCATGCCCGAGGCCCTGGCCTGGGAGGGCGGGCCGGGTCGTCCCACGCCGGCCCAGGTGACCAGGGCAGCTGGTTCTGCCGGGCCCTACTACACCCTGCGCACGACCCTCCTCTGCCTGGAGAACACCCACAACTTCGCGGGCGGGACCGTGACCTCCCAGGCGGACCAACGGGCCCTGGTGGCTGCCGCCAAGGCCGCGAACCTGGCGGTGCATCTCGATGGCGCCCGGCTCTGGCATGCCGCCGCAGCGCTGGGTGTCCCGCTTTCCGCGCTGACCGAAGGCGTGGATACTGTGCAGGTCTGTCTGAGCAAGGGGCTGGGTGCCCCCATGGGCTCGCTGGTATGCGGTTCGATGCCGGCCATGATCGAGGCCCGCCGCCTGCGCAAGATGCTGGGTGGCGGCGTGCGGCAGGGCGGCGTCATGGGGGCCGCGGGGCTGGTGGCCCTGGACTACCTGCCGCGGCTCGCCGAGGACCACGCCAAGGCCCGGCGACTGGCGGAGGGTCTGAGGGCCTTCGGGGTCCAGGCGCCCCTCCCGGAGACCAACATCCTGCTGGTGCCTGTGCCCCAGGCCAGCGTGGCGGTGGCGGCCCTGGAAGCCGTGGGCGTGCGGACCTTGCCCGTGGGGCCTGCCATCCGCTTCATCCCCCACCGCGATCTGGCCATGGCCGACATCGAAGAGGCCCTGGTTCGCATGGAGCCGCTGGCCCACACCTGCCTGGGAGCCTGAGATGAAAGCGCGTCTGACCCTTTCCATCCTGCTGATCCTGTCCGCAGTGGCCGGGGGGTGGTACTGGCTCCACCAGAACACCCTGGTGCCCATACCGCTTTCAGAAGGAAGGGAGCTCTACGTGCAGGCCAATCCGGAATACGGCCAGGACACCGCCCTGCTAGAGGCGCTATGGCCGGCGGGCCCGGAGGTGGAAGCCTTCCTGGTGGCCCAGTCGGACCTGGCCCTGATCGAGAGGAACCCTGCCGGAGGCTGGGCAGGGCAGCTGCTTGCGGAGCTGGAGGTCTCCCGCCACGGCAGGCGCTGGCGGCTCACCCTGCGACCGGGGTGGCGCCTGCAGGACGGCTCCATCCTCGCGGCCCCGCGGGTGGCCTCGGTGCTCGGTCCCGAGGTCCAGAGGCTGGGGGGGGAGATCCGCATGAACGAACCCTCCACCCTCATCCTCCAGTTCAAGACGCGGCCAGAGGATCCGGAGGGCCACCTCTCCCGCTGGCGCATTCCCGGCACGGGTCCATTCCTCCGCCAGGGGAACACCCTTCGACGCTTTGATGGCTTCACCCACGGCAGGGCGGGCATCGCTGGACTCAACGTGGTCACGGATCCCGTCCTCCTGGAGAGTCGCCCCTGGGCCGAGAGCCTGGTTGCCAAACGCTGGGCCTGGACCATCTTTCCGGGCAAGGTTTCTCCGGAAGACATGGCCAAGGTGCGCATGGCGAGCTACGACGAGCTGCGCATGAAGGATGGCAGCGTCTGGTTCCTGTCCCGGCGGATGCGTCGGCTTCGCCCGGATGCCGAAGACTGGACCCGCACCCGCCTCTTCGGCGTCTGGAAGGGCGCCATGGACCTGCCCTACGATCCGCTGGGGCTGTGACGCTCAGGCAATGCCGCGGGCGGTGAAGTCCCTGGCCAGGGCTTTGTCCACCTTCAGGATGTGGTTCACCAGCCAATCCCGGATGAAGCCCATGAGCTCGATGGAGACGGAGGCGTTGCCGGAGTCGAACTGCCGCTTGAACTCGGAGATGCTCTGGATCAGCTTCCGGTGCTCTTCCAGGTGCTGGTCGAGGTTCACATACCCATGTGCATGCATGAGTCCCTCCTCGAAGCCGAAGTGGTTAACGGTGTAATCCACCAGCTCGTTCAGGATCGACCCCGAGACGTCCCGACCCTGGCCCGCCTGCATGGCCGAATTGAGCCGGTTGGCGATGTCGATGAGCCTCTGGTGCTGGCGATCGATCTCGGAGTGGCCGACCTGGAGCGCCAATGACCACTCCATCAGGGGTTTCACGGGCAGGGGGCCGGAGGTCCCTGGGCTGGCGGCTCTTTCCGAGCCGCCGATATCGAACCGTTTCACCATGCTGAACAGGTCGTTGGCCGCCACCCCCAACTCCGAGGCGGTGTTGAGGGAGTGCTCGATGACCAATTCGGTCTTCGAAGAGGCCGCCATCACGTCCGTGACGTTGCCCACGATCTCATCGATGCGGGAGGACTGCTGCTCCGTGGCCTTGGCGAGGTCGTCCATCATGCCCAGGGTGGCGACCGCCTGGGATTCGATGGCACGGAGGGAGTCGGCCGCGGCTTCGGCCCTCTGGACGCCGGAGGAGACGAGGGGCGTGGCGGTTTCCATGCCCCGAACCAGCTGCTCCGTGTCCAGCTGGATGGCCTGGAGGGTCTGGCTGATGTCACCCGTGGCCTTCCCGGTGCGCTCGGAAAGCTTCCGGACCTCCTCGGCGACCACGGCAAAGCCCTTGCCCAGGTGCCCGGCGTGGGCGGCCTCGATGGCCGCATTCAGCGCGAGGAGGTTCGTCTGGTTGGCGATGTCCCGGATGATCGAGGCCATCGCTTCGATCTCCCGGGCCCGCTCCACCAGCCGCGTCACCTGGGTCGAGGAAGCAGAGATGGTGTCCGAAATGGCGCCCATGCTCTGGGCGACCTCCACGGCGATCTCGGCCCCTTCCCGGGCCAGGCGCACGACCCCCTGGGAGCGGTCGACGGTGTCCTGGGCCAGCTGGTTCACCACCCCGACGCTGGAGGACACCTCGGTGATGGCCGATCGGGTCTGCTGGATCACCCCCGCCTGCAGCTGGGTGGCGAGGTTGATCTCGTTGGATTGGGAGGAAAGGCTCTCGATGCTCCGCTCGATCTTGGAGGCGCTCCGGGAAACACCGCCGAGCATCTCCCGCAGGCTCCCCTGCATGCGGCTGAGGGTGAAGAGGATGCTGCCCTGGTCGCCGGGCCGGAGGGGGATGTCCTGGGTGAGGTCGCCTCCGGCGATGCGGGAGGTGTAGGTCTCGGCCGACTTCGGTTCGCCGCCGAAATCCTGGAAGATGCTCCGCCGGACCAGCCATGAGATGACCAGCAGGCTCAGGGTCCCGAGAATGGCCAGCCCTCCTGTGCGCTTGGCGTGCTGGCGGAAGAGGGCATCCACATCGTCGATGTAGATCCCCGACCCGATCACCCAGCCCCAGGGCGTGAATTTTTTCACATAGGAGAGCTTCAGGTAGAGCTCGACGGAGGTTCCGCCCCCGGCCAGGGGCCGCGGCCACTGGTACTCGACGAAGCCATGGCCGGCACGCTCCACCACGTCGTTGAAGGTCACGAACAGGTTCTGGTTGTCGAGGGCGATGCTCTTGCCCTGGAGCCCTTCACTCATGGAGGTGGCCTTGTTGAACCGGGCCTCCTCCAGCAGCTTCCCGTCCAGGGCCGGGACGGTGGGGTGCATCACCATGCGCGGGAAGGGCTTCCCCAGCTCCTGGATCCAGAAGTATTCCTTGTCCTCATAGCGCAGCCGCTTGATGGCCTGGATGGCCTGCCGTTGAGCCTCGCCTTCGGTCAGGGCACCGGCCCGCTGCAGCTCCTGGAACCCGGCCAGGACCCCATGGGCAGTTTCCACGAGATGCCTGGTCTTGAGCTGCCGGTCCTCGTAGAGCTGCCGGCGCATGGTGGTGAGCGATTGGTAGGCAATGCCCAGCATCAACAGGAAGGCGGCGGCCACCGTCAAGGACAGCCTCGTCATCAGCTTCAGGCTTCGCATCTGCAGTGGCATCGAAGACTCCCCGGGCCGAGCGCCAGGCCCTGGTTTCAAGGGTGCAACCACCCCGGAGCGAGGTGGGTCGAGGAAGGCTTGGCCAGGCTGGCCAGAGTGAGTTTCAGCCCCCTGCATCGGGACACCTGCCGCCCTGTATGAGTTTCATGACAGCGGTCGCCGGTTCCCCCAAGCCCCTGGCTGCCAGGCCGGGCTCCAGAGGTCACTCCAGGTTGGCGGCCTGCTCGCGGATCTGGTCCAGGGTGCCCTTGGCCTCCATCACCGCGCGGGTCATGGCGATGCGCTTGCACTTGCTGCCGGTGGTGTTGAGCTCCCGCAGCACCTCCTGGCACCACACGTCCACGGCCTTGCCCTCGAGCCGCCCCTTGGCCAGGCGCTCGGCGAAGTCGTCGAGGTGGGCTGCCAGCCGGGTGAGCTCCTCGCGCACGTCCTGGCGCTCCGCCAGCACGCCGGCCTCCGCCAGCAGGCGCTCCGCCGGCAACTGGCCCGCCAAACGGGCCTCCTCCAGGATCTGCTCGATGCGCTGCTGGTAGAGTCCGGGCAGCTCGGCGGACTGGCTGGCGGCCTCCGCCTGGAGGCGCTCCCTGAGGGCCTCCAGCCGGGCGAGGCCATCCTCAAAGAAGGGTCGGAGCCGGTCCGCCTCCCGGGTCCGGCCCTCATTCCAGGTCTCCAGCAGCGCCTGCACGGCCTCCCGCACGGGAGCCTCCATCCGCTGGCCCAGATCCGAGGCGGGGGACTGGAAGGCGCCGGGCAGTCGGAAGAAGGCCTCGGCGGTGAGGGGCGGCAGGTGCAGCCACTCCGCATCCTCCTGCCAGCCCTTGGCCACGGAGCGCAGCAGGGCCCGGTTCATCCGGGGCTCCAGGGAGGGCTCGTCCTGAACTTCGATGGTGAGGTCGAGCTTGCCGCGCTGGGCCGCCTCCCGCACCTGGACGCGGATGCCTGCCTCCAGGGGGAAGAGCGCCGGGGGCAGGCGCAGGCTCAGATCCAGGGACTTGGAATTGACGCTCCGGAGGGTGAGCCGCAGCTGGCCCGCCTGGAGGGGGCGGACGATCTCCGCAAAGGCGGTCATGGATCTCATGGTTTCCCCCCGGGGGCGAGCGGCGAGTTGCGGGTGAAGTCCGTGGCCCGGATCATCTGGAGGAAGGCCCTGGCGGCGTGGGACATGGCCTCCTCCCGGCGGGTCACCACCCGGATGAGCTTCTCCACCTGCAGTTCCTTGACGTTCACCTCCACCAGGCGGCCCTTGCGGACGCTTTCCATCACCGTCATCCGCGGCAGGATGGCCAGCCCGGCGCCCAGGGCCACGAACTCCTGGATGGTGGCCAGGGAGCCCAGCTCCATGATGATGCGCAGGGGCGTCGAACAGCGGGAGAACAGGTCGATGATGGCGTTCCGGGTCGGGGTGATGGCGTTGTGGGCCACGAAGGTCTCCTTGGAGAGGGCTTCGAGGGTGACCTCCTTCCGCTTGGCCAGGCGGTGGCCCGGAGGGACCACCAGCACCATGTGATCCCGCAGGATGACCTCGCTCACCAGCTCCGGGTGCATGGGGTCGTAGGAGACGAAACCCACGTCGAGGCGTCGCTCGAGCACTTCCGTGGGGATGCGCTCCGAGCTCTGGCGGTAGGCCTGGATGCGAATGGCCGGGTGGGCCTGCTGGTAGGCGAGCAGGATCGAGGGCAGCAGGAATTCGGACACGCTGTCGTTGGCGCCGATGTTCAGCCGCCCCATCTGCAGGCCCTTCAGGGAACCGAAGGTGTCCAGGATCTGTTTGCGGAGGTCGAGCATGCGCTGGGCCAGGGGCAGCAGCGTGGTGCCCGCGTCCGTGAGCGTGCCCCCCTTGGTGGTCCTGTCCAGCAGCGTCTCGCCCAGTTCCTCCTCCAGGCGCTTGAGGGCCAGGCTCACCGCCGGCTGGGTGCGGTAGAGCCGCTCGGCGGCCCGCGAGAAGCTCTTCTCCCGCGCCACCACCAGGAAGGTCTCCAGCTGTCCCAGGTCCATGGGCACTCCCCCGTGAGCCTAAAGATTAGATGAAAATCTTATGGAACGATAAGAAAAATTAAATGTATTTATGAGACAAGGCGCGCCATCGTCAATTGATCCCTCCGGCGAGTGCTGGACCAAGGAGTTCCCACACCATGGGTACTGAGCGGATCACCATCTTCGATACCACCCTCCGGGACGGCGAGCAGTCCCCCGGCTGCAGCATGAACCTGGACGAGAAGCTGCTGATGGCCCGGCAGCTGGAGGTCCTGGGGGTGGACGTCATCGAGGCGGGCTTCCCCGTGTCCTCCGAGGACGACTTCGCCGCGGTGCAGGCCATCGCCCGCGCCTGCCGAAAGCCCATCATCGCCGCCCTGTGCCGGGCCATCCCCAAGGACATCGACCGGGCCTGGGAGGCCCTGCAGGAGGCGGCCCGCCCCCGGATCCACACCTTCCTGGCCACCTCCGACATCCACCTGGCCCACAAGCTGAAGAAGACCCGGGCCGAAGCCATCGAGATGATCCGGGAGGGCGTCGGACGCGCCAAGTCCCTCTGCCCCGACGTGGAGTTCTCAGCGGAGGACGCCACCCGCAGCGACTGGGACTACCTGGTGGAAGTGTTCACCGTGGCCATCCAGGCCGGCGCCACGGTGCTGAACGTGCCCGATACCGTGGGCTACACGGTGCCTGAGGAATACTCGCGGCTCATCCGCCATCTGCGGGAACGGGTCCCGGGCATCGAGGGCGTGACCATCAGCGTCCACTGCCACAACGATCTGGGCCTGGCCGTGGCCAACTCCCTTGCCGCCGTGGCGGCGGGGGCCCGGCAGGTGGAGTGCACGGTGAATGGCATCGGTGAGCGGGCCGGCAACGCGGCCATGGAGGAAGTGGTCATGGCGCTCTCGGTGCGCCGCGACACCATGCCCTTCTCCACGGGGGTGAACCAGGAGGCCATCTACCGCACCAGCCAGACCCTGGCCAACATCACGGGCATCGAGGTTCAGCCCAACAAGGCCATCGTGGGTAAGAACGCTTTCGCCCACGAAAGCGGCATCCATCAGCACGGCATGCTCAGCCACCGCTCCACCTACGAGATCATGACGCCGGAATCCGTGGGCGTGCGGCAGACCCACCTGGTGCTGGGCAAGCACTCGGGCCGCCATGCCCTGGCCAAGCGCTTCGAGGAGCTGGGCTATCCCCTCGGCCGCGTGGAGCTGGACAAGGCCTACAAGCTGTTCACCAAGCTCAGCGACCAGAAGAAGGAGATCTTCGACGAGGACCTCCTGGCCATCGTCCGCGACGGGCTCACCCACATCCCCGAGACCTTCAAGCTGCGGGCCCTCCAGGCCACTGCCGGCACGTCGATGTTCGCCACCGCCCTGGTCACCCTGGCTTCCGAAGCAGGCGGCGAGGTCACTGAGACGGCCATGGGAGATGGCCCCGTGAACGCGGTCTTTGCCGCGGCGGACAAGCTCACGGGCCTGAAGGGTCGGCTGCTGGACTTCCGCATCCACGCGGTCACCGGAGGCGCGGATGCGGTGGGCGAAGTGTTCGTCCAAGTCGATTTCGATGGCGTGACCCAGGGCGGCAAGGGCGCCAGCACCGACATCGTGGAGGCCAGCCTCCGGGCCTACCTCAACGCCACGAACAAGGTCCTGTTCGCCCGTCGGGCCCACTCGCCCGCGGTTGCCGAAACCCAGAGCTGACCGGCGGAACCCATGTCCCACATTCCCGCCCCGCGCCCCAACCCAGGCGCCCACCCGGTGGCTCAGTGAAGAAGGAGGGTCCATGACCAAGGCACCGTCAGGCCCGCAATCCGGCGCCCAGCTCATCTGGGAAAGCCTGATCCGCGAAGGGGTCGACATCGTCTTCGGCTACCCCGGCGGGGCCATCCTGCCGACCTATGACGCCATGACGGAGTATTCGGTGAGGCACGTCCTGGTGCGCCACGAGCAGAGTGCCGTGCACATGGCCGATGGCTATGCCCGGGCCAGTGGGCGGGTGGGTGTGGTCGTGGCCACTTCCGGTCCCGGGGCCACCAACCTCGTCACGGGCCTGGCCACGGCCATGCTCGACTCCACCCCGCTGGTGGCCATCACTGGGCAGGTGGGCTCGGCCCTGCTGGGCACGGACGCCTTCCAGGAAGTGGACATCACGGGCATCACCCTGCCGGTGACCAAGCACAACTACCTGGTGACCCGGGCCGAGGACATCGTCCCCGCCCTTCGGGAAGCCTTCGCGGTGGCTCGCAGCGGCCGCCCCGGGCCCGTGCTGGTGGACATCACCAAGGATGCCCAGCAGGGCCGGGCCACCATGGACTGGGAGGCGGCGGAGCCCCGTCGGCACCTGCGGCACCTGCCGGCCCCCCTGGACCAGGAGGCCCTGGCGCAGGCCCTCGACTTGATCCGCGGGGCCAGGCGGCCCATCATCCTCGCGGGCCATGGCATCCAGCTCTCCGGTGCCCGGGCGGAAGTCCTGGCCCTCGCCGAGCGCGCCGACATTCCTTTCGCCCTCACCTTGCTGGGCCTGGGCGCCGTGCCTGCCACCCATCCCCTCAGCCTGGGCATGATGGGCATGCATGGCGAGTCCTGGGTGAACCGGGCCATCCAGGAGGCGGACCTCCTCCTTGCCCTGGGCATGCGATTCGATGACCGGGTGACTGGCAAGCTCAAGGAATACGCACCCCACGCCAAGAAGATCCACATCGATATCGACGCCAGCGAGCTGAACAAGCTCGTGCCCGTGGACGTGGCCATCGCCGCGGACCTGGGGGACGTGCTGCGGGCCCTCCTGCCCCAGGTGCCGGTGGCAGACCGCTCCGAGTGGCTGGGCAGCATCCGCGAGTGGCGCGGAGACTCGGCCGTGCGGGACATCAAGAACCTGCCCGACGATGGCCACCTCTACGCGGCCCATGTCATGCACGACCTCTGGCGGCTCACCAGGGGCGAGGCCGTGGTGGTCACCGACGTCGGCCAGCACCAGATGTGGGAGGCGCAGTACTACAAGCACGACGGTGAGCGCAGCCTCATCACCAGCGGCGGTGCCGGGACCATGGGCTTCGCCCTGCCGGCGGCCATCGGCGCCAAGCTGGCCCGGCCCGAGGCCGAAGTCTGGGTGGTTGCCGGGGACGGCGGCTTCCAGATGACCTTCGCCGAGCTGATGACCGCCGTGCAGGAGGACGTGAAGGTGAACATCGCCGTCATCAACAACGGCTACCTCGGCATGGTCCGCCAGTGGCAGGCCATGTTCTACGAGGGCCGCTACGCCGCGACGCCCATCCTCTCCCCGGATTTCGTGAAGCTCGCCGAGGCCTTCGGCGTCCACGGCCAGCGGGTGGAGGCCCGCGGCGACCTGGCCGCGGCGGTGGAGACTGCCCGGACGGTCCGGGGCACGGCCCTCATCGAGTTCAAGGTCGAGCAGGAGGACAGCGTGTACCCCATGGTGCCCGCGGGCGCCGCCCTCCACGACATGATCCGCCGCCCCGCTCCCAGCGTCCTGGCCGAAACGGGCCAGGACCCGGTCTGAATGAAGGAGCTTCCATGTCCCACGTGCTTGTGGTCTACACCGATGACGAACCGGGCGTCCTCACCCGGGTGGCCTCCCTGTTCCGCCGCCGGGGCTTCAACATCCACTCCCTCACCGTGGGTCCCACCGAGCGCCCCGACGTGTCGCGCATGACCGTGGTGGTGGACACCGACGAAGCCACCGCCCGCCGGGCGGTGGAGCACTTGCGCAAGCTGGTGAACGTGCTGGAGGTCCAGCAGCTGGGCATCGGCCGCTCCAACGTCCTGCGGGATCTGGCCCTGATCCGCGTGAACGCCGGCCCCGCAAGGCGTTCGGAAGTGCTTCAGCTGGTGGAGGTCTTCCGGGCCAACGTGGTGGACATCGCCGAGGACAGCCTCGTCATCGAATGCACCGGCAGCCTGGGCAAGATCGAGGCCCTGGTGGATACCCTCCGTCCCTTCGGGATCATCGAACTGGGCCGAACGGGCGCCGTGGCCATGGCCCGGGGCACCCGGACCCCGATCAAGGCCGCCATCGCCCCGCTCCGCACCGGCACCGGTTCCATGTCCGTCTGATCTCTCCTCGAAAGACGTCACCTGCCTTCCCCACTCCTTGAAAGGAACCTCCCATGGCCAAGATCCACTACGAAGCTGATCTCGACATCATCCGCGGCCGCAAGGTCGCCATCCTCGGCTATGGCTCCCAGGGCCATGCCCACGCCCTCAACCTCCGGGACAGCGGCGTCAACGTCCGGGTGGGGCTGCCTGCCGGTTCTGCCTCCAAGGCCAAGGCCGAAGCCCAGGGCCTGACCGTCGCCACGCCCTCGGAGGCCGCGGCCTGGGCGGACGTGATCATGGTACTCACGCCGGACACGGGGCAGGGCGAGCTCTATACCAGCGCCATCGCCGCCCATCTGAGCCCCGGCAAGACGCTGATGTTCGCCCATGGCTTCAACATCCGCTACGGCTGCATCGAGCCCCCCGCGGGCGTGGATGTGAGCCTGGTGGCGCCCAAGAGTCCCGGCCACCGGGTGCGCGAGGTCTTCGTCGAAGGCGGCGGCACGCCGGGCCTGGTGGCCATCCACCAGGACGCCAGCGGCAAGGCCCTGGCCCTGGCCCTCTCCTATGCGGCGGCCCTGGGCCTCACCCGTGCCGGCGTGCTGGAGACCACCTTCACGGAAGAGACCGAGACCGATCTTTTCGGCGAGAAGGCCGTGCTCTGCGGCGGCGCCAGCGCCCTGGTGAAGGCCGGCTTCGAGACCCTGGTGGAAGCGGGCTACCAGCCCGAGATCGCCTACTTCGAGTGCCTCCATGAGCTGAAGCTCATCGTGGACCTGATGCAGCGGGGTGGCCTCAGCTACATGCGCTACAGCATCAGCGACACCGCCGAGTACGGCGACTACACCGGCGGCCCCCGCATCGTGACCGACCAGACCAAGGCCGAGATGAAGGAAATCCTCAAAGAAATCCAGGATGGCCGGTACGCCGCCGCCTGGATCAAGGAGAACCAGACGGGCCGCAAGTGGTTCGAGGCCCAGCGGGCTGCAGACTACGACCACCCCCTGGAGCAGGTGGGGCGGGAATTGCGCCGGATGATGCCCTTCCTTGATCCTGTCGAAACCCCTGCACCCGTTGTGAAGAGCTGAGGAATTTCAGTGACGGGGAACGATGGCTTTGACCCAGGGTCAAATCATTGAACCCCGTCACAGGGCTTTTGGCTCAGAATGGTAGAGGGCCGGAGCTTCTTCCCAGCCCCACCGGAGCCAAGGATGGCTGAGTCCTTCTTCAAAACCGCCACGCAGCCCACCTTGCAGGGTTGGCAGGCGCCGGGTTCCCTGGATTTCCAGGCGGCCTTTCTGCGGGCCGGTGGTTGGGCCCTTCCCCGGACGGACGCATTCCCTGACACCGCCAAACTGCGGGAGCGCCTGCAGGAACTGAAGGCCTCCATGCGCGAGGGGGCCAAGATCGGCCTCGACCTGCGCGGGCTCCGGGATAGCGCCGACAGCGTCATGGCCACGGCCCGCGAAGCCGGCGTGGCGTTCCTGCTCCACACCGCCGAACTGCCCCCCTCGCTGGCCCTGCTGCGCCACGCCAACATGCCCCGCCTCGTCGCTGTGCAGAATCCCGAAGAAGCCGCCCAGGCCAAGGCCGGTGGCGCCTCCGCCCTGCTGGCGCGGGCCTGCGACGTGGCCTCCCTTCGCCACCTGGGCCTGCCCGTCATGGCCGTGGCCGACACCGAGGCCGAGGCCCGGCAGGCCATGGCCGATGGCGCCATCGGCCTGCAGCCCCGTACCCCCGGGCTGCTGGATTCATCGCCCCTGGCCGCCTTCAGGACCCGCCTCATGGCCGGGCTGGATTCCATGGCTCAGGCCTTCGTGCGACGGGGTGCCTGCACCTTGCCCCGGCTGCGCATCCGCAACCTCGACCTGGCCTACCCCATCCAGCAGGGCGGCATGGGTGTGGGCGTCTCCTGGGAAGGCCTTGCGGGCGCGGTGGCCAGTGCCGGCTGTGTGGGCCTGGTGTCCGCCATCGGCACGGGCTACCACGGCTCCGCCAACCCCAAGATGCGCCTGGGCCGTCCCGATGGCACCGATGCCCTGAACCCCCCCAAGGCCCTGGAGTGGATCGTCCGCGCGGCCCGGGAACGCTCCGAAGGCCGTGGCGCCGTGGGCGTGAACATCCTGTGTGCCATCGAGGGCTATGAGGATGCCGTGCGGGCCTCCATCGCCGGAGGCGCCCAGATGATCGTGTCCGGGGCGGGCCTGCCCCTGGCCCTGCCGGGTTACGTGGGTGATGCGGACGTGGCCCTGGTGCCCATCGTGTCCTCGGGCCGGGCCCTGAGCGTGATCTGCAAGCAGTGGCAGCGGAAGTACAACCGCCTGCCGGACGCCGTGGTGCTGGAAGGCCCCGAAAGCGGCGGTCACCAGGGCTTCAGCCACGATGGCTGCCTGGACCCCGCCCACACCCTGGAGAACATCCTCCCCGAAGTGATCGAAGAACGGGCCAAGTGGGGCGACTTCCCCATCCTGGTGGCCGGCGGCGTCTGGGACCACGCGGACATCCAGCGCTTCCTGGCCATGGGCGCCGATGGCGTGCAGATGGGCACCCGCTTCATCGGCACCTTCGAGTGCGACGCTTCGCCCATCTTCAAGGAGGTCATCCTCCGGGCCAAGGCCGAGGACATCGGCCTCATGAAGTCCCCGGTGGGCCTGCCCGCCCGGGGCGTGCGGACCAGCCTGCAGCGCAACATCGAGGCCGGTACCGCCCCCCTGGTGCGCTGCGTGAGCAACTGCCTCTCCCCCTGCGGCCACGGCAAGGGCGCCATGGCCGTGGGCTACTGCATTGCCGACCGCCTGGCCGATGCCATGCACGGCAAGGAGGAGAGTGGCCTCTTCTTCACCGGCAGCAACGGCGCCAAGCTCCGCGAGCTGGTGAGCGTCCGCGACCTCATCGAAGAGCTGACCCAGGACCCAGGCCTGCAGCGGCTGTACGCCTAGCTCGCATTCGGGTGCCGCTCGAGGAGCTGCCGCAAGACCGGGTTGCGCTTGACGATGTCCTGCCTTCGCAGGTGAGCGATGAGCGCCGGCGGAGCCGCGCTCCAGCGGGCGAGGTTCTGGATGAGCAGGGTGGAGACGTAGGTGCGGCGGCACATGAGGGCGGTGGCCTGGCTGTCGAGGGTGAGGCCCTGCATGCCCATCAGGCAGCGTCCTTCCGTGGTGAGGATGAGCTCCACCCGTTCCTCCCCCGTGCGCTGGTTGAAGGAGCTGCGCAGCAGGTCCCGGGCCATGGCCCGGATCTGCTCGGGTGAGTCGTGGGAGGCCGACACCAGGTACTGCTCCAGCAGCCGCCGGGGCGCCCACAGGCGCCGGAAGAGGGCGGGGGGCAGGATGGGGTTCTGCAGCAGGGCCCGGCGCACGCCGTCGTCGCCGGCGAAGGCCGCACGGGCGCCCAGGGCGTCCAGGCCCGCGGAGGTGCGGTGGTGGGTGGCGATGAGACGGGCCTGGAGCGTGCCCGTCCTGGGGTTCTCCAGGAGGGCGCGGATGACCTCCGCCGTGGGGTCGAAGCAGCAGGCGCTCAGCTCGGGCTCCGCCGCGGCCCTGGCCAGGGCCGCCCGCTCGTCCACGGGGCGGGCATGGAGGCGCTCCTCGAAGAGCTGGCGGTGGGTGGCGGACCCCATGCGGGCTTCGGCCGTTTCTGTGTCCTCCGTCGTTGCGGCCTCGGGTTCTGCGGGTACGGGCTCGGATGGGGGCTCGGGCGACGCCTGGACAGGGCTTGCGGCCGTGGGCCGGGCCAACGGGACAGCCGAAGCCACCGCGCCCAGGGCCACCAGCCGTCCCAGCATGGCTGTCACCTGGTCCTCCCCCAGGTTCATCACGGAAGCCAGGGCGGGCACGTCCAGGGTCCCGTCCAACCGCGACAGCAGGTAACCCTGCAGGGGATCGAGGGGCAGGGCGAGGTGATCCACCCCTTCCCGGGGTCGGGGCTTCCAGGTCATGGACCGATCATAGGGCCTAACCTGGACTTGGCCACTGGCCCGGGGCCGGACCCACGGGATTCCTCCAGGTTCAGCAGCCAGGGCATCCAGGTCTTGAAGGTGGGGGTCCAGTAGGCCCAGTCGTGGCCGCCGGGGCGGAGCTCCAACTGGAGGGGACGGTTCCGCAGCTGGCAGTTCCCGGCGAAGGCCCTGCTGGCGTTGGCCAGGCCGTACTTGTCCTCGGTGCCGCAGGCCACCACCAGGTCCACGGATCCACCGAGGTGCAACCGGGGATTCCAGGGCTCGAAGCGGACCGGATCCATGGAAAAGGTGCGGGTGAGGCTGCGCCGTATCCACCACGGGACCTGCCTGAAGGGAGGCTCGACCAGGGCCGGGGAGAGGGCCAGGCATTTCGAGAAGGCAACCGTGCGGGCCGCGAGGTTGAGGGCGCCGAAGCCGCCCATGCTGAGGCCCGCCAGGGAGCGGGCCTGGGGGGTTCCGCCGAAGCCCGGGTGGCGGACCTCCAGCATCGGGATCAGCTCCTCCATGAGGAAGCGCTCGAAGGGAAAGCTGCCGTCGATGCGATCGGCGTACCAGCTCTGGAAGTGCGTCACCGCCACCCAGAGGCTCGGCGGGAGGTGGCCCGCGGCTTCCTGCTCGGACAGGTGGGCCTCGAGGCCTGACTTAAGGAAGTCCCTCGGCCCATCGAAGGCGCCCGGCAGGAAAAGCACCAGCCGCAGGCTCTGTCCTGGGTGCGCCGACCTCCAGCGGGCGATGACCTCAGGGGCAGGCACGTGCACGGCGATGGGCACATCCCGGTCCAGCAGGCGTGAATGGATGGACTCCAGCCCAGCGCCGGGCAATGGGCTGCTCAGCAGGGCCACCAGGAATGCGACAGCCCAGCCTGCCTTCATGACGCCCTCCGATGTTCCGTTGGATGCCGGGGAGGCCGGGTTCATCCAGGAGGGAAACACGCCAAGCGGGGGGACCTACTCCTCCACCACACCCTTGAGCCAGGCCTTGCTCCGCAGCCGCTCGACGCTGGTCTCGAGGAACAGCTCGAGGGGGCTCTTGCCTTCGAAACCCAGGCGCGGCACCGCGGCACAGGCGAAACCGAGGCGGGCACCCTCCTGGAGCCGGAGGGGCAGCTGGGCCACGGGGCGCACCTCGCCGGTGAGACCCACCTCGCCCATGAAGAGGCACTTCTCCGCCAGCAGGCGGCCGCCGGCGCTGCTGCAGAGGGCGGCGATGACGGCGAGGTCGGCGGCAGGATCCTCGATCTCCAGGCCCCCGGCCACGTTCAGGTACACGTCGCGGTCATGGAGCTGCACCCCGCCCCGGCGCTCAGCCACCGCGCAGAGCATGGCCAGCCGCGGCCCGTCGATGCCCAGGGCCGTGCGGCGGGGGATGCCCAGACCCGCCGAGGCCACCAGGGCCTGGATCTCCACCACCATGGGCCGGGTGCCGCTGAGCACCACGGTGGCCGCGCAGCCCGGCCGGGGCTCGGCGTCCAGGAAGAAGGGGTTGCCCTCGGCGGGCACCAGGCCCTTTTCCGTCATGGCGAAGACGCCCAGCTCGAAGGCGGCGCCGAAGCGGTTCTTCAGGGTCCGGAGCAGGCGGTGGTGGTGGTGCCGGTCGCCCTCGAAGGAAAGAACCGTGTCCACCAGGTGCTCCAGCACCTTGGGGCCAGCGAGGCTGCCGTCCTTGGTGACGTGCCCCACCAGCACCAGGGGGGTGCCCGTGGTCTTGGCCCAGCGGGTGAGCAGGGCCGCGCAGCCCCGCACCTGACTCACGCTGCCGGCGCTGCTTTCGAAGTCGGGATCGAAGAGGGTCTGGATGCTGTCCACCAGCAGCAGACCCGGCTTCATGCGCTCGGCCTCCTCGAGGATGCGGCGCACGTCCGTCTCCGCCAGCAGGTGGATGCCGGGGGTTTCCGCACCCAGGCGCTGGGCTCGCAGCTTGATCTGTCTCTCGCTTTCCTCGCCGCTGGCATAGAGCACGGTGCCCGTGGCGGTGGCGGCCCACTGAAGCAGCAGGGTGGACTTGCCGATGCCGGGCTCGCCGCCCAGCAGGGCCACCATGCCTGGCACCACGCCGCCGCCCAGCACCCGGTCCAGCTCCCGCAGGCCCGTGGGGATGCGCTGGGTATCCGTGACATCCACATCCGGCAGGGCCACAGGGCCCAGGTAGTGGCTCTGGGCGAAGGCGGAACCGGAGCGCTGGAGGTCCCGCTTCAGGGCGCCCCGAACCTCCTGGACCGTGTCCCAGCCACCGCAGGCGGTGCACTTGCCCATGGCCTTGGGGTGCCGGGCGCCGCAGGCCGTGCACTCAAAATGAGAACTGAGCTTTGCCATCAGTCGTGGATCGCGTTGCGGATGAAGGCCACGATATCGTCGGTGTTGGTGCCGGGCTGGAACACTTCGCGGATGCCCGCCGCCTTCAGGGCGGGGATGTCCTCGTCGGGGATGATCCCCCCGGCGAAGACCAGCACGTCCGCTGCATCCTGCTCCTTCAGCAGTCGCAGCACCTCGGGAAAGATCTGGTTGTGGGCACCGCTGAGGATGCTCATGCCCAGCACCCGGGCGTCCTCCTGCACCACGGCCGCCACGATCTGCTGGGGGGTCTGCCGCAGGCCCGTGTAGATCACCTCCATGCCGGCATCCCGCAGGGCCCGGGCCACGACCTTGGCGCCCCGGTCGTGCCCGTCGAGTCCGGGCTTGGCGATGACAACGCGGATCGGGCCCTGGCTCATGGAGGCTCCTGTCTGGGGTTACCAGTTCTCAGTCTGCCTCAGGGCCTCGTAAAGGCCAATGGCTGCGGCCTGGGCAAGGTTCAGGCTCCGGCTGTGGTCGCCCACCATGGGAATGCACACGGATTGGCCTGGGTAGGCGGCCAGCATGCCCTCCGGCAGGCCCACGGTCTCCTGGCCGAAAACCAGGCCATCCCCCCAGGCCCAGGGCACCTGGGTGTGCCGCCGGGCCCCCTTGGTACTGAAGAACCAGAGGCGCTTGGCCGGGTTGCGGGCCAGGAAATCCTCCCAGTGGTCGTAGTGGACGGGATCGAGCTTTTCCCAGTAGTCCAGGCCCGCCCGGCGGACCTGGGCGTCCGAGGTGTCGAAGCCCAGGGGATGGATGAGGTGCAGCTTGGCTCCGTTGTTCACGCAGAGCCGGCCGATGCTTCCGGTATTCTGCGGGATCTCTGGTTGGTGCAGGATGATGTGGAACATGGGAGGACCCCGATGAGCGAGTGCCTGTTCTGCAAGATCGCGCGGAAGGAGATTCCCGCCGCCCTGGTGTACGAAGACGATGATCTAGTCGCCTTCAAGGATATCTTCCCCCAGGCGCCGGTCCATGTGTTGATCATTCCCAAAGCCCACTGCGAGGGCCTGGCCGATCTGACCCCGGAGACCGCCGCCGCCGCCGCCCGGATTCCCCAGGTGGCCTCGCGGATCGCGGCGGAGCAGGGCATCCAGGCCGGCGGCTGGCGCCTCCTCAGCAACTGCGGTGCCGACGCGGGACAGACGGTCTTCCACCTCCACTTCCACCTGCTGGGGGGCAAGCCGTTGGGTGGCAAGCTCTGCCAGTAGACTCGGCTCCAGCCTTTGCCGACCTTCCGCCTTTGAGCCGGAGCCTGCCATGTCCACGCTGCTGATCCGCCATGCCCGGGTGCTGCTCACCATGGACGCAGAGCGCCGCGAGCTCGCGGATGGTGGGGTCTTCGTCCGGGACCACGTCATCGAGGCCGTGGGCCCCAGCGGCGACCTGCCGGCCGTGGCCGACGAGGTCATCGACGCCTCCGACCAGCTGGTGCTGCCTGGCCTCGTGAACACCCACCACCACATGTACCAGACCCTCACCAGGGCGCTGCCGTCCGTGCAGGACGCGGAGCTGTTCAGCTGGCTGCGGGGGCTCTACCCCGTCTGGGCCAACCTGACGCCGGAGATGGTCCGGATCTCCACCCAGACGGCCATGGCGGAGCTGCTGCTGTCGGGCTGCACCACCAGCAGCGACCACCTCTACATCTATCCGAACGGCGTGCGGCTGGAGGACAGCCTCGAGGGGGCCACCGCCATCGGCATGCGTTTCCATGCGGCCCGGGGCTCCATGAGCGTGGGCCAGTCCCAGGGGGGTCTGCCGCCGGACCGCGTGGTCGAGGGCGAGCCGGCCATCCTCAAGGAGACCCAGCGGCTCATCGAGCGGTGGCACGACCCGGCCCGGTACGCCATGCGGCGCATCGTGGTGGCCCCCTGCTCGCCCTTCTCCGTGAGCCGTGAGCTCATGCGCGATTCGGCCCTCCTCGCCCGCCAGTACGGCGTTTCCATGCACACCCACCTGGCGGAGAACGACCACGACATCGCCTACACCCGCGAGAAGTTCGGCTGCACGCCGGCGGAGTACGCGGAGCAACTGGGCTGGGTGGGCCCTGACGTCTGGTGCGCCCACTGCGTGAAGCTGGACCCTGCGGGCATCGGGCTCTTCGCCCGCACGGGGACCGGCGTGGCCCACTGTCCCTGCTCGAACATGCGCCTGGCCTCGGGCATCGCGCCCATCCGGGCCATGCGCGAGGCCGGGGTGGCGGTGGGGCTGGGGGTGGACGGCGCGGCCTCCAACGACGCGGGCCATATGCTGGGGGAGGCCCGCATGGCCATGCTGCTCCAGCGGGTGGCCCATGGTCCCGAGCGGGGCCCTTCCGCCATGACGGCCCGGGGGGCCCTGGAGATGGCCACCCTGGGCGGCGCCCGGGTGCTGGGCCGGGATGACCTCGGCGCCCTGGTGCCGGGCATGGCCGCCGACATCATCACGGTGCCCCTGGATGACATCGGGATGGCGGGCGCCCTGCATGACCCCGTGGCCGCCCTGGTGTTCTGCCAGGTGCCCCGGGTGCGGCATTCGATCATCCATGGCCGAGTCGTCGTGCGGGACGGCCGCATCACGACCCTGGACCTGCCCGTCCTCATCGAGCGCCACAACGCCCTGGCCGCGCAGCTCGTGAACGCGGCGGCCTCGACGCACTGACGGGCAGTGTCGGGTACGCTCAGTAGCGGACCTTGTCCGGCTTGGCCTCCCAGGCCCGGAACACCGCCAGGGCCTCCTCCCGCAGGAGCTGCACCGTGGGCAGGCTCCGCTCCTGGATGGGCATGGCCACCTCGCGGTAGAGCCACTGGTCGTCGAACTGGATGGCCGCGGCGTCCGCCTGGTTGTTGGCGTACCAGATCCGGTCCAGCCGGGCCCAGTAGATGGCGGCCAGGCACATGGGGCAGGGTTCGCAGCTGGTGTAGATCTCGCAGCCCTTCAACGAGAAGGTGCCCAGGCGGGCACAGGCCTCCCGGATGGCCACCACTTCGCCATGGGCGGTGGGATCGCAGGTGGAGGTGACCCGGTTCCAGCCTTCCCCGATGATCAGGCCGTCCTTCACGACGATCGCTCCGAAGGGACCACCTTCCCCGGCCTCCATGTGGATCCGGGAGAGCTCGATGGCTCTGCGCATGCCGCTCTGGGGATCTAGGACGGGGGTCATGGGGTGGCCTTCTGGTTGTGGGGGGAAACCAATTTAGACGTGGACTCCGAAGGGTTTCCGTTGGGCTTGAGCTGGGAGCAGGGATGAGGGTGGTTTGATCCTCGCCTGGTTTGAGGCGGGGACGCGGGTGAAGGAGTGGGTCTGTTCGGAAGAACTGCGGCCCATATCAGTCAATTGAATCCAAATGAATCCTATGGCTGCGGGAAAGCGCATTTGATCATAGTGAAAAAAATTGACTTATGTTGGAAAAAAATCATACTCGACCCCATTCCCGTTCTTTCCTTTTTTCGATGTCCCCATCCCGGTTCTCGCCAACTCTGGCCTGACTTCCAGCCATCCTGGTCCTAGCTTTTCCTGCAGGGCCTCCTGTGTCTCTGGGCTAGAAACTCCCGCCTCCCACCCTGAAGAACCACCCGAGCAGATCCCCATGCCCACCCCGTCCCCCGACACACCCAGGCTCGCCATCCGGGGCATCCGCAAAGTCTACCCCTCCGTCATCGCCAACGATGGCATCGACCTCGTGGTGATGCCCGGGGAAATCCACGCGGTACTGGGGGAGAACGGCGCGGGCAAGTCCACGCTGATGAAGGTGATCTACGGCGTGATCCGGCCGGACGAGGGCGAGATCCTCTGGGAAGGGGAGCGGGTCACGGTGCCCAATCCGGCCCAGGCGCGGGCCCTGGGCATCGGCATGGTGTTCCAGCACTTCTCGCTGTTTGAAACCCTCACGGTGGTGCAGAACGTGGCCCTGTCCATCCCCGGCAAGCTGGACCTGGCGGCGCTCTCCAAGCGCATCGAGGAGGTCTCGGAGCGCTACGGCCTGCCCGTGGACCCGCGCCGGATGGTGCACGCCCTCTCCGTGGGGGAGCGACAGCGGGTTGAGATCATCCGCTGCCTGCTTCAGAACCCCAGGCTGCTCATTCTGGACGAGCCCACCTCGGTGCTGACCCCCCAGGCCGTGAGAAAGCTCTTCGAAACGCTGCGGCAGCTGGCGGCGGAAGGCGTGAGCATCCTCTACATCAGCCACAAGCTGGACGAGATCCAGGAGCTCTGCCACAAGGCCACCGTCCTGCGGGGCGGCAAGGTCACCGGCACCTGCACCCCCTCGCAGGAAACCCCCCAGACCATGGCCCGACTGATGATCGGCGTGGATCTCCCGGCCTGCTGCCACGGGGAAGCCGAAGGCGGCGGCGAAGTGCGGCTGCGCATCCAGGGGCTGTCCCACGTGACGGATGATCCCTTCGGCACGAACCTGAAGGACATCCACCTGGAGGTCCGCAGCGGCGAGATCCTCGGCATCGCCGGCGTGTCCGGCAACGGCCAACAGGAGCTGCTCCGGGCCATCTCTGGCGAGGAACCCCTGACCCAGAAGCAGGCCATCGAGCTCTGCGGCCTCCCGGTGGGTCACCTGAACCCGGCCCGCCGCCGGGGCCTGGGCATGTGCTTCGTGCCCGAGGAACGCCTGGGACGGGGGGCGGTGCCACGCCTTTCCCTCACGGAGAACATCCTGCTGACGGCCTACCGGAAGGGCATGCTGTTCGCCGGCCTCATCCGGTTCGGCGTGGCCAAGCGTTTTGCCGAGGAGTGCATCAAGCGCTTCGACGTGAAGTGCGGCGGAGCCCATTCCGAGGCCAAGTCCCTGTCCGGGGGCAACCTCCAGAAGTTCATCGTGGGCCGCGAGATCATGCAGGAGCCCCGGTTGCTCGTGCTGGCCCAGCCCACCTGGGGCGTGGACGTGGGGGCCTCCTCCTTCATCCGGCAGTCGGTGCTGGATCTGCGCAATTCCGGTTCGGCCGTGCTGGTGATCTCCGAAGAGCTGGAGGAGCTGTTCGAGATCTGCGACCGCATCCAGGTGATCGCCAAGGGCACCCTTTCTCCCAGCAAGCTCACCGCGGACACCAACGTGGAGGAGATCGGCATGTGGATGAGCGGCCTCTGGCCGGGCGCCAAGACCGAAGGGGCCAGCCATGTGGCTTAAGTTCGAGCCCCGGCCCGAGCCCTCCAGGGTCATGACCTACCTCTCGCCTCTCCTGGCGGTGGGTCTGATGTTCCTGAGCGGCCTGATCCTCTTCCTCATCCTGGGAAAGAGCCCCGTGGAAGGGTTCAAGGTCTTCTTCATGAACCCCCTGCGGGATTCCTATGGGGTGGCAGAGCTGCTCCTCAAGGCCACGCCCCTCATGCTTTGCGCCGTGGGACTGTCCGTGGGCTTCAAGGCCAACGTCTGGAACATCGGCGCCGAAGGCCAGCTGCTCATCGGCGCCCTGGCGGGCGGCTGGCTGGCTCTGCGCTTCGAGGGCAGCCACAGTCCCTTCCTGCTGCCGGCCATGATCCTCGCGGGGGCCCTGGGTGGCATGCTCTGGGCGGCCATCCCCGCCTTCCTGCGGACCCGGTTCAACGCCAACGAGATCCTCACGAGCCTCATGCTGGTCTACGTGGCCGAGCTCATGGTGTCCTGGCTGGTGCACGGCCCCTGGAAGGATCCGGACGGCTTCAACTTCCCCCAGACCAAGCTGTTCTCCGCCGCGGCCACCCTCCCCATCCTGCTGACGGGGACCCGGGTGAATGCCGCGCTGCTCTTCGCCCTGGTGGCCCTGGTGGTGGGCTGGGTCTTCATGAACCGCAGCTTCATGGGCTACCAGATGAAGGTGGCCGGCCAGGCGGAGTTCGCGGGCCGCTATGCGGGCTTCTCGGCCAAGCGCTCGGTCTGGATCGGCATGCTGGCGGGGGGTGCCATGGCCGGCGTGGCGGGCATTTCCGAGGTGGCGGGGCCCATCGGCCAGATCACCGAGCACATCAGTCCGGGCTACGGCTTCGCGGCCATGATCGTGGCCTTCGTGGGCCGCCTCAGCCCCATCGGCATCCTCTTCTCCAGCCTGCTGATGGCCCTGCTCTACATGGGCGGCGAACAGGCCCAGCAGTATCTCAACCTGCCTTCCTCCATCTCCAAGGTCTTCCAGGGCATGCTGCTCTTCTTTCTCCTGGGCTCCGACGTCTTCATCAATTTCCGGCCGCGGCTGGTCCGTCGCAGGAAGTAGGGACCCACCATGGAACTGTCCTTCTTCAGCTCGATCCTCTTCGCCACCGTGGTGGCGGGAACCCCCCTGATCATCGTCGCCCTGGGGGAACTGGTCACCGAGAAGTCCGGCGTGCTCAACCTGGGCGCCGAAGGCATCATGTCCGTGGGCGCCGTCGCCGCCTTCGCCACGGCCCATCACACCGGCAGCCCCACCCTGGGCATCCTTGCGGGCATGGGCGCGGGCATGCTCATGTCCCTGCTCTTTGGGATCTCCGCCCTCACCCTCATGGCCAATCAGGTGGCCTCGGGCCTGGCTCTCTCCATCTTCGGGGTGGGTCTGTCGGCCTTCATCGGGAAGCCCTACGAATCCATCGCCCTGGCCAGCGTGACGCCCATCCGCATCCCTCTGCTCAGCAAGATCCCCCTGCTGGGGCCTTCCCTCTTCGAGCAGCAGGGGCTGGTGTACTTCTCCTGGGCCCTCATCGCCGCCGTGGCCTGGTTCCTCTACCGGAGCCGGGCGGGCCTCGTGCTCCGCGCCGTGGGGGAATCGCCGGTGGCGGCCCACTCCATCGGCTACGGCGTGGTGCGCATCCGGTACCAGGCCGTGCTCTTCGGCGGCGCCATGGCCGGCATCGGCGGGGCCTTCCTCTCCGTGTTCTACACCCCCATGTGGGTGGAGGGCATGGTGGCGGGCCGGGGCTGGATCGCCCTGTCCCTCGTGGTCTTCGCCACCTGGCGGCCCATGCGGGTCATGATCGGTGCCTACCTCTTCGGCGGCTGCATGATCACCCAGATGTTCGTCCAGGGTTCGGGGGCCAGGATCAGCATCCCCGCCCAGTTTCTTTCCTCCCTTCCCTACGTGGCGACCATCCTGGTGCTGGTGCTCATTTCCCGCAACCGCAGTACGATCCGCATCAACTCTCCGGCTTCGCTGGGCCAGCCCTTCCTGCCCGATGCCTGAACTCCCCCTCAATCCCCCCCGCCCACCCGGCGGACCTCATCCCCATTTCCCGGAGGTACACCCATGAACCACCGCAAACTCGCCCTCGCATCCCTGGCCGGGGCTGCCCTGCTGGCTGCCACCGGCCTGATGGCCGCCGAGCCCGTCAAGGTCGGCTTTGTCTACGTCAGCCCCGTCGGGGACGCGGGCTGGACCTTCCAGCACGACCTGGGCCGCAAGCAGATGGAGGCCGCCATGAAGGGCGCGGTCACCACCAAGTTCATCGAGAACGTGCCCGAGGGCGCCGACGCCGAGCGCATCATCCGGCAGCTGGCCCAGGACGGCAACCAGATCATCTTCACCACCTCCTTTGGCTACATGAACCAGACCGAGAAGGTGTCCAAGGCCTTTCCCAACGTCACCTTCTTCCACGCCACCGGCTACAAGACCGGCAAGAACTTCGGCATCTACAACGCCCGGTTCTACGAGGGCCGCTACCTGAACGGCGTCATCGCCGGGAAGATGACCAAGACGAACGTGGCCGGCTACGTGGCAGCCTTCCCCATCCCCGAGGTGATGCAGGGCATCAATGCCTTCACCCGCGGCATGAAGAGCGTCAACCCCAAGGCTGAAGTGCGCGTCATCTGGGTCAACTCCTGGTTCGATCCCGGCAAGGAGCGCGAAGCGGCCATGACCCTCATCTCCCAGGGTGCGGACATGATCACTCACCACACGGATTCCACCGCCGTGGTGCAGGCCGCCGAGGAGAAGCACAAGGAAAAGGGAACCTGGTCCTTCTCCTATCACTCCGACATGACCAAGTACGGCCCCACCACCCAGCTCAGCGGCACCACCCACATCTGGGGAGATTTCTACACCAAGACCGTCAAGGAAGTGCTCGACAAGAAGTGGACGGGCACCAACCTCTGGGGTGGCCTCAAGGACGGGATGATCAAGCTTGCTCCGATCAACCCGGCGGTGCCCGCCGATGTGAAGAAGACCGTCGAGAAGCTGGAAGGCGACATCAAGGCCGGCAAGTTCCACCCCTTCGCCGGACCGGTGGTCGACCAGGACGGCAAGGAGCGCGTGGCCAAGGGCATGAACATGACCGATGCCGAGATGGGCGCCATGAACTACTACGTCCAGGGCGTGGCTTCCACCCTGCCCAAGAAGTAGCCTGAAGGCCCTGACCGGTTGGGGAGAGGCAACAGCCTCGCCCCACCGGTCATCTCATCCTTCAGGTTTCGCCCGCACGGGCATGTCCCCATGCGGAAACGCTTCATTGCCCCAGGAGGCCCCCGTGATCGGAGCTTCTGCCCATCGGAAGGAAGGTCGTGCCAAAGTCATGGGCACTGCCATCTACACGGATGACAAATTCGTGCCAAACGCCCTCCACGGCGTCACGGTCCGCTCCCAGGTGCCCCGGGGCATCCTGAAGGGCATCCACTTCGGCGAAGGCATTCCCTGGGCCGAGTTCACCATCGTCACCGCCGCGGACATCCCGGGGAAGAACCTCGTGGCCTCCGTGGTGCATGACCAGCCCTTCCTGGTGGGGATCGGCGAAGCGATCACGCACATGGAGCAGCCCATCCTGCTGCTGGCGCATCCGGATCGCCACCTGGCCGAGAAGGCCCGACTGGCCGTCAGCCTGGAGGTGGAAGAACTCCCGGCCATCCTGGACATCCAGGCCTCCCTCGACCTCGAGCAGGTGATCTACGGCACGCACAACCTGCTGAAGGAGATCCGCATCCAGAAGGGGGATCCCGCCACGGTCTGGGAACGGGCCGCCCACGTGATCGAGGGGGAATATTTCACCGGCGCCCAGGAGCAGATGTACCTGGAGACCAATGCCATGGTGGCCGTGGTTGAAGAGAAGGACGCCCAGACCTGGGTGACGGTCTGGGGCTCCCTCCAGTGCCCCTACTACGTGCATGGCGCCCTCAAGCAGCTCTTCGGCCTGCCCGAGGAGCGGGTGCGGGTGGTGGCCATGGAGATGGGCGGCGCCTTTGGCGGCAAGGAGGACTACCCCTCCGTGAACGGCGGTCACGCGGCCCTGCTGGCCTGGAAGAGCGGCCGGCCGGTGAAGCTGATCTACGACCGGGAGGAGGACCTGGCCTGCACCACCAAGCGGCACCCCAGCCGCTCGCGCCTGAAGACCGCCTTCGACGCCGAGGGCATGCTGCTGGCCCTGGAGACCGATTTCGTCCTCGATGGCGGCGCCTACGCCACCATGTCCCCGGTGGTGCTGAGCCGCGGGGCCATCCACGCCGCCGGCCTCTACCGCTGCCCCCACGTGAAAGTGCACGCCCGGGCCGTGGCCACCAACACCCCGCCCCCCGGTGCCTTCCGCGGCTTCGGGGCGCCCCAGAGCCTCTTCGCCATGGAGCGCCACATGGATGTCTGCGCCCGGAAGCTGGGCCTGGATCCCGTGGAGCTGCGGCGAAAAAACTTCCTCCGCATGGGCGACACCATGGCCACGGGCCAGGTGATTCGCGAGGACCTGGACCTGGGTGGCCTCATGGACCGGGCCCTGGCGGAGATCGGCTACCACGACAAGCGCGCGGCCCACGCCATCACCAACCAGGGGGAGGGGCCCATCAAGCGGGGCCTGGGCTTCTCGGTCTTCATGCACGGCTGCGGCTTCACCGGCAGCGGCGAATCCTACCTGGCCTCCGTGGCGGGCGTCGAGGGACTGGCCGACGGCACCGTCTCCATCCTGGCGGCCTCCACGGAGATGGGGCAGGGGAAGAACACCGTGTTCTCCCAGATCGTGGCCGAGGCCCTGAAGGTGCCCTTCGACATGGTGGACGTGGCGGAGGTGGATACGGACCGGGTGCCCAACAGCGGCCCCACCGTGGCCTCCCGCAGCACCATGATGGTGGGCCGGATCCTGGAGGACGCCGCCATCGGCTTCAAGCAGGCCCTGGTGCAGCAGGGCTTCCTGCAGGAACCCTACACGGCTGATGCCTTTCGGGCGGCGGTGGCCAGAGCCGTGGAATCCCTTGGTTCGGTGAAGTGCTACGGCCAGTACCACCGGCCCCCCAACATCATCTGGAACGACAGCACCTACCAGGGGGATGCCTACCCCACCTACTCCTGGGCCTGCTACGCCGCCGAAGTGGCCGTGGACCTGGACACCTACGAAGTGAAGGTCGAGGACTTCGTGGCGGTGCAGGAGGTGGGCCGCGTGGTGAATCCCCGGCTGGCCGCGGGCCAGGTGGAAGGCGGGGTGGCCCAGGGCATCGGCTGGGGACTCTGGGAGGAAGTCACCACGAAGCAGGGCCGCATGATCAACAACCAGATGACCAATTACATCATTCCCACCAGCGCGGATCTGCCGCGGATCAAGGTGGTCTTCCTGGAGAACGCCCACCCGGCGGGCCCCGGCGGCGCCAAGGGCATCGGCGAGCTGCCCATGGACGGGCCCGCCCCGGCCCTGGTGAACGCCCTCGAAGCCGCCCTGGGTCCCCTGCGCCTGGATGAGGTTCCCATGACTCCCGAAAGGCTGATGGCGCGTTGTGAGGAGGTGGCCAATGGCTGATCGCATCACCCTGGTCATGAACCTCAATGGCGAAGAGCGCAGCGTCCAGGTGCATCCCTTCGCCCGGCTGCTGGACGTGCTCCGGGAGGACCTGCGCCTCACGGGCACCAAGGAGGGCTGCGGGGAAGGGGAGTGCGGCGCCTGCACCGTGCTGGTGGATGGCCAGGTGGTGAACAGCTGCCTGGTGCCGGCGATCCAGGTGCAGGGCGCCGAGGTGATCACCGTGGAGGGGCTGGCCCGGGGCGGGGAGCTGTCCCCCCTCCAGGCGGCCTTCGTCGCCCACAACGGGGCCCAGTGCGGCTTCTGCACCCCCGGCATGCTCGTGGCCGCCACGGACCTCCTGCACCGCTGCCCCCATCCCACGGACGACGAAGTCAGGGATGGCCTGGCGGGGAACCTGTGCCGCTGCACGGGCTACTCGAAGATCCTGGACGCCGTGCAGACGGTGGCCAATGGAGGTTCCTCGAAATGAGAGGCTTCCTTCCCGATTGCGACATCCGGGTGCCCGGCAGCCTGGCGGAGGCCCTGGGCCTCCTGTCCGCCGAGCCCGGCGTGTGGACGCCCTTCGCCGGGGGGACCGACCTCATGGTGGTCTACAACGCGGGCCGTCTGAAGGCCACGCGCTTCCTGGATCTCTCCCGCCTCGCCGAGCTGCGCGGCATCGCCGAGGAGGGAGCCAGCCTGGCCTTCGGCTCCCTCACGAGCTTCTCCGAGATCCGGGAGCACCGGGCCGTGCACCAGCACTTCCCCAACCTGGTGAAGAGCGCCCGGGCCACCGGCGCCCTGGCCATCCAGAACCGGGGCACCCTCGGCGGCAACATCGTCAACGCCAGTCCCGCTGCGGATACGCCGCCCAGCCTCCTGGCCTACGGCGCCGAGCTGGAGCTGGTCTCCCTCCGCGGGCGCCGGCGCGTCGCCTACGACCGCTTCCACCTGGGCTACAAGCAGATGGACCTGGCTCCCGACGAGCTCGTGGCTCGCATCCTGGTGCCCATGCCCGAGGGGCGGAGCTTCCACTACTTCCGCAAGGTGGGCACCCGGCAGGCCCAGGCCATTTCCAAGGTCTGCCTGGCGGCCCATGCCCGCGTGGCGGACGGCTGCGTGGCGGAGCTGCGCATCGGCCTCGGCTCGGTGGCCCCCGCCCCGGTGCGGGCTCGCAACGCCGAAGCCGCGCTGATCGGGAAACCCGTGGCCGAGCTGCCGCTCCTGGCGGCCCGGGCGGCCCTCCTGGGCGACATGAGTCCCATCGACGATATCCGCGCCAGCGCCCACTACCGCAGCGTCGTCACCCAGAATGTCCTTGGCCACATGCTCCGTGAGCTGGCCAGCGTTTGAACCTTTTCCCGAGGAATGGCATGACCCGAAAAATCGCACTACTGGCCATCGGTGGCAACGCCCTTCTGAAGGAAAAGGAGCGCGGGCTCCAGGAGGAGCAGCAGGAGAACGCCCGGGAGACGGCGGAGATGCTGGCCCGGGTGGTGGCCGAGGGGTACGCCCTCTGCGTGGTGCACGGCAACGGACCTCAGGTGGGCAACATCCTCATCCAGCAGGAGGCGGGCTCCGGGCAGATCCCGCCCTACACCCTGGATGTCTGCGGGGCCATGACCCAGGGCTCCATGGGCTACCTGCTGGAGCGCATGCTCATCAACCGCCTGCGGTTCCTGGGCCTCGACACGCCCGTCACCACCGTCCTCACCGAGGTGGTGGTGGACAGGTCGGACAAGGGCTTCCAGGAACCGACGAAACCTGTCGGTCCTTTCTACCCCGAATTCCGGGCCCTGGAGCTCATGCGCACCAAGGGCTGGAAGATGAAGGAGGATTCCGGGCGGGGCTGGCGCAAGGTGGTGCCCTCCCCCAAGCCCCTGGAGATCGTCCAACTCGACGCCATCAAGCTGCTGCTCCAGTCCGGCAGCTCGGTGATCGCCGGAGGAGGCGGCGGCATCCCCGTGATCCGGGACGCCAGCCAGTTCCTGGTGGGGGTGGAGGCCGTCATCGACAAGGACCGCCTCAGCGCCCTGCTGGCGGCCCAGCTGGGGGCCGAGCTGTTCATCATCCTCACGGGGGTGGCCAAGGTGGCCATCGACTTCGGCAAGCCCAGCCAGCGCTGGGTGGACCGGCTTGGCGCCAGCGAGGCCCGGAAGTACCTGGCCGAGGGCCAGTTCCCGCCGGGCAGCATGGGGCCCAAGATCGAAAGCGCCCTGGCCTACCTGGAAGGCGGCGGCCAGGAGGTGCTCATCACCACCGCCGAGGCCCTGGCCACCGAGGATCCTGCCACCGTGGGCACGCGCATCGTCCGGGACTGACCCGCCCGCCGGACGGCCTGGGAGCCAGGCTGGCCAGGGACTTGTGATGCGGAGTACAAAATTTTATCTATATATGGATAAAAATTAGTTCATCCCGCTGGGGCTCCCTCCCATCCTGTCCCACCGTCTTCGAGAGGCATCCACATGACCCGCACCGTCGTCATTGCCATCGGGGGCAACTCCCTCATCTCCGACAACGACCACACCCAGGTCTCGGATCAGTACCTCGCCGCAGTGGAGACCTGCGGGCACATCGCCACCATGCTGGCGGCGGAGGAGCTCCGGCTGGTGGTCACCCACGGCAACGGGCCCCAGGTGGGCTTCATCCTGCGCCGCTCCGAGCTGGCCGCGCCCGAGCTGCACATGGTGCCCCTCGACAGCTGCGTGGCGGACACCCAGGGCGCCCTGGGCTACCACCTCCAGTGCGCGCTCCACAACGAGTTCAAGCGCCGGGGCATGGGACGCGTGGCCGCCACGGTGGTCACCCAGGTCCTGGTGGACGCCAAGGATCCGGCCTTCCTCCAGCCCAACAAACCCATCGGCTCGTTCATGAACGAAGCGCAGGCCCAGGTGCACCGGGAGAAGGATGGCTGGGCGCTGGTGGAGGATGCCGGGCGCGGCTGGAGGCGGGTCGTGGCCTCACCGGCTCCGAAGCAGGTGCTCGAGCTGCCGGTGGTCAAGACCCTCCTGGACGCGGGCGTGGTGGTGATCGCCTGCGGCGGGGGCGGCATCGCGGTGGTGGAGGATGAGGCCGGCCAGATCTCCGGGGCGTCGGCGGTCATCGACAAGGACCTGGCCTCCAGCCTCCTCGCCCAGCAGCTGGGGGCGGACCTGCTGGTCATCTCCACGGCCGTGGAAAAGGTCTGCCTGGACTTCGGCAAGCCCACCCAGCGGAGCCTGGACCGGATCACCCTTGCCGAGGCCAAGCAGTACATCGCCGAGGGCCACTTCAAGCCCGGCAGCATGCTGCCCAAGATCCAGGCGGTAGTGGACTTCCTGGAGCAGGGTGGCAAGGCCGCCATCGTCACGGATCCGGCCCACCTGGGGGCCGCGCTGGCGGGTCTGGGGGGCACCCACATCGTCCCCTGAGGGGGGCAGGCCAGGGGCCTTTCCCGGGCCTAGATAAAGTTGATGGGAAGGTTATATTACACGCACGAGGCGCACCGGAATTCGGGCCAATCTGGGCCGCGACGCCATGGAATCGGGCATTCGTGATCGAGAGTACAAAAATTTAATCACGAGAGAAAAAATATTGTTCCACCCCCTGTAATTTCTAGAATGTGTGGAGAGGGAACCATGGAATTCACGCTCAATGGTCAGCTCACGCGTTTCGAGGCCGACCCCGAGATGGAGGTCCTCTTCTACCTTCGTGAGGTGGCGGGTCTCATCAGCCCGAAGGATGGCTGCTCCGGCGAGGGGGTCTGCGGCTGCTGCACGGTGCTGGTGGACGGCGCGTCGCGCCTGAGCTGCCGCATGAAGATGAAGGAGCTGGCGGGCAAGTCCCTCGTCACCGCAGAGGGGCTGTCGGCCCGGGAGCGGGACGTGTTCGCGGACGCCTTCGTGGTCAAGGGCGGGGTGCAGTGCGGCTTCTGCACGCCGGGCATCGTCATGAAGGCCAAGGCCATGCTCGACAAGAACCCCAGCCCCACTCGGGATGAGATCGCCGCCGGGCTTTCGGGGAACATCTGCCGTTGCACCGGCTACAAGAAGGTCATCGACTCCATCGAATGCGCCGCCGAAGCCCTCCGGGAAGGCAAGGCCGTGGCCATGCCCCAGGGCACGGGCCGAGTGGGCACGCGGCACAAGAAGTACACGGGCCGGGAGGCGGTCCTGGGCGATCGGGTCTTCGTGGGCGACATGAAGGAGCCCGGCATGCTCTTCGGGGCCCTGCGCTTCTCGGACCACCCGCGGGCCAAGGTGCTGAAGATCGATGTCTCCGCAGCCCTGGCCGTGCCAGGCGTGGTCCGGGTGCTCCTGGCGAAGGACGTGCCCGGCAAGCGCCACATGGGCTCCATCACCATGGACTGGCCCGTGCTGGTGGCCGAGGGCGAAACCACCTGCTGCATCGGCGACGTGCTGGCGACGGTGGCGGCGGAGACCGAAGCCATCGCCCGGAAGGCCGCGGCGCTGATAAAGGTCGAGTACGAGGTACTCGACCCCATCACGGACATCTTCGAGGCCCTGCGGCCCGACTCCCCCCAGGTCCACCCCATGTTCCCGGGCAACGTGCTGCACCGGGCCGCGGTGAAGGTGGGGGACGCCGAGACTGCCCTGGCCGGCTCGGCCTATGTCACGCGCAACCGCTTCACCACCCAGCGGGTCGAGCACGCCTTCCTGGAGCCCGAAGCCACTCTGGCCCTCCCCTGGGCGAAGGATGGCCAGCCCGGCGTGAAGGTCTACAGCTGCAGCCAGGGCGTCTATGAGGACCGCCATCAGCTCGCGCTGCTGCTGGGGCTGCCCAATGCCCTGGTGAACGTGGTCCAAGTCCAGAATGGCGGCGGCTTCGGTGGCAAGGAGGACATCACCACCCAGAGCCACGCGACCCTGCTGGCCTGGTTCACGGGTCGACCCGCCATGGTGAAGCTGACCCGCAAGGAATCCCTGAGCATGCACACCAAGCGCCACCCCATCGTCATGGACTACGCGGTGGGCTGCGACAGGGATGGCCGGCTGACGGGCATGGTGGTGACCATGCACTCGGACAGCGGCGCCTACTCCAGCGTGGGGCTGGCGGTGATCGAGCGGGCCGTCTCCCACTCCGCCGCGGCCTACTTCATGCCCAACGTGCTGGTGAACGGCACGGCGGTGGTCACCAACAATGCCCCCTGCGGCGCCTTCCGGGGCTTCGGCGTCAACCAGTCGAACTTCGCCTTCGAATCCTGCCTGGATGAGCTCTGCAAGCAGGGCGGCTTCGACCGCTGGCAGTTCCGCTGGGACAACGCCCTCACCGAGGGGCGTACCATCGCCACGGGCCAGACCCTCACCGCCGGCGTGGGCGTCCGCAAGTGCCTGGAGGCCCTCAAGGACCGCTTCTACGCTGCCAAGTGCGCCGGCATCGCCGCGGGCATGAAGAACACCGGCATCGGCTGCGGGCTGGCGGACTTCAGCCACGCCAAGATCGTCATCCGGGCCGAGAACCGGGTGGAACTCCACCACGGCTGGTGCGAGATGGGGCAGGGCAACTTCACCATGGGCGTGCAGTCCCTGGTGGAGGAGACCGGCATCGACCCGGACATCATCGAAGTGCTCGTGGAGACCAACGAGGAGGCCGAGGCCGGCATGACCACCGGCTCCCGTGGCACCTCCCTCCTGGCCAACTCCGTCATCGCCGCCTGCAAGGACCTGAAGCAGGACCTGGCCTCGGGCCGTACCCTCAAGGACCTGGTGGGGAAGGAATACCGGGGCTCTTGGGTCTGCGACTGGACCGTGCCGCCGGGCAAGCCCCCCAAGCCCGGCTACGACGTGATCACCCACTACTCCTTCGGCTTCGCCGCGCAGCTGGTGGAATTGGACGAGACCGGGAAGATCACCCGGATCACCGCCGCCCATGATGCCGGCAAGATCATGAACCCCACCCTGTACGAGGGCCAGATCGAGGGCTCCCTGCACATGGGCCTGGGCTACGCCGTGACCGAGGAGTTCCCCTACAAGGACGGCCGGCCCGTGTCCCTCAAGATGGCCGACCTGGGCCTCATTCGCGCCAGGGACATGCCCCCCATGGAGATCATCGGCATCGAGGTGCCGGACGCCGTGGGTCCCTACGGCGCCAAGGGCGTGGGGGAGATCGGCCTGGTGCCCACGGCGGGCGCCGTGGCCAATGCCCTCTGCCAGTTCGACGGCATCCGGCGCACCACGCTTCCCCTCAAGGAAATGAAGCTGCTCGGCAAGAAGAACAAGACCTGATTTTCTGCGCCATTCCCCACGGGCCGGCCCCGCGCCGGTGCCTCGACCCCCATCCCCCACGGAGCCCCTTCATGTCCAACCTTGATGCCCGCATTGCGGAACTGGCAGCCAAATACCTGCCCCTCGCCTCGGAGATGCTGAAGGAGGCCATCCGGATTCCCGCCGACTACGTGGACAAGCCCGTGGACCAGGGCGGCGATCCCGCCTGCGGCACGTCCAACCACGAGTTCCCCCGCCTGGAGTACCTCCGCAAGAAGGTCATCGAGATCAAGGCCGTGCGCAACCCCGAGGACGTATTCTTCGATGACTTCGGCAACCTGGTGTGGCGGGTGGAGGATCCCAAGGACGGCATTCCCTCGGACCAGAAGAAGGTCATCTACATCGACGGCCACACCGACACGGTGAAGCCCCTGCGGGCCCAGTGGCTGGACAAGGTCGTGGGTGTGGACTGCTTCAACGGCATCATCGACCCCGCCAAGGTCAACAAGGAGTTCCTGAAGAAGGAGCTGGGCTTCCTGCCCGCCGAAAGCGAGTGGAACCACCTCATCTTCGGTCGCGGTTCCGCGGACCAGCTGGGCGGCGTGGTTTCCGCGGCCATCGCCACCAAGATCCTCCTGGAGTTGGAAGGGGAGGGCGCGCTGAAGGGCTCCATCGTCTACTCCTACGCCACGGCCTGCGAAGAGGACAATGACGGCGCCGGGCCCATGTATCTCGTCCGCAAGGTCTTCCCCACCGCCAAGGCCGCGGTCATCCCGGACGTGGTCATCCTCACGGACGGCTCCGGCTGTTCGAAGAATGGTGCCCTGGGCATCTACCGCGGCCAGCGGGGCCGCATGCAGATCGAGGTCACTGTCACCGGCAAGTCCTGCCATGGCTCCATGCCCTGGGAAGGCAAGAACCCCCTGGAGTTCGGGGGCGCCATCGTGAAGGAGGCGGCCGAGAAGTACGACCAGCGCATCGGCTTCAAGGACGACAAGTTCCTGGGCCACGGCACCCGCACCGCCTCCTGGGCCCGGCTCGACACACCCAGCGACTGCGCCGTGCCGGAGAAGTTCACCTTCCGCTTCGACCGCCGCCTGACCATTGGCGAGACCCCCGAGCAGTCCTGCGCCGATGTGGAGGCCCTGGACGCGGTCGCCACGGCCCGCAAGGCCGGCCTCTCCGTGGACGTCACCATCCCCACCTACACGGACGCCTCCTGGAAGGGCTATGTCCTCAACAACCCCCAGGTCTACCTGGGCTGGCTCACCCCCGAGGAGCACCCCGCCGTGCAGGCGGCCACCAGCACCTACCGCAAGGTGATCAGCCCCCATGTGGATGGCAAGATCGGCTCCGGCGGCGTGCTCACCAAGGAGCCCCGGGTGGACCGCTGGGTCTTCTCCACGGACGGTGTGGGCTTCCCCGTGCCCAAGGACGCCGACATCCCCGGCAGCGTGAAGAAGAACTGGGTGGTCAACGAGGTCTACAAACACCCGGCCATGATCGGCTTCGGCCCCGGCATCGAGCAGAACACCCACAAGATCGGGGAATGCCTGGATGAGCGCGAGCTGCAGCACTGCTCCGCCTTCCTCGCCCGCTTCCCCAGCGTCTACGCCGGCAACCTCTAGTCCCGCCGCACCGTACCCTGTTATTGGCATCACGAGGTCACCGGCACCATGGAAAAAGCCTTCCGCTCCGCTTCCCTCGAGCTGCTCAGCGGCTGGATCTTCCATGAGCTGGATCACCGGGATGACGTCCTCGGCATCCCGAAGCAGAACTTCCAGATCCCCCACGCCAGGCTGGCGCGGGAGATGTTCGGGCACACCGTGGCCGCGCCCCTGGGCGTGGCCGCGGGTCCGCACACCCAGCTCTCCCAGAACATCGTGTCCAGCTGGCTGTGCGGCGCCCGGTTCATCGAGCTGAAGACCGTTCAGATCCTCGACGAGATCGAGGTGGCCCGGCCCTGCATCGACGCCGCCGACGAGACCTACAACTGCGAGTGGTCCCAGGAGCTGAAGCTCGAGGAATCCTTCACGGAGTACCTCAACGGCTGGGTGCTCATCCATGCCCTGGCGCACAAGCTGGGGCTCAAGGATCCCGGCACCCACTTCAGCATGAGCGTGGGCTACAACCTGGAGGGCATCCAGCATCCCCGAGTCCAGAAGTTCATCGCGGACATGCGGAATGCGGGCCCCCGCCTGGCGGAAGCCATCGACACCGTGGCCAAGATCTACCCTGGCGTGCGGGACATCGCCATCCCCACCGAGCTGTCCAACCAGATCACCCTCTCCACCATGCACGGTTGCCCCCCGGCGGAGATCGAGCGCATCGCCAAGTTCCTGCTCACGGAACTGGGCGTGCACACCTGGGTAAAGCTCAATCCCACCCTGCTGGGTCCCGAGCGCCTGCGTGGGTTGCTGAACGATACCCTCGGCTTCGACATCACCGTGCCCGACGAAGCCTTCGGCCACGATCCCAAGTGGGACGACGCCATGGCCATGGTCAAGCGCCTGGCCCAGGTGGCCAAGGGCACGGAGAACAGCTTCGGCCTCAAGCTCACCAACACCCTTGAAGTGGTGAACCACCGGCCTGTCTTCCCCACCAGCGAAAAGATGATGTACCTGTCGGGTCGGGCCCTGCACCCGCTCACCCTCACGTTGGCCCATCAGGTGATGGAGGAGACGGCGGGGCACGTGCCCCTCAGCTTCTGTGGCGGCGCCGATGCCCGCAACTTCCCGGAGCTCATCGCCGACAACCTGGGTCCCGTGACGGTCTGCACGGATCTGCTGAAACCCGGCGGCTACGCCCGCCTCCAGCAGTACCTGGTGAACCTCGAGGCCGCCATGGACGAGGTCGGGGCAGACAGCCTCGATGCCTTCGTCCAGGCCAGCTCCGGCGGGCATGGGGCCCGCTTCAACCTGGCCCGGCATGCCGTGAAGGTGCTTGGGGACGAGGCCTACGTGCGCCGCCTCCGGCCCCTGGACTTCAAGGGCGACCGTCCCCTGGGCCACTTCGACTGCATCAACGCCCCCTGCGTGGACGCCTGCCCCACCAACCAGAACATCCCCGACTACCTGTGGCTGGTGGCCCACGGCAAGCCCGCTGAGGCCATGGAAGTGATCCTCCGCACCAACCCCCAGCCGGCCATCACCGGCAGCGTCTGCGACCACCCCTGCACCGAGCGCTGCGTCCGCAACTTCTACGACGCGCCCCTGGCCATCCGCGAGATCAAGCGCTTCGCCTTCGAGGCTGCGGGCAAACTCCCCGCCGAGGTGCGGGGCCAGCCCCTGGGCGTGAAGGTGGCCATCGTGGGGGCCGGTCCCTCCGGGCTGTCCGCGGCCTACTTCCTGGCCAAGATGGGCTTCGAGCCCGAGGTCTTCGAAGCCAAGCAGGAACTGGGCGGCATGGTGGGCGGTCTCATCCCGGCCTACCGCCTTCCGAACGAGACCCTCGAAGGGGATCTGGTGCGCCTGCGGGAGCTGGGTGTGCAGATCCACCTGGGTCAGGTGCTGGGCCGGGATTTCACCCTGGCGGGGCTGCGCCGGGACTACCAGAACGTCTTCCTGGCGGTGGGAGCCCAGAAGGGCAAGCGCCTGGGGATCCCCGGCGAGGATACCCCCGGCGTCATGGACGCCCTGGACTTCCTGGACAAGGTGCGGGCTGGCACGCCCATGGACCTGGGTAGGCGCATCCTGGTCATCGGCGCGGGCAACTCCGCCATGGATGCGGTGCGCTCGGCCATCCGGCTGGTGCCGGGGGGCGAAGTGACCATCGTCTACCGCCGCACCCGGGCCCAGATGCCCGCGGACCCCGCTGAGGTCCATGACTGCATCGAAGAAGGCATCAAGATCCGGGACCTGGTGGCTCCGGCCTCCGTCGTTTCGGCCGGCGGCCGCGTGACCGGCCTGCGCTGCACGCAGATGCGCCTGGGCGAACGGGATGCCTCCGGCAGGCCCCGCCCCGTGCCCGTGGAAGGCAGCGAAGTGCTGCTGCCCGCCGATACCATCATCTCGGCCATCAGCCAGGAGGCGGTGCTGGACTTCCTGGAAGGCCTGGAGGTCCAGCGGAACCGCAACGGCTACCTGGTGGTGGATCCCCACACCCGGGAGACGTCGGTGCCCGGCCTCTTTGCGGGCGGCGACGTGGTGCATGGCGCTTCTTCGGTGATCCTGGCCATCGCCGATGGCCGGGCGGTGGCCGAGGGCATCGCCAGCCGCCACGGCGTGGAATTGAAGGCCGAACCCCTGCTGGAGAAGGGCCAGGCGGACGCGGCCCTCATGGAGAAGAAGGGCCGCCTGGTGGGGGCCCAGAAGGTGCCCGTGCTGCCCCTCACGGACCGGCACGGCTTCGACGAGGTGCTCAAGCCCTTCACGGCGGAATCCGCGGCCCTGGAGGCCAGCCGCTGCCTGGACTGCGACGACCTCTGCAGCCTCTGCGTCACGGTCTGCCCCAACCGGGCCAACATGGCCTACGGCATCGAGCCCTTCAGCCTGCAGCTGCCCAGGCTGGTGCAGCGGATGGGTCGACTGGTGGCCGAGGGCGCCCAGGCCTTTTCGGTGGATCAGCGGGTCCAGACCCTCAACATCGCCGACTACTGCAACGAGTGCGGCAACTGCGATACCTTCTGCCCCGCCGCGGGCGCCCCCTACAAGGACAAGCCCCGCTTCTGGATCGACGAGGAGGGCTTCCGGGAGGCCAGGGGCGACGCCTTCCGCCTCACCCGCCGGCCCGCTGGGCTCCTCATTGAGGCGCGGCTGGGCGGCAGGTTCCTGAGCCTAGATGTGACCGGCGACACAGCCCAGTACCAGACCGAGCAGGTCACCGTGCGACTGCAGGTTGGGACCTGGGCCCTGCTGGATTGGAAGGCCGTGGCGGTCCTGCCCGAGGGCACCCAGGTCGACCTGCAGGCCTGCGCCACGCTCATCGCGCTGCTGAGTGTGGAGAAAGCACTTCCGGCCCTGGTTTCCGCCTCTAGGTAAAAAATTTCTCTTAGCGAAATTTTTTGTTGACCCTAGGGGTTTCTATCATAACCTTTCCTTGAAAAACCAGAATTGGTGGGCCCTTCCACAGTCGGAACCCGTGCATGCACCCAGCCGATGTTCCAGCTCCTGGTGGATGTCCATCCTGTAACAACTCACGCACGGGTTTGCTTCACCAAAGCCCCTGCCGCACCCGCTTCACCCCCACCCCCCACCCCAACGTGCGGACCAGGAACTCCTGGCCACCCACTCCACCGGAGACACGCATGAACAAACTCACCCTCACCGCCCTGGGCATCATCGCCCTGGCCGCCCTCCCCGTCAGCGCCGCCGACTGGAGCGACACCTCCTTCGGCTACCGCTACGGCCAGAAATTCCAGGAACCGGCCAACCCTGATTCCATGGCCAAGAACATCTTCAACCTGACCCATGCTTCGGGCTATTCCCTGGGGGGCAACTTCTTCAGCGTGGACATGCTGACCTCCAGCGCCACGGATCCCTCCAACAACGCCCAGAACAACGCCAACTTCCAGAAGCAGGGCGCCCACGAGGTCTACGTTTCCTACAAGCACAGCCTGAACCTGGGCAAGGTCTTCGGCACCAAGATCGACTTCGGTCCCGTGCGCGGCATGGACTTCACCTTCGGCTTCGACTACGCCGCGAAGAACACCACCTTCGCCCCCGCCGTCTACAAGCTGATGGCCGGCCCCTCCTTCTCTTTCAAAGTACCGGGCTTCCTGAACGTCGCCTTGCTGGCCTACCGAGAGAAGAACCACAACGCCTTCGGTGGGTTCGCGATCCCCAGGGGCGGCCGGACTGATGTCCTCTTCGACACCACCTACCAGGTGGCCGCGGCCTGGGGCATCCCCGTGGCCCTGGGTCCCGTCAACACGTCCGTCAAGGGCTTTGCCACCTTCACCGGCGCCAAGGGCAAGGATGGTTCCGGCGTCGAGACCAAGCTCGAGACCCTGTTCCGCGGCTACTGGATGTTCGACATCAGCCCGGTCCTCGGCACCAAGAAGGGCACCTGGCTGATCGGCCCCGGCTTCGAGTACTGGGACAACAAGTTCGGTGATCCCACCTACTCCACCGTTGCCGCAGCCAATGCCTCCGGCACCGGCGCCGGCGTGAACCCCAAGACCACCTGCGTCATGGCGGCACTGGAAATCCACTTCTAGACAGCACCGCCAGCCCGCGCGGCGGGTCACCTCCGCGCGGGCTTTCCTTTCCATCCAAGGATCTGCATGACCCCCTTCTCCTACCGGTGCACGGACTGCGGGCGCACCTACGCCCGGGATGCGGTGCGCTACCTCTGCTCCGTGTGCGGCGAGGCCTACCGGCCCGGCATTCCGCTCCTGGGTGTGCTGGAGGCGGTCTTCGACTACGAAGCCATCCACCGCGACTTCGATCGCGCCAACCCGGACTGGAACCTCTTCTGTCCGGTCGAGCCGGAATTCCATCCTCCCATTCCCGTGGGGAACACGCCCCTGGGGCGCGTGGACCGGCTGGGTGCGGAGCTGGGCCTGTCCAGCCTCTGGGTCAAGAACGACGGCCTGAACCCCAGCGGCAGCCTCAAGGATCGCGCCTCCTTCCTGGTGGTGGCGGAAGCCCGCCGCCTGGGCATGGAGCTCATCGTGGCGGCCTCCACGGGCAACGCGGCCTCGGCCCTGGCGGCCGTGTGCGCCTCCACCTCCACCAGGGCCCTCATCTTCGTGCCCGAGAAGGCACCGAAGGCCAAGCTGGTGCAGATGGTCCTCTATGGCGCCCAGGTCGTGCCCATCCAGGGCACCTACGATGACGCCTTCGCCCTGTCGCTGGAGTACACGGCGAAGCGTGGCGGCCTCAACCGCAACACCGCCTACCATCCCCTCACCATCGAAGGCAAGAAGACCGTCAGCCTGGAGATCTGGGCCCAGCTGGGCTTCCAGGTGCCGGAAGCGATCCTGGTCTCCGTGGGGGACGGCGTGATCCTCGGCGGCGTGCACAAGGGCTTTGTGGACCTCCAGCGGGCCGGACTCATCGATCGGCTGCCGCGGCTCATCGGCGTCCAGGCGGAAACCTCCGACGCCATCCACCGCTATGTGGAATCGGGCGTCTACTCGGACGCCACCAACCCCACCACCCGGGCGGATTCCATTTCCGTCACCTGCCCCAGCAACGCCCATGGCGCCCGCCGGGCCATCGAGGAAAGCCAAGGGCTGACCCTCACCGTCACCGACGAAGAGATCCTGGAAGCCCAGGCCCAGCTGGCGGGTCGCACGGGCATCTTCACGGAACCCGCGGGCGCCACCGCGATGGCTGGGCTCACCAAGCTCCAGGGCGGTCCCAACCGCATCACCGGCTCGGGTCCCGTGGTCATCCTGGCCACGGGCCACGGCCTCAAGGATGTGGAGGCTCCCCTGTCCCGCATCAGCATTCCCTTGGCCGTACCGCCGGTGCTGGAAGCCCTGACCCTATGAAGACCCTCATCCGCAACGGCCGCGTGGCCCTCGATGGGCGCATCCAGTCGCTGGACGTGCTGGTCGAAGGCGAGCGCATCGCCGCAGTGGGTGCCATCGAGGCCGCCTCGGCCGATCGGGTGATCGAGGCCGCGGGCTGCTACGTGCTGCCGGGCTTCATCGACTTCCACACCCACGTGGATGATCAGATCGGTCCCTTCTACCTGGCCGACACCTACGAATCCGCCACCCGGGTGGGCCTGGAGAATGGCGTCACCACCCTTTGCACCTTCGTCACCCAGGAGACCGGGGAAACGCTGCTCACGGCCATGGCGCGGGCCCGGGCCAAGGCCGAGGGACGCAGCCACAGCGATGTCCTCTGGCACCTCACCCCCACCACCTTCAGTCCTGCGGACATCGGCTCCCTGCGGACCCTGGTTCACGCTGGGTATCACACCCTGAAGCTCTACACCACCTACAAGAAGGCCGGCATCTACGCCAGCTACGATCGCATCGAAGCGCTCTTCCAGAGCCTAGGCCACCTGGGCACCCAGTTCCTCATCCACTGCGAAGACGACGAACTCATCGAGGCCGTGGATGCCTCGGGCCTGGACCTGTCGAAGCCCATCAGCCACGCCCGGTTGCGGCCGGAGGCGGCGGAGGTGGTCGCCATTGAGCGGGTGGCCGGTCTCGCCATCGCCCACCAGGCTGCAATGCATGTGGTCCACGTCTCCACCCTGGAGGGAGCCCGGCATCTGGTGGCGAACCGGGGCAGGGGGGATCTCAGCTTCGAGACCTGCCCCCAGTACCTGTTCCTCGACGAGTCCTGGCTGGCCCGGGCGGACGGCCACCGCTGGCTCTGCTCACCACCCCTGCGCAGCGACCGCGCGCCCTTCCTGGAACTGATCCGGCAAGGTGCCGCCGATATCATCGCCACGGACCACTGCCCCTTCTGCTCCCGGGACAAGGACAGCTGGGACGGCCAGGATCTGCGAGCGGTTCCCAACGGCATGCCGGGCCTCGGTTCCCTTCCGCACGTCACCTGGAAGATCTGGGAGGATGATCCCGATCGCGCCGCCCTGGGCCTCTCCACCCATGTCTCCCTGAACCCGGCACGGCGGGCCGGCCTCGGGGACCGCAAGGGCTCGCTGAAGCCCGGCCTGGACGCCGATGTCGTCGTCCTGGATCCCAGAGGGCCGGAGCGCCCCCTGCATTCCACCCTCTCCACCACCCACGAAGCCTTCCCGGGCTTCACCACCTCCCTGTCCCTCCGTCATGTGCTGCTGCGCGGTGAAACCCGAGTGCGGGACGGACAACTCACCCAGCCAGGAACCCCCACGGGTCGCCTTCTCCAGCCAGCGCCCTCCATCCCGCCACTGACCTGATTCCACTTCACAAGGAGCACCGATGCCCTCCCTCACCGAGAACCTCAAAGCGTTCCAGGCCCTGAAGACCAACCTCTTCGAGAAGGATTTCCTCCTCACCTGGGAGCACCCCGAGGAAGAGATCCGCGCCATCCTCACCCTGGCCGACACCCTCAAGACCCTGCACAAGGAAGGCAAGTCCTACCGCTCCTTCGACACGGGGCTGGCCATCTCCATCTTCCGGGACAACTCCACCCGCACCCGCTTCAGCTTCGCCTCCGCCGCCAGCGCCATGGGCCTGAGCCTGGCCGATCTGGACGAGGAAAAGAGCCAGGTGGCTCACGGCGAGACCGTGCGCGAGACCGCCAACATGATCAGCTTCCTCACGGAGGTGATCGGCATCCGCGACGACATGTTCCTGGGCGAGGGCAACTCGTACATGCGCGAAGTGGGCGATGCCCTCACGGACGGCACCCAGCAGGGCGTGCTCCACCGCCGGCCCAGCATCGTCAACCTGCAGTGCGACATCGACCACCCCACCCAGTCCCTGGCGGACCTGGCCTGGCTGAAGTCCCACTTCGGCAGCCTGGAGAACCTGAAGGGCAAGAAGCTCGCCATGACCTGGGCCTACAGCCCCAGCTACGGCAAGCCCCTGTCCGTACCCCAGGGCATCATCGGCCTCATGAGCCGCTTCGGCATGGATGTGCGCCTGGCCCACCCCGAAGGCTACGGCCTCATCCCCGAAGTGGTGGAGCTGGCCGGGAAGCAAGCCGCAGCTTCCGGCGGGAAGTTCTCCGTGTCCAACAGCATGGATGAGGCCTTCGCCGGCGCCGACATCGTGTATCCCAAGTCGTGGGCCCCCTTCCACGTCATGCAGCGCCGCACGGAGCTGCTGAAGACATCGGACAAGGAGGGCCTCAAGGCCCTGGAGAAGGAATGCCTGGCCAACAACGCCAAGTTCACGACCTGGGAGTGCACCCGGGCGAAGATGGACACCACCGCCAACAAAAAGGCCCTCTACATGCACTGCCTGCCCGCCGACATCACCGACGTGAGCTGCAAGGCCGGTGAGGTGTCGGCCGAGGTCTTCGAGCAGTACCGCATCCCCACCTATCAGGAAGCCGCCTACAAGCCCTTCATCATCAGCGCCCTCATGTTCCTCACCCGCATGAAGGACCCCGGCGCCAAGCTCGAGCAGATCATCAAGCGCTCCCAGAACCTCTGCCTGTAAGCATCGAGAGGAATCGATATGTCCAGAATCGTAAAAACGTACAACGCTGAAGTCGTCAAGCGCACCGCCAAGCGCTGCAAGGACCGGGGCATCGTCATCCCCACCTTCGCCCAGATGCGCAACCCCCAGACGGCCCCGGAGTCCATCAAGGCCCGGCTGAAGCACGTGGGACTATGGGATGTCGATCCCGCCAATCTCTTCCGCATCACCTGGAAGAACGACCATGAGACGGGGCTCTTCGGCGGACCCAACTACCTGGAGATCCCAAGCGCCATCACCGGCGTGAAGGCCCGCATCATCGGCCTGGTCGGGAAGTACTTCCCCACCGGCGCCCACAAGGTCGGCGCGGCCTTCGCCTGCCTGGTGCCCCGGCTGGTGAGCGGCGAATTCGATCCCGACTACCACAAGGCCGTCTGGCCCTCCACGGGGAACTACTGCCGGGGCGGCGCCTTCGACTCCGCGGTGCTGGGCTGCACGGCCATCGCCATCCTGCCGGAGAACATGAGCCAGGAGCGGTTCACCTGGCTGGCGGAGATCGGCTCGGAAGTGATCGCCACCCCCGGTTGCGAAAGCAACGTGAAGGAGATCTACGACAAGTGCTGGGAGCTGAAGAAGGATCCCAAGCACCTGATCTTCAACCAGTTCGAGGAGTTCGGAAATCCCGTGTGGCACTACAACGTCACGGGCCCCGCCGCAGAAGACGTCTTCAATGGCCTCAAGACCGAGAAGACCCGCATGGCGGCCTACGTGAGCGCCACCGGCAGCGCCGGCACCATCGCCGCCGGCGACTACCTCAAGACCCTCCACGCCGGCGTCAAGACCGTCGCCACCGAGGCCATCCAGTGCCCCACGCTCCTCATGAACGGCTTCGGTGACCACCGCATCGAGGGCATCGGCGACAAGCACGTGCCCTGGGTCCACAACGTCCGCAACACGGATGCCGTGGCCGCCATCGATGACGAGGACTGCATGCGCGTCCTGCGCCTCTTCAACGAACCCGCCGGCAAGGCCTACCTGGCCACCCTGGGCGTCGACACGGCCACCATCGACAAGCTGGAGCTCATGGGCATCAGCTGCATCTGCAACATGCTGGCGGCCATCAAGGCGGCCAAGTACTGGGAAATGGACGAGAACGACGTGATCATCACGATCTTCACGGACAGTGCGGACATGTACCGTTCCCGCCTGGTGGAGCAGACCACCGAGCACGGCGCCTTCACGACCATGGACGCCGCCAAGGCCCACATCGGCAGCCTCGAGCGCCAGGCCGTGGACAACTTCAAGGAGCTGACCTTCCCCGAGAAGAAGGCCATCCACAACCTGAAGTACTTCACCTGGGTCGAGCAGCAGGGGAAGACCTACGAAGAGATCAACGCCCAGTGGGATCCCGAGTACTGGCGCCAGCTCTTCACCGAGGAGGCCGCCGAGTTCGACAAGCTCATCACCGCCTTCAACGCGGAGGTCGCGGCCTCCTAGCCGGCACCGCCCATGTCCACCCGCATCCTCATCCACAACGGCACGATCCTCACCTTCAGCGCCCCCTACCCGGTGCTGGAGGGGCAGGCCCTGCTCATCGAAGGGGGCCGGATCGCCAGGATCGCGCCGAAGGCGGCCATTCCCGGCCCCTTTGACAAGGTGATCGATGCGGGTGGCCAGGTGCTCATGCCCGGCCTGATCAACGCCCACATGCACTTCTACTCCACACTGGTCCGGGGCCTGGGCAAGATGGCCCCCAGCGCCAGCTTCCAGGAAGTGCTGGACAACCTCTGGTGGCGGCTGGACCGGAAGCTCAGCCTGGACGATGTGGAAGTGAGCGCCCAGGTGGTCCTGCTGGACGCCATCCGCAAGGGCACCACCACCCTGGTGGATCACCACGCCAGCCCCTTCGCCGTGACCGGCTCCCTGGATCGCATCGCCGATGCGGTGAAGGCCTCGGGCCTGCGGGCCTGCCTCTGCTACGAGGTCTCGGACCGGGACGGCGGTGCCATCGCCACCGAAGGCCTGGAGGAGAACGCCCGCTTCGCCCGCCGCTGCGCCGCCGAACAGGATCCCCAGCTCCGGGCCCTCTTCGGCCTCCACGCCGCCTTCACCCTGACGGACGAAACCCTGGACCGGGCCGCCGAGCTGGGGCGGGACCTGGGCATCGGGTTCCATGTGCACGTGGCCGAGGCGGCCTCGGACGTGGCCGCCAACCTCGAGCAGCACGGCCTCACCCCCACGGCCCGGCTCCATGCCCATGGCCTCCTGGGTCCAAACAGCATCGCCGCCCATGCGGTGCACGTCACCGACGCGGACATCGACCTCCTGGCGGCCACGGGTACCTTCGTGGCCCACAACCCCCAGTCCAACCTCAATAACGCCGTGGGCATCGCCGACCTCCTCAGGCTCACTGGACGGGGGGCCCGGGTGGGCCTGGGCACCGATGCCATGACCGTGAACATGCTGGAGGAGGTGCGCGTGGCCCTGTGGGCCCAGCACCTCCGCCAGGCGAATCCCAGCTGCGCCTTCATGGAAGTGGCCAACACCCTCTTCGTGCGCAACCCGGAGCTGGCCAGCCAGCTCTGGGGCTTCCCCCTGGGCACGCTCCAGGAGGGTGCCGCCGCCGATCTCATCCTGGTGGACTACCACCCGCCCACGCCCCTGAACGACGAGACGGTCCTGGGGCACCTCATCTTCGGCCTCTCCCAGGCCACGGTGGATACCACCATCTGCGGCGGCCGGGTGCTCATGGAAGGCAAGCGCCTGACCCTCGATCTGGACGAGGCGGCCCTGGCCGCCCGCAGCCGGGCCCTGGCCACCCGGCTGTGGGAAAGGTTCTAGCCAGCCCGGAGACCCACCCCCAAGACCATCCTTTCTAGACCCACCGCTCCCCCCCAGCAGTTCCACCCAAGCCCCGGAACCCCGGTTCCGACCCGACAGGAGAACAACATGAAGCCCACCCTCAAGGCCGCCTTGACCGCGGTCTCCCTCCTCACCCTCTTCGGCGCCACCGCCCAGGCCGCCCCGGCCGCCAAGGTCCGCATCGCCCTCATCGTGGAATCCACGGTGGACGACAAGGGCTGGTGCCAGTCCATGCATGACGCCATCCTGGCGGTCCAGAAGAAGCATGGCGTGGCGAACCTCGAGTACAGCCACAGCGAGAAGATGAAGCCCGTGGACGCGGGCTCCGCCGCCCGCCAATACGCCTCCAAGGGCTTCGACATCATCATCTGCCACGGCGCCCAGTACAACAACCTGGTCACCGAGATGGCCGGCATCTTCCCCAACACCACCTTCGCCTACGGCACCAGCGCCAACATCGGCCCCAAGAACGTGTTCACCTACACGCCCTACAGCGAGGAGACCGGCTACCTGAACGGCATCATCGCCGGCATGGTCACCAAGTCCGGCAAGATCGGCAATGTGGGCCCCGTGGATGGGGGCGACTCCGCCCGCTACACCCGCGGCTTCATGATGGGCGTCAAGGCCGCCAACCCCACCGCGGCCATCCGGGTCGCCTTCACTGGCAGCTTCGGCGACTTCGTCAAGGCGGGCGAACTGGCCCAGACCCAGCTCAAGGATGGCGCAGACGTGCTCACGGGCTCAGCCCAGCAGGCCATCGGCGCCCTGCGCGCCGTGGCGGCCGCTCCCGCAGGGATCTGGTGGGTGGGCCAGGATACGGCCCAGCTGGGCATGCCCGAGGCCACTCGGGTCATCGCCGCCTCCAGCTACAACTACGCGGCCGTGGTCGAGGCCCTCATCGCCAAGCGCGCTTCCGGCGTCAAGGGTGGCGAAAGCCTGCCCCTGCAGTTCTCCAACGGCGGCTTCCGCTTCGAGTGGAACCCCAAGATGGACGCCAAGGTCCTCACCCCCGCCATCAAGAAGGCCGTGGACAAGGCCAAGGCGGACCTGACGGCCGGCACGCTCAAGCTCGACTGGAAGGCCATCAAGCTGTAGTCCCTCGTTGACTCCCGCCTCCCGGCCAGCGACATGGCCGGGGGCGGGGGGTCTTTTTGATCAGGATTCCCCATGACGTCCCTTGAGCCCATCTCCGAACTCAAGCTGGAAGGCATCACCAAACGCTTCCCGGGCGTACTGGCCTGCGATGGCATCACCCTCGACGTTCGCCGAGGCGAAGTGCTGGCCCTGGTGGGCGAGAACGGCGCGGGCAAGACCACCCTCATGAACATCATCATGGGGCTCTACCGGCCTGACTCCGGCACCATCTCCGTCAATGGGGAGGTGGTCCAGTTCCGCGCCCCGGGGGACGCCTACGCCCGCGGCATCGGCATGGTGCACCAGCACTTCATGCTCGTGCCCAACATGACCGTGGCCGAGAACCTGGCCATGGGGCTGAAGGACCTGCACCACTTCATGCGGCTGGACATCAAGGGCGCCGCCAAGAAGATCCGGGAAGTCTCCGAGCGCTACGAACTCCCCGTGAATCCCGACGCCTACATCTGGCAGCTCTCCGTGGGCGAGCAGCAGCGGGTGGAGCTGGTCAAGACCCTGTGCCTGGGCGCGAGGCTCCTCATCCTGGATGAGCCCACCTCGGCCCTCACGCCCCAGGAGACGGACGATCTCATCGAGCGCCTGCAGCGCATGGCCTCCGAGCTGGCCATCATCTTCATCAGCCACAAGCTCAACGAGGTGAAGGCACTCTCCGATCGGGTCTCGATCCTGCGCCATGGGGCCGTGGTGTTCAACGGCCATACCGCCAACCACGAGCCCTCCGAGCTGGCCGCCCTGATGACCGGCCACGAGGTGACCCTCCCCCGCAATGAAGGCAGCGGCGGCCAGGGCACACCCCTGCTGTCGGTGAGGCAGCTCCGGGTGCGGGGCGATCGCGGCAACCTCGCCCTCGATGGCCTGGATCTGGAGCTGCGGGCCGGGGAGGTCCTCGGCGTGGCCGGGGTCTCCGGCAACGGCCAGCGGGAATTCGCCGATGCCCTGGCGGGGCTGCGGCCCGTGGAATCCGGCGAGATCCTGTTCCAGGGGCGGAACCTGGCCAACAACACGCCCCGCCAGATCATCGACTCCGGCATGGGCTACGTCCCCGAGGACCGGCAGACCGAGGGCATCGTCCCCTCCTTCTCCGTGAAGGACAACCTCATCCTCAAGGACTTCGCGTCGAAGCAATTCAGCCGGCTCTCCTACCTCAGCCGCAAAGAGATCGACCGCAACGCCGAGCAGCTGAAGGAGCGCTTCGATATCCGCTGCCCCTCCACGAGCACGGCCACGGGCTCCCTCTCCGGCGGCAACATCCAGAAGGTCATCCTGGCCCGGGAGATCGCCCGGGGTCCCAAGGCCCTGGTGGCGGTCTACCCGACCCGGGGCATCGATATGGGTGCCCAGGAGTTCATCCACTCCCAGCTGCTGGAGCGCCGCCGGGAGGGCATCGGCATCATCCTCATCTCCGAGGAACTGGAAGAGGTGATGAACCTCTCGGATCGCATTGCGGTGATCTACAAGGGCCGGATCCTGAAGGTACTGCCGGCGGTGGAGGCCACCCGGGAGCGCCTGGGCATCCTCATGGCTGGGCTGACGGATACGGACCCGCCCCCGGCCGCCGGTGCGCCATCCATTCCAGCCGCGGGAGCCGCGCATGAATAAGCAGAAGGTCATCTTCGGCGGCACGGTCATCATCGCGGTGAGCCTCGTCGCCGCCCTGCTGGTGGCCCTGGTCCTCCTGGCCATCGGCGCCAGCCCCCTCGCCACCTACAAGACGATCCTGACGGGGCCCCTGTCGGATCTGTTCGGGGTGACGGAAGTCCTGGTGCGCTCCGTACCGCTGCTCCTGGTGGGCCTGGGCATCGCCATCTCCTTCCGCAGCGGCATCCTCAACATCGGCGCCGAGGGCCAGATCCAGATGGGCGTGCTCGCCGCCACCGCCACGGCCCTGGCCCTGCCGCACCTGTCGAAGGGCTTCCTCCTGCCCCTGGTGCTGCTGGCCGGCGCCCTGGGCGGGGCCATCTGGGGCGGCATCGCGGGCTGGCTGCGGGCCCGCCTCCAGGTGAACGAGATCCTCAGTACGGTGATGCTCAACTACATCGCGGCCCAGATCCACACCTTCCTGCTCCGGGGCCCCATGCTGGATCCCAACGAGCTCGAGACGGGCTCGGGCACCCCCCAGTCCATGCGCCTTCCGGACGCCTCCTTCCTGGACCAGATCGTTCCGGGCACGCGCCTGCACACGGGCCTCATCCTGGCCCTGGTGGCGGCGCTGCTGGTCTGGGTGCTGCTGTGGAAGACCACCCTCGGCTACCGCATGCGCGCCGCCGGGGCCGGGGCCAAGGCCGCCCGCTACGCCGGCATCCCCGTGGAGCGGTACCTCATCATCGCCATGCTCCTGGCCGGGGGCTTCGCGGGCCTGGCGGGCGCCGTGGAGGTGACCGGAGTCCACCACCGGGCCATCGAGGGCATCTCCTCGGGCTACGGGTTCGCCGGCATCGTGGTGGCCCTGTTCGGCATGCTCCATCCCGGCGGCATCATCCCCTCCTCGGTCTTCTTCGGCATCCTGCTCATCGGGGCCGACATGACCCAGCGCTCTGCCCGGGTGCCCGCCAACATGGTGCTGGTGCTGCAGGGGGTGATCATCCTCGCCATCGTTTCCGGCCAGAGCTTCCTGCGGAATCCCTATGCCCAGGAGCGGTTGATGCGCTGGCTCGCGGGGCTCGCCCCATGGTTGTTCAAGTCGAAGAAGGGAGTCCAGCCATGAGCCCGGACGTCATGATCTACAACGTCCTCTGCCTGGCGGTGCCCTTCTCGGTGGCCATCCTCATCGCGGCCCTGGGGGAGAACTTCAACCAGCGGGCCGGGGTCTTCAACCTGGGCTGCGACGGGATCATGTGCATGGGCGCCTACGTGGGCTTCATGCTGCCCTACGCCCTCAAGTCCGCTGCCCTGGCCCCCTACGGCAACGTCCTGGGGCTGGTGGGCGCCATGGCCGTGGGCGCCGCCTTCGGTCTCCTGTTCGCCCTGGTGACCGTGACCTTCCGGGCCTCCCAGGGCATCGCCGGCATCGGCCTCCAGATGCTGGGCTGGGGCCTCTCCGGGACCCTCTTCCGCCACTTCGTGGGGGGCGTCACCGGCGTGGAAGGCATCCAGGTGTGGCCCATCCCCTACCTTTCCAAAATCCCCTTCCTCGGGGGCGTGCTCTTCAACCACAACCCCCTCGCCTACGTGGCCTTCCTGCTGGTGCCCGCCAGCTGGTTCCTGCTCTACAAGACCCCCTGGGGCCTCAAGGTGCGGGCCGTGGGCACCCATCCCCGGGCCGCGGACACCATGGGCATCCACGTGGACCGCACCCGCTACCAGGCCCTGGCCCTGGGGGGCGCCATGGCTGGGCTGGCCGGGGCCTACCTGTCCCTCTGCCAGGCCAAGATGTTCTCGGATGACCTGGTGGCCGGCCGGGGCTTCATCGCCGTGGCCCTGGTCTACTTCGGGCGCTGGAGCCCCCTGGGCATCCTCGGGGGCGCCATGCTGTTCAGCATTGCCCAGTCCTTCCAGCTCTCCATGCAGGTCTGGGGCATCAAGTTCCCCTACGAGTTCGCGGTGATGCTCCCCTACGTGCTGGTCATCATCGTCCTGGCCCTGGCCCGCAAGGCCCGGCAGCTGGGGCCCACGGACCTGGGCAAGCCCTACAATCGCGAGATGCGCTTCTAATCCGGTTCCCCCGCCATCGTCTGCCATCCTTTGCTGTCGAGGCACCCATGACCTTCTCCGTCGATACCCTCGTGGAAGCCCTGCGCCGGGCCTACCCCACCTCCCACGTGCGCCTGCTGCCGGAACCCGCCATGTTCCTCCGCAGCAACCAGGGGCGGAGCTACACCGCCGAGGGCATGCAGATTGTCAGTCTGGAAGGCGCCCTGGACTACGCCAAAGCCTACATGGGCGGGCTGAAGGAGCGGGCCCAGGCCACCGAAGGCTTCGAGCTCAACCCCGACCACCCCTGGATCATCGGGGTGTTTCCGGGCAGCGCCACCTCCTCGGCCCTGATCTTCATCTTCGGCAACATCATCCGCTACGGGAAGGAAGCCTGGGTCGAGGTGGGCTTCCCAACGTACGAACGGCTGGAATTCTAGGGCTTCCTGTCGCTCCAGAAGTCCCGGTGGAGGGCGGCGATCTCCGCCTCCACCTCCGGCACTGGACCCATGACGGGAATGTCCTTCTGGCCCCGGGCGAAAAGCTCCCGGCAGGGCAGGTCCAGGGTGGGGTTCTCCGGATGGTCGCCGGTGAAGGCCCGGAGGCGGCCTTCATCCATGCCGTACACCAGGCGGCCGATGTTGGCCCAGTACTGGGTGGCCGCGCACATGGCGCAGGGCTCCACCGTGGTGTAGAGGGTGCAGCCCGCCAGGTAGTCCGGCGAGAACTTCGCATCCGCGGTGCGGGCCAGCACCGCCTCGGCGTGGTTCACGGTGTTCACGTTGCCCTGTTCCAGAAGCACGGTCTCCTGGTCCGGGCCCACGAGGATGGCGCCGAAGGGGTGGTGGCCGCCCGCCGCCGCCGCCTTGGCCACCTCATTGGCATGGCGGAGGTGCCGGAGGATCTGCTCGGGCTTGGGAGCGGGCATGGACTTCCTAGGAAAGGGGGACTCGCGCCCCGCCTGGTGGTCAGGTTCAGGGCTTTCTCGTGTGTCCCACGTTGAAGGCTCCAGGCTGCATGGGCAGCCAGTGGTTCACCAGCAGGGGCTGGGCCACCTTGTCCGCCGCCTTCAGGCGCTTGAGGGTGCCCGAGTGGTCATGGGCCGCCACCACGATGGCGAAGGCGTGGGCCAGGGCGGCAAAGGTGGTGATGCTGCAGCTGAAGAGCAGGTCCTCGCTGGGCACCGGGATGAGGATGTCCGAGTAGGGCTTCAGGGGTGAATCCGGGTGGTCCGAGAAGGCGATGACGGGGATGCCGCTTTCCTTGGCAAAGTGGGCCGAGTCCAGGGTCTCGCGGCTGTAGGGCGCGAAGCTCAGCACCACCAGCACGTCCTCGGCACCGAGGTTGGCCACCTGGTTGGAGAAGTCCGAAGGGATGGCCGCAATGCAGGGCAGGCCCGCCTGGGTGAGGTAGAAGCCCATGATGAGGCTCATGACGTGGGAGACCCCCCGCCCGAGGATCACCCGGTGGTGGGCCTGGACCAGCATCCGGACGGCGGCCTCCAGGGTGGGCTGGTCCACCATCTGGATGAGGCGGGCAAGGTTCTCCCCATCCCGACGGGCCACTTCCGCCAGGGTGCCGAAGACGTCCGTGGGGGATTCCATGAGCTCCAGGTCCGAGTCCCCCGAGCGGGCGTGGCAGGCCCCCCGGAGGGCATCCCGGAACTCGCTGAAGCCGTTGTAGCCCAGGCGTTTGGCGAAGCGGACCACGGTGCCGACGCTGACCTCGGATCGGGTGGCCATGGATTCGATGCCCCAGAGGGCCCCCAGCAGGGGGTCCGACATGAGGGCATCGGCCACCCGCCGCATGGCCTCCGGCAGGTCCCGGTAGGCTTCAGCGAGGCGAGTCTGGATGGGTTGGGAGTGGGTATCGTTCGCCATTTGGATGGGAAATCATACCATCCGGTGCGCTTCAGGGGTGAAGGGGGTCAGTGAGGCGCTTCGGCGTCGTTGCTGATGCCCAGGCGGTCGAAGCCCCAGAAGAGCAGGCTGAGGCCGATGGCCACCACCGTGCCCAGGGCCATGCCCTTCAGCTCCACGCTGCCCAGCTTCACGGCGGCGCCGCTGATGCCGCTGATGAGCACCACCGAAGTGAGGATCAGGTTGCGGGATTGGGTGTAGTCCACCTTCTTCTCGATGAGCATGCGGATGCCCGCGGCGGCGATGACGCCGAAGAGCAGGATGCAGACGCCGCCCATCACCGGCGTGGGAATGCTGCGGATGATGGCCGCCAGCTTGCCGGAGAAGGACACCAGGATGGCGATGATGGCCGTGCCGCCGATGACCCACACGCTGTAGACCTTGGTGATGGCCATGACGCCGATGTTCTCGCCGTAGGTGGTGTTGGGGGTGGCGCCCACCAGGCCCGACAGCACGTTGGAGATGCCGTCACCCAGCAGGGAGCGGTGCAGGCCCGGCTCCTTCATGAGGTCGCGGCCCACGATGTTCCCCGTCACCACCAGGTGCCCCACGTGCTCCGCCAGCACCACCAGCGAGGCGGGCAGGATGATGAGGATGGCCTGGAGGTTGAAGGTGGGGGCGTAGAGGGTGGGCACCTGGAACCAGGGGGCCAGGCGCACGGCCTGCAGGTCCACCACGCCCAGCGCCAGGGACAGCAGGTAGCCGGCGATGACGCCCAGCAGCACCGGAATCACCGCCAGGAAGCCCCGCAGCAGGATGGAGGCCAGGATGGTGATGGCGAGGGTGGAGAGGGAGATGATCAGCGCGGTGGGCAGGGGCATGCCCAGCACCGCAGGACCAGGCGTGAGCCCCGCCATGTTGGTGGCCACCGGCGCCAGCTCCAGGCCGATGATGGCCACGATGGCGCCCATGGCGGCCGGCGGGAAGATGATGTCGATCCAGCCGGTGCCCGCGAAGCGCACCACCTGGGAGACCAGGATGAAGATGAGGCCGAAGACGATGAAGCCGCCCTGGGCTGCGGAGTAGCTCAGGCCCGCCGCCAGCACGGCGAAGACCGGGGACAGGAAGGCGAAGCTGGAGCCCAGGTAGGCGGGAATCCGCCCCTTGGCCACGAAGAGGTAGATGAGGGTGCCCACGCCGTTCATCAGCAGGCAGGTGGCGGGGTTCACCTTGAAGAGGAAGGGCACCAGCACCGTGGCGCCGAACATGGCGAACAGGTGCTGCAGGCTCAGGGGCACGGTCTGCAGCAGGGGCAGGCGTTCTTCGACGTCGATGGTGCGGCGCAGCATGGGGGCCTCGGGGGGATCCTGGCGGATGGTTTGGGGGTAGCCGCCGATTCTCGGTGGAGCAGCATCGGCAGTGGTGAAGGTCTGTACAGCGGGTTGGGACCATTCTCGACCATGGCCGGAAATACGCACATCACATTCCGGCGCGGGTCCACGGGCTCCAGGCCATCCGGACGATGGACCCGCACCATTCGATCCCTGGGTAGGAGACCGAGTCCCCTGGTGCACGGGTCGCCCCTCCGGACCCCTCACCGAGGCTCCCGATGAGGCCATGCAGGAGCCCAAAACGAAAGCAGCCTCCCTTTGCGTGTCTTTTTCGTTTTTATTTCCTCTTGTTGACTTTCCTGGTGTTTATACACTTCGGAGTGGTTCTCAGTGGAGAAAAGTGGTCTGAAGTGGATCAAAGTGGTCTCACTCCGGTTCAACCCCCTCTTCTGGGCTGTTGGTTGAAAGGCGATACCGGTGCTGCGACTTCGCGGGAACTCACCGGCCACGGTGGATGAGAAGGGGCGCTTGAAGCTCCCCACCTCCTTCAAGGCCGAGTTGGAGACCTTCGCCCAGGGCGAGGGGGGCGAAGGCCTGCGCGAGGGGGCCACCGCCCTGCGGCACTACCTGACCTCGCTGGATGGCCGCTCGGCCCGCCTCTATCCCCTGCCGGTCTGGGAAGCCATCGAGGCCCGCCTGGCCACCCTGCCTTCCACCAGCCCCGCCAAGCGCAAGTTCCTGGAGACGACGGCCTACTTCGGCAGCGAAGTGGAGCCCGACGCCCAGGGCCGCTTCGTCATCCCGCCCATCCTGCGGGAAGCCGCCCAGCTGACGGGCGAAGTTGCCGTGCTGGGCCAGATGGATCACCTGGCCCTCTGGAACAAGGCGGGCTTCGAGCGCCGTCTGGCCGCGGAACCCCTGGGCGCCGATGACTTGGCCCAGCTCGCGGATCTGGGGATCTGATGATGACGATCCCCGTGCCCGTCCACGTTCCTGTCCTGCTTCAGGAAGTCCTGGACCACCTCCTGCTGCCCCCGGCGGCCCGGATCCTCGACCTCACCCTGGGGCTCGGCGGCCATGCGGAGGCCCTGTTGGTGAAGGCCGATGCCGAAGCCCGCTACCTGGGCGTCGATCGCGACCCAGAGGCCAGGGCCCTGGCCGTCCAGCGGCTGGGTGCGGATGCCCGGCTCAGCATTCTGGCCTGTGCCTATGAGGATCTCTGGGAAGAGCCCCTTTTCCTGGCCTGGCAAGCCGCCCAGGCCCCGGCAGGCTTCGACGCCATCCTGGCGGATCTCGGCGTTTCCACCCTGCAGCTGCGCACACCCGAACGGGGCTTCAGCTTCCGGGACTCAGGTCCGCTGGACATGCGCATGGACCAGGAACATGGCCTGTCGGCCCAGGCCTGGATCGCCGAACAGACCGATGAAAGCCTCGCCAATGCCATCTACCAGTACGGCGAGGAGCGGGCCAGCCGCCCCATCGCCCGGGCCATCCTGCGGGCCCTCCACGAGGGCCGCCTGGACACCACCCACGACCTGGCCCGGGCCGTCTACACCGTGATCCCCCGGGAACCCGCCAAGCGCAAGGGCCACAGCGACCCTGCCACCCGCACCTTCCAGGCCATCCGCATCGCCGTGAACGGCGAGCTGGACCGTCTGGCCGCCTCCCTGGAGGCCGCCGTCGCCCACCTGCGTCCCGGCGGCCGCCTGGCGGTCATCAGCTTCCACAGCCTGGAGGATCGCATCGTCAAGCAGACCCTGCGCCGCCTGGCTGGCATCTACGACGGACCGGGCCGCGTGGCTCCCGTCGAACTCCCCAAGGTCCTGAAGCTCATCCAGGCCGGCGGCATCGCCCCCAGCGAGGCCGAAGCCGCCGCCAATCCCCCCTCCCGGTCCGCCCGCCTGCGCGTGGCGGAGCGGCTCCCCTGAACGAGGTCCCCATGGTCGCCGGAATCCTGCCGAACGCCGCCCCTCCCGCCCGCAGGGTGGAGAGCGAAGGCATCCTCCGCATGCTGCTGCTGGTGCTGGCCCTGGCCATGCCCCTGGCCACCCTGGCCTACCTGAAGATCCAGAGCACCCGCCTGAGCTACGCCATGGGCGAGATCAAGGAGCGCATCCAGAAGGAGGAGGAGCTGCAGCGCAAGCTCATGCTGGAGCGCAGCCGCTTCCAGCGGGACGAGGAAGTCCAGGTCTATGCCCAGAAGGCCGGTCTCCAGCCGCGCAAGCAGGGGCACCTGGTCCACCGCGCCTTCACTCCGGACGATCAGCGCATCGCCAAGCTGCGCCCCGTGACTTCCGAAGGGCTTTAGGCCGAAAGGGCTCTGGGCAGTAGGCTGAGGGCTGTGGGAGGGCCGTCCAGTTCCGTAAGTTCGCCCATGGACCTCATGGCGCGGGTTGAAACGACCGCCATCTTTCCCACAGCCCGCAGCCCACAGCCCACAGCCCGGTAAACTGTCGACTGCGGGCCATCAGGCTCCCTCACTGCTTCCTCCAGAACCGGCCTACCCGTGTCCCTCCGCTTCGCCACCGAACCCCATGTCTCCAGGCGCGTCCTGGGCCGGCAGGACCCCATGGACCTGCTGAGCCGCCGCATGCCCTGGATCATGGGCGCCATGGCCTTCTGGGCCCTGTGCATCCTCTTGCGCCTGCTCTGGCTGCAGGGCGTCGAGCACAAGCGCTACAAGGCCAAGGCGGAGCAGCAGCACACCACCATCGTGCCGGTGCCCCCCATCCGCGGGGAGCTGAGGGACCGCCGCGGCGAACCCCTGGCCATCTCCATCAAGGTGGAGAGCCTCTTCGCCGATCCCCGCGTCTTCTACCCGGACTTCAAGCCGGGGAAGGGCGACGAACGGCAGTGGGGGAGTCCCGACCGGAAGGCCGCCACCGAGGTGGCCAGCCGACTGGCGCCCATCCTGGAGCAGACCAAGGCGCAGCTCACGGAGAAGCTGCTGCGGAAGAAGACCTTCGTTTATCTGGAACGCCACCTGCCCCCTGGCAAGGTGGCCGCCATCCGCGCCCTGGAGCTCGATGGCATCGAGTTCCAGCCCGAAAGCCAGCGCTTCTATCCCCGGGGCAGGCTGGCGGCCCAGATCATCGGCTTCACCAACATCGACGGGCTGGGCCAGCTGGGCATCGAGCAGAGCTATGACAAGCAGCTGGCCGGCGTGAAGGGCGAGCTCATCGCGCCCCGGGACGCCCACGGCAAGCTGCTCATCCTGCAGGAGAACTACAGCCAGGTGCCCGTGAACGGGGCCTCCCTCCAGCTCAGCCTGGATGCCTCGATCCAGCACATCGTCGAAGATGCCCTGGAGGAGGGCATGCGCCTCTCCCGGCCCAAGACGGCCTATGCCGTGGTGGTGGATCCCCAGACCGGCGAGATCCTGGCCATTGCGGGCACCCCCACCTTCGACCCCAACCACATCCTGCCGAAGAAGTTCAAGAACCGGGCCGAATCCGACCTGTCGGCGGCGGAGCGGGACGAGCTGCGCCGGGAGCTGGAGCGGCAGAAGGCTGCCCGCAAGGTCCATCCGGTGGAGGATGCCTATGAGCCGGGCTCCACCATGAAGATCTTCACCGCCGCCATCGCGCTGGAGGAGCGGAAGGTGCGGCTGGGCGAGCGCATCGACTGCCTGGGCGGCCGCTGGCTCTACAGCCCCAAGGTGCCGCCCATTACGGACACGCACCGGCACGGCGTGCTGAGCTTCGAGGAGGTGCTCTGGCAGAGCTCCAACGTGGGGGCCGCCAAGATGGGCACGCGCCTGGAGCCGTCCATTCACTACCAGTACCTGCGCAGGTTCGGCTTTGGCGATGCCACGGGCCTCAACTTCCCCGGGGAAAGCGCCGGCCGCATGATCGCTCCGGACCGCTGGAGCGTGCCCACCCAGTACACCTTCTCCTACGGCTACGGCCTCAGCACCACGCCCCTGCAGATCCTCATGGCCGGCTGCGCCCTGGCCAACGGCGGCAAGCTCATGCAGCCCATCCTCGTGCAGCGCATCTACAACGACAAGGGCCTGCTGCTGAAGGAATTCAAGCCCACCGTGCGCGCCCAGGTCCTCAGCGAGGAGACCGCCAACCTCATGAAGGAGACCCTCAAGGGCGTCATCACCCAGGGCACGGGCAAGCGTGCCAGGCTCGACAACGGGGTGGAGTCCTTCGGCAAGACGGGCACCAGCCGCAAGCTCATCGACGGCAAGTACGACCCCAAGCGCCACTTTGCCTCGTTCATGGGCTTCTTCCCGGTGGACCGGCCCCAGTTCGGCGTGCTGGTGATGCTGGATGACCCCGCGGGCGACACCACCGGCGGCGACGTGGCCGCGCCCCTCTTCAAGCGCATCGGGGACGGCATCCTGCGCTTCCGGGAGACCACGCCGGATCCGGATCGCGAGGCCGACCTCAAGCTCTCCCTGCGGGACTGGCCCGTGAGCGAAACGGACGAGGCCGCCGTGCACGTGGAGCGGGGCCGGGTCCCGGACCTCAAGGGCCTCAGCCTCAAGGCCGCCATCCACCGCGTCGTGCTGGTGGGGGGCCACCCGAAGGTGGAGGCGGCGCCTGGCTCCACGGCCACCCGGGTGCTGGGCCAGTCGCCTGAACCCGGGGAACCCCTGGAACCTGGCGCGGTGGTGAAGATCAAGGCGGGCATGCCATGAACCTCGACTCCCTGATCGACGGCATCGCCCTCCGGCGGACCGGACCCGATGTCGAGGTGCTGGACCTCAGCTGTGACAGCCGCGAGATCCGCCCCGGCTGGGCCTTCCTGGCCTTGAAGGGAGAGAAGGTCGACGGGGATTCGTTCATTCCCCAGGCCATTGCCCAAGGTGCCATTGCAATCATTTCCAACTCTGGCGTGAACACGCCAGAGCAAGTTGCCAGCTGCACCTTCCTGGCGGATCCCCGCCTGCGCATGGCGGAAATGGCCCGCCGGCTGCAGGGCACGCCGGACGAGCGGCTGGCGCTCATCGGCGTGACGGGCACCAACGGCAAGACCACCACCACCACCCTCATCCGCCAGCTCCTGCGGGGGGCCGGCATCGGCTGCGGCCTCCTGGGCACGGTGCTGAACGCGGCGGGAGACCTGGAAGAGGAGGCGGTGCGCACCACGCCGGAAAGCCCGGCCTTCTACCGCTGGCTGCGGCGCAGCCTGGAGGCCGGGGACGCCGCCTCGGCGGCGGAAGTGAGCAGCCACGCCCTCTGCCTAGGCCGGGTCCACGGCGCCCGGTTCAAGGTGGGGGTGTTCACCAACCTCACCCAGGATCACCTGGACTTCCACGGCACGCTGGAGGACTACTTCCTGGCCAAGGGGCGCCTGAAGCTGCAGAGCGAGCGCTTCCTGGTCAATGTCGACGATCCCTATGGCCGCCGCCTGCTGGAGGGTGGCCGCTGCTGGGGCTATGCCATCGACGCCGAGGCCGACTACCGCGCCGTGGATCTGGAGCTGGGCCCCACGGGCACGCGCTTCAGGCTGCGCGGCCTGCAGGGGGACTTCCTGGTCGAGAGCCCGCTCCTGGGCCGCTTCAATGCCTACAACCTGCTGGCGGCCCTGGCGGCCTGCGCCGAGGCCGGCTTCGACCTCCGCCGGGTGGTGCCGGCGGTTCCCCTGGTCACTGGAGCACCGGGGCGCCTGGAGCGGGTGGACTGCGGCCAACCCTTCGGCGTCATGGTGGACTACGCCCACACGCCGGACGCCCTGGAGAAGCTGCTGACGGAGGGCCGGCGGCTGCTGCCGCCCGGTGGCCGGCTGCACGTGCTCTTCGGCTGCGGCGGTGACCGGGACCGCACCAAGCGACCCCTCATGGCCGCGGCCGTGGCCGCGGGCGCCGACGTGCTCTGGCACACCAGCGACAACCCGCGGACCGAGGATCCCGAGCGCATCCTGGATGATGCCGCGCCGGGCATTCCCGAACCGCTCCGGGCCGATGGCACCCGCTACCACCGGAATGCGGATCGCCGGGACTCCGTGCGCCGGGCCCTGGCGGACTGCCGCCCGGGCGATCTGCTGCTGCTGGCCGGGAAGGGCCATGAGCCCTACCAGGAAATCCATGGCGTGAAGCATCCCTACAGCGACCGCAGCGCCGTGGAAGGCGCCCTGAAAGACCCCCAGTGACGCGCCTGCGCCAGGTCGAGGGTCCGGATGACCCGGCCATCCTCGAAGCGGCCGAGATCCTCTTGGCGGGGGGTCTCGTGGCCTTTCCCACGGAAACGGTCTACGGCCTGGGTGCGGACGGGTTGAACCCGAAGGCCGTGGCGGGCATCTACGCCGCCAAGGGTCGCCCAGCGACGAATCCCGTGATCCTGCACGTGGACGGCCTCGCGTCCGCGAAGGCGCTCACCTCGCACTGGCCGGCCGAAGCCACGGCCCTGGTGGAGCGGTACTGGCCCGGTCCCCTGACCCTGGTCCTGCCCGCGTCGGAGATGGTCCCGGCCATCGTGCGTGCCGGGGGCCCCACCGTGGCCCTGCGCTGTCCGGCCCATCGCATCGCCCAGGCGCTGATCAAGGCAGTGGGTCGCCCCCTGGCCGCCCCCAGCGCCAACCGCAGTCAGCAGCTGTCCCCCACCCTCGCGGAGCATGTGGCCTCCAGCTTGGGCGAGGCGGTCGACTTGATCCTCGATGGTGGACCCACGGAGGCTGGCCTGGAGTCCACCATCCTGGACCTGAGCGGGGCGCGACCGCGCATCCTCCGTCCCGGCCCCGTCGCCCCCGCGGAACTGGCCGCGCTCCTGGGCGCAGTGGACCTGTGGGAGGGCGCGTTGAAGCTGGGGGAAACCCAGCCCGCGCCCGGCATGGCCGAGCGCCACTACGCGCCCCGGGCCCGGCTGGAGCTGGTGGACCCGGGAACGGGCCTGTCCTCGCTGGGTGGTCGCAGCGCCTACGTGGCCCTTGGAACCCTGCCACCACTGCCGGATTCCATCCGCGGCATCCTCCTCCCGCTTGATGCGGAGGCCGTGGGTGCGCGGCTGTTTGCGCTGCTCCACGAGCTGGATGACGCCGGCTTCGAGCGCGTGGTCATGGAGCGGCCCCCCGCGGGCGAGGCCTGGCTGGCCGTCCGGGACCGGCTGCAGCGGGCCTCCGCCAGGGAGCGGCCATGAACACGAAGCAGGAGCGGAGGCTCCATGTCCATGAGCGTAAGGGAGTGGGAGGGCAGCGCAGGGCGCTGTCCGATACATGGAGTGCCACTTTGGCGCAGCCGAAGCTCTCCCCCCTATCGCACCTGGCTTCAAGCCAGGTGCTCCTGCTCGGCCCTGCCTCGCAGAGGCGGGTCCCTGGGTGCGGCACAGGGAGGCTCCGCCTCGGCAAGCGGAGCGCGCCGGAGCACGCACCGCGTGCGTTAGGTGGAGGTGCCGCATGAGCCTCTGGTCCCTCTTCCAGGCCGCCTCCCAGGTGGGTGGGGTACTCCTCGGGGATGGCTCCGTGGTGCCGAGCACCCTTTCGCTGGACACGCGGACCCTCCAGCCTGGCGCCTGCTTCGTGGCCCTCAGGGCCGAGCGGGACGGCCATGAGTTCGCCCTCCAGGCGGTGGAGAAGGGGGCCACCGCCCTGCTGGTGGATCACCCTCTGGACAGCGACTGTCCCCAGCTCGTGGTGCCCGACACCCTGGCCGCCCTCCAGCGCTGGGGCCAGGCCCGCCTCGAGGCGGTGCGGCCCAGGATCGTCTACGGAGTCACCGGGAGCGTGGGCAAGACCAGCACCAAGGAGCTGCTGGCCGCTGCCGTGGGGGGCTGGAAGACCCCCGGCAACCGCAACAACACCCTGGGCCTGCCCGAGGCCCTGGCCACCCTGCCCGAGGGCCTGGGCGCGGCGGTCCTGGAGATGGGCATGAGCACGCCCGGCGAGATCCGGCGGCTCACGGAGATCGCCCCTCTCGACGCGGGCCTCATCACCCTGGTGGGCACGGCCCACATCGAGAACTTCCCGGCGGGCCAACAGGGCATCGCCGAGGCCAAGGGGGAGCTGGTGGCAGGCTTGAACCGCGGGGGCCTCTGGGCCCACCTGGCCGCGGATCCATGGTGCCGCTGGATCGCCAGCCAGCCCTGGGCCCGCCACGCCGAGGCCCTGGCGGTGGGCGCGGGGGAACCCTTCGGCTGGGAAGGGGTGGAAGCCCTCGGCGCCGCCGGGAGTGCCTTCCGGCTGCGGACCCCCGCCGGGGTCATTCCGGTCCGCCTCCAGCTGCCGGGCGAGCACCAGATCCGGAACGCAGCCCTCGCGGCGGCCCTGGCCATCCGTCTGGGGGCCGATCCCGATCGGGTGGCCGCCGGTCTTGGCACCGCGACCCCGGAGCCGGGACGGGGTCGCCTGCACGCGCGGACCGCCGGCGGCTGCCTGCTGGACGAGACCTACAATGCCAGCCCCGATTCCATCCTGGCCTGCGCCCGGGCCCTGCTCCAGCTGAGCGGCGGCGAGGCGGTGGCCGTGCTGGGCTCCATGCGGGAGCTGGGGGGCGAGGCGTCCAGGATCCATCGGGAGACCGGCGCCGCGCTGAAGGGGCTGGGCCTGACCCGGCTCTGGGCCTTCGGCGACTTCGCCGGGGACTACGCCGAGGGTTTCGGTCCGGGGGTCGTGGCCTTCCCGACCTTCGAAGCCCTGCGCGACGATGCGGCAGGTCTTTCCGCAATTCCCTCCGGTGCCCGTATCCTGGTGAAGGGCAGCCGGCACTGGCGCGCCGAGCGCGTCGTTGATTGGTTCCTCGCCCACTGACCTCCAGCTTCCGGACTCTGCATGCTGCCTTGGCTCCTCTTTCCGTTCCGCGACGTGGTCCCGGGTTTCTCGGTCTTCCGCTACGTCACCTTCCGCACGGCCATGGCCGCGGCCACGGCCATGGTGCTGAGCCTGCTGCTGGGCCCCTGGGTGATCCGCACGCTGACCGCCCTCAAGATGGGCCAGCACATCCGCGACGTGGGCCCCGAGAACCATCAGAAGAAGGCGGGCACTCCCACCATGGGCGGCATCCTCATCCTGGTGGTCATCACCGTGTCCACGCTGCTCTGGTGCGACCTCAAGAGCGGCGCCATCTGGGTGGCCCTCATGGCCCTGCTGGGCTTCGGCACCGTGGGCGCCTTCGACGATGCGCAGAAGCTCCTCAAGAAGCAGAACCTCGGTCTCAGCAGCTGGCAGAAGATGGCCCTGCTGACGGCGATCTCCCTCTTCGTGGCCTGGCTCATCCTGCACTTCGGCCTGCGGGGGGCCGCCACCAGCAAGCTGTCCGTCCCCTTCTTCAAGAACTTCCGGCCCGATGTGGGGGTGTTGCTCATCCCCTGGATCTGGCTGGTGATGGTGGGCACCAGCAATGCCGTGAACCTCACCGATGGGCTGGACGGCCTGGCCACCGGCGGCACGCTCATCGTCTCCATCACCTACGCGATCCTGGCCTACGCCGTGGGCCACTCCAAGATCGCCGCCTACCTGGTGGTGCCCTACGTGCCCGGCGGCGCCGAACTCTCGGTGTTCATGGGGGCCATGGCCGGAGCCTGTCTGGGCTTCCTCTGGTACAACGCCCATCCGGCCGAGATCTTCATGGGGGATACGGGTTCCCTGGGCCTGGGCGGGGCCCTGGGCACGGTGGCCGTGGTCATCAAGCAGGAAGTGCTGCTGGTCATCGCCGGGGGGCTCTTCGTGCTGGAGGCCGTGAGCGTGATCCTGCAGGTGGGGAGCTTCAAGCTCCGCGGGGGCAAGCGCATCTTCCGCATGGCGCCCTTCCACCATCACCTCGAGTTGGGGGGGCTCCAGGAGACCAAGGTCGTCATCCGCATGTGGATCACGGCCATCATCTGCTCGATCCTGGCGCTCAGCTCCCTGAAACTGCGATAGGCAGGGAGATGGGCCTGGGCCGCGTGGGCCAGGGCTGCCCCAGGATGAAGCCCTGCCCCCAGGGTACGTCGGCATCCATGACCGCTTCGAGCTCATCAAGGGTTTCGATGCCTTCGGCGATGAAGCCGATGCGCATGCGCTGGGCGAAATGGGAGAGGGCGTTCAGCAGGGCGGCCTGGTAGGGGCGGCGGTGGACCTGCTCCACGAGGCTGCGGTCCGCCTTGATGTAGTCCGGTGCCAGCCGTGCCATGTGGGTGAGACTGGCCACGCCGGCACCCAGGTCGTCCACCGCCACCTGCAGGCCCATGTCCCGCAGGCGGTTGGCGTAGCCCTGGAGGGCCAGCATGTCGTGGACCCCCTGGGACTCCGTGAACTCCATCACCACGTTGTCCGGCCCGAAGGGCAGGGACTCGATCCACCGGGGCATGCACTCCCAGAAGCCCGGCGCCTCCAGGCTCACGGGCTCCAGGTTCACGAAGTGCAGGTGGCTCTCGTCGCCGGTGCGCGCGAGGGTCTGGAAGGTGGATTCGAGGAACTTCAGATCCAGGATGAGCCGGTCCGCGGGACGCAGCGCCGGGTCCTGCAGGATGGGACCGACGGGGTGGGCATGGTTATCGGCATCGACGTACCGGGCCAGGTACTCGAGAGCCATGAGGCGGTTGTCGTTGAGTCGGTACATGGGCTGCACATGGGGCACGATGATGCCCTCGCCGCTCAACATGCTCCTCAGGATGCCCTTGATCACGTCCACACCACCCACTCCGACAAGGGTTCTTCCCACAGTCTAGCGTGGCCATCCCGAGAAGTCCCGAAGAGCCGGGGCATTCCCATAGTCGCCCCGGTCCTCTAGTCTGAAGAAGGGGGCGGCATGCGTACCGTGGTGATGGGGGCTGGGCGATCAGGGCTTGCAGCGGCGCGGTTCCTGGCGGCTCAGGGACGCGACGTGGTGGTCACGGACCTGCGGTCGGAGCCCGGTCCAGCGCTGGAACTGGAGCTCGCCGGACTAGGTATTCCGGGCGTATGGGGAGCTCATCCTTTCGGACTACTCGAGGGATGCGGGGGCCTCGTCCTCAGCCCCGGCATCCCCCGGCACGCGCCCTTCATCGCCGAGGCCATCGCCCGAGGAATTCCTCTCCAGGGCGAAGTCGAACTGGCCCACCAGGTGCTGCGGGCCCGGCAGGATGGCAGCGCGGTCCTGGCGGTGACGGGCACCAACGGCAAGAGCACCACCACCGACCTGGTGGCCCACCTGCTGAGGGCCGACCACAGAGGCGCGGTGGCCTGCGGCAACCTGGGCCTGCCCATGATCGAAGCGGTGCGGTTGGCCCCGCCCGGCACCACCTTCGCGGTGGAACTGAGCAGCTATCAGCTGGAATCCATCGTGGCCTTCCATGCCGAAGGTGCGGCCTTCCTGAACCTCACCCCCGACCATCTGGCCCGGCACGGCACCATGGAAGCCTACCGGAGCACCAAGCTGCGGATCTTCGAGCGGCAGACGGCGATGGACCTGCGGGTGGTCCCGGAGGCCCATCCCGAGTGGTGGCAGGACGCCCCCGGCAGCGGAGGCACCGCCCGGTTCGGCTGGCGGGAATGCGAGGCCTGGTGCGATGAGAAGGGCGACCTGAGGCTCCGGGGCGAGGTGCTGCTGAACCGCTCCGAGCTGCGGATCCCCGGTGACCACAACGTGGAGAACGCCCTGGCGGCCAGCCTCCTGGCAGCACATGCCGGGACCTCGCTCCAGGGCCTGCGGCAGGGGTTGCGCAGCTACCCGGGCCTGGCCCACCGCATCGCCTTCTGTGCCGAGAAGGATGGCGTGAAGGCCTACAACGATTCCAAGGGCACCAATGTGGATGCCACCCTGACGGCCATCCTGGCCCTGCCCGGGCCGCTGGTACTGCTGTTGGGGGGCACCGACAAGGGCACCAGCTACGGGCCCCTGCGCGTGGCCCTGGAAGGGAAGCTGCGGCGGCTGGTGTTCCTGGGGGAGGCCATTCCCCAGCTCCTGCGGGACCTGGGTGACCTCCCCCACGAGGTGGTGCCAGCCTTCGACGATGCCGTGTCGGCTGCCCTTTCCCTGGCGCGACCCGGAGACCAGGTCCTGCTCAGCCCCGCCTGCGCCAGCTTCGACCAGTTCGAGAACTTCGAGCAGCGGGGCGAGCGGTTCGAAGCCCTGGTGAATACCTGGTCGACGACTCCGGAGGATTCCCGTGCATGACGCCGCCCGAATCGCCGCAGACCTGCGCAACCTGCTGGGTGGGGATGCCGTCCTCACGGACCCAGAGGACCTGGTCAAGTACGAATCAGGCTGGCGCTACGGCAAGGGCAAGGCGCTGCTGGTGGTCCGTCCCGGCACCACCGCCGACGTCTCGAAGCTGCTGGCCTACTGCCATGCCCAGGCCATCCGGGTGATGCCACAGGGGGCGAACACCGGCCTGGTGGGCGCCTCCAACCCCGATGCCAGCGGCGAGATGCTGGTGCTCAGCCTGGAGCGGCTGACCAGGCGCCTGGACATCGATCCCATCAACCGCACGGCCCTGGTGGATGGTGGCGTGCTGCTGAGCACGCTGAACGCGGCCCTCGTGGCCCAGGGCCTGATGTTCCCCATCGACCTCGGGGCGGATCCCACCATCGGCGGGATGATCGTCACGAATACCGGTGGGACCCGGCTGCTGAAGTATGGCGACGTGCGCCACAACCTCCAGGGCGTGGAAGTGGTGCTGGCGGATGGCACCATCATCGACGCGCTGAACCACCTGCGGAAGAACAACACCGGTCTGGATCTGAAGCAGCTCTTCGTGGGCACCAGCGGCGTCTTCGGGGTGGTGACGGGGGCCGTGCTGCAGGTGGCTCCCGTCCCCAGGCAACAGGCCACGGCCCTGGTGGGCTGCGTCTCCGGGGACGCGGCCCTGGCCCTGCTGCAGGCCCTGGAGCGGGACCTGGCGGATGTGTTCACCGCCTACGAGGTCATCAGCGCCAACGCCCTCGGGCCGGTCTTCGCCCACCACCCGGACATCAGGAATCCCTACGGTGCCAGCCAGCCACCGGCCTACACGGCGCTGGTGGAGCTGTCCTCCACGCTACCGCTTGATGCACTCGACCTGCCAGAGGTGCTGGAAGAGCGCCTTGGGGCATTCCTGGAAGGGGAAGCAGGGGAAGGCCTCACGGACGTCTTCATGGGCAAGCCCGAGGATTTCTGGGCCATCCGCCACCACATCAGCGAGGGCCTGCGCAGCGAGGGCAAGGTGCTGGCCTTCGATATCAGCGTGCCTCGGAGCCGGATGGCGGCCTTCACGGAGGCGGCCGTGGCCCTGCTGGCGAAGGACCATCCCTTCGTCCGGGCCTGCGACTTCGGCCACTGGGGGGATGGCGGCACCCACCTGAACCTGGTCTGGGATGAATCCACCGCCCCCGTGCCCACGGACGAACTGGTGCCCTTGCTGCAGGCCCGCATCTACGAGCTGGCGGTGAAGGGATTCGACGGCAGCTTCAGCGCCGAGCATGGCGTCGGCCCCCACAACCAGCGCTTCTACGATGCCTACACGCCGGAAGTCGTGCGCGCCTTGAACGGTGCCCTCAAGGCCCATCTCGATCCCAAGCGCATCATGGGCACCACACGCCTGGACTGAAGTCCCAACGCATTTCTTTCCCTCCAAAAAGGGCTCCCGGAATCGGGAGCCCTTTTTGGAGCCAGGGAAAGCTTACGCCCTGGTGGGCGGCTTCTGTTCCCAGAACCGGGCCGGGGCCCAGCAAATAATCATGAGGAGGAACTGGCTCGCGCAGAAGGCGCTGAGTGCCACGAAGGCCTTGTCCATGAAGCCGTAGGAATGCAGTCCCACGCCGAGCATGTTCACGCCGAACCAGGAGAGGGCGGTGATGATGTTGCCGAAAATGGCCATCACCATGGTGCCGCGTTCCCGGACATAGCCGGCCATGCGGGCGTGGAGGATGATGGCATTCCATAGCACGATCAGCAGGGCGCCGTTCTCCTTCGGGTCCCAGCCCCAGAAGCGGCCCCAGGACTGATCGGCCCAGATGCCGCCCAGCACCGTGCCGACAAAGCTGAAGAACAGGGCGAAGCAGATGATGCCGTAGGCCATGTCCACAAGGGCCTTGTCGGTCTCCACGTCCACCTTGGCGACCAGGTGCTTCTTCAGGGCGTAGGCGATGGCAATGGCGCCGGCGAGGAAGGTTCCGGAATAGCCGATGGTGATGGTGGTCACGTGGGTGGCCAGCCAGAAGTTGGAATCCAGCACCGCGCGCATCATCTCCATGGTGTCGCCATCGGTGCCCAGATTCTGGGCCACGATGAGGGAGGCGAAGCCGGCGGCGGCGGCCACGGCGGTGCCGAAGCCCTTGCGGTACATCCGCTCGACGATGAGGCCGAGGATCACCGCGCCCCAGCCCACGAACACGGCGGAGGAGTAGAGGTTGGTGACGGGCGGGCGGCCCTGCAGGATGATGCGGGCCGCCAGGCCGATGGTGTGGACGATGGCCCCAGAGAGGAGCAGGGCGTAGGCCGTGGGCCTCAGGAGCTCAGGCTTGTAGAGCCACGAGACGCACAGCACCAGGAAGGCGACGAAGTAGATGGACAGGCCCACGAAGAAGGGCTGGGCCCGGTTGAAGACCAGCTCCCGCCCGGCCTGGCCCAGGGCGTCGGGCTTGAGGGTGGTCACCACGCCGTTCATCTCGGCGAGGGCCTGGTTGAAGCTGACTGCATCGCCGGTCGCATAGGCGGCGTTCAGCTTGGCCAGGGGCACCAGACCGGGATGCAGGCCGCCCCCGGAGCTCGCGGCGGTGAGGGCCTGGCCGACGCTTTGCCAGGCGTCCGGATTGGCTGCCGTGGTGGGCGGCAGCATGCGGAAGTGGGCCAGCTGGGTCAGGTCCTTGTGGCGCATGCCCGCCTCGGGGTTGCCGAGGGACTGGAGCTCCCAGGCCAGGCCGGGCGAGCCCGCCAGCTGCAGGGTGTTCCGCAGCTTGTAGTAGAGGTAGACGCGGTCGAAGAGGTTGACGATGGCGCTCTGGAAGCGCGTACGCTTCGGGGCAGGGATGGGCTGGGCGGAGGTGGCCTGCTTTTGCACCTCCTCGAGGTGGGTGGAGAGATCGGCGAAGCTGAAGTAGTTGCGGTTCTTGGTCTGCTTGGCGCCGATGAGGCTGATGACTTCCGGATCGTCGATGACGAAGATCGGCTGCTGGTCGGCCACCTGGGGACGGAACAGCACGTCGAGCATCCACTCGTCCGGGCCCACCATGCGGCCTTCGTGGCGGAAGCCCTGGCGACTGTGGATGACCAGCAGGGAATTGCGGGCCAGGGAGTCCAGGGGCTTGACGCGGCCCCCTTCGAGGATCGGCAGGTTGCCGAAGCCGCTGGCATCGAAGCCCCGCGGCTTGCTGCCGGGCAGGGCGACGAGGAGGGCCACGAGCAGGGCCAGGACACCGGCTCCCCAGGCGAGGTATTTCTTCACGAAGGTCATGTTCAGCCCTCCTTCTGTTCCTGGCGGCGCTTGAGGGAGCGCCGAAGGACGATGGCAAAGTGCACGAGCAGGCCCAGGGAGACCAGCACGCAGGACACATATGGGAGAAGCCAGCCGGGATTTTCGACCACGGAAAGGATGGAAAGCGTGTCGTTCTTGCCAAAGCTCGCCTGGTAGAAGGTCTTGCCCTCGTACCGCAACGGCTGGTTCATATAGATCAGCACCTCGCGGGATTCGTTCCGGGAGGGATTCACCACCTGGACCAGGCTGGAGAAGTTCTTGGGGATGTCCGTGCCTGGATAGACGTCGTGCCGGAACTGCTTCAGCGTGAAGGCGAAGGGCAGGTACTGGCGGCGCAGGCGCATGGACAGCAGGTAGGTGCGCCCTTCATGGGTGAAGGACTGGGGGGTGTCGATGGCGAGGGAGGTAAGCCAGGTGCCATAGCTGCGGCCACCGGCGGTCGGTTCGAAGAAGACCGAGGTCTGGTTCATGTCGTTGTCGGCGCTCACCAGGGGTCGTTCTGCGATGGAGACACCCCTTCCCACCCCGGCCGTGGCCATGGACGGCGGGGCGCCCGGAAGCAGGCTGGTGAGCTCCGCGTTGGGGAAGAAGCGCTTCACGTTCAGGGTCAGTGGCGTACCGGGAATGGCGATGGGCCGCCCCTTGGCCAGCAGCGAGTCCGGCACGGAGTAGACCTCGTCCCAGCTGGGATCGGTGATATCGATGACCGCCAGTTCGGCGCTCTTGTAGCTCTGGACATAGTTGACCGTCTGGCCCACCTCGATGGACATGTTGGTGTCCACCTGCATCATCCCGGCGACGAACTCGCCGGCAAAGAGGATCACCATGCCCGAGTGGACCAGCCACATGCCGGCCTTGGACCAGGTGCGCTGCAGCTCGAGGGTACGGCCCGTGAGGTTGATGGTGAGGAGCAGGCCCACCAGCGCGCCGCCGGGGAAGGGGAGCGACATGAGCAGAGGCTGGTTCCAGACGATGAAGCTGCGCATGTAGGCATTCACGGCGCCCTGGGTCCCCATCTCCACCTGCGCCAGGGTGCAGAACAGCACCAGGCACATGAGGAGGGAGAGCAGGATGATCGTCAGCTGGAGGGACTTGGTGTACTTCCAGATCCGGGAGGCGTAGGTCTTAATCAAGGCGGACACTCCCCAGGATGGTCATGAAATCGGGCTTGGCCTTGCCCACGGGCTCCGCATCCCCGGTCATCTTGAGGAACCAGGTGTTGCCGTCCGGGGTGCTGATGTAGCCAGCCACCATGCGGCTCTTGGCCGGGCCCTCGCCGGTGAAGTCGTACACGTTCAGGGCGCCAGCCTTGGTCTTGATGGCCGTGCGGGCCTTGGCGAGGCCCGCCTCGTCCAGGCCCGGCAGGCCGATCTGTCCCCGCCAGCGGTTGACGTTGGCCAGCTCTCCGCCCGCGGGGCCGGGCAGGACCACCACGGTGGCCTCCAGCTTTCCGGCATGGGGCGTCTTGAAGGTGGCGAAGCGCATGGTGCCACCTCCGGGGGAGTCGCTCCAGCCCTTGGGCAGGGACCACTTCAGGGCACCCTTGGGGGAGGGCGGGGTGGGCAGCTCGGAGGGCGCATTGGCGGCCGCCGGGGGGTTGCCTTCCTCCGCATGCCCCGGATGATCCGGATGGGGGGCGGCGACCTCTTTGGGAACGCGGTAGTGGGACACCTGCTCGGACCTGCAGCCGAGGCCGAGGGCCACCAGGCCAAGGCCCGCCAGGAAGGCGGTCGCTAGGGGAGCGGGCTTGAAGGAAGGGGAGGGGTTGGACGGATTCGGCAAGGGACTCCTCGATGGACATTTTAGAATAGCTGACCTTCCGGGGGTTGAACAGTTAGAAATACTGCAACCATCATAGATCAAAAGATTTAACAGCCTCGTCAATGGCCTGGGAAAGGCGACGGTCCAAGTCTGTGATGCCGCCGGCATCGTGGGTGGTGAGGGTGATCGTCAGGTAGCCCCAGCCGAAGGCGATATCCGGATGGTGGTTCAGGTCCTCGGACGGCCCCACGATGGCGCTGACCAGGTGGTAGGCCGTCAGGAAGTCCGGCGTCTTGAAGGTCCGCAGCAGCTTACCGTCCCGTTCGATCCAGTTCACCGCGTGGCCTCCAGTTCCTCTACTTCGCGTGCCAGCAGCCACTCGGCGGGATGGTCTGCCGCCTGTTCCTTCAGGAGTCGAAGACGGTGCTCATTGCCGGGTCCGAGTTCCCGCAGGGTGCGGGCCTCCACGTAGAGGGCCGCGAGTTCCCGGGACAGGGCCACGGCCTTGCGATCCCGGGCCTGGGCCTCGGCCTCGCCCTCCGCCAGCGCCGAATGATCGCCGAACCAGGCATCCCAGGCGCCGGGGTCCGCCGGACCGCCGGCCACCGAAGGCAGCCCGCCGCTCAGGAAGAGCAGGGCCCAGCTGGGCAGATCCAGGGGGCGCCCATCCTGATGGCCCCGCAGGTTGATGACTTCGTGCTCGCCCACCCGGAAGCCCGTGAGGAAGAGGCCCGAAGGCAGGTCCAGGCTGAAGGCGCCGCGCTGGGGAAGGGTGCCGTGGCCAAAGGCCACCAGGGCCTCTCCGGGCCAGGGGCGTTCCAGGGCATGGCCGTGGCGCGAAATCTGGACCGGTCCCTCCAGCCGCGCCAGGGCCGTGGCAAGCCCCGGTACCAGGGGCCCCCGGGCCGGGATGCGGGCCACCACCTTGCCCGTGAGCTCGAGGCCATCCGCGAGCGCCAGGTGGTTCACCGTGCGGGCACGCAGGGCCTCTTCCAATCCATGATCCCCCCCGCGCCGCCAGCCCAGGGTGGCCTCGAAGGCCTCCAGCACCTCGAAGAGGTGATCGAAATCCCGGGCCACGAACAGCTGGGGCTGCATGCGCGTGATGTCGTACTCCGTATCCGCGCAGACCAGCCCGAGGGGCACCTTCCTGACCTCTGGCTTCAGGCAGTGGTTGGCCTCGCCCAGGCTGCTGAGGAGCCCGGCCCCGTAGAGCTTGGGATTCGCCAGGTCCCCCACCAGGCCGTACTCCGCGGTCCACCAGTAGAGGCGGCTGGCCTTGGTGCTTTCGCTCACATAGCGGCGGCTGGCGGTTGCGGCCCGCAGGCGCTCCTCGGCCAGCCGGAGCTCCTCGGGGCTGGCGGCGGGGTCCTCCTTCACCACGCTGAGGTTGCGGATGGCTTCGTAGACCGCCTGGTCCTCCACGGAGGCGATGGCCCGGAACCCGGTTTCCCCGCAGCGCTTCAGGTACTCCGCATAGCGCCGGTCCGCCAGGATGGGCGCGTGGCCGGCGCTTTCATGGACGATGTCCGGCGCCGGCGTGTACTCGATGTGCTCGTGGCTGCGGATGTCCGCCGCGATGGCCAGGACGCCCAGGGACTGCAGCTCCGTGAACACGGCCGGGGGGATGAAGCCCCGCACGCCCACGGCGGACCAGCCCAGGGCCTCCAGCTTCTCGTTCATCTCGTCCAGGCTGGGGATTCGCTCCAGGCCGATGCCCGTGGCCGCCAGGCCGGAGAGGTAGCTGCCGTGGGCCGTGTCCCTCAGTCGCTCCGCCAGTCGGTGCAGGATGTGCCGCCACACGGCGTGGTCCCTGGGCGTGTAGGCTCCATGGTCCTGGTCCACCACGAAGCGCCGCAGGTGCGCAGGCAGACGCTCAATGGCGCGCCGGGTCGGAGATGGGACATCGAGCATGGCGGCCTCAGGCTTCATTTAACACTAAAATAAAATCAATCGGACCCGCGAATCTCAGGATCGGCCTGGTGTCCAGATCAGCGATGAGCCAGTCCCTCCCCCCGCAGGGCTCGTCTTCGCCTGGTGGGGGGATTCTTCAGCCGCAGACGTAGCCCATGCCCCGCACGGTCCTGATGCAGGTCGGATTGGAGGGATCGTCCTCGATCTTGTCGCGGAGCTTGCACACGAAGACATCCAGGGCCCGGGCACTGCCGTTCCGGGTCTCGCCCCAGACCTCCCTGCCAAGCTGGTCCCGGGACATCACCTGGCCGGAGTGCCGGATGAGGGCGGCCAGGAGGGCAAACTCTCTGGGCGAGAGGTTGACATCCACACCACCCTTGAAGGCCTTCTGGGTCTGGACATCAAGGTGCAGCTCGCCGAAGTCCAGCGGTTCGAGGGAGGGTGTCCTCTGGGCCGATCTTCGGAGCACGGCCCGGATCCGGGCCACGAGCTCCCCGGGGTTGAAGGGCTTCACGATGTAGTCGTCGGCGCCCAGGGTGAGCCCGGTGATCTTGTCCGAAGGATCGGCCCGGGCCGTCAGCATGAGGATGGCCGTATCCTCCCGTTTCGAGCGGATCCGCTGGCAGACCTGGAAGCCGTCGAGGCCCGGCAGGCCGATGTCCAGGATCACCACGTCGGGAGAGGGGACCCGGTCGAAGTGGACCAGGGACTCTTCGCCGCTTTCGGCTTCCAGGACGCTGAATCCCTCCCTGGTGAGGGCGGTCCGGATGGAGAGCCGGGCCAGGGGCTCATCCTCCACGACCAGGACCAGCAGATCCCTCTCCAGCATCGGGTCCGCGCTGGTGAGGGCCTGGGGTTCAGCGGAGCGGCCAGGGAAGGACCCCGGCACCGAGGCTCCTGAGCCGGGCCGGGCGGATTCGTTTTCGGAAGGTGGCAGTCCAGATTCAGGGGTAGGCATCAGGGGTGGAGTGTACTAGCCGTCCCGATGGGAATGGCCAGATTGTCTTCGATTTTTCAGCCCCTGGATCAGCTCCGCCAGGCCCGGTTCAGAATCCCAGCAAATCTTTGAGTCGGGATGCGACGGCGCGGCCCACCGGCAGTTCCTGGTCATCGCCCACCCGAGCCTTGGCGCCGCCGCCAAAGGTGGGGCGCAGGTCAAGGACGGCCTGGGGCCGCAGCAGGAGGTGGCGCTTGATCAACAGGAAGAGAACCTGGTGGAAGGCCTGTTCCACTTCTGCAAAGGACTGCCACGGCGTCTGGAAGCTCCTGCCCTGGGACCAGGCCCATACCTGGCCATCGATCAATTCGAAGTGACTGGTCTGGTTCAGGTCGAGCGTCACGGGGGTTCCCGTGTCCAGGGCGGAAAAACCGGCGAAGGACGGCTTGACCGCAGGTTCCTGGGGAGGGGCCGAGGCCGTGGTCTCGTTCGACTTGGGCGGGGGAGTGGTGGCACCTTCCAGGATCGGCTGGGGCAGCCGCTGGTGTCTCTCCCTGGAGACGCCGTTCCTCTTGGCACCCGTGGACTTCTTGGGTTCCGGCGGGCGCGACTGGGGCTCCCTGCGAACGGGGGGAATTGGATCTGGCTGCTTCGATGGGGGGGAAGGGGCGGGTGTCAGCACCTGCGGCGCGGCCAGTGGGGGTGGGCTCGGCGGCTGCACCGCCGGCGCCGGGGAGGGGCTGGGTTGCTGCACCTTCGGCGCTGGGGGCGGGGAGGGGCTGGGCTGCTGCACCTTTGGTTCAGGGACGGCGGCGCCAACCGCCCCGGTCTCGGAGCGGCAGGCCTGGGTCAGGTCCGCGAGGTCCTGCGCCCCCCAGCCGCGGGCCGTGGCGGCCTGAAGGCGAACCTGCAGCAGGTCCTCGATGGGGATTTCCGCCCCCATGTCCCGGGCCTTCTGCAGCAGCAACTCGTTGGCCGCCAAGTCCAGAGTCCGATCATCCGGGTCGAAGGAGGGTCGCTCCGTGTGCTCCCCGTAGGTGTCCACCATGTGGGACCGGAAGACTGCGGTATTGAGGAATCTCAGGAAATCCGAGGGTGGGAGGCCCGCCTTCTTGGCATAGACGAGGATTTCCGACACGGCCAGTTCCATGGCCATCGAAAGCAGATTGCCCCCCAGCTTGAGGGCGTGGGCCGGGGCCGCGTGGGGGCCGACGCGCGTGTAGCCCTGCCCGAGGGCCTCGAAAATGGGACGGCAGCGGTTCACCTGGGGCTCCAGCCCCCCGGCCACGAACCAGATCCGCCGCGTCGCGGCTGAATCAGCCCTTCCGAAGACCGGGGCCGCCACATAGCCCTGACCTGCCTTCGCGTGGGCCGAGGCCAGTTCAGCGGATGTCTCCACTTCGATGGTGCCCATGCAAAGGTGGATCGCTTTGGCCGGGAGATGGTGCAGCAGTCCCACAGGGCCTAACACGACCTCCTTCACGGCGTCATCGTTCGACAGCATGGTGATGGCCACCTCGGCATCCTCCACCGCTGCAGCCACGGAGGCGGCTTCCCTGGCGCCCTGGCTGACGAGGGCTTTCGCCCGGCCCGGTGTCCGGTTGTAGACCGTGAGCGCGTGTTGCGTTCCCAGGAGGTTCCTGGCCATGGGCAGGCCCATGCGACCGAGACCAAGGAAGGCGATGCGCACGACAACTCCGAGAGACGATTGCTTTAAGATACCTGTTTTCAGGTTCAGCCTAGGACCTTGCGGAGGACTGCTGAGCCAGTCGATGCGTTCGAAGCGCTCTGATGCAGGGTGATCCGTTCGATTTCCGGCCCGCTGCGGATACCAGGCTCATTGGTGTGTGGAGCGGCCCTGTGGTTCCAGGGTGGGCGACCTGTCCGTTCGGTGGCGAGGACCATGGCATCCACCCATTTCGGCAGGAAACAATTAGAAAAAAACGATCAAAAACCCTGCACGGATGGGTGATTTGCCAGATAGATGTGGCGGGTCCGCCGGGAAGTCGTACCATCAGCCCATGGAGGTGCACCCATGAGCCCGTTCGACGATTCACGCACCTGCGGACGGATTCCCATTGCCCAGCCGGTTCAGCTCGTTCCCAGGGGTAGATCAGCCACCTACGCACTGGTCCTCAACATCAGTCTGGGTGGGCTGCTACTCAGTGCGGCTCCATCCCTGCCGGTGGGCAGTCCCTGCAAACTGGTCATCCCCCCAGCCGGGGACACCATTGGGGCCAAGATCCTGGTCGAAGGCACCGTCATCCGAAATGATTCCCATGGAATGGCCATCCGATTTGCCAATCAACTGGAAGGTAGTACGTTTGAAGCCATCGCCAGGCAGCCAGCCATGAGTCTTATGAGTTCCATCGCAGCTGCTTACTTGAATTATTTCAAGGTAAGCCAGAACAAGAATTTCCAAGGCTCTCAGGAGTTGCTTGGAGTAAGCCCAAGTGTGTTCCGCCGGGTGTTCCTGACCTCCTTCACCCTCTGCATTCCCCTGGCCATCCTCCCAGTGTGGGTGTTGAAGGATAGTATGTATATGATTCCAGATTGGTTAAAGATCATGATGTCCTTCGGCTACGCCGCCGTCTGGTTTGCAGTCATCCAGCCCCTCGTGGATTTGTCCGTCTTTCGAGTCATCAGCAAGCGCGCATTCCATGCATGAACCCGGCTGAACACTGGTCAGGCGAGTCGGCTTGCATCGGATGCGCTTGTGACCCGTCAGGTCACTCACCTCTGCAGATTCTTGATTTGTTTTTTCCTGGAGGGTGCCATGCATGCAGGCAGCATCCAATTCCGAATGCTCGGCCTCGTCGTGGTCGGGACGCTCTGTTCCCTGATCGCCTGCAGTGGCGGCGGGGGAGCCTCAGGCGCTGCTCCAAACGTTTCCGCTTCCATCCTGCCCCCGGTCATCCATGCCCCTGCCGTGGTGGCCACCGGAAGCACCGGCCTCACCGCCTCCGTTACCTCCCCGCAATCCGGAGCGACCTACACCTGGACCATCTCCGGAGGAGCGTTCCAGGGTGCAGGGACCGGGACCTCGGTATCGTTTTCCGCGGGCCAGCCAGGCATTCTGGGCCTGGTCTGCACCGCCACCCTCGGCGGGACGAGCAGCACGGGTACCGCCCAGATCCAGGTGCAGGGGGGGGTGCCCCAGACCCCGCAGATCCTGGCTCCAACCAACGTGAGGGTAGGCGTCACGGGGCTGACAGCCAGCCTGGCGCAGCCTGAAGGAGGCACGAGCTACCGGTGGACGATCACCGACGGAGCCATCACCTCCGGGGCGACCTCCACCTCGGTGACCTTCACGGCCGGCGCTCTGGGGACCTTGACCCTCACCTGCACGGCCACGAACACCGTCGGCAGCAGCAGTTCCCAGGCCCACGTCCAGGTGCTTGTGTCGGCTCCCAACACCCCGGTCATCACGGCGCCCTCGCAGGTCACGGTCCAGTCGGGGAACAACCTTGCCAGCATCCCGGCCCAGGCGGGCTGCACCTACAACTGGACCATCTCTGGCGGGACCATCAGCTCTGGTCAGGGCACCACCAACCTCACCTTCGCCGCCGGCAGCGCGGGCTACCTTCTGCTGGGTTGCACCGTCATCGACAGCGCATCGATCAGTGCTTCGGCCCAGAAAAGCATCGCCGTCCTGCCTGGCCTTGGGGCCCAGGCCTCGGGCTACTACGGCTCCAACCTCAACGGGGATGACATCGGCAACATCGTGATCGGCTGGAACACGGCCAATGACAACATGAACCGGGTGGCCAGCTACCGGTTCCGGGCCCTCCACACGGGCGCCATTCAGGCCATCCGCCCCTTCTACATCTGGAGCGGCGCCCGGGCGGGCTATGCCCTGGGCAACGGCGGTGACATCCAGATCCAGATCCAGACCGATGACGGCACCAGCAGCCACAACCCCTCGGGGACCGTGCTGGCCTCCCTGGTGAATCATGCCCCCGTGCCCGTGCCCCAGAGCAGCGGCACCAACTACTATCCTCTGCTCACGTTCTCCAGCCCCGCCCAGGTGACCGCCGGTCAGCTCTACCACATCGTCTTCAGCAACATCACTGCCGATCCCAAGGCCAACTGGGTCTCCCTGGACTGCATCTGGATGGCTTCGGCCTTCAGCCAGGAACAGCCCACCCTGCCGAACACGGACATGGCCATCCTCGAAAAGAATTCCGCGGGCGCCTGGGTCAAGTTCTCCAGGGGCAGCAACACCGGCTACACGCCCTGCTACGAGCTGGACTACGCCGATGGCGCCTCCCAGGGCCAGGGTTACCTGGGGGCCTTCGCCTATCCCGATGGCTCCTTCGTGAACCCCAAGCCGATCTCGGGCACGCAGGCGGTGCGGCAGACCATGACGGTCTCGGGTTCCGACCGGGTGGCGACTTCCGTTTCCGTGCGGGTCCGGTATTCGAGTGGCCCCAGCCCGCTCACCATCCGGGTGGAGAAGGCCGACGGGACGCTGGTAGGGCAGGGCACGGTGGCCAACATCCCGGTGACTCCTGGGAACGTGGGCGAGGCCTGGGCCAAGCTGACCTTCATCACGCCCATTACCCTGGCTGCGGGGCAGAGCTACAACCTCGTGATGAGCGCGCCTTCGGATTCCGTCTACACGACCCACAGCCTCTACAAGGGCATGAACTCCGGCTACAAACCCACCACCTACTTCGGGGATGGGCACGCCGAGTTCAACAATGGCTCCGGCTGGAAGCGCTGGGATGCCTGGGGCGTCCAGAACCGCCTCGACAATGACCTCCAGTTCTTCTTCGAACTGCAGTGATCAGCCTTTGGACAACCCCACTTCACGCATGCACGGACTGATCGCGAACCTGACACCCGGCCATCGGGCAGAGGCGGTTCTGCCCCCCCTCTCGAGGCAGAAACCAGCATGAGACCCGTGCATTCCAACGGCACCCTCTCTTCCCAGCCCCGACCCGAAATCTCGCCCCGCCATGGGTTCACGGAATCCCACTCCGAGAACATGCTGCGGGATTCCGTGCTCATTGCGGCGGCTCTCACGGGCACGCCGGTGGCCCTGCTGTTGCGGGATGAAATCGGGACCTGGTACCGGGATGGCAGCGGCCTCACCCGCGAGCAGTTGGCGGACCTGGAGCCGGCCTTGTCCCAGGGGGCCACCCACGAATTCAGGGGCCGCCTGCTGATGGAGCATGGGCTGCTGATCATCGAGGCCCTGCCCCTGGTCGACGACTGCCACCTGATCATTGGGACGCTCTGCGTGCTGTCACCGGAACCCCTGGCCCTTTCGGAGCGGCAACAGGAAGGGCTGCGGCTGCTCGGCGAACACATCCAGACCATCGTGAACATGGACCATCAGAAATCCGAATCCCGCACCTTGCCGCGTGCCCCGTCGGCCGCCTCCTTCGTGCCAGGGCTCGTCCATGAACTCGGCAGCTTCATCTTCGGCATCTCGGCCAGCCTGGACGCCTTCCAGGCCAGGTTCGCCCACCTGGAGGAAGTGGAAAAATACGGAGCCAATATCCGGCGAAGCCTGGATCGGATGGGCGCCTTCATCGTGGAGCTGAGGGAGTACGGATACCCCCAGCGGCTCTCCTGGACCACCCTCGAACTGGAACCGCTCCTGCGGGAAGCCATCGAACACAATGCTCCACTGGCCGAGAAGAATGGGATCGATCTCGGGCTGCACATCGACGAATCCCTGCCGCCGATCCAGGCCGACCGGGAGGGGCTCAAGACCGCGCTCACCCGAGTGGTGGAACTGGTTCTGCAGCAGGAAGGCCCGGGTGGCCGGGTGGTCCTGAACGTGACATGCAACCACCCCGGGAACAGGATCGTGATTTCCGGGCACCTGGATTTCTCCAGTTTGAAAATGAAGAATGTCGATCCCGCCAGGCTCTTCGAGCCCTTCTACTTCCGGGTATCCGGACTTGGACGACTCACGCTGCCGGGGGCCAGGCGCGTGTTCGAGTCCCACGGCGGATCCCTCACAGCGGGGCCCGGACTGGGTGGGACCATGAGGATCAGCTTCATGCTGCCAGCGGAACTGTCCTATCCTTTGCAAGTCACCAGTCAACCTTGAGGGTTCCATGGCGAAGGCAAAGGTCCTGGTTGTCGATGATGACGAAATCATTGTGTTCGCCATCCGGGACTACCTGGAACACCACGGCTACATCGTCGATGAAGCCGAGACCTGCGCCGAGGCCGAGATCCGCTACCGTGCGGACGTCTATGATGCCGTCACCCTCGACTATTCCCTCCCGGATGGCAATGCCCTCGAGCTGCTTCCGAAGCTGCAGTCCATCGATTCCGGCGTACCCATCATCCTGCTGACCGGCCACGCCAGCATCGAGCTCGCCGTTCGGGCCATCCAGCTCGGCGCCGAGCAGTTCCTGGTGAAGCCCCTGGACCTGCCGGCCCTGCTCTTCGTGATCGAACGTGCCCTCGAGAACCAGCAGAACCGGAGGAAACAGCTGGCTCGGGAATCCCTGGAGCAGCCACAGCGCGCCGTGGACCCCTTCATCGGGCAAAGCCTCGCCATCCACCGGCTGGAGGAGCAGTCGCGGCTGGCGGCCATGACCGAGAGCCCCATTCTCATTCAGGGGGAAACGGGCACCGGCAAGAGCGAGCTGGCCCGGTGGCTGCACCGGAACAGCTCCAGGGCCTCCGAGCCGATGCTCGAGCTGAACTGCGGAGGGTTCACCAAGGATTTCCTTGAAACCGAACTCTTCGGACACGAGAAGGGCGCCTTCACGGGTGCCACCAGCGTGAAAGTGGGCCTGCTGGAGGCCGCCCACCGTGGCACCGTTTTCCTGGATGAAATCGGCGACATGGATGTGCAGATCCAGCCGAAAGTCCTCAAGGCCCTGGAAGAAAAACGCTTCCGCCGCCTGGGTGGCGTCCAGGACCGGAAGGTGGACTTCCGGCTGATCGCCGCCACTCACCAGAAACTGGATCGCCTCGTCCAGGAGCAGCTGTTCCGTTCAGACCTCTTCTACCGGATCAGTGCCATCCAGATCCAGGTGCCCCCGCTGCGGGAGCGGGCCGAGGACATCCCCACCTTCGGACAGATCCTCCTCAATCGGCTGACCAGCGATTGCGGGCGCGAGCCGATGCATCTCTCCCAGGGCGCCCTCCTGAAACTCAGACACCATTCGTGGCCAGGGAACATCCGTGAGCTGCGCAACGTTCTGGAGAGGGCCCTGATGGGGGCCAAGTCCACGCTCATCGATGCCCAGGATCTGGATTTCGCCTCCAGCCCCAACGGCCAGAATGCCAAGGGGCCTTCCAACCTGACTCTGAAGGAACTGGAGCGGCACTACATCATCCAGGTCCTCAACGAGGAAGGTGGTCATGTGGATCGGGCCGCCAAGCGGCTTGATATCCCCCGAAGCACCCTCTATCAGAAACTCAAGGCTTATGGACCCGAGTTGTCCAGATTCTAGAATCCGGATCCAGAACTCAGACTCGAGGGTCCCCAATGGGGGTTGTCACCTCCAACATTCTGTTTATTAACCCTCGAAACATATGATTTAACTCGTTGTGATCGAGATGGTTCGTCCTGGTACCCCTGTTGCCTTTTCTTTGGCAAGCGGGGGGTCCCTATGCGAACCAAAAGTCAGTTCTTCTTACTCCATGGAATGGTCATTGCCGGGCTGTTGATTCAGGGCGCCTGCGGGGGTGGCGGCAGTCAGGCCCCGGCCCCGGTCGCTCAACCGGGAACCGTGGCAGTCGCCCTGGTCGGCGCACCCAGTGACGTCATCTCCGGAGACAGTGCCTCCGTCACGGCCCAGGTTCAGGGGTCCACCAACACGGCCGTCACCTGGACCGTGGAGGGCATCCAGAACGGCAACTCGACCGTGGGCACCATTTCGGGCAGCGGGAATACCGTCACCTACGTGGCTCCGGCGAACGAAGGCAATTACACCCTGGCGGCCATCAGCGTGGCGGACGCGACCAAGTCGGCCAGGTCGACCATTCGCGTCCACCACATCGCCGCCCTCCTGGCCCCCACCATCAACGCGCCTTCGGTCGCAGCCCCTGGCGCCACGGGGCTACCGGCGAGTGTCACGAATCCCCAAGCCAGGGTGAGCTATTCCTGGACCATCCTTGGGGGCACCATCCAGGGCGCTTCCACCGGAACCGCCGTGACGTTCTCGGCGGGTCAGGCTGGCACCCTGAACCTCACCTGCCGGGCCACGCTGGACACCCAGGTGGCGAATGCCACCGCCCAGGTCCAGGTGCAGGGCACAGCACCAAGGGTCCCCCAGATCACCGCCCCCACGAGTGCCAGCGCTGGCGCGACCAACCTGACGGCGACCGTGGCCCAGCCCGAGGCTGGCACGAGCTACCAGTGGACCATCGTTGGTGGCACGATCACCGCCGGGGCCGCCACTCCTTCTGCGACCTTCACCGCCGGGAGCGTGGGGACGCTGACGCTGACCTGCCGGGCGACCAATACCGTCGGCAGCACCAGTGCCCAGGCCCAGGTGCAGGTGGTGACGCAGGCTCCTACGACACCGGTCATCACGGCCCCCTCGCAGGTCACGGCCCAGTCGGGGAACAACCTTGCCAGCATCCCCGCCCAGGCGGGCTGCACCTACAACTGGACCATCTCTGGCGGGACCATCAGCTCTGGCCAGGGCACCACCAACCTCACCTTCGCCGCGGGCGCCGCCGGCACCCTGGTGCTGGGTTGTACCGTCACCAACAGCGCTTCCGTCAGCGCCTCGGCCCAGAAGAACATCGCCATCCTCCCGGCCCCAGTCCAGACCGCTGGCTACTACGGCTCCAACCTCAACGGGGATGACATCGGCAACATCGTGATCGGCTGGAACACGGCCAATGACAACATGAACCGGGTGGCCAGCTACCGGTTCCGGGCCCTCCACACGGGCGCCATTCAGGCCATCCGCCCCTTCTACATCTGGAGCGGCGCCCGGGCGGGCTATGCCCTGGGCAATGGCGGTGACATCCAGATCCAGATCCAGACCGATGACGGCACCAGCAGCCACAACCCCTCGGGGACCGTGCTGGCCTCCCTGGTGAATCATGCCCCCGTGCCCGTGCCCCAGAGCAGCGGCACCAACTACTATCCTCTGCTCACGTTCTCCAGCCCCGCCCAGGTGACCGCCGGTCAGCTCTACCACATCGTCTTCAGCAACATCACTGCCGATCCCAAGGCCAACTGGGTCTCCCTGGACTGCATCTGGATGGCTTCGGCCTTCAGCCAGGAACAGCCCACCCTGCCGAACACGGACATGGCCATCCTCGAAAAGAATTCCGCGGGCGCCTGGGTCAAGTTCTCCAGGGGCAGCAACACTGGCTACACGCCCTGCTACGAGCTGGACTACGCCGATGGCGCCTCCCAGGGCCAGGGCTACCTGGGGGCCTTCGCCTATCCCGATGGCTCCTTCGTGAACCCCAAGCCGATCTCGGGCACGCAGGCGGTGCGGCAGACCATGACGGTCTCGGGTTCCGACCGGGTGGCGACTTCCGTTTCCGTGCGGGTCCGGTATTCGAGTGGCCCCAGCCCGCTCACCATCCGGGTGGAGAAGGCCGACGGGACGCTGGTAGGGCAGGGCACGGTGGCCAACATCCCGGTGACTCCTGGGAACGTGGGCGAGGCCTGGGCCAAGCTGACCTTCATCACGCCCATTACCCTGGCTGCGGGGCAGAGCTACAACCTCGTGATGAGCGCGCCTTCGGATTCCGTCTACACGACCCACAGCCTCTACAAGGGCATGAACTCCGGCTACAAACCCACCACCTACTTCGGGGATGGGCACGCCGAGTTCAACAATGGCTCCGGCTGGAAGCGCTGGGATGCCTGGGGCGTCCAGAACCGCCTCGACAATGACCTCCAGTTCTTCTTCGAACTGCAGTGACAGACCGCTCCTCCGGGGGGATGGGTGCGGGGATTGGGGGAAGGGCGGGGCGACCCGCCCTTTTCCCTATCCCCGCACCTGCTGGATCGCCTCCCTGACGCAATCCAGGGTGAGCAGCAGCTCCCGGATCTGGGGGGGGGCCAGGCGCTCGGTGTTGTCCGAGTTGTACTCCTCGTACCGGAACGAGGATGGATCCCCATCGGTGAAGTACTTCCCGTAGTTCAGGTCGCGAGAATCAGCTGGGACGCGGTAATAGCTCCCGAGGTCCTCGGCGCGGGCCGCCTCCTCCTTCGACATCAGGGACTCGTAGCGCTTCTCGCCATGGCGGCTGCCGATGACGCGGATGGAGCCGTCGACACCCAGCAGTTCGCAGATGGCCTTGGCCAGGTCCCCGATGGTGGCGGCCGGGGACTTCCGGATGAAGGTGTCGCCGTTGTGTCCATGCTCGAAAGCGAACTCCACCAGCTCCACGGCCACGTCCAGGTGCATGAGGAAGCGGGTCATGGCGGGGTCCGTGACGGTCAGAGGCTTGCCGGACCGGATCTGGTCGAGGAAGAGGGGAATCACCGAGCCGCGGGAAGCCATCACGTTGCCGTACCGGGTCACGACGATGGTGGTCTGCGTCTCCTCCAGGTTCCTAGATTCCGAAACGGCCACCTTCTCCATGAGGGCCTTGGAGATGCCCATGGCATTGATCGGATAGACCGCCTTGTCCGTGCTGAGGCAGACCACCTTCTTGACGCCCTCCTGGATGCAGGCGATGAGCATGTTGTGGGTGCCGAGGACATTGGTCAGCACGGATTCCACGGGGTAGAACTCGCAGGAGGGGACCTGTTTCAGGGCCGCCGCATGGAACACGAAATCCACGCCACGCAAGGCCGAGGCGATGCTGCGGGGGTTGCGGACATCCCCGATGTAGTACTTGATGCGGTCATCCCGGTACTCATGCCGCATGTCGTCCTGCTTCTTCTCGTCCCGGCTGAAGATGCGGATCTCCCCGATGTCCGAGCCGAGGTACCGGCGCAGCACGGCGTTGCCGAAGGACCCGGTGCCACCGGAGATCAGGAGTTTCTTCCTGGAGAGGCCCGAAAGGAGTGCCATGGATGACCCCGTGGATCGACGGTTGCGAAGAGTGGTTGGATTCTCGGCGCCTGGTACTGACTCGAGGACTGGGCAGTTGCGGAAGGTTGAAGGGGCCAGGCGTGGTTCCCGCTGGCATCAGCGACGCCACACCACCCGGTTGACGTAGTCCGTGTAGCTCAGGATCACCCGGGCGACGGTCTGGCTCACGTGGGGTGCGCGGTAGTCCTCGACCAGGCAGGTGCGCCGGCCCTCCGGGTGCCCGGCCTCCAGCATGGCCAGGCCCTGGTCCACCCGGTTCCAGCCGAGACCCGTCATCATCACGGCGCCTTCTTCCATGCCCTCGGGGCGTTCGTGGGCCTCGCGGATGTTCAGGGCCGGGAAGTCCAGGATCGAGGACTCCTCGGTAATGGTGCCGCTATCGGACAGAACCGCGGCAGCGGAGGCCTGCAGCTTGATGTAGTCCAGGAACCCCAGGGGCTTCAAGAGCTCGATCCGAGGGTCCAGGGGGATGCCCAGCGGTTCCAGCCGCGCCCGGGTGCGGGGATGCGTGGAGACGATGATCCGCCGGTTCCGGCTGGCCGCCAGCTGGTTCAGGGTGTCCACGAGGCTGAGGAGGTTGGCCTCCGAGTCGACGTTCTCCTCCCGGTGGCAGCTCACGACGTAGTAGCCGCCGGGCTTGAGGTCCAGCCTGGGAAGGATGTCCGAGGCCTGGATTTTCGGCTGCGCCTGGCTCAGCACCTCGTACATGGGGCTGCCGGTCTTGACGATGCGATCCGCGGGAATGCCCTCCCTCAGGAGGTTCTCCCGGGCCAGCCGGCTGTAGGGCATGTTGATGTCGCTGGTGTGGTCCACGATCTTGCGGTTGGTTTCCTCCGGCACCCGCTGGTCGAAACAGCGGTTGCCGGCCTCCATGTGGAAGATGGGGATCTTGCGGCGCTTCGCGGCGATGACCGAAAGACAGCTGTTCGTATCCCCCAGCACCAGCAGGGCATCGGGCTGGAATTCCGCCAGCACCGGGTCGATGCGGGCGATGATGTTGCCGATGGTTTCCGCCAGGGAACCCCCGACTGCCTCGAGGAAGTAATCGGGTTTGCGCAGCTCCAGATCCTGGAAGAAGACCTGGTTGAGCTCGAAATCGTAGTTCTGACCGGTGTGGGCCAGGCGGTGGTCGAAATCCTGTTCCAGCCTGGCGATCACCCTGGAGAGCCGAATGATCTCGGGCCGGGTTCCAACGACGGTAAGGACGCGCAATTTGGTCATGGTTCCAGGATGACAGGCTCGGGATAGGTGTCCGGGTTGGAAGGATCGAAAATCTCGTGGCTCCAGAACAGGGTCAGCAGGTCCTGGGAGCCCACGTTGGTGATTTCATGGGTATGGAGGGTGGGGATATCGATGAAGCAGGGCTGCTCGCCGGATACGGGAAAGACGTGGACTTTCTGATCCAGCAGCCGCCGGATGCGGATCTCCGCCTGGCCCGAGATCACCAGGAACCGCTCCACTTTGTGGCGGTGGAAGTGCCTGCCCCGGGTCACGCCGGGATGGGTCGTCGACAGGAAGGCCTGGCCTCCATGTTCGGATTTCACCGCCTCGAACAGGCTGCCCCGGGGATCGGTCCTGAGCAGCAATGAGGTGGGGACCCGCTCGGGGAACAGGTAGGAGCGGTAGGTGTTGAAGAACTCCAGGGCCAGGGGCTCCGCCAGACCCGGGATGATGCCCGCCTGGTAGGTCGCATGGATGCACTTCAAGCGTGACAGCGCCTCGGAGACCCGCATGGGTGCGCCCTGGACACGACAGGTCTCCGGGGGGCCGCTGCCGGGCAGTTGATCCAGAAACACCTGGGCCGCCCGCTGGGCGTGGACCAGCTCCAGTTCCCCATCCTGGTGGATCTGGGGTTCAGCCCCCGTGGCCAGCTGGTGGCAGAAGGTGGCGAACCCGCTGTTGTAGAAGGGCCTTCCCCCCTCGCCGAAGAGGTGGGGCAGGATCACATCCACGTAGCGGGTGCCCCGGGCTTTGGCCCAGTCCGCCAGGATCCTGGAGGCCTCGCGCTTGGATCGGCCGAAGGCGCTGTCGTTGAAGCTGTGGGTGGAGTTGGCGAAGAGGATGGTGGGTGAAGCTCCGGCCTGATCCAGGGCAGACGTCAGCAGCTGGGCCAGCCGGATGTTGGTCTCATGGACGTCGGCTTCCGCTCCCCGGTTCATGCCCGCCAGGTGGAGGACCGCCGTGGCCGGTCCCAGGGCCTCCCCCAGGGCTTCGACGGACTGGAAGTCCTTCTCTACGGCCATGCGGGGCTCGGGGTGGCCCGTGGCCTTCAGGAGGCAGCGGAGGTGCCAGCCGAGGAACCCATCGGCACCGGTGACGGCGAGGCGATCAGAAAGCTCGTTCACGGCTGCGTTCCCACATGTGCTTCGGCCCCCGGCTGCTGCGGCGTCAACCCTTGACACCCGGCAGTGCAGGGAAGGATAGCGGTCGCTTGGAGCGCTGTCATTGGTAGAGAATCCGGTCGTGCTCTTCGATCTGTTCCGGGGTGAACCTCATCTTGATGGTCTTCGCGGGATTCCCGGCCACGATCGCATAGGGGGGGACATCCCGCACCACCAGGCTGCCGGCGGCCACGATGGAACCCCGTCCGATGCGCAGGGGGGCGAGCAGGATCGCGCCATGGCCGATCCACACATCGTCCTCGATGACGATCTTGGACTTCTGCGCCTTGCCTGAATCCCACATGGCCTTGCCCACGATGTCGTAGTTGTGCTCATCGCGGTTCAGGAAGGCGATGCTGGAGGCGATCATGACCTTGTTGCCGATCTCGACGTCAGCCTGAATCAGGCAACTGCCGCCGATGCCAACGTCGTTGCCCAGGTGGACGTGCTTGTGGGGTGCCAGGAAGTGGGTCGACCACTGGCAGTGGATGCCCTTCCCCTTCTTCACCCAGGGATAGCGGACCTTGAACATCAGGATGTTCCGGATCTGGTTCAGGCCTTCCTTGATCATCGATTTCAGCATCAAGACCTCCCTTTCCGCGGGCACCAGTCCCGGATCTGCTGGAGCAGGGGCTCCACCTCGACTTCCCAGTTGTGTCGGGCCAGGAACCCCGCCTTCCCCCGCCTGCCCATCTCCCGGCACATGGCCGGGTCGGCCTGGAACTTGAGGATGGCTTCCGCGATCGCCGCAGGGTCCTCGAAATCGACGAGCAGCCCGCACTGCTCCTCGCGAAGGATCTTTGCGATCTCGGAAGCATAGGACGGTGCGAGGACCGGCAGGCCCAGGGCCAGGTACTCGAAGAGCCGGTTCGGGAGGATATCCACGCCGAGGCCCCGGCCATAGGAGATCAGCCCGACATCGCAGGACCTGAGAATCCCCGGCATCTCCTGGAGGGGAACCCCCTTGCGGAAGTCGAGCGCCTCCAGGACGCCCAGGCCCTCTGCGATGGGAACCAGGGCCTGAACGGTGGGGTCATTTGCGGGCTCCCCTGCGGCCATCACCACGACGCTGGGGGGAACGGCCTGGCTCTTCACCAGACGGAGTGCCTCCAGCACCTTGCCGGTGCCATAGGCCAGGTGGCCTTTGCCATGCATCAACCGAAGCCTCGTGCGGCCTTCGCCGCAGACATCGGCCGTGGGGCCGTCGGCAAACCAGGCCGGCGCGCAGCTTCGCACCACGAGGCGCCGGGATCGGTCCGGGAAGACGGGGTCCAGGACCGCATCGCTGACCCCCATGACCAGATCGGAACGACGGCAGGTCCTGGCGATACCCCGGCGCACGAAGTCCCGGATGGGCTTCATGCGGAAGCCGAACAGCCACTTGTCGAGGTTGGTGCCGTGATAGATCTCGTGGATATCGAACACGGACTTCGCGCCATGGCGCCTGGCCAGGTCCACGGAGATCGGTGCCGAGTCCGGGTCGGGGGAGTAGTAGACGTCCACGTTCTGGACGGTTCCGGCCAGGCGGCGCACGCGGAACCTGGAGCTCAACCGATCCATCCTGCTCTTGAGGGGGGGCGTGAGCAGGAATTCGATCCCATCCCGGTTGTAGTTGGTCTGATCGAAAAAGGCATGTCCAGGTCCCACCCAGGTCACGCGGAAGCCCGCCGTCCGGAACGCATGGGCGATCTTGTTGTTCACGCGCACATCATCGATCGGATGGGCCGTGGTGACGATGCAGACGTGGATGGGTTGTTCGCTCATCGGTTCCTCACTTGATCTCGAACCAGGGCCCTCGACCAGGGCCTGCAACTTCGGGAATTCCAGGTCAATATATCACCTAGAACCTAGCCAATGGCCTCGAAAGGCTCGCTGTAACTCGAGGTGGATCGTAAAAAAAATTGGATCCTGTCGAAAGAATAAACGGCAATGGCAATCCACATGTAGGTATCCCAGAAGGTCAGGCTGCCCTTCTTGCTCAGCACGAGAAGTTGGTAGATCAGCAGTGACAGCATGAAGGCCGTGAGGATCAGCGAGGGCTGGTCTTCGAACTCCCGGGACATGGTCAAGGTCCGGAACCCGAACCGCAGGGCAAGGAAGCAGCAGGAACTGAGCAGCAGCAACCCGAACATCCCCGACTCGCCGAAGGCCTGAGCGAAATGGTTGTGGGGCCAGGTCCCCACCTGCTTTTCCGTGGCTCGCGCGCCCTTGCCAAACAGGAAGGTAGCCGGCGATGACAGGGCGAACCGGATGTTCCTCGATGTCAGGTCCTGTCGTTGATCCGAGCCTTCTGCGATCGCATCCGGAGAGTAACGGGCAGACCACTTTTCCATGCCCCCCTTTGGGGAGAACAGCAGGACCACGAGAAGTACCGACACAAACAGGGAGGCCATGATGCCGCCCAGCCAGAGGATGGAGTGAAGGGTGGACCTGCCCTTGACGAGTGCGATGAAGAGGCAGCCACAGACTATCCCGGCAACGGTCTCGCCCCGGGAGGTGTTGAAGGCGAGCCAGAATCCCAGGGCCAGGCCAGAGGCCACCATGACCAGGTGGAGGAACCGGGAGAACTTCCTTCTTTCGATGGAGAACGGGGGCCAGACGAGGACCAGGAGGCTCATCATGAACAGGTAGGCCGCAAGGTCGGCCAGCACCAGGGGATTGGATTCTTCAAACCGCCCGGCCTGGTAGTGGATGATCATGCGCTCCGTGTCGGGCGAAAGGTAGAAGGCTGGCGAGAGCAGGAGGCTCAGCGCCGCCAGGAAGGTCAGGATCCAGGCCAATTGGAAGGCTTTCAACACCGCTTCAGGGTCGCTGTCGATGAGCAGTGGGAGAATCCAGAAATAGACGACGAAGTACGGGAGGAACTTCCAGGAATCGAAGCCAAGGTAGGGCGACCACAGAGTGGTGAACCAGAAATAGCCGAGGAAGACCCACAACAACCGCATCGCCACTCTCCCTTCGCTCGAGTGGCAGCCCAGCTTGACCCGTGAGGAAAAGTGGTAGGCGAAGACGGCGAGAATGGGTCCAGCCACGATGAAATTGAACAAGGTGTCGTGGCTCTGGAGGAAGGGAATGGCGAGGGCGGCAATCTGCTTGTACGAGAACGTCATGATCCCGATCGGGAGTGCAAGGGATGGCAGCTTCAGGGCATAGGCCAGCAGGGCCAGGAGCAGGAGGAAGAACAAGAGGAGGGTGACCGTGGGCATGGGGAGGCTAGCAGCCAGGAGGACAGGAAGGTTGCTGCTCGATCACGCGAGACATCGTCCGTGGCCCACTTTTCAACGGAGCTGGTGTGCATGGTTTCATGGCGTTGGCTGTCATTGAGTCTGGATTGTCCGGTTGAAGTGGAGACGACAAGGAGACAGCTGGAACTTGGCCACCCGGTTGGTATCAGATGAATCCACCGCCTCTCTCAGAGATCGGCAAAGGAATCCATTCGATGGGCACTGGCCCCCATGTCTTTGGACCAGGATAGCAAGTCCATGTAGATTTCCTGGAGTTCCGGCATGGGCAGGTTGTGAGGGTGCCAGTTCAGACAGAACACACCACCGGACGCGGCGATGCCTTCCCCGATCCGCCGCAGCTGGTCCATTGCGTCCTGCGAACCCTGCTGCTCCAGTCCCAGGATCAGCAGCGGCGTGTCCATGGCGATCAGGGGGACCTCCACCAGGGGGAGCGCCCGCTGGGCCTTGGCATCCCACAGCCGATGGGGGTGTGAGGTGCCCATTTTCAGCCCGATGGCACGGGTATGCCCGATGGTGCTGTCCACTCGGAAACCAGCCTCGGCCTGGAGTTGATGGGTCAGTCCTGGCACATGGTTCAGGTAGTGCTGTCGGACCGAGCGGACCTCGCGGCCGATGATGTCCTCGACACTTTCCTTTTGTCGTTTGAGCATGCCCTTCTGGGTGGCCGAGTTGTAGGTGCCATGCAGGCCGATCTCCCAGCCCGCCAAGGCAATCTCCTTCATCATGTCGGCGACACGGATGACCCTGTTGTCGAAACGGACCCGATCCGAGAAACGATAGTCCCCGTCCAGGACATGGGGGTGGGTATCGGGATAGGGGAGGAAGAAGAAGGTGGAGCGATAGCCGAACCGCTCTTCGAGCCTGAGCCAGTCCATGAAATCACCGTAGCGCTCCCGGGCCATGGGGCCCGTCAGGAGGCGGGCCAGGGATCCCAGTGCATTCATCCAGGCGCGGCGCTTTGGACCCTCGCCAGCCAGGGCCCGGCTCATGCGGCGGATGAACTTGCGCCCCTGGTCGCGGCTGGTGGTGAAATCGACGTCGTGGGACAGGCAGAGCCTCAAAGGAGGCGGCTTCTGGTGGATGCCTCGAAGGTCCTCCACGAGGGTGTCTATCCAGGTGGGGGGCTTGCCCTCCGGGACCTTCCCTTCGGATAGGGCTGAAAAAACCTGATCCAGGACCGGGTCCTCGATGGATAGGCTCTCGACCCCCATGCTTCGGCACAGGAAGTCCCGGGCATGGGCCCGCTCGGCTGTTCCTGGGTCGCTAGGCATCCGTGGGCTCCATCTGGCTATCCATTCTGCACATCGGGGTTGGAGGGTGTGGATGAAGGAAGGTGGCGAGGTCGCGTGATCGGTTCATCCAGGGGGCCCGGTGGTCCGAGTGAAGGGGAAGGGCTGAACCATCCAACCACAAGTCACTAGGCGTCTCCCATGCCCTGGGTTGGAGGAACAATTCCAGCGGACGCCGCTGCCTGGGGAGGACGCCGGAAGGCGAAGACTGATTCGGCCCAGTAATCGATTCCGTACATGACAGCCCTCAGGGCGGTCAAGGCGTACAGGTAGGTCTCGACTCGCCAGCCCTTGGCGAGGACGGCCCAGGCCAGGAGGAGGTTGGAGAGGGTTCTGGCGCCATGCCAAAGGGGGATGTACCACCAGGCCCCCACCACCAGACACCCCTTGTCGATGGGTGCGGCCACAAAACCAAAGAAGGAGCTGATGGCCAGGATGCCGGCAAACCTCCCGGCCACAATCCAGGTGCCGCCGAAGATGATCGGGAAGACGATCGGCAGCAGGATGACGGCGATGCCGTAGATGGGCACACCCACCAGGAACAGCCGCTTGGAGGTGGAGCGCCACAGATCCGAGAAATCGTGGCCCTGCGCCCACCGCACCGAGGCTCGCTGGTAGTAGACATTGCCCATGGCCGTGCCCAGCAGGGCGGTGGGGAGGTAGATGGACTGGTTGGCCAAGGCGTACTGTCCCAACACCTCGGGACCGTAGGCATGGGCAATGACCAGCATGGGGATGATGCCCGTGATGGACAGCAGCGCCTGGGAGACGGTGAGGGATCCTGCAAGGCGGCCGAGCTGCCGGGCCATCCGCCAGAAATCGCCCACCCGTCCGCATAGACGGAGGCGATCGATCCGCACCAGCCAGGCCAGCTTGCCCAGCACGGCGCCAAGCCCTGAGCCCAGTACGAGCCCCGCGGAACCCGGGACCAGCCACCATCCCAGGAGCACCGAGCCGGCAAATCCCACTTTCCCGGCCACCTCGGCTTCAGAGGAGCGCCTGAACCGGTTCCGGCGTTGTTCCCAGGCCTGGAAGGCGGTTGCCATCGAGGTGAGCGCCGCGGTTACCGGCACGAAGACGAGCCACCTGGCCAGAGCCGGCTCGCCTGCCCAGCGGGCGAAGGTCTCCCGGAACACCCAGGCGATGGGTGTGAGGACGATCGTGAAGACCAATCCGAGGAACCCGACCAGCTGCATCAGGCGCCAGCCATCGGAATGGCGCTTCGGGAGCTGGATGAACGACTCGTATCTCACGGTGGCCACCACCGTGGCCATCGCGACGATCTGCACGAACAGGTTCATGACGGCGAAGTCGGAGGGCCCATAGAGCCGAGTGAAAATGGGTAACATCAAGAATGTCAAGGCCTGGGCGACCACCGTCCCCGAGACGAGCCAAGCCACATCCTGCCAGTACGAGGACGCTTGAAGCCTGTTCCAGAGTTTGGTCGCCGTTGACTGCAGCCACATGCTTAGCCCCGATGTCCATCCTGCAGGACCTGTAGGATCGCCAATCCCGTCGACCGGATGGGGAATGTACCCTCTCCAGAAGAAAGGACCCGCGGTGTCGGATAGGAATCCATCTGGTTGGGAACGATCAGGGTTTCAGATGCCGGACCACGTATTCCAGGACCTCCAGGTCCATCCCCGGCCAGAGCGGCAGGGAAAGGATCTCGTCGGCGGCCTTTTCGGTGACTGGCAGACATCCTTTTTTAAGGCTCAGGTGGCTGTAGGCCTTCTGAAGGTGAAGGGGAACGGGGTAGTGGATGCCTGCCTCGATGCCCGCCACCTTGAGGTCGGAAAGGATGCGGTCCCGGTCGGGCACCCGGACCACGTAGAGATGCAGGACGGGAAGGCAGCCCTCCTGAGTGGCCACCCGCTTGATGCCAAGGGGGGCAAGCAGGGCGTCATAGCGGGAGGCCTTCGCCCGGCGGTCGGCATTCCATCCATCCAGGTGGGGCAGCTTGACGTTCAGGACGGCCCCTTGAATGCCGTCCATGCGGGAATTGCGGCCCACGAAATCGTGGGTGTACTTGGTGGCCCGGCCATGGTTCCGCTTGCGGCGGATCCAGTCGGCCACGTCCGGCAGGTTGGTGGTCACGGCGCCGGCATCGCCGTAGGCTCCGAGGTTCTTCCCGGGGTAGAAGCTGAAGGTGGCGGCATCACCCAGTGAGCCTGCACGGCGGCCTTTGTATTCGGCTCCATGGGCCTGGCAGGCGTCCTCCATGACCTTCAGTCCATGCTTGCGGGCGATCTGCAGGAGCGGGTCCATGTCCACGGTCTGGCCATAGATGTGGACTGGCACGATGGCTTTGGTCCGGGGGGTGATGGCGGCCTCGATCAGGGAGACATCCATGAGGAGGCTGTCCGGTCGGATGTCCACGAAAACAGGAATGGCACCGAGTTCGGAGATGCCTTCGGCCGTGGCGATGAACGTATGGGAGACCGTGATGACCTCGTCTCCCTGGCCCACCCCAAGGGCCTCCAGGGCGAGGACCGTGGCATCCGTGCCGTTCGCCATGGCCACGCAATGGTCCGCGCCGCAGAAGGCCGCGAAGGATTTCTCAAAGGCCTCCACCTGAGGTCCCAGGATGAAGGCGGTGGTGTCCAGGACGTCCTGGATGGCCGCATCGATCTCGGGCTTGATGGCCTGGTACTGGGCCTTCAGGTCGACCAGCGGTATGTTCGGTTGGGCCACGTCAGACTCCCGGATAGACAAGTTCGTTGGTATCGGAATGGCGCAGGTCAGAGACCCTGCAGAGGATGCGCGCGGGATTGCCGGCCACGACCGAGCCTTCGGGCACGTCCTTGGTGACGACGCTCCCGGCGCCCACGAGGGCGCCTGCCCCGATGGTGATTCCGGGCAGGAGGGTGCTGTTGGCGCCGACCTTGGCTCCCCTGCAGATGTGCACGCCCGCAAGCAGTTCCTTGGTTCGAGGTGTCTGGGGAAACTTGGCGTTCGTGAACACCACATTCGGTCCAATCCAGCAGTCATCGTCGAGGACGGAGTGCTCCGGGACGAAGCAGTTGGAGTGGATTCGGACACGATTTCCGAGCTTCACCAGGAATTCGAGGACGGAGCCCGAGCCGATCGAACAGTCCTCGCCAATGGTGCACTGCTCCCGCACGAGGGCGCCGTGTCCACACTGGAACCGGGCGCCGATCGTGCTTCCGGCATAGATCACCGAGTGGGAACGGATGACCCCATCGGGGCCGATGTCCAGGCGCAGGGAACCCGGCTGGGCACCCTTCGGGGCCCGCCCCAGGATCACGAAATCATCCACGACCGCTCCGGGGCCAAGGTGGACATTCGGAAACTGAATGCTGCTGGCGGTCATTTCCCCCTCCCCAGAAGGACTGAATGGGGAACGAAGCGGAGGAACACTTCCTTTCCCGTCGCCGCGGACTCGTAGAGGGCGTTGATGATCTCGAGGGATTTCCTGCCCTCGAGCCCGGCCAGCATCGGGTTCCTGCCGGACTCCATGCACTCCAGGACCTCCTGGTAGAAGGCCTGGTGGCCGAGGCCGTAGACATTGGGGACGGCCTGGGAGGGATCCTCGGCAACCTCCCGCATCATGTCGGGGTCGGAGAAATTCCAGGTCTCGAGCTTGTTCACCGCGAAGCCGCCGATGACCACGGAGCCACGCTCGCCGAGAATGGAGAGGCTGCCTTCCAGGTCCTTCGGGCGGGTGGCCGTCGTGGCCTCGATGACCCCAAGAGCGCCATTCTTGAACCGCAGGATGGCCACACCGGTGTCCTCCGACTCGATCTTCACCAGGCGGGTCGCGGTGTAGGCTTTGACGGATTCCACCGGCCCCAGCATCCACTGGAGCAGATCAATGTGGTGGCTCGCCTGATTGGTGAAGACGCCGCCGTCCTCCTTCCAGGTGCCACGCCAGGCATCCTGATCGTAGTAGCTCTGGTCCCGGCACCAGCGCACCCGGACCGTGCCCATCACGAGCTTGCCGAAGGCGCCCCGCTCCACCGCCTTGCGGAGCTTGACGACGGGAGGATTGTACCGGTTCTGCTTGACGACGAAGAGGCGGGTGGCGCAGCGGTCACAGGATTCGATGAGCTCATCCGCATCCTCAAGGGTCAAGGCCATCGGCTTCTCCACGACCACGGCCGAGACGTGCGGAGCCAGGGAGATGGCCACCTGGGCATGGGATCCGGACTCGGTGAGGATCGAGACGATATCCGGCTTCTCGGCCTTCACCATGGTCAGGGCATCGGAATAGAAAGGCAGGCCGTGGGGGGCTGCCGCCAGCCGCGCCCGCTCCTCGATGACGTCGCACACGGCCACGAGCCTGACGCCGGGCGTCTGAGTCAGTACCTGAATGTGTCTGCCGGAAATCCGGCCACAACCCACAAGGGCGACTGTTTTCATTTCATTCTCCTCAAGGCCTGATGGGGTAGTGCGCGGAGTGGACGAGAACCGGTCGGAGCCGAGGACTACTTGTTGAATCCGTAGTTGTAGATGTAGTTGTAGCGCCGGTAGTTGTTTCCCCAGCCGACGGGTTTGATGTCGTTGAAGATGCAGCCCTTCACCTGGATCCCGTGGCTTTCGAATCGCTTCACCGCCGTGCGGAGTTCATCCAGGGGGTGCTGCGCGAACTTGGCGACGAGGAGGACGGTCCCCGCAGTCGCTCCGATGATGGTTGCGTCCGTGACGGGAAGGACGGGCGGCGCATCCACGATGACGTAGTCGTACTTCTTCGAGACCTCGTCGAGGAAGGTGGCCAGCCGGGGCAGCATGAGGAGATCAGACGGATTCGGTGGCAACAACCCTGTGCTGATGACGTCGAGCCGCTCCACTTCCGTGGTCTTGACGACGGACTCCCAGCCCTGTTGTCCCGAAATCACATCGGAAAGGCCATTGAGCCGGTTCTTCAATCCGAAATACTTGTGCAGTTTGCCTCGCCGCAGATCGGCGTCGACCAGCAGTACCCTGGAGCCCGACTGCGCCAGGACCGCGGCAAAATTGGCGCTGATGAACGACTTTCCGATGGTCGGCGACGGACCAGAGATGAGGATCACGGGATTCGGCGCGTCCTTCATGTAGAAGTTCAGCATCGTCCGCAGGCTACGTAGGCTTTCCACGGCCAGGTCGCCTGAGTCCTGGATCGCGAGGAGGTGCAACCCGTCGGTGCTTCTCTGGATGGTCTCGTGATGCAGCCTCTGGGCCTTGCTGTGTGGGATGGTGACGAACACAGGCAGGCCGAGCTTCGATTCGATGATGCGATGATCCTCGATGCCCCGGCGGAGGGACCGGCGCAACGCCACCAGGCCGACCCCGCAGGCGAGGCCCAGGAAGAGGAAAAACAGCAGGATCACGGATTTCTTCGGGGCGACAGGCTCCAGGTTCACGGAGGCCCGATCCACCACCACCACGCTGCCGAGGTCGCTCGCGCTCGCCAGCTGCAGCTGCTGAATGTTGTTGAGCAAGGCGGTGTAGAGCTCGGTCGCAACCTGCACATCTCTCGATAGCCTGACGACCTCCTGCTGAAGACCCGGCAACACGCGGACTTTTGAATCAATCTGGTTCATCTCTTGCTGGAGTTTGCTGATCTGCTGGTCGAGGGTTGTCACCACGTCTGCGGTCTCTCGATACGTTCGCAGCAGCTCTTCCCTCTTCTGTTTCAAACCAGACACCTGGGAGGACAGCGAGGAGCTTCGCGAAAGGAATCCATCCGCTTCACGGGAAAGATCCACCGATCCAGAACGGCTCCGGAACTGGCTGAAGCGGTTCTCGGCGGTTTCAAGACGGGCTTTCAGCTCGGGCATCTTTCCAAGCAGGATGGCCTGCGCCTTGGCGATCTCTGCGGATCTCTTCTCCAGTTTGTGCCGGACGTACTCATCCACGATCTTGTTCAGGGTGGCCGCGCATTTGACAGAGTCCTGTCCCCGGAGGCTGAGCCCGAGGATGTTCGTCAATTTGGCTCGTTCGGACACGTCGAGGTCCAGGCGCAGGCGCTCGATGGCATCCTGCATGGGCCGCCGGAACAGCCTGAACTTCTGCCCGGCGGGCGCCCAGAAGCGTCGAAGTTGCAGCTTGAGGGGCTCCCCCAGGTATTCGGCGGTGACCAGTTCCTTGGGTTGGCCCTTGCCAAGGACGGCACCGTCGGGGGCCAGCCACTGGAAGGAGCCGCCCGGGAGGGCGACCACCGAGAAAAAGTGGCCTTGCATCAGGAGGGGGAGCTCCAGGGTGTCCACTTCCATGCGGGGGGCTTTCAAGTCCCTGCGGGCCATGGCAGTGCCCACGATGGGGGCCAGGATGGGCTCCGCAACGACGTCAAGATCGAGGGCTTCGATGGTGCGGCCCAGGATCAGGTTGCTCTTGATGATTTCGACCTCGGAACGCGTGTCGACCGGCTCGGAGAAGAGGCTCTCCATTTTGGTGAAGGAGGCATCCGAGGGTTTCTCCTTCTTGGCCTGGAGCTGGAGCATGGCCTCTGACTGGAAGATGGGCGGAGTCCACCAGGCATAGAACAGACCTAGGCTGAGGGAGGCGACCAGGGCGGCCAGGATGAGGAGGCGCCCTTCCCAAAGATTGCCCAGCCAGGGGAAGAGGTCGAGCTCATCTGACTCTTCGTTGGCCTGTCTCCGCCTGGATTGGCCGTCCGTACCTTCAGGCTGGCCGGTAGGACGGTTCGGTAGGAAGGGTGGTTTCATACCGACCTTTGCGTGCGTTGGAACCGTGGCAGCCAGGTGGCCACGGCTTGCTTGATGAGTTCGAAGGAAAGCCGAGTGGATTCCAGCCCCAGGCCGTAGGGGTCGGGGATATCCCGGGGCGGATCAGCCCGCCAGTGCCCAAGGAGGAAGACCCGGCCGCGGACACTGGGCACCAGGGCTTCGCACATGGTCTTCTGGTATTCCTCCATGACCAGGATCAGATCCGCGCGGAGGGCCATCTCGGTGGTCCACTGGCGTCCACGATGCCCGGCGAGGTCGATCTGATGCTCCCTCGTGACCTGCTGAACCTGCAGATCAGCAGGCTGCCCTTCAAGTGCGTTGAAGCCGGCGGACTCCACCCTGACCTCCGGACCCAGCTCCGCTTGAAGCAGGGCCTCGGCGATCGGGCTGCGGCAGTGATTGCCTTCGCAAAGGACCAGAATGGATTTCAAGGGAAGCCTTGGATGCGGGAGAAAGGAGCAGCGGGAATCGTGCGGCCCGCGGAGGTTCGGGGAAGATGATTACCGGTTCTTGAAATACCAGGCCTGCGCCCCTGCCATCGTGGTCGATGATACGGCCGTCACGGTGGGAACCAGGGCGCTCATGACTCGGCTGAACCGGGTGAGGGTTCCGGCATCGACGTAGACGATGTCACGCGGGCCGAGGATGAAGCGATCCGCCAGGACCATGGCGGTGGGGTTGCGGGCATCCAGGTGGTAGACGTCCACGGAGTTCGCCACTTTGGCCTGCCTGATGACATAGATGGAGCGCGCATCGGCGCTGGCGCCCTGGATGCCCCCCGATTCGGCCAGTGCATGGGCCAAGGAGAGGCTGCCATGCACGAGAGGCATGGTCCCGGGCCTCACCACCTCCCCAAGCACATAGATGGGGTTCTCCCTTCCGCTTGGCACGTGAAGGGAGTCGCCATCCTTGAGCAGGATCTGCCCGAGTCGATTCCCTGCGGCCATCAGTTCCTGGAAATTGAGGGTCCAGGTTCGCTTTCCGCGGGTCAGGACCAGGTGGCTGTCATCGGCCGTGGGAACGAATCCACCGGCCCGCGCGATGGCTTCCGAGAGGGTCAGGGGCACATCCGTGACGTTGTACACGGCGGGGTTCCGGACCTCTCCCCCGACATAGACCTTCTGGGAACGGTAGACGAGGACCTTGACATCGGCTTGCGGCTTCTGCAGCACCTTGCCGAGCAGGGCCGTGATCTTGAGGCGGATCTCCGGCACGGTCAGGCCCACCACGGCCACATGTCCGATGTAGGGGAAGAAGATGGTCCCATCATCGTCCACCACGGTGCCGGCAGCGGAGTCCGTGCGGAACTGGCCGAGGGGGAGCGTGATCTCAGGGTGATCCCAGACGGTGACCAGCAGGACATCCTGAGGCCCCACCCGGTAGGGGGGCAGCTTGTCGACGAGGAGGCCGTCGAGGGCCTCTGGTTCCGCTCTGCGCTGGGCCACTACGACGTCGGGGGTCAGGGGTTGAAGGGTCACGGCCAGACCGGCCACATCCCCCTTCTCAGGACGGCTTGGCCTGGCGTCCAGCTTCATTCCTGGAGCAGTGCAGGCGGTCAACAGGAGGGTGGAGGCGAGCAGCGCGATGCCCATCCAGGAGAGTCGACCAGACTGTGAGGGTGGCGCGGAAGCGGCGTCAGATCCCTGCGGCCTGGGTTCAGGGCGATGCTTGGGGAACATGATTACCTCCGTCAAATGGAACACGCACAGCGCTGGTATTCGATCACGAAAACAAACGGGGACGCTCGTAATTTACCCCTATTTCCCAACTGAAAGCCAGTCAATTCGTCGTTCCATCCAAAACCCAGAGGAAGTGTCCCTCCTGGTAGTGGGTGACTTCACAGAACCGCTCTGCTGCCGGTTCTGGGCCTGCTGCGACGGGTTCCCGGGTTCAATTATTTCGTCTCGAAATAAAACTGCAGGTCCACGTCCTGCCGGTTGTACTGTCCCCATGAATCCCAGCCGGTCCAGGCAGTTCCGTCATTGAACTGGGCAATGCCGTCCGCGAAGTAGGTGGGTGGCTTGAAGCCCTTGTCAGCACCCTTGCGGAGGCCCTGGGTCTGGAAGAGGGTGTCAGCCGGGGCGCGGAGGAGGAGGTGGTAGCTCTGGCCGGCGTGCAGGGTCTGAGGCGAGGCAAAGCTCACCTTGGCCCAGGAGGCGCCGTTGATCCCTGGGGTGACGGGGACCGTGGCGACCATGCCCTGGTCGACCAGGGACCCGTCTGCCTTTTCAAGGCGGATCGTGAGGGGCCCGGGACCGCTCACGTACTTCACGCGGACCGAGGCGGACGTTACGACCCGGTCGGGGCCCGATACGGTGAATCGTTCGCGCACCTCCTTGGTGCCCGAGATCGGTTTGGGATTCTGGGAATAGAATTCGATGTAGCCCTGCCCCTGGATGGCGCCATCGGCATACTCGAGTTGGAGGCAGGGCGTGGCAGTGCTCGTCCCCCGCTTGTAGAGGCTCCAGGTGCCAGCGGGGCACCGCTCCAGGATGGCCAGATCCGAATCGGGAAGGGTCGGTTGCAGTGGAGTGGCTGCGTACCACATCCACGCACAGTCGAGGGAGACCCAGTTGCTGGCGGGATCCGCATCCACGTTGGTGAAGACCAGGTGGTAGATCTGCCCGGCCACCAGGGCGGGGGGGGCTGGGAAGGTCAGGAGCGGGTAGAAGCCGATGCTGTCGTTCACCGGGTGCAGGACCGTCAGGGAGGCGATGGCATTGCCCGAGGGGAAGTGGCTGGAGGAGCCATCATCGGCCAGCACCTGGATCTGGATGGTGCCGCCGTTGCCCGCGTGATAGCCGATGCGGCTGTAGTCCCAGATGAAGAAGGGTCGGATCGAACGCAGCACGCCGGTGTGGTTGGCCCGCATTCGGATGCTGTACTGACGGTTGCAGCTGTCGTTGTAGGCATAGCCGAGGGTGATGTTGCCCAGGTCATCCGCGTTCAAGGCCGACCCGTAGTAGGAAGGCGTCGCCGGTGGCGCGGGAGCACCAGCGGCTGAGTCATGGCTGCAGGCCAGGTTGGTGAGGGCCAGGCATGCCGCCAGGGCAACGCCCCGCAGAACCGAACGGAAAACCACCGGCGTGCTGTCCAGCATGATCATGGAGCCTCCCCCGGCTTGCCGAGGTCAAGACGAAGGTAGAACAGGCGGCGGTTGCCGAGAGAAGGCACCTCGACGAATCCAGCCTGTTCGTTCAGCTGCTTGGCTCTCAGGTTCTGCCTGTGGACGCCGGTCACGACCGCGACCAAGCCCCGTTCCTGGCAGACCTTGATGGAGGCCGCCTTCAGGGCCCTTCCAATGCCCTGACCCTGGAAATCCTTATCCACAGCGGTGAAGGCGATTTGCGCAACCTGCTCGGAATCCCGACCCCGGAACTTCTGGACGAGGCCCCACCCGAGGCGCATCAGCAGCTCGGCATTGAAGGCCGTCCCTGGGTGTCTGAGGCAACCCTTGATCAGTTCCCGCCAGCAGGCCCGCAGCAGCGGGAGGTTGTAGGGTCGCTCGGAGAAGGTCGTGAACCCGACGATTCTGTCTCCCTGTCTTGCCGTAAGTACATGGTTACCAGGCGTGGATACGAACCACCGATGTGCGGCGAGCAGGAAAGGCTTTCCGAGTTCGGCCAGGATATGTTCGCCTTGCGGGAAGGAAGCGGCATGGAGTTCCACCAGAGCCAGGAGATCGAAGGGGGAGGCCGAGGTGATCTGGACGTTCTTCACCTTCGAGAAGGTCCTGAGTGGAGGGGCCAATAGCAGGCGTTCCGACCGCAGCCGTTCGGGCCAGACCTGCTCCTCGATGGGCTTGCGACCCTCCAGGTGGAACCGGAGCATGCCTTCCGCCTTCGCGAAGAGCGGGTTCGAAGAATCCAGCTGGGCCAGGCCCCGGGCCACTTTGTGAACGAGGGGACTGGCGAAGGGGTTGAACAGGGGGTGGAAATCCACGCGCTGGCGGATGAACTTGTACTGCAACCCCATCCTGAACTTGAACTCATCCACATTGGCGGGCGCATCCAGGGACTGCACGGTGAAGAAGAGGTCGTCGATCCCCTTGCGCTGCAGCAGCTCCTTGCTGACGGCAAAGAACAGGGCGTTGTTCACGTGCTCCGCCAGGAATTTCCGGTGGGACATGGCGTAGGGAACGGAAAAGGTGGACTGCAGTCGGGCGACGATGACGGCGGCAGCGAGCTCTCCTTCCGAGGAGGCCGCCCAGGCCTCGAAGCCCTCCAGGTCCGAGGCCGTGCGGCAAAGGGACTCCCATTGGGTCTGGGTCATGCTGCGCAGCCGGTCCTGCCGGTCCAGGGTGTCCTGCTGCAGCACCCATCCTTCAGTGGCCAGTCGTTCGAAGGGAATCTGTTCGATCTTGAAGCGGCTCAGCCCTGCCTTGACGCCATTGCGGGCCTGGGCCTTCAGCTGGTCGAGGGAATAGGGCTCGCGCAGGACGATGTGATAACTCACCACACCGCCTGGGAAATCGAAGGGAGTCGAGTAGCGGACGGCCGCGATCCTGTTTCGAACCAGCAGATCCTGGATCTCCGAGTGGGTGGGAGTGATGACCCAGTGGTAGGGGAAGGCCTGGAAGACACCCGGTGCGGCGTTGTACCAGTAACTGCTCTCGGTGCGCACCACGCGATAACCCTGGCGACGCATCCAATCTGCGAAGACATCCGTATTCATGGGCACTCTGAAGCGGGTTGGAAGGACCGCCCCTGGTTTCGCATGGCTTGGCGGAAGCTGTCGAGGGGGTGCTGGCAACAAGGATTCCCTGGCACCTCTCCCCGGCAGCGCCCTCGATCCGACCCAAGGCGTCGTGGCCTACGGAATTGCGCACGGATGTCATGCCCACGCCGGAGCAATGCCTCCGGGGCCGTCCAGGAGGAAACAGGGACGTTGGCTCCCGGGCCACGCTCGGGCTCAAGGGATCCGCGGTGCAGGCTGGGTTGACAATGGGGCAGGGACATGGGGGTTCCAATGTATTTGAAGCCGGAAATTTTGCTGATTTTATCCAAGTGAAACTGAAAAAATACAAATGTTGTTCACCATGCTATCAGGATCAAATGGCCTGGGGCGCTCATCTTGCCGGGCAAGAGGAAGACGCTGGATTCCAGATTTCCAAGGTACACAGGCGGGGTATGCGGGTGCGTTCGGCTGAGGGCCGGGCTGGCCCCCAGTCCCCTGATGCGGCGAATCACAACTCGTTCTCCGCCGGAATGAATCGAGGGTAATCGGAAAATAACATCACCACGCTCCAAATCAACTGATGTCATCATAGTCACTCCTATGCGCATGCTTTCTTCTGCCGTCACCCGGACCACCTGTGCTGGCCCGCGGCTGTATCTGGAACCACCCACCTTGCATCTCGTCCAAATCGCCAATCCCGGGGGAAAGTGAATGCTGATCTGCGGAATCAACTCCAGTCACACCGCATCCGCGGCCTTGCTCCGCGATGGCCGGTTGATCGGGGCGCTCCAGGAGGAGCGTCCCACCCGCCAGAAGAACCGGCGTGGCTTCCCGGAACAGGCCATCGAGCGGCTGCTCCAGAGCCAGGGATTGGGCTGGCAGGATGTCGATGCCTACGTCTTCGGCGGCCATGGATCCTATGCCAACACCACTTCCACGACCAATGAGGGCGCCAACCGGATGCGTGGGTACAAGGCCGTGGCCGGATTCGGTGGGCAGATCAAGCAACTGCTTCAGAAAACCCCGGCCCGTCGCCTGGTCCATCATCAGCGTCGGGAACGGCACATCGAACGCCTGCTGGCCCACGGCGTCGATCGCCAGAAGGTCTTCACCATCGAACACCATCGCTGCCACGCCTCGACCGCCTATTTCGGACGGCCTATCGACGAGGACGCCCTGGTGATCACGGTGGATGGGGCCGGGGACTCCCTCTGCGCGACCGTCTCCCTGCCCAAGCCCGGAGGACGGCTCGAGCGCATCGCCTCGATCCATGAAGAGCACTCCATCGGCAACCTCTGGGAGGTCATCACGGCGCTCATGGGCATGGTTCCCATGGAACACGAATACAAGCTCATGGGCATGGCGCCCTATGCCAGCGGTGACCGGGTGGAGAAGGCCAAGCAGCTCTTCAGCAGCGCCTTTGAGCTGTCGGATGGCACCTGGCGCCGGGCACCCGGCGTCCCGAATTCGACCTTCGCCTACGAGTTTTGGCGGAATCGACTGGAGTTCACCCGCTTCGACTACATCTGCGCGGGCCTCCAGAGCTTCACGGAGGAGTTCCTCACCGCCTGGGTCCAGGGCTGGCTGCAGAAGACGGGGCGGAGGAAGCTGCGCCTCTCCGGCGGTGTCTTCATGAACGTCAAGCTGAACAAGACCATCGGTGAACTGCCCGAGGTGGATGATCTCTACATCTTCCCCTCCTGTGGTGATGAAACCAATGCACTCGGGGCGGCCTGGGCCTACCTGGCGGATATCGGGAAGGCGGAGAGCATCGAGCCCCTGGACTCCCTCTACCTAGGCCCAGAGCCTTCGGCGGAGCAGTACCAGCAGTCCGCCGAGCGGGCACGCGAACTTGGCTGGACGGTGGCCACTCCTGGGGACCTTGAGGAGGCCATCGCCGACCTGCTCAGCCAGGGTGAGATCGTGGCCCGCGCCCATGGCCGCGAAGAGTTCGGCGCCAGGGCCCTGGGCAACCGCTCCATTCTTGCGGATCCCTCCCGTCCCGATGTCGTCCGCATCGTGAACAACGCCATCAAGTGCCGGGATTTCTGGATGCCCTTTGCCCCTTCCGTGATGTCGGAATGCTCGGACCGGTACATCCACAACCCCAAGGGCTTCACGGCCCCCTACATGATCCTCGCCTTCGATTCCCGGAACACGCCGGAGGTCAAGGCGGCCTGCCACCCGGAGGATGGGACCATCCGGCCCCAGGTGGTGACCCGGGACCACAACCCCAAATACCACCGGATCCTCGAGTGCTTCCATCAGAAGACCGGGCGGGGGGCTCTCATGAACACCTCCTTCAACATCCACGGGGAGCCCATCGTCTCCTCACCGGCGGATGCCATCGACGTGATGCTGCGCTCGGGGTTGCTGCATCTGGCCCTGGGGCCCTACCTTATCTCCAAGCCACGCCCATCCTGAACCTTCCAGGTGAGCCGGTGCAGCCCGTTTGCACTGCCCCCGGTCCCATCCGAAGCCGGAACCAGAAGCCTTTGACTTCCCTCCAGTACCCGAATCAACCGAGTCTCCACGATTTCAACCCGAGGCAGCATGTTCCGGAAAGCCGTATCCCTCCTTGCGCGGCAATCCTGGTTCCGGAAATTCATCATGAGCACCCCGGTCATCCGGGAGCTTGCCGGACGGTTCGTCGGCGGGGATGACCTCGCCTCGGGTCTGGCGGCCGTGCGCGGCCTGAGCGCCAAGGGCATCAAGGCCTCCTTGAACTTCCACGGGATGCACGTGCTGGACCCGGAGGAAGCCCGGCGTGCCACGGAGCAGGCCATCGACGCCCTCCGGAAGATCCAGGCGGAGGGTCTCGACTCGCATGTCTCGGTGAAGCTCACGAAGATCGGCCTGGACCTGGACCCGGGCCTGTGCCGGGCCAACCTGCGGCGGATCATCGATGCTGCCATGGCGACGGGTGGGTTCGTGCGGATCGACATGGAAGAGTCCGTCTATGTCGACCAGACCATCGAGTTGTTCGAAGAAGTCCAGCACATCTGCGATGGGAAGAATGTCGGCATCGTCATCCAGTCCTACCTTCGGCACCGCCCGGATGACCTTGGGCGGCTGATGGCCCTGGGAGCCAGCATCCGCCTCGTGAAGGGAGGCTACCGGGAGCCGCGGGAGGTGGTCTTCCGCACCAAGGCCGAGGTGGACGCGGCCTTCCTTCGCGACATCAGGCTGCTCTTGAACCAGAAGGGCCTGCATGGGATCGCCACCCACGATGAGGAAGCCATCGCCCAGGCGAAGGCCCTGCAGATCGAGTTTGGTCTCGACAAGAAGGACTTCGAGTTCCAGATGCTCTTTGGCGTGCGGCCCGACCTCCAGGAGAAGCTGGTGGCTGAAGGCTACTCGGTCCGCTGCTACATTCCCTACGGAGGCGACTGGGCCACCCACCTGGCGGGATGCCTCCGCCGCATTCCCATCGACGCCTATGCACGGCTCCGGCGCAGCCTGGTCAGGTGAAGGACCTACCATGAACTCCAGCAGATCGTGGTCGGAATGACCCCAGAGACCTTCGCCGAGTGGCTCCGTCGCCAGGGACATCGCGTGGTCCGCACCCGCAGCTCCTATTGGTTCGACTCCGGACCGCGCGTATTCCAGGCCTTCCCCTACCACTGGATCATCCAGCCGACGGAAGAAGAGCTTCGTGAGTTCCTCTGCCAGGAGAACGCCATCGGCCTCCGGTACTCCGCCCCCATGGACGCGGCGGTGGGAGCCTGCAGCTATCACATGGTCCGCGAGGGGGGGACCTACGACCTCAAGGATGTGGATTCATCCATTCGGGCCAAGGTGCGCAAGGGATTGGAGGCCTGTGTGGTCGGACCCATTCCCATGGAGCGCTATGCCCGGGAGGGCTGGACCATTGAGCAGGACACCCAGGACCGGCAGGGACGCCGGTCCCGGCACGGGCGCCGCCACTGGGATCGCATGGTCGAGGCGGTGGCCGATCTCGAAGGCTTCGAGACCTGGGGCGCCGAGGTCGATGGCCGGCTGGCGGCAACCCTCATGTTCACCCGCCTGGATGATTGCGTCGACCTGCTCTACCAGCAGTCGCTCCGGGAGTTCCTCCCGCTGCGGGTGAACAACGCCCTTCTCTTCGCCGTCACGAAGGAACTGATGTCCCGGCCCGGGATACGGTTGATCCACAACGGTCTTCATTCTCTGGATGCCCCTGCCAGCGTCGATCAGTTCAAGCTGCGGCTAGGTTATTCAGCCAGGCCAGTCCGTCAGCGCGTGGTCTTCCATCCGAAGATCGCCCCCTGGATCGGCAGTGGGGTCGCCGGAATCCTCGAAGGCCTGGCGGCCCACTTCCCCGAGAGCGACTACCTCCAGAAGACGGAAGGCCTGACGAGGTTCTTCTGCAATGGGAGGCTGCCCCTCGTGCGGCAGCCCTTCCCAGAGCTACTTGTAGCCCGCCGGTTTGCCATCTGCCGGGAACTCGGTGTTCCCATGCTTCCCCCCACAAAAGTGCCCGCACTGGAGTCCCAGGAGGTCTGGATCGCCCCGGCCACGGTGGATGATCGATCTGCCCTGGTGGACCTGCACCTCGCCTGCCTTCCTGCGGGGGGCCATTTCGCCATGGAGCTGGGACCAGGTTTCCTGCGTTCGGCTTATCGCTGGCTCATCAGCAGTCCGGGCACCCTGGTCCTTGTGGCTCGCCTCGGGAAGCGGCTCGTGGGCCTGACGGTTCTTTCGCAAGGACCCTGGGAACGGCCCCTGCTGCGGGCCTGCAAAGGGCAGGTCCTGTTCGGGCTGCTCCGGCGCCCCCAGGTCCTGTTCCGTCCGGGCTGGGCAAGGTGGTTCACGTCCACCCTCTTCCAAAGAAAGCCCAAGTCCGCGTCGAAGGTCGGGCACGTGGCCTTCACCCTGATCACCCCAGACGTCCGGGGACACGGCATTGGCCAGATGCTCAGCGAGGCCTCGATCCAGGCTTGCCGGGATTGGGGGATGGATGCGGTCACCACCTGTGTGCGCCGGGATGACGCCAAGGCCCAAGCCTTCCATGAGCGGGCCGGGTTCCAGGCGCTACCCGGGCCGGATACGGGTGGCTTGGCTCACCTGCGGCTCAACCTGAAGGCCCCCATCCAAGATGTCACACCGGCATGATCGACTGTTCCGGTGACGGAGGCTGAGGTCGCAGTTCCGGAAGGGGCGACTCACGGGGCCCCTTGAATCCTTGTCACGGGGAAGAGGCCAAGGGTGGCAAGGATGACCAGGAAATCCGACCAGAGCCCCGCCCGGGAGGCATAGGCGAGGTTGATCCGGATCTTGTCGGGCAGCAGGAGCTGGATGTAGGTCTGGTCGGGATCCGCCGACTCCGCCAGCAGCTCGCTCTCGTGGCGGTACTTGATCGAGGCCAGGTCCGTGATGCCAGGGCGCAGCCCAAGGATGGCCCGCTGGGCCTCGGAGTAGAGCTCCACATAGCGGGGCACCTCTGGGCGCGGTCCCACCAGGCTCATCTCGCCCACGGCGACGTTCAGGAGCTGGGGATCTCGTCCAGCTTGGTGTTGCGCAGGAATCGACCAATCCGGGTGATCCGGGGGTCCTCCCCCACGGTGATGGAGCGACCCTGGCGCTCGGCGTCCACCACCATGGTCCGGAACTTCCAGATGCGGAAGGGGCGGCCCTGCTGACCGATGCGGACCTGTCGGAAGAAGACCGGGCCACCATCCTCGAGCCTCACGGCAATGGCCACCAGGACCAGCAGGGGGGAAAGCAGCACCAGTCCCAGCAGCGACCAGAACAGATCAAAGAGGCGCTTGGCCATGTCAGGCCAGATTCGAGAAGACCAGCTCGCGGACGGCCTGGATCACGTCATCCACATCCTCGTCCGAAAGCCCGGCGTGCAGGGGAAGGCTGAGCATCCGTCCATAGGAGTCCGCCGCCACGGGGTTGTCTTCCGGCCGGTATCCGTACTTGTCCCGGTAGAAGGGGTGCATGTGCACCGGCAGGTAGTGGACGGAGGTGCCGATGTTCCGGTTCTTTAGCTCCTCGATGAAGTCATTCCGACCGATCCGCAGTGCCCCGGGCTGGAGGCGGACCACATAGAGGTGCCAGCTGGACTCGGCCCAGGGGCGCTCCACTGGCAGTTCGAGGGCCGCCAGGTCCTTCAGCCCGGCCTCGTAGCGGGCCACCACCTCCCGCCGCCGCTTCTGGAAGGCCTCGATCCGCTTCAGCTGCACGAGCCCGATGGCGGACTGCATGTCCGTCATGTTGTATTTGAATCCCGGCAGGACCACCTCGTAGTACCAGGATCCCGAGCGGTCGAAGCGCTTCCAGGCATCCCGGTTCATGCCGTGGTGGCCGATGATGCGGGACTTGTCGATGAGGGACTGCTCCCCCGTGAGGCAGCCCCCCTCGACGGTGGTGAGGTTCTTCGTGGCGTAGAAGCTGAAGGCCGCAAGGTTGGGACGGGATCCGATGAGCCGGCCCTTGTAGCGGGTGGAGATGGCGTGCGCGGCGTCCTCCAGGATGGCGAGGCCATGGCGTTCCGCCAACTCGTCCAGCTCATCGAGTTGCACCGGGTGCCCCGCATAGTGGACGGGAAGGAGCACCTTCGTGCGGGGAGTGATCGCCGCTCGCACGGCCTCGGGCGAGATGGTGAGGGTGTCCGGGCATACGTCCACGAGGATGGGCCTGGCACCCACGTGCTCGACGACATTGGCGGTGGCGCAAAAAGTCATGGCCGGCACGATGACCTCATCGCCGGGCCCGACCCCCAGGGCCACGAGGGCCACGTGAAGCCCTGCCGTGCAGGAGTTCAGCGCGACCACGGCGGGGGCCTCGAGGTACCCCTTCAGGGCGGCCTCGAAGGCCACCGTCTTGGGGCCCGTGGTCACCCACGGCGTCTGCAGCGTCTCCTGCACTTCCAGTCGTTCACCGTCGCCGATGCTCGGGGGGTTGTAGGAAAGGAATTCCTTCCGCATGTCGTCATCCTTCAGAACAGGGGCCCGAGGGTCTTCTTTTACGGGCGATCAGGGGCGGTGAGTCAGAGGCGGCCCGACTAAGCAGGTTGCCCGGGAGGCCGGGAGGAGGCGCAGGCCCATCATAGGCCTTCGGGGGGCAGGTCGAGCACCCGGCGGAACATCTGGTGGTAGCGCAGGATGGCCGTTCGACGGGACAGGTTCTCCTCGACGTAGGCGCGCCCCTGGCGTCCTTCCAGGCCGGCGCGTCCCGGGGCGTTCCGGTAGTCGAGGATGACCTGGGCCAGACGCTCGGGATCCCCCGGTGGCACCACCGAACCGGACCGGCTCTCCATTATCACCAGGGCCAGGGGGCTCCCCTCCTCCACGCAGCCAATGACGGGTCGGGCCGCAGCGAGGTAGTTCCAAGTTTTGCTGGGAACTGCGATCCAGGCGGCACCCGGTTTCAGGGGGATCACGCCCAGATCGCAGGCGTTGTAGACCGAAGGCACCTGTTCCAGGGGCTGGAGGGGCAGGAACTCGCAGTTGGTCAGTCCCAGCCGGTGGGCCTGGTCCTGGAGGGAGGCCTTCGCGTTGCCATCGCCGATGAAGACGAAGCGGATGTCCCTGACCTCCTTCAGGCGATCTGCCGCCTCCAGCAAGGTCTCGAGGCTCTGCATGAAGCCGATGTTCCCGGCGTACTGGACCACGAAGGTTCCGCCCCTCCGGAATTCCGTGATGGCGGGATCCTCGGAGGCATCCCGTGGCCGGATGTGATCGGTGTCCACCCAGTTCGGGATGGTGGCCACCTGGGTGCCGGGAACGAGCCGTTCCACATAGGCCGAGAAGCTTGGGCTGATGGATGCCACCAGGTCGGCGGCCCGGTAGGTGATTTCCTCGGCCCTGCGCAGCCAGCGATAGGGTCGTCCTCCAGGGGAGAGCATCCCCGCCACCACGGCGGAATCGGGGAAGATGTCCTGGAGGTTGTAGACCAGCTTGGCACCCTTCACCCGGGCCAGCAGGGCGGCGGGGAGGCCCGCGAGGGGAGGGCTGGAGGCGACGAAGAGGATGTCGATTTTCCAGAGGAACAGGCCGCGCAGGAGAAAGTAACCCATGAACCACAGGTACTCGCCGAGTTTGGGGAGCACCCCCAGGCGCCGCAGGAAAGGGTTCCAGGCCCGGTGGATCCGCCCCTTCAGAAGGACAGGGTCTAGTGCCTCCCGGTCCGATGAATCGAATCCATTGGTCAGTACTGTGAGCTTCCATCCGGCTTCGACCAGCCCTTCGGCCAGGTCCTTCATGAGGTGGGTGCTGGACGAAAGGGTCGGCCAGAAGTAGGGCGTGATGATGACGATGTGACGCGTGCTTCGTGGATCGGCCTGGTGGTGAAGCGATGAATCGTTGATCATCCTCGCCTCTGGCCTACTGCTGGGTTTCGATGACAAACTCGCAAAGCCACCTGCCTTCCCGGGTCTGAAACGCACGCACCACGCTAAAGCCTAGCCCCTGGTAGAACCTAAGGGTGGGCGCATTGTTGTCTCGATCTGTCGTCAGGGAGATTTGTGGAATGCCTCTCCTTGCCATCTCCTTCAGGAACGCTTGAATCAACAGCTTGCCGGCTCCCAAGCCCTTGGCTTCCGGGGCCACGGCGATGGACATCATGGTGGCGGAGCAGGCGGCTTCGCTGGCCTGCCTGGGGGCGTTCCTGGCCCTCAGGAGCCGTGGAATGATGGAGGGGCGCCGCAGGGCTGCGCGGATGGAAGCCATGCCGAAGGTGAGCAGCCGCTTCGTCGTCAGCTTCCGGTAGAAGTCTGGCAGGTGCTGCACCCCGGCTGCGAAACCGAGAGGCGTGCCATTCGGCGATGTGGCGACGAAAAAGACGCCTGCGGGGTCCTTGGCAATTTCGAGGTAGGGGAGTTCGAGGAACGAGCGGCCCAGGAACGTGAGGAAGAAACGCTGGGAACTCGCCAGGTGGACCTTCACGACGCTGGGAATATCGCCCAGCCGGACTGTCCGTATATCGAACCCTCTCTCCGAGGTACCCATCGAGTGCAAGGCTCCGCAATAGACTGGCTGAACTGGCCAAAAAAATTCACGCTGCAGCCGAAAATGATAACGGAAAAATACACGATGAGCCCACTCAATTGTTGCCCCCAGAGACCACCGCTTCCAGGTAACCCGTGAGCAGGCAGGTGCGGTTCGAGGAGGGTCCTGTTTCCCGGGATCGACCCGGGGGTTTCCTTCAAAGGAAGCCCATGTCCAATCGGGCAGGGTCGGTTCACAACGCCATGGAAGGTGCTGGGGCAGTCACCGAATCGGCCATGGCGAGGAGGCCCCGGCCCTGGGCGCTCAGGTCATGAGGACTGGAGGTGGGCGATCGGAATGGGTGTCCGGAGGATGACGACCGGAGGAATGGCACGCTGAGGCCTGGCGGAATTCTCCCCGGCGGGCGCGCTTTCCGGGGAGTGCCTCCCCAATCCCGAGAGGGAGGGGCGGTAGGTGGTGACGAGTTCCATGAACGCCTGGAGAATGGCTGCCTGGCGAGTTCCTTCTGGAAGCTCCAGGTCCTGCCGCAGGGCCCTCAGGAGCCGTTCCAGCACCGCACGGTTCATGGGTTCCTGGTGGGCCTCGAAGACCTTGGCATGCACATCCGACTGGTGCTGCTCGTGGTCTGTGAAGAGCTCCTCGTAGAGCTTTTCGCCGGGCCGGATGCCCGAGAACTGGATATCGATGTCGTAGCCCGGCGTCAGCCCCGAGAGACGGGCCATGTCCGCGGCCAGGTCGACGATCCGCACGGGCTCCCCCATGTCGAGCACGAAGACCTTGCCCGTCTGCCCGAGCACCCCCGCCTGCAGCACCAGTTGGCTGGCTTCGGGAATCGTCATGAAGTACCGGGTCATGTCGGGATGGGTGACGGTCAGGGGACCGCCGTGACGGATCTGGTCATGGAAGAGGGGGATCACGCTGCCTCGGCTGCCCAGGACGTTCCCGAAGCGGACGCTCACGTACTGCCCAGCGTCCTGTTCATCTTCGGCCGCCTGCAGCACCAGGAACTCGGCGATGCGCTTGGTGACACCCAGCACGCTGGTGGGGTTCACCGCCTTGTCGGTGGAGACATTCACGAACCGCCTGGTTCCAATGGATCTCGCGGCCTTGAGGACATTCAAGGTGCCGAGGATGTTGTTCTCGATGCCCTCTTCGGGGTGCCGTTCCAGGTAGGGAACGTGCTTGTGAGCGGCTGCATGGAAGACGTACTGAGGTCGCCAGGCCTCGAAGGCCTGCTGCAGCCGGATCGCATTCCGGATGTCGCATAGCTCTACCTCGAGCGTCAGCTCCGGGAAGAGGCGGCGAAGCTCCCTTTCGATGGCCCAGAGGGTGTTCTCGCCCCGGCCGAGCAGAACGAGGCGGGAGGGATGGAAGCCGGCCACCTGCCTCGCCAGCTCGCTGCCGATGGAGCCGCCGGCACCGGTGATGAGCACGACCGAGCCCGCCAGGGCCTGTTCGATGGAACCGAGGTCCAGCTGAATCGGCTCCCGCCGGAGCAGGTCCTCGATGGCGATATCCCGGAGCTCCGGCTTCCAGGCATTCCTTTCGAGGAAGCTCTGCATGCTCGGCAGCGTCTTCACGCGGACACCTTCCGCATGGAGGATCTTGGCCAGCTCCCGGATCCGGGAGCCGGCAGCGCTGGGAATGGCGAGGATCACCTGGGTGGCCCTGGCTTCCTTGATGAGGATGGGGAGCAGCCGGGAAGGCCCCAGCACCGGCACCCCCTGGATCCTGACCCCCTGCTTCTCCAGGGCGTCGTCCACGAAGCCGACGACTTTGCTGCGCAGGCTTGGGTTGGACTGGAGCTCGTGGCAGAGCTGGGCCCCGGCCCTACCAGCGCCCACGATGAGGGTGCGAAGGGCCAGGCCATTGACGGTGGAAAGCCCTCCTCGCGGCGTCTTGCGGCGCTCCACCGTGGGGCGGTGGGGGTGCTTCTTCAGGAAGCGGTGCCGGAAGTAGTCCACCGCGACGGTGCGCACCATGACCCAGGTCAGCGCCGTGAGCAGGCTCGCGGCAAGGGTGACTTTCGGATGCTCGACCCCGATTCGCAGGTACCCATCCACCACGAATCCCGCGACGGAGCCCAGAAACAGGACCAGCATGCTCAGCATGAGCAGCCTGACTTCCACAAAGCCCATGAGACGGTAGTGCTGGCGGGTGTGCTGGAAGGCGATGTTGACGGCCATCGCGAAAGCGATCCAGAGCACCGTCGAAAGGGCCGTGGGCATCTCGATGCGGACAAGACTGAAGGCTGCCGCCCAGCTGAGGCCCGCCAAGCCTGCGTCCAGGGCCATCTTCACGGTCTGGCGGACCCCGGGGCGCGAGCAGGTCTGCCGCACCACAGCGCGGAAGCGGAGACGGGTCGTGTCAAACGCAGGAAGCATCGTGGAATCCAAACACGGGAAGAATTGACTGCAGTGACCGGGAGATCAAGCGCCTTCGGGGACTTGAGGGCCTTGCCAAGGAATACTCCAATGAAGTGAACAGAGAATCCTGAGGGCTGTAACACCTGCGTAATGCCTGGAAGTCTGCTTTGATCAAGGCGCCAAAGGGTGGAAATAAAAGAGTGCGCTCGGCTGCCTTGCTGTCAAGAAATGTTAATGAAATTAACAAGTTATCTCTGGAGCGGTTTGTAATGGGGAACCCCTCGAACTGCCAACCAACGATGACCAGCGAGACTGAATCAATCCGTTTGGCTTGACGCTCTTAGGTTCTCCCGAAGCCTCTGGAGCCCAGCCGTTTTGGGGCCCGTCCGTGATGGGAACGGGGCACGGTGCGGAAATTATTCGAGTGACATGGGCGCTTTTTTTCTGCAGGCCCGGGCGACAGGTGCCGCAGGCCTCGGGGTCCGGCTCGCCCCTTCGGCTGCCGGTCAGCGGGAAGGGATCTCCCAGGCTAGGCTGTAGGGGTGACCGACTTCGATCCCTGGGAACCCTTCCGCGACCTGCGCTTCGCCGGCACGCGGGAGCACCCGGAGCACGGGACCTGCTTCATCGCCGAGGGCCGGATCCTGGTGGAGGACCTCCTCGTGTCTGCCCGCGCCGGGCGCCTGAAGGTGATCTCGGTGGCCGCCACCACCAAGGCCGCTGCGGAGCTCAAGGAGCGCCTCCCGGCTGGCGTCGAGCTTCTGACGGCCGCACCGGCGGCCCTCTCGGAGTTGGCGGGCTTTCCCTTCCACCGGGGCCTCATGGCCTGTGCCCAGGTGCCAGACCCGCCACCGGTCTCCGCCCTGGCGAGGGTCCATCGTCTGCTGGTGCTGCCGCGGCTCTACGACAGCGAGAACCTGGGCTTGCTGCTGCGCAGCGCCGCCGCCCTGGGCCTGGAGGGCGTGCTGGCGGGCCCGGGGCCCGGCCTCTGGACCCGACGCACGGTGCGGGTCTCCATGGGCGCTGTCTGGCGCCTGCCCGTCTGGCGCGCCGAGGACCCCTGGGCTCGCCTGGCGGAATGGAAGGCGGCAGAGGCCGGCTCCGAGGTGATCGCGGCAGCCCTTTCCCCGGAGGCCATGGACGCCCGGGCCTGGCGGCCTGGGCCTCGCTGCGCCTTGGTGATGGGACCGGAGGACACGGGCCTGGATGTGGTCCAGCTGGGCGCCTGCGACCGTGCCGTGGCCATCCCCATGGCCTCCGGCATGGACAGCCTGAACGTGGCCGCCGCCGGGGCGATCCTGATGTTCCGGATGATGGAGCAAACCCCGCGTAACTAGGGTTCTCGGCTCGCTGCGATGTCCACGAGACGCAGCAGCTCACTCACCACTTCCCGGCACGCCGAGTCGAGCTCGTAGCGGGCGGAGACCTTCTTCCGGGCCGCGGCCACGTCGCCGCAGGCTTTCCCCCGGGCGATGAGCTCCCGGCAACTGTCGGGCATGGGCCCCCAGCTGCCGCACTCCACGAACCGATCGCTCAGGAAGATGAACTTGGGGATGGCCTCGCCGCCGTTGGTGAGAAAGCGGAGGAACACGTCCGGATGTTGCTCGCGGCTGATGTAGCGCACCCTGAGCCGGGGCCCGGCCTCGGCCATGCGCTGCAGCACGGGAACGTGGCGCACCACATCGCCACACCAGTCCTCGGCGATGGCCACCACGTGCACGGGTCGGGGCAGGGCCCCCAGGAAGGCAGCCACAGTGGGATCCAGGGTCAGGGCTTGATGCTGAGCGACCAGCTTGTCCCGCTGCTCAGGGGATTCCGCGCCGGCGATCCAGGCGGCATAGTCCAACCCGGAGTCGAAGATGGCCTTCCAGTCGAGGACCGGCAGGGTGGCGGGGCGGGGCATGGGACCTCCAGAAGGGCTTGGGATGACAGGACGGGGCTCAGCGTTGCCTCATTCCAGCGCCAGGCGATGGATCTCCACCAGATCCCCCGGAGCGTATTCCATGCTGCCCGAGGGGAGAAAGCCCAGGCCCTGCAGCAGTCGGATGGAAGCGGCATTCCCCGGGGAAACGATGGCCAGAAGGCCCCGCAGCCCGAGGGTGTCGCGACCCCAGGACACACAGGCCGCCGCGGCTTCCCTGGCGTAGCCCAGGCCCCAGAACTCCGGCAGGAAGGCGTAGCCAAGATCCACTTCCGGGAGCGTGTTCCGTCGGATGAGGCCGCACATGCCCATGGGGTTGCCCGTGACCTGGTGCTCCACCAGCCAGAGCCCGTGGCCATGGGTGGCGTAGCTGGCCAGGGGACCACCCTCCAGATAGGCCCCGGCCTGCTCCAATGTGCGGACGCCCTTGTCCGCGATGTTCTCGATGAAGGAGGGCTCATTGAGCAGCCGCAGGACGAAGGGCGCGTCCTCCAGGGCGAAGGGGCGGATGTGGAGGCGTTCCGTCAGCAGCGGTTTCATGACTCCAGGATCGCCTGGATGTCGCTTTTACGCACCATGAGGTGTCTTCTGGACCGGTGGTCTAGAGTGGTAGGTCCAGTACACAGGAGCCTTCATGTCCCTCGCCAAAGCCTACGCCGCCGCTGCTGCCACCGCGCCCCTGGCGCCCTTCCAGCTGGAACGCCGCACCCCGGGCCCCCATGACGTCCAGATCGAGATCGCCTACTGCGGCATCTGCCATTCCGATATCCATCAGGTGCGGAATGAGTGGGGCAACAGCACCTATCCGATGGTTCCGGGCCACGAGATCGTGGGCAAGGTCACCGCCGTGGGTGCCCAGGTCAAAGGGTTCAAGGTCGGCGACCTGGCGGGCGTGGGCTGCCTGGTGGACAGCTGCCGCACCTGCCCCAGCTGCCAGCGCCAGCTCGAGCAGTTCTGCGAAAAGGGCGCCGCCTTCAGCTACAACGGCACCGAGATGGACCGCAAGACCGTCACCCAGGGGGGCTACTCCTCGAGCATCGTGACCGATGAGGCCTTCGTGCTGAAGATTTCCCCCAAGCTGGACTTGGCCGCCACCGCGCCCCTGCTTTGCGCGGGCATCACCACCTACTCGCCCCTGCGCCACTGGAAGACCAAGCAGGGGGACAGGGTGGGCGTGGTTGGCCTCGGGGGTCTGGGGCACATGGCCGTGAAGCTCGCCGCCGCCATGGGCGCCGAGGTCACCATGCTGAGCACCTCGAAGTCCAAGGAGGCCGATGCCCGCAGGCTGGGTGCCCAGAACTTCGGACTCACCTCGGACCCAGCCACCTTCAAGAAGCTGGCGGGCCACTTCGACCTCATCATCGACACGATTTCCGCGCCCCACGACTACAACCAGTACCTGGGCCTGCTGCGGGTCGAAGGCGCCATGGTGCTGCTGGGCGTTCCCCCCGAGCCCACGCCGGTGTCCGCCTTCCCCTTGATCATGGGCCGCCGCACCCTCAGCGGTTCGCTCATCGGCGGCATCCGGGAGACCCAGGAGATGCTCGACTTCTGCGCCCAGCACGGCATCGTCTCCGACATTGAGCTCATCCCCGTCCAGCAGGTGAACGAGGCCTACGAGCGCATGATGAAGAACGATGTGCGCTACCGCTTCGTGCTGGACATGAAGACGCTCTGAACGCTATTCCCGCGGGAGGGGCAGTCCGTGCTGGCGCAGGAAGCTGAGCTTGTCCCAGTACCCGCGCTGGAAAAGGATGCGCCCCTCCACCACCTGAAAAAATCCGCAGCCCCGGAGGCCCAGAGGATCCCGCCACTCGAGGATGGCCCACTCGCCATCCTCGAAGAGGTTCTCCACGATGCAGACCATGGCGGCGGCCTGGAATCCCGCCGCGAACATGGCCCGGATGGCCTCGCGGCCCACCACGGGCGCCTCCGCCACCTGGTGGTTCACCGCATGCTCTGCGTACATGGTGGCGAGGGCCTCGACATCCCGGCGGTTGAAGGCCTCAACCCAGGTGCGGATGAGATCGGCGGGACGCAGGCTCATGGCTGGATCCTTTCCAGGAGGATGCCCGGCGCCGGGGCCTCCGGCCGGTAGTAGGCCAGGCGCCCCGGCAGGCAGGACAGGATGGCGCCGGAGCGCTGCAGGCAGACCTGCAGGAGGGCCTCCCGCAGGGGCAGTTCCCGGCCGTCCGCCTTCAGGCCCTCCCCGAGGACATGGCAGGTGGGCCCGGCACCTCTGCCCAGGAGCAGCTTCTCGAGGGCATCGGGGAAGTCCTGCTCCCCGGGCAGCTCCGTGGCGTAGGCGGGCAGGTAGGGCAGGTGGCGGTTCAGCTGACTGAGCAGTTCCTTCCGCTTCCGTGGCTGGGCCAGGCTCTGGATGAACCGGGCCCGCTTTTCGGAAGGCAGGAAGGACTTGGCGAAGGCTTCTTCATGATTCATCGAGGTGCCACTCCTTACCAACGCCTTCGCCAGGCATGCGGCGCGGGCAACAGGGTCATCCTAGCCGCGAAGGGGATCGAGTAGATGCCCACGGCGAGCATTGGAAGGGTCAGCCCGGAATCCGGTACTCACTCTGCACCAGGCCGCTCGGGAAGGACCGGGTGGCCACGTGCTCCAGTCTGAGGTCCCATGGCAAGTCGCCAAACAGGGGAATCCCACTGCCGAGCAGCACGGGGATCCGGGTGATGATGAACCGCTGAATGAGCCCGGCCCGCAGGAAGCCCTGGATGGTGAGGCCACCATCGATGTAGAGCTGGCCCAAACCGCGTTGAGCCAACCGCGCCACCAACTCCTCCGGCGGTCCCGCCATGAATTCGCAAACGGCCCCCTCAGGCGCCTTCAACCGTCCTGGCTGCCCACTGAGTACGAAGACAGGCTTCTCTCCGTAGGGCCAGGCAGCGAAGGCCAGCACGGTCTCGAACGTCTTGCGGCCGATGACCAGGGCATCCACAGTGGCCATGAACTCGTCGTAGCCGTGGGGTTCACCCCCGTCCGCTGGCAGCCAGTCAAGGGCACCGTCCGGGCGGGCAATGAAGCCGTCCAGGCTGGTCGCGATGAACACGGAAGCCTTCATGCCAAGATCCTAGGCCTTGGACAGCACCCCGGCGAACATCTCTGGCGTCAGGGACAGGGCCTGGCCGAAGCCGCCCACGAAGCGCAGCATGCGGGGTCGGATGGCGAACAGGGAGAAATCCAGCTCGAACATGGGCGCGCTCTGGGGGAAGCGGGCGAGGTAGGCGGCCTGGGCCGCAGCGTGGACTGGATCGGATTCGTCGAGCCGCGACGCGAGCCCCTGCACGGTCACCCGGGCCTGCGCCTGGGGGGGGACATCGGGGTTGGGCGGCGCGATCACCAGCAGGCTCACCGGGGGGCTGCTCAGCATGTCCTGGGTGTGGGCAGACATCTGGCTCACATGGATGAGGAAATCTGGCCCACCGGGCAGCAGCGCAAAGGGGACCATGGAGACGAAGGGTTCACCGTCGTGGAGGGTGCCCAGGGAGGCGATGGGCTGGCCCGAAAGAAGGTCGCGGAGGGCAAGGGACTGGGCTGGATTCATGGCTCGAGTATAGAGCCCCGGTCAATTCCGGGAGCCATGGGTGACCGTCCTCTTTCAGGCACCGCCTACCAGCAGGGCGGCCATCTTCTGGTGGATCAGGTTGATCGCCTTCAGGGGCCGGACCATCACCTTGAAGGCGATGATCCGGCCCTCCTCGTTCCACGTGATCATGTCCACCCCATTCACCTGGACGCCATCGATCTCGACCTGGAACTCCAGCACCGCATCCCGGGGCCCCAGCACCTCCCGGACATAGTGGAACGAATCGTTCATGAACACCCGGAAGGCGGCATGGAGGTAATGCAGCGTGACGATCTTCCCCTCCTGGGGCGAATGGACGACGGGGGAGTGGAAGACCACATCATCTGCCAGCAGGGCTTCCAGGCCCTTCGCGTTCCTGCTGCGCACCAGGTCGTGCCAGGTGCTGATCGTATCGATCATGGGTATCTCCCTGGGGCCAGTGGGTGCGTGAGTGCGCCGTCTCGATCGAGATGCGGGTTGGTGCTCAATTCTGGATGCCGTGGAGGTTCCCGGGGGGTCAACCCCACACCTTCTTGCCACCCACCCAGGTGCCGAGGACCTTGCCGGGAAGGCTCCAGCCCTTGAAGGGGGTGTTGAAGGACTTGGATTGGATGTAGGCCCGGTCCACCTGGATCTTCGCCTCGGGATCGAAGAGCACGAAGTCGGCGGGGGCACCGGGTTTCAGGCTCCCATGGCCCTGCCGGTCCAGGTGGAACACCTGGGCGGGGCCGCCGCTCAGCAGGCTGATGGCCCGGGCCAGGCTGATGACCTTGCGGTTCACCAGCAGCTCCAGGGTGAGGGGCAGGGCGGTCTCCAGGCCAATGACGCCGAAGGCAGCGATGGGCAGCTCGACTTCCTTGTCGTCCCAGCCGTGGGGGGCGTGGTCCGTGGCGATGGCATCCACGGTGCCGTCCGCCAGGGCTTCCAATATGGCCTGGATATCGGCCTCGGTGCGCAGGGGCGGGTTCATCTTGAAGTCGCTGTCGAACCTCATCAGCTCCTTGTCCGAGAGCGCGAAGTGGTGGGGCGTCACTTCGCAGGTCACGCTCAGCCCCCGGGCCTTGGCGTCCCGCACCATGCGCAGGGAGCCCCTGGTGCTGAGGTGGGCCAGGTGCAGGTGGCCCCCCGTGTGCTCCGCCAGCACGATGTCCCGGGCCACCATGGCCTCCTCGGCCGCCGCGGGAATGCCGAGGCAGCCCAGGGAAGCGCTCACGGCCCCCTCGTGCATGTAGCCCTTGCCCGATAAATCCTTGTCCTCCTCGTGGGCCACCACGGGCACATCCAGCCAGCGGGTGTACTCCAGGGCCCGGCGCATGAGCGATGCGTTGCTGATGGGCAGGCCATCGTCCGAGAAGGCCACGCAGCCCGCAGCCTTGAGCGTGCCCATGTCCGCCAGCTCCTCGCCCTTCATCTCCCGGCTCACGGTGCCCAGGGGGAAGTAGCGGCAGAGGTCCGCCTTGGCGGCCCGGGTGAGCATCATCTCCGTGATGGCCACGCTGTCGTTCACGGGCTTGGTGTTGGCCATGGCGCACACGGAGGTGAAGCCCCCCGCCACCGCCGCCCGGCCGCCGCTCTCGATGCTCTCCTTGCGGGTCTGGCCCGGCTCCCGGAAGTGCACGTGGAGATCCACGAAGCCCGGGCTCAGCACGGCGCCCCCGCCATCCAGCAGCTCGGCCCCGACCGCCAGGGCATCGTGTTCCGCATCCGCCCCGATGGCCGCCACCGCGCCCTCGATCACCAGCAGCGACCCAGGTCCATCCAGGTTCTGCGCAGGGTCGACCAGGCGGACATTCTTCACGAGGAGGGACATGGGGAGCTCCGGGGATGGGGATAGTCTAGCGGGGGATCCGGTCTGCCCTATTCCATCCGGTAGTTCGGCGCTTCCTTGGTGATCATGACGTCGTGGGCGTGGCTTTCCCGCAGGCCGGAGCCGCTGATCTCCACGAAGGTGGCTTTCCGCTGGAAGTCGGCGATGCTCTGGCCGCCGCTCAGGCCCATGCCCGCGCGCAGGCCACCCATGAGCTGGGTGACCAGGTCCCCCATCTTGCCCTTGTAGGGCACCTGGCCCTCGATGCCCTCAGGAACCAGCTTGGTGTCGTCCTTGCCTTCCTGGAAGTAGCGGTCCTTGCTGCCCTGCTTCATGGCGCCCAGGGAGCCCATGCCGCGGTAGGCCTTGAAGGTGCGGCCCCCGTAGAAGATGGTCTCGCCGGGGGCTTCGTCGGTGCCCGCGAAGAGGCTGCCGATCATGACGGCATTGGCCCCCGCGGCGATGGCCTTGGCCACGTCGCCGCTGAACTTGATGCCCCCATCGGCGATGCAGGGCACGCCCGCTTCCCGGCACGCCCGGCTGGCCTCGGCCACGGCGGTGATCTGGGGCATGCCCGCGCCGGTGACGATGCGGGTGGTGCAGATGGAGCCCGGCCCGATGCCGATCTTCACGGCGTCGGCGCCGGCCTCGCAGAGGTCCTTGGCGCCCTGGTAGGTGGCCACGTTCCCCGCGATGAGGGAGATGGACGGGTGGGCCTTCTTGAGCGCCTTGACGGCGTCCAGCACGCCCTGGCTGTGGCCGTGGGAGCTGTCCAGGCAGAGCACGTCCGCCTGGGCCTCCACCAGGGCGGCGGCGCGGTCCAGCAGGTCCTTGCCCACCCCCAGGGCGGCGCCCACCCGCAGGCGGCCAAAGCTGTCCTTGCAGGCGTTGGGGTACTCGATGGACTTCTCGATGTCTTTGACGGTGATGAGGCCCTTGAGCTGGCCCTGGGCGTCCACCACCAGCAGCTTCTCGATGCGGTGCCGCTGCAGGATGGCGCGGGCCTCCTGGAGGGTGGTGCCCACGGGCACGGTGACCAGGTTGTCCTTGGTCATGGCCTCCCGCACGGGGATGTCCCAGCGGGTCTCGAAGCGCAGGTCGCGGTTGGTGAGGATGCCCACCAGCTTATGCCCCTCCACCACGGGCACGCCGCTGATGCGGAACTTGGCCATGAGGGCCTCGGCATCGCGGATGGGCGCGTCGGGCCCGATGGTGATGGGGTCCGTGATCATGCCCGACTCACTGCGCTTCACCTTGTCCACTTCCTCGGCCTGGCGCTCGGGGCTGAGATTCTTGTGGACGATGCCGATGCCCCCCAGTTGGGCCAGGGCGATGGCCATGCGGCTTTCGGTGACGGTGTCCATGGCCGCCGAAAGGAGCGGTATCCGCAGGCTGATGTCCCGGGTGAGCTGGGTTCCCAGGTCCACCTGGTTGGGATGGAGCTCTGAGTAGCCCGGCACCAGCAGGACGTCATCGAAGGTGAGGGCGCGGGGCAAGGGCAAGGTCAGCATGGGGAGCCTTTTTCCGGACCCGCAGCCTGCGGGACCTTGCAGCCCATGGTCTCACGCCTGCGGGATGGCTTCCAGCGGGTGGAGGCAGCGCAGGCCATCGTCCGTGCAGCCTTGCCAGGGGACCGGTCGGTGGCACTTGGCTCCGGCGCTCGGACAGCGCGATTCGAACGGGCAACCCCCGGGGCGATCCTGGGGAGCCGGCAGGAACCCGGCTTCCTGGGTGGACTTGTGCCGGGCGGCGGCCAGCAGACGTGCGGTGTAGGGATGCCGCGGCGCGGCCAGCAGCCTGCCGGTGGGGCCCGCTTCCATGACCTGGCCACCATAGAGCACCAGCAGGCGGTCGCAGGTGGAAGCCGCCAGGGCCAGGTCGTGGACGATCCAGAGGAAGCCCAGATTCCGTTCCCGTTGGAGCTCGAGGATCAGGTCCACGAAGGCCTTCTGGGCCAGGGGATCCAGGGCGGTGGTGGGCTCGTCCAGCACCAGCAGCTCCGGGTCGCAGGAAAGGGCCAGGGCCAAGCACACGCGCTGCCGTTGGCCGCCGCTGAGCCGGTGGGGCCGCCGGGAGAGGAAGTCCGGCCCGCCCGCTAGGCCCAGCCGCTGGAGCAGGGGGGCCAGCCGGGTCAGGGCCGCCGAAGGGGTCTCCTGACGGTGGAGGCCCGGCAGGAGGGCCAGATGCTCCGCCACGCTCAGGAGGGGGTTCAAGGCCCCGAGGGGATCCTGGGGCAGCCAGGCCAATCGGACGCCCCGGACGGCTTCCCGTCCCGCGCCCGGTTGGTCCAGGCGCCTGTGGAAAGCCGTGATCGTGCCCCCGGTCTGCCGCACGCCTGGCGGCAGGGCGCCGAACAGGGCCTGGGCCAGGAGGGTCTTTCCCGAGCCGCTCTCCCCCACCAGTCCCAGGCGATCGCCGGGGCCCAGGGAAAGTCCCAGGGGCCCCAGCAGGGGCACCCCGTCCGCGCGCTCCAGCACCAAGGCCTCGACCACCAGGGACATGGGGGCATCATCGCAGGGAAGTATCCTGCCTGGAAGGACTTCCAAAGGGCCTCGGATTTGGCCTTGACGCCCCCCCGGGGGGTCCTAATCTTGGGCCACTCAATCACCCTGCGGAGCCCGCACCGGTTCCGCCATGGACCGGAGGAATCATGGATTTTTTGCGCCCAGAACTTCAGGAGCGCCTGATGAAGGAGCACTTTGAATTCCGGAAGCTGATGGAAGAACACAAATCCGCCGACTCGCGGCTGGGTGATCTCCAGAAGAAGCCCAGCCTCTCGGCGAGGGAGACCCTCGAAGAGGTGGAATTGAAGAAGATCAAGTTGCGCGCCAAGGAGCGGATCTATCACATCGTGCAGGAGGCCTCGAAGCGAGCCGAACAGTAGGCCGCCGCACTCGCAGGAGAAGCCCCGGGGATCGGCCCGGGGCTTCGTGTTTGTTAACGGTAATTAATATTTTATTTACTTCGTCGTGTGGTAGGAAGGTGGAGTCCTCAAGTGAATCCGTCTTCTTTGCCACAGGAGTTGAGGTGCCAGAAGCCTTCCAAGAAAGAAGACGCCCACGGCCGTTCCGCATCGTCCACATCTCCCTGAAGGCCTTTCTGGAACGGTTCATCCTGTTGCGCAAGGGGCGGCCGGACGTTCCCCCAATCGAGGCTTGCCTGTCGCAGGCTTCTGCATCGTCATCCAGCGAGAAGCCCCTTCCATGGAAGTGCGGCGTCCCAAGGCTGGACGAACAATACGAGGCGCTGTTCAAGGTCATCCGCCAGTTCCAGGGCGCCCTGAAGTCCCGCGCTGAATCAGGTGTCACGGAGGAGGCGCTGTCCACCCTGGTGAGCCATGTGGAAGGGCACCTCGCTCTGGAGGAGTCGTACCTCAACCAGATCGCCTTTCCCGGCCTGACAGAACACCGGGCCTTGCACCAGGTGTTCACGCATCAGCTCCAGGAATTCCGCCGCCGCATTGCGGACAGGGATCCCAGTGCTGCGCTGGAGCTGTCCCAGCGGTTGTTGGTCTGGCTGAGGGTGCATGTGTTGAAAGAGGACGCGGTCTGGAGCGAGTACGCGAAGGCACGCCGCCGCCACTGAGGGGAGGCCGCCTGGTCTGGATCAGACCGGAAGGAACCTTGGTCGATAGGGCTCTCCGACCCAATAAACCAGCTCCAGCAGCTCCTCCACGTCCCACAGCAGCACCTCGGCCCTGGCGCCGGGCTGGAGGTGCCCCAGGTCCCCGTGGCGCAGGCTGCGGGCGGCATGGAGGGTCATGGCGGTGAAGGCTTCCTCGAAGGTCATGCGCAACTGCAGGCAGCCCAGGCGCAGGATGGTGAGGGGGTCCAGGCATGGGCAGGAGCCCGGGTTGAAGTCCGTGGCCAGGGCCACCCGGCAGCCCGCTTCGATCATCTTGCGGGCGGGGGCCCAGTCGCGCATGCCCAGGAAGAGTGTGGTGCCCGGCAGCAGCACGGGGATGACGTCCGCCGCGGTCATGGCCCGCATGCCGGCCTCGCTGCAGAACATCAGGTGGTCCGCGCTGGCCGCGCCCAGTTCGGCGGCGAGTTCTGCGCCACCCGTCCAGGTGAGCTCGTCGGCGTGCACGCGCGGCGTCAGGCCCAGTCGTTTCCCAGCTTCGAAGATTCGCCGTCCCTGCGCCGCGCTGAAGACGCCGGTTTCCACGAACACATCGCAGAACCGGGCCACGCCGGGGTGGCGGCGCACCAGCTCCGGCAGCCAGTCTTCGGCCACGGCCCGGGCATTGGCCTCGGCGTCGCCGTTGAATTCCGGCGCCAGGTCATGGGCGGGCAGCAGGGTGACATCGAGGCTCCAGCCGCGCCGCTGCAGTTCCGCGTAGGCCGCCGCGAGCCGGGACTCCGCCTCCAGCTCCAGGCCGTAGCCGGTCTTGCATTCGAGATGAACGACGCCCCGCTCGCGGAAGGCCCGCAGGCGCGCTTCGCCGGACGCCACTAGTTCAGCTACGGTGGCCCCGCGGGTGGCCCGCACGGTCTCGCGGATGCCGCCACCTTCCGCGGCGATCTGCTGGTAGCTGACGCCGGCCAGCCGCCGGTTGAACTCGCCGCTGCGATTGCCGCCGAAGAGCAGGTGCGTGTGCGGATCCACGAAGCCCGGCGTGGCCCAGGCGCCGCCGCCATCGACCTGGGGCAACCCGGCCCAGGCCGCAGGCAGGTCCGCGGCGCGGCCCAGCCAGGCCACCCGGCCCCCTTCCATGCCCAGGGCCGCGTCCGGGATGCGGTCCACCCCCCAGGCCCGGGCGGGATCGGGGGTCAGCAGGCCCCGGAGGTTCACGAGCACACGACGGTCCGACATGAAACCAGTCTGCCAGGGAACCAGGGTGAAAAAATCACGCTGAGGTCCCTTGCGCAGGGGGCAGGGCTTGTTAGCATCGCTCGACACCGGAGGTACCAGTGCGGGGCAGGGGATCGGGAATGCGACACTTCGCGCAGGGATCGTGCGCCCTTGCCCTGAGCCTGATGGCGCTACCCGCCTTGACACAGGGGCCAACCACGGTGCCCGCCTGGGCCGCAGAGCGCGTCCGTGACTGGACGATCTACTCCTACGACGCTCGCGGGAACCAGCAGTGGACCGGGAAGAAGTGGCACCAGTCCACTGCTGCGGATCAGCTGGCGGAGGCCCGAAATCGGCTCAAGAACGGACAGGATCGGCGGGCCGCCCTCTGGGCCCTGACGGCCTGGCCCGTGGACCAATGGGACGCCGCGGCCCTGAAGACCGGCGGCGCCGAGGCTGCGCAGTTCCTTTACCGGCGCGGTTACAAGCAGTGGGGGAAGGATCCCTACGCCTACCTGGGCTCCCCGGATCGCCTGGAGCGCCCCTGGACCCACGGCCTGGGCCTGCACCTGGACAAGGGCGCCTGGCGCTTCCAGTGGATCCCCAGCCCGGCCCTGTTCACCCAGGCGGGCAGCGCGGCCCTGCCCAAGGGCCTGGAGCAGGCGGCCCAGCCTGGCGTGCTCATCCACCTCAAGCAGCTGCGGCCCGGCCTGGAGAAGCTGGTGGCCCTGGCGGGTGGCGCGGGCGCGACGGCCAATGGCGCACCCGCCGGCCTGGTGCCCTCCCTGGCCCAGGGCAGCCGCCTGGGCTTCGCGGTGCGCCACCTGGATCCCTGGCTGAAGCAGGCCTCCCCGGCGCTCGAGCCCCTCGCGAACCGCGAGGCTTGGGTGCTGCACTACGGTACGGAGCGCGAGGGCGGCCGAAACCTGCAGGGGACGCTGGTCTTCATTCCCGGCGACCTGCCGACCCGCACCCAGCTGATCATGGCCCTGCTCAAACTGAATCCCCTGAGCGCGGGGGCCCGCAGCCGCGTCGTGAAGTGGACGGGTTCCGGCCTCACCACGGAGCTTCAGCAGCTGCGGGGCTCCGGTGGCGTCTTCCACCTCATCCAGAAGGCCGAGGGTACCTGGATCAGCGACCGCGAGGCGCCCCTGCGGGCCCTGCTGTTTCCCGGAGCCGAGCCGACCCTGGCTGAGCGCCAGGAGTGGGCCCGGGTGGCCCTCTCCGCCATGGCGCCGGATACGGAGCTGTCCTTCTGGGTGGCGCCCCGCATCGGGGCCGACGCCGCCTTCGAGAACCAGGCCATCCGCCGCCGACTTGCCCACGCCCAACAGGGCACCTGGCCCAATCCCTTCGTGGCCAAGGCAGCGCCGCGTACCGGGGCTCTGACCGTGGCCCTGGGCGCGGGTCCCACCGAGAAGCTGGTGGAGGCGATCCTGCGGGTGGACGACACCAGCGACTTCCGCCTGCCCCAGTTGCCCGAGTTCACCAACGGTGGCCAGGCGCTCAGCCCCGCGCAGCTGAAGGCCTACCAGGAGGCCCTGGCCGCAGCCCAGGAGCGCCAGCGCCAGCGCGCCTCGCTGCGACAGGACGCCGCGGCTCTCCAGGCCTGCCTGGACCAGGGGGGCGCGGCCCTGCTCTGGAACGGCTGGGTGACCGCGCCGGCCCTCAACCCCACGGAGAAAGCCTCGCTGGCGGAGCTGGCGCGGCTGCGGCGCGAGGATCCCTGGCGGGCCATGCAGGCCCAGCGCGAGGGAAAGATCGGGGCCTTCGGCGGTTTCGGCGAGCCCGGCATGGCCCCCAGCCTGGCCCTGGCCCTGCCGGTGCAAGGCACGAAGCGCGTCCAGGTGGAGAACCTGCTGAAGAAGCTGGCGCCCCGGCTCTTCAAGGGCCAGAACCAGAAGCAGGCCTTCGGCACCGCCGAGCTCCACCGCGTCATGACCGCCCAGGCCTTCCGGCCCGCCTGGACCCTGGTCGCCGACACGCTGGTGCTGGGCACGGACGAGGGCGCCGTGAAGGCCGTGGCCGCGGGCCTGCAGGGCCAGGCACCCACCCTGGCCGACAGCGAGTCGAAGGCCTGGGCCCGCATGGAGCTCGACGGCGTGCGCACCGCGAAGGAGCTTGAGAACCTGCTGTTGGCCTTCCTCCGTGGCCGCACCGGCAGTGGCTGGTGGATCGGCGAGACCACCACCGGCGACGAGGCCGCCGCGGAATTGGCCTTCAGCCTCGGCCCGTTCCTGGGCGCCGTGAAGGCCCTGGGATCGGTGCGGATCGATTGGAACTGGACCCCGGTGGGCTGGAGGGAAGGCCGCGATGAAGGCTGTCCCCGCCCTGGTCGCGGCCGGTTGCGGCGTGCTCTTGGTCGGCATGGGCCTGGTGCCCATCCGCCATCGGGTGACCGTCGAGGCCCACCCGCGCAATCCGGTGACCCGCGTCCGCGTGGAAAGCCGGAGCCTGCTTCAGGTGGTGCGCCCAGGCTGGCGGCTGACCCTCAGCGGGGCTCCCAGCTGGTCCGATGGCGCCACGGGCTTCTACCTGCTTGGCGTTGACCACCCCCTGCAGCTCCAGGTAGGTGCCTGGCCGGGCTTTCGCCACGCCCTGACCCTGGCCCGCACCACGGGCATGACCCCGGCCGAGCTGAGGGAGGAGGGCGATCGCGAGGCCTTCCGCACCTGGTTCGTGGCGCTGCTGGAGCAGCAGCTGGAGGGCCCAGCCCCGCCTGGGAGCCCGCCCAAAGGGACTGTGCGGGCCTGCTGCGCTTCGCCTTCCGCGAGGCCCTGGCGAGCCACACAGCCACCTGGCGGCAGCGGGTGGCCTTCACCACCGGGGCGCCCGGGCAGGATCCCTCCCCTGCCTTCGCCCAGGGATGGCGGGCCGGCTTTCCGACCCCCGATGGCCCCCAGCCCTTCGCCCGGGGCCTGTATCTCCGCCGCCTGGCCTGCGATCCCGCGGGCCGGGACCTGCAGCTGGCGCGGCCCGGCGACCTGATCTTCTTCGCCCGGGGCGGGGCCCACGCCCAGCCCGAGCACGCCATGGCCTTCGTGCGGTCCGACGTGGACGGCGCGCCCATGCTGATCTATCACACAGGTCCCGAAGGCGGCGGCAACTTCCGCCAGCCTGGCGAGGTGCGGCGCGTGCGTCTCGACGACCTGCTGCACCACCCTGAACCCGACTTCCGTCCCCTGCCCGAGAACCCCGCCTTCCTGGGCCTCTACCGCTGGCGACTGCTGGCGGGCGAAGCCTCCGACGCTTCCAACCCAAGGTCCTGACATGCGCTGGTTCCGATCCGCCCTCACCCTGCTGCTCCCCGTGCTTCTGCTGCTGCCCACCCTGGGCACCGCCCAGAAGCGCGCGGCCGAAGGCCCCTGGCGCGAAGGCGGCTGGACCGGCGCCTTTGCCACCCTGCGGCCCACCCCTGCCGGGCAAGCCAGGCCAGCTGGAAGCCGCGGGGCCCATCCCCGCCGAGGCCCGCATCCGCATCTACCGCGTGGAGGATCCGGACGCCTTCCTGAAGAAGGTGCTGCTGGAGCGCGGCACGGCCGTAGCCGAAGGGGGGCGTGGCATGCAGGATCCCCTCGACGTGCTGCGCGAGGCGGTGCTCTGGGGCGGTCGCCGCGCCTTTGTCACCGTGCATCGCACCGCGACCCAGGTGCTACGGGATGCCGCCAAGCAGACGGATCGCCTTACCTCCGCCAAGACCAGCCCCGCGCGGGTGCGCGAAGGCTCGGCCCCCCCCTGGAAGGCCAGGCGGGGCTCACCTTCGTGACCGAGCTTGTGCCGAAGGTGAGCGAGGACATCACGGGCAAGAAGGGCCGTGAGGACGACGAGTCCGGCGACGAGGGCTTCCTCAGCCGCGTGGAGCTGCCCGCCCAGTCCGCGGGCCTGACCTGGTGGAGGTGCTGCGCGGCAGTGATGCGGCCTACGTCCCCTGGATGGTCACGGACCTCGCCCTGCTCGCGGAACAGGACGGCGCGAAGCTCCGCATCCAGGCGGTGGATGCCCAGGATGGCGCCGTGAAGCCGGGCGCCGTCGGCCAGCTCATGGAGGGGACGAAGCTGCAATCCCTCGCCTTCGACACCGCGGGTCGGGCCGAAGCCATGGTCACACCCGGCGTGCGCCGGGTGGTGCCGGCCCAGCGCGGCGCCAGCCTGGCCATCCTCGCCAGCGAAGGGCAGAGTGCGGCCTCCGTGCGCCAGCGCCTTTATGCCTTCACCGAGCGGCCCTCTACCGTCCCGGTCAGGAAGTCTTCGCCAAGGCCATCCTGCGTCGGGTCGAGGAGGGCGAGAACCGCGTGGTGGGCGGCGCCCAGACCCTGGCCTTCGCTGTGCTGGATCCCGAGGACACCAAGGTCACCGAGGGCCAGGCGAAGCTCCTGAACGCGGAGACGGGCACCTACGCCGCCCAGTTCACCCTGCCGGGCGCGGGCCGCCTGGGGCTCTACCGCATCGTCTTCCAGGGCCCCCAGGGGCCCGGTCAGGCCGAGTTCAAGGTGGAGCAGTTCGTGAAGCCCGCCTTCGAAGTGAAGGTCACCACCGAGAAGACCAAGGTGGGCCTGGGCGATGCGCTCAACTTCCACGCCAACGCCCGCTACTTCTACGGCGCCGCCGTGCGGGGGGCCAAGGCGGACTGGTTCCTCTACAAGGTGGTGCCACCCAAATCCAAGTGGATCTGGGACGACGAGGACTCGGGCCCCGCGCCGGAGCTGATGGAGAGCGGGCAGCTCGAGCTCGATGCCGAGGGCCAGGCCGACCTGCCCAGCTTCAAGGCCGACAGCGACGGCCTCTGGCGCATGGTGGTGAAGGTCGCGGACGCCGCGGGCCAGCGCAACAGCGGCCAGGCCCAGGTGCGCGCCGCCGCCGGTGACCTGGGTGCTGATGATCGCCGCGGACCGCCAGGTGGCCCTGCCGGGCAAGCCCTTCCAGGTGACGGCGCGGGCCTAGATCTGGACGGCAAGGAGGTTCCGGGCATCGCCATCGCCCTGCGGGCCACCCGCATCGTGGCCCTGAAGGACAGCGCCTACTGGTGGTCGCGGCCCAGCGCCCTGAAGCCCGGCGAGACCGTGGCCTCGGCCCAGGACCCCAGGCCATGCTGAGCATCCCCGGGAAGGCGGGGCCTTCCTGCTGGTGGCCGAGGCGAAGGGATTCCAAGGCCGCCCGGTGGTGGCCCAGCGCCAGATCACCGGTGGGCCGCCGAGGGCACGCCACTGCCCGCGGTGCCCGACCTCCGCGCCGCCGACAAGCCCGAAGTACCCAGCCCGGCGACACCGCCCGCATCCTCGTGCAGCTGCCCGCCCAAGCTCACCCTGCACTGGGCCCTCGAGCACGAGGGCCTGGGCCAGCGCCAGACCGCGGGGTGCCGGGCACCACGGCCCTGGTGGACATCCCCATCACCGCCGCCATGCAGCCCAACGTCTGGGCCGTCTTCGAGATCGTGGCCGAGGGGCCGCCGCCAGCTGGTGGAAGTGCCCATCCGCGTGCCCAGGCGGGATCGCCGCCTGTCCGTGGCCGTCACCACGGACAAGGAGCGCTACCAGCCCGGCCAGCCCATGAAGGTCTCCGTGGCGGTCACGGATGCGCCGGGAAGCCTGCCGCCGCCGACCTCAGCGTGGGCGTGGTGGACGAGGCCATCTACGCGCTGAGCCAGGAACTCCACCCGGATCCGTGCGCTTCTTCCACCCCACCCGCCGCCACGGCGTGCTGCGCTCGGGCTCGACCGACTGGAGCTTCCACGACCTGCCGCGCCGCCAGCGCCCGGTGTGGAGCCTCAAACAGACGAAGCGCGGCGACTTCAAGGCTGACGACGACGACAAGGTGCGCCAGAACTTCAGGACACGGCCCACTGGACGCCCTTCGTGGCCGCGGGCCGCGATGGCCGGGCCAGCGTGGACCTGGTGCTGCCGGACAACCTCACGGCCTGGCGGGCCACCGTCATAGCCATCACCGGGGACACGAAGGTTGGGTGGGCCGCGCCTCCAAGCCATCGTCCAAACCCCCTGCAGGTGGCGCTCACCTGCCTCATTACGCTGAGCGTGGGGAGGAGGCCCGGCCATCGCCCTGGTGCGCAACCTCTCCGGCCAGCCCATTCAAGGGAAGATCAGGCTGGAGGTCCAGAACGGCCGCTTCGCCGGTGCGCCCGAAGGCACCTTCAGCCTGCAGGACCAGGGAGCATCGCTTCGCCCTGCCGCTGTTCTCGGACAAGACGGGGCTCCTCACCGTCACCGCCCGCGTGGAAGGCGGTGGCCTCAAGGATGCCGAGCGACAGAAGGTCCCCGTGCAGGACCAGCTGGTGCCCGCCTCCCTTCGGGTTCAGTTGCCTGGACGGAGGCTCGCAGACCTTCACGCTGCCAGTGCCGCCATCGGCGAAGGGCGACGCCCTGATGGTGCTGACGCCCGTGGGCAACCTGGAGCATCTGGCCGCGCCTTCGCTGCCCTACCTCATCGGCTACCCCTACGGCTGCGTGGAGCAGACCCTGTCCAGCTTCGTGCCCAACCTGCTGGTGGCCGACCTGGTGAAGCAGGGCGCCATGCCCGACCTGGACTGGAAGAAGCTCACGGACCTGGACCGGAACATCCGCGATGGCGTGTTCAGGATGGCTACCAGCAGCCCAACGGCGGCTGGGGAGGCTGCATGCGCCCAACGACTTCGGCATGGAGCCGAACCCCACACTACGGGCTACGCCATCCAGAGTTTGGCCACCATGAAGCGCCTGGGCTACGCCGTGGATGAGGGCGTCTACCGGCGGGGCCGCATGGCCGCCATGAACCTGTTCCAGCAGGTCGCCCGCCAGGCGGATCAGGGTGGCCGAGTGGCCGGCTCCAAGAGCCCCGATCCCGCAGGCGATGCCGCCTTCTGCTCGTGGCCCTGGCCCAGACCGGGGAGCCATCGCCGGGCTCATCGACAGCTCCGCCGACAAGGTGCTGGGCGGAAGTGGCCGGCACTCACGTCCACGCCATGGTCGCGCTGGCCGCCGCCGCGGGCCAAGCATCCTGGGCTTCGACCCTGGCCGAGCGCCTGGAGCAGCGGGCCGCGTGGTGAAGGGCGGCCTGGCCCGCTGAGGGCTGCCGCGAGACCTGGTGGAGCTACAACTCAGGCGTACATCGTCCCGACCGTGATGGCGCTCCAGGCCCTCTGCCTGGCCTCCGGCCCCAGTCGCCCCTGATCCGCCAGGGCGAGACCTTCCTGGCCTCGAGTTCCGGGGCTGCGGGTGGCATCCACCTGAGCACGGGCCAGATCGTGGACCTGCTGCCCTACCTCACTGAAGGTGCGTAGCTGGACTGGGGGCCACTGACCCTCCAGGCGGCGGTGCAGGGCGGCCCTCCTTGAGTTCAAGGAGCGCCCCGAGACCCGGCGCTGGAACGCCCGGGGAGCCGCGGCCAGGCAGGCCCCCATGGCTGAGCCGGAGCCCGTGACGGTCACGCCCCAGTGGCAAGGGGCTGCTGGTGTGGACCTAAGCTACAGGTGCCGGGCAGTGCCACGGGGGTGCTAAAGGGCGAGGCATCCTCGGCCCTGCGCCTGTCCGTGACCCGGGACCTCTGGCGGCTGAGGACCCCGCAGCAGACCGGGAATGCCCGCCAGGGCTGGGTTCGCGAGCCCTGGACCGGCACCACGAAGGCTGGCGAGGAGGCCTGGATGCAGGTGCAGTCCCGCACGGACCGCGACGCGACTACGTGATGCTGGAGGTCCCATTCCCGGCGGCCTCAACCCCACCGTGAAGCTGGAGGGCTTCGTGCTGGAGGGCAAGCCTTTACGGAGGAGGGCTCCACAGAGTGTTTGGACCAAGCCCCGCATCGAAGTGCACCCGGACAAGGTGACCTTCCTGTTCCACCGGGCCTGAGCTGGAACACGCACACGGTGCGGATCCACCTGCGGGCCGGGATGGCGGGCAGCTACTGCCTGCGGCCGGCCAAGCTCAGCCTCATGTCGAACGAGGGGCAGTGGGCACCTGTGATGGCTCGACCTCAAGGTGCAGGACGGAGGTGCCCGATGAGACCGCTGCGGTGCTGGCCCTGCTCCCGGCTGCCTCGGCCCGGCTGGCGCAGAAGGCCGCCAAGCCGCCCTGGTGGCATCCCTATGCGCCGGACCTCGGCTCCGGCGCCTGGAGGTCGCGCCAGACCTGGGCGGCTGGTCCAGCGACCGCAGCGTGAACCTGCGCATCAAGCTGGTGGATCCAGCGATCCGGCTCCCCAGATGAGCCCGGGCGACGCTATTACGACGACTACGAGGACGAGGGCGGGTACGACCCCAGCGGGAGGACACCCCGCCACCGCCGAGCAGCTGCGGCAGGCGCGGCTGGAACGGGAGGCCGAGGCCGCCCGCCAGGCCTGGCGGGCGCGTACGCTGAAGGTGTGGTTCAACGGCGCCAGCCTCAGCTGGTCCGTTCGCGTGGGGCACACCCTTAACACCGAACTGACGGCTCAGAACGGCGAGAACCGGTTGGAAATTCTGGAGCCCGACTCTGTCCTCCGGCGAGTGCAGCTGGTGGGTGTCCACGGCGCGGACGCGCCTTCGGGTGGTTTCTATCCAGGCCAACGATGAATACCGGCGGTAGCCTCAGGTGCTGGAACTCGATGGCGCCGTGGTGGAGGGCGGTCGCCGCACGGCTTCCGGTGGTATGCGCGCTGGTCCGGCGAACAGCACCACGACACCCCCCCCCGGCACCTAAGCACGCTGAAGTGGATGGGCGGCTGGCGGGTGGCAAGCCCGCCCGCATCAGGGTGGAGGCCGTGCTGGATGGTGGCAATGACCAGGAGCGCCGCTGACCCGGGAGCGCCTCTTATCCTGCCTGGTGCCGGGCCCGTGACCCTGGGGACCTTCGATGCGGAACCCTTGTTTCTTGCTGGCGGGCCGCCTCGCCACCCTGGTGCTGGAGGCGCAGCCGGCCCCGCCGTCACTGAACCTGCCCCGAAGCCCGGGGAGGGATCCGCCATCACCCTGGGGACTGCGAGGTCCGAGCTCATGGCGAGGCCAGGAAAAGAGGCCCCATGGGCAGCCTCCCCGTAGCTGGTGTGGCTGCGCCCCGAAGGCTCGGATTGGGCCAGCCGGAGTGTGCAGTTCAGGTGCAAGGGCAGCGTGGGCCCGTTCGTCTGTTGGAACCGCGAGGGCCACGGCTGCGTGACCTGGGCCGGGCGCTGCAGGAGAGCTGCAACCCGGCCTCTTCCTGGTCTGGATCGCCGACGCTCAGGCCACCTTACGCAACTGACCATGGCGAGGCGGCGGGCCGGGGGGTGTGGATGGAGGCATCTCATGCCCTTCAAAATCAGCCGCCTGCCCCCGGGTGAGGGCTCCTCCCTGCCCTGACGGCGGCCTGGGTCGGCGATGGGACCTGCTGCGCACCAGCCCCGATGCCTTCCCTGCGCTGGCTGATGGAGCCGGGAGCAGTCAGAGGTGGTGACCTTCGGAAGCGCTTCCTGGCGGGCAGTCAATGAGGTGAAGGAGCTTCGGCAAGGCGAGGCTGTGGTTCAAGACCGGGCACTGCCCCCGTGCCTGGCGAACCTGCGGCCACCATGCCTGGGTGGCGGTGGGGCCATGGCCCGACTCTGGTGGTCCCTGCACCTACCCCGGGCGTGGAAGGCGGAGGTCTGGCCCGCATCCGCGAAACCCTGGGGCTGAAGGCTTCGGATGATCGTCCTGCTCGCACCTGCGCCGCCCTTCATGCCGCCGGTCTTCGAGGGGACCCGATGCCCAGGTGCTCATCGAGAGGCCCTGGCAGCTCCTGGCGGCGACCCGTGCCTGGGCGGAGCCAGCTCGCGTTTCCTGGCGGGTGCATACCCGCACACCGGAGGCCGGTTCCTTCGCGCGGGCCACCGGTGCCCCAACCGGTCGCAGCGCCCAGTGGGTGGGCGACGTCCCGTACGTGCGTCCCTGGGAGCAGCTGAAGCGGCGCGATCCCGGCGCCGTCCTGCGCCACGAGCGGATTCCATCGGCGGCCAGCCGGCCTGGACCTGGGGCTGCTGGGAGGAGGAGGCCTGGTGTTTCTGGGCCGAGTCCCATCGTCGCCCTGCAGGCGTGACGACCATGCCGGCTGTTCAGACAGCAGGCCCGGCTGGAACTGCGCACTTCACGGTGGCACCACCCGGAGCAGGCCTGGGCCTACTGCTGGCTCCGCGCCCGGCCTGCGCCGCGAGCCCCTGCCAGCGCCGCTGGGGCCAGCGCAGCCCCTGATGCCTGGGTGAGGGAGGCTCCTGGCGGGCGACCGATCCTGTCACTGTGGTCTGGCCTGCCGAGCGGTTGCGGGGGACCGCGCATGGTGAACGGCCAGCGGTTGCCGCACCGCCTCGGAGGATCTTTGCTGCCTGGGGCGGTCCACTTGCCGAACCTTCCCGTGCGCGACCCTCCAGGCCTTATGGCGCGTCAGCGCCGAAGCGCAGGGGTGGCGCCCTCTCCTGGACGGCCTCCAGGAGCGGCTCTTCCGGATCGCCGCCGCCACGGGAAGGTGAACTGGGCGCCGACGCGTCTTTCGAAGGCCTGCAGGCCTCTGGCTGGCAAAGAGCCGCTGGCTGGAGGCCATTCACGGCAGCACGGAAGGTGGTCTGCTCTGCCCGCCTGGCCCACTGCGCGGCAGCAGGCACGCCCTCGGCGTGACGGCCAGGGCCACGGGCGGCCTCCCGAGCTGACCCGGATGCTCACGGGCCTTCTTCTCGGCTTCAAGGCTGGCGGCCACCTGCCCGGTCCTCAGGAGGTCTGGGGGATGGACTGGTCGAGACCGGGCTGCGCCTGCCAGGGGATCGCTGGGGTAGTTGGGAACGGTCCTCATAGCCGCCCAGGCCGCGCTGAAGTGGGATCTGCGGCCCGGCCTCCGAGACTGGCCAGTGGGGCTTTGGCTGGGGGAGTCCGGTCCTGGCGCGGTGGAGGACCCATTCCATGGCGGGCCGACGCTTGCATGGACCACCTTACCCAGCAATGCCTGCGCAGGGAACTCCAGGCCGATGGCTCCCTGCGCCTCCGTGGCTACGGGTGGGGCCACAACGTGGGTTTCGTTCCTGGCCACGGCCCGCTTCCGTTGGCAGGGGGCCACCGCCGAGCAGATCCTGGCGGAGGCCTTTCCTTCGTGGCGCTCAGCCATGACTCCGGCGGGTCTACCCTCCTGCGCTGCTCGGATGGCACGCTCTACTGCGGGATCGCCCTCGATGTGGCGGCCCGGCTGAAGTAGCACGAGGCAGGGAAGGGCGCCACATACACTCGGGGCCAGCCCCTGGACTACCTCTTACCGCGAGGCCTCAGCCCGGAAGCCGGCGGTCCTGCGGCGAGCGGGTCATCAAGCGCCTGCCCTGGCCCAGAAGGCTGCCCTGGCCGGTCTTCACTGAGGGAGAGTGGCCATGGCAGAATGCCTCATGCCAAGCCTGATTTCTTGACGGTCGCCCTGCTCGTTGGCGGGTGCTCCAGTCCCATCGTGGTGCATCTACCGTCAGACCGCGTGAGCGCGAGGCCCCGGTATTCAGGAAGTACAGCTCCTGGGCCAGCCTGGGGATTGGCCTGTGATCCGGGTGGCCATCACGCCACGGATCATTCCGGTGAGCGCCCTCACGGACGCGCCCCTTCAGCCACGGGCCGTGCTGGATCCGGAGAAGGGCTATATTGGCTGAGGCCGAAGGTACGGGCCTCGTACGTTACCCCCTGCCGGAGTTCATGCAGAAGGCCCACCGGCGATGCTCCTGCGGCCTCAGTGGGCCACCACCCCCGAACGGCAGAAGGTCGTTGCCGAGAAGGCCCTCGTCCCTGTGGGACGGCCCGCCGACTTCACCGGGCTGGTGGGCCTCAATGTGCCGGACCGCTACTACGGTAGCGGTTAGCTGGCTGCAGGTCTACGCCCCACGCGTCCTGAAAAGACCGATCAGCCCTGGTGTTGCCTCTCCCGGAGACATGCATTTCTGGGCGACCATCCTGCGGGACAGCGGTCCGGCACCGGCATGAGCGCTGAAGGGTGAATTCTCGAGTCAGCGGCCCCTGTTCATCTCGGCAGCAGTCCTGCCACGGCGGCCTTCGGAGCTTCTGCCTTGAACACGGCATCAATGCCCGCCACTATAGAAGTCGGCCCCGGCGCGGATGAGCTCGCCGGCGTTCTTCGGGGTCTCACGCCGCCATCCACCTGGATGAAGAAGGGAACCTCCGCGCTCG